>NZ_NEWK01000001.1:0-5000 GCF_002217655.1 Geobacillus thermocatenulatus
CCTAAAGGGGGAAAGCTATCGATTACGGGAAAAGAGGCTCCAACAAGAAAAACAGAAGGATCAGTGAAAGGTCCTTCTGGGGAATTTTAAACCGGCGATTTTGGGGAAAAAATAATCGGCCTTGACAACCTTCTCGCCGCCGCGTGATGCAAGCGGGAAAGATTCCGTAAAAATCGTCGGACATAAAACAAGATGACCTCCTTGGTGGGAAAACCAACCTGTTTGGTCTTCGCTCCTCGCCTTGGCGTTTCGAGCCACGTTTTGACCGCTTGCCAGATGACCGGCCGTGTATATTGAACATACGGGAGGAGAAAAGAAGGCAGCACACTCACGGTTTTACGGCACTCTTGACAGCGATATCGTGCGATCCAAAGGTGATACTCCCCCTCTGCCGTCAACGCATAGCGTTGGTAGTATCCGTGACGATGCAAGGGGCGGCGGGATGGACAGTGGGGGCATTGGTTCACGTCGGGAAAATCATCGTTCCCTTTCCCACGATCCGTATACGTTTGAATGTCAATGCCAAAGTCGTGAAACTGGATCACACTTCCTCCCCCTCTCCTTGAAACGAATGGAAATCTTCGTCCGAAACAATTCACAAAAAAATTAGCACATTCCTTCAGAAAAGGGGAGAGGGCTTCCTGAAAGAATGTGCAAAAAAATGGGCGTTTTGTGCTGAAATAAAATGATAATTTACAAAATACCATACAAAAAGTTTAACGAGAAAAAGATAGAATGAAAGGAGATAGGGAGAAGGAACAAGAAAGCAGTTCCTTCGGGAAATAACAAAAAAGGGTGACGAAAAAAAGAAAAGGATTTCCTTATCCCTTTCCCCTCTTTTTGCTCACTCCAAATAAAAAGGAATCGAGAAATGTACTAAAGGCACTTTCCCCGATTCCCTTGAATTCTCTTCTTCCCTCTTTTCCTCAACAATCATCAGACTTTTTTGTGTATCGTCAAAGTTTTTTAAGGGAAACAATATGATAAATTACTTAAACAAGTTATTTATTGGACTGAATTTCGCATGTCCTTGCTGCACTTCGCTGCTGAAAAGGTTGACATACACTTTTGTTACTTCCAATGACGTATGTCCTAGTATTGCTTGCAATTGAAATGCATTTGCCCCATTTAACACACATAATTTGGCGAATGTATGACGGAATGTGTGTGGGGAACAGCGAACATTCTTTATCCCTGCTTTCTTTCCATACTCTCTAATCCTATCCTGTACTTGCTTTTTACTCAATGGAGTGTTGTCCCGAGTAATAAATAAGTAATCTGTATCGACATTCCCTCTGACAACCAAATATTTTTTTAATTGATTAATCATTTTATCTTGAATAGGAACAAAGCGCTCAAAGCCACCTTTTGTGTTTCGAATACGGATGACCTTTTGTTCCCAAATGATATCCGTTGTTTTTATACCCACCAGTTCATTTACTCGAACTCCCGTTTCCAACAACAACATCATAATCGTATAATCCCTTAAACCTATAAACGTACGAAGGTCACACGCTTTAAATAACGCCTTTATTTGCTGGTTGTCAAACGTTTCTACAATCTTTTTTCTTTCCTTTAACAATTTGATGTCTTTCATTGGATTGTTTTTTATGAGATTTCGATCTTCCAAAAAGTTGAAAAATGCCCTCATGGCTCGTAAACGGGAGTTAATGCTTACCGTCTTCAGCCCTTTCTCTTTCATATACATAATGACATTTCGCTTAATGGTTTCTCCTGTCCATTCACTTACACGTAATTCGATTTCTTGCTCTTTCAGAAGTTTTACAAATGCATTTAACTCACTGCGGTAATATTTAATCGTATGTTCTCTTAAATTCCTCAATTCGCAATCCTCAATAAATATCTCTAGCAATTCATCAAAAGTGTATTCAATTTCTGTGTTGCCATCAGATATTAGCAACAGTTCCTCTCGACTCAGTTCACCTCTCCTTCTTCTCTTGCTATTTCTCTGCAATGTTCCCTCATTTCTCACTTCCAACTCACCTCACCGAACACGATTAGTCGCACACGATTTTTCTTACTCGAATCGTATTCGGTAAAAATAAAGAAAGGGTTCCCACATTCATGAGAACCCTTGATCCTAAAGCCTTCTCCCTATTTTCAATGCCGATGGTGGGAGTCGAACCCACACGGGGGGCTACCCCACACGATTTTGAGTCGTGCGCGTCTGCCAGTTCCGCCACATCGGCGCGACAATCAATATTTTATCAAATCTTTTTACACATGTCAACACTTTTTATTGGTTAGATGGAGGCGGCACCCGGATTCGAACCGGGGGTAAAGGTTTTGCAGACCTCTGCCTTACCACTTGGCTATGCCGCCTCGATCGAAAGCGGAAGACGGGACTCGAACCCGCGACCCCCACCTTGGCAAGGTGGTGTTCTACCACTGAACTACTTCCGCATCATTGGCTGGGGTAGCTGGATTCGAACCAACGCATCACGGAGTCAAAGTCCGTTGCCTTACCGCTTGGCTATACCCCAACGATGAAAAGGAAAGGGCGACTAGTGGGAATCGAACCCACGCATGCCAGAGCCACAATCTGGTGCGTTAACCACTTCGCCATAGTCGCCATAATGAACAAAATGGCAGGGGCAGTAGGAATCGAACCCACACCGGAGGTTTTGGAGACCTCTGTTCTACCATTAAACTATGCCCCTTTGCGAAAATGGTGGAGGGGGACGGATTCGAACCGCCGAACCCAAAGGGAGCGGATTTACAGTCCGCCGCGTTTAGCCACTTCGCTACCCCTCCAAGAGATGGTGCCGACTGCAGGACTTGAACCCGCAACCTACTGATTACGATTCAGTTGCTCTACCAATTGAGCTAAGTCGGCATAATTATGATATAAATCGTGGCTCATTGTTCATTTGTTGTGTCCCTTCCTCTACCAGCCAATTCGAAGAAGCCAGATGCGTCGGGACAACTCGCAGCCGATTCGATGAAGCGTATGCTCGTCTCTACCACTTGAGCTAAGTCGGCATAGTGAACTACCCACCACCTACGCTTCGCTTAGAGGTGGGGGCTTCAAGCGACTTGTGTGTGTTCGCCGAACGGTAAGCCACACACAAGAACCCTTTACGCTTCCCTTCGTTCCGAAGGTGTCCGTTCTAGCCATATTCTATCATACTCGTTGGCTAACGCCAACCGACATTCATCTCCCACTTTCACTTCGTTTAGAAGTGGGAGACTTCTTTCGGAAAGATGTTAAAATTGGGGAACTATAACCCAAATGGTGGCTCGGGACGGAATCGAACCGCCGACACAAGGATTTTCAGTCCTTTGCTCTACCGACTGAGCTACCGAGCCGTATTATATTTTTCACACTGCCTATTGATACCGCTTTGTGCCTCTTCCTCTGCCAGCCTCTTCAAAGAAGCCAGATGCGTCGAGGCAACTCGAAACGAATTCAATGAAGCGGATGCTCGTCTCTACCGACTAGGCTGCCAAGACATCATGATTTTCCTAATTTTTAAACAATGGCGGTCCCGACGGGACTCGAACCCGCGATCTCCTGCGTGACAGGCAGGCATGTTAACCACTACACTACGGGACCAAATTTTGGTTGCGGGGGCAGGATTTGAACCTGCGACCTTCGGGTTATGAGCCCGACGAGCTACCGGACTGCTCCACCCCGCGGCGATAAGAAATGATTCAGTTTTGATCATACTCTGAGTAAATTTTTCGTTGCCCCTTCCTCTACTAACTGATTCGAGGAAGCGAGATGCGTCGGGGCAACTCGAAGCGGTTTCGATGAAGCGAAGGCTCGTTGCTCCACCCCGCGATGATGAGAAAGGAAGTCAACTTTTATATTAAGATGGTGGAGGATGACGGGATCGAACCGCCGACCCCTTGCTTGTAAGGCAAGTGCTCTCCCAGCTGAGCTAATCCTCCACGAAGAAGTGACCCGTACGGGATTCGAACCCGTGTTACCGCCGTGAAAGGGCGGTGTCTTAACCACTTGACCAACGGGCCATGTTGATGAATCATGGCGGAGAGCAAGGGATTCGAACCCTTGAGGCGCTATTCACGCCTACACGATTTCCAATCGTGCTCCTTCGACCACTCGGACAGCTCTCCACGATGGCTCCGCAGGCAGGATTCGAACCTGCGACCAATCGGTTAACAGCCGATTGCTCTACCACTGAGCTACTGCGGAATCACAAGAATAGTCATTTTACTGAGCTACTGATAAACGACATCGCTTTAGACATTTATTATTATAATGATTCGCGCTGAGCTGTCAAGAGTTTTTCATTCCTTCAAAACTAGATAACCGTCGGAAGAAGCCGCGGCGCTTCCGCTTTTCGCTGTCTAGTTCCGGCCGCCATCGGCTCGCGACGCTTCGGTCCTGCTGCGGCGGGCTAAGCCCGCTCGCAGGCCCTCCAGCGCGTTTCGCCGATCAGCGGGCGGCCTCCACTTTTCTGCTGTCCAGCTCCGGCTCGCCGCCGCTCGGGATCAAATAACCTTCCCCCTCGGGGTGCCAGCACCCCTCGAGGTGAAGAACATTTGCCCGTCGCGGCGAACCGCTCGCCTGCGCTTTTCTAGGTTAAGCCCTCGATCGATTAGTATCCGTCAGCTCCACGTGTCGCCACGCTTCCACCTCGGACCTATCGACCTCGTCATCTTCGAGGGATCTTACCCGCCTAACGCGGTGGGAAATCTCATCTTGAGGGGGGCTTCACGCTTAGATGCTTTCAGCGCTTATCCCGTCCGCACATAGCTACCCAGCGGTGCCCCTGGCGGGACAACTGGTACACCAGCGGTGCGTCCATCCCGGTCCTCTCGTACTAAGGACAGCTCCTCTCAAATTTCCTCCGCCCGCGACGGATAGGGACCGAACTGTCTCACGACGTTCTGAACCCAGCTCGCGTACCGCTTTAATGGGCGAACAGCCCAACCCTTGGGACCGACTACAGCCCCAGGATGCGATGAGCCGACATCGAGGTGCCAAACCTCCCCGTCGATGTGGACTCTTG
>NZ_NEWK01000001.1:10000-1722151 GCF_002217655.1 Geobacillus thermocatenulatus
CTCCTGTTTGCAGGCCGATGAGATTGTTCACCAGCGCGGCGACAGCTTCTGTACTCAGTTTGCCGAACTGCTCCCTTTGCATCGTTTCAATGGCCCGAAACGGCGACTGTTTGCGACGGTATAACCGTTCTGAAGTCATGGCATGGTAGACATCAGCGACGGCAACGATCTGGCTGTAAGGGTGAATTCTTTCTGCTTTTACTCCGAGCGGGTAGCCGCTGCCGTCATTTCGTTCATGATGCTGCAACACGGCAAGTTTTGCCCCATAGTTTAGCGCAGGGATTTTTTGCACCATGCGGTAGCTGAAGACAGGGTGCTGCTTTACTTCATTGAACTCGGCTTCAGTGAGCGCTGACGGATTTGTCAAAATTCTCCTACTTACTTTCGCCATGCCACAGTCTGCTAGCACACCGGCAAGGGCGATTTGGTGGCATTCCCCTTCGCTGTATCCAAGCTGCATGGCCAAAAAGCCCGCGAGCAGCCCGACGCTGACGGCATGATGGTGCAAATATTCGTCCTTTGTTGCGTAATGATGCAACATAAGCAACTCCCGTTTTTGGCCCGCCATTCGTTCAAAAAGCGAAATGATGACCCCTCTGATTTCGCCGATATCAACCGGCAAACCGGCTTGCCACGATTGAAACCATGTTTTGTATCGTTGGACCGCCTCTAAGTAGAAGGACATCGGCTGTTTGGCAGCCGCCGTTGATGCGGAATCGACGTTGGGAAATGGTTCACCGTTAGCAAGCAATGGTTCAACGTCCACTTCCTCAACGAGGAATTTTTCAAGTACGAGTAGCAACGGTTTCGTGATCACAGTGTTTTTCGGTATAATTGGACGTTTCGTCTTGCCGAGCACATCTTCAGCGAGCACGCATCCTTCGCGAAGCTGGGAGCGTTTCACACGGACCATCGATTCGTGCCCCCTTTGTCTTTTTTTCATCTGTATTTCTATCGTAACATGATTTTGGCCGTGATGGCAGGCTTTTGAAACAGAAAAACGACGCCCCGCGCCTATAGGCGAAGCGCCGTTTCCGTTAGGCTGAATGATCTTCTTCTTTATTCCTCGTCCCTTTCTTCCTCAGGCACTTTCGCCACCGTAGCGACGCACTCATGCCCATCTTCGCCAGAGAGGCGAATGAGCTTAACGCCTTGGGCGATTCTTCCCGTCCGAGAAATATCGCTGACGGCAATGCGAATGAGCACGCCACCGGTCGTGATCACCATGATGTCTTCATTGCCGACGACGGTTGTCACCGCAACGACAGGACCGTTTTTATTCGTGACGTTGCACGTTTTCAATCCTTTGCCCCCGCGGCTTTGCACGCGGTATTCCGAGGCCGGAGTGCGCTTGCCGAACCCTTTTTTCGTGACGACAAGCACATCATGATGGTCTTCTAAAATTTCCATGCCAACGACTTCATCCCCGTCATCAAGCGTGATCGCTTTGACTCCAGTCGCGCTTCGGCCCATCGCCCGCACGTCGGTTTCCGGAAAACGGATGAGCATGCCGTTTTTCGTACCGATGATCAAATGCTTTTTGCCATCCGTCAGCCGGACAGAAATCAGTTCATCCCCTTCGCGCAAATGGATGGCAATAAGCCCGTTGTTGCGAATATGGGCGAACGCTGAAAGCGGGGAACGTTTGGCAATTCCTTGCTTTGTCGCAAACACGAGGTAGCGTTCATCGCTAAACTCGCTTTCAATCGGAATCATGGCGTTGATCCACTCATCTTTATCGAGCTCAAGCAAGTTGATGATCGGCAGCCCTTTGGCTGTGCGGCCGAATTCCGGGATCTCGTAGCCTTTTGCCTGATACACTTTCCCTTTATTCGTGAAAAACAGCACGGTGTCATGAGTCGACGTAATGAGCAAATGTTCGACAAAATCGTCCTCCGCCGTATGCATGCCTTGCACGCCCCGTCCGCCGCGTTTTTGGCTCCGGTACGTCGATAAAGGCAAGCGCTTGATGTAGCCTTTATGAGTAAGCGTGATGACGACATGCTCTTGTGGAATTAAATCCTCGTCATCGAACTGCTCAACGGCTCCTGAAACGATTTCCGTGCGCCGCTCATCGTTGAACCGCTCCTTAATTTCGCTCAGTTCATCGCGAATGATTTGCAATACTTTCTCTTCGTCGGCCAATACGCCTCTCAGTTCTGCGATCAGACGGACAAGGTCTTGGTATTCTTGTTCGATTTTTTCCCGCTCAAGGCCGGTTAACCGTTGCAGGCGCATATCCAAAATCGCCTGCGCTTGCCGTTCACTGAGTGAGAACCGCGCCATCAGCCCTTCGCGCGCCGCCTCCGTTGTCTGTGAGCGGCGGATGAGGTCGATCACTTCATCCAAATGGTCAAGGGCGATGCGCAACCCTTCCAGAATGTGAGCACGCGCCTCGGCTTTTTTCAGCTCAAACGCCGTCCGCCGGCGGATGACGGTTTTTTGATGGTTTAAATAATGCTCCAAACACTCTTTTAAGTTCAGCACTTTCGGCTCGCCGTTTACCAAAGCAAGCATGTTGATGCCAAAACTCGTTTGCAATGCCGTATGTTTGTACAAATTGTTCAACACAACCTTCGCGTTGGCATCGCGCCGCACTTCGATCACGATGCGCATGCCGCTCCGATCGGACTCGTCGCGCAAGTCGGTGATGCCGTCAATTTTTTTGTCGCGCACAAGTTCGGCGATCCGCTCGATCAGTTTCGCCTTGTTTACTTGGTAAGGGAGCTCAGTCACAATGATCGTTTCCTTGCCGTTTGGCTGCTGCTCGATTTCGGCCTTGGCGCGCAATGTAATGGAGCCGCGACCCGTTTCGTACGCCTTGCGGATGCCGCTGCGGCCGATAATTTGTCCAGCGGTTGGAAAGTCAGGTCCTGGGATGTATTCCATCAAATCGGCAACCGTCATCTCCGGATTTTGGCTTAATGCCAACAAGGCATCAATCACTTCGCCAAGCTGGTGCGGCGGAATGTTCGTCGCCATTCCGACAGCGATGCCGGATGAACCGTTGACAAGCAAATTAGGAAACCGGGACGGCAGCACGACCGGTTCTTTTTCCGAACCGTCATAGTTGTCTTGATAGTCGATCGTGTCTTTGTTGATATCGCGCAAAAGCTCCATGGCGATTTTCGACATGCGCGCTTCCGTGTAGCGCATCGCTGCTGCCGCGTCGCCATCAATCGATCCGAAGTTGCCATGTCCGTCGACAAGCATGTAGCGGTAGTTGAAATCTTGCGCCATGCGCACCATCGTGTCATACACGGCGGCATCGCCATGCGGATGATATTTCCCGATCACTTCGCCGACGATGCGAGCCGACTTTTTATACGGTTTATCGGCAGTCATGCCGAGGTCGTGCATGGCATATAAAATGCGGCGATGCACCGGCTTCAGCCCGTCGCGCACGTCCGGCAGGGCGCGCGAAACGATGACGCTCATCGCATAGTCAAGAAACGAAGAACGCATTTCCTGGCTGATGTTCACTTCGCGGATGCGCGGTTGTTCGTGTTCTGCCATTCGTTCAAACCTCCCTTTGAAACCTCCTCCAGTCCGGACCGCCCGGCCAGGCGGACGCGGACGGACGGCGGGCGCCGCTTCGCTCGCGCGCCGGGTGTCCCCGTCGGCAAGGCGAAGCGAGGAGGGCGACTGATTCCCTCTTTTTTTAGCCTAAATGTCCAAGTTTTTCACATAACGGGCATTTTCTTCGATGAACTGGCGGCGCGGCTCAACTTTATCGCCCATTAAAATTTCAAACGTTTCATCTGCGTCAATGGCGTCTTGCAAGCTCACTTGCAGCAACGTTCTCGTTTCCGGATTCATCGTCGTTTCCCAAAGCTGCTCCGGATTCATTTCGCCCAATCCTTTATAGCGTTGAATCGTCGGTTTTGGCTGATCCGGCAGCTCGGCAAGGATTTTCTCAAGCTGGCGGTCGTTGTAAGCGTAACGCACCTGTTTTCCCTGCTCGATTTTATACAGGGGCGGCTGAGCGATATAAATGTAGCCGTGTTCAATCAATTCCCGCATATAACGGTAAAAAAATGTTAAAAGAAGCGTACGAATATGGGCCCCGTCAACATCGGCGTCGGTCATGATGATGACCTTATGGTAACGCGCCTTTGAGATGTCAAACTCTTCGCCAATGCCCGTGCCAAGGGCAGTAATAATCGCCCGCACCTCATTGTTCGACAAAATTTTGTCCAAGCGCGCTTTTTCCACGTTAAGGATTTTCCCGCGCAGCGGCAAAATCGCTTGGAAATGGCGGTCGCGCCCTTGTTTCGCGGAGCCGCCGGCCGAATCCCCCTCAACGACGTACAGCTCGCTGATCGACGGGTCTCTTGACGAACAATCAGCCAGTTTGCCCGGCAAATTGGAAATGTCAAGCGCACTTTTGCGCCGCGTCAGTTCGCGCGCTTTTTTCGCTGCCAGCCGCGCCCGCGCCGCCATCATGCCTTTTTCGACGATTTTTCGGGCAATCGTCGGATTTTCAAGCAAAAACATTTCAAATTGTTCGGAAAAGACAGCGTCGGTCACCGTGCGCGCATCGCTGTTGCCGAGCTTTGTTTTGGTCTGCCCTTCAAACTGCGGCGATGGATGCTTGATCGACACGATGGCCGTCAGCCCTTCGCGCACATCTTCGCCAGTCAAATTCGCGTCGTTTTCTTTAAAAATTTGCTGCTTGCGAGCGTAATCATTGATAATGCGCGTCAGCGCCATTTTAAAGCCAGATTCATGTGTGCCGCCTTCATGCGTATGAATGTTGTTGACAAACGAATAAATATTGCTCGTATAGCCGTCGTTGTACTGCAAAGCGATTTCTACGGCAATGCCGTCACGCTCGCCAGCGATATAAATTGGCTCTTCGTGCAGCACTTCCCGTGTTCGGTTCAAATGACGGACGTATGAACGAATGCCGCCTTCGTAAATATATTCGTTTTTTCGGCTGTCAACTCGTTCGTCCGTCAGCGTAATTTTTAAGCCGCGATTTAGAAAAGCGAGCTCACGCAACCGAGTGGCCAACGTTTCATAGTCAAATTCGGTCGTCTCAGTGAAAATTTCCGGGTCCGGCTTAAAACGGGTCGTTGTTCCGGTCCGGTCTGTCTCGCCGATGACTTGCAAGTCGGTGGACGGTTCTCCGCGCTCGTACCGCTGGTAATGGATTTTTCCATCCCGATAGACGTACACTTCGAGCCATTCCGATAAGGCGTTGACGACCGAAGCGCCAACGCCGTGCAAGCCGCCGGACACTTTATAGCCCCCTCCGCCAAATTTCCCGCCGGCATGAAGGACGGTCATAATGACTTCGACGGCGGGACGTCCGGTCGCCTCGTGAATGTCAACCGGAATGCCACGTCCGTTGTCGGCGACGGTGATGCTGTTGTCTTTGCCGATCGTCACATCGATGTTTGTGCAATAGCCCGCCAACGCCTCGTCGATGCTGTTGTCGACGATTTCCCAAACGAGATGGTGCAGTCCTTTCGACCCTGTGGAGCCGATGTACATCCCCGGGCGCTTGCGAACCGCTTCAAGGCCTTCAAGCACTTGGATTTTGCTTGCATCGTACGTCTGCTCAACCCGTTGTTCCATTGTCATGCCTGATCACCTACGCTTTCTTTGCAAACGTTCAACGGTCTCGCGGTTAAGAAGGAGCGGTTATCGAACCAGAATGGACTCGATAAATGGCCGCTTCTTGAATGATATCGTGTTTAATGCCGTCAATGCTTGTTGTTGTGACGAAAGTTTGCACTTTTTTCCGGATGGCATCAAGGAGGTGGGTTTGCCGAAAGTCATCAAGTTCTGACAACACATCATCCAGCAATAAAATGGGGTAATCGCCTAACTCGGAAAAGATGAGCTCAAGTTCTGCCAGCTTGACCGCTAGCGCGGTTGTACGTTGTTGCCCCTGGGAACCGAAAGTTTGCACGTTTTTTCCATTCACGAAAAACGCGATGTCATCGCGATGCGGGCCGACCAACGTTGTTCCCCGCTGAACTTCCCGTTCCCTCATGGCGGCGAACGTTTCACTGTATGCTTCTACTATTCTCGACAATTCCGCCTTTTCTGATACGTCGACTGACGGTTCGTATCGGATGCAAAGGCGTTCGGCGCCGCGGCTGATTTCATAGTGGATTGGCATCGCCCATTGCTCAAGCAGCGACAAAAACTGGCGGCGCCGCAACGTAATTTTGGCCGCCAACAATACAAGCTGCTCAGTTAACACATCAAGAACCGCCTCATCGCTTTGCTTGTGCGCCTGCATCATTTTTAAGTAATGATTGCGCTGCTGCAGCAGCTTTTGGTATTGGCTCAAATCATGTATATACACAGGCGACACTTGCCCAATTTCCATATCGACAAATCGGCGCCGTACTTGTGGACTTCCCTTGACTAGATTCAAATCTTCGGGAGCAAACATGACGACATTCAAATGGCCGACATATTGGCTGAGCCGCTGCTGTTCAATATGGTTACATCTTGCTCTTTTTCCTTTTTTGGAGATAAGTAACTCAAGCGTTAACGACCCGCTTCGTTTTTCCGCTCTTCCCTCTATTTTAGCATACTCTTCATTCCAACGGATAAGGTCTTTATCGTTGGACGTGCGGTGCGACTTCGCCATAGCCAAAACATAAATGGCCTCCATCATGTTCGTCTTTCCTTGGGCATTTTCTCCTAAGATGACATTCACGCCCTCGCCGAAATTCAACGTTTCATAATCGTAATTCCGGTAATTCGTCAACGTTAAGTTGGTCAAAAACACCGAACCTTCACCTACTCCACTTTCACGACGACGAACGTGCCAAACGGTTCAATGTCGATCCGGTCGCCGTCTCTCAGCTTTCGCCCGCGCCGGTTTTCCCGTTCTCCATTGACAAGCACGTGATGTTCCTGCAAAAACCATTTGGCCGCACCGCCCGTATCAATCAATCGCACAAGTTTTAAAAGCTGTCCCAGCGTAATCGTTTCCGTTGTAATCGTCACCCGTTGTTCCATCTGTGTCATCGCTCGCTTTCCTTCAAACTGCCTATTCTTTTATTTTACCGGAAAATCCGCCCATTCGCAAAGAAAGCCGATGGGAAGAGTCAGTCAAGACTTTGTGGAGAACATTTTTTCGGTTCACTACGGGTGTTGTCAATCACTAGTTAGCGAACCATTTTCAGGAATTGATATCGTAAGCGCTTTCGGACTCTCATCCCTCATCTTGAGTTTTGCATGACATTTGCTTTTTTCTACCGCGCTTCGCTTGGTGGCCCCGACGAGTGTCGCGAACAAAAGTTCGCAACCCTCGTCGGGGATCATTTCGGAATGTCACCCACAAATATTTTACTCACACCGATGGGAAGGATAGGCATAGATGTTGCCCGCCTTCTCATCGGACTTGAGAAAAAGCAGCGTTGTCGGGCGGCTTTTGCCCTTGAAGCTGAATCGTTTTCGCCAATAGGAGGGCGCTGGATCAATATGTTCTCACCGGCAAAATGAGCTGAAGCATCGAGTCGGTGTGAAGCGGACGCAACAGGAACGGCCGCATGGCCCCAGTGAAGCTGATTTGAATGTCTGTTCCATCAAGCGCCCGCAACGCGTCCATCATATATTTCGCGCTGAACGAAATGTTCAACTCTTCCCCTTCAAGAGACTCCGTTTGCAGCTGCTCCGTCACTTTCCCGATCTCCGGAGAAATCGAAGAAATTTCGAGCATTCCTCCAGGAAGCGTCGTCAGTTTCACAACGTTGTTCCTTCCTTCTCGAGCAAGCAAGGACGCTCGGTCGATTGCCTGCAAAAACTCTTTTGCATTGACGATCATGGTCGTTTTGCTTTCTGTTGGAATCAAACGGGCCGTCTCCGGATAGTTGCCGTCAAGCAGCCGGGAAAAGAAGAGAAGGTGCTCGGCCTTAAATAGCACTTGATTGGTTGTCATGACGATGTCCACCGGGTGGTTGCCGTCATCCAAAATTTTGCTGAGCTCATGAAGACTTTTTCCAGGGATGACGACGTTGTATGATACTTCATTCTCCGACTCAATTTTCACTTTGCGCATGGCTAAGCGATGACTGTCGGTCGCTGTGCAGACAAGCTCGCCATGTTCAACTTTCCAGTTGACACCTGTCAAGATTGGGCGCGTTTCCGATGTAGAAACGGCGAACACCGTTTGCCGAATCACGGTTTTCAATAAATCAGCCGGGATTTGAAACACGTTTTCTTCTTCAATTTGCGGCAGGCGCGGATATTCGTCGGCGTTTAGCCCATTGAGGCGGAATTCTGAGTGCCCCGAGCGGATGATCGTCAAAAAGTTGTCTTCCGTTTCGATTTCCACCGTTTGTTGCGGCAGTTTTTTCACGATTTCAGAGAAAAAGCGCGCCTGCAGTACGATGCTCCCCGGTCTTTTCACATCAACGAGCAACTTGCCTTCTTTTTCAAGCGGAATAAACGATTCAATTGAAATGTCGGAATCGCTTCCGGTCAGTGTGACTCCCGAGGCAGTTGCTGTTAGTTTGATTCCGGTCAAAATCGGGATCGTCGTTCTTGTCGATACGGCTTTCATCACATCTTGGACGCTCTTGGCTAATGCTTCGCGGTCAATGGAAATGTTCACGTTGCTGTTCCTCCTCATTTCTTTAGATCGTCGGAAATAAATTATAAAAATATAAAAATAAAAGCCGTAGTACTAGTCGTATGGCTTGTTAGTATGTGGATAAATAAAAAAAGCGAAGCAAGCACAGCCTGTCCACATGTGGATAAGCTGTGCATGAAACCGCTACAGTTGTTCACAGTTGTTTCAGCTTTTCTTGAATCTCTTGTATATGCCTTTGCAGCTGCGTGTCAGTTTGCAAAAGTTTTGATATTTTTTCATGGGCGTGGATGACGGTTGTATGATCGCGTCCCCCAAATTCGTCGCCGATTTTCGGCAACGAACAGTCGGTCAGTTCGCGGGAGAGATACATGGCAATTTGCCGAGGAAACGCAACCGATTTTGTTCGCTTTTTCGCTTTAAAATCTTCCATCTTGATGTTGAAATGCTGTCCAACAACGCGTTGAATGTCTTGAATCGTGATTACCTTCGGCTTTGCGCTTGGGATGATGTCTTTCAATGCCTCTGCTGCCAAGTCAGCGGTGATCTCTTTGTTGATGAGCGACGAATAAGCAACGACGCGAATGAGCGCCCCCTCAAGCTCGCGGATGTTCGAGTCAATTTGATTGGCAATATAAAGCATTACCTCGTTTGGAATGTCAAACCCCTCCGCCTTCGCCTTTTTGCGGAGGATAGCGATCCGTGTCTCTAGATCAGGCGGCGTAATG
The DNA here is from genome assembly GCF_002217655.1 of Geobacillus thermocatenulatus. Taxonomy (GTDB): domain Bacteria; phylum Bacillota; class Bacilli; order Bacillales; family Anoxybacillaceae; genus Geobacillus; species Geobacillus thermocatenulatus. The sequence goes on from NZ_NEWK01000001.1 coordinate 19,289, forward strand.
TCAGTGATGAGCCCCCACTCAAAGCGCGAACGCAAGCGGTCTTCAAGCGTTGGGATTTCTTTCGGCGGTCGATCGCTTGAGATGACGATTTGCTTGCTCTCCTCGTGCAGCGTATTAAACGTATGGAAAAATTCTTCTTGCGTTTGTTCTTTCCCGGCCAAAAACTGAATATCATCGATCAGTAGGACGTCAACGTTCCGGTACTTGTTGCGAAAGTCGTCAGGGCGGTTGTCTCGGATGGCGTTAATAAACTCATTCGTAAACTTCTCTGAAGATAAATAGACCACTTTCGCTGATGGGTTATGTTCAATCACGTAATGGCCGATCGCGTGCATTAAGTGTGTTTTCCCAAGTCCAACGCCGCCATAGATAAACAAGGGGTTGTATGCTTTGGCTGGAGCCTCAGCGACCGCCAATGAAGCGGCATGGGCGAAACGGTTGCCAGAGCCGATGACAAACGTATCGAACGTGTATTTCGGATTTAACATGCTTTGTGGGAAATCGTTTGTCTCTTCATACGGCTTCTGTTGCTTTTTCTTCGATGACTGGAACTCTAGTTCTTCATCATCCTGATTTGGCGGAATGATAAACTTGACAGCCAATTCTTCACCCGTGATGGTGTAGATCGTTTCTGCAATCAAATGAGAGTAGCGAGAATCAAGCCAATCTCTAGCAAACTCGTTCGGGGCTACGATGACGAGCGTGTCACCTCGTAAAGAGTGGGCTTTGGTTGACTTGAGCCAAGTTTCAAAGCTCGGCTTGCTGATTTTTTGTTCAATTTCCGCGAGCACACGATCCCATAAGTCATGGATATTTTCCACCCGTTGCCCCTCCCTTAAGTCAGAGGATGATCGTTTGTTTAAAAAAATAAGTTTGTGGAAAAAGCATATTAATGAAATAAAGAAGCTTTTCGACAAAATCCACCATCTGTGGGTAACATGATTAACGCGTTGTGAAAAAACTATCCACAATCTATCCACAAAATGTGGATAGATTCATCTTATCCACATGATTATCCATAGTGAAAACACAATAATAATAGCAAATAAAGCGGCTTGTTGCAACGAGATTTTTTGATTATCCACAAAATAGGCGGGGTGTGAAAAAATCATTATCCACACCATTGAATATGTGAAAAAAATGTCGATAAATGTTGTGGATTGTTGATAGGGAGAAAAAAATGATCCACAACGCTGATCAAAGTTGGAAAAACGAAGAGGCGGTTGACATTTGCTAAGATTGTTCAATATAATGAGAAAGACTGCCCGTAACTGTTATTCCCTAGGGAGGTGTCATAGATGAAACGGACGTATCAACCGAATAGACGGAAGCGAAGCAAAGTGCATGGATTCCGCGCGCGCATGAGCACGAGAAACGGCAGAAAAGTGTTGGCGCGCCGCCGCCGCAAAGGAAGAAAAGTTTTGTCTGCATAATAGGCCACTGAAGTTTCAGTGGTCTTTTTTCTCAATATTTTGCCGCCGGGAAATTAGGCGCAAATGGAGTGTTTGGGGAGAATGAAAAAAAAGTATCGGATCAAGAAAAGCGAAGAGTTCCAGGAAGTGTTTCAGAGGGGCGCTTCGACGGCCAACCGCCAGTTTGTCATCTACACGCTTGACCGCCCGGAGCAGCCTTATTTTCGCATCGGGCTGTCTGTCAGCAAAAAACTCGGCAAGGCTGTCGTCCGAAATCGAATCAAGCGCTACATCCGCCAATGCTTCCTCGAATTGAAGGAGGAGATTGCCCCTGGCAAAGACTATGTCGTGATTGCTAGACAGCCGGTGGCGGAGATGAATTATGCGGAAGTAAAAAAAAGTTTAATCCATGTGCTCCGGAAATCCGGAGGGCTGAAAAAAGGAGGCCAACCGCCGCATTCGGCTTGAAAAAATGCTCCACGCGGCAAAAAAAGATGGTAAAATACATACGTGAACTTGTATATGTGGGAGGAAAAAGAAGGTGAAAAGGCGAATCGGATTCATTATTTTGTTCGGTGCGTTAGCGGCTGTGCTGGCCGGATGCACGGAAATTCACAAACCGATTACCCCGGAAAGCAAGGGGTTTTGGAACGAGTATATCGTTTATCCGCTTTCTTGGCTGATCAAATATGTCGCCGGGCTGCTCGGCGGAAGCTTTGGATTGTCGATCATTGTCGTCACCATTTTGATCCGCTTATTGATTTTGCCGCTGATGATCCAACAGACGCGCAACGCGAAGGCGATGCAAGCGCTTCAGCCGGAAATGGAAGCGCTCCGCAAAAAATACAGCTCAAAAGACGCGCAAACTCAACAAAAGCTCCAGCAAGAGATGATGCTCTTATTCCAAAAGCACGGCGTCAACCCAATGGCCGGCTGCTTCCCGATTTTGATTCAGATGCCGATTTTAATTGGATTTTACCATGCCATCATGCGGACGAGAGAAATTGCCCAACATAATTTTTTATGGTTTGACCTTGGCGAAAAAGACCCATACTACATTTTGCCGGTCATTGCCGGCGTGACGACGTTCATTCAGCAGAAAATCATGATGGCCGGCTCCGCTCAGCAAAACCCGCAAATGGCAATGATGCTTTGGATGATGCCGATTATGATCGTCATTTTCGCGATCAACTTCCCAGCTGCTTTGTCACTTTACTGGGTCGTCGGAAATATTTTCTCCATTGTGCAAACGTATCTCATTAAAGGGCCGGAGATTGCCGCCCATTCAGGAGGAGCGAAAAAGTGAAAGAAGTGACCGCGACTGCCCGGACAGTTGAAGAGGCGGTGCAGTTGGCGCTCGCGCAGCTTGGCGTGCCGCAAGAGCGTGTGGTTATTGTTGTGCTCGATGAAGGGAAAAGAGGTTGGTTTGGCTTGTTTGGCGGCCGCCCGGCGGTTGTGAAAGCCGTGCTGAAAATCGACCCGGTTGAGGAGACGGTTCGCTTTTTGCAGCAAGTCATCGCGCAAATGGGGGCGGAAGGGGCAAGCATCGAAGCCGTCCGCCGCGGCAAGCGGGTGACGCTTCATGTGCGCGGGGGGCCGGTCGGTCTATTGATCGGCAAGCACGGGCAAACGTTAAACGCTCTTCAGTTTTTGGCGCAGCTCGTCGCCAACCGCCATGCTGATGAATACGTGTCGATTGCCGTCGATGTCGAAAATTACCGCGAACGAAGGGAAAAGGCGCTGATCGAACTGGCGCACAAGCTGGCCGCCCGGGCGGTGAAGACAGGAGAAGAAGTAAGGTTGGAGCCGTTGCCGGCGCATGAACGGAAGATCATCCATGCAGCGCTGGCTGACAACAAGCACGTCTTGACCTATTCCGTTGGCGTTGATCCGCACCGTTCGATTGTCGTCGCTCCGAAAACAGGCAAAATGTCGCCGAAAAAAGAGGCGCCTCGCTAAACGGTAGAGAGGCAGCCTCTTTTTTTATAGTATTGGCGATGGAAATGGGGGAAACGCTCCAGCAAGAGCTTCTTCAAATGGGAAAACAGGGAAGAAACAGTCTTTTTTGCCTATCCGTCCAGATGATTGTGAAGCAATCCACTAACTTTTTTTGACGGCCGCCGCTCCTATTTTTCAACAACAGCGTTGAGCGCGCCGTATTGTTATTCACATGTGGATAAGTTAAAATTGAACTAAGTGAATATGCACAAGGAAAAAAGCGGCCAAAACGGGCTGTGGATATAGAGAAAGCGGAGCAAAGAGAGGTGAACAGCTTTGACGGAATTTGATACGATCGCCGCCATTTCGACGCCAATGGGCGAAGGGGCGATTGCCATCGTTCGGTTGAGCGGAGATCAAGCGGTTGAGATTGCGGACCGGCTTTTTCGGAGCCCGAGCGGAAAGCGGCTCGAAGACGTTCCATCACACACGATCCACTACGGGCATATCATCGATCCGAAAAGCGGACGGGTCGTTGAAGAAGTAATGGTATCAGTTATGCGCGCACCGAAGACGTTTACGCGCGAGGACGTGGTCGAGATCAACTGCCATGGCGGGTTTGTTTCCGTCAATCGGGTGCTGCAGCTCGTGCTGGCAAACGGGGCGCGGCTCGCCGAGCCGGGGGAGTTTACGAAGCGGGCGTTTTTAAATGGGCGCATCGATTTATCTCAAGCTGAGGCAGTCATCGACCTAATCCGCGCCAAAACCGACCGAGCGATGAACGTCGCCCTGCAGCAAATGGAAGGGCGCCTGTCAAAATTGATTCGCGAGTTGCGGCAGACGATTTTGGAGACGCTGGCACATGTTGAAGTCAATATTGACTATCCGGAATACGATGATGTCGAAGAAATGACGCCGCGCCTTTTGCGGGAAAAGGCGGAATATGTGCGCGGGCAAATTGAAAAGCTGCTGTCGACCGCCGCGCAAGGAAAAATATTGCGCGAAGGGCTGGCAACGGTCATCATCGGGCGGCCGAACGTCGGCAAATCGTCGCTTTTGAATGCGCTCGCCCATGAAAATCGGGCGATCGTCACCGATATTCCGGGGACGACGCGCGACGTCATCGAGGAATATGTCAACGTCCGTGGTGTACCGCTTCGTTTGATCGATACGGCTGGCATCCGCGAAACCGAAGATGTCGTCGAACGGATCGGCGTCGAGCGCTCGCAGCAAATGTTGAAGCGGGCCGACTTAATTTTGCTCGTTTTGAATTATCATGAACCGCTGACGGAAGAGGACGAGCGGCTGTTTGCCATGATCGAGGGAATGGACGCCATCGTCATTGTGAATAAAACCGATTTGCCCCGGCGGATCGATATGGAGCGGGTTAAGGAACTGGCGGCCGGCCGGCCGGTCGTGGCGACATCTCTGTTGCATGAACAAGGAATTGATGAACTGGAAAAAGCGATTGCTGACCTGTTTTTTGGAGGTGAGCTGGAGGCCGGCGATTTGACGTACGTTTCCAACTCTCGCCATATCGCCTTGCTCGAGCAGGCGAAAACAGCGATTGAAGAAGCGCTTTCCGGCATTGACGCCGGCATGCCGGTTGATCTCGTCCAAATTGATTTGCGCCGGGCATGGGAGTTGCTTGGCGAAATCATTGGTGATACGGTCCATGAAAGCTTGATTGATCAGCTGTTTGCTCAGTTTTGTTTAGGAAAATAAGCGAGGAGGAAATGCCATATGGATTACCATGGAGGAACGTATGACGTCATTGTCGTTGGCGCCGGCCATGCTGGCTGCGAAGCGGCATTAGCTTCGGCGCGCATCGGAGCGAAGACGCTTGTTATTACGCTTAACCTGGATATGATCGCGTTCATGCCGTGCAACCCGTCGATCGGCGGCCCGGCGAAAGGAATCGTCGTGCGCGAAATCGACGCTCTCGGCGGGGAAATGGCAAAAAACATTGACAAAACATACATTCAAATGAGGATGCTAAACACCGGCAAAGGGCCAGCCGTCCGCGCGCTGCGGGCGCAAGCCGATAAAGTGCTGTACCAGCGGGAAATGAAAAAAACACTCGAAAATCAAGAAAATTTGACGCTTCTGCAAGGAAAAGTCGAGCGGCTGATCGTCGAAGACGGCGTTTGCAAAGGTGTCATCACTCACACGGGCGCGCATTATTACGCCAAGGCGGTCGTCATTACGACCGGGACGTTTTTGCGCGGGGAAATCATCATCGGAGACATTAAATATTCGAGCGGCCCGAACAACCAGCAACCGTCGATTAAGCTGTCCGAGCATTTAGAAGAGCTTGGGTTTAAGCTTGTTCGCTTCAAAACGGGCACACCGCCGCGCGTCAACAGCCGGACGATCGATTACAGCAAAACGGAAATCCAGCCGGGCGACGAGGAGCCGCGGGCGTTTTCGTACGAGACGACAAAATACATCACGGATCAGCTGCCGTGCTGGCTGACGTACACGACGGAGGAAACACACCGCATCATCGATGAAAACTTGCACTTGTCGCCGATGTACTCAGGCATGATCAAAGGAACCGGGCCGCGCTATTGCCCATCGATCGAGGATAAAGTCGTCCGGTTTCACGATAAGCCGCGCCATCAAATTTTCCTCGAGCCGGAAGGGCGGGAAACGGAAGAAGTGTACGTGCAAGGGTTGTCAACAAGTTTGCCGGAACATATCCAGCGCAAGCTGCTCGAGACGATCCCGGGACTTGAGAAGGCGCAGCTCATGCGGGCTGGCTATGCGATCGAGTATGATGCCATCGTGCCGACGCAGCTATGGCCGACCCTCGAGACGAAGCTTGTGAAAAACTTGTATACCGCAGGACAAATCAACGGCACGTCCGGCTATGAAGAAGCGGCAGGCCAAGGCATTATGGCCGGCATTAACGCCGCCCACCGGGCGCTCGGCCGCGAAGAAATCATTTTAAGCCGTTCGGATGCCTATATCGGCGTTTTAATCGACGACTTGGTGACGAAAGGGACGAATGAGCCGTACCGCCTGCTGACGTCGCGTGCCGAGTACCGGCTTTTGCTTCGCCATGACAACGCCGATTTGCGCCTGACCGAGCTCGGCTATCGGATCGGTCTCATTTCCGAAGAGCGGTATCAAAAATTTTTGGCGAAAAAAGAGGCGATCGAACGGGAGAAAAAGCGGTTGCAAACGGTGATCATCAAACCGACGCCAAACGTGCAGGAAGTCATCCGTGAAGCGGGTGGAAGCGAGCTGAAAGACGGCATTCGCGCCGCCGATTTGCTCCGACGCCCGGAGATGACGTACGAGCACATCCGAAAACTGGCGCCGGCTGACGAGGAGATCGCTCCGGAAGTGGCTGAGCAAGTCGAAATTCAAATCAAGTACGAGGGCTACATCCAAAAATCGCTGCAGGAAGTCGAACGGCTCAAAAAAATGGAAAACAAAAAAATCCCGGAAGATATCGATTACGACGCCATCCAAGGGCTGGCAACCGAGGCGCGGCAAAAGCTCAAACAAGTGCGCCCGCTTTCGATCGCCCAGGCGTCGCGCATTTCCGGCGTCAATCCGGCCGATATTTCGATATTATTAGTGTATTTGGAACAAGGAAGAATCGCGCGCGTGTCGAATGAATAAACAATGAGGGAAAGGATTGGCTTATGGAGGCGACACAATTTCAAACCATGCTCGAAGAGAGGGGAATTCTCCTCTCTTCCCGGGCGCTTGGGCAGTTTGAGCGCTATTACGAACTGCTCGTTGAGTGGAACGAGAAAATGAATTTGACCGCTATTACGGACAAGCCCGGCGTCTATGTGAAGCACTTTTTTGACTCGGTATCCCCGGCTTTTTACTACGACTTTTCAGCGCCGCTTGCGCTTTGCGACGTCGGATCCGGGGCGGGATTTCCGAGCCTTCCGCTCAAAATTTGTTTTCCGCATTTGCGCGTTTCCATCGTTGATTCGCTGCAAAAACGCATCCGTTTTTTAGAGCATCTGATCACCGAGCTCGGGCTTGCGGACGTGGCGCTTTATCACGAACGCGCTGAGACGTTCGCCCGTCAAAAAGGGATGCGCGAATCATTTGACGTCGTCACGGCCAGAGCGGTGGCGCGCATGCCAGTGCTTGTCGAACTTTGCCTTCCGCTCGTGAAAATGGGCGGGACATTCATTGCGATGAAAGCTGCTTCGGCGCCCGAGGAGCTGAAAGAGGGAAACAAGGCGATTTCTGTGCTTGGTGGAGAAGTGACGGCGACGGAAACGTTCACGTTGCCGTTTGACGAAGGCGAACGAACGATCATTTTCATTCAAAAAATGAGAAAAACGCCGAACCAATACCCGCGCAAACCGGGAATGCCGAACAAACAACCGATTCAGTAGCGTCTTTGCGGGCGGGGGAGGGCTTTGCCGGCTGAAAGAGAGAAACTATATAGATGCAACGAAAAAGTTTACCATATCCTTTGATGGAAAAGTCGCTTGTTCATTTTTCGACTGTCGAAGGCAAGCCACAGGCTTGCCTCCGTCACGCCTTGGCGTGACGGAAGACCGAACAACATCGCTTCACAGACCCATACATGGGTCTGAAAGCGATGTTGTTCGGTCGCCCGACAGTCAATCAAATGCCAATGCTCGGTAAACGCTACAGTTAAAGCTTCAAATTGCATCTATATAGCTGTTTTGCTCCCTGCCTTCGTCCCGCGCCAAAAAACCGACCGTAAGGCGGCGTATGCCGGGCGAGACAGAGACATTTTGGCCAAGTATGTCCAAAGGTGGTGTAGGGGGATGAAGCATCCATTTTCGCGCTTGTTCAGCTTTGGAGAAAAAGAACAGGAAGAAATGGAGGAAAAGCAAGAGCGGGAGGAAGTTCGCCACATTCCGGTCAAAAGCATTATTCCGAACCGCTTTCAGCCGCGCACGATGTTTGATGAAGAGAAGATCGACGAGTTGGCGCTGACGATCCGCACGCACGGCATCATCCAGCCGATCGTCGTCCGCGAATGCGAGAACGGACGGTTTGAAATCATCGCCGGCGAGCGGAGATGGAGAGCGGTGCAAAAGCTTGGCTGGACGGAAATCCCCGCGATCATCAAAAACTTAAATGACAAAGAAACCGCCTCCGTCGCCCTCATTGAAAACTTACAGCGCGAAGAGTTGACGCCGATTGAAGAGGCGATGGCGTACGCCAAATTGATCGAGCTCCATGATTTGACGCAAGAAGCGCTCGCTCAGCGGCTCGGCAAAGGACAGTCGACGATCGCCAATAAGCTGCGTCTGCTGAAACTCCCGCAAGAGGTGCAAGAAGCGCTCTTGCAACGGGCGATTACGGAACGTCATGCGCGCGCGTTGATTGCCTTGAAAGATAAAGAAAAACAGCTGAAACTGCTGCAAGAAATCATCGACAAACAGTTGAATGTCAAGCAGACGGAAGATCGGGTGTTAAAGCTGCTCGAGGCGGGGGAACGGAAGCCAAAACCGAAGCGAAAGGCGTTCAGCCGCGATATGCGCATCGCTGTCAACACGATCCGCCAGTCGCTTTCCATGGTCGAAAATAGCGGGGTGTCCGTCCAATCTGAAGAAGAAGAATTTGATGACTACTATCAAATTACGATTCGAATCGCGAAAAAATAATGAAAAACTGTAGATGAGCAAATTCGCTAACATAAATTGACAATCAAACAAAAAAGGAGACATGAACCGGACTCCTTGGTTAGAATAGATGTGCTACCAACTACCCACAAGGAGGTTCATGTCCCATGAATAGATTAGCACATCACCAAGGAATCTACAAGTTTTTCTTCACTTTGGGGTTGACGCTGCAACTTTCCAAACCGGTCTTGAAGCATCTCGTTCACATTGTCGATGCCTTGACCACCAAGGGATTTTCGGGAACGTTGACCGATGTCCATCACTGTTATGACGCCGCGAAGCAAGATATTCCCATTGATGTGATCAAAAAACAGCTCCATGTGGCCTAAGGGGTATCCTGTTTGTCTCTTAGAACATGGAAATTATTGTAATTAAAAATGCTCATCTACAGTGAAAAAGTCACCTTTTGCCTCATCAAGCACAGCTGATGGGGTTTTTTCTTTCAGAAAACAAAGTCATTTTCCTGTTTTCGTGCTAAAATAAAATGGATTGAGGAAGAGATAGAGGTAGGTGGCATCGTGGGAAAAGTCATTGCTATTGCAAACCAAAAAGGCGGAGTTGGAAAAACGACGACGGCGGTCAATTTATCGGCCTGCTTGGCGCATCTTGGAAAAAAAGTGTTGCTTGTTGACGCCGATCCGCAAGGCAATGCGACGAGCGGCATCGGCATTGAGCGAGGCGATGTCGACGAATGTATTTACAATGTCATCATTGGCGACATGAAAGCAAAAGATGTCATTCGACCGACGGACATCGAAAATTTATACGTCATTCCAGCGACGATCCAGCTCGCCGGCGCAGAAATTGAGCTCGTCTCGGTCATTTCCCGCGAAATCCGGCTGAGAAACGCGATCGAGCCGCTGAAAGACAAATACGACTTCATTATTATCGACTGTCCTCCTTCGCTCGGCTTGCTGACGCTCAACGCGCTGACAGCGGCCAATTCTGTGCTCATCCCTGTCCAATGCGAATATTATGCGTTAGAAGGGCTCAGCCAGCTGCTGAACACGATCCGGCTTGTGCAGCGGCACTTAAACTATGATTTGCGCCTCGAAGGCGTTCTGTTGACGATGCTTGATGCAAGGACGAATTTAGGCTTGCAGGTCATTCAAGAAGTCAAAAAGTATTTCCGTGAAAAGGTGTACCAGACGATCATCCCGCGAAACGTGCGGCTGAGCGAGGCGCCAAGCCATGGCAAGCCGATCATTTTGTACGATGTGAAATCGCGGGGGGCGGAAGTGTATTTGGAACTGGCGAAGGAGGTGCTTGAACGTGGCTAAAGGTCTCGGCAAAGGCATCAGTGCGCTGTTTGACAACCTTTCTCTCAATGAACTGAATGGGAAAGAGGAAACGGTGCGGGAAGTAAGCATTCACGACCTTCATCCCAACCCGTACCAGCCGCGGAAAACGTTTCAGCCTGAGGCGATTGAGGAGTTGAAGCAATCGATTTTGCAGCACGGCATTTTGCAGCCGCTCATCGTCCGCCGTGTACCGAACGGATTTGAAATCGTCGTTGGCGAACGGCGCTACCGGGCGGCCAAGGAGGCGAATTTGCCGTCAGTGCCGGTCGTGGTGCGCGAGTTGACTGATGAGCAAATGATGGAATTCGCCCTTCTTGAAAACTTGCAGCGCGAGGATTTGAACCCGATCGAGGAAGCGATGGCGTACAAAATGTTGATGGACAAGCTGCACTTAACCCAAGAGGAAGTCGCGAGCCGCGTTGGGAAGAGCCGTCCGCACATCGCCAATCATTTGCGTTTGTTGTCCCTCCCTCTAGATGTGCAAAAGCTGCTTATGGACGGCACACTTTCGATGGGACATGGCCGTGCGCTTTTAGGTCTGAAACAAAAAAGCAAAATGAAACCGATCGTGGAACGGACGATTCGCGAAGGGTTGAACGTCCGCCAGCTTGAAAAACTGATCCAACAAGCGAACGAAAATGTTTCACGTGAAACATCAAAGCGGAAAACGCCGGAAAAAAGCGTGTTTATTCGGGAAAGCGAATCGTTGCTGCGCGAAAAATTCGGGACGAACGTCACGATTAAACAAACGAGGAAAAGAGGAAAAATTGAAATTGAGTTTTTTTCTCCGGAAGATTTAGAGCGAATATTAGAACTGCTCGATGTGCGGTTTGACGACTAAGTCGGCCCTTTGATCAAGGCCGGTTTATTTTTTGCTGGGAAGGATTGGACAGCATGGTTTTGTTAGGAACGATTGTAAACGGATTGAGCATTATCGTAGGGGCGTTGATCGGAAAGTGGTTCCATCGCATTCCTGAACAGGTGAAGGAGACGGTGATGGGGGGGATTGGACTGGCGGTGGCGCTGCTTGGCATACAAATGGGAATGAAAAGCGAACAGTTTCTCGTTGTTATTTTCAGCCTTGTTTTCGGCGGCATTCTCGGTGAGTGGTGGAACTGGGAAGAAAAGCTGAACCGGCTCGGTCAATGGCTCGAGGCGAAAGTGAGCGGAAACGGGCAAGGAAGCATCGCGAAAGGGTTTGTCAGCGCGACGCTGTTGTTTGTCATTGGAGCGATGGCCATCGTTGGAGCGCTTGACAGCGGGTTGCGCGGTGACCATAGCGTTCTGTATATGAAATCGATTTTAGACGGTTTCGCCAGCGTCATTTTGACGACGACGCTCGGCATCGGCGTCATCTTCTCCGCCTTGCCGGTCGTTGTTTATGAGGGGAGCATCGCGCTGTTGGCGACGCAAATCGACCGGTTTGTGCCGAAGGAAGTGTTGGATTCGTTCATTGCGGAGTCAACGGCGACCGGCGGCATCCTCATTATGGCCATTGGACTCAATATGCTCGGTTTAACGAATATTCGCGTGGCCAATTTGCTGCCGAGCATTCTCATTACGGCAGCCGCTGTTTTCTTTCTTTCACTCGTTTAATGACCGGTTGTTTTGGCCGGACAGAAAAGAAATCCCCTCTTTGAACAGCTGATCAAGAGGGGGATTTGCTGCCTACCATAATGAATGCCGGTCTGTTGGGAGCGGAGGGGCAGCGAGCCGCTCTTTTCGGAGGATGAACCGCTCTGCATCGTAAATGCCGTTGGCGATTGTTTTCGCCATATTCATGACAAGGTGAAGGCGTGTATTTTGCAGGACGAAAAACTCCATAAATCCGCTGACATTGACAACCCCGGTAATATGGGCGTCGCCGACGGGAAGGAGCTGTTTGTTGACCCCAGCTCCAGGGCGGACCGGTCCTTTGGCAATCGTGATGGCGCCGACGCTTTTCAGCCGCCCCAGGCAGGCATCGACCGCGATCATGAACGGATCGTGATGAATGAGTCGAATGGCTTCTACCTTTTCTTCCAAATTAACGGCATGGATTGGTTCTTCGAGTGTTCCGTACACGTGGAAGCGAGCCAACGGCTTCTCTTTGAGCATTGTGCCGACGAGCGGTCCAAGCGAATCGCCGGTCGAGCGGTCTGTGCCGATGCAAACGATAGCGACCGGCTGAACGAGCGGATCGGGGAGCAGTGAGGCGATCCGCCAAGCGATCGACGACACCGCCCCTTGCTCATTGTAAAACACGCGGTCCTTTTCCTCCTTGGACGAGAAAAATATCGATGGTATGCTCATTCACTTCACTCCTACTTTCGTTTCAAAAGTATTAACAGTATACGGAAAATAAAAGAATGATATACATTTCATGTTCGTTTTCTTGCCTTTTCTTCGTGATAATGGGAGATCGGGCTACAAATCAGCGGCCGGTCTTGTTAAAATAAAAGCGCAGAGCAAGAAAAAGATTGAGGTGTCGCCAACGTTGAACACGATGGAAAAAACGATGAGCCGATTGTTTGCATTTTTGATAGATGAGAAATTGTGGCTCCAGATCGGAAAAGGGACGCTGAAGATCGTTCTGATCCTACTTATATGCGCCATTGCAGTGAAAGTGTTGAAAATCGCCGTTCATAACATGTTCAAAGTGCGCGAGAAGGCGCCGATCCGCATTTCTGAACGGCGGGAGGCCACGCTCGTTCGGCTGCTCGACAACGTCATTACGTACGTACTATATTTTATTGCGCTCTTGATGATTTTAGATACGTTTGGCGTTCCCGTTAAAGCGCTGCTCGCCGGGGCTGGGGTCGTCGGGCTGGCCGTCGGTTTTGGCGCACAAAGCTTAGTGAAAGACATCATCACTGGATTTTTCATCATTTTTGAAGACCAGTTCGCGGTCGGCGATTATGTGCGCATCGGCAATTTTGAAGGGTATGTTGAAACAATTGGGCTTCGGGTGACGAAAATTAAAAGTTGGACCGGGGAAGTGCACATTTTGCCCAACGGCAGCATCACTCAAGTGACGAACTATTCACTGCACAACAGCCTCGCTGTCGTCGACGTCAGCATCTCCTATGAAGAAGACATTGAAGAGGCCGAGAAAGCCATCCGCGAGCTTCTTCCGCAGCTGCCGGCGAAGTATGAAGACATGGTCGCCCCGCCGGAATTGCTTGGCGTGCAAAATTTAGCCAGCTCAGAAGTCGTATTGCGCATCACGTGCGAAACGAAGCCGATGCGCCATCTGGCGGTCGCTCGGGCGATCCGCAAGGAAGTGAAGTTGCTGTTGGACGAACGGGGAATCGAAATCCCGTATCCGCGGCTTGTGCTGCATCGCCGCGACGGACAAGAGCAGCCGGAGGCAAAGCCGCAACGGGAGCAATCGTTGTCATAGGGAGGTGGATCGATGGAAGAGAAACAGTTCGGCCTATACGATATCGTCGAAATGAAAAAGCCGCACCCATGTGGAACGAATCGTTGGAAAGTGATCCGCTTGGGCGCTGACATCCGCATTAAATGCGAAGGGTGCGCCCATAGCGTTTTGTTGCCGCGCAAAGAGTTTATCCGCAAAATGAAAAAAGTGCTCATCAAGCATGAAGAATAAGCAAATGAAGCATGGCGGCGGGGTCATGCTCTTTTGTTGCAAAAGGGGGGGAGAAAATGACGGAAACGACGCATGTGACATCATGTCCGCTCAACTGCTGGGACGTATGCGGGCTGAAGGTGACGGTGAACGAGGGGAAAGTCGTACGGGTTGACGGCGACGAACACCATCCCATCACGAAAGGGAACATTTGCGGACGCGGGCGGATGTTGAAAGAGCGGGTAAACGCCAAAGAACGCCTTCTCTATCCGTTGAAAAAAGTAAACGGGCAGTTTGTTCGCATTTCTTGGGAAGAGGCGCTTGATGACATTGCCGGGAAAATGCGGAAGTTGAAAGAACAATTTGGGCCGACAGCGGTGCTTCACAGCCATGATTACGCCAACAACGGGCTGCTGAAAAACCTGGACCGCCGTTTTTTTCATTGTTATGGTGGGGCAACAGAGCTTATCGGCAGCCTTTGCTGGGGTGCGGGCATTGAGGCGCAGACATGGGATTTTGGCAACGCCTACAGCCATGCGCCAGAAGATATCGACAACAGCCGCCACATCGTCATTTGGGGGCGAAACGTCGCCCGCACGAACATGCATTTATTCGAGCGGTTGCTTGCCGCGAAAAAACGCGGGGCGACCATTGTGGTCATCGATCCGCTGTTTGGCCCGACGGCGCGCATCGCCGATCATTACGTATGCATCAAGCCGGGAATGGACGCTTTTTTGGCGATGGGCATTATGAAAGAACTGCTTCGACTCGGGTTGGAGGACCGGGCCTTTATCAAGCAACACACAATGGGGTTTGATGATGTCAAACAACTATTGCAGACAATGTCATTGAGGGAGATTGAGCGGCATACCGGTGTTAGCTGCGATCAAATGACGGAGCTGGCCCGGTTTTACGGGGACCGGCCGACCGCAACGTATCTTGGACTTGGCATGCAACGCTATGCGAACGGCGGCAATACAATCCGATGGATCGATGCCCTTGTCGCTGCCAGTGGCAACGTTGGCATTCCGGGTGGAGGGGCGAATTTTGGCAACTTGCAGGTGGGCGAGTGTTTTGATAAAGCCGCATTGACGCTCCCAGAGCGGAAAACGGCATCGCGCACATGGACGATGATGAAGCAGGGAGAAGAGATATTGCGGGCGAATGATCCACCGATCGGCATGGTGATCGTCACGTGCGGCAATCCGCTCGCTCAAGCGCCGAACACGAACTTGATGAAAAAAGCGTTCGCTTCCGTTGAAACGGTGGTTGTGTTTGAGCAGTTCATGACCGATACGGCTGCAATGGCTGATTATGTTTTGCCAGTAGCGGCTTCGTTTGAAGAGGAAGACGTCTATTGTTCATCGATGTACCATGCGTATTTGAACTACGGGCCGAAGCTTGTCGACCCGCCGGGTGAGGCGAAGCCGGATTTGTGGATTTGGACGGAGCTGGCAAAAAGGCTCGGGTTTGGGGAGGATTTTGCCTATACGCGTGAGCAGTTTCTTGCGATGGCGCTCCGGCCGTTGGAGCATCACGGCATTACGCTGAAGCGATTGAAAACAGAACACCGCGTCCTTTTGCCTGTCGAACCGGTGCCATGGCGCGACCGCCGGTTTCAAACGCCAAGCGGAAAATACGAATTTACGTCAACCATCGCCAAGCAAAAAGGGATGGACGGCCGGTTGCAAATCATGTATCCGGCCGAATCGGAGGAGTCCAATCCGGCACGAGCCGCCAAATATCCGTATCGGCTGTTGACGATCCATCCACTCCGTTCGAATCATTCGCAACATTATCCGCTCATCCCAGCGCTTCAGACAGTTCGCATTGAGGTAGCGGCTGATGTTGCTGCGGCAAAAGGTCTTGCCGATGGCGATCGGGCGCTTGTTTACAACGACCGTGGATCGCTCGTGGGAACGGTCAAGGTGCTTGATGGCGCCTACCCAGGCACGATCAACATTGACGAAGGACAATGGGGAGTGTTCGGCGGGCCGGTCAACGTCCTCACGTCCGATTTGGAGTCGGATAACGGCTGCGGCAGCACGCTGTATGACTGTTTGGTCAATATTGAAAAAGTCACGTCGGAAGCAAAGTAAGCGGTTCACAGTTGCTTCGGATCAGTAGAAAAAAAGATATTGTCGACGACAAAATGTGGTTTGAGGCTGTTGATCCGAAAAGATGATTTTGTCATCCAAGTGTTGGGAAAAGGGCGCAAACTTCCGCCTTTTTTGAAGCGATGGGAGAGGAAACATTCCCCGCTTGCGGCGCGCTTGTCATTTTCTGCGCCAGCCCATATAATGAGGAAAGATGTGAACGGGAAAGAGGAGTGGAACGAATGGGATTGACAGCAGGAATCGTCGGATTGCCGAACGTCGGCAAATCGACGCTGTTTAACGCCATTACAAAAGCAGGTGCTGAGTCAGCCAACTATCCGTTTTGCACCATTGAGCCGAACGTCGGTGTCGTCGAAGTGCCCGATGAGCGGCTCGATGTATTGACGGAAATGTTTCGGCCGAAGCGGACGGTGCCGACTGTTTTTGAATTTACCGATATCGCGGGCATCGTCAAAGGGGCGAGCAAAGGAGAGGGGCTTGGCAACAAGTTTTTGTCTCACATCCGCCAAGTCGATGCAATTTGCCAAGTCGTCCGCTGCTTCAGTGATGAAAACATCACCCACGTGGCGGGCAAAGTCGACCCGCTCGCCGATATCGAAACGATCAATTTGGAGCTCGTGTTGGCTGATTTAGAAACGATTGACAAACGAATCGAGCGGGTCGGCAAAATCGCCAAGCAAAAGGATCAAGAGGCGGCGTTTGAATACGACATTTTGCGGCGGTTGAAGGAGACGCTCGAAGCCGGCAAGCCGGCGCGCACACTCGAGTTCACTGATGAAGAGATGAAAGTCGTCAAGCAGCTGCATTTGTTGACGATAAAGCCGATGCTTTACGTCGCCAATGTCGGCGAGGAAGATGTCGCCGACCCTAGCAGCAATCCGTTTGTCAAGGACGTGCGCGAGTTTGCGAAGCGCGACAACGCTGAAGTCATTGTTGTCTGCGCTAAAATCGAAGAGGAAATCGCTGAGTTCAGCGATGAGGAAAAACGGCAATTTTTACAGGAGCTCGGCATCGAGCAGTCCGGCCTTGACCAGCTCATCCGCGCTGCTTACAGCTTGCTCGGATTGGCGACGTTTTTCACCGCCGGCGAGCAGGAGGTGCGGGCGTGGACGTTCCGCAAAGGGATGAAAGCGCCGCAATGCGCCGGCATCATTCATTCCGACTTTGAGCGAGGGTTTATTCGCGCGGAAACGGTGTCGTACGATGACCTTGTCGCGGCTGGATCGATGGCGGCGGCGCGCGAAGCCGGAAAAGTGCGCTTGGAGGGAAAAGACTACGAAGTGCAAGACGGCGACATTATGCATTTCCGGTTCAACGTGTAACCATTGGTTCGAGGGCAGGGCGGATGCAGCAGGCACGACGCGGAAGCCGTTTTTGGCTTGACCATACCGATGGAAGATGTTTGCGCCGACGGAATGCGGCAAACTGCCTTGCTTATCGTTGTCGGTCGTGGTATAATCAACAAATGTGAGTAATGATGATTGCTCCTTGCTCTTCCAATGGAAGGGCCGCTTAGACCAAAAGGAGGTGACGAGCGTGAGAAAGTACGAAATCATGTATATCATCCGCCCGAACATGGACGATGAAGCGAGACAAGCTCTCGTGGAACGGTTCAACAACGTGTTGAAAGAAAACGGCGCGGAGATTACGAACGTGACGGATTGGGGCAAGCGCCGCTTAGCCTATGAAATTCAAAAATACCGCGACGGCTATTACATGATCGTCAATGTCGTATCGGAGCCGAAAGCGGTGCAAGAATTCGACCGCTTAGCGCGCATCAGCGAAGACATCATCCGTCATATCGTCGTCAAAGAAGAAGAATAATCTTTTCGACATGATGAAGAGGTGGTTCTGATGATTAACCGCGTCATTTTGGTCGGCAGGTTAACGAGAGATCCGGAGCTGCGTTATACTCCAAGCGGAGTGGCTGTTGCCACGTTTACGCTCGCGGTCAACCGTCCGTTTACAAATCAGCAGGGCGAGCGGGAAACGGATTTTATTCAATGTGTCGTTTGGCGCCGCCAGGCGGAAAACGTCGCCAACTTTTTGAAAAAGGGGAGCTTGGCTGGTGTCGATGGCCGACTGCAAACCCGCAGCTATGAAAATCAAGAAGGTCGGCGCGTGTACGTAACGGAAGTGGTGGCTGATAGCGTCCAATTTCTTGAGCCGAAAGGAACGAGCGAGCAGCGAGGGGCGACAGCAGGCGGCTACTATGGGGATCCATTCCCATTCGGGCAAGATCAGAACCACCAATATCCGAACGAAAAAGGGTTTGGCCGCATCGATGACGATCCTTTCGCCAATGACGGCCAGCCGATCGATATTTCTGATGATGATTTGCCGTTTTAATAAACCAATCGCTTGAAGCCCCTGTCTCTAAACAACGCGCAGGCAGCGGGCCATTCCACCGATGAGGAAACGATGGCAACGGAAAGGAGGAAACAGCATGGCAGGACGGAAAGGCGGCCGCGGCAAACGCCGCAAAGTATGTTACTTCACGGCGAACAACATTACGCATATCGACTACAAAGATGTCGATTTGCTGAAAAAGTTCATTTCTGAACGCGGCAAAATTTTGCCGCGCCGTGTAACGGGAACGAGCGCGAAATATCAGCGCAAATTGACGGTCGCGATCAAACGCGCGCGCCAAATGGCGCTTCTGCCGTACGTTGCGGATGAGTGAGACGAAAGCAAGCAGTAAGGGGGGATCCTTACTGCTTTTTTTATCTCCTCTGACTGAGCGGACACCCACTCCCAAGCAGAGTGAAAGTGGGGAAGGAGGTCAAATCACCAAAAAAACAAAGAAAGGGGAACATCCATTGCGAAAAACGCACGCCCTCACTGAAGCGGCGATTGAGCTCGCGCTGTTTGCTGTTTTGTTTTTGCTTGCGCTGTACGCGCCGGTCATTGGGATTGTCGCCGCTTTGTTTTTAGCGCTTCCGTTTATGGTGTTTACGATGCGCCATGGGTGGATTTCGGCTATGTTGCTGCTGGCAGCGGCCCTTGTCATCTCCGGTTTGATCGGCTCGCTTTTGTCGCTGCCGATGGCGCTTATGTTCGGCACCGTCGGTATGGCAGTTGGCGCGATGCTTTCGAAACAGAAAAACCGTTATCTTGTTCTTCTTGTCGGCGCGCTTGTCTTTTTGGCGAATATCGTGCTTGATTACATCATTTCGATTCAATTTTTGCACGTCGATATGATCCAAGATACGCTTGCGCTCGTGCGAGAATCGTTTGACACGGCAATGAATCTAATGAAGGGAATGGGACAAGCGCCGCCTTTGGAGATGCAAAGGCAGTTCGAACAAGGGCTGAAGCTGATCGGCTATATGGTTCCGACGCTGTTTGTCATCGCTTCGTTTGCGCTGGCGTACGCGACGATCATCGTCTCGCTGCCGGTGATGAAGAGGCTGAAGCTGCCGGTCGGTTCATGGCCGCCGTTTCGTGAGTTGACATGGCCGAAAACGGTATTGTGGTTGTATGTCTTCGTGCTCCTTCTCTCCTTGTTCCCGTTCAAAGAAGGATCGTTTGCCTATATCGCCGTGTTGAACGTATCGTATGTGTTGCAGCTGGCGATGATCGTGCAAGGATTTTCGTTTCTTTACTACGCCGCTTACAAAAAAGGGGTTGGCAAAGGTGTGGTGGCGGCAGGGACGGTCGTTTGCTTATTCCTGCCTTTTCTACTTTATCTTGTGGCGATATTCGGTATAATTGATTTAGGATTTGATTTGCGCCGCCGCATATGATAATTGGATAAGGTGAGTCATTTCTTCAGTGTAGGAGCTGACTTGAATGTCCCATTTTTATGAAAGGAAAGCGTATCGCTATCCGTTATATGCGTTAGCCGCCCTGGCGGTGCTTATGGCGATCGGCTTGTTTTACTTCCAATGGCTGCTTGGCCTCGTCGCCCTTCTTGGCGTCGGGTTTGTGCTTTATTATGTCATTGGGGCGCAACGCTCCTTGCATAAAGAGTTGGAGCACTATATTTCCAATTTGTCGCACCGGGTGAAAAAAGTAGGCGAGGAAGCGTTGATGCAAATGCCGATCGGCATTATGCTCATCGATGAAGGGGGAGAAATCGAGTGGTCGAACCGTTTTTTGGCCGCCTGCTTTAAGGAACAGACGCTTGTCGGCCGCTCTCTCGCCGAGCTTTCCGAATCGTTGGCCGCTTTTGTGAAAAGGGGAAAAACGGACGAAGAGATCGTCGAATTGAACGGAAAGCAGCTGAAAGTGGTCATTCGCCGCCCTGAACGGCTTCTTTACTTTTTTGATGTTACGGAGCATTTGGAATTGAAGCGGCAGTACGAAGCGGAACGGCTGGTGCTCGCCATTATTTTTCTTGACAATTATGATGAAATTACGCAAGGGATGGACGATCAGGCAAAAAGCCAACTAAACAGCCTCGTCACTTCCGTGTTGAATCGGTGGGCGAACGACTATGGCATTTTTTTGAAGCGGACGTCATCCGACCGATTTATTGCCGTATTGAACGAACATATTCTTGGGCGGCTCGAGAAAAGCAAATTTTCCATTCTCGACGAAGTGCGAGAGCAGACGGCAAAACATCATGCCCAGCTGACGCTGAGCATCGGCATCGGCGCCGGCGTGTCCCAGCTCCCAGAGCTCGGGGCGCTCGCCCAATCAAGCTTGGACTTAGCGTTGGGGCGCGGGGGCGACCAGGTCGCGATTAAGCAAGGAAATGGAAAAGTGAAGTTTTACGGCGGCAAAACGAACCCGATGGAAAAGCGGACGCGCGTCCGCGCCCGCGTTATTTCCCATGCGCTTCGCGAACTGATTGCAGGAAGCGACAAAGTGCTCATCATGGGCCATAAATATCCCGATATGGACGCCATGGGAGCGGCGATCGGCGTTTTAAAAGTCGTCCAATCGAACCAAAAGGAAGGGTTTATCGTCGTCGATCCGGCCAAAACGGATGCCGGGGCGCAACGGTTGCTTGAGGAAATGAAAAAACATGCTGAATTATGGTCAAGATGCCTAAAGCCGGAGCAGGCGCTTGAGCTCGTCACCGAGGATACGCTTTTGATCGTCGTCGATACGCATCGTCCGTCGCTCGTCATTGAAGAGCGGCTATTGTATCGCACCGACCATATCGTCGTCATTGATCACCATCGCCGCGGCGAAGAGTTCATTGAGGCGCCGATTCTCGTCTATATGGAGCCTTATGCTTCTTCGACATCGGAACTCGTCACCGAGCTGTTAGAGTACCAGCCGAAACGGATGAAGCTGACGATGCTCGAAGCGACCGCCCTGCTTGCCGGCATCGTCGTCGACACGAAAAGCTTTACGCTCCGCACCGGCTCGCGGACGTTCGACGCCGCATCATACTTGCGCGCCCAAGGAGCGGATACGGTGCTTGTGCAAAAATTGCTGCGGGAAAGCATCGCCAACTACGTGAAACGAGCAAAATTGATCGAACGGGCGGTGATCGATGAGCATGGTATCGCCATCGCCAAAGGGGGCGAGAACGAGGTGCATGACCAAGTGTTGATTGCACAAACGGCCGATACGCTTCTTACTTTAAGCGGCGTCGTTGCCTCGTTCGTTGTTTCCAAGCGGTCCGACGGGACGGTCGGCATCAGCGCCCGCTCGCTCGGCGATGTCAACGTGCAAGTCATTATGGAACGGCTTGGTGGAGGCGGACATTTGACAAATGCCGCTGCCCAATTGTCCGAAGTGACGGTGGAAGAGGCGGAGCAGCAGCTGCGTGAAGCCATTCATGACTATTTCGAGGGAGGGAAGCCATCATGAAAGTCATTTTTTTAAAAGATGTGAAAGGAAAAGGAAAAAAAGGGGAAATCAAAGACGTCGCCGACGGTTACGCAAACAACTTTTTGTTCAAACAAGGGCTCGCCATTGAAGCGACGCCGGCGAACATCAAAGCGCTCGAGGCGCAAAAACAAAAAGAACAGCGCCAAGCGGCGGAAGAACTGGCCAATGCGAAAAAACGGAAAGAAGAGCTCGAGAAGCTGACGGTGGAAATTCCGGCGAAAGCGGGCGAGGGAGGCCGTTTGTTTGGCTCGATCACGAGCAAGCAAATCGCTGAGGCGCTTCAGGCCCAGCACGGCTTGAAGCTTGACAAACGGAAAATCGAGCTTGCTGATGCCATTCGCTCCCTCGGATATACGAATGTGCCGGTGAAGCTCCATCCGGAAGTGACAGCGACCTTAAAAGTGCACGTCAAGGAACAAAAATAACGGTAGCGACGATGCCCCCGCCCGCTATGGCGGGGGCATTATCGACGGAAATGAAACGGGGGAAAAGGCGGTGAGACGATGAGCGAACTTTTTTCAGAACGAATTCCTCCGCAAAGCATTGAAGCCGAGCAGGCCGTGCTTGGCGCTGTGTTTTTGGATCCCACTGCGCTGACGCTCGCCTCGGAACGATTAATTCCCGAAGACTTCTACCGCGCGGCCCATCAAAAAATTTTCCACGCCATGCTTCGCGTTGCAGATAAAGGCGAGCCGGTCGATTTAGTGACGGTGACGGCAGAACTGGCCGCTTTGGAGCAGCTGGAGGAAGTGGGCGGCGTCTCCTACTTAAGCGAGCTTGCCGATTCTGTGCCGACAGCGGCCAACGTCGAATACTACGCCCGCATTGTGGAAGAAAAATCATTGCTTCGCCGCCTCATTCGCACGGCGACATCGATTGCCCAAGATGGCTATACAAGGGAAGATGAAATTGACGTTTTGCTCGATGAAGCAGAACGGAAAATTATGGAGGTTTCCCAACGGAAACATTCAGGCGCCTTTAAAAATATTAAAGATGTTCTTGTACAGACGTATGACAACATTGAAATGCTCCATAACCGGAACGGGGACATCACCGGCATCCCGACCGGATTCACGGAACTCGACCGGATGACGTCCGGATTTCAGCGCAGCGACTTGATTATCGTTGCCGCCCGGCCATCGGTCGGGAAGACGGCATTCGCATTAAACATCGCCCAAAATGTGGCGACGAAGACGAACGAAAATGTTGCGATTTTCAGCTTGGAAATGAGCGCCCAGCAGCTTGTGATGCGGATGCTTTGCGCCGAAGGCAACATCAACGCCCAAAACTTGCGCACCGGCAGGCTGACGCCGGAAGATTGGGGCAAGCTGACGATGGCGATGGGCAGTTTGTCAAACGCCGGCATTTATATTGACGACACACCGAGCATCCGCGTCAGCGACATTCGCGCCAAATGCCGCCGCTTGAAACAGGAAAGCGGCCTCGGCATGGTGGTGATCGATTATTTGCAGCTCATTCAAGGAAGTGGGCGCAACCGGGAAAACCGCCAGCAGGAAGTGTCGGAAATCTCCCGTTCGTTAAAGGCGCTCGCCCGCGAGCTCGAAGTGCCGGTCATCGCTTTGTCACAGCTGTCGCGCAGCGTTGAGCAGCGCCAGGACAAGCGGCCGATGATGTCCGATCTTCGCGAATCGGGGAGTATTGAGCAAGACGCTGATATCGTCGCCTTTTTGTATCGCGACGACTACTACAACAAAGATTCCGAGAACAAAAACATCATCGAAATCATTATCGCCAAACAGCGGAACGGCCCGGTCGGGACGGTGCAGCTCGCCTTTATTAAAGAGTACAATAAATTCGTCAACTTAGAGCGCCGTTTCGATGAGGCGCAAATTCCACCGGGGGCGTAAGATGGACCACGCTGCCGGCGGCGAGCGCCTTTTTGTTCGTTTGGCCTTTGACGATTTCCCCGTTTACACCCGCGGTGTTGAAGAGGGAGCCTTCCTGATCATTAATAAACGAATAAAAAAGGCGATATTTTCTTTTAATGTTCGTGTTTCATTGACTTTATGTCTGAAAACTGGTACACTGACAATGTTTAGACCGAGGAAACTGGAGGTGCTCGCCATGTCGTCAGTCGTTGTTGTCGGCACGCAATGGGGCGATGAAGGAAAAGGGAAAATTACAGACTTTTTATCGGAAAACGCGGAAGTCATTGCCCGGTACCAGGGAGGGAACAACGCCGGACACACGATCGTGTTTAACGGGGAGCGGTATAAGCTTCACTTAATCCCGTCGGGCATTTTTTATAAAGACAAAATTTGCGTCATCGGCAACGGCATGGTCGTTGATCCGAAAGCGCTTGTCGCCGAGCTTTCCTATTTGCATGAGCGCGGCGTTTCGACCGATAATTTGCGCATCAGCAACCGCGCCCATGTCATTTTGCCGTATCATTTGAAATTGGACGGACTCGAGGAAGAGCGGAAAGGCGCCAATAAAATCGGCACGACGAAAAAAGGAATCGGGCCGGCGTACATGGATAAAGCGGCGCGAATCGGCATCCGCATCATCGATTTGCTCGACCGCGATGTGTTCGCGGAAAAGCTGGCCCGCAACTTGGAAGAGAAAAACATGTTGTTCGAAAAAGTGTACGGTACCGAAGGGTTCCGCTTCGAGGACATTTTTGAAGAGTATTACGAGTACGGCCAGCAAATCGCAAAATACGTCTGTGACACATCTGTCGTATTGAACAATGCGCTCGATGAAGGGCGCCGCGTCTTGTTCGAAGGAGCGCAAGGCGTCATGCTTGATATTGACCAAGGAACGTATCCGTTTGTCACGTCGTCGAATCCAGTCGCTGGCGGGGTCACGATCGGCGCCGGTGTTGGGCCGACGAAAATCAAGCATGTCGTCGGGGTGGCGAAAGCCTATACGACGCGCGTCGGCGACGGGCCGTTCCCGACAGAGCTGCACGATGAAATCGGCGACCGCATTCGCGAAGTCGGCCGCGAGTATGGGACGACGACCGGCCGTCCGCGCCGCGTCGGTTGGTTTGACAGTGTTGTTGTCCGTCATGCCCGCCGGGTGAGCGGCATTACGGACTTGTCGCTTAACTCGATCGACGTGTTGACTGGCATTGAAACGTTGAAAATTTGCGTCGCCTATCGCTACCGCGGCCAAGTGCTCGAAGAATTTCCAGCCAGCTTAAAAGTGTTGGCCGAATGCGAGCCGATCTATGAAGAACTTCCTGGCTGGACGGAAGATATCACCGGGGTGAAAAGTCTAGACGGGCTGCCGGCGAACGCCCGCCATTACGTCGAGCGCATTTCCCAGCTCACCGGCATCCCTCTTTCGATTTTCTCCGTCGGACCGGACCGTTCGCAAACGAACGTCGTCCGCAGCGTCTACGCGTAAGCGGCAACAGTGGACGGTGGCAGGCAGCGTATAAACAATGCAAACGACAGGCATAGATGCGCGCGCGTCTATGCTTTTTTCTTTGATCGGCTCCTCAAAATGGCAATCGGCAAAGGATGATTTCATGTTCATAACATGGTAAATTAGTAATGATAGGATTCCATCGCAAATGGAAGGATGTGAGCGAGATGGAAAAACGCATTTTAGTCGTTGATGATGAAAAACCGATTGCTGATATTTTGCAATTTAATTTGCAAAAAGAAGGATATGAAGTCATTTGCGCCTACGACGGCGAAGAAGCGCTGCAAAAAGTCGAAGAAACGATGCCGGACTTGATTTTATTGGATATTATGCTGCCGCTGAAAGACGGCATGGAAGTATGCCGTGAAGTGCGGAAAAAGTATGATATGCCGATCATTATGCTGACAGCGAAAGATTCCGAGATTGATAAAGTGCTTGGGTTGGAGCTTGGTGCGGACGATTATGTGACAAAGCCGTTCAGCACGCGCGAGCTCCTGGCGCGGGTGAAGGCAAACTTGCGCCGCCATGCGCAAACGGCCAACCAAGAAGAAGGAGAAAACGAAACAAATGAAATTGTCATTGGCCCGCTCGTCATCCGTCCGGACGCATATGCCGTGCAAAAGCGGGGGGAAACGATTGAACTGACCCACCGCGAATTTGAACTGCTTCATTACTTGGCAAAGCATATCGGCCAAGTGATGACGCGCGAGCATTTGCTGCAAACCGTCTGGGGCTACGATTACTATGGCGATGTGCGCACCGTGGACGTGACAGTAAGACGTCTGCGTGAAAAAATTGAGGACAACCCTTCCCACCCGAATTGGATCGTCACAAGACGGGGCGTCGGCTATTACTTGCGCAATCCCGAACAGGAGTCATGAGCCAGCATGAAAAAAGTAGGTCCATTCCGTTCGATTCATTTTAAGTTTGTCATCATTTATGTATTACTGATTCTCGTCGCCATGCAAATCATCGGCGTGTACTTCGTTCGCAAGCTGGAAACGGAGCTTGTGCAGAACTTTAAAAACTCATTAAACGAACGGGTGACGTTGCTCGCCTATAACGTCGAGCAGGCGATGAATCGGGAGCGCGATGAAAAAAGCCCGACATTGGAAGAAGACATCCGTTCGCTTCTTCATGATTTCGTTTCCCAAGACATTTCCGAAGTGCGCGTCATTGATGCCAAAGGGAAGGTGTTGGCGACATCGAATCCATACACGCAAAACATCGTCGGAAAACGAACAACAGAAATTTATGTAAAGCGTTCACTTGTTACGGGTGAAATGGTTGACCAGATGCTGCTCGATTCGAAAACAGGACATCGCATGTACATTTCGTCGACTCCGATCAAAACGAGCGGCGAAATCAAAGGTGTCATTTACGTCATCGCCTCGATGGAAAACGTCTTTTCGCAAATGCGGCAAATTAATATGATTTTGGCGACCGGGACGGGGATCGCTCTCGCCATTACCGCCGTGCTCGGCATTTTTTTGTCGCGCACGATCACCCGGCCGATTTCCGATATGCGCCGGCAAGCGCTGGCGATGACGAGGGGAGATTTCTCCCGCAAGGTCAAAGTGTACGGCTATGATGAAATCGGCCAATTGGCGATGACGTTCAATAACCTGACCAAAAAACTGCAGGAAGCGCAGGCGACGACGGAAGGGGAACGGCGCAAGCTCGAGTCCGTCTTGACGCATATGACGGATGGCGTCATTGCGACCGACCGTCGCGGGCGCGTCATTCTCATTAACGATGCAGCGTTAAACATTTTGAATGTTTCACGTGAAACAGTGCTGTCGAGTTCGATCGTCGACGTGCTTGGCATTGCCGACCAGTATACGTTTGAAACGTTGCTTGAGGAGCGCGATTCGCTCATTTTAGATTTCAGCACGGATGAGGAACTATATATTTTGCGCGCGTCGTTGTCGGTGATTCAAAAAGAGGGCGGATTTGTCAATGGGTTGATCGTCGTTTTGCACGACATTACCGAACAGGAAAAAATCGACCGCGAGCGGCGGCAGTTTGTCGCCAATGTGTCGCATGAATTGCGCACGCCGCTCACCACGATGAAAAGCTACTTAGAAGCGCTTGCTGACGGCGCTTGGCAAGATAAAGACATCGCGCCGAGGTTCATTCAAGTCGTGCAAAATGAAACGGAACGGATGATTCGGCTCGTCAACGACTTGCTCCATCTGTCCAAGCTCGACAGCAAAGACTACAAGCTGAAGAAAACGTGGATCAATTTTTCAGCCTATTTCCATAAAGTCATTGACCGATTTGAGTTGACGAAAAGCGACAACATTCGGTTCGTTCGCAAAATTCCGCGCGAGGCGATTTTTATTGAAGTTGATGAAGATAAAATTACGCAAGTGTTAGACAACATTATTTCGAACGCTTTGAAATACTCTCCGCAAGGCGGGACGATTACATTTCGCGTCCGCAAACTTTCTGATGAAATCATTGTCAGCGTCAGCGACGAAGGAGTCGGCATTCCGAAAGCCGACTTGGCCAAAATTTTCGAACGGTTTTACCGGGTCGACAAGGCTAGGTCGCGCAAATTGGGCGGTACGGGGCTTGGGCTGGCCATTGCCAAAGAAGTCGTTCTTGCCCATGGCGGGGCGATTTGGGCAGAAAGCAAGGAGCATAAAGGAACGACGATTTATTTTACGCTGCCGCTAGAACGCGAGCAAAAGGATGACTGGTGCGATGTATGAAACGATCAAAACCATCGTGTTGACGTTGCTTGTGCTCATCAGCATTACCTTAACGTTTGCTTTATGGACCTATCATCCGAAATACGATGTGTTGCAAAACGATGAATACATTCAACATGTCTCCGTGAGCAACACGCAAGTGGACACAGCGATGGTCGTGCAGCCAAAGCAGATTCTCATTCATAAAAACGGCGTCCCCTATGCTGTGACGAAAGACGAAGAGAAAAATGAAGTGCTGAAAGAAATGAGAAGATGGACGCTTGACGATTTCGAAGATGTTTCATCTTCTGTTCCGCAAGGGAAGTTTTTATCGTTTTTAAATGGCAAAGAGCGGCTTGAGATCATTTACCCCGATGAGGTGCCGATCGACATATACCGATTGATTTTCACGATCGATGACAGGGGGCTCGACGGCTTGGCGTTTGACCGCCTGCTCGTCCCGCTCGGCGGGAAGGACGAGTTCCCCATCTACTTCATCGCGACCGACAAACGCAAAATTTACAAAGCGATTGCCAGCGATGCCTCCTTATCGGCGATCGGCCGGCTGGCGAAAGAAGCGAGCCATTTTCCGCGTTATTTTGCTTATCCGGTCAGCGAAACGAAGCAGTTGTATTTGCCGGAAAAAGAAGTGGTGCTCAGCAGTCTGCAATATTATACCGACGAGCTGGACGCAGACAAGTTTAAAGAAGCGCTCTTTAGCGATCCAAGCTTTGTCAAAAAAGATTTGATTCCGTTTGGCGAAGAATATACAGACGGTTCGCGGCTGATGGACGTCGATTTTCTTCAACGGATGCTGCTGTATGTGAATCCAGCAGCGCGCGTCTCGAATATGGGACAAACGGAGCAAGAAACCCATATCATCCAAAAAAGCATTGATTTCGTCAATGAGCATGGCGGTTGGACGGATCTGTATCATTTCGCCCGCTGGAGCGAGGAGGATCGAAAAGTCACGTTCCGGCTTGTCGTCAACGGCTATCCAGTCTTTAATGAATACGGCATGTCAGAAATCGTGGAGACGTGGGGAGCGTCCGATTTGATGAAATACCAGCGTCCGCTCTTCCGCCTTGAAATCGCGGATCGCAACCGCACACCAAAAACGCTGCCGTCCGGCCATGAGGTCGTCAACTGGTTCGAACAGACGAAAGGCGTTCGCAAATCGCTCATCAAAGATATCGCCATCGGCTATGAGCTCATCAAAGATCCGGAGCGGGAAAAAGTCATCCGCCTTGAACCGGCATGGTTCTACTTGTACGGACAAACGTGGAAAAAGGTGGACACGAGCGATGAGGCGGGAGGAGGGGGAACAAATGGACTGGAGTAAAACGAAGACGATTTTTATTATGGTGTTCCTCATCCTCGACTGCTTTTTAGGCTATCAGTTTATGGAAAAACGAAACAGCAGCCAGCTCGATGTCATTTTGGAAACGACGATTGAAGAGCAGCTTGAGGCGAACGGCATTACGTATGTGGATCTGCCTAAAGAAGTGACGAAAGCGGCGTATGTCAGCGGCAAAAGCCGCTCATTCACCATGGCGGATGTAAAAAAGCTGCCCGGGCAAAAAGTGAAAATCGAAGGAGAAACGAAAGTCAAAGGGACGTTCATCGATCCGGTTGCGCTGCCGATTGACGATCCATACCAGCTGCGTGAGTTTTTGCAGCGCTACATCATCGGCGGCGGGCAATATGCCTTTTGGTCGTTTGATGAAAAACAAGGAATCTTGACCTGCTACCAAGTGTATGACGGTAAGATGATTTACGGCAATGAAAACAGCAAGCTCGTCATCCATGTCAACGGGAGACGGGAAGCGCTGTCGTATGAACAGACGATGCTCAGCGACTTGGAAAAGTACGAGCGGAAGCAAGATATCGTCCCGGCGATTAAAGCCATTGAGACGTTGTACCGAAAAGGGCATTTGCAGCCGGGCGACCGCGTCACGAAAGTGGAGCTTGGCTATTACGGGCTTGTTCAATTTACTGCATCCCAAGTGTTGACTCCAACTTGGCATATTGTTGTCAATCGGAAGGAAGACTATTTCGTCAATGCGTTTGAAGGGCAAGTGATCAATGATCAAGGAAATGTGCTGGAGTGAAAGAACATGACGATGCGATTTAGTGTGCTGGCCAGCGGCAGCACCGGCAATGCCTTTTACATTGAGACAAACCGTCAGCGCCTGCTTGTTGACGCCGGTTTGAGCGGCAAGCAGCTTGAGGAGTTGTTTGCCCAGATCGGCCGCCATCCCAAGCAGCTTGATGCGCTGCTTGTCACCCATGAACATAGCGACCATATTAAAGGGCTCGGGGTGCTTGCCCGCAAGTATCGGCTGCCGGTGTATGCCAATGAAAAAACGTGGCGGGCGATGGAACAAGCGGTAGGCGACATTCCGCCCGAGCAAAAATTTGTCTTTCCGCTCGGCGCGGTAAGGACGTTCGGCGATGTTGACGTCGAATCGTTCGGCGTCTCTCACGACGCCGCCGAGCCGATGTTTTACGTTTTCCACTATGAAGGGAAAAAGCTTGCGTTGCTCACCGATACCGGCTACGTGAGCGAGCGGATCAAAAAGACGATTGAAAACGCGGATGTGTTCGTGTTGGAAAGCAATCATGACGTTGGCATGCTGAGGATGGGGAGATATCCATGGAGCGTCAAGCGCCGCATTTTAAGCGATGTCGGCCATATTTCGAATGAGGAAGCGGGTTTGGCGCTTGCTGACGTGATTGGCGACCGGACAAAGCAAATTTATTTGGCCCATTTGAGCCAAGATAACAATATGAAAGAGCTGGCGCGCATGACCGTGACGCAAGTGTTGGAACAGAAAGGCTTAGCGGTCGGCGCCCGCTTTCGTTTGTATGATACCGATCCGCGTCGGGCGACGGCGCTGGCGTATGTATAAAGCCCGTTTTGCCGAAACGGAGGGAGACGCATTTGTTGGATTTTTTCTCCTGTTCATGATTATAATGAGGGATGGAGACGAATGTGGAAAGGATGGTGAGCATGGGATACTACGACGACCATTATGAGCCGTACGAACAAACGAGGAGGAAGCGGCGCAGCGGATCGTTTGTTTCCGCGCTTGTCGGCGCCGTGTTAGGAGGGCTGCTCGTCCTCATGTCCATTCCGGCGCTTTCCCGTTGGGATATCCTCCCGTATGATGTTGTGCCGAATCAAAGAGCAGAGGAAGAGCCAAAAACAGAGGAAAATGGAACTCCACCGATTCGGCAGAGTGTTTCCGTTGATGTGACGACGGCGGTGACAAAGGCGATCGACCAAGTGTCGGATGCGGTTGTCGGCGTTGTCAACATTCAAGAAGCCAGCTTCTGGTCGCAAGGAGGCGAGGCTGGCGTCGGATCGGGCGTCATTTACAAGAAAGCGGGAGGACGGGCGTTTATCGTCACGAACCATCATGTTGTTGAAAACGCCAGTCAGCTCGAAGTGAGCCTCAAAGATGGGACGAGAGTGCCGGCGAAGTTGCTGGGCAGCGATGTGCTGATGGATTTAGCCGTCTTGGAAATTGACGCGAAGCATGTGAAAAAAGTCGCCCAGTTCGGCAACTCCGATACGGTGAAGCCAGGCGAGCCAGTCATTGCCATCGGCAACCCGCTCGGTTTGCAGTTTGCCGGCTCGGTGACACAAGGCATTATTTCCGGAACGAACCGGACGGTCGAAGTTGATTTGGACGAAGACGGCGCTCCAGACTGGAACGCAGAAGTATTGCAGACAGATGCAGCGATCAACCCGGGCAACAGCGGCGGCGCTCTCGTCAATATCAAAGGGCAAGTCATCGGCATCAACTCGATGAAAATCGCCCAAGAGGCGGTTGAAGGCATCGGGTTCGCGATCCCGATCAACACGGCCATTCCGATCATTTCGGACTTGGAAAAATACGGACAAGTGCGCCGTCCGTATATGGGCGTTGAACTTCGCTCGCTGAGCGACATCCCATCGTACCATTTGCAGGCGACGCTCCATTTGCCGCCGAACGTAACAGAAGGAGCGGCGGTCATTCAAGTCGTGCCGATGTCGCCGGCCGCACAGGCGGGCTTAAAACAGTTTGATGTCATCGTGGCGCTTGACGGCGAAAAAATCCGGAATGTGCTCGATTTGCGCAAGTATTTGTATACGAAAAAATCGATTGGTGACCGGATGGAAGTCACGTTTTATCGTGATGGGAAAAAACGCACGGTCACGATGAAGCTGGCGCGTGAGTCATATTAAAAACAGGGAGGAGCGGAAACGCTCCTTCTTTTTTCCACAAGGAAAGGAGCGAGAATGATGATATTCACATGTGAAGAACATGTCGACATCGCCATTGATCAATATGTAGATGAAACAGAACAGGCGCCGGATCTCCTGCCTGTGGACAACAGCGAAAAACAGTGCTATTTTTGCTCGAAACAAGCTGTATATGTCGTAGGAGGATAACAGTTTTTTCACAACATGTGGATATGTGTTGTGTATATGTGGATAAATCTTGTTGATAAGCTGTTTATAAGGCAGGGGTTGTTTGTGCATATTTCCATTGTCGCTGTGGGTAAATTGAAGGAAAAATATTTAATCGCTGGAATTCATGAATATACAAAGCGTCTGTCCGCATACGCCAAAATCGACATCATCGAAGTCGCTGATGAAAAAACGCCGGAGCGGGCGAGCGAACTTGAGGAGGAACAAATCAAAGAGCGCGAGGGGGGACGGCTGCTGGCGAAAATTCCGCATGACGCCCACGTCATCGCGCTCGCGATTGAAGGAAAGATGAAATCGTCCGAGCAATTCGCCGCCCGTCTCGATGAGCTCGCCACCTATGGCAAAAGCAAAGTAGTGTTCGTCATCGGCGGTTCGCTTGGCTTAAGCAAACAAGTGATGGCGCGCGCTGATGAGACGCTGTCGTTTTCGAAAATGACGTTTCCACACCAGCTGATGCGCCTCATTTTGCTCGAGCAGATTTATCGCGCATTTCGGATCAACCGGGGGGAACCGTATCATAAGTAAGGGAAATTTCCGCTTGTTTATCAATTGAACCGTTTTACCGTAGGTTGCGCTAAGGAAAAAGTCAAGGGAGAGCCGCCTAATTTATGCAGCTCCCCCGCATTGGGCTGATACTTTATTTTTGCCGCTTTCTTTCGAACGGAGCAATAAATGGTCGGCATAAATGTACGCTTTTTCAATTGACATCGTTCCTTCTGCTTGACAAAAGTAAAGACCGAACGACGACGTATAGGCAATGGGACGTTTCGCCGCCATATAATCGACCAACACGGTGCTGCGGCGCACTGCTTCTCGAATCTCTTCGACAAGCCGGACGCTTTCTTCAAACGTGCGATGGCGCAAAAACATCGTAAACTCTTCGCCGCCGCTGCGGAACAAAAAATCATCTTCCTGAAGAAATTGCTTCAACGTCGAGGCGAAATGGCGGATTACTTCGTCGCCGACGGCGTGGCTATACGTGTCGTTGATCGTTTTAAAATTGTCGATATCGGCGACGACGACGCCAATCCATTCACCGGATCCGTTTAGCTTGGCGATCGTTTGATCCATGTAGGCGCGGTTGTGAACGCCGGTCAAAAAGTCAGTGTAGGCCATTTTTTCGAAGTGGTCGCGTTCTAGTTTATGCTGGATGCTTTGTGATTTGGAAAAGAACGAGCGACTCACGAAGTAATTAAGCAAAAATAAGCTTAAGAGTATATCCCACCGCCGTTCTTGCAAAAAGAGAAACAACAGACCGTTTGTCAGCGCTGTTTTTCCCATGTCTGTCCAGCTTCTTGTTTTAATAAAATCAAGCGCTTCGCCTTGTGTCCGAATATCGCCAGTGAGATAAAAAACGATGATGAGACAGCAATCGGTCAGCAATGAAACGATGGCGACGAGCAGAAAAACGAGCAGCCAAAACCCGATAAGCGGAACGGATTGAAACAGCGGGTTGAGGAGGTTGTATAGAGCGAATGCCAATGAGTTGAACGTCACAAATGAGCCGATGTTGTACAACGTGTGCAGCCATTCATCCGGTTCCGCTGTTTTTAAATATTTTTTTGTCAGATGTTCGGTCAAGCGAAACAGCGATTCAAAAATAAGCAATCCGAGAGGGCCGGCAAACAAGGCGAACGACAAGCTGTAATTGATGCCGTAGTCAACCGGGATATTGTTTTTTGTTTTATCGACGACGCGCAAGTGTGAATACAAGCTGGAAAACAGCCAATAAAACAACAAAGCGATGACATAGGTGCGATCGAAGGAAGGCGGTTTTGACACAAACACAACAGCAATGGATGCGGAAAAAATAGCAAAAATGATCGGTCGTGCTCGGTGTAACATCTCGGCTCTCTCTCCTATAAATCTGACATCTGACAACTTCGGCCGCGGCGAAGCGACGTCAAAAAAGAGAATGACCACCCCTATGCCAGTCGGTGGCTTTTGGCTATCAACCTGGATCATTGGACAGACGATGCTTGGCGGCGTCCATCATGTGCTTCAACACCTACAACATGTATTGGACAACTGAGGTGTCTTCTTGCGCTGTCATGTATCCCAAACATCGATTTACTGACGATTCCCCTTAAGCAGGTTCTGAAACAGCTAAGCGCTGCTTTTGGCAAAGACCCCATTATGTCCCCTATAGGAACAAACGAACATCATTCCTAATCTTATTATAGTACTATATGACCAATTCTGAAAATAGGGAAAAGAACGTCCGTTTTCATCTTTTTTCGTCAAAATTTGACACGATGAATGATGCGGCTCGATTCTTTATAAAAAAGGGAGAGCTGCGACGGCCGCCAATTTGTCTTGTATCTACGTTTCACTGGCTTGACGGTGGATAAAGGAAGCAGCCTTCTAGTTGGCGAAAACAATATAAAAGGGCGGCGTTGTCACGGTGATCACATATGTCGCTTCAGGCCGGCGTTTGCATTGTGCGGGTGTTTGCCGGCTTCGTTCGCCTCGTTATGGTTTGTAGGTCGTTCCATTATGATATTTCAGGGAGGAAAACAAGTATGAAAGTCGTCATTGCTCCAGATTCGTTTAAAGAAAGCCTTTCAGCGCTCGAAGTCGCCGAGGCGGTCGAGCGTGGGTTTCGCACGGTGTTTCCGGAGGCAGAATACGTTAAGGTGCCGATGGCCGACGGCGGGGAAGGGACGGTGCGTTCGCTCGTTGATGCGACCGGCGGCCGCATCGTCGAAACGGAAGTGACCGGTCCGCTCGGCGAGCCGGTGCGGGCGTTTTTTGGCTTGCTTGGCGATGGGAAGACGGCGGTGATTGAGATGGCCGCCGCCTCAGGGCTGCACCTTGTCCCGCGCGAACAGCGCAACCCATTGGTGACGACGACGCGAGGGACAGGGGAGTTGATCCTTGCAGCGCTGGATGCCGGCGCCACCCACCTCATCATCGGCATTGGCGGCAGCGCGACGAACGACGGTGGGGCGGGCATGGTGCAGGCGCTTGGGGGAAGGCTTTTGGACGAAGACGGCTGCGACATCGGTCCGGGCGGCGGCGCGCTAGCCGATTTGCATGCGATTGACCTTTCCGGTCTCGACCCGCGTCTTGGGGGAGTCCGCATTGACGTGGCGTGCGACGTCGACAACCCGCTTACCGGTCCGAACGGAGCGTCGGCCATTTTCGGTCCGCAAAAGGGGGCGACACCGGACATGGTCGCCGTTCTCGACCGGAATTTGGCGCATTACGCAGATGTCATCCGACGCGATCTCGGCAAACAAGTCG
Source organism: Geobacillus thermocatenulatus (assembly GCF_002217655.1). GTDB lineage: Bacteria > Bacillota > Bacilli > Bacillales > Anoxybacillaceae > Geobacillus > Geobacillus thermocatenulatus. The sequence continues at coordinate 54,872 of NZ_NEWK01000001.1, forward strand.
GCGACATTCCCGGCGCCGGCGCGGCCGGGGGCTTGGGAGCGGGGCTGCTTGCGTTTCTTCCGGCTGAGCTGAAGCGCGGCGTTGATATTGTGATCGAGACGGTTCAGCTCGCCGAGCGCGTCAAAGGGGCAGACTTAGTCATCACCGGAGAAGGGCGAATCGATGGACAAACGGTATTTGGCAAAACACCGATTGGCGTCGCCAAGACAGCGAAGCGGTTCGGCGTCCCCGTCATCGGCATCGCCGGATCGCTGGGCGACGACAGTGCGGCCGTATTGGACCACGGCATTGACGCGCTATTTACGATCGTTCCGGGCGTCATTCCGCTTGAGAAAGCGTTTGAGCAGGCGGAACAGTATGTGACACAAACGGCGCGGCATATTGCGTCCGTATACCGTCTTGGCCAAATAGGAAAACAATCCTTCCGTTAATATTTTCGACAAAAAGAAGGGGCTGGCCCAAAAAGGCGACGCCCCTTAAATGGAACACCATTCGGTCATTATTGTTGCTATATACGATAATGAGAACGGGTGTCCCCAATCTTTTGGGACACCCGCGTTTATTTGCCTGTCCGCGGCCACGACGCGATCGCCTGGAGGGAGCCGCGAATGGTGAAACGGCCGAATTGGTGCGGCAAAATGAAATGGTCGCCACAGCGAAGCGAGTATGTCTGTCCTTCGCGGACGAGCTCGCCTTCGCCTTCGAGGATGCTGACGATGAGAAACGGTTTCGCCTGCTCTGATTCGAATGCGCCGCGGATGTCCCATTTTTGGACGCCGAAGTAGTCGCCTTCCACGAATGTCGTCACGGTCGCGCCCGGGACTTCGGCGACATGGGGGCGGATGTTGATGTCGCAGTGCGGGACAGTCGTGACGTCAATCGCTTTCTCGAGATGAAGTTCCCGCCTGCGCCCTTGGCTGTCCACACGGTCGTAGTCGTAGACGCGATATGTCGTATCCGAGCTTTGCTGCGTCTCGAGGACGAGCGTTCCTTCGCAAAGGGCGTGGATCGTGCCGCTCGGGACATAGAAGAAGTCGCCCGGGCGGATCGGCACTTTCCGGAGCAAGCGCTCCCACTCCCCCGCCTCCATCATGGCGCGCAGCTGCTCCTTCGTCTCGGCGTAATGGCCGTAAATGAGCTCAGCGCCCGGCTTGCAATCGATAATGTACCAACATTCCGTTTTGCCGAGCTCTCCGCCTTCGTGCGTTTTTGCGTATTCATCATCCGGGTGAACCTGGACGGACAAATCGGCGTTGGCGTCTAAAATTTTCGTCAACAACGGAAAGCGGTCAGACGGGAAGTGGCCGAACAAATCGCGGCGTTCCTCCCATAATTGACCAAGCGTCATCCCTTGAAATGGTCCGCTGGCGACGACCGTCTGCCCATGCGGATGAGCGGACACCGCCCAGCATTCCCCTATTTGCGAAGACGGAATGTCGTAGCCGAATCGTTCGGCGAGCTTCGTGCCGCCCCAAATCCGTTCTTGGAAGACAGGGGTGAGAAAAATCGGTTCAAGGTCCATGCGTCATCCCTCCCGAAAACATCATGCAACATACAGTCCACTCTCATTTTCATCTTATCACGAAATGCGCGATCGGCAAATGAAAACGATAAAGAGGTTAGGAACATACGTTCCCAACCCCCATTGGAACTCAAGGTCGACATGTCGATTGTGACGATGTTCTACACGCGCCGCCGTCCTGCGTCAGCGCGTCACTTCGCGTCATCAAGTTCAATGCGCGCGAGCGGCTGTTTCGCCGGTCCTTCGATCACATCGCCATCGATCGAGAAGCGCGAGCCATGACACGGGCAGTCCCATGTCCGGTCGCCGCTGTTCCACTCCAGCTCGCAACCCATATGGGTGCACGTCGTGTCGACGACATGGAGCCCCCCGGCTTCGTCCTTATAGGCGCCAGCCCGCTTTCCGTTGACCGAGACAACCGCCCCTTCACCATGCGCCAAATCTTGCGGCCGGCGGACAACCGGTTCGATCTTTCCCTCCAGCAAATGTTTGGCGACGTCAAGGTTTGTCGTGAAAAACTGCTTCATGCTTGGATCAGCGTAAAAGCGCGACGGGGAGTACAAGTCGCGGTATCGGTTGTCGCGGTCGAGGATGAGGTCAGACAAAAGCATCCCGGCGACCGTCCCGTTTGTCATCCCCCACTTCCGGTACCCTGTCGCGACATAAATGTTCGGCGTGTCTGCCGTCATCGGGCCGATGTACGGTACTTTGTCCAGCGTCGTCAAATCTTGGGCGGACCAACGGTAACGGATGTCGTTCACCGTAAACAGCTGCGAAGCGAACGAGGACAGCGCCTCGTAATGACGCATCGTCGGTACGCCTTGGCCGGTTTTATGGTTTTCGCCGCCAATTAGGATAAGCGTCTCGCTGCCTGCCGCTGCGGAGCGGATCGAGCGTTTCGGTTCATCGACGCTTAAATACATGCCGCCCGGGTACGGTTCCGTGATCGTCACTCCCAATACGTACGACCGTTCAGCGTACATGCGCGAAAAGTAAAAACCGCCGTCGTAAAACGGAAAGTGAGAACAGACGGCGACATGGTCGCACTCAACCCGTTTTTTGTCTCGCGTAATGACTGTCATCCTTTTTCCTTGTTCAATATCGGCCGCTGGTGTGTGTTCGTAAATGGCGCTGCCAGCCTGTGTGATCGAATCGACGAGTTTGGCCAAATATTTGAGCGGATGAAATTGCGCCTGCCTCTTCATCACGACCGCTGCCGCCACCGGCAGCGGGAGCGGGATCGACTCAACGAAGGCGCCGTCAATACCGAGCCGTTCGTACGCTTCCCATTCTTTCACTAGTTTTTGGAAAGATGAGGAAGACGTCGTGTAAAGATAGGCATCTTGCTCGCAAAAGTCGCAGTCGATTTGTTGTTCTTCGATCGTGCGGCGGATAAACTGGAGTGCGTCCATGCAGGCGTCATAATAGTGCCGTGCCTTTTCTGCACCGAAATGGTTGAGAAATTCATCATAGACGAGATCGTGCTGGGCGGTGATTTTCGCTGTCGTATGGCCGGTCGTTCCGTTCAACAGCCGGTCTGCTTCGAGAAGGGCGACGCGCACACCTTGCGTCGCCAGTAAATACGCTGTTGTAATCCCGGAAATGCCGCCGCCGATGACTGCGACGTCGACGGAAATGTCCGCATCGAGCTTCGGAAACGACGGAAGCGAAACGGAGTCGCGCCAGTAAGGCTCTACGGTGGAAGGAAGGGACGACATGATGACCTCCTCCTTGCATGTCAATGTTGTCTTCTGTAGTTTTCCTTTTATCGGGCGAACTATTCCACATATCCACAACCGTTTTCTTTTTTTGGCAACTATCCGCAAGGAGAAGGAAAGATGGTACAATAGAAAAAGAGAATCAAACTGTTTTGCAAAAATAACGTCAAAGGAAGATCGGGAGTGAATAAATATACAAATTCGTTTCATGAACGCTCCCATGCGCTGGCAGACAGCCTGATTTTAGAGCATTACAGCTTAAGTGAGCTCAATTTCGAGACCGTCGGCCATTACCGCGAGCGGTTTGCTCGGGTGAAACCGGGCCATCCGTGGAACGGGCTCGAGACAAAAGAATTTTTATACAAAATCGGCGCGTGGGGCAAGCTGCGCGACAGCAGCAAAGAAGGACTGACGCTCGCGGGATTGTTGATGTTCAGTGAGGAGCGGATCATCACCGAGGTGCTGCCGCAATACTTTTTGGAATATCGAGAGCACGTTGACGGTGAAGCGGCAGGATGGACGAAGCGGTTCACTTCACAAGACGGCACATGGTCGGGCAACATTTACGATTTTTATTTTCGCGTGTTGGCTGAGCTGGAGCGTCACGTTTGGCCGGATGAAGGGCGCGCTCTGCTTGGTGAGGCGCTTGCGAATGCCATCGTTCATGCCGATTATGGGGAGGAAGGCGGCATCACCGTCGAAAAGGAGGATCGTTCATTTCGCTTTGCCAACCCGGGACGGTTTCGCATTCCGATTGAAGCGGCAATGGCGGGGCATACGAGCAATTTGCGCAACCCGAATATTTTTAAAATGTTTTTGCTGATCGACGTATGCAAACGCGCGGGATCGGGCCTCAAGAGAATGTGCGATATGCAGGAACAGGCGCTTGCTTGCCCGATCGATATCTCGCAGCAAACGAATCCAGACCGTACAATCGTTGTGTTGTGTCCGCTGCCATTTCCAGCTGAAATGAGCCCAACAATGGAAACAGAACCGGCTGGACAGCTGGAACAGCTGGAACCCGAATGGATGGATCCGGGCAGCGGACAGGAAACCGAGAGCTTCATAACTAACGAACTAAGCTTCGTAAGTATAGACACCAACTCCGTTAACAATGAAGAAAACTCCGTAAATATAACCAAAAACTCCGTAAATAGCGGGTCGAACTCCATAAAAAACGAGCCTAACTCCGTAAATAGAACGTCGAACTCTATAAATAAAGAGCTGGAGTTCGTAAATAGCTTGCTTAGCTCCGTAAACAACGACATCCGTATGCATGACAGCAACGAAAAAGGGGAAACGATCGACGAACGGCTATGGAAGATGGCAGAATTGGCACGGCGAAAAAAACGGTTGGCTCCAGCGGTCATGGAACAATTGATCGTTCGGTTATGCCGCGAGCGGCCGCTGCGCCTGAAAGAGCTGGCAGAGCTGCTCGAACGGACGCCGGATGGATTGCGCAACAATTATTTAGGAAAGCTGTTGGAGGAAGGGAAAATCCGCTTAAAATACCCGGATCAGCCCAATCATCCGCGCCAAGCCTACATAGCGGTTGATGAATGAAAGGATTGGAGGGTGAAAGCGAGTCATGATCCAAACGGAAATACACCGATCGGAAGGATGGCGTCTGCGATTGCACATTTCCTGTTTTTTGTTTTATAAAGAGGGTGTCCCGCAAGGATGGGGACACCCTTTCTTTTGATCGGACTTATCATCCAGCTTGCTTTTCTTCGGCTTGGCCATGCTGGCGACGATGCATTCCTTTGGCGAAGTATACGGCCGTCAAAAGCAGCAGCCAGGCTGGGCCGATGATCAAGGCGATGCGCGTATCCGGGAAATACGCCATTAGGGCGGCAACGCCGATCAAAAAGGCAAGCGACACGTATGAGCTGTACGGATAAAGCGGAAGTTTGAACGTGAGACGTTGTGCTTGTTCTGCGCTCAACTGTTTGCGGAATTTCAGCTGGGACAGCAAAATTACCGCCCACGTCCAAATGGCGCCGAATGTGGCGATGCTTGTCACCCATTGGAACACTTTTTCCGATACGTAGTTTAAATAGACGCCGACAAGCATGACAAGCGCAGTGGCGATCAAGGCCGCGCCCGGAATGCCGCGCTTTGTCAGCCGGCCGAATGCGCTCGGCGCTTCTTGCTGTTCAGCGAGGTTGAACAGCATCCGGCTCGTGCTGAAAATGCCGCTGTTGCACGACGACAAGGCGGCGGTCAAGACGACAAAGTTGATGATGCCAGCCGCGGCGTGAATCCCGATTTTTTCAAACGTCAGTACGAACGGGCTTCCCTTTTCGCCAATTTCGTTCCAAGGATAAATGGACATGATGACAAACAGTGCGCCGACATAGAAGATCAAAATGCGCCAAAAGACGCTGTTAATCGCTTTTGTCAACGATTTTTGCGGGTTTTTCACTTCCCCAGCCGTTACGCCAATCATTTCGATGCCTAAATACGCAAACATGACCATTTGCAGCGACATCAAAACGCCGCTGATCCCGTGTGGGAAGAAGCCGCCGTGTCCCCAAAGATTGTGGATGCCGGTGGCGACGCCGCCGTTGCCGATGCCAAAGAGGATCATGCCAAGGCCGATGATGATCATGGCGACGATCGTCACGATTTTGATTAACGCAAACCAAAATTCAAACTCCCCGTACGCTTTTACCGCGAGAAAGTTGATGAACGTCATGAGCACTAGCGCGGCAAGCGCCCACGCCCAACGAGGCGTGTCCGGGAACCAAAACTGCATGTAAATGCCGACAGCCGTAATTTCAGCGATGCATGTGACCACCCATAAAAACCAATAATTCCAGCCTGTCAAGTAGCCAGCGAGCGGACCTAAATATTGATAAGCATAGCGGCTGAACGAACCAGCGACCGGGTGTTCGACTGCCATTTCCCCCAGCGCGCGCATGATGAAAAACATAATGGCGCCGCTGACGGCATAGCCGAGCAAAATCGCCGGCCCGGCCATTTCAATCGCAGACGCCGAACCGAGGAATAAGCCGACGCCGATCGCCGCACCGAGCGACATGAGCGAGATATGCCGTTCTTCTAAGCCTCGATGCAATTGCGGCTGTTTTTGCTCCATTGTTTCTCCCCCTTTTGATAATAAATAATATTTTTTGAAAAAGTATTTTTGAAGCGCTTACATTATAATACTAACCGATAGATAAAGAGGTTGTAAATGAGCAATGTTTTCAAGTTATTATATATTTAATAATCTGAATAGTATTTAAAAATACATAAATTGCCTTGGCATCCTGTCATTTTGTACAATGGGAAACACAGAATGTGCTACGCTTGGAAAGGGGGATGCGTTGTGGAAGAACGGGAAGCGACATCATTTTTGGAACAGCTGCGGCAAGAAGGGCTGATCACTGAATCGACGCGTCCGGTTTGGGAAATGATTTTGCCAAGGCGGCTTCGGCGGATGTATGAGGTTTTGAATGAGCGCACTCGCTATATTACCGTCTTGATCGAAGCGGTCGATGACCCGCATAACCAAGCGGCGGTGCTGCGGACGGCTGAAGCGTTTGGCGTTCAAGACGTTCATATCGTGACGGGAAAGGCGCCGTTTTCGCCGAACCGGCTTGTGACGCGCTATGCAGATCAGTGGTTGACGCTTCACCATAAGCCAGATATCAAAACGGCCATTGCCGATTTGAAAAGTCAAGGGTATCAAGTGTATGCAAGCTATCTTGGTGAGGGGACGATTCCGGTTTCCAACATCGATCTGTCCCAACCGACAGCGCTGTTGTTTGGCAACGAGCATAGCGGTGTGTCGGAAGAGGCGCTCCGCTTGGCGGACGGAACGTTTGTCATTCCGATGTACGGCTTTGTACAAAGCTTTAACATTTCCGTCGCCGCTGCGTTAGCGCTCTATGATGTCACCGAGCGGGCGCGCCGCCAGGCCGGCCGACACTACTATTTATTGCCTGGAGAGAAAAAGGCGTTGTATGAACAATGGATGTGGCAAACGTTAAACCCACGCATTCGCAAGCAGTTGCAGCAACAAGGATATGCCATTCAAACGAACGAAGGACAGCTGGGTTCTTTTTCATAAAGAATTCAGCTGTCTTGTTTTATGGCGGACTTTTCCGCAACTCTCCTTTCTCATCAATATTTCCCTAAACGAGGAAAACTAGTGGCGATTTGTTGAACAATGATTGAACAGTTTGTGACAAATGTTTTGCTGATTTATGAACTTTTTCGCTCATCCGTTTCAAACATTTTCAATTTTGATATGGTAGAGACAAAAGAAAATGCATGGAAGGCCCCGAAACGGCTGGGGCGGAAGAGGGAGGACCGATAGCGATGAAACGGGCGAGATGGCGCGCGGTGCTGGTTTTGCCGTTTTTGTTTTTGCTTGGGGGCTGTGTGGAGCGCACGGCCGTGCTCAATCCGCAAGGGCCGGTGGCGCGCATGCAGTATGATTTGATCATGTGGTCTGTCGGCTTTATGTTGTTCATTATTGTTGTTGTATTTACGTTATTTGCCGTTTTTCTCATTCGTTATCGCGAGAAGCCGGAAAATGCCGGCTATGAGCCGCCGGATGAGGAAGGGAACACGTTGCTTGAAGTCGTCTGGACGGCCATTCCGATTTTGATTGTCGCTGCGCTCGCTGTTCCAACAGTGAAGGCGACGTTTGCGTTGGAAAAGCCGCCGACCGAGAAAGTGAAACCGATCACGATTCATGTGACGGCGGCGAACTGGAAATGGATTTTCAGCTATCCGGAAGAAAACATTGAAACGGTCAACTACGTCCATATTCCGGCCGGTGTGCCGGTCAAGTTTAAGCTGACTTCGGTCGGACCGATGAACTCGTTTTGGGTGCCGGAGCTAGGCGGACAAAAATATGCGATGGACGGCATGGAGACAGAGCTGATCTTGCAAGCCGATAAGCCCGGCTCCTACATGGGGCGGAGCGCCAACTTTTCCGGGGAAAAGTTCGCCCATATGGAGTTTGAGGTCGTCGCCCAAACGGGAACGGACTTCCGCAAATGGGTAAATGAAGTGAAACAAACCGCCCCGAAGCTCGATGAGAAAAAATATACACAAATTTTAAAACCGGGGATTGTTGGGCGAATGACGTTTTCGAACACCCACTTAGAATGGATTGACCACGCAAAACAGAACAGCCATCATGGGAATGACCATTCAATGAAAAACGAGAATCAAAGTGATGAAGCGATGACAGAGAGCCATCACCATGGCGAATAGGAAAGGGGGAGTGAAAGATGAAATGGAGTGAGTTTTTTGTCACGGGCGAGCCGCTCATTTATGCCGCCGATGTCGCCATCGTCTTGACGATGGTCGGCATTGTGTTTGTGTTGACCTATTTTAAAAAATGGAAATGGCTGTGGAACGAATGGCTCACGACGGTGGATCATAAAAAGATTGGTGTCATGTACATTATTTGCGCGGTTTTGATGCTCTTCCGCGGCGGCGTCGATGCGCTTTTGATGCGGGCGCAGCTGACCGCGCCGAACATGAAGTTTCTTGACGCGCAACATTACAATGAAATATTTACGACGCACGGGACGATTATGATCTTGTTTATGGCGATGCCGTTCATCATCGGTTTGATGAACATTGTCGTTCCGTTGCAAATCGGGGCGCGCGACGTCGCGTTTCCATATTTGAATGCGTTAAGCTTTTGGCTCTTTTTCTTCGGTGCGTTGCTGTTTAACATTTCGTTCGTCATCGGCGGATCGCCGGACGCCGGTTGGACGGCGTACTTCCCGCTTGCCGGCAATGAATTCAGCCATGGCGTCGGCAACAACTACTATGCCGTTGCCTTGCAAATTTCCGGGATCGGGACATTGATGACCGGGATCAACTTCCTTGTGACGATTTTAAAAATGCGCGCGCCGGGCATGACGTTGATGCGCATGCCGATGTTTACGTGGACGATTCTCATCACATGCGTGCTCATTATTTTCGCCTTCCCGGTGTTGACGGTCGCCTTGGCGCTCATGACGTTTGACCGGCTGTTTGATACGCAGTTTTTCACGATGGCCAATGGCGGCATGTCGATGCTCTGGGCGAACTTGTTCTGGATTTGGGGCCATCCGGAAGTGTATATCGTCATTTTGCCGGCGTTCGGCATTTTCTCGGAAGTCGTCAGCACGTTTGCCGGGAAGCGGCTGTTCGGTTATAAGGCGATGGTCGGTTCGATCGTCGGCATTGCGTTTTTAAGCTTTATCGTTTGGGTGCACCACTTCTTTACGATGGGCGCCGGACCGGCAGTCAACTCGGCGTTTTCGATCACCACGATGGCGATCGCCATCCCGACCGGGGTGAAAATTTTTAACTGGCTGTTTACGCTCCGAAAAGGGAAAATCCGCTTTACGACGGCGATGCTTTGGTCGCTGGCGTTCATTCCGAACTTCGTCATCGGCGGCGTGACGGGGGTTATGCTGGCGATGGCGGCGGCCGATTATCAATACCATAACAGCTATTTTCTGATTGCCCACTTCCATTACGTGTTGATTGCGGGTACGGTGTTCGCCTGCTTTGCCGGTTTGCATTATTGGTACCCGAAAATGTTCGGCCATATCTTGAACGAGCGGCTTGGCAAGTGGACGTTTTGGCTGTTTATGATCGGCTTTAACATCTGCTTCTTCCCGATGTATTTCCTCGGGTTGATGGGGATGACGCGCCGCATGTACACGTACTCGGACGGCCTTGGCTGGACGCCGCTCAACGTCGTCGCGACGGTCGGGGCGGTGTTGATGGGCATCGGGTTCATTGTGCTTTGCTATAACATTTATTACAGCGCGCGCTACGGCGAGCGCGACATGACCGGCGACCCGTGGAACGGACGGACGCTCGAGTGGGCGACGGCGTCGCCGCCGGTGCATTACAACTTCCCGGTGACACCGGTTGTCGAAGATTTGGACGCGTATTGGGTGATGAAGAAAAAGTATGGCGGCTTTCACGTGAAAGAAGAAGACTTGAAGCCGATCCACATGCCAAGCAATTCAGGACGCCCGTTTTGGATGTCGGTGGCGTTTTTCGTCGCCGGGTTCGGCCTCGTGTTCAAATGGTTTGCGTTGGCTATCGTTGGTGCGTTGTTCATTGTGCTTGGATTGATTCTCCGCTCATTTGAAGACGATGATGGCTACTATATTCCGGTTGACGAAATCAAACGGATGGAACGAGCGGCGCGGAAGGGGGCGTAACGAATGGGAGAAGCAGCACATCGCTATGAGGAAACGCTGCCGCTGGAGTATCGGACGCAAGAGAGCCGATTGAACATATTGGGCTTTTGGATTTTCCTCGGGGCGGAAGTCGCCTTGTTTGCGACGCTATTTGCGACGTATCTCGTTTTGTTCCAACGAACCGGTTCGGGGCCGACGGCAGGCGAGCTGTTTGAGGTAAAAGATGTTCTCATTGAAACGTTGCTGCTGTTAACGAGCAGCTTTACGTGCGGGCTGGCCATTTTTGAAATGCGCCGCGGCCGCATGAGCGGGCTGATTGCCTGGCTGCTCGTGACGCTTTTGCTCGGCGCCGGGTTTATTACGTTTGAAATTCGCGAGTTCATCCATTATGTCCATGAAGGAGCGACGATGCAGACGAGCGCGTTTTTATCAAGCTTTTTCGTGCTCGTCGGCACGCACGGCGCCCACGTCAGTGTAGGAATTGGCTGGATGATTTTGATCATCATCCAGCTCCTCCAGCGCGGTTTGACGGCCAAAACAGCGCGCAAAGTGTTTATCGTCAGTTTGTATTGGCACTTTTTAGACGTCGTTTGGATTTTCATCTTCACGCTCGTCTATTTGTTAGGGATGGTGATCTAACATGGGCGCAAATGGCCATCACGAATCATTTCCGTGGAAACATATCATTGGGTTTTTGTTGTCGCTCGTCTTGACGTTTGCGGCTCTTTGGGTGGCGCTCTCGTCTGGGCTGCCGCTTAAAGCCGTGATCGTCATCATCGTCTTGTTCGCGATCATCCAAGCGAGCTTGCAGCTGTTTATGTTTATGCACGTCAACGAAAGCGACAGCGGCAAAGTGCAAACGTTCAACATGGTATACAGCTTCTTTATTGCTGTTGTCGTTGTCGCTGGTTCGATTTGGGTGATGCAGTTTGTGTTGTAAAGCGAGGCTGGCCGGGGATTCGGCCGGCTTTTTATGTTCAGAAGGGCTTTTGTGGTGTCATAGATGCCTGAAATGGGGGAGCCGTTGACGGAACATTGAAGAGATGGAGAGGCAACATGGTTGCATTATAGGGGGCATGATATGTGCCTAAAAAAGTCGTCTTGCCTCGAACAGGCAAGACGATTTTTTACAGCACTTTTGATAAAAACGCTTTCGTCCGCTCGTGCTGTGGGCGGTCGAACAAATCTTCCGGCTTGCCTTCTTCGATAATGTAGCCGCCGTCCATAAACAGGACGCGGTCGCCAACTTCGCGGGCAAAGCCCATTTCATGGGTGACGACAACCATCGTCATCCCTTCATTGGCCAGCTGCTTCATGACCGAGAGCACTTCCCCGACCATTTCCGGGTCGAGCGCTGATGTCGGCTCGTCAAACAGCATGATTTTTGGTTCCATAGCGAGCGCCCGGGCGATGGCAACGCGCTGCGCCTGTCCGCCGGAGAGGGAGTCCGGGTAGGCATGCGCTTTGTCTTTCAGCCCGACTTTGGCGAGCAGCTCCATCGCTTTTGCTTCCGCTTTTTCACGCGGCCATTTGCGCACTTTCATCGGCGCCAGCGTGATATTGTTCAGCACCGTCATATGCGGAAACAAGTTAAAGCGCTGGAACACCATGCCCACTTCTTCACGCACTTTGTTTAAGTTCGTGTCTTTCGCTTTTAAGTTGATGCCGTCAATGATAATTTCCCCTTCATCGAAATCTTCAAGCAAGTTTAAGCAGCGCAAAAACGTCGATTTCCCCGAGCCGGACGGGCCGATGACGACCACGACTTCTCCTTCGCGAATATGGGCATCGATTCCTTTTAAAACCTGGAGCGAACCGAACGATTTTTTCAACTGGCGTACGTCGATCATTGGGTCGAATACTTCCTTTCAAGATAGTGTGACAGTTTGCTTAACGAAAGCGTTAAGAGCAAATAGATGAACGCCACCGTTAAATATGGCTCCCAAACGCGGTAATACTCACCCGCGGCCGCTTTCCCCCAATACATGATTTCCGGAGCGGCGATGACCATCCCGAGCGACGAATCTTTGATCAGGACGATAAATTCGTTGGCAAACGGGGGGATCATGCGTTTTAACGCCTGCGGCAAAATAATGTAGCGCATGGCTTGCGCATGCGTCATGCCAAGCGAACGGGCGGCTTCCATTTGCCCTTTGTCGATGGACTGGATGCCGGCGCGGAAAATCTCTGCTACGTATGCCGCTGAATTGAGCGAAAGAGAGACCGCTAGTGATACAAGGCCATTGGGTTGAGCGAAAAAGAGAGGCATGACGCCGAAATGGACGAGCAAAATTTGCACGACAAGCGGCGTACCGCGGAAAAAGTTAATGTACCATGAAAATGGCAAACGGACAATCCATTTGGATGACATTCTGCCAAGGCCGATGAACAGCCCTAAAATGAGGCCGAAAATGATGCCGGCCAATGAAACGCCGATTGTCGCCAGCAAACCTTGGAAAAAGTAAGGGGCGTATTCCGCAATAATATCAAAACGAAAATCCATCGCTCTCAACACCTTTCTCTACGAAAAATGCGTAACTTGCGGGTAGTTACGCATTTTCTTGGTTTGCACGCCTATTGTTGTTTTAAACGGTCAAGCTTCGGTTCTTTTCCAAACCATTTTTGATAAATTTGGGTGTATTTGCCGCTGTTGATGACGTTTTTTAATGCTTCGTCCACTTTGGCTTTCAATTCGCTGTTTTTTGGGAAAATCATACCATAATATTCTGAAGCGAAGTTTTTCGAGTCCTCAATGACTTGCAGTTTTTTATTAGGATTGTTTTTGACGTATTCGTTCGCCACTGCATTGTCGGTGATCACAGCATCAACGCCGCCGTTTAAAAGCTCCATAATGGCAACGACCGTCGTTTCGAATTTTTTAATATGAGGGCCTTTCCCAAAAAGTTTTTCCGCTGCTTCTTGACCGGTTGTCGCATTTTGCACGCCGATCGTTTTCCCTTTTAAATCAAGAGCTGTTTTCACGGGGCTGCCTTGTTTAACTAAGATGACTTGCGTTGCTTCAAAATATGGATCAGAAAAGTCATACGATTGCTTCCGTTCATCTGTAATCGTAATTCCAGAAATCCCCATATCAACCTCTTTGCTTTGCAGCGAAGCGAACAGCGGATCCCAGCCGATGTTTTTTAATTCATAATCCAAACCGGCTTCTTTCATGACCGCATCCAAAAGGTCGACGTCAAACCCAACAATTTTCCCTTTTTGCATATATTCAAATGGCGCAAACGCCGCATCGGTTCCGACAACCACTTTTTTCTTTGTTGCTTCCCCACCGCCGCTCGACGACGAGCTTGTTTCCGTTGACTTGCCGCCGCAGGCAGCGAGCGCCATCAGCAATGCGGCAACAACAGCCACGAATAAACCTTTCTTCATGTTAAGCATGTGCAAATCCCCCTTTGAAATCATTGTCGATGAACGATTATCATACTATCAATATTTTTCTGGTTATGCAATAGATTTTATAAAAATAATGGTTTGAACATTTTGGCATTCACTCCTTAATAGGAAAATGTGTATTTTATCAATGGATTGATCCTAATAAAGAAAAGGGCATTGAATTTTTATGAAATAATGTTTATGAAAGGGAGTTTCGGTTATTGATCATTCTGAATTTACTAAATATTATATCAGAAAGGGGGTGTGTTGTACATCTTTATTTTCAATTCTTTTATTTTATCGGATTTGGAAAAAAATAAATACTATTGTAATTATTTGTTCCGTTATGATAATAGTGTCAGGTGACAAGACAACAAAGGAAGGGGAATATGACATGGTTTTATTTTCTGTCATTGTCTACTTAGTTGGCATGCTTTGGATTGGCTATTGGGCGTATAAACGGACGTCGAATTTGTCCGATTATATGCTTGGCGGCCGGACGCTCGGCCCGGCGGTGACGGCGCTCAGCGCCGGGGCTTCCGACATGAGCGGCTGGCTGCTCATGGGGCTGCCGGGGGCGATGTATGTCGATGGGGTGAGCGCCGCATGGATCGTCATCGGCTTGACGCTTGGCGCTTATGCAAACTGGTTGTTCGTTGCGCCGCGCTTGCGCGTCTATACAGAAGTGGCAAACGACTCGATTACGATTCCAGAGTTCTTCGAAAACCGCTTCGGCGATGCGTCGAAATTGTTGCGGATGGCATCCGGCATTGTCATTATGGTCTTTTTCACGTTTTATGTATCGTCCGGCCTTGTTTCAGGGGGCGTTCTGTTTGAAAACTCGTTTGGTGTCAGCTACCATACGGGATTGTGGATCGTCGGCGGCGTTGTCGTCGCTTACACGCTGTTTGGCGGCTTTTTGGCCGTCAGCTGGACGGACTTTGTCCAAGGGACGATTATGTTCATCGCGTTGATTCTGGTGCCGGTGGTGACGCTGTTCCATACAGGCGGGCCAGTGGATACGATGGAGACGATCCGCGACATCGATCCCAACTTGTTGAACTTATGGAAAGGAACAAGTTTTCTTGGCCTCATTTCGTTATTCGCCTGGGGGCTTGGGTATTTCGGCCAGCCGCACATTATTGTCCGCTTTATGGCGATTAAGTCGGTCAAAGAAATGAAAAGCGCCCGTCGCATCGGCATGGGTTGGATGATTTTCTCCGTTGTCGGGGCGATGTTGACCGGTCTTTTTGGAATCGCTTACTTTTCGCAACGCGGCATGAAGCTTGATGATCCGGAAACGGTGTTTATTCAACTCGGGCACATTTTGTTCCATCCGATTATTACCGGGTTTTTGCTGGCGGCGATTTTAGCGGCGATTATGAGCACCATTTCATCCCAGCTGCTCGTCACCTCGAGCTCGCTGACCGAAGATTTGTATAAAGTCGTGTTCCGCCGCGCGGCTTCGGATAAGGAGCTTGTCTTCGTCGGGCGTTTGTCGGTGCTCCTTGTCGCCATTGTCGCGACAGCGCTGGCGTATACGAAAAACGACACCATTTTAAACTTGGTCGGCTATGCGTGGGCTGGGTTTGGCGCATCGTTTGGCCCCGTCATTTTGCTTAGCTTATGCTGGCGGCGGATGACGAAATGGGGGGCGCTCGCCGGCATGGTCGCCGGGGCGGCAACGGTCATTTTGTGGACGCAGTCGGAGTATTTGAAAGGGCTGTTGTATGAGATGATCCCGGGCTTCGCTGCGAGCCTCGCCGCTATTGTCGTTGTAAGCTTGTTGACAAAAGCGCCGGAAGGGAAAGTGGCGGAACAGTTTGATCAGTTTAAGAAGTCGCTGTCATAAGCGAAATGAACAGGGTGTTCCTCGGTGGGGACACCCTGTTGTCATGATCGGCATGTTGTCCTTCATTAATATAGGCGTTGTTGCGGCTTCGCAATCTGCCCGACCGCCTCACCGTGTCGTCGCGTCGCCGTGCTGTTTCGGCTGGGCGATGGCAGTGTTGTGGCGGTGCCGCCATGATCAGCTTTAAGCCGGGACAAAGGGGTGCTGCACCCCGCTTTGGTCTGGATGCCAACACATGTCGCGGCGCCGCGCCCTTTTAGTCCGGCCGCAGACATCCCTCGGCGCCCCCGCCCGGGGTTGGGGCAAAGGGCCGCCGATGTTACGCCATCGTGTTCCAGTCCGGATACAGATCAGTGCGCCGGTCGCGCCATGTCGCGACCGATCCTTTTTCCCGCACTTTGCGAAGAAGCGACAAGTCAAGGTCAGCGGTAATGGCCATGTCGCTGTTGATCTCGCCCGCCGCAAGGACGCCGCCTTGCGGGAACGGGATGTCGTTTGGCGTGATGACGGCCGCCTGTCCGAAGTTGGCGCGCATAAAGTCGACCGTCGGAAGCGAGCCGACCGTGCCGGTTGTGACGACATACACTTCGTTTTCGACCGCCCGCGCGTGGCAGCAATACCGTACGCGGTAAAACCCGTGCCGATCGTCGGTGCACGACGGACAGAAGATGACGTCTGCCCCTTTGGCGCGCGCCAGGCGAACGATTTCCGGAAACTCGATGTCATAGCACGTCAAAATGGCGATCGTCGCTTTGTCCGTTTCAAAGACGTGCAGTCTGTCGCCCGGGGCGATGTTCCATTCGTTGGCCTCGGTCGGGGTGATGTGCAGCTTCGCCTGGCGATGGATCGTTCCGTCCGGCGCAAACAAGTGGGCGACATTGTACAGCTTGCCGTTTTCGCGGATGACATGCGTGCCGCCGATCAAATACATGCCCGTGTCTTTGGCGAGCGACACAAACAGCTCGGTGTATTTTTCGGTATAATTCGCCAAGTCATCAATCGTCGCTTGCCGTCCGTCATCAAGTGGAATGGAAAGCAATTGGGTCGTGAAAAATTCTGGGAACAAGACAAACTCGGCGTCAAACTCTTGTGCCGTTTTGACGTAATGCGTCACTTGCGCGGCAAATTCGTCAAACGAACGGATCGTATGCAAATGATATTGGACAGCGGATACGCGCAATGGCGGCACTCTCCTTTCTCCATGTTGTCGGGGCGCATAATGCCTATTTGATTATGGCCAAGCCCGTCCTGTGCATCCATTTTTTAGGCATGGGCACGCCGTTCTGTGTCTTGCAAGAGAAGCTAGCGCTATTGCTCCGGGAGCGGGCTGTCTTGTGAAAAAAGACAAGGATTGAAACGTTGCTTACTTTCCTTCATAGCGTCGGTATGCGCCGTGATGCGTCGGGCCGACGTATTCGTTTAACGGGAACGAATGGCGAATGGCGGCGGTGATGAACGCTTTGGCCGTCGCAATGGCGTCTTTCACCAGCCGGCCTTTCGCCAGTTCAGCGGCGATGGCGGCTGAGAATGTGCAGCCGGCGCCATGCGTATACGTCGTGTCAATCCGTTCCGACTCAAGCAGCTCGAACGTTTTGCCGTCATAAAGGACGTCAACTGCATAGTCGTGCGGAATTTTCCGCCCGCCTTTGACGATCACATATTGAGCTCCGAGCTCATGAATGCGCCCGGCCGCTTCTTTCATGTCTTCAACCGTTTCAATGCGCGGCAGGCCGGCTAGCTGCGCCGCCTCAAACAAGTTCGGCGTCACGACGGTTGCTTTGGGCACAAGCGTTTCCCGGTAGCACACCGTATTTTCCGGGTGGAGCGGCTCATCTGTCCCTTTGCACACCATAACCGGATCGACGACCGCATTTTTCAAACCATGTTTTTCAATCATCCGCGCGGTCAGTTCAATGATGTCCGTCGTCGGCAGCATCCCCGTTTTGAAGGCGTCGATGCCAACGCCGACGATGATCGTCTCAAGCTGGGCTTCGATCGTCGCGAGGTCGACAGGAAACACTTGATGCGCCCAACGGTTGTGCGGATCCATGGCGACGATCGTCGTGATCGCCGTCATGCCGTATACGCCAAGCTCTTGGAATGTTTTCAAGTCCGCCTGCAGCCCGGCGCCGCCGCTGCTGTCCGAGCCAGCGATCGTTAATGCTTTGGGCATCGTCATTGTCATCACTCCTTTGTTCCACAAGATGATATCATGAAGCCGCCCTCAAGGACGAAATAGTTGTTCCACATCAACAGAAAAGCCATCCAGCACACGTGAACAGGCCATGCCGGTTTCTTTCCAGACACCGGCCTGTTCATATTGTCCATCGTCATTGAGCGAGTAGACTTGCACAACAGAGTGCATCGGGTTCACGATCCAATATTCACGGACTCCGTATTGCATATATAGGTTCAATTTGAACACGAGATCATACGCCTGGTTGGAAGGACTTAAAATTTCCATGATCAACGTTGGGACGCCGACAAATTTGCTGTCTGTTAATCCGCTTCGATCGCAGATCACAGTTAAATCAGGGACGACAATTTTCTTGCCTTCGATTCGTTCGTTCTTTAGTTCGATATCAAAAGGGGCATGAAACACTTCGCACGGCTTTCCTTCTAAAAAATGGAACAGTTGGACGTGCAGCCGTCCCGATAGGCGTTGGTGCTGGGTCGAAGGGGAGGGAGACATCAACACAGCGCCATCAATATATTCTAAAATACGATCGGTTGTTTCCCGCATGCGATAAAATTCTTCAAGCGATACCGCCTGTTTTCCCGGAACGTTCACGAAATCACCTTCTTTCCAGGTTTCTATTTTCATTATACACTGGCCGCTTTGCCGAACGAAAATGATTTGGCATAACGCAATGGGTGACATACTCCCGCCGCCTACGCTCACTTGTAGAAATGGCGGCCTTGTCGGTTTAGGACGATAAAAAAAGCCGCCCGCTATGAGCGGGCGATCATGGCAATGGACAATGATGAACAGGCGGCCGGCAGCGCGCGTTGTCGGTCGTGTCCCTCATGGTTAGTTGGCGGCCAACGTTTTCCCGAGCGCTTCGCGGGCCGGGACGTAGCGGTAGCCGAGGTCGCGGGCGACGGCTTCGTACGTGATTTCGCCGTTGGCGACGTTGACGCCAAGCTCAAGCGCTGGGGTGTCTGTAATGGCTTGGATGACGCCTTTGTTGGCGATTTGCAAGGCGTATGGCATCGTGACGTTCGTCAAGGCGATCGTCGAGGTGCGCGGAACGGCTCCAGGCATGTTGGCGACCGCATAATGGACGACGCCGTGTTTGACATACGTCGGGTCGTCGTGCGTCGTGACGTGGTCGCTTGTCTCGACGATGCCCCCTTGGTCGATGGCGACATCGACGATGACCGAACCCGGTTTCATCGCTTTCACCATGTCCTCGGTGACGAGTTTCGGCGCCCGCGCTCCCGGGATGAGGACGGCGCCGATGACAAGGTCGGCTTCTGCGACTGCTTCGGCGATGTTCATTGGGTTGGACATGAGCGTCGTAATTTGGTTGCCGAAAATGTCGTCAAGCTCGCGCAGGCGATCCGCGTTCAAGTCGATAATCGTGACATCTGCCCCGAGGCCGACCGCGACTTTCGCTGCGTTCGTGCCGACGACCCCGCCGCCGATGATCGTCACTTTGCCGCGGGCGACGCCAGGGACGCCGCCAAGCAAAATGCCTTTGCCGCCGTACGGCTTTTCCAAAAATTGCGCCCCGATTTGCGCCGCCATCCGTCCGGCGACTTCGCTCATCGGCGTCAACAGCGGCAGCGTGCGGCCGACTTGCACGGTTTCATAGGCGATAGCGATAACGCCGCTTTCTTTTAAGGCGCGCGTCAACTCCGGGTCGGCGGCCAAATGCAAATAGGTGAACAAAATGAGACCTGGGCGGAAATAGCCGTATTCGCTTGGCAGCGGCTCTTTCACTTTCATCACCATATCGGCTTGCGCCCACACATCTTCCGCCCGCTCGATGATTTGTGCTCCGGCGCGGGCGTAATCGCTGTCGTTGAAACCGCTTCCAACCCCTGCCTCTTTCTCAATGAGCACCGTATGTCCTGCCTGAACGAATGACAAAACGCCAGCCGGCGTAATGGCGACACGGTTTTCGTTATTTTTGATTTCCTTTGGCACTCCAATGATCATGAATATGGTTCCTCCTCATCAAAAGTGGCCTTACTTATAGTATAAAAGAGACGGAACGGGCCGGGCATTGTTCAAAAAAGAGAAAGAAGCGCCCGGTTTTTGTGGATTTCCACAAATTCAACCGCGCGCTTCGTATTTCGCTAATTTAATATCAATGTATAATTTGATTTTTTGATTCATGTCATTGAGATCAAGCTCGGCAATGTCGGCAATCCGCTTGAGCCGATAAGCAAGTGTGTTCGGGTGAACGTTGAGGACGTCGGCGGTTTCTTGCACATTTTCGTTATGGTCAAAAAACGTTTCAAACGTTTTCACCAAGTCGCTGTGATGTTTGCGGTCATAGGCTTGCAATTTCTCGAGCGCCAGGTTGGTCCAGTCTCCTTGCCGTTTTTTTTCAAGCAAAAAGTCGAAAAACTGGTAAATGCCAAGCTGGGCATAGCCGTAGACGCCGTTGATGTCATCCCCAAGCTTCTCCTTCAACGCCAGCACGGCGAGCGCTTCGCGGTAGCTTTTTTCAATGAGGCGATAGACGCTGTACACGCCGCCAAACCCGCACTGCACATCGTGGATGTGAAATCGTTCTTTCATTTTGGCGGCGAACGATTCGATGAACGCATTCAGCTCTTTCAGCGGCTGATCAGTTTTGGGCGCCCCAAGCAAAATCACATCGCGGCCGTCGGTCGTATAAAGAAGGAGCGGGAGTTGTTGGGTTGTTTGCAGCAGGTAGGAAATTTGCCGCTCCATTTCAGCGGTCAAATCGGCGGCAAAGCGAAAGACGACAATGGCAAACTGCGGCGCGGTCGGGATTTGCATGGCAGCGAGATGGGCGCGAATCTCGTCTTCAGCCGCGATATGGCTCGTCAGCAACTTCCAAAACAGCTCCTGCACCCGCTCTTCTTTTTTGTTTTTGCGCATATACAGCTGCAACACTTTGTTTTTCGCTGCCTTGGCGGCGAGCTTGAGCCATTCCATCTCCTCAGGCGACAGCGTCCGGTTCGTTTCCAGCACCCAGATGAAACCGATCACCTCATCGTTTTTCCAGATCGAGACAGCGACGCGGCTGCCGAGGCCGACGTCATGAATCGGCGGCACGCGCACCGGCTCGCGGCTTTTGAGCAGCGCCGGGATGGCGCCTTGTTTCCATAAGCTGTTGATCACTTTTTCCGGGACGCGCCGGCTGATGATCGTCGCCGTCCGCGCCGGATCGGTGTAATCGTCATGAGCGCTGTAGGCGATGAGCCGATGATTGGCGTCTTCGATCGTCACCGGGCATTTCAGCACGTCGCTGACGCGGTCGGCAAACTCTTCAAGGCTGTCAAATTCGCCGCGGAACGGGTCGGTATAGTGAGACATATTTGTTTCCCCCGCATCGTTCATCAGATTGTAGTTTGATTTTACCACAAATAAGGGCTGCCATCGTGTATTCTATAATAGATGGAGAGGATTAGGTGCGCTTTCTGTCGAACATATAAGGATAAGGAAATGTTTCATCAGGGAGGAGACTGTTGTGAAAAAATGGGAAATCGCCGTCATCCCTGGCGACGGCATCGGCAAGGAAGTTGTACCAGCGGCGTTGGATGTGTTGAAAGCGGTTGCGGACGTCCATGGAGGGATTTCTTTTTCTTTCACTGAATTTCCATGGAGCTGCGACTATTATATGGAGCATGGAAAAATGATGCCGGATGATGGGCTTGAGACGTTGCGGAACTTTGACGCCATTTTCCTTGGAGCGGTCGGCAATCCGAAGCTTGTCCCTGACCATATTTCATTGTGGGGATTGCTTCTGAAAATCCGCCGCGAATTTGAACAAGTGATCAACATTCGCCCGGCGAAATATTTTCGCGGATTGTCGTCGCCGCTTGCCGAACCGCGCGAGTTTGATTTCATCGTCGTCCGCGAAAACAGCGAAGGGGAATACAGTGAAATCGGCGGGCGCATCCACCGCGGAGAAGACGAAATCGCCATTCAAAACGCTGTCTTTACCCGCAAAGGGACGGAGCGGGCGATGCGCTATGCATTCGAACTGGCGCGGAAGCGGAAACGGCATGTGACGAGCGCGACGAAATCGAACGGCATTTTCCATACGATGCCGTTTTGGGATGAAGTGTTCGCCGACGTCAAGCGCGACTACCCGGATGTCGCGACCGCGTCGTACCATATTGACGCGTTGGCCGCCTTTTTCGTGACAAGGCCGCATACGTTTGACGTCGTTGTCGCGAGCAACTTGTTCGGCGACATTTTGACGGACCTTGGCGGCGCCATTATGGGCAGCATCGGCATCGCCCCCGCAGCGAACATCAACGTCAACGGCAAGTATCCGTCCATGTTTGAGCCGGTGCACGGCTCGGCGCCTGATATTTACGGTCAAGGCATCGCCAACCCGATCGGGCAAATTTGGACGGCGAAACTGATGCTTGACCATTTCGGCGAAGAAGAGATTGGCGCCCTTTTGTTGCAAACGATCGAGGATGTCGCCGCTGACGGCATCAAAACGCCGGATCTCGGCGGCACGGCGACGACGAAGGAAGTGACGGAAGAAATTTGCCGGCGGTTGCGCAAACGCGGCTGATGAAGACGGGTTGGGGCGGCGCGGTTGGCACTGTCCTTTTGTTTCAGTATACTTGTTGTCAGACAAATCGAATAGAAAGGATGACGCCCGTTGTTCAAAAAATGGTTTGGCAAGCAACAGCCAAAGGAAGAGACGATCACCGCGCCGCTTGACGGGACGATTGTGCCGCTTGACGACGTGCCGGATCCGGTGTTTGCGCAAAACATGATGGGCGATGGCATCGCCATCGATCCAGCGGATGGGGATGTCGTCGCTCCGGTCGATGGCGAAATCATTCAGCTCTTTCCGACGAAACACGCCATCGGCTTGCGTTCGGAAGCGGGTGTGGAGCTGCTCATCCATGTCGGCATCGACACCGTGTCGATGAATGGGGAAGGATTCACCGCCTATGTCAAAGCCGGCGACCGAGTGAAACGGGGCGATCGGCTTCTTTCTGTCGACTTGCCGCTTGTGCGCGAGAAAGCGAAAAGCGCGGTGACGCCCATCATCATTACGAACGGGGATGCCCTCAAAAGCCTTGAGAGAAAGGCCGAGGCATCAGCCAAAAAAGGCGAGACGGTCTTATTTCATGTGAAAATGAAATAAGGGTGGGGAGGGGAAGGATATGTTTACAAAACGTCAAAAAGCAATCCTATCGTTTTTAGTTCAGAATAAAGATCCCATTCCAGCTGATTGGATGGCAAAGCAATTAGGAGTAAGCGATCGCACAGTTCGAGATGAATTAAAAGAACTCCGAATGCAAAGTCATATACTTGGTGCCACAATTGAATCTATAAGAGGAAAAGGGTACAAACTGGAGATTCAAGATGTCGAACGATTTCAGAAAATGGGGCTTCTTTGTGATAAAAAAAACCTCCATGTTGAAAATCAAACCTATCTTTTGGAACAAAATGATCGTGTTATATATATACTAAAAAAATTTTTGTTAGAGAAAAGGCCGATTAAGTTGGAAAGCTTAGAGGAAGAGCTATTTGTATCGAAGCCCACTATTCAGAGCGATCTAAAAATAGTGCGTGAAATTTTGCAAAAGTACAAACTAAAATTAACGGTTCGTCCTCGTCATGGTATGGTTGTAGAAGGAGAAGAGTACATGAAGAGGCTTTGCCTCTCCAATTATATTCTTCATCGTCATCATGATCATAATGGCGGTACAAAAATTGCTTTTTTCGAAAATGAGGATGTTTTTGATCGGAATTTATTGACCGATATTAAGGAGATCATTATTAAAAAGGTAAATGAGTATAACATTGAGATATCAGATATTGCTCTTGAAAACTTGACCATTCACATTTCCATTGCTTGTAAACGAATCCAAGAGGGGTTTATCATTGGAGATATTCAACATAATATGAATCGAAAGTATCCGCTTGAACATCTTGTTGCTACTGAAATCATAAAAGAAGTAGAACATCTAACAGGCTTAACTTTTCCTGAGGCTGAAATCAACTATGTTATCGTGCATTTGCTGGGAACTAAGCTTATACAACAAGAGATGCTGAAAGAGTTTAGTGAATATGATGAAGTGAAATCCATTGTTCAATGTATGTTGAAGCAACTGAAGGATAAACTAGGCTGGGATTTTTCAGATGATACAGAATTGATCCAAGGATTAACATTGCATATTCGTCCTGCAATGAATAGATTACGGTACAAGATGAATATAAGGAATCCACTTCTAGATGAAGTGAAGACAAAGTATACAAGCGCGTTTGAAGGGGCCGTTATCGCTAGCAAATGTATTTCGGATTATCTAGGTATGGAAGTCGGGGAACATGAAATAGCGTATATTGCCCTGCACATAGGTGTCGCTTTGGAAAAACGCAAAAAAAATGAGAAGAGAAAGTTGAGAGTGATGATTGTATGCGCGTCCGGCGTTGGCAGTGCCAAATTGCTTTTTTATCGTTTGCAAAGAATATTTGGCGATGAAATCAAAATTGTCTCTTCTACAAACTACTACCAGTTGCGAGATTGGGATTTATCTGCCATTGACCTTATTATCAGCACAATTCCTATTCAAGAGAATATAGGGGTTCCTGTTCAGGTAGTGAGTCCACTGTTAAATGAACAAGATGTTGAAGAGATTCGCCAAAGATTGTTGGATAGGAAAGTAGGGGAGAAGGAAAATTACTTAGATGAATCTAGAGTGTTTATTCACAAAGATTTTGAAGATAAGGAGAGCGTTATACGCTTTATATGTCAGGAATTATATAAACAAGGTCTTGTTTCTGAATATTATGTAAATTATGTGCTTGAAAGAGAATCATTGGCTCCAACCAACTTTGGGAATCTTGTGGCGATTCCACATCCTTTAATTCCTGAAACTGAGGAAACGTTTTGGGCGATGTGCACTCTAAAACGACCTATTGAATGGCATGGGGACCAAAAGGTTCAAGTTGTTTGCCTGCTGAATATTAAAAAAGGTCCTACGGGCAATTTAGAAAAAATGTATCAAAAGTTGCTGGATATATTAGAGGATAAGACCATTGTGCGGAAAATAGTTAAAAGCCAATCCCCTAAAGAAATAATTGAAATTATTAACTCGATGAAGAGATAGATAAATGAATTTGGATTTATTTTAGAAAGGCGCTTCAAAGATCCTTCGTGAAGTGCTTTTTTTGTTGTTGAAAAATGAATTAGGGGGTTGGTGAAAAATGGAGCATCGAGCGCAAATCAACGGCATCGGCTCAGAGCCCAAGTCCATTTGGAAAAGTTTCTCTAATTGAAAAATAAGCGGAGGCCTCAGCCTTTTTATTAGGTATACAACATTTCCGTTGAGCAACGGAAAAACTTATTCTTAAAATTAAAACGCTTTCAAATTAGTATAAAGTCATAAAGGAATTTGCATAATGAAGAGAAAAAATGACTTGAGGTGATGAAGGGGGGTCTCTATGTTCCGTTTCCATTAGAATTTAGAGGGAAGAAAAATCAACAATAAGGAGGATTAAGGTGATTCAAGTGAATTTAGAGGAAATTAGTTTTCAAATTATTCTGCATGGTGGAAATGCAAGAAACTTAGCCATGGAGGCTATTCACCACGCAAAGAATGGTGAATTTACCCTAGCTGAACAGAAAATCGAGGAAGCCCATGAGGAAATGAGGGAAGCTCATCGCTTTCAAACGGAGCTTATTCAGGGAGAAGCACGCGGAGAAAAAGTAGAGATTCGCATTTTGCTAGTTCATGCGCAAGATCATTTGATGAATGCCATGACTGTGATTGACTTAGCACAAGAAATGATTGGAATTTACAAAAAAATCCTTTAAAACAAAAAATTATGGTTATCACCAAACGTTGTACTTGGCCTTTCTATCCTGAATCCGTGATAAAGACGCGTTCAAAGCTGCCAAGAAAACTTGATCAATCAACAAAATATTGCACTCGGGGTTCTTCACCTAATAGGTGAACATTCGAAATGGAGTCGAAGTCTCGACACGATTGGGTTTCCCAGCATTTTTGATACACTTCTGTCACGGATTCAGGTTCTATATTAGTTTGTCAAGTGCTGGTTGTAATGAACGGAACAATCGCAAAGGAAATACTGGTTTCTAAATTTTGGGTGTTTAAAAATACCAAAGATGGTTTCCGTTTTGGATTTTCTAAAATATTTCTAGACGGGGGATCGATCATGAAAAAAGTATTAATCATTTGTGCAGCAGGAATGTCATCTTCTTTAATGGCTAAAAAAACAACGGAGTTTTTTAAATCGAAAGGTTATGATATTACCGTTGATGCTGTTTCTGCTAATGAAGGCAGCAAAATGATTGAAAAAGGTGAGTTCGACTTATTCTTGGTAAGCCCTCAAACGAAAATGTATTACCAAAAACTAAAAGAAGTGGGAGACCGTGTAGGAAAACCAGTCGTGAATATTCCTCCGCAAGCGTATATTCCTGTTCCGATGGGGATTGAAAAACTGGGAAACCTAATATTAAATGAATTCTCCAATCAATTATAACGATTGGAAGAAAGAGGGATTTGTATGAATGAAAGTGCAAGAGTCTTATTAGAGAGAAGGCGACAAGAGCAAAGTGTGAAATCAATGTATTATAACCGTTATCTCCTGATTCGGTACGTTATGGCAGTAATATTTTTTGCTAACTTATACTGGTTTATCTGCATGATCATGGTTCATTCATTTTTGCATGTTATTCCTTTGTTATTGATGATGATCTTAACAATAAGCATGGCAGAACAGGTTAAAATCTATAGTGCTCCTACTAATGATGCACGATATACAAAATACGTCTTTCTTGTTTTGCTTTGGATAAATGTTCTCCTGGCAGTGATGGCTTGCTTCACTGCCCCGTTTGGCCAATTGTATCCGTTTTTGATAAATGAGAACAAATCAAGGGGATTGGTTCTAGCAATCTTGTTCCTTCAAATATGTCTAATACTTGTATCTCTCAATCGTTTGCGACAAATTAAGAACAATGAAGATAAGCATTATTATCGTATTCAGCAATATGAGAAAATGCTCCAACGAAAAAGGGGGAGTTTCTAATGTCGTCGGAAAATAGGCTGTTTGTTTTGCTTGAAAAATACCTAATGGGTCCTATGGGGAAGGTTGCATCGTTTCGATTTGTTAGGGCTGTCATGGCGGCGGGAATGGCATCTATTCCGTTCACCATTGTAGGATCTATGTTTCTTGTTCTTAATGTTTTGCCACAAACCATGACATTTTTAGAGGGGTTTTTTAACAGTACTTTCTTCCGAATTAGTGATTTGTATATGTTGGCATTTAAAGCCACAATGGGCATCTTGGCTTTGTATTTCAACCTTGTTATTGGATATGAGTATACGAAACTATTTGCTGAGGAAGAAGGGCTGAATGTAAATCCGTTAAACGGCGCTTTATTGTCCATGTTTGCTTTTTTCATGACAATCCCACAATTGGTGTTAAAAGATGGGAAGATTTCTTTGGTGCAACAGATTGATGACCATGCCAAAATTATTAGCGGCTGGGAAATGGTTGATAATGGGGTAAGTCGCCTAGGTACAACGGGGATTTTTGCTGCTATTATTATGGCCGTCGTAGCTGTGCAATTGTACCGATTGTGTGTGAAACGAAATTGGGTCATTAAGATGCCGGAAGCGGTTCCTGAGGGAGTATCGAGATCGTTCACAGCGTTAATTCCAGCCTTTTTCGTTGCTTTTGTTGTATTGATGATTAACGGGATTTTAGTGGCATTAGGCACTGATATATTCAAGGTTGTGGCTGTTCCATTCAGTTTTGTGGTCAATATAGCAAATAGTTGGTTAGGACTGATGGTCATTTACTTCTTAATCCATGCACTTTGGATTGTCGGAATTCATGGAGCGAATATTATCTCCGCTTTTACCACGCCGATTGTTTTGGCGAATATGGAGGCCAACATGCATGGGGCGAATATTCCGTTCGCTGGTGAGTTTCAAAATTCATTTGTTATTATGGGCGGTTCGGGTTCAACGTTAGGATTGACGCTTTTTATCGCTTTCTTAGCGAAATCACAGCAATTAAAAATTTTGGGCAGAGCTTCTATTGCACCTGGAATTTTTAATATTAACGAACCAATCTTATTTGGTTTGCCGATCGTGTATAACCCCTATTTGGCTATCCCGTTCTTTTTAGCTCCTATGGCCACCGCAACAATTGGTTATTGGGCCATTAAGCTACATTTTATTAAACCGATTATTGCACAAGTGCCATGGCCATCTCCGATTGGTATCGGCGCCTTTATTGGTACAGGTGGAGATTTGATGGCGGTTGTGGTCGCGTTCATTTGCGGAATTGTAGCTCTTCTTATTTATTTACCATTTGTTAAATTATATGACAATAAATTGTTTGAGCAAGAAAAAGGTGGAGAGTCTGTTTTGTGATTTTTCCTTAAAAGCTAGCAAGAATACAGTTTAACGATTGGGGAAGACGGGGTCTTGGCCGTCTTCTCCATGTTTAAATGACAATGATAGGTTTCACCATATTCAATAAATATATGATTCAGGTGAGGAGCTGATTCATGATGTCAACACATGCTTTTCCCAAAAACTTTCTTTGGGGAGGGGCGGTATCCGCACATCAGTTTGAAGGGGGATGGAATCAAGGAGGAAAAGGAATGAGTATTGCTGATGTTATGACAGCGGGGAGACACGGTGTACCTCGTCAAATTACAGATGGGGTATTGGAGGGGTATTATTATCCAAATCATGAAGCTATTGATTTTTATTCTCGTTATAAAGAAGACATTAAATTGTTTGCTGAAATGGGGTTTAAATGTTTTCGAACTTCAATCGCTTGGACGAGAATCTTTCCTAATGGAGATGATCCAACGCCAAATGAAGAAGGCTTAAAGTTTTATGATGCTGTGTTTGATGAACTGCTCAAGTATGGCATTCAACCTGTGATTACATTGTCTCATTTTGAAATGCCTTATCACCTTGTAAAAAAATATGGGGGCTTTAGAAATAGAAAGTGTATTGACTTCTTTGTGAGATTTGCTGAGACAGTGATGAAACGCTATAAAGATAAAGTGAAATATTGGATGACCTTTAATGAAATCAACAATCAGGCTGATACAAGCATCGATTTCTTTTCTTTCACGAATTCAGGGATTATATATGGGGATGGAGAGAATAGAGAAGAAACGATGTATCAAGCTGCCCTTCATGAGCTGATTGCAAGCGCAAAAGTCGTAAAATTGGGTCATGCGATCAATCCCGATTTTCGCATAGGTTGTATGCTGGCTTTTGTGCCTATATATCCATATTCTTGCCATCCAGATGATGTCATGCTTGCTACCGAGGCTATGCGTAATCGTTGGTTTTTTGGAGATGTGCATGTTCGAGGGGAAATCCCTAGTTATATAAAGAAATATTGGGATCGCAAGGGATTCAATATTGAATATACACAAGAAGATGAACAAGCTTTAAAGGAAGGTACGGTTGATTATATCGGATTCAGTTATTATATGTCAAAAGTCGTGAGTGCCCGTGAAGTAGAGGGAAGTGAATTTGATGGGGAATTTGGGCGCATTGTTCGAAATCCGTATGTGAAAACAAGTGATTGGGGATGGCAAATTGATCCTGTAGGGCTGAGATATTCACTAAATGTTTTGTATGAACGATATCAACTTCCGTTATTTATTGTGGAAAACGGTTTAGGGGCTAAGGATGTCGTTGAAGAAGATGGAACGATTAACGATGACTACCGTATTCAGTATCTTCGGGATCACATTCAGGAAATGAAAAACGCAATCCAATTAGATGGAGTTGATGTTATAGGGTATACGCCATGGGGATGTATTGATTTAGTAAGTGCTGGGACAGGGGAAATGGAAAAGCGTTATGGATTTATCTATGTAGATAAAGATAATGAAGGAAAGGGAACATTAGAAAGACGAAGAAAAAAATCCTTTTATTGGTATAAAAGAGTCATTGAAACTAATGGGGAGGAGCTTTAACATCTTTCCGAAAGAAGTCTCCCACTTCGAAACGAAGTGAAAGTGGGAGATGAATGTCGGTTGGCGTTAGCCAACGAGTATGATAGAATATGGCTAGAACGGACACCTTCGGAACGAAGGGAAGCGTAAAGGGTTCTTGTGTGGGGCTTACCGTTCGGCGAACACACACAAGTCGCTTGAAGCCCCCACCTCTAAGCGAAGCGTAGGTGGTGGGTAGTTCACATATTGGATGATATAAAAGCATACACAACCCTGTAGCATTGCATCAGAAAAGAAACGTGATGTAAAATATTTTTTTTGGATAACTGTTTAGGTAGATCGTCTTTTTCGCCAAGAGGGTGTCCCAAATGCAACGGGACACCCTTTCTTCATTACAAGGTGTAGCGACAAATCACTTCAGCCACACGATATATTGTATTTCTCTTAAAGAGAGACGATCTTTTGGGACATCCTCTTTTTTTATTAATAGCGTTTCTTCCGTTGCTTGAGCCATAGCGGGAAGCGGATGATAAAACTGAGAAACAGCACCATCAGCACGAGCAGCGCCGATGTTTTATCGGCAATTTGCTGTGCATCGGCCACGAGCGCTTCAGATTGAATGTACCACAGATGGACCGGAAGAGTCGCGCCTTCGGAAAGGAGATGGAAATCCCACATCTCGCCAGATGACGATGTCCCACCAACTAGCAAAATAATGGCGGATTCGCCAAATGCTCGGCATGCGACAAGGCTGATGCCGGTCAAAATGCCTTTCATGGCTGCAGGGAGCACCGTTTTGACAATGGTTTGTGCTTTCGTTGCGCCTAAAGCGAAAGAGGCTTCCCTCCAAGCAGAGGGAACCGCTGCGATCGCTTCTTCGGAGACGCGGGCTAAAACTGGAAGATTGAGCAATGCCAATGTAATGGATGCTCCTAAAATGGTGACCCCGATTTGAAAGTATTCCACAAACAAGGCGTAACCGAATAAGCCAAACACAATTGACGGGACAGATGCCAGGCTTTCAATGGCGGCCCTCACCCATTCCATGGTTCGGTTGTTTGGGGCGTATTCTGCTAAAAAAATACCAGCTCCAATTCCGAGGGGCAACGACAGAAGTAATGATAGCGCGAGAATGTAAATCGAGTTCCATAAGAACGGCCCAATTCCTCCTCCAGCGTCGATTTCTTCGGGCAGTCCAATGAGAAAATGGGTGTCAATGTCCGGCAACCCTTTTCGCACGATCATATAAAGAAGGAATAAGATAATAAAAAAAACAGCTGCAGAAATGATACTGATCATTCCCAGTACGAGTTGATTCATGAGACGACGGATGCGGAGCCGACTCATTTTTTCGTGAAGGCCGGGGGCTTGATTGTTCATGATGACGATCCTCCTTTCAGACGCAAGCGGCGAATCATCATAATGAGAGAAATGGAGATGAAAAGCAGCAAAAGCGCCATCATATAAAGGGCGTGATTGGCCGTTGAATGAAAGTCGACGTTTAAAATTTGCATCACGATATGGCTGGTTAACACACTTGATGGCGTGATCAAATCAAATCCCCATTGCGCCACGTTGCCGATAACCATTACGACGGCCATTGTTTCGCCAAGGGCACGTGCCATGCCGAGGATGACAGCAGCGGCAATCCCAGATTTCGCGGCAGGAAGCAATACTTTGGCAATCATTTCTATTTTGGTCCCTCCAAGGGCATAGTTGGCCTCCCGCCATTCGTTGGGAACCGCGCAAAGTGCATCGTCGGTAATGCGGGTGATGGTAGGCAAGATCATCATCGATAGCACGATCGCTGCCGCAAGAATCCCATCTCCCACTGGAGCGCCTGTAAGCTTACGAATCCATGGGACGAGCAAGGTGGCTCCCAAATATCCGTAAACAATGGATGGGATGCCGACCAACAAATCAAGCAGCGTCCGAAGCCATTGTTGAAGCCGGGGAGGGGCCATCTCCGCAATAAATACGGCTGTCAAAATGGAAATCGGTGTGGCCATCAACAGCGTCACGAACGTTACATATAGTGTTCCAGTGATAAAAACGGCGGCGCCGTATCGATGATGTTCTGGATCCCATCGGGAGGAGAAGAAAAATTCCCACGGAGATACATCTCGAAACACGAGAAGGCCCGTTTTGCTGACGAATAGAACGATGGCGCTCAATACGACGATCAGAAATACGATGCTCGCCAAGCAAAAAAAACGAAACAGGCGGTCGGATCGATATTTTGTGATCCAGTGTTGACGGTGAGCAGTCCACAAGCGGGTAGCCTCAGTCCAATCAGGAGACAGCTTTTCCATTTTCCTTTCCCCTTTCTTTCATCGAACGGAAAATCAGCCTCTCCGCCAATAAAGGAGAGGCTGAAAGAGGTCGTTATTTCACAGGAATGAATTTTAATTTTTTCAAGGAGCCATTTTGGAATTTTTTGCTTAAAATATAATCGATAAAGGCTTTGTCCGCACCTTTGGCTTCCCCTTTGGTCAGTAAGTATCCATAGCCGTAAAAAATGTATTTGCCGCTTTGGGCATTAGCTGTGGTTGCTTTGACACCGTTGATGCTGACGGCTTTAATTCCGCCTTTCACATAAGCCAAATCAACAAATCCAATGGCGTTCGGATTGGACGCAACGGCATTCACCATATCTCCTGATTTTTGCACTTCTTTGTAGTTGTCTCCTGTTGTTTTGATCGTATGACCGTCCATGATTTTGTCTTCAAAATTGACGCGTGTTCCAGATCCTTTGGCTCGGTTGATGACAACGATTTCCTCATTCTTACCACCTAATTGTTTCCAATTTTTGATTTTCCCTTCATAGATGTCTTGGATTTGTTCGACGGACAGGTTGCTGACGGGATTGTCTTTGTTGACAATGACAGCGAACGGAATTTTGGCAATTTTGTATGCTTTTAATCCTTTGTAAGCAGGGAACCCTCCGACCGCTTTAGTGGCATCCCAGTCGCATGCTCCAATGGTGGCGACTCCTTTTGTGACAGACTGCGGACCGGCGATGGAAGAAGAGCCGGAAACCACAATTTTGACTTTTGGATGGCTCTTTTTAAATTCTTTTGCCGCTTGTTGAGTTAACGGCAACAAAGCTGTGGAGCCGGCAATCACGATTTTTCCGGATACTTCAGCGGCATCGGCGCGATGCTCGGTGGCCAAGGCGGCTCCAAGCAACAAGGTAGATGACAGAACAGCAGAAATGACTCTTTTCCATAATGTGCTGCGTTTCATAAATCTCCCTCCATCCTCATTTTGTAAGATTCATCCATGAACCATGGCGAAGAAGAGATACGTTTTCTCCACCGTCGGTTGCCATCGTTACCGCGATTTGATCGTCATAAGGTGATGGCGCAATCGAGGTAATTTCATGTTTCGTACTTCCCATTGTTGTCCACGATTTGGTAGATGGATCGAAGCGGCGGATGGTGTAAAGTCCATTTGCTTCAACCACAACGTAAATGCGGCTTTTGACAACCGCCATGTCTATGATGTTCTGCTTGTCAAGCAATGTTTGTTCTACTCTATTTTGGATCACTTTCAATGATGGCGGACTCGTTTCATCATCCGTTGCGCTGACATACACGATGTCATGGTTTGATAGAAACGCGCTGTCAACCTTATTGTCTGGCGATGAAGTTAATGGTGTCGGCTGTTTTGTTGGTGAAGACAGGTCGACAAGAATCAGCTGCGGATCGGTTCCGTTTGTATCAATGGAATCGACATCGGTTTTTTGATCGTCCGTGTAATTCGTTTTCCCTTCATTCGCTACTGTGTATAACAACTTTGTTCCATCGGGAGAAAGACGAAGATCTGTTTTGTACTTCACTTTGTCATCAATGAGCTTGGTGACGGTTCCATTGTCTAAGGCAACGACCGCGACCGCCTCATTGTTGCTGCCGTAAATGCAATAGAGTGAGCGGCCATCGCGGGACCAAACGAGATCGGTTTTGACCTCATCGTCTTCGCCGATTTGTTGGACCGTGTTGGAAACGAAGTCTATGACAAACAAATGACCGTTTTCATCGACGTAAGCCGCTTTTTTTCCGTCAGGCGATAGCGTAAGATCCATTTCGTTGATGGAACGGATGGCCGTTCGCGAGCGAATGTCCAAAAGCAGTGAAGAGGCTTCATCCGGTCGGCTGATGAGCAAGGTGTTTTGATCGATCCATTGTGGATGGATGCTCGTTCCTTTGATGAAACCAGATGTGGCGATAAATCGCTCTTGCTCTTCGAT
Source organism: Geobacillus thermocatenulatus (assembly GCF_002217655.1). Lineage (GTDB taxonomy): Bacteria > Bacillota > Bacilli > Bacillales > Anoxybacillaceae > Geobacillus > Geobacillus thermocatenulatus. The sequence goes on from NZ_NEWK01000001.1 coordinate 88,922, forward strand.
CTCTCCCCCTAGTGCATAGACGATGGCGGACAGATTGATGTACGGCACCCCGTTTTGAATGAACGGGGCGGTCGGCAAGGAGGTTTTTATGCCGCCGGCGTTCAATACATAACTAAACGGGTGGAAGAGAATTGTCCGATTGCCTTTTTTGACCTTAACCATGCTCGTTTTTTTGTCAACATGCACAGTGGCGCCAAAAGCAACGGCAACATCATTGACTGAATAAAAAGATGTTTGTCCTAACACGAGACCGTGAAGCGTAGCTGTGGAGCCGTTCACTTGCCATGTCTCGCGAAAAGGGCGAAAGCTGCCGGATGTCGACACGATGGCGACGCCAGCTTCTGTTTTCCATTGTCCACCTAAAAGAGCGGCGATTTGCTTGGCATCGACGTACAGTTCGTGACCAAAACGCTGTGGGGCGACAGACAATGAAACGGATTTGCCATTCACCAATGCCGCTTTTTTCCCTGTCTGAAGCACGATCCGTACGTTGGGAGATGTGCGTCGAATTTCATAATATTGGTGCTTTTGATCATACCGATAATCAGCTGAAAACAGCTTGGCTATATCGCTCCCCGCCAATAAAACAGTTCCCGAACGATGGAGAGAACGGATCGTCATCAACTTGCCGTTGACATTGACAATATAGTGAGATGTGGCTGTATTCTTTTCTGCTGCGGCATAGGCATGTCCATCGAGAGCCGTCCATGGTGAGGGGGAAGCCGCCAGCAAAGCTGTCGCCATGACAGTTCCGGCAATGATTTTTTTCACGAGATCCTCTCCTTTCTATTTTCCCTTTTGCATGAGAAGCGGGTTTCATGGTTTGATGGAAGGCGATCCTCCTTTCCATTCAAAGGATTTATGAAATTTTTCCTAAGCATAAACGATTATATGAGAAAATTGTAAAAGGAATATTTTGTTTTATTTAAAGTGTATTAATATTTTGTTTTTTGTACGTTAACTTTGCTATGTCATGCATTTCTATGACAGATGAATTTTAGATGTTTTGAAGAAAAATAAACCCGCCTCGACATGGACGGGTTTTTCTGTCAATCCAAATACTTCTCGCATAACGATACAAACTTTCCATCTGACTTCAGCCCTTCCAAAATGCTTCTCAACATTGCACTTCTTTTGGGAAGTTGCTTCTCGAACTCTGCCACAAATGTGTCCTTGTCCCACTGTGATTGGCCGGCCTGATAAAACAGCTTTTCCAGGCGTTCCAACTCGTCGGCGGTAAAACCAGTGGCTAAGGCCAGAATCGCAAAGCTTTTGTGCTCCTTGTTCACCATATCTAACAGTAGCGTAATTGCGTCGGTGGCTAGACTTAATTTTGCTTCAAGATCCTTGATTCTTTCCTCGCTCATAAGCACCGTCCTTTTATGGATTTATTTATTCCAATGAATACTATAACAAAGTAAGTGCACAGGTGGGTGATTTCTTTTATAATAGATATGTCTTTACACTGATAATGACAGGGGGATACACATGAACCAAACCGCCATTTCCCAGCGCAGGCTGTTAGGCATTGCCGGGCTCGGTTGGCTGTTTGACGCGATGGACGTCGGGATGCTGTCGTTTTTGATGGCCGCCTTGCAAAAAGATTGGAACTTGACCGCCGAACAAGTCGGTTGGATCGGCAGCGTCAACTCGATCGGCATGGCGGTCGGGGCGCTTTTGTTCGGGTTGCTGGCCGACCGGATCGGGCGGAAAAAGGTTTTCATTGTCACATTGTTATTATTCTCGATCGGCAGCGGGCTGTCGGCGCTGACGACGACGTTGGCGACGTTTTTGGCGCTCCGCTTTTTGATCGGCATGGGGCTTGGCGGCGAGCTGCCGGTCGCGTCGACGCTCGTCTCGGAAGCGGTGCCGGCTAAAGACCGCGGCCGGGTCGTCGTGCTGCTTGAGAGCTTTTGGGCGGGCGGCTGGCTGTTGGCGGCGCTCATCTCGTATTTCGTCATACCAGCTTACGGATGGCGGACGGCGTTATGGCTGGCGGCGATTCCGGCGCTGTATGCGATCTATTTGCGCCTCCGTCTGCCTGATTCCCCGCGGTTTGCGGCCGCGCGAAAAGAAGAGACGGTATGGAAAAACATCATCCACGTATGGTCCGCTCCTTATCGGAAAGAGACGGTCATGCTTTGGCTGCTTTGGTTTTGCGTCGTCTTTTCGTATTACGGCATGTTTTTATGGCTGCCGAGCGTCATGGTCATGAAAGGGTTCAGCTTGATTAAAAGTTTTGAGTACGTGCTTATCATGACGCTGGCGCAGCTGCCGGGCTATTTCAGCGCCGCATGGCTGATCGAACGGGCGGGGCGGAAATTTGTCTTGGTTGCGTACTTGCTTGGCACCGCATTGAGCGCCTACTTTTTCGGCACGGCCGAGTCGCTCGCCGCGCTGATGGCTTCTGGCATTTTCTTGTCGTTTTTCAACTTGGGCGCTTGGGGGGCGCTGTACGCGTACACGCCGGAGCAGTATCCGACATCGATCCGCGCGACAGGCGCCGGCATGGCGGCAGCGTTTGGCCGCATCGGCGGCATTTTTGGCCCACTGTTGGTCGGCTCGCTTGTTGCCCAAGGGGTATCGGTGACGGCCATTTTCACGCTGTTTTGTCTATCGGTCCTTGTCGCCGTTTTGGCGGTTGCGGTGTTGGGCAGCGAGACGAAGCAGCAGGAGCTTGCATGAGTAAAATCGTTGTAAGGGACATTCTAAGAGGCTGGTGAAAAACGACTGATTTTGCCGAACCCATTGTTTTCGGCCGACAGAGAAACGTTGATTTTGCAAAACTTCTCTATTTGAGAAAAAAGTCCATTTTCCGAGATTTTTCACTAAATCACCGGCCTTCTAAGACAGATCTCTAATGAGAGTTGCGGGCTTTGGTTCGTGGCGCTCGTTAGGGGAGGCAAGACAAAATTGACAAACAAACGGCAGGGGCGGTACCTTAGGGGTAAGCCCCTTTTTTGATTGGACAAGCTTTCTGTGGGTGTGCGCATCGACGCCCGCGGACGCCAAGGGGAAAGCCAGTGCGAGAGGCGGTGAATCAATCTTGCGTCCGTCCGTGTCCGTGGTTATTCCGACGTACAATCGCCCGTATCCGCTTGCCGAGCTGCTTGAGTCGTTAAGCCGGCAGACGTACAAGCCGTCTGAGGTCATCATTGTCAACGACGGCGGCGTCCCGGTTCATGATGTCGTCGCCTTGTACCCGGAGCTTGACGTTCGTCTCATCGACCGCCGCGACAACGAAGGACATGTCGCCGCCCGCAACATCGGCGTCAAGGCGGCGCGCGGGGAATACATCATGCTTTGCGACGACGATGACCTCGTGCTGCCGTGCCATCTCGAGCGGATGGCCGCGGCGCTCGAGCATGCGGACTTCGCCTATGCCGATGCGGAAATTGTTCAGTATCGAACCGAAAACGACCGACGCATCCCGTCTGCACGGTTTTTGTTCGCTTATGAGTATGATTTGGAGGCGATGCGGACGTTTTCGACGTATGTGCCGTCCGGGAGCGTTTATCGGAAGGCGCTTCATGACAACATTGGCGATTTTGACCCGTCCGTTCACCATTATTGGGACTGGGACTTCTTTTTGCGCGCGGCGGCCGCCTGTCGCGTCACCCGTGTCGCGGCGGCGACGGTCTTGTATGCGTTCAGCCCGGACGGCGACAACGTGTCGCGACATATGAACGACAAGCGGCGCCAATATTTGCGGCGGCTGTGTGAGAAGCATGGGCTTGGGGACTTGCCGATGAAAAATTTTTGGCTCTTGCTTGACGAGCCGGAAGTCGCGAAGCGCCGGGCGAAAAGCGAAGTCATCTGGGACGGGAAGCCCGTCGTGTCGCGGTTTTGGGCGCAAAAAAATGCCAGCGACCATTGACATAGGTCTTTCTGGTTTGCTATGATAGTGAACAAAATCGTATAATGGATCGCGATGACGGATCAATAGTAGTTAACCCTCTCTTCCCAAGCGAGCCGGGGACGGTGGGAGCCCGGTGAAGACGGTTAATGAAACGGCAGTCCGGAGCGAACTCGACGAAAGTGGGTGCGCGTTTGGCGCATCAACTAGGGTGGAACCGCGGGAGCTACGCTCTCGTCCCTAGGCGTGAGGCCTAGGGGCGAGGGCGTTTTTCATTGTGATTAGGATGATGAATGGAGGAGGATGAACAGATGGCTGCGACAATGGAAGAAATCGTTGCCCATGCCAAGCATCGCGGCTTCGTGTTTCCGGGCTCGGAAATTTACGGCGGGTTGGCGAACACGTGGGATTACGGCCCGCTTGGCGTCGAGCTGAAAAACAATATTAAACGGGCGTGGTGGAAGAAGTTTGTCCAAGAGTCGCCGTACAATGTCGGGCTTGACGCCGCCATTTTAATGAACCCGAGAACGTGGGAAGCGTCCGGCCACCTAGGCAACTTCAACGATCCCATGGTCGACTGCAAACAGTGCAAAGCGCGCCACCGCGCCGATAAGTTGATTGAGAAGGCGCTCGAGGAAAAAGGGATCGAGATGATCGTTGACGGGTTGCCGCTGGCCCAAATGGATGAACTCATCAAGGAATACGACATCGCCTGCCCGGAATGCGGCAGCCGGGATTTTACGAACGTGCGCCAGTTCAACTTAATGTTCAAAACATACCAAGGCGTCACCGAGTCGAGCGCCAATGAAATTTATTTGCGCCCAGAGACAGCGCAAGGCATTTTCGTCAACTTCAAAAACGTCCAGCGCACCATGCGCAAGAAGCTGCCGTTTGGCATCGCGCAAATCGGCAAAAGCTTTCGCAATGAAATTACGCCGGGCAACTTCACGTTCCGCACGCGCGAATTTGAACAGATGGAGCTCGAGTTTTTCTGCAAGCCCGGTGAGGAGCTGCAATGGTTTGACTATTGGAAGCAGTTTTGCAAGGGCTGGCTGTTGTCGCTCGGCATGAACGAAGAACATATCCGCCTGCGCGACCATACAAAAGAAGAGTTGTCCCACTACAGCAACGCCACGACTGACATCGAGTACCATTTCCCGTTCGGCTGGGGTGAGCTGTGGGGCATCGCGTCGCGCACCGATTACGACTTAAAGCGGCATATGGAATACTCCGGAGAGGACTTCCATTATCTCGACCAAGAAACGAACGAGCGCTACATCCCGTACTGCATTGAGCCGTCGCTTGGCGCCGACCGCGTCACGCTGGCGTTTATGATCGACGCCTATGACGAAGAAGAGCTGGAAGACGGCACGACGAGAACGGTGATGCACTTGCATCCGGCGCTTGCGCCGTACAAAGCGGCTGTCTTGCCGCTGTCGAAAAAGCTCGCGGACGGGGCGCGCCGCATTTACGAAGAGCTGGCGAAACATTTCATGGTCGACTATGATGAAACCGGCTCGATCGGCAAGCGGTACCGCCGCCAAGATGAAATCGGCACGCCGTTTTGCATCACGTACGATTTCGAGTCCGAACAAGACGGCCAAGTGACCGTTCGCGACCGCGACACGATGGAACAAGTGCGGGTGCCGATTGGGGAGCTCAAAGCCTTTTTAGAGGAAAAAATTGCCTTTTGATGCCATGAACGCCGGGGCGTCGACGAACCCCCCGGCGTTTTTTGGAATATGCATGGAAACGGAAACGCTTTTTTAGGATAAATTTCAAAAAAATCGCTGAATGTTCGCTGCATAAATGATAAAATAGGAGTGTAGACTAGTTCCTGCATGGATCAAGGGGGTCCACCATGATGGAAGGAAAACCGATCTACTACGATGGAAGCGGCCATCCGCCTGGCAATGGCGAAAACGCTTCTAAAAACGAGCCGTTTACGCTCACCGATGAAATAAGAAAACAAATCAGCGGCAACCCGTTTGTCGTGGAACAAAGCGAGTAACATTGCCTTGGAGAAAGGCAATTTTTTTTTGCGGTCAAATCGTTTGCCAAATGTGTTGGATCTTTATATAATTATCTCTTGTTAGAGATATTTGAATTCAAAATAAGTGAATGCCGCTTGGACAAAGCGCAAACACTAAAGTGCCGAGATCATCGCGAAAGGGAGTATGCATCATGACGAAAGTATTGTACATCACCGCCCATCCGCACGACGATACGCAGTCTTACAGCATGGCGGTCGGAAAAGCGTTTATCGACACATACAAACAAGTGCATCCGGATCATGAAGTGATTCATCTCGATTTATACAAGGAATACATTCCGGAAATTGACGTCGACGTGTTCAGCGGCTGGGGCAAACTTCGCTCCGGGAAATCGTTTGAAGAGCTGTCTGACGAAGAAAAAGCGAAAGTCGGGCGCATGAACGAGCTGTGCGAGCAGTTTATTTCCGCCGACAAATACGTATTCGTCACGCCGATGTGGAACTTTTCATTCCCACCTGTGTTGAAAGCGTACATTGATGCCGTGGCGGTCGCCGGCAAGACGTTTAAATATACGGAACAAGGGCCGGTCGGATTGCTGACCGATAAAAAAGCGCTCCACATTCAAGCGCGCGGCGGTTTTTATTCTGAGGGCCCGGCGGCGGAGATGGAGATGGGGCATCGGTACTTAAGCGTCATTATGCAATTTTTCGGTGTTCCGTCATTTGAAGGGTTGTTTGTCGAAGGGCATGCGGCGGTGCCGGAAAAGGCGGAAGAAATCAAAGCGAACGCCATCGCCCGGGCGAAAGACTTGGCGCACACGTTTTAACGGGAGGCCGAGAATGGCGCGGGAAATGGCCGCAAACTGGGCTTGGGAGCCTCTTCATTCGGAGAGGCTCCTTTTTATTGGACAACCAAACGGCCATCACGTTCATATACGCTGGCGGGGAGCCGTATGGTATAATAAACCATATAGAATGAAGAGTGGAGGTTCCCCGTTGGTGAAGGAATACGAACGATATCGCCTGGTGCGTCCGCACAGCGCGATGGCCGTGCTGGCGGCCGGAATGTTTGGCTTGCTTCTGTTTGCGGCCGGCCGGCTGCCTGTTTCGCCCGGATTCTATCATTCTTTTTTCATCTTTCCTGAGAGGGCTGGTGAAAAACGACCAATTTCGCCGAAATCGTTGCTTTCGACTGAAAGAGAAGCGGTCATTTTGCAGAACTTCTCCATTTGAGAAAGAAGCTGTTTGCCGCGACTTTTCACTAAATCACCAGCCTTATAGATTATATTCGTTAAGGAAAACGAATGATGAAAGAAAAGCCTGATCAATAAAGTCCCTATTTCTTCGTGAGAAATTTTCCTCGATAAATACATAAAACCCCAGCACCGAAGTACTGGGGCAAAAACCATGAATCCCCCGCTGACGGGGTGAAATGGCCTGCGACGCGGCAGGCAACTTATCATTAGGTTATGATTCTCTTGGCGATAATATGCAAAGAGAGGAACCATTTAGGCTCCTCTCCGTTGTAAAAACAAACGAATCCACGTTTTTTCACGTGTGAAATGGTCTGTGACGAGACAGACAACTTATTTTGTACTCTAAGTATAGAAAAAAACTAGGGAAATGTCAATACGTCATAAATACGTCGTCAATACATTGTAAATACGTTACAGGTCAAATACCCATTTTACACGGTTCATAATCTTATTTAAGTCATCCTCGTTTATATTGCCGATATGTTGCTTTAATCGTACTTTGTTTACGGTCGTTAATTCTTCTACCTTTACCGTGGAAGTCTGAGCTAAAAAAGGATAAACTTCCTTTCGAAGAAAGTAATGTGTCTTTAAACGAGGCACTACTTTGGTTTTCCCTTTCCGATCTGTAACGGTTTTGGTTTTTAATTTTGTAGATAAAGGAGCTACCTTAACGTTTCCGGATGTGCGGTTAATCCAGTCATTAGAAAGAACAAGCACCGGCCGCTCTCCGTTTTGTTCTGTGCCGATATTTTCCCCGAGTTCACAAGTGAAAATAGCTCCTCGTATGATCGGGCGCTTCATTTGCGTTTGCTCATTCTCAATCCATTCGTTTGCTAAAGCAATCTTCTTTGGATGCCATTCATCTAGTTTTGCCTTTTTGTCCACTTTTTTTAAACGTAATCGTTCGCGTTGAATAGCATCTGATTCCATTTTATTCCCCCTTTCCCTTCGTTTTATACCGCCACGCTCATGATTGTATCACATCTTGTCCTTAAAGTTCGGCCACGCTGCAATATTTTTTGGCGCTATACATTCCCATTATTTTGTCGTTTCGGGATATCTCCCGCCACCAATAGAATGATATTTGTCGAAGGGCATGCGGCGGTGCCGGAAAAGGCGGAAGAAATTAAGGCGAACGCCATCGCCCGGGCGAAAGACTTGGCGCACACGTTTTAACGGGAGGGCGAGTATTGCGCGGGAAATGGCCGCAAACTGGGCTTGGGAGCCTCTTCATTCGGAGAGGCTCCTTTTTTATTGGACAACCAAACGGCCATCACGTTCATATACGCTGGCGGGGAGCCGTATGGTATAATAAACCATATAGAATGAAGAGTGGAGGTTCTCCGTTGGTGAAGGAATACGAACGATATCGCCTGGTGCGTCCGCACAGCGCGATGGCCGTGCTGGCGGCCGGAATGTTTGGCTTGCTTCTGTTTGCGGCCGGCCGGCTGCCTGTTTCGCCCGGATTCTATCATTCTATTCATCTTGCCTTAGGGCTCGCCGTGATGGTCGTTTGCTGGCTTGTCGCCGTGCAAGGATGGTCTGTGTTTCCGCATACGTTGTCAATGGAGCGGCTGATGATGGGGGCGCTGTTTTTCTCCTCAGGCTTGTTGTTTTCGCTGCATGTTGTCTTGTCTTTTGCGTCTGATGGCGTGGAGGCGTCCCCTTTTTCGCTCTCTGCCCGATTGACGCTTGCCTTTGGGCTTCTTTTTCTGTTTTCGCGCCGCGATGAGGTGATGGAGCGGAGGAGCGGGCAACGGTGGCAAGCGTTTTTCGCCGCTTTTGCTTATGCGGCGGTCGTTGGGCTATTCATCCATTGGATAGCGCCGCTTTGGCCGGGAGACGGGACAAGCCGCTGGCCACTCTGGTGGAAGGCCGGCGAGGGAATGATCGGGTTGCTCGATGCGGGCGCCGCTTTGCTTGTATGGCGTCGTTGGCGGCAAGGGAGTTCCCGATCCTTCCTGTACTGGCTGCTGGCGTTATGGTGGTTTGCCCTCGGCCAATGGCTGCTTATGCTTGGCGGCGGCCATGCGTTATGGGGGCAGCTGTATGAAATGGCCGGATTTTTGTATATCGTGCGTGCAATGTACGTCGAGACGGTCGAAAAACCGTACGTGGAGCTGAAACAGCACGAACAGCAACTGGAAATGATGGCAAACGCCCTTGGCGAGGGATTGATGATGTTAAACCGCGACGGCCGGATCGTGTGGATGAACCCGGAAGCCGGCCGTTTGCTTGGCCTTGATCCGGAGGAAGCGAAAGGGAAGCCGCTGTTTTCCTTTGTCATGCTCGCCGGGCCAGATGGGGCCGCGTGGGATTGGAAGCGGCTGCGCCGCGTTGTCAAACGGCTGAAAAGCGGCGAGGTGATTCGCGTCGAGGAGGAGCCGTTCCGCCGTCATGATGGCGTGTGCCTGCCGGTCGGCTACACGCTGGCGCCGGTGATGGAAAACGGTGCGTTGACAGGGCTTGTCGCCGTTTTGCGCGACATGACGGAGAAAAAAGAGAAGGAGCGGCTCGAGCGCGAGCGCGAACAGCTCGACTTTGAACTGTCGCTTGCCGCGAATATGCAGCGGGCGCTTTTGCAGACGTCGTCGAAGGCGGACTTGCCTTCGTATGTCGACATCGGCGTCCTCAGCGTCCCGGCGCGGGTGTTGAGCGGCGATTTCTACCATTTTGCTGTCCATCAAACATCCGTCTCAGCCGGCATTGCCGATGTGTCGGGAAAAGGCATTCCAGCCGCGATGCTGATGACATTGATGAAATTTATTCTGGACCGAACCGTCCATTACGGGACGCAGCCGCACGTGTATCTTGACCTGCTGAACCGATTCGTCTACGACTACACCGAGCCGTCGATGTTTGTCACGATGTTTGTCGGCAATTACAACGAAAAGACGCATACGTTCTCGTACGCCTGCGCTGGGCACGAACCGGCGCTTTGGTACCGGGCGAAAACGAAACAATGTGTGCCGCTTCATGCGAAAGGGTGCGCGCTCGGGTTGTTTCCGCAATTTTCGTTTGAGACGAAGTCGGTAGTGCTCGAGCCGGGTGATTTTGTGCTGCTGTACACCGACGGGGTGACGGAAAAACGCGGCGAAGAGGCGGACGATGATTTTTCCGTCCTCGCCTCGATGGTTGTACGCGTCAATTTGGACCAGCCAGCAGCGCAAATCGTCCGCGATTTGTACGAGCAAGTTAAGGCGTACCACCAATACGAACAAAAAGACGACCAGACGTTATTGTTGCTCCGCCGCCGCTGATGCCGCCCTAGTCAGCCGGTGGCGGCGTTTTTGGCTGTTACGACGGGGAGGCAGCGGCCAGCTGCCGTTTCAGCTTTTCGATCGCCCGCTTTTGAATGCGGCTGATCGTCATTTGCGAGACGCCGAGCCGTTCAGCGAGCGACCGCTGCGTCTCGCCGCGCCGGAAGATGGCGTCGATGACGATTTGTTCTTGCTCGCTCAGTTTGCCGATCGCCTGCTCTAAATCCATTCGCTCGATCAGCGACTCGATTTCGTTCGCTTCATCAGCGACGAATTCACCGATCGTCGTCGCATCCTTTCCCCCGTCTTGCACCGGGGCGTCGAGCGAAATGGCCTGGTAATGGTCGCGGCCAGCTAAAATCTCGATCGTTTCTTCGACCGATAAGCCTAAGTGGCCGGCGATCTCATCGATCGTTGGCGACCGCTCGAGCTTGACGGTCAGTTCATCGATGGCTTGCTGCACTTTGCTTCCTTTCTCTTTCACCCGGCGCGGCACTTGGATATACCACGCTTTGTCGCGCAAATAGTTTTTCATATAGCCGATTAAACTTTTCATCGCATACGATTCAAAGTTTGTTCCCTGGTTCGGGTCGTAATGGTCAAGAAGGCGCAAAAACGACAGCCGGCCGACTTGAAACAAGTCTTCGTAAAAATCAGGGCGGCTGCGCGCCATTTTTTTCGCTGCCGTCGCAATGAGCGGCTCGAAGCGCACAAGCAAGGCGGTCGCCGCTTCTTCCGTCTTCGTTTGCTGATAGGCGGAAATAAGGGCGTCAAGCTTGCTCTTGGACAGAGGAGGGGGATATACAGTCATGGGCATGCTCTCCTTCGCCGTGATGGCGGAATTTCGTCAGGCGGACTTCCGTTCCGCCTTTGGTCGTGACGCGGACGTCATCCATGAGCGCTTCCATTAAAAAGAGGCCGAGGCCGCCGACTTTCACATCTTTGAGCGGCTTGCCGGACAGCGACGCCGCCTGTTTTGCCGCCCGTTCGTAGTCAAACCCTTTTCCCTCATCTTTAATGACGATGGAAAGCGCATCAGCGCTCATCTCAAAACGGAGGTGAATATCGCCGCTTCTTCCGTTGTAGGCGTGAAGCACGACGTTGTTGCACGCTTCGGAGACGGCGACTTTCATATCTTCGATTTCTTCATAGGAAAATCCCATTTTGGCAGCCAGCCCGTATAACGTCAAACGCGCAATGTCAAGAAACTGCGCATCGGCTGGAATCGACAGCTGTACGATCATTTCGTGCTCTTTCATGATTGGCCTCCGATCCTTTCTGTCGCATCGTTCATTTCGGAAAAAAAGTAGGATACTCCAGTTAAATCGAACAGACGCCGCACTTTCGGCGGCACGTTTTCAATGGCAAACGGCGCCCCGAGTTGATGCCGCGTTTTTAACAGCGCCACAAACATGCCGATTCCGGTGCTGTCAATATACGTTAAATCTTCGAGGCGAAGAACGAGCGGTTTGGACGCATCGCTGGCGAGCGGTTCGACGGTGCGTTGAAATTGCTCGGCTGCCGCCAGGTCCAGTTCGCCTTTTATGTATACAACATGCCGATCCGGCTGTTCGTCATGAACAAGATGGAATCGTTTCTGATCCATTTCTTTCACCCCACTGTGCGTTTGATGGATATCCCGGTGCTGCGTTGGCGCCGACGGCTTAGCTTGTCCGGCCTTTGGCGTTTACGCTTTCTATACCCATATTTTATACTTGTTGAAACAGAGAATGTCGAATGAAAAGGGGACATGATGATGGAAAGATGGAAACAATGGGCTAAAAGGATAAAAAAGGAAATCTTTGTCCTCTATTCCGCCTGCCGCGACCGGCGCGTTCCGGTTTGGCTGCGCCTGTTTATGCTGGCCGTTGCGGCGTATGCGTTCAGCCCGATCGATTTGATCCCTGATTTTGTTCCGGTGCTGGGGTATATCGATGATTTGCTGCTTTTGCCACTTGGCATTTACATATCGCTCAAATGGCTGCCGAAAGACGTCGCGGCCGAACATCGAGCGCGGGCGGAAGAGCTCGCTAGGCGCGGCAAGCCGACCAACTGGGCCACCGGGGCGTTGATCATCTTGTTATATGTATGGCTTTCGGTTTGGCTGCTGCGTTGGTTTCTTTCTCGGCTTGGATTTGGTACATTGTAATAAGGGAAAAGTCAGTGCAAAAGGAGTGGCTGCCATGCCGATTTTAAAAAACGATTGGGCTCCGTTGCTTGACGAAGAGTTTCAAAAGCCGTACTACTTAAAGCTGCGCGAGTTTTTAAAAGAGGAGTACCGGACGCGGACGATTTATCCGGATATGCACGATATTTTCAACGCCCTTCATTACACGCCGTACGCGAACGTCAAAGTCGTGCTGCTCGGGCAAGATCCGTACCACGGCCCGGGGCAGGCGCACGGGCTTAGTTTTTCCGTCAAGCCGGGCGTGCCGGTGCCGCCGTCCTTGGTGAATATTTTTAAAGAGCTGCATGACGACCTCGGCTGCTACATACCGGATAACGGCTATCTCGTCAAATGGGCCGAGCAAGGGGTGCTATTGTTGAACACCGTGCTGACCGTCCGCCGCGGCCAAGCGAATTCCCACCGTGGCAAAGGATGGGAATATTTCACCGACCGCGTCATTGAACTCGTCAACGAAAAAGACGATCCGGTCGTCTTTTTGCTTTGGGGCCGGAACGCGCAAGAGAAAAAAGAACGGATTACGAATCCGCGCCATCTCATTATTGAAGCGCCGCACCCGAGCCCGTTTTCCGCCGCGCGCGGCTTTTTCGGGCATCGCCCGTTTTCGCGGACGAACGCGTTTTTAACCAAGCACGGACGCGAACCGATCGACTGGCAAATTGAGAACATCGGCGCCCGCGCTACATGAACAAGGGGGGGGGGAACACCATGTCCATTTCTTTTACCGCCGTTGTCGCCAAAATGGAAGACGAGCTTCGAAAAGCGAAGGCCGCGAACAACCCGCAGCGGATGCGTGAACACATCGCCGCTGTTCGTGCTTTATGCGACTTAATGCTGGAAACGACAGGCCAGCCGCAGCCGTCCGTTTCGTCTGTCTCGACAGAGCCGCTTGTCGTCGGCGGGCCGATTTCGGTTGCTGGCGGGCTTTCGCTTGGAGCTGTTTCTGTCCAGGGACGCTCCCCTGACATTGACGATGAGGCGAACGGGGAGTCGTTGTTGGATTTTTGAGAGGGGGTAACGAACTCTCGCGGAACGGTCTTCTCCACGGGGATTGTTGATCAACAGAACTCCTTTAAACTGCTTGTCCTTGTTTGCGCCAAAAAACAAGAAGCGGTTCTCCGGCTTGGATGCGGGTCTTGTCGGTGGCGCTCCCGATTTGATCGGTTCTGCTGAGTGAAGTGGCTGACATCCATTCGTCATTTGTTGTCGGGGAACATTCCCATTATAATGAATGAGGGAAAACAATCTTGAATGAGAAAGGCGGAACAGCAATGAAAACATTCATTCTTCTTGGCGCACTCAATGCGTTTTTAGCCGTCGCATTGGGAGCGTTTGGCGCGCACGGGCTTGAAGGGAAGATTCCGGATCGGTATTTGGAGATTTGGAAAACGGCGGTGCAGTATCAGATGTTTCACGCATTGGGGCTGTTTGTGATCGGATTGCTCATTGGCAAGGCGCCAAATGTCGGGCTGATCGGTGCGGCGGGCTGGGTGATGTTGGCGGGGATTGTGTTGTTTTCCGGCAGTTTATATGTATTGAGTGTCACGCAGATCAAGCCGCTCGGCGCGATCACCCCGTTTGGCGGCGTCGCCTTTTTGGTCGCCTGGGTGATGATCGGGTATGCGGCGTTGAAATGGCTGTAAACGGAGCGCGGGCAAGGTGTGTTCCGAACAGGAAATTACGCGCCGTCCCAATCATAGAAGGCACTTCTTTTGGTTCATTTGCCACCATGATAGGCAACTGGACGTCGGCAACATAGGGATGGCCATCACATAAGATGAAATAAAGAAGAGAGGGGCTTCCAAGAGGGGAATGCTCCTTGAACGAAACACAACATATTGTTTCTTATCGGTCATTTTGCTGCTATATACGGTAAAGAAAAGGGTGTCCCGAGTTTTTGGGACACCCTTTCTGCTCATCGAACATCGGTTTTGCGCTTGCACTCAGCGCGGCGAATAGGAGGCGAGCGGCGTGGCGGAAGCGCCGGCAAACGGATATTCGTAAGCGATTTCGCCTTCAAACGTGACGTAATCGACATAAATCATCGGGATCAAATAGCGCGTTCCCGTTTGCGGATCGCTTAAGATGACATGGTCGCGCCCGGCCGCTTCAATGACGCCACGGAACACTTTCGCATTCCACTCGCGGTTGTTTTCGAACGTTGCATAGACGGTGGCGATTTTTCCTTTATTTAACCGCAAAATGTTTTCAATGTACGACTCTTCGATCGGCAGCATCCCCGGAGCGGTCGGGCCGGCGGTGGCGGGTGCGGCAGCGGTGGTCGGTGTCGGCGTCGGGGCGGCAAACATCGGTGCTTGCAAGCCAAAAGCCGGTGCACTAGCGGCCGTCGGCTGGTAATAGGCATACGGGTAGGCTGCCGGATAGTACGGCTGCGGATACGGGTAACCGTACGGATAAGCTGCATACGGTTGTTGCCGCTCCGGGTCGAACGAGCCATAATAATAGTTTGGTTGTTGTTCATCATGGGGATAATAGTTGTTGTCGGTATGGTTGGACATAACAAAACCTCCTCAGCAAAAATGTTAATACACGCGCGGACAATCGGATGGAGTCGGCGCGAAGAAGCAATGCGACTTGTAGCGGCCGACGTTCCATTGGTTGAACCATTGCGGCGGGCAATCTTGGCCTTCAGGCGGCTTGAAAAACCAGAGGGCATTTGTCGCGGGGTGATAGCGCCAGCCGCGGATCACTTGGCGCGCCAGCCCGATATCCACTTCGCGCGCCCGCTGGTAAAAATACCCTTTCTGCACCGCCTCAAAGCCCCCCGGGCTTTGAAACACCATTTGCCGGATAGAGCGGATGCCGCGGAAGTCCAGGCAGTCGGCGATGACGCGGTTGACGCCGACGTTGCCGACCATGAGCATCCCAAGCCGCCCGTCTCCTTCCGCTTCAGCTCGCATGAGCCGAGCTAACAGTTTCACGTCTTCTTCTGTATGGGCAACAACTGCCATATCGTCACCTCGGTTTTCCATCAAAGTCGACAGTAATAGGCTATTGATGGATCCGGGAAATGGTGACAGACGGACGGGCGATTTCTTGGAGGAATTTCTGATTTTATATGTATGGGGCGATTGGGCGTGATATGACAGGGCGGTTGGCCAAAAAGGGAAACCCGTTGCGCAAGAAAGACCCGTAACATGGCGTGCAAAGGAATGATGGAGGAAGAAATCGCTCATTTGGTTGACATTTCGGAGGAAGAAGTTCGCCGGTTGCTTGAAGAATAGGAAAATAAGCAAAGGGGCCATGCTGCGTTTGGGCCCCCTCTTTTTTTATACACGGAAGAACGAAGAAACATTTTCGGCCGACAGACGGGTGCCGACGAAAAACGAGCCAAACTCGCCAAAGCGGGCGCTCACTTCGTCAAAGCGCATTTCATAGACGAGCTTTTTGAACTGGAGTGCATCATCCGAAAACAAGGTGACGCCCCATTCGAAGTCATCCAAACCGACGGAGCCGGTGATGATTTGCGTCACTTTGCCGGCGTATTTCCGGCCGGTCATGCCGTGGGCGCGCATCAGTTCGCGCCGCTGTTCCATGGAAAGCATATACCAGTTGTCCTCGCCTTGGCGCCGCTTGTCCATCGGGTAGAAGCAAATGTAGTTCGTTTTTGGCAATATCGGATACAAACGGCGGCGCACCTCTGGAATTTGGTACGGGTCTTCGCTGCCGGACGCCAAGTAGTTGCTCAACTCGACGACCGAGACGTACGAGTATGCAGGTAATAAATAGTCGGCGAGTTTCGTTTTGTTTATGGCTGTTTCGATTTCATGCAGTTCATCCAGCGTCGGTCGCAAAATCATGAACAGAATGTCCGCTTTTTGCCCGACGATCGTGTAGACGGCATGGCTTCCTTGCTTCTCGCTTTCCGTCGTCTCCCATTGGTCGACAAGCGCTAAAAACTCACTGATCGCCGCCTCGCGCTCTTCAGTCGGAAGCGTTTTCCACGTGCTCCAGTCGATCGTGCGGAAATCGTGCAAACAATACCAACCGTCCAACGTTTGGGCCGCTTCGCTCATCATCGTCACTCCTTTATTCAATCAATCGTACAGTACCACTATATCATAGTTTGGCCAAAAAAGCGGGTGTTTGTGCATAAGGAAAAAGATACTGAATTGTTCCAAAAGATGAATTATTCATTGGAAGGGCTTACGAGCGTTGCGTTTTCGTATCGAAGCGGTATGCTTAATGTAGAGAAAGGCTGATGCTTGGAAACAGGCGGGCCAACCGTGAAGGAGGCATGAATCGTGGCAAACGATTTATTTGCGGCATTAAAGATGAAAGTAGCCGGCACCGGACGGAAAATCGTATTTCCGGAAGGGACTGATGACCGCATCTTAACGGCGGCGAGCCGTTTGGCGGCGGAGCAAGTGCTTCAGCCGATCGTCCTTGGCGATGAGCAAGCGGTAAGGGTGAAAGCAGCGGCGCTTGGTTTGCCGCTTGAAGGGGTGGAGATTGTCAACCCGCGCCGCTACGGCGGGTTTGATGAGCTCGTTTCGGCGTTTGTGGAGCGCCGGAAAGGAAAAATGACCGAAGAGGCGGCGCGCGAGTTGCTTTTGGATGAAAACTATTTTGGGACGATGCTCGTTTACACGGGCGCAGCGGACGGCCTTGTCAGCGGGGCGGCCCACTCAACGGCCGATACGGTCCGCCCGGCGCTGCAAATCATTAAAACGAAGCCAGGCGTTCGCAAAACGTCCGGCGTGTTCATCATGGTGCGCGGCGACGAAAAATATGTGTTTGCCGATTGCGCCATTAACATTGCCCCAGACAGCCAGGACTTAGCTGAAATTGCGGTCGAGAGCGCCCGGACGGCCAAAATGTTCGGCCTTACGCCGCGCGTCGCGATGCTCAGCTTCTCAACAAAAGGATCGGCCTCGTCGCCGGAGACGGAAAAAGTGGCCGAAGCGGTGCGGCTGGCGAAAGAAATGGCGCCGGATCTGATCCTTGACGGGGAGTTTCAATTTGACGCCGCGTTTGTGCCAGAGGTGGCGAGAAAGAAAGCGCCGGATTCAGTCATTCAAGGGGACGCAAATGTCTTTATTTTCCCGAGCCTTGAGGCGGGCAACATCGGCTACAAAATCGCCCAGCGCCTCGGCGGCTTCGAAGCGGTCGGCCCGATTTTGCAAGGGCTGAACAAGCCGGTCAACGACTTATCGCGCGGATGCAGCGCCGAAGACACCTACAAGCTCGCACTCATCACCGCGGTGCAGTCGCTTGGGGAGTAAAGAGGCTGTTGAACTGAGCAAGAGGAGTCTGAAACGGTTCGTTTTGCCAAAGAATGGGCGACACCTTGTTTCATGCATGGATCCGTGTCAAAGAAGGCGGCTGGCTGCTGTTTAGCCGCTTTCTTTTTTAATGGCCGTAATTGTGCCAGTTTGATGTGGTATAATGGGAGCGGAACGTTCAACGTAAGGGGTTTGCTGAGATGAGCCATGAACTGTTGCGGCAGCCGAGGTGGCGGGTGATCGATCAGTCGCACCTCGGGCCGCTGTTTGATGCGAAACAGTCGTTTGCGATTGATGACACGCTATGCACCGCGGTTGGCGCCGGGTGTTCCGATGCTGTCGTCCGCACATGGGTGCATGACGACACCATCGTGTTGGGCATTGCGGACACAAAGCTTCCGCATTTCCACGAAGCGGTTTCGTTTTTGCATAAGGAAGGGTACCGCGTCGTCGTCCGCAATTCCGGCGGGCTGGCCGTTGTCCTTGACAGCGGGGTGCTCAATATTTCACTCATTTTTCCGGAAGCTACCCACCAGATTGCGATCGAGCAAGGGTATGAGGCGATGTATGCACTCATCGCTGCCATGCTTGCGCCATACGGTGTCCGCGTTGAGGCGGGGGAAGTCGTCGGTTCGTATTGCCCGGGGAGCTATGACTTGGGCATTGGCGGCAAAAAATTTGCCGGCATTTCGCAGCGACGGGTGCGCGGCGGCGTTGCCGTGCAAATCTACCTTTGCGTCGATGGGAGCGGAGCCGCGCGGGCTGAGCTTATTCGCCGCTTTTATGAGCTCGGCCGCCAAGGAGAGAAAACGAAATTCGCCTACCCCGATGTTGTCCCTGCTGTCATGGCGTCGCTGTCTGAGCTTCTCGGCTGCGAGTTGTCGATCGATGAGCTGCTTGTCGCCCTTTGGCGCACGCTGCAGTCGTTTGGCGGCGAGCTATATTCGTCTGCCCTCGAGAGCGGCGAATGGAATTGGTATGAGCAGTATTGGGCGCGCATCGTTGAACGGAATGAAACGGCGCTCAGCGGTGCGCTTTCAGCAGGGGAGTAAGGGAAGCAGCCGTCCGGCGGCAGGCAAAGAGCCTGTGTTCATCGTTTGACGCCGCCGGCGGACAAAAAGGATGCCCCGGTCTTGGCCGCACTGGAGAGAGTGCGATCAAGGCGCAGCCATGGACAGGGCATCCTTATTTTGTTTATTCTGCTATTTTTTCCAAGTTGCCGTTCGGGTCCATGCGGAAGGTCAGCCCCCGCTCTTCTTCTTCCTTTAACACCATTTTGCGCGCTCGGTTGATGATTTTCACGAGCGTCTCGAAATCTTCTTGCACCGTTGACGAGTTTTCTTCTAATTTCGCAACCTTTTCTTCAAGCTCTTTATTTTTTTGCTTTAATTCTTCAATTTCGCGGCGCAGCCGCTCGTTTTCTTTGATCAGCGTCTCCCGTTTCCGTTCATGGGATTGGAACGTTTTCAAAAAAGCGATCACTTGATCCAGCGTCACTTGTTGCGGCGGGGAGGATGGGATGACGGCAGGCAGCTGCATCACCTCTCCCAGCTCTTCGAGTGATGGCATCGGCGGCTCGTACAGACGCCGTTTTTTTGCGCCGCCTTGTTTGGCCAGCAGCCTCATCCGCTCTTTCCGCTGCATTTTTGCCAGCTGAAGCGCCTCTTCATATCGATGGCGGACGACGGCGTTCCAGCGAAAGCCGCAGGCGGCCGATGTCCGGTTTAACTTGTCGCCGACTTCCTCAAAGGCGTTGAGCTGGGTGCTCCCTTCACGCACATGGCGCAATACGGTCTCCGCTAACAATAAATCGTCTTCTTCCGTCCAAGCGTCTTGCCGTTGTTTCATTGTTCTCCACTCCTTTTTCCCATGCTAGTAAAAGGGTGGACCAAAAGGAAAAAAATTATACGTTGCAAGTTTATGGGATTGGCAAATTACAAGGGTGAAAGCATGCCAGCTTGCAATTTTTTCACGAAAGCGGTAGAATACACAAAGCAAACGCTGCGGAAAGGGATGACGAGTGATGGCGAATGAGTTTCGCGTTTGCGACGACTGCAAGGCGCCGAATTTAAAAACATTGATTCCGCGCTTGAAAAAGCTTGATCCGGACGCGGTCATCAAAATCGGCTGCCAGTCGTATTGCGGCCCAGGGCGGAAAAAAACGTTCGCCTTCGTCAACAACCGCCCGGTGGCGGCGCTGACGGAGGATGAGCTGATCGAAAAAGTGGCTGAAAAGCTGAAAAAACGGTGACGAATCACCTTCTTTGCCGAAAGAAGGTGATTTTTTGTTTTTTCCGTCAATAATGGAGAAAGACGGAGAAAAAAGTCAACTATTTCTTTGCCAAAAGAAACGGCGTATAATAGATGTATGTTGGAGACGGAAGAGGAGGATGCGATGTATTCCGGCGGGCAGCTTGACGAAGAAAAAGTGTTTAAAGATCCGGTGCACCGATACATACATGTTCGCGACAAAGTGATCTGGGATTTGATCGGCACAAAAGAATTTCAGCGCCTGCGCCGCATCAAGCAGCTCGGCACGACGTATTTGACGTTCCACGGCGCCGAGCACAGCCGATTCAACCATTCGCTTGGCGTTTATGAAATCATCCGCCGCATCATCGACGATGTGTTCGTCGGCCGCGACCATTGGGATCATAACGAGCGCCTTCTTTGCCTATGCGCGGCGCTCTTGCACGATTTAGGGCACGGCCCGTTTTCCCATTCATTTGAAAAAGTGTTCCGCCTCGACCACGAAGATTTTACACAGGCCATCATTTTAGGCGATACGGAAGTGAACGCCGCCTTGCGCGAAGTGGGCGACGATTTTCCGCAAAAAGTGGCGGAAGTGATCGCCAAAACGTACCCGAACAAGCTTGTTGTGAGCCTCATTTCAAGCCAAATTGACGCCGACCGGATGGATTATTTGTTGCGTGATGCGTACTACACCGGCGTCAGCTACGGCTATTTTGACATGGAGCGCATTTTGCGCGTCATGCGCCCGCGCGAAGACCAAGTCGTCATCAAACGAAGCGGCATGCATGCGGTCGAGGATTACATTATGAGCCGCTACCAAATGTACTGGCAAGTGTACTTTCATCCCGTGACGCGCAGTGCGGAAGTCATTTTGACGAAAATTTTGCATCGGGCGAAAAAGCTGTACGAGGACGGGTATACGTTTGCGACGAAGCCGACCCATTTTTTATCGTTTTTTGCCGGCCATGTAACGCTCGGCGACTATTTGGCGCTCGACGAGGCGATCATTCTGTTTTACTTCCAGCAATGGCAATACGAGCGGGATCCGGTCTTAAGCGATCTGTGCCGGCGGTTTGTCCACCGCCGCCTGTTCAAATATACGGAGTTCCATCCGACGAACGAGCAAATGGCGAAGCTCATTGAGCTGCGGGAGCTGTTTAAAAAAGCGGGCATCGACCCGGACTACTACTTGGTCGTCGATTCGTCGTCCGATTTGCCGTATGACTTTTATCGGCCGGGCGAGGAAGGCGAGCGCCTGCCGATTTACCTGTTGATGCCAAACGGGGAGCTGCGCGAGCTGTCACGCGAATCGGTGTTGGTTGACGCCATTTCCGGCAAGCGGCGCACCGACCATAAGCTCTATTTCCCCGCTGATTTTCTTGAAGACTTGTCGACGAAGCGGACAGTGAAGAAAAAGATTATGGAAATTTTAAAGGGTTAGGAGATGACGGAGAGTGCTCACAGAGCATGCGAAAGTAATGAAGGCGTTGGCGGCTGCCGGGGAAATTGCTGGCCGCAAAAAGCTGCAAAAAATGATCTACATCGCGAAAAAGCTCGACTTTCCGTTTTACGAGAAGTTCGACTTCCACTTTTACGGCCCGTATTCGGAAGAGTTGACATGCCGCATCGAAGAGCTGTGCGCGCTCGGCTTTTTGCATGAAGTGAAAGAGAAAAAGAGCGGTTATGTGCAATATCGCTATACGCTCACGGAGGCGGGCGAACAGTTTTTGCGCCATTATGACTGGGACATGCCGGGCCTTGCCGAATGCATGCAGGCGATGAACGGACAAAACGCGCGCTTTTTAGAGCTTGTCTCCACGGTGCTCTATTTTGAACATTTGTCAAAAGATGAGGTAAAAGAGAAAATCGCTGTCGTAAAAAGCAAGCAGCGCTATACGGAGGACGAGATCGAAGAGGCGTATGCCTATATTGAGGCGCTGCGGAGCCGTTGCAACAAGGGTGCTTGTGTGTAAGCGGGAGGAAAAAGTTTCCTCAACGTATCATCAGTTGGCCATAGACGAAAAGGGGCTGACCCAAAAGGCCGTCTGTCTTCAGGATAGACACAAAATATAGTGCGAAAGAGGCAGTTAGTGCGTATATATAGAGACGAAAGAGGGTGTCCCGATCCTTTTGGGACACCTCCTTCTTCTTTTTGGTTAATGCGGCAAAAACGCCAGCTGCAAAACGAACAGCACGGCAAGCACGTACAGCAGCGGGTGCACGTCGCGCCAGCGGCCGCGGGCGATTTTTAAGAGCGGGTACGAGATGAAGCCGAGCGCGATGCCGGTCGCGATGCTGGACGTGAGCGGCATGCTTAACACGATCAAAAAAGCGGGGAATGCTTCGTCTAATTCGCTCCAGTTGATATGGGCGATGTTGCTGATCATCAAGCTGCCGACGACAATGAGCGCCGGAGCGGTGATGGCGGAAAGCCCGGCGACGGCGCCGACAAGCGGGCTGAAAAAGGCGGCCGCGATGAACAAGACGGCGACCGTGAGCGCCGTCCAACCGGTGCGGCCGCCGGCGGCGACGCCAGTCGATGACTCGATGTACGCCGATGTCGGGCTCGTGCCGAACATGGCGCCGATCGTGGTCGCGACCGAGTCGGCCAAGAGCGCCTCGCGAGCGCGCGGCAGCGTGTTTCCTTTCATCAGCCCGGCTTGCTGGGCGACGCCGATCATCGTGCCGGTTGTGTCAAAGAGCGTGACGAGCAAAAAAGAAAAGACGACAGCGTACAAGCTGTGGCTGATGACATCGCCAATGGCCGCCAACGGATTGGCGGCGACAAGCCCTTCCGGCAGCGACGGCAGCGAGACGATGCCTTTGTCAAAGTGAAGCTGCCCGGTCGCGTAGGCGATGACGCCGGTCGCGACCATGCCGTAAAAGAGGGCGCCGTTGACGCCGCGCATCATGAAAACGAGCGTCACCGCCAGGCCGATGAGCGTCAACACGGCCGATGGGGCATGCAAGTTGCCAAGCGCGACCAAATTTTGCGGATGGGCTTGGATGATTCCGGTCAGCCGCAGGCCGATGAAAGCGATAAACAGCCCGATGCCGGCGGTGATGCCGTGCTTCAAGCTGTCGGGGATCACTTCGATCAGCTTGCTGCGGAGCGGGGTGAGCGACAGCAACAAAAACAGCAATCCCGCGACAAACACAGCGGAAAACGCGGTTTCGTACGAAATGCCGCCGTGCGAGCCGACGACCGAATAGGCGAAATAGGCGTTCAGCCCCATGCCGGGGGCAATGGCGATCGGATAGTTGGCGAAGATGGCCATCCATAGCGTGCCGACGACGGTCGCGATGACGGTGGCGGTGAACGCCTGTTCAAACGGGACGCCGGCATCTGATAAGATGACCGGATTGACGACGATGATGTACACCATGGTAAAAAAAGTCGTCAGGCCAGCGAGAACCTCTGTTTTGCGATTGCGGGCATGGTGCGGAAGACGAATCATAGGCAACCTCCTAAAGACGAACAATATGAAAGACAACTATAATAATATTCGTTTTTATTCCAAAAAGCAACGGGGACGCCCGATGGCGCCCCCCTGTTTGTTACTCCGCATCGCTCAGCCGTTTTCCAGCGATGGCGTAATGGTCTTTTGTCATTTCCTCGATGAACACAACAACGCTCTCTTTTTTCGCCCCGGTTGTCTCTACAACGGCGTCGGTCACTTTTTCCACCAGCGCTTTCTTTTGCTCGTCCGTGCGGCCGGCGAGCATTTTGATCGTGACATACGGCATCATCATTCCCCCATTTCCTTGTCGAGTGCTGTCGCGTTTATTATACCATGGAACGGTGAAGTTCAGTCCACTTTTGGCGGTAAATCATGTATACTAAGGATAGTGAATACAGGGGAAAAGGAGCTAATCAAGTGGAACACATTTTGCCGTATTCGTTAAGCGAAATTCCGTACGTGCTGTTGACGCTGGCGCTGGCGTTTTCCGCGCATGAGTTCGCTCATGCCTACGTCGCCTACAAGTTCGGCGATCCGACGGCGAAAAACGAGGGACGTCTGACATTGTCACCGTTTGCCCATTTGGATTTGCTTGGAACTTTGCTGATCTTTCTCGCCGGGTTTGGCTGGGCGCGCCCGGTGCCAGTCAATCGCTTTTATTTCAAAAATCCGCGCCTTGCCGGCATTCTTGTCTCGGTAGCCGGACCGCTGAGCAACCTCATGCTTGCCGCGCTTGGATTTGTCATTTGGTACGCGATGATCGATTTCGGCCTCATGCGGGCGCTGCCAGATTGGTTTGCGGCCGGGTTTGATCTGTTTTTCCAAATTTTTATCAGCTTGAACGCTGTCTTGTTTGTGTTTAATTTATTGCCGTTTCCGCCGCTTGACGGGTATCGTATTATTGAAGACTTGGCCCCGGATGGGCTGCGGGCGAAAATGACGCAGTGGGAAACGTACGGGGCGCTCATTTTTCTTGTTCTTGTGCTCACGCCGCTCGACCGCTATACGATTGAGCCGGTGTTTCAAGTGGCGCTGCCGTTTGTATTGGAACATTTGCAGTCGTTGGTCGCCAATTTGTTTATGTAAGGAAGGAGGAACAAGCGGATGGAGCAAAAAAAGAAAAAAAACATCGGCTTTAATATCATCAAAGACGACCCGACCGACGGGCACCGCGGCTTTGGCGCCGGGGCGTTGAGCCTAGAAAACGTGTCGCCGGTCATCATTGACGTCGAAGCGGGCGAAGCGTTCGTCGATATGGGGGCGATGCATGCCCGCAGCGCCGTTGAGCGCGGCATCAAGTTTTTGCCGGACCGTTCCGCCGTGCCAAACGGCAAGCCGTATTGGATCGTCTGGGTGACGATCGAGCGCAGCGCCGACGGCCCGTATTACGCCGGGGTGACGGCGTGCGAAATGACGGTCGACCGTGAGGCGCGCCGCGGCTATAAGTTATTGCCGGAACATGTGAACCGGCTCGATAAATCGCTAAAGCGGCACATTATTGTCGATCATATGGACGCGAAATCAAAACGGGTGCTCGCCGACTTTTTGAAAGGGCACGACATTGGGATGTGGAACCGTTCGAGCGATGAACTGAAAAAAGGGCTTGAAGGCGAATTGTGACGGTTTTGTGAACATGTTTGCTCAAGGGCTTGTTCTTATCTGGAAAAAAGGATAAACTAAATCTACATGTATAACACAGGAAAACTAGGACAAGAAAATCCCCTGCGTCTGAACGCAGGGGATTTTCTTGTTTAAAACCATGGGAACCATTTCTCGAACCAGCTTTTTCCGTCTTCTTGTTTCTTCTTTTTCTTTTCCAAATGGTCGGTGCAATAGTCGGTCGGTTCTGTACCAATGAGATAGTACGTTTTTCGTTTCACCGGACAGGAGTCGGTGGCCAGCTTGCCGTTTTGCGGGTCGATGTAGACGCCGATGACGCCTTTGGTCGGTTTAAACGATTTTTTCGGCTCGCCCGCGAGGCTTTGTTCCATAAAGTGAACCCATATTTGTTTGGCATATTGCCTTTCGGCAGGACGATCCATCGTTTCTCCGCGGTCGTAGCCGGTCCAGACGCCGGCGACTAGCTGCGGGGCGAACCCGATCATCCAACTGTCCGTTTTCGTCGTTCCAGACTTGCCGGCGTACGGACGCGTGATGTCATCGATGATGGACTGCCCGGTGACGGTTGTATAGCCGTTAAGCTTTGGGTCGAACATCCCGGTCATTAAATGGGTCGTCACAAACGCCGCGTCGCGGTCGAGCACTTGCCGGCTCTCTGGCTTATGTTCATACAGCACGTTTCCGCTTGCATCCACGACTTTTTTAATGAACACCGGATCAGTTTGTTTGCCGTAGTTGGCGAGCGTGCTGTACGCGGCCACCATGTCGATCACTTTCACGGGCGAGGTGCCGAGCGCCAATGACGGCACTGCTTTCAATCTGCTTGTAATGCCGAGCGCTTTCGCTGTTTCGACGAGTTTGTCGGCGCCGATGAACTGGAGCGTTTTCACCGCAAAGACGTTGTCGGATACAGCGAGCGCCTCGGCGAGCGTGATCGGGCCGTTGGCATAGTAGTCGTTGTAATTATGTGGCGTATACGATGATCGGCCGCCGTTAAACGTAAATGTCGTCAGCTCGCTGCGCAGTTGGGTCGATGGGGTGAATCCTTGCTCGATCGCCGCGTAATACAAAAACGGCTTAAATGTCGACCCCGGCTGGCGTTCCGCTTGCACCGCCCGGTTGAACGGGCTCTCTTCGTAGTTGCGTCCGCCGACGAGCGCCTTTACTTCCCCGGTGCGTGGATCCATCGCCACAAGCGCTGCTTGAATGGCGGAGTGCGGGTCGATGATGCGACTGATTTGCTCTTCGGCAATCCGCTGCAGGCGCCGATCCAGCGTCGTATAGACGCGCAGCCCCCCGAGCTCAATCGTCCGCTCATCAAGACCAAGCTTCGTGCGCAGCTGCTGTTTCACGACATCTTGGAAATACGGGGCCACGGGTTGCTCTCGTTCGCGGTGGCGGACGTAAACGAGCTTGTCGCGGTACGCCTGCTCCGCTTCTTGGCGGCTGATGTAGCCGGCTTCCACCATGGAGGTGAGCACGATTTTTTGCCGCGCTTTCGCCCGCTGTTCATTGACAAACGGCGAGTAGTAATACGGCCCTTTCGGAATGCCGGCGAGCATCGCTGCCTCGCTGAGCGTCAGCTCGCTCGCGTGCTTGCCGAAATAGTAGCGAGCCGCCGCCTCGATGCCGTAGGCCCCATGACCGTAGTAAATCGTGTTTAAATAGCCTTCCAAAATTTGATCTTTGCTGTAGTTGGCTTCAAGGCGGATCGTGTACAGCGCTTCTTGGATTTTCCGCGACCACGTTTTCTCATGCGTCAAAAACAAGTTGCGGGCATATTGCTGGGTGATTGTGCTCGCTCCTTGCACTTTGTCCATGGCCTCGATATTGACGAGCACCGCGCCGGCGATCCGTTTCAAGTCGAATCCGTGATGTTCGTAAAACTTTCGATCCTCAACGGCAATCGTCGCTTCGATGACGTACGGGGAAATGTCATCGAGATGAACCCAGTACCGCTTTTGCCCATGATCGCTTTCCCCGATTTTGCTGCCGTCAGCGGCATAAAAAGTCGTCGTCTGCGGCACGGCGACCGGCGGGGCGCCTTCGATTTTGGCAAACAAAAGAAAGCTCCCGAGAGCGGCGAAGGCAAAGATGGCGAGAAAAAAGCCGATAAAGACGGCGGCGCGCACATATTTCCACGTGCCGCGAAAACGGCTGCCCGGGATCGGTTCCATTGCGCATCACCTCGGTGATGTTGGCGGAAAAGCGCATCGTTTGGCCCTCTGGCGAAATGCGGCAGGCGCTTTCCGCTTTTCTTACTAGTATGAAAAAAATTTTTTTATTTTAAACTTGTTCCCCTTGCATTTTTGCTAGATTGCTCTATACTTTTTCATGTTTAGTTTTTCGTTGGCAAGGGAAACTTGTATAGTAACCAATGATTCGGAGAAAGGATGTTACCGAATGGAACTATGGTTTACGGAAAAGCAAACGGAGCATTTTGGCATCACCGCACGCATCATCCGCACTTTACATACAGAACAGACGCCGTTTCAAAAGCTTGATATGGTCGAAACGGCGGAGTTTGGCAACATGCTCATTTTAGACGGCATGGTGATGACGACGCAAAAGGATGAATTCGTCTATCATGAAATGGTCGCCCACGTGCCGTTGTTCACCCACCCCAATCCGGAAAACGTGCTTGTCGTCGGCGGCGGCGACGGCGGCGTCATTCGTGAAGTGCTGAAGCACCCAAGTGTCAAAAAAGCGACGCTTGTCGAAATTGACGGCAAAGTGATCGAGTGCTCGAAAACCTACTTGCCAGAGATTGCCGGCAAACTCGATGATCCGCGCGTCGAAGTGAAAGTCGATGACGGGTTTATGCACATCGCGCAAAGCGAAAACGAATACGACGTCATCATGGTTGACTCGACGGAACCAGTCGGCCCGGCGGTCAACTTGTTCACAAAAGGGTTTTACGCCGGCATCGCCAACGCGTTGAAGGAAGACGGCATTTTCGTCGCCCAAACGGACAACCCGTGGTTTAAAGCGGACTTGATCCGCAACGTCTACCGCGATGTGAAGGAAATTTTCCCGATCACTCGTTTGTATACGGCGAACATTCCGACGTATCCGAGCGGGCTCTGGACGTTTACACTCGGCTCGAAACAATACGACCCGCTCGCTGTGAGCGACGACCGGTTCCATGATATTGATACGAAATATTACACGAAAGAATTGCACAAAGCGTGTTTCGTCTTGCCGAAATTTGTCGCGGATTTAACGAAGTAAGGGGGCGCAGGCGATGCGATTTGATGAAGCCTATTCGGGCAACGTGTTTATCGGCAGCCATCCGAATTTTGAAGAAAGCGAAGCCGTCATTTACGGGATGCCGATGGACTGGACGGTCAGCTACCGGCCTGGCTCGCGGTTTGGCCCGGCCCGCATCCGCGAAGTGTCAATCGGGCTTGAGGAGTACAGCCCATATTTGGACCGCGAACTCAAAGATATCCGCTACTTTGACGCTGGGGACATTCCGCTGCCGTTTGGCAATGCGGCCCGCAGTTTGGAGCTGATTGAACAGTTCGTGAAAAAGGTGCTTGACGCCGGCAAATTTCCGCTCGGCCTTGGCGGAGAACATCTCGTCTCTTGGCCGGTCATCAAAGCGGTGCACGACTATTATCCAGATTTAGCTGTCATTCATATGGACGCCCATACCGACTTGCGCGAACATTACGAAGGCGAGCCGCTGTCGCACGCGACGCCAATCCGCAAGGTCGCTGACCTGATCGGCCCGACGAATGTCTTTTCGTTCGGCATCCGTTCCGGCATGAAGGAAGAGTTTGAATGGGCGAAAGAAAACGGCATGTACATCGCCAAGTTTGAGGTGCTTGAACCGCTCCGCTCCGTGCTGCCGAAGCTCGCTGGCCGTCCGGTGTATGTGACGATTGACATTGATGTGCTCGACCCGGCCCACGCCCCTGGAACGGGCACGGTCGATGCGGGCGGCATTACATCGAAAGAGCTGCTAGCCGCGATCCATGAGATCGCCCGCTCCGACGTGCGAGTCGTTGGCGCCGATTTGGTGGAAGTCGCACCGATTTACGACCATTCCGAACAAACGGCCAATACGGCGAGCAAGCTTGTGAGAGAAATGCTGCTTGGCTGGGTGGCGAAGTGAAATAATGAGAAAAAGCGCCTAAATCGCAAGTTTGCGAGGGCGCTTTTTTCAAGTTCCAAGGCTTCGGCTTTGGGATTTTTTTCTTTTAGGCGGGGGACAAAAACCTGCCATTAGGCTTGTCCCCCTTGAATCGGACGGGGCAGTTCTTTATACTTAATGTTATGACTGTTTGTTCGCAAAGGTGTGTTCATCGATATGAAGGAAACAAACGGCATTCCGGTGCGCCTTCGCCAAGTGGCTGTCATGCGCGATAGTGCGCGCCGGGAGACGGTCGTGCTTGAGGCGGACGGTGTGTATTACATAAAAGGGACAACAGGGTATTTGCAATTTGAGGAAGAAAACGAACTCGGGCGGGTAAAAACGACAGTGAAAATCGCCCCTGACGAGGTGACCGTCCTTCGTTCCGGAGCGGTCGAGATGCGGCAAACGTTCCGCCGCCGCCAAGAAACATCGGGCCATTATGGGACGGTGTTTGGACGATGGGCGCTGGCGGCCAAAACGAGCTCCATGGAGTTTCACTATGATGAGCAGCGGAAAAAGGGGCGGCTCTTTCTTTCCTATGAACTGATGCTAGGCGATGAGCGAAGCGGGCGCCATACGTTGACGTTGACATTTAAGGGGGTATAAGCGGTGAACATTGTCGGACAAATCAAGGAAAAGATGAAAGAAGAAATCCGCCAGGCGGCGGTAAGAGCAGGGCTGGCTTCGGCCGACGAGCTGCCGGATGTGCTGCTTGAGGTGCCGCGCGACAAGGCGCATGGCGACTACTCGACGAACATCGCCATGCAGCTCGCCCGCATTGCGAAAAAGCCGCCGCGGGCGATCGCCGAAGCCATCGTCGGACAGCTTGACCGCGAACGCATGTCGGTGGCCCGCATCGAGATCGCCGGGCCAGGATTTATTAACTTTTACATGGACAACCGCTATTTGACGGCGGTCGTGCCGACGATTTTGCAGGCGGGGCAAGCGTACGGCGAATCGAACGTCGGCGACGGGGAAAAAGTGCAAGTCGAGTTCGTCTCGGCCAATCCAACCGGAGATCTGCATTTAGGCCATGCCCGCGGCGCGGCGGTCGGCGATTCGCTTTGCAACATTTTGGCGAAAGCCGGGTTTGACGTGACGCGTGAATACTATATTAATGACGCCGGCAAGCAAATTTACAACTTGGCGAAATCGGTCGAAGCCCGTTATTTTCAGGCGCTCGGTGTCGATATGCCGTTGCCGGAGGACGGCTATTACGGCGACGATATCGTCGAAATCGGCAAAAAGCTTGCCGAAGAGTACGGCGACCGGTTTGTCGAAATGGAGGAAGAGGAGAGGCTTGCCTTTTTCCGCGACTATGGGCTCCGCTATGAGCTTGAAAAAATCAAAAAAGACTTGGCCGACTTCCGTGTGCCGTTTGACGTCTGGTATTCGGAAACATCGCTCTATGAAAGCGGAAAAATCGATGAGGCGCTCGCAACGCTGCGCGAGCGCGGCTACATTTACGAGCAGGACGGGGCGACATGGTTCCGTTCGACGGCGTTTGGGGACGACAAAGACCGCGTCTTAATTAAGCAGGACGGCACATATACGTACTTGCTTCCGGACATCGCCTACCATCAAGACAAGCTGCGGCGCGGGTTCCAAAAGCTCATCAACATTTGGGGGGCGGACCATCACGGCTACATTCCGCGCATGAAGGCGGCGATCGCCGCGCTCGGCTACGATCCGGAGGCGCTCGAAGTCGAAATCATCCAAATGGTGAACTTATATCAAAACGGCGAGCGTGTCAAAATGAGCAAGCGCACCGGCAAGGCGGTGACGATGCGCGAGCTCATGGAAGAAGTCGGCGTCGATGCCGTCCGCTATTTCTTTGCGATGCGCTCGGGCGATACGCATTTGGATTTTGACATGGACTTGGCCGTGTCGCAGTCGAATGAAAACCCGGTTTACTACGTCCAATACGCGCACGCCCGCGTCTCAAGCATTCTCCGCCAAGCGGAAGAGCAAAACGTGTCGTACGAAGGCGACCTCGCTTTGCATCATTTAGTGGAGACGGAAAAAGAAATCGAGCTGCTCAAAGTGCTCGGCGATTTCCCTGACGTCGTCGCCGAGGCGGCGCTCAAGCGGATGCCGCATCGCGTCACCGCCTATGCATTCGATTTGGCTTCCGCGCTCCATAGCTTTTATAACGCGGAAAAAGTGCTTGATCTGGACAACATCGAAAAAACAAAAGCCCGCCTCGCGCTTGTCAAGGCGGTGCAAATTACGTTGCAAAATGCGTTAGCGCTCATTGGCGTGTCAGCGCCGGAACAAATGTAAACGAACGAGGGGGAGCGACTGCCCCCTCTTTTGTTTGGGCATTCTAAAGAAAAACAGTGGTGGAGGATCAACAAATGAAAGAAGTTGTACTATCGCTCATCACCGGCATCGTTGTCGGTTTTTTATTCACCTTGCTTCGGTTGCCGATTCCCGCTCCCCCGGCGTTGGCCGGCATCGCCGGCATCGTCGGGGTGTATCTCGGCATGCGGTTGTTTCAATGGTTCACAGTGTTTTGGAAGTAAGCACTTGCATGATCAAACGGGGAACAAAACCCGGTTGGCGCCATTTTGGCAGCATCAAGCCGCCGGAAGCGCCGGCCGGGTTTTTTGCTTCTTCTGTTGTTTGGGAGGGAAATGGAACTTCGGACCGGTCAAAGCCAGGCGGAGATGAGCTGGGAAATCGACTGTTTGCCGCGGTCAAGAAGCGAACGTTTTTGCCAAAAGTCGACCGTCAGCGGCTCGGCGCGCAACAAATCACGCTCGATCGCCCGTTTGACGAGGCGGGTAAACGCTCGGTCAAACACATAGCAGTTGATTTCGCCGTTCAAAAACAAGCTGCGCTGATCGAAATTGGCTGTGCCGACGTCGCACCATTCCTCATCGATGACGAGCGTTTTGGCATGGTAAAATCCTTGGTAAAAGCGGTAAATGCGCGCGCCGGCTTTCAAGAGTCGATAAAAGTACGGATAGGCAGCCTCTTTGACAAATAAATGGTCCGCCTTCAGCGGCACAAGGACGGTCACACGCACCCCGCGCCGAAGCGCTTGCATCAGCTCGCGAAACAGCGGCCGGCTTGGGATGAAGTATGGGCTTCCGATCATAATTTCTTTTTTCGCCTGGCGGATGACCTCGATAAACTGTTCCTCAAGGGCAGCGCCGTTGGTGGCGACGAGCTGGTGGCGAATGGCGCCGGCTGGAAGCGGCGGGAAGTAGCGATGTTTGTCAGGCACCGTCCGGCCTGTTGCTTCTTCCCAGTCATGCAAAAACTGTTCTTGCAAGTCGTGAACCCCTTCGCCGTTCAGTTTTAAGTGGTAATCGCGCCATTCGCCGAAGTTGGCGTCTTTTCCGTTGTATTCGCGGCCGATGTTAAAGCCGCCGATGTAGCCGACTTGTCCGTCGATGACTGTAATTTTCCGATGGTTGCGGCGGTTGAGGCGGTACATGAAAAACGGAAAGCGCGGCTTTCGGGCATAGGCGAACTCCACCCCGCTTTCCTCGAGTGAACGGATGAGCGCTTTCGGCAGTCCAAAGCTGCCGACCCAATCGGTCAATACTCGCACTTTCACGCCGGCAGCTGCTTTTTCCTTTAAAATTTGGAAAAATGGCGCGCTCGTTTCGTCATTTTTTATAATGTAAAACAAGACGTGAATATGATCGCGGGCGCGGCCTAGTTCAGCGAAGTAATCAGAAAATAAATGCCTGCCGTTGATATAGAGGGAAATATCGCTTCTCCGCTCCGGATAGACGACGTTTTTGCGCTCATGGCGGAAGATGAACTGTCCAAGCTTGTCATCAAGATAAACGAGCAGCAATACGATGGCAATGACGGAAATGACGACCATGTCTTTTCCTCCTATGTCGATTCGGTATGTATTAATGTGCCCGAGAACGCGCAAAACGTTTCAAATTTCATCTACCGTGAACATCCCCAAACTCCCAATGAATCAAATTTCCATATTGATGAATGTTTTTCGTCAAGGGAGTCTATAAGGTCGGTGAAAAACGGCTGTCACGAGCCAATCAGCGGCATTTCGCCAAAAAAGAAGGCTGATTTCGCAAGGTTTTTCTAATTGAGAAATAGCTGGAACTAGCAGCATTTTGTACTAAATCACCAGCCTCCTATAGAGGGCTGAACAAATCGATGATTCTCCCCGAATCGCTCCGTTGCAAAGGGAAAGTTTTCGCGGCTGGGATGAAAAAAGGCTATTGACTGAATGCTCATTCATTTGTAAAATAGACATAAAGCGAATTCTGAAAATTTCTTTTGTTATGGCAACACATTCGCTCGAAAAACGGGGGAAGGGGAGAGAAGATGAACGCCTTGTTGGTGGTGAACTGGCTCGCGTTTTTGCTTGTAACCGCTTACGCAATTTACTTGTTTGCCTATGTCGTCAAAACGCGGGCGGTGTACATCAAACTCGGCAAAAAAGTCGAGTTTGACCGCAAAGTAAAAGAGCGGCTGCGAAACATCTGGGTCAACGTGTTCGGCCAGAAAAAGCTGCTCAAGGACAAAAAAAGCGGACTGATCCACGTCGTCTTTTTCTATGGTTTTATTCTCGTCCAATTTGGCGCGATTGATTTCATCATCAAAGGGCTTGCGCCGGGGGCGCATTTGCCGCTTGGGCCGCTGTATGCGGGATTTACGTTTTTTCAAGAAATCGTCACCTTGCTGATTTTGATCGCGGTGCTTGCCGCCTTTTACCGCCGTTACATTGAAAAGCTCGTCCGTTTAAAGCGCGACTTGAAAGCTGGGCTTGTCCTCATCTTCATCGCCGGGCTCATGCTATCGGTGTTGTTCGGCAACGGCATGAGCATGATTTGGCATGGCGAGGAAGCGACATGGAGCGAACCGGTCGCCTCGCTCATCGCCGGCGCGTTTTCCTGGGTCGGGGAAACGGGGGCTGCGGCGCTGTTCTTTATCGCCTGGTGGGTGCATTTGTTGATTTTGCTGACGTTCCTTGTGTACGTGCCGCAGTCGAAGCACGCCCACTTGATCGCGGCGCCGATCAACGTCTTTTTCAGCCGGCTGACGCGGCCGAAGCTTTCGCCGATCAACTTTGAAGACGAAAGCCAAGAGTCGTTTGGCGTCGGCAAAATTGAGGATTTCACGCAAAAGCAATTGATCGACTTGTATGCCTGTGTCGAGTGCGGCCGCTGTACGAGCATGTGCCCGGCGACCGGCACCGGGAAAATGTTGTCGCCGATGGATTTGATTTTAAAATTGCGCGACCATTTGACCGAAAAAGGAGCGGTCGTTACATCGCGCGCGCCGTGGGTGCCCGCGTTCGCTTTCAAACATACAAGGGGCAATCAGCTCGCGTTCGCTGCGGCATCCGAGCAGGCGGCGGCGATTGAAATGCCAAGCCTCATCGGCGACGTGATCACCGAAGAAGAAATTTGGGCCTGTACGACGTGCCGCAACTGTGAAGACCAATGCCCGGTCATGAACGAGCACGTCGATAAAATCATCGATTTGCGCCGCTATCTCGTGTTGACGGAAGGGCGGATGAATCCGGATGCGCAACGGGCAATGACGAACATCGAGCGCCAAGGCAACCCGTGGGGCTTGAACCGGAAAGAGCGAGAAAGCTGGCGAGAGTTGCGCGATGATGTGCATGTGCCGACCGTCAAAGAGGCGGCGAAAGCGGGAGAGGAAATCGAGTACTTGTTCTGGGTGGGCTCGATGGGGTCGTATGACAGCCGGAGCCAAAAAATTGCCCTTGCGTTTGCCAAGCTGTTGAACGAAGCAGGCGTCAAGTTTGCGATTTTGGGCAACAAGGAGAAAAACTCGGGCGACACGCCGCGCCGGTTAGGGAATGAATTTTTATTCCAAGAGCTGGCAACGAACAATATCGCCGAGTTTGAAAAAGCGGGCGTCAAGAAAATCGTGACGATCGACCCGCACGCTTACAACACGTTCAAAAACGAATATCCGGACTTCGGGTTTGAGGCGGAAGTGTACCACCATACCGAGCTGCTCGCCAAGCTCATCGAAGAAGGTCGCTTAGTGCCCAAATATCCGGTAAATGAACGCATTACGTTCCATGACTCGTGTTACTTAGGGCGCTACAATGACGTCTATGACGCGCCGCGGAAAATTTTGCGCGCCATCCCGGGCGTCGAGCTTGTTGAAATGGAGCGCAACCGCGAGCGAGGAATGTGCTGTGGAGCCGGCGGCGGCCTCATGTGGATGGAGGAGACGACCGGCAACCGGATCAACGTCGCCCGCACGGAGCAGGCGCTCGCTGTCAATCCGACGGTCATCAGCTCCGGCTGTCCGTACTGTCTGACCATGTTGTCAGACGGCACGAAGGCCAAGGAAGTGGAAGACCGTGTCGCGACGTATGATGTCGCTGAACTGTTGGCGAAATCGGTGTTTGGTGAAGAAAAAGAGGAAGCAGCATCGTAAAAATAGTTGCATAGACAATTTTTATTTTTTAAAATAGTGAATAAGGGTAGAGGAGAGGGTGTACCGTTGTACACCTTCTCTTTCACACCGAGATCGAGCGAGCGTTCAGTCTGTTTTTGTAATCGCTTTCTTATCCGACGAAAAGGGGAGAGGAAGATGGGAAAAACAGTGATTGTCAGCGGGGCGCGCACCCCGTTTGGAAAATTCGGCGGTTCTTTGCAAGCGTTATCAGCGTCAGAACTCGGCGGCATTGCCGTGAAAGAAGCGCTTGCCCGCGCGGACGTGAGCGCGGAACAAGTTGATCATGTCATTTTAGGAACGGTTCTGCAAGGGGGGCAAGGCCAGCTCCCGTCGCGGCAGGCGATGCGCCATGCCGGCATTCCGTGGCACGTCCGCACCGAGACGGTGAACAAAGTATGCGCGTCCGGCATGCGCGCCGTGACGCTCGCGGATCAGCTCATCCGCTTAGGCGACGCCGATGTCGTTGTCGCGGGCGGGATGGAATCGATGAGCAACGCCCCGTACGTGTTGCCGAAAGCGCGCTGGGGGTTGCGAATGGGCGACAGCACGGTGAAGGATTTAATGGTGTATGATGGCTTGACATGCAGTTTTACCGGCGTCCATATGGGCGTTTATGGCGGGAATACAGCGCGTGAACTTGGCATTACACGCGAGGCGCAGGATGAGTGGGCGTATCGCAGCCATATGCGGGCCATTGCCGCCATCGAAGCCGGCCGGCTCGCGGAAGAGATCGTTCCGGTGACGATTCCGCAGCGCAAAGGAGAGCCGCTTGTCGTCGAACACGACGAGGCGCCGCGCAAAGACACGTCGCTTGAAGCGTTGGCGAAACTGCCGCCGGTGTTTGACCCGCAAGGCACGATCACGGCTGGCAACGCCCCGGGCGTCAACGACGGCGCCGCGGCGCTCGTCTTGATGAGCGAGGAGCGCGCCGCCCGCGAGGGGCTTGAGCCGCTCGCGACTGTTGTCGCCCACACCGCCATCGCCGTTGAGGCGAAAGATTTCCCAAAAACGCCGGGACTTGTCATCAACGAGCTGCTCCGCAAAACGGGAAAAACGGTCGACGACATTGCCTTGTTTGAAGTGAACGAAGCGTTTGCCGCTGTTGCTCTTGCTGCTATCCAAATCGCCGGCCTTGACCCGGAAAAAGTGAACGTCAACGGCGGCGCTGTCGCCCTCGGCCACCCGATCGGCGCGAGCGGCGCACGCATCATCCTCACGCTCATTTATGAGCTGAAACGCCGCGGCGGCGGCCTCGGCATCGCCGCCATCTGCAGCGGCGGCGGCCAAGGCGACGCCATCTTGGTCGAGGTATAACGAGGAGCGGGTCGCTGTGGGCAAGCGGCATGCCGCCGTCGCCTTCCAGTGTTGCGCCAAGGCATAGGATGCGGCGTGTGACCGTCTGCCTCAAGCGTTGCGTCATGAGGCATCGCTCCATGGTGCGGCATGCCGCCGCTGTCTCTGGCGCAGCGTGCGGCACGTTGCCCATTGCCGCAACAGCCGCGGCATCAACGGTTGACAGCAGGGGTTGTTGTGATGACGATGCAAAGACCGGTTGCCGTTGGCTGCTGGCGGCAGTGAGGCATATGAGTTTGAGCGCGGAACAGGAAACGCAAAGCGGACGATAGGGGGAACAGAAGATGGATGTGAAAACAATCATGGTCGTCGGCGCCGGACAGATGGGGTCAGGAATCGCTCAAGTGTGCGCCGTCTCCGGCTATCAAGTGTTTTTGTACGACATTAGCGAAGCGCAGTTGGACAAAGGAATCGCCAACATCGAAAAAGGGCTCGCCCGCCAAGTGGAAAAAGGGAAAATGACAGCGGCGGACAAAGACGCAGCGCTCGCGCGGCTTGCTCGCTCGACCGACTTGCATGCCGCCGCCAAAGCGGATCTTGTCATTGAAGCGGTCGTCGAAAACATGGACGTGAAAACAAAGCTGTTCGCCGAGCTCGATGCGCTCGCCCGTCCGGAGGCGATTTTAGCGTCGAACACGTCGTCGCTGCCGATTACGGAAATTGCCGCCGCGACGAAACGGCCGGAGAACGTGATCGGCATGCACTTTATGAACCCGGTGCCGGTGATGAAGCTCGTCGAAATCATCCGCGGCTTGGCGACCGCTGATGACGTGTATGAAACGATCGAAACCGTTGCCCGCAAGCTCGGCAAAGTGCCGGTCGAAGTAAACGACTTTCCGGGCTTTATTTCGAACCGCGTCCTCATGCCGATGATCAACGAAGCGATTTACGCCTTGTACGAAGGGGTGGCGACCAAAGAAGCCATCGATGAAGTGATGAAGCTCGGCATGAACCATCCGATGGGTCCGCTGACGCTCGCTGATTTTATCGGGCTCGATACGTGCTTATACATTATGGAAACGCTTCATGAGGGGTTCGGCGATGACAAATACCGCCCATGCCCGCTTTTGCGCAAATATGTGAAAGCCGGCTGGCTCGGCCGCAAGACGGGCCGCGGATTTTACACGTATGAATAAACCGCTTGGCGTCGCTCTAGGACAACGCCGAAGCGTGCCGCAATGTGCGTGGGGCGGCGCCCGCTACGCTCTCTGCCGACCGTAACGCCGCACGTTAGGTGCATGCGGGAACGCTGTTTTACAGCCTATAAGGCAAATCTATAGAATCGTTCAGCTGCCTGCTGGCTGTCCCATGGAGCGAAGGAGCGCCTGAAAACACCATTGTGTCAGCGACATCGGAAGGAGGCCATTTCATGGAATTTCGCTTCACAGAAGAGCAGGAAATGATGCGGCAAATGGTGCGCGAGTTCGCCGCGGCGGAGATCGCCCCATTTGTCGAGCGCATGGAACAAGGGGAGTTTCCGCGCCCGATTTTAGCGAAAATGGCCGAACTCGGCCTAATGGGCATCACTGTCCCGGAGCAATATGGCGGCGCGGGTATGGACTTTGTTTCGTACATCATCGCCATTCATGAAATTTCGAAAGTGAGCCCGACCGTCGGTGTCATCTTATCCGTGCACACGTCGGTCGGCACGAATCCGATCTTGTATTTCGGCACCGAAGAGCAGAAACAAAAATACGTGACAAAGCTCGCCCGAGGTGAGTACTTGGGGGCGTTTTGCCTTACGGAACCGAGCGCGGGCTCGGATGCGAAAAGCTTGAAGACGAAAGCGGTGCGCCGTGGAGATCGTTATGTGCTAAACGGCTCGAAAATATTCATCACCAACGGCGGGGAGGCGGATACGTACATCGTCTTCGCCCGCACGAATCCGGAAGAAGTCGGAAGCCGCGGCATTTCCGCGTTCATTGTGGAAAAAGGGACGCCAGGCATGTCGATTGGCAAAGATGAGAAGAAGATGGGGCTGCACGGGTCGCGGACGGTGACCATTACGTTTGAAGACGCCGAAGTGCCGGCGGAAAACTTGCTCGGTCAGGAAGGGGAAGGATTTAAAATCGCGATGGCCAACCTTGACGTCGGTCGGATCGGCATCGCCGCCCAAGCGCTCGGCATCGCGGAGGCGGCAGTCGAACATGCAGTCGCCTACGCGAAAGAGCGGGTGCAGTTTGGCAAACCGATCATCGAGCAGCAAGGCGTCGCCTTTAAGCTCGCCGATATGGCGACAGCAGCCGAGGCGGCGAAATGGCTCGTCTACCGCGCCGCTTGGCTGCGCGCGCAAGGGCTGCCATGCGGCAAAGAGGCGTCGATGGCAAAGCTGTTCGCTTCACAAGCCGCCATGGACAACGCCATCGAAGCTGTGCAAGTGTTCGGCGGCAACGGCTACACGAAAGACTACCCGGTCGAGCGGCTGTTCCGCGATGCGAAAATTACGCAAATTTACGAAGGAACGAGCGAAATCCAACGCATCGTCATCAGCAAACATTTGTAGCCAGACATGCTGATGAACCAATCCGAACCATATAGATGCAACAAAGAAGCTTAACATATCCCTGGCGGAAAAGTGGTTTGTCCATTTTCGACTGTCGAAGGCAAGCCGTTCGCTTGCCGACTGGGCATGCGACAGCATGCCCTCTTCGAACAATGGACGTTTTGCGGGCAAATGGCATTTGCCCG
Source organism: Geobacillus thermocatenulatus (assembly GCF_002217655.1). Classification (GTDB taxonomy): domain Bacteria; phylum Bacillota; class Bacilli; order Bacillales; family Anoxybacillaceae; genus Geobacillus; species Geobacillus thermocatenulatus. Next base: position 128,666 of record NZ_NEWK01000001.1, read on the forward strand.
TCGGCGTTCTTGTTCGAGGGGAGAGGCAGAAAAGCTTGTGTTCAGCCAGCTCATGATTGGCGATCGAATGAAATGGTGGAAATAGCTCCAAGCGCCGGGTTTTCGGAAGACCGAACAACGCCGCTTTCAGGGATGGAGGCATAAACATGGGGTTCTGTCTTTTGCGGCGTTTTGTGGTGCAACGGGAACTCACCAACAAGTTTGTGTCTGTATCTGGAAGATGGTGATCACGCTGGTACGGGGGACGAGGATTTCGGATATATAGGAAAACGGGGGAATGAAACGATGAACTTTCGATTGAGCGAAGAACATGAAATGCTGCGAAAAATGGTGCGCGAATTTGCCGAAAACGAAGTGGCGCCGACTGCCGCTGAACGTGACGAAGAAGAGCGGTTTGACCGCGGCATTTTCAACAAAATGGCGGAACTCGGTTTAACAGGCATTCCGTGGCCAGAAGAATACGGCGGCATTGGCAGCGATTATTTGGCCTATGTCATTGCCGTTGAGGAGCTGTCGCGCGTCTGCGCCTCGACCGGGGTGACGCTTTCCGCGCATATATCGCTCGCCAGCTGGCCGATTTACAAGTTCGGCAACGAAGAACAAAAGCAGAAGTATTTGCGCGCCTTAGCGACCGGGGAAAAACTTGGGGCATACGCTCTGTCCGAGCCGGGGGCGGGGTCGGATGTCGCCTCGATGAAAACGCGTGCGGTAAAAGACGGGGACCACTACATTTTAAACGGCTCGAAAGTATGGATCACCAACGGCGGCGAAGCGGAAATTTACGTCGTCTTTGCCGTCACCGACCCGGAAAAGCGACATAAAGGAATCAGTGCTTTTATCGTGGAAAAAGGAACGCCGGGCTTTTCGTTCGGCAAAAAGGAAAAGAAACTCGGCATTCGTTCGTCGCCGACGACGGAGCTCATCTTTGAAGACTGCCGCATTCCGAAAGAAAACTTGCTCGGTCAAGAAGGAGAAGGGTTTAAAATCGCCATGATGACGCTCGATGGCGGCCGAAACGGCATCGCCGCCCAAGCGGTCGGCATTGCCCAGGGCGCGCTGGATGCGGCGGTGGACTATGCGAAACAGCGCGTCCAGTTCGGCAAACCGATCATCGAGCAGCAAGGGGTCGCTTTCAAGCTCGCTGACATGGCGACGGCCGTTGAAGCGGCGCGGCTCTTGACCTATCAAGCGGCATGGTTGGAGTCGAATGGCTTGCCGTACGGCAAAGCATCCGCCATGGCGAAACTGTTTGCCGGCGACACGGCGATGAAAGTGACGGTCGAGGCGGTGCAAATTTTCGGCGGCAACGGCTACACGAAAGACTACCCGGTCGAGCGGTTTATGCGCGACGCGAAAATTACGCAAATTTACGAAGGAACGCAAGAGATCCAGCGCCTCGTCATTTCGCGCATGTTGACACGCAATTAAACATTGCGTGTCCACTCGTTCGTGTTGACACGCAATGAAACATGGCGTGTCCACTCGTTCGTGTTGACACGCAATGAAACATGGCGTGTCCACTCGTTCGTGTTGACACGCAATGAAACATGGCGTTTCCACTCGTTCGTGTTGACACGCAATGAAACATGGCGTGTCCACTCGTTCGTGTTAGCGCGCGATTGAAACATTATACGTTATTTCAATGGTTTTGGATCTGAACGGCGGCTTGGTGCTTTGGGGAAGGGCGCACGGATCGGCATGGGGCGGGGCGGCGCCCCGCCGTCAAATGGGAATGGGGGAGAGACAACGAACATGAAAAAACGGGAAGTGATTGCATCGGTCAAAGACGAAAAGCTCGTGAAAAAACGGCGCAATGAGATGATCAAAGGCGCGATTTCCTTGTTTAAACAAAAAGGTTTCCACCAAACGACGACAAGGGAGATCGCCAAAGCGTCCGGCTTCAGCATCGGCACGTTGTACGAGTACATCCGCAAGAAAGAAGACGTCCTCTATCTCGTGTGCGACCGCATTTACGACGAAGTGCGGGAGCGGACGGAACAAGACCTCGGTGCCCACCATGGTACGATCGAAGGGCTGAGGCGCGCCATTGCCCACTATTTCCGCGTTGTTGATGAACTCGATGATGAAGTGCTCGTTATGTACCAAGAAGTGAAAGCGCTAAGCAAAGAATCGCTGCCGTACGTGTTGAATAAAGAACTCGATATGGCGGCGATTTTCGAACATATTTTGCGCGCATGCGTTGAGAGCGGGGCGCTGCAGCTTTCTGAAAGCGAAATCCGTCTGTTCGCCCACAACATCGTCGTTCTTGGGCAAATGTGGGCGTTCCGCCGTTGGGTGCTGCGGAAAATGTATACGCTCGATGAATATATCGAACTGCAAACCGAGTTTTTATTAAAGGGGATTATGGAGAAACAGCGAGTCTAAAAGGGGGAGAAGAAACGATGGCGCACATTTACCGTCCGAAGCATCACGTCCGCTTTGTGACTGCATCGAGCTTGTTTGACGGCCATGACGCTTCGATCAACATTATGCGCCGCATTTTGCAGGCGAGCGGCGCCGAGGTCATCCATTTAGGCCATAACCGCTCGGTGGAGGAAATCGTCAATGCCGCCATTCAGGAAGATGTGCAAGGCATTGCCGTCTCCTCGTATCAAGGCGGGCATATGGAATTTTTTAAATATATGTACGATCTTCTAAAAGAGCGGGGGGCGTCCCATATCCGCATTTACGGCGGCGGGGGCGGCGTCATCATCCCGCGGGAAATCAAAGAGCTGCACGAATATGGCATCGCCCGCATTTTCTCGCCGGAAGACGGCCGACGCCTCGGCTTGCAAGGGATGATCAACGTCATGCTTGAAGAGTGCGATTTTCCGACCGTGACGACGGTGACCGATGAACTGGAGCGGCTTCCGTCTGGCGATGTGCAGGCGATCGCCCGGCTCATCACGCTGTGCGAATATCGCGCTGAGGCGGACAACAAAGAGGCGGCCGCGGCAGCGGAAGCGGCCATTGAACAAGTGAAGGCGCTCGAGAAGCGCGTGCCGGTGCTCGGCATCACCGGCACAGGCGGAGCTGGGAAAAGCTCGCTCACCGATGAGCTCGTCCGCCGCTTTTTAAACGAAATTCCTGATATCAAAATCGCGATCTTGTCCGTCGACCCGACGAAGCAAAAAACGGGCGGGGCGTTGCTTGGCGACCGCATCCGGATGAACTCGATCAACTCGCCGCGCGTTTACATGAGAAGCTTGGCGACGCGCCATTCCCGCACGGAACTGTCGCCGGCGATTCGCGACGCCATTTCGGTTGTCAAGGCGGCCGGATTTGATCTTGTCATCATTGAAACGAGCGGAATCGGCCAAGGCGACGCCGCCATTACCGAAGTGTGCGACGTGTCGATGTACGTCATGACAAGCGAGTTCGGCGCACCGACGCAGCTTGAGAAAATTGACATGATCGATTATGCCGATTTGATTGTCATTAATAAATTCGAGCGCAAAGGGTCAGAAGACGCAAAACGACAAGTGCAAAAACAATATCAGCGCAGCCATCAGCTGTTTGACCGCGATGTTTCGGAAATGCCGGTGTACGGCACGATCGCCAGCCAGTTTAACGACCCGGGCACGAATACGCTCTTTGTTGCGCTTGTGGATACGATCAATCAAAAAGCAGGAACGAATTGGAAAACAAGCTTGAAAACGGTCGCCAATGTTGAAAAGCATAATGTCATCATTCCGAACGAGCGCCGCTACTATTTGCGCGAAATCGCGGAAACGGTCCGTTCGTACCACCGCCGCGCCGAGCAGCAAGTCGAAGTGGCCCGACGCCTCTTCCAAATCGAAGGGGCCATCGAAGCGGCGAAGGAACGGGGCGAAGCAGAAGACGTCATCCGCGCGCTCGAGACGCTCAAAGCGGATTATGAGGCGAAATTGGCGCCGGAATCGAAGCGTATTTTGGCGACATGGGAAGAAACGAAAGCGAAATATGCGGCAAAACAATTGGTCACGAAAGTGCGCGATAAAGAAATCGTGACCGAACTGACGACGAAAACGTTGTCCGGTTTGGACATTCCGAAAGTCGTCTTGCCGAAATTCAAAGACTACGGAGAGATTTTGCGCTGGGTGTATAAAGAAAATGTCCCTGGCTCGTTCCCGTATACGGCCGGCGTCTTCCCGTTCAAGCGCCAAGGCGAAGACCCGAAACGGCAGTTTGCCGGCGAAGGGACGCCGGAGCGCACAAACCGCCGCTTCCATTACTTGTGCAAAGAAGACAAGGCGAAGCGGCTCAGCACGGCATTTGACTCTGTGACACTCTACGGTGAAGATCCGGACTACCGGCCGGACATTTTCGGCAAAGTCGGGGAAAGCGGCGTCAGCGTTTGTACACTTGATGATATGAAAAAGCTGTACAAAGGGTTTGACTTGTGCGACCCGCTCACATCGGTGTCGATGACGATCAACGGCCCCGCTCCTATTTTGCTCGCGATGTTTATGAATACGGCGATCGACCAGCAAGTCGAGAAAAAGGAAGCCGAGCTTGGCCGCCCACTTACGCCGGAAGAATATGAACAAGTGAAGGAATGGACGCTGCAAACGGTGCGCGGCACGGTGCAAGCCGATATTTTGAAGGAAGACCAAGGGCAAAACACGTGCATTTTCTCGACCGATTTCGCCTTGAAAATGATGGGCGACATTCAAGAGTATTTCATCAAGCACCGCGTCCGCAACTACTACTCGGTGTCGATCTCCGGCTACCATATCGCCGAGGCGGGGGCGAACCCGATCACGCAGCTGGCGTTTACGCTTGCGAACGGCTTTACGTATGTCGAGTATTACTTGAGCCGCGGCATGCACATTGACGATTTTGCGCCGAACTTGTCGTTTTTCTTCAGCAACGGCCTCGATCCGGAGTATTCGGTCATCGGCCGCGTCGCCCGCCGCATTTGGGCGATCGTCATGCGCGAAAAATACGGCGCCAACGAACGGAGCCAGAAGCTGAAATATCATATCCAGACGTCCGGCCGTTCATTGCACGCGCAGGAGATCGATTTCAACGACATCCGCACGACGCTGCAGGCGCTGTTAGCGATTTACGACAACTGCAACTCGCTGCATACGAACGCCTATGACGAAGCGATCACCACACCGACCGAAGAGTCGGTCCGTCGGGCGATGGCGATCCAACTCATTATCACGAAAGAGTTTGGCTTGACCAAAAACGAAAACCCGCTCCAAGGGTCGTTCATCATTGAAGAGCTGACCGATTTGGTCGAAGAAGCGGTGTTGCAAGAGTTTGAACGGCTCAACGACCGCGGCGGCGTGCTCGGGGCGATGGAAATGCAATACCAGCGCGGCAAAATTCAAGACGAATCGCTTTACTATGAAACGAAGAAACATAGCGGCGAACTGCCGATCATCGGCGTCAACACGTTCTTGAACCCGAATCCGCCGTCAGAAGAGGAGCTGAACAACATTCAGCTCGCCCGGGCGACGTATGAAGAAAAAGAAACGCAAATCCGCAACTTGCGCGAATTCCAAGAGCGGAACAAAGACAAAGCTGGCCCGGCGCTCGAACGGCTGAAGCAAGTCGCGACAAGCGGCGGCAACATTTTCGAAGAATTAATGGAAACGGTGAAAGTCGCCAGCCTTGGACAAATCACCCGCGCCTTGTACGAAGTCGGCGGACAATACCGGCGGAATATGTAATGAATCCAAGCGCGTTCCGTTGTTCACAGCTTTCGATGGACGGCCTCGATCACCATGAATAACGGCCCGTTGAACTTTAGCAGATCGGTAGAATGATGGGCAGCGGCTGTCGGTCCGCTGGAGGCGAAACGAGCGGAACGCGGATGGGGCCAGAAGATGAAGACGAATGGGTTTCGTACGGAAAAAGCGAAGCGGTGTGACCAAACAGATGTGGACATAACGAATATGTCGGAAGGAGGGCTGCCCTCGCCGCAAGGCTGCCCTCCTTTGCTTTTTTCGGCAAATGGGTAGCATAAACCCCGACAATTTGTTTATAATGAATGGTATGTATTCCACTTGCATTCATTTGTTTCATTAATATAGAAGGGGAGTGCTGAACTTGAGCCTGCAGCAGCAATACTCGCCGGAGGAATTGCAGGAGATGTCGTTCGTCGAGCTGGCGAACCTCATTTTGCTTGACAAGCGGGAGGCGCTGCCGTTTGATCAGCTCGTTCGTGAAGCAGCAGCGCTGGCCGGCATATCGGAAGAAGAGGTGGAGGCACGGCTGGCCCAATATTACACCGATTTAAACATCGACGGCCGGTTTATTTGCGTTGGAGAAAACGTCTGGGGATTGCGCACATGGTATCCGTTTGACCAGACAGAAGACGAAACGGTGACGATCGTCAAGCCGAAGAAGAAGAAAAAAGCGCTTGACGATGAATACGATGAATACGACGAGCTGCTTGAAGATGAAGATCTCGATTACGACGATTTGGATGAATATGACGAGGAAGACCTCGAGCTTGATGAAGACGATCTCTTGGAAGATGAAGAATTCGATCTAGATGAAGATGTCGCGTTTGACGATGACATTCTCGGCGATGAAGAGTTTGAGCTGGACGATGCGCCGCTTGATGAAGAGCTCGATCTCGAAGAGCCGGAGGAAGACGAATAACCGCTTGACTTTGCCAGGGGAACCCGGTACAATGTGTGTTGGGCTCTTGAAAACGAACAAATCGATCGCTCCCTTACGTATGGTAAGCGGAGCGTTTTTTATTTGCGCCTTTCGCAAACACTGAAACTGTCATTGCAATTTCGGCAAGGGGGAAGACAAAATGACGAAATACATTTTTGTGACGGGCGGCGTTGTTTCCTCGCTCGGGAAAGGGATTACGGCGGCTTCGCTTGGACGGTTGTTGAAAAACCGCGGGTTGAACGTGACGATCCAAAAATTTGACCCGTACATTAACGTCGACCCAGGGACGATGAGCCCGTATCAGCACGGCGAGGTGTTTGTCACGGACGACGGTGCAGAGACGGATTTGGATTTAGGGCATTATGAACGGTTCATCGACATTAATTTAAACAAATACAGCAACGTGACGACAGGAAAAATTTATTCCGCCGTCATCCGCAAAGAGCGCCGCGGCGATTACCTCGGCGGCACAGTGCAAGTCATTCCGCACATTACCAACGAAATTAAAGAGCGCGTCTTCCGGGCCGGAAGAGAGACGAACGCCGATGTCGTCATTACGGAGATCGGCGGCACGGTCGGCGATATTGAATCGCTTCCGTTTTTAGAAGCGATCCGCCAAATCAAAAGCGACGTTGGCCGCGAAAACGTCATGTACATCCACTGCACGCTTGTGCCGTACATCAAGGCGGCTGGGGAAATGAAAACGAAGCCGACGCAGCACAGCGTGAAAGAATTGCGCAGCCTCGGCATTCAGCCGAACGTCATCGTCGTGCGCACGGAAATGCCGATGCCGCAGGAAATGAAAGAGAAAATCGCCCTCTTTTGCGATATTGATCCGAAAGCGGTCATCGAGGCGCGCGATGCCGACACGCTGTATGCGGTCCCGCTTATGCTTCAAGAACAAAAGCTGGACCAAATCGTGTGCGAACATTTGCGCCTCAACTGTGGCGAAGCGGATATGACCGAATGGAAAGCGCTCGTCGAGAAAGTGCGCAACTTATCGAAAACGACGAAAATCGCTTTGGTCGGCAAATACGTCGAGCTCCCGGACGCTTATATTTCTGTTGTGGAGGCGCTCCGTCATGCGGGGTATGCGTTTGACACCGACATTGATATTCAGTGGATCAATGCGGAGCATGTGACGCGCGACAATGTGGCCCACCTGTTGAAAGATGCGGACGGCATTTTGGTTCCGGGCGGGTTTGGCGACCGCGGGGTCGAAGGGAAGATTGAGGCGATCCGCTACGCCCGCGAGCAGCGCGTGCCGTTTTTGGGCATTTGCTTAGGAATGCAGCTCGCCTCGATTGAATTTGCTCGCCATGTTGTCGGGTTGTCCGGTGCCCATTCGTCCGAGTTTGACCCGAACACGCCGCATCCGATCATCGACTTGCTTCCGGAGCAGAAGGATGTCGAAGATTTAGGCGGCACGCTCCGCCTCGGCTTGTATCCGTGCAAGCTGCAGGAAGGGACGCTTGCCTACGCCGCCTACGGCGATGAAGTCATTTACGAGCGCCATCGCCATCGGTACGAATTCAACAACCAATACCGGCCGATCATGGAAGAGCACGGCTTCGTCTTTTCCGGCACGAGTCCGGACGGACGGTTGGTTGAAGTGATCGAGCTCAAGGATCATCCGTGGTTCGTCGCCGCGCAATTCCACCCGGAATTCACCTCGCGCCCGACGCGGCCGCAGCCGTTGTTCCGCGAGTTTGTCAGAGCGTCGCTGAAAGAGTGACGAAAAAGGGGTTGTCCCAAAAAAGCCGTAGAACGGCCTTTTGGGTTCAGCCCCCTTTCTTTTTTTCAAGCACGATGCTCGTTGACTAGGCGCGGCTTCTCTTCCTTTTTGCCTTCAGCCGGCGGGAGAGCGCTCGTTTTCATGGCGGTTGTTATTCATATTCCGCCAAAATTTCATCGAGCAACACGCGCAGTCCGTAGTAGATGAATGAAGCGGTGATGATCGTCGGCATGCCGATGCGGCGGCCGTCTTCGGTCGGCACGAGCGGGCGGGAAAGTTTGCTGTCGATAAAGACGGTGGCCATATCGGCCAGTCCGGGTTCATCCTTGACGAGCGCCGCGACGGCCACTGCATCGACGCCGTGCGCCTGCAGCTGTTCGGCGAGGCGAATGGCCTCAGCATCATTGGAAAAGCGGGCAAATAGAAGCGCTCGGTCCGTTTCCTGCCAGTCATCGGTTGCTGTCGGCTCAAGCCGTTTGGCTTTCGGCAGCGGATCGGGGCCAAGAAGCGCGGCGGTGACGACCGCATCGAGTTCACCTATGCCATACAGCCAAATGCGCCCATCACCGATGGCGGCCTGAGCGAGCAGACGCGCCCCGTCTTCGAGCGCCAGCTCTTCGTCCGCGGCGATTTTTTGCAACAATCCGATCGTTTGCGTCGTTAAAATTTTCACGGTTCGGCCTCCCTTCGCCGCTATTATACAAAATCGGCAAACAACAAGAAAAGCAAGCAGGAAATGGGTTTGCCAAATGCGAAACATTAATAGGGAGAAAACAGGGAATAGAGGTGCATAACGGTGGGAAATAAAATTTTAATTGTCGATGATCAATATGGCATCCGCATTTTGCTCAACGAAGTGTTTCAGCGGGAGGGATATGTAACGTATCAGGCCGCCAACGGCATGCAGGCGCTTGAAATCGCCCGCAAACATCACCCCGATCTTGTGCTTCTTGATATGAAAATTCCTGGCATGGACGGCATTGAAATTTTAAAACGGTTGAAAGAGATGGATCCGGATATTAAGGTGATCATCATGACCGCCTACGGGGAGCTCGATATGATTCAAGAAACGAAAGAGCTCGGGGCGCTGATGCATTTTGCCAAGCCGTTTGATATTGACGATTTGCGCGTTGCCGTCAAAAAATACATTACCGCTTAGAAGGACGGTGAAAAACGATTATTTTTGTGGAACCGATGGAAGTTCATCGGGAGAAAAGAGCCAATTTGACAAGGTTTCTTCACTTGAAAAGGGAGGCTGCTGAGTTGCTTTTTTGATGGCACCATCCTTCTAGACAGCGCCATCGATGAGCGGCTTTCCTTTGGCAAAGAAAGCGAAGCAATGAGTATGGATGACGCTGTCGTCTTTCGGAGATGAAAGGGTGGAAATGTTGCCGTTTTGCCGGCAAGTTGATATGCTTATAAACGTAGATGCATTTTGCGCCGATGGATTCAACCATCGTCATGGCGACAAAGACGACGATCAGCTAAGGAGGATGGAACCATGCCGTTAGTATCAATGAAAGAGATGTTGAACGAGGCGCTGCGCGGCAAATATGCGGTCGGCCAATTCAACATTAACAACTTGGAATGGACACAAGCCATTTTAGCGGCGGCCGAAGAGGAAAAATCGCCGGTCATTCTCGGCGTCTCCGAAGGGGCGGCTCGCTATATGAGCGGATTCAAAACGGTCGTCAATATGGTCAAAGGGTTAATGGAAGACATGAACATCACCGTTCCGGTCGCCATCCATCTCGACCATGGATCGAGCTTTGAAAAATGCAAAGCGGCCATTGACGCCGGGTTCACCTCGGTTATGATTGACGCCTCCCACCATCCATTTGAGGAAAACGTCCGCATCACCTCGCAAGTCGTTGAATATGCTCATGCGCGCGGCGTTTCGGTCGAAGCGGAGCTTGGCATCGTCGGCGGGCAGGAAGATGACGTCGTTGGAGAAGGGATCATTTACGCCGACCCGAAAGAGTGCGAAGAGCTTGTCAAACGGACAGGCATCGACTGCCTTGCCCCTGCGCTCGGTTCCGTGCATGGTCCGTATAAAGGAGAGCCGAAGCTTGGATTTGCCGAAATGGAGCAAATCCGCGATTTAACCGGCGTTCCGCTTGTGCTCCACGGCGGCACCGGCATTCCGACCGAACAAATTCAACGCGCGATCTCCCTTGGTACATCGAAAATCAACGTCAATACCGAAAACCAAATGGCGTTTACCAAAGTCGTCCGCGAACTGCTCGCGAAAGACCCGAACGTCTATGATCCGCGCAAAATCATCGGCCCGGGCCGCGATGCCATCAAAGCGACGGTCATCGGCAAAATGCGCGAGTTTGGCTCGTCCGGAAAAGCAGCGCGATGAATCGGCTTCGCGGGCGGCGTTTGGCCGCCGCGCGGCTGCCTTTGCATGTGCAACGAATAACAAGGAGGGTTCAGCATGAAATTTTTTATCGACACTGCCAACTTGGAAGAAATCAAACACGCCCATGAACTCGGCATTTTGGCCGGCGTCACGACCAATCCGAGCCTCGTGGCGAAGGAAAACGTATCGTTCCATGATCGGTTGCGCGAAATTACATCGATCGTTTCTGGTTCGGTGAGCGCTGAGGTCATTTCGACCGACGCCGCTGGCATGATCGCGGAAGGCGAAGAGCTGGCGAAAATCGCCCCGAACATTACGATCAAAGTTCCGATGACGCCGGAAGGCTTAAAAGCAGTCAAGGCGTTCAGCGAAAAAGGGATTCAAACGAACGTGACGCTTGTGTTCACCGCCAACCAGGCGCTCTTGGCCGCACGCGCCGGCGCGACGTACGTCTCTCCGTTCCTCGGCCGCCTCGATGACATCGGCCATAACGGTTTAGAGCTCATTTCCACCATCGCTGAGATTTTCAACATTCATGGCATTGAAACGGAAATCATCGCCGCTTCGATCCGCCATCCGCACCATGTGACGGAAGCGGCGTTGCGCGGGGCGCATATTGCCACGGTTCCGTACAAGGTGCTGATGCAATTGTTCCACCATCCGCTGACTGATCAAGGAATTGAGAAGTTTCTCGCCGACTGGAATCGGCAAAAATGAAAGTAAGCCGTTTGCCTCTTGGGTGAAGCGGGCTCGCTCTGCCGCGTTCAGGCCGGACGTGATGAGCCCGCCCGGCTTTGCTTTTTCGTCCCAGGGGTGAAGCCAACTTCCGAGCAAAGAAGGGAGACGACGATGGATAAAATGAAAATTATCGGCGGAGATCGGCTGCGGGGAACGATCAAAGTGAGCGGTGCGAAAAACAGCGCGGTTGCGTTGATTCCTGCGGCGATTTTGGCCGATTCGCCGGTGACGATCGAGGGGTTGCCGGACATTTCCGACGTGCACATTTTAGGAAGCTTGATCGAAGAAATCGGCGGCTCGTTTTCGTTTGATGGCAAAGAGGCGGTCATCGACCCAACGAATATGGTGTCCATGCCGCTTCCGAATGGGAAGGTGAAAAAGCTGCGCGCCTCCTACTATTTGATGGGGGCGATGCTGGGCCGCTTCAAAAAAGCGGTTGTCGGCTTGCCGGGCGGATGTCATCTTGGTCCGCGCCCGATTGACCAGCATATCAAAGGGTTTGAGGCGCTGGGCGCCACCGTAACGAACGAGCAGGGCGCCATTTATTTGCGCGCGGAAGAACTGCGCGGAGCCCGCATTTTTTTGGACGTCGTCAGCGTCGGCGCGACGATCAACATCATGCTGGCGGCGGTGCGCGCCAAAGGGCGGACGATTATCGAAAATGCGGCGAAAGAGCCGGAAATCATCGATGTCGCGACATTGCTTTCGAATATGGGCGCGAAAATCAAAGGAGCCGGCACCGATGTGATCCGCATTGACGGCGTCGAAACATTATCGGGTTGCCGCCATGCCATCATCCCGGATCGAATCGAAGCCGGGACGTACATGATTGCCGCCGCGGCCACCAATGGCGAAGTCGTCGTCGACAACGTCATCCCGCAGCACGTTGAATCGCTGACGGCCAAATTGCGCGAAATGGGGGTGCGCGTGGAGACGGGGGAAGATCAAATTCTCGTCTGCGGCACCGATGTTTTGAAAGCGGTTGACGTCAAGACGCTTGTCTATCCGGGCTTTCCAACCGATCTGCAACAGCCGTTTACCGCGCTGCTGACAAAAGCCAACGGCACAAGCGTCGTCACCGACACGATTTACAGCGCCCGCTTCAAGCATGTCGATGAATTGCGGCGCATGAACGCCAATGTAAAAGTCGAAGGCCGCTCAGCCATCGTCACCGGCCCCGTCAAACTGCAAGGGGCGAAAGTGAAGGCAAGCGATTTGCGCGCCGGGGCAGCGCTTGTCATTGCCGGGCTGATGGCCGACGGGGTGACGGAGATCACCGGCGTCGAGCATATCGACCGCGGCTACAGCAACCTCGTCGAAAAACTGTCTGACATCGGCGCCACCATTTGGCGCGAAAAAATGACCGATGAAGAAATCGAGCAAGTGAAAAACGCGTAACGTCCAGTCGACAAAGGGGAAGGGGAGAACGACGATGGAACGAAGCTTATCGATGGAACTCGTGCGCGTCACCGAAGCGGCGGCGCTTGCCGCCGCCCGCTGGATGGGGCGCGGGAAAAAGAATGAGGCTGATGACGCTGCGACGTCGGCGATGCGCGACGTGTTTGACACCGTGCCGATGAAAGGCACCGTCGTCATCGGCGAAGGGGAAATGGACGAAGCGCCGATGCTGTATATCGGGGAAAAGCTCGGCAACGGTTATGGCCCGCGCGTCGATGTCGCTGTCGACCCGCTTGAAGGGACGAACATCGTCGCTTCCGGGGGATGGAACGCCTTGGCTGTCGTCGCTGTTGCTGACCACGGCCATCTGCTTCATGCGCCGGACATGTACATGGAGAAAATCGCTGTCGGGCCGGAAGCGGTCGGGATGATTGACATTGAGGCGCCGATCATCGACAATTTAAAGGCGGTGGCGCGAGCAAAAAACAAAGATATTGAAGACGTCGTCGCGGTTGTCCTCAACCGTCCGCGCCATGAGCGTCTCATTCATGAGCTGCGTGAAGCCGGCGCCCGCATTAAGCTCATCAATGACGGCGATGTCGCTGCCGCCATTAACACGGCGTTCGACCATACCGGCGTTGACATTTTGTTCGGCTCGGGCGGCGCGCCGGAAGGAGTGCTCGCGGCGGTCGCTTTGAAATGCCTTGGCGGTGAACTGCAAGGGAAGCTGCTGCCGCAAAACGACGATGAAGTCGAGCGGTGCAAACAAATGGGCATTGACGTCAACAAAGTGCTGCGCATGGACGATTTGGTGAAAGGAGACGACGCGATTTTTGCCGCCACCGGCGTCACCGACGGCGAGCTGTTGCGCGGCGTGCGGCTGAAAGGGGCGTACGGCCTCACCCACTCCGTCGTCATGCGGGCCAAGTCCGGCACGGTCCGCTTCATCGAAGGGCGGCACAGTTTGAAGAAAAAACCGAACTTAGTCATCAAATGATATCCTGCTATCCGGCCGGGCGCCGGAGCCGCGCCTGGCTCGGAAAAACAAAAAAATATTGATTAAAAAGAAGAAAAAAGGGTAAAATAGTCGTGTTACTTGTGCAAAAATAAGCTCTGCCATTCTACTTCTTTATTTCATTTCAGCCTTCATCATCTTCGAAATGAATCCCTTCGCCTGTCGAATTGATGACCAATACGTCCGAACACGAACGATGGGAGAATAGGAAAATTTGCAAAGTGTGGTGTCAAGATGGAATTAACGTTAGCAGCATTAGAAAACATGAAATTGAAGGAGCTGTATGAGCTCGCCAGGCAATACAAAATTTCATACTACAGCAAGTTGACGAAAAAGGAGCTTATTTTTGCGATTTTGAAAGCGCGTGCCGAACAAGACGGCCTCTTTTTCATGGAAGGCATCCTCGAAATCATTCCGTCGGAAGGATTCGGCTTTTTGCGCCCGATCAACTATTCCCCGAGCTCGGAAGACATTTACATTTCCGCTTCCCAAATCCGCCGTTTTGATTTGCGCAACGGGGATAAAGTGTCCGGCAAAGTGCGGCCGCCGAAAGAGAATGAACGCTACTTCGGCTTGCTTCATGTCGAAGCGGTCAACGGCGAAGACCCAGAAGTCGCCAAGGAGCGCGTTCACTTTCCTGCGTTGACGCCGCTTTATCCGAATCGGCAAATGAAGCTGGAGACAACGCCGGACAAGCTGTCGACCCGCATCATCGACTTGATCGCTCCCGTCGGCTTTGGCCAGCGCGGGTTGATCGTCGCGCCGCCGAAAGCTGGCAAGACGATGCTGCTGAAGGAAATTGCCAACAGCATCACCACAAACCACCCGGATGTCGAGTTGATCGTCTTGCTCATTGACGAACGGCCGGAAGAAGTGACCGACATCGAGCGGTCGGTGCAAGGCGATGTCGTCAGCTCGACGTTTGATGAGGTGCCGGAAAACCATATTAAAGTGGCTGAGCTTGTCTTAGAACGGGCGATGCGATTAGTTGAGCATAAGCGTGACGTCGTCATTTTAATGGACAGCATCACCCGCCTCGCTCGAGCGTACAACTTAGTCATTCCGCCGAGCGGACGCACGCTCTCGGGCGGGATCGACCCAGCGGCGTTTCATCGCCCGAAGCGGTTTTTCGGTGCGGCGCGCAACATCGAAGAGGGCGGCAGCTTGACGATTTTGGCGACCGCCCTCATTGACACCGGGTCGCGCATGGATGACGTCATTTACGAGGAATTTAAAGGCACCGGCAACATGGAGCTCCATCTTGACCGCTCGCTCGCCGAGCGCCGCATTTTTCCAGCGATTGACATTCGTCGTTCGGGAACGCGCAAAGAGGAGCTGCTCATCCCGAAAGAACATTTGGAAAAGCTGTGGGCGATCCGCAAAACCATGGCCGATTCGCCCGACTTTATCGAGCGGTTTTTGAACAAATTGCGCCGGACAAAGTCAAACGAAGAGTTTTTCGCCTTGCTCGATCAAGAGTGGAAACAGGGCGGCCCGCTCCGTCTGTAGGCAGTTGGCGGAATTTGCCGCGAATCGCCCGTTGCAAACTGACAGAAAAGCTGTTATAATCTTGACATGTGTGTTTTGGCTATCGCCTTTTGGTTTGTGTGATCCGTGATTTGCATCGGCCGGATTCGCTTCGGTGGAGTCCCGGTTGTTCCATGCGCTGCGCCTTGCCAAACGGGCGGGCGCGCATAAGCATGAAGCGTTCCATGCTACGAATCACTCTGTTTCGATCAGATACAGGGCGGAAGGAGATGAAAACGATGAAACAAGGCATCCATCCAGAGTACAAAAAAGTCATCGTCCGCTGTGCGTGCGGCAACGAATTCGAAAGCGGTTCGGTCAAAGACGAGCTGCGCGTGGAGATTTGCTCGGAATGCCATCCGTTCTTCACGGGCAAACAAAAATTTGTTACAGCAGCGGGCCGCGTCGATAAATTCAATAAAAAATACGGCCTTAAGTAAACAAGGACGTGACGAAAGCAGGCAAGCGAAACTTGCCTGCTTTTTCGTGAGGGCAGATGGAAGGCCGGTTGCTTACAAGGCTGATCCCGCTGATCGTCGCGATGGCAGACGGCAAGGAGCGGCCGATGGTTTGAGGAAAGTGTTATTGGGAAAGGAGAGGCCCCGATGTACGTGATGACGCAGTCCGGCTGGCTTGAGGTCATTTGTGGATGCATGTTTTCCGGCAAATCAGAAGAATTGATTCGCCGCGTCCGCCGCGCTCAGTTTGCCAAGCAGGAAGTGAAAGTGTTCAAACCGACGATCGACAATCGCTACAGCGAAGACGAAGTTGTATCGCACAACGGCAATTCAGTGATCGCCATTCCGGTCGCGACGCCGGCGGAAATGTTCCGCTACATTTCCGCCACCACCGACGTCGTCGCCATCGATGAGGTACAGTTTTTTTCCAACGACATCATCGATGTGGTGCAAACGCTCGCTGATGGCGGCTGCCGCGTCATCGCCGCGGGGCTCGACCAAGATTTTCGCGGTGAACCGTTTGGCCCCGTGCCGGCGCTGATGGCGATCGCGGAGTCGGTGACGAAGCTGGAGGCGGTTTGCACGGTATGCGGTTCCCCGGCCAGCCGGACGCAGCGGCTCATTAACGGTGCGCCCGCCTCTTATGACGATCCGGTGATTCTTGTCGGCGCCAGCGAGGCGTACGAGCCTCGCTGCCGTCATCACCATGAAGTGCCTGGCAAACCGAAAAAGCGATACAACCGCCCGCTTGCTGGACATACGGGTGAGTGATGGTGAGGCGGTCACGGATGTTGTTTGGCCGCTTTCATCGGCCAAGTGGCGCAGCGCAGCCATAGTGGATGAAAACGGCGCATATTCGTCTGTTTCGCCGACCGAGAAGGGCGGAAGCGGCGCCATGCCTGTGTCTTGTGCGTCCATTCGCTATGGGAGGAAAAAGCGTTTGGCATGCGGCTCGTTCATCATTGGTCGTTCGCTTGACTAGGCTGCCCCTTTTGTTCGTTCGCCGTAAAATAGGCGAATGATGGCAGAAAGATTTAGGGCTTGCCGTGTATCATTGACGGGCGATCATGGACATCCTAACAGCTGAGGAGGCGAAAAAGGATGAGACGCATCTGGCTGTTAGGAATGATCTTCCTGCTTTCGGCCTGTTCGCTCGCTCCGGATCATCCGTCCTACCGCCAGCAAAGCGAGGACAAAAACGGCGCGCGGCTGATGACGGATGGGCGGCCGAAGATCGACGCTGACAGAGACTTGTACAACAACTTCGACGATCCGGAAAACGTGCGGCAAAACCCGAATTTTATCAGCTTGACCGAAGGAAGCGAAACCCAGCGCGCCGATACGCGCAAGGCAGCGCAACTCATTGAGCGGTACACCGATTACCACGCCGACGCCATCTGGTTTCATGGCGGCAATATGTATGTGACCGTTGATGCACCGGAAGAGCTGTCTGACGAGGAACGACAGCGCGAGGCGCAACGCATTGACAAGCTGCTGACAAAAGCGATCCCGACATACGAGATCATCGTGCGCGTCAACTGAGAGCTCCCGCTTGCCAAAAGCGGGGGTTTTTGTTTGCTTTCCTTTCATGCTATAATCTAAAAATAGACTGTGTGGGAAAAACAGAGGTGAATGATGTGTTTGATCGATTGGAAGCTGTGGAGCAACGGTATGAAAAGCTCAATGAACTGTTGATGGACCCCGACGTCATCAACGATCCGAAAAAGCTGCGCGATTATTCGAAAGAGCAGGCGGATTTGGAAGAAACGGTGCAAACGTACCGTGAATACAAATCGGTTCGCGACCAGCTCGCGGAAGCGAAGGCGATGCTTGAGGAAAAGCTCGATCCGGAGCTGCGCGAGATGGTGAAAGAGGAAATCAGCGAGCTGGAAGAACGGGAAGCGGCGATCGTTGAAAAGCTGAAAGTGTTGCTTTTGCCGAAAGATCCGAACGATGAGAAAAACGTCATTATGGAAATCCGCGCGGCCGCCGGCGGCGAAGAGGCGGCGCTGTTTGCCGGCGACTTGTACCGGATGTATACGCGCTATGCGGAATCGCAAGGGTGGAAGACGGAAGTGATCGAAGCGAGCCCGACCGGCCTCGGCGGCTATAAAGAAATCATTTTTATGATCAACGGCAAAGGGGCGTATTCAAAGCTGAAGTTTGAAAACGGCGCGCACCGCGTCCAGCGCGTCCCGGAAACGGAGTCAGGCGGTCGCATCCATACATCGACGGCGACGGTCGCCTGCCTGCCGGAGATGGAAGAAATCGAAGTCGAAATCAATGAAAAAGACATTCGCGTCGACACGTTCGCCTCAAGCGGACCGGGCGGGCAAAGCGTCAACACGACGATGTCGGCCGTGCGCCTCACCCATATTCCGACTGGCATTGTCGTCACGTGCCAAGACGAAAAATCGCAAATCAAAAACAAAGAAAAAGCGATGAAAGTATTGCGCGCCCGCATTTACGACAAATACCAACAAGAAGCGCGCGCTGAATACGACCAAACGCGCAAGCAAGCTGTCGGCACCGGCGATCGTTCTGAACGCATTCGCACGTACAACTTCCCGCAAAACCGCGTCACCGACCACCGCATCGGACTGACGATCCAAAAGCTTGATCAAGTGCTCGATGGGCATTTGGATGAAATCATCGAGGCGCTCATTTTGGACGACCAAGCGAAAAAATTGGAGCAAGCGAACGATGCGTCGCAACGTGCATGAAGTCCTCGCCTGGGCTTCTTCTTTTTTGCGCGCCCACGGAAAAGAGGAGCGGGCGGCGGAGTGGCTATTGTGCCACCATTTAGGCGTGAACCGGGCCGGGCTGTTCGCCCGTTGGCGCGAGCCGGTCGACGAAGCGGTATATGAACGGTTTGCGGCCGATGTGCACCGCCATGCGGCGGACCATGTGCCGATTCAATATTTGATCGGCTATGAATCGTTTTACGGCAGGTTGTTTCTTGTCAATCGCCATGTGTTAATTCCGCGCCCGGAAACGGAAGAACTGGTGCTTGGCGTCCTAAAGCGGGTGCCGCGCCTATTTGCTGGTCGGAAGCGGATCGATGTCGTTGACGTCGGCACTGGCAGCGGGGCGATCGCCGTGACATTGGCGTTGGAGAACAAAGCGTTGTCGGTGACCGCAACCGATATTTCCGAAGCGGCGCTCGCGGTCGCCCGTGAAAACGCCCGGCGGCTCGGGGCGAACGTTTCATTTTTGTGCGGCGACTTGCTGCAGCCGATCATGGCCATGGGGCGGACGGTCGATGTCGTTGTTTCCAATCCGCCGTACATTCCAGAGACGGACGCCGCTATGCTTTCCCCGGTCGTCAAAAACTATGAGCCGCACACGGCGCTCTTTGGCGGCCGCGATGGGCTCGATTTTTACCGCCGCTTCGCCCGCGAGCTGCCGCTTGTGCTCGGCGCGCCGGCGCTTGCCGCTTTTGAAGTCGGCGCCGGGCAAGGGGAAGCAGTGGCGGCGCTTTTGGCCGCAGCGTTTCCAGAAGCCGAAGTGGAAGTCGATTTTGACCTCAACGGCAAAGACCGGATGGTGTACATGACGCGGCCGAAAAACGGGAAAACGTGTTAGATTGATAGGTTTAAAAACGAGCGGCGCTGTCCACAATGAAAGGTGAAAGGACGGTGCCGATGATGACCATCAAAGGAAATGCCATTGCCATATGTTTATATATCATTCTATTAACGACAGGCGTACTCGTCGAGCTGTACGGCCACAAGACGGACGCCGGGGCGAACGCGGCGGTCGCCATCCCTGATGAGGCCATCCGCCTGCGCATTTTAGCCAACAGCGACGCCGATGAAGACCAACAATTGAAGCGAAAAGTGCGTGATGCGGTCAATGCGCAAATCAACGGCTGGGTGGCCGAACTCACTTCGTTTGAGGAAGCAAAGCGCGTCATTCGCTCTCACCTGCCGGACATCGAGCGGACGGTCGCCCGCGTGTTGCGCGATGAACAAAGCGATCAAACGTACAAAGTGGAGTTTGGCCCGGTTCATTTTCCGACGAAAGTGTACGGCAGCTACGTATATCCGGCTGGCATCTATGATGCCGTGCTGATCACGCTTGGGGAAGGAAAAGGAGCAAACTGGTGGTGCGTCCTGTTCCCGCCGCTTTGTTTTCTCGATTTTTCCAACAGCGATGCTGTCATGATGGCGGCGAACCGATCGTCTGCCGGAACGAATGAACCGGTGTCGGCTGAGAGCGTCCGGTCAACGGAAGCTGGGTCGAAGCAAAACAGCGAGTCGGCCGAAGCGGAAGCTAGGGCGATGCGAAGCAGCGAGCAGGCCATCGAGCGGGACGAACCGAAAGAGGAGAGGGGTGCGATGGCGGAAACTGAAGATCGCGCCGCTTCGTCCATCCATGCGGATGGAAAGAAGGACAGAGGGTACACGGATGATCAAGAATCGTCCTTCGTCGTCATGGCCGAGCCGGAACAGCCGGTGGAAGTCAAATTTTTCTTCAAAGAGTGGCTCAGCCATCTCATTCCATAAGCATCTATCCACAAAGTTATCCACAAAAATAACAAGTTTATTCACAATTTGTGTATAACTGTGGAAAGACATCGTGCGGCGATCTGATGCTTGTAAAAAAAGCCGCCATTTTCAAGGCGAATCATGGCGATGGAGAAGGTGAAACGATTGAAAACACGTGTTTGGATTGTGGATAATATTGTTGATAAACAGCAAGTTTATCCACAAATACGAGAGGCGGTTGAATGGCTGCGGGCCGGAGAAGTTATCGCATTCCCGACGGAAACGGTGTACGGGTTGGGGGCCGATGCGGCCAATACAGCCGCGGTGGAAAAAATTTTCGCCGCCAAAGGGCGGCCGAGCGACAATCCGCTCATCGTTCATGTCGCCAGCATGGCCCAAGCGGAGGCGGTAGCGGCCTCGATCCCGCCGATGGCGAAAACGTTGATGGAGCGGTTTTGGCCGGGGCCGCTCACCCTCGTTTTGCCGAAACGAGCGGGG
The DNA here is from genome assembly GCF_002217655.1 of Geobacillus thermocatenulatus. Classification (GTDB taxonomy): domain Bacteria; phylum Bacillota; class Bacilli; order Bacillales; family Anoxybacillaceae; genus Geobacillus; species Geobacillus thermocatenulatus. The sequence continues at coordinate 149,511 of NZ_NEWK01000001.1, forward strand.
GCGGTGTCCGAGCGAGTGACGGCCGGGCTGCCGACGGTGGCGGTGCGCATGCCGGATCACCCGCTGGCGCTGGCGTTGATCGAGGCGAGCGGCTTGGCGTTGGCCGCCCCGAGCGCGAATCGGTCAGGAAGGCCGAGTCCGACGACGGCGGCGCACGTGCTTGCCGATTTAGACGGGCGGATCGCCGGGGTGATCGACGGCGGGCCGACCGGCGTGGGCGTTGAATCGACGGTGCTCGATTGCAGTGGGGGTGTGCCGACGATTTTGCGCCCGGGAGGAGTGACGAAAGAGGCGCTTATTGAAGCGATCGGCCGCGTTGAAGAGGCCGCTGCTGCGGACGACGAGGCGGCGCCGAAAGCGCCCGGCATGAAATATACGCATTATGCGCCGAAAGCGCCGCTTTGGATCGTCGCCGGCCCGCCCGCGTTTTTGCAGCGGCTTGTCGATGAAAGCCGGGCGGAAGGGAAAACGGTCGGCGTGTTGACGACCGAGGAAAACAAGGACCGGTATGCGGCCGATGTCGTGCTGCCGTGCGGAACGCGCCAGGCGCTTGAGACGGTCGCGAGCCGGCTGTACGGCACGCTGCGCCGATTTGATGAAACGAACGTCGATCTCATTTACAGCGAGGCGTTTCCGGAAGAAGGAATCGGCGCGGCGATCATGAACCGGCTCCGCAAAGCAGCCGGCGGACGCGCCATCAGCGAACAGCGGAAATGAAAGGACGGCCGTCTGTATCGATGCAGTGAACAAGTTTCCCACATCCTGATCGAAAAAGCAGCTTGTCTATTTTTTGACGGTCGGAGGCAAGCCGCAGGCTTCTTCGTCGCGCCTTGGCGTGACGGAAGATCGAACGGAAACGCGCTTCACAGATCCATGTATGGGTTTGGAAGCGGCGTTGTTTGGACGAGAGGCAGCCGAGAAAACGACTCGGCAAACGGTAAGGTTCAAATGGCAACTAGAGGATTGGGGGGACGCCGTTTCCAAGCGCGAAACCGGTCTGTTGCGGACCGGTTTTTTCTTTTCCGTCCGCTTGTCAATCAGGCGGCGCCCATTGGCTGCCCGCTCTGCTTCTAAACTGCCCTGGACGTGCATATGTTTAGCAATAAGGCCGGTCCGGGAGGGAAGAAACATGGGCGCATTCATCGGCGAAATCATCGCGCTGTCAATGATGGCGCTGGCGCTGGGCATGGACGCGTTTTCAGTCGCTTTAGGAATGGGGCTGTTGCGCCTCCGGCTGCGGCAAATGGTTTATATCGGGTTGACGATCGGCTTGTTTCATATTCTCATGCCGCTTGCTGGCATGACGGTCGGCCGCCTGCTGTCGCGCGAGTTCGGAAGTGTCGCGACATACGCGGGCGGGGCGCTGCTGTTATGGCTTGGCGGGCAAATGATCATCGCCTCGTTCCGGAGGGACGACGGATCGCCGCTGTTTCCGCGTGGGGTGGGGTTGCTTTTTTTTGCGTTCAGCGTCAGCCTAGACAGCTTTTCCGTCGGGCTGAGCCTCGGCATTTTCGGAGCGCGGACGATGGTGGCGATTTTGCTGTTTGGTCTGTTCAGCATGGTGCTGACATGGGTTGGGCTTTTTGTCGGCCGCCATTTTCAGCAATGGCTCGGTTCTTACAGCGAAGCGCTCGGCGGCAGCATTTTGCTGGCGTTCGGACTCAAGTTGCTTTTTCTATAAACGGCGGCAGGCGGTTTTCCTTCAGTGGAAAAAAGCGGACGGCCTGCTTTTTTTTGCGGCGCTTCACCAAAAGTTGTACTTGATTTTTTCTGAACATACCCTGTTTACGCTTGTGAGGGAAAATCAGCACTTTTTGCCTATCCTTACGTACATGTTGTGGTGAAGAGCCTTTTTTTGCTCTTTTCCCTATGGTATATTGATGGTAAGTCATTGATGTGAAGAGGTGGTTGTATGCCATATCGCATTTTGTTCGTCTGCACGGGCAATACATGCCGGAGCCCGATGGCCGCTGCGCTGTTGGAGAATAAGCAGCTGCCGGGCGTCGAGGTGAAATCGGCCGGCGTGTTTGCGGCGGAAGGAAGCGAGGCGTCGGCTCATGCCAAGACGGTGTTGAAGGAAAAGGGAATTGAAGCGGTCCACCGCTCTTCCCAGCTAAAGAAAGAGCATATCGACTGGGCGACGCACGTGCTGGCGATGACATCCAGCCATAAAGACATGGTCGTCGAACGCTTTCCAGAGGCGAAGGATAAAACATTTACGTTAAAGCAGTTTGTTTTGGGGACAGACGGCGATATCGCCGATCCGTTCGGCGGGCCGGTCGAAGTGTACCGGGCGGCGCGCGATGAGCTGGAGAAGCTCATTGACCGCTTGGCGGAAAAGTTGCAAACAGAACAATGAGGTTAAGAAGTGAGGGGGAACACAAATGGGGGGGACAAGTCATCGGTTCGGTTTGCGCCTGAAGCTCGTCATCTTTACGACAGCGTTGGCGCTGATCACGTATTCAACGAGCGCCTTTTTCTTGTATGTTTTGTATGATCAGTGGTTTGCCTCATGGAACAAAAGCGTGTTCACGATGATCGTGCTGCTCCTTGGCATCTTTTGGTCCGGAGTGCTTGCTTATTTGGCTGCTGGCTGGATCACAAGGCCGCTGCAACGGCTCGAGGAAGCGGCGGCAAAGGCGACGGAAGGGCATATCGATGAGGATGTTCCGTTGCCCTCCTCCCATGACGAAATCCGCTCGCTGGCTGTCGCGTTCAACCGGATGCTCGGTCATTTGCGCGCCGTCGTCGCCAACGTGGAAGAGAGCGCAGCGCGCACGACGGAAAAGACGGCAGAAATGAGGCAGGCGTCCGAAACAGCGTCAAGCCGTGCACGCGATATTGCAGCGACCATTGACGACATTTCCAAAGGGGCGGCGTCTTCGGCCGCGGCGATCCAAGAAGCAGCTTCGGCGGTTGAGGATGTGCTCGCCATCGCCGTGCAAGTCAAAGAAACAGCCGAGCGTGCGGAACAGTCGGTATTTGGGATGGCCGAAACGCTGAAGGCAAGCCGCGATATCACCCATTCGCTCATTAGCGGCATCGATCAGCTGGCTGACGATCAAGAACGGTCGCGGGCGGCTGTCAAGCAGCTCGAAGCACACGCCAATCAAATCGGCAACATTACGTTGCTTGTCGCTGACATCGCTGAACAGACGAACTTGCTTGCGCTCAATGCTTCCATTGAGGCAGCCCGCGCCGGCGAGCACGGCCGGGGGTTTGCCGTTGTCGCCGAGGAAGTGCGCAAGCTGGCGGATGAGAGCGCCAAGGCGGTCAAGAAAATCGCGGAACTGGTCGGCAACATTCAAAATGAAGTCGCCCGTGTGGTGGCGCAAATGGACAAGCAGGTGGCTGCTGCCAACGCTGAGGCGGCGAAAGGGGAACGCACGAATGAGGCCATTGCGGCCATGGCGGCCTCAGCCGATGACGTGATCCGCGCCGTCCATGACATCGCTGAGCTGGCGAAGCGTCAAATGGGGCATATGGAGCGGGCCGCGGCGCAGACACAAGAAGTGGCGGCGATCGCTGAGCAGACGTCCGCCGGCGCGCTCGAAGTTGCGGCGGCGACCGAGGAGCAGGCCGCATCGATCAACGATGTGCATCAACTGGCTGGCGAGTTGGTGGAGCAGGCCGAACAATTGCAGGCGGCTGTCGCCCGGTTTCGCACTCGTTGATGCACGCGCAAATATGATTCATCGAAAGGAGGAAGGGCGATTCCTCCCTGGCTTTCGCTATCACGGCGAAGCCTAGGGCTCCTCGCCCGAACGTGATGAAAGTCGCGATTGCTTCTGACCATGGTGGAGTTCGCATTCGTGAGGAAATAAAAGCACTGTTGGATGAAATGGGAATCGAGTACACCGATTTTGGCTGCGATTGTGAAACATCGGTCGATTACCCAGATTACGCGCTTCCCGTCGCGGAAAAAGTGGCGCGCGGCGAATTTGATCGCGGCATTTTGATCTGCGGCACCGGCATCGGCATGACGATCGCCGCCAACAAAGTGAAAGGGGTGCGCTGCGCCCTTTGCCACGACGTCTACAGCGCCAAGCTGACGCGCATGCATAACGACAGCAACATTCTTGCAATGGGGGAGCGCGTCATCGGCCCCGGCCTGGCGCGCGAAATCGCCAAGGCATGGCTTGAGACCGAATTTGAAGGCGGACGCCATGCGCGGCGGATCGGCAAAATCGCCGACTATGAAAACAAGCATTTGTAGGCAGAACCAGAGCCGCATCGGAGCGGATGCGGCCTGTGGGCCATAAGCGGAAGGTGTGGGCGTCCTGCTTCATGAGGGCAGTAGCGCAAAGGCTGGGAACCCGGCGATGTTCACAACAAATGCCGTTCATCTTTCGCGAATCATTGGTGAAAATACGAGAAGGTCATTGAAAAACAGCCGTTTTTTTGAAATGGATGATTCTCAAGTGAAGGAAGAGCAGCATGTATAAGGTTTCTCAATTTGAAAAGCAACGTGAGGGAGCCGCATTTTCCGTTACATCACCAGACTTCTAGTGTTCGTCAAGGAACGTGTGGGGCACACCGTGCGAAGGAGGAAAGGGAATGGACACACGATTGGCCGAATGGCGGCAGCAATGGCAAGCCATCTTGCATGAGTTTCGCCAACAGGCGCCGCTTGGCCGCGGCGATGTCGTTGTGATCGGCTGCAGTACGAGCGAGGTGCTTGGCGAGCGGATCGGCACGGCTGGATCGATGGACGTTGCCGCCATGCTGTTTGCCGAGCTTGACGCGTGGCGGCGCGAAACCGGCATTGCGCTCGCGTTTCAATGTTGTGAACATTTAAACCGGGCGCTTGTTGTCGAACGGGAAACCGCCAAAACTCATGAGCTTGAGATCGTTTCCGTCGTTCCGGTGCCGAAAGCGGGTGGGGCGATGGCCGCCTACGCCTATCGAACGTTCGCTGACCCGGTCGTTGTCGAGGCGATTCGCGCCGATGCCGGCATTGACATCGGCCATACGCTCATCGGCATGCATTTGAAGCCGGTTGCCGTTCCCGTGCGCGTTTCGGTGAAGCACATTGGATCGGCATGCGTGACGCTGGCGAAAACGCGGCCGAAGCTGATCGGCGGCGCTCGAGCGGTCTACTCGTTGGAAAATCCGAATGATTCCTGTTCTTTCTAGCGGTTTCATTCATTTTTTCTTTGAATTTGCCTAGCTGAAGCTGATAAAATAAAAACGAATATTCACTGATTTCGCATAAGGGGGAGCTATTGATGAATTACTTGCCACAACAAGATCCGCAAGTGTTCGCCGCTATTGAGCAAGAGCGGAAGCGGCAACATGCGAAAATTGAACTGATCGCCTCGGAAAACTTTGTCAGCCGCGCGGTCATGGAAGCGCAAGGGTCGGTTTTGACGAACAAATATGCGGAAGGCTATCCGGGACGCCGCTATTACGGCGGTTGTGAATATGTCGACATCGTCGAAGAGTTGGCGCGCGAGCGGGCAAAGCAATTGTTCGGAGCGGAACATGCGAATGTCCAGCCGCACTCGGGGGCGCAGGCGAACATGGCCGTCTATTTCACTGTTTTGGAGCACGGCGATACGGTGCTTGGCATGAACTTGTCGCACGGCGGCCATTTGACGCACGGCAGCCCGGTCAATTTCAGCGGCATTCAGTACCATTTTGTCGAATACGGCGTCGATCCAAAAACGCATGTCATTGACTATGACGACGTGCGCGAAAAAGCGCGCCTTCATCGGCCGAAGCTGATCGTCGCCGGCGCGAGCGCCTATCCGCGCATCATCGACTTCGCCAAGTTCCGCGAGATTGCCGATGAAGTCGGCGCCTATTTAATGGTTGACATGGCTCATATTGCCGGTCTTGTTGCGGCAGGTGTTCATCCGAACCCGGTTCCGTACGCCCATTTCGTTACGACGACGACGCACAAAACGTTGCGCGGTCCGCGTGGCGGGATGATTTTATGCCAAGAGCAGTTCGCCAAACAAATTGACAAAGCGATTTTCCCTGGCATTCAAGGCGGCCCGCTCATGCATGTCATTGCCGCGAAAGCCGTCGCGCTCGGTGAAGCGCTGCAAGACGACTTTAAAGTATACGCGAAGCGGGTCGTGGAGAATGCCAAACGGCTCGCAGCCGCCTTGCAAAACGAAGGATTCACCCTCATTTCCGGCGGCACGGACAACCATTTGCTGCTTGTCGATTTGCGCCCGCAGCAACTGACCGGGAAAACGGCGGAGAAAGTGCTCGATGAGGTCGGGATTACGGTCAACAAAAACACGATTCCGTACGATCCGGAAAGCCCGTTTGTCACAAGCGGCATCCGCATTGGCACGGCCGCGGTCACGACGCGCGGCTTCGGATTGGAAGAGATGGACGAAATCGCCGCCATCATCGGCCTTGTGCTGAAAAACGTCGGCAGCGAACAAGCGCTTGAGGAAGCGCGCCAACGCGTCGCCGCTTTGACGGAAAAGTTTCCGCTCTATCAAGACTAAGCGCCGCCGCTTCGTCCGAAACCGTACGGTGCACCGCCCCCGGATTTGGCGGTGCGCCTTTTTCCGTTCGTTCGGCAGTTGAATAGGCGCTCGTTTTCCAGTAGAATGTATAGAAGTGCAGCGCATACATACGGAAGAGGAGAGTTGACCCATGGGAAAAGTGTACGTTTTTGATCATCCGCTCATCCAGCATAAATTGACCTACATTCGCGACAAGAATACGGGCACGAAAGAATTTCGCGAGCTTGTCGACGAAGTGGCGACGTTGATGGCGTTTGAAATTACACGCGATCTGCCGCTTGAGGAAGTCGAGATCGAAACCCCCGTCAGTAAAGCCAGAGCGAAAGTGATCGCCGGCAAAAAACTGGGCGTCATTCCGATTTTGCGCGCCGGCATCGGCATGGTTGACGGCATCCTGAAGCTCATCCCGGCGGCGAAAGTCGGCCATATCGGCTTGTACCGCGATCCCCAAACATTAAAGCCGGTCGAATATTACGTCAAGCTGCCGAGCGATGTCGAAGAGCGCGATTTTATCATCGTCGACCCGATGCTCGCAACCGGCGGATCAGCGGTGGCGGCGATTGATGCGCTGAAAAAGCGGGGTGCGAAAAGCATTAAATTTATGTGCCTGATCGCGGCGCCGGAAGGAGTCGAAGCGGTGGAAACGGCCCACCCGGATGTGGACATTTACATCGCTGCCCTTGATGAGCGGTTGAACGACCACGGCTATATTGTCCCTGGTCTTGGCGACGCCGGCGATCGGTTGTTTGGCACAAAATAACAGCTGCAAGACGCCCCTCGCCGCGCGGGGGCTCCATTCCATCGAGCGGCGGAGAGGGTGCCTTGCCCATGCGTCAGTTAAGCGTTTGCATTGAATAGGCCGCGGCAGAAAGATGGCGCTGAGAAACCGCTCCGTTTGCAAAGCCCAGATAGATGCGACGAAGAAGTTTTAACACAGGCGTGTTGATTAACCAATAAAAACCAGTTGACACTGCTCTTTTTCTAGCTTTTCTGCCGTAGTCGGCAAGCGGTTCGCTTGCCGACTGGGCATGCGCACAGCATGCCCTTCTCGAACAATGAACGCTTTGCGGGCAAATGACATTTGCCCGCCGGCGTTCTTGTTCGGTTCGAGGGAAGAGGCAGAAAAGCTTGTGTTCAGTCATATGATTTTCGTAAAATAATGGATAATCAACACTCGTGGTTTTAACATATCCTTGACAGAAAAGCGGTTTGCCCCTTTTCGACTGTGGGAGGAAAGCCACAGGCTTCTCCGTCACGCCTTGGCGTGACGGAGGACCGAACAACCGCCTGCTTCACAGATCCATATATGGGTCTTTAAGCGGCGTTGTTCGGTCGCCCGACAGTCGATCAAATACTCGGTAAAAGCTGCAAATGGTAAAGCTTCAAATTGCATCTATATAGAATCATGAAAAGGAAAATAGGCTAAAAATAAAATATATCATTATACATCATCATTGTGAGAAGAAAATGAGAAATTGTCACAAATTATTAATATTTGCCCTATGTGAATGAGGTTTTACGTGGAAACACATTGACATTGACGGGGGCGTATTGTATCCTTTACAAGGGGTAGATTGAGAAGGTTTTCATTATGCATTTAAAGGGTGTATGGACATGTCCCCAAAACAGCGCCACCCGTTTCAAGCCATGGCGTTGATGTCCGCCTTCGTCTCCCAACTTGTCGGTTCGATTTTGGTCGGCGTTTTCGGCGGGAGATGGATCGATGATCGATTTGGCACCGAGCCGATCTTTTTGATCGTCGGCCTTTTGCTTGGACTGGCGGCCGGCGTGTATGCCATGTTGCGCTTGATCCGCCAATATTTCTCTGGGGAGTAATAAAATGGGAAGTCTTCAAGCGATGTTTTGGCGGCAAGTTCGGTACATATTGTATTTGCTCGCCATCTATACGCTCGGCTTTGGATTTACGCCGTATAAAACCGTTTTTCTCAGCTTGATTCTCGGTACATCGATCAGCCTCCTCATGGTTTGGAACTTAACCTGGAAAATCGAAAAATTCGGACAAGCGGTGGCGGCGCGCCAAAAAGTGCGCACATTAGGCACTTTGTCGCGTTTGGCGCTTGCTGCGTTGGCGGCTGTCATCGTTCTCAAATATCCGCAACATTTCGATATCGTGCCAACCGTTTTGGGATTAATGACATCCTACATTGTCATTATAATAGATTTCTTCTTTCACAAATGGAAAAACGACAAGCTGCAGGCATGAAAGCGAGGTGAGAGAAGATGGAGCATAAAGCGCCGCTTGTCGAATTTTTAGGCCTTACGTTTAATTTATCTGATATGTTGATGATTACGATCACCTGTTTGATCGTGTTCATCATTGCTGTTGCGGCTACTCGCTCGCTTCAGCTGCGCCCGACGGGGATGCAAAACTTTATGGAGTGGGTCTTTGACTTTGTCAGAGGCATCATTAACAGCACGATGGATTGGCAAACGGGCGGCCGCTTTTTGACGCTGGGCGTCACGCTCATCATGTATGTGTTTGTGGCCAATATGCTTGGACTGCCGTTTTCCGTCCATGTCAACGGCGAACTTTGGTGGAAATCGCCGACCGCGGATGCGACCGTTACGTTGACGCTGGCGGTGATGGTCGTCGCCCTCACCCATTACTATGGAGTGAAAATGAAAGGGGCGTCCGACTATTTGCGCGATTACACCCGTCCAGTCGCCTGGCTGTTCCCACTCAAAATCATCGAAGAGTTTGCCAACACGCTGACGCTCGGTTTGCGTCTTTTCGGGAACATTTACGCCGGGGAAATTTTGCTTGGCTTGCTCGCCAGCCTTGGCACGCATTACGGTGTGCTTGGCGCTGTTGGCGCAGCCATTCCGATGATGGTGTGGCAAGCGTTCAGTATTTTTGTCGGAACGATTCAGGCGTTCATTTTTACGATGTTAACCATGGTTTATATGGCTCATAAGGTCAGCCATGACCATTGAGCATTTCTTATCACTTCATTAAGAATAGGACTTGAAACATTACTTTAACATGGTGAAGGAGGATCTATCAACATGAGTTTGGGTGTACTTGCAGCTGCGATTGCGGTAGGTTTGGGGGCGTTAGGCGCCGGCATCGGCAACGGTTTGATCGTCAGCCGCACCATTGAAGGGATTGCTCGTCAACCGGAATTGCGTCCAGTTTTGCAAACGACGATGTTCATCGGGGTCGCGTTGGTTGAGGCGCTTCCGATCATCGGTGTCGTCTTCTCGTTCATTTACTTAGGTCGATAACAAATCGATATGGAAAGTGATGGCGAAGTTCGTGTCAACGACCACCTTCGCCATTCCTTTATGTGCGGTTTTGCGAGATCGCGTCGGTGCGATAGCTGTCGAAAGGAGTGAAACGCGGTGTTGTGGAAGGCAAACCTATGGGCGCTCGGCGAAGCGGCGCATGGCATCAGCGGCGGCACGATTATTTACCAATTGCTGATGTTCATCATTTTGCTGGCCTTGTTGCGCAAATTCGCTTGGCAGCCGTTAATGAATATCATGAAGCAGCGTGAAGAACATATCGCGAACGAAATCGACCAGGCGGAAAAACGCCGTCAAGAAGCAGAGAAACTTCTTGAAGAACAGCGCGAACTGATGAAGCAGTCGCGCCAAGAAGCGCAAGCGCTCATTGAAAACGCGCGCAAGCTGGCTGAAGAGCAGAAAGAACAAATTGTCGCCTCGGCCCGTGCGGAAGCGGAACGGGTGAAAGAAACGGCGAAAAAAGAAATCGAGCGTGAAAAAGAACAGGCGATGGCCGCGCTCCGTGAACAAGTGGCCTCGTTGTCTGTCTTGATCGCCTCAAAAGTGATCGAAAAAGAGCTGACCGAGCAAGATCAACGCAAGCTGATCGAAGCGTACATCAAAGACGTTCAAGAGGTAGGAGGAGCGCGATGAACCAAGAAGTGATCGCCAAACGGTACGCGTCCGCTTTGTTCCAAATCGCGCTCGAACAAGGACAGCTTGATCGAATCGAAGAAGATGTTCGCGCCGTGCGCCAGGCGTTGGCGGAAAACGGCGAGTTTTTATCGCTTCTTTCGTATCCGAAACTTTCCTTGGATCAGAAAAAAGCGCTCATCTGCGAAGCGTTCGCCGGTGTGTCCACTCCGGTGCAAAACACGCTTCTCCTTCTTCTGGAGCGCCATCGCTTCGGCCTTGTGCCCGAGCTGGCGGAACAGTTTCTCGCCCTCGTCGACGATGCGCGCGGCATCGCCAAGGCGGTCGCCTATTCGGCGCGGCCGTTGACGGACGAAGAACTGCGGGCGCTTTCCGACGTCTTTGCCCAAAAAGTCGGCAAACAGACGCTTGAGATTGAAAACATCATTGATCCGGAACTCATCGGCGGCGTGAGGCTGCGCATCGGCAACCGCATTTACGACGGCAGCGTCAGCGGGCAGCTTGAACGGATTCGGCGGCAGCTGATCGGCTAACATTTGAAGACAGGGGTGAAAGGCATGAGCATTCGAGCGGAAGAAATCAGCGCGCTCATTAAGCAGCAGATTGAAAACTATGAATCGCAAATCCAAGTGAGCGATGTCGGAACCGTCATCCAAGTCGGCGACGGGATCGCGCGCGCTCATGGGCTCGATAACGTCATGTCCGGCGAGCTCGTCGAGTTTGCCAACGGCGTGATGGGCATGGCGTTGAACTTGGAAGAAAACAACGTCGGTATCGTTATTTTAGGACCGTACACCGGCATTAAAGAAGGGGACGAAGTGCGCCGTACGGGCCGGATCATGGAAGTGCCCGTTGGGGAAGCGCTCATCGGCCGCGTCGTCAACCCACTCGGTCAGCCTGTTGACGGATTAGGGCCGGTGGAAACGACGGAAACGCGCCCGATCGAGAGCCCGGCGCCGGGCGTTATGGACCGGAGATCGGTGCATGAGCCGCTGCAAACCGGGATTAAAGCGATCGACGCGCTCGTGCCGATCGGCCGCGGCCAGCGCGAGCTCATCATCGGCGACCGGCAAACGGGGAAAACGTCCGTCGCCATTGACACGATCATCAACCAAAAAGACCAAAACATGATTTGTATTTATGTCGCCATCGGGCAAAAAGAATCGACGGTCCGCACCGTTGTCGAAACGCTCCGCAAACACGGCGCGCTCGACTATACGATCGTCGTCACCGCCTCGGCGTCGCAGCCGGCTCCGCTTTTGTTCTTGGCGCCGTATGCGGGTGTAGCGATGGGCGAGTACTTCATGTATAAGGGCAAGCACGTTTTGGTTGTGTACGACGATTTATCGAAGCAGGCCGCGGCATACCGCGAATTGTCGCTCTTGCTTCGCCGTCCGCCGGGCCGTGAAGCATATCCGGGGGATATTTTCTACTTGCACTCCCGCCTGCTTGAGCGCGCAGCGAAATTGAGCGATGCCAAAGGCGGCGGTTCGTTGACCGCGCTTCCGTTCGTCGAAACGCAAGCGGGTGACATTTCCGCCTACATCCCGACGAACGTCATCTCGATTACGGACGGGCAAATCTTCTTGCAATCGGACTTGTTCTTCTCCGGCGTCCGCCCGGCGATCAACGCAGGGTTGTCCGTTTCGCGCGTCGGTGGGGCAGCGCAAATCAAAGCGATGAAAAAAGTTGCCGGGACGCTCCGTTTGGACTTGGCCGCTTACCGTGAGCTCGAAGCGTTCGCCCAATTCGGCTCCGACCTCGACAAGGCGACGCAAGCGAAGCTCGCCCGCGGGGCGCGCACGGTCGAAGTGCTGAAGCAAGATTTGCATCAGCCGATTCCGGTCGAAAAACAAGTGTTGATCATCTATGCATTGACGCGCGGCTTTTTGGACGACATTCCGGTTGAAGATGTGCGCCGTTTCGAGAAAGAGTTTTACTTGTGGCTCGACCAAAACGGCCAACACTTGCTTGAGCACATCCGCACGACGAAAGATCTTCCGAACGAAGACGATCTCAATAAAGCGATCGAAGCGTTCAAGAAAACGTTTGTCGTTTCACAATAAGGCCGGCGGGGGCATATCGCCCCCTCACGCCTGTTAGAACCCGTGCAGCAAAAAGGTGGTGAAACCTTTGGCATCGTTACGCGATATTAAAACGCGCATCAATGCGACGAAGAAGACAAGCCAAATTACAAAAGCGATGGAAATGGTCTCGACGTCGAAGCTGAACCGCGCGGAGCAAAACGCGAAATCGTTCGTTCCATATATGGAGAAAATTCAAGAAGTCGTGGCTAATGTGGCGCTTGGCGCTGGGGGGGCTTCGCATCCGATGCTCGTTTCGCGCCCGGTGAAAAAGACCGGGTATCTCGTGATCACGTCGGATCGCGGTCTGGCTGGCGCGTACAACAGCAACGTGTTGCGCCTCGTGTACCAAACGATCCAAAAACGCCATGCTTCTCCGGACGAATATGCGATTATCGTCATCGGCCGCGTCGGGTTGAGCTTTTTCCGCAAGCGGAACATGCCAGTCATTCTCGACATCACCCGCTTGCCGGACCAGCCGTCGTTTGCCGATATTAAAGAAATCGCCCGCAAAACAGTTGGGTTATTCGCCGACGGTACGTTTGACGAGCTGTATATGTATTACAACCATTACGTGAGCGCGATTCAGCAAGAGGTGACGGAACGGAAGCTTCTGCCGCTCACTGACTTGGCGGAGAATAAGCAGCGCACGGTGTACGAATTTGAACCGTCGCAAGAAGAAATTTTGGACGTCTTATTGCCGCAGTATGCGGAAAGCCTCATTTACGGCGCATTGCTCGATGCAAAAGCAAGCGAACACGCCGCCCGGATGACGGCGATGAAGAACGCAACGGACAATGCGAACGAGCTCATTCGCACATTGACGCTTTCCTACAACCGCGCTCGCCAAGCGGCGATTACGCAAGAAATTACGGAAATTGTCGCCGGAGCAAACGCCTTGCAATAGGGGACTAGCAAGTTAGGAGGGAAAACGATGACAAGAGGACGCGTTATCCAAGTCATGGGTCCGGTTGTAGACGTCAAGTTTGAGAACGGCCACTTGCCGGCGATCTACAACGCCCTGAAAATTCAACATAAAGCGCGCAACGAAAACGAAGTCGACATCGACTTGACATTGGAAGTCGCCTTGCACCTTGGCGATGATACAGTACGGACGATCGCGATGGCGTCCACAGACGGCCTCATCCGCGGCATGGAAGTCATCGATACCGGCGCACCGATTTCGGTGCCGGTCGGCGAAGTCACGCTTGGCCGCGTGTTCAACGTCTTGGGCGAACCGATCGACTTGGAAGGCGACATTCCGGCTGACGCCCGCCGCGACCCGATTCACCGTCCGGCGCCAAAATTCGAGGAATTGGCGACGGAAGTCGAAATTTTGGAAACGGGGATTAAAGTCGTTGACTTGCTTGCCCCGTATATTAAAGGCGGAAAAATCGGTTTGTTCGGCGGCGCTGGCGTAGGAAAAACGGTCTTGATCCAAGAGCTGATTCACAACATCGCCCAAGAGCACGGCGGGATTTCCGTCTTTGCCGGCGTCGGCGAACGGACGCGTGAAGGAAACGACTTGTACCATGAGATGAAAGATTCCGGCGTCATCAGCAAAACGGCCATGGTGTTCGGACAAATGAATGAGCCGCCTGGGGCGCGGATGCGCGTCGCCTTGACCGGCTTGACGATGGCCGAATACTTCCGTGATGAACAAGGCCAAGACGTGCTGCTCTTTATCGATAACATCTTCCGTTTCACGCAGGCTGGTTCGGAAGTGTCGGCGCTGTTAGGCCGCATGCCGTCGGCCGTTGGTTACCAACCGACATTGGCGACGGAGATGGGTCAATTGCAAGAGCGAATCACCTCAACGGCGAAAGGCTCGATCACCTCGATCCAGGCGATTTACGTCCCGGCCGACGACTATACGGACCCGGCTCCGGCGACGACGTTCTCACACTTGGATGCGACGACGAACCTGGAGCGGAAGCTCGCCGAGATGGGGATTTATCCGGCTGTTGACCCGCTCGCTTCGACATCGCGTGCGTTGGCGCCGGAAATCGTCGGCGAGGAGCACTACCAAGTCGCCCGCAAAGTGCAGCAAACACTGCAACGTTATAAAGAATTGCAAGACATCATCGCCATCTTGGGGATGGATGAACTGTCGGATGAAGACAAACTCGTCGTTCACCGCGCCCGCCGCATCCAGTTCTTCTTGTCGCAAAACTTCCACGTGGCGGAGCAGTTCACGGGCCAACCAGGCTCCTACGTGCCGGTCAAAGAAACGGTGCGCGGCTTTAAAGAAATTTTGGAAGGCAAATACGACCATCTTCCGGAAGATGCGTTCCGCTTAGTCGGCCGCATTGAAGAAGTCGTTGAAAAAGCGAAAGCGATGGGTGTCGAAGTGTGACCCGGGATAGGGGGATTGGACAATGAAAACGATCCACGTGAGCGTCGTTACTCCTGATGGCCCGGTGTACGAAGACGATGTTGAAATGGTCAGCGTCAAAGCGAAAAGCGGCGAGCTCGGCATTTTGCCGGGGCACATTCCGCTTGTCGCCCCGCTCGAGATCAGCGCGGCCCGGCTGAAAAAAGGCGGCAAAACGCAATACATTGCCGTCAGCGGCGGCTTTTTGGAAGTCCGCCCGGACAAAGTGACGATTTTGGCTCAAGCTGCTGAACGGGCGGAGGACATTGACGTCCTCCGCGCCAAAGCGGCGAAAGAGCGGGCGGAGCGCCGCCTGCAAAGCCAGCAGGACGACATCGACTTCAAACGGGCCGAACTGGCGTTAAAACGCGCCATGAACCGTTTGAGCGTTGCGGAAATGAAGTAAAAAGCAGGGGAGTTTTTCCCCTGCTTTTTTTGATGAAAACGGTAGAATCGTCCGTCAAGGAGAGAGGCAAACGCCCTCTCTTTTTTCGTTCCTTGCATTCCGTCGCTTCAACAAAGATGAAGCGCTTACATGAATGGATACCGTGTTGACAGTGTTAACTTGAAGTTTTGCTGACACGGCTGGATATAAATGTTATAATGAAATCGAAGGAATTATTGAAAAATTTCATCATTAACACCATACGTATGTAGTAAACCGGAAGGGGGCGAGCTGGTTGAGCAACATCTATGCCAACAGTTATTTGATCATCTTCGTCTTCCTTTGCCTCGGTGTGTTGCTGCCGATCGGGGCGCTCACGGCCGGGCGGTGGCTGCGGCCGCACGTGCCGAGTGATGCAAAGGCGACAACTTATGAAAGCGGTAACAATCCCTTTCACGACTCGCGCGTTCAGTTCCAAGTTCGGTACTACCTATTTGCCTTGCTGTTTGTCATTTTCGATATCGAGACGGTGTTTTTGTACCCGTGGGCTGTTGTCTATGACCAACTCGGCTTGTTCGCGTTGGTGGAAATGATCATGTTCATTGTTTTGCTTGCCATTGGCTTGATCTATGCTTGGAAAAAGAAGGTGTTACGATGGATGTGAAATGGGAGGGTTTTTCTGGCGTCGAAATGGAAGAAGTGAAGCGAAACGTCTTTTTGACGACATTGGAACAGTTGAAAGGATGGGCCCGAAGCAGTTCGCTTTGGCCGTTGACGTTCGGCCTTGCCTGTTGCGCCATCGAGATGATGGCGGTCGGCGGCGCCCATTACGACCTCGACCGGTTCGGTTCGTTTTTCCGCGCCTCGCCGCGGCAGGCGGACGTCATGATTGTCTCGGGCACGGTGACGAAAAAAATGGCGCCGCTCTTGCGCCGGTTGTATGATCAAATGCCCGAACCGAAATGGGTCATCGCCATGGGCTCGTGTGCGACAGCCGGCGGCCCGTACATCAAATCGTACAGCGTCGTCAAAGGCGTCGACCAAATTGTCCCGGTGGACGTGTACATACCAGGCTGTCCGCCGAACCCGGCAGCGCTCATCTACGGCATTCATAAATTAAAAGAAAAAATCCGACTGGAAGCCAAAACGGGGAAGAAGGTGCTGTAACCGATGGATGAAGAAAAAGATTTGGCCCAACGAAAAAAAGAGGCAGCCGAGCGGGCAAAACAGCTGGCGCGCGAACGGCTCGCGGCTAGGCAGGCAGATGAACAGGCCAAGTCAGCTGTCGAAACGGGCAGTTTGAAAACGCCCCCGAATTCGAATGGCAGCCAGCCCGAAACAACGAAGGGAGAGGCAACGGAACCGGCATCGGCCGACGATCTTGCATTGGCGAAAAAACGAGCAGCCGAGGAAGCACGGGTGAGGGCGGCGGAACTGCGGCGTCAGCGCGAGTCGGCGGCGGCAGGGGACGACCTCGAGGCGGCGAAGAGAAAGGCGGCGGAGGAAGCACGGGCGAGGGCGGCGGAACTGCGGCGTCAGCGCGAGTCGGCGGCGGCAGACGATGACCTTGAGTTGGCGAAGAAAAAGGCGGCCGCGGCAGCGAAAGCCAAGGCCGCGGCTGCGAAGGCGCGGGCGGCCGCCATGGCGAAGCAGCAAGGTGATGCTGCCGACGATGAGGCGAAACAAAAGGCGATCGCAGCGGCGAAAGCGAAAGCGGCCGCTGCTGCCCGGGCGAAGGCGAAAGCGGCTGACGCTGACGGCGGGACGGAACAGCCGCCCTCCCCGTCGCCGAACGATCCGCTGCTTGAGAAATATGTCCGCATCATTCATGAGCATCTCGGTGCGGATGTGCTCGAGGATGCATACATCAACCGGCTGGCGAAAGATGTGCCGACGCTTGTCGTGAAAAAAGAGGCGTACTACAAAGTCGCTGAGTTGTTGAAGGGTCATGAACAGCTGCAGTTTGATTATTTATCCGAGCTGCACGGCACCGATTTTCAGACGCATACGGAAGTGTACGTCCACTTGTATTCCTATCCAAACCGGCAGCCGGTGGCGCTGAAAGTCAAAATCGAGCGCGACAACCCGGAAGTCGATTCGCTCGTTCCGCTTTGGCCGGGGGCGAACTGGCCGGAGTGCGAAGCGTACGATTTGCTTGGCATCCGTTTCCGCGGCCACCCGAACTTAATCCGCATCTTCCTCGGCGAACAATGGGTTGGGCATCCGCTGCGCAAAGATTACGAGCCGTATGATGCGGAGGTGTAGATGATGCTGCGCACAGAGGAAATGATTTTAAACGTTGGCCCTCAACACCCGAGCACGCACGGGGTGTTCCGCCTCATTTTAAAAATTGACGGCGAGATCATTCAAGAGGCGACACCGGTCATCGGCTACCTGCATCGGGGGACGGAAAAGATCGCCGAAGGGCTGCAATATACGCAAATCATCCCGTACACCGACCGGATGGACTATTTGTCCGCGATGACGAACAACTATGTGCTTTGCCATGCGGTCGAAACGATGATGGGCATTGAAGTGCCGGAGCGGGCCGAATATTTGCGCGTTCTCGCCATGGAGCTTGGACGGATCGCCAGCCACCTCGTCTGGTGGGGGACGTACTTGCTTGACCTTGGCGCGACGAGTCCGTTTTTGTACGCGTTCCGCGAACGCGAAATGATTATTAATCTATTAAATGAGCTGTCTGGAGCGCGGCTGACGTTCAACTATATGCGCATCGGCGGCGTCAAATGGGATGCGCCGGACGGTTGGATTGACAAAGTGAAGCAGTTCGTTCCGTACATGCGGGAGAAATTGGCCGGGTACCACGACCTCGTCACCGGAAACGAAATTTTCCGCCAGCGCGTCATCGGCGTCGGGCGGTATACGAAAGAAGAGGCGATCAGCTATTCGCTCAGCGGCGTCAACTTGCGGTCGACCGGCGTCAAATGGGATTTGCGCAAAGATGAACCGTATTCGATCTATGACCGCTTTGATTTTGACGTGCCGGTGCGCGACAGCGGCGACTGCCTTGCCCGCTATGAATGCCGGATGGCGGAAATCGAACAGTCGCTTCGCATCATCGAGCAGGCGTGCGAGCAATTTCCGCCTGAGGGGCCGATCATGGGAAAAGTGCCCCGCATCATTAAAGCGCCGCCCGGCGAGACGTTCGTCCGCATCGAGGCGCCGCGCGGCGAGATCGGCTGCTATATTGCGAGCGACGGCAAAAAGGAGCCGTACCGCCTCAAATTCCGGCGCCCATCGTTTTACAACTTGCAAATACTCCCGAAGCTGCTCAAAGGGGAAAACTTGGCCAATGTCATCGCCATTCTTGGGTCGATTGACATTGTGCTTGGGGAGGTCGACGGATGATGGAGCAATGGCTTGAATCCACGCCAAGCTGGTCGAACATCGCCCTGTTTTTCGGGCTTGGGGCGCTGCTTTTGGCGGTCGTGCTCGCCTTTGTCACATACGGCATTTTGGCTGAGCGGAAAGTGATGGGGTTTATGCAAGGGCGCATCGGCCCGAACCAAGTCGGCGGCCGCTTTGGACTGTTGCAAACCGTTGCCGATGTGTTGAAGCTGCTTTTGAAAGAGGATACGATCCCGAAAGCGGCTGACCGTCCGCTCTACGTGCTGGCGCCGATTATCGCCTTTGTGCCGTCGTTTATGGTGTTGGCGGTATTGCCGTTTACCGATGCGTTCCGGTTCGCCGATATTGGCGTCGGCCTTCTGTATTATATCGCTGTCTCCGGCTTGACGACCGTCGGCGTTGTCGCCGGCGGCTGGGCGTCCAACAACAAATACGCTCTGCTTGGCGGCATGCGGGCAGCCGCGCAAATGATTTCTTATGAGATTCCGCTCGTCATGTCAGCGCTTGGCGTCGTGCTTTTGGCGGGAAGCATGAATTTAGTCGACATCGTTGCGGCGCAAAAAGACGTCTGGTTCATTTTCGCCCAGCCGTTGGCGTTTTTGATTTTCCTCATTGCCGCGGTGGCCGAGTTGAACCGGACGCCGTTTGACTTGCCGGAAGCGGAGTCCGAGCTCGTCGCCGGCTTCCATGTCGAATATTCCGGGTTCCGTTGGGCGTTCTTTATGCTCGCCGAGTATGTGTATTTGTTCGCCATGGCGGCGCTTGTGACGATTTTGTTTCTCGGCGGTTGGCATCCGGTCGCGTTTCTCGGCTGGATTCCTGGCGCGGTCTGGTTTGCGCTGAAGTTTTGTGTGATCGTTTTCGTCCTCATTTGGTTTCGCGCCACATTTCCGCGCGTGCGCGCCGACCAGCTGATGGAGTTCGCCTGGAAAGTGCTGCTTCCGCTTTCGCTCGTCAACATTGTGCTGACGGCGGTCGTGAAAGCGTGGTTTTTCTAAAAGGCCGGTGATTTAGTGAAAAGTCGCGAAAAACGGACTCTTCTCAAATTGAGAAGTCCTGTAAAATCAACGGTTCTCTTTCGCCCAAAAGCAACGGATTCGGCGAAATCGGTCGTTTTTCACCAGTCCTCTAAAGGAACAAAGCAACTTGCCTTGCTAGGAAGGGGGCAGCCGCCCATGAGCATGGCCTCCTCCTTCGGGCAGAGGTCGTGTCGGAACGCCACTTTTCCCATGAGAGGGGTAGACGGATGATTGGGTTGATGAAAGGATTGGCGTATACGTTAAAAGAGTTGACGCGCGAAAAAGTGACGTACGATTACCCGCACGAACCGCTCCCGCTCCCGGATCGGTTTCGCGGCATCCAGAAATTTTATCCCGAAAAATGCATCGTGTGCAACCAGTGCGTCAATATTTGCCCGACCGAATGCATCCAGCTGACCGGGAAAAAACATCCCGATCCGACGAAAAAAGGGAAAGTGATTGAGACGTACAACATCAACTTTGAAATTTGCATTTTATGCGATTTGTGCACGGAAGTATGTCCAACGGAAGCGATTGTCATGACGAACAACTTTGAGCTCGCGGAATACAGCCGCGACGCTCTGTATAAAGATTTGGCCTGGCTCGATGAAAACGATACGAACGTAAGAAGGGAGAATAAGCCGTGAGCGGAACGGACATCGCCTTTTTCTTGCTCGCCCTCGCGGCGATTGCCGGCGGGGTGACGATGCTCCAGCTGACGAACGTCGTCCATATGGTCATCGCCCTCGTCATGACATTTTTCGGCATTGCCGGGCTGTACGTGCTGTTGTCCGCCGAATTTGTCGCTGTTGTGCAAGTGCTCATCTATTCCGGAGCCATCACGATCATCATGCTGTTTGCGATCATGCTGACGCGCCATCACACAGACCAAAGGGAGCGCCAAACCACCGGCGGCGTCTGGCATAAAGCGGTTGCCGCCCTCTCCGTCATCGCCTTCGGCCTTGCCGTCTACTTCGGCATCCGCCAGCTCGACTTCGGCGCTGACGGCAGCGCGCTTTCGGGCGACAACGCGAAGGCGATCGGCAAGTCGCTTTACTCGTATTATACGATTCCGTTTGAAATCGTGTCCGTCATTTTGCTTGTCGCCTTAATTGGCGCGATCGTGTTGGCGAAAAAAGACGGCAAGGGGGCGGAAGACGAATGACATTATCGGCCTATTTAGCGTTGGCGCTGATCTTGTTTTGCATCGGGCTGTACGGGGCGCTCACGAAGAGGAATACGGTCATTGTGCTCATCTGCATTGAGCTGATGTTAAATGCGGTCAACATCAATTTCGTCGCTTTTGCCAAATACGGCGCCCATCCCAGCGTTCACGGGCACGTGTTCGCGCTGTTTGCGATCGCCGTGGCGGCGGCGGAAGCAGCCGTCGGCTTAGCTGCCCTCATCGCTTTTTACCGCAGCCGGAAGACGGTTCACGTCGATGAAGCCAATTCGTTGAAACATTAGAGAAGGGGATGGGAACGATGATGAACCTAGCTTGGGTCGTGCCGCTGTTCCCGCTTGGTTCGTTCATTCTGTTGTTGCTGTTCGGACGGAGATGGAAGCAGCGAAGCGCCTATGTCGGCATCGCCGCGACGTTGTTGTCGCTGCTTTGGGCGCTCGTGGTGCTTGTGGACCGCCTCGGTGGGTCGACGTATGAGGCAAACTGGACATGGATGACGATCGGCGGCGTGACGTTGACGGTCGGGATTTCCGTCACGGCTCTAAACGCTTGGATGCTTGCGCTTGTCGCACTCGTCAGCTGGCTCGTCCATGTGTATTCGCAAGGGTACATGGCTGGCGATGAACGGTTTTCCACCTTTTACGCGTATTTGGGCCTGTTTACGTTTGCGATGCTCGGTCTTGTGCTGTCGCCGAATTTGCTGCAGGCGTACATCTTTTGGGAGCTCGTCGGGCTTGGATCGTTTTTGCTGATCGGTTTTTACTTCTATAAGGAAGAAGCAAAAGCGGCGGCGAAAAAAGCGTTCATCATGACGCGCATCGGCGACGTTGGTTTTTTGATCGGCATGATGCTGCTCTTTTGGCAAACGCACAGCTTTGATTACGATGACATTTTCCGCGCCGTCGGCGACGGGACGCTGTCGCCGGGGATGACGACGCTCGCTGTGATCTTGATTTTCATCGGCGCCATCGGCAAATCGGGGCAATTTCCGCTCCATACATGGCTTCCAGACGCGATGGAAGGCCCGACGCCGGTGTCGGCGCTCATCCACGCTGCGACGATGGTGGCGGCCGGTGTGTACCTTGTGGCGGCATTGTTTCCGCTGTATGAGGCAAGCCATACAGCCATGATGACGGTGGCGACGATCGGCGGGGTGACGGCCATTTTCGCCGCGACGATCGGCTTGGTGCAGACGGACATCAAGCGCGTCCTCGCGTATTCGACGATCAGCCAGCTCGGTTATATGATGTTGGCGCTTGGCGCCGGCAGCTATGTCGCGGCCATCTTCCATTTGACGACGCATGCGTTCTTTAAAGCGCTCCTCTTTTTGGCCGCCGGGAGCGTCATTCACGCCGTCCGTACGCAAAACATCGAGGAAATGGGCGGACTTTGGCGGCGGCTGCCATGGACCGCGCCGCTATTCCTCATTGGGGCGCTGTCGATCAGCGGGGTTCCGCTATTCGCCGGCTTTTTCAGCAAGGACGAAATTTTGGCCGCCGCCTGGACGAACGGGCCGCGCCTCCTCTTTTGGCTCGCGGTCGCTGCCGCGCTGTTGACGTCGTTTTATATGTTCCGGCTCTTTTTCCTCGTCTTTTCCGGCAAAGCGCGGCATCATGAGGATGCCCATGAAGCGTCGGCCTCGATGGTGGCGCCAATGTTTGTGCTCGGCGTGCTGTCGATTGCATCCGGATACATGCAAACGCCGTGGTTTGGCTCGTTCCTTGGCGAATGGTTGACGGATGGAGCGTATCGTCATGAAGCGGCGCCGGGATGGATCGCTGTTTTGGCGACGATCGTGTCGTTTGCAGGGATTTTTCTCGCTTGGCTGATGTACGGGGCGCAGAAAATGCCGCGCGATTGGCTGTCCGCGCGTGTTCCGTATGTTGATGAGCTGCTGCGCCGTCATTACTACATCGATGACATTTACCGTTTGACGGTCGTGTCGCTTGTGTCATGGATCAGCCGCCTGTTGGCGTATGTCGACCGCTTCCTGGTGGAAGGGCTTGCCCGGCTTGCCGCCGGCATTGTCGGCGCGGCCGCCTCGGCTGGGTCGCGCGGGCAAAATGGGCAGGCGCAGACGTATGGGGCGGTGACGGTGGCCGGATTGGCGATTTTGGTCGTCATTTTCGCCTTAACAGGGGGGTACTGGCTATGATGTTTTTATCGCTGCTCGTCTTTTCGCCGCTGTTAGGCATCGTGTTGCTGATGTTTGTGCGCAAAACGGATGAACGAATGATTCAATGGCTCGGAACGGCTGCCACCGTACCGCCGCTCATTTTGGCGTTGTTTGCTTTCGTTCAGTCCGGGCGCGGGTTTCGCCTCGAGCGGCTCGACGAAGCACGGGACTGGGTGCGGCTTACGGACCTGCCATTTTTGACGGACGCGGCGTATGTGATCCGCTATGAGCTTGGCATCGATGGACTGTCGCTTGTCTTTATCGTTCTGACCGCGGTGTTGGCGACGTTGGCCGCTTTGGCGTCGATGCTTGTCAAAACGGAGAAAAAAGGGTATTTTCTCTGGCTGCTGGCGCTTGAGATTGGCATGCTCGGCGTATTTTCCGCCGCCAATTTCGTTTGGTTTTTCCTCTTCTTGGAAGTAACGTTGGTCGCCATGTTTTTGCTTGTCGGCAAGTGGGGCGGGTTGGAGCGCGAGCGGGCGGCGTACAGCTACTTGTTGTACAACGGGCTCGGCTCGGCTTTGCTGCTTGTCGTGATCGCGGTGCTGCTTGCCCGAACGGGAACAGCGAACTTTGCCTTGCTTCATGAAATGTTACATAATCCAGCGGCGGAAGGGCAACTGATTGCGCCGCTGACGGCGGAAGGGCGTCGCTGGCTGCTCGGCGGGCTGCTGTTGGCATTTGCCGTCAAGCTGCCAGCTGTTCCGTTCCATCGCTGGCTCATCCGCGTTCACGTTGAAGCGCCGCCGCCGGTCGTGATGCTTCATGCTGGGGTTTTATTGAAAATAGGGGCGTACGGGATGATCCGGTTCGGAATCGGCCTGTTCCCGGATGAGTTCCGCTCGTTTGCCGGCGTTCTCGCTCTATTTGGCGTCATCAACGTGCTGTACGGCGCGCTGTTGGCGCTTCGCCAGCGCGAATTGAAGCGCGTGCTCGCCTACTCGAGTGTGTCGCACATGGGGGTCGTGCTCATCGGACTCGGTGCGTTGAATGAGGCCGGCATTCAAGGAGCGGTCTTGCAATCGATCGCGCACGGACTCATCTCTTCCTTGTCGTTTTTGCTTGTCGGCGTGCTCGCTCATCGAATGGGAACAACGGACATCAACCGGCTTGGTGGACTGACGAAAGCGATGCCGCTCTTTTCCGGGTATTTGCTCACAGCGGCGCTCGCCTTGCTCGGTCTGCCGGGGCTGGCGGGATTTGTCGGTGAATTCACGTCGTTTCTCGGGCTGTTTCAAACGAAGCCGGCCCTTGCCGCCGTGGGGGCGCTTGGCTTGATCTTCGCTGCTGTCTACTCGCTGAAAGCCGTCCTTGATATCACATTCGGCCGCCCCCGCGACCGGCGGGAAGCGGTCGTGGGCTCGCGTGAGCCGCAAGCATCTGCGGCAAGCCTCGGTGAACCGCAAGGGGGCGTCGTTGACTTGCAAGGAAAAGAAGCTGTGCCGGCGTTCATCCTCGTCGCGTTGATCGTGGCCGTCGGCGTCTATCCGCAGCTATTGGCCGCGCCGCTTACGGCCGTCGTCAAGACGATGATGAACGGGCTAGGGGGTTGATCACATGAACGATGTATGGCAATCCGATTGGAGCATGATGGCGCCCGAATGGATCGTCCTCGCGGCCGCCATAACGCTGTTGGTGATGGACTTGGCGCTGCCAAGTAGCCGAAGCCGCCGGCCGCTTGCTTGGGGCGCCGCGGCGGCGGCAGCGCTCGCCATGATCGCGACAGCGGCGATGATCCCGGCCGAGTCGGCATCGATTTTGCATGATACGTTCCGGCTTGATGCGTTCGCCAAAGCGTTCAAGCTCGTTGTGCTGGCTGGCGGAGCGCTCGCTCTGCTTTTAGTGGCCGAATGGGCGCCGAAAGAAGGCAGTCCGCACCGCGGCGAGTTTGCCTATATGATGTTGTTTGCGCTGCTTGGGGCGATGATGATGGCGTCTAGCGGCGATTTGCTTACATTATTTGTAAGCCTTGAGCTGCTTTCGGTGTCGTCCTACATTTTGGCCGGCTTGCGCAAAACGGCGCCGGCATCGAACGAGGCGGCGCTCAAATATGTCATTAACGGCGGCATCGCCACCGCCATCATGCTGTTTGGCATGAGTTATGTGTTCGGCTTGACCGGAACGACGAATCTCGGCGGCATCGCGCGCCGCTTGCAGGAGACGAACGAGCCGTACATGCTTGCTTTGGCGTTTCTGCTTTTGCTGATCGGCGTTTCGTTTAAGCTGGCGACCGTTCCGTTTCATATGTGGGCGCCGGACGTGTACGAAGGAGCGCCCGTTCCCGCGACCGCGTTTTTTGCCGTCGTGTCGAAAACAGCCGGCTTTGTCCTTCTTCTCCGTTTGCTGGTGACGATCTTTGCCGCTGCGCCGGCAGAAGGGAGGGATCCGTCATCGCTCCTTTTGTCGATGCAGCCGGTCATCACCGTGTTAGCCGGGCTGACGATGATCATCGGCAGCGTCGTGGCGCTTCGGCAGCGGAGTTTAAAGCGGCTGCTCGCCTACTCGAGCATCGCCCACGCCGGCTATTTGCTCGCCGGGTTTGCCGCGATGTCATGGGCGATGATCGATTCGCTCTGGATGTATTTGCTCGTCTATACGTTGATGAACATCGGGACGTTTGCCATTATTGCCCATATTGTCAATGAAACCGGATCCGATGATTTGGATGGACTCACTGGCTTATATCGGCACCGCCCACTGCTGGCTGCGGCGCTCGGGCTGTTTTTGCTCTCGCTCGCCGGCATCCCAGGAACAGCTGGCTTTATCGCCAAGCTGCATATTTTCATCGGCCTTGTCGTCACAGAGCCGGGCCATTATGTGCTCGCCGCCGTGATGGCGATCACGACCGTCATCTCATACGTGTATTATTTCAATTTGATCGTCCAGCTCTTTTTCCGCCCGACGTTCACCGCGCCGCTTGGCCGGCTGCCGGCCGGGCTGTCGACCGCTGTCATCTTTTGCGCGCTTGGAACGTTGGCGATCGGCTGGGCGCCGGGACTTGCTTACGATATGCTCGCTCGGTTTGGGCATTTTGGCGATTTTTTGCCGTAACGGTAGAATAAAGGGAGAGGGAGAATGCCTCTCCTCTTTTTTTGCGCCGCCAGATTCGTTTGGAAAGGAGGGGATGCGCTGCGAGGAAAGCTCCATCGAGACATGTTTGCTTTCCGCCTAGCATGAACGTTTCAAGGCCTGCGCATTTTCATCGAAAGAGGGGAATGCTCATCCCGCTGGCTTTGTTTCGGGACGAGGAGCACCTTGGATGTGCGGGCGGCTCTGTTTCGGGGGAGAAGAGCTTATCATGCGCCGCTTAATCTGTTTTCGAAACGCATGAAGTGCTTTGGCTGCTCGCCGCGTTCCGAAAAAGAGGAAATGCTTCGTATGCGTCGTTTCACATATGCTTGAGAAAGAGGTGAAACTTGATGATGCCGGTCATCGGCCAACAAGCGTTGATTTCGATTATCGTTCATTTGGCGTTTCTAGCGGTGACGTGGTGGACGCTGCAGGCGGTGCGGCTCGAGGTGCTGCTTCGGCCGAACCGCGTCGTCCAAGGGCGGCTGCTGTACATTTTATTGACGATTGCCATCGGCTCGACGGTGGCGAACTTTTTCCTTGACTATTGGGCTTGGTCAACCGATTTGCCGTATTTGTTCCGCGAATAGGGAGGCCCGGGGCGCTATGGTGCTTCGGCTCCCCCTCCAACTGCCCGCTTGCCTCGCCCTCTGTCGGGTCGATCCGTTCTTGCCGCCGCCTCTTTGCTCTCCGTCCCGTCCCCTTCTTCCATGGATTCTCGGCTGTTTGCCCTCCGCTTTGATGTTTCTTTATGAAAGCGATTTCAAAAATCGCCGGTTGTCGATTTTTTTGACGTATGTTCCCTTGCCCGGTGGCAACAATAACAAGTAAGGAGAGGAAGGGAACGAAGATGAGAAAAAATCCAATCTGTTGGTTGATGGCTCTGGCCGCCGGGGTCTTGTTGTTGGCCGCAGGGCAATATCGGACGGAAGGCGCGCGGGGGAACGAATGGTCCGAACCGTTGGAAATGATGGCGCACACATTGGCGCAGCACGGTGCCTCGCTCGGCCGCTGGGTCGTGTACACAAGAGAGTATACCCACGATATTCAAAATGATGCGGACTTTTTCAAAAAAATGGCGGAGCTCAAACAAACATACCGCTCCTTTCGCTGGACGTTCCACCAAACTAGCCATTGGCAAAAAGCGATCGGCACGAATGAACATTCCTTGTTTCGTGAACAAATTCAGCTCGTGATGACCGTCACAAATGGAACGCCGCAAACGTATATCCTCTATGAAGCGGCCGGTCCAACGTGGAGCCAAGCTGGTTGGAAAGACATAAAAAGGCACATGGAAAAAACGACGAACGGACTATTTGTGAACCATCCTACATTTTTTGCTTGTATAGAAGGCGAGTTCAGTGGTAATATGAAAAGTGGTTTGTTCGACCAAGCCTCTCAATTGCTTCGCGATTTTCAAGCGACGCCTGTCGAGTGGCTGCGGGAAGAGTCACTCGTTTCCCTGTCTGCATATACTGGGCAGTGGAAGAACGTTCTCCCAACCGCCCATCATCAGCCGATCAACCTGCAACTCGCCTTGAGGGAAAGATTGGGCGGCAAGACGCGCGTCGTTGTTGGAACCCCAATCATTACCATTGAATACTAATATAGAGAAATTGGACGCGGAGGGGAATACCTTGGAAAAGATCATCGTCCGTGGCGGAAACCGGTTGAGCGGCACGGTCAAAGTGGAAGGCGCCAAAAATGCCGTTTTGCCTGTCATCGCTGCCACTTTATTGGCTACGAAAGGAACAAGTACGATTCATGATGTGCCTGCTCTTTCCGATGTATATACAATCAGTGAAGTGCTCCGCTATTTAGGCGCCGATGTGCACATTGCCGGCGAGACGGTCACCGTCGATGCCACCGGTCCGTTGACGGTGGAAGCGCCGTTTGAATATGTGCGAAAAATGCGCGCGTCGGTGTTGGTCATGGGGCCGCTGTTGGCGCGCAACGGCCGAGCCCGCGTAGCGTTGCCGGGCGGCTGTGCCATTGGCTCGCGCCCGATCGATCAACATTTAAAAGGATTTGAAGCGATGGGCGCGTCTGTGAAAGTCGGCAATGGCTTTATTGATGCGGAAGTGAACGGACGGCTCCGCGGCGCCAAAATTTATTTGGACTTTCCAAGCGTCGGGGCGACGGAAAACATTATGATGGCCGCCGTGCTCGCGGAAGGCACGACTGTGATCGAAAACTGCGCCAAAGAGCCGGAAATCGTCGATTTGGCGAACTTTTTGAACGCGATGGGCGCCAAAGTGCGCGGCGCCGGCACCGGAACGATTCGAATCGAGGGAGTTGACGAGCTCGTCGGCACCACGCATACGGTCATTCCGGACCGCATCGAAGCCGGCACGTTTATGGTGGCGGCGGCGATCACCGGCGGCAATGTCCTCGTGCAAGGAGCCGTTCCGGAACATTTAGGCTCACTGATCGCCAAACTCGAAGAAATGGGCGTGACCGTCATGGAAGAGGAAAACGGCTTGCGTGTCATCGGTCCGGAAAAGCTGAAAGCCGTCGACATTAAAACGATGCCATATCCGGGCTTTCCGACCGACATGCAGTCGCAAATGATGGCTCTCTTGTTGAAAGCCGAAGGCACGAGCATGATCACCGAGACGGTGTTTGAAAATCGCTTTATGCATGTGGAGGAATTCCGGCGCATGAACGCCGATATTAAAATTGAAGGCCGCTCCGTCATGATCAATGGCCCGTGCCAGCTGCAAGGCGCCGAAGTGGCGGCCACCGATTTGCGCGCAGCGGCGGCGTTGATTTTGGCTGGACTCGCGGCGGACGGCTACACGCGCGTGACCGAGCTTCGTCATCTCGACCGCGGATATGTCCGCTTCCACGAAAAGTTGGCTGCGCTTGGGGCCGACATTGAACGCGTCCGCGAAGAAACGGAACAATTCGACCAAATTCAAACGATCCAATGGAACGGATAAAGAGCGAAAAACGACCGTTCCTTGCCTTTTGGCGGGGAATGGTCGTTTTTTCTTGGAACACGGCGACCGTCGAAGGACGGTAAAAAACAACTGTTCGTTCCTAACGGTCTGTTTTGAAGCTCAGAGAAAGACCGTCTGTATGAAGTTTCTCCATAAGCTTGATCGCATCGCGCGCGGCAAGTCGCGACGGTGGGGAAGCATGTGCTTTCGAAAACCCCCTTGTTCCATCGCTCCCTATTCAGTCGCCGACTTTTTTCAACGGCTTCATGTTGAGAAGGCTGGTGATGTAAAGGGAAATGCTGTTCTTCAACAATGTTTCTCAAATAGAAAAAATCTTGCAGCTCCATAGCGTCATTCCTTGCGATTTCTCACAAACAGAGCGAATCCGTTGGTTTTCATCAGCCTTTTAGGCGGAGTGCGAAACGCGCTCATGGAGGTTTTGGCTGGAAAGAAAACTGTCATATATACTTGTCCGAGCCCATAACTATAGTAACGAACCGAAGCCAACGCAGGCATTCATTCGCGATGTCCGCTTGTGCTTGGAAAATGCATATTGGGGGCTCGGCTATGGTGAAACGACTGAAACCGGTGATGGCGCTCGCTCTCTCGCTGTTTGTCGCCATCCTCGTCATTCCGACGGCGCTCGTTCTTCCATTTTATGACGGGAAGGTGGCCAAATTGGCCGAACAACTGCACAAGCAAGAACAAGTCCAACGGCCGCAAACAGCCGAAGGGCCGTCCATCGACGTGGCGGTCTACCGAAGCAAAGAACAACGCGTCGAACATATTCCCCTCGAGCAATACGTCATCGGCGTCGTGGCGGCGGAAATGCCGGCCGAATTTGAACTCGAGGCATTAAAGGCGCAAGCGTTGACGGCAAGAACGTACATCGTGAAGCAATTGCTCGCCAACCAGCCGTTTCGCCTGCCAAAAGGAGCGAATGTGACCGACACGGTGGCTCATCAAGTCTATTACAGCGATGACGAACTGCGAAAACTATGGGGCAGCGACTACGATTGGAAAATGAAAAAAGTGACAAAAGCGGTGATGGACACGCAAGGACAAATTTTGACATACCACAACGAGCCGATCGAGGCGCTGTTTTTTTCGACAAGCAACGGCTATACGGAAAATTCGGAAGCCTATTGGCAAAGCGATTTTCCGTATTTAAAAAGCGTCGCCAGCCCATGGGACAAACAATCCCCGAAGTTTTACCAGCGAAAAACGATGCCAGTGGCGGAATTCGAGCGAAGACTGGGGGTCGAACTGCCCGCTGACGGCTCCGTCGGCGTCATTGTATCGCGCACTCCCGGCCGCCGCGTCGGCGAAGTGAAGATTGGCGGCAAGACGTTTACGGGCCGCGATGTGCGCGAACGGCTCGGGTTGCCGTCGAGTGATTTCACCTGGGTGCGTAGCGGGAATGACATCATCATTACGACGAAAGGCTACGGCCATGGCGTCGGCATGAGCCAATACGGAGCCAACTTTATGGCCAAAGAAGGGAAAACGTACGCTGACATCGTCAAATATTATTATCGCGGCGTCCATATTTCATCAGCGACGGCGTTTTTAAACAAATTGACCGCGAAAAATGGATGAACCGGGGTTCTGCGCCCCGGTTTTTCTGTCAAATGTTCGGGGCAAACAGCAGGGAGACGCCCTTCATTTTTTTTGTATAAAATCTAGCCGAATGTCAAAAAATAAGTGAAAAAATTGGTTTTGATGTGTATATCTTTTCCTCTTTCTGTTCAAAATGGTTGCTGAGGTGATGAACATGAGAGAGGAACAAAAACAATCGTCGCTGAAGCGTCTGTTCCGCAAACGTTGGGTATTTCCGGCGATCTATTTATCGTCTGCCGCATTAATCGTCGCTGGCGCGCTTTGGTTTCAATTGGGCAAAGAAGAGAATACGGGCAAAGACAACGTGGCGAAAAACGGCACCGCCCAGCAAGAAAATCCGGCTGTTCCGGTCAATGAAACGGTTGAAACGATTGCGATGCCGGTGCTGGATCCAAATGCGGTGCAAGTGAAAACGCCGTTTTACGATGACAAAGCATCGGAAGCAGAACAGGAAGCAGCCCTCGTCTTTTATGATCATACGTACCACCCGAACCAAGGCATCGATCTTGTGCGCCAAGACGGCAAAACGTTTGATGTCACCGCTTCCTTGAGCGGCACGGTGACGAAAGCGGAAAAAGACCCGATTTTGGGCTATGTTGTCGAAATCAATCATGAACAAGGGGTCACGACCGTCTATCAATCGCTCGCTGATGTGAAAGTCGAAGCCGGCGACACGGTGAAGCAAGGTGAAGTGATCGGCAAGGCAGGGCAAAGCGAATTCAACAAAGAAGCCGGCATCCACGTCCATTTTGAAATTCGCAAAAACGGCCGGGCGGTCAACCCGATCGACTATGTCGACAAACCGTTGACGGCTTTGACCGACAAAGCGGAAGACAAAACGGGAAGCGATCGCGCCGCCACGAGCAAAGAAAAAGAATTGATCCCAAGTGACGAAACAGCGCCGACAGACGAAAACCCAGCGAATGAACAACCATCGGCTGACGACCATTCGACGACGCCAAGCGACAACCATCAAGACGAAAACAACGACGCTTCATCCTACAAAACGCCAGACGCCTCGATCGGCATGGCAAGAGCGTAATCGACAAGGCGTCGAGCAAGAGGAAACGAAAAACGCGACGAAAAGGCCTGTCCGTTTGCCAAGACAAGCGGGCGGGTCTTTTTTTGTTTTGATGCTTCGAAAGCCAGACGGGGAAGCATGGCGGCCAGAAACACGCCTCGTGATCGAGCGTTGTCCTTTTCTATCAAATGGATTCGCTATCAATGGGTCAAGCAAGCGCGACACCACGCCTCTGCGGTCATAGACAACAGATGCCGCTTCGCCATACATCATCAATCTTCGCAAAGGGTACAACGGACTTTCAATCATCATAGGTACGATAAAAACAAAAGACACACCTACCATGAAGAAAGAGCGGTTCAACCGTTTCAATCCCTCATAGGTACGATAAAAACAATGCTTCTGGGTTGCGATGTTTAAAGTAATCATAGTTTCAATCCCTCATAGGTACGATAAAAACTCGCGAGAATTAAACATAATCCCTGCTTCATCTATGTTTCAATCCCTCATAGGTACGATAAAAACTAACCGCCCGGCTTTGCGGCACGAATCGCCAGCTCGAGTTTCAATCCCTCATAGGTACGATAAAAACGAAAGAATATCGCATCAAACAGTTAGAATCGTTTCAAGGTTTCAATCCCTCATAGGTACGATAAAAACGGCTTATCGTCGAGATTGATTGTAAAGCCGTTCCCCAGTTTCAATCCCTCATAGGTACGATAAAAACCACTCGACCGAGCTGATACTGTCGTGTTCCTCGAGTTTCAATCCCTCATAGGTACGATAAAAACGAAGTGTGAAGTGCCAGAAGAATACGAAGATTTGGGTTTCAATCCCTCATAGGTACGATAAAAACTGTCTTCCCAAGCTTTTGGAATCGCACCATATTGCCAGTTTCAATCCCTCATAGGTACGATAAAAACAAACGCCTTTGGATTCAAGCATAGCCGGTCCGAAGTTTCAATCCCTCATAGGTACGATAAAAACGCGGCGGCTGGGACGCGACATGTGGACCTTATATAGTTTCAATCCCTCATAGGTACGATAAAAACGTTTGTATGAAAAAGACAACGGGAAACGTCAAGGAATTGTTTCAATCCCTCATAGGTACGATAAAAACGTCAGGGTTCCGAACCGACCGGGAAAGAAAGATAGGTGTTTCAATCCCTCATAGGTACGATAAAAACACATTAGCCGTGCCCCCATTCACAGTCAGCCCATTGGTTTCAATCCCTCATAGGTACGATAAAAACGTCATTATCACACAAGGTTTGCGCACGATCGAAGAGGTTTCAATCCCTCATAGGTACGATAAAAACGTGTTGCCGCATTCGACTTGAAACGAACTTCTTTCCCATGTTTCAATCCCTCATAGGTACGATAAAAACGGTAGTGAACAACACCAACACCAACATTAAAGCCAGTTTCAATCCCTCATAGGTACGATAAAAACATTGCAGCAAAACAAGATAAAAACCGAACGACAGTCCGTTTCAATCCCTCATAGGTACGATAAAAACGAATCGTCGCTTGTGCCATTCGGTTGGTTGCAGCGAGTTTCAATCCCTCATAGGTACGATAAAAACGCGCACCCGCCTTTTCAAACGCATCCAGCACATCGGTTTCAATCCCTCATAGGTACGATAAAAACGAGGATCGATAAAAGGAAACGCGAACATTTGCAGGGTTTCAATCCCTCATAGGTACGATAAAAACCCCCCCAAAAATGCTTGTTGTATCAAACATTTCGATCTAGCGCTGCTTTCAGAATAACAGATTTCAAAAATTCTGTCAATAAGGTTCGTCATCGATGGCTGTAGGTTTAGGGAGCCCGAAACCACTGTCGTCGATCCCCAGGGGTTTTTGCGCGATTGGGGGTCGACGACAATGGGAATATAAGGTTGAGGAGAATGGTTTGCTTCTTCACTCGTTTGTTTTTTCAACCAGCAGTCCGGTCAGTTCGTTGATAGCGTCGATATTCCAGTCCTTCACCAGCATTCTCTTCGCCACGTCGAGCGTCCTTCCCTCGATTCTTTTTTGACGACCTTTTTCCTCCCCTGTTTTACTTCTTTCCGCCTTGCTTGCTATAATCCCTGTTCCATTCCTTTGGTGCTAGGCAAACTTGAGACGACATCTAAATCGTCTGCTTGGCGGGTCATCTGCATAATGAAGGCGGGGCCAGCTATACCAAAGGAGAGTGGCTTCATGCAAGAACACTTTCCGGTTCCAAGTTCAGACTCCAAAAACAATAGGATGCCAATTGAACATTAGCGTTCAGTACTATAGGCGGCTTGAATATTCTTTCACTACTTTAGAGGACAGAATGGCCATTATCTCCTGTTTTCTGTGACATACTCCCACTACCTACGCTTTGCTTAGAGGTGAGAGTTTCTCGGGCAATCCCATTTCATGACGGGAAATTGACCGAGCGATTCCCGTGTGCCCCACGGTTCGAGAACAAGTTGGACTTTAGGCTGCACGAACCGACATTCATTTCCCACTTTCACTTCGTTGAGAAGTGGGAGACTTCTTTCGGAAAGATGTTAAAATGAAATAAATGAAACATGAAAACGGACACAGTTTGTGCGAAATGATTTACTCCACACGTAACGAAAGAAAGGGGATCGTGGCCATGGACTACCTATACCACCCATACCCATCGCAGCGGATGACGGTGTTTGCGAAAAACGGCGTCGTCGCAACGTCGCAGCCGCTCGCGGCGCAAGCGGGGCTTGATGTGTTGAAAAAAGGCGGCAATGCCATTGATGCGGCGATCGCCGCGGCCGCCTGTTTAACGGTCGTTGAGCCGACATCGAACGGCATCGGCGGCGATGCGTTCGCTCTCGTCTGGACGAATGGGAAACTGTACGGCCTGAATGCGAGCGGCTATGCGCCGAAATCGATCTCGATTGGAGCGCTCAAAGAGCGCGGCTATACGGAGATGCCGAAATACGGCTTCGCTCCGGTGACGGTGCCGGGTGCGCCGGCGGCGTGGGCGGCGCTGTCCAAGCGCTTTGGCCGCCTGCCGCTTGCCGAAACGCTCGCTCCGGCGATCGCCTATGCAGAGAACGGCTACCCAGTATCGCCGGTGCTGGGCAAATACTGGGCGAACGCTTATCGGGTGTACAAAGAATCGCTGAACGGGCCGGAGTTCGCCGCCTGGTTTGCGATGTTTGCGCCGGGCGGCCGCGCGCCGAAGATCGGGGAAGTGTGGGCGTCTCCGGATCATGCCGCGACGCTGCGCTCCATTGCCGAAACGGAAGCGGAAAGCTTTTACCGCGGCGAGCTGGCGGAAAAAATCGCGGCCTTCTCGAAGCAATACGGCGGCTTTTTGGCGGCGGACGACCTCGCCGAGTACGAACCGGAATGGGTCGAGCCGATCTCGGTCTCCTACCGAGGCTATGAGGTGTGGGAAATTCCGCCGAACGGTCAAGGGCTTGTGGCGTTGATGGCGCTCAACATCATGAACGGGTTTGATGTGCCAAGCGTCCCGGATGTCGAGACGCGCCACCGGCAAATCGAGGCGATGAAGCTGGCCTTTGCCGATGGAAAAGCGTACATCGCCGACCGCCGCTATATGAGCTGCAGCCCAGACGAGCTGTTGTCGGAGTCGTTTGCCGCGATGCGCCGGGCGCAAATCGGCGAGGAGGCGCTCACACCGGAGCCGGGGACGCCGCCAAAAGGCGGAACGGTCTATTTGGCCGCCGCCGACGGCGAAGGGAATATGGTGTCCTATATTCAAAGCAACTACATGGGCTTTGGCTCAGGCCTCGTCGTCCCAGGCACCGGCATCGCCTTGCACAACCGCGGCCATAACTTTGTCTTCGATGAACGCCATCCGAACGGGCTGGCGCCGCGGAAAAAGCCGTATCATACGATCATCCCTGGCTTTTT
This sequence comes from Geobacillus thermocatenulatus, assembly GCF_002217655.1. Lineage (GTDB taxonomy): Bacteria > Bacillota > Bacilli > Bacillales > Anoxybacillaceae > Geobacillus > Geobacillus thermocatenulatus. The sequence continues at coordinate 185,035 of NZ_NEWK01000001.1, forward strand.
GACCAAAGGCGGCACGCCGGTCGGTCCGTTCGGCGTCATGGGCGGATTCATGCAGCCGCAAGGGCACCTGCAAGTGATCATGAACACGGTCGATTTTGAATTAAACCCGCAAGCGGCGCTCGATGCGCCACGTTGGCAGTGGGTGGAAGGAAAAACGGTGTGGGTGGAGCCGCACTTCCCGCGCCATATTGCCGAAGCGCTCGCCCGCAAAGGGCATGACATTCGCTTTGCCTTAGACGGAGGTCCGTTCGGCCGCGGACAAATCATTTGGCGCGATCCTGACACCGGCGTGCTTGCCGCCGGGACGGAGCCGCGTACGGACGGTGCAGTCGCTGCTTGGTGAGACTCACGATAAAGGGATGACTTCGATGAACCAATGGCATTTATTTCTCGCTTTTTTCCGCGTCGGCATGCTTGGGTACGGGGGCGGTCCGTCTTCGATCCCGCTCGTGTGTGCTGAAGCGGTGACGAAATACCGGTGGATGACCGATGAAGAGTTTGCGGAAATTCTCGCCATTGCCAACGCCTTGCCCGGCCCGATCGCCACAAAAATGGCCGGCTATATCGGATATGAACAGGCCGTCGTCCTTGGCGCTATTGTCGCCGTGTTTGCCAGCGTCGCTCCGTCGCTCATTTTACTGATGGCCCTTTTGCAGCTCTTGTACAAATGGAAAGACGCGCCGCAAGTGAAGCGGCTCACTGCTTACATCCGCCCAGCGATCGCCGTCATGCTTGCGCTCATGGCCATCGACTTTTTCCGTGAGTCGTATGAAGGGGCCGGGCTTGGCCAAACGGTGTTTCTTGCCGCCGCCAGCGCCTTTTTGATGTTTGGCAAATGGCGCCTGCATCCAGCGTACGTCATCGCCTTGGCGCTTGTGTACGGGGCGGTGTTTCTCTCGTCATGAATGGTCCTCTATGGCTAAAAAAGAAAGAAGGGATGCTTCCTCACAGTGACGGAAGCATCCCTCTTTTCGCCATTGTTTCCGTTGACAGGCGAATGGGCGCCCTTTCCCGACCGGGCTGTTGGCTGATGCGGCACGAGCGGCGTTTTGGCATACCCACATGCGGCGGCTCCTGTTCGCCCGAAGCCTCATTGCACCGTAAACGTCACCTTCGCCCGCGCGTTCGGCCAGTTTGGATCAGCGAGCCACCAATCAAGTGTATACGTTCCTGGTTTTAGGCCGCGGAATGTTTCTCGAAAGGTCAGTTCTTCTCCCTGTTTTAACGTCCGCTGTTCGTAAATTTGCGTAAACATTTTTCTCTCGCTGAACTGCTTCACCTTTTTGCCATTGCGGTACAAAATGTAGTCGTATCTTTTTCCGCTAGTGAATGTTATCGTTTGCACGCGTTCGGTTTGGTTTTTGACCGTAAACGTAAACACGTAAGCATCGTGTTGCTTTTCGTACGTGAGCGACGGCTCCAGCGTCCCGGCGATGATGCCTTTTCCGCCCGCGGGCGCTGGTTTGCCGGCCGGAGCGGGGCCAAGCAAATCATCTTTCGCCTGCGGTTGATCACTGCCGATGGTGTACATGAACAACGCACTCGCCGCCACTCCGGCCAACACAGCCGCGACGCCGATCATTTTTCTTTTGCCCATGTCAGCTCCTCCTTTTTCCCTCTCTACATTATAGTCGTTTCCCATTTTCTCTCCGTTACAAACCGCAAAAAAATTGTGAAAAAACCGTTGTCCGCCTTGATATTTCTGGTATATATGCCCGATTTGTCTAATAAAATGTTACAAATTGAACAGCAATGAGAGTGGTTGAGGTGGGGATCGTTCACAACCGGCAAGCGACGCGATGAAGACGCTTCTAAGACATCCAGCGAAAGCGGCGCTCATCATTGGCAAGACGAGTCTCATTTCACACTTCTCACTTCTCACATCCAACTTAGGGAGGGCGAGTGGTGTGCACGATTACATCAAAGAGCGTACGATCAAGATTGGCAAGTATATCGTGGAGACGAGGAAAACCGTTCGCGTCATCGCGAAAGAATTTGGCGTATCCAAAAGCACCGTGCATAAAGACTTGACCGAGCGGCTGCCGGAGATCAACCCGGAGCTGGCCCAAGAAGTGAAACAAATCCTCGATTACCATAAATCGATCCGCCATTTGCGCGGCGGGGAGGCAACGAAGAAAAAGTATAAAAAGCAGACGGTGAAAAACAACTGACTTTTTCCTTGCCATCTGCCGTTTGCAGTATCATTCCAGGGGACAAATATGGTAAAATAAACAATTAGGAATGATTTTAGGGCAGAGGCAAGGAGGAGCAAGTCATATGTTTTCACGAGACATCGGCATCGACCTAGGCACGGCGAACGTCCTCATTTTCGTCAAAGGCAAAGGCATCGTGCTCAATGAGCCGTCCGTCGTGGCGATCGATAAACACACGAACAAAGTGCTCGCAGTCGGCGAAGAAGCACGACGAATGGTCGGACGTACTCCTGGGAATATTGTTGCCATTCGGCCGCTCAAAGACGGCGTCATTGCGGATTTTGACATTACCGAAGCGATGCTGAAGCATTTCTTAAGCAAGCTCGACCTAAAAGGCTTTTTCGCCAAACCGCGCATTTTGATTTGTTGCCCGACGAACACAACATCCGTGGAACGGAAAGCGATCAAAGAGGCAGCGGAAAAAAGCGGCGGCAAAAAAGTGTACTTGGAGGAAGAGCCGAAAGTCGCAGCCATTGGCGCCGGAATGGACATTTTTCAGCCGTGCGGAAACATGGTCGTTGATATTGGCGGTGGCACGACTGACGTCGCGGTTCTCTCGATGGGAGACATCGTCACCGCCTCTTCCATTAAAATGGCCGGGGACAAGTTTGATATGGAGATTTTAAACTACATCAAGCGCGAATATAAGCTGCTCATCGGGGAGCGAACGGCCGAGGAAATCAAGATTAAGGTCGCAACGGTATTCCCAGGCGCACGGTCCGAAGAAATCGACGTCCGCGGCCGCGATCTCGTCACCGGATTGCCGCGCACGATCACCATTCGTTCAGAAGAAATCGAACGGGCGCTTCGCGAGCCGGTGTCCTTGATTGTACAAGCCGCCAAAAGCGTGCTCGAGCGCACGCCGCCAGAATTGTCGGCGGACATCATCGACCGCGGCGTCATTTTAACGGGCGGCGGCGCATTGCTTCATGGCATCGATTTGCTGCTTGCTGAAGAGCTGAAGCTTCCGGTGTTTGTCGCGGAGAATCCGATGGACTGCGTCGCCCTTGGCACCGGGATTATGCTGGAAAACATCGATCGGGCGCCAAAATCGCAGTTGGTGTAAAAAAGGAAAAGCGGGGGATGCGACTGTCGCCTCCGCCCGCCTATAATGGAATCAACAAGCCGCCCGCCAAAGCCGGCAGCGGCTTTCTGCAACGAATTTTCATGGACAAGCGAGGGAGCTGCCATGCTAAGAGGATTGTATACCGCCGCGAGCGGCATGTTGGCGCAAGAGCGGCGCGTCGATTGGTTGACGAACAATTTGGCGAACGCCGAAACGCCGGGATACAAAGCCGATGCTGGAGCGATGAGAGCGTTCCCGGAACTGTTGATGAGCCGCCTCGAGGATCAACCGATCCCGACCGCCTCAAGGCGCGCCGTTCCGATGCAAACCGTCATTGGGCCGCTCGTTACGGGCGTCTATATGCAAGAGCTTATCCCGAACTTCCGCCAAGGGGATGTAACGGAAACTGGCTTGGCGACCGATATGGCCATTGTGGACGGACAAGTCCCCGTCGACCGGGCAAGCGGGCAGCGAGGCGCGCTGTTTTTTGCCGTCGAAACAGGTGAGGGCGAGGTCCGCTACACGAGAAACGGCCATTTCACCATAAGTCCGGACGGCTACTTGACGACGCAAGAGGGTTGGTATGTGCTGGATGCCAATGGAGAGCGCATTCCGCTCTCAAGCGAGCGGTTCTCGGTCCGCGATGACGGAATGATCATCGATGAGAACGGAGCGGCTGCTCGCCTCGGCGTCGCCTTCGCCGCCAATCCGCAAACATTGGTGAAGGAAGGAAACGGCCTGTTCCGCAGCACGACAGGGCCGTTGCCGCAGGCGCCCGGCAATGTGACGTATACCGTCAAGCAACGGTTTCTCGAGCGGTCGAACGTCGATGTCGAGCGGACGATGACCGACTTGCTCGCGGCTTACCGCACGTTTGAAGCAAACCAAAAAATCGTCCAAGCGTACGACCGCAGCTTGGACAAGGCCGTCAACGAAGTCGGCCGCCTGAAATGATGACGAAAGGGGGACAAGCCTGTGCTCCGCTCGATGCTCACCGCCGCCAACACGATGAACGCCTTGCAAGAGCGGCTTGATACGATCAGCCATAACATCGCCAACAGCAACACCGTCGGCTTTAAACGGCGCGAAGCGAGCTTTGCCGAGCTCCTCGCCCAGCAAGTCGACCGCCTGCCGAACGACGAAGCGCCCCGCGAGACGCCGGCGGGCGCGCGCTATGGCAACGGGGCGCGCCTCGCTTCGACGATGCTTGTATCCACGCAAGGAGCGCTCGTTGAGACCGGCCGCGCGCTCGATTTCGCCTTCACTGCCGCCAACCAATGGTTTCGCGTTCAAGTCACCGATGCCAACGGCGCCACAACGATCGGCTACACCCGCGCCGGCAACTTTTCTATCACTCCTATGGGCGGGCGTCTCGCCCTCGTGACAAGCGACGGCCGCCCGGTGCTCGATGAAGCGAATCGGCCCATCGAATTTCCCGCCGGCACAATCGGCTTTCAGCTCTCCCCGACCGGGACGCTGACGGCAACCAATGCCGCCGGACGCGTCGTCGCCCGGGTCAACCTTGGCGTCACCGCCATTGATCGTCCGCAGCTTCTCGAAGCCCAGGGTGACAACATCTTCACCTTGCCGGATGTCCCTGGCGCCGCTCGGGAGCTCAACGGCAATTTGCGTGGCCAAATCGGCGTCAAACAAGGCGCCTTGGAACAGTCGAACGTCGACCTTGGCGAAGAAATGGTCGGCCTGATGGCGACAAGCCGAGCGTATCAGCTGAACGCCCGCGCCATTTCCATCTCGGAACAAATGCTCGGGCTGATTAACGGCATGCGCTCCTCATAAGGAGGATCGCGATGAGTGACGAGAGGCATCAAGAACCTATGAGCTCGCCGTCTTCCCGGATGGCAAGGCGGAAAGGACGAGTAAGAAAGAGCCCGCCGGCTTCCGCCGAACCGGAAGCCCAAGCTCTTTCGGCTGAAGGGGAAGCGGCCGCGCCGCGCCGGTTCGCGCGCACCCGGCTCGTCTCGATTTGGCTTCGGCTCATCATCGTTGCCGCGTTGATGGCCATAAGCCTCGCCGCCGGTGCGGTCGTCGGCTACAGCGCCATCGGCGATGGGAAGCCGCTCGATGTATTCCGCCCGTCCACGTGGAAGCACATCGTCGATATCGTCGAGAAAGGAACGGATCGCGGCTGATGAAGCCGCCCAAGAAGAGAAAGGAGTTTGCCCATGCTTGACATCCAGCAAATCCAGTCCATCATCCCGCACCGCTATCCGTTTTTGCTTGTTGACCGCATTCTGGAAATCGAAGAAGGCAAGCGCGCCGTCGGCATCAAAAACGTCAGCGCCAACGAAGCCTATTTCGCCGGCCACTTCCCTGAATACCCGGTCATGCCCGGCGTGTTGATCGTCGAAGCGCTCGCCCAAGTCGGCGCCGTCGTCCTCCTGCAAAGTGAGGAAAACCGCGGCCGCCTCGCCTTTTTCGCCGGCATCGACAACTGCCGTTTTAAAAAGCAAGTCAAGCCGGGCGACCAGCTCCGCTTGGAAGTCGAAATCCTCCGCGCCCGCGGCGCCATCGGCAAAGGCAAAGGCATCGCCACCGTCGACGGCGAGCTTGTCTGCGAAACGGAGTTGATGTTCGCTCTTGGCGACAAACGAGCCGACTGAACAAAGAGGGTGTCTCAAAAGCAACGGGACACCCTTTCTTCATCACAAGATGCAAGGACAAATCAACTTCGGTGACACGATAGGAGATCTCTCTGAAAGAGAGACGATCTGTTGGGACAGCCTCTTTTTCTTGCCGTCCGTTCTGTATAGCGAACGAATGAAACGCTTCTTTCTGGGAAAGATAAACAAGGAACGGCCTTACATAAGGTCACCACAATAACAGAAAGGAGCAGATAGGATGAAGAAAAAAGCGCTGCTGGTCCGGCTGTTCAGCGCTCTTGTCGCCCTCTTTTTAGCGGCGGGATGCAATATGAACCGCGACAACAACAATCCGCCGCCGCCGAACAACAATCAAAACGATGTCAACGACCAAGACATGAACCCGGCCGATGACATCAACCAAAACGATGACGTCGACAACGACAAAGACAATGACGGCATCCCAGACAACCGCGATACCGATTTGAACGACAACCAAAACAATCAACTCCCGCCGGGAGACGACACGAACAACGGACCGGGCGACGATGAGCGCGATACGGTCCCGGACCGCGAAGACCCGATCGAAGATCCGAAAGATGCGAATGACAAAGATAATAAGGATGAATAGTGCAAAACGAGGATGCCCAAAGGGTTGGTGCAAAAAAACGCCCTTTGGGGCATCCTCGTTATTGTTTACTTCGCTGCCGTCGCCTTCAGCTCGAGATGCTCTTTCAACTCATTCGAAATCGCCAGCCGTTCGCTTTCCGGCACAAGCAAGTAATAAATGCCGTTGATTTTCGTCCCTTGCCCCGTAATATGGAGCTGTTTGATCTGTTTGCGGGCGTCTTTGTAATTCGCCTGAATGTCTTTCATTTCCTCAAACGTCAAGTTCGTTTTCACGTTTTTCCCAATTGCCGCGAGCACGTCGCTGTAGTTTGTGAGCGACGAGAAGCTGGCCCCTTTTTCAATAATCGCTTGAATGATCTGCTTCTGCCGGTCCTGGCGCCCGAAATCGCCGCGCGGGTCCTCTTTCCGCATGCGGGAGTATTTCAGCGCTTCGTCCCCGTTCAATGTAATCTCGCCTTTCGGGAAATGCGTTCCTTCATACGTAAACGCGAACGGATTGTTCACCGTCACCCCGCCGACGGCATCGACGATGTCGCGGAAGCTTTCCATGTTGACTTTAATGTAATAGTCAATCGGAATATCCAAGAAATGCTCGACCGTCGCCATCGTCATCTCCACTCCGCCAAAGGCGTACGAGTGGTTGATTTTATCTTCCGTCCCTTTTCCAACGATTTCGGTCCTTGTGTCGCGCGGCACGCTAACCATCTCGATCGACTGCTTGTTCGGATTCACCGTCATGACGATCAGCGTATCCGCACGCCCGCGATCCCCTTTGCGTTCATCGACACCAATCAACAAAATCGAAATCGGCGTCTTCCGTTCAAACGAAACGTCTTCTTTCCGCTTCTCCGACTTCCAGTTGACGTCCTCATGCATTTGGTTTGCCGTCTGTTTCACATGATGATAAATGGAATAGGCGAATATTCCTGCTCCAGCGAATAACACGACGAGCAATCCCGTCACCCAGCGGAGCCATGTTTTCTTCTTTTTCCGACGTTCTGCTCTCATGGGCATTCTTCCTTTTCCATTCCGAAATTTTCATGCATGCCATTTCGATTATAGACTGTTTTCTGAGAGAAGACAACTAGAAGCAACGTTAGGGGACCTCCAGCTTGCGCCTCAATCAAAGGAATTTAGTTTCCATTTCGACGACTTTCGACAAATTTCATTCATTGATAGACTGTTTTTCCTATGTTACCATAATAGACGTTTAGTAGAGCGAAAAAAGGAGGAGTGGACGATGATCGACATTCACAGCCATATTTTGCCCGGCGTTGATGACGGAGCGGCTGCGATGGAGGACGCCATCGCCATGGCGCAGGCCGCAGCCAAGGAAGGAATCACGACGATCATCGCCACTCCCCATCATCAAAATGGGACGTATGAAAACCCAAGACCAGCCGTCCTTTCCTTGGCGGCTGAGTTGAACGACGAATTGAAACGGCGCGGCATCGACCTCACCGTCCTTCCTGGCCAGGAAGTGCGCATTCACGGCGACTTGCTTGACGGCCTGGCCCGCGGCGAGGTGATGACGCTTGCCGATACCCCATACATCTTGATCGAATTTCCGCCCGATCATGTGCCGAAGTATGCGGAGCAGCTCCTCTTTGATGCGCAAGTAAAAGGGTTCATCCCGATCATCGCCCATCCGGAGCGAAACGCTGAAATCATCGAAGCTCCCGAGCGGCTGTACCAGCTCGTCAAACGCGGCGCCTTGGCCCAGCTGACGGCATCAAGCGTTACAGGCCATTTCGGCAAGAAAATCAAGGCGTTCTCGTTTCAGCTGATCGAAGCGAACTTGGCCCACTTCATCGCCTCGGACGCCCATAACACGAAAACGCGGCCGTTCCGCCTTCGCGAAGCGTACGAGGTGATTCGAAAACAATACGAGACAGACATGATGTACTACTTCCGCGAAAACGCCGAGCAGTTCATCCGCGGCCAAGCCGTATTCCGCGATGAGCCGCAGCGGGTGAAAAAGAAAAAGTTCCTCGGCCTCTTTTGACCCCCTTTCTTGGCGCAGCATGAACAGGCGAAGAAAAGGCGTCTTCTTTTGCCTTTTCGATGTCGAAATATGGCTTGTTTTGCTGCAGAGCCATGCGTAATAGTGTCGTTTGGCGGCTCAAGCACGGCCGCCCCGCAGCGGCCCTTTCTTCAAGAAGGGCCTTTCTGCTTGATCTCCTTCGGTGATGTCTCCTTACCGTTATCAATGGAGGCACTCGGCCATGCCGTGGGTGGGGACGATGACGGTCCTGCCACCTTAGACGCCCGTCGTCGAGGGTGTGGTGTGAGGGCGGGTTAGATGCGCGATTTTTCACTTGCGTTTTTATCTAATTCAGTGATTATGAGTCAGGCGTATCGTTTATAATAGAAAGATAGAGGATCCGTAATCTGTGAAAAGAGGCGATACGCGCATGGAACAAACTTGGGCGTTAAAGGTCGAGCGATTCGGAAAGATCAAACAGGGGGAAATCGATATTGCCCCGTTGATGTTGTTTGTCGGCGACAACAACAGCGGGAAAAGCTATTTGATGTCGCTTCTTTGGGGGGTGTTGTCCGAGGGGCGCAAGCTGTTTCCGAAAGACCCTCCGAACACGTCCACGTACAAGGAAATCGATCGTTTTCTTGAATCATCTATCGGCGATGACTGCCTCATCCAAGACCGTGAAGCGCAACTGTTTGTCCAATGGTTTAATGATGTTCTCAGAAACAAAAAAAGCGAGTTGATTCGAACGATTTTTCGGCGCAAAATCCCGATCGATTCGTTAAGCATCGAGCGGTACCGCCGTTCTGAACCGCTGCGAATCATCTTTGAAAAGAAAGATTCGCTCCAAGGCACTCGTTTTTCGACGGGGAAACACTATATTCGCATCCCGTATACGGATCGAAGCAAAGGGCAAGCGACAGAGCGGTATCGCATGGCTCAATACATTACGTGGAATTTGCTGATGGACGGACTCACATCGCCGTTTTACCCACCATCCAGACAAGGCGGCATCCAAGGGAGAACCATCGGCGAAGCGCTGTATTTGCCCGCTTCACGAACGGGGTTCATGTTGTCTTACAAAGCGCTTGTGCAAGAGATGATGGAACGGATGATCAACGAAGAGCATGAGGAACCATCCCTTGACTTCACGCTGCCTGTATATCGATTTTTGCAAGCATTGTTGCGTTTGGAGGAAAGCGGACAGTCGAAATATGCGGATATCGGCCGATTTATTGAAACCGAGATTGCCAACGGAACCATGGACCAAGAAAAAGGACCGATTCCATCGTTCTACTATTGCCCGCAAGGCAAGCAAGAGCGCTTGCCGTTATACGTCACATCGTCGCTTGTGACCGAACTGTCTCCGCTCATTTTGTTTTTAAAATCAAAAGCAACGTACCGTTCGCTCTTTTTTGAAGAGGCAGAAGCGCATCTGCATCCACGCGTCCAGCGCATATTAGCGACAGCGCTTGTCAAGTTGGTCAACCGAGGCATGCCGGTATGGTTGACCACCCATAGCGATATTTTGTTCCAACAGGTGAACAATTTGATCAAACTTCACCAGCATCCAAAGAGAGAACAGTTGATGAAAACGTATGGCTATGTCGATGAGGACGCGATTGATCCGAAAAAGGTGAGGGCGTACCAGTTCCGCATGCAAGGCCAAGACACGATCATCACGCCGCTCATTCCGACGGAAAACGGCTTTCCGGCGGAAACGTTCAATGAAGTCATTTTGCAGTTGAATGAAGAGACGTATGCATTCCAGATCGGGGAAGAGGATGGAGAGGATGAATAACCTCGAATACCTTGAGCGAAGCTTTTATGAGAAAACGGGGGAAACAGGCGGAACGTTATATGTGATCGAGCAGGAAAAATCGGGAGAAGCACAAGTAACGCTCCACTGTTCCAATGAAGCCGTAGTTTTTTCGATCAAGCCTAACAACGGATTCCCTTATCTTCGGACCAAAAACACCCCCGATGGCATCGTCTTTGTCAAAAGAGAAGAACAATGTTGGGAACTGCACATTTTTGAATGTAAAAAAACAGTAAGAGTGAAGAGTTGGGAAAAGGCGAAACAGCAGTTTGAAGGAGGCATGCTTCATGCCTATATGTTACGAGGGCTTTTCGGTCTTCCGCCTTTTTCAAAAATATGTGTATACACGGCCTACCAGGATGACCATTTATCGAAAAACTCGCCGGACCCAGCTTTGCTTCGGCAGCCCGTGGGCAAACCCGTGAAGAAGCCGCCGTATGCGGACTGGGATGATCCATGCCTTGTCATTTTGGGGTATGAAGTTCCTCATCAACGCATTCTATTGAATGACTCTGGACAAGGAGAATACACGTTGTAACGTTTCCCTGCCGCGCCATGCTATAATGGCGTCAAGGAGGTGAAGCCATGAGCCAAGAGCTGAAAGAATTGCTTCGTTCCGTCTTGCAAGAAGAACTGAAACCAGTCCACGACAGGCTCGAGCGGTTGGAAGGCACAGTCGGACACATTCGTCAAGACGTATCGCAGCTGCAACAAGATGTATCACAACTTCAGAAGGATGTCACCCAGCTGCAACAAGGCCAACAGACATTAGAAACCACGGTTTCCCAAATTCAAAAGGACGTTGCCCAGCTCCAAGAAGGGCAGAAGGCGTTGCAGCGTGATGTCGCCCAACTGCAAGAAGGCCAACGGACATTGGAAACGACGGTTTCCCAAATCCAAAAAGACATCACCCAGCTGCAACAAGGCCAACAAACACTAGAACACGAGATGGCCGGCATGAAGCAAATGCAAGAGCGAATCCTCGAAGAGCTGCGCATTTCCAAACACAATCAATCCCTCATTTTAAACGATGTCACGAGCATCAGAAAATCCGTCGATGTCACCGTCTCGTACCTGCAGCGCCGATCCGATGTGATGTTCGACAAACTGATCGATCACGAAAAAGAAATCTTGAATCTGAAATCAAAAATGCCAAACTAAGTCCCGAAAAGGGGCTGTTTTTTATGCCCATATGCATCGGCGCATCGGCGCAGCTGCGGTTGCACCGATGCGCGGGGGCATAAGGGCCGACTATACATAGGGGGTTACGTACTACATGAAAAAAGTACGCAAAGCGATCATCCCCGCGGCGGGCTTAGGCACCCGCTTCCTCCCGGCGACAAAGGCGATGCCGAAGGAGATGCTGCCGATTGTCGACAAGCCGACGATCCAATACATCGTCGAAGAAGCGATCGCATCCGGCATTGAAGATATTATTATCGTCACGGGGAAAGGAAAACGCGCGATCGAGGACCATTTCGACAACGCTTTTGAGCTTGAACAAAACTTAATTCAAAAAGGCAAATACGACTTACTCGAAAAAGTAAAAGAACCATCGAAAGTCGACATTCACTACATTCGCCAAAAAGAACCGAAAGGGCTCGGTCACGCCGTCTGGTGTGCGCGCAACTTTATCGGCGACGAACCGTTTGCCGTTCTGCTTGGTGACGACATCGTCCAAGCGGAAACACCGTGCTTAAAACAATTAATTGACCAATATGAACAAACTCTCAGTTCCGTTATTGGTGTCAAAAGAGTGTCTGATAACGAAACGCACCGTTACGGCATCATCGATCCAATTGAACAACACGGACGCCGTTACCAAGTCCGCCAATTCGTCGAAAAACCAGCACCAGGCACCGCGCCATCCAACTTAGCAATTATGGGAAGATACATACTTACACCGGAAATCTTTCTATTCCTTGAAAAACAAGAAGCCGGCGCTGGCGGCGAAATCCAGCTCACCGACGCGATTCAAAAACTCAACGAAATCCAACGCGTCTTCGCCTACGAATTTGAAGGCAAGCGCTACGACGTCGGCGAAAAGCTCGGATTTATCCAAACGACGATTGAGTTTGCGTTGCAGCATGATGAATTAAGAGAAGACCTTATTCAATTCATGGAGAAAATATTAAACGATGTGAAAGTGAAAGAGAAATAAGAGGGGGATGAAAAGTTGGCGAAGCCAGGGGGGACTGCGACTATTGAAGCCACCCGTCACCATCGAGTGGCCGTAAACGATAAAAAAGGATATTTAATTGCCAAGCGAATCATGGATATATGCGGAGCGCTAATAGGACTTATTTGTTTATCATGGCTATTTCTTATTGTCGCGCTCCTTATTAAACTAGAAGATCCAAAAGGACCTGTATTTTTTAAACAAGTCCGCGTTGGCAAAGACGGAAAAGAGTTTTATATGTACAAATTCCGCTCGATGGTAACCAACGCGGAAGAACTGCTAGAATCTCTGCTTCATTTAAATGAAGTAAGCGGTGCAATGTTCAAAATGAAAGATGACCCTCGTATCACGAAAGTAGGGAAGTTCATTCGCAAAACGAGCATTGACGAACTTCCGCAATTATGGAATGTATTAAAAGGGGACATGAGTTTAGTCGGACCACGACCACCGTTGCCAAGGGAAGTAGCACAGTATACGGAGTATGACAAGCAACGATTGCTTGTGACACCAGGATGTACAGGGCTTTGGCAAGTGAGCGGGAGAAATGATTTAGGATTTGCTGAAATGGTTGAGTTAGATTTGAAATATATTCGTGAAAGATCACTGTTATATGATATTAAAATAATGATTAGACCGAATAGTGCTTATTAAGCTAAATAGAAAATTAGGTTAATTCCTTACATAAAACAAGCCTTGATAAAATTCTTCATCTCATTAATGTTTAAAAAAGGGGAAATGGGTTTGGTTGAACCGAGATCAGTGATTGCAGAAGAACTAAAGAAGTACGGCATGGAAGTTTCACAATTTTTATCAGTAAAGCCAAGAATTGCGGGCTATGGTAGGTAAGCGGAAGAAGTGAGGTCGGGTATCCTGAGAGAGTAGACGTGGAATTATTTTATGTATATAATCAATCGTTGTTTTTAGATATAGTGATTCTCGTAAAAACAGTGTTCATGGTCCTTTTAAGAAAGGGAGCTTATTGATTATAGGGGAAAGTATGTATGTCTGATAAAAAAAGATTATTTGAAAACTTTCTATCTTTAGCAACTTTGCAAGGGCTAAATTATATACTTCCTTTGCTTACACTACCCTACTTAGTGAGGGTTTTAGGTCCAGACAACTACGGATTAGTGGCGTTTGCTCAATCATTTATTCAGTTTTTTATTATTTTAGTTGACTATGGATTTAATCTGTCTGCTACAAATCAAATTGCGATTTATAGAGACAATAAAAAAAAAGAGTTGAAAGTATTTTCAGTACTGTTATGACTATTAAGTTATTCTTTATGATGATAAGTTTCTTTATACTTTGTTTATTGATCTTGCTATTCCCAAAATTTCAAAACCATAAACTAGTATATATAGTAACATTCGGAATGGTTATCGGTAATGTTCTTTTCCCTATTTGGTTTTTTCAAGGAATGGAAAAAATGAGGTATATTACTATTCTGAATATCATTCCTGAATCCGTGATAAAGACGCGTTCAAAGCTGCCAAGAAAACTGGATCAATCAACAAAATATTGCACTCGGGGTTCTTCACCTAATAGGTGAACATTCGAAATGGAGTCGAAGTCTCGACACGATTGGGTTTCCCAGCATTTTTGATGCACTTCTGTCACGGATTCAGGTATCACAAAAGCAGGCAAAAGCAATCTTGCCGAAAAACGGTGTTGTTGTGAAAACGATCGTGACGTCCGAAATCGGCCGCGCGATTGCCGAGCATTATGGTTTGCCAACGATCGATACGTTGACTGGGTTTAAATTTATTGGCGAGAAGATTAACGAGTTTGAACGGACGAAAGAATACACGTTCCAATTCGGTTATGAAGAAAGCTATGGCTATTTAATCGGCGACTTTGTCCGCGACAAAGATGCGGTGCAATCGGCGATTTTTGCCGCGGAAGTAGCGGCTTATTATAAAACGCAGGGAAAAACATTGTATGAAGGGTTATTAGAGATTTTTGAAAAGTACGGCTACTATCGTGAATCATTACGTTCGCTAACGTTAAAAGGAAAAGACGGCGCCGAGCAAATCGCGAACATTTTAGCGGCCTTCCGCAAAGAACCGCCGAAAGAAATCGCTGGCGTTGCCGTTGTCGCGATCGAAGACTATTTAACAAGCAAGCGCACCATTGTCACGACAGGGGAAGAACAGGCGATTGACTTGCCTCGTTCAAACGTGTTGAAATATCATCTTGCGAATGGCGCATGGTTCTGCTTGCGTCCATCAGGCACAGAGCCGAAAGCGAAGTTTTACTTTGGCGTGAGAGGAACATCGTTACAAGAGAGCGAAGAACTTGTTGCCGCATTAGAAAACGCCGTAATGGCTATGGTCCATCAAATCGTTAATGCATAATTGGGGGATGGTATATGATTCTCGTTGTCGGCGGAGCCGGTTATATCGGCAGTCATTTAGTAAAAGAGTTAGTGGAAAAAGAGCAAGTGATCGTGCTTGATAACTTATCGACTGGCCATCGCTATTTAGTGGATGACCGCGCGGTGTTTGTGCAAGGGGATTTAGGGAACAAAGCGGATCTTGAACCGATTTTTGAAAAATACCCGATTCAAGCCGTCATGCATTTTGCGGCGAACAGTTTAGTCGGCGAATCGGTGGTGAATCCGCTGAAATATTATCAAAACAACGTTGCCGCTACATTAACATTACTAGAAACGATGCTGAAATATAATGTAAAAAACTTTATTTTCTCATCAACCGCGGCGACGTATGGAATTCCGAATGTCGAATTGATTACGGAAGATTGCCCAACAAATCCAATTAATCCGTACGGCCGCTCAAAGTTGATGATCGAACAAATTTTAGCGGATTTTGCTTCTGCGTATGGTTTGAACTATGTCGTCCTTCGCTACTTTAACGCGGCTGGAGCGCACGAGTCGGGGGAAATTGGCGAAGACCATAACCCGGAAACGCATTTAATTCCGCTTGTCTTGCAGCATTTGTTAGGCCAGCGCGACAAAATTTCCGTTTTCGGCACGGACTATGATACACCCGATGGGACATGCATTCGTGACTATATCCATGTCACCGACTTAGCGAAGGCGCATATTTTAGCGCTGGAAGCATTGTTGTCAGGCAAAAAGAAAACCGCTGTTTATAACCTTGGCAACGGCTTAGGCTATTCCGTGAAAGAAGTGATTGAAACATGTGAGAAAGTAACCGGCTGCAAAGCGGTCATTGAATATACCGACCGCCGCCCGGGCGACCCAGCGCGCCTTGTTGCATCCTCGCAAAAAATTTATGAAGAACTTGGATGGAAAGCGGAATATTCGTTAGAACAAATCATCGAAAGCGCGTGGAAATGGTATCAGCGGAAAGGACGATGATTAGGCCACCCCTTGGTGGGGCGGTTTATTTATAGGCATTTTCTATATACAGCGGTTTCCCTAATGAAATGAGTGCAAGAAAATTCTTTAAGGTGTAAAATATAATTACAATACCGTTTTAAAAGGGAGAGGAAAGGTATATTGGAAGGGAATATGGAAAAGAGACCCTTCAATGTTTATTGTAATTCCATTAGTTTAAGTATGACTCTTCATGATATTATCCTTAATCTTCAACAGCAATCGCCCGATGAGAATATATACCTCGGAAAGGTTACTATGAGCCCACAACACGCCAAACAATTTGCCTATTTGTTATTGAATTACATTAAGCAGTATGAAGAGATATTCGGTGAAATCCCTTCCCCGCCAAGCGAGGAAAAGATTCAGGAACTTTCGCAATTAGGTATTATTGGTGTGAAGAGTGAGCAATAATGGAAGGTAACAAGATCAATACAGACTACATATTTATAACTGAGGACCCTCTAGGCAGAGAGGTTCGGCTTAAAAGCACAACATGGAATTATCATATTGTTGGTGGGGATCATACAAGGGAAGAGTTTATAGGCCAAGAAGATATGGTCAAGAGCGTCATTCAAGATCCTTGTTTTATATTGCCAAATAATCCGGACGATCAGCATGATACAAGACAAAAATATATAGATCTTGTACAATTGCCTAAGTTTAAGTCGCTAAAGGCGTTGGTCGTTATTGTCGACCATGAAAATGAAGCGTATGGTGACGTTGTTACCGTCATCGCCAAAAGCAGGTTAAACCAAGAGACAGGAGGTGCGATTTATGTTCGTCCAAAATTTACAGGAAAACGTTAAATACTCCTATGACTATGATCACGATGTTCTTTATATTTATTTGGGCGAACCAAAAGTGTCGTACGATGACGAAGCAGCTCCTGGTGTGTTTATCCGGTTTTCTGAAGAGGATGAGGTCATTACTGGCATTGTGATTATGGACTACAAGAAGCGGGATATTGAGCGTATCAAGAAGTTTATACCGGTGAATATTAATTTTCATACGATTAACGAACAAATCCATTAGTTTTGGCCGATTTTGCCTCTGGAATGGATTCCACTATATCATCCTTCGCTACTTTAATGCGGCTGGGGCGCACGAGCCGGGGGCAAAGCGGTTCTATTTTCTAGAGCTTAAGTGCACTGGATGGGAGCCGTATTTGACATAAACATTAGGACTTGATTTTATGCAAAGGTTGCAAAATATGAGGTGCAACATTTGATTGAACAATTGAAACAAACGCGCATTATCTCCTCCTGAATGGGGGGGCAGGGCTGATGTTTGATGCAAAACGAACACAACCGTTCTGCGCAGCCGCGGAACTTCAAGGCATAAAAAGATGGTTTGCCAGTTTCGAAAATTCTCTTTTCTGGTTAAGGGTATGGAGAACGAAACAGCGAAGGGAAAAGGTTTTTCCAAGGGATCTCCCCCTTCCCCGTGATGCGGGTGGGAGGGGGATCAAATGTATTTTATCATCGCCGTTTCATCGCAACAGTCGAGTTTCGGGCAGTTGACGCAATCAATCCACACTTTTTCCGGCAGTGTTGATTTGTCCACGATCTCAAACCCGCATTTTCGAAAAAACTCGACTTGGTAAGTAAAGGATATTAACCGCTTCACCCCGAGTCTGGCCGCTTCGTCGGCAATATGGTCGACGAGCAGGCGGCCGATTCCTTTCCCCATATGGTCGGGAGATACGACGAGCGAACGCACTTCCCCGAGATCTTGCCCTAGGATATGCAGCCCAGCAGTGCCGACGATTTGGCCGTTCTCCTTGGCGACATACATGCATTGCAAGTGCTGGTAGATGGACAGCAGCGAGCGAGGCAACACCAATCCTTTTTCCGCATAGTGTTGGATGAGTGCGTGCATGTCTTTGACATCGCTCGTGACGGCATGGTCGATTTGCATTTGGATCCCTCGCGATCAGTCGTCATTGTATGTTTATAAATATACAATATTTTG
Organism: Geobacillus thermocatenulatus; assembly: GCF_002217655.1. Taxonomy (GTDB): domain Bacteria; phylum Bacillota; class Bacilli; order Bacillales; family Anoxybacillaceae; genus Geobacillus; species Geobacillus thermocatenulatus. The sequence continues at coordinate 202,861 of NZ_NEWK01000001.1, forward strand.
CGTTTATATTCAATCACGAATTTTCGTTGGCTGGGGGATGTTTCTGCCAAACGCTTCGCGGCAGGAAGAGGAAAAAGAATGCCATTGTCGAAAGAATAAAGTGTTTTTTGGAAAGCAACAGGAATATGCATTGGATGATGGCATATTGGTCGATTGAATCGTATGGAAGTGTAGGGTTTTTCATGAAACGAGGGGGAAGGATATGAGCACGATTACCACGTTTGACAGTACGGTCGAAAGTTTGCTTGATTTGCTTGAAAGCATTCAGGAATGTCGAACACAGCTTCCTGATTTTCAGAGAGGCTGGGTTTGGGATGACGAGCGGATTCGGAATTTGTTGATCAGTGTTTCTCTCTCTTATCCGATCGGTGCGGTGATGATGCTCCAGACGGGAAATCCGAATGTCCGTTTTGCCTCAAGGCCGATCGAAGGGGTCGATAACGTGAACCAAGTTGAGCCGGAACGGCTGATTCTTGACGGTCAACAGCGGCTGACGGCGTTGTTTCAATCATTGAAATTGAAAGCGCCTGTAGCGACAAAAGACAAGAGAGACAAGGCAATCAAACGGTTCTACTATATTGACATTGACAAAATGTTAGATCCGAACGTCGACCGGGAAGAGACGATCGTCAGTGTTCCGGAAGACCGAATCATTCGCGGACCGGGAGGGAGAGTCGTTCTTGATTGTTCTGACTTGGAGAAAGAATGCGAAGCGGGAATGCTTCCGGTGAATTTGCTTTTCGATCCTGCGGGGTTGTTGGCGTGGCAGACGCGCTATTTTTCGGATTCAACGAAAATTGCGGAACGGTCATTGAAGTGGCAAAAGTTGATGACGGACGTATTTCCCCGTTTTCAGCAATATCAAGTGCCTGTCATTATGCTTCGTAAACCGACTCCGAAAGAGGCGGTTTGCCAAGTTTTTGAGAATGTAAACACGGGGGGCGTCTCTCTGACCGTCTTCGAGCTTCTTACCGCCACATTTGCGGCGGAAGATTTCAAGCTGAGGGATGATTGGGAAGAGAAGGAAGCAAAATTAAAGAGATCTGGAGAAATTTACAACAAAGTGTTGGCCGATATCAGCAGCACCGACTTCCTGCAGGCAGTTGCGTTGTTGGCCACGTACAATCGACGAAAAGAGGGGGACGGCGTGGCGGTCAGCTGCAAGCGGCGCGACATCTTGCAGTTGACGTTGGCGGATTACCAAAGATGGGCGGATCGGGTGACGGAAGGGTTTATTCAGGCGGCTCAATTTTTGCATGAGCAGCATGTGTTTTCCGCGCGAGACTTGCCGTACGGCACCCAGTTGATCCCGTTGGCGGCCATTTTTGTAGAACTAGGGAAAGAAGCGCATAATGTCCATGTCCGTGATCAAATTGCCCGCTGGTATTGGTGTGGCGTATTGGGTGAACTATACGGAGGAGCGACGGAGACGCGGATTGCCCGTGACGTGGTGGAAGTCGTCGAATGGATTCGCGGCGGTGCGGAGCCGACGACGGTGCGGGATGCCCATTTCGCCGCTGATCGCCTCTTCACGCTGCGCACGCGAAACAGCGCCGCTTATAAAGGGTTGCAAGCCTTGCTCATGAGGGAAGGGGCGCGGGATTTCTTATCTGGGGTGCCGATCGATATTCAGACGTATTACGGCGAATCGATTGATATTCACCATATTTTCCCTCGTGACTATTGCGAAAAACGAGGGATTGAGAAAGCGAAGTACGATTGCATTATGAATAAAACTCCATTGTCCTATAAAACGAATCGGATGATTGGCCGTGATGCTCCAAGTGTATATTTGAAGAAACTGCAGGAGAGGAAAGGCGTTTCGGCAGCGGTGTTGGATGACATCCTGCAAACGCATGTCATTGATGTGGCATCCATAAGGGCGGATGATTTTGACCAGTTTTTTGAAAAAAGAAAGCTGGCTCTGCTTGCGATGATCGAACGGGTGATGGGCAAGAAAGTGGAGTGAGCGGGACGGGAGGATGTTGTAGGGGAGAGGTTTTGGTTTATATTTCAAGTTTCAAGGAAAAGGAACAAATGCCTTGGAACGACGTATTCGCAGGGAGATCAAAGGGGGAAAACTTGGTGGAAAAACAGGAACAGATACATTGGCTGCTGGACAGCAGACAAATGGAAATAGAATATTTAAAGGAAATCATAAGAAGTTTAGGCAATACGAAAGAGAGGCTTTTAGACATCATTACTAACCCTGGGAATTATGATGAACAAACGGTTCAACAGGCATGGGCTCATTTGCGAATGATCGACCAAAGATTGTTGGGGGAAAGAGATTGGGTAAAAATTCATAATGAGATGATCAACGTCAAAAAGGAATTAAAAAGGATCCGGAAATGGTGCCGCCAGTGGAAACGGGATCATGCCGATGGAAAATGAGAGACACTGTTTGTCAAATACATATGGACAGAGAAGGGGAGACTGCTGATGGGTGAAGGGATGTCCTTCTTCGATGTCTGGATTGTTGTGCATCTTTAGTTTGGAATATTTTTAAAAAATCGGCAGCCCCAGGGACCGGCTGCCGATTTCCATGTTTATTTATGCATTTGCTTTTGGAGACAGTTCAACAGCGACTCGGATGGCTTCGAGCATGCTTTGCTCGTCGGCTAAGTTTTTTCGGCAATGTCCAAGGCAGTGCCGTGGTCGACCGAGATGCGGATGATACCGTCCTTGAGGACGACGGTGACGTTTTTCCTCGCTAAAAATGGCAGGCGAGCGTATGTCAGTTCGAATGTACTGTTTTTTGGTTGCTTGCTGAGGTAGCCGAAGCTTGCCTCTGCGGTATGGTTTTTCCTAAAAAGAAGGTGACAATGCCTGCCAAGGCGAGAGACAAGGCTAAGAAATAAAAGCCTGCATGGTAGTTCCCTGTTAGGTCTTTGAGTACACCAAAGAATTTTGGTCCGTTGTAACCACCAAGGTTGCCGATGGCGTTTTGCAAGCCCATGGCTGCACCGGCTACTTCAGCAGGAATAATGGCCGTCGGGATCGCCCAGAGCGGCCCGTATGGTGCATATACACCGATTGCTGTGATAGATAAGAGAATCATTTTTAACAGAGGTGTTTCTACAAACTGTCCCGTTATCATAGCGCAAGCTGCTACAAACAACGGGATGACGACGTGTTGTGTGCGGTTCATGCGCCGATCCGACCAAGATGAGTTCACAATCATGCCAACGAGCGCGCATGTGAACGGAAGGGCGGTCAACCACCCCATGACAGATGAATCGTCGGTGAACTCACTGACAACGCTAGGCACCCACATCGTATAACCGTAAAATCCAGTCATCCAGAGGAAGTACATGATGACAAGTCCCCAAACGGCTTTGTTTTTAAATGCAGCCGCATATCCTTGAGATTTGGCGGATTGGCTTTGTTCAGCAGTCAAGGCGTGCAATAATTGCTGTTTTTCGTTCTCATCCATCCATTTAGCTTCAGTTGGACGGTCTTTAATCATCGCATACCATACAAACGCCCAAACAATGGGTGGGATGCCTTCCAAAATGAGCACTGTCTTCCAGCTGAAATGTTTCAATAAAATGCCTGTGATTGGCGCCATGAGGATGGCGGAAACAGGCAAGCAAGCCATCCAAAATGCGTTAGCCCGCGCTCGTTCTTGAAGGGTAAACCAGTTGGAGAGCAATACGAGAACCGCTGGCCAAACCCCTCCTTCGGCTACGCCTAGCAAGAATCGAACGAGTTTTAGCTGTCCCTCGGTTTGAACAAAACCAGAGGCCATAGCGGCCAATCCCCAAAGGATCATCAAGATAAAAATAAACTTTTTGGCTGACCATTTTGTGGCTAAGATGCCCCCAGGGATTTGCAATAATAAATATCCAATGAAGAAGATTCCAGCGATATCTCCAGCTGCAGAAGAAGAAATATTTAAATCTTCCTGTATATAAGGCATCAACACACCTATGTTAATACGATCCATATACGCAAGCATGTACATGATAAAGGCGACAGGAATGATTCTTGCCCATTTTGATTTCATCGTACTCCCCCATTTTACATGAAGATTTTTTTGCAACCGCTTTCAAATGGCGTGTGATGGAAAGCAATACGGACAAAACTACTGCCCGATTGCTTTCGGTCAGCTGGACGGTTTATGCTGTTTGTAAGGAGCGAAACCGTCCAGCGTATTTAGCGGCCACTTTAATGCATTCTTCCATACTTACGCTGCTTGCAATGCCTTTTCCTGCGATGTCGAACGCGGTTCCGTGGTCAACGGATGTGCGTAAAAATGGAAGTCCATTGGTAATCGAAATGGTTCTTTCAAAATCCGCCATCTTCGCGGCAATATGACCTTGATCATGGTAAAGGGATAGTACAGCATCATAACGTCCGTTTAGTGCGTGATGAAAAACAGAGTCAGCAGGAACTGGTCCAACGGCGTTAATCCCTTTTTCTTGAGCCATTTGAATGCCTGGAAGAATCTCATCGATTTCTTCCCTTCCAAACAGCCCATTTTCTCCACCATGTGGATTTAATGCGGCAACGGCGATTTTCCGATTTTCTACTCCCAAGCGTTGTAGGGCTTGATCACAACGAATGAGATAGTCGCAAACTCTTTCTTTTGTCATGGCAGCGATGGCATCTTTCAAGGACAGATGTCTCGTTAAGAAGAAAATGCGCATATTTCTTACTTCAAACATCGTCAGCGGATCATCGGTGTTGGTCAAAGCAGCTAAAATCTCTGTATGGCCGATAAAAGGAACATTGGCAGCTTTCAGCGACTCTTTATTGATCGGTGTGGTTGCTAAAGCTGATACGCTTCCATTCAATGCCAAACGAACAGCTGTTTCAATATATTCATAGGCTGCCTTGCCACATTGTGCTTGGACTTTTCCCATTTCAAGGGTGTCCACATTTACATTGTTCAGTGAAATAACATCAATCGTTCCGTGTTCATACTTCCCTTCGGCAGGGTCTTTCATTTCATGGATGTCGAGGGCGATATTGGTAAATTCCATTGCCATTCTCAATACATCACTATTGCCGATGATAAGTGGTGAACAAACTTTGTATATCTCCGGGTTGTTCAAAGCTTTTACAATGATTTCCGGTCCAATCCCTGCCGGATCTCCCATTGGAATGGCGATGATTGGTTTCATTTGTGCTGACATAGCCTTCACTCCTTGTATTGTTGATTTTCATTTGTAAAAATCGGAGGCTCTTGTAGATGGAACGTTGATCGCCAACCATGCCGCCTTTTGTAACGACAGGAAGTCCTTCTAAGTATCCCCCTGAAAAGTATCCGAAAGAGGTCAATGGAAGCACTTCATCTTCGATTTCAATGCCATTCGCTCTTCCCACCGCGCAAAGGGAGGCCGTAACGTCGCCGCCGCTTGTGAAGCATCCGCCAATTGGGTAGTTGGAATTTTCAATGATTTTACGGCTGATAACGGCGAGTCCGTCTGTAATTCGCTTGGCCAACGCATCCTCCGATGTTTGCTCCGCCGCAGACAACGCTTTTAAATTAATTAACTTATTGGCGGGATGATACGTTGTAACGATTAGGATGTTCTCTGTCTCGAGACGTTCCAGGCCAACGGCCACCGCTCGTTCGACTTCCTCATTCCAGCTGGTTGAGAAGCTTGCTAATTTTTCAGGATTGACATACACAGGGTTGGTATTCGTTTTCGCCAACAGATAGTGAAGCTGACGGCCTGTTAAGGACGTTACGCTTCCGATAACCATTAGTATTTTTTTTGTTTCAAGCTGTTGGTGGAAGTAGAATCTTGCATAATACGCTGTTAAAGGGCCAGGATCAACCGGAACGATGATGTGATCTTTGATTTTCACAATCGCCAGGGCAATGGTTTCGATATGTTCATCGTTGACGGCATCGACGACAATGATCCGGTTTCCCCGTCCGATTTCTTCCTTCAGACGGCAGGAGATGCGTTCTGCGCCGGAAAGAACGACATCCAGTCCGATCAGTGCGACGGGGTGGATGCTTTGTTGCTGAATAAGAGCCGGAACGAATGACTGATCAACAGGTGTCAGCGGATCTTTGGCCACGTCTGTCTCTTGAACAGGGATGCCGTCAACGAGCAAATATCCTCCCGTAGTCATCCTCCCTGAATCAGGAAAAGAAGGAACGACGACAGCGACAGAACGATCGCCAAGTTCGTGCAAAACCGTGTCGATTTCGAGTCCAATATTTCCGCGGACGGTGCTATCAATTCGCTTGCAAATGATCTTAACGTTCCACTGTTTAAAATAGTTGACAGCCTGACGGACACGATTCTCCGCGATTTCTTTTGGAGAATAGCGGCTGTCCGTGTCAACGCAGATGGCATCGTACTTTTCGATATTGGTTAACGAGGCATTTCTCACAAAGGTTGCTGTTTTGAATCCTTGCTTGGCCAACCGGACGCCTGTCGCGTTGGCGCCGGTCAGGTCATCAGCGATGACTCCGATTTTCATAACGATTATCCCTCCCCTCGTCTGTGTAGCGCCAAGGTTGGTTGGATCACCTCCTCACGCTTCTGCCCAGCTGAGCCATGGCTTCAGTCCAGGAAGGGTCATTGAAATGGCTCCGGGTTGACGGCAATGATATGAGTATGTTCGCTGTATTGACATTGGTCTTCTTGGTGCAGCCCTGTATCAGTGATAATTCCTTCCAGTTCTGAGAGTGGGCAGACGAGAGAAAATGATTTCTGATTGAACTTGCTGGAGTCAACAAGCAGCCAAGTTGACTCGGCGGCTTGCATCATGAGCTTTTTAATCAACGATTTTTCAAACGTTGGAGCTGTGACTCCTGATGTGACATCGACTGCATGAGCACCTAAAAAGAAGAGATCGGCGCGAATATTTTTTAGTAGTTCTTGAGTTGGCCAACCATACAAAGTGCCAATTTGGTTTTGTAATTCTCCTCCAGTGACGATCACCTTTAATGAACTTTCCATTAGCTCGGCCGCAATTTTGATATCATTGGTGACGACAGTTAGATCTTCTCGATGTTTGATCAGTTTGGCGACCTCAAAAGTAGTTGTTCCAGAATCCAAGATAATGCTCGCGTTTTCAGGTATGAACTCAACTGCCTTGCGAGCAATGGCCTGTTTCTGCCCAATATTTTTCTCTTTTTTCGCGGAGTAAGGCGTCTCTTGAATCAGTGACTGAGGATGAATGGCTCCTCCGTGGGTGCGTACAACCTTCCCTTCCCTTTCCAAGAAAGCCAAATCCCTTCTGATCGTCATAGTGGATACGTTTAATTGTTGCGACAGTTTTTCAATATCGACCTTGCCTTGAGTCATTAACTGCCTTTCAATCCATTCACGTCGTTCCTTTGGTAACATATGTTTCATCCCTCAGTTAGTTTGTTTGATTTTTTCATATTGGTGTTAATTTGTAACAACATTTTATTATTTTATGTTCGTTTTTGTCAACTATAAATTCTAAATTTTTTAAAAGTAACAACTATACGTTGGGTAAGTAGTAAAAAATGATTGTGTGTTGGATGATCCTTAAAGAAGTTCCTTATCGGGAATTGTACGTTCTTCACATGAATCGGAAGGAAATCAATATTTGCGAACGGAAATGGGCGGGAGTGTGGAGGGATGGTGCCACTCCAGATAGAGGACGGGTTGTTGTTCACGGCATTGCGGCTCACACATCGAGGGAAGACCATAGAGTTCCGCAGGGTGTTGGCTGATACTGGATCAGCAGGGACGATCGTCTGTGCGGATCAGGCCGCGAAGATCGGGATTGTTCCGGGAGAGCATGATGGTCATTTATCGATTTTGATTGGAGAAAAGACAGAGGTTCGAATCTTGCCAAGCAGCAAAGGAACGGTGAAAAAGCCGCACAGTGGCGGCTCTTTGGCGTTATGAGGAGGGCGGCTGATGGTTGTCCATTTCCTTCGCGAGATCGGCGACTTCAGCGACGGTCAGGCCGGTTCGTTTGGCGATTTCGTGAATGGGGAGGACGTCAAGCAAATTTTTGGCGATTTCGATGGCCTTCCGTTTTTCCGTTTGCTTGATCGCCTGCTCCTTTTCTTGCAGAGCTTGTTGCACGGCTTGTTCTTTTTCTTGTATCGCTCTTTGCACAGCTTGTTCTTTTTCCTGCATCACTTTCTTCAACATTTCTTCTCTTTCTTGTTCAAGTTCTTCGACTAACAGACGGAACACTTTGTTCATTTTGATCCACTCCTTTACTTTTTCGGCGTATGACCGGTCGATGAACTTATCTGTGGCGGTCAGGACGCCGGCGATGATGTGCAGCTGTTTCGGTTCGTCGTCGATCGTTTTCGCCAGTTCGATCGTTTTTTCGATCATCGTTTGCCGGTCGAAGCGGGTGTGCATGAGCGGAACGAGGATGAGTTTCATCGTTTCTTCCGGAGTGAGCGGTTCGCCGTTGTGGACTTTTTCTTCAATGGCATGGAAAATGGCATCGCCGTTGAATTCGCCAAGCAGCACCGCTTTGGATGAAAGAAGCACGTCGCCGGCGTCAAGCTGTTCGCGGGCGCTCGTGACATCGCTTGTGTAGATCACAACGATGCGAATCGGGCGGATTCGTTTGTCCTGTTGATAGTATGTGTGAAGGATGCGGCAGGCATAATCGAGATACTTCAAATGGTTGTCGAGAAATCGTTCGTTGCTTTCGTACTCCAGAAGCAAAATGGAATCGTCTTCGAGAAGAAACACGGTGTCGGCGCGCCGTTCGTCCGCCCGAACAGACGGAAATTCGGTTGGCAGCACTGCTTTGATCCGCGGGAGTCCGTGAAGTCCGTATACATCGAGGGCTTGGTTTTGGTACAATGCGCTGAGTGATTTGAACAAAATGTCTTTGGCGTGATGCGAGATCCCGCCCGGCATCGTCTTCACTCCATTCGCTTTTTACCTAAATTATACTACTTGCCCGATCGGTTGTCAGCTGTCAACGCGGGCGGAAACGCGGTGTTTGTTCGGTGAGGGCGAAGGGCATCTCCTTGAAAACTCAAACGGGTTGCGACCCGGAACAGATGGATGAATGGCGCTGTTTTGCCCTTATGGCCGGATGAACACCTCTGTTCCGTTCGGGACGATGGAGGCGAGTTCGAGCACGTCTTTGTTGTGCATGCGGATGCAGCCTTTGGATACGTATTTGCCGATCGAGGATGGGTTGTTCGTGCCGTGGATGCCGTAATGGAGTTTGGATAAGCTGAGCCACATCGCGCCGAACGGCCCGCCTGGGTTCGGCTGGCGGTTGACGATGACAAAGTCGCCGACGGGGGTGGCGGTGACCATTTTGCCGACGCCGATGGGATACGTACGGATCGTCCGCCCTCGGTGTTTTAACGTCAGCTGGCGGCGGCCGATCGAAATGTGGATCGTGTACGGAATCGATCCTTTCGGCGGAAGGTGGGGGATGACGATCCCCTGGCCAGGGAAGATGACGGACGCGGCGGTCAAACCATTGGCGCGAAGGAGCGCCTCAACAGATGTGCGGTAGTCGCGGGCGATGGAAGCGATCGTTTCCCCGCGTTTGACGATATGTGTGTACATGGCAGTTCGCTCCTTTTTTCGCTGGATGGAGAAACCAGCTCCGATTGATGATACATTAGTGTATGAGAAGATTCGGATGAGGTTGCTCCAATAGGAAGAGAGTCTCATGTGCATGGCATGGGAATACGGTGCGGCTGCCAGTCGCATGAACGCGCTGTGCGTTAGTCTATACTTGACAGGGAGCGTTGCCTAACGGGTGTTTCTTGTCAAAACGTGTAGGGGAAAAAGGAAGAGGGCGTGAATGAGAACGTTTGTCCTAAAACCGGAAGGACAGAAGGTTGATGATGAGCTGTATGCCGAGCTCTCCCCTTTCCCGCTTGAGATCATGGACGGTGATCTCTTTTTTTGCAAAAGAGGAGCGGGAAAACTTGCTTAAGCTGTTGATATACAATGTCGGCATGAATCGGACGCTTGAGATCACTGAGGAATGGAAGGAACGGTGAAAGCGGCGCCCGTTCGATATCGGGGCCGCGTCGATGTTGGGGGTTACGGGCGGTAAGGGAACAAAATGCTCTTTTCCCCTTTTTCTGTGGCGACGAAGACGTCTTGGTGGATCTCGAACACGCCAAAGACGCTATGGAACGTCTGAATGACGCGGACGCGATACACGTCGTGAAGCGGTTTTTCCTTATCAGACATCGACCATGACGACAGGTTTTCCACCTCATCGATGCGGTAGTCGAACGTCTCGACGCCGAAGTCTTGCATAAAGACGTGGGCGCGGCGCTGGATGTAGACGTCTTTTGGGAATTTCTTTTTCATCAGCGGGTGAAACAGCTCCCAAGAGCTGCCAAAATCCCCTGCCTGTTCATAGCGGTAAAACGTGTCCACGATTTCCTTCGCCTCGTTTCGTTCGTTCGAAAGAAACAGGGTCAAAATCGCCACCAACACGGCGGCGGCGGTGAGAACCGCCACCCCCGTCCTGGCTCGGATCGTTTTTTGGCGGTAGCGTGGGAACATGGGGTCTTCTCTCCTCTCTGTTATACCATATGCACGATGGACGGCCGATATGGGCGGAGAAAGGAAGAGCGCTCGATATGACGGTGCTTTTGAGTCAAAAAATCCGTTGCGGTATAGTAAAATAGATGGCAGAAGCCATTGCAGCGGAAGTGAATTCATTCGTTCTATGCGGAAACGGGCGGGAAAGCGGAGCGTCCATCGGCTCCGTTTTTCCTTTTCCATGTTGAGAAAAACCGAACGTGCAGGAGAGGTAGAGAGGGATGAAGAGATCATTCATTTATGTGTTGCTTGTCGGGATCATGGTCGCCTGGGGGCTGAATGTGACGGCGTTGAAAATTTTGGTGGAGCATTTTTCGCCCGTCGCGTTGACGGCGCTGCGCATTCTAACGGCCGGGTTGGTCGTGCTTTTGTTTTTATGGGGGATCGGCAAGCTTCAAAAAGTCAGTTGGAAGGAGGCGAAACAGATTGGCGTGGCCGCCTTGTTCAGCGTCGTGGCCCATCACTTCTTTTTAGCGTTGGGAATTGCGAGGACGACAGCGGTGAATGCGGGTCTTGTGTTGGGGCTTGTGCCGCTTGTGACGGCGCTGTTGGCGATCGTGTTTTTAGGCCAGCGGCCGACGTTGTTTCGGCTACTTGGCATCGCGCTCGGGTTTTTTGGCGTCGTGTTTGTTGTGGCGAGCGGCGACGGGGGCCTTGGCCATTTGTCCATTGGGGATGTGTACGTCTTTTTGGCTGTTTTGGCGCAAGGGATCAGCTTCATTATGATCAAAAAAGCGACGGTCGAGGCGCGGTTGATGACCGGGTGGATGCTTGTCTTCGGGTCGCTTTGGCTGTTTGTCTTAAGCCTCGTGCTGGAACCAGGCGGCCTATCGAGTTTGAAAGAGGGCACGCCGCCGCTTTGGCTCATTTTCCTTGCTTCGGCGGTCGTCGCCACGGCGCTCGGCCATATGTTTTACAATCAGGCTGTGCAGCACCTCGGGCCCGCCGAGTCGGCCGTGTTCATCAATCTCAATCCGTTTTTTTCGCTTCTGGGGGCGCATTGGCTGCTGGGCGAGCCGATTTCGACGATGCAGCTGGCTGGTTTTCTTTTCATCGTCGTGGGCGTGTTGTTCGGCAGCGGGGGGATGGATGATGTGGTCGCCCGTTTCCGCCGGGCGAAAGTGGCGGCTGGGGGAAGGAAGGCGGGGATGTAGCAGCCTTGGCATCCCCTGCTTTTCGGCCTTGCGTGCAAGTGGCGGAACATTTATAGTTTCAGGAATAAGGGATTCACATTGCGGTTGGCGTCTTGGCTGTCTCTTTTCTGAAAAGGGATGGCCATTTTTTTTTGGGGCCATGGACCGGATTTTGCCTGATGATGTTGCTAATCGGCTTTTTTGAAACGTATGTGAAATGATCCGATGAGGAAGAACAACCATTGCGAAACGAAGTGGAGCGAATGGAAACGAAAGAAAAAGAACGCGTGCTGGAATGGATCATTTCGTACGAGCAAAAGGGGAAAATCGAAGGGCGGGAGGAAGGAGCGGAACAAGAAAAACGGCACATTGCGAAACGGATGTTGATGAAAGGGTTTGATGCGCAGACGATTCACGAACTGACCGGATTGCCTGTGACGGAGATTGAGGAAATGAAACAAGGCGGCTTCAAGTGAATGGAAATGAATCGCCGCACGCCGCTCGTAAAACAGGCGGGGCAAAAGCCCCGCCCTAGCGCTTCTGGTTCGCTGCGGTTGATTCCCGTTTGATCAGTTTGGTCGACAATAGCACTTCTTGAAATGGTTCGTTCGGATTGTCCCACCGCCACCGCAGCAATTCCACCGCTCGTTTGCCGTAGCGCTTCAGGTCGATGTCGACGGTCGTGATTTTCGGCGTCGCGATTTGCGACAGCTGTCCGTTGTCAAAGCTGCAGACGGAAACGTCATCGGGCACGTTGAGTCCGTATCGCTGCAGGCTGGTGCTGACGAAAAAGCCAAGCCCGTCGTTGACGCAAAACCAGGCGGTTGGCTGCCGCTTCAGCTCGCGGATGTAGCCTGCGATGACCGTTTCGTCTTCTTGCGCATGGCAGAACATCCACTCCTCGTTCGGCTTCACCCCATAGTCTTTCAGCGCCAATAAGTACCCTTCATACCGCTCTTGATAGCTCGGCGAATAGTGGATGTCGCCGACAAACGCGATGTCGGTATGGTGGAGCTCCAACAAATGCTGGACGGCCACATACGCCCCGAACCGATTGTTGGTCAGCACCGCATCGGCTTGGATGTTCGGATGGTGGTGATCGACCAAAACGGTCGGGATGCCCGTTTTGACGATTTGTTGGATGTACTCGGTGCTGATGTGGGAAAGAACGATGACGCCGTCGACTTGTTTTTCCTCGATGAACGAAGGCAACAGAAGCCGTTCTTTTTGTTCGTTGTTCACCGATTGGATGTGCAGCTTCATGCCGTGTGACAGCGCTTCCTGTTCAATGCTTAAGTAGATTTCGCCAAAAAATTTCAGCGAAAACGTGCGGTCGGAGGCGATGAGGGCGATTTGCTTCGGCGGTTTTCCGCGCGACTTCGCGCGGGAGGCGGGATATTCATACCCCATTTCTTTGGCCGTGCGCTTTACAAGCTCCCTCGTTTCTTCGCTCACCCCTTCTTTGTCGCGCAGCGCTTGCGAGACCGAGTTTTTGGAAATGTTCAGTCGATCGGCGATGTCTTGCATGGTGACGCGTTTTTTCATTCCCTACCTCCACTTTTCGCGATTTTTGCCCCCTATGTGAAGGGGGCGATCAGGACAGCGATTTTTTGCTTTTCATGATTCAAGTATACATCGAAATCTTGAAGGCTGGCTTCCGCTTTCGCCGCGTCTCTCTAGTTCAAGTATATCCTTTGTGAAAACGAAAGCCATTTACTCCATCGGAACCGATATATACGGAATGAAATTGTAACGTTACAAATATTATTTGTCAAGTTGATGAGTTGCATCTAAAAGTCTGGTGAAAAACAGAGCGTCGTGCGTAAATCCGCGACGTTGGATCAGAATCGCAAGTCTGTTCGACAAGGTTTATTTCATTGAACATAAGCGGGGCCATCAGCTTTTTCGCGAAATCACCAGCTTTCTAAACTCGAGGTTTTTTCTTGCTTTTTCCGCAAAAAGAAGTTGACTATTTCATGGAATCATGAAATAATGTTATTGTAATGTTATAAAATACCGTTACAAAGGTTTGTTTTTAGTTGACAAGTTCGTTCGTCTCCATGATTGATCATGGGAAGGAGAGGAGTTGTTCAAAGCGGTTGTTTGTGTAAGCGTTTTTACATCAAATACAAAGGGGGAATGGACGATGAAAAAACGCAAGTGGTTCAAGCTGGCTTCGTTGCTGCTTGCCGCTGCGGTGGCGGGGACAGGTTGCCAAGGACAGACAGGGAAGGAACAAGAGCAGAAGAAGGAAGGATCAACCGTACAAATTGAGTTTTGGGCGGCGCCGAACCCGACGCAGCAAGCATTTTGGAAGAAGATGGCCGACCGGTACATGCAAGAGCATAAAGATGTGAAAATCAAAGTATCCCCGATGCCGGAAAGTCCTTCTTCGGAGGCGGGCATTCAGTCGGCGATTGCGGCGGGAAACGCGCCGGTCATTTCCGAAAACATCTCCCGCGGGTTTGCTGCGCAGCTTTCGGACAGCCGGGCGATTGTGCCGCTCGATCAATTTGAAGGGTTTGACGATTTAATCGCCAAGCGGCAGATGAAAAGCACGATTTCAACATGGAAGTTTGCCGATGGCCATCAATATGTGCTGCCGATTTACTCCAACGCCATGCTGTTCGGATGGCGAATCGATATTTTGAAAGAGTTGGGATATAACGCCCCGCCGAAGACGTACAGCGAAGTCATCGAAGTCGGCAAAAAGCTGAAAGAAAAATATCCGAACAAGTTTCTATGGGCGAGAGCCGATTTGGTCAAACCGACGTGGTGGGCGAGATGGTTTGACTTCTTCATGATTTACAATGCGGCGTCGAATGGGACGCATTTCATCGATGGGAACAAGTTGAGCGCGGATCGTGACGCGGGTGTGAAGGCGCTCCAGTTCTTTGCGGATTTAAGCAAAAATCAGCTCGTGTTGACGAAAGAGACGAAAGACCCGTTTGAAAGCGGTACATCCGTGATGTCCGATTTAGGGCCATGGACGTTCCCATATTGGGCCGAGAAGTTTCCGGAAATGAAGTTTAACGAGAAGTATGTATTGTCGATGCCGCCTGTGCCTGATGGCACGGATCCGTCGCAGGCGAAAACGTTCGCGGATACAAAAGGGCTGGTCATTTACGCTTCGGCGACGAAAGAACAGCAGCAAGCCGCGTTCGATTTCGTCAAATGGGTGTATTCCGATCCGCAAAACGATTTGGAATGGTTGAAAGAAACGAACTTGCCGCCGGCGCGGGACGATTTGTCGACGAACGAGGCGTTTGTCTCCTATTTTGAACAAAATCCGCAGCTGAAACTGTATGCGGAAAACATTCCGAACGCCATCCCGCCGATGGATAATGCGAAAATGGTTGAGCTTCAAGAGCTGATCGGCAAAGAGGCGTTGAATCCGGTCGTCAAAGGCGAGAAAACCCCAGAAAAAGCGTGGGATGACATGGAAAAGGCCATCCGTGGGGTGCTCAAATAACATGAATAAACATGCGGCAAAAGTGGGTTGGCTGCTCGCCAGCCCATACCTTATCTATTCGGCTGTTTTCTTTTTGATTCCTCTGTTTTGGGCGTTATATCTCGCTTTCACGAACTGGAATTTAATTTCTCCCGAATATGAGACGGTGGGAGTGCAAAACTTCCTTGACGCCTTCTTTAGCCCGAGCGTGCGGGCAGCGTTTTGGGTGACGTATAAGTTTATGTTGATGTTTGTGCCGATCGTCATCGCCGGTTCGCTTTGTTTGGCGCTGATTCTTCACCATCTGCCTCGGTGGAAAGGATTGTTTGCCGTCGGCTATTTTTTGCCGTATTTGGCATCGGGAGTGGCGTCATCGATCGTCGTCAAAGGAGTCATTTCCTACAACAGCCCGCTGAATCAATTTTTGCGGGATGCGTTGGGCTGGGATATTGACTGGCTCGGCTCGCCCATCTTAGCCCCGCTCGTCATTGCGCTCATGATGGCGTGGAAGTTTGTCGGCTATTATGCGCTGCTGTTTTTGTCCGGCTTGGAAAGCATCCCGAAAGAAGTGTATGAAGCGGCCGAAATGGACGGCGCGATTGGCTGGAAGCGGGTTTGGCACGTGACGATTCCGATGCTGTACCCTTCGTTTTATACCGTGACGATTTTGGCGGTCGGTTTGATGTTTGGCATTTTCACGGAGCCATATGTGCTGACAGGCGGGGGGCCGGAGTATGCGACCCATACGTGGCAGCTCGAGATTTACAACCAAGCGTTTGAAAAATTGAACGCGGGTTACGGAACGGCGGTCGCGATCATCAATTCGATCGTCACCTTTGCGTCGATTTTCGTCTTTCGCAAAGTGTTGGAAAAATGGGGTGGCAAACATGGCTGGGAGTAAACGATGGAGGGTTGGCTTGCTCTATGCGTTGGCGGTTGTCGTTTTGCTCGTCATGGTGTTTCCGTATTTGTATATGGTGTTAGGCTCTCTTGCCCCATGGAATGAGGTCGACCGAAAGCTGATCCCGTCGTCATTGACGCTTCGCTCGTATGAATGGCTGTTTCAAGGCGGCGAAGATGTCGTACCGCGGCCTTGGCTTCGGGCGTTTTTCAACAGTTTGCTCGTCACGTCAGCGTCAACGCTGCTCATGCTTGTGACGGCGGTGATGGTTGGTTATGCGCTGTCGAAAGTGAAGTTTAAAGGGAGGCAATGGGTCCACAACGCGATTTTGTTTCAAATGTTTTATCCATCGATCATTTTGTTGATTCCGCTGTTTTTGATCGTTCGCTATTTCGGCTGGTACAACACGTATTGGGCGATGATCGTGCCGAAGGCGGTCAACTTGTGGGCGATCTTTATGTACACGAACTTTTTCCGCAGCATTCCCGATGAATTGATCGAAGCGGCCAAGATGGATGGAGCGGGCCATTTCACCATTATTCGCCGCATTGTCTGGCCGATGTCGCGGTCGATCACCACGATCATTTTCTTGTTCCTTTTCATGGAGCGATGGGTGGAACTGCTTTGGGATATGCTGGTGGTGAATAACGAAAAGATGTTGACGTTAAACGTGCTGTTGGCGCAAATGTTTGGGCCGTACGGCGGCTATCCGGGGCCGATGTACGCCGCCTCGGTGCTTCTCACGCTGCCGATTTTGATTTTGTTCCTTTTGTTTAGCAAGAATTTTAAGGAAGGGATGCAGTTCATATTAAAATAATAAAAACATCATAATTGGAAGAGGGAGCAGGGAGAGACGTGATGCAGACAAGGACGCCGACCATGAAGACTTGCCAGACGCTGCTTGAGGAATTTCAGCGTGCACCGCAGCCGCTTCGGGCGGAGAAGCTCGTGTTTGCCGGTGTCGGTGAGCGGGATGTGTACAACATTTCCGCGCCGTTTGAAGATGATGGCGAGTGGGTCATTGCCGGACGGGTGGAGGCACGAGACAGCGAGCAATCCGAAGTCTACTTTTTCGTCGAGCGTGAAGGGACATGGGTGCCGCGAGAAGGGGCGCCGGTGTTTGCGCTGCAGGATCCGTTTGTTTCGCGGGTGCACGGACATCTCGTATTTGGCGGCGTGGAGACGTTTCCGCATCCCGTGCTTCACGGGAAGTTGTATTGGCGGACGGTGTTATACCGCGGAAACACGATCAAGGAATTGGCGCATTTCTTCACCGGTCCCGACGGGATGAAGGACATTCGCCTTGTCGAGCTGCGGGATGGATCAGTTGGGGTCTTCACCCGTCCGCAAGGGGAAAAAGGCGGACGCGGAAAAATCGGCTTCACCCGCATCGGTGCGCTTGATGAGTTGACGGTGGAGGCGATTGAGAAGGCTCCACTCATTGACGGCCAATTTTCGGATGAAGAATGGGGCGGCGCCAATGAGGTGCATTTGCTTGGCAATGGGCTCGTCGGCGTCTTGGGCCATATCGCTTGTTTCGATCAGGAGCGGAACCGCCACTATTATCCGATGGTGTTTGTGTTCAATCCGGATACGGGGGAAGCGTCGGACATGGAGTTGATCGCCACGAGAGCCCATTTCCTCGATGGTCCGGCGAAGCGTCCGGATTTGGCGGATGTCGTGTTTAGCGGCGGATTGGTTCGCAAAGGGGACGGCACGGCCGACTTTTACGCTGGAACAAGTGACGCAGAAGCGCAAAAACTCACGATCGTGGATCCATTTTCGAAATACGAAAGGCAGGGGTGATGATGCACCTTTACCGCTATGAAGAGAACCCGCTTATTACGCCGGAAGATGTGCCGCCGCATCACGACGGGTTTGAAGTGATTGGGGCGTTTAACGCCGGGGTGGCGACGTTTCAAGGGGACGTGCTGCTGTTGCTTCGGGTGGCGGAGCGTCCCGTGTCGGACGATCCGAACATCGTGAAAGCACCGGTATGGAATCCAAAGACGGGAAAGGTCGAGGTTTACGAATTTCGCAAAGATGATCCGCGCTACGATTTTTCTGACCCGCGGGTGATCAAAGAGGCGGGGACGGAGCGGTTCGCGTATTTGACATCGCTTTCGTATTTGCGCCTTGCCCGCAGTCGGGATGGGCGGCGGTTTACGATTGACGACCGCCCGTTCGTTTATCCATCGAATGAGCTCGAGACGTTCGGTATTGAAGATCCACGCATTACATGCATTGACGGCACGTATTACATTTATTTCAGCGCCGTGTCGCCGAAAGGGGTCGGCGAGGCGATGGTGTCGACGAAGGATTTCCAGACGGTGACGCACCACGGCATGATTTTCGCGCCGGAAAATAAAGATGTGCTTATTTTTCCAGAGAAGATCAATGGGAAGTACTACGCCCTTCACCGCCCCGTGCCGCGAAGCAACGGCCGCCCTGAGGTGTGGATCGCGGAGTCGGAGAATCTGCTTCATTGGGGAAATCACCGCTTTTTGTTCGGTCTGCGCGAAGGGAAGTGGGACAGCGCCCGCATCGGCGGCGGGGCGGTGCCGATCAAAACGGAGCACGGCTGGCTTGAGTTGTACCACGGCGCATCGGATGACCACCGCTATTGCATGGGGGCGGTGCTGCTTGATTTGAATGATCCGTCAAAAGTCCTCGCCCGCTCAGAGCAGCCGCTAGTCGAGCCGGAAGCGGATTATGAGGTGAACGGCTTTTTCGGCCGCGTCGTGTTCTCATGCGGGGCGCTGGTGGATGGGGATGTTGTGAAAATGTATTACGGAGCCGCCGATACGTCGATGGCGTGCGTGGAGCTGAAGCTTAGCGAGATCTTGGCTTCGCTTGTGAACGTGTGAAAGCGAAGTTGCCCGCGCATTGCGGTGTAAGAACGGAAACGCCTGGATGGCCGGGCGTTTCTTTTTTGGTTTGCCGCGAACATACCGTGAGCGCAGGTGAGAGAGCGTTCAACGTTCATTGCGTCGCTTCGTTTTCTTTTTCGTTCAACAGAATTTGGTATAATAAAAACAACGGCGATTCATCGGTCAGGCCGTGCAGAATGGCCTGCAGGTGAGTCACGAAAACCAATGGCCATGAGTGGCAAGAATAGAGGATTATAAGATCGAGGAGGAACCATCGGAGATGAAAAAAGTGCGCAAAGCGATCATTCCGGCAGCCGGGCTTGGGACGCGGTTTTTGCCGGCGACGAAGGCGATGCCGAAGGAGATGCTTCCGATCGTGGACAAACCGACGATTCAATATATTGTCGAAGAAGCCATCGCCTCAGGCATTGAGGACATCATCATCGTCACCGGGAAAGGGAAGCGGGCGATTGAGGATCATTTTGACTACGCGTTTGAGCTGGAACAGATGCTTAAGCAAAAAGGGAAGCTGGATCTGCTTGAGAAAGTGAAAGAGCCGTCGAAGGTTGACATCCACTACATTCGCCAAAAAGAACCGAAAGGATTGGGGCATGCGGTTTGGTGCGCGCGCAATTTCATTGGGGATGAGCCGTTTGCGGTGCTGTTGGGCGATGATATCGTCCAGGCGGAAAAGCCTTGTTTAAAGCAGCTCATTGAGCAGTATGAACAAACGTTCAGCTCGGTGATCGGCGTCAAGCGCGTGCCGGAGGAAGAGACACACCGCTACGGGATCATCGACCCGCTCGAGCAGCAAGGCCGACGCTACCAAGTGCGCCGATTTGTCGAAAAACCAGCTCCGGGCACAGCGCCGTCGAACTTGGCGATCGTCGGACGGTACGTGTTGACGCCGGAAATTTTCTTGTTTTTGGAGAAACAAGAAGTTGGTGCGGGCGGAGAAATTCAGCTGACCGATGCGATCGGGCGGCTGAATGAAATTCAGCGCGTGTTTGCCTATGAATTTGAAGGAAAACGGTACGATGTCGGCGAAAAGCTCGGCTTTATCGAAACGACGATTGAGTTTGCCTTGCAAAACGAGGAGCTGCGGGATGATTTGCTTTCATTTTTGGAGCGGGTGGTGGCCGAGGCGAAGGGATCGAAGAGCAGCTAATTCAACAATAAGTCGTTCGCATTGACATGTTTTTCATGACGGTCTATCGTTTTTCCGAGGATGGGGACAAAAAAGGAGGGTAGGATATGGCGCGCATACGGATTGAACATTTTGGCCCTGTGGAGCTGTTTGATGAGGAGATCGCGGATGTGACCGTTTTGATTGGCCCCCAAGCGAGCGGAAAAAGTACGATCAGCAAATTGATTTTTTTCTTTCAATCCATTCCTGATGAATGGGTGAACTATTTGCTTTCAGTACGTCAAACGGAAGAACACAACCCATTTTTTGAGTTCAATAAACGTCTTCGGAGAAAATTTGTTGGGTACTTTGGCACAACCAAACATATGAAACCGTTTCATATTCGCTATGAGTATGATGTTCAAAAATTTGTTCGCCTGGATTTAAAGGACGGTTATGTACAAATCCATTTCAGTGATCCACTAAAACGGGAGATCCAGGAAAATTTTTTGCATGTTGTGCAGTTAAAAAAGGAAATGCAATACGAACAACAACAGTTGGATGATTTTTGGAATGTTTCCTCCTGGAAAGTGCGGCAGCAAAATGTGTTGGAAAAGGTCAAAGCAGCGATCACTGAAGTATTCGGCGATTCCAAAACACCCATTTTTATCCCTGCAGGGAGAAGTCTGGTGGCCACATTGTCGGATCAGCTTCAGGATATTAACCCGCAGCAACTCGATGTGTTAACAGAACAGTTTATCGAGCGAATTAATCTGCTGAAAAAGATGTTTTCACATTCATTTGAGGAAATCATCGAAGATCGCAAAAAATTCTCGACAGAAAAAATTGACTTTGAGGCGATCCGACTGGCCATCAAGATGATCGAAGGCGTGATGAAAGGGAAATACATGTTCTCTGATTATGGGGAGCGGATTTTTTTTAATGAAAGAGAGTATACAAAACTGAAGTTTTCCTCTTCTGGACAACAGGAAGTCGTTTGGATTTTATTGCTAATTTTCACCATCATTCTGGAACGGCAGCGAGTATTTATGGTGATTGAAGAACCGGAGGCACACTTATACCCGAACGCGCAAAAAGAAATGGTTGCCTTATTGGCGTTGCTGCTCAATGTGACGAATAGTACACTCGTGGTTACGACTCACAGTCCATATATTTTGTCTGCTTTTAATATTTATTTGTATGCTGCCAAAATCGGAAAAAAATTGGATCGGCGTGCCAATCCAATTGTAGACCGACAGTTGCGGATTTCTCCGCAAAGGGTAAAGGCCTATATTCTGAAGAATGAAGGGGGGAGGTTCTGCTATCGAAGCATTATGGATGATGAATTGCAGTTAATGCAAGCTGAAGCGATTGATGAAGCATCATCAGCAATCAACCGTGTGCTCGATGAGCTTATGGAGGCGGAGGAAGAGGGAAAATAAACATGGCCATTGCAGAGTGGGAACATTGCTTGCAATACTGTGATCATCGAAGGTTGGCTGTCGTTGAAGAAAATGGGAGGGGAGTCCGTTTCGTCAACAAGCAGCAAAAGCACGTCGCTTTGTACCGTGTAGATGGTTGTTTGCTCATGGAGGGAAAGCGTTGTGATTTCCTATTTTTAGTATTAGAAGAAAGCCGAGCGTTTTTTGTCGAGTTAAAAGGGTCTGATCTCGAGGAAGCTGTGAGGCAAATCATGCGAACGGTTGAACAATTAGGCAAGAAGTTGTCTGGATATCGGTTGGAAGGGCGAATTATCATGACGCGTGTGAGAACGCCTGCTGTAAAATCGACCGATAGGATCAAGCTGGAAAAAATGTTGCGGAGAACGGGCGGTTCGTTAGCGGTGAAAGTGAAATGGGATGAGGTAGAGGTGTAAAGGAACATGAGGAACGGACCTGTGTTCCAAACAAAGCAAATTGATATTCCAGCAGAACAGGTTGACGGCATCCGCATTCTCGTTGACCGCCTTTGGCCGCGGTGTCAAAGGTCGAAGCGTGCCGTGACCGCTGGTGAAAGAGACTGCCCTCCAGCAATGGTTTGGCCATCGGCCGGAGCGGTTTGCCGAGTTTGCGAGAACGTATGAACAGGAGGACTGATACGACGAAGCAAGCGCTCGTTACGGAGCTGCTTTCGCTTTCCGGGACGGTGACGTTGCTTTATGCCGCCAAAGACGAGCAGCACAACCATGCCATCGTTCTTGGGGAGTTTTTGTGCAACATCGCTAAGGAGGGGTTTCGGATGATTCGCGCCATGGTCGGCGATCTGACCAAAGTGGAAGGGATCGAGTACATTTGCAATGCCGCCAACGGCATCGGACCGATGGGCGGTGGGGTGGCAGCGGCGATCCGCCGGGCGGGGGGACGTGTGATCGAGGAGGAAGCGATCCGCGTCTGTCAAGCGCAAGACCCTAAGCCCGGCGATTTGTACGTGACAGGGGCAGGCTCGCTGCCGTTTCGCGGGGTCATTCACTTAGTGACGATGAAGCAGCCTGCAGGGGCGACGTCGTATGACATCGTCCGGGCGTGTCTTGAGCGGCTTGTGGCGTATTGCCGAGAGCACGGAATCAAGAAGGCGGCGCTGCCAGCGTTAGGGACAGGCGTCGGAAGGCTTGACAAAGAAAACGTGGCGCGATTGTTCGTCGAGGTGCTGGGTCCGGTCGAGGATGTGGAGTTTGTGGTCGTGGACATTGATCAAGCATTTATCGATTTTGTCCAACAGCGCCAATAAAGGGAGAAAAAGGGCCTTGACTTCGTCTTGGCCCTGCTTTTTTTGGCAATGAATAACGTGTTTCCTTCTTTCTCATATCATATTATAATAGGAACACACGAATGAATGAGTTTCATTGACTTCCTGATCCGGCGGCGGGGGGTGGCATCATCGTTGGTGTCCGAATGACGAAGCCGGTGTGAAAAGGGAGTGGGGTTTCCTGTTCGAACCGCGACCAGGAAAAACGGCCCAAAACGCTTGTGTAAGCGTTTTGGGCGCCATCCGGAGGGATGATTATGTTATTCCAATCGCCAACATTGAAGACATGTCAAGTATTAGTCGATGAATTCCGCCTGGCCCCGCAGCCGTTTGAGCCGGAAAAGCTCCGCTTTGCGGGTGTCGGGGACCGGGACGTTTACAATATTTCTGCACCGTTTGAAGATGAAGGTGAATTTGTCATCGCGGGCCGCGTCGAGTCGCGCGACAGCGAGCAGTCGGAAGTGCACTTTTTTGTCGAGCGTGACGGCGTCTGGGTTCCTCGTGAAGGGGCGCCAGTGTTCGCCCTGCAGGACCCATTTGTGGCGCGCATTCACGGCCAGTTGGTGTTTGGCGGGGTGGAGACGTTTCCGCATCCAGTGTTTGCTGGCGAGCATAGCTGGCGGACGGTCTTTTACCGCGGCCGCAATATCCGGAGTTTGAAAAAGTTCGCCGAAGGGCCGGACGGGATGAAAGATATTCGCCTTGTCGAGCTGAAAGATGGCTCGATCGGCGTGTTCACCCGGCCGCAAGGGGAAAAAGGCGGCCGCGGGAAAATCGGGTTCACCCGCATTTTCTCGCTCGATGAGTTGACGCCGGACGTGATTGACGCCGCGCCGATTTTGGACGCCCAATTTACGGATGAAGAATGGGGCGGCGTGAACGAGGCGCATTTGCTTGCAAACGGGCTTGTTGGGGCGCTCGGCCATATCGCTTGCTTTGACGAGCACGGCAACCGCCATTACTACCCGATGGTGTTTGTGTTGAATCCCGAGACGATGGAGCGTTCGGAATTGGAATTGCTTGCGCTTCGCTCCCACTTTTTGGACGGACCGGCGAAACGGCCGGATTTGGCGAATGTCGTCTTCAGCGGCGGACTCATCCGCAAAGGCGACGGCACCGCCGAGCTGTACGCGGGCGTCGGCGATGCTGAGGCGCAAAAAATTTCCCTGATCGACCCGTTTGCGAAATACGAAGCGCAAGAGCTTGATCGGATGTATGCTTCCGTTTAGCGAAAGGATCGGTGCGACAGACCTTCTCTATGAATGGGGAAGGTTGGCGGCCGGTCCTTTTTCACATTTGGCCGGCTATGTTTCTTGCCTTGTGCGAAGGGCTTCGGTTTGACATAAACGTGACTTGTTTGCGCGATAGACCATAATAGCCAGCGGCAGTCGGAGCCGCGTTGTTCTCCTAGGAGTCGGTCGGACGAAACCATTTTGGCGGATATGGATCCAAAAAATGTTCATAATGTATAAAACGGAAGATTTTGCATTCATATTCGCTGACTTCAATCCATTGGACGGATTCTTAGGGAAGACCCTTTTCGCCTCCCATTGCCCCTTTCGAAGCCATCCAGTATACTGAGAAAAAAGGGAATGGGGAGGGGCCTTCGTTGTCTTTTCCGCTTGCTTCTGGCGTGTCGTATGAGCGCTATTGGGTCCTGCGTGAACAAAGCGATGATCGTTTAGAGTATATTGATCGGGCCGTGTATATGACCCCGTCGCCAAGCGTGCGGCATCAGCTCATCTCGAGCCGGCTTCATTTTCAGTTCAGTTTGTTTTTTCGAGGAAAGCCGTGCGATGTGCTGGCGGCGCCGCTTGATGTGGAGCTTGTTGATGAGCAAACAGGGGAACGACATGTGGTCGTTCCCGACTTGACGGTCATTTGCGGCGAAGAACGATTGGATGGAACGAAGTATATCGGAGTGCCGCCGCTGATCGTCGAGATTTTAAGTCCGTCGAACCAGGCGCATGATCTTGTCACCAAGTTCAATTTGTACATGGCATGCGGTGTCCATGAATATTGGATCGTCAATCCGATGAAGCAGGCTGTGACGGTGTATGTGCTCAATGAGGAACGGCTGTATGAGCAGGCGGATGTTCAAGTGAAAACGGGAACGGTTCGCTCCGTGTATTTTCCGGGGCTTGCAATCGACATGCCCGAATTGTTTCGTTGACAAGGTGCTGAGAGGATGGCTTGAAAGCGAACAGCGTGGGATCAATCCCACGCTGTTTCCGTGAAAATGCGCGTGCCTTGATGATTCATGTTCATGCCCGGGTGAAGGGCAAAACGTTGCCCATGAGATGTTTCGATGAACACACGTGCCTGGATGATCCTTTTCATGGCTGGACAAAGAGCAACACTTGTTGGTCAACTACCCCCACTTCGCTAACGCTTGAGTGGGGGCTTGCAACTCCCCAGAAGTGCGAGCGGACTTCGTCCTCCTTCCTTGATTTGGGGTTGCATCAGGGGCAGGTTGACAACTACCCAACGACGCCGGTCATGCCTGCATCGTTACCGATTCTCTCGGTGTGTCTGTTGGCAGTACTTGGCTTCCACACACAACAGACGGACCTACGCTCGATGTTTGACGGTTGCCACGTTTCCTGCAACCCACTCCATCCATCGAGCAGCCGTGATTGGAGTGCCTTTATTGAACAGTTTTCTCCACGTCTTTATTCGATCATACACAAAAGAAAGGGGGAACGCGCATTCCTCTCCCACTTACTCCCTTTGGTCGTTGAAGTGGAAGTCTCCTGCGCGAAATAGGATGAAGTTTTTCTGTGTCCAACAGGATGTTCATCGCCTGCGTGATGTCCCTTTACGGTTGCTTTTGCCGCTTTTCTCGCTCTTTCAACTTTTCTTCCATCCGCTTCAGCAGCTTTTCCCAAGGGTTTTCGGCCGTTTTTTTCTTGCGCTTTCGTTTTTCTTCCGCCATGCTCAAGCGCCTCCTTTCGCCGCGGCCGATAAGGCGAGCAAGCCGCGCAGTTCGTCATCGGAAAGTTCGGTGATCCACGCCTCGCCTTCGGTGATGAGGTCGGCGAGCGCTTGTTTTTGTTCGAGCATCTCGTCGATTTTTTCCTCGATTGTCCCGACGGTGATCAATTTATGGACGTGGACGAATTTCGTCTGTCCGATGCGGTAGGCGCGGTCGGTCGCCTGGTTTTCCACCGCCGGGTTCCACCAACGGTCGAAATGGATGACGTGGTTGGCAGCTGTTAAGTTGAGCCCGGTGCCGCCTGCTTTGAGCGACAAAAGGAAAATCGGCGCTTTTTTCGCTTGGAACTCATCCACCATCCGGTCGCGCGTTTGTTTTGGGACGCCTCCGTGCAAAAACAACACCGGCTCATCAAACAAGTCGGAAAGCAGCTGTTGGATCATCTCGCCCATTCGCACGTATTGCGTGAAGATGAGGCACGATTCGTCGTTGGCGCGGATTTGCTCGATCAGTTCGATGAGCTTTTCGAGCTTGTGCGACCGTTCAACGAGCTGGCGGGGGCGGCGTTCTTTCAAATACAGCGCCGGATGGTCGCAAATTTGCTTCACACCGTTTAGCATTTGCAAAATCAAGCCGCGCCGCGCAAACGGACTGGCTTCCTTTGCCCGTTCGAGTGTGTCGTTGACGAGCTGCTCGTACAAGGCAGCCTGTTCGGCCGTGAGCGGGCAATATTCTTTTTGTTCGAGCTTATCCGGCAAGTTGAGCGCAACCGCTTCATCCGTTTTCGTCCGCCGCAAGAGAAATGGACGGATGAGCGTTTGCAGCGCCGCTTTTTTGCGGGCATCGCCTTCTTTTTCGATCGGTCCGGCAAATCGGCGTTCAAACTCGGCCGCACTGCCGAGGTAGCCCGGGTTGAGGAAGTGGAAGATGCTCCAAAGTTCGCCGAGACGGTTTTCAACCGGCGTGCCGGATAAGGCGATTTTATGTTTTCCGCTCAAGCGGCGGATGGCGCGCGCTTGTTTTGTTTGCGCGTTTTTAATGTTTTGCGCTTCATCCAAGCAAATGACGTGCCAGTGCATCTGTTTTAAATCGTCATGGTCTAAATGGGCAAGGTTGTAAGACGTAATGACGAGATCGGCCTCGCCTGCCGTTTGCACGAACGCATCGTTTTTCGCCCGGTTCGGTCCATGGTGCACGTAGACGCGCAAGTCTGGGGTGAAGCGGGCGCATTCCTTTTGCCAGTTGCCGATCACGCTTGTCGGGCAGATGAGCAACGCCGGCGTGTCCGGGCGTTCGATTTCTTTGACGTGCGCCAAATAAGCAAGCAGCTGCACCGTTTTGCCTAGCCCCATGTCATCGGCCAAGCAGGCGCCAAAGCCGAATCGGCGCAAAAAGACGAGCCAGTCGACGCCGCGCTGCTGGTACGGGCGGAGCGTGCCGCGAAACGACGGCGGCACATTCGCTTTCGGCAATCCATCCAGCTGCTGGAGCTGGCGGATGAACGCGCGGAACTGATCATGGACGTCAATGTGGATCGGGATCGATTCGTCCGTTGCCTCTTCGCGCTCCTCTGCTTCTGAAAGCAGCGTTTGCGCCACGATATCGTGGATCGGCACGCCTTCTTTTTTCGCCTTTTCCATGAGCGCCTGGGCGCGGCGGACAAGGGCGGGGTCAAGGATGAGCCATTGGCCGCGCAGGCGAATGAGGCGCCGCTTTTGTTCCGCCAAAGCGGCAAACTCCTCTTCCGTCAGCTCAATCCCGTTGGTCGCGACGCGCCAATCGAAATCAGCGAGCCGCTCAAGGCCGAACAGTGATTCGGCGTTGACGGAAGGCGACAGTTTCGCTTTGATCGACAGCTGCGCCTGGCGGATGTCGTGCCACCAGTCGGGAAGCAAGAGGCGTACGCCCGCTTCGGTGAGCTTTAAGCTGTCTTCGGACAAAAAACGCCACGCTTCTTCATTAGACAGTTCCGTCCGCAGACCCTCCCCGGCGTCAAGCCACGGCACGATCGCGCAAATGCGGCGAATGGCGCGCTGGATCGATGATTCATATGGGCGCCAGGCGCGCGGAATATCACGGGCAGAGGCGATGACGCTGTCGTCGATGGCGATGAACACCGCTTCCAGCGTCCATGCGTCGCCGTCCTCAGGCGGCTCGACGAGGCGAAGCCCGACCGTAAACGGCGGCCGGTCGCCGAGCCAGCCGATTTGTTCCAGCCAATCGTCTTCCGTTCCGATCCATTGGCCGCTGGGGGAGGCGATTAATGGATAAGCGCGAACGATGTCGCCCCAAATGCCGCGCAGCTCTGGGTCGCGCGACAGCCAGTCGGCGATTGCCAGCGACCGCCATGTAGCGACGAACGGATCGGGATCGTCATCCGCGCCGCGCCAGCGGGTGCGACCCGCTTCGCTCCATGCGCCGCCTGTGTTTTTCCAAAGGGAAGCGTCTGGAAGGAAGCGGCGTTCCCCCAACCCATTCCAAATGTGTCTCGCCCACTCTTCCAATCGGGCGGTGAATTCATCCGCCCATTCGATGACGGAAAAGCGCGAGTGCGGACGCAACGCGAACAGAGTGAGCGCTTGCCACGGCGACAGCCGCACGATGTCGTCTTCGATATCAATCATGGTCCCGTAAAAGGTTTCTTCGTGCCAAGCCAATAAAGGCGAAACCCATGATGAGGGATGGGTGGAACCAGAGAGCTCGAAACATCGAATCTCTTCATTCCATCTGCAGGAAATCTGAATCGTCTCCAATGCCTTCATGGAAGCAGTTTTCCTTTCTTTAATTCTTCATGAAACGCGCGCAGGCGCGCCGTTTTGGCGAGCAGCTGTTCAAGATACGCTTCCCATTGATCGAATCGCTTCATCGAGCGGTAATGAGCCCGCATCGTTTTCAAGTGGCGGACCGCCCTTTGGTAGCTTGACCGGTTTTTCTCGTTGAGCAGCTTGATCACGGTCCGATGATATAACGGCATGACAAGATCCGTCCCGCGCGCTTGCAATGTTTTGAGCAGCTGCGGATGCAGCTCATCAGCGGTGATGTTCGCCCATAAGAATAGGTCCACGACTTCCCGGTAGCGTCCTTGCCGATACAAAAAGTTGGTGTACTCGTTGACGCTGTACGGAAGGCTTCGCTGCAAAAAATCTTCCCATGCGTCCGAGCGGTTTCGTTGCCGGGCGTACATTTCAAACCAGTGCGCCGCTTCGTCCAAAAAACGGCTTCGGATGGGAGCGGGTATATGCGAAAGATAAAGCGGCCAATCGTCTTTTGCTTTTTCCCAAACGGCTTCAAACCGTTTCAAGAGGCCGTTTTGAATGAATCGCCCCATCCATTCCACCAAAAACAAGCCTGCCTGATCGGGGAACGCGCGGTAAAGCGCCATCGCTTCGTCGTCTTCGCCAAGCAAAAAGGAAAGATGAGCCGCCGCCATAGCGGCGCGGATGTCGTCTCGGTCTTTGGCGAGCCGAAGGAGTTCGGCTCGTTCCTCTTGCCGCCATGTGGGCTTGGTGAACAGCGATTCCCACGCGGTTGTGTAAAAGTCATAGCCGAATGATGACAGCCCTCCGTCCAAAAACAGTACATCACGAACATACGGAATCGTCTGTTCAATCAACGCGTTGAGCGACCGCGGCAGCGATTGAGTAGACAATTTTTCCAAGGCGTCAAAGGCGCGGTCGGCGACATAGTTGACGTCCTGC
The DNA here is from genome assembly GCF_002217655.1 of Geobacillus thermocatenulatus. GTDB lineage: Bacteria > Bacillota > Bacilli > Bacillales > Anoxybacillaceae > Geobacillus > Geobacillus thermocatenulatus. Next base: position 232,225 of record NZ_NEWK01000001.1, read on the forward strand.
TGCCAGGAAAACTGTCCGTAAGAGGCGAATACGACGTCGTTCCACCCTTGCGCCTCCCCGTACTGCCGAAGCTTTTCCAACAAAAAGAGGGCGGCATGAAGCTCCCGCAACGGACGGGCGCCAGCTTGCTTCCCTTCGTTTTTGCCAAGTTTCGGGAGCAGCTGGAAGGCTAAACGGTACGGCCAGTTTTGGCCGTTTTGATGGCGGGAGAAAAAGTCTTCATACTGTTTCTCGAACTGGCCCCGCCAATCTTCAACCGTTTCATTGGCTGTGATCGAAAGGCCTGCCGTTTTCCCCGCGCGTTTTGGAGCAGGCGTTTTTGGTTCATGGACAGCGGATTCTTTCCACAACGCACCGATTTGCCCTTTTTTCCAAAGGCGGAACAGCTCGCCAACGTCGAACACGTTGCCGTATATATAAAAGAACAGCGCCAAAACGTGTGGACACAGCCCTTCCGTCCCGCACGGGCAGCGATGGCGGCGGGTGACGTTGGACAAATCAACCATGACGTCATGAGGAGTTTTGTCAGACACGACCCCTTCCACTTCATGGCTGTTGATGACCATCACGTTATAGACGAACCCGTATCTGGACAAATCCCGTCCTTTTTGAATGAGATTGTGGAAAATGGGATACGGCAATTCTTTCACCAATTCTTCTGCCGCTTGCCGCAAAAGCGGTTTGGAGATCGTGGTCTGCAACATGTCGGTCCGTCCTTTCCGATCCATTCCTTATCATCCTATTATAGCATGTGACAGCGTGTCGAAAAAAGAGGGGCAATGTGACAAAACGCGTCTGTTCTCGAGCCGGCATGAAAGGACATTGCGAGCTTTTGAACGTGTACGCGTTTTGATAGAAAGAAAGCTGGTGATGGTTGAACGTCTATCGATGATGGTATAATAGGAATAGAAAAAGTCCAAATGGAAAAGAAAGCAGGTGCATCGAATATGGCGGAAACGCCGCGGAACGCGTTATGCCCGTGCGGAAGCGGGAAAAAGTACAAGCATTGTTGCGGAAAAAAAGAGGCGGTTTCGATTTCGTCATTGATTGACCGCGAGTTGATCGAATGCATGAATGATATGCGTCAGTTTGTTTTGCAGCGGTATGAGAGGGAGGCGGAAGAGCTTTTAGACCAGTTCCCGCTTGATGAGATGCCGGAGGAACTCGAGCTTGGCGTGCAGATCATGGCGGTGAACTGGATGTTGTTTTGTTGGCCGCTTGATGAAACAGGACAAACGATCTTTTCTGCTTACCGGAAAAGCCGTCATTGGGAGCGGTGGCGCCCGTCCGTTCAGGCTCACATCGAGAGGTGGGAAGGAGCCGTTCCGTCGCTTGGCGAGTTCATCGGCTATGAGGACGACAATCGCCCCGTTGTCCGGGATTTGTTGACGGGAGGGGAAAAGATCGTTCATTTATTGGCTTCCCATCAATGGCCGAGCGTGATCGAAACAGGAGATGTGGTGTTCGGCTTCCTTGTGCCGTACCAAGACGTGTTCACGTGTTTCACAGCGGTGTTTCCGCTCCCGGCGTCAGGGAAAGATCGATTGCTTCGGGCGATTCAACAAGAAGGGGAGTGGAGCGGTCAGCCATCGGCTTTATGGATGCGCGATCGGTTCGTCGCTGTGCTTTCCGATGTGCTCTTGGAGTGGCTTTGGCAGTTCGCCAAACAGTTCAAATGGGATGATCCGAAACAAGCGGCCGTCATTCGCGAGCTCGATGAAAACGAGCTGGAGGCGCCAGCGGCGCTGCTCAATCAAGCGTTCGCCATATGGGCGATCTATTGCGGAAAAACATCCCGCCTCCCTTATTCGGTCCCCGTCTACGCGGCGGCGCTCCGCTATGTGGCTGGGCATTTGATGAAGGCGGAAGGATCGGAGGTGGAAGACATCGCCGATCGGTATGACGTGATGCCAGAAGATGTGCGATCGGCGGCGTTGGATTTTTTCCTGATGGCTGTTGATGATGAAGACGACGAGGAATGGCTCGATGACTGGGAGGAAGACTGGTTCGAAGAGGAAGGGGATGAGCTTGATGCGCGCATCAATGAATGGATCGATGACATCGATCTGATGTTGATGCGTGAAGGATGGAACGAGAAGCGAGTCAACCGTCATATTGACCGCGCCATCCGTTCGTGGCGGAATGAAGGCCTGCTCGAGGAAGTGAATGAAAAAGAATTGCGTAAAGAACTCCGCGATGTAGCGTGGGAGATCTTCACCGATCGGGGATTCATCTAGAAGCTGGCAGAAAAACGGGCGCTGCGCGCAAGTCAGCGGCATTTCGTCAGAAAGGAAAGCCGGTTCCACAAGGGCTCTCTCATTCAACCATCATGGAGCTCAACCCAAGCTCTCTATAAGCAGAAACAGGGAATGGAATACGTTCCATTCGTGAAACTCCAAAAAAAGCGGCGGGGAACGATCCGTTTTGACCGAATCCATAATGGATTGGGAAAAATGGCTTTGTGCGCGATTCCGACCGTTTTTAATATCTTGGTCGCCGTTTTGGAAAGGAAAGATTAGAAGGGAGGATTTTGCATGGCAATCGGCCGAAATGACCCGTGCCCGTGCGGAAGCGGGAAAAAGTATAAGAAGTGCTGCATGAACAAACAGCAGGAGCGTGAAATCAAGCGGGTGCGGCAGCGCCGCTTTTTTGACCAAAAATATGAGCTGTCGCAAATGGTGCAGCGGTTTTTGGATGAATCGCTGTCTTATGATGAACGCGAAGCGGTCAACCGTACATTTCGCCGAATGATCGAACAAAAGGATCATCGTGAAGAGTTGAAGGTGTTTGAGACGCTTTGGCGTTTTTTCCTCCATCGTTATCCGAATGGATTGCGCGGCGTTGAATGGTTTCAACAGGAAAAAGGGCGTCGTCTGTCTCCGGAGCTCAAGGAAATGTTGGACCGCTGGGTTCGACTTGTGCCGCGCCTTGTGCAATTTGTCGATTTGCATGATGAAGGAGGAGTGGCGGTCGACCGGTTGACGGGCGAGAAACTTCTCATGCCGTATTGCGAGACATTGGAGGTTGTGCGCCCTTGGGGCGGCATGTTTGCCTTTTTGGAGCCCTTTGACGGCGGCTATTACGTTTGCGGTGTATCATCGATTGTGGATCCGAAGGGCGTGGAACGGGCGGAAGAGAACATTCGCGTCTTGTTGACGCAAACCGATTGGCCGTATGAAAAGGTAGCCGTTGAACATTTTCTCGATATCGTTGATGCAGGCTATCCTCCGAGGGCGGACGATGTACAAGAGGAGCGCACGCGATGGACGTATGAATACGAATGCCAGGAAGCCGCTGAGGCGATGAGGAAGCTTGCTTCGATCGGACGCGCTCACATTGATCATGACGATGGGGAGAAAGTGGAAGGTTCATGGTGCACCAATGTGTACCATTATGTCGGAGTGATTTCCCCCAAGCCGATTCATGTGTTTGAATTAGGCGGGTCATTATCCGCTCATCGGTCGCGTCTCGTGTTGTCTACCGAGGAGGAAGGGACGGCCGAACAGCTCGTGTCGCTGCTGCAGGCGTTTGGGTATTCCCCAAAAGAACGAAAACGGGGGACAGAAGCCGTTTTGCGCCGAAAAGGGATCGAAAACGTTTCGCTTCATATTGATTCAGACCCAGACTCTCCCCCTTGGGTGGCAACGATGGCCGGATTGGATGTTCAAATGGAAAAAGCCCTTCACACCCCGCTTGAGAAATGGAATGGAAAAACCCCTCACGAAATGGCGCGCGAGGGGCGTGTGCAGGAAGTGGATGAGTGGCTGAAAGAGTATGAATTCCATTTGTTTAACATGCAAGAACGAGCCAATTTGCCGGTGCTCATCGGAGTGAATCCCATTCGCTCCCGTTATGGATTGCCCCCATCTCCGTTTAGCTCATCACATCGTCTTTCGGACTTATGGAAAATGAAATGGATGGGGCCGGAAAGAACCGAGACATTGTTGATCCGCGCGGAATGGGAAGGGATGTATTTTACCGATGACGCATTGGCGTTTTATAACGAAGTCATCGTGAGCGGAGAAAAAGAGGCCAAAGAGGCGTGTTGGGCCGTGGTTTTGCTCGTGTGTGAATATATGACCGGGCGGACGTTTTCATCGTGGGAGGACGTAGGAGAAGAAGACTGGAAACAATGCATCGTCGATCAAATCCCGTCAAGATGGAGTTCGTTTTCATGGGAAGTGGTGAGCCGAGCGCTCGATATGTTGCTTGAGTGGGCCGATTGGCTGGACCGCCGTTATGGAACGAATCATCGAACTGTTATTGGTGCCGTGCTGGAAGAGGTCAGAAGCGAATTGGAACATTGCTTTGCTTTGCTGGATGAATGGAGGGGCGAGAACGGAAAGGGGGATGAGGAACTGATGGCTTGGCAGCTTGCTCGTTTGTTTGGTTTGCCTATTTCCCTTTCCGTCGGTTTCTCGTTTTTCCGCGTCAAGCGTGTGGAACAGGGGAAGGCGGTGCTGGATTGGCTTGCCCATAACCGAACGGTGACATGGGACATTCCGAAGCGGGCAGAGCCGCATCTGTTGCCGGGCATGTATATCGTCGCCGCGACCGATCGCAACGGCAAGCTGGACGATCTTGCCCGCGTATATCCGCCGTCTTTCTCACCGTACGTAGAGCCGTGGCTTCAGGCGCTGCAAGAGTGGCCAGACAAGGTGGAGAAAGAACGGGCTGCGTTTCAAGAGCGCCTGCTTGCCTCGTTGTCCCGTTTGCTTCGCCGGCCGTAGGCGTCCCGATGAATGACGGGGCGCTTGTTTCTCTCGGCTCGGCCTCTATGATTCTCCATTATGCAGGCAAGCCCAATGGTAAGAGTCATTCATATTCTTAGGATTTTGGTCCATCACCATAACGTGTGCTTGAGAAGCAGGGTTTTTCTCGTTTTACCGAGAAACGGATGAGGACGCGAATGATCCAAGAATCCTACACCTTTAGGAGTGCGGAGTGTCAACCGGCATGAAAATCATGGATTGGCTGATTTCTCCTTGGAGAAGGAAATATGGCATGTTTTGAAAAAGCCAAGGGCACCTTTTGATAAAAATGGAATGCGAATCGATGTTCTCGACATGAGCGGCGGAAGTCCCAAAGTGCTTGCGATATGTGTTGCTGAAAGCAGTTCCATCACACGTTGATCGTGAATGTCTCCCCAAAGTGTTTAGCTGGCCCGAGCGTTAGCGTAGAGGGGGAGAACGTTCAATGACTATGATACAAAGAAAGTAGGTAGCTATATGGTGAAGGCATCGCGAAACAATCTTTGTCCATGCGGCAGTGGGAAAACGTACAAGCATTGTTGTGGGAAGAAAGAAGCAGTATCGATAGAATCTCTAATTGACCGTGAAGTGGCCAAATGTATGCAAGATGTGTTTTCGTTTGCGTTAGAGCGATATGAGGAAGAGCTTGCTTTCATGATGTCTGGTTCTCCATTTCAAGGGCTTCCTAACGAGCTGGAGACCAGCGCCAATTTATTGCTGACGAACTGGGCGATTTTTCACAGACACGTTGATGACAAAGGGATGACAATTTTTTCAGCCTATATGAGAAGCCGGCGCCGCACGCGGTGGCGTCCAGCAGTGCAAACTCATTTGAAGCGATGGGACGAGGCGGTTCCGTCGTTTGACGAGATCATTCATATCGAGGATGAGCGGCGTTTCCTTGTACGCGATCTGTTGACCAGAAAAGAAAAGTACGTCCGTTTTTTGACGCCGGAGGAGCTTCCGTCTGCTAGGGAGGGGGACGTGTTAGTAGGATGCCTCGTTCCGCATGGGGACGAGTGGGCGTACTTCATGAAGGTGCTGCCGATTCCAAAGAGCGGGAAGGATCGGCTTGCGCGGGCGCTTCAAGCGGAATGGAATCCGGATATGAAAACGTGTGAAGTGTTTTTGCGCGAGTCGTTTCCGGAATTGCTTGAAATAGCGGTCCATGAGCTGTTGTGGCAGCTGCTGAGCGAAAAGGACTGGGGGGATCGAGATCAAGATGATGTTTTTCGCGAATTAAAGAAAAAGGAAGAAACAACCTCCTCCCTAGTGCTCAGCGAGGCTGCGTTCCTTTGGCGCGCATATTGCGAAATGGATGAACCGGTCATCAAGAATCCTGCTGTGTATGCGGCTGCACTCCGTTATTTGGCGAGTGAAATGGCTGGAAGAGAATTTGTCAATATGGAAAAGGTTGCGGAACACTACGGCGTTCCTGTAGAGGAAGTGGAAGCCGCTGTGATGGAATTGTTTTTATTTCGCACAGAGTTGCTCGATGATGGAGATGATGAGGGCGAGAATGATGATGAGTGGCTCTTTGACGATGGGGATGACGGTGATGAGATCTGGTTCGACGACGGTGGGATGGAGGATGGCGATGAGCTGGACCGTGCGATTGAGGAATGGCTTGACCAAGTTGAGGAGTTGTTTGATTGCGAGGGCTGGGACGTTGATCAAGTCCATCGCTTGATCGACAAAGCGATCCGAACATGGAAAAAGGACGGGTTGCTTGAAGGAGTCGATGCAGCTGAGTTGCGCAAGGAGCTCGAGGAGCTCGTCTGGGAGACGTTTGCCGAACGGGGATTTTTGTAAGGCGATGGACAAAGCAGGCAACAAAGGACAGATGGGTGCGAAAGAAGGTGCCCTTGAGAGATGACGGATACCTTCTTTCGCATGCGTTACAATCGGATATAGGCCAGCCGCTCGTTCGCTTCCTCGACGTCAAAGGCATCAGGGTCAAAATCTTCGCCTTTCATGTCGTACATCCAGTCTACCAGCTCGCGCAATTCGGGATCGGCAAGAGAGTCTTTTTGCGCCGCCGCTTCCAGCAGCTCCAGGTAGCCATAGACGCCGCCGCAATCCTCGGGAGGGCACGCCCGTTTTCCTTTCAGGCAAGCGGCGCGTTCCAACGGTTTTGGGAGTGTTTCAATCTTTTCAACAGTGACGGTATGGCGCCAGTAGTCGCCAAAATCGTAAATATATAGAAACTTTTGTTTTTCTTCCGTCAGCCATTGCTGTAATGGGATGCGGCGGGCGTCCATCAGTTCTTTTTCCAGCTGAAACGAATCCCAGCCGTCAGGGATGCCGATGAGAACGCTTCCGAAATCGAATTCGTATAAATGGGCTTGTTCCCATCCCATCGCTTCTTGGATGATGAGATGAAGCTCGTGAAATGTCGCATGTCCGGGAACAAGGACGCGCCGCCAAATCGGCGGGCGGATGCCGTTTAATGTGATTTTCAGCTGGTAGGCTGTTTTGGACCGCCGCCGTTTGGAGGGGGGTGCGCTCTTTGGCGCCTTAACCCATCTGCCGTGTGGACGGTCCCGCTCTGTCGGATGGAACATGGCAGACAATTCGTCGATCAGTTTAGCAAGATTGTCGGGGTTCATAGCCCTCGTCTCCTTTCGGATAAACGTTTTGTATAATAGTAGTTTATCCTGTCCATAGTAGAATTTAAACATTATTGATGGAAATATTGAAAAAAGAAAGATGGGAGAGGAGGATGACGCATGTCGATCGGCTGGAATGACCCATGCCCGTGTGGAAGTAGGAAAAAGTATAAGAAGTGCTGCATGAACAAACAGCAGAATCATGAAATCAAACGGGTGCGCCAGCGCCGCTTTTTTGGCCAAAAATATGAGCTGTCGCAAATGGTGCAGCGATTTTTGGATGAATCGCTGTCTTACAACGAACAAGCAGTGGCGAGACGGACGTTTTACCAAAAAATAGAGGGTATGAAGTATTTATAATATTTTGGATTTTTTGAAACACTTTGGTGCTTGTTCATTCACCGTTTTCCCAATGGAATGCGCGTCATTGAATGGTTCCAGCGCGACAAAGGACACCGTCTCCCGTTGGAGCACGGAGCGCTTTTGGCGCTTCTGCGTGTTTCTTCATGGGGACGGCTTATCCATTCGGACATCGGTTAGAGAAGCGATGGTGGTATGTCGGCCGTAGCTGGATGGTTCGACTGGGTTGCGCGTTGTGGCTGCTGTCGTGTGAAGAGGCATCATGCAGAAAAAGGAGAGCTATTGTCGGTTGATGGATGCCGCCCCGCTAGTTTTGTCGAGCGGTTTTCCCAAGTGACAGACAGGAAATTCCCCGTTGTGCGCGAACGATATAGTAGACAAATTGGAGACAACGGGGGAGGGAATGCGCATGAGGCGAGGAATATGGCTCGCCCTGTTGTTTTGTTTGCTATGGCTGGCTGCGGCTGCTTGGCCGGTGGGGGCGAAAGGGGAGAGTGGGAAAACCGCTCAGTTGGCGGTGGTGACGGCGGATCAGGTGAACGTCCGCCAAGGGCCGGGGGTGCCATACCGTCCATTGGCGAACGTTCACCGCGGCGAGGCGTATCGGCTGATCGAGGTCAAGGATGGATGGGTGAACATCGAGTGGAAACCGAATCGAACCGGGTGGATCGCCGCGCGGTACGTCGCGTTGGCAAAAGAGACGGCCATCGTGCAAGAAAACCGACTCCGCCTTCGACAAGAGCCGAGCCGAGATGGGCGAATTATCGGGCATTTGGCGCGGGGAGAAACGGTATGGGTCATCAAGGAAGATGGGGAATGGACGGAAGTGATCGCAGACGGTGCGATCGGCTGGGTGTCTTCAGCATACCTCACTGCAGCTCGGGAGTCATCGATTTCGCATCAAACCGGAATCGTCAACGCCAGTTCGCTCAACGTTCGGGCTGAGCCGTCATTGAAGGCAGCGCGCGTCGGCCGCCTTGTCCGGGGCGAAGAGGTCGAGATTGTGGAAAAGAAACCGGGATGGTACAAAATTGCCTCCCAAACAGGGCTTGATGGGTGGGTGTCATCCGCATATGTGCAGGTAAAGGGTGGACAAGCCAATGAAAAGGAAGCGGAAGCGCCCCAGTCGGCTGACCGCTCGCTGCTTTCAGCCATCGCGCCTAGCGACTCCCGCCTTTATGTAGACAGCTGGACGCGCGGTCCTGTTCAGGCGCTGGCCGGAAAAACGATCGTTCTTGACGCTGGCCACGGAGGCAAAGACGGCGGGGCCCAAAGTGTCGATGGCATCAAGGAAAAGGAGTTGACGTTGGAAACCGCCAAGCTTTTGAAAAACAAGCTGCAATCTTACGGCGCCCGCGTCGTGCTGACGCGCTCTAGCGATGAGTATGTGCCGCTGTCGGCGCGTGTTGCCGCCGCCCGCCTGTATCAGGCGGACGCGTTTATTAGCTTGCATTACGACAGCGCCGCTGATCCAGATGCGTCCGGCATCACCATTTACTATTACGATCGGTTTGCGGACTACGAATTGGCGCAATCGTTCCAAGGGCTGTTCAGGCAACTTTCCGCATTGCCGTTTCGCGGCATCGCCTTTGGCGACTATTACGTGTTGCGAGAAAACGAGAAGCCGTCCGTGTTGCTTGAGCTCGGCTATTTAAGCAATCGGTCGGACGCTGCGGTTGTGGCGACAAACGGTTATCAAGAAGCGGTGACGACGGCCATCGTGAACGCCGTGCGCCATTATTTTCAATAGTACGCCCCTTTTCTAAAAAGTGGATAACGGATCTACTGCGGCATGACAAAAAGCGCCCCGGATTTTCGGGGCGCTTTTTGTCGCCTCGCCTTGTTTGGATCACCGCTGGCTGACTATAGAGGGCCATTAGCTTTTCAAGGCGTTTTCCTGAGGGCTGCAAGGGCGAAAGGGTGGAAGTTGGTTGACACAATAGTTAAAAAAGTATAATATTTACCCGTGGTGCTAGATAAACTTGAGCAAGCATAAAAATAGCCCTTGCTGGCGGATCTCCTGTAGAATGAAAGTGCGACCTGCCATTCGAAAGGAGAATCCCCATGCAAGAGCACTTTCATTTTACTACAGATCGAGCCAAGATTCAAAAGCAATATGCCGCCATTTTCGTTTTTGTTTCTGCTCAACTTTCATGCATTCAGGTGCATCTTCATCGTCGAAATCGCCATTTGGTCAAGCAAGAGGACGCTGTCATCATCGCCATTCATCTTTTAGGAAAGCTGCTCGGTTTTACATCCGAACGGGCATGGCATCGTTTTGTCACGGGAAATTTGTTCACAAACGGCTCGTTTCTTGAACGCTCCCGATACAACCGCCGTTGCCGGGCGCTTGGTTTCGCCATCAAATGGATCCGTCATGAGCTGGCAAAACGCGGTCAACATCATGCCTATGCCGTCGTGGACAGCTTGCCGCTCCCGTTGTGCCATACGGCAAGAATGCATCGCGTCAAACGGTTTCAAGAGATCGCCGACATCGGGTATTGCGCTTCCAAAAAGCAATGGTACTACGGGTTGAAGCTGCACCTTCAAGTGACCGATCAAGGGCTGCCAATGGGATATGTTGTCACCGAAGCGTCTTGTCACGACCGGGTGGCCGCTGAAACCGTCATGACGCAAATTCCACATCCGTATAACTTCGGTGACAAAGGGTATATCAGCCAAACGCTGCGAAAGAAGCTGTACGAAGAGCACCGAGTCGCGTTTTGGACGCCCGTCCGAAACAATCAGCGAATTCGCCAATCGGATGCATGGAAACAATGGATGAAGCGAAAACGTAAAGTGGTGGAAACCGTGTTTTCGATTTTAGTCGATTCGTATCGGATCACCAAGATTCGCGCGAACTCGGTTTCTGGATTTGAAACGGCACTGGATGGTATTTTACTGGCTTACTCACTTGTTGTTCTCGGGCTAGTTGAGCGCTAAAGCTCAACTAGCACCACGGGTTTATTTTTCTTTTTTCCTTCGTATAATTCAGCGTCGACGAGGTAACTTTATTTTTCGAGATATATCAAACGGTGTAAAGCCATCACATCTTTTGTACATATGACTGACTTCTATTTTTTCGTGTTAGAATTGTCAAACGACGAGACATCATGATCTAGGGCAACTCACGATGGATCGCCAATCGTCAAGCAAGCAGTCGCTCGTTCCTTTCGCTTGCTAATAGGTGCGTTGGTTCTTCTTACAAGACCACTCGATGTATGTTGAAACAAACATCTCATCATTTCGATATGGTTAAAATCAGTTTCTCCTTTTGCGGGTAAACCGATGAAAGAATGAATGACATCATTGATACTCACTTATTCTTTGAAGATGGATAATGTTCGTTTAGTACCATCATGTCAACGATTTAAGTGAATTGTAAAGATGATTGTTTCGAGGATTCGGGAGCCTTAATAAAATTTACATCAATGTTTTAAGGGGGATGATGATAATGGAGAAAAAGAAAAGTGAGTTTTTGGGATGGATGAAGGCGATCATTATTGCAATTTTATTAGCTGCTTTTGTTCGACACTTCATATTTGCGCCGATTATAGTAGAAGGAGAATCCATGATGCCTACACTACACGATCAAGATCGTATGATTGTAAACAAAATAAAATATTCTTTTGTAAAACCGAAAAGGTTTGATATTATTGTGTTCCATACAAAAGAAAAAAAGGATTACATAAAACGCATAATTGGGTTACCTGGAGATCGTATCGAGTATAAAAATGATATTTTATATATAAACGGGAAAGCGTATAAAGAACCTTATCTAGATGAATACAAAAAACAAAACAAGTTTGATGGTCCCCTTACGGAATCGTTTACTCTAAAGGATACTCCAATCGGTAGAAACACTGTTCCTGAAGGCTATTTATTTGTAATGGGTGATAATAGAAGATATAGTAAAGACAGTCGTCATATTGGGGCCATTCCGATGAATGATGTTGTTGGCCAGGCAAACATAATTTATTGGCCTTTTAAACATATCCGAATAGTAAAATAAGCATTTCAAAAAGGCTTTACGGCTTTTCAGTAAAACAACTGAAAAGTACCAATAAATTTATTTTAAAATTAAATCGTAGTTATCAACACTGATAGCCTCACATTTCGCACCCTCCCAACGAAAATCGGGAGGATTTTTTCGTTCCGATGTCGAATGAATCCTTGACACACAAGGAAAGTGAAGGAGTTTTTCTCTCATGAACGTTCAAGTCAAAAAGGTCTATCGTAATGATTATTTGAATATAATAAGTGCCCTATTCAAGAAACTGGGCCTGCCCCAATTGATTGACCATCTCGTTCCCGTTGATCCACAGTGCCAGACTCGAGTCAGCGATGCCGTTCAGGCCATCCTCTACAATCTGTTTGACGGCCGGCAAGCCCTCGTTCACGTGGAACGATGGGCTCAGGAGATCGATCTAGAGAAACTCATCCGTCCCGGTCTCCATCCTTCCTGGTTGAACGACGATGCCTTGGCTCGTCATCTCGACCGCTTGTATGAGGCCGACATTCACAAGGTGATCAGCACTTGCTTGATTCACATTTATCGCAAAGAAGGCCTTTCCCTCCGAGCCTTTCACGCCGATACGACGGACAAGACGGTTTACGGCGCGTATGAATCGGCCTCATTAGAGGCTTTGCAGATCACACATGGCTATAACCGCCATCATCGTTGGCAAAAACAGATCGGCTTCGGACTGGTCGGCAACGAGGACGGCATCCCGTTTTACGGCGATGTGCACGACGGCAACCTGCCTGACAAAACGTGGAATCCGGAGGTGCTGTCCCGTGTCCACGAACAGCTCAAACAAGCCAAGATGGAAGACGAATGGATTTACGTGGCCGATTCCGCCGCGATGACAAAAGACACTCTGGCGCAAACCAAAGCGGCCAACGCCTTTTTGATCACCCGAGGCCCTTCGTCGCTTCGGATCGTGAAACGGGCATTAGCGGAGGCCGATTCGCCTCACATCCCGTGGAGCGAACCCTTTACCCTGGCGGAGAGAAACGGCGCCACGTACCGGGTATGGGAAACATCCTCCACCTATGAAGGCCACCCCGTTCGGCTGATCGTCGTCGAATCGAGTGCGCTCGACCAGCGAAAAGGAAAGACGCTCGAAAAAGAACGAACCAAAGAAGCGGAGCTTCTTCGCGAGGAACAAGCCCATTGGGAGCGCCACCCTTTCTCCTGCCGGGAAGATGCCGAACAAGCCTTGGCGTCCCTCAAGGCGTCCCTTCGCCCCCGGTTTCATCGGGTTGAGGCCGCGGTCGAAGAGATCGTACGCCCGAAAAAACGGCGCGGACGGCCGACGGCGATGCTTCTCGGGACGGCGAAAATTTTCTCCCAGCTGCGCGATGACATTCGCGGTGAAATCCGCTTTTTGTTCCAACACGCGGAAGAATTGTTCCCCGGCGGGGCGGAGGAGATGGTGCAAGCTGGTGTCATGGACGGGGTGGACGTCGTCATCGGCACTCACCTTTGGTCGCCGCTCGAGCGCGGAAAAATCGGCATTGTGTATGGGCCGATGATGGCCGCACCCGACCGCTTTTTCATCCGCATCATCGGCAAAGGCGGCCACGGGGCGATGCCGCACCAAACGATCGATGCGATCGCCATCGGAGCGCAAGTCGTGACGAACTTGCAGCACATTGTCTCGCGCTATGTCGACCCGCTCGAGCCGCTTGTTCTGTCCGTGACGCAATTTGTGGCGGGTACGGCGCATAATGTCCTGCCTGGGGAGGTCGAAATCCAAGGGACAGTGCGCACGTTCGATGAGACGCTGCGGCGCACGGTGCCGCAATGGATGGAGCGCATTGTCAAAGGGATCACCGAAGCGCACGGCGCCTCGTATGAGTTTCGATTTGACTACGGCTACCGCCCGGTCATCAACTACGATGAAGTGACCCGCGTCATGGAGGAAACGGCGTGCGAGCTGTTCGGCGAAGAGGCAGTGGCCCGCTTGAAACCGAACATGGGCGGCGAAGATTTCTCCGCCTTTTTGCAAAAAGCGCCCGGCAGCTTTTTCTACGTCGGCGCGGGCAATGTAGAAAAAGGCATCGTTTACCCGCACCACCACCCGCGCTTTACGATTGACGAAGACGCGCTTGAGATTGGCGTGCAAATGTTTGTCGCGGCGACGTTGAAACTGTTGGCGGGGGCGGAATAGCTGTTTTCGCTTGACATATCCAAGATTGTCAGTTCAAACGTTTGATCCTTGGGTGGCGGGATTGATTGGCGCCGCTGGGTTGCTCACTGCCATGGTGCCAGGGTCGATGATTTTAGTGACAGCATCAACGTTGTGGTGAGTTGGATTCCGTTTGGCCCAGTTACGGTGAAAGAAGGAAAGCGGGCGATGTAGGAGGAAAAGTTGGCGATTGGACATCGTGCTTATCAATGGACGGGGAAAGCAAAGAAGGCATGGAATGCATCCGTGCCTTCTTACATGCTTTATGGTTGTCTAACGTGCATTGAATCGCAACTTTTCATTTAATGTAACATGAGCTTCATCCAAAGTTCGCTTGTTTGGTGAATAAATGATAAATAGCATTTCATCATGATGAATCGGACAGTCGCCGCTGGCTTGACAAAATTTTATCAAGCTGAAGGCAGCCTGCATACGAATGTCCTCTTGAAAATCCGTGTGAATCCCTTCCTCCAGTCCGAATGGATCTTGAAAGTTCGTCATGTTGTTCGACCCCTTTTTCCAATTAGTAGATGGATCACGCTACGTTTACGATGATCGGTCAGCATTGGCCGCTGTTGTGTTTGACTGCGCGGAATAGTTTGCTGCAAGGTGCATTGCATGAACCTTTTTAAATGGCATATGCAATCGATAAGAAAATTAACCAAGGCACCCCAAATTGTTTTACACGATGTAACCCATGTCGTCCAACGCCTGAAACAGCGGATTCGACAACTGACGAATCCCAACTAGATCCTCTCCATGCAGGAGCACATCCAGCGAGTAAATCAATACATCATGGGATGGATCGGATATTTTCAACTCATAAACACCCAATGCTCCGTCTCTTATTGCATCGAGGGTCGAGAGGCATTTTGTTTGCCTAGTCACTGTCGAACTCGGGTGCTTGAAAATAGATGAAAAATAAAGAATAAATTAGTTAGCTTATGAAAAAATAAATGTAAAACGCTTTCTTGATGATTTTTCCGTTTATTTTCAAAAAAATAGCTAATTTTAGCTGTTTGACGGTATGGTGGACCAAGAGTATAATGAGCCTCAAATTAAATAACCATTCATTCCCTAAAGATCGCTGAATCCGAATAGGAGCGGGGGAACCAACCGTGGCTTTGTGCGCCACATGGGGTGAATCCTGTTCAGGACGCCTGTTCTGAACGGGTAGGGTGACTCTCATCACCCGAATCCGTCAGCTAACCTCGTAAGCGTGTTGAGAGAAGGGGGGTATTTCCTATGGCTTGACATAGGCAGCCAGATACCCTCTGGCTGTCTTTTTTTGTTCTTTTTTATAAAAAATATGTAATTTATGTAAAAAATAATAAATTTGGTTTGTTGAGAAATCTTCGTGTATGTATAAGTCAATGTTTCCGAACTTTAAGCGGAAAGATGACAAAAGGCGGAGGGATCACTGATGTGGGATGTGATGATGGTTGTTTTGCTTGTCGTGAGCTTTATTCTCTTTTATGAATTTTCTGTTTGGTGTGATTCCGTGGTGAATGGAGGAGAAGAACAATGATCTGGATAGTAGGGATGGTGATATTGGGGGTATTTTGCTATCTCGTATACGCACTTATTTACCCGGAAAAATTTTGAACTGACGGTCAGATAAATTCAGTTATGAATTGGAATATGAGTGATCACGCGTGAGGGGGAAGAAACATGTGGCATGTCTTTTCGCAATATACACTTATTTTCTTGTTGTTGATCGTTATCGCGGTGCCATTGGGAAAATATTTATATGTGGCTTTCTTTGAAAAAGGAAAGATCGATCGTTTCTTTTCGCCCATTGAAGCGGTGATTTATCGATTATCAGGTATTCGCTCACTAGAAGAGATGACTTGGAAGTCGTATTGTACAGCATTGTTGATCGTGAATGCGGCATTGTTAGGTATATCCTATGGGCTTTTGCGTATTCAACATTATTTGCCGCTTAATGGGGCCAAAGTGGAAAATATGGAGCCGACTCTTACGTTTAACACTGTGGTTAGTTTTATGACAAATACAAACCTGCAGCATTATAGCGGAGAATCTGGATTATCCATTTTATCACAGATGTTATTTGTGACGATGATGATGTTCACGTCAGCCGCCACGGGACTGACTGTTGCTACTGCTTTAATTCGCGCGTTGTCTAAAAAAGGAAAAACGATAGGGAATTTTTATCAAGATTTTGTGCGCGCGAATGTGCGTGTATTGCTCCCGCTATCTGTCATCGTAACGATCTTGTTAGTGGCCTTTGGGGTTCCGCAAACCTTCTTGGCCCGCATGGCTGTATCAACATTAGAGGGAGGCACACAAACGTTAGCGCTGGGACCTGTCGCTTCGCTTGAGTCCATCAAACACCTCGGGACAAACGGAGGGGGATTTTTCGGAGCGAACTCGTCTCATCCGTTTGAAAATCCTCATCCGTTTACGAACGTAATCGAGATGTTATCGATGTGGTGCATTCCAGCGGCTCTGCCTTTTACGTATGGTCATGCTGTAAAAAATCGCAAACAGGGGTGGGTATTGTTTGCGACAATGTTCGTTTTGTTCGTCATGATGCTTGGGGTTGTGTACAATGCGGAACAATCTGGGAATCCCCTTGTGGGCAAATCAGGATTTGCAGCTGACCAAGGAAATATGGAAGGCAAGGAAGTACGTTTCGGCATTCCGCTGTCCAGTTTATTTACGGCGATCACGACAGCGGCCACAACCGGGTCAGTCAACAATATGCACGATAGTTTGACTCCGATTGGGGGGCTCGTTCCGCTGGCATTAATGATGTTAAATAACGTGTTTGGCGGCGATGGGGTAGGGTTTGTGAACATCATGATGTATGCGATGATTGCCGTTTTTTTATCAGGCTTGATGGTCGGGCGTACACCTGAATTTTTAGGGCGCAAGATCGAGCCAAAGGAAATGAAGCTGATCGTCATCGCGTTGTTGCTTCATCCTCTCATTATTTTGGCGCCGTCAGCCATAGCGTTAATGACGCACATGGGGACCGAGGCAATCAGCAATCCTGGCTTCCACGGCATTTCGCAAGTGGTGTATGAATATACATCTTCGGCGGCGAACAATGGGTCAGGATTTGAGGGATTGAAGGATAATACGGCATTTTGGAACATTTCGACTGGTGTTGTCATGCTTTTGGGGAGATATGTTTCCATTATTGCGATGCTTGCGGTCGCTGGGTCTTTGGTCGGAAAACAGCCAGTGCCCGAAACCATTGGAACATTCCGTACCGATACAGCCACATTCGGCGTCATTTTATTTGGGACAGTGTTCATTATCGGAGCACTTACCTTTTTCCCTGTTCTGATCCTGGGTCCGGTGGCGGAATATTTAACCATTCGCTAAGGAGGAAACGTCGAGATGAGAGGGAATGACAATCGCCAATCACTGTTTCAGCCAGAGCTTGTGCGGCAAGCGGCAATAGAGAGCGTCAAAAAGTTAAATCCTCTTGTGATGATGCGCAACCCAGTAATGTTTGTCGTCGAGATTGGAACATTGATCGTGTTGCTTATGCTTTTGTTTCCTCGCTTTTTTAGAATAGAGGATTGGAAATATGAATTAGCGGTATTCGTCATTCTTTTGCTCACGATTTTATTCGCTAATTTTGCTGAGGCTTTGGCGGAAGGACGAGGAAAGGCACAAGCGGAATCGCTCAAGAAAACGAAAGCGGATACGATCGCCAAGCGGATCAGCGCAAAAGGGGAAATAGAACTGGTTGCGTCCACACAGTTGCGAAAAGGGGATATTGTTCTCGTCGAAGCCGGTGATCTCATTCCAGGTGACGGCGAAATCATAGAAGGGTTGGCGTCCATTGATGAATCGGCCATTACTGGGGAATCCGCCCCTGTTATTAAGGAGGCAGGGGGAGATTTCAGTTCGGTGACAGGCGGCACAAAAGTCGTCAGCGATTGGATTAAAGTAAAAATCACAGCCGACCCCGGCGAGTCTTTTTTGGATAAAATGATCTCTCTTGTTGAAGGAGCAACGAGGCAAAAAACGCCGAACGAGTTGGCGCTGAACATTTTGCTTGTGACTCTCACGCTCATCTTTTTGATTGTCGTTGTCACATTAGTTCCGATTGCCCGTTATGTCGGCATCCATTTGTCGATAACAACCTTGATCATCTTGCTTGTTTGTTTGATTCCGACGACCATTGGCGGCTTATTATCGGCCATTGGAATCGCCGGGATGAACCGCTTGACACAATTCAACGTGTTGGCGATGTCCGGAAAAGCGGTGGAAGCGGCAGGGGACGTTACAACTATCGTGCTTGATAAGACGGGAACGATTACGTTTGGAAATCGAATGGCCGCCCAGTTTATTCCTGTTGGCGGGACTACAGAGGAGCAAGTACGGGAAGCAGCCGTTTTGTCTTCGATTAAGGATGAGACACCTGAGGGGCGTTCTGTTCTTGAATTGGCGAAACAGCAAGGATGGAAAGCAGATGTTGCTGAGTATGAACACGAGGAGTTTGTCCCGTTTACTGCCGAGACAAGAATGAGCGGCATGAACGTTCAAGGCATTCCGTATCGCAAGGGAGCGGTGGATGCCATTTCCCGTCATGTCAAACAGCTGGGCGGCCGCATTCCAAGCGATTTGAAAGAAAAAAGCGAACAAATCGCTAAACAGGGGGGCACGCCGTTGGCTGTCTCCGTTGGAGCAGACATCGTGGGCATCATCTATTTGAAAGATACCGTAAAACCGGGAATGCGCCAACGATTTGATGAATTGAGAAAAATGGGGATCAAAACGATCATGTGCACAGGAGACAACCCACTGACCGCTGCAACGATTGCCAACGAGGCAGGAGTGGATGAGTTTATTGCGGAAAGCAAGCCGGAAGACAAGATTCGTGTTATTCGGGAAGAACAAGCGAAAGGGAATTTGGTTGCTATGACGGGGGATGGTACGAATGACGCGCCGGCTTTGGCGCAGGCGGATGTCGGATTGGCCATGAATAGCGGTACGATGGCGGCAAAAGAAGCGGCGAATATGATTGATTTAGACTCCGATCCGACGAAAATTATTGAAGTGATATCCATCGGGAAGCAACTGCTGATGACCCGGGGGGCATTGACCACATTTAGCATTGCCAATGATATTGCCAAATATTTTGCTATTTTGCCGGCTGTGTTTGTGGCCAGCATTCCGCAGATGAAATCGATCGATATTTTGCATCTGCATTCGCCAGCGAGCGCCATTTTATCCGCGTTAATTTTCAATGCGGTGATCATCCCTCTGTTGATTCCGTTGGCGATGAGAGGGGTGCGCTATCAACCGATGTCATCGGAAAAACTTTTGCGTAGAAATATGTTGATTTATGGAGGCGGAGGAGTCATTGCTCCATTCATTGGCATAAAGGTCATTGATCTTGCCCTAGGCCTGTTTATGTAAAAGAGAGGAGGATTTGGCATGAGAAATATTCGCCTTGCTTTGCTCATGATCGTTTTGCTTGGGCTCGGGTATCCGGCAGCGATGACGGGCCTTGCCCAGTTGTTATTTCCTCATCAAGCGAAAGGAAGCATTATTTATGAGAAGGGAAGAGCCATCGGTTCGGAATTGATTGGACAATCATTTCAGGGGGACTCCTATTTTCACGGCCGCCCTTCGTCGATTCAATATGATGCAAGTGCATCAGGTTCACCAAATTATGGGCCTTCCAGCAAAGAAATGATGGAACGGATGGAGAAAGATGCAGAGCAATGGTTGAAAAAAGTTCCTGGAAAGACGAAAAAAGATATCCCTATCGATTTAATCACCAATTCAGGATCTGGACTCGACCCTCATATTAGCCCGGCTGCCGCATTGTTCCAAGTGCCGATGGTAGCAAAGGCAACGGGATTATCGGAGCAACAATTGACCCGTTTGGTCAAGCAGCACATTGAAGGAAGAGCGATGGGCGTTTTTGGTGAACCGCGGGTCAACGTTGTGCGCTTAAATATGGCTGTTCAAAAATTAGTGGAGGAGCGTTCCAAACGGAATGAATCATAAATATAGACGAATGACTCCGGAAGAGATATTGAAGAAAATCGAAAATATGAAGAAAGGCCGCCTCAAAATTTATATTGGGGCGGCCCCTGGTGTCGGGAAAACATTTCATATGTTGAGGGATGCTCACGATGTGAGAGAAAAAGGGATCGATATCGTCATCGGAATTGTTGAAACACACGGACGGGCTGAGACAGAGGCAGAAATCAAAGACTTGGAAATCATTCCTCGCAAGAAAATCCATTATAAAGGAAAAGAATTTGCGGAATTGGATGTCGACGCGGTGATTCGACGCAACCCGGATGTGGTGATTGTGGACGAATTGGCCCATACCAACGCCCCGGGCAGTAAAAACAAAAAGCGCTATCAGGATGTACAAGAAATTTTGCAGGCGGGAATTCATGTTTGGACGGCAATGAATATTCAACATCTAGAAAGTGTTCATGATATCGTTGAGCAAGTAACAGGGGTCCAAGTGAATGAACGCGTGCCAGATTTTATGCTTAGGGAAGCCGATGAAATCGAAGTGATTGATATCACGCCGGAAGCGTTGCGCGAGCGCATTAAAGAAGGGAAAGTATATGGGAAAGAAAAAATTGATCAGGCGCTCAATCATTTTTTTCGCAAGGGCAATCTCGTTGCCTTGCGGGAGTTGACGTTAAGAGAAGTGGCCGATGATATTGAGATGCGTTTGGAGAAAGAGAGAGAAGAACAGGGAATTGAAGAACCGACCGGCATTCATGAAAAAATTCTAGTGTGTGTCAACTATCGGCCAAACGCTGAAAAATTGATTCGACGTGGATGGCGGATCGCTCAACGATTAAACGCCGAGTTATACATTTTGCACATTAAGCAGAAAAGACAATCGCCAGAAAGGACGATAGCAGAATGGGAGAAAATGGCTAAGCAATTTGGCGCCACTTTTCTCGTTCGAGAGGCTGCCTCGCGCCGTGTTGCCCATCAAATCGTGGATGTATGTCGAGAATATAAAATCACCCAGATTGTGATGGGGATGTCTGCTCGGACGAGATGGGAGGAAATATGGAAAGGATCGCTCATTAATGTAATTATGCAGCAACTTAAACATGTTGATGTGCTTGTTGTATCTGACAGATAGAGAAGAGGGGCATCTTTGATCATAGTTCCAAAAGAAGACTCCCGTTCGCAATTCAAGCAATAAGCGGAAGATGAATGTCGGCTGGCGCCAGCCAAAACGTATGATAAAATCAATGTGCATTGCGTACAGGCTGTTGACGGACTTAAGCGGCTAAGCAGCGCACGAGACGAGAGGAAATTCAAAGTGCACGCTGTGCATAGCATTGTCGTCGACCTCCAATCGTGCAAAAACCCCGGGGGATCGACGACAATCTTTTTACACACTTCAAGCCTACAGCCATCGTACATGAACACGATTGACAGAATTTTTGGATTATGGTATTCTGAAAATAACTTTGGAGCAAAAAGATTGATATATCAAGTGCTTTCTGGGGTTTTTATCGTACCTATGAGGGATTGAAACAAGAACAAAACGAATTGTATGCACAAGGTCGCACGAAGTTTTTATCGTACCTATGAGGGATTGAAACTGGCAATAGGTTTTTCCGCCGACGACTCCCCATCCGTGTTTTTATCGTACCTATGAGGGATTGAAACGTATTGTGTTTCGCTGCAATTTGTGACAACGTATCGCCTGTTTTTATCGTACCTATGAGGGATTGAAACGACGGCATCTGAACCACCTCTCTTTGACTAAAAAATGTTTTTATCGTACCTATGAGGGATTGAAACGTAGGTGGAGGATGAGAGGATGCAGACTCCGGCTGTCCAGTTTTTATCGTACCTATGAGGGATTGAAACTCAACCCCACAGTCTGTCTAAAAAGTCATCGGTCGGTTTTTATCGTACCTATGAGGGATTGAAACTATTCTCTCGCTGTCTTGGCGATTGGCTGGCTTCCGTTTTTATCGTACCTATGAGGGATTGAAACGCTACATTTGAAAGCTCTTGAGTAATTTTCAACTTGTTTGTTTTTATCGTACCTATGAGGGATTGAAACTATTCTCTCGCTGTCTTGGCGATTGGCTGGCTTCCGTTTTTATCGTACCTATGAGGGATTGAAACGCTACATTTGAAAGCTCTTGAGTAATTTTCAACTTGTTTGTTTTTATCGTACCTATGAGGGATTGAAACGCTGCATTTGAAAGCTCTTGAGTAATTTTCAACTTGTTTGTTTTTATCGTACCTATGAGGGATTGAAACTATCCGCTCATTGATGACCCACATTCCGGACATTTGAGTTTTTATCGTACCTGTGAGAGATTGAAACCTTCGTGTTTTGTGCGAACGATCGTCGCAATAAACGCTTTTCATCACACCGTAAGCAACTCCATGGAGCGCACATAGGTTTAAATCTGTGCGGTGGAGAGAGGTTAAGAGTTGGCGAAGATGACTGAAAGAGATGAATCAGCATTCGCGGGCTATGTCTGTGCGATACCGGCGATCCGCTTCTGCCGTTTGTTTTAGGCAGGAGTTTTTTATTGTTATACAGCCGCTTTATGTCCATCCCGAATTGTCGTTCCAGGAAGAGAAAACGGCGCAATTTGTGTACGAGACGCTGCAATCATTCGGCCATCTTGAGTTGTCGCGGCCGACGAAAACGAGCGTCATGGCGCGGCTCATTGGCCAACAGCCAGGCCGGGTCGTCGCCATTCGCGCTGATATGGACGCATTGCCGATTCAAGAGGAAAACACGTTTGAGTTTGCCTCAACTCAAGATGAGGGATGAGAGTCCGAAAGCGCTTACGATATCAATTCCTGAAAATGGTTCGCTAACTAGTGATTGACAACACCCGTAGTGAACCGAAAAAATGTTCTCCACAAAGTCTTGACTGACTCCATTATTATGATTTCCTTGTAACTATAATAAAAAACATGCTATCCTTTCTGTAAAGAAACCATAACTCCTTATATTCACGACCTAAGCTTTGTTTGATGATTAAATTGACATCTGCGCTTTCAGTCAGATATGAATGTTGGCTTGCGTATTGTTGTCACCATCTATGCGAATGAGTAATCGGTAATCCATCAGCGTTTGGTACATCTAAAGACAGTGTGTAGGGATGAAGACATATGTCTTGGACATATTTATTTTTACCCGTGGTGCTAGTTGAGCTTTAGCGCTCAACTAGCACCACGGGTTAATATTTATAAAGGATTAGGATAATAATAATCGACTGTTATCCTAAATTGATACTATTGTTTTGTTATATATCAGAATATTTAATTCATTTTCAAAATAATAGAAATGAGGGATACAATGAAAACGAGAGATGTGCTGTTTACTGGATTGATGCTCTTTTCCCTCTTTTTCGGCGCGGGCAACTTGATTTTTCCTCCGTATTTAGGGATGGAAGCGGGAACGGCCGTATGGCCGGCGGTTCTTGGATTTATCGTCACCGGTGTTGGGCTGCCGCTGTTGTCGGTCGCGGCGGTGGCGTTCGCCAAAGACGGCATCCGTTCGCTCGGCAACGCTGTTCATCCGCTGTTCAGCCTTTGCTTTTCACTCGCTGTGTATTTGGCGATCGGCCCGTTTTTCGGCATTCCGCGCGCGGCTAGCGTCGCCTATGAAATCGGAGCGAAGCCGTTTTTCCCTGAGAGCGGATCTTTGGTGATGTGGCTGTTTACGGGTCTCTTTTTCGCCCTTGTGTACTGGCTCAGCTTAAACCCCTCGAAGCTTGTGGATCGAATCGGCCAGCTGTTGACGCCGATGTTGCTGCTTTCCATTGCTGTGCTTTGCCTTACCGGTTTAATCCGGCTTGACGACCCACAGGCGCTGCCGGCTGAGAAGTATGCCTCGGCGCCGTTTGTGAAAGGGATGCTGGAAGGGTATTTAACGATGGATACGATCGCGGCCCTTGCCTTTGGCATCGTCGTCATTCATGCGCTCCGTGACCGCGGGGTGGACCGGCCGGCGTTGCAGGCAAAAGCCACGGTGCAAGCCGGATTGATCGCTGGATTGGGACTCGCGCTCGTTTATGGCGGCATTGCCATCATTGGTGCTAGAATGGCTGGTGTCGGCTCATTTGCCAACGGAGCCGAGCTATTGTCATACGTGTCATCGCTGCTGTTTGGCAGCGGGGGGAAGTTGCTGTTGGGCGTGATCGTGGCGCTTGCCTGCTTAACAACGGCGGTTGGTCTAGTCGCTGCTTGTGCGCAATACTTTCAAGAGCTCACCCCGACTGTTTCGTACCGAACGTATGTCATTGTATTAACCTTATTTAGCTTTTTGATGTCAAACCTCGGCTTAAATGCGTTGATCGCTGTTTCCGTTCCAGTGTTGACGATGCTGTATCCATTGGCGATCGTGCTCGTCGCCCTGTCGTTTTTCCGCCGCTTTTACCGTGGTTCGGCGAAAGTGTACGGGATGGCGTTGCTCTTTACCGGCATGTTCAGCCTGTATGACGGTTTGAAAACGATCGGGCTGGAGACGGCATGGTTAGAACCGCTCCTCTCATGGGCGCCGCTGTTTTCAGTCGGGCTCGGCTGGGTTGTCCCTGCGCTGATCGGCGCTGCGCTTGGCTTGATGATCGATCGGCCGTCCGCAACGAAACGGAAACATGCGGCGTAAAGGGCTGACTCAAAAGGTCATGTACGCCCGGTCGGGGGAATAATATGAATGTGAACTACCCCCACTTAATTTTCTAGCGAAAATTTGAAGTGGGGGCTTCCAAAGAAGTTTGACTGCTTCAAGCAATCCTTATTCTTTGAGGCGTGTCCACTTCGCCGCTAGAGCATAAGACACTCAGGTCTACAGCTTTACTTTTCTTTAAGATGTTTAATGCGCCATTGACATCAGCATTAATTAGTTTGCCAGACTTTGTTCGATACAAGCCGCGCTTAATACGTTTGCCGCTGAACTTATATTCTTTTGGATTGTCGGCATTATATTCAGGAATCTCATCGCCGTCAAAAAAGCTGGCTTGAGACGTATAGGATTCTTCCTGTTTCAAGAATTCAATGCCGTAAAATTCACAAAGATATTCTAGTTTTTCTTTTATGTTACCGAGAGGAATATTGACAAAGTTTTGATTTGTCTTTTTTCCTAGATTAATATTGCGTTGCCATGTTTCCGCATAGCCAATGACAAGTTTGCCAATTTACAATCCGACGTTGTACATGTTCTTGGCAATATGGCACAGTTCTCGAAGAGTCAAGTATTCTTCTTTGGTCAAACCATTTAGCTGTTGTTTGATACAAAAATACATGTTTTCACCTCCCATCTAACTATATGATACTATATTTTACTGAATCTATCCTATTTTCAGCAAAATATAGTTAAGGCGATTCATCTCCCACTTACTCCGCTTCGCTTCGTTGAAGTGGGAGTCTTCTCGCCTAATTAAGATAAAATCCGTCTGATGTATATATATGGAAGAAGGGAGGATGCCTCGTTGCTTTTGGGGCATTCTCTTTTTTGTGTGGAAAATAGTTTTTTGTTCGAGCAACGGGGCGGAACCCGTGAAAACCGGCAGGCGATTCGATATAATGAGGACAAGCGACGATCGCCGCAATGGATGAAAAGGTGTGAGGAATCGTGAAGATAGCGATTGCGGGAACGGGATATGTTGGACTTGTGACCGCGGCTTGTCTGGCCGATAAAGGGCATGATGTGACATGCGTCGATGTGAACGAAGAGAAAATTCGCCTATTAAATGAAGGGATCGTCCCGATTTATGAGCCGGGGCTTGACTCGCTTATTCAGCGAAACGGCGTTCGCCTTCGCTTTACGACCAACGATGTGGAAGCGTATCAACGGGCGGAAGTGATCATGATCGCCGTCGGCACGCCGCCGCAGCCGGACGGGTCTGTGCGGCTTGATGATGTATGGGGCGCATTGCGACGCATCGCCGGGGCGGCCGAACGCGATTGCCTTGTCGTTATCAAGTCGACCGTGCCCGTCGGCACTGGCGATGAAGCCGCCCGTTTTTTGGCGGAAAACGGACGGCCGGAGGTGAAATTCGACGTCGTATCCAACCCGGAGTTTTTGTCGCAAGGAACGGCAGTGCGCGATACACTGCAGGCGCCGCGCATTGTATTGGGAGTGGATTCGGACCGGGCTGAACGGGTGATGAAGGAGCTGTACGCCCCGTTTGCCCTCCCGTACGTCGTGACGGACCGGAGAAGCGCTGAGATGATCAAGTATGCGGCCAATGTGTTTTTGGCGTTGAAAATTTCGTACATCAACGAGATCGCCAATGTATGCGAGTTGGTAGGCGCTGATATTCAGGCGGTGGCGGAAGGAATCGGCATGGATCCGCGCATCGGCCGCCGCTTTTTGCGCGCCGGCGTCGGGTATGGAGGCTCATGCCTGCCGAAAGATGCAAATGCCCTCTATTCCTTGGCGGCTTCCCACGGCTATTCGCTCAAAACGGTATGGGCGGCGATCGACGTCAATGAGAAACAAAAATGGAAACTTCTTGACAAAGCGCGTCTGCACATTGGGGATTTCCGCAACCGGACGGTCGCCGTGCTTGGCGCCGCATTCAAGCCCGGCACTGACGATGTGCGCGAATCGCCGGCATTGGCGAACATCGAACGGCTCATTGCCGAAGGAGCCGACGTGCGCGTCTGGGACCCGGCCGCCCTCGGTCATGTCTCGCGCCGTTTTGGCGATGCGGTTGTTTGTTGCGAGACGATCGAGGAAGCCATTCGCGGCGCGGATGTTTGTTTCATTTTCACCGAATGGCCGGCTGTGTTGCAATTTGACCTTCACTGCTACAAGACGCTGATGAAAACACCGCTTGTGGTGGATGGACGGAATTGCTACGACCCGAAGGCGGCCGAAGCCGCCGGCTTAATCTACGAGTCGATTGGGCGGCCGGTGGGGCATAGACAGCTGAAAGTGGATCGGGCTGTTGACGTTCTCCAGTGCGCCTCAGCTGCCTTTTTCCACAAACAAAGTGAATAGGGATGCCGCTTAATTGTCCCGTTCGCATCGCCACGACGGCTTTTTTGTAAAAAAGGGAATAAGGCGGTCTGTCCGTTCGATGGAAGTGGGATAGTAGACATGCCGGCGGGCGCGGGGCATCAATCGCCGTTTCAAAGAAAGAGAAGGTTATGTTTCCAGTGGTTTTATGGGAAAACGTGGGGTCGTGGCCCGCCACTTTGAAAGCGGAGACAGGCGGGGAAGAGAGCGGCTGAAGAAGCCGTCTTTTCCCACCGCTATGGGCAGGCGGCAAAAGGAGGGATGTATCATCCGCATTCGCTTAGGTCTGTTTGGTGCGGACGATTCGCTGTCAATTATTCAGGCGGTGGCGCAAGAGTACAAAGAGCTTGTTTGCGTTCCCGTTGTGTATTGGGATGAAAGTGAAGTGATCGATTTGATCCGCCCGCTCGCGTCAGAAGTTGATATGTGGCTGTTTTCCGGACAAGTGCCGTATTCGATCGTCAAGCAGTCCAGTGAGGTCGATGCGCCGCTGTTTTATGTGCCACATATTGGTGCCAGCTTGTACCGCACACTGCTGCAGGCGCACTATACGGAGCAGATTCCGGTCAGCCGGCTTAGTTTTGACACGTACGAGCGCCGCGAAATCGAACGGCTGCTCGAAGAGGCGGGCATCGAGGAGCCGATTCCATACGTCAAGCATTACGAGGGAGGCATTTCGGCCCAGGAACTGTCCGACTATCATTACACCCTTTGGAAACAAGGGAAAACGGAAGCAGCGGTCACCTGTTTGCGGACAGCCCATCTCGAACTGGAGAAACTCGGAATGCCGGTGTATCGGGTATTGCCTGCCCGCTCGGCGGTGGAAGCGGTCATCCAAACCATCATTCGCACCGGACAGATGCTGCAGGTGCAAGATGCGCAAATCGCCGTGCAAATGATTGAAGTCGATGCGATGCAGGCGGCCTCCCCAGAGACATTTTCGACCGATGACATATATCGTCTGGAGATGAAGACAACGGAAAAATTGCTACGGTATGCAAAAAAAGTCCAAGGGTCGCTGAAAAGCGCCGGGCCGGGCCGCTATGTCATTTTTACGACAAGGGGCGCATTAAAAGAGATCACCGATGGCTATAAAACGGTCCCCTCGGCGGAGGAGACGGAGCTCTTGTACAGCGAGGTCATCGCGTGCGGAATCGGCATCGGCCGAACGGCGTATGAGGCCGAAATTCAGGCTGGGAAGGCGTTTTTGCATGCGAAACAAAGCGGACGGGGTGCGTGGATGGTGGTGTTTGATGACGGAACGATCTCGGGTCCGTTAGGAAAAAGTGTGCACCTCCGCTATTCGCTCGGCGGCGGAGAACTGCGGCAGCTGGCGGAGCGGACGGGATTAAGCGCCGCGACGCTCTGCAAATTGAAAGCAATATTGCAAAAACGAGGAACCAACGAGATCGAAGCGCATGAGTTGGCCTCTTACATGGGGATTGTGCCGCGCAGCGCCCGCCGGATTTTAAACCAATTGGAGACCGTGGGCCTTGCCGAAGTGGCCGGGGAAACAAACCCGTATCCGCGCGGGCGTCCGCGCAAAGTATACCGCATTTTCTTATAATTGCTCGATCAGCTTCTGCCTTTAGCGACAGGCAGAAGTTTTTTGTTGTCTTGAAGGCGTTTGTATTATTTGTATTATTTGAAAATTTCATCTGTTTCCATTATAATTAAGGACATATCCGAAAATTATCCGTAATTGGCGTGAGGGGAGGATAGCTTGATTCAAGGGGAACGTCTTTGGCAACGGCTCATGGAACTAGGGGAGGTCGGCAAGCAACCAAGCGGCGGCGTCACGCGCCTCTCGTTCACTGCTGAAGAGCGGCGGGCCAAAGATCTCGTCGCTTCCTACATGCGCGAAGCCGGGCTTTTCGTATATGAAGACGCGGCTGGCAACTTGATCGGACGGAAAGAAGGGACGAATCCGGATGCCACGGTCGTCCTTGTTGGATCTCATCTCGATTCGGTTTACAACGGCGGCTGCTTTGATGGACCGCTCGGGGTGTTGGCCGGCGTGGAAGTCGTTCAGACGATGAACGAGCACGGTGTTGTGACGCACCACCCAATTGAAGTAGTGGCGTTCACTGACGAAGAGGGAGCGCGCTTTCGTTTCGGCATGATCGGCAGCCGCGCCATGGCCGGAACACTGCCGCCGGAAGCGCTCGAGTGCCGCGACGCGGAAGGGATTTCCCTCGCTGAAGCGATGAAACAGGCGGGGCTTGACCCGGACCGCTTGCCGCAGGCAGCGCGAAAACCAGGAACGGTGAAAGCCTATGTCGAATTGCATATCGAACAAGGACGGGTGCTTGAGGAGACAGGACTTCCAGTTGGCATCGTCACTGGCATCGCCGGTCTGATTTGGGTGAAATTTACCATCGAAGGAAAGGCGGAACATGCCGGCGCCACGCCGATGTCATTGCGGCGCGACCCGATGGCGGCGGCCGCCCAGATCATCATAGTGATCGAAGAGGAAGCAAGACGAACAGGGACAACGGTCGGTACTGTAGGACAGTTGCATGTATATCCGGGCGGTATTAATGTCATTCCGGAACGGGTCGAATTTGTGCTCGATTTGCGCGACTTGAAGGCTGAGGTGCGCGATCAAGTATGGAAAGCCATAGCCGTGCGGGCAGAGACGATCGCCAAGGAGCGGAACGTCCGCGTCACGACCGAGCGGCTGCAAGAAATGCCGCCGGTGCTATGTTCCGATGAGGTGAAGCGCGCGGCGGAGGCGGCGTGCCAAAAGCTTGGCTACCCGTCGTTTTGGCTGCCGAGCGGCGCAGCCCATGACAGCGTACAGTTGGCTCCGATTTGCCCAATCGGGATGATTTTTGTCCGCTCCCAAGACGGAGTGAGTCATAGTCCGGCGGAATGGAGTACTAAAGAAGACTGCGCCGCTGGAGCAGAGGTGCTTTATCATACAGTGTGGCAACTGGCCCAAGGGGAATAACGAAAAAGACAAACGAACAGGGGGAGACCATGGATGACAAGTGAAGAAATCAAACGACTCGTCGATGAAGTGAAAACGGACGTCATCGCCTGGCGCCGTCATTTGCATGCCCATCCGGAATTGTCGTTCCAAGAAGAGAAAACAGCGCAGTTTGTCTATGAGACGCTGCAATCATTCGGTCATCTTGAACTTTCGCGGCCGACGAAAACGAGCGTCATGGCGCGGCTCATTGGCCAACAGCCAGGCCGGGTCGTCGCCATTCGCGCTGATATGGACGCATTGCCGATTCAAGAGGAAAACACGTTTGAGTTTGCCTCAAAAAACCCAGGCGTGATGCATGCGTGCGGACATGACGGCCATACGGCGATGCTTCTCGGGACGGCGAAAATTTTCTCCCAGCTGCGCGATGACATTCGCGGTGAAATCCGCTTTTTGTTCCAACACGCGGAAGAATTGTTCCCCGGCGGGGCGGAGGAGATGGTGCAAGCCGGCGTCATGGACGGGGTGGACGTCGTCATCGGCACTCACCTTTGGTCGCCGCTTGAGCGCGGAAAAATCGGCATTGTGTATGGGCCGATGATGGCCGCACCCGACCGCTTTTTCATCCGCATCATCGGCAAAGGCGGCCATGGAGCGATGCCGCACCAAACGATCGATGCGATCGCCATCGGAGCGCAAGTCGTGACGAACTTGCAGCACATCGTCTCGCGCTATGTCGACCCGCTCGAGCCGCTTGTTCTGTCCGTGACGCAATTTGTGGCGGGTACGGCGCATAATGTCCTGCCTGGGGAGGTCGAAATCCAAGGGACAGTGCGCACGTTTGATGAGACGCTGCGGCGCACGGTGCCGCAATGGATGGAGCGCATTGTCAAAGGAATCACCGAAGCGCACGGCGCCTCGTATGAGTTTCAATTTGACTACGGCTACCGCCCGGTCATCAACTACGATGAAGTGACCCACGTCATTGAGGAAACAGCGCGTGAACTATTGGGCGAAGAAGCCGTCGCCCGCTTGAAACCGAACATGGGCGGCGAAGATTTCTCCGCCTTTTTGCAAAAAGCGCCGGGCAGCTTCTTTTACGTCGGCGCCCGAAACGAAGAAAAGGGGATCGTGTACCCGCATCACCATCCGCGCTTTACGATCGACGAAGACGCGCTTGAGATTGGCGTGCAAATGTTTGTCGCCGCGACGTTGAAACTGTTGGCGGGGGCGGAATAGCTGTTTTCGCTTGACATATCCAAGGAGGGAGAGAAGATGAAAAGCATCCGTTGGTTAATGATTGTCCCATTTATCGGCATGCTCGGCGGCGTTCCTTTTGTGAATCAAGTGACTCCGTACGTGTTTGGCATGCCGTTGCTTCTCTTTTGGCTGGTCGCTTGGGTGATCGCCACTTCGGTTATCATGGCCATCGTGTATCGTTTTGACCCTGCGGTGAAGGAGGATGAGCAGACATGAACTCGGCCTTAGTGATGATTTTTGCTTTCTTGTTGCTGTCTCTTTATCTAGGGGTGCAGGCGCGAAAAGGAAAAGACATGAATTTGGAGCAATGGACCGTCGGTGGCCGCGGGTTCGGAACGATTTTTGTGTTTCTCTTGATGGCCGGCGAGATTTATACAACGTTTACCTTCCTTGGTGGGAGCGGTTGGGCCTATGGAAAAGGGGGGCCGACGTTTTACATCATTGCCTACGGCTGCCTGGCCTATGTGTTATCGTATTGGATGCTTCCCCCGAGTTCGACAGTTTTGAGGTCATTTTAGGCAAATGGAAATGACCAAAATGCTGTTATATCAAGGGTTTCGTGATGCGGATCCTAGGAAAAAATACCGAATTTCATAGGCACACGATTTATTAATTTTTTCTTTTAAAAATAAATTTTATACGTTATAACTCACATTTCGCACCCTAACAAGGTCAAAACAAAGGATTTTTTATTTAGTTTTTCAGAATAACTTTTTGACCAACACAACGAGCGATGGCAATCCTTTTTTTACCATCGCTGGTCGTTCCGTATCACGTTACACGTAGATGCTCTCATCCATGCCCAATCCCTGCAGAATCCTTCGCTGATCAGGGGTAAGGGAGCGATCCAGTGAGCGTTGGATGCGCCCATCCGGCAGCTTGAACAGGACGACGTTCACATATTGAAACAGCTGAAAAATCGCCTGTCCCGTCGTCGGCCGTCCGCGCCGTTTTTTCGGGCGTACGATCTCTTCGACCGCGGCCTCAACCCGATGAAACCGGGGGCGAAGGGACGCCTTGAGGGACGCCAAGGCTTGTTCGGCATCTTCCCGGCAGGAGAAGGGGTGACGCTCCCAACGGGCTTGTTCCTCGCGAAGAAGCTCCGCTTCTTTGGTTCGTTCTTTTTCAAGCGTCTTTCCTTTTCGCTGGTCGAGCGCGCTCGATTCAACAACGATCAGCCGAACGGGGTGGCCTTCATACGTCGAGGCCGTTTCCCATACCCGGTACGTGGCGCCGTTTCTCTCCGCCAACGTAAAGGGATCGCTCCACGTCGTGTCCTCAGCATCCGCTTCGGCCAGCGCGGTTTTCACGATCCGGAGCGACGAAGGGCCTCTGGTGATCAAAAAGGCGTTGGCCGCTTTGGTTTGCGCCAGGGTCTCTTTCGTCATCGCGGCGGAATCGGCCACGTAAATCCATTCGTCTTCGATTTTGGCCTGCTTCAGCTGTTCATGGACACGAGACAGCACCTCGGGATTCCATGTTTTATCGGGCAGGTTGCCATCGTGCACATCGCCGTAAAACGGGATGCCGTCCTCGTTGCCGACCAGTCCGAAACCGATCTGTTTTTGCCAACGATGATGGCGGTTGTAGCCATGTGTGATTTGTAAGGCCTCTAACGAGGCCGATTCATACGCGCCGTAAACGGTCTTGTCCGTCGTATCGGCGTGGAAGGCTCGGAGGGAAAGGCCTTCTTTGAGATAAATATGAATCAAGCAAGTGCTGATGACGTTGTGAATGCCAGCCTCATACAGGCGATCGAGATGACGGGCCAACGCATCGTCGTTCAACCAGGAAGGATGGAGATCGGGACGGATGAGTTTCTCACAATCGACCTCCTGAGCCCAATGTTCCAAGTGAACAAGGGCTTGCCGGCCGTCAAACACATTGTAGAGGATGGCCTGAACGGCATCGCTGACTCGCGTTTGGCACTGCGGATCGACGGGCACGAGATGGTGTTTATTGCAAAATTAAAGTGCAGAGATGTGCAAAATTTCTATGCAAATGGTTATGCAGAGGGGCTTTACATGGAGGGGTAGCCATGATAACCTGTTTGGGTTTGCCAAATCTGTTACAGCTGGCCGCTTGGCAAAAGAATCATGGCTGCAGAGGCTCCATGTCAAGCCCTTAATAGCGAGAATTCAGATTGAATTTTTATGCGGTATAAACGAATTTATATACTGCAATACTCTGCACTTTTTTCTTGCAAAAAACAGATGGTCAATCAATTGAGGCAGACCCAGTTTCTTGAATAGGGCACTTATTATATTCAAATAAGAATTGCGATAGACCTTTTTGACTTGAACGTTCATAAGAGAAAAACTCCTTTACGTTCCTTGTGTGTCAAGGATTCATTCGACATCGGAACGAAAAAATCCTCCCGATTTTCGTCGAGAGGGTGCGAAATGTGAGTTAGCATCTAGTTTTTCTCTAAAAACTCGTAAATACATAGGTAGTTCAACAACTCCTGAAGAACCTGTAACGCCAACTAATATATTCAAGCTTAACACCTCCTTTACATTACAGTTTCTCTTGGCGTACCTTTTCTCACATTAATTAATAACGAAGATAAACTAGTAACTATACCCAAAGCACCTGCAATGAAGAAAAGATATTTTATATTGAAATAATCAACACTGACCCCAAAAATAAACTGGGCTACTGGCGTTGAAAGCATTGAAATCGCCATCATAATACTATTAACTCTTCCTAATAAATGAATAGGCACAGAACGTTGAACAAAAGTAGGTATAAGGACTCCTATAAAACCAGTAATTAAGCCAATTACAAAAACGAAAATTAGAATAATCAAAAAATTTTGGGTGAAACATAGTGCGGCAATACCAGTAGCTTGTAAAAGAAAAGATAAATAAATAATCTTCAATTCAACCTTGTGAATGCTTTTAACTGAAAAGATTAAACCAGTTAACAAACTTCCCATTGACATCGATGAATATATATATCCTAAATACTTAGCATCATCACTAACATTTTTAGCTAAAAAAGGGAACAATACATTAACCCCGTTTGCTCCAATATTTACAAAAAACATAGTTATAACCAAATAAAAAATCATTTTTTGTCTATTCAAAAAACTAAAACCAAGTCTTAAATCCGAAAAGTAAGAAGTTTTATCATTATTATCGTTTATATTTTCAAGATGACTATTTTTAGAGTCAATAAACAAAATTAAAAAAGTTGAAAATGCATATAAGATAGAAATGGCTATCAAGGAATGTTCTATTGAGATTGATTCAACCATCCAAGCGGCTATTAAAGGGCCCAAAATGATCGTTGTTCTTACAACAGTGAAGTATTGACTATTGAGACGACTCAAATATTCAGTAGCGACTAATCTTGGCTTTATTGATTCTGAGGCTGACCAATAAAAAGCATCAATCGCTCCAAACAAAACGGAGACCATTATGAGAATTACAAAAGAGATAGTATGATCCCATAACAGAATAGCCAAAACTAACACAATGATTGTCCTTATCATGTCTGACAACCACAGAAACAACTTTGCCCCTATTCGATCAATAACCGGTCCGCAAAGAAGCCCAGCAATAAATCTCGACAAACCTAGGGAAAATAAAACTGCTCCCATCAAAAAACCTGATTGTAAAACGTCAGCAATATACCAAGCTATAACAACACTGTATATGACGTCCCCCAAGTTTGAAAGAAACGTTGCTATACAAAATTTTGTAGCGTTCAAAATGATCACCCTTAGAAAGATTGAGACTAGGCATGTAACGCACTTGTGAAACAGAACAAAATCAAAACATAGGATAAGGGGTGGTTTTAATATAACTAAATATTCATTATATTACAGTTATTACAATAATTATTTTATCGGGAAAATACGGTAATGTAAAGAGTTTTTTGTAATACCTCGTCTCGTTTTGTCGGATATCGTTGAATGCAACATATCTTATGTTATGTTGAATAAAAAACACCACCCATAGAAGGTGGTATTTAGCTGATAGTTTCATTAAAATGTTTAGACAACTGTAGATAACCGGTCAAACTTACTTCCGGTAATTCCTTGGATTGATCCCATTCAAAATATCTTATATTTTGTATTAAAGAACTGTAGATGAGCAAATTTGCTAACATAAATTGACAATCAAACAAAAAAGGAGACATGAACGGGACTCCTTGAGTAAAATAGATGTGCTCACAACTACCCACAAGGAGGTTCATGTCTCATGAATAGATTAGCACATCACCAAGGAATCCACAAGTTTTTCCTAGTGTTAGAGTCAGTCAAGACTTTGTGGAGAACATTTTTTCGGTTCACTACGGGCGTTGTCAATCACTAGTTAGTGAACCATTTTCAGGAATTGATATCGTAAGTGCTTTCGGACCCTCATCCCTCATCTTGAGGTGATCATATTGTATTCCATTTTTTACATCCAACCACCATCCCGGAGCGCCGACAACGCTTGATGGATCGGCGTCCCGGATGATCGTTGCAGACACGGTATATTCTGACGCACCACATCCACCCACAACCGTCCTGCCTTCCGTTTGGCCTGTTCGATCCGCTTGGACTTCGTCGAGGCCGAGGCTGCCCTCCGGGGCTCTTCCTCCTCCAACTGCCCCTTTCTCCACCCGATCCCGTCGATTCGGGCCACCATCGCTTTTAGAAACGCCCGAAGCCCTTGGTCTTTCCAGCTGCGGCGGGATTTCACCCGATGCGCAAACCGGCTCATCACGCTCTCGGCGTGGCCCATCGGACGCATGCCGGTCGTCTCCACCCCTTGCTCGGACAGCCACTCCCGATCGTCCTGGATGCATCCCGGCATCGACTCGATCCGGCGGATCATGGCAGCCAGCTGTTGTTCTTTCGCTTCGTCCTCCAACGTGCCGACCGTGCTGTTCAGCTCCACGAGAATCCCTTCTTCGTCTTGTTTTGCCAGCTTCTTTCGCACGTGTAAATTAGCACATTCTTTCAGAATCCCTTTTTCAAATTATTTCAGATGGATTCCGAAATAATGTGCAAAATTTTTGCCGATTATTCCGGACTTTGCACATTCTTTCGGAACGTTTGCACGCTCTTTCAAATGAAGATTTCCAGCGCGCCTGATGGAATGATGGAAAAGAGAAAGCACAAAAGAGGCCGATTCGGCTCCTTTCGTGCTAATACCCCCATTTCCTCTAAGGCCATGCGCACCACTTCCTCGTCAATGACGGTATTGTCAAAAGTTTATCCTCCACACTCACGGTTTTCCCTTGAGTTTCAACGGTTGGAAGAAAAAAAGCTTGCCACCCCCGTTGTTTTCGGCCATCATTGAGGTAACCACACACTCAACAGCCAAAACAAAGGAGTGACAAGCTTTGTTACCTCAATGATTAGCCTATTTGCTTCAAATCATCAAGACCCAATATCAAATCATTGTGTATCTCATGGGTGTGATCGTGGGAAAATCCCTGAATCGTAAGGACTTGGACGAACCCGTCCAAAAACCGTACCGAAAACTTCAGATCGATGACCTTCCGATCATCGATGTACCGGAAACCCTTGATTACCGGAAGTTGTTGGCGGACTACGAAGCCCAGCACGGACGTCCTTTGCGGCCCATCCAGCGCCGCGCGAAGGCGAAACACCGTGTTCCGGATTCGTTGACCTGCCCTCGCTGCCAGGCTCCCTCTTCTTACCTGTACGCCAATAACGGCGGAAAAGGGCAATACCAATGCAAAGTGTGCCAGTGCCGGTTCAACCACCGAAATCGGTTCACCAAGCAAGCGGTCTTTCGCTGCCCGCACTGCAAAAAGACGCTGGAAAAAATCAAGGAACGCAAAGAATACAACATCTATAAGTGCAAGAACAACGCTTGCCCGTTTTACCAGGCCAACCTTCGCCGGATGACGAAGAAGGAGCGCCAACAGTTTCAACAGGATCCTCAAGCCTTCAAGGTGCGGTATTTGTTTCGAGAGTTCTTGTTTGACTTTCTCCCGTTGGCTTCCTCGTCGCTCATCAAGCCGAAGGTCGATTTGTCCCGGCTGGCTGCGTCGCCGCACGTGTTGGGGCTCGTGTTGACGTACTACGTCAACTTTGGGATGTCCTCGAGGGAGACCGCCGCCGCCATGAAGGACATCCATGGCGTCTCGATCTCCCATCAGACGGTGCTCAACTACGCCAACAGCGTCGCGCTTTGGATCAAGCCCTTTGTCGACCGGTTCCCGTATGAGCTGTCCGGTTCGTTTTGCGGGGACGAGACGTATATTCGCGTCAAAGGGCGCTGGCATTACCTGTTCTTTATGTTTGACGCCGTCAAAAAGATCGTGCTGTCGTATCGCGTCTCGCCCAACCGGGACACGCTCTCGGCCATCAAGGCCATCGATGATGTCCTCAGGAAGCTAGCGTCCCTCCCAGACGACTTGTCGTTCGTCGTGGATGGCAACCCGATTTACCTGCTGGCGCAACACTTCTTCGCCCAACACGGGATTTCATTTGACGTCCGCCAAGTGATCGGGCTGACCAATGAGGATCCGGTCTCGGAAGAGTTTCGCCCTCTCAAGCAGATCATCGAGCGATTCAACCGGACCTTTAAAGGCAACTACCGCCCGACCCATGGGTTTGGTGCGGAAGAAGGCTCGGTGTCCTTTGTGACGCTGTTTGTGGCGTATTTCAACTTTCTGCGCCCACACAGCGCGCTCGAAGGCCGGGTGCCGGTCGTCATCCCGGAACTGGCGGATCTTCCGCATATGCCGGCCCGGTGGACGAAGCTGATCGCCATGGCACAAGCGTTTCTCCAACAAGAGGCGGCCTGACTTTTTTGTCCGCCGGAGCCCGTTGAACAGAACTCCTGCCGGATTCGGCGAAGCGAACCCTTGACCAACCGAACACCGCCAAAGGTAAAATTCGGTCATGGCAAGGGCGGCTTTCTTATTGCCTTCTTTTTTGTCCCCGTCGCCCTTGACGACTCTTCCGCACCTTTGGCGGGTGTTGGTCAAGGGCGAATCCGGCCCTCCGCATGCCCCACGATGCTCAATGGGATGATCTGTGTGGAGTTTTCATAGAACTTTTGACGCTACCTCAATGACGTCCTTTTTCAGCTGATGCCCGTACAACAGGCACATCGTGGCCAATGCGTTGATCACACGGGGACAGCCTCGCGATTGCAGAACGATCGCCTCCAACGACGATGGGGTGAAGATCGGATGCTTTTTCTACGTCGGCGCGGGCAATGTAGAAAAAGGCATCGTTTACCCGCACCACCACCCGCGCTTTACGATTGACGAAGACGCGCTTGAGATCGGCGTGCAAATGTTTGTCGCGGCGACGTTGAAACTGTTGGCGGAAGTAGAGTAGGATGCTTCCGCTTTTTTGTACATCATAAAGGCGGATCGATATATTGCATCTCATATTTCGCAACCTTTGCATAATATACAAAAAATAACCAGAATATTCGCATAAAAATAATTTTTTATAAAAAATGTAAAATAATTAATTTTTATTCGGTCAAATCGGGCTTATTTCGAATTTTTATTCAGGGTGCGAAATGTGAGTTGCATGCTCTTTCTCTGTCGCTAATTCACATGGTTGAACTTGGTGTAGCTCACATGAGTGGATAAAGGAAATAAAGAGAGCATGGGGACTCTTTGCCTTCCTTAATGTTTGTTTTGGACTTCGATTCGATCAAGACGACAAGGCTAGGCGATTTTGACAATTTTTGTGATCGGTGCTAGGTCGAGGTCTTGGTTGTAAAGAGCGTGGACAAAATCGCCGTCAAGCGTAGCGAAGTAGTCATAATGATGATATGTTGCAATGGCGTAGTGCAAGGCATCATAGGCTTCGAGCTGAAGGAGCCGCATTTGAGCCAAGGCTAAATCTTGAATGTTGGCATCTGTTGTTAGGAATTCGATGCGGAAATGTTGCCTTATGGCAGATAAAAATTCATTATATCGATCAATGGAACTGTTGTAGAAGATTTGCAACTTGTTTCTTTGTGAGGGATAATTCATTTTCACGAATTTGATTAATTCTGAAATATTAATAGAAACGTTCTTCTTGTAGAATTTTGGAATATGTTTTTTCCAAACGTTATATAGGAAGGGTACGCTTTCTTCTAATTCTCCAAGGGGATGATTTTGGCGAGACTTTGAATGTAAATTGGATTGATTTTTATGGTAGATTTCTAATGGTAATAGAATTTCTTGAATGAATAAGTTATGTACCACTTCCCCAAATACATGTGTACTTATCCCTAATTTCGTTACACCTTCGTTATGCCATTTTTGAAGGATTTCACATACCTTATCTCCCCTTGGATCATCGGAGTCCATATAGGCCAAAATAAAACAAGCATCGATGTATATAGACGCTTGTCCAAAATGTTCATCTATGGCATCTTCATATGTCATCACAAACGACATAATCGGCTACCGTCCTTGTTTGTAGATGTCTACTAATTTTTTGCCAAAGGGAGAAGGTTTGGCTATTTTTTTTCGTAATTCGGCAAATGAAAGATCCTTATTCGGTTTGTTGGCCTGTTCCGTGCAAGATAGTGTCACCCTCATTTTCGTTTCCAAAGCGGAGGGCATATTGATCACCTCATTGATTCTCCTTTCTAAAAATTATAATGCTGGCCAGAAAAAATGTACAGATTTTTCTTTTACTACTATACCCTTGTTCATGAAAACATAAACACGGAGAGAATCTCCCTTAAAAGGGGAATGGGTGAAAGAAAAGGGGAACGGAAAAGAAGTCT
Organism: Geobacillus thermocatenulatus; assembly: GCF_002217655.1. GTDB lineage: Bacteria > Bacillota > Bacilli > Bacillales > Anoxybacillaceae > Geobacillus > Geobacillus thermocatenulatus. The sequence continues at coordinate 272,030 of NZ_NEWK01000001.1, forward strand.
TCTTTCCAGCCTGTGAGCGAACGATTTTAAAACAACGGTGAAGAAGCTTTCAAAAAAGAAAATGGAAAAATATCACCATCCCTGTTATGATGGTAAAGGGTTTAGCGAACAAGGTGTCTACTTTCGTTTGTTGTTTAGGTACCTTGTTTTGTTGGTAAAAAGGTGTTGGCAGGTGAAACGATGAGAGATTTCCTTTCCCGCTGGCTTCCTGTCATTCTCTGGTGTGTCGTCATTTACACGTTCAGCGAGTCTTCCTGGTTCACTGGGGCGAATACGGCGCATGTGCTGCAGATGATTTTATCGTACTTGCCGTTTGGCGGCGGGGATGAAGAGGGGCCGCCATTTTTGAACTTTTTGATTCGCAAAGCGGCGCATTTGACGGAGTTTGGCATTTTGGCCGCGCTTGTGTGGCGGGCGCTGTTGCCCAAGCGGTTTGCGTATGCAGGCGCTTGGCTGTTTGCGACCGCCTACGCGGCGACCGATGAGTGGCACCAATCGTTTGAACCAGGGCGGACGGCGACGCCAAAAGACGTGGCGATTGATTCGTGCGGGGCGCTGATTGCGCTTTTGATCGTCTTTGTTTGCCGCCATTGGTTAAGGACAAAGCATTGTGCGGTCAAACGCGGCGTATAATAGAATGAGCTCTCCCGATGTATCGGCTTAGATGTAAAAGGAAAGAATGGCAAATAACAAGTTTGCGAGAAAAGGGAGAGAGAGCCATGGTCGCGTTTATCGCGGGAATGTTTGTCGGCTCGTTCGTGATGCTCGTCATCATGAGCATGATGGTGGCCGCGAAACGGGCGGATGAAGCGAGCGAACGGTGGAGGGAAAAGTGAGAAGTCCCTTGCGGCAGGCAAGGGATTTTTTTTGAAAATGCTGTGCGATCATGTTTACGTCAGCTTGCAAAAAAGGCCGCACATTGTTTGAGAACCGCCGTGAAAGACCGACGAAGTACAACGGATTCGAAAAGTTGAAGGGGATAAAATTATGTTTTTTTGTAAGGTTTTTTAGTTTGAGAAACGTTGCTGGGGAGCAACATTTCCCCTTAAATCACTAGTATTTAAAAAAAGCTTGATGGCGCACAAAAAATAGGATATACTATGTGTAACCGGTTACACATAGACAGAAAAGAAGGAAGCGAACATGGCAACGATTCGTGATGTGGCAAAGCGTGCAGGTGTCTCCGTCGCCACCGTTTCGCGGGTGTTAAATCAAAATGGATATGTTAATGAGGAAACGGAAAGACGGGTTAGACAGGCGATGAAAGAGCTCAATTATAAACCGAATGAAGTGGCGAGAGCTCTGTTTAAAAAGACATCGAAAACAGTCGGACTCATTGTCCCTGATATTACCAATCCGTTCTTTCCCGAACTCGTTCGCGCGGTGGAAGATGTGATGAATATTTATGACTATACGGTCATTCTATGCAATTCCGATGAGAAAGTAGAAAAAGAACGAGAATACATCGAAGTGTTAAAGCAAAAATATGTGGACGGCGTCATTTTGACCACGAATCAGTTCGCGCCGGAAGAAGTCGAGGAATGGGATGTTCCGATTGTCGTGCTCGACCGTCCGTTGCATGAGCGTTATCCGTCGGTGGTCGCGGATAATTACGAGGGAGCTCGTTTAGCGACGCGGCATTTGTATGAAGTGGGCTGCCGGCGGATTGCCCATATTCAAGGGCCCAACCACGTGGTGAACGCCATGGAGCGTTTCCGCGGCTATCAAGATGAAATGAGGGCGTTAGGGTTGGGAGATCGTCAGCTCGTCATTCAAGGGAATTACCAGTTGAAGCAGGCGAAAGAAGCGGTGATGGCCGCGTTGGCTGAACATGATATGGACGGGATCTTTGCCGGCAACGACGCGATGGCGGTCGGTGCTTTGAAAGCGGTTCAGCAATGCGGGCTGCGGGTTCCGGATGATATTGCCATTATTGGCTACGACGGCATCCCGCTGACGGAAATGACAACACCCGAACTATCGACCGTGTCTCAGCCTATTTACGAAATGGGGGCCATGGCGGCAAGAATTTTAATTAAACAAATTGAGGGAAAGCCCCTTGAAAAGCTCCATTATCAACTTCCGGTTCAACTTGTGGTGCGGCAGTCGACGTCAAGGAGGGGATTGACTTGAACAAACCAACCATTACGGTGATCGGCAGCCTCAACATGGACTTAGTCACTGTGGCGGCGCGATTTCCAAACCAAGGAGAGACGATTTTAGGCGAACAGTTTCTCACCACTCCCGGCGGCAAAGGGGCGAATCAGGCGGTGGCAGCCGCCCGCCTCGGCGCCAACATTCGGATGATTGGCGCAGTGGGGGATGATGCGTTTGGTCAAGAGCTCATCCGTTCGTTACAAAATGAGGGCATTTCCGTCGATTATGTGAAACCGGTTACACATGGGAGTACAGGCATTGCTTCCATTACGATTTCTGAGCGGGACAATCGGATCATCGTCGTTCCTGGGGCGAATCATGCGCTTACGCCGGAAGATCTCGATTCATGTGAATCCGTGATCGCCGAAAGCGATGTTTGCTTATTGCAGCTCGAGATTCCGCTTCCCGTTGTGGAACGGGCGGTTTCGATCGCTCATCGCCATGGCGTGCGCGTCATCGTCAACCCCGCTCCGGCCCAGCCGCTGCCGCCGTCGGTGCTTGAGCAGGCGAGTTTCTTGACGCCCAATGAACATGAACGGACGATTTTGTTCGACAAGATGGACGAAGAAGCGTTTGCCGATAAGCTGATTGTCACCGAAGGGGCAAAAGGGGTGCGCATTTGGCAAGATGGACAAGAACGGCTCATTCCAAGTTTCCAAGTTCCCGTCGTGGATACGACGGGCGCGGGCGATACGTTTAACGGTGCGCTTGCCGTGGCGTTGGCAGAAGGGAAGCCGCTTGATGAAGCGTGTCGGTTTGCCAATGCGGCGGCGGCCTTGTCGGTGACGAAACTTGGGGCGCAAGCTGGGATGCCGAGACGGCAAGAGGTCGAATCATTTTTGTCCAGACAGAAGGAGAGTCACTGATGAAAAAAAGCGGGATTTTGAATAAAGAATTGAACACGCTGCTTGCCTCGCTCGGGCACACCGATACGATCGTGATTGCCGATTGCGGGTTGCCGATTCCGAACGAACAGGCGCGCATCGACTTGTCTCTCGTCAAAGGGTTTCCGCCCTTTTTATCCGTGTTGGATGCGGTTGTTGATGAATTGGAAATTGAAGCAATCGTACTAGCCGAGGAGATCAAAGACCAGAATCCGGATTTATACGAAAGCATCAGGGCAAGAATGGGTGGTGTGCCTGTGCAGTTTGTTCCCCACGAACAATTCAAAGCGATGACGAAGCAGGCGAAAGCGGTGATTCGCACAGGAGAGGCAACCCCCTATGCCAATATCATTCTGCGTTCCGGTGTAAGTTTTTCATCGAAAGATTTCTGAAGGAAAAGGAGGGCAGAAACGATGAGGCCCTTGATTGACATGCGGTCGATTCAAAAATCGTTTGGCGCCAATATCGTTCTGAATGGCGTTGATTTTGAAGTGCTTCCTGGAGAAGTGCATGCGTTGATGGGAGAGAACGGAGCGGGGAAATCGACGCTCATCAAGGTGTTGACCGGCATTTATGAGCGGGATGGGGGAACGATTGTTGTCAACGGGCGCGAAGTGCATTACCGTCATCCGAAAGAGGCGGAACGCGACGGGATTGTCGTGATTCATCAAGAGTTGAATGTCATTCCAACATTGACGGTGGCCGAAAACATTTTTCTTGGCCGCGAGCCGAAAATCGGGAGAACGGGTGTCATTCGTTATAAAGAAATGGAGCAACAGGCCGCTTCCTATTTGCGGAGATTAGGGATGGACCTTGACCCACGAGAACTCGCCGGTCGGTTGTCTGTCGGAAAACAGCAAATGATCGAAATTGCCAGGGCCATTTCGACGAATGCGAAGTGCCTTATTATGGATGAACCGACAGCGGCGCTGACGGAACGGGAAATTCAGGCTTTATTTTCTGTTATTCGCACCTTGAAACAGCAAGGCGTCGCGGTTGTTTACATTTCACATCGGATGGAAGAGATTTTTACCATTTGCGACCGGATTTCGGTTCTCCGCGATGGCCAGTTCATCGGAACGAAACGAGTAAAGGAAACGAACTTCGATGAAATTGTTCAAATGATGGTCGGCAGGCAAATTGGGGAACGCTTTCCAAAACGGCGCGTCACCATTGGAGAAGAACGGCTGCGCGTAGAGCGGCTCACGAAAAAAGGGTTGTTTGAGAATGTATCGTTTTCTGTGCGAGCCGGTGAAGTGCTTGGTGTGGCGGGACTGATGGGATCGGGGCGAACCGAGATCATGGAAGCGATTTTCGGAGCCAGACCATTCGATGAAGGAGACATCTATATCGACGGGCGTCCTGTGCGCATCCGTTCTCCGCGCCAAGCCGTCGAACATGGCATCGCCATGATTACCGAAGACCGAAAGCAAAAAGGGCTCATTCTCGAGATGAGCGTCCATGAGAATTTGACCTTGCCGAAGTTGGAACAATTAGCAACAGCGGGATTCATCCAGTCATCGAAAGAACGGGACGTGGTGTTGACATACATTCATCTGTTGAATATTAAAGCCTCTTCCCCAGATTTACCCGTGAAAGCATTGAGCGGCGGGAATCAACAAAAAGTCGTATTCGGCAAATGGCTGGCGATGAACCCGCGCATCCTCATTTTGGATGAACCGACTCGCGGCGTGGATGTTGGGGCAAAGAAAGAGATTTATGAAGTGATCAATGAATTGGCTGCCCAAGGCGCCGCGATCATTATGATCTCTTCTGAACTGCCGGAAGTATTGGGCATGAGCGACCGCGTCATGGTCGTCCATGAAGGGAAAGTGCAAGCGATCTTGGAAAACGACGGGTTGGATCAAGAAACCATCATGCGGGCGGCGACAGGGGGGAATCGATGATGGGAGCAAAGCGAAAATGGGATGTGAAAAAACTAGGGCCTTTGATCGGGCTGTTTCTGCTATGCATCGTGCTTTCCATATTGAGCGATGACTTTTTGACGATGGACAACTGGCTCAATCTCCTGCGGCAAGTATCGATTAACGCGCTCATCGCCTTTGGCATGACGTTTGTCATTTTAACGGGAGGCATTGATTTATCGGTCGGTTCGGTGTTGGCGTTATCAAGCGCGATCACAGCAGGAATGATGGCGCAAGGGGTCAATGGATTTGTTGCGATATTCGTCGGCTTATTAGCAGGCGCGGCCATGGGCGTCTTGAACGGAGTCTTGGTCACCAAAGGAAAAGTGGCTCCTTTTATTGCCACGCTGGCGACCATGACGGCGTTTCGCGGCTTGACTCTCGTTTACACGGACGGTCGCCCGATTACAGGGTTTGCGTCTGATGACATCCTGTTTCAGATGATGGGGCGCGGTTATTTCTTCGGCATTCCCGTACCTATTATATTGATGCTCACGGTCTATATCGCTTTGTATGTAGTATTGAAAAAGACTACATTTGGCCGCCATACGTACGCGATTGGCGGGAACGAAGAAGCGAGCCGTCTATCGGGACTTCGCGTTGATCGACTCAAAATATATGTGTATGCCCTAACAGGGGCGTTATCTGCTTTGGCGGGGCTCATTTTAACTTCCCGTTTGAATTCCGCGCAGCCGACAGCGGGAACGGCGTACGAGTTGGATGCCATTGCGGCCGTTGTTTTAGGCGGCACCAGTTTGTCAGGAGGAAGAGGCTGGATTTTCGGCACGTTAGTCGGCGCCTTGATTATCGGTGTATTGAACAATGGATTGAACTTGCTCAATGTGTCGTCGTTTTACCAGCAAGTCATCAAAGGAGCGGTCATTCTTCTTGCGGTGCTGTTAGACCGCCGCAAAGAAGTATGATAGATGTTATCAAAAAATAAGGGGGAGTATGAAAATGCGAAAAGCAGTTGGTTTGTTAGCCACATTGTTGCTTGCAGGCGGCGTGTTGGGTGGATGTTCGCTCGACCAGAACAACGCATCGAGCGACAAAGGGAAAACGAAACAGGATGGGGAAGTGAAAATCGGTTTGTCCATTTCCACCTTGAACAACCCGTTCTTTGTCACATTAAAAGAAGGGGCTGAAAAAGCCGCCAAGGATGAAGGGGCAGAGCTGATTGTGGTTGATGCCCAAAATGATTCGGCGAAACAAATTAACGATATTGAAGACTTGATCCAGCAGAAGGTCGATGTGCTTTTGGTCAACCCGACGGACTCGAGCGCCGTGGCTTCTGCGATTGAATCCGCCAACAGCGCCAACATCCCGGTCATTACGGTCGACCGCAGCGCGGACGGCGGGAAAGTGGTCACCCATATCGCTTCTGACAATGTGGCTGGTGGGAAAATGGCGGCCCAATTTCTTGTCGATCACTTGAAAAACGGTGGAAACATTGTGGAATTGGAAGGGATTCCTGGTTCCTCGGCCGCTCGTGAACGTGGAGAAGGATTTCACCAAGTCATTGACAAAGCAGCCAATATGAAAGTTGTGGCCAAACAAGCGGCAGATTTTGACCGGGCGAAAGGACTGGCGGTCATGGAAAACATTTTGCAAAGCCATAAAGACATTCAAGCGGTTTTTGCGCATAATGATGAAATGGCCTTAGGAGCTTTAGAGGCGTTGCAAGCACATGGAATGAACAACGTCCTTGTGGTCGGATTCGATGCGACAGATGACGCAGTCAAAGCCGTGAAAGAAGGCAAAATGGCAGCCACGGTCGCACAAAAACCGGCATTAATTGGCGAAAAGGCGGTAGAAGCCGCCATTCGCGTTCACAAAGGGGAGAAAGTGGAAAAATTTATTCCGGTTCCGCTCGAATTGGTTCAAGGGCAATAACGCGTAATATTCTTTCGCGTGAACGAGATGTGCGCCGCAGAGGGAGCTCCCGTTGAGGCGACTGTTTGCACATCTCGTTTTTTTGTGGTTGTTTCAACGTTTGGAATCGTCAAGTGACATTTTAAGTTCGACAGGTTAAAGGACATTGCAGGCACATGAAAAAGGTCAAAATGCTGTTTGCCGAGTCACGCCAAACTTGGGGTGAAGAAGATAAGTTATACCAGAAAATGATTGTGCCCAAGAAGAAAAACAAAGAGGAGGGTTTCATGCGGACGTTTTGTGGCTGCGCAAAAAGGTGGACAGCTGGCTTTGTTCCTCCTGGTATTGTGGCGGTCATGTGATAATGAAACGACTTTTGGTCCATAATACAAGGGACGAAATGTAAAAAGAAAGGGACTCGCCATGCTTCGCGAACTCGACTGGATGACGTACATCATGATCATTTTGGCCAGCTATCGGTTTACCCATTTGATTGTGTTCGACAAAATTACCGAGTTTCTGCGCAATCCGTTTATGAAGAAAGAAAAAGTCAAAAGTGAGGACGGGCATACGGAAATCAAGAAAGTGCCGACCTCCAAATTTGGCTACTTGTTGAATTGTTATTGGTGCGCGGGGGTGTGGAGCGCGATGTTGATCGCGCTTGGCTATTTTTTCATTCCGACTATCGCTATGCCGCTGATTTTCATTTTTTCGATTGCAGGGGCGCAAGCGATTTTGGAAACATTCGTCGGGGTGGGGACGAAGGCAATCGATCTTCTGTCAGCGGTGAAAAAGCGGATGGACTAAGGTGTGTCGGCGGCAGAGGGCGGGAAACATTTGCGGGCGTACGGCGGAAACATGCGGCACGCCCGCTTTTCTTGCTTTTGTCGATACATCATGGTTGACTTATATAAGTACTTAATTATATAATGATTGGCGGAAACCATTTCATTGGTTGGCGTGGCCGTTTCATGATGGTTGTTCGTTTTTATATAAGCAAATCATGATATGATGATGAACGGAGGGGTGATATGCCGCAACTCGCGATGGAGATGGAAGCGACAGCCCGGGTATTAAAGCTGCTTGGTGATCCGACGCGGCTGACGATTTTGGCGATTTTGAATAAGCGGGAATGCTGTGTGTGCGAGCTGCTGGAGGTGTTTTCGACCAGCCAGCCGGCGATCAGCCAGCATTTGCGTAAGTTAAAAGATGCCGGGCTGATCAAAGAAGAGCGGAGAGGGCAATGGGTGTATTATTCGCTCCGGCCGCAAAGTGAATACTACTCGCTGTTGCAAGCGGTGTTGTCGTACGTTCCGGACCAAGGCGAAAACATTCGCAAAATCGAGACAGCGAATCCGACGGCCCGCTGCGGGTGCTGATGTTGAATGACGAGGTGAATGATGGTGGATTGTTGCGAACCGAAGCGGTTGTCGTTTTTAGACCGCTTTTTGACGGTATGGATTTTTCTTGCGATGGCGGTCGGGATCGCAGTCGGAATTTGGGCTCCTGGGTTGGTGGATGGATTGAACCGCCTGCAAGTGGGGACAACGTCGATTCCGATTGCGATCGGCTTGATTTTGATGATGTATCCGCCGCTCGCGAAAGTGCGCTACGAAGAGATGGGGCGCGTGTTCAAAGATGTGAAGGTACTCGTCTTATCCCTCGTGCAAAACTGGGTGATCGGTCCCATTCTCATGTTTTTGTTGGCGGTCGTCTTTTTGCCTGACAAGCCGGAGTATATGATTGGTTTGATTTTAATCGGGCTCGCCCGCTGTATCGCCATGGTCATCGTCTGGAATGACTTGGCGCGCGGTGACACAGAGTACGCAGCGGGACTTGTCGCCTTCAATTCACTGTTTCAAGTATTGTTTTTCTCGCTATATGCGTACGTGTTTGTGACAGTCATTCCGGAATGGCTCGGGCTTAAGGGGGCGATTGTTGAGATCACGATGGCGGAAGTGGCGAAATCGGTGTTTATTTATTTGGGAATTCCGTTTTTCGCCGGCATGGCGACAAGGTTTACGCTTGTGAAAGTGAAAGGCCGGTCATGGTATGACACGGTATTCGTTCCGAAAATCAGCCCGCTGACGCTCGTTGCGCTTTTGTTCACGATCATCGTAATGTTTTCGCTCAAAGGCGATATGATCGTCAACTTGCCGTTTGATGTCGTCCGGATTGCCATTCCGTTGCTTCTTTATTTTGTTATCATGTTTTTTGTGTCGTTCTTTTTGGCGAGAAAATGGGGGGCTGGTTATCCGGTGTCGACGACGCTCGCGTTTACGGCGGGAAGCAACAACTTTGAGCTGGCCATTGCCGTCGCCATTGGGGTGTTTGGCATTCATTCGGGCGCGGCGTTTGCGGCGGTCATCGGTCCGCTTATTGAAGTGCCGGTGATGCTCGCGCTTGTCAACGTCGCTTTAGCGTTTCAGCGAAAGTATTTTTCCTCTGCTGCTCCAGAATCAAAATAAAGGTGGGAATCAACGATGAAGAAAAAAATCATTTATTTCTTATGCACAGGCAACTCATGCCGCAGCCAAATGGCGGAAGGCTGGGCCAAACAACTGTTAGGCGATGAATGGGATGTGTACAGCGCCGGGATTGAAGCGCACGGGCTCAATCCGAATGCGGTCAAGGTGATGAAAGAAGTCGGCATCGATATTTCGAAGCAAACGTCTGATGTCATCGACCCGGACTTGCTGAACCGTGCTGATTTGGTCGTGACGCTGTGCGGCCATGCGGCCGACCATTGTCCGGTCACTCCGCCGCACGTGAAGCGCGTCCATTGGGGCTTTGACGATCCAGCGAAAGCGGAAGGGACAGAAGAGGAGAAGCTGGCGGTGTTCCGCCGCGTCCGCGATGAAATTGGCGCGCGCATCCGCCGGTTTGCCGAGACGGGTGAATAGGGACGGGGCGGCAAGGCGCAAAGAGCGGGGAAACTGTCTTGCATAGGGTGCGCAGCAGCTGCTCGTCGAAGTGCGGCCGGAAACGGGGAAGTGGCTGGGCGGACGAAAACCGCTCGGCGTGACAAAGATGGTGAGAAGCCATCTTGTCGATCCATCGAACGTTTTGACAGACGAAATGAGCACATCGATGAAGGCGGTGCCACGTCAGGTCACTGGGGGAGAAACGAAATGGAGTTATTTCATCAGTTAGCTCGCCGAAACATCAAAATCCGCAAACAGTCCGGTTTCGGAGCGCAATGGCGACAACAGTGGGAAAAGGTGTTTGCCGGCCATTTGACTGTGGAAGAAAAACAACACATCCACCTTCATAATCGGAATGGAGTCAACGGCTACTTATGGCATGTGTTCAGCTATGGGATGAGAGGCTGTTTCACAGGAGAAGAAGCGGAAATGGCGTTTGATCAAGAAGAGAAAACGTGCTGCTATCTTTTCTTTCAACATGGCGACGATGCGTTCACCGTGGAGGATGCGTCCGGATTGAAAGCCGCCGATCTGGCAGCGGAAAACGACAAAATCGATCTATATGTGGTGGACAGCGAGTTCAACTGGACGTTTGTCATGACGCATGAAAGCGGATGGCTTGGCCCGTATTTTAGCAGAAGGTAACAGCCATGGCTTATCGGCGGCCAAGGAAATCCAATGAGACAGAAAGAAAAAGAGTTCCAACCGAGCCCCAGGAAGACTAGGTTGGAACCTTTTTATTATCGCTCGTCGGCCGGGAACACGATGCCGGTTTGTTTTCGCGCTTCGTCCATGATTTCCATCGTCCAAAGCGAATGGCGGTGTGAGTTGATGGACGACTCCCGTTCCCCGCTTTCGATGAGACGGATAAACTCTTCCGCCTCGTAATACATCGGCGGTTTGTCTTGCGGGACGGTGATGTCCTCGACGCGCCCGTCGCGGTAGCGGATTTCCGCTTTGGTCGGCGTATGGATGGCGTCAATGATCATACTTCCTTCTTCTCCTTGGATTTCCGCCGGCAAGTAGGAATTGGCGATTTTCGAATAAAAGACGATCCCATCCATCCCCCCGTAGTCGAAGACGATTGTTCCTTCGCCGTCTACCCCCGATTCAAGCTTGAGGCTTTGTGCTTTGAGGCTCTTCGGCTTGCCAAACAGCACCACCATCGGGTACAGGCAGTAGACGCCGATATCCATCAATGCTCCGTTCGAAAAAGCCGGATTGAAGGCGTTGAGCACCGTTCCTTGTTTATAAGCGTCATAGCGCGACGAGTATTGGCAATAGTTCGCCACGTAGCGGCGGATGCGGCCGAGTTTCGGCAAGTGCTCGCGGATGGACCGAAAAGTGGGGAGCAACGTCGCCTTCATCGCTTCCATCAACACGACGCCGTTTCGATTGGCCGCTTCGATCATCGCTTTGACTTCTCTCGCATTGGAGGCGAGCGGTTTTTCGCACAAGACGTGTTTGCCGTGATTCATGAGCCAAATCGCCTGCTCGGCATGGAGTGCGTTCGGGCTCGCGATATAGACGGCATCAATGTCGTTGCTTTCGGCCAGTTCGTGCAAGTCGGTGAATGTCCGTGGCGCACCGACTTTGTCGGCAAACTGCTTTGCGGTCTCCTCGGTTCGCGAGTAGACGGCGGCGAGTTCGAAGGAATCGACGAGGCGCGCGGCGTCAAGAAATGCTTCGGTGATCCAGTTTGTGCCGATGGTTGCGAATCGAATCATCATCATTCCCCTTTCGCTCTTGTCGCCTTTCATTTTAGCACAATTTATCGAGAGAGTATGGGTTCTTGTGTGCGGGATTGGATCACTGACTTGTCCAAAAGCAGTGAAGGAAGGAGTTGTTGTAATCGGTGAGAAACGAAGAAAAAACCATTATGATCACGCCCTAACATATATCTCGTATTTAAGATATACTATAAAATAGTTGACATGTATTTTTTTTGTTTTTTATGATTATTTTGGGAATTCATTTTTGCTAGGAGGGATACGATGAACAAAATACAAAAGGTCGCACATTGGGTAGTCAGTTCTATAGCAGACGATTTGAGGAGTAATACGATTTCTAACATTGTTGGGATGGCTACAGGTGGAATAGGAAATGGAGTGAGAGCGTATAAAGCTGCAACGACGGGATTTACGATGTTAGAAAGAAAAGTGGCGTCCGAAACTGCAAAAGGAGCCGCCAAGGGAATGGTAGCGGGATATTTCGCAGGAAGTTATGTAGTCGGGAGCATGAACAAAGTCGCTGCTGTAGAAAAATGGTTTGACAGCACAAAAGCGGGGAAGGCAATTGACAATGGTATAACGAAGGTTGAAAATAAACTTCATAAATTAATTGGCGGTGGTCGTTATTAAGTTGTGTAGTGTAAATAGCTGTGCCGAGCTTGATAGTGATCGCAATCCGTTATATATAAAAAAAGTTTTCACTCCACTTGATAAATATTGTATTGTTCATTGCGTTGTTTCAAATGTACAAGAAAAAGATAGATTTGTTGAAATGATATGGCATCACCCGCATGGAGAAGCGATTTTTGGAGTTAAGATAGAACTTGATCAGAAAAAAGCGATACAAAAAGTATTTTCCATTGTACATTTTTCGTTTTTTCTTCATTTAGAAAAACCAGATGGTATTTGGGCGGTTCATATTATGCCCTTTGACTTCAAGTGGGATTTGGAGATAAGGACGTTTGGTTTCCGAGATAATGGTACTTTATCTACTTATGATTTTAAAGTTTGAACGATGAGGTTCACTTCCACAATATACGATATGTTTTGCATAGGCTTTTATCCAACATGATCTTTACTTGTGCCGCAAGAAGGACAAATTCCGACACAGCCAAACCCAAACTTTTGGTGGAGAGCTAAAGAGGAAGCCGTTATGAAAAAAAATTACATTGCATTCTTTGCATTTCTTGTGTGTCTTTTATATATAAGTTGGTTGGAAGAAGGGTGGAAAGGCCTTTTCCTTCTTTTTTTGAAAGGCGTTGTTATTTTTATAACGATCTATGGTGTGGTGTTTGTTATGGTCTGGTCGATTATGAAGTTAGTTGTTTTTTTTAAAAGGCGTCTATAGTGAGCGATCATTTGAATGAAATCTTTGTAATATTATGGCCATCCCGTAGTGGGGTGGTTTTTATAATAGGCAGAAAAGATGGAACTCATATTTCGCGGCCTTTGCATAACATACAAAAATAAAATATGGGATATTACAGGTTCATTACCAAAAGATGTACTTGGCTTTTAAAGGGGGAGATTATGAAAATATTATCCAAAGATATTAATGGAATAGTAACAAATAAATCCCATTCAAATTTTTATAATCTATAATCCTCCTTCATTTTCAAGTATGCTTTGTGGTGAAGATCCTTATTTTTTAATTACAAAAAATGTAAAACCAACCTCCTTTTCACCCAATGCCGCCGATTTGCGCCTGTATGACATAATGTTGCGAAAAACGGCCTCCCCGCCGTTTTGGACCCGCTCTCGGTGTTTGGGTAGAATCAAATCGAGAGTTGTTATTTTGCGATAATGGAAGCAACTGTCGTTGATTGTCGAAGCGGGCGAAAAATGTCTGCTCTCCTTATATTGACAGCTTGATAATCTATAGACTATCATAAATCTTGTAGGTTGGAAAATTTGAAATATTCGTTTGATATTTTGGCAGAAAAAACGAATTTTTGCCACATTTTTTGTAAGCGCTTAACTTCTGTCTTTCCTCACGATCGCCGCACCATGGATGCTGCACCATTGTGTTTGTTTCCCATCACAACATGAGAACAAGGGGAAGGGGATATCACATGATCTACGAATTTAAATTGCCCGACATCGGCGAAGGGCTGCATGAAGCGGAAATCATCCGTTGGCTCATTCGCGAAGGGGATGTGGTCAAGGCCGATCAGCCGATCGCCGAAATTCAAACGGACAAGGCGATGGTCGAAATGACGACGCCGGTCGCTGGCAAAGTGGTGGCGCTTGCCGGGCCGGAAGGGGCGACGGTGAAGGTTGGGGAGCCGCTCATTGTCGTGGAAACCGAGGCGGCGGTGACGTCTGAAGCGGCGTCGACTGACCATTTGGCTCAGGAGCCTGCGTCTGCTGTTCATATAGAAGCCCCGCGCCCAGCGGCGGGGCGCAAGCGGGCGATTGCCGCGCCGTCTGTGCGCAAGCGGGCGCGAGAGTTGGGCGTTCCGATCGATGAAGTGGAAGGAACGGGCGAAGGCGGCCGGGTGACGCTCGCCGACTTGGAGCGATATGTCCGCGAGCGGGAAGCAGCCGTGGCGGTGGCAGAGCAACGTGAAAGGAGCGGGGCCGCGGTTTTGCCAGTTGGGGGCGCGGCGATAGAGCAAAAGGCGGACAAAGCCGCATGGACGTCCATCGCCAGCATGGAGCTTGTGGTTCCAGAAGAAGAGCGCATCCCGCTTCGCGGCTTGCGCAAAAAAATCGCCGAAAAAATGGTGAAATCGGCGTACACGGCGCCGCATGTGACCGGCATGGACGAGGTGGACGTGACGAAGCTCGTCGAGATCCGCAAAAACCTGGCCAGCGAGCTGGCCAAGGAGCAGATCAAGCTGACGTATTTGCCGTTTATAATCAAAGCGGTGACAAGGGCGCTGAAGCAATATCCGATGTTTAACGCTTCGCTCGATGAAGAGACGAATGAAATCGTCTTGAAAAAGCGCTACCACATCGGCATCGCGACGGCGACGAAAGCGGGGCTTGTCGTCCCTGTCATCCGTGACGCCGATCAAAAATCGATCCGCGAGCTCGCCGTTGAGATCGCCGAGCTGTCGGAAAAAGCGCACCGCCAGGCGCTTCGCCTTGACGAGCTGCAAGGAAGCACGTTTACGATCACGAGCACCGGCGCGGGCGGAGGGTGGTTTGCGACGCCGATCATCAACTATCCGGAAGTGGCGATTTTCGGAGCGCATGCGATCAAACGGCGCCCGGTTGTCGTCGGCGATGAAATTGTCATCCGCGATATGATGGGAATGTCGCTCACCTTTGACCATCGCATCATTGACGGCGAGCCGGCCGGGCGGTTTATGCGGACGGTGGCCTACTATTTGGAACATCCGGAAGTGCTGCTTTTGGATGCGCGGTGAAGGGCGGGCCTTTGCCCCATGTTGGAAAAGGGCGAGATGGGAAAAGGAACGAGCCGCCTATGAAAACAAAAGTGGGAGGGAAGCCCATGTTTGATCCGGACCAATTGTCGGTCGAGATCGTGCAAATTTTGGACGAAAACGGAAACGGCGACGAGAGGCAGCTGGCGGCGTTTTCCGATGAATGGCTGCTTCGCGCTTATCGGGAAATGCGGCGGGCGCGCGTCATTGATGAGCGGCTGTTGCGCATGCAGCGGCAGGGGCGGATCGGGACCTACGCCCCGTTCAGCGGCCAAGAGGCGGCGCAAATCGGCAGCGCCCTTGCGCTTCATAAAGACGATTGGATTTTCCCGAGCTACCGCGAAGTGGCGGTATGCTTGATGCATGGCATGCCGCTTGAGCAGTTTTTCCATTACGTGCAGGGCCGCTTGTCAGGGAAACGGATGCCGGATGAGGTGAACATTTTCCCAACGCAAATCATCATCGCCGCGCAGACGCTTCATGCGGTCGGATGCGCGTGGGCGTCGAAATTGAAGGGCGAACCGCACGTATCGGTGGCGTATTTCGGCGACGGGGCGACGTCGGAGGGCGATTTTCATGAAGCGATGAATTTCGCCGCGGTGTACAACGTGCCGGTCATCTTTTTCTGCCAAAACAACCAATACGCCATCAGCGTGCCGTACCGGAAGCAGACGGCCAGCCGGACGATCGCGCAAAAGGCGCTTGCGTACGGGATGAAAGGAGTGCTGGTCGACGGCAACGACGTGCTGGCGGTTTATGAAACAATGAAACAGGCGGTCGAAGCCGCCCGCCGCGGCGAGGGGCCGATGTTGATCGAAGCGCTCACCTACCGGCTCGGGCCGCACACGACGGCGGACGACCCGACGAAATACCGCCGGCCGGAAGAGGTCGAGACATGGCGGACGAAAGATCCGCTTCACCGTCTGCGCGTGCTTTTGGAACGGCGCGGATTATGGACGGAAGCGCAGGAAGACGCGTTTGTCGCCCAAGTGAATGACGAAGTGACGGCGGCGTACGAGGCGGCCATCGCCAGCAAGTCCGGTTCGATTGTCGATGTGTTCGATTATGTGTACAGCGAGGCGCCGAAATTGTTGGCCGAGCAAAAAGACGAAGTGATGCGGCGCAAACAACGGAGCGGGGTGAGATAAATGGCGGAATTGACGATGATCGAGGCGATCAATGAAGCGATGCGCCAGGAGATGGAGCGCGATCCGCGCATCATCGTGCTGGGCGAAGATGTCGGCGAAAACGGCGGCGTCTTCCGGGCGACGGACGGGCTGCTTGCGCAGTTTGGCGAGGAGCGCGTGTTTGATACGCCGCTTGCGGAATCGGGCATTATCGGCACGTCCATTGGACTGGCGATCAACGGCATGCGGCCGATTGCCGAAATTCAGTTTCTCGGGTTTGTGTACCAGGCGATGGACCAGTTGGCGGCCCAGGCGGCGCGCATCCGCTTCCGCTCGGCCGGACGGTTTTCGTGCCCGATCGTCGTGCGCAGCCCATACGGCGGCGGGGTGCGGACGCCCGAATTGCACTCCGATGCGCTTGAGGCGCTGTTTACCCATTCGCCGGGCTTAAAAGTCGTCATGCCGTCCAATCCGTACGATGCGAAAGGGCTGCTCATTTCCGCCATTCGCGATGAAGACCCGGTTCTGTTTTTGGAGCCGATGAAGCTGTATCGGGCGTTTCGCATGGAGGTGCTGGAAGAACCGTACACGATTCCGCTCGGCCAAGCACGGGTTGTGAAAGAAGGAGACGATGTGACGATCATCTCTTGGGGGGCGACGGTGCCGCTTGCCGCCAAAGTCGCCGCCGAGATGGAAGCGAAAGGGGTCAGCGCGGAAGTGATCGACCTTCGCTGCCTGCAGCCGCTTGATCTTGATGCGATCATCGCCTCGGTGGAAAAAACGGGGCGGGTGATGATCGTCCATGAAGCGGTGAAAACGGGCGGGTTTGGCGCGGAAGTGGCGGCCTTGATCAGTGAGCGGGCGCTGTTCGCTCTCTCGGCCCCCATCGTGCGCATCGCCGGCTACGACACGCCGTATCCGGTGCCGTCGGTCGAGGATGATTGGCTGCCGAACGCCGAGCGCATCGTGGAAGGGATCGAAACGCTGCTGCGATACTAAACGAACCATGCCATCCGGGTCGATCGATCCACCATCAGAGTGCGTCAAGAGAAAAGGCGGCGCATCGATGGGTGGCGCCGCTTGATCCGATCGGATGAGGAGGAGAACGATGAACGTATACGAATCACTGCTTGAATTGATCGGCGACCGCGAGCGGGTGAGCGTCAATGAGACGGTGCTCGAACACCACAGCAAAGGCATCGCCTACCATGCGCCGCACAAGCCAGATGTCGTCGTGTTTCCGAAAACGGCGGAGGAAGTGAGCCGGGTGATGGCGTTTGCCAACGAGCATCGCATTCCGGTCACACCGTTTGGCGCCGGCACGAGTTTGGAAGGGCACGTCATTCCGGTCCAAGGCGGGATTAGCCTTGATTTGACATTGATGAACCACATCATCGACATTCGCCCGGACGATTTTCTCGCTATTGTTGAGCCCGGAGTGACACGGCTGCAGCTGAATGAGGCGCTGAAGCGATACGGGTTGTTTTTCCCGGTCGATCCGGGGGCGGACGCGACGATCGGCGGCATGGCGGCGACGAACGCGAGCGGCACGAATTGCGTGAAATACGGCGTCATGCGCGATCAAGTGCTCGGATTAGAAGTGGTGCTCGCTGACGGTTCAGTCATTCAGACGGGAAGCCTTGCGGTGAAATCGTCGGCCGGCTATGACTTGACCGGCTTGTTCGTCGGATCGGAAGGGACGCTTGGCGTATTCACCCGCCTCGTCGTCCGCCTGCACGGCATTCCAGAAGCGACGAACGCCATCAAAGTGTGCTTCCCGTCTCTTGAGACAGCGGCAGAGGCTGCGTTTGCCATTTTGCGGTCCGGCGTCGGTCCGGGCAAAATCGAGCTCGTGGACGAGGCGACGATCGCCGCGGTCAATGCGTATAAAAAAACCGATTATCCGGTGAAACCGACGTTGTTTATCGAGCTGAGCGGCAGCCCGTCAAGCGTCGAGGACGGAACAAAGCTGGTCAACGAATTGTGCGAAGCGGAGGGCGCGGTTTCGTTTGTGGTCGAGACCGACTCGCTCGCCCGCGCGAAGCTGTGGGAAGCGCGCCACCATGCGGCGTTCGCCATTCAAGCCGCCTATCCAGGCAAGGCGATGCTCTCCACCGATGTGTGCGTGCCGCTGTCCGAGCTGCCGGGGGCGATCGCCGATACACGTCGGCTCGTTGATGAGCAGAAGATGACCGCCGCGATTTTCGGCCACGTCGGCGATGGCAACTACCATACCGTGCTTGCTTTTGATCCGAACGATGCCGAGGAGATGGCGCGGATCGAGCAGGTACACACCCATATCGTCCGCTATGCCTTATCGCGCGGCGGCACGTGCACGGGAGAGCACGGCATCGGCATTGGCAAACGGGCGTTTTTGCGTGAAGAAAAGGGAGACGCCGTGCTTTGGATGAAACGGTTGAAACAGCTGTTTGACCCGAACGGCATTCTCAATCCGGGGAAGATTTTTTGATCATAGTGGACGCTCTACATCCCTGCCTGTTGGCGGGGATGTTTCTTTTGATTGGTGGGCGGTGCAAAGGAGAAATCTGCTAAGTGTTCCAACAACATTAACGTGTTGCTCACAACTTCGCACCCTCTCGGAGAAAATCGGTAGGACTTTTTCGTATCGATGTTGAATGAATCCTTGACACACAAGGAAAGTGTAAGAGTTTTTTCTTGTAATTGAATAACGATGCGTTGGCACGCCATCTCGACCGTCTGTATGAGGCTGGCATTTACCGCATCTTTCAGCGCCGGGTGCGTCAGTTTATTACACTAGAACACCCATTGAAGGGTTCTGGAAGCCTGAAGCTGACCCGGCCGACGGGCAGCTGTACGCGCGTTTTTCTTGCAAACAATAAGCGTTTTGTTGGTAAATACCACTTGTCCATCCGTGCTCTTGTTTGGGAGGCGTTGCTCGAATCACTTGCTTACAGAGAAGAAGCGACATGAAAAACACACGTCATGGACGGCGATGTATGGGAGCCAGACGTGTGTTTTTCATATCGATGTGCCTATGCCTTGTGGTTTCGTTTGTTTTGCTGGTACAGTTGTACGATTTGTTCTTCCTGTTCACGAATGATGACTTTGGGGACAGGTGTTGGTCTTTTGTTTTCATCAATGGCGACCATCGTTAAAAAGCATGTGGTGGTTAAGTGATGTTCACCTGTAAATAAATCTTCTGTTTCGACTTTGACGAATACTTTCATCGATGTGCGTCCGGTCGAGTAGACGAATGCTTCAAGCTTTAAAATATCGCCAACTTTCGCGGATGAAATGAAATCAACTTTGTCGATCGAAACGGTGACGACTGCTTTTCGTGCATGGCGCATAGCCGATATTGCCGCAATTTCATCAATGTAAGCTAAAACGGTGCCGCCAAAAATGGTGCCTAGATGGTTCGTATCAGAAGGCAATACGAGCCGCATTTGAATCGTTTTTGATTGCTCGACGCTTACTTCCATGACGGTTTCCCTCCGCAAGCCAAAAGTCGCTCCCGGTATTCGTGTGCGGCTTCCACCATCGCTTTGAGTGCGGCAATGGCTTCTTTTTCTTTTCGCGTTTTTAATCCGCAATCGGGATTGACCCAAAATTGTTCTGGACGAAGGACGCGAAGGGCCCGTTCGATTTGCTCGCTTATCTCTTCCTTTGTCGGAATGCGTGGGCTGTGAATGTCATAAACCCCTAAGCCGATTTCTTTTTTGTACTCATATGTTTCAAATGCAGCAATAAGCTCGCCATGGCTTCGCGACGATTCAATGGAAATGACGTCGGCATCAAGTTCATCGATGACGTGCATCATATGTTCAAACTGTGAATAGCACATATGGGTATGGATTTGCGTTTCCTCTTTCACCGATGAGGTGGCGAGACGAAACGCCATAACGGCATCTTCCCAATAGGATGCATGTTTCTCTTTTTTGAGCGGCAATCCTTCCCGTAACGCTGGCTCATCGACTTGAATGATGCGTATCCCTTCCTTTTCTAACTGCAATACTTCCTCACGAATGGCGAGGGCGAGTTGTATCAGCACATGTTTTCGTGGAATATCATCGCGAACGAATGACCAGTATAACATGGTTACCGGGCCTGTCAGCATTCCTTTGACAGGTTTATTGGTCAGCGACTGAGCATACACCGTTTCTTCTACAGTCATCGGTTGTCGGTAGGCCACATGGCTAAAAATAATGGGTGGGCGGACACAACGTGATCCATAGGATTGCACCCAGCCGTTTGTCGTGCATGCCATGCCTTGCAGTTTTTCACCGAAAAACTCTACCATGTCTGTACGTTCAAATTCGCCATGGACAAGCACATCGAGCTGAAGTTGCTCTTGAATGTCGATCCATTTTGCGATTTCTTTTTTTATAAACGACTTATATTGACTGTCGTTCCATTCGCCTTTTTTCCACTTCATCCGAGCTTGGCGCACGTCGCTCGTTTGCGGGAAGCTTCCAATCGTCGTTGTCGGCAACAGCGGAAGTTGCAAATGGGCTTGTTGTGCTTTTCGTCGTTCGCTGTAAGGTACTCGACTTAACGGAATGGTTAAAATGTCATTTGTTGGTTCTTGTTGTTTGCGGAATTTGGCTAAATAACTGTTTGTTTGTTCGTCGTATTGGATTAGCTCGTTGATTGTTGTGTTTCCGTTCATATACTCTGTCAACATACGTATTTCATCTAATTTTTCATCGGCAAATGATAAAGCCCCAGCAAGCTCCGTCGGCAATGCATGTTCATGTTTTGTCGTGACGGGAACATGCAGTAAGCTGCAAGACGGTTGAATGATCAGTTGTTCGGCAACGTTTGCTAGATGGTGAAGGAGCGTCGCTTTTTGGGTAAGCGAGCTTTTCCATACATTGCGGCCGTCTACAATCCCAGCAACTAATATTTTATCTCTCGGAAATCCGTACGTGTTTATATTTTTCATGTTCTCGCCATCGTCATGCACGAAATCAAGTCCAATGCCTGCGACAGGTAAAGCAACGATTTCCTGGTAATGTGATACGCTATCAAAATATGTTTGTAAAATAAGGTTCATATTTGGCACATCGCGATAAAAAACGTCGTATACATGATGAAATGCATCGATGATGTCATCATCTATATCTTGAACGAGAATCGGTTCATCGATTTGGACGAATGACACGCCCGCTTCGCTTAGTTGTTTGAATAATTCTACATAAACAGGAACTAATTGTTCGAGATGTTTGCGCCACTCGTGTCGCTCGTATTGCTTAGAAAGCAAAAGAAACGTAATTGGTCCGAGCAACACAGGTTTTGTTTCTAAATCGAATGTTTCTTTGACAAGGTTGTATTCTTTCAATAGGCGATTCTCCACTAATCTTGGCTTTGTTTGTCCGATTTCAGGCACAATGTAATGGTAATTTGTATTAAACCATTTCGTCATTTCAAGCGCATGTTGCCCATTTGTCCCACGGGCCATTGCAAAATATTGCTCAAGCGGATCGTCTATTTGTTGAAATCGTTCTGGAATATACCCGAACATCAATGCGGTATTTAACACGTGATCGTATAAAGAAAAATCTCCAATTGGAATGAGATCAATGCCTTTCTCAAGTTGTTTACGAATGGAATCAAGTCGAATCGCTTCCATTGTTTTTGTGAATTGCTCTTTGTCTATTTGCCCACTCCAAAAAGATTCCAATGTCTTTTTCCATTCCCTTTTCTCCCCAATGCGCGGATACCCTACATTTGAACTACGGATGGACAAGTGAAGCACCTCCAGTTATTTGATCCCAATCAAGCAAAAAACCCTCTTCCAGACAGAAGGAGGGCATAGCTAGCTTGTATTGAGATACATGAAGTGCCTCAAGATCATATGTCCTCACTCCTCCCTATGACGCGTAGGTCGAAAGTGCATACAACAGGCAGGTCTCCTGACTTAGCTTCATCGCTGTTTATCTCCTTCCCATTTCACATGAAACAGTGGATTGTGATAAACAGCTCTGCATCACAGTGGCGCGACCGTGTTGGATTTTCACCAAGCTTCCCTTTTAAGATTCACAGCATGTGTGAACCACCTGTTGCGTGAACTTATTATGTTATTGTGTAAAATTCATAATAAACGAACTTTTTGTTTTTTTCAACCGAAATTTTTTTGTGGATGATTTTGAGAGAATGTGATGTCATATTAAATGGTTATATTTTTCTTTTAAGTTAATATTGATATTTTATTGATAATTTTATGTTAAAAAATATTGTTTTTTTGTTATAGTTTTACATGGTATCGATACTACATTATTTCTATAAACTATAAATTAAGGGGGGTATTTTCATGACTCTTAATTACAAGATTGAGATTTTAGAAACCGTTGTCGCTCCTGGTAAAGGATCTATCGCCTATGAAATTGGGTACTACACAGGCAAAGTAGTTAGTTGGATTGTAACTTTTGGCGGTCTTTTTGATAATTAAAAACGGTTTTCTATGCATACATAGCTATGTTTGCTAGTTTTTCAGTTTAAAGAATCTTTCCCCTAGGGGATTTTTACAGGGAGCTTTGGATGAATGTAGTGTAAGAAATAATCTAGGCGAGGAGGAAAGAAAAAATGATGAATTTTACGGTTGAATCCCTAGAGTCGGTTGTTGCTCCTGGTAAGTGGGAGATGATTAAAGATTTTATTAGAGGTTTTATTGACGGATTTTTCGGTTTATAGTGTTATATTTGGGGAAGATATCACATTATTAGGATCTTCCTTATAATTTTTAAAAAACTGTACTTTAGTGGGAAGTGAAACGTATTGAATATAGATATCAAAAACATAGAGATGAAAGAGAGATCCGTAAAAAGAAATTTATAAAAGTTTTCGGCATTCTGAATATAGTGTTTGTACTTATCTCAATAGTTATTGGGTTTATAGGTATATATTATGTATCCACTAACATTGAGGGATATTTCAAATATGTGATTCTTTTCTTCGAAGGAGTAACATATGTTTTAGTTTTAATATTTTTTGGGCTATTCCTTTATAAGTTGTCCAAACGGAAATCTTTAAATTGAAGGGAATGGAAATCATTGATCACTATTCGGAATATAAAAAAATGCTACAAATTAAACAGAGAAAACATTGAAGTATTGAAAGGAGTTTCCTTACACCTTCAAAAAGGGCAGTTGATTTTTTTGTTAGGTGAGTCAGGATGTGGAAAATCTACTTTGTTGAATATTATTGGTGGGTTAGACTATGCGGATGATGGGGAATACACTTTTAACTCTATAAATGTTCGGGAATTCAACGAGAAGGAATGGGCGCGCTTACGACGGGAAAAGATTGGATTTGTGTTCCAAAGCTTTAACCTTATTCCTCATCTAAGTGCTCTAGAAAATGTAGAGATGAGCATGATTTTATTAGGATTATCAAAAGAAGAAAGAAAAAGAAGAGCGATAGAACTTCTCAATACGGTAGGATTAGGGGATAAATTAGATTATTTGCCTAATCAGTTGAGCGGAGGACAAAAGCAACGTGTAGCCATAGCGAGAGCACTAGCAAATGATCCCGACATTATCTTAGCAGACGAACCAACAGGAGCGTTAGACTCAGAAAACTCTATGCATATTATGGAGATATTAAAGAGGATTTCACAACAAGGGAAAATCGTGTTAGTTGTGACACATTCTCAAGAGTTAACTTCATATGCAGATAGGGTTATAAGAATGAGGGATGGTGAAATCATTGAAGATGAGCACGCTTTGGTTACGGAAGAAATTGGAGATGTGTATGAGGATAGTGTAGCAAGTAAGGGAAAAAAACTAGATTTACTTACAACCTTAAAACTATCGTTTAGAAATATAAAAAATAAAAAATGGAGAAATATTTTAACTGCTATAGGCGCATCGATTGGCATTTTCGGATTATCTATCATTATGGCTTTAGGGAATGGCGTTAAAGACAAGTTATCTAGTTCGATAGATGAAGCCACAGCAAAATCGTCTTTAAGTGTAGCAAATGAACAGTTTGCGGTGTTGAACGAGAACGATATCGCGCGATTGGGGGAAATAAAAGGAGTAAGGGATATATATCCATATAATCCATTTCAAATAAGTATTAAAACGAAAGAAGGGAATAAAGCTACTTCGTCAGCTGAGAGTTTGGCTCCTAGAAAATATGCTGAAATAATATATGGTAAAAAATATATTGTGACAGGAAAGTTTCCAAACGATCAAAGGGATGAAATTGTGATACCTGAGCGCATAGCCAAAAAGCTGTTCAAAGATTCTGCAGAAGCTATTGGAAAAAACGTTTCCCTTGTTGTACAGTTAATGTCTTTAAAAGAAATTTATCCGACAGTTAACGTTCATGCAACGGTAGTAGGGGTGGTAAAGAATAATTCTATACCTCTGCTGGATACGGTAGGGATTTCTTATGGATTGTCACAGAAGATTATGAAAGAATCGATAGGAAATAGTACAAGTGCTTTATCTTTCACTATTATTCCATCATCTATCAATGATATAGACCTTTTAAAGAGTAAAATTAAGCAGATGGGGTATAAAGTGCAGACAGATGAAGAAAGTCAAAATGAAATTAATGAGTATATTTCCTTAGCAAGTATTGCATTGGGAATGTTGTCTGGCATATCGCTTATCGTTTCATCCATTATGATTGGCATTGTTTTATACGTGAGCGTTTTAGAACGTACACGAGAGATTGGGATTTTAAAAGCACTCGGTGCATTTCGTTCAGATATTCGCCGCATATTTGTCACAGAAGGAATGTTGATCGGTATTATTGGGGGAGCTTTTGGGGTTTTAGGCTCTATTGCTGTGGGGAAAGCAGCAAATTATATGATCATAACGTTCATGAAAAAGAGTAGTTTGGACATTTTTCAGTTTAGTTTTGTACAAACTGTACTTCTTATTATTTTTAGTGGACTGTTAGGTATTTTGGCTTCTTTTGTCCCTGCAAATAAAGCTGCGAAGCAACCTGCTGTGGAAGCATTGCGACATGAGTAAGAAAATAAGATGTGGAGCGTGAAAATGATGAAGTGGATGAATGTTATATTTATTCTATCGGTTATTTCTTTTATTTTGTACAAGTTGATTTCGGGGGAGACGATTAGCAGTACTGCGTGGATCATTTCTACTTTTCTTGTCATCACGAATTTTATTGGTTTGATAAAGGGACGTAGAGAGAGTAGACAATTGTAATCTGTATACATCCAAGTGCAACCAATGGTAGTGTGAGAAGATGAAAGCTGCCAACGACTCTTTGATGATCATCAGAGGCCGTCGCTATTCCGAATTGTCAAAGCTGCTCTGATAGAAGCGAATGCCCAATTCAGTTTGGCCCTGCGAGTGTCTGTTCATCGCACCGGAACACCTGCTACAGAAGGCCAGAAGTTGCCCCGGTCGACAGGAAAGGCGGTTTTTCAGCTGTTTCAATATGTGAACGTCGCCCTGCTGGAGCTGTCGGATGGATGCATCCAACGCGCACTGGATCGTTTCATCAATTTGGATCAGCGAAGGGTTCTGCAGGGATTGGTCATGGATGAACGCATTTACGTGTTGACAAGCGATGGCAGAAAAGGAGGATTGCCATCGCTTGTCTTGTTGGTTAAAACGTGATTGTAAAAAAATCTGCTGTTTCTACTTTCGAACCTTTGCATAATATACAAAAAACAATCTGGATATGTAAAATAGTGAATTTTTAGGTGCTTCACCACAAAATGCACTTGACAAAGAGAGATGACCATGATAAAAGACCAAAACAGTGTTTTTCTATTTAAGCAACATGATGATCATGTTTGTCTTTAAAAGTCAAGTACATCTTTTGATGAAGAACCCATTTTGATTCATAAAAAATTCATATTATTATGAATTTTTATTCATAGTATGAAATGTTCGTTTGTTTACCGTGAGAAATGTAAGAGAATCGACAAAATGGAAACAGGGGATGCCTTTGTTCCTGTAACACAACGTTACAACATAGAAACAATTGTTTTTCGTTTTCCCTTTGTTACAACCGAGCGCCATTCCCTTTACTTTTGCCCTCAGGCGCGGTTTAGTAATAGTAGATGGAGGCACCAACAAGGCGATGGCGCTGCTGCAATCAGCAGAGCTGGGCTCAAACGGTCGGACTGCTGTCCTTTCCGATCGTTTCCGTCTTCCGTCCCAGCAGTCGATACATTTCTTTCGCCAGCCGCTCAAGCAAGTAGACGACCGGAAGCTGGGTGGTGACATTGGTTTGCCCGATCCGCTCCGGTGTGGCGTAGTACGTCAAGTTGTAGTCCGAGATGTTCGCGAGTGTGCAATGTTTCCGGTTGGTGATGCTGATGATTGTGCCGCCGTTTTCCTTGAACCGGTGCACTTGGGCAAGCGTATAGGACGTCTCTCCGGACACCGACAAGGCGATGACGGCGCAGTTGTGGAAGTAATGGCCGTAAATTGGAAAAAACGGATCTTTGATGTAGACGGAAAACTTTTGAAAGGCGGAAAAATAGCGCGAGCCGTATTCGGCCAAAATGCCGGAGCTGCCCGATCCGACGAAAATGACGTGATCCGCCCGGGCGATCGCGGCTGCCGCATCCAGAATGGTCCGCTCGTAATCGGCGGTCAGCGTCCGTTCGAAAAATTCCCTTAATGTCTCTTGACTGCTGATGATCGCGGTTTGCTTTGTCTCGCGCAAATACAGCTTCCATTTCGCTTTAAATTCACTGAACCCTTCGCATCCGACCTTTTTGCAAAAGCGAAGCACGGTCGGCGGCGAGACGTGGACGGCTTCGGCGAGTTCACGAATGCGCATGTACGCGACTTCATTTGGATGCTTCATCACATAGTCGTAAATGGCGTAGTCGAGCTCGGAAAACTGGGCGATTTGTTCAGGAGTGAACATCGGGACACCTCGCTTTCATGGGACGGAACGTGCGATAGCTGGGAAAGGATGGCGCTTTTAAGCCCACTGATTGATTCCTACATTGATTATACCATGCCCAACAGGGCGAAAGGGGAAGAGGAATATGGATAAACGATTGAAAATGGCGACGATTGGCGGCGGGTCGAGCTACACGCCGGAATTGGTCGAAGGGTTGATCAAGCGTTATCATGAATTGCCGGTCGGGGAATTGTGGCTTGTCGATGTTCCGAAAGGCAAAGAAAAACTCGAAATCGTCGGCGCACTGGCCAAGCGGATGGTCGAAAAAGCCGGTGTGCCGATTGAGGTTCATTTAACGCTCGACCGCCGTCGGGCGCTTGACGGGGCGGATTTTGTGACGACGCAGTTTCGCGTCGGTGGGCTCGAGGCGCGGGCGAAAGACGAGCGCATCCCGCTCAAATACGGGGTGATCGGCCAGGAGACAAACGGCCCGGGTGGCTTGTTTAAAGGGCTGCGCACCATTCCGGTTATTCTCGACATCATCCGCGACATGGAAGAGCTGTGCCCGGATGCGTGGCTGATCAATTTCACCAATCCGGCTGGGATGGTGACGGAAGCCGTTTTGCGCTATACGAAGCAAGAAAAAGTCGTCGGCTTGTGCAACGTGCCGATCGGCATGCGCATGGGCGTCGCCAAGCTGCTTGGCGTTGAGGCGGACCGCGTGCACATCGATTTTGCCGGCTTGAACCATATGGTGTTTGGCTTGCACGTCTACTTGGACGGCAAAGAGGTGACAGAACGGGTGATCGACCTCATCGCCAACCCGGATCGTTCCGGCGTAACGATGAAAAACATCGTCGACCTCGGCTGGGAGCCCGATTTCTTAAAAGGATTGAAGGTGCTGCCGTGCCCGTATCATCGGTACTATTTCCAAACAGCCAAAATGCTTGCCGAAGAGCTTGAAGCGGCGAAAACGAAAGGGACGCGCGCCGAGGTCGTGCAGCAGCTTGAAAAAGAGCTGTTCGAGCTGTACAAAGATCCGAACTTGGCCATCAAGCCGCCGCAACTCGAACAGCGCGGCGGGGCGTACTACAGCGACGCCGCGTGCAGCTTGATCAGCTCGATTTACAATGACAAGCGGGACATCCAGCCGGTCAACACGAGAAACAACGGCGCTATTGCCAGCATTCCGGCAGAATCGGCGGTCGAGGTCAATTGCGTCATCACGAAAGACGGCCCGAAACCGATCGCCATCGGCGATTTGCCGGTCGCGGTGCGCGGGCTCGTCCAGCAAATCAAATCGTTCGAGCGCGTCGCGGCGGAAGCGGCGGTGACCGGCGACTACCGAACGGCGCTCGTTGCCATGACGATCAACCCGCTTGTGCCGTCTGACACCATCGCCAAACAAATGTTGGACGAAATGTTGGAAGCGCATAAAGAATACTTGCCGCAGTTTTTCAAACAAACCAAAACAGCGGCTGGGAACTAGGCCGCTTAGGAACAGCCGCCGGCGGCAGGCGGCTTGGTCATGAAATACGACAGAAGCATTCTTCCGATTGTTACGGGACATTTTTGATCTGCTGCGGATTGGCCAGTGTCGGATGTTTTTGTTTGGTTGTCAATTTATGTTTTATCGTTGTTGGCAGAAGCATTACGCGCGCGCCTGATCCATCATTCCATGGATGGAGAAAAGCAACCGTGCATGCGGTTGCTTTTTGCGCTTAGTACAGGATTGATTGCTACGGTAAGAAGTGTTGTTGCGTGGCTAGATTATTTCGCTTTTAATGCACGAATCTCATTTTCTTGTTCAAGCGAGCGAAATGCAAGTGATTGGAGAACGAGCTCTTGCCGCGCTTGGCTGGCGATAACATTGTCTAGTTTTCGTAGCGCTTCAGCGAGGGTTTGTTTTATTGCTGGGATTTCATTGATGGTTTCTAACGTTTCCATCACTGCTTGTTTAATAAACGGAATATCTGCCACATCATCTTTCGTCGCCATCCGCTGTTCGATGCTGGCAATATCGTCTTTTGTCGCCATCGTTTGCTCGATCTGGCTGATGCGTTTGTCCATGGCGGCAATATCATCTTTTGTCGCCATCGTTTGTTCGATCTGGCTGATGCGTTTGTCCACGGCGGCAATATCGTCTTTTGTCGCCATCGTTTGCTCGATCTGGCTGATGCGTTTGTCCATGGCGGCAATATCATCTTTTGTCGCCATCGTTTGCTCGATCTGGCTGATGCGTTTGTCCATGGCGGCAATATCATCTTTTGTCGCCATCGTTTGCTCAATATGACTGGCGCGACTTTCTAATGCTCGAATATCATCTTTCAACGCAGCCACATCGTCTTTCGTTGCCATATTCGCCCGCAAAAAAGCCAGCTCATCAAAAATACGTTCTAACAACTGCTCCATCATCTTCACCTCCTTTTTTCCGTTTCTATTATATCATTATTCGACAAAAAGAAGCAGGATCGAAAGGAAAATATGATCAAAAATTTTTTTGAATTTTTTCTTAAGGTACATATGAATTTTTTACATAAAAGGGCATCATTTATATACGTCGAGAAGAAGAGGAGAAGAGCGATGTGAGGCCGCGGCAGGCGGGAAGAAGGGAGAGACGCGGCATCCATTTCTTTTTTCTAGGCTAGCATCCCGACGTTCGTGTACAATGGCGGTAGGAGGGATCACGATGCGCGATTGGTGGAAACGGCTGTTTTACGGGGGCGGCATCGCCGCGCTCTTTGCAAGCGCTTCCTTCACCGTCTATTGCGCTTGGAATGTGTATGCGTATCCGCGACTCGAAAAAGAACAGGTTCGGGAAAACGCGAACGAGGCGTATCATTTTGTGCTTGTGCCCGAGGAGCTCGACAATGATTACTGGCGGCTTGTGGAAAAAGGAGCGAAAGCAGCGGCGAAGGAACTCGGCGTGGACCTCGAATACATCGGCCCGCGGCAGGCGAACATTGATGAGCATTTGCGCATTTTGAAAAAAGCCGCGGCGGCGAAAGTGGACGGAATCATCACTCAAGGGTTGACGAAAGCGGATTTTGTCCCCGTGATTGATGAGATCGCGGACAAAGGGATTCCGGTTGTGACGGTCGACACCGATGCCCCGACGAGCCGGCGCGCCGCGTATGTGGGCACCGACAACTACTATGCTGGATTTATTGCCGGGCGGGCGCTTGTCGAGGATACGCGCGGGGCTGTCAATGTCGCGATCATCACCGGCAGTTTGACGGCGGCGCATCAACAGCTGCGGGTGCAGGGGTTTCAAGATGCGGTCAAACGGGAAAAGCGAATTCGCATCGTTGCCGTGGAAGAGTCGCACATTACGCGTGTGCAAGCCGCCGAAAAGGCGTATATGATTTTGAAAAAGCACCCGGATGTGAATGCGTTTTACGGCACGAGCGCGCTTGATGCGATCGGCATCGCCAAGGTCGTCGAGCAGTTTCATCGGGAGAACAAGACGTACATTATCGGTTTTGATACGCTGCCGGAGACGATCCGGTACTTGCAAAAGGGGACGATCGCGGCGACCGTTGTGCAGGAGCCGTATGAAATGGGATACAGGGCGGTCAACATGATGGCCGAAATCGTGGCCGGCAGAGACGTGCCGAAGGTGACGAATACGGAGACGAAAGTGATTCGGAAACAAGATTTGCCGCTGCGCCCGGCGCGCAATTACGAGGTCAACACGCCATGAAGGCGCCTGTTCATCCGGACGCCGGGAGGGGATGAAGGCGAGGGAAGGCTGGCCGGCGTCCGGCGTGCTTGTTGTCACGCGCACCGATCAAGAAGCGATGAAAGCGGACAAAGGTTGGCGGACGCCGCTGGACGATGACCGGTGGCCGCATTTGGGAAACTCATACGGCTTGAAGCGGCGGGGCGATGCAACAAAGCGCTGGTGGCAGCGGGGTGGAATTGAGATGAACATTCGGACGAAGATGCTCGTTTGTTTTACCGTGTTTTTGCTTTTGCTGAACGGAGCGGTGTTTCTTTTGCACCAGACGAGCGAAGAGATGATGAACGATTATGATCAACGGATGCGCCGGTTGCTCATGCTCAATGAGGTGTCGCAGCGGACGAATCGAATGACTGAGCAGCTGAATGCATATGTGTCCGAAAAAGAAGGGCGATATGCGCGCGCGTATGAGCAGGAATACCGTTGGCTGCAGCAGCACAGCCGGCAGCTGGACGGATTTTTGCCCGTGCTGTCTGATCGCTTGGCGGCGGAAAACTATGAACATATGATCGAAAGTGTATTAGAAGAGGCGGCGCTCACTTTCTATCATTTTCAAGCTGGAAATATTGGCTTGTACTCGTCCCACTTGCATGAAACGATGAACATTGCGTCCTTTTTGCAAGAGGAAACGCTGAACTTGATTGATGATGAGTTGACGGCCTACCAGCGGCGGTACGATGAAGTGGAACGGCGCAACCGCTATTTCCGTTATATGGGGATGGGATTGTTTGTCACAACGTTGCTGCTTGGCGCCTTGCTGGCGGTGTTCTTCTCCGGCCACTTGACAAAGCCGATCAGTCTCCTCTCGCGCGCTGCCCGGGCGATCGCTGACGGACGTCTGGATGGGCCGGATGTGGAGCCGACGACGAATGACGAACTGCGGCTGCTGACGATGACGTTTAATGACATGCGCCGCAATTTAAAGCGGCTGATTGCCGAAATGAAACAAAAGGCTGAGCTCGACCGGCTCGTGAAGGAGCTGGAGCTCAAAAGCTTGCAAAGCCAAATCAATCCGCATTTTTTATTCAATACGCTGAACACGGTGGCGAAGATGGCGTACTTAGAAGACGCGCAGCAGACGTCGCGGCTGATTGAAGCGGTGGCGGCCATTTTGCGCTACAACTTGGGCGATTTGCAGCGGACGGTGACGCTTGCCGATGAGGTGCGCATCGCCCGTGAATATTTCTTCATCCAGCAGACGCGGTTTTTTGATCGGATCAAGTTTTCGTTAGAGGCGGAACCATCTTGCCTCGATCAACCGATTCCGCCGCTTACGCTGCAGCCGCTCATTGAAAATGCGTTCATCCATGGCATTGAGACGTACGAGCAGGGAGCCGAGCTGTCCGTGTCCGTTTTCGCTGAAAACAGGCGGATCGTCGTCGAAGTGCGCGACAATGGCGTGGGCATGGATGAGCAGATGAAAGCGGAGCTTGAGGCGTTGATCCGCGGCGAAGAACCGCCGGCCCGCCGCGAGCAAGGGCGCGGCCATTCGACCGGCATCGGCTTGCGCAATGTCATTCGCCGGCTGCAGCTGTTTTACGGGGTGATGGATGTGGCTGAAATCGAGTCTGCGCCAGGAAACGGAACGACGGTGCGGTTATGGCTGCCAAGATGGCATGGGGGGATGAACGGTGAAAGTGGCGATCGTCGATGATGAGGCGTTGGAGCGAAAAGCGCTTTGCAAAATGATCAACAACCACCTTCCGGACATTGAGGTGGTCGCCGAGGGCGCCAACGGCCGCGAGGCCATTGACATTGCCAAGCAATATTGTCCGGATGTGATGCTGATCGACATCAAAATGCCCGGTCTTGATGGGCTGCAAGCCATCGAAGCGATTCGCCAAGACGGATTGGATCTTGAGTTCATTATTGTGTCGGCGTTTGATTTGTTCGACTATGCGAAACAAGCGATGCGGTTTGGCGTCAAGGAATATATATTGAAACCGAGCCGGAAGGAAGAGGTCATTTCCGCCCTAGAACGCATCGGCCAAGATGTGGCGGCCAAGCGGCGGCATGCGGAGCAGATGCGCTGGCTGCAGACATTGATGGAAAGCGAATGGCTGTCCGTCCTTATGACAGAAGACGTATCGGCTGATGAGTGGGAGCGGTGGCAAGAGCTGCTGCCGTTTTCGATTGCGTCGGGGATGTTCCTCGTCATTCAGTTCCCAGATGCAGGGGTGACTGACGAATGGAAATCATGGCTGGACAAGCAGCTTAGCGGGAAGGCGCCAACGCGCTATTGGATCGGGCGGATGGCGAACCGGCGGCTGCCGGTCTTGTTGTTTCGCAGCCCAAACGATGGCGAGCCGGCTTGGAAGCCCATCATCCAGGCATTGGCGCTTGATTTGGCGCGGCAGTTTTCGGCCCGGTACGGTGCCGCGCTGTATATCGGGCTCGGCTCCCCGTTTTCCCGTCTTGACCAACTTCGTTCCTCATACTATGAGGCGCTGTCGGCCGCTCATTATTACGCCGACCGGCAAAAAGCGCAAGTCGGCTTTCTGCCGGCGGAAGCGGCGCGCGCCGGCGGGGAAGCGGAACGGGATAAACAGCTGTTTGAAGCGCTGCGCCTTGGCGACATCGAGCAAGCCCGGATGATTTGTCTGACGTATATAGAGGAACTGGCCTCTTCTCATTCACTGTTGGCCGCCGGTCGCAAAGCGGAAGAGACCTTTGTGTGGCTCGGGCGTCTTCTATCGGAGCTGGGCATTCGTTATGAGCGGCTCGCTTCCTTTGCCTCCTGCCGATCGGCGGCCGAATTGAAGCGCTTGGTGCTTGAGGAACTGAATCGCATCGCCGCAGATCTCGAGGTTTGGCGACAGCAGCAAGCCCACGGCAAACTCGGCAAAGCGAAAGATTACATCGACCGTCATTACGCCGAACCGCTGACGCTTGAGGAAGTGGCCGAACATGCCGGGATGAGTCCGTACTACTTCAGCAAACTGTTCAAAGAGCATTTCGGCATCACCTTTATCGACTACGTAACGAACGTGCGCATCGAACGGGCGAAAGAAGCGCTTGCTGAGACGGATCAAAGCTTAAAAGAAATTTGTTTTTCGGTCGGCTACAACGACCCCAACTATTTTAGCCGCGTCTTTAAAAAACAGACTGGCTTATCGCCGAGCGAATATCGGAAAAAAGTGCAGGCGCGCTGACAAAGGGAGTGCTGTCTTCACAACAGGCAAGGT
Organism: Geobacillus thermocatenulatus; assembly: GCF_002217655.1. Lineage (GTDB taxonomy): Bacteria > Bacillota > Bacilli > Bacillales > Anoxybacillaceae > Geobacillus > Geobacillus thermocatenulatus. Next base: position 305,795 of record NZ_NEWK01000001.1, read on the forward strand.
GGAGATGGGTCAAAAGGCAAACCGGCAACGTCTCGCAAATGAAACAGATTGCCCCGCCTCCATCTACACCTTCCGCAAAGCCCGCCCCCGGATGGGGAGACGGGCTTTTTTTGCGCCATGAAAGCGAAATGGCTGTCCGCTGCGCTGCTTACGAGGAGAACGGAAAACAAAAAAGTGAAGAAAAACGCAAAAAAGTGAAGAAATCAAGCCGCCGATTGGTGAACGGCGCATGGTACACTCAGTGTTGAAAGGGGTTTCAAAAACAAAAGGCAAAGGGGGAGAATCATGAGAAAGAAAGCATCCGCATGGCTGGCGTTGGCGCTTGGAGTCGGGATGGCGCTCTCAGGCTGCAGCAGCTCGAACTCTTCATCCGATAACGCCAAACAAGGCAGCCAAAAAGCGGGAGAGAAACTCGAGATTTTCAGCTGGTGGACCGGAGCCGGCGAGGAAGACGGCTTAAAAGCGCTCATCAAACTGTTCCAAGAAAAATATCCGGATATTCAAGTCGAAAACGCCGCGGTCGCCGGCGGGGCCGGAACGAACGCCAAGGCGGTCTTGGCGAGCCGCATGCAAGGGAACGACCCGCCATCAACGTTCCAAGTGCACGGCGGAGCGGAGCTCAATGAAGGCTGGGTGGCAGCTGGCAAAATGGAGCCGCTCAACGATTTATATGAAAAAGAAGGCTGGATGGACAAATTCCCGAAAGCGTTGATCGATATGGTAAGCAAAGACGGCAACATTTACTCCGTGCCGGTCAACATTCACCGGGGCAACGTGCTCTGGTACAACAAAAAAATCTTCGCCGACAACGGACTAAAGCCGCCGAAAACGTTCGACGAGTTTTTCCAAGTGGCGGACAAGCTGAAAGCAAAAGGCATTACGCCGCTCGCCTTGGGCGACAAAGAGCCGTGGGCGGCGACGCACCTGTTTGAAAACGTGCTGCTTGGCACGCTCGGAACGGAAAACTACAAAAAGCTTTGGACGGGCGAATTGTCGTTTAACGATCCACAAGTGAAACAAGCCGTCGAGACGTTTAAGAAAATGCTTGGCTATATTAACGAAGACCATAGCTCGCGCAACTGGCAAGACGCCGCCCAGCTCGTTGCCGAAGGAAAAGCGGCCATGTACGTGATGGGAGACTGGGTGAAAGGCTATTTTGTCAACGATTTGAAATTGAAGGTGAACGAAGACTTCGGCTATGTGCCGGTGCCGAATACGGAAGGCAAGTTTATGGTTATCACTGATACGTTCGGCCTGCCGAAAGGCGTGAAAAACCCGGACGATGTGAAGAAATTTTTAGCGGTGCTTGGTTCGGTGGAAGGGCAAGATGCGTTCAACCCGCTGAAAGGCTCCATCCCGGCCCGCATCGACGCGGATCCGTCCAAGTACGATGAATACGGCAAACAAACGATGCAAGACTTCAAAACAGCAGAGCTGGCGCCGAGCTTAGCGCACGGTTCCGCAGCGCCGGAAGGGTTTGTCACGAAGGTCAATCAGGCCGTCAACATTTTCGTGACGCAAAAAGATGTGAAGACGTTCATCGATACGCTGGCTTCAGCGGCAGCAGAACTGAAGAAGTAATCGGGAAAAGGGGACGGGAGCCATTCTCTTCCCCTTTTCGTCATCATGAGGAGGGATCGTAGTGGAAACGGTCAACGTCACAACGACGGAGAAGGCAACGGCAGTCCCGGTGGTGCGGAAAAAACGAAAATGGACGGCCGATCATTGGCTGGCCGCGGCGTTTTTGGCGCCGTCTGTCGTTCTCATTTTCTTATTTGTGTATGGGTTTATCGGCTGGACGGGGTATGTATCCGTGAGCAACTGGAACTCCCTTGTGCCGGATTGGTCGTTTGCCGGGTTGAAAAACTATGTGTATTTGTTTCATGATTTCCGCTTTCAAGCCGACTTGCGCAATACGCTTGTGTTTACGGTGCTGTTTATCGCCGCCGTCATCGTGCTCGGTCAACTGCTTGCCATTTTGCTTGACCAAAAGCTGCGCGGCGAGTCGCTGTTCCGCAATATTTTCTTTTTCCCGATGGCCTTGTCCTTTGTCGTCACCGGGGTCGTGTGGCAATGGTTGTTCAATCCGTCAACGGGCGTGAATCTATTTTTAAAACCGCTTGGCCTTGATGGAAAATGGTATACGGATACGAACATCCTTGGCGGATTCCATTGGGGCAAAATCGAATTTGGCGTTCCCGTGGCCATCATTGCCGTTGTCGTGGCGGCCGTTTGGCAAATGACCGGATTTGCGGTGGCGATGTATCTCGCCGGCCTGCGCGCCATTCCGGATGAGGTGCGGGAAGCGGCGCGGATGGACGGGGCGACGGAGTTTCAGTTGTATTGGAAAATCATTTTGCCGCTGCTGCGGCCGATCACCGTCAGCGTCATCATCATCATGGCCCATATTTCGCTCAAAATTTTCGATTTGATTTACGCCATGACCGGGCCGGGGGCGAACTTTGTCACCGATGTGCCGGGCGTGTACATGTTTGAAACGACGTTCCGCGGCAACTATTACGCGAACGGCGCGGCGATTGCGATCGTGATGCTGCTGTCGGTTGCCATCTTTATCGTGCCGTATCTTATCTCAAGCCGGAAGGGGGGATCGTGATGGCAAAGTCGTTATGGGCCCGTCCGTTTTTATATGTGCTCGCTGTCGCCATGAGCGTGTTTTTCCTCATGCCGGTGTATGTCATGGTCGCCACAAGCTTGAAGCCGCTTGATGAAGTGACACTGGCTGATATGTGGAAACTGCCGTCGACGATCGATTGGAGCAGCTACGCCACGGCCTTTGACAAGCTCGCCCCGAACTTTTGGAATTCGATTTTGCTCGTCGTGCCGGCGACGCTCTTATCCGCCCTGCTTGGGGCGCTCAACGGCTACGTGCTGTCGAAATGGAAGTTTAAAGGAGCGGATACGCTCTTTACGCTTATTTTGTTCGGCATGTTCATCCCGTATCAAAGCATTCTTATTCCGCTCATCCAGTTTTTGCGCGAAATCGGGCTGTACAACACGATCCCGGGGCTCGTGTTCGTTCATGTCGTCTACGGCATTCCGATTACGACGCTCATGTTCCGCAATTTTTACGCCGCGATACCGGATGAGATGATCGAATCAGCGAAAATCGACGGCGCGGGGTTTGTCCGCATTTTTCGTTATATTATGCTGCCGCTGTCGATCACCGGGTTTGTCGTCGTGGCGATCTGGCAGTTTACGAACATTTGGAACGAGTTTTTGTTCGCGGTGACGATCACGACATCGGACAAACAGCCGATCATGGTCGCCTTGCAAAATTTATCGGGAAGCCAAATCGTGCAGTGGAACGTGCAAATGGCAGGCGCCTTGCTCGCGGCGCTGCCGACGTTGCTGGTGTACATTTTCCTCGGCAAATATTTCGTCCGCGGCTTGCTTGCCGGATCGGTGAAGGGGTGAACAGGCGAAAAACGGAAGACGTCTCCGTTGGGGGCTGGCCCAAAAAGATGTTTGCCTTCAAGGTGGGATCAAAATGAAAAGAGCAGTGTGTATATAGGGGTGAAAGGGGCCGGATCGTTTTGGGCCCCTATTGTATTTTGTCTGGTAGAATCATTTCATTACTAATGATCTCTTCGCTGCATCATTGGGCATCACTCTTCTTCCTTATTCTCCGCCCATGCAGCAGTCGCTCAATGCCCTCATGTATGATACTTCTCTTCCATACATCCCGCTTGCCAGCTGATGGATCGATTAGGACAGCGATGGGGAATGTTGACGATCATGCAAAAGCGTGGTAAGATAACACAAAACATACTATTCATATTTATTTACTATGAATTTAGGATGTGTGAAGGGGGAGAGAGCCGTTGATTCGATTCCAATATATTGAGAGCGGAGGGGAACGTTTGGCCGTTTCGATTCACAATCCAGCTATGTCCGTTGATCATGATGATTTACCTGTTGTCGTCATTTGCCATGGGTTTATCGGCACGAGGGTCGGCGTCGATCGATTGTTTGTCCAAGCGGCGGAACGATTTGCGTCGGCGGGAATCGGAGTCGTCCGTTTTGATTATGTTGGTTGTGGGGAGAGCAGTGGAGAATATGGAAACAACCGATTTGATGATTTCGTTCGGCAAACGAGAGATGTCATTCATACAGTCGCGCAATTTCCATCGTTCCAGCGCCGGCCGCTTGTGCTTTTGGGCCATAGTTTGGGAGGAGCAGTGGCGACGGTCACCGCGGCATTGGATCGGCGAGTCGAACGCTTGGTGCTTTGGGCGCCTGTGGCCTATCCCTATCAAGATATCGTCCGCATTGCCACACAGGGGCGAGGGCAAGTTGAGGAAGAAACGGTGGAGCACCGCGGATATGTATTTCCCCCTTCCTTTTTTGCATCGCTTGCTTATGCGAATCCGCTGAAGTCGGCAGAACAGTTTTCGGGTGATGTTCTGTTGGTTCATGGCACGGCTGATCGCGATATTCCTGTCGCATATGCGGATGTATATCGGGAGGCGTTTGGAAAACGGCGTGATTCACGATTTCTGAGCCATGTCATCCCAGAAGCCGACCATACGTTTTCCTCGATCTCGGCAAGGTGCCAACTATTCGACATCACGGCTGATTGGCTTTCTCAACGTCCAAATCGTGAGCAGGAGGGAGAACAGAATGACCAAGGCCAAACGTTGGCCGAAACAGGCCATTTTTCATTAAAGACGGGACAAAACATGTAAACATGGCGAGGGGTGATCGAAAACGAGCATGCGTTTTTCGATCACCCCTTCTTTCATGAACCGATGGAGTATCATGAGCTCTTTGTCCGAACTCCAATGGAACGGAAAGCGGCAGCGGGATGGTGGCTAGGCAACCGCGCTCCGCCCCCGAACAGCTTCTCCCGCATGGTTCCGGGGGTGTAGGCGGTTTTGTATAAACCGCGTCGTTGCAGGATGGGAACAACATATTCAATAAAATCGTCCAAATCCTTGGGTGTGACGAGGTGGGTGAGATTGAATCCATTCACCCCCGAGCGTCGGGCCCGTTCTTCAATCGCATCAGCGACTTGTGTCGGGTTTCCAATGATGACGGACTCTCGTGTCAGCGTTCCGGCTTTTTGTAACGCCTCGCCGATCGTGAGCCGCTTTGCGGCGTCTTTTGTTAACGAAGCGGCTTTGTAATGTCCGTGATCCGTGGTGCGGAACAAAAACGGTTCATCGGAGGGCTTTGTTTCATATTCAGCCAAGTCATAGCCGCTCGCCCCGCTGAATTGGGCTTTGGCGGCATCGGCGCTCCAAAGGCGGCGCAATTGTTCAAATTTGGCTTCCGCCTCCTCTGACGTTTTGCCCACGATGACGGTTAAAAAGGTGAAAAATTTGAGTTGCTCGGGATCACGCCCGTATTGTTCCGCTTGGCGGCGAATGTCTTCGATGTAGGCTTGCAATCGTTCGGGAGACGGAGCGCCGACGAACACACATTCCGCATGTTTGGCTGCGAATGCCCTCCCACGTTCGGATGAACCAGCTTGGTACAACACAGGTGTGCGTTGTGGGGAAGGCTCGCATAAATGCGGACCTTCGACCGAGAAGAAAGCACCGCAGTGGTGGATTGGATGAATTTTAGCCGGATCAATGAGCATTCCTGCTCCCCGGTCTTCGACAAAGGCGTCCTCTTCCCAGCTTCCTTCCCACAACTTATACGTTACTTCCAAAAACTCATCCGCGATCTCATACCGCTGATCATGAGCGATCATTCTCTCCAATCCAAAGTTTTTGGCCGCATTGGGCAAATACGAGGTGACGATATTCCACGCCATGCGGCCATCTGTCAGATGGTCAAGCGTGGAAAATCGCCTGGCGATATGAAACGGATGTTCATAAGTCGTGCTTGCCGTTAATACGAACGAAAGATGATTAGTGACGCTTGCCATAACAGGAATGACCAAGGAAGCATCGTTTAATGGAAACTGCATTCCATCACGAATCGATGGGGCTGGGCTTTGGCGATAAGTGTCGTATACCCCGAGAACATCAGCGAAAAAAACAGCGTCAAACAGCCCGGCTTCCAGCCGCTTCGCCATTTCCACCCAGTAGTAAAGTTCTTTGTAGCGGCGGTGTCGTTCGCTGTCGGGATGTTTCCATAGACCATGGGCGTTGTGCATTGCACTTGCCATCTCAAAGGCATTGAATAGTAAAGGACGATCCATGGGTCGTCTCCTCCTTTCCACATCGGCGGCTCGCTGCGGTGAGAGCCGCTGATGGGATGGTTACTGTTTTTTGAACCAATCAGGCCATACGTATCCTTTGTATTTTGGATCCTCTTTGATCAGTTTTGCAAATTCTTTCGATCGGTAGGCGGCGATCAAATCATTGACGAACGGTTTGTCTTTGTCTTCGGGACGGATAGTGACGACGATCAAATAGTAATCCGGTGTTTTTTCCAAGGCGACGGCTTCGGTTAATTTCAAGCCGGATGACAGGGCATAGTTGCCATTGATGAGCGCGTAGTCGACGTCCCCCAGCGCTCTTGGAAGCTGGGCCGGATCGAGCGGCTTGAGGACGACTTTTTTATAAAACTGGGCGATGTCATTCTCCGACGCTTTTGTCGGCTCCACGCCCGGTTTCAGTTTGAGAATGCCAAGCTGTTCGAGCATCGTTAATGCCCGCGCTTCATTGACGGGTTCATTCGGCAACGCGATCGTTGTGCCATCTTTGATTTCATCTAAAGAAGAATGTTTTTTAGAATACAAACCTATAGGAACAGTAGGAATAGAAATCAATGGATGCAACTGCATATGATGGGTGTGGGCAAAATTTTCTAAATACATTGAGTTTTGGAAGACATTGACATCAATGGACTTTTGATGAAGTGCGATATTCGGCTGCACATAGTCATTGAATTCCACCAGTTTCACGTTGTATCCTTTTTTCTCTAAATACGGTTGAATCGCTTCCCGAATTTGATCGCTGTAGGGGCCGGCGGTGGCGCCGATCGTAATGGTTTTCTTTTCCTCTTGCGCCGAGGAAGAGGATGACGAGCATCCTGCTGTGCCGGCTAGCAGCAATATGATGAGGGTGAATAAAAATGAAAGACGCTTCATCAGACCAATCCTCCTTTGGAAATCAGGTTTGAAGCATGTCTATAGCGTGCAGCGTCCAGACGGCGCTTACCGCTTATCCATCCAGCGGGCGACGGAATCGCCGGCCAATTGGACGATTTGCACTAAGCAGAGAAGAACGATAATCGTTGTGATCATGACGGTGTTGTCGTATCGATAATACCCAAAGCGAATGGCTAGATCCCCCACACCTCCGCCTCCGACGATGCCGGCCATCGCGGAGTAGCTGATCAAGCTGATGGCTGTAATCGTCAGTCCGTGGATGATGCCAGGAAGCGCATCGGATAAAAGGACGTCTTTGATGATCATCCATGGAGTAGCTCCGACAGCAGTGGCCGCTTCAATCACCCCCTTATCCACTTCCCGCAAAGAAGTTTCGACGATGCGGGCAAAAAATGGGGTGGCGGCCACGGACAGCGAGACGGCCGCCGCTGTTGGCCCAATCGTTGTGCCGACCAGCAGTTTTGTCAGCGGCAGCAAGGCGACTAGCAAAATGATAAAGGGAATCGAACGCACCATATTGACAAGAAATCCTAAAACGGTTTGCAGTGGCTTATTTTCCCAAAACAGGCCGCGGTCGGTGACGAATAAGAGTACACCAAGCGGCAGACCGGCGATGATGGCTGCCAACAAAGCAATGCCCACCATGTACAACGTATCCCAAAACGCTTTGATGAGTTCTGGAATCAATGTATCAAGCGGCACGATCGATCACCTCCACTCCTTTCGTCCGCTCCGCCACATAGTGGATGGCGCGTTCCACTTCTTCTTTCTCCCCGTTCAGTTCCAACAGCAGCACGCCAAGCGGCGTGTCATTGATATATTCAATTTTTCCGTGCAAAATATTGGCGCGCACGCGAAAGGTTTGAAGAGTGTCGGAGAGAATGGCTTGTTCAGCGGCCGGACCTTGAAACAAGACTCTTACCAATGTACCGCTTCGTGCTTGCCACAACCGCTCAGGCACGTCTAAGCGCAATATGTGTTCGACAAATGATCGTGTTAATGGATGCTGCGGCTGGGTGAACAAATCGTACACGCGCCCGATTTCGACAATTTGGCCGTTTTGCATGACGGCGACGCGGTCGCAAATCTCTTTAATGACTTCCATCTCATGTGTAATCACGACGACGGTAATGCCGAGCTCCCGGTTGATTTGCTTGAGAAGCTGCAAAATGGAAGAGGTTGTGGCTGGATCGAGAGCCGATGTGGCCTCATCGCACAATAGAACAGATGGATTGTTGGCCAAGGCGCGGGCGATGCCGACGCGTTGTTTTTGGCCCCCGCTTAATTGAGACGGATAAGCGTCCCGTTTATCAGACAATCCGACCAGCTCGAGCAATTCATGGACACGAGCCTCGATTTCAGCTCTTGTTTTGCCTGCTGCTTTCAAGGCGAAGGCAATGTTTTCAAACACCGTTTTGGATCGGATTAAGCAAAATTGCTGAAAAATCATTCCGATTTTCAACCGCGCTTCACGCAAGGCTTCTCCGGACAAGGAAGTGATGTCCGTGCCCTCTACAATGATGCGGCCGGATGTGGGGCGTTCCAACAAATTGATGCACCGGAGCAAGGTGCTTTTTCCCGCTCCGCTATGGCCGATAATGCCGAAGATTTCCCCACTTTCGATCTGCAAGGACACATGGTCGACGCCGACCACTTTCGTACGATGGAGGGTGTAGATTTTGGTCACTTGTTGAATGTCAATCATGCCGTTCCTCCTTTCAACGAACGGGTGATGGATGGTTGCCGGTGTTGTGAACGATTGCAGCGCCATTCGGAATGGCATGCGATGCAAACAATTCTACGACCGCATCTTCCATCGGTGGATTGTGCAACCCCGCCCGCACATCACGATAGTATTGTTGCAGCGGATTGGAGCGTTGCAAACTTTTCGCTCCGGCGATGCGCATGGCTAAATCGACGACACGGTTGGCGCTGTTTAACGCAATGTATTTGGCTAATGCTAATTCTCGGTCCATGGCTGAACGTTTTTCTGGAATGGCGTCCCATCTTTCGGCGGTAAAATAAAGCACGTGACGGGCTTTCCACAGTTCCATGTCCATTTCCGCTATTTTCTGTCGAACATGCGGCAGATGAATGATCGGTTCGGATACGCTGTTCGGCTGATAGTGCGAAGCAAACGAAATGGCGTAATTTCGGGCTGCGATGGCAGCCCCTAAGTAGCAGGCGGGAATGTGCAAAAGCCAAGCACGGCTCCCCCCGCCTTTGACGAACTCTAATTGATCGAGTTCGACTAACGCATCGGCAGGCAGTTCGACATGGTCGAAAATGACGTCATCGCTTCGTGTCCCCCGCATGGCGATCATGTCCCACGTTTTTTCAATGCGAATCCCGCTGCTTCGATGATCGACGAGGAAAAACCCGACTTTCCCCGTATCGGCAATGACGGCTGTGACCAATGAGTAGTCCAACGCTTCCGCCATGGAGGCAAATGATTTTCTCCCCGTCAGAATCCATTTGCCATCGCGTTTCACGGCGGTTGTAATCGGTTTTCCTCCTCGAGTCGGGCTTCCTGTTGCTTCTTCAGTGGCAAGTCGATTGATGACGGCTTTTCGTTTCACAATTTCCTCGCAAAGCCACGCAAACGTGCGCGCATTCCATGTGCGGCGTTCCCGAATATCGTACACAAGACCTAAATGCCAGCCTGCGCACAATCCGGTGGAAGCATCGCCTTGGCTTAGGCGCTCTTGCACGAGGATCAGTTCGTATAAAGACAATGATTGTCCTCCATATTCTTCTGGAACGGTTAGGGCTAAATAATGGGTCTCTTTCAAAAGCTGGAAATGTTCAAATGGGAACGCTCCTTCCTCATCGATGTGCCGCATGTTCGGACGGAATTGTTCCGCAAGCATAGAGGCTTGCTGCAACAGTTGTTCGTGGCGTTCTGTTTTGACAAACAATCGGGACAAATCATTCGCTAAGTTGGGAATCAGATCAGGAAACACCAATCAAATCACTCCTTATACACGGATCGGATTGGGCATGGGCAGTTCTAGATGGTCTCGCAATGTGGTTCCTTCATAGTCGCGGCGAAATAACCCGCGCTTTTGCAAAATCGGAATCACATGCTCGACAAACAGCAGCAGTCCATGCGGATAGTACGGAAACATAAGATTAAACCCGTCCGCTGCCCCTTGGCGAAACCACTGTTCAAGTTGATCCGCTACTTGTTCAGGCGTTCCCATGATGGTAAAGTGCCCTCGCGCTCCGGCGATTCGCTCGTACAATTGGCGGATGGTCAAGCGTTCGCGGCGCGCTAGATCGATGATAAGCTGGCGCCGGCTTTGATTCCCGTTTGTTTCAGGAATGTCGTCGGGAAGCGGATCATCGAGTGAATAGCCTGAAAAGTCGATGCCCCCTAAGTAGTCGGATAAGAATGCCAACCCGACCTCCGGCTTGATTAACGTTTGCAATTGTTCATATTGCTCTTGCGCTTCCCGTTCCGTTCGTCCGATGTAAGGCGCTACGCCCGGCATGATCAACAGATGGTCAGGATCGCGTCCGCTCCGTGCGGCTTCCTGTTTCACCGTTTGGTAAAAACGTTGGGCGTCAGCCAACGTCGATTGAGCAGTGAACACGACTTCCGCAACACGGGCGGCGAAACGGACGCCGTCTTTTGAAGAACCGGCTTGAATCAAGACGGGCTTTCCTTGCGGCGATCGCGACGAATTCAGCGGTCCGCGCACGGAAAAATAGGTTCCACGGTAATGTAAGGGCCGCCATTTTTCCGTTTGCACGTAGATTCCCGTTGACGGATCACGAATCAGCGCTTCGTCATCCCAACTGTCCCACAACCCATTGACGACATCGACGAATTCGCGCGCCCGCTCGTAGCGCAGGTGATGTTCCAAATGAGCGGTTTGGCTGAAATTGTATGCTTCTTCCTCATAATAAGACGTGACGATATTCCAGGCGGCTCGCCCGCGGCTAATATGGTCGAGCGAGGAAAATTTCCGCGCGATGTGAAATGGCTCGTTGTATGTGGTCGAAGCTGTGCCGGCCAACCCGATCCGGCTGGTCACGGCTGCTAAAGCAGCGAGCAATGTGAACGGCTCGAGCCGGACGATCTCGGCAGGGTGAGACAACGGCTCAATGGCGAGCCCGTCGCTGACAAACAGCATGTCCAGCTTCCCTTGTTCCGCGATTTCCGCAAGACGGCGAAAAAACGCGAAATCTTCGCACCATTCCGGCCGCACATCGGGGTGCCGCCATGCGGCGATATGATGACCGACGCCCATGAGGAACAGTCCAAGCTTGATTTGTCGTCGTTTCATGTGGCTCAGCCCCTTTACTTGTTTGTTGGTTTCCAGACAACGTTTTCTATGGACACGTGTTTTTCAATGAAACCGATCGCGCGCAAGTCGTCTGCTTCTTGCTGCAAGTCGCGAACCGCTTGAGGGTCGATCCAGTAGACAGTAGATTGTCGTTTTTTCAACACGTGAATCCATGTGTCGACAGGCAAATTCGTGGCTTCATGAAGCAGCTGTGCAGCTTCTGTCGGATCGCGGCGGATTTGTTCTCCTGACTTCTGCAATGCTTGGACGAATTGACGAACGATATCCGGATGGCTGTCCGTCATAGCAGGTGAGCTGAAATAAAAGGTGCGATAGGGAACGATGCCCGTTCCATCTTTTAATAATGTATGTCCTTTGCTTTCAGCTACGGATAAAAAAGGATCCCAGACAACCCATGCGTCGACTTCTCCTTTTTCTAAAGCCAAGCTGTATTGTGTGTTTGCTGTTTTTCATGGCTGCAGCCCGACAAAACCCATAAGAATAAGAAAAGCAACAATGTTGCCAGTCGACGGTTGCCTCTCAACTTCCGCCCCCCCTGTCAATGATGAAACAACTTCGCCTGCTGAAGCTTCTCCCGAACAAGCGGAATCACAGAGGCTCCCACTTGCTCAATCGTTTCCAAATGCGGAAACCCACGCAGCAATACATAATCAAAGCCAAGATCGATGAATTCAATAAGCCGGTCGGCAATTTGATCAGCGGTGCCGACAAGGGCGATGGAATTGCCCGACAACACTTGTGTGAGCCCGGCCCATAAGTTTGGGCCGATTTGGAAGCGCCGTTTTGCGCTTGTTTTCATCAATTCGTGCAGCCGCCTTGCGCCAACCGAATCGCCTTTTTCAATCAGTTCATCTTTTTTTTGCTTCGCCGATTCGGATAGATGGCTGACCAACGCATCCGCTCGTTCCCATGCTTCTTGTTCGGTTTCCCCCAGCACGACTTGAAAGGAGATGCTGTATCGGAGCGTTCGGCCGTAATCAGCTGCTTTTTGTTTCATTTCTTCGATTCGCTCTTTCATTCGTTCGAATGTCTCTCCCCACATCATGTACACATCTGCCACTTGCGCCGCCACTTCCTTGGCGATGTCTGAGGCGCCTCCAAAATAGATCGGCGGGCGCTGTGCCGGCTTAGGAAACAGCGAGGCGTTTTCAAGACGGTAAAACCGCCCCACGTGCGTGACGGAAGGGAGCGTAAACAGCTGTTTCAACAAATGAATGTATTCTCTCGTCCGCTCATATCGCGCATCATGGTCAAGAAAGTCTCCTTCAGCGGCCAGTTCGACTGGCGAGCCCCCTGTGACAATATTGGGGAGAGCCCGGCCATTCGTCCAAAAATCAATGGTCGCCAATTGTTTGGCGAAAATCGCAGGGGAGGTGGCGCCAGGACGTACGGCGAACAGAAGGCGCAATTTCGTTGTTCTCGCCGCCAAATACGCAGCGATAGCCAATGAATCGAGGCAGCCTGCGCCGGTCGGCAGCAGCAGCGTGGAAAAGCCATACGTTTCCGCTGCTCTTGCAATTTTTTCAATATACTCGACTGTCGGCGGGCGTTCCGGGTTCTCATCTGTTCCGGTCCAGCTGTTCAACGCTGTCGAATTGTTGCCGAGTCCGACCCATGTGCTGTCCCCAGATGTGGGGGCCATTGTAATAAATTCGACCATCGTGTTTCCTCCTTATATGATTGGAATGGACGTGCATCGGGGGCAAGGTGCGCTTTTCTACATCATGCAGATGGGAGGAGCGCCCGTCGGCCTTAACTCGCCACAATTGTTTCTTTTGGAAGCTGATCGGTTGGGGAAAGCAATCCGCTTTGCCGTCGTTGTGCAAATTCTCGGAATGACGTCGGGCCTTCCAACAAATAAAATTGGATTCGTTGTTCGACCGCTTGGGCATAGGAACGCTCACAAAACGTATGGGGCGGAGAAGCAAAGGCTTCGGCTCCCTTTTCGGCAGCGAAACGGAGCACCGCGCTTCGGCGTCCCTCTTGCAGTTGTTTGGCGATGTTCGGATAGTCTTCATACGTTTGCGAATCCGTGTCATAAAGGCGAATGGTTGCTCCTTCCAGGGTGGGCACCACGCTCTCCTGTTCATCGATCACAAGAGCAATGATCATCCATGTTCCCTCCTCACCATTTCCTAGTAATTTCATAGGTTTAATAAAAATATAAAGGAGCAACTTCCGTTTGTAAAATTGAAAAAATAGAAGCGATGGTTCAAAAAATATGAAGATCTGTACAACGTTCTCCTGTATAATGGTCTAGTAAAAAACGAATCCATGCCTCCGTTGCGGGATGGCACGCTTCACTCGCAAATCGTCGTAAGATGCCGACGGTCAGCCCATGGGGAAAATCGGCAATTGACAGCGCCACCGTCCCTTTAGGGGGAGGGGTGACGGAGATTTTCGGTACAACCGCGACGCCAAACGACGCATGGACGTAGTATTTTAGCGCCAACATATTGCTCACTTCGGTTTCATATAACGGTTGAATACCGCGTTCGATCAACTTTTTTTCCAAATGGCGCCGAAATGGGCAAGCAGCGCTTGTCACAAGGAGGCGCTCATAGGCTAAGTCGTGAAGATTGATCGATGAACGTTTGGCCAACGGGTGGGAAGAAGGAACAAGAAGCACGACATCCTCGGAAAACAATGGTTCAAAGCTTGCCCCTGTTAACGATTCCGGAGTTGCGCAAATGGCGATGTCAATGTCTCCTCGCTCGACCATGTCGACAAGCGTTTGGCTGCTGTGAATTTGGATATTGAACGAAATGGCAGGGTGCTTGTTCCGGAAAGCGCTCAGCCAGGCAGGCAAACGATAGCTGGCTGTCGGCTCCATTGCTCCGATGCGGATGACGCCTCCTTCGCCCTCGATGCATTCTTTCAAGGTTTTTTGCAAGTGCTCGAAGCTTTTTAGCAAAAACGCTCCTTTTTCGCTGAGCAATCGGCCTGCTTCGGTCAACTGAAACGATTTGCCCCGTTCGATGAGGGTGACGCCAAGCTCCGACTCCAAGTTTTTAATATGGGTGGTAACGGTTGATTGGGCATAGTTCAATTCTTCAGCTGCTCGTTGGAAGCTACGGTGTCTCACGACCGCTTGGAATGTTCGGATGGTTCGTAAATCCATCTTGTTTCCTCCTTGACGTTCTCTTTTTCCCTATAAAAAAGGCAGATTGTCCGACAGGGGGCAATCTGCTTGCACGATCAGGGTGAGTGGGTGAAATCGTTCTTACAACGAGCCGGAAACAGACAGATGAAGGGCGGAGCCCAATTCTGATAAGCTTTCATCAAGCCGGCGCTTCAATTCTTCAGGCAGCGAGTAGCCCCCTTCCGGAAGACGGGTGACCCATTGATCGACAGCGTAGACGCCGCCCAACAAGTAGCGCGCTCCCAAGGCGGACAGAACAGGTTTCAATCCGTAGTCTATCGCGAGCAAATGGGCAAGGGAGCCTCCGATGAACAACGGAAGGATGACTTTGTGCTGCAATCCCTTTTGCGGCAGCAAATCCAAGTACGCTTTCAATATTCCTGTGTAGGCGGCTTTGTAAACGGGACTGGCAATGATGACGCCTTGGGCCTTCTCTACTTTTTGGTTGGCGGCTGCAATGGCGGGGCTGTCAAAGCGAGCCCGCACCAAATCATCAGCCGGCAAATCGGCTACGTGAATTTGTTCGATGGCAAATCCCTTCTGCCGCAAAGCTCGTTCGGCATACTCAATGAGTCCATTGAGGCGGGACGTGGACGATGGGTTTCCGTTGAGAATAACGATATTCAGCATGGAAACACTCTCCTCTATAATTCATATAGGAATACTTGGTTTTTGTTATCGTATCACGCGACAGATGATGTGTCAATCGTCTTTTTGCCAATTTCTCCATCTTGTGTGCAAAACGGTGATGGACATCTGTGCGCTGGAATGCGGCACCCGTTTTTCCCCTTCCGTTTGGCGTGCGGCCGCTTTGGTGTGAAAGGGATTCCAAATCGCCATGCTTCAAGGTAAACTAAATAAGGAATAATCACAGAGGAAGGGGACGCATAGGATGCTCGGAGCCATTGAAGCGGGAGGCACGAAATTTGTCTGCGCCGTCGGCGATGAACACGGCAACATCCATGAACGGGCGGTGTTTCCGACGACGACGCCGGAGGAGACGATGGCGCACGTCATCGATTTTTTCCGTCCGCACCGCATCGAGGCGATCGGCATCGGGTCGTTCGGTCCGATCGATTTGCGCCCGGACAGTCCAACGTATGGGTACATTACGAGCACGCCGAAACAGGCGTGGGCAAATTTCGATTTTGTCGGCGCGATGAAGCGGCATTTTCCGGTGCCGATCGGCTTTGACACGGATGTCAATGCGGCGGCGCTTGGCGAACAGCGCTGGGGGGCGGCGCGGGGGCTTGACAGCTGCCTGTACATGACGGTCGGCACCGGCATCGGCGTTGGGGCAATCGTCGAGGGCCGCTTGCTGCATGGGTTGCTCCATCCGGAGATGGGGCATATTTTGGTCCGCCGCCATCCGGATGACACGTTTGCCGGCGTCTGCCCGTACCATGGCGACTGCTTGGAAGGGATGGCGTCCGGCCCGGCGATTGAGCGGCGCTGGGGGAAAAAGGGGGCGGAGTTGGCGGACCGCCATGAAGTATGGGAGTTGGAAGCCTTTTATCTTGCCCAGGCGATCACCAACTACATCCTTGTTTTATCACCGAAAAAGGTGATCACGGGCGGAGGCGTCATGAAGCAGACACACGTGTTGCCGCTTGTGCGCCGCCATGTGCAGAAATGGCTGGGCGGCTACATTCGGCATGAAGCGATTCTCGAGAAGATCGATGAGTACATCGTCCCCCCAGCGCTTGGGGACAATGCCGGCGTGGCGGGTGCGTTGGCGCTCGCGGCGGTGGCAAATGAATAGCAAAAACGGCCGTTTACCGTCTTTGTTCAGGCGGTGGGGCCGTTTTTTGTTTGAAGGCAGGGATTTTGACCATTTGTTCAAAAAAACTTAGCGAAAAACCGACCTGTTGGTCAAAAAATATCGTTTTTGAGTTGCGAATCTTTATAACATTGGTTTATAATTAGTTTGACCATTTGGTCATGATTGATATGGAGGCGAGGACAATGATCCGTGTTCGACGGTTGGTGGAATGGCTGCAACAACAAGGTGTGCGCGCTGATTTGGTGAAGCCGCGCGCGGTGTTGCCGTCGTACCGGCAATGGATGAGGGCGAATGGGAAAGGAACGAGTGGCTGCCATGGATGAGCGGCGCACTCAATTTATTGAGGTGGCATTGAAATTATTTGCTGAAAAAGGGTATCACGCCACTTCCATTCAAGACTTGGTCGAGGCGTGGGGGATTTCCAAAGGAGCGTTTTATCACCATTTCGCCTCAAAGGAGGAGTTGTTGCTTTCGGTGCTCCGCTACTACAGCGAAAAAATGGTCGCGGACTTCATGGCGGACGGCGGGAAAGGGACGGAAAAAGAGCGGTTTGTCCGCCAGCTGGCTGCTCATTTTTCTCACATTCGCCAGTACAAAGACTTTTTGCGCATGATCATGTCGGAGCAATTGCCGAAAGTCAATCCGGAAGTGGAGCGGTACATGTTCCGCCAGCATGGGCGCCTTTTTTTATGGTATTGCACGCGCCTAACGGAGGTCTATGGCGAGGCGGTTGGTCCGTATGTGTATGATGTGGCCATGATGACGAACGGCATCATCCGGCAATATTTGTTTTATTTCTTTTTTCGCGAGGAGGAGTTTGATGCAGACGAGGCGGCCCGTTTTCTTGTGCGCCGCATTGATGCGATTGTCGCCAGCTTCACGGTTGATGAGCGCCCGCTTTTGACCGAGGAGTCGTTTGCGCCATGGATGAAACTGGAGGAGCGCGAGCGCGAGCGCCAGCGGGAGCGGCTGGCTTCCGCGTTCGACGCCGTCCGGGAGGCCGTCAACGGACTCAATCCGAAGCAGGCAAGCGATGTGCTGGAAGCCGTAGCGGCGCTGGAGGAAGAGCTGCTTGGGCGCAATGAGCCGCCGCGTGCCTATATCGTCGAAGCGCTGCTGTTGTATTTGCGGCATCAACAAGCGCCTCAACTGGCGTCGGCTTTGGATGCATTGGTCAAAGAAATGGATGAATACCAACGACAAAACGGATGGGAGAGAGAAGTATGGAAAAAGCGATAGCAGTGCCGACGAGCACTATTCGTCACCGCTCGCTGTTGATCACCGGGCTCATTATTGCCATGCTCTTTGCGGCGTTGGACGGAACGATTGTCGGAACGGCCATGCCGCGCATCGTCGGGGAACTTGGCGGACTCGGCGTCATGACGTGGCTGACGACGGCGTACATGCTCACGTCAACGACGGTCGTGCCGATTGCCGGCAAGCTCGCTGACTTATTGGGCCGGCGGATTGTCTATGTGAGTGGGTTGGTCATTTTTATGGCTGGTTCGGCGCTTTGCGGCATGGCGAACGATATGACCGAGCTCATCCTTTACCGCGGCATTCAAGGGTTAGGCGGCGGGATTATGATGCCGATGGCCATGGTTGTCATCGGCGACGTCTTTACCGGCAAGGAGCGGGCGAAATGGCAAGGGGTGTTCGGCGGCTTGTACGGCCTTGCTTCGGTGCTCGGCCCGCAAATCGGCGGCTTTATCGTCGATCACTTGAACTGGCGCTGGGTGTTTTACATCAACTTGCCGGTTGGCATTCTCGCCACGGTGCTGATTGCCATGGGGTTAAGCAAATATAAAGCCGAGGGGCCGGTGAAATTTGACATCGCCGGGATGGCGACGTTGACCGTGGGCGTCGTCAGCTTGCTGTTGGGCCTGACGTTTGGCGGCGACCGATATCCGTGGGGGTCGTGGCAAATCGTCTCGCTGTTTGTGGCGTCCGCTGTCTTTTTCGCTTTGTTCGTTTGGGCGGAAAAGCGAGCTGAAGAGCCGATCCTTCCGCTTTGGCTGTTTGGCAATCGGACGTTTACGCTGCTCAATGGCATCGGCTTTTTCATGAGCGTCGGCATGTTTGGCGCGATTATGTTTGTGCCGTTTTTCATGCAAGGCATCATCGGCGTGAGCGCCACCCAGTCCGGGACGATCATGACGCCGATGATGATCACGATGATCATCGGCAGCGTCGTTGGCGGCCGTTTGGTATATCGAATCGGGGTGAAAACGCAACTCGTCGCCGGCATGATCATTATGGCGTCCGCATTTGGGCTCCTTGGCACGATGGATGTCGATACGTCCAAATGGACGGCGACGATGTATATGATTATTCTCGGTCTTGGCACCGGGCTTGTGATGCCGATTTTGACGCTCGCCTTGCAAGAAAGCTTCCCAAAATCGGAGCTTGGCGTCGTGACCTCTTCGAGCCAATTTTTCCGCTCCATTGGGGGGACGTTCGGGATGACGGTGCTTGGCGCCATCATGAACCATCGGTCGAGCGTCTTGCTTGACGAGCGGCTCATGCCAAAGCTTGAAGCGCTGCCGGCGCAGGCGAAGGGGCTTGTCGACCGCTTCGCCGATATGATTCACACCGACCCGCAAGGCTTGTATTCCGTCTTGCTCAGTCCGGAAGCGATGGCGAAAATTCCAGCGCCGCTTCGAGACATGTTCGTGCCGGTGCTGAAGCAGTCGCTTGTCGATTCCCTGCAAGCCGTCTTTTGGTTCGGGCTCGCGTTTATCGCGGTCGGCTTGCTTTTCGTGTTCGGCTTGAAGCGGATCGTCTTGTCCGATCGGGCGGAGGCGATGAAGCCGTTGAAGCAAGGAACCGAGACCGAGTGAAGAAAAGGAAACGGCGGACCGCGCCTCGTTCGACCAGGCGGCGGGCCGCCTTTTTTGTGGGCGGCCATGAACAAAACGCCCGCGGAGCGATGAGACATCCAGAGGTAGGCGGCGGCTTGCTTTGTGCCGCCCATTTCGCCAGGTGGTTTCACCTAAACGCGATGCCCGGCGCCTGGCGGCTTCACGGTGACGATCGGCAACGGGCGGCTACGGCGCGCCCGCATCCGCGCTTTGGCCGAAGACGCGCGAGCGGGTGAGAAAGCGAACGCCTTCCGGGCCTTCGAGGGAAAACATGCCGCCGCGACCCGGAACGACGTCGATGATGAGCTGCGTATGCTTCCAATATTCGTATTGCGCCTTAGCGATGTAAAACGGGCAGCCGCCGATTTCGCCAAGCAACACGTCGGAATCGCCGACGATCAGCTCGCCGAGCGGATAGCACATCGGCGAGCTGCCGTCGCAGCAGCCGCCGGATTGATGGAACATGAGCGGGCCGTACTTGGCTTTCAGCTTTTCGATTAACGCTAACGCTGCTTCCGTGGCGATGACTTTCGGTTCTTCAGCCATTGGGTGTCCCTCCTTTGCATTCATGCATTTCGTTCTTTTTCGGTATGGACGGTCGATCGGCGGCCCGCCGCTTGGCGGAGAATGAGTGGACAACAGCGGCGTCGTCAAGGCAAAAGAGGGTGTCCCGAACGGACCGGGACACCTTATCAACATGATGGGCTCTTCACCTCAAAACGAGGAGGCGATGAAAGAGCGGGTGGGTGAGTATTAGAACAAGCCCAGTTTTTTCGGTGAATAGCTCACGAGCAAGTTTTTCGTTTGTTGGTAATGGTCAAGCATCATTTTGTGCGTTTCACGGCCGATGCCGGACATCTTGTAGCCGCCGAACGCCGCATGGGCCGGATAGACGTGGTAGCAGTTCGTCCAGACGCGGCCGGCTTGGATGCCGCGGCCGAAGCGGTACGCGGTGTTGATGTCGCGCGTCCAGACGCCGGCGCCAAGGCCGTACAGCGTCTCATTGGCGATGGCAAGCGCTTCATCATGGTCTTTAAAGGTGGTGACGGCTAAAACGGGACCGAAAATTTCTTCTTGGAAGATGCGCATCTTGTTATGTCCTTTGAAAATCGTCGGCTTGACGTAATAGCCGCCTGCGAGCTCCCCTTCCAGCATGTTCCGTTCCCCGCCGATCAAAAGTTCGGCGCCTTCCTGTTTGCCGATGTCGATGTATGACAAAATTTTCTCGAGCTGTTCAGAGGAGGCTTGGGCGCCGATCATCGTTTCGGTGTCAAGCGGGTTGCCTTGTTTAATTTGTTTGACGCGTTCAAGCGCCCGTTCCATAAAAGCGTCGTAAATCGACTCATGGATGAGGGCGCGCGACGGGCATGTGCACACTTCGCCTTGGTTCAGAGCGAACATCGTAAACCCTTCAAGCGCCTTATCGAGAAACTCGTCATTGTTGTCCATCACATCAGCGAAGAAAATGTTCGGGGACTTGCCGCCAAGCTCAAGCGTGACCGGCACGATGTTTTGCGAGGCGTACTGCATGATGAGCCGTCTGGTCGTCGTTTCACCGGTGAACGCCACTTTCGCCACGCGCGGGTTCGAGGCGAGCGGCTTGCCGGCTTCTAAGCCAAAGCCGTTCACAACGTTGACGACACCAGGTGGAAGCAAATCTTCGATGAGTTCGATGAGGACGAGGATCGATGTCGGTGTTTGCTCTGCCGGTTTCAAGACGACGCAGTTGCCGGCTGCGAGCGCTGGCGCAAGTTTCCACGCCGCCATGAGAATCGGGAAGTTCCACGGGATGATTTGCCCGACGACGCCGAGCGGTTCTTTGAAATGATAGGCGACCGTGTCGTGATCGATTTCTGAAATCGTGCCTTCTTGCGCGCGGATGCAGCTGGCAAAATAGCGGAAATGGTCGATGGCAAGCGGAATGTCAGCCGCGAGCGTCTCGCGGATCGGCTTGCCGTTTTCCCACGTTTCGGCGACGGCCAGCATTTCCAAATGTTCTTCCATCCGATCGGCGATTTTGTTCAGCAAACGGGCGCGCTCCGCTGGAGACGTGCGTCCCCAGGCGTCTTTGGCCGCGTGGGCGGCGTCAAGCGCCAGTTCGATGTCCGCCGCTTTGGAGCGCGGCACTTCGCAATACGGCTGTCCGGTGATGGGCGTGATGTTTTCAAAATACTCGCCGTCGACCGGCGGCACCCATTTGCCGCCAATGAAGTTTTCGTAGCGCTTTTTCAATGTGACAAGCGCGCCTGGCTGGCCTGGTTGTGCGTAAATCATCCCCGATTCCTCCTCCATTTGAGTTTTTTGTATTCGCTTACAAAGGAAAGAATATTATAAAAATTCTTTCCAATGAATACAATATCATGACTGGACAATACTGTCAAATCGAAAATATCCATGCAGCCGTATAGATGAAAAGGCGCCCCGCTGCGTTTGGGGCGCCCTTGGTTGGCTTCAAGGACTTGAATCGACGGTTCGGCCATCAATCGACTTCCAAGCCTTCCAGCCAGCGGCTTGCGTAGACGCTGCAAAGATGATGGAACACTTCGATCGCCTCGTTCGGATCGGCGGCGAAAAAGACGCTCGCGGCCGTTTCGTTTTCTTCGCGGACGAACTCAAGCAAAAAGTCGGTGGCGATCCGGTTGAACAAAAGAAGCGCGCTGTAGGAGCGCTCAAGTTGGCGTTTCCGCTCGAGCGGATCGTCGATGGATAAAAACGGCCGCTCATAGCGGGCTGTCATCTCGGACAGCCGGCGCTGGATCTTGCGCTGGGCGTCCGCGAGCATCGCCTCGATCGTCTGTGGCGATAGAAAGGTTTGCTCGCGCAGCATATAGCCCCAAATTTGCTTGAGCGCATGGGCCGATTCACTCGCAAACGCGATGTTGTTGAGCAGATCGGCAACGTATTGCTCGTCGTCATCGGCTTGAATGCGCAGCTTCATAATGATTTCGAGCACATCGGAATGAATTTTTTCTTTCCGCCACGATTTCGTCAGTTCATGAAGCAAGACGGAAAGCGAGCGTGCCAATTCTTCTTTCGTCATGATCAGACAGTCCTTTCCCAGCAACATCATTCTCTTTCCCATTGTATCATGACGGCTGTCTGGATAAAGGAGATCCGTTATGTTTCCGAATGGACTTAGAAAAACAGCGGTTGGGGCGAAGACCGGGAGCCCATCGTTTCATCCTATTTCGCGCAGGAGACTCCCACTTCAACGACCAAAAGGAGTAAGTGGGAGAGGAATGCGCGTTCCCCCTTTCTTTTGTGTATGATCGAATAAAGACGTGGAGAAAACCGTTCAATAAAGGCACTCCAATAACTGCTACTCGATGTATGGAGTTAGTTACAGGAAATGTTGTAACCGTAAAACATCGAGCGTAGGTCCGTCTGTTGTGTGTGGAAGCCAAGTACTGCCAACAGACACACCGAGAGAATCGGTAACGATGCAGGCATGACCGGCGTCGTTGGGTAGTCGTCAACCTGCCCCCTGATGCAACCTCAAGTCAAGGAAGGAGGACGACGTCCGTTTGCACTTCTGGGGAGTTGCAAGCCCCCACTTCAAGCGTTAGCTAAGTGGGGGCAGTTGACAGACGATGCATAGGTCTAAAAGGGATGTCGCTTCGCTGTCCACTGCTGGTGATCGAGGTGCCAGTTGCTCAATGAAAAGAGTTGACGTATGATGGAGTCAAAAACAGCGGCATATGTCTGAAGAGAGGAAAGAAGGCAGCGTCAAAAGTTGGATGAAAACGCCATACAGACGATTCCATTGAGGATTCGCCCTTGACCGCCCCCATCAAAGGTGCGAAGGGTTCGCCCAGGACGACGGGGGCAAAAAAGAAAGCGATCGAAAAGCCGTCGTTCCCATCTCCAAATGTTCACTTCGACACGGTTCGGTTGGTCAAAGGTCATCCGGAAAAAAGGAAGGGGAGAAAAGATGAAACCGGTTCGTTTGCGCGGCCATCATTTGCTTTGTGTGCACGGATTTCGCGGCATGGGCTACAGCCCGTCGTTTGTGGAAAAAATGTGGGAGATCGTGGCCCGCATTCGCGATGAACACGACGATTTCCCGATTGAAGTCGTCGCGGCGCTTGACGAGGCTTGCCTCGCCTGCCCTCATCATGGGGAGACAACGTGTGAAGCCGGCCCGAATTCGGATGCTCACGTCCGTTCGCTTGATGGAAACGTCATTCGCCATTTAGGCTTGGAACCGGGCAATGTGTATTGGAAGTCCGAACTGATCCGGCGGACGGCGGAACGAGTCAAGCCGGATGATTTGGACGAGTTGTGCCGCAACTGCTCGTGGCTGCCGTACGGCGTCTGCAAAGAAGGAATCGCCAACGTCCGCCGCGGCAATGTGGCACAAACGTGAGGCAGAGCGGCCGTTTTCGGAAACATCAAGGAGGAACGATGGAAAAACGGCGTTGCGCTGAACCAGCATTCGTTCGTCAAGGCGGGGGATCTGTGGCAGCGCCGCCTTTCCGACATGGCCTCATCTGTTTGATGGGGAATCATGGCCGGCGATGGCGGCGGTTTTGGACGTTGGCGGAAATTTCTAAAAAGTGAATAGTTCCATGGGCGGAAAAATGTGATATGATAAACAATTATAGAGACTTTCGACAGAAAGGGTCATGAACGATGAAAGTAGCCAAATTCGGTGGAAGTTCGGTGGCGAGCGCCGCGCAATTCCGCAAAGTGGCCGATATCATCAGCTCCGATATCGAGCGCCGCATCGTCGTCGTGTCGGCGCCGGGGAAACGGTACAAAGACGATGTCAAAGTGACCGATATGCTCATAAAGCTGGCTGAACAAGTTGTGGCTGGCGAGCCGCATGAGGAAACGATGGAAGCGATCGTGAAGCGGTATGCGGACATTGCCAATGAGCTGGGGCTGGAAGCTGACGGCTTTTTGGCCGAGCTTGTCGATGATTTGCAGTCGAAAATCAGCGCCTATCGAAGCGAGCCGCCTCGATTGTTTGACGCCATAAAAGCAAGCGGCGAAGATCATAACGCAAAGCTTATGGCGCTCTATCTGCAAGATCGCGGGCTTGAGGCGAGCTACGTCAGCCCGCTTGAAGCCGGCATCATCGTCACCGATGAGCCGGGCAACGCCCAAGTGCTGCCGGAGTCGTATGACAAACTAAAGCAGCTTCGCGAACGCCGCGGTGTGCTCGTAATCCCGGGCTTTTTCGGGTATTCCCCGTCCGGCCATATCGTCACGTTCCCGCGCGGCGGGTCGGATATTACGGGCTCGATCGTCGCCGCGGGCGTCAAAGCGGACGTGTACGAAAACTTTACCGACGTCGACTCGATTTATTGCGTCAATCCGTCCATCGTTGCCGATGCCCGCAAGCTGAAAGAAATCACGTACCGCGAGATGCGCGAGCTGTCGTATTCCGGTTTTTCCGTCTTCCATGACGAGGCGCTGGAACCCGTCTATCGCGCCGGCATTCCTGTCTGTGTGAAAAACACGAACAATCCGGCTGCCCCAGGCACATGGATCGTTGCCAAGCGCAACCACATCGAAGAACCGGTTGCCGGCATTGCGAGCGACACGGGCTTTTGCAGCATCAACATCAGCAAATACTTAATGAACCGCGAAATCGGCTTTGGCCGGCGCGTGTTGCAAATTTTAGAAGACGAAGGCATCTCCTACGAACATACGCCGTCCGGCATCGACAACATGTCGATCATTTTGCGGGCGGATCAGCTTGCGGAGGGAAAAGAGGAGCGCATCCTCGCCCGCATCCGCGAAGAGCTTGCCGTCGATGAGGTGACGATTGAGTACGGCTTGGCGCTCATTATGGTCGTCGGCGAAGGGATGGAAAAAACGATCGGGATGGCGGCGAAAGCCACGACCGCACTTGCTGATGCCAACATCAACTTGGAGATGATCAACCAAGGCTCGTCCGAAGTGAGCATGATGTTCGGCGTGAAGGAAGAAGTCGTCAACGAGGCGGTTCGCGCCTTGTACAACGCCTACTTCCAACAGGCAGCCGTCAGCCCCCTTTCTTAATGTGAAACAGGCGTCCGAAACTCGGGCGCCTATTTTTTATGAACCGAGAAGCTCGTCAGCCCGACAAATCCGCAGAATGACAAACTGGCCTATTTTTTATGAACCGAGAAGCCCCCATTTTCGCGCGATCAGCGGAAGGGGGAATCCATCAGCATCTTCCATCACGGATGTTCCCCAACGCTCCCAAAGTGTCTTGAAAGAAGGATTTCGTTGGGACAGCCAAACCGCAGGGACAGACGGGGATGGTCTGGCTGGCAGTCTGCCTTATGGCAGGTGTCCCCGAGAATCTCCCGCCTCTAAGCGTTTGCGTAGAGGGGAGAGCGTTCAAGCGCTCTAAGCCGGGCTTTCTTCTTTATTTTCGCTCATTGGCGTACATAATAGCGGTGTGTTCGGAAAATACTACCAATGTATGCCGAAGAAAGCGAAAGGGAGGAAAGAATGGATGCGGCAGTGGCTAGGAATGGTCGTGATGGTCGCCGTTTTCGCTTCGTTTCCAGCTGGAGCGGCCGCCATCAGCCGAAGCGAGCTGGAGCAGTACGCTCGAAGCGTCGGCTGGACAGTGAGCGACTTGTTGGACTATTTGGATCGATACGGCTTGACAGCCGCCGATTTTCGCACGATGGATGAGCTGAAGCAATGGCTCGGCACGCCCATAACCGACGAGCGGCTTCACGCCGTGCTGCGCCGGCACGGACTGACGGTCGAGGAGCTCGAGGCGCTGCTTGGCCAGTTTGGTGAAACAGTGCAAGACTACCCATTTGTCGAAGACTTGGACCGGGCCATCCGTTTTTACTCACAGCACAACGCCGCCATGCAGCAAATCAACGACTTGCTTGGGGCCATGGGGATGACGGAACAAGAAGTGCGCGCCCTCACCCGTCATATCGCCTCGCTTGACGGCCCGCAGGTAGCGGGGGGGCTTTTGGCGCTTCGTGAGCGGCTGCGCCCGTTTGCGGAGACGGAAGGGCCGTGGACGGATAAAGAGCGCCGCCAACTGCGGGAGATGTGGGAAGAGGGGCTTCGCCTGCTTGAACTTGAGGCGGACGTGCCGGACATCAAGACGGCCGGAGCGGCGCCGATCCATGTTCGCTTGTACACCCGCCAAGGCGAGAAGGTCGCCGATATCGCCATAACGCGCGAGATGCTCGCATCAGGCTACATCATCCGCGCTGGGGAGAAAGGCATTGACGCCGGGCTGCTGGCTGTTGAGATGAAAGGAAAGATGTATGGAGAAAAACTGCCGGAGACGGCGTCGCCGTATTTGGCCTATACATGGGCCGGGCTGCTGCTCGCTTCTGCCGGGTTTCTTCTTTACCGGTGGGTCGGGCGGCTGAAAGGGTGAAGGAACGTGAACGGCAAGCCCACGCGGTTTTCGTGGGGGCGCCGGGCCGCGCAATGGGCGGCGCTTTGGGCGATCGTCGTCGGGGCGGCGACAGCCGGCTGGAACGGCTATTGGTACACCGTCGGCCGGATGGCGGTCAAGCGTGATGCCCCTCAGCCTTCCCCACCGCCGACCGCACCCCCTCCAACGGAACGCTCGACGCAAAAAGACGCGCCGCTTGGCGCCCGCCTTGGCGAACTCGCCATTCCGAAGCTCGGGGCGGTGATTCCGGTGTATGAAGGCGTCCGTGAACAAGAATTGCGTCGAGGTGTCGGCCATTACCCAGCGAGCGATTGGCCAGGGGAAAAAGGGCATGTTGTGCTATCTGGGCACCGCGATACTGTGTTCCGCCGCTTTGGCGAGCTCAAGATCGGCGATGCGCTCGTCATTCGGACGGATCGCGCGGCCATCCATTACCGCATCGTCAACATCCGCATCGTCGATGACGACGACCGGACCGTTTTGGTTGACAAAGCGCGCCCAACGCTGACGGTGACGACGTGCTACCCGTTTCGCCTCATCGGCCGCGCTCCGAAACGCTGCATCGTCACCGCCCGCCCGGTCCGGGTCGAGGCCCTGGCGTTTCCAAGAGGATGATCCATTTGCCTGCCGGAAGGCAAACAAACAAGGCTGGAAAGCACGCCCTCCAGCCTTTTACCTCTTCCGTTCATGCGGCGCCTTGGCATCGATTCGCTCATGCATTTGCTGGCGAAACTCTTGAAGCAGCGCTTCGCCTTGCAGCCCTTTCTTGACAAGGCCGGCCAGCACGACTTCCGCCAAATGGGTGCGCCGCGGGATCATGAGCCCTTCCATCAAGACGCTGATATGGCCATTCATTTTCGTGATCGAACGGACGGCGACGAGCATGTTGGCCGGGTCGTTGCTTCTGTGGGTGATCGTCACTTGCAGTTGAAACTCCGCACGTCTCTGCAAGCTCACAAACATCGGCTCATAGTCATCATCCAAATACGCTTCCACAAGCCAGCGGTTTTGCCCGTCTTCCTTATTGATGATCAATCCGTCAATAAACGGGATGTCTTGGCGGTGCATGTCGTCATCGATGACGGAGAGCCCGACAAGCTTGAACGTTTTCATCTCGTCCACCTCGTTCTCACGGTCTTATCCAAGATTATACCACAGGCGGACGAGAGAAGAAAAACGGGATGCGGCTCCTGATGTTGAAAAACGATTTATATGTTTTCCGTCGGATGGCAAAAACGCCATTTTGCTCCGCCATTGTCGACGGAGATTTCGCCTTTTTCGCTGGATTCCATCCATAGAATGTAGAAAAAATGCAAAAATCGCGATTTTACGACCTAAAACGAGATTCGTTATCATAAAGGTGCGGTGGAGGAAAGGGGGGATGCGCCAACACATGATCAATCAAGTCGTGTTGGTCGGCCGATTGACGAAAGACCCTGAGCTTCGCTATACGGCCGAAGGGGCTGCCGTCGCGACTGTCACGCTGGCGGTGGCGAGAAATTTTCGCAACGCGGAAGGAGGGATTGACGCCGATTTCGTTCCGTGCGTTTTATGGCGGAAAACGGCGGAACATACCGCCAATTATTGCCGAAAAGGTTCGATGGTGGCGGTGACTGGGAGAATCCAGACGCGCCGCTACGATAAAAAAGACGGTCAACGCGTCTATGTCACCGAAGTCGTCGCGGAGTCCGTCCAATTTCTCCACTCTGGCAAGAAACCAGAATGGCCAGAGCACGTATAGTCGTTTCCCCATCCATGCCTTTCAAAGCGAATCCCCAAGAGAAAGAACGTGTCCCCAAACACTCCCCCAACGGATGGCGCTAGCACGTCGTTGTTAGCGCTTTTTTTCAGCATGAGGGGAGCTACATGAGCTCGGCGCACTCTTTCACGATCGTCACGATCATCGTTTCGACATGTTTCCGCTTTTTATCCGGCAGCTTCGCGAGCGCGTACACCGCTTCGCTCATCTCCCGGTTCTGAAGCAAGTAGTCCAACGCCGCGAGCGCTGTTTCGTGCACGTCCGCTGTTCCGTATATGTCCGTTACTTCGCGCAGCAGCTCGCGCTGGCGTGTTTCGCCGCCAAGCAAAAAATCGGCGCTGACGCCAAACAACTGGCAGAGCTTCTCAAGCGACTGCACATCCGGAAGCAAGCTGCCGTTTTCCCATTTGCTGATTTGCGAACGCGACACGTTTAGCTGCTCGGCCAGCTGTTCCTGTGTCCAGCGCCGTTCTTTTCGCAATCGTTTGAGCGTTTCCCCAAGGTTTGTCATCGTTTGTCACCACGCTTTTCATCATTACTCTTTAAAGATAGAAAAGCGCGGAGGCAATGGTTGTTCCTTTTTGGACCATTTCTTTATTCGTTTCCAAATTAGAACATATTTGTCGATTATTCTGTCGTTCGGCCTCTTTTTTGCCCAGGAAGCACATAGTACAATTAGTTAAAAATGGGAAATTTATAAGCAAAAAGAGGGGGTCAAGGTGAACATTTATCTTGCCGATTTTGTCATTTGTGAACGAAACGGGCACAAGCATACGCAAAAACTGTACCATATCTATATTAAGGAAATGAAAAATCCGTTTTCCGTTCGGCTGAAAACGATCGCCCCGGCCAGTTTCACCGATTCGCTGCGCTCGCTGAAAAACGAAGGTGGACGGATGCGATTTTCGTCTGAAGGCGAGGCGCTGTTTCGCACGATCACGTGCTCGTCCGAAGCTCAGCTCTATTTTGTGTTTAAATGCACGAGCCAGTTGTACATGTTTATCGTCAAGCTCGACCTTCGCCAAAAAAAGTTTACCGTCGCCCTCTACGAGTGGAACGAACCGAAGCAAAAATACATCCCGATCCGCGTTGACGAATGGCTGGCGATGGAAAAACAGCTCATTTATGAAGTGCTGCAGTCGATTTACCTTGTCGATGATCGGCGTGTGTCGCACTTGTTCGCCAATCTGTCGCGTCCGAAACGGGGAACACCCCATTCCGGTTCATGATCTTCTTTCTTCTCCCAATGGAAAAAAGCATTTCCTTTCATGGCTTTCATACGATATACTGAAAATAGAGAACATTGCCGCACCTCATCTTAAACATCCATTTCAGGACAAGATGACAACAAACGAAAGAAGCGGCGAAGGGAGAGAGGACGCATCCGTGAAACCGAATCACGCCTTCTTTGCCGCTGCTATGGTTTCGTCCTTTTTTCTTGCCCCGGATGACAGCCAGGCAGCGGAATGGAAAACAGGCATGAGTTCCCCCGAGATTGCACAAATTCAGCAGCGTTTAAAAGAACGAGGCTTTTTTACATACCCAAACGCGACCGGCTACTTTGGCGCCATCACTGAAGAAGCGGTCAAAGCGTTCCAACGGGCGATGCATTTGCCGGCCACCGGCATCGTCGATGACGCCACCTACCTGAAACTCCAAAGCGCGCCTGCGTCAAACGACGAGTTGGCAGTCGGGTCCCACGGCGCGGCCGTCCGCGATTTGCAGCACCGGCTGAAACAGCTCGGCTATTTTCGCTATCCGCAAATCACCGGCTACTACGGCGTCGTGACCGCCGATGCGGTGAAGCAGTTTCAGCGGGCGAACGGGCTTCCTGCCACAGGCCGGGCGGATCGTGGGACGCTTGAACGGCTGAAGCAAAAAGCAACAAGTCAGCCAGCCGAGTCAACTGACACGCTGACGATCGGTTCGCGCGGCGACGGCGTCCGCAAGCTGCAGCAACTGCTCAAACAACTCGGCTACTTTACCTATTCGGACATCACCGGCTACTATGGGGTGCTGACGGCCGACGCGGTCCGCCGCTTCCAACGCGACTATGGCTTGCCTGCAACCGGCGCCGTTGACCGCCAAACCGCCGCCCGCCTCGCGAGCGCGGCAAAAGCGAAAACAACTCCGCCTGCACCGACCAAAAGCGAGCGTCAAGCGGTTCGCTTCTCAATCGGCGCGCTCGGCGACGACGTCAAGCGCATTCAGACGAAGCTGAAAGAGCTCGGCTACTTTGACGAGGGCATCACCGGCTACTACGGCGCCGCCACCGCCGATGCCGTCCGCCGCTTCCAGCAGGCGGCCAAACTCCCCGCAACCGGCGTCGTGGACGGCGAAACATATGAGCGCCTGCTTGGACAAGCCCCTGCGGCGAAGCTGGACGTCATCGAACTTGTCGCCGATGCGGCCGAACTGCTCGGCGCCCCGTACGTTTGGGGCGGCGAGACGCCGGAAGAGGGATTTGACTGCAGTGGCTTCATTTTCTATCTTTTCCAGCAACAAGGCGTCACCGTGCCGCGCACCGTTGCGTTGATGTGGAATGCAGGGACATCCGTTTCCAGCCCGGAAGTCGGCGACATCGTCTTTTTCGCCACGACGACCAACGGCCCGTCGCACGCCGGCATCTATATCGGCAACGGCCAGTTCATCCACAGCGGCGCCTCGACCGGAGTGACGACGAGCCGCCTCGACCAGCCGTATTGGGAACAGCGGTATTTGGGGGCGAAGCGGCTGTTTTAGCATACAACACTGACAGCGAAACGCAAAAGGAGGAACCAGAACATGACACGACCATTCCACATGGCGGCTGCCGTCTGCCTCGCCGCCGCCATCGCCCTCGGAGGAAATGGGCAAACGGCTGCCGCCGCCGTCCAATGGGGGCAAGTCCAATGGAAGCAAGGCATGATCGGCAAAGTCGTCATTTTGCGCGACACGCCCCTATACCGCCTAAACGGAGCCTCATGGCAGTCCGCCATGACGGCGAAACAAGGGCGCGAGTATCGCGTCTACAGCCAAAAACGGGCAGGTGGCGCCGTTTATTACAGCCTCGGCGGCGGACTGTACGCCAAACAAGGGGGTGCCATCCAATACGTGCCGTTCACAAAAGACGAGCTTCTCTCCCTTGTCGCCCGCTCATTGAAAGGCCAGTATACGGTGCAGGCGGGAACACAATCCGTCCCGTTCGTCATCGAGCGGCAAAAAGGAAATCGTCTGTTCGGCTGGTACTTATACGGCCAAAACATGTCATTGCCGCTTGAAGGCCGCTTCGACGGCGCCTCGGTGACGCTCTCCATTTATTTCAACGACAATGCCGACGCGATCGCCGACTCGATCTCGTATTTAAAAGCATACAACGTGCCGAAGGAAGAGATCGAAAAAATCGCCCAAGAGCTTGCCAACAGCGGCGATTACGCCATGCAGCTGCAATTTTCCATCACCAACAGCCCGGAACAATTCGCCGGACAGTTCCGCTTTCTCGATTTGTACTTGAATGATCGCTATGACGTCGTCAAAATGGCGCTCGGCCAACCGATGAGCGTCACGGTGAAGAAAAACGATTGATGTTTTTGCACAAAATGTTTGCCAATCAAAACCATCAAACTTCCAAAATATTGTTCTAAATTTCTGTTATAGGCATATTCATATCAATGTCGCCATCAATGGAAATCATTTCAATGGCATATTCTCTAAAAAATTTGTATTTAGGGCTAGAATTTAGAAGAAAAATGTATTATTATAGGAGACGTGGAGCATTAAGGAATGATGTGAAAGTGCTAGCACTGGATGATAGACTTGCTAATAAGTCTACCATCTGGACACACAGGATGATGTTGGTTCATGTTAGCACCTTTTAGGCAATGAATCTACTAAACGGCCGCCGTTTAGGGTCATTGCCCTAAAGTTTCATAAAAACGAAGGGGGATTTTAGGCTTTATGGACAAGAAGAAAGCAGTCAAACTCGCCACAGCCAGCGCTGTAGCAGCGAGCGCTTTCGTCGCCGCCAACCCGCACGCTTCCCAAGCGGCAACGGACGTGGCGACGGTCGTGAGCCAAGCGAAAGCGCAATTTAAAGCAGCGTATTATGCGTACAGCCACGCGGTAACGGAAACGGGCAAACTCCCGAACATCAGCGACGTATATGCCGCCTACAACAAAGCAAAACAAGCATATGCGAACGCGGTCGCTGTCGTGAACAAAGCCGGCGGCGCGAAAAAAGACGCGTATTTGGCTGACTTGCAAGCTACATACGAAACGTATGTATTCAAAGCTAACCCGAAATCGGGCGAAGCGCGCGTGGCTACGTACATCGACGCTTACAACTACGCAGTCAAACTTGACAGCCTGCGTCAAGATCTGGCGAAAGCTGTCGAAGCAAAAGACTTGGCAAAAGCCGAAGAGCTCTACCACAAAATTTCGTACGAGCTCAAAACGCGCACGGTCATTCTCGACCGCGTCTACGGCCAATCGACGCGCGATCTGCTTCGTTCGCAATACAAAAACGAAGCGCAAAAACTGCGCGACAGCTTGATCTACGACATCACGGTTTCGATCAAAGCGCGTGAAGCGCAAGACGCCGCTAAAGCCGGCAACCTAGACAAAGCGAAAGCCGCACTTGACCAAGTCAATCAATACGTATCGAAAGTAACGGATGCGTTCAAAGCACAGCTGCAAAAAGCAGCCCAAGACGCCAACGCGGCGTATGAAGCGGCGCTGCCTCCAAAAGTGGAAAGTGTAACAGCCGTTAACGCCAAAACGTTGGAAATCAAATTCAACAAAGCGGTCGATGCTGCAACGGTAATCGACAACAAAGGAACAAGCGATACGTCCGATGACGTCGTGAAAGCGAGTGCTATTACACTCACAGCGATTGACAGCCAAGGACCGGTTTCCACCGTGAAAGCATCGTTGAGCGATGATAAGAAAACGCTGAAATTGGTGGCTGATGGCAGTCAATTTTTCACGAAACGTTATGTAGTCGACATTAAAAATGTCAAGACGTTGGATGGCAAAGATGTTCCATCCTACACGACGACGATTGACACAACAGATTCGGTACGTCCGAGCGTTCTGTCGTCCTCTTACGCCGACAACGGCTTGACACTGAAAGTGAAGTTCTCTGAACCTCTTGCCAGTGTCGGAACAGTAAAACTGTACGACGGAACAACCGAGATTTCCGTTTCTCCGAAGTTCACGGCTGGCGACGATGAAATGACGATCAATCTCGCATCTTCATCTGTGCCCGTGAATAAAGACTTGACATTGAAAATCTTCGGTGCTGTCGACTACAACGGTAATGTCATCAATCCGAACCCAGCTGAATTGACTGTCAAAAAGACAACGGTAGATACCACGAAGCCGACGGTTCAAAACATCGAAGCGGTCAATACGAAAACAGTGAAAGTAACGTTCAGCGAAAAATTGCTGAGCAATCCGACCATCAAAATCGGTGGCCAAACAGCATCTGTTTCGGTTGATTCGACCGGCTTAGTCTACACGGCAACGTTGGCTAATGCTCTGTCGGAAGGTGTGTATGCAGTTGAGGTAAGTGATTATAAGGATTTGGCGGGTAATGCTGGGGATACGTACACGAAAGTTGTTCAGCTGAAGGCAGATACCACAGCGCCGAAATTCGTCAGCAGCCAAGTAGTAAAAATTGACGGCGTCGAGCATCTTGTCTTGACATTCGACGAAGAAGTCACGACTGGCAGCAACGTTACAATCGTTCAAACGAGCGATAAGTATATTGACGAAAACAACGTACTGAAACAGGTCGGCACATCTTTGACAACAACTAGCGACAATTTCAAATTATATCTGCCGACAGATGGAAAATCGAAATCCGTTGCATTGAATATTTCTTCCTTGCCAAAAGGCACGTACACCGTGACGCTGCCGAAAGGTTTAGTAAGCGATTTGGCTGGCAATTCATATGCTGAGCGTAAACAAATTACGTTCGTTCGCGGCTCTGACAGCTTAACGACGAAGCCAGCTCTTGATACAAACTATGACGCCAATGGTGTTAAAGCGGACAACAACAACGAATTAGTATTTGCGTTCACGCAAAATCTGGACGCTTCTGCATTGAACTTGTCCAACTTCAACATCAACGGATTGACTGTCACGAAAGCCGTCTTTGATGTTGATACGAAACACATTCGCGTGACGCTCGCCCCGGGAGCAAATACGTGGACGGGTACACACGTCATTACCATCAGCAACATTAAGAATACGTCTGGGCTCGTCATGGATACCGTGACCGTGAGCGAATTTATGAAAGAAAACGTGGCTCCGACGTTTACGGCGACCTTAACCAGCGCAGACGTCATCCGTGTCGACTTTAGCGAACCGGTGGCAAATGCGACGATCAATAGTCCACTTTCTGCTAACAACTTTACCGTAAAAGTCGATGGTAATGTTGTCACTGTATCTAGTGTTTACGAAGACAACAATGCTAATACCGGAGTACAGGGTTCGAAAGGGTACAAAACGGTTTACCTGAAATTGCAGTCTCCTGTGAGCGACTTGTCCAAACCGATTACGCTGTCCGCAAAAGACATTGTGGATGTGGATCAAACAGGTGCGATTAATAGTAATAATGTAGTTGGCAACAATGTTTCCGATGCTGTTGTAAACGTGGCAAAATAAGGCTGGAGTGTATAGCAAGGCAGCAACCCTCCCATGAAAGTGGTGAACTCACTTTCATGGGAGGGTCTTTTGTGAGATTCTTTTTCAAATGATGTATCATCAGGGAAACAACTGAATTTTAAAGGTTTTCATCAAAAGTTGTACTTGACTGCCTCAGAATAGGTCTTGCTTGCGTCTGTAAGGAAAAATCCGTAAATGAATAGCTGTGATGCGTGATGATTCAAACGATGTCGTGCTTGTCAATTACATGTTGTGGTGATGAACCACTTTTAGCAAAAAGCTGCTCTGTTGCCGTTTCAACCACCTATTGCTTTATAGGGCAAAATGCACTAAAATTTACAAGTGGGAGGTTGTCGATTTTTGCAGAATGAGGAGAATTTACTCATGCATGGAAAATGGGACCGATACGTGTTTCTTAGTCTGCTAGTCTTGATTTTATCGGGAATCAGCTATGCTCACTGGAAAGGCCAACAACAGGACGAGCAGTTTCTAAAAGACTATACTGAGTATCAACAGGCGGTTCAGTTGATGCAGCAGGGACGGGCAGAGCAGGCTTTGCCGTTATTGCGGTCGTTGCTGGGCAAATACCCGGATCGTTACAACATCATGCGCACACTTGGTTTGGCGTATGCGATGAAAAATGATTTTCAGAAGGCTGCTTTTTATTACGAAAAAGCGATTAGAAAAAGGCCGTTCTTGCAACAGGATCCGATTTTCACGTTGCAATTTGGCGAGATTCTGTATTACAACGGTGAGTATGCGAAAGCGAAAGCATACTTGGAGAAAAGCAAACAGTTGCCTGGATCAGAAACGTATCATGCTAGAATCGATGAACTGTTGTCTCAAATCCAGCATCAAAAATCATCATAAGGTGAGAAGCGAACATGTCTGATTGGTATAAATATTTAAATATTGAACGTGATGAACATGAGGACCAACTGGATATGGAACGGGTCGATGCGATATTGTTTTGGGGGCTGGCATTCATTGTACTGGCCATTCCATTGATCGCAAGAGTGCATATTGGCGACTTTATCAGCCCGTCGATTACCCAAACCGATGTATTGGACACAGGAAAAAAAGCGGATGTATTTACATACTATAAATTTATCGTGTTTCTTGTCTCTACAGCGTTTCTCAGCCTTGTTTTTCTATATAAAGTATTCGTGTTGAACTACCAGATTCCGAAAACAAAAATCAACATCGCTCTAGCAGTTTTAGCTGTCTGTTTGACGTTGTCAGCTGTTTTGGCGCCCTATAAAACATTGGCCTTGTACGGAATGTATGACCGGCATGAGGGAACGATCACGTATTTATGCTACTTGATGTTGTTTTTCATTGCGTCTAATATACGCTACACCCTAAGACGCATCCAATGGCTCATTTATTGCTTCACTCCATTTGTCATCATGAATGCGATATTGGGGATCGTCAATTTCTTTGGTTATGATGTATTAAAGCTCCATTGGGTGCAAAACCTGCTGTATTCCAGTCTCCCAGAAGGAGCAAAACTAGCTCAAGGCTCCCGCTTTCTCGCTACGATCAACCACGGAAACTATGTGAGCGGGATTTCAGCTTTTTTCATCGCTCTTTTCTCATATTTGACGATTTTCGAAAAAAGACTGTGGCGAAAAATCGTCAATGGTCTATTCGCCTCATTAGCGTTTGCCATGCTTCTTTCTTCGCTTGCCAGCAGTGGTTTTGTCACGCTAGTGTTGATGAGTCCGTTGTTCATTTATATGTTTGTGAAGGCTGAACAGAAAAAAACAGCGGTTCTTTCGAGCTTGGTATTGGTTGTCGCCTTTGTTGCCATTTACATTCCTTTTGTGAAACACAATAGCCGTGTTTGGGATGAGACCATTGGCTTCTTCATCCCGTACAATCCGTTTCAACAGCATCATCAGCAAGAAGCAGCATTGGATGAAGCGATAATGGATATCAAGCAAATAGCAGGAAATATCACGAAAAAGGTTGTAAGCGGCTCATTGGCCTATGCCGATGAGCAGGAATACAAACTTCCTGAGCTCCCGGGACCGGGGATAGCACCGGGATCAGGTCGGGCCTTTATTTGGGAAAAAGCGTTAGAACTTATTTCTGAGAAGCCGTTTCTAGGATATGGACTAGATACATTTCCGTATTTCTTTAATCAAGATGATCCGGAAAAAAATTCGAATTTAGGTGAAGGATATAGTGTGATTGTCGATAAGCCCCACAATATGTATATCGGTATGGCATTTGGAGCAGGGATCGTAGCATTATCTGCCTTAGTAGTTGTGATAGCGGGGGGCCTCATACAGTTGCTGCGTTCTGTCCACGTACGCCTCAATGCATATGTTGCAGCGCTTTCCGCGGGTCTGATGGCTTATGCCATTCAAGGCATGTTTAACGATTCCATTATTGGAACTGCTGTATTCTTTTGGGTGGGACTAGGTGTTTCCATCGGATTTTCACGCATAACAACCAAACAAATCAGTCAAAGGTAGGAACGGATGATGGATGAAACGATTAGCTTGCGAGAACTCATCGAAACGATATGGAGAGGAAAATGGATCATTGCGTCTACAACGATTGTAGCGCTAATGCTTTCCGCGCTGGCTAGTTTTGTATGGATCAAACCAACATACTCAGCCAACGCTACGGTATCCGTGAATAATGGGATCGTGCCCGGAAAACAATTCGATGAAACGGATAGTTATTTCAATGAGATTATTACGCCCTCGGCCTATATGGAGCGTGTGCAATCCCTTTCTGTGATCGAAGAGGGGATCAAAAACGCGCATTTGCAAGGAAAATATATGGCGGAACAAGTCAAAGGGAGTTTAAGCGTTGAAAATGTGCCGAATACCAATTTGGTCCGTGTCACCCTCAAGGCGGCCAATCCCTCTGACACCAAAAAGCTGTTGGACGGGATTTTAAACGCTGTGAACCAATCTATATGGAAAGATATTCAAACAGGTGTTGAGAAAGATCTCCACCACTTCATGAAACTGAAACAAAAAGAGCATGTTCAACTGCAGCAAACCATCAAACGTTATCGTCAGGAAGCAGCGTCTTTGAAGCTGCCGCCGTCCCTTTTGCTTGATGCAGTGATTTCCTATAATAACCAATATATCATGACCTTAGACTCAGACCACCTACGTAATATTTCATCTCTTTCGGAAAAAGAGTTAATTGCTTTAAATGAGTTGAGCAATCAAATCAAATCGTTGGCTGACCGTTACCGTCAATACGTCAATAAGGAGCAGCAGTTGCGGGATTTTATACACACATTTTCCATTGGAAATAAAATCTTAACCATCTCTGCTCCCGTCGTTCCCCAAGCACCCGACAGCCCGAAACCGCTCTTGAATATGGCGATTGCTTTTGTGGCGGGCGCCATGATTGGAACAGGAATGGTCTTTTTCCGCCGTTATTGGGAGGAATCGGGGCGATAACGAAAAGGAACAGCTCATTCGAGAGAAGGATGCTTGCATAGATGGAACAACTTGATGCACTCACTACCTGCGTTTGTTTTGGGCATCATGAGGAAGCAGGGAAAGATCGATGGTTCTAGAGAACTGGTAAAAAACGGCCAATTTCGCTGAGCCTGTTGCCTTCAGCCGAAAGAGAAGCGCCGATTTTCCAAATCTTCTCCGTTTGAGAAAAGAGTTCGTTTCTTGTGATTTTTCACTAAATCGCTAGGCCTTCTAGGAGAATGGTGAAAAACGACCGATTCCGTGGAATCCATTGCTTTCGGTTGAAAGAGGGACGTTGATTTTACAGGACTCCTCAATTTGAGAAGAGTCGGCTTTTCCCAAATTTCCACTACATCACCGACTTTCTAGGCTTTTTCGCGGAAGTTGTCTGATCCGTCCCTTTTGAAAAAAGGTCGTGCATAGAGGACAGCTGTGGGTTGGCTGGCCCATCTAAAAGAGAAAAGATGGCGGTGATGTCTCCTTACCGTTATCAATGGAGGCACTCGGCCATGCCGTGGGTGGGGACGATGACGGTCCTAGCACCTTAGACGCCCGTCGTCGAGGGTGTGGCGTGAGGGCGGGTTCGATGCCCGATCTAACTGATTTTGTTTCTATGTGCTTCACTGGCCATGCTATAATCAGAGCAGGGAGGTGAAGCCATGAGCCAGGAGCTGAAAGAATTGCTTCGTTCCGTCTTGCAAGAAGAACTGAAACCAGTCCACGACAGGCGCGAGCGGTTGGAAGGCACAGTCGGACACCTTCGTCAAGACGTATCGCAGCTGCAGCAAGACGTATCACAACTTCAGAAGGATGTCACCCAACTGCAAGAAGGTCAGAAAGCATTGCAACGTGATGTCACCCAGCTGCAACAAGGCCAACAAATATTAGAACACGAGATGGTCGGCATGAAGCAGATGCAAGAGCGAATCCTCGAAGAGCTGCACATTTCCAAACACAATCAAGCCCTCATGTTGAATGATGTCACGAGCATCAGAAAATCCGTCGATGTCACCGTCTCGTACTTGCAGCGTCGATCCGATGTGATGTTTGACAAACTGATCGATCATGAAAAAGAAATTTGAAATCTAAAATCACGGATGCCAAATTAAGTCCCAAAAAGGGGCTGTTTTTTATGCCCATATGCATCGGCGCATCGGCGCAACGGCGGTTGCACCGATGCGCGAGGGCATAGGGGCCAACTATACATAGGGGGTTACGTACTACATGAAAAAAGTGCGCAAAGCGATCATCCCAGCCGCGGGCTTAGGCACGCGCTTCCTCCCGGCGACGAAGGCGATGCCGAAGGAGATGCTGCCGATTGTCGACAAGCCGACGATCCAATACATCGTCGAAGAAGCCATCGCCTCAGGGATCGAAGACATCATCATCGTCACCGGCAAGGGAAAACGCGCCATCGAAGACCATTTCGACATCGCTGTTGAGCTTGAACAAAATTTGATGGAAAAAGGAAAATATGACTTGCTGGAAAAAGTGAAAGAGCCGTCGAAAGTCGACATTCACTACATCCGCCAGAAAGAGCCGAAAGGGTTGGGACATGCCGTCTGGTGCGCGCGCAACTTCATCGGCGATGAACCGTTCGCTGTGCTGCTTGGCGATGACATCGTCCAAGCCGACCCGCCGTGCCTCAAGCAGCTCATCGACCAATACGAACAAACATTGAGCTCGATCATCGGCGTCAAACAAGTTCCAGACCACGAAACATACCGCTACGGCATCATCGACCCGCTGGAGCAGCACGGACGCCGCTATCAAGTCCGCCAATTCGTCGAAAAACCAGCGCCAGGCACCGCGCCGTCCAACTTAGCGATCATGGGACGATACATCCTCACGCCGGAGATCTTCTTATTCCTTGAAAAACAAGAAGCCGGCGCCGGCGGGGAGATTCAACTGACCGATGCGATTCAAAAGCTGAACGAAATTCAGCGCGTCTTTGCGTATGAATTTGAAGGAAAGCGGTACGATGTCGGGGAGAAGCTCGGGTTTATCAAAACGACGATTGAGTTTGCGGTGCAGAATGAGGAGTTGCGGAAGGAACTGATCCCATTTATGGAACAGTTATTGGAAAGTGTAGCAGAGAAGGTGTAAGAGAAAAAGAAAGAGTGGAATAGAAGTTGACGAAGCTGGGAGGGACGGCAACAATCGAAGCTGCCTACCGCCAATGATAACGCCAATGATAAGAAAGATGCTGAATGGCCAAGCGAATCATGGACATCTACGGGGCGATCATCGGACGGATTTGTTCGTATCTGTTTCTCATCGTCGCGATCCTGATTACACTTGAAGATCCGAAAGGTCCCGTCTTTTTTAAAACAATTAAAATAATGATTAGACCGAATAGCGCTTATTAAGAAAGAGGTTAATTCTTACATGTAACAAGCTCTGATCCCCCCCTAAATTGACCAGTGCATCATTAATAAGATTCATCACCAAAAGATGTACTTGGCTCTTAAAGACAAACATGATAACAATGTTGCTCAAAGAGATGTGTGGTATAAAAAGGAAAAACACGGTTTTGATTTTCTTTATCATGACCGTCTTTCTTTGCCAAGTACACTTTGTGGTGAAGAGTCATTAATAAGGAAAAATAGGTTTTATTGGAAAGGAACTAGTGATCGAGGAAGAACTAAAAAGTTATAAAATGGGAGTTTTAAAATTCTTATCAGTCAAGCCAAGAATTACAGGCTATTGGAAGGTAAGCGGAAGAAGAGAGGTTAGGTATCCTGAGAGAGTAGACGTGGAATTATTTTATGTATATAATCAATCGTTGTTTTTAGATATAGTGATTCTCGTAAAAACAGTGTTCATGGTCCTTTTAAGAAAGGGAGCTTATTAATGTTTAATGCCGTAGCTTAAGCTATTCATGATTTCAGAGGGAGAGACGTAATGAGTACCAATATTTCCGTTTTGATTAATACATTCAATGAAGAAAAAAATATTCGCAACTGTTTAGAATCTGTTAAATGGGCAGATGAAATTATTATTGTGGATATGTATAGTGACGATAGGACGGTGGAGATTGCACGAGAGTATACAGATAAAATTTATATGCATGAGCGCCTAGGATATGTTGAGCCAGCAAGACAATTTGCTCTTGAAAAAGCCTCAAATGAATGGATATTAGTTGTTGACGCAGATGAGATAGTTCCGATTGAGTTGAGGAACAAGCTTATTGAAATTGCTGAATCTGGAGAGTATGATGCTGTTTTCATCCCGCGTATTAACTATTTTTTTGGATATAGAATGAAAGGTTCAGGATGGGGGCCATTACAAGATATGCAGTTGCGTTTTTTTAAGAAAAAATTTATGAAGTATGGGACTAGGATTCATAAGGGTTCAAATCTCGATCTGTCAGCGCGTGTTTACAAATTAAAAGATGAATCATTGGGATTTATCCATTTTAACTATATTGACGTTGAGCATTTTTTAGAGAAGTTAAACAGGTATACAACGATTGAAGCGAAAAATGCTGTTGATGCAGGCGAAAGATTTAGTATAGCAAAGCTTCTTATAATTATGTTCAAAGAGTTTATTAATCGATTTATTAGGAAAAAGGGTTATGCCGACGGTTTCCAAGGTTTTGGGCTATCGATGCTTATGGTGACTTATAGATTGAGCGCATACTTAAAGCATTATTTGATCGAAAAATATTCATCTGACCAGACTAAAGAAAAAATATTAAATCAATATACCCAAATAGCTAGTAATGAAATAAAAAAATATTTAAATGAAGAGGATGTAAAAATTGCTAAAAAGACTTCTTCTTAAGGTTAATAAACAAGTGTTAAAAAATGTTATATCTTTATCAATACTACAAGGTTCTAATTATATTTTACCGTTAATTACTTTTCCTTATCTTGTTAGAGTATTGGGTAGCGAAAAATATGGAACAATAGCTATAGCTACTGCTGTTGCTCAATATTTAAGTGTTTTTGTTGATTTTGGATTTAATTATACAGCTACTCGCGATGTAGCACTACATAAAAATGATTCAGAAAGATTAAATAAAATAATTTCCAATGTGTATTCAGCTAAGTTAATTTTTTTATGTATAGCACTTGGTTTTTTAACAGTCATTGTTATTCTTATTCCAATTTTTTTTAAGTATTATCCAATATATTTTATCTTTTTTATGATAGTTATAGGTAATGCATTATTCCCTACGTGGTTTTACCAAGGGGTAGAAAGAATGAATTATATAACCGCAATTAATATCAGTATAAAAATATTGTCTGTTGTTCTTATTTTTTTATTTGTAAAGGAGAAAGATGATTATATAACTGCTTCAATTATTCAAGCATCAGGGATATTGATTGCGGGTTTTATAGGATTTTCAATGTTACAAATTAAGTTTTCAATAAGTGTAAGAAATCTAAAGTTAAATTTTAACTTTAGGCATTTATTACAGGAAATAAAAGATAGCAGTAATGTTTTCATATCCACTCTAGCGGGAAATGTTTATGGCCAAGGGGCTGTTATCATAACTGGCATTTTTGCTGGAAACAAATATGCAGGTTATTATTCTATAGTTCAAAAAATTGCAAGTGCCATTGTAGGGCTATCTCAACCTTTTGCTCAAGCTATTTATCCATATTTATGCAATGTATATGTTAATAATTATAAAAGGTTTAATGAAATCAAAAAGAAAACAGCATTTTTGGTCATAGCTTGTTCTTTTACAATTAGTGTAATCAGTTTTTTTTCCTCAGCGATTTTCATTAAATGGGTAACCGGTGATAAAAATTATTATATTACTAACATGATGAGATTTTCTTCAATTATGATTGGGTTTACTATTTGCAATGTATTGCTTAATCCATTTATATTAGCTATGAAAAAATATGTACAAATGAGAAAAATGTATCTTATTACATCAACACTGTTTTTAATTCTCTCCATTCCTGTTACGTATTCTTTAAAAGGAATTGGAATAATGGTTTGTATGATTTTTGTGGAGATTAGTATATTTGTGGGGAGTATTTTTATAATGATGATCAATAAACAGTATAAAAAGTTTTTTAGTTTATTATCATGACAGGTGCTTAATACGTTAATTTAAAGTAGTTTAGCAGCATATGGATTAGGAGAAGATATGTATGAAAGGCATCATCTTAGCCGGCGGGAGTGGTACCCGCCTTTATCCGTTAACAAAAGCAGTATCTAAACAATTATTGCCTGTTTATGATAAGCCAATGATCTATTATCCGTTATCTGTTTTGATGTTAGCTGGTATTCGAGACATTTTGATTATTTCTACTCCTAGTGACACACCTCGTTTTAAAGAATTGCTAGGAGATGGCTCAGACTTAGGAATCTCATTATCCTATGCCGTGCAACCTTCTCCGGATGGTCTTGCACAGGCATTTATTATTGGTGAAGAGTTTATTGGTGACGATAATGTTGCGCTGATTTTAGGAGACAATCTTTTCTACGGTCATGGTTTAACTCAGTTGTTGCAGAGAGCGGTTGAGCGCAAAACTGGGGCAACGATTTTCGGCTATTATGTCAATGATCCTGAACGTTTTGGCGTTGTAGAGTTTGATGAAAATGGCAGAGCCATTTCGATTGAAGAAAAGCCTAAACATCCGAAGTCCAATTATGCGGTGACAGGGTTGTATTTTTATGATAACCGGGTTGTTGAATTTGCGAAAAGCATTAAGCCTTCCGCACGTGGCGAGTTAGAAATTACCGATGTGAACAAAAAATATTTGGAGCTTGGCGAATTGCATGTGGAGATTTTGGGGAGAGGTTTTTGCTGGCTGGATTCCGGCACGCATGAATCTTTGCTGGAGGCTTCGCAGTTTATCGAGACAATCGAGAAACGGCAAAGCTTAAAGGTTGCTTGCCTAGAGGA
This sequence comes from Geobacillus thermocatenulatus, assembly GCF_002217655.1. GTDB lineage: Bacteria > Bacillota > Bacilli > Bacillales > Anoxybacillaceae > Geobacillus > Geobacillus thermocatenulatus. Next base: position 350,087 of record NZ_NEWK01000001.1, read on the forward strand.
AATCGCTTATGTGAAAGGATATATTACGCGGGAACAATTGTTAAAGTTAGCGGAGCCGTTAAAGAAAAACCAGTACGGCCAATATTTAATAGATATCGCAAATCAGAAAAAGAAACCAATCTATTTATAAAATGGCGGGGTGCTTGTGATGAAAGTGATCGAGACTTCACTGCCCGGTGTGTTGTTGATTGAACCGAAAGTATTCGGCGACCATCGGGGTTTCTTTATGGAAAGCTACAACAAAAAGCTGTTTGTGGAATATGGGCTTGATCTTGATTTTATTCAAGACAATCATTCATTGTCAAAACAAGCGGGAACGTTGCGAGGCCTTCATTATCAGTTAAACCCAAAGGCACAAACGAAATTAGTTCGCGTGACGCGTGGGGCGATTTATGATGTCGTTGTCGATATTCGCAAAGGTTCACCGACATTTGGAAAGTGGCAAGCGTTTATTTTAAGTGCGGAGAATAAACGGCAATTGCTTGTACCAAAAGGGTTTGCGCATGGTTTCTGTACGCTAGTGGAAAATACGGAAGTACAATATAAAGTGGATGAATACTATTCTCCAGAACATGACCGCGGCATTCTTTGGAATGACCCAGCGTTAGGCATTGATTGGCCGACAGCGAATCCAATTCTTTCTGACAAAGATACGAAACATCCATTATTAGCCGATGCCGAAATCAACTTTGAGTGGGAGAGATAATAATGAATCTTTTAGTCACAGGCGGAGCAGGTTTTATTGGCAGCAACTTTGTCCGTTACATGCTTGAGAAATATCCAAATTATAAAGTAGTCAATTATGATTTATTAACCTATGCCGGCAATCTTGAAAACTTGAAGGATGTCGAAAATCATCCTAATTATACGTTTGTGAAAGGCGATATCAATAACCGTGAGTTAGTCGATTATCTTGTGAAAACCCATAAGATTGACGTTATCGTAAACTTTGCGGCGGAATCGCATGTCGACCGCAGCATTGCAGACCCTGGAATTTTCGTAAAAACCAATGTATTGGGCACGCAAGCGTTATTAGATGTGGCGAAAGCCAACCATATTAAGAAATATGTGCAAATTTCAACGGACGAAGTGTATGGTACACTTGGGGAAACGGGGTACTTTACCGAAGAAACGCCATTAGCGCCAAATAGCCCTTATTCGGCAAGCAAAGCTGGCGGAGATTTGCTTGTAAGGGCGTATCATGAAACGTACGGTATCAATGTGAATATTACGAGATGTTCCAATAACTATGGGCCGTATCACTTCCCTGAAAAACTGATTCCGCTCATGATCACGAACGCGTTGGAAGGAAAAGAGCTTCCGATTTACGGTGACGGCCAAAATATTCGCGACTGGCTGCATGTGAAAGACCATTGCGCGGCGATTGATTTAGTCATTCATAAAGGCAGACCGGGGGAAGTATACAATATCGGCGGGCATAATGAACGAACCAATAATGAAATCGTGCATATAATCGTTGAAAAACTCGGAGTTTCGAAAGAGTTAATTAAATATGTGGCCGACCGTCCGGGGCATGACCGCCGTTATGCGATTGATCCAACGAAAATTATGACAGAACTTGGCTGGAAGCCGCAATATACCTTTGAAGAGGGCATCGAAGAAACGATCCAATGGTATATCGACAACCAAGAATGGTGGAAAAATATGAAATCCGGTGAATACATGAACTACTATCAAAAACAGTATGGTGACAAGCTATGAAAGTAGTTGTAACAGGTGCAAAAGGCCAGCTTGGCACAGATTTAGTCGATGCGCTCGCTGATCGAGGCTTTGAAGTGTATGGGTATGGACGGGAAGAGTTAGATATCACAAACTTTGACCTAGTGAAACAGGTTATTGCGGAAGTTCATCCTGATGTTGTCATACATGCCGCTGCATACACAAAAGTCGATTTAGCCGAATCCGAGCCAGACCAAGCGTTTTTAATTAACGCATACGGAATGAGAAACGTCGCTGTCGCATCAGAAGCGGTAGGAGCAAAACTTGTTTATATTAGCACAGACTACGTTTTTGACGGAATGGCAAATACCCCGTACAACGAATTTGCGCCGACGAATCCACTTAGCGTGTATGGTAAAAGTAAGCTAGCCGGTGAGCAGTTTGTGCGCGACTTGCATTCGAAGTTTTTTATCGTCAGAACGTCTTGGGTCTATGGGAAACATGGAAATAACTTTGTCAAAACCATGTTAAAGCTGGCTCAAGAACGGGATGAATTGATGGTTGTCCATGATCAAGTCGGATGTCCAACTTACACAGTAGATTTAGCCAATTGCATTTTGGAACTGATTCAAACGGAAAAATACGGCGTTTACCATGTTTCTAATTCTGGGCATTGTTCTTGGTATGAGTTTGCGAAAGCAATTTTTGAGGAAGCTGGGATAAAAGTCAAGGTAAATCCTTGTACAACAAAAGACTTCCCAAGACCAGCGCCAAGGCCTACTTACTCCGTGTTTGAGCATATGGCGCTTAAGTTGAATGGATTTAGTGGCATAAGAAATTGGCGAGAAGCATTGAAAGAATTTATGATAAGAATTAAACTATAAGGTAGTGATAGCACTTGAAGCGAGTAACGGATAAAGATGTTGCGATTATTATTTTAAACTGGAACGCTTATGACGATACGTTTGAATGCTTAAAGTCGCTAGAGCACTTAACGTACCCTTATTTTCACGTGTTTTTAGTAGATAATGCCTCACAAGATGGCTCATTTGATAAACTTCAACAAGATTACAACGATGGGAAATTTCATTTATCCATTACATTCATTCAAACCGGAGAGAATTTAGGGTTTGCTGGTGGAAATAACGTCGCAATCAGAGAAGCGTATAAGCAAGGGTATCAATATTTTTGGCTCTTAAATAACGATACAGTAGTAGATCCAAATGCACTCACTCCATTGGTAGAAACGTTAGAAAACGACAAACAAGTAGGGATTGTTGGTTCCAAGATTTACTACTACGGGACGAACAAAATCTGGTTTGCGGGGGGCAAGGTCAATACCTGGACAGGGAAGACAAAGCATATAGGAATTAAAGAAGAGGATGTAGGGCAGTATGATCAAGTAAAAGAAGTGGATTATATAACGGGGTGTAGTTTGGGGTTCAGGAGAGAGGTGCTGGAAACGGTAGGGTATATGTGTGAGGATTATTTTTTGTATTATGAAGAGACGGATTGGAATGTTAGAGCTAATCAATATGGATGGGAAATTAAATATGTTCCGCAATCTCGCGTACATCATAAAGTATCGGCATCTTCAGGTGGAGAAAAAAATCTATCTCCAATTGTAGCCTTTTATGATATTCGGAATGGGTATTGGTTTGTCAAGCGGACTCAAAAAAGAAAATTGAAGACTTTTACGGCTTTCTGTTATGCATACTATAAGGCATTAAAAAAACTCTTAAAAGTATTTATTATGAATCAGAATAAAAAGTGGAGAAGATTATTGTATATCCATCGAGCGTTAGTCAATATCGGTAAATAACCGTTTTTTATGCAATTTTTGATCCTTTACCAAAAGTTGTACTTTGACTATTCCAGAACATACCTTCCTTGCACTCACAAAGAAATTTGGATGTGAATCTATGTTAGTGAATTTGTTTCACTACAGTAAATGATATTTGGAAGAATGGTTTGAACTTTTTTCTCTCCTGTCAACCTTGGTGATTTGATGTTGTTTCAAATACGTTTTTGATACAAGCATTATTGGAAGAGGATAAAATTATGAAACATCTTAACAGTGCCTCTAAAAGAGATTATTTTTTATTTTATTCACTATTATTTTTTTTATTAGGGTTGTGTTTTCCTCTTAAACTTGAGATGTATAAGATTTTTTCTGAAAAATATTTTTATGACTCTTATAAAATTTTATATTTAATGCGTTCCGGGGTTAATTTAGGTGATAAGGCTTTCGATTTCAGTGCTAAATTTTACAATTTTTTAAATATATTTAATATTTATATCTGGGATGTATGGGCCTTAATTCTAACTTTTATAACCGTATTTATTCTTTTATTATCAATGTCTTTCATAAGAATACCAAGAATGGATTTGCTTTTGGCGTTTTGGTTGCCAATGTCAATAGTATTATTGGTGATTTATGTTACTCATATTAGTAAAGAGTGGATTACATTTCTATTCTCCCTCCTGTTTTCAGTGGTCTTAAAAAAAATGAAGAGTAAAAAATTGTTTTTGGTCCTGTGTATTTTGATATTTTTATATTCTTATTTTTTTCGAACTTATTTCGGGTTGGTTTTTATATATTTTTGTATCTTCTTTATGTTTTTCAATCATAAAAAATCTAGACTTTGGATAGCATTAATTGTGATTTTTATTTTAATTGTGGTTCCAAATAAATATTTGTTCGGAATATTCTACATTAGAGAAGATTTAAATTATTATCGAATGGGTTCTGTAGATGCTCAAACTATAATATCAGATGTGCTCATTTCAAATAATAATTTTATAATGTTTTTTAATTATTTACTAAATATCTTTAGATTGCTATTTCCTTTAGAGATAATGTTTGTGTCGCTAAATATAAAATATGTTTTTTTTGTCATATATATGTTATTAAACTCATACATTATTTTCTTCAATATTAAAAACTATAATAAATTGTCAACAACACAAAAAAATATACTCATTTTTTTGCTAAGCATAATTGCTGTCCATGGTATTTTCGAACCTGATTATGGCTCGTATATAAGGCATTTTATATCATACTTCTTTATTATCTATCTCAATGTTTTAATTTATATTCATTTGAAGTTTAATAAGATTAATTTGAGAGATTGATATAGGTAGAGGCTTTTACGCTAAGCAATAGAGCCTTTATATAAGTTTCTGTAGATGAGCATTTTTGATTACAATAATTTCCATGTTCTGAGAGGCAAACAGGGTACCCCTTAGGCGACATGGAGCTGTTTTTTGATCACATCAATGGGAATATCTTGCCTATTTTACCCAAGGAGTCCGGTTCATGTCTCCTTTTTTGTTTGGTTGTCAATTTATGTTAGTGAATTTGCTCATCTACAGTAAGTTTGAAAATTAATCTATATACCCGTGGTGCTAGTTGAGTCTTAACGCTCAACTAGCCCAAGAACAACAAGCGAGTAAGCCAGTAAAATACCATCCAGTGCCGTTTCAAATCCAGAAACCGAGTTCGCTCGAATCTCGGTGATCCGAATCAAAAAACTTGATCACCAAGGAGACAGAAGATGCCGTTCTTCTGTACATCGATGAAACCCATATCCGCTCTTACCATGTCTTGCGGTCCACATGGTCGGAAGTCGGCCGCCAAAAACAAGTGCCGGCGTTCGGCCATCATGCCCACGTATCGCGGTTTGGCGCGGTCAACATCCACGATGGTGAAACGGTGCTTCATCCAACGACCGCTGCCCATGCCGCGACGTTCTTGGATTTCTTGAGAATGCTTAAAGAGCGCGATCCAGACCGTCTCATCATCTTGGTGTTGGATCACGCCCGCATTCACCATGCCAACATGGTCAAGGAATTTTGGCGGGAAGAAGGGCCGTGTTTTCACTTTCTTTCCCTTCCTCCCTATTCGTCACAGCTGAACCCGATTGAACGCTTATGGAAATGGCTGAAAGACACCGTGATCGCCAATGTGTTTCACCAAAATCGAGACGATATCGTCCAGGCCATTGCTCGGTTTGTGGACGACATCCACGAACGTCCGGAGGAAGTGCTGCAGCGCTTAGGATGTGCAGGATAACGGAAAGGCTAACTCTTCATGTTGTATGTATATAATTTTGGGTAACCAACACTCGTGATAATTAACAGGTGAATAAAAATGAACATTTGTCTAATTTGTATTAATTCCTCGAGGAGTGCAATAGGAGATTCTTTTAAAAGTCTATGTAATAATTTATCAGAAAAAAAGAACATCTATATAATTAAAAGCTTTTGTTACAACGATTCAGAATTTGATTACGAAAGTCACAGAATACTAAGTGTTAATTTTGATAAAAGAGACAAGAATATTTTTAAAAAAATTGATTCATTAATAAAAATCAAAAGATTTATCAAAGAAAATGATATTCAGCATTTATTCTTTTATTCGGATAATCCTTTTAATTCTTTGGTCAAGATATTGAATAATAAAATTGATTACAGTTTTTGGTGGCACGATCCCAAACCTCATACAGGTGTTAAATTATTAAATAAGATCTTGTTTAAAATCAATGAAAGTGTGTTGTTAACAGGTAAAAGGCTTAATAATATATTTGTAGCTAGTAACTATCTAAAAGAATTGGCAGAAGAAAATCCTTTGACTGATTCGAAAAAGATAAAAGTAATTTACCTACCTTATATGGAAGAAATAACATCGTTAGTTCAGGAGGAAGTACCATATGATAAAAGGTATTATGATTTTATATTTTTTGGTCGAATTGAGCAATACAAAGGATTGGATGTACTAGAGCAAGCTTTGTATAAGTTACATATAAACGGAATTGATTATAAAGCATTAATTGTTGGTCCTGGAAATCTTAACAATTGTACCAATGGTCTTCTCATGAAATTAAAAGATAAAGTTGAAGTTATTAATAAATATGTATCTAATGATGAGTTAGCTAAATATATTCTTAATAGTAGAGTTGCTGTGTTTCCTTATAGGGATTCGACAGGTACACAAACAGTGCAAACTGCTATATATCTCGGATGTATTGTAGTAGCAACTGATACAGGTAGTTTTAAAGAGTACCTTTCAGTGAAAAGTCCTATATTAGGATATGTAATAAAACCTAATGATAGTAATGAGTTATATGAAGTTTTACTTAATTTTTTAGAGAATGATATGACTTGCGGGAATAACAAAAGTACCATCGATGAATTTTTTCATCCTAAAACCATGGCATGTAATTTATACAGTGCCATTCATAACAAAAATAGGGATTAGACGGTCTCTGTGTGTTTGGTTGGTGAAGAGACCGAACGAATGAATGTTAGAACAAGGGTGCGCGGTACATTGATGATCGGAAGATCATCGATCTGAAGTTTCCAGTACGGTTTTTGGATGGATTCGTCTGAGCTCTCGAGATTCAACAATTTTCTCAATATCACACCAATCAAATATACAATCAAGCAAATAGTCTAATCAATGAGGCAACAAAGCTTGTTATCCCTTTGTTTTGGATGCTAAGTGTGTGACTGCTTTAGTGATGGCTGGAAACGACGGCAGTGGCAAGCTTTTTTGCGTTTAGCCGTTGAAACTCAAGGGAAAATCGCGAGTGTAGAGGATAAACTTTTGACAATGCCACATTTCTAGAGGAAGGGTGAAAAATTGGAGAAGGTAAGACTACTATATATATGTGAAGCTATGGGTGGAGGAGTGCGGAGACATCTTTTGGATATTATTAAAAATATTGATTTAGGTTCGTATGATATACATCTAATTTATGGAAAAAAAAGAGCTGATAAAGTATTTTTTGATAACATTCCAAATTTAAAACGAAAAGGTATCCATCTGTATGAACTTAAGGAATTAGATCGAGAAATATCGATCAAAAAAGATAGCAAGGCATTAATAAAAATAATGAAAATAATTAATCGGATTAATCCTGATATTGTTCATTGTCATAGTTCGAAAGCTGGAGCATTAGGTAGAGTTGCAGCCTACTTATGTGGCATTAAAAATATAATTTATACTCCACATGCGTATATAGCACAGTCACCGAATCTTTCCCAAACAAAAGTAAAGTTTTACGTGGGGTTAGAAAAAATATTTGGTAAAATCACAAAAGTAACTATAAATGTTTCTGAAGGGGAAAGACAGTTTGCCCTACAAAGTGGAATAGTTACAACTAGCAATAGTATGGTTATTTATAATGGCATATCTAAAAAAGATAGATCAAAAAAAATTCAGAAAAAAAACAGAATAATTATTGGGACAGTTGCAAGACTGTCCGAACAAAAAGATCCTATTACATTCTATAACATAGCTAAAAATATAGTGTCTAAATATGACTCTGTGGATTTTCGGTATGTAGGAGATGGACCTTTTTATGAAATATTAAAGAATAAAATTGAAAAAGATAATCTTCATAAAAGAATTCAATTGGTTGGCTTTAAAAACAATATTTCTGGTGAACTAGCAGAATTTGATATTTTTATTACAACTTCCTTATATGAAGGGATGCCATATGCACTTATTGAAGCACTTTCCCAAGGATTACCTATTGTTGGTACTAATGTAACCGGAAATAACGAAATAATTTTCCATGATATAAACGGTTACTTATTTAATATTAAGGATGTCAATGGAGCAGTTCAGATTTTAGAATTTCTAATTAATAATCCACAAAAAATTAAAAGTTTAGGTGAGCAGAGTTATAAAATTTATATAGAAAAGTTTACTATAGACAAAATGATAGAAAAACTAGAAAAAACGTATGAACAATTTAGAAGAAGGTGAATGCTGATGAAGATAATTTTACTTTCCGGCGGCTCGGGCAAACGCCTTTGGCCCCTATCGAACGACGCACGTTCAAAGCAATTTTTAAAAGTGCTAGAAAATCAAAATGGTGAGTTACAATCAATGGTGCAGCGCGTATGGGGACAATTAACAAATGTCGGCCTAGCTGATTCCGCTGTGATTGCGACAAGCAAATCCCAAGTGGATATGATTCAAAGCCAATTAGGACAAGATGTCCCGATGATCATTGAACCGATGCGGCGCGATACGTTTCCAGCGATCGCGTTAGCATCGGTTTATTTGTATAGCGTTGAAGGAATTGGTTTAGATGAAGTCATTGCGGTGTTGCCTGTCGATCCGTATGTTGAGGATCGTTTTTTTGATAGAGTGAAAGATTTAGAGGAAACTGTGCTCACGAGTGGGGCTGATTTGGCGTTAATCGGTGTCGAGCCAACGTATCCATCAGCGAAGTACGGTTATATTGTTCCCGCTTTTAAATCTAGTGATGGTCATTATTTAAAAGTGATCCATTTTACAGAGAAGCCAACCGAAGAAAAAGCAGCAGAGTTAATCAAGCAAGGTGCGCTTTGGAACTGCGGGGTGTTTGGGTTTCGGTTGGGTTATGTGATTTCGTTATTGAAGGAGAAGGGATATTCTGTTCAATATGAGGAATTGTTGGTGCAATACAATGAACTGCCGAAAATCAGCTTTGACTATGAGATTGTTGAAAAGACGAAGCATATTGTCGTGTTGCCGTATGATGGGTATTGGAAAGACCTTGGCACGTGGAATACGTTAACCGAAGAAATGGGGACCAACCAAATCGGCAAGGGGATTGTGGTGGAGTCGGAAAACACCCACTTGATTAATGAGCTTGACATTCCTGTCGCTGTGCTGGGAGTGTCCAACGCCATTGTAGCGGTAAGCCCGGACGGAATTTTAGTCGCCGATAAAGCAAAAAGCCCGAAGATTAAAGACCTCGTCAATGGGTTTGATCAACGTCCGATGTATGAGGAACGCCGCTGGGGCTGGTATCGGGTGCTGGATTATACAAAATTCGAAGACGGTCGGGAAGTATTAACAAAACGGATTGGCGTGGCGGCAGGAAAAAATTTAAGTTATCACATGCATCGCTATCGAAGGGAAGTATGGACGATCATTCGAGGTGAAGGGGAATTTGCGTTGAATGGTGAAATTCGCCGCGTGAAGTCGGGGGATGTGCTTGACATTCCAGTTGGCATGAAACATGGGATGAAGGCGATTACGGACTTAGAGTTGATTGAAGTGCAGATAGGAACACCATTAATGGAGGAAGATATTATTCGCATTTTTATGTCATGGGATGAGATTGAGCAGTTTTGTCGTTATGCGAGGTGATTTTTTAATAAAATGTCGAAAATTGCTATATCTTAATTGCCAACTTGTGATAAAATAAAGAGAGAAATTAACTTTACTACTATGAATTTCAATTTTCTGTTGCAATTTGGTCGGGATATGGGGGAATCGTTATGATTCGAGGACGAGAACGATTTTTGACAAAGGTTTATGCTTCGATGGATTTTGCGATCGTTCAGTTCGCATTTATTCTATCATGGGTGATAAAGTTTCATCTATTTCACGATGGGACTGATGCCCATTTGCCATTGAAAAATTATTGGTTTTGGAGCCTCATTTATGGTGCGATTGCTGTTTTAGTGGGATATCTTATAGAATTGTACAAATCGAAACGAAAGCAGAAGTTTTTGAATGAATTAGCGAAAGTATTGCAAGTACATACGCTGAGTATGTTTCTATTATTAAGCGTATTGTTTACGTCGAAAACGGTTGATATCTCAAGGATATTTCTCTTGCTGTATTTTATATGGAACGTCACGCTTGTCTCGACATATCGCTATATAGTGAAGCAAAGTCTTCGTCAATTACGAAAAAAGGGGTATAATAAGCAATTTGTCCTAATTGTTGGAGCAGGATCGATCGGAAGGAAGTACTTTGAAAATCTCCAAATGCATCCGGAATATGGGCTTGAGGTCGTCGGGTTCTTGGACGACTTTCGGACAAAGCATGAGCCGCGCTTTGCTCACTATAAACCTATTATTGGGAAAGTATCGGATTTGGAACATATTTTGATCCACCAGTTAATTGATGAAGTGGTTGTGGCGCTCCCGTTGCAAGCCTATCCCAAATATCGAGAGATTATATCGGTTTGCGAGAAAATGGGAGTGCGTGCTTCGATTATTCCTGATTTTTATGATATCCTTCCAGCTTCGCCTCATTTTGAATTGTTTGGCGATTTGCCGATCATCAATGTGCGGGATGTGCCGTTGGATGAATTGCGAAATAGAGTGCTGAAAAGATTATTTGATATTCTGTTTTCACTGCTGGCTATTATCTTAACGGCCCCGCTGATGATTGCCATTGCCATTGGAATCAAGCTGACTTCGCCAGGTCCAATTATTTTTAAACAAGAGCGGGTTGGATTGAATAGAAGGACGTTTTATATGTATAAATTTCGTTCCATGAACCATATGCCTCAGTCCGTTTCCGATACTCAATGGACAGTCGAAAACGATCCGCGTCGGACGAAATTTGGAGCGTTTTTGCGGAAAACAAGCTTAGATGAGTTGCCTCAGTTTTTCAATGTCTTGAAAGGAGATATGAGTGTAGTTGGCCCACGGCCTGAGCGTCCTTATTTTGTTGACAAGTTTAAAGAAGAAATTCCGAAATATATGATTAAGCATCATGTCCGTCCAGGGATCACTGGCTGGGCTCAAGTGTGCGGCTGGCGTGGTGACACATCGATTCGTGCGAGAATTGAACATGATCTTTTTTATATAGAGAACTGGAGTTTATGGCTAGATATTAAAATCATTTTACGTACGATTACAAATGGTTTGGTGAATAAAAATGCCTATTAGGATTCCCGTGAACGGGTGTACTTATGTGATTGGTGACAATCCATTGAAGAAAGTCAACATTATACTCCCCGCCGCGAAAGTTAGGCAATACTTGTTTTGGTGGCAACATCAAAACGCATTGCCTATCATCAGTCGCAGGGAAAGGGATGGACAGCTATGCAGGTATACGTGGCGAGGCAGCCGATATTCGATGTTGAACGGAATGTGGTGGGGTATTGTTTTATCGAAGCGGCATTTACGATGGATTGAATGGCGATCAAGCCACATTGGAAGTGCTGATTAACAGTTTTATGAACATTGGGATTGAGAAGTTGACCAATGGAAAGCCTTGTTTTGTCAACTTTACAGAGAATTTGTTGAAATAGGAAGTGCCATTGCAATTCCCACCTTCTGTGATTCTAGTGGAGATCCTTGAGACGATTCCGATGTCGAATTGGCTTTTGCGAATGTGCCGCAAGCTGAAGTCCCGTGGATACACGATCGCGCTCGACGATTTTGTTTTAGACCGTTCTTATCTCTCTTTGTGTCCGTACGACGATTTCATTAAAGTGAATCTTTCTCGTGTTTCTGTGCAGGACGCATCATCGTTCATGAAGATATCCAACTTTTTCAGAGTTAAATGGCTGGCGGAAAAAGTGGAGCTGAAAAAATGGATCTCCGTATTGGCCTTGCAAGAGTTGTACAATCTACATGCTCGAGATGGGCAAAAGCATCTGTATGAAGAAATTGTCACATTGTCCTTTAATTAGAGGGAAAGCTTGTGAATTGCTTGGGGGAGCTGTTTGGCTATGAGCAGGACAAGGCAAGTTTGTTTTTAATGGGGTTTGTTCGCTGCTGGACGTTCTTTTGCATCAATCATTGCCGCAAATTTTAGACGAGCTGAACATTCATGATGAATATACAAGCTTGTCTTTTGCATAACAAGTGTCGCTTTTGTGCTGTCTATGACCTCGTCTGGTGTATGGAATGAGGAGATTGGGAACAAATGACGCGTTTGTAGACGCTTGGGCCTGATGGAGGATGCTGCTGTTGCGTTATCAGGGAGCGATTGAGTGGGCCGTGTGGGTACAGAGGGATTTGTAACTCGCTTCACAAGACTCGGCGAATGGCATAGCCAGAGGACTTTCATCAGAAAGAAGTTTTAGGGGGGAGTTTTTTTATGAGAAACTTTAAAAAGATATTTTCTTTTTTCTCCGTTCTTGCCATTATTCTCACTATCCCATTTCTGAAAACGAATACGGCATTCGCCAGTTCAGCGACAGACCTGCCGTTCGATACATCCGTTTCTGGATACATTACTGATACTGATGATCAACAAATCTATGCGATAAATTTAGAGAAAGCTGGAAGAATTACAGTTAAACTCAACTCCTATATAGCTGCGGTGAATATAAAATTGGAAGATTCAGATGGAAATGAAGTATTCAGGAAATATGTTTCTGAAGGCAATTCGGCGAATCCAGCCAAGTGGTCAGGCTGGGTGGATCTTGAAGCAGGGACATATTATATTCAGGTTTATAAAGAATATACTTATACAGGGAAATATGATTTAAAAGTGAGCTACCAAGAAGCCAATAACAATGAAATTGAACCCAATGATGGAACAGTACAAGCTCAACCACTTAAGGTCAATAGCCAAACAGTAACCGGATTGATTAGTTGGAATGACAGTGCGGATGTTTACAAGGTTGATTTGTCGAAAGCGGGCCGGGTAACGGTTAAGCTGGATTCTTATATAGCTGCGGTGAATATAAAATTGGAAGATTCAGATGGAAATGAAGTATTCAGGAAATATGTTTCTGAAGGCAATTCGGCGAATCCAGCCAAATGGTCAGGCTGGGTGGATCTTGAAGCAGGGACATATTATATTAAAGTTTATCAAGAAAGCTCTTATACGGGGAAATACACACTTAACGTCCAATGCCCTGATTTATTGCCTGCACCGCCAACTGTAAATTTAGTCAGCAATAAGAGCAATGTTGTAACGGGAAAAACAGTACCAAATGGAACGGTTTCTGTAAAAATCAATTCAAAAGTATATAACGGTAAAAGCGACAGCAAAGGTTTGTTCAGTATCAAGATTCCAACACAAAGCGCAGGAACAAAACTTTATATTATGGTAAAGGATAAGTTCGGCGATACAAGCAAGGAGCGAGTCGTTGTTGTAGTAGACAGAATTCCTCCCACTGCTCCAATTGTAAATAGTATTACTAGTAAATCTAAAGTGATTACAGGTAAGGCGGAAGCGAACTCCACAGTCATTGCATATGTGGCAAATCAAAAGATTGGTAGTGCTAAAGTGGATCAGTATGGAAACTATGTGATGAAAATTAAACCGCAAAAAGCAGGAACTCTCATTCGAGTCATTTCGGTTGACAGGGCTGGAAATAAGAGCACTGCAGAAGTTGTAAAAGTGAAAAAGTAAAAAGTAGTTTGGGTGCAACAGCGATACTATGTCTTTTGACTTTTGTTGGAGACGGATCTTGCAACTCACATTTTGTACCCTCCCGCTTTTTGGTGGGAGGGTGTGAAATGTGAGACATAAAAACAAAATACAGAGTCTCCTCCGTCTTTCCATATCCTAGGAGTAACAGAAGAAGATCGCTCCATTGCTTCCCCGCCCATTCATGAACACCGGCAGCCGACGGAATCCCCTCTGTCAAGAATTAGTACTGTCCTCCTAACCCCAGAAAAAGAGAAAAATGGTACAATAAAAAAGAAAACTGAATCCTTGATAAAGATGCGTGTAAAACTGCCAAGAAAACCTTGTTAAATCAACAAATATGGCCCTTGGGGGTTCTTCTCCTAATAGAAATGAAGTTGAACCTCGGGATGATTGGGTTTTTCAGCATTTTTTTGATACGCTTCTGTCATGGATTCAGGTAGAGAGACAAGCCAGCCAGCGCTGGCTTTGAGCAGAACTAAGGGAACAAATGGGCTCCGTCTTCATCAATTGCGCAGGGGGAGGGATGGACAGCCATGGAGGTGTACGTGGCGAGGCAGCCAATATTCGATATTGAACGGAATGTGGTGGGGTATGAACTGTTTTATCGAAGCGGCAAACGCAATTTTTACGATGGATTGAATGGCGATCAAGCCACATTAGAAGTGCTGATTAATAGTTTTATGAACATTGGGATCGAGAAGCTGACCAACGGAAAGCCGTGTTTTGTCAATTTTACAGAGAATTTGTTGAAATACGAAGTGCCGTTGCAATTCCCGCCGGCTGCGATCGTAGTGGAAATTTTGGAGACGATCCCGATGTCAAACTGGCTTTTGTCCGTGTGTCGCAAGTTGAAGTCTCGAGGATACACGATCGCGCTCGACGATTTTGTTTTAGACCGTTCCTATCTTCCGTTATTTCCATATGTCGATCTCATTAAAGTCGACCTTTCCCGCGTGTCCATGGAGGACGCATCGTCGTTCATGAAAATATCGAAAACGTTGGGCGTTAAATGGCTGGCAGAGAAAGTGGAAACGTATGAACAATTTTGGCGGGCTGCTGACATGGGATTCATGTATTTCCAAGGCTTTTTCTTCAGCAAACCTGTGATTTACGGGGACAAAGCCCTCCCGTTTGGTTCCCATCCATCTTATTGGGCGCTGTTGGGGTGTTTGAGCGAGGATGATCCGAATATTCACGAAATTGCCGAGATGATTGAGCGTGATCTGGCGCTCACGTACCGATTGTTGAAATTGGCCAATTCCATGATCGTGTCACATCGCCCGAAAATTAAGTCGATCCGTCATGCGATCATGTTATTGGGCATCAATGAATTGAAAAAGTGGATCTCCGTATTGGCCCTGCAAGAGTTATACGATCTGCATGCTCAAGATGGGCAAAAGCATCTGTATGAAGAAATTGTCACATTGTCTTTTATTCGAGGAAAAGCTTGTGAATTGTTGGGGGAGCTGTTTGGCTATGAGCAGGACAAGGCGAGTTTGTTTTTAATGGGGGTTTGTTCGCTGTTGGACGTTCTTTTGCATCAACCATTGCCGCAAATTTTAGACGATCTGAATATTCATGACGATATACAAGCCTGCCTTTTGCATAAAACAGGTCGTTTTTGCGCTGTCTATGACCTTGTTTGGTGCATGGAGCGAGGGGACTGGGAACAGATGATACGGCTATGCGGACAATGGGGCTTGGCGGAGGATGAGGTGTTGTCGCGCTACCAGGAAGCGATTGAGTGGTCGGTGCGGGTGCAGGGGATTTTGTAGGGATGAGAAGTTAACTCTTTATGTTGCATGTAATATAACGTTAGAATGAGGAGCTAATAATCATACGGAGAGAAATCTCTGTGGGGCTTTTCTTTTTGCCCAAATCTGTATCAAGCATGATTTCAAATATATATTATGATTTTGAGCCTATAGTCTAGTGCCTCAATTCCTTTTGGGGAATTGGGGCTATTTTTGTTTTAGGAGGGAAAGGGATGAGCAAGTACCAAACCGTTAACCACCAGCAACTGGAGTTGCTAGAAAGAGAGGTATCTGTCAAGTAGCCAGCGAAGCGCATCAACATCGTGAGCCTGAAGCTCGTTCGAGAGTCTAGCGTGCTGTACAAGGAGCGGCAAATCAAATCCCCAGAGGATGCGTACAAGTTGTTGAAGCTATTCCTTGCTGAAGCCGACCGCGAGAAGTTTGTCGTTGTCTGCCTTGACACGAAAAACCAGCCGACTGCCATTAACGTCTGCCATGTCGGAAGCCTGAACGCTAGTATCGTGCATCTGAGGGAGGTGATGAAGGCTGCCATTCTCTCCAACTCGGCTTCCATCATCGTAGCCCATAATCATCCCAGCGGTCATTGCGAGCCGTCGAGGGAAGACATTGAAGTGACAAAAAGGCTCGTGGAGGCAGGAAGGATCCACTCGAGGATTAATCGAAACAGAGAAACATTGGTTGGGCCTCTATTTTTTTCATTCATATGCAGGAGTTTGCTTGTTTTTGTTGAAAGAATCCTTTGATGATGCATGAACGGAGATTGCTCGTCATTTTGTTGGGGGCAGATGAGCCTGTTGCAAATATGACAAAAAAGGGGGGAGAAAAGGTGAAGATGTTTGAGTACCGCTTTGCCATTGCACCTCTGTTTCACTTCATTGCAAGCAAATCGATGGAAGCAGGCTTGCATGTATGTGATGGCCGTGGAAAGCAAACCGTGCAGTTGTTTATGAATGATGCCGCTTCTGAGAAAGGGAAGAAACGCATCGGGGCCATACAATATGAAGGAAGCAACGATTACGCAATGAAAGAGCCTTACATTGTCAGCTGGAGGTTCGAGCGAGCGCTGCTTCCGGATGGCCTCAAACAAGACTTGGAGGCGATCACGGCGTTTCGCAGAGATCGAAAAGAAGGGACGGCCATCAATCCAAACGCCCAGTCGATTGCTTTTAAGTTTGAAGCGTTGACGGATGCCGCCAAAGAAACGATTGAGGCGATTACGGCTGTTCTTCAGAGGCATGCCAGACGTTGAAACGGTTGCGCGACTGGCGCTTTTCGATGGATGGGGCGGTTTGGCTAAGACAGAGATGGAAAGGGAAACGAGGGATTAGGAGTGGCGCATGTATTTCAAATGAAAACGAAGCCGCATGGGTTTCAGCGGTACGACGAATTCATTCGCGATCAGGTCATTGGGATTGGCTGGCCGCTGATTGGCAATTTGAACGGCATAAGCAAAGATGAACTGAGAGAACGACTGCGCAATGTGTACCATTATTCAGGGGCGAAGCTTGGCAACGCTCTTGGGGCGATCTGGACGTTTGTCCATACGATGGAACAAGGGGATGTCGTGTTGGTTCGCCATGGTGCATGGCTCAGCATCGGCATCATTGGCCCCTATCGCTATGTGAAACATCTCGACAATGATATCGATGGGTTTTGCCACCAGCGATCGGTGGAGTGGAAGATCATCAATGAAAACGTTCGGTTGTATAATGAGAAGGTGCATGAAACATTGCGGAGCCCGGGAGTTGTGACAAAAAGCAAATATCCTGTACACGAGCTTCAACTAGGGATTTAATGGTGAACTAGGAACGTTTGAGGCATATATGAAATGGTTCAAAGGTCGAAAATAGTCATTTCGTCTCGCTTCCTTGCGAAGAAAATCATGGTACAATCATGATAAAGGTACAGCTAAGGAAACTTAGCGTCACAAAGCTACAGGGGCTAAGGGGAAACCTATGCCAGCCAGCTGCCATTACCAAAAAATATAAAAGAAGGAATTGGTAATGTTAAAGAAAGGATGGCCGATTTTGGTGGCGTCGATGCTCGTTGCCTCTCCGGCGTGGGCGGCCGCCAAGCCTGCGGGCAAAGCGCATGAGCGCGAAACGATGGTGAAGAAAGTGGAAGTCGTCGTCAAGAAGAAGACGGAGCCAAAGGAAACAGAGGCGAAGAAAAAACAGGAATCGTCCAAGCAACAAAAATGGCTTGCGCAAAAGTTGGCGCAGTTACATAAAAAAAGTGAGCCAAATTGAAGAACGTTTAGACAAAGTGACCGCTCGCATTCAAGCATTGAGTGAAGCCGAACCGGCGACGGATACGCAAACCTCGTCGACGCCTGCGGATTCGGCGTCAACGGGCGAGTCGTCCGCTTCTCAACCGACAGAAGCCACAGTGGCAACTGACGCTCCGAGCGGACAAGCCGTAGCCGCTAATGACGCTGCAGCTCCGGCGTCCAGCGGGCAAACAGTAACGGAGGCGCCGTCTCCGACTTCTCCACAACCTGTTGGTGAAGACCAAGAGGAACTCGATGAAGAAAAAGAAGAGCAAATTGTTGGCCTCATCGGCCAGCTCATTGCCCTGTCCAACCAGCTGCGGGCGGTGACGAATGACATTCGCGCTCTTGAAAAGAAAGTCGGCGCCAACAACGCAGACATTCAGAAGGTAAAAGAAAAAGTCAAGGCGTTGAACGACCAAGTGCAAGCGAACAAAAAGGCGTTGCTCAATTTGCTATAGAAATAAGGAAGGGCGCCAGTGGAGGGCGCTCTTCGTTGTGTTGCAATGGTGATTTTCTATTTTTGTTTGGGTTGCTTCTTTTCCTGCACTTTTAGAAAAGACATTCCTTCGAGGCATATTCTCTTTGCGGATAATGGATTATTTGAACAGCTTTTCTGCTTCCTTATCTACTCCTCTTAACGATGCGCGTCACTCCTTTAATGTTGGCTGTCATTCTTTCTAATGTTGAGCTGTCAATCGCTCTTCGGACGGAGGTTTCAATGATAATATACAGCATGAATGTAGAAAAGAAGATTGAAAAGATCAACCATCCTCAACCGGATCACCGACATTCGAGCGAATTCCATTGCCGGGTTTGAAGTGGCACTCGATGGCATCTTGTTGGCGTATTTCCTGGTCACACTAGGGCTAGTTGAGCGCTGACGCTCAACTATCACCACGGGTTTCCTCTATTTCTTTTTGTTTGTTTTTTCCGTGAAAATGCAGGACTGACGCATGATTTTCATCCCTGGGTGGAGGGCAAAGCGCGCTGCCCATGGACCTTTTCTATCAAAATTTTGTTGCTTTTATGGTAATATGTATAGAGATGAGAATGATTTGATCTGAGTGAGGGGGATGGGCATTGAAAAAACGGAACAAATACGCGGCGGCGAGCGTGGTGTTGGCGTTGGGGCTGCTTGCTCCGGCTGTGTCGCCGACCGCAGCGGGCGCGGAAGACCGAGATGTCGTCAAGCTGCGCATTTTAGAGACGACGGACGTACATATGAATCTTGTCAACTACGATTATTTCAAAGATAGTCCAACGAATGAGTTCGGGTTGTCGAAAACGGCACGTTTGATCGAGCAGGCGCGCGCTGAACAGCCGAATACGCTTCTGTTTGACAACGGGGACTTGATTCAAGGAACGCCGCTTGGCGACTATGTGGCCAAAGTGAAGCCGCTGCAAGACGGAGAAGTGCATCCAGCGGTGAAACTGTTGCATTTGTTGAAGTACGATGCGGCAACAGTCGGGAACCATGAGTTCAACTACGGCTTGGATTTCCTCAATGAAGTGTATGACGATGCCAAGCTGCCGATCGTGAATGCGAACGTGTACCGTGACGATCATGATCAAAATCCGGATAACGATGTCAACTATTTCACGCCGTATCAAATTTTAGAGAAAGAAGTCGTTGATGAAGACGGGGAGAAACATACGCTGAAGATCGGCGTCATTGGCTTTGTGCCGCCGCAAATTATGGATTGGGACAAAGCGAATTTGCAAGGGAAAGTGATTGCGAAAGACATTGTGCAGTCGGCGCAAAAGTATATTCCAAAAATGAAAGCGGAAGGGGCCGATTTGATCGTTGTGCTATCGCACTCGGGCATTGAGACCGGCGGAAACAGCCCGAATATGGAAAATGCATCGTATTATTTGACGCAAATTCCGGGGGTCGACGCCGTGTTGACCGGCCACCAGCATAAAAAATTCCCGGCCCTTCCAGGCACGACACCAGATTTTCCGGACGGAAACGGAATCAACAATGAAACCGGCACGATTAACGGTGTTCCTGTGACGATGCCGGGTTCATGGGGCGATACGCTCGGCGTGATCGACTTGACGGTCGAGCAAGTCGACGGAAAATGGAAAGTGACGCAAGCGAAAGCCCAACTCCGTCCAGTGTATGACAAGGCGACGAAAACGCCGCTTGTCGACAGCGACCCGGCTGTTGAGCAGGCGATCCAAGCGGAACATGAAGCGACGATTCAGTACGTCCGCAGCCCGGTTGGAAAAACAACGAGTCCGATCAACAGCTATTTTGCGCTTATCAAAGACGATCCGTCCGTGCAAATCGTCACGAATGCGCAAAAATGGTATGTCGAAAAGATGTTGAAAGGGACGAAATATGAAGGTCTTCCGGTGTTGTCGGCCGGCGCTCCGTTCAAAGCCGGCGGACGCGGCGGGGCGAGCTACTATACCGACATCCCGGCAGGGGAAATCGCCATTAAAAACGTTGCTGATTTGTACTTGTATCCGAACACGGTGTATGCGCTGAAAATTACGGGAGCCGAGTTGAAAGAATGGCTTGAGTGGTCGGCGGGGCAATTCAACCAAATCGACCCGAACAAGACAGACGTTCAGCCACTCGTCAACAACGACTTCCCGACGTACAACTTTGACATTATGGATGGCGTGACGTACGAGATCGATGTCACCGAGCCGGCGAAATACGACAAAAACCAAAATGTGATCAATCCGAATGCGAACCGGATTAAAAACTTGAAATTCGAAGGCAAGCAAGTGACGCCGAACATGGAATTTATCGTCGCAACGAACAACTATCGGGCGACGACAAACCGGATCATCAATCCGGGCGGGAAAAACACGATTTTGGCTGCGCCGGATGAAAACCGGCAAGTGATCATCGATTACATTCGGGAAAACGGAACGATCAACCCGTCGGCGGATGGCAACTGGCGGTTTGCGCCAGTGAAAGGGAAAGCGCCGGTGACCGTCACGTTTGAATCGTCGCCGGAAGCGCAAAAATACTTGCCGCAAGACGGTAGCATCCGCTATGTCGCCGCCTTGCCGAGCGGATTTGCCCAATATGAATTTGCCTTGCCGCTTTGGAAGGAAGAAAAGCCCAACCCGCCCAAGCAGCCCGAGAAGCCAACCACTCCTCCAAGCCAAGTGAAAAAAGTCTACTGGGATGGCGTGGAGTTGAAAAAAGGACAAATCGGCCGCTTGACAGTGCAAAAGCCGATCAATCTATGGAAACGGGCGAAGGATGGGCGCCTTGTGTTCGTCCGCATCTTACAGCCTGGGGAGGTGTACCGCGTCTACGGGTATGACGCGCGCTTCGGCGGGCAGTACGCGGTCGGCGGCGGGTATTACGTGACCGACATCGACACGCACATCCGCTACGAAACGCCGTCGCATCTTACAGCCTGGGGAGGTGTACCGCGTCTACGGGTATGACGCGCGCTTCGGCGGGCAGTACGCGGTCGGCGGCGGGTATTACGTGACCGACATCGACACGCACATCCGCTACGAAACGCCGTCAAAGGAGAAGTTGAAGTTGGTGAATGGGCAATAAAGTGAAATAGCTGTCTTAGCCGTCAGGGATGTATGCCTGTTTCGGCTAAAGGCAGCTTTTTTCCTTCAAGTGGAGTGGATGACGTTTTCATGAGTGAAAGCGTTCGATATGAAGTGTGAACATAACGGTAGGAATTTCACTTATTATCAGAATATAGTAATAAATGCATGCATTCAGATAAACAGAGGAATATTCTGTGGATTTTCCCGATAAATTCTTGACTGACTCATCAATTGAATTTTTGTGTGATAATGTACAATGAAAATGGTATAATATGTTTAAAGAGTTCCGCTTTATCATCTCCCGCCTCGAACGCCTCGAAGCGTAAGCGTAGGTGGGAGAGCGTTCAATGAAAGGAGCGAAGAAGCATGGATTTTGTGAGAGTAATAAAAAACAGCAATGATCTAGAAAAGTTCATAGATATACCTGAATCATTAAAAAATAGGAAAGTGGAAGTCATTATCCTTCCCTATGTAGACGAAGAAAATTCAGAACAATCAGAAAGAAAGAGCTTAAGAGGGGCTCTGTCAAAATACAAAAATGAGGATTTGCAGGCTCAAGAAAGCGATGCCTGGTCTCAAGCTGTGGTGGATCAATATGAAAATCATTGATGCAAACATTATTCTAAGATACCTGCTTAATGATCATGATGATTTGTCGGCTAAAGCGGCAACGATTATTGAAAATAACAAGGTGTTATTGCTAAAGGAAGTAGTCGTTGAAGTTATCTATGTTCTTGAAAAAGTGTACAATGTCGCAAATGCTGAGATCAGCGATACTCTTTTAGAACTGTTCAAATACGATAATATCGACGTGGATGATATCGAGATAGTAGAGGAAGCGCTCATTCTGTTTGGCAGAAGACGACTGGACTTTGTGGATGCCCTTTTGTACGCCTATCATAAAGTAAAGGGATACGAGGTATATACTTTTGATAAGAAGCTGAACAAGGTACTTGAGGAATAGACATCATGATATACTTGTTACAGACCCGCGAGTGGGAAAGCTTACTCCTTTAGGGGTGGGATGAAAGTGAGTCGTTTTACTAATATTGAATAATTATAAAAACATGGTATCATGTCATCGCTAGAAGGAGGTGAATCCATGCCGACGATCACGCTAAGGCTGGAACTGCACAAGCCGACGAAAGCCAAACAAGACATGTACGAACGGATGACAGAAGTGAATACCGCGTTTGCGAATTGGCTGTTGAATCATCCCAAGCTGAATCAAGCGACGAGCAAATTATTTAAAGCGTTTTCGTCGCAGCGGTTTCCTTCCGCCGTCGTGAATCAGACGATTCGAGAAGTGAAGTCCCAAAAGAAAAACCCGCTCAGAGTGGTCGAACCAATACGAGAGCAGCATCAGGCGAAGCAGCCGTTCCGGATCCGCCGCCGGGCGACCCGTTTTTTCCGTGTACAGGGGAGCCACCCAATCGTGAATGACGGAAAAGTCAACCGCTTCGTTGATTTGGCGCAAGATATGATGTGGAGGAACCAGTTCTTCCATGTCGATGACTTGAAACAGACGAGGCTGAGTCGAAGGGTTTTTGGGGGCTTTCATGGATCCGCTCACGCTCCATTCCAACGATTTTTCTTCCTTTTTCGACATAAGCCCCCTAAATCCCTGCCTTGGCGTGTACTTTTTCACCAGCCTTCTAGAATTCGTTCGATAAACTTGCCAATTTCCCGTGTACTCATGCCACTTTGATACATCCTAATGATGGCTTCCTCGAGCCTGCCGGTGTGGCGTTGATAAGGGGCAAACAGCTGCGTTTGAAATTCTCCGTTTCGGTCTCTAGGGACCAAAAGCCCTTCAATCCGGCCATATTGTGTATCTAGATTTCGTTGATAGTAGCCGTTTCTCATATTCGATGTTCCGGCCTGTTCGATTTCGAGGAAATGTTTGATTTCTTCCCGCATGATCCGTTCTAATTTTTCCTTCACAAACTGACGAATGACACTTTCCAGTTGATTGGCCCAGTCGACATTCGGTATACTTTTAGACATAGGTAGGGTTCTCCTTTCTCTGGAATGTTTGGGTTCAATCAGAGAATACCCTACCTTTTTTATTTTGATCTAGTAAAATGCTTTACACAAAATTTTATACATCATCAAAAAACCTCGAAAGGCTTATAGCCAATCGAGGTAATATAGGTTACAGCTCACGTTTAACTAAATCTAATAAGAAATCCCCGAAATCATTTGCAATTATTTCATACTTTTGTTTGTCTAAGTCAACTCCTGGAAAAAATGAAACAACCTTAGGTTCATTATTATCAATCTTGTTAAAGTCTAAACAAAAAACTTCATCACTTCCTGTATCGTAAATGATTAATAAATTACTTGGCAAATTACCCTCTCTTCTCTCTGTTAAAGTATACCATATTGCATCTGGAACTGAAGAATTTTCAAAATCGCTACTAATTATCCCAAAAATCTCTTGAGAACCAAAGTTACCCGCACCAAAAGACAACAGAAAATCCAAATATGAACCTGTGAACTTTAACCCAAGTTTTTCTTCTGCTTGAATAATTAATTCTCTTGAGCGAGGACCCACAAAATCACTTAGTTCTGCATTAGACAAAATAATTTTTTTAGCTTGATTATATGCTTCCATACTCATATTTTTCCCTCCTCGAACTATTTAAAATCACTAACTCTATGTTTCCAATAATCTTTGCGCCATTTATCAAATTCATTCCTGTTAATCCCACTAGGGATAGTATTAGGATTAATGTGGATTATCTTACTATTTTCTTTGTGAAATGTTTGTGTAACCTCAGCAATAGAACTTTCATTTCTTTGTGTCATGTGATGGAGATTTATAGGCTTTCCATCTGAACCTAACGGTGCTAACCCCTTTTCCATTCTTTCAAGATTAGTTCTACCACGCGCATCTTTCATATGTGGGTCTATAATATCATCTCTCTGATAAACTTTCACGTTCTTATATACGGTTGTCACCCGTGGTGCTAGTTGAGCTTTAGCGCTCAACTAGCCCAAGTGTAACCAGGGAATAGGCTAACCATATACCGTCTAACGCCACTTCAAATCCGATGATCGAATTGGCTCGGATCCCCGTGATGCAATATTGGTCAACCAGAACCGAGAACACTGTCTCGATCACGTTGCGTTTTTGTTGGATCCACGGCTCCCATGTCTCAGACGCACGATGTTTCTGGTTTTTTCGAGACGGAGTCCAAAGCGCCATTTGGTATTCTTCGTACAGCCTTTTTTGCAAGTTACGGCTGATGAATCCTTTGTCCCCAAAGTTATAGGGGTGAGGAATTTGGGTCATGACGCTTTCGGCTGCCATTCGATCGTGGCAAGATGCTTCCGTCACCACGTATCCCATCGGCAGCCCTTGATCGGTCACTTGAAGGTGCAGCTTAAACCCGTAGTACCATTGCTTTTTCGAAGTACAATACCCGATATCGGCGATTCCTTGAAACCGTTTGACCCGGTTCATTCTCACGGCATGACATAACTCGATTGGCAAGCTATCCACCACAGCGTAGGCATGGTGCTGCCCGCGTTTCGCCAATTCATGGCGAATCCATTTGATCGCAAAACGCAGTGATCGACAACGACGATGATACCGGGAACGTTC
This sequence comes from Geobacillus thermocatenulatus, assembly GCF_002217655.1. Taxonomy (GTDB): domain Bacteria; phylum Bacillota; class Bacilli; order Bacillales; family Anoxybacillaceae; genus Geobacillus; species Geobacillus thermocatenulatus. The sequence goes on from NZ_NEWK01000001.1 coordinate 375,097, forward strand.
CAGAAATTTCTCCTTTGGGAACAAGTTCCCGATCACAAAGCGATGCCACGCCCGTTCAGAAGTAAAACCGAGCAGCTTTCCTAAAAGATGAATGGCGATGATGACAGCGTCCTCTTGCTTGACCAAATGGCGATTTCGACGATGAAGATGCACCTGAATGCATGAAAGTTGGGCAGAAACAAAAACGAAAATGGCGGCATATTGCTTTTGAATCTTGGACCGATCTGTAGTAAAATGAAAGTGCTCTTGCATGGGGATTCTCCTTTCGAATGGTAGGTCGCACTTTCATTCTACAGGAGATCCGCCAGGCAAGGGCTATTTTTATGCTTGTCTGATTTTATCTAGCACCACGGGTTAAATCTATATAAATGCACGTTGAAACTTTAACATTTTTCTTTTTGATGGGGTACTCGTTATTTTTCGACTGTCGGGTGACCGAACAACACCGCTCCCAGACAAATTTGTCTGGGAGGCGGCTCGTTGTTCGGTTCTCTGTCACACTAAATATTGGACTCTTCACCACAACATATACTTGACAAGCAATGTGGTTTCCTGACAAGGATAGGCAAAAAGTGCTGATGTTCCCTCACAAGCGTAAATAGGGGATGTTCAGAAAAAATCAAGTACAACTTTTGGAGAAGATCCGAATTTTACACTATATTACAATTTATGTAACCTTTTTTGGGAAAAATAGGTATTTTCCACAATTAAATTTGCGGAAAATACGGATGTTTTTCCTCTCTTATTCTGATACAATCAAGTGGTGAAGCCGGCTGGCTTAATACAAATATAGGGAGATGTTAATAGTGTAAAAAAAATCCATTACCAGCCTTACTTTAGGGTTAATGCTTTTATTTGCAACTGGAGTATATGCTAAGGGTTTGGAAGAAGATAAAATTGATATTGTAGAAAAAAGCAACCAAAAAGTTATTGTAGAAAAATCTGATGGTGAACGGATTATTATAAACGTAGATAGGCCAGATTTTAAAGATAGACTTAGTGATAATTTGATCAAAGATATAGCTGAGCAAGTGGACATTAGTGACAATGTAACTATTCATGATATTATTGAACCGTCTTTTTGTATAACAATCCCAAACGATGTGGGATTTCTAAATTCTAAAAAAAATCGATTCTCATTCTCTCTTAATGCTGCTCAGCCGGAAAGTTTGCTTTATCGATACGAGGTGACAAAGAAATATACTGATAGGTCTCCGCTAGCTGCACAATTGATTATAAGTGTTGCTTATGGTAAAACAGCAACTTTAAAATCTTCAATAACTGTTACTAATTCTGCTACTATTAGTGGGGCGACTAAACTGCCGGACGAAGGACTTGCAGAGCTAAATGCATCCCTAAATGCGTCAGTCACTTATACTTATGAGAAAGGTAGAACTTTTTTAGGTCCTTCAAAAGGGTACACAAGTAGACAATATTATTCAACTAGATTTCATGATAGAGGAAATTATATTGTTCGAAAAATAAATCGCATAACGGGCAATGTATCAGAAACCTACACTGGTACTTATGGAGAACCTAGTTTACAGGATCCAATTGTAAACTGGTCTAGAGATATCAAATAAATTACGCTTTAGTGATTTTGCTCATCTACAGTTAGTGATTGAACGAATTAGCTTTAGATAAAGAGAGCAACAGTTTTTTACGATTGAGAATGCGCTACAGACTTTCTTTTATTACAAAAACACTATAGTTCAAAACTTTGAATTGTAAATGCAAACACATAGAGAGGAGAAATGAGTTTTGAATAATTTTATTGAAAAAGGATTTATGTACGGTTTTGTCATAGGAATCACTTTAGCATTGATATTTGTCCCCTATAAAACAGTAACATATATGTCAGGAGGGGTGACAACAACGGGGTATAAAGAAATAACTGAATATATTATAAATGTACTTAGAGTGAGTTTTAGCAGCGGAGTGATTGCCTCTACAATTAGTCTGGCTTTATATAAAAAAAGAAAAACTAAAAATTAGCACGGTTGTTGATGATTGTCAAGGCCGATTATTTTTTCCCCAAAATCGCCGGTTTAAAATTCCCCAGAAGGACCTTTCACTGATCCTTCTGTTTTTCTTGTTGGAGCCTCTTTTCCCGTAATCGATAGCTTTCCCCCTTTAGGGGGACCGGCTCTTTGGCGTGCGCAAAACCGGAATTGGGAGCAGGAAGTCCTGCTCGTCTTCCCATCCTTTGGCGCCAAATGGCGGGGAGAATGGCCTCCAAAATTCGACATGTGGGAAGTCTATGCCCCATTAATTCACCGGCCTTCTAGAATGGACATCTTGGCGGGCTGCGGACCGCAGTAGCTATGGTGAAAGAGCACATAAAGGAGTACTGCATTACGGTGTTTCTGCGTTTTATTTTGGTCAAGGTTCTTTGTAATGAAATTTTACAACAGCGTCTCTTTATTGAAAAAATATGTCGAAAAATGTCTAAAATAAAGATAAAATTGTCAAACGATTTTTCTTTTTTTTTAAGAGTCAAGACTTATAATTGGGGTAGAGGATGTTTACTTTGATTTAGGGGGATGAGTATGTCTATTATTACGAAAAGGATGTCAAAAATCATTGGAATGTGTGTAATTGGGTTTGGTGCGTTAATGTTTGCAGTAGCAGTTTTTGCCTATAATGGTCCGTATTCATATGATGCCATTGTTCCTAGCTTTGGAATTCCAAATTGGTATAGTGCACCAAAACCTGCATCAGGTTCTAAACAGTATAATACTGTATCATCTATTGGTGGAGGTTATGACGGAGACATTAGTGGATGGATCTCTGATGGAAATGGCAATGCAATTTCATCCTCTTATGATCTTTATTCCGGTAAAACTTATTATTATAATACCAGCGCAACTAAAGGTTCTAAAGTTGAATTGTCGATGGATACACATATCTGGGTTCCAGTGAATGTCGAAGTAAGAGGGTTTTGGGGATCTTAATCCTCTAGTTCGGATTGGGGTCCGTTGCGGAGAAGTGTGGCATGTTTGATCTTTACTTGAGAACTGTAGTTGAGTAATTTTCATTACAATAATTACCACTAAAAAAGAGACAAACAGGGTATCCCTTATGCCACGTGGAGCTGTTTTTTAAATGAACTCCACAAGGCTATGTCCTTTTCTCTTGCGCAGGAGATCGAGCCCGTCGGAAAAATCGCTGTTCGACTCGAGCATGCTATACACATACGCCAGTTGTACCAAAATCCAATACTGTTTCACCGCCCGACGCCCGCGAACGCGGTATCCATCGAGCTTCAGCTGGTCTTTCGCTTGTCGAAAAAAGCATTCGATCGACCAGCGTTGGGCATAGCAGCGCAAGATGTCTTCATCGCTTAGCTCCCAGTCGGTGCTCAAGACGCAGTGAAGATGTTCCGATTTCATCGGCTGATGGGCTTTCCAAGCGAGCAGCACCACCGCATGGTCGAGACCGTTGAGCGCGCCTTCGTAACGATAGACACGATAGCGCTCTTCTCCCACTGTGACGAGGCGAGTGTCATTCGGTTCGATGGAGCGGGCCAACTGCTTCGCTTGGACGGCGGCGCCGTTCGGATCGAGAATCCGGTTCGTCTTGAGCATCGCAATCACGTGGAATCCTTTTTTCAGACAAGCTTTCACGAGCGCTTTCGATGGATGCCACGAATCCATCAGCCCATAAACGGGACGGCGTACATTCAGCGAAGAGAGCATCTCGATCGCGAATTCCCCTTTGCTTTTTCCCGCCGTCTTGTCGTAGAGGCGGAAGATAAAGGGGAACGCCTAGGTTGCAGTATGAACCATGAGCCAAACAAGAGAATGGCCCCAAATCGTTTTTTTTTCTCTGTGTGAGAGTAGTGCCAATCACATCCCTGAATCGCGTGTGTTGCCCGTGACGAAGGTTTCGTTTTTTGGCCAATCGTATCATCGATCGAAACAAACAAGGGTTGATTCTCCTGTTTGGCGATGCGTTCGACACGACGAAGGATCCACTGCTGGAGTTTGCGAAGCAATGTTTCTTCCTCCCACGGACTTTTCGTGAAAAAATGGCTGAGTGTCGTGCGATGGTTCGGATGAAAGTTCTCATGATGAAGGTCGGTCAATGTTCCCGAAAAACCCTCCGTGATCATCGCATCCACGAGATGAACGAGATGCTTCATAACAGGTTTCGAGAAATAAAGGGCCAACCCTAACATCGTGAAAAACTGGTGGATTCCTTGATGATGTGCTAATCTATTCATGAGACATGAACCTCCTTGTGTGAATGGTTTGTTGGCACATCTATTCTAACTAAGGAATCGGGTTCATGTCCCCTTTTTTGTTTGGTTGTCAATTTATGTTAGTGAATTTACTCATCTACAGTTGAGAAGCGATTCTAGGAAGATGTTGTTCTCTAGTAATCACCAGCTTTCTAGATATCTCAATAGTGAAAGTGGGTGATGGTTCGCATGTTTCGAACAGAATTCTATCGATTGCTACGTCGTTGGCAGCTGGCTATAGGAATGATTGCGCTAGTGGGCTTTATGCTCCAAGGATTTTACAGCTATTACACGAAACCTCCTTATTTCTCTGGACAGTACAGTGCGTATATGTCATACATTTCAGCATTGGGCACAGGTAGTGGAGCTTTTTGGATTGTCGTGTTGCCATTGATATCCTGCTTAGTAGCTGGTGATAGCTTGGCCTGGGATCGAAGGACGGGAGCAATTCGCTTCATGTTGATACGGTTATCGAGAAAACAGTACATACTTGGCAAAATTTTATCCTCTAGTATGTTTACAATCCTGTTTGTATCGATAGGTCTTATCTTATCTTTTGTGATCGCATCAATTTTGTTTCCTTTAAAGCTTCCGCCGTGGAGGTTTGTGAATGGAACGGCCACTTTTTCAGTGCCAGGAGTGCCAAAGAGCGAAATTTTCTTATTTCCAACGTTTATGCACAATTTTTTCTTTGAACATCCTTTCACTTATATACTTTTGGTAACTGGAATTGTGGTTTTATCCGCCGTGGTATGGACAAATATTGCACTATTGGCATCTCTATTTACTACCAATATTTATCTTGTTATGGGCATTCCTTGGTTGATTTACATTATCGTTTCTTTTATTATGATGATTCCGTTGGTCGGGTTGCCTCACTATTCTCCTTTAGTGTTGTCAGGTCCGTTCATGGAAAGTGGTCCTGGGACAGGGCCTTCAGCATTATCGATCCCTATTTTTTGGATGGTGGTGATCCTACTAATAAACACCTTATCTTATATAATTTTCCTTCGAAAAGGAGGAGAAGTTCTTGACTAGTTTTTCTGATTACGCAATTGAAGCAAGTGGCATAGAAAAGACACTTAGAGGAACCCTGGTTTTAAAAGGCATTAACCTTAGCGTTTCTTATGGAGAGATTGTAGCGATTGTTGGGGCGAATGGTTCCGGAAAATCGTTATTATTCCGCATCTTGGCTGGCTTGGTTTATCCAGACAAGGGAAAGATTACGATTGGTGGGAAACCACTACAACCAGGATTATTAGGTCCCCTTGCCGACATTGGCTTATTAATTGAAACACCTGGTTTTCTTCCTTATCTTTCGGGAATGGACAACTTAAGGCTGCTTGCAATGCTGCGTCGGCGGATTACAGATGAAGAGATTGCCGAAACAATGCGCAAGGTTGGGCTTGAACCAACCGATCGACGTCCCGTAAAAGCCTACTCATTGGGCATGAGACAACGTCTCGGCATTGCCCAGGCCATAATGGAACGGCAAAAAATCCTTTTACTAGATGAACCTACAAACGCATTGGACCCAGAATTTACTGATGACTTTTTGAAGATGCTTTCTGATCTTCGGAATAATCAATTTGCCATTGTTATGACGTCCCATGATTTACATGAAGTTAAGGGGCTTGCAGATCGAATACTTCTCATGAAGAATGGCATCTTAACTAACTATGAGATTTAGGAATGATGGTGGAGATTAAACTGACGCCTCATTCGAGGCGTTTTTTCATCCTATTTCGCGCAGAAGACTCCCACTTCAATGACCAAAAGAAGAAAGTGGGGGGAATGCGCGTTCCCCTTTCTTTTGTGTATGATCGAATAAAGACGTGGAGAAAACCGTTTAATAAAGGCACTCCAATCACGGCTGCTCGATGGATGGAGTGGGTTGCAGCAAACGTTGCAACCGTCAAACATCGAGCGTAGGTCTGTCTGCTGTGTGTGGAAGACAAGCGCTGCCAACAGACACACCGAGAATCGGGAACGATCAGGCATGACCCAGCGACGTTGGGCAACGGTCAACCTGCCCCTTGATGCTACCCCAAGTCAAGGAAGGAGGACGACGTTCGTTTGCACTTCTGGGGAGTGGCAAGCCCCCACTTCAAGCGTCAGCGAAGAGGGTTAGTTGATGAAAACGAATTTGCACGTTGATTCGTGATGTGAGAGGGGTTTCCACATTGTATTGGCGAATGGTTTGGATGAATTCATTGGCGATTGTAAGAAACGCTCGTTGGTGTGTTGTTCCTTTATTTGCCCTGGCAATTTTGGGGATTTCTGTTTCCGATATTGTGTATTATAGCGGGGGGCGGTTGCATGATGCAAATGAGTGGGACATCCTATTAGAAATGTTTAATGATCCTTTCAAAGTTGCTGTGCTTCTGCCTGCTGTCTATTTTACTATGATTGCTGATACAGCCACTCGTGATTTGGACGGCTGGGGATATATGATTTGGAATCGAGGAATGTCAAGAGCCCAATGGTGGTGGAGCAAGATTGGAGCACTTTGTGTGACAACGTTCATTTATACGAACATCTTATGGCTGGTGGCGTTATTTGCAAGCTTATTCTTGGTTCGGTTTGAATCGCATTGGAGCAAATTTGTCTTTTTGTCGCATTGGTCATATCAAGGCGGTCTTACCGTTCATCAGTTGCTTGTTCCTCCACCAATTATCATGCTTAAAATATGGGGATTAATCACCATTGGGCTATACGCTCTTAGTGTTTGTGTTGTATTGTTGGCATTTGTTTTTCATCATGCTGGAATTGCATGGATGATTGGGGCTGCAACCAGTATCATATCCTATGGAATTTGGGTCAAGATCCCACAAGCTTCTGCTTGGGCACCTACACTGCATTTAGTTTTGTTAACTCATTACGGTTTCTCTTCCAAAGCTCCTGCTTACTTTTCTTGTATTTTTTCGATTGTTGGGGGATTCCTTCTTATCATCATAATTGGTGCTATTGGACATTTGCTCGTATTGAAAAGGGAGTTTTAACTATGGGCAAGACTCGAGAACATATAGTTGGTTTGAGGCTAGTTGGTGCAGAACTTTGCACGTTTGTTAGGCGAAAGAGATCGTTACTATTTTTTTTGCTTATAGGCGTCTATGTGCTCGTGTCAGAAATCAATTTTCTTTATGGATTCGGGGTCAACAAATCTTCTTTAAATTCTTGGCAATTGATTGTAGCGGTTTTGGAAGGGCCCTCGCTTCATCCACCTATTTTTCAAATCATAGGATGGTTAGTTTTACCCACAATTTTCGTTCTAGGTATGGGTGAACCATTTTCCTTTTTCCAGTTGCAACGGGTGAAAATTCTGTTATCCAGAATTCCAACACGATGGGATTACTGGTGGGGCAGATTAATAGCTTGGTATGTGTTGGGTGTATTGTTTGTGGCCTTTGTATTAGTAATTAGTATACTTCTGAGCGGGATGGTCGTTTCATCAGATCATTGGAAGATTCCTAGGGCATTGATTTTAAACCAAAAGACACAGCCTTTTCAAACGGTTATCATTTGGAGCTCTTTTAATCTTTTAACAACGATATGGTGGTATATAACGATCCTTGTCATCTTCTCTATGTTTTTTTCCCATTCAGGGATCGCCACTATAGTCACCTTAGTTGCTGGCTGTATATTGACTTTCATAGGTGCAAACGATGAGCAATTTATACCATTTTTGCGCCCCTTGTTAGGGGCAAAACTGAATGGTTTATCAGATAACATAATAGATTCGAACTCTTTTATGCATCTAGTTTACAGTAGTTGTGCTTGGTTTCTGCTCAGTATTGTCGGTTATGTAATTTTTCGCTGCAAAGATTTATAATTTTAACACGAGTGTTGATTATCCAAAATTAGACATACGCCTTCCATCAATTTGGGCATACTCAAACAAAGCAGCGGCCATCCCGGATTTCCAATCGAGAGGAAGCGGCCCAGAGAAAAAACGGCGAACAAACGAAATGAAGGAAAGAGAGACGTTCGTCCGTTTTTGGGTTGGATCGTAAAGCCATCGCAACAACACATACGCAATGAACGCCGCAAACAGTTGATTGTATACCGCATTTTCCGTCGTGCCAAACAAGGTCGGGACATTCCGATATTGCTTCACCCAACGGAAAAAGATTGTTTAGTGCAAAATAAGGGTCTTTACCATTTTCTGTGATTTTCACTCAATCCTGAATCCGTGACAGAAGTGCATCAAAAATGCTGGGAAACCCAATCGTGTCGAGACTTCGACTCCATTTCGAATGTTCACCTATTAGGTGAAGAACCCCGAGTGCAATATTTTGTTGATTGATCAAGTTTTCTTGGCAGCTTTGAACGCGTCTTTATCACGGATTCAGGTCAATCCCAGAAACATGTTAGCTGGATGAAATAGGTTCATCAGTCAGGATGTAAATTATCATTTTATTTCAGCACAAAACTCCCGTTTTTTTGCACATTCTTTCAGAAAGCCCTCTCCCCTTTTCTGAAGGAATGTGCTAAATTTTTTGTGAATTGTTTCGGATGAAGATTTCCATTCGTTTCAAGGAGAGGGGGGAGGAAGTGTGATCCAGTTTCACGACTTTGGCATTGACATTCAAACGTATACGGATCGTGGGAAAGGGAACGATTTTCCCGACGTGAACCAATGCCCGCACTGTCCATCCCGCCGCCCCTTGCATCGTCACGGATACTACCAACGCTATGCGTTGACGGCAGAGGGGGAGTATCACCTTTGGATTGCACGATACGCTCGCGAGAATGCCGCAAAACCGTGAGTGTGCTGCCTTCTTTCCTCCTCCCGTATGTTCAATATACACGATCGGTCATCTGGAAAGCGGTCAAAACGTGGCTCGAAACGCCAAGGAGAGGAGCGAAGACCAAACAGGTTGGTTTTCCCACCAAGGAGGTCATCTTGCTTTATGTCCGACGATTTTTACGGAATCTTTCCCGCTTGCATCACGCGGCAGCGAGAAGGTGGGGGATCATCGGCCCTGTAGGGAACGCAAGAACAGAACGGGCGGTTTGGTGGATGCAGACCTTGGAGGGACGGGGGGTGGGCTCGATCATCCAAGACCTGTGGACAAACGAGAGGTGGCATCCGTTTGCGGATCAAATTGCTTCCTGGGACCGGCTCTTTGGCGTGCGCAAAACCGGAATTGGGAGCAGGAAGTCCTGCTCGTCTTCCCATCCTTTGGCGCCAAATGGCGGGGAGAATGGCCTCCAAAATTCGACATGTGGGAAGTCTATGCCTCATTAATTCACCGGCCTTCTATATATTTTGCAATAAACAAAAATACATAATATTGTAAAACCTGAATCCGTGACAGAAGTGCATCAAAAATGCTGGGAAACCCAATCGTGTCGAGACTTCGACTCCATTTCGAATGTTCACCTATTAGGTGAAGAACCCCGAGTGCAATATTTTGTTGATTGATCCAGTTTTCTTGGCAGCTTTGAACGCGTCTTTATCACGGATTCAGGTTTTTGTTTGGTTGTAAATTTATGTTAGTAAATTTACTCAACTACAGTTAGTTAGTCGAGTTGTCCGCTGAATTGGGAAGGTGAAAAGATTGATCCTTCTTCTCCCTTATCAAAACAAAATATAGTTTTATGGTTGCCCATCCAACCAAACCACCAATGGAATTTAATATAAAATCGTCTACGTCCGCTACTTTGTTTGGAATTCCAGTTAAACAATTAATGAGTAATTGGGTCAATTCAATGCCCAAACTGACGGAAATGACGACAGTCAAAGTTCGAAAAAAGCCTGTGCTGCGTTTTTTCAATAGTCCTATTAAAATCGGCAACGGGAGAAGGAGAACAATATTCCCCACGACTTGCAAAAGGTTGCCTTGCTTCCACGCAGAGATAATGGTTTGAAACGGGATCAACTGATAATAGTATTTCCAAGGCATGTCCGGATAGCTTGTTTTATCAAAGCTGATCGTTATCGGGAGTAAGGTCAGTTTGACAACAGACAAAGAATAAAATATCGTAGTTGCGACAAAAAAGAGTTGTTTAACGGTCATATTCGCTTTCCTTTTTTTCAAAATGAAGCAAGTGATACCACATAATATGACAAAAACGATCATAAATAGCGGTGGATGTAAGTCAAATGAGAATCCAATCGTTTTCATGCATGTCACCAATCCCGGTTCATGAATTTACCAACTGTAATCAATTTTTACTTTTCCCTCAAATAAGATCCCGGTGAAGTTTCTGAATCTATTTACCGGAACCTGAACCCGATTTATAAAGGGTGACGCTATCCACTTCTGTTGATGAAACCGTACCGCTATCAATATCAGAATCTCCAAAGAATCCTTGTTTCTTTAGATATAAAGTCATGGTTGTTCCTTTTAATCCTTTTGATGGATATGTTGTCACAACAAACTTTGGCGTCGCACTTGCATCAAACGTGCGGCTGTTAAGCCCTCCGGTCAAACTGTACGTCGATTCGTACGTACCGCTTGCTGCAAAAGCTGTCAATACCGAGGAGAATAAAACAACAGCTAAAAAACTGAAAGCCAATATTTTTCTAAACATCATAAAACCTCCTTTTTATACTTCATGCTTTGATCCAAAATACATCACCAATGATTGAGAACACAGGAATTAGCCGGCCGGCTTCACCCTTACTGTACCAAAAATAAAAGAAAAAAACATCCGTATTTTCCGCAAAATTCATTGCGGAATACCTCCTTTTTGTGCAAAAATTTATAATAGCGTATAGTAACCTTTTTTTGTCAAGAATGAAATGTTTGGTCGGTCAGTCAAGAGTTTGTGGAGAACTCTTCTCGGTTCACCACGTATGTTGTCGACCACCACCTGAATCCGTGACAAAACATCTTTACAATAGTCGCAAACCATGGATACGATAAGGGAAAACGATGTTAACGACTTTTCATCAAGTAGGTGAATGTCATGAAAGATTTCCCGATTCGGTTTGTGTTGACAGATGAAGCGATTACTCCAAGTGCTGGGCTTGCTCTCGTGGGCTACTTACTACACCAAACGAAATAAATAGCATGAATTCGAACGTCCATGGTGTGGAAACTCCTTTGCTTTCCTTGTGTACCAAGGACCTATTCGACATCGGGATGAAAAAATCCTCCCGATTTTCGTCGGGAGGGTGCGAAATGTGAGATCTAATGTGATATTAGAAAAACTTAAAAATGATATTAGAAAAGCGGTATAAAGTAGATTAGATAAGGATTCATTTGGACTTTCACCCATTGCCTTATCTATAACCAAATCACTAACTAGAGAAAAAATAAAGTACATTATTCCAATTGTCAGCAACTTCTGAACATACTCTGGGCTTCTAATCATACGAATTAACTGTACTTTAACAAGTTTTTGAAAAACTCGATTGAATCGGAAAATAGTTGTTGCAAACTCACTTAAAGAATTAGTGAATTTGTTGAACCATACAAAATTCTCTAAACTGAAGTTTCCTTTAAGTAATGCTTTTATGATTATTCTGTAAGTCACAATTGCAAAAAAAGAAGCCACGCTTAAAATGAAAATAAAAAAAGAAAAAGTCCATTGAAAATTACTAAAATAACCTTTTGGAACAATGGTATACAAACATAGTGTTAAGAAGAAAAAAGCAATTGTCCAAATAGGAAATCGTTTTTGATGATTTTTTAATAAAACCAGCAAGAATTCTAAATAAGTTCTTAAAAGCTTAATGGTTGCTATACCTATCAGTAAAAGGACGATATTTATCCATTTAGCCTTAAATAAAGCTAGATAGACTACAATCGTAATAAGTTCAGTCACATAATTAAGAGACCATCCAGATGCAATATAATGAAAATAGAAAATCTTATTTTCAGTTATTGGGACATTTCTCAGAAAGTTAATTATGAATTGAGAACTCTCATACAAATGAATAACACTAAATAAAAGTAGTAATTCAAGTATTAAGTACAACAAACAATAATAGAAGGAAAACTTATTGGGATCCATTTGAAAAGTAACAAAACATACAAAAAAGATGAGTGACCAAAATAGCACAATCAAAATGTTTTGAATAATTACTTTTTGAGAACTATCCCCTTTTTTTTCTTCTACAGAAATTCGGTATAGTTTACGGTAAGCTTTATATCTCATAGCAAGCATCCGCATCCCTTTTTAATTTATGTACTCTTCTATTAAACGACCGCCTTCTAAACGATAAAGACGATCAGCAACCTCTGTTGTATGTTGTAAAATATGACTAGTAAAAAGAGTGGTTTTATTTTCAGCCTTTCTCTTTTTAAATAAATTTTTAACCCATTCTGTAGCTTGATAGTCCAAACCTTCAAATATCTCGTCACAAACTAATAATTTTGGGTCATAAAGAATGGCTCCAATTAACTGTACCTTTTTTTTTGTTCCAAATGATAATTCCGAGAAGTTAGTGCCTAACTCTTTTGTTATATTCAATTCTTCTGACAGCTGATGATAAATATTAATTGTTTGATTAGCAGGTAATTGATATATATCGATAAGTAGTTCAAAGTACTCCTCTACAGTTAATTTTTCTAAATAATCTTGATGATCTGAAGATACAAAAGCTGTATTTTTTCTTAAAAAAATTCTATCATCAATATTTTGATTTAGAATTCGTATTTCTCCGCTGTCATATTTCATGAAATTTAACATACAATGTAGAAAGACACTTTTACCAGCCCCATTATTTCCTACAATGGAAATAATAGATGGTTTTTCAACTATTAGGTTTAGATTATTTAAAACAAGCTTATTTCCAAAACTTTTGGATAAACTGTTAATATAAATAGGTACTACATTATTCATAATATTTACCCATCCTCTAATTTTATGTTAAACTAATTCTATAGAGAGGTAATAAATCTTATAGCAACGTAAAAAGGAAAGATAAAGCAATGGGATGTGTTTAGAATTAGCTTAAGTTTATAAGATAGGATGATGAAATAAAATTCATTAGGTTAGCAGACCTAAAATTAGTCAATTAAACCTGCTGCTTTAAGTGCTTCGTAAATGGCTTGGACAATCCAAGAATGGTCTAAGAACCACTCAACTAATGCAGCAAATCCTTTCTTATAGGCAGCAATGAATGAATCATAAAGAGACCCAAGTACATTTTTAATTGCTTGGATTGCTTTACCACCATATTTTATAATCGCGTTTGCAATTTTGTAGATAAGATTCAACATTTTTTATTACCTCCCTTGTTTTATATCCCATTGCTTTATCTTACTACTTTGATATTAACAAGTATATTTTTGGCAAACAATAGAATTAGAGTTATATTGCGGAAAAACGCAAAACAAAAAAAAAGAGAAGTTCCCTTATTTTGATATTATCCTTCTTGTGTAGACAGTGTAAAAAAGGACTCACTGCTATATTGAAGTGACCCCTATCAAGTAGACAGGAATAAAAAAGCACATTTAAGCAGCCTGAATCCTATATTCATAAGGACTCAGGTTATTTAATTTCTTTTGGAAATGTTGATGGTTATAAAAACGAATATATTTGTGTACAGCATCCTTCACCTCTTCGGCCGTGCGGAAAGAGTACAGATGGAAACACTCTGCCTTGAAATGGCTGAAGAAGTTTTCCATGCAGGCATTGTCCAAGCAGTTTCCTTTCCTGGACAACTGGCCTTTATATTGTGTTGTATGGACGGGATGTATACTGGAACCCCTGATCACTATGTAGGAGGAGTCCATTTATATTCCGTTTTTTATGGCCTTTTTTAGCGTGTCGATGACCAGTTTGATGTCATTTCTTTGGCTGATATGGTAGGCCACGATTTCATTGTTGTATAAATGGCGGACAAATAGAGCTTTTGCCCATGAAAAATTAAATAGGTAATATCTGTCACCCACTTCTCGTTTGGCTTTGACGCGCGGAAATCTCGGTTTAGATGATTGCCCGAAATCACATAAGGCTCTTTCTTTCCGTAATAAGGCCGTTTCTTCCGAATCACTGCCCGGATTGGATTCCCATCTCCCTCATCAGCCTTTGTACTCGTTTATGGTTGATATCCAGTTTGTATTTCCGTTTCATCCAGACTTTGACTCTCCGATACCCATAGATTCCTTCCACTTCTTGTAGCTGCTCGTCTTCCAAGTGCTTCTGAGAAGGGCGTTCCTGTCGTTTTACCCACTTGTAATATCCGCTTCGAGACACGCCTGCTATCCTCACATAATGGTTGAATCGAACCATAACACCCGGCCATTTCTTGAAGATCGCGGAACTTCTTGTGAGCTGGTACTGCTTCCATTCCCCCTTTTCACATCTTTAAGAGCTTTTTTAGCATCTCTATTTCCGCCTCAAGACGCTTGATTTTCGTTTCAGGATCTTCTAGTCGAGTTCTCGGTCTTCCTTTATTCGGTCTTTTCGCTTTGCCCCGTTTTTCCTCCAGACCTTGTATTCCTTCCTGTTCATAGCGTTTCACCCATCGACGTACCATGGACTCATTAATCCCTAATTCTTTAGCCACCGTTTTATAGCCCATGCCCTCTTTCAAATATAAATCCACCTTTCTTTTTTCTGTCTACTATAAGGGGATCATATCATTTTTGGCTTTTAACTTCATCAGAATTCTTTTGCTCTTTCATTGAAAAGACTAGCCTGCCAAATCCACCTGCTACAAACAAAATTAGAAACAATGTCGAGTTTTCCTTGAAAAACTCAATTCCAACATACCTACCAATTGTACCTAGCGCTCCTATCAAAAACACGATATCTAATAAGACTTTCATTAGAATCCTCCATTCTCATTATTAATATCTCACTAATAGCTTAATTTTTAAAATCGTTGCTACTAACTTATGGTTAAAAAACATATTTCTCTAGCTATCGTATGAAGTTTTAAGTTTATTAATTAAGAAAACAGGCCGCGGCGTTGGATTTTTCCACCTATGTTTGAAGGAAATTTTAATGATTGGGACAATTATATTTTTTTATTACCTCATAATTCTCAATCAATTAGTATGCAAATTAGAATTTTAAGCTTCTCATTTTCAATTATCTCGACTCTCCACCAAAAGAACGCAAGCACTAGGGCTATTTAGCGACTACATCTAGATTATCGTTTAAGAAGATTTCCTCTAAAGAAGGTTCATGTACATTAACTCGATATATGTCAATTTTATGTTTGGTGAATGCCCGAATAATCAGGGGGATTTTTTCTTCTGAGTCTACGACTAAAGAAGTCCTATTTTCTGTTGTCTTGATGTCACGGCCAACAGTTTCTAGAAACTTTAAAATTAATTCTTTTTGTGGAAATGGCGAATGCTTAATATCCACATGAATAGAAGACATATAATGGGATCTTAATTCCTCTAATGTTCCTTCATTCAAAATACGACCATTTTTCATGATGGCAATTCTTGTACAAATCTTTTCCACTTCATGGAGATTATGAGAAGTCATAAAAATTGTTTTTCCTTCTTTTTGTAGATTTACAATTAATTTTTGAATATTCAAACCAGATTCCGCATCAATACCAGATGTTGGCTCATCTAAAAAGATTAAATCCGGATTATGTATAATAGCTTGAGCAATTCCCAATTTTTTCTTCATGCCAAATGAAAATTTTCCAGCCTTTTTATGGGCATGTTCCAGTAAGCCGACTCGTTTTAAAATGTATTCACAATGCTCTGTTGAAACCTTATATCCACTTATTTTTGCGTAATATTTTAAATGATCTATAGCAGTTAATGAGTCATAAAATGTTGAATAGTCAGGTAAAACTCCAATACGGTGCTTAACTTTTTTTAAACTTGGTTCATCTAACAACTTAAAGCTTCCGGAGGTAGGTTTTATAATACCAGTAATTATATTGATAAACGTAGATTTACCGGCACCGTTTCTTCCTAAAAAAACCATAAATTTCCCCATTCTTTACCTTTAAGTCTACATTATCTACCACTGTTTTGGATCCATAAATCTTCGTGATCCCTGTAGCCTCTATCACATTCATTACAAATCCCTCCTGTTAAACAACACAATTCCAAGCATTAATAACCCAATTGCATAAACAAAATTTACCAATATGTAAAAATCACCTAATAAAGCATAATAGTAAGGAGTAAAGAATTTAAACCAACTAATGAAAACATTATTTGAATGGATTACCAAAAAACTTAACA
The DNA here is from genome assembly GCF_002217655.1 of Geobacillus thermocatenulatus. Taxonomy (GTDB): domain Bacteria; phylum Bacillota; class Bacilli; order Bacillales; family Anoxybacillaceae; genus Geobacillus; species Geobacillus thermocatenulatus. The sequence goes on from NZ_NEWK01000001.1 coordinate 391,465, forward strand.
CTGGAAAAGCCAAGGCAAAAACAACACCAAAAAACATGGTTATCGCTGGTTTTGGAAAGATAACGGAAAAAACAAGGTTATAGGCGATTGCTACTGAAATAAACCCCATACATTCTAAGATGCCCCACCATAAAAAGTTTTTAGATACGAATGCAATTAAAACAAAGGATGTAAAAATACAAAAAAACCAAAACAGCCAAATCCCTAAATATTTACCAATAATGATTTTAACCCGAGAAGTTTTGGTTACAAGAAACCTCATTGTTCGTGTACTCACTTCTCGGTTGATGACATCGTGTGATAAACTTGAAATGAAAAGAAACCCTAATAAAAATACAATAGATGCGATACCAGTAGCATATCCATCCTTACCCGTGTTGACATCTAACCGATCTGTTATGGTTGTCATTAAATCTGCCGTCCAATAAGTAACTCCAAAAATAATGGCAACGATAATAATGGATTTAATACTTTTAAAAAGTCCCTTAAACTCATGGAAACAAATCGTCCGCATACCAATCACTCCTTTCAATTTTTAGTATAATAAGAGTAGTTTATTTCCTTATTAACGGAACCTTAACATTTTCTTAAATTGTAAAGGAGTTAGTATTATGGAAAATTCAAGAATTTTAATCGTTGATGATGAAGAATCCATTCTTAATATGCTTAAGCTCGTGTTAAACAAAGAAGGGTTCACATCTGTGCATACTTGTACAAATGGAACGGATGCGTTGCGTCTACTTGAGCAAAAAAAATTTGACCTTATCATTTTGGATATTATGCTTCCGGATATGTCGGGTTTAGATATATGTCAAGCTATTAGGAAAATATGTGATGCCCCTTTATTTTTCATTTCAGCTAAATCATCAGATCTTGATAAATTAACAGGATTTGCACATGGATGTGATGATTACATCACAAAGCCGTTTAACCCTCTTGAAGTGGTTGCTAGAATAAAGGCACAACTACAACGATATCTTTCTAAGAATAATGAAAAACAAGCAGAAATTTTAGATTTTGGACGTTTTAAGCTTAATTTGACATCAGCTGAGCTAATCGTTGAAGACAAACCTGTACCTTGTTCGGCCCAGGTTTACCGACTCCTTGCTTTTTTTTGCAAACATCCTAACCAAGTTTTTACAAAAGAACAGCTCTATTACCAGGTATGGGGGGATGATCAGTTGACTGACGATAATACTGTCATGGTTCACATTAGAAAAATTAGAGAGAAAATTGAAAAGGATCCAAGCAATCCACAATACTTAAAAACTGTTAGGGGGATAGGTTATAAATTGGTTACTGAGGAGAAAATGCAACCATGAACCTAAGTAAAAGGTTAACCTTGCATTTTGTATTACATTTTATCCTCATGTTATGTTTTATTTTGCTATTCATTTTAGGTTCTTTCTTTTTTTTATCTTATTTTATTTTGGAATCGGAAATGAAGTCTGATTTTTCGAGGGTGAGTGAAGAGTATTTAGATCTTGCAATCACAATAAAAAATGGCAAAGCAGTTATAAATAAGAGTATAAAGGAATCTATTCAGAAAAAAGGGGGATGGCTACAAGTTGTCGATTCGAAAGGTTATGTGATCGGAGAATATAATACACCAAAAGAATTGCCAAAACGCTATAGTTTTACAGACATTTTATCCATGGATTTAAACAATTTTCGGACCCATTATTGGATTTTAGAGAAAGAAAATTCTTCAGAAGTTACTATCATTTATGGAGAGCCATTAAAAAGTAAACAGATCTTAAACACACTGTTACGATCAAACTCCTTTCCTAATATCAATACTGATTTTAAAGAGTACTTAGTTAAAAATGATGCATGGATTCAAATCTACGACGCAAGTGGAAATGTGGTATACAGCTACCATGCGCCTCCAAACTTAAAGTTTACCTATACAGAGATTCTGTCAATGAAAAAAAGACCTTGGAATTCTAAAGTAGACATTTCTAGTTATTATTTCAAAGAAAAAGACCGGATTTTTTTAGTGGGCACCTACAATCCCTATTACAGTCCAGACCACATTACCGATAGTATCATTAGTGCCTCTTTTTTGAAGAGCTTTCTTATTGTCTTCGGTACACTGATTGTATTCGCTATTATTATTTCAATTTGGTATGGTAAGAAGTTCGGTAAACCATTGCTTTATATGATGAAATGGATTAATAATATGTCAAAAGGGAATTTCATGGAACCAAAGGACAAAAAAGGGAGGGTACCAATATTAAATAAGAAAGGGAGCTTACATAAGCGTTATAAAATATTTAAAGAGGTTGTCCATTCTTTATATACTTTGTCTAAGACTTTGCAGCAAAATGAAGAAAATCAGCGAAGGATGGAGAAAACTCGAGAGGAATGGATTACTGGCCTTTCTCATGACTTAAAGACACCATTGAGTTCTTTATATGGTTTTTCTGCTTTATTAGCGTCTAACCAATATCAATGGTCTTCGGAAGAAATAATGGAAATGGGACGTATCATGAAAGAGAAAGCAGTGTATATGAGCGAGTTAATTGAAGATCTAAATCTAACATACAGACTGAAAAATAATGCTCTCCCTATTAATAAAGAAAAAACGGACATCGTATCTTTAATCAAAGAATTCCTCTCTACTTTTTCAACAACGACCGAAGCTAAAGATAAAGAAATTTATTTTGAGAGTGCTCAAGATACCATCTTTCTTGAGATCGATCTAAAGTGGTTTATGAGAATATTAGATAACCTACTGACTAATGCAGTAAAACATAATAAGCCTGGGACAAAAATCAAAGTCAAAGTTGAATCGAACCATCAACGTACGATTATCTCTATAGAAGATAATGGAATAGGAATGGATGAAGAAACAGTGAAAAACCTCTTTAATCGTTATTATCGAGGCGGGAATACTCAAGATAATGATAGTGGATCCGGATTAGGAATGGCAATAGCTCATCAGCTAGTAGTAGCTCACGGTGGAGAAATTTTAGTGGAAAGTCAGAAACATGTCGGAACCATCATAAGAGTTGCATTCTACCATAAAAATGATGTATAAAAAACTAAAAACACTTGATGAGGAGCATTTTTACTCAACAGAAAATTTTATTTAAAAATATATGTTCCACATGTGTTTACTAAAGAACATAGAAAAAGCTCTGATTTATCCCTTGGGTGTAAATTATCATTTTATTTCAGCACAAAACGCCCATTTTTTTGCACATTCTTTCAGGAAGCCCTCTCCCCTTTTCTGAAGGAATGTGCTAAATTTTTTGTGAATTGTTTCGGACAAAGATTTCCATCTCAAGATGAGGGATGAGAGTCCGAAAGCGCTTACGATATCAATTCCTGAAAATGGTTCGCTAACTAGTGATTGACAACACCCGTAGTGAACCGAAAAAATGTTCTCCACAAAGTCTTGACTGACTCAACGGAGATGCTTCTGTCGTCTTCAAAACCGTGACCGTTCGGTTTTTCGCAATCCGCTCGATGACGGTGGCGCCCAACGAAGGTTCGGCAAACAGCGCCGCGTTCGCGGTTGTCACCTGTTTTTGCTGTCCTTGGCTGGGGATGGATTTGGCGACAACCGTCTCGTGCACCCAGCCGAGCGTTTTTCCATTGAGGGACACTTTATACCAAAGCGCCCCTGACGCATCTTTGGCGCTTGACAGGCTGTTCAGTTTGGTTCCTTTTCTCAGTTGGGTGACGACTTTTGCTTTTAAAGATGGAGCTTGCCGCACATTGGCGACCGACACGCTGACCGTCAGCGGCTGGCCTGAGATGCTGGACGTATCTGAGACACCGCTTGGAACCGAAATGGTTGATGACATCGTCAACACTTTTTCCGACATCCATCCCCGGACATGTCCGAGATCAACGCGGTACCAAAGTTCCTGACCATTTGTGACGAACAAATCGATCACCTTGACAGATTGACCGCGTGACACTGTGGCGACGGCGCGGTAATGGATGCTCGCCCCGCGGCGAACCGGGGAGGACTGCACAACGTTCATGAATGTCGGTAAAAGTGTCGGAAGCTGTTTGGGTATGTAGATCTGTTCTGTTTTCACCCATCCTTTGACTCCCGCCCATTCCACACGCACATACCGTTCTCCAAGCGAATTGGTGAACTCGGCCATGATGGAGACCACATCGCCGTTTGACAATGTTTTCACGACCGGATAGGAAGGGGATGCCCCTTTGCGTATCGCGATGTCGTTGGCGGCGATGACCGCACGCTTTCCGACGAGCATGGAAGGCGGCTGGTTGGAGAAGCGGTCCGCACGCGCCCAGCCGGTGACGCCACCGTACTCGATGAGGTACCACGTTTCACCATAGGCGTTTTGAAACTCGTCTATGACGTTCACTTGTTGGCCGGCGGGAATCGAACCAACGGCCCGATATGAATCGGTTGCCCCTCTTCTCAGCAACGAGTCTTGCTTGGCGAACATTACGTTAGGGAAGGCGGCAGAGACATGTCCTTCAGAAAAGTCGTCTGCCCGCGCCCAGCCTATGATGCCCTTGTATTCGATGCGATACCACGTTTCGCCAGCAGCATTTTGGAACTTGTCGATGACCTTTACTTGTTGGCCGGCGGGAATCGAACCAACGGCCCGATATGAATCCGTCGCTCCTCTCCTCAGCAAAGCATTATGCTCAGCGATCATAAGTGTCGGTGAGGATGAGGAAGGACTTCCATTGGCGGCCAAGGCGGCTGATGGCCATAGCGGGCAAGTCGCCAACAAGACGGAAAGAAGTGTTTTTTTCAAGGATTCGATCCCCCCTTTTTTCTCAAGTTTGCGTTTTCTATACTATCATAGCGAATTTTGCCGTTTTATCCAACCCGAATTCAGTCCTATTATGCAAAAAAATGAAAAGTTTTGTTGAAAAAGAGAGAAAAAAAGCGGAGGACATGATAGGGCGTGCTCTTTCATCATCATTGCGTGATATACGCTGGAAATGGAAAAAGGCGCTCCATTGCGTTTGGGAGCACCTTCTTTGCGATCGTTAATTTTGGCTTTGTGTGGATGGTGAATCGCTGCGCGTGAGGGAGGCGTTGGACGTCTCGAGCGCTTGCTGCAGCGTTTCATTGATTGAGCTGACCGACTGCTCGTCGGGGATGTAGTAGTATACGCCGTTGATCGTTTCGTCGTATCCTTTCAAATGCAAATTTTCTACATCTGCGTTTTTCATTTTTTGATAGACATAGATGAACGACAACAAATCGGATGGAGGGATGTTCGTCCGCACATGATCCCCTAAATCGGCGATGACGTCATCCAGCTTCGGCAGCGAGGTGATGGACGTGCTTTTGTCGATAATCGCGCGGATGACTTGTTTTTGCCGCTCGTTTCGGCCAAAGTCGCCTCGGGGGTCCGATTTTCTCATGCGCACATAGGCGAGTGCTTCGTTGCCGTTCAACTCTTGTTTGCCTTTATGGAACGTATGCCATTTGAGCGAACCTGTCAGCTGGGCTCTGAATGTAAACGGAACATCCACCGTGACGCCGCCTAAGGAATCGACAATTTTTTCGAACCCTTCAAAATCCGTCGTCACGTAATAGTCGATCGGAACATCGATCAGCTCATTGACGGCCGCAATCGTCGATTGAATGCCGCCATGACTGTAGGAATGGGTGATTTTGTCTTTCCGCCCTTCGCTCGGGATGTAAACGCGCGTGTCGCGCGGAATGCTCAACAAATACACTTTGTTCGTCTTCGGATTGACGGTCAACAACATGACAACATCAGATCGCCCTTCCTCATCGTGGTACTGGTTTTCCACTCCAACCAACAGCACGGTAAACGGATCTTTGCGCATTTCAATATTTCTTGCAGGCTTGCTTGATGGATCAAGTTCTTGGTAAATTTTGTTTGTTGCCTGTTTTGTCTCGGAGTAAATATTGTAGCCAAAGGCGCCGACTCCCCCGAGCAAAAGAAGAAACACGAGCAAAAAGAATCGGCGGAGCCGCTTTTTTTTCTTCCGCTTTTTCACCGTTTTTCTTGTATGATTCATCGTTTAACCCTTCTTTCCTTGTACGGTTTCGTTTCAGGAAGACGGAAGCAACCGCTCGGCATACTCCATTGCTCCCGCTTGAATGTCCGCCCTTCCGTTTGTCAGTTCGGTCATCCACTCGCCGAACGAAGACTGGCCGTCCTCGGGAACGAGAACGTCAAACGCAACGCGGTCGGCATATAGGATATTTTTAATCGTATATACGGAAGAGCGCAGCTCATTTTCCACCTTCCCAAGCCACGAATAGTCGATCGTGACATGCATGACGCGCATGAGCCGACGCTCGACGATGCCGGCGGCGTTCAGCCCCTCGGAGACGGCGCGGCTGTATGCACGCACCAGGCCGCCCGCACCGAGCTTGATGCCGCCGAAGTAGCGGGTGACAACGGCGACGGTGTCTTTCAATCCTTTTTTCTTCAGCACCTCAAGCATCGGCACCCCTGCGGTGCCGCTCGGCTCGCCGTCATCGTTCGCTTTTTGGATTTGGTCATGCTCGCCGATCAAATAGGCGGAGCAGTTGTGAGTAGCGTCCCAATGCTTCTTCTTGATTTGTTGAATAAAGGCGACGGCCTCTTCCTCGGTTTCGGCGCGATTGATATAGCAGATGAACCGTGATTTTTCGATCACGATCTCGCGTTCACCGTATCCTTTGACCGTGTAATATGTTTGCAACAAAGCAAAACACCTCAACATACAAAAAACGCGAAAACGGTTTAATGTTGTTCATTTTTTTTGCATGAATGGCTAGCGCTCTACTCTCATTATGGTAAACTGAAAATAAAAGAGCAATAGATAGGGCATGCTTTTATTATTATAAATCGACAACTTTTTTCCTTCAAACAAATTTTGCTGGCGGAGTCAGTCAAGACTTTGTGGAGAACATTTTTTCGGTTCACTACGGGTGTTGTCAATCACTAGTTAGCGAACCATTTTCAGGAATTGATATCGTAAGCGCTTTCGGACTCTCATCCCTCATCTTGAGATTGGCTGTTGAATCATCCCAAGCTGAATCAAGCGACGAGCAAATTATTTAAAGCGTTTTCGTCGCAGCGGTTTCCTTCCGCCGTCGTGAATCAGACGATTCGAGAAGTGAAGTCCCAAAAGAAAAATCAAAAGGCAAAGACATTTCAAAAACGATGGTGTTGCTTCAACAACCAAAACTTAAAAATAGTAAAGAAGGGGGATTTCTATACGGTTTCCTTCCCCACGCTGGAGAAGCGAATCGGCGTGCCAGTGGTCACGCGCCCCTATCAAGAAGCGTGGCTGAATCGGCTGCTCGATGGAACCGCCAAACAAGGGGCCGCCAAGCTCTACAAAAAGAGAAAGAAATGGTACTTGGCGATCTCGATCACCTTTGAAGTCAAGCCGCGACACGAAACAAAGGTGATGGGGGTTGACGTTGGGCTTCGCTATATCGCCGTGGCCAGCGTGGGAACGAAATCACGGTTTTTCAAAGGGAACCGATGCGCCTTTGTACGTCGACGATATGCGGCTTTGCGGCGAAGGCTGGGCCAAGCCAAGAAGCTCCAGATGATTCGCAAAATCGGCCGTAAAGAGTCCCGCTGGATGAAGGATCAAAATCACAAAATCAGCCGTCAAATCGTAAATTTTGCCCTCGCCAACGGTGTTGGCGTGATTCGGATGGAAGAGTTGACAGGGATTCGGAAACGGGCAACATCGGCCAAAGAAGCGGGGCGAAGCCTTCATGCTTGGGCGTTCCATCAATTGCAAACGATGATCGCCTATAAAGCGGAAATGGCGGGCATTCGCGTGGAGTGGGTGAATCCAACCTACACGAGCCAAGCGTGTAAATGTGGTCATCGGGAAAAGGGAAATCGTCATGGCATCCACTTTCAGTGTAAAAAATGCGGATACACCATCCACGCCGACTTGAATGGCGCGATCAACATCGCCAAAGCGATTTCGGGCTTTGCCGTCTAACCTAGCGCACTGGTCACAGGTGCGCCGCCCATTGGGGTACATCCTAACCCGATGGGACGGGGTGATGGCACACCCTTGAAGCTTTTGCGTTGTCCGAACCAGAAATGGATGAGGACGCAAACGACCCAAGAATCCCACGCCTTTAGGCGTGTGGAGTGTCAAGATTCCGAACAGCTTGAACGGCTGGAACACAGGGGCCTGGGAGATGTCGCGCAACGGTGCGGTGACGCCCGATTGGCAATTTACCGTCGAGGTGCAGGAAGGGGAAACGATCACCTATAAGTATGTGAAAGGCGGATCGTGGGATCAAGAGGGGTTGGCCGACCATACGCGTGAGGACGACAACGATGATGACGTGAGCTACTACGGCTATGGGGCGATTGGCACCGACTTGAAAGTGACGGTCCACAATGAAGGAAACAATACGATGATTGTGCAAGACCGAATTTTGCGCTGGATCGATATGCCGGTCGTCATCGAAGAGGTGCAAAAACAAGGGAGTCAAGTGACGATCAAGGGCAATGCCATTAAAAACGGTGTTTTGACGATCAATGGCGAGCGGGTGCCGATTGATGGCCGGATGGCATTCTCGTACACGTTTACGCCGGCCAGCCATCAAAAAGAAGTGTCGATTCATATTGAACCATCGGCTGAAAGCAAAACAGCCATTTTCAACAACGACGGCGGAGCGATTGCGAAAAACACGAAAGATTATGTGCTGAATTTAGAAACGAAGCAATTGCGCGAAGGGAAGTTGACAACGCCGCCAAGCAACGGCGATTCTCCGGAAAGCGATTGGCCGGGCAGCGAAACGCCGTCCCATGACGGAGGGGCAACGCCAGGCAACGGCACCTCTCCGGGCAGCGGTGGTCCATCGGATGGCACATCCCCTGGGGGGAGCGTTCCGCCGGGCGGCACAGCTCCTCCGGGAAACGGAGCGCCTCCATCAGCACCGCCGCAAAAACCGTCTCCATCGAAACCAAAAGAGAAACCGAGAAAGCCAACCACTCCTCCAAGCCAAGTGAAAAAAGTCTACTGGGATGGCGTGGAGTTGAAAAAAGGGCAAATCGGCCGCTTGACAGTGCAAAAGCCGATCAATCTATGGAAACGGGCGAAGGATGGGCGCCTTGTGTTCGTCCGCATCTTACAGCCTGGGGAGGTGTACCGCGTCTACGGGTATGACGCGCGCTTCGGCGGGCAGTACGCGGTCGGCGGCGGGTATTACGTGACCGACATCGACACGCACATCCGCTACGAAACGCCGTCGAAGGAGAAGTTGAAGTTGGTGAATGGGGAGTAAGCAAGAAAGCGAGACTGTCCGAATCAATAGGGCAGACTCGCTTTTATATGTGAAAATAACGGCAGGAATTTTACTTATGGTCGGCATATAATAATAAGTGAATGCATTAAGGTGAAAAAAGAGGGATATGGTGAGTAATCGAGAATAAGTATATTAAACGTTTGCAATGAGTGATAAATGCCGACGTTTAGATGAAAAGAGTGGTGATCATGAATGAATAAAGAAGTAAGCAAAATCATAAAAGATATTTTTATGCGTCAAAAAGGATTTGCGAAGACAGAAGACTTAACCAGAGAAGGAGTGAGCAAATATTATATTCGAAAGTTCGAGCAAAATGGAGAAATCATTAGGATCAAACGTGGGCTGTACCGTTATGCTGCATTTGAAAGTGATCAAAATGAAGAAGTGATTGAAGTATCAAAAGTGATCCCGAATGGCGTTCTTTGTCTTTTGTCGGCATTGTCTTTTTATGAGTTAACCACTTATAACCCGTGGGAGTACCAAATTGCTATTGAAAGAAAATCAAGGAAACCCCGTTTGCCCGATTATCCGCCAATTAAAATTTTCTATTTTTCAAAAAAACAGTTTGAATATGGAATTGAAGAAGTGGAAATAGGCGGCCATAAAATAAGCATTTATAATCGTGAAAAAACGATTTGCGACATTATTCGATACAGAGAAAAAATAGGAATCGATTTAATGAAAGAAGGTTTGCGAAATTATTTACAAAGTTCTGAAAAAAATATAAGCAAACTGGTGGAATGTGCTGAGAAAATGCGCATCAAGACGGTTTTATTAAAATACTTAGAGGTGCTTTTATAATGGGAAATGTTAAAAATATACCTGCTTCAGTTGGAGAAAGACTAAAGAATATTGCCAAACAAAGTGGAAAAACCTTTGATTTCATTTTACTGTTGTATTTTCAAGAAAGGTTGCTATACCGACTTTCCATTTCTAATTATCGGGATAAATTTGTTCTAAAAGGCGGTCTCTTTTTATTTTCCTTAACACAATTTCAATCTAGGCCAACCAAAGATATTGACTTTTTAGCTAGACAAATTTCAAATGATATTCAATATATCAAAACTGCGTTTGAGTCCATTTGTACGTTAACTGCTGAAGAAGATGGAGTCGAATTTAATGTAAAGGGCATTACGGCTGAACGAATTAAGGAGGGTGCTGATTATGAAGGAATTCGTATTAAAATTCCGGCAGCACTTGGCAAAATAAAAAAGCAATTGCAACTGGATATTGGATTTGGTGATGTCGTGATCCTAAAACCACAAGAGATGCAGTATCCTACTTTACTTTATTAAATATGAAGCCCCCGGAAATTCGAGTCTACTCCACTTATTCAGTAATAGCTGAAAACGCGTCTTATGGGAAGCCATATTTGAAACCTTTCAAAGACGTCGAACGAATTTAGAAAAAGAACATCCTGTGTTTTCACCTTCTTTCGCAGAAGATGAGAGCCGAAACAAACAGTGGAAGGCATTTTTGCAAAGAACGGGTATAAAAGAAGATCTACAGTTTCCCTTCGTCATGGAGAAAATTCGAGATTTTCTTTTTCCTGTATATGAATCAATTTTAAAAGAAAATGAATATTGGAAAATGTGGAATAGCCGGGCTCTTAAATGGGAGTAACGAAGAAGACAACAGCTCAAAAATTAGAAAAGCATAGGGTAGACTACATGAATTGAGCAGTAATATTTGAGAGCCTGACAAAAACGAGACAAGAAAAACTGGCTGACGGTGATCAACGTGTACCGCTTTTTCAGCGGTACGACGAATTCATTCGCGACGAGGTCATGGGGATTGGCTGGCCGCTGATTGGCAATTTGGACGGCATAAGCAAAGATGAACGGACAACGTGTAAGACATCGACACGCACATCCGCTACGAAACGCCGTCGAAGGAGAAGTTGAAGTTGGTGAATGGGGAGTAAGCAAGAAAGCGAGACTGTCCGAATCAATAGGGCAGACTCGCTTTTTGCACGTTATTGTGCACTCGTGATCGTAACCGCCAACCCGTCTGCATCATAGGAAAGGGCAATCACAAGGCCGTCTTTGTGGAAGGCGAGTGCAGGCGGGTAGCCTTGGGTAGAATCGGACTGTTCATACTTGTTTCCAAATAGCGTGATGAGCTGTTGTTTCAGATTGTTGTAAATCGCTGTGAGCTGATCGTTTGTATACTCCTTTCCGGCATCGAACGAGTAGCCGTAGAAGGCCAGCTTTCCGTTCTCAAATCCATAGACGAGCAGCGTATCGTATCCAAAAAGAGAAGTCGAATAGACCCAGGCTTGGCCGCCGTCTATATTTTCTTGTAGGATCAATTTTGCGGTTTCCAACTTCTTGACTTGAGAAGCGGACATGCCGAGCTTGACTCCGCGGAACAGTTGCTCCATTTTGACTTGATTGAGTTTGGCTTTGGACGGCGTTTCGTATTTTACCCGAGCATCGCGATCGACATAATATCCACCGCCCAGCCCTAACATGCCCGGTTTAAACGTGTAAATGCGGTACGTTCCGCCGGCTTTTAACGTTTTTATGTAAACTTTCTTCTCTCCTTGCAACTTATAAAGCTCGGTATCTTTTAAAACGGTCAACTTGCCGATCTGTCCCTGCACCAATTCCATGCCGTTCCACCAAACTTTTGCTTGCGCATCGTGGGCGTGAAACGGCGACAGAAGGATTCCGGCGCTTAGTGCTGAGACGGCTAGAAATTTTTTTATGATCTTCATCAAGTATGCTCCTCTCTTAACAAAGATAGAAGAATAATATGATCCATTTTATCCTATCTTTCACTCTTTAGCCAAGTCTGTTGGAAATCTTGTTTGACGAAATATTGACCTTTGCACCGCCAAAGCACCCTCTTTTTCTTCGAAATCATTCTTTTTTCTCTTTTCTTTTGACGGAAAGACATCTATGATGAAAGAAAAAGAGAAAGGAAGGAGCGGGCGGAAGTGAGGAAATGGATGCAGGCGGCGGCAATTGGAATGCTGTTGGCTGTGGCTGGATGGCTTTTGATGCCCAGTTCATCAACGGTTAAAGCGGAGGATTGCGGGGAGCTTGTCGGAACGGAAAAAGTGTGGTGGGACGGCGTTGAACTGAAGCCCGGGCAAATCGGCCGGTTGACGGTCACAGCGCCGACAGAGCTATGGTTGTCGAACAAAGCTGTCAAGACGCTGCCAAGCGGCGCGGTGTACCGCGTGTACGCGCTGGGCGGCGGTTATTTCGATGTCGGCCGAGGATATGCGATCAAGAACGATGCCCGCGTCCGCTATGAAACGCCGTCAAAAGAGAAATTGGCCGCTGTTTTATGCGTGCAGCGAGTGAAGGCGAACATGGTCGATGTCACGATGAACGGGGTGGCGATCGGCGATCCGCGCGCGAAGGTCGAAGCGATGTACGGCAAGGCGAAGCGGAAGACGAAAAACGCCTACGGCCTATATTGGGAGGCGTATGATCAGGGCGGCTACCAAAACTTTTTGCTGGTGAGCTATGACCGTGATCGGGTGGCGGCGATGTACACGAATCAGCCGATTGTCCAAACGAAAAAAGGAACGGGCATCGGAACGGCGAAAACGGTGGTAGAAGCGCGCTACGGCCGGCCGCTTGCGGTGATTCAAAAAAAGGATGGCCTTTACAGCATCCAAAATGATGAATATGATACGTATCTTGTCAACGGCCGCTACATCACCTTCTTTTATGACCGATACAACAACAACCGGGTGGATGGCGTGCTTGTCGTCAATCGGACGCTCGAGGATGAAAAGCCCGGGTTTTACGGAACGCCGACGGAGGAGCTGCGTACGGCCTATGAATATCAAATTTTGGATCTCGCGAATGCTGCGCGCCGCTTGCACGGGCTTCCGGCGCTCGCGTGGGATGCGAAGGCGGCGGCGGCCGCCCGTGAACATAGCGAAGATATGGCGGTTCATCACTACTTCTCTCACACGAATTTGCAAGGATTGTCGCCGTTTGACCGCTTGAAGCGCCATGGCATCGCGTATCGCGTGGCGGGAGAGAACATCGCCTACGGACAATACGATGCGATTTTCGTTCATGAAGCGTGGATGCACTCGCTCGGTCATCGGCAAAACCTTTTATACCCGGATTTTACCCGTCTCGGCGTCGGGGTGGCGTTCAATTCATTCCATCAACCCTACTACTCTCAAGAGTTTTATGCTCCGTGACCGTGGATGATGTTTTCGCTTCTACAGAGCGTCCCAGCAGTGCTGGGACATTTTTTTGACCAAATAGATGGAAAAAGATCCCCCTTTTTGTAGAAGTTTGTCGTATAATAGAATCAGTGGCGACAAAATGATAGAAAGAGAGGAAAATAGGACCAGTGGCAAAAGTGAAAAACATCATCCGCATGGGGATCGGGGCGGTGTTGGCCGCGTGGACGGCGCTGCAGGCGGCAGAAGCGGATGCCGGGGCGAATGTCGTCTACTGGGAAGGCATGCGCCTCGTGCAAGGGCAGATTGGAAAATTGGAGATCGTGAAACCGATTAACCTCTGGAAACGGGAAAACGGGGCGCTGACGTTTGTCCGCGTGCTGCAGCCTGGAGAACAGTACCGGGTGTATTCGTATGACGAGGCGTTTGGCGGCCAATACGGGGTTGGCGGTGGATATTACGTCACCAATATCAAAGGGCATGTCGTGTATAAAACGCCGTCGAGGGAGAAGCTGAAGCTTGTCAATCCGGGGAAGTATGGGGCAAGACAGTTGGCGGTCGGCACGGTGGTAAAGGAGGTGTCGACGCGCATCGCCTCTGGGGTGGAAAAAGAGGAAATGGAAATCGTCGGAACGCGCGGCAAGCAGCACGTATACAAGCTTGACATCGATACGTCGAATGAGAGGCTGGCCATTGAGACGGCGCTGTCCAATGATCAAGTGCTTGGCATTGAACCGGTGCTTGAGCAGGCAAAACGGTACGATGGCCGCGACGGAATCGTGCTGGCGGCGGTGAACGGCGATTATTTCAAACAGGATGGTTCGCCGACCGATTTGATGGTGCACCGTGGAGAAATCGTGATGACGAATACGACGCCGGCGGCGGAACGGACGATTTTTGGCATCAGCGCTGATGGGAAGCCGATGATCGGAAACCCTGATGTTCAAATTCGCGTTCGAATTGGAGAAGGAAGCTCATACCCCGTCGATGGCATCAACAAGCCGCGGCGTGCCCATCAGTTGATGTTGTACACTCCGTATTTCGCTGCGTCGACGAAAACAAATGCCCTTGGGACGGAAGTCGTGCTGACGAATGTGCAAGGAGTGTTGAACGGGAATGGAACGGTCACCGGAACGGTGAAGAAAGTGGTGGTCGGCCAAGGCAATGAACCGCTTCAACCTGGGGAGCTCGTGCTGTCGGGCCACGGCCGGGCGAGCGACTATTTGCGGCAGGCGAAAGAAGGGGATGCGGTGGAAATTTCCCTTCAATATGATCAGCCCGAATGGAATGGGGTGAAAGAAGCGGTTGGCGGCCGCTACCGGTTGGTCTCGAATGGACAGGCGCAATCGTTCGCCATTGCCGGTGTGCATCCTCGCACGGCGGTCGGCATTGACAAGAACGGGAATGTCATGCTCGTCGTTGTCGATGGCCGCCAGCCTGCCCATAGCCAAGGCATGACATTGAATGAGCTGGCCAAACTGATGCATGAGCTTGGCGCCGTCGATGCGATGACGCTCGATGGCGGCGGTTCTTCGACCTTTGTCGTCCGCCAGCCAAACGGGCAGCTCAAAGTTGAAAACAAGCCGTCTGATGGATTTGCGCGCCCGGTGGCGAGTGCGCTTCTTGTTGTGTACAAAGAGATGCAGGAGAACGGAGAACAGGAGGAAGTGCTTGACGACTTTGAAACGGAGTCAAAGTGGAGTGCATCGGGTGTCAACTATGTGTCTGCGGCGGTTGAGCGGACGACAGAAACGGTGAGGGAAGGAAAGCAGGCGTTGAAAATTTCCTACGATTTCCGCGGGATGCCAGGGACATCCGGCGTCTATGCTAGTCGGGAGGAACCGATTTGGATTTCGAAACGGCCGCAAGCGATCGGCATGTGGGTGTATGGAGACGGAAGCGGCCATTGGCTGCGCGCCCAGTTGCGGGATGGAAGCGGGCGCCGCATCTGGATCGATTTTGTCCGCCATGTCGATTGGACCGGTTGGAAATATGTAGAAGCTGCTGTGCCCAGCGATGTCGCGCTTCCGCTCATGCTAGAGATGCCGGTGCGTTATATGGAAACGGATATCGGGCGGAAAAACGCCGGATCGATTTACATCGACGGCCTTCGCGCCATCTTCCGCTGATGCGCTCGCCTTCCCTGCTTGCCCAGAAGGATGGTGAATGGACAAGAGATGTTGCTCATCGATAGGGGTTCCGAAGTCGAGAACGTCCTTGCATGTTGCTCTTCTAGAAGGCTGGTGAAAAACGACTGATTTCGCCGAACCCATTGTTTTGGGCCGAAAGAGAAGCATTGATTTTGCAAGACTTCTCTATTTGAGAAAAAAGTCCATTTTCCGAGATTTTTCACGAAATCACCAGCCTTCTAGGCATTTGCATTTCTCTGAAAAGTATTGTATATATTAGAAAATGGGCGGATCGGCAAACCACAAGGGAGGCAAAAGTTTGACGATGGATGAGCAAACATTGTTGGAGCAGTTGCGGAAACATCCGCCGAAGCTGGTCGGAGGATATAAAAAACAAGGATGGGCGATCAAAGTGTTGGAGCGAATCGCCAATCCGGATGTGGAAGACGAAGGGGACGGCCGGGTGACGGCCAAAGCGGTGCTGCAGGCGCAAGACGGCACATATTACCCGGCTTTTTTGACAATTGACCTCCATCAACAAGGAAGAGTCGTCGGCGTCTATTTTATCGCTGAAAACAAGGAACAATTCGATTTGATTCCGTTCGAATGGGCGAAAGAGTTTCTTGGCAAGCCAGAGCAGGAAATCGTTCCGTTTCGCTACCGGACGCTGAGCAAAATCGACGGCGACAAGCAGCAAACCCATTGGCCGGACTTTCGTTGATCAAGGCTGGCTCTGACAGTCAAAAAGGTGGCTGAAGAGTCGGCCTGATTTTATGCTTTGAAGGGCTTACGTTCGATTTTTTTTCAGAACATATTTTCATTTTGTGTCTTTTCCAGTAAAATTGAAATACATGTTTCCTATTTTCATAGATAGCAGGTGAAAGTGTGAGGAGAAAACGGAGAAAAGCATTTTCCGTCATTGGATGGCTAGGGGTGTTTTGGTTGTCGTTTTCGCTGTTGGCTGTTCAGGCGGAAGCGGCCCCGTTCCCGAATGTGGAGCGGCTTGAACAGCATGCCGCCCAGCTTGAGCGGGCGATGAAAGCGGATCAATGGTCCAAGCCGTACCGTCTCTTCAACCAAGTTAAACGCGATTATGAGGCGGCAAAAAAAGAAGTGGCGCGCGTGCGTCCACAAACGGCAAGGGCGCAGTTGGAAAAACGGATTGCGGCCGGAGAACAGACGATGAAAAAGGCTTCCGCCTATATCAGCGCGGTCGAAAGCGGGGAGCGATTGCGCGCCTTGACGGCCAACGTCGACCGGGCGCTGCGGACGGGGGATGTGGATGTTGTGTACGATTCCTATGGTCCGCTGGAATATCAAATTCGCAAAACAGCGATTCTCATCGGCCGTGTTCCGGGAGCGTTGCTGCGCGAAAAGATGGAAGGATGGTTTCAACGCCCGGCTTTGTCTGTCAAGCTGCGTGCCTATGATCCCATCAATATTATGAAAGCCATGGACAAACTGCTTGATGCGTATGATGAAGGGGATATCGCGCGGGCAGAGCGGTTGCTGTCGCTTTGCGACCGGTGGCTGCCAAACGTGGTGGATGCGGCGACGCGCAAGCAGCTGGCGGTGTATATCGATGATTTTAAAGCGCCGGTTGTCTTAGATGTCGATATCGAATAAACCGGCGCATGTCGGGAGAGGAGAGACGGATATGAATGTGATTCAGCGATGGGCGGCGGCTCTTCTATTGCTTGCGGCTTCATGTTCGGTTTGGAGTCTGCCGGCGGAGGCGGCGACGGCTCCGGCGTCAACGAAGGTGCTCGAAGAAGTGCGGGAAATTGTCCGCCAGTATTATGTGGAACCAGTGAGCGATCAAGTGCTGAAGGCGAGCACCCCGCAAGATATTGTCAAACAGCTTGATCCGTATTCTGCCTATATGACAAAGGAAGAATACGAGGAATTTTTAAAGGGGATTGATATGGAGTCTGTCGGCATCGGCGTGATGATTGAGGAAGATGAGGACGGCGTCCACATCATGTCTGTCTTGGACAATGGACCAGCCGCCCGCGCCGGACTGCAGCCGGGCGATGTGATTCAGGCTGTTGACGGGCAGCCGATAACGAATGAGACAATGGAAAAAGTATTGAGCTTGATCGCAGGGGAAGAAGGAACGACGGTGGCCGTAACTGTTTGGCGGCCGTCGACCGAGGCAACCGTCAGCGTCACCATCAAGCGGGAAAAAATCGATTGGCCGAACGTGGAGTTCAAACGGCTGGCAGGGAATATCGGCTATATTCAGCTATATAGTTTTGATGAGACAGCATCTGGTGAGATCGAACGCGCCATCCGCTCGTTAAGCGGGGTGAAAGGGTGGATTTTTGACCTCCGCAACAATCCGGGGGGATATGTGGAAACGGCGCAGCAAATCGCCGGCTTTTTCCCGAATGTGAAACAGGCGTTTCAGCTGCGCGACCGTTCGAATCACCCAGAAGTGTATGCCGCTGTCAAACAGCCGGTGCAAATGACGGGTCCGATCCGGCTGCTTGTCAACGCGTCGAGCGCGAGCGCGTCGGAAATGTTGGCGGCGGCGGTGAAGGAGCAAAAGGCGGCCGTTTTGTATGGGCAACGGACGTTTGGTAAAGGATCGATGCAGGAAATGTTTGAGCTGTCGGACGGCAGCATGTTGAAGTTGACCGTCGCCCACTTTTTCTCGCCAAAAGGGACGCCGATTCATCAAGTTGGGGTGAAGCCGGATGTGCCGACGGTTGTCGGTAAAGAGATGTATGCCGCTCACCGCGATTTGCTGATTGGCCAGCTGAAAGGGTATCAGTCGCTCGGCAAGCTGCGCAATGCGCCGGTCGATAAGACGTTTGTCGTCCGCTTCTCTCGTCCGCTCGCCAATACGGCGGTAAGCGGAGTAAAATTGTATCAATTAGGTGGACAGGAAGTAACGGTGACGGCGCAAATCCGCCGGGGGACGGAGCTTTTGATCAAACCGGCAGCGAAGCTGGCCAAAGGGCAGAGCTATGTATTGGTCATTCCGCGGGTGTTAAAAAGCAAAGACGGCGTGGCGATGAAAAAAGGCGCTTACATGGAGATTCAAACCGCTTCTTCTACGAAATAAGGCCCTCCCGTCCAGATGCGTTGGACAGCCGTCTGCCCTTGATATGGTGCAAAGTTCGGCTGCTTCGACTAAGGCGCGGCCGACAGCGGGAGCGCGGTCGTTTTGAACGGAACGATGCAAAGAAAGCTGGCCTCCATCGGTCGTTTGGCGACCATGGGGGCCAGCTTTTTGCCGATTACGTTTCGCTTGATTTCGTTTCTTGCCTTTCGCTCTGTGCCGGGGAGGATGGGATTGTCACCTTCCAGGACGTCCAATCCGGTTCTGCTTTGTGCAGCAATTCCGGTGGGAAGAGGAACGTCCATGGTTTGCTCGTGTGGGCTTTCACTTCCAGATGGCACGGAAATAATCCGCGGGCGACCATGTCGCCAGCATGATCCCGCACTTCAAGCGGGATTTGTTCAAAATGGATATGTTTGTCGCTGCCGTTGCGAATGAGCAACGTGACGGCTAGTTCACCGGAAGGCAGCTGTTTCGCTTCAATGCCCATGAAGTTCACTTCCCCAGGAGCGGGAGGCGGAGCCGAGTCAACGAGGGCTTGCAGCTGTTGGCGCTGCTTAGCCGACAGCGCCTGCTCCCAGCTTTCCTCTAGGTCGAGCCGATGCCGCGGTGTCAGTTCAAAGGCGATCTTCCATCCATCTTGAGGCAACTGATCGACGAGCTTGTCCTCGGCGGCGAACAAAAACCGCCACGGGCGAGCCGTCATCGGCGGCAGCTCGCCGAAAGCGTTCATATCAAACTCTTTGCGGGCGATCGCCGTGCCATCCTCGTCAAGTAGCAACAGGCGGATTCGTTCAAAGCGAATCGGCTTCGGCAACGTGTTGCGCAAAATGGCGACAGCGACAAACCCATCGTTGTATTCGACCAGCTTGACGCCGGAAATGGAAATTTGGTTTGGCTGAAGCGGCGGCAGCTGTTCGTGGTAAAAGCGATAGACGTACGTTTCCTCTGGAGACAGTTGCCAGTCCGGATGAAACGACAGCGTCGTTTTCGTTCTGCCCTCCGGCTGTTCGACATGCTGCGCCGGCAGCTCGGCCTCCGGTTGCGTGCGTTGTTTTCGTCGGAAAATCATAGGGAACCTCCTTTACGAGGCGGCGTGCTGCACCGCGGTTATGGTTCGTTCGCGGCGGCCGCTTCGTCATCGATGACAAACTGGCTTTTCAAGTAGTTCATGGCTGTGGTGCAAATGCTGGCGTCGATCGCTTGTTGCAGCGCGACGAATTCGCGATAGGCGTCCATTTCAAAGGCGCGGTACGGATCCTCTTGGCCGTAGCTGCGCAAATGAATCCCCTCTTTCAATACATTCAGTTGATTTAAGTGGCGAATCCAGTGGGCGTCGATGGTTTCGACCATCAAATGTTTAAGCCGCATCGTTTGTTCTTCGTCGCACGGAAGATCGGTGAGCGCCGCTTCAAGCGATTGGTATTCGTCCCAAACAAGCAGGGCGATTTCTTCTTTTTGCTTATGGCGAAGATCCTCAATCGGATAGGTAAATTGGAAAAAGGCACGGCGCAGCTCGTTGTGCAGTCCTTCGATGTTCCACTCTTCAAACAAAACGTCTTCCGGACAATAACGATCGATCGTTTGTGTGATATAGCGCTGAATGTGTCGAAGGAGCTCGGACAGCACCTCTGCTTGCTTCAGCGCCAAGACGCGATCGCGCATATGGTAGATGACTTTGCTTTGTTGATCGATCACGGTGTCCAGTTTCAACAAATGCAAACGCGCTGAATAATGGGCGTTTTCAATCGTGGTTTGCACTTTTTGGACGAACTTGATCGGGTCGGGCGACACGATGAGCCCGGTTTCATCCGTCTTGACTTTGCTTCGCCATTTTTCCAGTTCCTCTTGATCGTACAGCCGAAATAAATCATCCTCCAGCGAAATGATAAACTGGGAAGACCCCGGATCCCCTTGGCGTCCTGCCCGGCCGCGCAGCTGCATATCAATGCGATGGCTTTCATGCCGCTCTGTGCCGATGATGTGCAGCCCGCCAAGTTCCTTGACGCCTTCTCCAAGCAAAATGTCGGTCCCGCGCCCGGCCATATTGGTCGCGATCATCACTTGCCCTTTTTGCCCAGCGGTCGCGATGATGCGCGCTTCTTCTTCCTCCGTTTTGGCATTGAGCAGGTGGTGAGGGATGCCTGCTTTCGAAAACGCTGCTGACAACCGTTCCGACTGTGCGACCGATGTCGTGCCGATGAGAACGGGACGGCCGATGGCATTCATTTTTTTCACTTCGTCAATAATTTTCCGTACTTTCGCCTCGTACGTCTGGTAGACGAGATCGTCCCAGTCGGTGCGGCGAGATGGCCGGTTTGTCGGAATCGTCATAACGCGCAGCCGGTACGTTTGCCAAAATTCTTCTTTCGACGGCGTAGCGCTGCCGGTCATCCCGGCTAGCTTCTCATACATGCGAAAATAGTTTTGAATCGTAATCGTGGCTTGGATGTCGTTTTCTTCGGTGATGTCCACGCCTTCTTTCGCTTCAATCGCTTGATGCAGGCCGTCGCTGAACGAGCGCCCTTCCATCACCCGGCCAGTGAACGGGTCAACGATCATCACTTTGCCGTTTTTGACGATGTAATCGACATCTCGCCGCATGATAAACCAAGCGCGCAGCGACTGCATCGCGTGATGGAGCAGCACGTGATGCTCCCAGTCGTATAGGTTGTCGATGCCAAACGCCCGCTCGATTTTTTGCGCCCCTTCTTCGGTGAGGAAAATTTGTTTCGTCTCCAAAGACCGTTCATACTCTTTTCCTTCTTCAAAGGTGCGGACGATGCGCGCCATAATCGGGAACAATTCGGCTCCGATCCCCGATTTATTGGCGATGATGAGCGGGGTGCGCGCTTCGTCGATTAAAATGCTGTCGATTTCATCGATGATGGCGTAATATAGCGGGCGCTGCACTTTATCTTCGAGGCGGTGCACCATGTTGTCGCGCAAATAATCAAAGCCGAACTCGGTGCCGGTGCCGTACGTAATATCGGCCGCGTACGCTTCTTTTTTCTCGCTGGCCGTCATTTGCGACACATTCAGGCCGACGGTTAAGCCGAGAAAGCGGAACACACGGCCCATTTGTTCGTAGTCCCGGCGCGCCAAATATTCATTGGCTGTAATAATGTGGACGCCTTTTCCAAGGAGGGCGTGCAAGTAGCTTGGCAAAGTCGCCGCCAGCGTCTTTCCTTCCCCGGTCTGCATTTCGGCGATGTTTCCTTCATGCATGGCGAGTCCGCCCATCAGCTGCACGTCATAATGGCGTAGACCGAGCACGCGCCGCGCCGCCTCCCGGACGACGGCAAACGCCTCGGTTTTGATGTCATCGAGCGTCTCACCGCATTCGAGCCGTTCTTTGAAGGCAACCGTTTTTTGGCGCAGTTGTTCATCGCTCAGCGAAGAAATGGTTGGTTCCCATTCATTGATTTGCGCCGCCAGCTTGGCAAGACGCTGCACGTCTCGCGCGCTTTCATCAAATAGTTGCTTTACTTTTGCAAACATATGTCCATTCCTTTCCTAGACAGGCATGATTCACACCAAGTGCTCTAAAACCTAATTATAGCACAAGATGTTTCCTGTGGAGAGGAATTGTAAAATATGGAACCGTCCATCGGATTGATGCTCGACGGTTCTTGCATCAAGCGGGCGGAACGAAATTTTCCATCATTGGCGAAAAAAAGAGGTGTAAAAAAAGATTGATTTACTCATCGTATATGGTAACATAAAGATGATGTGTGTTTTCCGCGATTTTATAAGGCCAAGGTGATTGTACATGAATCTGGAAGCATTTGCCGCATGTTTGGCTTCGTTTATCACGGTATTGGTCATCACCCCGTTCGTGATCAAGCTCGCGGTCAAAATTGGCGCGGTCGATCGGCCGAACGGGAGAAAAGTGCATGCAAAGGTCATGCCAAGGCTTGGCGGATTGGCGATTTTTATCGGTGTCGCCGTCGGCTATTTTGTCGGCGGGGTGTATAAAGAGCAAGTGACGGGGATGACGGTCGGCGCCATCATCATCGTGCTCGTCGGGATGCTCGATGATTTGTACGAGCTGTCGCCAAAAGTGAAGCTGGCCGGCCAGCTGCTGGCGGCGTTCGTCGTTGTTGCTTCCGGGCTGAAGGTCGATCTTTTGACCGTTCCGTTTGTCGGCACGTTTGAGTTGGGGCTGTGGAGCTACCCGATCACGATCTTTTGGATTGTCGCGATTACGAACGCCATCAACTTGATCGATGGATTGGATGGATTGTCCGCGGGCATTTCCGCCATTGGGATTGCGGCCATTGCCGTCATGGCGGGCATGGCGGGCAAAATGCTCATTTTCACGCTCTGCTTGATCATCTTAGGCAGCGTCATCGCTTTCTTGTTTTACAACTTCCACCCGGCGAAAATTTTCATGGGGGATACCGGCGCGTTGTTTTTAGGATATGCGATTTCCGTCCTGTCGGTGCTAGGGCTTTACAAAAGCGTGACGCTCTTCAGCTTCGTCGTTCCGGTGATCATTTTGGGTGTGCCGATTTTCGATACGACATTTGCCATTATTCGCCGCATTGTGAATAAAAAGCCGATCTCGGCGCCGGATAAGTCGCATCTTCATCATCGGCTGCTGGCCCTTGGCTTTTCACATCGCAACACGGTGCTGCTCATTTATGCATTTGGCTTGATGTTTGCCATCAGCGCGATTTTGTTCTCCGCCTCGACGTTATGGCAGTCCATTCTCATCGTCTTTGCCTTGATCGTCTTCGGGGAACTGCTTGCTGAACTGATCGGCTTGGTCAATGATCAGTACAAGCCGTTTATGACCTTTATTCGCAAGCTGCTTCGGGGAAGCCGAAAAGTATACGGAAATGACCGATAAATAGCAGATGGGCCGTTTGTGTCATGAAAGGGACAAACGGCTTTTTTCAGGAATGGCCCGTCTTTGGAAAATTATACCCTTCTTTTTCGTTTTTTATGCAGCTTCTTCCGTTCCTTCGCTGATTTTTTGCGGCAAGACCAAGATTGCCACAAAACTGTCATTATATATTGACGCAAATGTGATAAACTAAACATGTTTATTCTATATATTTTTTGGATGTGGAGGAACTTGCGATGAATGTGCCAATGCTGGATTTGAGCGAACAGTATGAACAATTGAAGCCGGAGATCATGAGCGTATTGGATGAAGTGATGTGCTCTTCCCGCTTTATTTTAGGAGATTATGTCAAAAAGCTAGAAGCAGATATTGCCGCCTACAGCCGGGCTAGACATGGGATCGGCTGCGGCAACGGAAGCGATGCGATACATATTGCTTTGCAAGCGGCCGGCGTTGGGTCGGGCGATGAAGTCATCACGACGGCGTTCACGTTTTTCGCGACGGCAGGATCGATTGCGCGCGTCGGCGCCAAACCGGTGTTTGTCGATATCGATCCGGTGACGTTCAACATCGATCCAGCGCAAATTGAAGCGGCGGTGACGGAGAAGACGAAAGCCATCATCCCGGTGCATTTGTACGGCCAAATGGCGGATATGGAGGCGATTGCCGCGATTGCCAAGCGGCACGGATTGGCGGTCATTGAGGACGCCGCCCAGGCGATCGGCGCGAAATACAACGGGAAATGCGTTGGCGAGCTTGGGACGGCGGCGACGTACAGCTTCTTCCCGACGAAAAACTTGGGCGCCTACGGGGATGGCGGCATGATCATTACGAATGATGACGAACTGGCGGAAAAATGCCGGGTCATTCGCGTTCATGGCAGCAAGCCGAAATATTACCATCATGTACTTGGCTACAACAGCCGCCTCGATGAGATGCAAGCGGCGATTTTAAGCGTCAAATTCCCGCATCTGGATCGGTGGACGGAACAGCGGCGCAAGCATGCGGCGACGTATACGCACCTGCTTGAGGAGGCGGTCGGCGACCTTGTTGTGACGCCGAAAGAAGTCGACGGGCGCTATCATGTGTTCCATCAATACACGATTCGAGCGCCGAAGCGCGACGAGCTGCAAGCGTTTTTGAAAGAACAGGGGATCGCGACGATGGTGTACTATCCGCTGCCGCTGCATTTGCAGCCGGTGTTTGCTTCGCTCGGGTACAAGGAGGGACAGCTGCCGGAAGCGGAAAAAGCGGCGAAAGAAGCGTTGTCGCTGCCGATGTTCCCAGAGCTGAAAGAGGAGCAGCAACAGTACGTCGTGGAGAAAATCGCAGAGTTTTACCGTCATTTCGCTTGATCATCCAACCGGCCAAAGGAAACGTCACTTGCGCACAGCCATGGCGTTTTCTTTGGCGTTGGATCATTTGTTTTGTTCTCAACACTTTGTTATTTTATGATAAGGGATGGTGGCCGGATTGACGGCGGAAAAACGACCGTTTGTGCTATATGAATATTTGCGCTTTTTTTGGCAGCGAAAATGGTGGTTTCTTGTCGTTCCGCTTGCAACGATCGTGTTGACCGTCATCGCAGGGCGGCTTTTGCTGCAGGGGGAGAAGTATACGGGGAAGGCTGTCGTGTTTACCGGATCGATTGACGTAAAAGAGTTGACGGATCCGAAAAATATAGAAGCGAAGTTTCCTGAGGTGAAAAACTTGGATGTCGTCGTTCCCGAGGAACAGTACGTGCAAATCACGGTTAAAGGCGACGATGAACAAGACGTGAGTCGAGAATTGAAGCTTGTCGTGTCGGAATACAGCCAGGAGCTCAAGCGCCATTCGCAAGAGCGGATTGATGTCACGACGAAATACTTGCGTGCGTTGGAAGAACGGGAGCGCGCCTTGCAGAAAAAAGTCGATTATTATAGCGAACAAATACAGTCGGGCCGCTTGAGTCCAGAACAATTCGATGACATCAGCGACTTGTTGGTGGAGTCGGAAAACAATTTGACTGAAGTGATGGAGCGAGTCAATCGCATCCGCGGCAATCTCGTCTTTTACGAAAAACCGGCCGTATTGTCGGAAACGGTGGCGAAATCGAAAACGTATACGGGGCAGCTGATGGCCGTCGGCCTTGTCCTCGGCCTGTTTTTGACGGTCGTTTGGCTCGTGCTTTGGAAGTATATATTGGACGCGAGGAGGTACTATTCTTCATGATCCGTTTTGCCATTGTCGGCATGGGGCATATCGCCAAAAAACATATCGATGCCATTGAAAAGGCGGACGGCGCCGAGCTGGCGGCCGTGTGCGACACGAATCCGGAACGTTTGCGCGACGTGTCCGATGTTCCTGTTTACACTGATATCGAGACGATGTTGAAGGAAAACGAACAGATCGATGTCGTCAACATTTGCGTTCCGTCCGGATTGCACGCGCCGCTGGCCAAGCTGGCGGCTCGCTATCTCCGTCATATCATTGTGGAAAAACCGATGGCGCTCCGTGCGAGCGACGCCGAAGAGATGATCCGCGCGGCGAAAGAAAGCGGCGTGAAGCTCGCGGTCGTTCATCCCAATCGCTTCCGTCCGGCGATTCGGAAGCTGAAAGAGGCGATGGAGCGGGGGATGTTCGGAAAACTGAGCCATGCGAACGCCACGGTGCGCTGGAATCGAAATCAAGCCTATTATGATCAGGCAGCATGGCGGGGGACAAAAGAGTTTGACGGCGGTGTCTTGATGAATCAAGCCATTCACAATTTGGATTTGCTGCTTTGGCTGATGGGGCCGGTCAAGTCCGTGCAAGCGATGGCGGCGACTCGTCTGCGCAAGATTGAGACGGAAGACGTCGCGGCGGCGGTTGTCGAGTTCGAGAGCGGGGCGCTTGGCGTCATTGAGGCAGCGACGACGATTTATCCGCAAAACCTGGAGGAATCGATCGCCATTTTCGGCGAAACGGCATCGGTGAAAATCGGCGGCCGGACGGCCAACTTTATCGAAACGTGGGAAGCGGAAGGCGTCAGCGAGGAAGAACGGGCAAAGCTCATCGATGAGATCAACGCCGACCCGTTTGGCAAGCCGGGGCACCAATGGATCATTGAAGATATGGTGCAAGCGATTCGCGAAGACCGCGAACCGATCGTCACGGGTTTGGACGGATTGGCTCCTGTTCGGCTGATCGAAGCCATTTTGCGTTCGGCGGAAACGGGGACAAGAGTGCAACTATCTGAGTAGAAAGGAATGAGGGCAATGAACTACGCGGAACGGCTGTTGCAAAAGTTTGAGAAACGCGACGCGGTCATCGGCGTGGTCGGTCTTGGCTACGTCGGCTTGCCGCTGGCGGTCGAAAAAGCGAAAGCGGGGTTTCATGTCATCGGCTTTGACATCCAACAAAGCCGCGTCGATCAAGTAAACAACGGGATCAACTACATCGGCGATGTCGTCGATGAAGATCTGCATGAGATGGTCAAACAAGGGCGGCTTGTGGCGACGACCGATTACGCGCGGATCGCGGAAGTCGATGCCGTGGCGATCGCGGTGCCGACCCCGCTCGATGAGCATCATCAGCCGGATACGTCCTATGTTGAAAACTCGGCAAACGAAGTTGCCAAATACGCCCATGAAGGGATGCTTGTCGTGTTGGAATCGACCACCTATCCAGGCACGACGGAAGAAATCGTGAAACCGGCGCTCGAGAAAAAAGGGCTGATCGTCGGGGAGACGGTGTTCGTCGCCTATTCGCCGGAGCGGGTTGACCCGGGCAACAAGCAGTTTAAGACGAAAAATACGCCGAAAGTCGTCGGCGGCGTGACCAAAACGTGCACGAAAGTGGCGGCGGCGATGTATCGCGCCGTGCTTGAAGGCGATGTGCATGAAGTGTCGAGTCCGGCGGTGGCGGAAATGGAGAAAATTTTTGAGAACACGTTCCGCCATATCAACATCGCATTGGCGAACGAAATGGCCATTTTGTGCGAGCGGATGGGCATTGACGTTTGGGAAGTGATCGATGCAGCGAAGACGAAGCCGTACGGATTTATGGCGTTTTACCCGGGCCCGGGGCTTGGCGGCCATTGCATTCCGATCGACCCGTTTTATTTGACATGGAAAGCGCGCGAATACAATTACCATACACGCTTGATTGAGCTGGCCGGCGAAATCAACAACGCGATGCCGGAATATGTCGTCAACCGCGCGATGCTCATTTTGAACGAAGAAGGGAAGGCGCTGCGCGGCTCGAAAGTGACGGTGCTTGGCGTCGCCTATAAAAAAGACATCGACGATGTGCGCGAATCGCCGGTGTTGAAAATCGTCGAGCTGCTCGAACAATACGGGGCGGAATTGGCCGTCGTCGACCCGTATGTGCCGTCGTTCCGGGCGTGCAACCGCGTCATTGAGACGGTCGAACTGACGCCGGAACTGCTCGAGCAGTCGGATCTTGTCTTGATCACGACCGACCACTCCAACATTGACTATGAGATGGTTGCTCGCCATAGCCGGGTCGTATTTGATACGCGCAACGCCATGAAAGACGTGTCGAAGCCAGTGAAATACGTCAAATTGTAAGCGAAGGAGACGAAACCATGAACGTTGTCGATCCCTCTGTCGTTTGCGGTGAACGTGTCGAAATCGGCCATTTCACGGTCGTCGAGGCGAATGTCAAAATCGGAAACGACGTCAAAATCGGCCATCGCGTCACGATTCATGAAGGAACCGTCATCGGCGATGGCGTGACGATCGCCGACGGTGCGGTGCTCGGCAAACCGCCGAAGCCGGCGAAAACGAGCACCGTCAAGCTGTCGGGCGAGTTGCCGCCGCTTGTCATCGGCGACCATTGCACGATCGGCGCCAACGCTGTCATCTATCGAGGAGCAGTGATCGGCGCCTACACATTGATCGCGGATTTGGCGAGCGTGCGCGAAAACGTGCACATCGGCCAATATGTAATCGTCGGGCGCGGGGTGTGCGTTGAAAATCACGTCCAAATCGGCGATCGGACGAAAATCCAATCGAACTCATACATCACCGCGTATACAACGCTCGAAGACCATGTGTTCATCGCCCCGTGCGTCACGACGACCAATGACAACTACATGGGGCGGACGGAAGAACGGTTTGCCAAAATCAAAGGGGCGACCGTCAAGCGCGGGGCGCGCGTCGGGGGCGGGGCGATTTTGCTGCCGGGCGTGACGGTGGCGGAAGAGACGTTTGTCGCCGCTGGGGCGCTCGTCACGAAAGATACGGAGCCGAAGACGGTCGTGAAAGGATTCCCGGCGCGCTTCAGCAAAATGGTCGACGAGCGGGAGTTGTTATAAATTGTTCTCGGCATTCAAGCGTTTAGGAGCGGATTCGCTCCTTTACGCGTTTATGAACGTCGGCACGAAGCTGATTGCCTTTTTGATGCTGCCGATTTATACAAGCTATTTGTCCAAGGCGCAGTACGGGGCGGTCTACTTGATCGACCAATGGACGTCGATGCTGACGTTTCTCGTCATTTTCGGTACGGATTCGGCGCTCTCTTTTTACTATTACGATACGGACGACAAAGAGAAGCGCCTTTTGTATGTGCGCAACGTCATGTACTTCCGGTTGTTTGTCGTCGGCCTCTTATTTTTGGCTGTCGTTTTGGCCGGTCCGTGGATCGCAGGCGCGCTGTTTCAAGAACCTCGCTATGTCGATTTGCTGTACATCAGCATCGCGACGCTATTGCTCGATACGATTTTCGTCATGGCGACCACGGTGCTGCGGTTTGAATTTCAGACGAAAAAAGTCGTGATTTGGACGCTCGTGAAAATGCTGCTTGTCGCTGTGCTGTCGTATGCGGCGCTCCGGTGGTTTGCGGCGACGCCGGAAGGGCTGCTCATCGGCCGGCTCGTGAGCAGCGCGCTCGTGTTTTTGCTCATGCTTCATTTGACCGTCAAGTATATGGTGTGGCGCGTGCGCTTTGACGTGTTAAAGGAGCTGCTTGCCTACGCCGCCCCGCTCGTGCCGACTTCGCTCGCCTTTTGGGTGATCGCCAACGTCAGTACGTTTTTCATTCAACGGTTTGCGTCGTTAGAGGAAGTTGGGGTGTTTGGGGTTGCCTTGCGTCTCGCGACCGTGATCACGCTCATCACGAGCGGCGTGCAGATGGCGTGGCGTCCGTATTCGATGTCGATGAAAGACCGGTCGGAAAGCCGTGCGCTGTTTGCGAAAGTGTATATGGCGCTTTTGCTGATCGGGGCGTTTGGGCTGCTTTTGATCGCCACGGCGAGCCCGTGGCTTGTGGCAACCTTTTTCAAACCGGAATATCGGGATGCAGCGTCCTATATCCCGTTTTTATCGGCCGTCACGTTTTTGAACTTTTATTATCTGATTGTTTCCACCGGCTTGTTTTTGACAAAGGAAACGGGCTATATTTCGCGGGTGTTCACGCTGGCGGCGCTTCTTCACCTTGCGTTGAACGCCGTGTTGGTGCCGCTTTGGCTCAGCTGGGGGGCGATTGCGGCCAGCCTCATGACGTATATGGCCGCTGTGGCTTTCATTTTTCGCAAAAGCCAGCAAGTGTATCCTGTGCCAGTGTCGTGGAAAAAAATGGCTTTGGTTTTGAGCGGAACATTGCTCGCCCTCATCGTCATCGTCTACGTTCAGCAGGCGCCGTTTGCGGACGGCTGGGTGCTCGCTGGGTGGGGCTTGTTTGCCGCCACGCTCTTTGTCAGCCGGGTTGATCGTGATTTGCGCCGTCCGGTGCGCACGATCGAGGGCGAAAATGCGCAAAATACTTGATAACCGCTCATCTGATCTAGGAGGTGTTTCGGATGAAAATCGCCACCGTGTTAGGCGCCAGACCGCAGTTTATCAAGGCTGCCCCCGTCTCGCGCGTCTTGCGGAAACAATATACCGAAGTGCTGATCCATACCGGGCAGCACTATGACCCGAATATGTCGGCCATTTTTTTTGAGGAGTTGAACATTCCGACCCCTGACTACTATCTTGGGGTGGGTTCAGGCAGCCATGGAAAGCAAACGGGCGAAATGCTGATGAAAATTGAAGAAATTGTCATGCAAGAAAAACCGGATTATGTGCTCGTCTATGGCGATACGAACTCGACGCTCGCGGGCGCTCTTGTCGCAGCGAAG
The DNA here is from genome assembly GCF_002217655.1 of Geobacillus thermocatenulatus. Lineage (GTDB taxonomy): Bacteria > Bacillota > Bacilli > Bacillales > Anoxybacillaceae > Geobacillus > Geobacillus thermocatenulatus. Next base: position 422,036 of record NZ_NEWK01000001.1, read on the forward strand.
CTCCATATTCCCGTCATCCACGTCGAAGCCGGGCTGCGCAGCTTTAACAAGCAGATGCCGGAAGAAATCAATCGCATCATGACCGATCATGTCTCCGAGCTCTTATTTTGCCCAACGGAGACGGCCGTGGAAAATTTACGAAAAGAAAATATTACGCGAAACGTCTGGAATGTCGGCGACGTCATGTATGACGCCATTTTGTACAACAAAGAACTCGCACAGCGTCAATCGACGATTTTGGCTGATTTGTCGCTGGCGGAACAATCCTACTACTTGATCACCATTCACCGAGCGGAAAATACCGATGATCCCGACAAATTGAAAGCCATTTTGGCTGCTTTTCGGGATATTGACGGGACGAAAGTGTGGCCGATTCATCCGCGGACGCGGCATAAGCTTGAAGAGTACGGCTTGGATGCTTCGGCGATTCCAGGGCTTCGGCTGATCGATCCAGTCGGTTATTTGGATATGCTTCGGCTAGAGAGCGGCGCGAAAAAAATCATCACCGATTCAGGCGGCGTGCAAAAGGAGGCGTATTTCTTGCGCGTGCCTTGCGTGACGGTGCGCGAACAAACCGAATGGGTGGAAACGCTCGAAGGCGGGGCGAACATCTTAACCGGCACGGACCGTGAGAAGATCGTCGCGGCGGTCCACAAGGAGGTCGCCCCCGTTTATGCGGACGTCTTTGGCGATGGGCATGCGGCGGAGAAAATCGTGGCGGCGATCGGACAGCGATAAGGGTGCGTCGGCATGTTGGACGTGTTGATTGGGTTGATGGTTCTTGTCGCCTCTACCTTGATGTTTCGCTATGCAGCGGGGACGCTTTCCTTGACGGCGCCGAATCTCGTGTCGATTGTGTACTATTACTCGTTCCTTCTGTCAAGCTTCATCGGTGCGTTGCTGATCGCCTTGGGGATGGACGATTACTACATGATTCGCAAGCTGTTTCGGCCCGAGGAATACCGGCAGATTGGATTTGCTGTCGTATGCTTTGTCATGATCGCGTTCCCGCTGTCGATGGTGATCGTTTCAAGGCTGTTGGGGTTTGAAGCGAGGCAGGAGTTTCGCGCCTATTTGCAAAAGCCACTTTCCCCGTTGGCCGGAGCGACGGGCAGCCAAGTGTTTTATGCGTTTTTGGCGCTGTCGCTGCTCAGTTTTGCCGCCATTGCGTATATGATTTGGAAAACGCCGACGATTCCGGTGTTTGCGCTCTTGACAGGGACGGACGAGAGCTTGGCTGCCTTGCGTGTTGAGGCTTCGCGCCATTTTGCTGGAAACGTGCTTGTTCGCAATATTTTTGCCATTACGCTCACGCCGCTTTTGTCGTTTATCGCTTATTTGTTTGTCGTGCTGACGAACGAGCTTCGATGGAAGCTTTTGTTTATTTGTCTGTTTGTCGGGGCGGTGTTCGTCAATGTGTATGATTTGGCCAAATCGCCGATTTTCTTTTATGTGATGATGTTTTTGCTGATTCGCATTTACATTGGAAAAACAAGACTGTCGGCGGCGAAATTGGCGTTGTATGGGGGAGTGGGGGCGGCGGTGCTCGTCGGCATGTACATCGTCATTCAAGGGGTTCAGGATGCCAAGACTTTTTTGTCTTACAACAAGGGTCCGATCGGCCGCATGATTTTGGCGCAAATCGCACCGATGTTTCTCCATTTGAATTTGTTCGGCGAAGCGCTGCCATTTCTTTATGGAAAAAGCTTGCCCTCGATTTTGACGGGATTGTTTGACGTCGAGAACATCCGCTCCGCCCGGCTCGTAATGGCGCATGTGTTCCCGGAGCGGATCGCAGACGGGACAGGGGGGGTTTTAAACACCCTTTTTGTCGCGGAGGCGTATGCGAACTTTGGTTATGTGGGAATCGTCATCGGCACGCTGTATGTCGGCATCGTGACGCAGCTGTTGTACATTGGGTTTCTGCGGCTGCCAAAAAATCCTTTGTGTTTAAGTTTGTTCGTTTATTTTTCCATGAACATCCCCCGCACGCTCGTCGGCGGGTTCACCGACTTTTTGTTCAATCCGACCTGGGTGCTGCTCGTGGCGTTGTTTGGCGGAATGGCGTTATGGCTGCGGGTGCAGGGGGATTTACGGGCATGGTTTGCAGCGAAAAGGCGAATCACGGATGAGGGATGAAGGATGAAAACCGTGTTGATTTATTACCCGTTTTCACTGGCCGCGGAACGAAACAGCGGATCAAAGCTGCGGCCGTATGAAATGCATCAAGCGTTTTTGCGCTGGGGAGCGAAAGAGGGAGTGGACGTTCTTCTGATCGCCGGCACGTCAGCCGAGCGGGAGAAGCAATTTCAAGAGCTCCGCAGCCAAGGCAAGCTCGATGACGTCTGGTTTTGCTATATGGAAAACCAGACGATTCCGCTTTGGCTCACGGACCCAGGGCACCGGCCGCAACGTCCGTTCGTCGACCGGGACGTTCTCCGCTACTTGAAAGCCCGCAATGTTCCGATCGGCGTCTTTTACCGCGATGTGTATTGGAAGTTCCCTGATTTGTATCCGCTCCGTGGTTGGAAAAAAGCGGTCATGCACATGATGTACCGTTGGGAAGAACGGTTTTACGAGCGGTACTGCGATGTCATCTTTTTGCCGAGCCTCGAAATGGGAACATACGTCGCGATCCGGCGTCCGATGGTTGATTTGCCGCCTGGGGGGAAACAAAAGCCACTGCAGCGGACTGAAGAGGCGAAACAGCCGCTGAATGCCATTTATGTTGGCGGCATCAACAATGCCGACTATGGGCTTCCGCTTCTGCTGGAAGCGATTCGCTTGGCCAATCGCCGCAAGCCGCTTGTTTCGCTCACCGTCGTCTGCCGAAAAGACGAGTACGAGCGACAGCCGCTTGCGGTGAAAGAAGAGCTTGCCGCCTTACAAGTGCGCGTCGAGCACGTCAGCGGCGAAGTGCTCGACCGTTTGTATGCGGAGATGGATTTCGCCTTCATCCCGCGGCGGAGGAGCGAATACAACGATTTTTCCGTCCCGGTTAAGCTCGTCGACTACCTGTCGAGCGGCTTGCCGATTGTCGCCACCGCTTGCCCGGCGCAAAAGCGGTTGATTGAAGCGGATGGGTACGGCGTCATTTGCGATGACACCCCCGCGTCGATGGCGGAAGCGATCGCCAAGATGGCTGACGTACTCGAGGAATGCCGCTCGCGCATTGCTCAGACGTTTATGGCGAAACATTCATGGGAAGCGAGAGTGGAAAAGGTGAAAGAGATGTTAGTGGGGGGCCTCCGATGAAAATCGCCTTATTGGCTCCAAGCAAATCGATCCATACGCATAAGTGGGCCCGCTTTTACCAAACGCAAGGCATTGATGTGAAAGTCGTCACGTTCAAAGACCATTACGGGCCGGAACAAGCGAAAGAAGTCGAGACGGTCGTGCTGCCGAAATGGCTGCCGGGGAAGTTGTCGTATTTTTCCACGGTGTTTTCGTTAAAGCGGCTGCTCGCCTCGTTTCAGCCCGATATTTTGCATGCCCATTACGCCTCAAGCTATGGGTTGATCGGGGCGCTTGCGGGGTACCACCCGTTTTACGTCTCCGTCTGGGGGCGCGACGTGTACCAGTTTCCAAACGCCAACCGCTGGAACCGGCGGATGCTGGAATATACGTTGCGGAAAGCTGATGTCATTTGTTCGACAAGCTATGTGATGGCGGAAGAAACCGGGAAGTACACGGACAAGCCGATTGAGGTGACGCCGTTTGGGGTTGATGTCGCCCGCTTCAAACCGTTGCCGAAACAGCCGAAGCGGACCGTGACGATCGGCACGGTGAAAGCTCTTTCCGACAAGTACGGGATCGCCGATTTGATCCGGGCGTTCGCCATTGTGCACGAGCGTCATCCGCAAACGGAGCTGTTGATCGTCGGCGACGGGCCGCAGCGGAGTGAATACGAGGAGCTGTGCGCCCGACTCGGCATCCAATCGGTGACGACGTTTGCCGGCAAAGTCCCGAACGAACAAGTGCCGCTGTATATCAATCAAATGGATATTTTCTCCGTGCCTTCGACGGAAGACAGCGAAAGTTTCGGCGTTGCCGCCGTCGAGGCGATGGCGTGCGGCGTTCCCGTTGTCGTGTCCAACGTCGGCGGACTGCCGGAAGTCGTCCGTGAAGGAACGACGGGGTTGATTGTGCCGAAAAACAGTCCGGAAAAGCTCGCGGAGGCGTTCGAACAGCTGCTGCTTGATGGAGAGCGAAGGCGGCGAATGGGAGAGAACGGCGTCAACCATGTCCATGAACATTATGATTGGACGGAAAATGCGATGCGCATGATCCGATTGTATGAACAAACGTTGAAAGGCGGTGGAGGGAGTCGATGAGGAACAAAGCCGTCATGTCAGCCGCCGCGGTTGGGGCTCGTTTGTTGCCAAAAGCGGAGGCGAAGTCACGAAGCCGGCGGCTTTCTGTTGGCCAGTTCATGATGGCTGTCAGTTCGCGGCAACGATTATCCATCCAAGGACAGCGGGATGATGCCAGGGGGGCGTTTCCCTTTTTCCACGCCTCGGTTGCGATCGCCTCTTGGTGCTCGACACGGAACATACGTTTGCGGTTTTTTGGAAAAGTGGTGTGGAGCGGACCATGAGGATCATTTACTTATGCCAACACTTCCCGCCGGAAACAGGTGCGCCGCAAATTCGTGTGTATGAGGTGAGCAAAGAGCTGATCAAACGGGGGCATGAAGTGGAAGTACTGACGGCATTCCCGCATCATCCGCACGGCGTCATCCCCAAGCCATACCGCGGCCTGTTTTATTTGTTCGAACAATGGGACGGCATTCCCGTTCATCGAACATGGATTTATCCGTCGCCAAAGGGGAGCTTTTGGAAACGGCTCGCTTCGTATTTTTCGTTTACGTTCAGCTCGTTTTATTCGCTGCTTGTGAAAGCGAAGCCGACGGATGTGATCATTTGCAATTCCCCGCCGTTGTTTTTAGGGATCACCGGGTACGTGGGAGCGAAGTTGAAACGGGCGAAGTTTGTTTTCAACGTCGCCGACATTTGGCCGGAATCGGCCGTGGAGCTCGGCATTTTGAAAAATCGGCTGTTCATTCGAATGGCGAGATGGCTCGAGCTGTTTTTATACCGGAAGGCGTGGAAAATCGCCGCCGCGACGGAAGGCATTCGCGATTATATGATTGCGCAAGGGAAGGCGCCTGAGGATGTCTTTTTATTGCCGAACGGCGTCAACACGGATGTGTTTCGCCCGTTGCCAAAAAGCAAGGAGTTGCTTGCGAAATTAGGGCTCGAAGGAAAAGTCGTCTTTACGTACGCCGGAACGATGGGATATGCCCAAGGGCTCGATTCGGTGCTGCGGGCGGCGGCCCTCGTCAAAGCGAAAGACGAGCGGGCGCATTTCCTGTTTGTCGGCGACGGCCAAGAGCGGGAAAAGCTGATGGCGCTGAAAGAAGAGCTCGGCCTTGACAACGTGACGTTTTACGGATCCGTTCCGGTTGAGAAGATGCCGGAGATTTTCTCCATCACCGATTACAGCATCGTTTCGTTGCGCAACATCGACTTGTTTAAAGGAGCAAGGCCGTCGAAAATTTTCCCGGCGATCGCCACCGGAACCCCGGTGCTGTATTGCGGCGAAGGGGAGAGCGCAGAGATTTTAGAAACATACCATTGCGGAAAAATCGCTCCTCCCGAAAATCCCGAACAGATCGCCGCGGCGGTTCTCGAGTTGCTTTGCCTTCCGAGAGAGGAATACGAAACGATGGCGGCAAATGGACGCAAGTTGGCGGTGGAGCAATACTCATGGATTCGCATTGTTGACGATTTGCTTCACGCCCTTGGCGATGAAACGAAACGTGAATCGGTCAGATGGACAGAAAAATAGAATGAAGAAAGGGCGTTCCGTTCACAAAGAAGGACGCCCTTTTTGTTTCCGCCATGTCGAGATGGAGAGCAAAACCCCGTATGACATCATGGACTCTGTCACTAGAACGAGACTTGAGCGCCGGGGAAGTAGTGTTCTAAAATTTGTTCTGCCGTCCATCCACGCTCGGCGAATGCCTTCGCTCCGTATTGGCTCATGCCGATTCGGTGCCCCCAGCCTTTTCCCGTGACGGTGATCGAGCTGATCCCTGACGGCGAGGCGGAAAGCGGCATGATGCCATCCGTTGTTTGCACGTTGATTCCTTCGACGCCGGCGAGCGAAACCGTTCCGTTCTCGGTTTGGACGGAATAAGATGACAAGGAAGAGGCGGCGACGCGCCCATTAGTCGTTTGAATCGACACGGATGGACCGCTTTTTTGCACTTGAATGTCAAACCAGTTGGACGGCAAGATGCCGTAAAATTGATTGCTGTCCAGCGGGAACAGCTTGCGGATGGTTGTTTCATTGCCTTTCACTGTTTTGGCACCGGCCGAGGTTTCAATCGTGACAGCCCCCACTTCCCCGTTCGCGCCGGTTTTGGCGATCGAGACGTCGTATAACACAACCGATGGATCGGTGATGCCGAACGACCGCAGCAGCACAGACGGGGAGAAGGTGAACGACCAACGGCTGTACGGCGATGATTCATATGGGTCATCGACGCTCGCCAAATATGGGTAGGCGGTTTGCGACGAGTTCCAGACGTCGCTTACGTTGGCGGTTCTGCCGCCGCTTGTCGAGTGGTAATACGTTTCAATGACACTGCCATTATATTTAAGATACAATCCCCTTGTCGCATCCACTGCCTCGTTCGATCGAGAAGATTCTCCATCATATCCTTTGTACGTCTGTGTGTTTGGATTGGTCGTCAAACTTGTTTTATGTTTATAGGCATAGTTTCGGGCGGCAATGGCTTGCGCCTTCAGCGCCTCAAGCGGCCAAGAGGCCGGCATCTCGCTCGGCACGACGCCTTTTAAATAATCCTCCATCTCTAAAAGATTGACAGCGTACAAGGCGCCATTTTGCAGACGAATGTCAACGCTTCCCCGATACCGAGTTTGGTTCACCTTGACAAGGGACAACGGCGCCGCGCCGATCGTTTCCTGAATGGCAAATCCAGAACTCGAAACATCCGTCTTTCCGTTGTACGTGGCCAATACGTTCGAAGAGGAAGAACGAAATGTCAAAGTTGTCCCGCTCGGCAACGGGGTGATCGTCAGCGTCTCTTTATTGAAAATTTGGTAATTCCCTTCAACGGCGACGGTCACAGATGTCCCTTTATATAAAAGGACTTGCACAGGATTGTTGTACGTTTTCACCCCAGCGGCGTTCGAGGCGGAAGGAGAGACGATGAGCCAAAACAGGCCGACGGCCAACCACGCTAGTTTTTTCACCGTCTACTTCACCTCACCAAATTCAGCGGCCATCCAACCCCGCCGCCCATCAGACAGCTGCACGTTGTACCATTTCTCTCCTTTGTTGTTGGTAAACGGCTGGATATAGACCATCTCTGTTCCTTTTGGAACGGTCGCAATAATCGGATAAGCAGTCGTCGCTCCTTTTCGAATATTGACCGCGGCGGTGGCGATGACGTGCTTGGTGCTGTCGCTGCTGACAGCGGATGTCGAGACATCTCCTGAATGGATCCATCCTTTCAGCGATGAAGATAGGACGACGTTGTACCACAGTCCTTGGGAAGTAAGGTGCGCCCCGACGACTTGCAGTGAAGCCCCTGCCTGTTTATAAGTGATGACGCGGTAGCTCGTTGACGCTCCGCTGCGGACGGCCGCATTGTTTTTCGCTACATAGACGACAGAAGGCAAAGAAGGCGAAGCGGGTTTGCTGGCAAGTTGTTGTTGAAGCTGCTGAATTTGTTGTTGCTGGGCGGCCAGTTGTGCTTTCAAGTTGGCAATGTCGTTTTTCATCGGGTTGAGCTGGGATGTCACCCAGTCGACGCTCGCTAACACGACTTCTTCCGATGCTTTCATCGCCGATGGCGTAAACAAGAGGGCGCCTGCCGTCATTCCGACCGCCAGGCTGGCAGCAACGGCCCATTTGGCTTTTCGTTTCATCATGTTCATCTCCCCCGTTTTTGGATATGGAAAGAAAGGAGAATAATAGCTTTCCTAAAAGGCCGGTGAAACACAACGGATTCGCTCGGTTCATGGGGAATCGCAAGGAATGAAAACGCGATGTTGCCGTGTTTCTCAGTTTGAGAAACACCATTGCCAAAGCTTTATATCCGTTGCATCATCGGCCTTCTCATGCTATTATTCTCCGAATGCGAACAAACTAGAATTGGTTGAAATACTCTTCCAATCCTTCACGAATGCCAACGGCTGCTTTTTGGCGGAACGCTTTCGTTTTGAGCAGCGCCTCTTCATTCGGATTGGAGATGAAGGCGAGCTCAACGAGAATGCTCGGCAGCTCATTTTTCCGGTTGACGTAAAAGTCTTGTGTTTTATGGCCGCGGTCATATGTTCCGAGTTGTTGGACAAGATGTTTTTGCACAATGGCGGCCAACTGCTCGCTTTTTGGCCCATTGAAGTTGCTCGATACGTTGTAGTACGTCGTCGTTCCGCGAGATGTCCGCGAGTACGAGTCGGCGTGAATGCTGATAAAGGCGTCGTAGTCCGAGCTGTTGGCGATCCACGTCCGTTCCGACAGCTCCAAAAAGATATCGGTGCTTCGTGTCAATTTCACGATCGCTCCGGCCCGCTCCAATTCTTCTTTTACCAATAAGGCGGTGTCGAGCGTAATATCTTTTTCCCGCGTGCCGCCAGGGCCGATCGCCCCCGTGTCGTGCGCCCCGTGCCCTGCGTCAATGATGATTTTTTTGCCCTTAAGTCCGGTCTCGAGAATTTTCAGCGCCAATCGGTCGCTGTAATGGCGAAGGGTGAACGTGTACCCCGGTTCAAGGGTGATGAGCAGGCTGCTGCCCGTCCACTCCACAGTTTGTATGCCTGGAATGTCGGTCGACGGGACTTCAGCGTAGGAAAACGAGCCGGTGATTTTCAGACGATTGCCCGGCAACAACGAATAGGAGACGCGGAAATTAGAAGTTTTTTTCCACGTCAAATAGGCATCTTCGTTGATGGTCGAAAACGTCGGTTCAACGAGACTATTTAAGGCGACGGTAGAGGTGCTCGATTCCTCCACCCATCCGCGGACGCCATTGGATGTTTCGACATTCAGCCAGCCATGATATTCATAAAGAACAGCAAGCCGTTCATTCGCTGCCAGCGTCTTCAGCGATTGATAGTTTGAAGAGGCGCCTCGGCGCAGCGGAGCGCCCGCCTGTTTGACGTATACGTAGGATGGAGCGTTGACTTCAAAGGCCGGCATCCATCCTGTTTTCCCCGATGCAGATGCGACTTGCACCCAGTCGAACGGAGAGTGTGAGTAAAATATTTGTGGGTGACATTCCGAAATGATCCCCGACGAGGGTTGCGAACTTTTGTTCGCGACACTCGTCGGGGCCACCAAGCGAAGCGCGGTAGAAAAAAGCAAATGTCATGCAAAATTGCATGACATTTGCTTTTTTCTACCGCGCTTCGCTTGGTGGCCCCGACGAGTGTCGCGAACAAAAGTTCGCAACCCTCGTCGGGGATCATTTCGGAATGTCACCCACAAATATTTTACTCACACTTGCTGGCGCCCATGCGCACCGCTTGGCAGCGCTGTTGGAGGTTGGCAAATGGCTGAAGCAAAGCATTGGGACGTGAAGCAGTTAGATCGGATTGTCGAAAAAATGATCGACACCGTTCAACATAGCAAAGACGAAATTTTTCGCATCGGGGAGCAGTCGCGTCAAGAGCACGACCATTTGCTGCGCGAACTTGAGGAGGTGAAACGGCTGACCGTGCAGGCGATCGAAGAAGCGGATCAGCTGGATAGGAAGGCGCGTCAAGCGCGCCGCCGCCTGTCGGAAGTGAGCCAAAACTTTTCCACCCACTCGGAGCAAGATATTCGCGAGGCGTATGAAGCGGCGCATGAGCTGCATATGAAGCTGACGATGGTGCGGGAGCGGGAGAAACAGCTGCGGCTGCGCCGCGACGAGCTGGAGCGGAGATTGGCAAGTCTTGCGCTAATTATCGAACGTGCCGATTATTTAGTTGGACAAATTACGGTCGTGCTCCACTACTTAAACAGCGATTTCCGCCAGGTCGGCGAGCTGATTGAAGGTGCGAAGCAAAAACAGGAATTTGGACTGAAAATCATCGAAGCCCAGGAAGAAGAGCGGCGTCGGCTGTCGCGGGAAATCCATGACGGTCCGGCGCAGCTGCTTGCGCATGTCCTGCTTCGATCGGATCTCGTCGAAAAGGTGATCAAAGAGCGAGGGACAGAGGCGGCGATCGCCGAAATTCGCGATTTTCGCAAAATGGTGCGTTCGGCTTTGTCCGAAGTGCGCCGCATCATTTACGATTTGCGGCCGATGGCGCTTGATGATTTAGGATTGGTGCCAACGCTAAAAAAATATTTGCAAACGACCGAAGAATATAATAACGGAGTCCATATTTCCTTTGTGCATATCGGCGAAGAAATTCGGCTGCCGTCGCGGATGGAGGCGGCCGTGTTTCGGCTTGTCCAAGAGTCGGTGCAAAATGCCTTAAAGCACGCCGAAGCGCGCCACATCGACGTCAAAATGGAAGTGACGTGCCGCCATCTGCTTGTTAGCGTCAAGGACGATGGCAAAGGATTTGATCCATCGGTCAAAAAAGAAAATGCGTTCGGCTTGATTGGCATGCGGGAGCGGGTGGAGCTGCTCGGCGGCACGCTCGACATCCGCTCAAAGATTGGCAGCGGAACGACCGTGTTCATTCGCGTTCCGCTCGACCGTTCGACTGACGAAACGAACAAGGAGGAGAGGAAACGATGAAAACACGCATCGCGATTATCGACGATCACCAGCTGTTTCGCGAGGGCATCAAGCGCATTTTAGAATTTGAGGGCGATTTTGAAGTCGTGGCGGAAGGCAGCGACGGAAGCGAGGTGCTTTCGATCGTCGAAACATACCGCCCGGACTTGGTGCTCATGGACATTAACATGCCGGACATCAACGGCGTGGAGGCGACGAAACAGCTGATCGAAGCTTACCCTGATACGAAAGTCGTCGTGCTGTCGATTCATGACGATGAACACTATGTCATGCGCGCCTTGCAGACGGGAGCGACCGGGTATTTGTTGAAGGAGATGGATGCCGATACGCTCATTGAGGCGGTGAGAATCGTCGCGGAAGGCGGTTCGTACTTGCATCCGAAAGTGACGCACAACTTGATTCGCGAATACCGCCGCTTGACGACGGAAAAAGGCGGCGCAGTGATGAAGCAGGAGGTGCGCCGTCCGCTGCATTTGCTGACGCGGCGCGAGTGCGAAGTGCTGCAGCTGTTGGCCGACGGCAAAAGCAACCGCGCCATCGGCGAAGCGCTGTACATCAGTGAGAAGACCGTCAAAAACCACGTCAGCAGCATCTTGCAAAAATTAAACGTCAACGACCGGACGCAAGCCGTTGTGGTTGCGATCAAAAACGGCTGGGTCGAGGTGCGCTGAACGGAATGAGGCTCTAGACAGTCTTGACAACGGTGTGTTGATGGATGAAGGGGATTCCTCCAGCACCGATGCGCCGTTTGGCGGCGAAGGAGCGGCTTGGGCAAAGCGGTTGCATGAGGATCAACGATGTTCCGCTTCACGGCCTGCCCGTGTTCTTTGCCTTCTCATGTATCGAGCGGTGGTGGACAGCCAGTCTTTTTGGTATAATGGCAGAAAAGGCTGAATCAGGAAGGAATGGCGCCCGTGAAAATTGCGATTGTCACTGATAGCACGGCTTATTTGCCGAAAGACGTGCGCGAGCGGCTCGGCATCCGGATGATTCCGCTGAGCGTCATTTTTGGGGACGAAACATATCGCGAAGAGATTGATATGACGGCGGATGAATTTTTTGTCAAAATCAAGCAGCACCCGAAGCTGCCGACGACATCGCAGCCGTCGGTCGGTGAATTTGTCGACTTGTTCACTGCCATTCGTGAGGAAGGGTACGACGCTGTCATCAGCATCCACCTCTCAAGCGGCATCAGCGGCACGTACCAAGGGGCGGTGACGGCGGGAACGATGGTGGATGGCCTGCGCGTTTACGCCTATGATTCGGAAATCAGCTGCATGGCGCAAGGGTTTTACGCCATCGAAGCCGCCGAGATGGCGCAAGCGGGGAAAACGCCGGACGAGATTCTCGCCCGCCTCGATGAGATGAAGCGAACGCTGCGCGCCTATTTTATGGTCGACGACTTGGCCCACCTCCAGCGCGGCGGGCGGCTGACCGGGGCGCAGGCGTTCATTGGGGGGCTCTTGCAAATCAAACCGCTTCTTCGCTTTGAAAACAAAGTGATCGTGCCGTTTGAAAAAATCCGCACGCGCAAAAAGGCAGTCCAGCGCATCGAGGAGCTGTTTGACGAAGATGCGGACAAAGGCGTTCCGCTCAAAGCCGCCATCATCCACGCCAACCAACCCGATGAAGCCACCCGCTGGCGCGATGAGCTGTCCGCCCGCTATCCGCACGTCGAGTTTCTCATCAGCTATTTCGGCCCCGTCATCGCCACCCACGTCGGCGAAGGGGCGCTCGGGTTGACATGGTATCAGCCATAAGCTGAGGCCGCAAAGCGCGTCTCGAGGCGCTGCAGCCGAGCACAAGGCGGAACGGTGTGCTCCGCCTTGTGCGGCGGCGAATTTGTTTTACATTCGTTTTCTCACCTCCTTATGAAACGGACTGGAGATGTGGGACTGGCTGAACTTGTCGAACGTTTTCCTTTCCTGAAAAATTTGTCGCTATTTCCCCGGGAATGTTGTCGAAACACGTTGTCGATCGACTACATGACTCTCCTGTGAATCTTCGCTGGCGTCAGGTTTCGCGGCATCCATTTCTTTCGAAGACCGATATGTCGTGAAAAAGACGGTTAAACCACATCCTGATTTTCCATTTGGAAAGGCCTTTTCACCTCCACTTTCTTTTCTGATTGAATGTTGCCGTTTTGTGCATGGTGTCTGTTTTTTATTACCAGCCTTCTAAAGAATGTCGCGAAATCGCTCTTTCTGTCCCTTTATGCGCTTCAAGCCTCTCAACTTGGGGAGAGGGTGTTTTCCAAGGCGTTTTTGCCGCGTCACCCGCTCTGTTAGGATCTCAGAGACATGCTTTTCCTGAATGACAAAAGGAGTGATGCTCATTGTACATCCCCCCATCAACCGCTGCTTCGCCGCTTGTCGTCTGGCTCAATGGCCAGCGCCTACCCCGAGAGCAGCTGCCGTTTCCCGATGGAGAAGTCGCTGCCGCCATCCAGACCGGTTCGCTATGCGAACAGCCTGGGCTCATCAACACAGCGCGCGGCTGGCGCTGCGTCCGTTGCGGAAACGACGATCCCTATCTGTTCGCCTCGTTTCCGTGCGCCCGCTGCGGATCGGATTGCGCGTATTGCCGCAAGTGTCTCGTGATGGGGCGCATCAGCTCCTGCACCCGCCTTGTTCATGCGGCGCTGCCGCTTCCATACGGCCGTTACGAAGCGCCGCTTTCCTGGGACGGGGAACTGTCCGCCGCTCAAGCGGAGGCGGCCCAGACAGTCCGCCAAGCGGTGCTGGATCGAAGAGAGCTGATCGTTTGGGCCGTATGCGGGGCGGGGAAAACCGAGATCTTGTTTCCCGCCATCGCTGCCGCCTTGGAGGAAGGTTGGCGCGTTGGCCTCGCCACGCCAAGGGTCGACGTCGTCCGCGAGCTCGCCCCGCGTTTTCAACGGGCGTTCCCGCGCGTTCCGCTCGCTGTTTGGCACGGCGGAAGCGACGAGCGCGGGCAAATCGCCCCGCTTGTTCTTTCGACGACCCACCAACTGTTGCGCGCCTACCGCGCATTTGACGTCATGATCGTCGATGAAGTCGACGCCTTCCCGTATTCGGTCGAACCGATGCTTGAATACGCCGTCAGTCAAGCGCGGAAAGAACGCTCAAGCCTCATCTATCTCACCGCCACCCCGTCCCGCGCTTGGCAGCGCGACATCGCGAGAGGCAAACGGAACGCCGTCGTCATCCCCGCCCGCTACCACGGTCATCCGCTCCCCGTCCCCGTGTTTGAATGGTGCGGCAATTGGCGCAAACGACTCGAGCGCGGCCGCTTGCCTGAAAACGTCTTCTCATGGGTTCTCCAGCGCCTTGAACAAGGAAAGCAAGCGTTTTTGTTCGTCCCACACATCGATGAGCTTGAAACGGTCGTCCGCCTGTTGCAACGAGTCGATGCCCGCATCGTCGGCGTCCACGCCGAAGCCCCGGATCGCGCCGAACATGTGCAGGCGTTTCGCGACGGGCGCGTTCCGCTGCTTGTGACGACGACGATTCTTGAGCGCGGCGTGACGGTGCCGAACATCGATGTCGCCGTTCTCGGCGCCGAAGACCGCATCTTTACGGAAAGCGCTCTCGTGCAAATCGCCGGCCGCGTCGGCCGCCATGCGGCGTTTCCTGGTGGCGATGTCCGCTTTTTTCACCACGGGAAAACGAGCGAGATGGTGCGGGCGCGCCGCCACATCCTCCGCATGAACGAAGAAGCGAAGAAAAGGGGGCTGCTGTGTTCATGAACTGCCTTCTTTGCCATTCCCCGTACAATCCGATCGCGAGCTGGCGCCAGCTTCTTCTCCTCGAAGAACCAGACGTCCTTTGCCCGCGCTGCCGCGGGACGTTCGCCGTCATTCGCGGCCGCCTTTGCGAGATGTGCGGACGACTGCTTGAGGAGGCGGCGCCATCCGTGTGCGCCGACTGCCTTCGGTGGCAGGAAGACGAACAGTGGGGGAGGGCGCTCGTGAAAAACCGATCCGTCTATCTATACAACGACTGGATGAAAGACGTCGTCGCCTTATGGAAATTCCGCGGCGACTATGTCATCGTCGAGGCGTTCCGCCGTCCGTTTGTCCAAGCGTTTCGCCGCCATTTCGGCCGCGATTGGTGCATCGTCCCGATCCCGCTGAGCCCCGAACGGCTTCATGAGCGCGGCTTCAACCAAGCGGAAGCGCTCGCCCGCCTGCTCCCATCCCCGTATTTCCCTTGGCTTTCCCGCAAACATTCCGAAAAGCAATCGAAAAAGTCGCGCCGCGAGCGGCTGGAGACCGACAACCCGTTTTTCCTTGCCGATCATCCGCCGCTTGACGGAAAACGAATCGTTCTCATCGATGACATTTACACAACGGGCATCACCGTCCGCCACGCGGCCCGCATCCTGCTTGAGGCAGGGGCGGCGGAGGTGGGAGCGTTGACGTTGGTGCGGGCGTGAGCAGGCTAAACATTTGCCTGCGGGATGCCGATATAAACAGTAGCAACCGAATGGAGCGGAAGGTGAACGGGGATGGAAATTCGCAACGTTTTGACTAGGCAATCGATAACGTCGCCAAATCAAACGCTGGTGGTGCAAAAAGGGGAAACATACGATGCCGTCATCAAAGAAAGCCAAGGCGGCGCCGCCGTTGTCGTGATCAAAGGGATCGAAGTGCAGGTGCGAACGGAAGGGGAATGGCCGCAGGAAGGGCGTGTGGCCATCAAGATCGTCGGGGAACAAGACGGAGTTCCAGTGGCGCGAATCGTTCCCCGTCCCCCCCAAGAGACGGACAAACAAGCGGTTCATTTTTCTGCTTCTGAACCGTTATCGCCTGAGCTGAGACAGGTCGGGGCTTGGCTGCAAAAACATGGACAATCGCTCACAAAAGAGATCGTTTCCACCTTGCGTACCTTTTTCACCGAAGCCCCAGGCACCGCAGAGCAAAAACTCGATACCGTCCGCGCGGTTATCAATAAGCATTTAGAACTGACGGGCGTTCATCTTGCGGCCGTCCATGAGGCGCTGCATGGGAAGCCGCTCGGAGAGAGGCTCGTAGATATGGTAGAGGAGCTGAAGGTGAATGAACAAAAGAAATTCCGCGTTTCTATGGAAGGAAAATTGGACGGCAGTGCGTCAACTTCTATGTCCCGTGTTGATTTTCCACAAGAATTCGTTCAACCATTGCTGCAACGATTAACAGCTCTTTTGTCTGAAACGCATCAAAAGGGAAATGGCACAGAGATGACGCAAGCGATCCATTTATTGCGCGACAAGGTTCTTCGTGCTATCGAGCAACTGAAAAAAGAGCCGCATCTTGAACAAGCGCTTGACTTGATTCAAAAGGAGATTGGAGAAGGAGTTCAGATTCATCCAGCCTGGAGTCAGGCGTTCAACGAAGCATTGACGGAAGCGCGCCAGTCGATGGAGAACGGGAGAGAACTTGCTGCCCGGAAAGTGTTATTCGATATGTTGAGTGACATGGAACAAACCTTTTCTTCGGGATCATCGGACCATGTTCCGCTTAATGGAGCATGGATGCAAGCGAGTGTGCCGATGCAAACGAAGGACTTTCTCGTGCAAACGGTCACAGCCAAAATGGCACAGACGTCCCGTGACTTTCAGATTGTGAAGCGCCATGTGATGCGCCATTTGGAGACGGTGCTGCACTGGATGGAACAAGGAGGACAAGCCGCCCGCTTGCAGACAAAACAGTACTTGGAAAGCGCCATTAAGCAGTTGGATAACGTCATTTTAAAAAGTAATTTGATGCTGTTTACGGACATGGCGACGGAAAAGCAGTTGATGAAGGCGAGCTCCCAGCTGGCCGAAGCGAAAAAGCGGCTTCGTCAAGGGGATGAGCAAGGAGCTCGAAAATTGGTCAATGGGGTAAAAGAGACCCTGGCGAATATGGAACTGAAACTTTCCGAAGCAAAAGTGAAACATTTTGTCGCTGGCTTGGGCGAACCGCAGACGGATTTGTCAGAAACATTTTTCCGGCAAATGAACGAAGCGGCGCAGCCGTTCGTTGACGGGCCATCCGCACGGCAATTGTTTGAAGCACTCCGCCGCTTTGGCTTTACACACGATTATGAGGCGGCTGAGTCGCTCGTGCAGAAAGATGCCAACGGGGAAGGGACGCCACAGAACATGAAGGCAATGCTTCTGCAGCTCGCGCAAAGCGGAAATGAGCCCATCGCCCGACAGGCGGAACAGGCGTTAACGAATTTGACGGGTCAACAGCTGCTAAACCGATGGGACGCAGGAGTGGGCATGCAAAGCCTGTTCTTCTCCTTGCCGTTGCGATGGCAACATGACGTGCGGAACGTCAACGTCTATGTCAACGCCCGCCAAGATGGCGAGCGAATCGATTGGGAAAACTGTCAGCTCTATTTCTTGCTGGAAACGAAAAAGCTAGGAGACCTCGGCATTTTGCTTCAGGCGAATGAGCGAAACTTATCGATTACCCTTCGCAACGACCGCGATGACTTTGCTGAAAAAGCCGCGCCGTTCATCGATATGGCGAAAAAGCGATTGGAGGAGATCGGCTACCACGTCAAAACGGTCAACGTCGACAAGCTGACGAATGAAACGAAGCGGGAGGAAGAAGAAAAACGGGCGTCATCCGTTCGCCTGTACGGACCGTTTACGGAAAGAGGGTATGATTTCACGATATGATAGCGAACTATTTCAACCAAAAAAAGCAGAGATATATGAACGGCCCAACGGCGGCTGTCATCCGCTATGACGAATCGTCGGGCCAGTCGCCGACTGTCGTTGCTCAAGGGAGCGGACATGTGGCGCAGAAAATCATTGAACTGGCGAAACAGCATCACGTCCCGATTCAAGAAGACCCACTGCTCGTGCAAAACTTGCTTCAGCTTGATCTAGGCGACCGCATCCCGCCGCAATTGTATGGGGTCATTGCCGAAATTTTGATTTTGATTGAAGAAATTGAAAAAAATGCTTAAACATTGTCGACTCATCGCCGATATAAAAAACAGAGGGCAAATGGGGGGCACGGCGTTGGACTTTTTAACCGAGGAATGGATTTACCAAAAAAACTCGCAGCAACTGACGGCATTGCTATATGAAGGATTGCTGGAATGTTTGGAAGAGGCCATCGCGGCCCTTGAACAAAAAGACTATTGGAAAGCGAACAAGCAGCTGCAAAAAGGAAACGACATCCTTCGCCGCCTCGGCGTGGGATTGCGCTATGACGCGGGCATCATCGCTCATCAGTTGGATGCGCTCTACAACTATATGGCTGAGCGCCTCATCGAGGCGAATATGAAAAAAGACGTGAAGATTGTTCAGGAAGTGTTGCGATTAACGACTACGATTGCCACCGCTTGGAACGAGGCGCTCAAAAGCGGCGCCTCTTCTGCGCAAACGGCGCGAAATCCTAAAACAGCAGCGTATGAGCAGTTCATCGCCTATGAGCAATCTTAAGCAAAGGAGTCGGTTTCGATGCGAATCAACCATAACATTCAGGCGCTCAACGCCTACCGCAATTTGGCGGCCAATCAATCGAGTATTTCGAAAAACTTGGAGCGCCTCTCCTCCGGCTTGCGCATCAACCGTGCGGCTGACGACGCAGCGGGGCTTGCCATTTCGGAAAAAATGCGCTCGCAAATTCGCGGCCTGCAAATGGCGGAACGGAACGCGCTCGATGCGATTTCGCTCATTCAAACAGCGGAAGGGGCGTTAAACGAAGTCCACAGCATCCTGCAGCGGATGCGCGAGCTGGCTGTGCAGGCGGCGAATGGGACGAACCAAGATACGGACCGCGAAGCGCTTGACAGCGAGTTTCAGCAGTTGATTGAAGAAATTGATCGTATTGGGCAAGATACGCAATTTAACAAAATGAATATTCTTGCTGCTGATCAAAATATCGATATCCAACTTGGAGCCAACAATGGGCAAACGTTGACATTATCTTGGAAACAGCAATTGAAAAACTCTCTTGGCGAGGATGCTACAGACATTAGCAATTTAAATATTAAAACGATTACTGATGCCCAGAATGCGATCACAACATTGGATAATGCCATCATCTCCGTATCCAAATCCCGTTCTAAGATGGGCGCTTACCAAAACCGCCTCGAGCATACCATTAACAACTTGACAACCGCGAATGAAAACTTAACTTCCGCCGAATCCCGCATCCGCGATACGGATATGGCGATGGAGATGGCCGAGTTTACGAAAAACAACATCTTGACGCAGGCGGCGCAGGCGATGCTCGCGCAGTCGAACCAGCTGCCGCAAGGGATTTTGCAGCTGCTGAAAAGCTGATTGAATCCGCATCGGGCGGGGCATAAACGCCTCGCCCTTTTGCTATGGTTGTGCGATAATGGGGGTAGCGAGAGGTGATGGCGATGGAAGTGCAAAAAGTGACGCGCACAGGGCTGGCGAATGTGGGCCGTAAAAATGACGTTCCCACGGAATCAGTGTCCTTCACCGAAGTGATGGCGAAAACACGCCGCGATGTTGTATGGGAGCGAATCAACGAACAAGTCCGGCAAATCGAGGAGCAAGGGAAAAAGCTCGCCGAGTCGCGGACGGTGGAGGATTTGCGCAAATACAAACAGCTCGTCAAGTCGTTTTTGGACGACGCTGTGAAAAACGGCCTCCAGCTCGAGGAACAACGTGGATTCAGCCGCGGCGGGCGCGCGCGCATTTATAAGCTCGTGAAGGAAGTCGATCAAAAGCTCGTTGAACTGACGAATGAAGTGTTGCAAAAAGAACAGCGTGGACTTGAGATTTTGCGGCTTGTCGGCGAGATTCAAGGGCTGATCATCAATATTTACACATGACGGACTCGTTTGCGGGTACAAGAGCGATTCTACAATGTTGCGTTGGTCATCAACATGGTTTCATTATCGACCTGCTTGTGGCTGTGGAAGATGGCTAACGGCGCTGCATGCCGAGATGCGGCGCTGACAGGGGGATGATGTCGGCGCCAAGCGGGTGATCACGAGAAGAGGCCGCTATTCGACCTAATCACTTTTATAAGGCGGCTTCATAGGCCATGATCGGGAGGGATGCGCGATGGCGGAACTAGTCAATTGTTCAAAGTGCGGGCGGTTGTTTGTGAGATTATCGACACGTGACGTGTGCGAATCGTGCTATCAAGAAGAAGAGCGGCAATTTGAACGCGTTTACGCGTTTTTGCGCAAGCGGGAAAACCGCACGGCGACGATGGCGCAAGTGGTGGAGGCGACAGGCGTGGAGGAGAAGCTGATCATCAAATGGATTCGCGCGGGGCGGCTGCAGCTCGTCCATTTTCCGAATCTCGGCTATCCGTGCGACTCGTGCGGCGCGCTGATCCGTGAAGGGCGGCTGTGCGCCAAGTGTCTCGGCCAGCTGCAGGCTGACTTGCGGAGGGCGGAGAGGGAAAAGGAAGCAGAAGATCGTTCCCGCCGCGCCACTTATTACAGTCAAGATCGTAAAGAGCGCTAAACATTTTCCCTAACGCTCCGATATAAACAATAGCACGATGTGAACCGTGTCTCTCAAGCGAGGTGAACGCGATGAAAATCGACCATATCGGATCGACGGGCGTGAACCCGTACCAACGCCAGCTCGCCAAAACGGAGCGGTTGGCGGCGGGGAAGACGAAGGGCGATCAAGTGGAGATTTCCAAAGAGGCGAAAGAGCTGCAAGAAGCGGCAAGCTGGGAACGGGCGCGGCAGGCGAAGCTGGAGGAGCTGCGCCAACAAATTGAGACCGGCGCCTACCAAGTCGACCCGCGGGCGGTCGCCGAACGGATGATTGACTATTACCGAAACCAACGATAAAGGAAGCGGATGGCGATGATAGTTGCCCCTCTCATTCATCTGTTGCGGATGCACATTGAGCTTTACGAAAGCTTGCTGGCGCTGTCGCGGCGGAAGACGGAAGCGCTGAAGAAAAACGACATCGAGGCGCTGTCGGCTTTGCTTGCCGATGAACAGAAGCATATTTTGGCCATCCGCCAGCTCGAAGAACGGCGGCAGCGCTGGCTGAAGGAGACGCTCGGCGATGAGGCGGCGACCCTCTCCCGATGCATGGATCTGGCAAAAGGCAAGGAGCGCGAGGAGCTGAGGGAATGCCAAGCGCGGCTTCAGACGGCCGTGAAGGCCGTGGCGGAGGCGAATGAGCTCAATCGCCAGCTCATCGAACAGTCGCTCCAGTTTGTCACCGCGATGATCGAGACGTTCGCCCCGACGCCATCCACGTACAGCCGCACGCAACAATATGCCTCTTCGCCCGAGCGACCGCTGTTTGAATCGAAAGCGTAAGGAGGAAGAACGATGCTCTCGACATTCCACGGCCTTGAAGCCGCCCGGCGCGGCATGATGGCCCAACAAGCCGCCTTGTACACGACAAGCCATAACATCGCCAACGCCAATACGGAAGGGTATACACGGCAGCGCGTTCAACTGCAGCCGACGCCGCCGTTCCCGACGCCCGGCCTCAACCGCCCGAACATTCCGGGGCAGATGGGGACAGGGGTGGAAGCGTCGTCGGTCGAACGGGTGCGCGAATATTTCCTTGACATCCAATACCGCGGCGAAAACAGCAAGCTCGGCTATTGGGAAGCGCGCGCGGATGCGGTGTCGAAGATGGAAGACATCATGAACGAGCCGTCCGACAGCGGGCTGGCGAAAACGATGGACCAGTTTTGGCAGGCGCTGCAAGATTTGAGCACCCAACCGGAGAACGAAGGGGCGCGCTCCGTCGTCCGCCAGCGCGGGTTGGCGGTTGTCGAGACGTTCCATTACTTGTCCAATTCCTTGGCGCAAATCCGCACGGACATCGGCACGCAAATCGGCACGACGGTGACGGAAATCAACTCCCTTCTCAACCAAATCAGCGCGTTGAATGAACGGATCGCCGAAATCGAACCGAACGGCTATTTGCCGAACGACTTGTATGACGAGCGCGACCGGTTGATCGATCAGCTGTCACAGTATATGGAGATCGGCGTGGAAAAGCATCCAACCGGCGGAAACGCTTTGCCCATGGCGGAAGGAACGTACGATGTTTACGTGATGAACGGGAGTGCGAAAGTGTATCTCGTTCAAGGGCGCACGGCGTCTGTTGTGTCATTTCCTGACGGCAGCGATGTCGACGGCGACGGGGTGAAGGAAATGCCCCCCGCTTCAGGCGTTAATACGCTTGATGTCAGCGGGACGACCATTTCCTTCACGGCTCTTTCCAACGGCAAGCTGCGCGGGTTGATTGAAGGATACGGCTATCAGGCGGGAACGGACGCCAGCGGCCAGCCGATCGTCAAAGGGCTGTATCCAGACATGCTCGCCAACTTGGACAAGCTCGCCTATACGTTCGGCACGGTGTTCAACGCCGTTCATCAACAGGGCTACGGGTTAAACGGAAACACGAATCACCCGTTTTTTGACGGGATCAGTGCCGTGAGCGGCGCGGCGAACACGATCAAGCTCGCTGCCGACATCGACGATTTGGCGAACATCGCGGCGTCGACGAAAAGCGGGGAAACAGGGAACGGCAACAACGCCATCAACCTCGCCAACGTCCGCAGCCTGCTTTTGTCCAATGCGACCGTTTCGCTGCAAGACGGCGTCTCCGTCAACTTGGCCTCCCTGAATTTGCCGCTTTCCTCAGGCACGGTCGAAACGAACTACCAAGGCTGGATCGGCCAGCTTGGCGTCGACGGCGAGCAGGCGAACCGGATGAAAACGAACAGCGAAACGCTGCGCCAGTCGGTGGAGGAAAAGCGGCAGTCAGTGAGCTCCGTGTCGCTCGATGAAGAGATGATGAACATGATCAAATTCCAGCACGCCTACAACGCCGCGGCAAGGCAAATCACGGTGATTGACGAAATGCTCGATAAACTCATCAACGGCATGGGCGTCGTCGGAAGGTAGGTGAACGGTGATGCGCATTACGCAAAGCATGTTGGCGAACAATACGCTTAAGCAGATTGCCCGAAGCTACGCCAATTTGGACAAATACCAAACCCAGCTCTCGACAGGGAAAAAAATCACCCGCCCATCCGATGACCCTGTCGTCGCCATGAAAGGAATCGCCTATCGCTCGAATTTGGCGGAAGTCGAGCAGTTCAAACGCAACTTCTCGGAAGCGTACAACTGGGTGGAAAACTCCGATTCGGCGCTTGACAAGGCGACGCAGGCGCTGCAGCGCATCCGCGAGCTCACCGTGCAGGCGAGCAACGACACATACGAAGAAACGCAGCGCCAGGCGATCGCCAAAGAAGTGCGCCAGTTGACGGAACATTTGGTCACGATCGCCAATACGAAAGTCGGCGACAAATACATCTTCAACGGGGCGAAAACGACGGAGCCGCCTGTGACGGTGAACCCGGACGGCACGATTTCCGTGTCGGCAAACAGCCAACAGCTGAACATTGAGCTCGCCAAAGGCATTTACATTCCGGTCAACATTCCGCCGAGCACAGCGTTTGGCGCGGGCGGCGGATTGTTTTCCGACTTGCAAAACTTGGCCGTTTCCCTCGAAAATCCAAGCACGACCGGCGATGATGTAGCGGGCTATTTAGACAAACTCGACAGCCACTTGACGAATTTGCTCGGCGTCCGCGCCGAACTCGGCGCGCGCATGAACCGGATCGAGCTGATGGAAGACCGCATCGACAGCCAGCAGGTGATCGCGGAAAAAATGTTGTCGGACAACGAAGACGTTGATCTGGAAAAAGTCATCACTGATTTGAAAACGCAAGAAAGCGTCCACCGTGCGGCGTTGGCCGTCGGCGCGCGCGTCATTCAGCCGACGCTCGTTGACTTTTTGCGTTAAACTAGCGTAACGCCC
The DNA here is from genome assembly GCF_002217655.1 of Geobacillus thermocatenulatus. Lineage (GTDB taxonomy): Bacteria > Bacillota > Bacilli > Bacillales > Anoxybacillaceae > Geobacillus > Geobacillus thermocatenulatus. The sequence continues at coordinate 445,572 of NZ_NEWK01000001.1, forward strand.
GCCGAAAGGAGCGATGGCTGTGCGCATTCCGCAGCTTAGGATGGAAGCGACGTACGCCAAGCTGGCGATCTCAAGCGAACGGGCGCGGCTTGACATCACCCAGCCGCCCGCGGAGATGACGATCGAGCAACCGCCCGCTGACATGCGCATCGCCGCCATTCCCGCCCGCCTGACGATCGACCAGACCGAGGCGTGGGCGGCGGTCAACAACAAGCACGTGTTTCGGCTGATCGAAGACGCGGCCGCTGACGGACGGCAAGCGGTGCTCGACTTCATCGAGCGCGCCGCCATTCAAGGCGATGAACTGATGCGCATTGAATACGGCGGTGATCCCCTCGTGGAACAGGCGGAGGCCAACAGCGAAGGCCCGCCGCTTGAGTTGGGCATCGCCCTCGTCCCGCCGCCGTTTAGCGTCAAGGTCGACTATGAACCGGGAAGGCTGGCGATCGACTGGAACACCTACGCGCCCCGCATCGATGTGAAACCGCATGCGCCGATCATCCGCTACCAGCAAGGGGCGGTCAAGATCGATCTCGCCCAGCGTCCGTCGCTTCACATTGACGTTGTCATTTGAGGAAAATGAGGAGGAGCAAGCATTGAACATCGACACGAAATACCACGGAACAGTGGCGGTGAAGGAAGAAGACATCGTCCGCTTCCCCCACGGCCTGCCCGGATTTGCGGACGAGAAGCGGTTCGTCCTTTTGCCGCTTGCCGACACGCCGTTTGTCATCTTGCAGTCGGCCGAGACGCCTGCGCTCGGGTTTATCTTGATTGAGCCGTTTTCGTACTTTCCAACATACGAATTTGAACTGGATGATGCCGCGGCCGAACAGCTGGCGATCGAAAGCGAACGCGACATCGCTGTGTACGTCATTCTCACCGTCGCCGACCCGTTCGACAACACGACCGCGAACTTGCAGGCGCCGGTGGTCATCAACGCCCGCAAACGGCTCGGCAAGCAAGTGATCTTATCGAACACCCCATACAAAACGAAACACCGCCTTTTCCCCGAAAAAGCGGCGACGTAAAGGAGGCGGCCTGATGCTTGTCCTAACGCGCAAAATCAAAGAAGCGATTCAAATCGGCGACGATATCGAAATCACCGTCCTCGCCATCCAAGGCGACCAAGTGAAGCTTGGCATCAACGCGCCCAAATCGATCGACATTCACCGCAAAGAAGTGTACCTCGCCATCCAAGCGGAAAACAACGCCGCCTCCGAAGCGTCCGAAGCCTCGCTCGCTGAACTGACCGCCAAGCTGAAACAATGGAAACAACCATAACGTCGAAGCGCCCAAGCGGCGCTTTTTTCGCTCCATCGACAAAAAATTTAAATTTCCCTATTAAACTTCCAAAAAACGCGCCGATATAAAAAGTGAGCGCGGCATCCGGCGAAAGGCGGCCGACTTTCGCCCCGTGCCGATGACTTCCACAGGGACGTGGAAGAGAATATCCATTCAAGGAGGAAGAAACTATGCGAATCAACCACAACATCGCGGCGTTGAATACGTATCGGCAGTTGACGGCCAATACGACCAACGCTTCGAAATCCATTGAAAAACTTTCGTCTGGCCTCCGCATCAACCGCGCGGGCGACGATGCAGCAGGTCTTGCAATCTCGGAAAAAATGCGCGGCCAAATTCGCGGGTTGGAGCAGGCAAGCCGCAACGCCCAAGACGGCATCTCGCTCATCCAAACGGCGGAAGGTGCGCTGAATGAAGTGCACTCCATCCTGCAGCGGATGCGCGAGCTGGCAACGCAGGCGGCCAACAGCACGAATACGCAAGCAGACCGCGAGCAGCTGCAAAAAGAGTTCAACCAATTGACGTCCGAAATCAACCGGATCGGCAATACGACGGAATTCAACACGCAAAAATTGCTGAACGGCAATGTGAGCGGCGCGAGCCCAATTAAACTGCAAATCGGGGCGAACACCAATCAGTCGTTTGAAATTAAAATTTTCGACATGCGCGCCCGAGCGCTTGGATTGGCAGGGGCGTCTGGTCAGAGTGCCAACACTATCGGCGCGGCCACCACGGCAAACGGTACATCGGTATCCTCCGTATTGTCTGGCGGCATCGCGAAAGCGAATTTTGCTGGGGGACAGGCTAACCAGCTAACAGACGTCAGCTCGGCAGGCACGGCCGAATATGCTTTAGATATCATGTCTTTCAGCGGCGCAACGGCGGCGATTTCAAAAATTGACATTGCGATCAACACCGTTTCGACGGAGCGCGCCCGCCTCGGTTCTTATCAAAACCGCTTAGAGCATACGATCAACAACTTGGATACGTCGGCGGAAAACTTGACGGCGGCGGAATCGCGCATCCGCGACGTCGATATGGCGAAGGAAATGATGGAATTTACGAAACAAAACATTCTCACCCAAGCGGCCCAATCGATGTTGGCGCAAGCAAACCAACAGCCGCAGAGCGTGCTTCAGCTGCTGCGATAATCGAAAAAAGCAATCAGGCCTCTTCTCGACCTAGGGGAGAGGCCGTTCTCTTTTATTTTGTTCGGAATAATTTTCCGAATCTCATTCGCTTCACACGGACAAAAATGATCCGATAATAATGATAGAAGGTGTCAGAGAGTAGTCGACAAATCTCGTGTAGGAGAGTGCAGGACATGCAGCTCAACATTTTCGGACAGACGTTTGACTATCGCAATGATCGATCAGAGCTTGAAGCGATGTTCCAAAAAATCTTCTCCATGATTGACGAGGCGGATCGGCAATTGAGCCATCTCGTCATCGATGGCGTCGAAGTATATGACGATTTTGAGACCTATGTGGAGGAACGAATCGATTTCATCCGCACGATTGACGTTGTAGCGGTGACAATCGAACAATACATACAAGATGTACTCCAGACGATGCATTCGTATTTGATGCGCGCCTTGCCAGAGATTGAGCGCATCATTGATGAGTTTTACCAAACGCCTTCGGAAGATGCGTGGATGCGATTCGAGCAAATGCTGGAAGGAATCCAATGGATCGACCAAGCTCTTTATTGGCTCACCGAACACCCGAAACATTCGCTTGATCGGCAAGCGCTCGCTCGCATTCGGGAAACGCTGGCGGAACAATTGCGGCAATTGCTTGAAGCTGTAGAAGCAGGCGACGCGATTTTGATCGCCGACTTGATTCAGTATGAGATCAAGCCGCTATGGAAGGAAATGACCGAGCATGTCCAAACAAACGTGGTCAACTAAACAGAGACAGCAAAGGCAGTGAACCGAATTGAGCATTTACACAGGAAAAAAAATCTTAATTATCGGCGGCACGGGGACGATCGGGCAGCATCTCACCAAAGCGCTCTTGCAGCATGACCCGAGCGTCATTCGCATTTTCAGCCGCGATGAGCATAAACAGTTTGAACTGGCGCAACAATTCAAACAACATGCCCAAGTGCTTCGCTATTTAATCGGAGATGTCCGCGACGAAGCGCGGGTGCTGCGGGCGATGGAAGATATTGACTACGTCTTTCATCTCGCCGCCATGAAGCATGTGCCCGCTTGTGAATACAATCCGTTTGAAGCGGTGAAAACGAACATCATCGGCACGCAAAATGTCATTCAAGCCGCTTTGAGCGCCGGAGTGAAAAAGGTGTTATTCACTAGCACGGATAAGGCCATTTCGCCAACGAACACGTACGGCGCCACAAAGTTGGCAGCGGAACGGTTGATCGCGGCGACCGAATATCAAAAAGGGCCGAAGCAAACAATTTTCTCGGCGGTGCGGTTCGGCAATGTCATGGGGTCGCGTGGTTCGGTCATTCCGTTGTTTAAAAAGCAGATTTTAGAGGATCGGGAAGTGACCGTCACCCATATGGACATGCTTCGCTACATGATGACGCCGTCGCAGGCCATTTCTCTCCTTTTGAAAGCGAACGAACTGGCCGTGGGCGGAGAAGTGTTCGTGCTGAAAATGCCCGTGGTGGCGCTGAAAGATTTAGTTGAGGTGATGATTGAAGAAGTCACCAAGAAATATCGCATCAACGAGCCCATTCGCATCAAAGAGATCGGCTTGCGCCCGGGGGAAAAAATGTACGAAGAGCTGATGACAGAAGACGAAGCGCATACGGCGTGGGAAACGGACGACATGTATGTGATCGGCCCTCCCTTCGGCTGGAAGCCGCATGCCTATCCAAAGGAATCGAGCATCCGCCCGTGCCAAAACCCGTTTCAAGGCGAGATGATTGAGAAAGAAACATTGCGCCGTTGGATTTTGGCAGAGGGCTTAATATAGGAGGAACGGTGAGTGATTAAGAGATGAGCATCATGTTGTTGGCAGAAAATGAGCGCTTTTTGCAAAACCACTATCCATCCATTTGGCAGCTATGGAAGCAAATTGAGCATGCTCCGATTTGGTCGCAATATGAAATCGTCCGGTCCCATGCTGGGCCGCCGACGATTCAAATTTATGTGGATGGACGCCCGCTGTATTTGCACAGCAAATACAATCCCGAACAGGAAGCCGAGCGCCTCGCCCAGCAGTTCAAAGACCAAGTGGAGCAATGCGACCATTTATTTTTTTACGGCATCGGGCTTGGGTATCATGTTGAAAAACTGTTATCCATGTTTCCTGATAAGTCGTTCACCATTTATGAACCGAATCCGTGGGTCTTTTTCCGCTTTCTGTCGTGCAAACGGGTGACCGAATGGCCGCTTCATCGGCTTCGCTATTTGTATGTCGAAACGGACGAGGAATCGCGCAGGCAGTTTTTTGCTGAGTTTGCCAACGCGCTCGAGACGAATGTGGGGCTTGTGGCGCTGCCAAGCTATGAGCGCATTTTCGTCGACCAATATCGACAATTTGTCCAACAGTTTCGAGATATTCTCCAGTCGAAGCGCATCAATTTGGCGACAGAATTTGCCTTTAGCAAACGTTGGACCCTAAACAGCGTTATGAACTTGCCGACAACGTTGCGATCGCCGAGCATTTTCAGCCGGAAAGAGCATTTTCGTTCCAAGCCGGTCTTGCTCGTGGCCGCTGGGCCGTCTCTGCAGGAGGAATATGACAACCTTCGCTATATAAAGGAAAAAGGGCTGGCCTATATCTTTGCCGTCGGATCGGCGAATCGAGCGTTAGTGGCGAACGGCATCCTTCCTGACGCTGTTTGCACGTATGATCCACAGGCTCATAATTTCGCTGTGTTTTGGGACATGATTGACAAAGGCATTGACGCCCACGTGCCGATGATTTACGGGACAAGCGTCGGATACGAAACGATTCAAAAATACAAAGGGCCAAAGTTTTATGCCGTGACATCTCAAGATACAGTCACGCCATACTACTTGGACAGCCTTGACCGCAGCGAAGTCATTGATGATGCGTTTTCGATCGCCATCATTACATTGCAAATCTTGGCGAAGCTGGAAGCGAATCCTGTCATTCTTGTCGGGCAAAATTTCGCCTTCCGCGACAATTACTATTATGCGAAAGAAATCAAACGGGGAGAAAAGCAGACGGCTGAAGTGCTCGAACATGAGCGGCGCGGCCTCATGCAAGTGAAGGACGTATACGGACATCTTGTCACGACGAATGAATCGCTCAACCAAATGCGGCTGCTGATGGAGCACTATATCCAGAAGTATGCTCAGATCGAGGTCATCAACACGACAAAAGGTGGTGCGGATATTGCTGGTGCTCCATTCGTTCCGCTGGAGGCCGTCATTCAAACTCGGTTGACGCAGAAAGCCGTGAATGAAAACTGGCATGGCGGTCAAGAAAGCAACGGGATGCAAGGGGTGGAAGACAAAATCGGGAGCATGAAGCGTGCGATGACCGATTTCATCAAGAGATACAATGAACTTGAAGCCATGTTTCATGAGTTGGAGCAGGCCGCTATTCGAAAAAAAGAAGACAAATTGCACAAATTATTCGCTCTCTTCGATGAACGGTTTCGCCGCTTGACCAAAAACGACTTTTTTGACGTGTACGTACGGCCTGTCGTTCGTGTCTATACGGAAATGTTGCAAAAGGAAGCGCACCACATCCGCAAAGAGCAAGACCCCGTGGTGAAAGCGGGCAAGGTGGTTCGGGCGTTCCGCAGTTATTTGCATCTATGCCAACAAGTCTACAACGACATGGCGCCGTTGGTGCAAACATACTTGCACCCCGCCCTGAAACAGAAGGACGATGGCTGGAAGAGACGCGAATGCATATCTAGTGAATTTCAATACATCGGCCAATGGCGGAAAAAGGAGATCAGAATTGAAAAACAATCGTCCGGGGAAGCGGAGGTGATCAGCGCATATTACGAAACGAACGAACCGAATGCCACGATTAAGTTTACGTTTAAAGGGACGGCGCTTCGGGTGATTGGGGCGAGGCACGCGGAGTGTTCGGATGAGATTCGAATCGCAATTGACGGTCATATTGAAAAATTTTCGGGCAGAGAAAAACGCGTACATCCCCCCTTTCCACCTAGTTTTAACCAGTTATTATTCGAAAAGCATAATTTGAATGTTGGAGAACATGTGGTGGAAATTGGGTTGCAAGGTGATGGTTGGTTTCTTTTTCAAGGGGTCGAATGGCAGGAATGAATAAGAAAAAGGTCATCACCACAACCTTATACTTGACAAGCCGTAAAGTTTCCTATATACGCAGAAATTATAAATTTACCGATTTTTCTAATATTTATGAATATGGATGTTTAGAAAAATATCAAGTGGGCTCTTCACCAAAAGTTGTACTTGATTTTTTCTGAACATACCCTATTTACGCTTGTGAGGGAAAATCAACAAATCAGCGCTTTTTGCACATCTTTGCGCAGGAAACTGTATTGCTTGTCAAGTACATGTTGCGGTGAAGATCCATCAAGTGTAACTATTGGTAAAAAATAAAAAAGTAATTTGAAAGATTCATCTGTGCAAGGAACAGGAGAGTGAAAAGGGAAATGGTGATTATTTTCGGCGCAAGCAGTGGAGGGGAAAAAATTCTTAGGGAACTCATTGATCTCCAAATCGATTTCTTTGTTGACAACGATTCGGAAAAATGGGGGACTATGTTTTTTGGATATCCTGTGTATTCTCCAGAAGTGATCGCTGAGCAACCGTTGAAGGGATTGAAAGTTTTTGTAGCCTCTATTTTTTATGAAGAGATTAAAAAACAGTTGGAGTCATTTCAGTTGATTGAAGGAATCCATTTTTATAATGGTCTTCAAATTGTAGAGGAAAGGAAACGTTTTCGTCATTGTGTGGTTAGACTGGAACAATATGTGGATACGGGAGTTAAAAATATTGAACAGGAGTTGCAAAGGAGAGCTCTTCAAGAAACTGTTGATTTTGTTGAACAGCATCTCATGAGGGTCCCTTCTTTTCCAGATCGCTACTCGCTGTTGGAATATGCGTTGAGTTTAGCGGAAACAGGGGGGCTCTTCTTGGAGTTTGGTGTTTTTCAAGGAGATAGCATTAATTTTATTTCATCGAGAGTTCCTCATACCGTTTATGGATTCGATTCGTTTGCGGGATTGCCTGAGGATTGGCGAGATGGATTTCCTCGAGGAGCCTTTCAAATCGATCAATTGCCGAGGGTAAACGATAATGTCCAACTAATTCAAGGTTTGTTTCGCGAAAGTTTGCCTAAGTTTTTGCAAATAAACCATGATCATTGTTCGTTTATTCATATCGATTGCGATTTATATTCCTCGACACGGGATATTTTCCATGCATTAGACGAGAGAATTGTAGAGGGAACCATTATAGTATTTGACGAATTTTTTAACTACCCAGGGTGGAAGAACGGAGAGTTTAAAGCGTTTCAAGAATTTGTTACGAATAATCAAATCGAATTCGAGTACATAGCCTATTGTCGTTATCATGAACAAGTAGCGGTAAAAATCAAGGGAAGAAGTAGGACGTCATGAAATCGGCTGCCTTTTCCTTGCTATAACCATAGATGAAGGAGAAGCAAAGAAGAGTTTCAGAGAAGTGGATGTTGTGAAGAAGAAATGTAAGTTAAAAGCGGTGACAAGGAGATAGGAAGATGCTTAAGCTGTTTCATAATCTTCAGCAAAGAGATTGGCGTGTTGAGATTGTTAGGGAAGCATTGGAGCGATACAATGAGCAGGAAGTGGCCATTTACGGCACAGGGAAGCATACAGAGTGGTTATTGGGCGAAATCGGCCAGCTTGTCACGAAAATTGCCTGCTTACTTGATCGTGATGAAAACGTGGAAGGAGAAGGAAAATTCGGTTTGCCTATTTGCACGGTGGAAGAGGCAATGGCGGCTGGAATTAAAGCGATTATCATTTCTTCTACCTTTGAAGAGGAAATTTATGAGCGGCTTCAGACTGTCAGGCAACAGGAAGTGGAAATCATCCGATTATACTCACAAGAGGCCATGAGCAAAGGAAAGAAAAGTATTATTACACACATACAAATGATAGCTCGCGAATCTAAATGCTATGACTTCATTGATAGACGAAAAGGACACTGTCAACTTGCTGTCGTACTAGCGGGGTATAAACCATATCTTTGGCCTTTTACTCTTGGAAGGTTGGCGAAGTATGTCCCTTCAAATGTCGATGTTTGTATCGTATCTTCCGGCCTCTACTCCGAGGAGTTGGCGCGCTGGGCTGAGCGTCATCAATGGTCATATTTATATACAAAGATCAATGACGTTTCGCTGGCGCAAAACTTGGCGATTGCGGAACATCAAGATGCAGAATGGATTTTTAAGCTGGATGAAGATATTTTTGTGACTGAACGATATTTTCAACAATTGCGTTCCGGGTATGACCGTATTATTGAAGAGGGGTTGTTCCATCCTGGATTTGTTGCGCCGATAATTAATCTGAATGGATACACTTACGTGAAATTCCTCAAAGCGTTGGAGTTGGATCAGGAATATAAGCAGGTGTTTGGAGAGTTGAGATATGCGGCCAATGGAATTAAGTGTCATTATGACCCAGAGGTTGCTCGTTGGATATGGCGACATAGTCTTCCCTTAGAGGAGGTAGCTCAAAAAATTGCTAGCAAGCCTTTCGACTACTCAACTGTGCCTCATCGCTTCAGTATAGGAGCGATTCTATTTAACAGGGAATATTGGGAACAAATCGGGGGATTCAAAATTGGAACGAAGGAAGGCATGCTAGGGGGAGACGAAGAGGATCTATGTCAAAAATGTGTAGAACTTTCACGTGTCATGTGTGTAGTGCATAATGTGTTCTGTGGGCATTTCTCCTTTTTCTTACAGGAAGAAAGTATGAAAGCATTTTTAGAAAAACATAGGGAGCTTTTTATGATTCGCTGACGGAAAGAAGAACGAAAGGAGTTGACAACATGGCACCTTTAGTGGGAATAGTGATTTGCAATTTTAATAAAAAGGAATATTTAATCCGTTGTATAGAATCAGTTTTAGATTCGTCGTATCAAAATTTTTCATTATATGTGGTGGATAATGCCTCCACAGATGGATCAGCCGAACTTGTGCGAGAATTATTTGGTGGGAAACTAACGCTTATTATGAATGATGAAAATAAAGGCGGGACAGGTGGATTTAATAGGGGAATGAGAGAGGCACTTCGAGCTGGGCATCGATATATTTTATTGCTTGACAACGATGTGGTCATTGACAAGGAAACTATAAAACATTTAATAGATGTATTGGAAGAGGATCCTTCCATTGGTATTGTTGGTTCGGCGATTTATAAGATGGACGCTCCTGATCAGTTGCAGGAAGTGGGAGCCGCCATTGATTGGGATGAGTTCAAAGTGGTGCCTTTCTATCAAGATGTCTTGCAGCCAAAGCATTTGCCGTACATAGTGGAAAGTGATTACGTTCCAGCATGTTGCGCTTTAATTCGTGCAGATGCGGTTCGTCAGATCGGGTTGATGGATGAAAAATGGTTTATTCATTGGGATGATATAGAATGGTGCTATCGTTTTAAACAGAGAGGGTATCGCGTTGTTGCATGTTCACGGGCCAAAGTTTGGCATAAAACGGGAGCCGTCTTGCACACAAGCACCTTTCCTCATTATTATTTAACCAGAAATAAAATCCGTTTTTTTGCTAAATATGCAAAACAAGATAATTTAATGAATTTAGCTAAAATGATCGTTGATGAATGGTTTAAAGCGCTCTATTTTGGAGGATTGAAAGGCAAACGTACAGTCGCGCAGACTATTTATATGGCCTACGAGGATGCACTAAATAATGTAACAGGAAGAGCCAAAGAACATCGAATTTTTGAAATGGAAACTGTAAAGGTTGACCTTTTGGAGCCGGTATTGAGATCAACCTCTAAAGTTATAGTCATAGCAGAGTCTGATGCCAATCCTACTATTCTGATGAATTATATGGCTCGAAAAGGGATTGAATATGTTGTAAGATCCGTGGGTGACAATGGAGTTGGATCACAATGGATGGGAGCACAAGACATCAGGAATGATACAGTTGTTCTATATTTTTGTAAGCATGTTTTGGATATACCCGATAACGTGTCACATGTCATTGTGGTCGATCAGTTTTTTAATGTTATGGATTTAAGAAAGGGAAGAGATGCTATTCGAGCAGTAAGGAATTTGCGACAACAATTGTTTGAAGGGATGGCCCCGTTGATTTATGCTAGACTTTTGCATTTGCGACATGTATTAAGCGTGCAAGAAGAAGGGAATAAAGATGATGCAAAGATTCCCATTAGTTAGTATTGTCATGTTGGCTTGGAATCGAAAAGATGACGTACGGGAGAGTTTGCGTCATATTCAGAAGATCGACTATGAGCCGTTGGAAATCATCGTTGTGGATAATGCTTCCGACGACGGGACAGCACAAATGGTAGAAGCCGAGTTTCCTGATGTACATTTGATCAAGATGAAAAAAAATATAGGCATCGCTGCGTATAATGTTGGATTCGAGCAGGCGAAGGGAAAGTATATTGTGATCATTGACGATGATTCTTTCCCCGCCAGACATGCGATTCGGCGAATGGTTCAAGTGTTTGAAAAAGATGAACGGCTGGGTGCAGTGGCTTTTGATGTGCGCAATTATGATCATTACGATGAGATTAAAAACGAATTAGAGGATACAGATGAAACAGAAGAAGTGAAGGCCGTAGCCAGCGACTACTTGATGTCTTTTAATGGTGCGGGCGTAGGGATTCGGAAAGATTTATTCAAAAAAATTGGATATTATCCTGAAGAATTTTTTCTTTATTATAATGAAATGGATTGCGCCTTTAAAATTTGGAATGCAGGGTATCGCATTGAATTTTATTCTAACATTGTTTCTTATCACAAGTATTCGCCTAAAAATCGCGCTTCTTGGAGAGCGCCGTTCTACTATACAAGAAATGCGTTTTGGCTCATTTGGAAGCATTATCCTATGGATATGGCGTTAAACACAACGCTTAGATTAATATATCATTGTCTTTATTATTCTATAGAGCAGAAAACGACGGTTTACTTAAAGGCGATGTGGTCAGCTTTTCGTGAAGCATACAAATTAAAAGGAAAGCGAAAGGCAGTGGATCGGGCTATCGCACAGAAGCTGCGTGTCCCATTCAATCTTTCGTTTACATTCTATCGGTAACGCTTAGGAGGCCGGTGGAAAACAGGTTTTGCATCCAACTGATCGGCTTTGATTGGGAAAAGGATACGAATATGACAGAGTTTTTTCGGTAGATCCATAATGGGCATCAGCCGCTTCATCCCACCGGCCTCTTTTAGACGAAAAAGGAATTGAAGCATCTATGCATGGTTATTAAGGAGTACATAGTCGGATGAAAAAACTATTAATCGTTCGATCTGTAAGTATGCAGCAGTTAGATAACAACCTAAAGGCTATTATCAATACATTTCCTGATTACGAGTATCATATGTTGACACATGAGCACAGTGTCAAACTTGTAGAAAAATATGATGTCATCAAAAAAATCATTGTATATCCTTATAAACAATCCTTTTCGATCAAAAGACCGGTGCCCGAATTAAAAAACGAAATTTATGATGTTGTGATCATCCCTGTTTCCAATCTGACTGGTGCTGGCTTTTTTAATGTTTTTCAATTTTCATTATCATTAAAGTCGAAAAGGCGAGTAATTTGCAATCTGATTTCTGATTTATGGGATATTACCTCAGGACAAATTCGCTGGATGAGAATGAAGCATATCATGATGTCAATTGTATCTATGACTGGATCAATCATCGCCGGGTTATTGGTTGTTCTGTTCTTGCCATTCATGTTAAAAAGGCTTGAAAAAAAAGGAGAATAGCAACATGTTTGACTATGTCGTTGTTGGTGCAGGATTTGCTGGAGCAGTCATAGCAGAACGAATCGCTACTCAATTAAACGAAAAGGTATTAGTCATTGAGAAGAGAAATCATATTGGTGGCAACGCGTATGACTATTATGATGAAAACGGAATTTTAGTTCATAAGTATGGGCCTCACATTTTCCATACTCGTTCCAGAGAAGTATGGGACTATTTGTCGCAATTTACGGATTGGCATTTATATCATCATCATGTTCTCGGTTCCATTGATGGGAAAAAGGTTCCTATTCCGTTTAATTTAAATACATTACATGAGCTGTTACCTGAATCGTTTGCCAGACCTTTGGAAGAGAAGTTAGTGAGCAAATTCGGTTATAACGTAAAAGTTCCCATTTTGAAGTTGCGTGAAACGGATGATAAGGACTTAAAGTTTTTGGCGGATTTTGTTTATGAAAAAGTGTTTCTGAACTATACGACAAAACAATGGGGAATGAAACCGGAAGAGCTAGACCCGACGGTTACTGGAAGAGTGCCGGTATATATTTCTAGGGATAACCGCTATTTTCAAGATGCTTATCAGGGAATGCCAAAAGAAGGTTATACGAAAATTTTCGAAAAGTTATTATCCCATTCTAATATTAAGCTTATGTTAAATACGGATTATAAAGAAGTCATAGACATTGACGTTAAGAATGGAAAGATCAGTTTGTTTGGGCAGGAATTTAAAGGAATATTGGTTTATACAGGGAAAATCGATGAATTTTTTAACTATGAATTTGGTGATCTTCCTTATCGTTCTCTTCGCTTTGAATTTGAAAACATTCAAAAGGAGTTTGTGCAGCCTGTTGGTACCATCAATTATCCGAATGAATATCAATTTACGAGAATTACGGAATTTAAACATTTAACTGGCCAAGAGCATTCATCAACAACAATTGTCAAAGAATATCCTCAAGGTTACGAACGAAATGTAAAAGGAAAGGATATTCCTTATTATCCTATTCCGAAAAAAGAAAACTTAGAGTTGTATGCGAGATATAAAGAGAGGGCGCGGCAGTTCCCGCATGTTTTCTTTGTAGGACGGTTGGCTGAATATCGCTATTATGATATGGATGCAGTTATCGCAAGGGCGCTTACGGTATTCAACAATAAAATTTTACGGTGAACTGATGAAATGAGGAACTTCGAAGCCTACATCTTTGACCTCGATGACACACTATATTGCGAGTACGATTACGTCAGATCGGGATTTCGGGCGGTGGCGAATGAGCTGGCGAAGCAGCGTCCAGACATAGGGATAGACGGCATTCATCAAATGCTGATCGATGAATGGCGGCGAAATGGGCGCGGGCGGGTGTTTGATGACGTATGCAAGCAGCTAGGTATTGACGCCGATATTGTCCGCCTCGTCCGTCTTTACCGCAGTCATCGGCCCGATATTTCGCTATATGATGATGCGAAGGAAGTCCTGGCTCATTTGAGGCAGACAGGAAAAAAGCTCGGCATCATCACGGATGGGGATTCGACGATGCAATGGTCGAAAATCAAAGCGCTTGAACTTGAGCATGTCGTAGATGCCATCATCGTAACCGGGGATTTGGGAAGGGAACATTGGAAGCCGAGCGAGACGCCGTATCGAAAGATGATGGAGTATTTGGGGTTGGATTTTCGCGATTGCGTATACATCGGCGATAACCCGAATAAAGACTTTATTGCTGCGAAAAGGCTTGGGATGGGCACGGTGCGGATCGTTCGCGATGTGGGCGACCACATGCGGACGAAATTGGGGGGAGAATACGAAGCGGACATGACGATTGGCTCGTTGATACAATTGATGAACAAGTTGTAGGTCGACGACGGGGGGCGTCGGCTCTTTCCCACTGTTTGGTGAAAGAGGTGGTTCGTATACACGTATTGGTGACCAGCATTTCCAAAAAGATTCCGTTGCTTCAAGCGGTTCGACGAGCCATGCAGAAAATCGGAATGCCAGGGATTTTGATCGGGGCTGATCGAAACAATAGCTGCATTGGCCAATATTTTGTCGACGAATTTTGGCCCATGCCTTCACTCGAACAGTTCACTGTTGAAGAATTCATTTCGATTTGCCGTCAAAAGCGCATCCGTTTCATTATACCGACAAGAGATGGCGAGCTTCCGTTCTTTTCTTCCTATCGTCAAGTATTCGAAGAGAATGGTATAGTTGTTATGGTGTCTGAACGGAACGCGATTGAGACTTGTCTCGACAAGCTGCGGTTTTATGAGCGGCTCTCTGCTCAAGGGTTTCCTGTCATTCCGACAGCACTTTCGCTGGAAGAGCTGAATGATGGTCAATATGTTGTGAAGGAACGTTACGGAGCGGGGGCAAAACACATAGGGCTTTGTTTAACGAAAGAAGAAGCAAATTGGCATGCCAAGAAGCTGGAGGTCCCTGTTTTTCAACCTTTTATCGCTGGGACAGAGATCAGCATCGATCTCTACATGACGCGGATGGGGCGAGCGAAAGGAGCAGTAGCGCGAAAAAGAGATTACGTGGTCAATGGGGAGTCGCAAATCACCACAACGATCAGAAATGAAAAATTAGAGGGCATGTGTACCGCTGTCGCCTCCTATTTAGGGTTATACGGGCATGCGGTGATGCAGGCGATCATTGATCGTGAGGGGCAGTTTCATCTCATCGAGTGCAACCCCCGCTTTGGCGGGGCTTCGACGTTAAGCATCGAAGCGGGTTTGGACAGTTTTTATTGGTTCTTTCTTGAGGCGCAGGGGAGGAATTTGGACGATTATCCATTTCATCGTTCACCGAAAGAGAAGAGGCAAATTCGACATCCAGCCGATTTTGTGATCGATTGGTGAAGGAGGATCGACTTGAAAACGATCATCATCATTCAAGCGCGCATGGGGTCGTCTCGGCTGCCGGGAAAAGTGCTCATGCCGCTTGGGGATACGGTTGTGTTGGACTATGTTGTTTCACGATGCCAACAAGTAGAAGAAATTGATGAAGTGATGGTGGCGACGTCCACTCTGATGCAAGATGATGCGATTGAAAATTGGTGCCAGAAACGCCACGTATCTTGTTTCCGCGGCTCAGAGGGCGACGTGCTTGCCCGCTATTACGAGTGCGCTAAGCCTCATCAGCCTGATTATGTCATTCGCGTGACGGCGGATTGCCCTTTTGTTGATTTTGAACTAGCCAATCAAATTGTTGCGGCCATGAAGGCTGAGCCCTCTGATATCGTCATGGTGGAAGGAGAGCTGCCGCGCGGTCTAGTTGTTGAAATGGTGTCGTTTTCCGCGCTCGAATACATTTATCATCATGGGAAAGAGCCGCGTCATCGTGAGCATGTGACGTACTACGCCTATGAATTTCCGAGTGAATTCCGCCGCACCTATGTTCAAGCGCCGAAAGACATTTGTCAACCGCATTTGCGCATCACGTTGGATACCGAAGAAGACTATCAATTGTGCGCGGCCGTTGCGAACCATTTCAAAGGGAATCGGCTCGTTCGTTCGAGCGAGGTCGTTCAGTTTTTACTGGCTCATCCCGATGTGGCCAAACTCAACGCCCACGTTCAACAAAAACCGGTGGTGTAACATGTGTACGCGGAGGCAAAGCGATGAGTGATCAAAATAAAACGATTGTCCTTTATAATGGGCAAAGTCAGTATGGTGTGCTTCGATATTTTATTCAAGATCTGCATACTTGGTTGGCAAGAGCGGAAAAAATCGTTGAAACGGTGATGTATCACAAACATTTTATGGCTTGAATGGGCAGAGGCGAATAGGATCATGAATATTTTATTCCGTGTCGACTCATCGTTTGCGATCGGCACCGGCCATGTGATGCGCTGTTTGGCGTTGGCGGAGATGCTGAAAGAAGCTGGTTGTGCCGTTTATTTTGCGATGAGGGCAGGCCCAGGGGATTTGGGCGATGAGGTTGAACATAAAGGGTTTCCTGTGCTTCGCCTTGTGTACGAAGGACCTGTTGTACAAAAAATCGATGCGAAGCGGACGATTGAGGTGATTAGGCAGCAGCTTCCATCGCTCGATTGGTGCATTGTCGACCATTATGAGCTTGATCGCTGCTGGGAAGAAAACGTGAAAGCCTATGTCGGCCGTATGATGGTGATAGATGATTTAGCGAACCGTTCTCATGAATGCGATATTTTGTTGGATCAAAACTATTACCAGCATTCTCAACAGCGGTATCATGGACTTGTGCCGCCAGGCTGCCGTCTATTGTTAGGTCCACAATATATGTTGTTGCGGCCGGAATTCTATGAAGCGAAAAAATTCTCCAATCTTCGCAACGGTCAAGTGAAGCGGATCCTTCTGTTTTTCGGCGGCAGCGATCCGACGAATGAAACGGAGAAAGCGCTGCATGCTTTCAAGGAGTTGGATGTTCTTGATGTGGAAGTTGACGTTGTGGTAGGTAAAGCCAATTCGAATCGTTTTCGTGTGGAACAATTCTGTCGTGAAATGGGCTTTCATTACCATTGCCAAATTGATTACCTTGCTGAGTTGATGGCAAAGGCGGATTTTTCGCTGGGGGCCGGCGGCGTGTCGATGTGGGAACGATGCTTTCTCGGCCTGCCCTCCGCGGTGACGATCGTGGCGGAGAACCAAAGGCGATCGACGGAAGACGCTGCCGCGTACGGAGCCGTTTGGAATATCGGTTGGCATGCAGATGTAAAATCGGCTGATTATGCCGATATCATAGATAGAGCGGTGGCTTCGCGGGAAGAGCTGAAGCACATGAGCCGCAAAGCGCTCGAATTGGTGGGGAGTACAAAAGTGTATATCGTACATCCGGTCGTGAAGGCGTTATTGGAGGGATGATTCATTGATCAAAGACATTCAAATTGGCCACCGTCTAATCGGGCGAAATCATAAACCATTTATTATTGCAGAAATGTCCGGTAACCATAATCAATCGTTGGAGAGAGCGTTGGCCATCGTGGAAGCAGCAGCGCAAGCAGGCGTCGATGCGGTGAAATTGCAGACGTATACGGCGGATACGATGACGCTCGATATGGACGAAGGAGATTTTTTTATTGATGACCCCGAGAACCTTTGGCGGGGGAATTCGCTTTATAAGCTCTATCAGGAAGCGTACACGCCTTGGGAATGGCATAAGCCGATTTTTCAACGCTGTAAAGAATTAGGGCTTATTGCGTTCAGCACTCCTTTTGATGAAACGGCCGTTGAGTTTTTAGAGGAACTGAATGTGCCTGCCTATAAAATCGCCTCGTTTGAAAACACGGATTTGCCTTTAATCCGCAAGGTTGCCGCAACAGGGAAACCATTAATGATTTCAACAGGAATGGCAACAGCGGCGGAGTTGGACGAAACGGTTAGAGCGGCGAGGGAATCGGGTTGCCACGATCTCATTTTATTAAAATGTACAAGCACCTATCCCGCGACGCCAGAGAACTCCCATTTGGCGACGATTCCGCATATGAGAGAGCTGTTTCAATGTCAAGTCGGACTGTCCGACCATACGATGGGCATTGGAGTCAGTGTCGCCGCTGTTGCGCTCGGCGCCACTGTCATTGAAAAACATTTTACCCTTTCCCGCGCAGAAGGAGGAGTGGATGCCGCTTTTTCCATGGAACCGCATGAAATGGCTGCATTGGTGACGGAAACGGAACGGGCTTGGCAAAGCATCGGCCATGTTCAATATGGCCCTACGGACGCGGAGAAAGCATCATTGAAACATCGACGGTCGTTATACATTGTGCGAGATATGAAGGCAGGCGAGACGTTGACGAAGGAAAATGTGCGCGCGATTCGTCCCGGCAATGGATTGCCGCCGAAATATGTTGACCAGTTGCTTGGAAAAACAGTGAAACGCGACGTAAAAAAAGGAACGCCGGTGACATGGGATTTACTATGGTAAGGAGTGATCGGTATGAGAATATTGTTGACAGGCGGTGCGGGGTTTATTGGGCGCGCCGTGGCGAAACGGCTGCTTGACGATGGACATGATGTCTGGATTGTGGATGACCTTTCGAATGGGCGGGAAGAAAATATTTCCGAGTTTCGCCATCATCCGAATTTGAAGCAATTCATTGTCGGAGATATCAAAGACGAGCGTTTGCTTGCACAGCTTTTTCGTGAACATGAATATGATCTTTGCTACCATTTAGCGGCATCGATTAACGTACAGGATTCCATTGATGATCCTAGAACGACGTTTTTCAACGATACGGTTGGAACGTTTTATCTTCTTGAACAATGCCGGAAGCATGACACGAAACTAGTGTTTATGAGCACGTGCATGGTGTATGACCGCTGCCATGATGAAGCAGGCATCGAGGAAATCCATCCGACCAAGCCTGCTTCGCCGTATGCGGGAGCGAAAATTGCGGCGGAAAATATGGTGTTGTCTTATTTCTATGCTTATCACCTGCCCGTTGTCGTTGTGCGTCCATTTAATACATACGGTCCTTATCAAAAAACGAGCGGTGAAGGCGGGGTTGTCGCCATCTTTATTCGGAAAAAATTGATGGGGGAGCCGTTGCACATTTACGGCGATGGCACGCAAACACGTGATTTATTGTATGTGGACGATTGTGCACGATTTGTTGTTCAGGCAGGCTATTCAGACAAGGTGAATGGGGAAATCTTGAACGCTGGATTAGGCAGGGACATCTCGATCAATGATTTGGCCAAGCTCATTGTGGGCGATGAAAAGCGGATTAAGCATGTTCCCCATATTCATCCACAGAGCGAGATTCAAAAATTGCGATGCAATTATGAGAAAGCCAAGCGGTTGCTTGGTTGGGAGCCGCAAGTGTCTCTTGAAGAAGGGATTCAAAAGACGGAAGAATGGATCAAAACGAGTCGCCTCATGTAGTCGGGGCGGCTTTTCTTCAAAATATCCAAGGAGGGAATGAGGCGTGAAGCTTGCGATCCATGGTGGAACCCCTGTGCGTGAATCCTTTTTGTCTTACGGACAGCAATGGATTGATGAAGAGGATATTCAAGCGGTGGTCGAAACATTGCGAGGCCCGTTGATTACACAAGGGCCGAAAATTCAGCAGTTTGAAGAAGCGGTGGCCCGCTATGTCGGGGCGAAATATGCGGTGGCGTTTGCCAATGGAACGGCTGCCTTGCATGGAGCTTGCTATGCGGCTGGCATTTCGCAAGGAGATGAGGTGATTACGACCCCGATTACCTTCGCAGCCAGCGCCAACTGTGTGCGGTATGTAGGGGGCAAGCCTGTGTTTGTGGATATTGATGAAAACACGTACAATATCGACCCCAGCCTCATTGAGAAGGCCATCACTCCGCGCACGAAAGCCATTATTGCCGTTGATTTTGCAGGTCAGCCTGCCGATTTAGATCCGATTCGGGAAATCGCTAAAAAATATGGTCTTGTCTTCATCGAAGATGCCGCCCATTCTTTAGGAGCTTGTTATAAAGGGAAAAAAGTAGGCTCGTTAGCAGATATGACGATGTTCAGCTTTCATCCTGTCAAAACGATCACGACCGGCGAGGGGGGGATGATTGTCACGGATGATGAGGAGTATTATCATAAATTAAAACTCTTTCGTACACATGGGATTACAACGGTAGGCAAGAATGAAGGGCCTTGGTATTATGAGATGGTGGATCTTGGCTATAATTATCGAATGACGGATTTGCAGGCAGCGCTCGGGCTCAGCCAATTGGCCAAAATCGATGCGTTTGTGCAGAAACGGCGGGAAATTGCCGCCATTTATGATGAGGCGTTTTCTCGCATTCCAGGGGTGCGCATTCCTTATCAGCTCCCGTATGTGGATTCAGGCTGGCATTTATACGTGCTTCAGCTGCAAGTAGAGCATTTCCGGGTGGGGCGCAAAGAGATATTTGAAGCGCTGCGGGCAGAAAATATCGGAGTGCACGTTCATTACATTCCAGTTTATTTTCATCCTTATTATCAACGATTAGGATACAGGAAAGGAATTTGCCCGGTGGCGGAAAAGTGGTATGAAGGGGCGTTAACGATTCCCATTTTTCCGAAAATGAGCGAATATGATATTCAAACGGTTATAGAAGGGGTAAACAAAGTGCTTTCTTTTTATCGAACATAACGAGGGTTGCCGCCTAGTTTTTATTTGATGAAAGCAGATTTCTAAAAGGCTGGTGAATTAATGAAGCATATAGCTCCACAACATCGCTTCTCAAATAGAAAAACTTTGTAGCATCAGTCCTTCCTTTCAAGCGTTTACTCATCGATCAGGGGCAAACAGCTGTTTTTCACCAGCCTTCTAAGTTTTTATTGGTGACCGCGGCAGGAAATGACGATGGGAATGGAGAAAGGAAAAATACGGTTTTATGATTTGGAAGGCTGGTGATGTAAGGGGAAAGGCTGTTCTCCAACTGTGTTTCTCAAATTGCAAAACCTTGCAATATCATAGCGCGTCACTTCTTGCGATTGCTCACCAACTTAGCGAACCCATTGTTTTTCACCAGTCTCTCTTCTAAGGGATATCCTGTTTGTCTCTTATCCAACGGAAATGATTGTGACGAAGAATGCTCACTACAGCTCTGAAAAATATATCCGTCATAAAGGCCAGGTGTTCTTAGAAAGATGATCAGTAAAAAATGGTTGTATCATATCACCCACTATCGCAATCTTCATTCCATTTTTTGCGCAAGGTGGATTGCTGGCACATCGCTTAGCCAAAACAGCAAAAATTTCTTATATAAATATAGCTCATACCAGTATACAAAACCAGAGATGGGTCACTTCTGTTCCACTGCCTCCGTATGGCACACTTCATGATTATGTCCCCTTTTATTTTGCACCCCGTTCTCCGATGTTATATGCTATAAGCAAAGGACGTGTCCAAGGGTATACGGGTGGGCAAGATGAGGTCGTTTATCTCTTGTCAAGAACGGATATCATTCATTCACATGGATTAAAGTATGTGTTTACCAATGGACATGCCATTATGGCCATGACTGATTTTTATAATGACTTGCATGATTTAAATCAAATTGATTGGCATATTATGCGATCGATGTATTGGCATGACACGGAAGACGATCCTGACCGCAAAAGGAGAAGGCAAGCGGAGTTTTTGGTATATGGGTTTGTTCCCATTCATCTCCTTGTAGCGGTTGCTGTAAAAAGCAGCGAATGGGAGTCGAAAGTCAAGCAAATCGTGTTGCCGTATGGTTATGAAGGTTCAGTTGTTATTCGGCCAGATTGGTATTTTTGAAAGGGTGAAGACGATGATCATCCTAAAGAAGGGAAACCTTTTGGACGATGAAGCCGAGGCGCTGGTGAATACCGTGAACTGTGTCGGTGTCATGGGCAAAGGGATTGCGTTGCAGTTTAAGCAAGCTTATCCAGAGATGTTCTCTGATTATGAAAAGGCATGCCGCCGAGGGGAAGTACGGCCTGGAAAGATGTATGTTGTGGAGACGGGGATGTTGTTGAACCCGAAGTATATTATTAATTTCCCGACTAAGCGGCATTGGAAGAGCCGCTCGCGTATGGAAGATATTGAGATTGGGCTTGCGGATTTAGTCGATGTGGTGAAAACGTTGCAAATCCGATCCATCGCGTTGCCTCCTCTTGGCTGCGGCAATGGCGGCCTTCGTTGGGAAGAGGTGCGGCCCAAAATTGAGGCGGCGTTTGCCCCGCTAGAAGACGTCACTGTGCATTTGTATGAGCCGGTGGGCAGTCCTCGTCCGGAACAAATGAAGATTCGCACGAACCGGCCAAAAATGACGAGAGCTCGGGCGTTACTCCTTCTGTTGATGAACGATTACTCGCTTCCTGGGTATCGTCTGTCCTTACTGGAAGTGCAGAAGCTTGCTTATTTTCTTCAAGAAGTCGGCGAGCCATTGCGGCTGCGGTTCGAGAAAGGGATGTATGGGCCGTATGCCGACAATGTCAACCATGTATTGCTTCGCATGAACGGCCATTTCCTTACCGGCATTGGCGACCGCAGCGGGAGGGCAGAAATTCGTGTATGGCCTCACGCGATCAAAGAGGCAGAGGCGTTTCTAAACGGTGATGAACAGGCGCAAGGACATTTGGAACGAGTTCGTGTTATCATTCGTGGCTTTGAGACGCCGTATGGCTTGGAGCTGCTGGCTACCGTGCATTGGGTGGTGAAAGAAAATCCGAATGGCAAAGATGATATAGATGTGATCGTCGATGCCATCGGCCGCTGGAATGAACGGAAAAGACGATTGTTTTCCAGAGAGCATATCGTGAAAGCGTGGGGGCATTTGCGCCGGACGAACGCGTGGAGTAAATCAGGTTCGTGAATGTGAACGGCTCCCACTTCAACGATCAAAGGGAGTAAGTGGGAGAGGAATGCGCGTTCCCCCTTTCTTTTGTGGTATGATCGAATAAAGACGTGGAGCAAAATATCCAGAAGGATCAGGCTGACGATATCACTGGTTTGGGTTTGGCATTGCGGATCGATCCGAACCAGCCGCTCAATCAGCTGGGGGAGGCCAAGATCCTTGAAGATGGCGTTTATGATAGTCAAATAGGAACGTTCATCAATCACCCGAATTCGAACGTCCATGATGGGAAAACTCCTTTGCGTTCCTTGTGTTTCAAGGTTTTATCCGACAATCCTCCCGATTTTGGTCGAGAGGGTGCGAAATGTGAGTTTATACATCCATTTTTCCAAGAAGGACTCTTTTTTCGTTGCCCGCCGCATTTCTCTCCTTTCTCCCCTTCACACTTCCCGCGTTTCATCCGATATAAATCATAGAAATCGTCCAAACCAAAGGAGCGGATCCGTATGACGATTGAACGGGTGTCTTCTTCTTTCCTTTCATATGAACCGATGCGAAGCGAACAGGCGAAGGCGGACGTCGGGCTTTCAGCGGCGCGCCCGCAAGAAGGAGAGGATTCTTCTCCTTCACAGCCGCTTTCGGAAGAAGCCGTGGAGAAAGTGGTCAACGGCTTGAATGAGCTCGTGCAGCCGAGCCATACATCAATTCGGTTTGAGCTGCATAAAGAGTTGCACGAATATTACGTCCAAGTGGTGGATGAAAAAACGCAGGAAGTGATCCGCGAAATTCCGCCGAAAAAGCTGTTGGATATGTACGCGGCGATGATGGAATTTGTCGGTTTAATTGTCGATAAAAAAATTTAACGGTGGTGAGTCGACATGGCGAATACGATGCGCATCAGCGGCCTCGCGAGCGGAATGGACATTGACAAAATCGTGAGCGATTTGATGAAAGCGGAGCGGGCGCCGCTGGATAAATTGAAGCAGAAAAAGCAGCTGCTTGAGTGGCAACGCGATGACTACCGGTCGATGAACACGCTGCTTCAGGGGCTTGACGACTATTTGTTTTCCAACATCACGCTCCAAAGCAGCATGCTCAAAAAAACCGTCTCGAGCTCGAATGAATCGGTCGTCACAGCGACGGCGGGCTCGAGTGCGGCGAACGTGGCGACGACGATGCAAGTCAATCAAGTGGCCACATCGGCTGTCTGGCTGTCCGATGCAGGGACGAGAGTGGACAAGGCGAATTTTTCCGTTGCCGCTGATGTGACGCTGACGATCAACGTGACAAACGGGGATGGGACTGCGAAGCAGGCGACGATCACGGTGAAGCAAGGAGCGACGTTGGATGCGGTGATCGCTCAGCTCAATAACAATGCGGATCTTGGCGTCAGCGCGTTTTACGACGAGCAGACCGGGCGGGTTTCAATCATGAAAAAAGAGACGGGGGCGCAGGCGAGTCTAGTGCTCGCTGACCAGGCGACGGTGGACTTTTTTGCGCAATTAGGGTTTACGAATACTGCAGCGGGGCAGGAGCTGACGGGAAAAACGGCGGGGAAAGACGCGCAAGTGACGATTAATGGCCTAACGACGACCCGCTCGGCGAATACGTTTACGATCAATGGCGTGACGTACACGCTCAAAGGGACGGGCGCGGCGACGGTGTCAGTGGCGACGGACGCGGACGCGATGTTTAACGCCATTAAAGGGTTTGTCGACAAATACAACGACACGATCGACAAAATCAACGCCGAGCTGAAAGAAGAGCGCTACCGCGACTATCCGCCGCTGACGGATGAGCAAAAAGAAGCGATGACGGAAAAGCAAATCGAGCTGTGGGAAGAAAAGGCGCGCAGCGGAATGCTTCGCGGCGATTCGATTTTGTCAAGCGCCTTGAGCCAAATGCGGATGAATTTGTACACGAAAGTTGAAGGGGCGAACATTCCAAGCGGGTTTTCGCAGCTCGCGCAAATTGGGATTACGACGTCGTCGAATTACCTTGACGGCGGGAAGCTGATCATTGATGAGACGAAGCTGCGGGAGAAAATCAAGGAAAACCCGGATGCCGTCTATCAGCTGTTCAATCAAGACGGGGCGACGGATGCGGAAAAAGGCATCGCCCGCCGCCTGCGCGATACGATCAAAGCGACGATCGGGAAGATTGAGCAAAAAGCGGGGAAGACGATTTGGACGAACCAGCAGTTTGCGATCGGGCGCGATTTAATCGAAATCAATGACCAAATTGACCGCTTCCAAGACCGTTTGAAACAAATTGAAGACCGCTACTACCGCCAATTCACCGCGATGGAAGAAGCGATTCAGCGCGCCAACCAGCAAAGCATGTATTTGATGAACGCCTTCGGCGGCGGGACGCAGGGGTAGGCGGGTGAAGGCTCAGGCGCTGTCGTGGTGACGGTGGGGAAATGCCCCCGCCCGCGGATGGCAACAGAGAAAAGAGGTTCGACGCGGCCCATTGCGCGAACATCGTGGAAAAGGAGTGACGGAAGATGGCGACAAACAATCCGTATCAACACTACCAAGCGAACGCGGTGCAAACGGCGTCGCCTGGCGAGCTGACGTTGATGCTGTATAACGGGTGCTTGAAGTTTATCAAGCTCGCGCGCCAGGCGATCGAGAAGGGGGACATTGCGGCGCGCAATGAGAACTTGATTAAGGCGCAAAACATCATTTTGGAACTGATGAAGACATTGAAGATGGAGTATGAGGTTGCGAAGTCGATGATGACGATGTATGACTACATCTACCGCCGTCTGATCGAGGCGAATGTGAAAAGCGATGCGGCGATTTTGGATGAAGTGGAAGGGTATGTCGTCGAGTTTCGCGATACGTGGAAGCAAGTGATTCAGCTCCATCGGCAGCGCCAATACGCGGAAGGCGGGCAGGTGTAATGAGCGTCGTGCACGATGTGTGGCGCGCCACGAAGGAGCTGCTGGAGGCGACGGCGCTGCCGTGGCCGTCTGAGGATCGGGAAGAGCGGCTTCAAATGGTTGATCGATTGCTTCGGGAGCGCCAGGAGCTCCTTTGGAAGCTGCGTCCGCCGTACAGCGAGGAAGAGCAGCGGCTTGGCCGCGAGATCATCGCTTGGAATCAGGAGATTGAGAAGCGGCTTCATCAAGTGCGCGATGAGATTCGCGGCGACTTGCGGGTGGCAGGGGCGAAGCGGCAGGCGAACGCCCGCTACGTTCATCCGTACGAGCAGCCGCTTTCGTTTGACGGGATGTTTTACGATAAAAAGCGATAAAGAAAAGGACAGCGCCGTGCTGTCCTTTTCGCTTCAAACTGCTTTCACAATCGTGATGTTCATCTGTTTCCGCAAGTCGATTTCATACGGGCTTTTCAGCTCCTCACCCGCGGGATTTTTGATGACGCGGACGATGGGGCGGAGCGGGAAGCCCGGAAACACTTGCGAGACGACGCCGACTTCTCCGGTGTTGAGCTTAACGGTCGTGGCGACCGGGTAGACGGCGATGTAGGAAAGGAAGAGCTTAATGAGTTCGTAGTCCAAGATGCCGCCGGCGGCGGATAAGTATTCGGCTGCTTCGTGCGGCGAGTATTGTCTTCGATGGTAGCGCGCCGATGTCAAGGCGTCAAAAACGTCGGCGATGGCAACGATGCGGGCGTATTCGTGAATGTCGTCGCCCGATAAGGCGCGCGGGTAGCCGCTGCCGTCGCACCGCTCGTGGTGCTGCAAGGCGCAGTGGGCGGAAAAAAGCGAAATGTTGCGCTGGCGCCGCAACAGCTCGAAGCCGAGATATGTATGGCGGCGGACGATTTCCTTTTCCTCTTCCGTCAAAGCTCCTTTTTTCCGCCAAAGGCCTTCAGGCAGCTGGGTCATGCCGATGTCAAACAGCAGCGCGCCGACGCCGAGGTCGAGCAGCTGCTGGGGGCGGTACCCTTTGGCGATGCCGATGACGCCGGCGATCGTGGCGACGTTGACGGAATGATGGAAAAAGTAGCCGTTTGAGATGACCAAATCCGACAAGTTAATGAGCAAATCTTCTTGTTTGAGCAAGTAGTCCAAGATGTCTTTGAACACTTTTTCGTACTCTTTTCCCAAATCGAGGGAAGACACGCGGCTGAGCAGCTTTTTTTGCTCGATCAAGGCGGTTATTGTCTCGTACACTTTTTTCACCGCCTGCTGGCGCACGGTCGGGCTGATCAATGGCAGCGGGCGGATGTCATAGGTTTGTTTGTCGTCAATATAAATGTATTGAACCCCTTTTTGCGCCAACGAGCGGATGTAGCCGCTGGTCAGCCGGACGCCGCGCGAGAGCAGCACGCTGCCGTTGGCGGCGAACAAGTCGACGGCGAGCACGTCGCCGCTTTTTGCATGGGAAATATGGATCTTTCGCATCGTTCACACACTCCGTACTTTCCACACCGATTAAGAAAAAACACCCATGCCTATTTTACCATATTTTCCTATGATTTTCACAAAATCTTCGAAAATATTTTTGATTGAAGCAGGGGTTTGATGGGTAATGAAAGAATGTAGGGATCTATAGTTTGAAAATAAGGAGTGGTCAGCCATGATGTATCACATTCGCGGGGAAAACATCGACGTCACACCTGCGTTGCGCGAGTACGTGGAGAAAAAAATCGGCAAATTGGAGCGCTATTTTGACCGCACCGATGACGTGAATGTCCATGTCAATTTAAAAGTCTACAACGATGGACAAGGGAAAATCGAAGTGACCATTCCGATGCCACATTTGTTGCTTCGGGCGGAAGAGCGCCATGAAGACATGTATGCGGCGATCGATTTAGTAGCCGATAAACTCGAGCGGCAAATCCGCAAACATAAAACGAAAGTCAATCGGAAGCTGCGCGACCGCGAAAAAGAAGCGAAGATGGCTGCCCCTGTGCCAAGCGGCGCTTCTGCGGCAGAGAGCGAAGACGAGTTTGAAATCGTGCGCACGAAACACTTCAGCTTGAAGCCGATGGACAGCGAAGAGGCGATTTTGCAGATGAATTTGTTGGGGCACAACTTCTTCATTTTCACCAATGCGGAAACAAACCGGACGAACATCGTCTACCGCCGCAAGGACGGAAAATACGGATTGATCGAGGCGAATTAAACGGTTGCCTCTTGTGCACATCCCCTGCTTTTTTGGGCAGGGGATGTTATAATATGCATGTGAAAAATCAAAATGGGGGAGAGCAATGGAGGAATTGTTGCGTCAAATTTTGTCCAAGTTGGACAACATGGAAAAAGGGTTTTTGGTGTTCCAAGAAGAAACTCGCCAACGGTTTGAGCAGATGGATGGCCGCTTGACGGAGATGAACGGACGCCTCGTCGGCCTCGAACGGGAAATGGGCGTAGTGAAAGAGCGGTTAGACCGTATGGAAACGCGGTTGAATGGCGTAGAGGCCCGGTTGGACGGCGTGGAGACGCGGTTGAATGGCGTAGAGGCCCGGTTGGACGGCGTGGAAACGCGGTTGAATGGTGTGGAAACTGAATTGGAGGAAGTGAAAGAGACGCTTGATCGGGTCGAAACGCAGCTTGTGGATGATGTGCAAATCTTGCTTCGCAAGATTCACGAAAAAGTGGAGGAAAAAAGTTTCGAAATTTATGCGCTGAATCGGCGGCTTCACCATGCGGAAGCGGCGATTGAGCAACTTCAGTCCAAGGCGTGATTCCCTCTTTTGGACATGCCCCTCTCGAAAAGGCTGGTGATCTAGTGAAAAGTCCTGTAAAATGACCGCTTCTCTTTCAGTCGAAAGCAATGATTTCGGCGAAATTGGTCGTTTTTCACCAGCCCTCTAAGCCTGTGCAACAGTTGTCACTGATCCCTGTAAATGATATGATGAAGAAGTGAGTCCATGAAAAATAAGGAGCGTTTCCTATGCTTGGAGTCTTAAAAAAAGTATTTGACCCGAACAAGCGTCAGTTGGCAAGGCTTGAGAAAATTGCCGATCAAGTCGACGCGCTCGGTCCGGAGATGGCGCGGTTGTCGGATGACGAGCTGCGGCAAAAAACCGAGGAATTCAAAGCCCGCTACCGACAAGGCGAATCGCTCGATGATTTGCTTGTTGAGGCGTTTGCCGTCGTGCGTGAAGGAGCGAAGCGCGTTCTTGGCTTGTATCCATATAAAGTGCAAATTATGGGCGGCGTCGTCTTGCATGAAGGCGACATCGCCGAGATGAAAACGGGGGAAGGGAAAACGTTGACGGCGACGATGCCCGTCTATTTGAACGCCTTGACGGGGCGCGGCGTGCATGTCGTGACGGTCAACGAATACTTGGCGACGCGCGATGCGACGGAGATGGGCAAGCTGTACGAGTTTTTGGGCATGACCGTCGGCTTGAACTTAAGCGGCATGTCGCGCGAGGAGAAGCAGGCGGCGTACAACGCCGACATTACGTACGGGACGAACAACGAGTTCGGCTTTGACTATTTGCGCGACAACATGGTGCTCTATAAAGAGCACATTGTGCAGCGGCCGCTCTATTATGCGATCATCGACGAGGTCGACTCGATTTTGATCGATGAAGCGCGTACGCCGCTCATCATTTCAGGGACGGCGCAGAAGTCGACCAAGCTGTATGTGCAGGCGAATGCGTTTGTCCGCACGCTGCGCAAAGATGTCGATTACACATACGATGAAAAGACGAAAAGCGTCCAGCTGACGGAAGAAGGAATCAACAAAGCGGAGCGCGCGTTTGGCATCGACAACTTGTTCGATTTGAAACACGTCACGCTCAATCACCATATTCAGCTGGCGCTAAGGGCGCACGTGACGATGCAACGCGATGTCGACTATGTCGTGCAAGACGGAAAAGTGATCATCGTCGACCCGTTCACCGGGCGTTTGATGCACGGACGCCGTTACAGCGATGGGCTTCATCAAGCCATTGAGGCGAAAGAGGGGCTCGAGATTCAAAACGAGTCGATGACCTTAGCCACGATTACGTTCCAAAACTATTTCCGCATGTATGAAAAATTGGCGGGGATGACGGGGACAGCGAAGACGGAAGAGGAAGAGTTCCGGAACATTTACAACATGCGCGTCGTCGTCATTCCGACGAACCGCCCGGTCATCCGCGAAGACCGTCCGGATTTGATCTACCGGACGATGGAAGGGAAATTCCGCGCCGTGGTCGAGGACATCGCCGCCCGCCATGCGAAAGGGCAGCCGGTGTTGGTCGGCACGGTGGCGATCGAAACGTCCGAGATGTTGTCGGAGATGCTGAAAAAACGCGGCATTCCGCATAACGTTTTAAACGCGAAAAACCATGCGAAAGAGGCGGAAATCATCGCTCAAGCCGGGCAAAAAGGCGCGGTGACGATCGCGACGAACATGGCTGGGCGCGGGACGGACATTAAGCTTGGCGAAGGGGTCAAGGAGCTTGGCGGGCTCGCGGTCATCGGCACGGAGCGGCATGAGAGCCGGCGGATCGACAACCAGCTGCGCGGCCGCTCGGGACGCCAAGGCGACCCTGGGGTGTCGCAGTTTTACTTGTCGCTTGAGGATGAATTGATGCGCCGCTTCGGCTCTGAAAGCCTCATGGCGATGATGGACCGCTTGGGAATGGACGATTCGCAGCCGATCCAAAGCAAAATGATGACACGGGCCGTCGAGTCGGCGCAAAAACGGGTCGAAGGCAACAACTTCGACGCCCGCAAACAGCTGCTTCAATATGACGACGTCCTGCGCGAGCAGCGGGAAATCATTTACCGCCAGCGCTATGAGGTGCTCGATTCCGACAACTTGCGCGGCATTATCGAAAAGATGATCCAATCGGTGATCGAGCGCGTCGTCAACGCTCATACGCCGAAAGAAGAGGTGCCGGAAGAATGGAATTTGAAAGGGCTCGTTGAGTATCTCAATGCCCATCTGCTTCCGGAAGGGGATGTGACGGAAGCGGACTTGCGCGGCAAAGAGCCCGAAGAGATGATCGAGCTGATTTGGGAAAAAGTAAAAGTGCGCTATGATGAGAAAGAAGCGCAAATCCCGCCAGAGCAAATGCGCGAATTTGAACGCGTCGTCGTCTTGCGCGCTGTCGATATGAAATGGATGAACCATATCGACGCGATGGAGCAGCTCCGCCAAGGCATCCATTTGCGTGCGTACGGGCAAGTTGACCCGCTGCGCGAATACCAAATGGAAGGCTATGCGATGTTTGAAAACATGATTGCCGCGATCGAAGAGGAAGTCGCGACGTATATCATGAAAGCGGAAATCCATCAAAACCTCGAACGCCAAGAAGTGGCGAAAGGCGAAGCCGTGCATCCGAAAGAAGACGGCGAAGAGCCGAAGCGAAAACCGGTCCGCAAGGCGGTGCGCGTCGGCCGCAACGACCCGTGCCCGTGCGGCAGCGGGAAAAAATATAAACATTGTTGCGGAAGAGTGGTATAACCGTTTATAAATAATAAAGGGAGGCTCGGCCTCCCTTTTGAATGGCACATCTCCATCATTCGCATACTATATTCATGATGAGGTGAGGACAACATGATCGATTTGGTGGAAATCAAGCAAGAGCTTGAGAAAATGGCTAAGCGATTAGCGGAAATCAGGGGGTCTCTTTGACCTCGAAGCGAAGCAGGCGCGCATTCGCGAATTAGAAGAGCAAATGGCGGCGCCCAACTTTTGGGATGATCAAAAGGCGGCGCAGGCGGTCATTTCCGAAGCGAATGCGCTCAAAGATCTCGTCGAGGAATTTTCCTCGCTTGAAGAACGGTTTGACAACTTGGAAGTGACGTACGAATTGCTCAAGGAAGAGCCGGATGACGAGCTGCAAGCTGAACTCGTCGAGGAAGCGAAAAAGCTGATGAAAGACTTCAGCGAGTTTGAGCTGCAGCTGCTGCTCAATGAGCCGTACGATCAAAACAACGCTATTTTGGAGCTCCACCCGGGCGCGGGCGGCACGGAGTCGCAAGACTGGGCGTCGATGCTGTTGCGCATGTACACGCGCTGGGCGGAGAAAAAAGGGTTTAAAGTCGAGACGCTCGATTACCTCCCGGGCGAGGAAGCGGGGATTAAAAGCGTCACGCTGCTCATTAAAGGGCACAACGCCTACGGCTACTTAAAGGCGGAAAAAGGGGTGCATCGGCTGGTTCGCATCTCGCCGTTTGACGCCTCGGGCCGCCGCCATACATCGTTCGTGTCGTGCGAGGTTGTGCCGGAGATGGATGATAACATTGAAATTGAGATCCGGCCGGAAGAGCTGAAAATCGACACATACCGCTCAAGCGGCGCGGGCGGGCAGCACGTCAACACGACCGACTCGGCCGTGCGCATCACCCACTTGCCGACCGGGATCGTCGTCACGTGCCAGTCGGAGCGGTCGCAAATTAAAAACCGCGAAAAAGCGATGAACATGTTGAAGGCGAAATTGTACCAAAAGAAACTCGAGGAGCAGCAAGCCGAGCTCGCTGAGCTGCGCGGCGAGCAAAAAGAAATCGGCTGGGGCAACCAAATTCGTTCGTACGTCTTCCATCCGTATTCGCTTGTCAAAGACCATCGGACGAATGTGGAGGTCGGCAATGTGCAAGCGGTGATGGATGGGGAAATTGATGTGTTCATCGACGCGTATTTGCGTGCGAAGTTGAAGTAAAGGGCGATCATCGGATCGTCCTTTTTTCGCTTTAAAATCGTGTTTTGACCTTTTGACGCATCCATGCTTTCGTGATACGGTAAAGGTAATGATTAAGGAAAAAGGAGGGCGATGGCTTTGGCTGTGCGTAAACAATTGCTTTACGAACTGATTGACCGGTTGGATGAAACGGATCATCAAACCGCGTACGATTTTTTGATGTACTTGCTTGATCGGTCCAGAAAGGAACGAATGGTATGGGAGCGGATTGACGAAACAGATGAAGAAGAAGCGTTGACGAAAGAAGAGCGCCAGCAGCTGCAAAGCGATGAAGGGTATATCACCGGAGGAGAAGCCAAACGTGAATTCGGGCTACAGGTTGATTTACCGTAGGGCCGCAGTCAAATTCATCGCTAGGCAAGAAAAAGAGGTTCAAGAACGGTTGGCCTCTGGATTGCAAGGTCTGCTTGCGATCCCGCCGCAGGGGGATATAAAAAAGTTGAAGGGGCAGGATGGATTATATCGGCTGCGGGTCCGAACATATCGTGTTTTGTTTCGCATCGATCATGATGAACGAATCATCTATATTGAGGCGATCGGCAACCGCGGGGATGTGTATTGAGGCTTGTATTTTTTGGCTAGGGCGATCATCGGATCGTCCTTTTTCCCTTTAGCATAGCAGACCATTATCGCGTTAATCGACTGTCATTTACTTGCCAAAACGGGCATGCTATACTCACAGAGGAAGGTGGGGAAGCATGCGGAAGCGAAGAGAGAGGACCATGCCTCCGGCGGTGGAGGCGGCTTTGGAGTATGCGTATGTTCTGATCGGCGCAGCGATCGTCGCGGTGGCGTTTAACGTGTTTTTGCTGCCAAACCGGATCGCCTCAGGCGGAGTGAGCGGCATCAGCACGATTATGCACGCGTTGTTGGGCATTGAGCCGGCCTACGTCCAATGGGCGCTCAACATTCCGCTTTTTATCGCTGGCGTTGTGCTGTTGGGCCGGCAGTTTGGCGTCAAGACGTTTGTCGGGACGGTGTTCTTGCCGCTTGTCGTCTATGTGACGAAGGGGATGGAGCCGGCGACGACGAATCCGCTTCTTGGCGCGATCTTTGGCGGCATCGGCGTCGGGCTTGGCCTCGGCGTTGTCTTCCGCGGCCGCGCCTCGACCGGAGGCACCGATTTGGCCGCGCAAATCATCCATAAATATACCGGGCTGTCGCTTGGCATGTGCGTGATTTTGATTGACGGCTTGATCGTCTTGACCGCGGCATTTGTGTTTGACATTGAACGCGCGCTCTATGCGTTGATCGCCTTGTATGTCACGAGCAAAACAATTGACCTCGTTCAAGTCGGGCTTGGGTATTCGAAAATCGCTCTGATTATTACAAAGGAAGAAGAAAAAGTGCGCCGCGCCATTTTGCACGAAATCGACCGCGGGGTGACGCGGCTGCCGGCGTACGGCGGCTACACCGAACACGAACGGCCGGTGCTGATGTGCGTCGTCGCTCAATCGGAGTTCACGAAATTGAAACAATTGGTCCGAACCATTGATCCGACAGCGTTTGTCGTCGTGGCGAACGCCGCTGAGGTGCTCGGCGAAGGATTTCAACGTACGTAAAACGGAAGAAATCGGTTATAATAAAGGAGAATGAAATTTTTGTTTTCTGGGGGGAGTTCGCCATGAAGTGGAAGTTGGCTGCGATGTTCCTTGGCGTTTCGCTCGCCCTTGCCGCGTGCGGCGGTGGCGGGGACAACGCTGGGGAGAAAAACGGCGGCGGCAACGGTGGAGGGGATACAGCAGCGGCTGCCGAGCAAATTTTTAAACAAAACTGTGCGTCCTGTCATGGACAAGACTTGTCGGGCGGGGTCGGCCCGAACTTGCAAAAGGTTGGAAGCAAGTACTCCAAAGATCAGATCAAAGAGATCATTGCCAACGGCCGCGGCGCGATGCCGGCCGGAATCATCAAAGGGGAAGACGCCGACAAAGTGGCGGAATGGCTCGCTTCGAAAAAATGAAAAGGATCACGGCATGTGCACCGTCTGGTTGAACCGAAAACCAGGCGGTGTGTTTTTTGGGCCGTTTTTCCTACTCTCGCTTTTGTTGGCCATTTGAAATATAAATGTAAAATTCGACAATAGAAAATCGTGTTATAATAATCCTTGCGGAATTTTGCAAGATTCATTCGAAACAGCTCGAGAAATGGCAGCCAGCAAGTCGAAAATAGGTGATGATGATGATTGAAATGCAAGATGTATACAAAACCTACCCAAACGGCGTTGTGGCGCTAAACGGCATCAACGTCCGCATCAAGCAAGGAGAATTCGTCTATGTCGTTGGGCCCAGCGGAGCTGGGAAGTCGACGTTTATTAAAATGATGTACCGCGAGGAAAAGCCGACGAGCGGGACCATTATGGTCAACGGTGTCAACTTGGCCAAGCTCAAAGACAGCAAAGTTCCTCTTTTGCGCCGCCATATTGGTGTTGTGTTCCAAGATTTCAAGCTGCTTCCGAAGCTCAACGTTTACGAAAACGTCGCCTTTGCCTTGGAAGTCATTGAAGAATCACCGAAAGCGATCCGCAAAAAAGTCATGGAAGTGCTCGATCTAGTCGGCCTCAAGCATAAAATCCGCTCTTATCCGAACGAACTGTCTGGGGGCGAACAGCAACGCGTCTCCATCGCCCGCTCAATCGTCAACTCCCCGAAGATCGTGATTGCCGACGAACCAACAGGGAACTTGGATCCGGAAACCTCGTGGGGCATTGTGGAGCTGTTTGAAAAAATCAACGATCGGGGAACGACGATTGTGATGGCGACCCATAACAAAGAGATCGTCAATGCGACCCGGCGGCGTGTCATCGCCATCGAAAACGGGAAAATCGTCCGCGACGAGGCGAAGGGGGAATACGGCTATGACGCTTCATACGTTTAAGCGCCACGTCCGGGAAAGCATCAAAAGCCTTGGCCGCAACGGTTGGATGACATTTGCGTCCGCGAGCGCCGTCACGGTGACGCTGTTGCTTGTCGGCGTCTTTTTTGTCGTCATGTTCAACATCAACCATTTTGCCAAAAAAGTCGAAAACGATGTCGAAATTCGCGTCCATATCGAACTCACGGCTGACAGCCGGCAAAAAGACGCCTTGCGCCGGCAAATTGAAGCCATTCCAAACGTGAAGGAAGTGCGCTACTCATCGAAGGACGAAGAGCTGAAGCGGCTGATCAAAAGCATGGGGGATGAAGGCTCGTCGTTCCGCTTATTTGAACAGGACAACCCACTAAGCGATGTATACGTCGTGAAAGCGGCCCATCCGCAAGATACGGTGAAAATCGCCAAGCAAATCGAAACATTGCCGTTCGTCCATAAAGTCAACTATGGCCAAGGGACGGTCGAGAAGCTGTTTGACGCACTGAAAGTGGCGCGCAACGTCGGGCTTGTGCTCATTCTCGGATTGTTGTTTACGGCGATGTTTCTCATTTCCAACACAATCAAAATTACGATTTTCGCCCGCCGCCGCGAAATCGAGATTATGCGGCTCGTGGGCGCGACGAACGGGTTTATCCGCTGGCCGTTCTTTTTGGAAGGGTTATGGCTTGGAATGCTTGGCGCTCTCTTCCCGATCGCGGCGCTTTCGATCGTGTACTACAACGTGTATCAAGTGTATGAACAGCGCGTTTCCTTGCCGTTTTTTGAACTTCTTCCGTTTTCGCCGTTTATGTGGCAGTTGAGCGCACTGCTCTTGGCGATCGGCGCGGGCATCGGCATTTGGGGAAGCGTCATGTCCGTGCGTAAGTTTTTGAAAGTATAAGAATCATAGGGAGAGGGGAAAGCGATGAAAAAGAAAAACATGATGGCGCTCGCGGTCGCCGCGGCGCTCGGCCTTGGCGTTCTGCCGCCGGCGGCGGACGCCGTCAGCACTCGTGATATCGAACAAAAGCGAGGCGAGATCGACGCGCTTCGTTCGAAACGGTCAGAGGTGCAGGAAAAAATCAGTGAGGCGCAAAAAAACATCGAAGCCCTTCAGTCGCAGCAAAAACAAGTCGCCAACGATATTGAAAAGCTGAACATGGCCATTGAGGAAACGAGCGGCAAAATCCGCAACGTCAGCGCCGATATTGACCAAACGGAGCACGCCATTGACCAATTGAAGCAGGAAATTGCCGAAATTCAAGAACGGATTGAAAAGCGGAATGACATTTTGAAGGAGCGGCTTCGTTCCTTGCAGGAAAGCGGCGGGGCGATCAGCTACTTGCAAGTATTGCTTGGCGCGCAAAGCTTCAGCGATTTCATCGACCGGATGAGCGCCGTGACGACGATCATGGAAGCGGACCAACAAAT
Organism: Geobacillus thermocatenulatus; assembly: GCF_002217655.1. GTDB lineage: Bacteria > Bacillota > Bacilli > Bacillales > Anoxybacillaceae > Geobacillus > Geobacillus thermocatenulatus. Next base: position 481,937 of record NZ_NEWK01000001.1, read on the forward strand.
CATCCGCGAGCAGGAAGCCGATAAAGCGTTAAAAGAGAAAAAGGAAGCTGAATTGACGGAGAAGCGGAACAAGCTGCAAGAGGATTTGCAAGAATTGAAGCAGCTGCAGGCTGAACTGGCCGGCCAGCTGGAACAAAAAAATCGCCTGATGGCCGATTTGAAACAAAAAGAGGAAGAAGAACATGATCATAAGATGGCGCTTGAAGAAGAAAAAGAACTGATCGCCAAGCAAGAAGCAGCGGTGAAAGAGCAGCTTGCCGAACTCGAACGGCAAAAACGGGCGGAAGAAGAAGCGAAACAGCGGGCGCATACATACACCTCGTTTGACAATGGTGACGCATCGTCAGGAGAAATGCCATCCGGCGGCAGCATGCCGCCTGTATCGAGCGGGGCGTTCACCCGGCCGGCCAACGGACCGATCACCTCGGGCTTTGGCTACCGGTTTGGCGGCACGGACTTCCATCCAGGGGTCGACATCGGCAAGCGAGCTCCCGTTGTGCCGGTTGTCGCGGCAGCGGACGGCATTGTGTTCCGCTCCTACTATTCTAGCAGCTACGGCAACGTCATTTTCATCAGCCATGTGATTAATGGGCAAACCTATACGACCGTGTATGCTCATTTAGAAGCGCGTCTTGTTGGCGAAGGGCAGCACGTCCGCAAAGGACAAATGATTGGCTACATGGGCAATACCGGGAATTCGACCGGTCCTCATCTTCATTTTGAACTGCATCGCGGCGGCTGGAACGAGGCGAAAACGAATGCGGTCAATCCACTTGACTATATTCCTTTCTAATGTCGAACCGTAGGTGGCATGGCGCAACTTGTCTGTCTTTTGGCAGGACAAGTTGCGTATTTTTTTGATTGATTTGACATCAAGAAAATGGTCTGTCCGCACCACATTCCCCCCCTTGACTCTGTACCTTAGTCCATCGTTTATAATGTTGAGCAAAGACGGGAACCCCCCACCCCGTCATCGCAAGGAGGGAGACCGATGGGAATGGTCAAAACATCGTTTTGGGCCGTGCTGGCACTGCTCAGCTGCCCGTGCCATCTGGCGGTTATTCTGCCGTTGTTGGCTGGAACATCGGTCGGTGCGTATTGGATCCGACACCAAAGCCTTGCCATCGGCTTTTTTACGGTTTTGTTTTTCTTTTCGCTGATGATGATGTTTGGAAAGCGAAAGCCAATGCGATCAGGTGAAGCGGAAAGCTGCGGCCTTGGGAAAACGGGAAACGGCCATGGGGTGTGCTGTGTCCCCTTCCGAACGAATCATGAGGATGAGTGATATGGGTTTCATGATCGAGGATCTGAACAAATTAAGAAAGAGACATTTCTGGATAGGAGTGATTTTTACCATGAAAACATACCGAATGACCGTCCAAGGCATGACATGCACCGGCTGTGAACAACATGTCGCCAGAGCGCTGGGGGCGATTGGGGCCAAGCTGATGGATGTCAGCTTCCAGCGCGGTGAAGCGGTATTCGCGTTGCCTGAGGGCACGGACGTTGACATGGCGAGACAAGCGGTCAAAAACGCCCATTACGAGCCGAGGGACATCGAGGAGATCGCCGTGACAGCCAGATCTGTCATCGATGGCGAGGGAGAGTATGACTACATCGTCATCGGTTCCGGCGGAGCGGCGTTTTCCTCGGCGATCGAAGCGGTGAAATACGGGGCGAAAGTGGCGATGGTCGAACGTGGCACGGTCGGGGGGACGTGCGTCAATATCGGCTGCGTGCCGTCCAAGACGTTGCTTCGGGCTGGTGAAATCAATGCGTTGGCGCGAAATCATCCGTTTCTCGGCCTGCATACATCCGCTGGTCCGGTTGATTTGGCGCCGTTAGTGAAGCAAAAAAATGAGCTGGTCGAGCAGCTTCGCCAAGCGAAATATGCAGACTTGATCGGAGAGTATGGGTTCGATTTCATCCAAGGGGAAGCCCGATTTGTTGGGCGCCAAACGATTGAAGTGAACGGCCAAACGCTGTCGGCGAAACGGTTTTTGATCGCGACAGGTGCTTCCCCGGCTGTGCCGGATATTCCGGGGCTTCATGATGTCGACTACTTGACGAGCACGACGTTGCTCGAGCTGAAAAAGGTGCCGAAGCGGCTCGCCGTCATCGGCGCCGGCTACATCGGGATGGAGTTGGGGCAGCTGTTCCACCATCTCGGCTCGGAGGTGACGTTGATGCAGCGAAGCCCGAGCCTCTTGAAAGCGTATGATCCGGAAATTTCCGAAGCGGTGGTGCGGGCGCTCACGGAACAAGGCATCCGCATCATCACCGGCGCTTCGTTTGAACGGGTCGAACAAGACGGGAATACGAAAAAAGTGTATGTGAATGTAGACGGCCGCATCCGGGTCATCGAAGCGGACGAATTGCTCGTGGCTGCCGGGAGAACGCCGAATACAGCGGCGTTGAACTTGCCGGCAGCCGGTGTGGAAGTCGGGGCGCGCGGGGAAATTTTGATCGACGAATACACACGGACGACGAACCCGTCGATTTATGCGGCAGGCGATGTCACGCTCGGCCCGCAGTTCGTCTATGTCGCGGCCTATCAGGGAGCCGTTGCCGCGGCCAATGCCGTCGGCGGGCTGAACAAGCGCTGGGATACGGCCGTCGTTCCGGCGGTGACGTTCACCCATCCGGCCATCGCCACCGTCGGGTTGACCGAACAGCGGGCGAAAGAAAACGGGTATGACGTGAAAACGTCCGTCCTGCCGCTTGAGGCGGTGCCGCGCGCGATCGTCAATCGGGAAACGACGGGGGTGTTGAAACTTGTCGCTGAGGCCCGTACGGGCAAGCTGCTAGGCGCCCACGTTGTTGCGGACAATGCCGGCGAGGTCATTTACGCCGCCACGTTGGCGATTCAATTCGGATTAACGATCGACGACCTTCGCCGCACGTTGGCTCCGTATTTAACGATGGCGGAGGGGCTGAAGCTGGCGGCGCTTACGTTTGACCGAGACGTTTCGAAACTGTCGTGCTGCGCGGGATGAGGCCTTTGAATGGGGCCGCCGCTTCGCGGACCGTTATCAAGGGGGTGGAACTCATTGCTGTTGCGGTTGCAACGAAGCTTAATGGGGAGGCGATCCGTTTGGTGGAGCGCTTCCCTATTCATAAAGAAATGTCAGTCCAACGTTCATATTGACTTGACCCTGTACGATAGTAGAAGGTTTATGTTTTTGGGTGAGGTGGTTATGTGAAACATTACCGCATCGGCGAGTTGGCCCAAAAATGCCAGATTCATAAAGAAACGATCCGGTACTACGAACGGAAAGGGCTTATTCCAGAAACAGAGCGGACAGAAGGCGGGTATCGTCTGTATACGGAGGAGACGATCCGGCGAATCCGGTTTATTAAACAGCTGCAAGGGCTCGGATTCACCTTGGCGGAAATTGATAAACTGCTTGGCGTTGTCGATCGGGATCGCGATCGATGCAAAGACATGTACCGCTTTGTTACGCAAAAGATCGAGGAGATTCAAGCCAGCATTCGCGATTTGAGGCGGATCGAAGCGATGCTCCAGCAGTTAAAGGAATGTTGCCCTCATGAAGACAATTTATATAACTGCCCGATTATTGACCTATTGCTAGAAGAACCCTTTTACCCTCGCCAACGGTGTTAGCGTGATTCGGATGGAAGCGTTGACGGGGATTCGGAAACGGGCAACATCGGCCAAAGAAGCGGGGCGAAGCCTTCACTCTTGGTCATTTCACCAACTACAAACGATGATCGCCTATAAAGCGGAAATGGCGGGCATTCGCGTGGAGTGGGTGAATCCAACCTACACGAGCCAAACGTGTCAATGTGGTCATCGAGAGAAAGCGAACCGAAACGGCATCCGCTTCCGATGCCAAAGGTGTGGATACACTCTCCACGCCGACTTGAATGGCGCCATCAACATCGCCAAAGCGATTTCGGGCTTTGCTGTCGAACCTAGCGCACGGGTCACAGGTGCGCCGCCCATTGGGGTGCATCCTAACCCGATGGGACGGGGTGATGACACACCCCTGAATTTGGGCGTTGTCCGAACCAGAAATGGATGAGGACGCAAACGATCCAAGAATCCCACGACTTTAGGCGTGCGGAGTGTCAATATGGAATTTTAGCCGCAACAGTTCTGTGCGTTCTTCCACTGCAACGGGGGAGAAGAAAAAGGGTGATAAGGAAATAGGTGGTGGCAAGCTCCAGCAAAAATATGGCTGCCCTCATCAGCCGGTTTCCCGGCCTTTCGGGCAGCTGCTTGTCTGCTCAGGACGCGATTATTCGCTGCTGTTGCCATCATCGCCGCCTACATTGCCACCATCGTAGTCATCATCGTCTTGGTCGTGATTTTGATCATGACCGTCTTGATCATGGCCTTGGTCATCGTCATCTTGATCATCGCCGGGTTGCCCAGCATTTTCTCCTTTGTCCTCGTCTTGCTTGACGGACAGTTTCCGCGCCCGGCCGCTTCCATATTTCCACTCGAGTTCAAGGCGGAACGGAGTATCAAGGGAAAAGAGAGTTTGGATTTTGGCGATGACTTCATCATTTGACAGCGACGGTGATGCTTGCAAGTCGTTAATGAGCGACTGGACATCATTTGTTGTTACTTCACCCGTCTGGTCTTTCATGTGCAAATGGGAATGGCGTTCAGACCAATGATAGTCGACTTTAATGGTTTGGTTGGCCGCTGTTTTGATTCGCAACTCAAGCTTTTGGATGACATTGGCCAGCTTTGTTTTTCCTTTCTTCTCTGCCCCGTCTTTAACCCGGTCGTTGTCGCTGTCGGCATCTTCCGGTTTAGTGCCGAGCGCTACCTCGGCGCTGTTTGTCAGCCCATCGCGATCGGTGTCTTCGTCCCCATCTAATATTTTATCTTTGTCCGTATCTGTTTTCGTCGGATTCAGACGGAGATTGTATTCCACTCGGTTGGTTAAGCCGTCGCGGTCTTTGTCCTGGTTGGCGACGTTTTTCCCTAGACCGAGTTTGTACTTCAGTTCCCAATCATCCGGGATGCCGTCTTTGTTTTTATCGGCCCATTTTGGCTTGGATTGTTGTTTCCCCTTGGCTTCGGCTGTTGCCCATCCTGATGAAAACAACAAGGCAGCAGCGAGGCACCCAACTAGCATTCGCTTCATGCTTTTCTTCTCCCTTCATCAATGATGGATTGAAGATACGTTCGGCAGCTGGCTGGCATAGCGTCTTTCGCCGTAGCCCCTTTAGCTTTGCGCCACGCTGTTTCCAGCGCTTTGCCTTTTCGCCGTATCTCCTCGCAGGAGAAGATGCGGCGGTAATCTATCTTCACTATAAGTTGTCCTACGATCTGAGGTAAATCATCCATTTGTCCTATTTTTCATCCGTTCCAAAGTTGACAGGCAAAACGGTTTTTTCTATAATAATCTCGAATTCGAGATTTTAGAATCAATCAAATTGATGGAGAACTTCATGCTGGCTAGCCCTCCAAGGAGGCCGGTGAAAAACGTCCATTTCCCCTAATATCGATGATTCTTGAGTGGAGGGAAGAGCAACATTTATATATAAGGCTCCTCCGTTTGAGAAGCGACATGATTGAACCGCGTTTCCTGTTGAATCACCAGCATTCTAGATTTTTCATGATCCGCATCGTATATATCACATGACTATGATCGCTATGGCGATCGCCGTATCAAAGCGGCATGCTCTTGGTGCTCTATTTCGATAAATGAAGGAGAGGAACAAGATGATCCGCATCGACCGGGCGTCGTCCCGATATCATGCTGATTACGGGTGGCTGAAAACATATCATAGTTTTTCGTTTGGCGAGTATTATGATCCTAATAACATCCAGTTTGGCCCGCTAAGGGTGTTAAACGACGATTTCGTTGCGCCGCTTGCCGGTTTTGGCGCTCACCCGCACCGGGAGATGGAAATTGTGTCGATCGTGCTGAAAGGCTATTTGCAACATGAAGACAGCACCGGACATAAGGCGGTGACAACGTTCGGCGGCGTGCAGCGGATGTCGGCCGGCACCGGCATCGTCCATTCGGAAGTGAACCCGTCGGCGACGGAAGAGGTGAACTTTTTGCAACTTTGGTTTTTTCCGGAACAATACGGATTGCCGCCGTCGTACGAGCGGACCGAGTTTCCGGTCGACAAGATGAAAAACGCCTTGCTGCCGATTGTCACGAAACACCCGTCTTCCCCGGGGATTGCTCACATTCATCAAGATTTGACGATTTATCTTTCCGATTTGGAAGCCGGGCATGAGCTGACGTTTACCCAGCCGGAAGGGCGGAACATCTTTGTCTTTGTCATTGAGGGGGATCTGACGTTAAACGGCGAGGCCCATCTCCAGCGGCGCGATGCGGCCCGCATCACGGAAATGCCGGTTCTTCGCCTCGCAACGAACGAAGGATCACGGTTGATGCTCATCGACTTGCCAAAAGAGGGGTGAAAGCGTTTCGTTTTTGTGCGGCTCATTGGTTTGGCTTCCATTCTAGGAGACTGGTGAAAAACAACGGATTCGCTTGGTTTTTGAGAAATCAAAAGAAATGAAGTTGTGGTGTTGCAAGGTTTCTCAATTTGAGAAATACTGTTGGAGAGCAGCACTTCCTTTTAAATCACCGGCCTTCTAGATCGTGCCAAGAAGACGAATCAAGAAGAGGCATCGTTCGCCGCCAAGGGCGAGGGGTGCCTCTTTTTGCCGCTCTGTATGAGTTGAGAAATCAACAAGGAGGGTGTAAACTAGTAAAGGATGGGCAACGCACTAGCATACTCGGTACAAGCCCAACATATGATGAAGATAAAGGCATGGCACGGCGTAAGGCGGTGCTTTTCCTTTTCGTATTTGGCAAAAGCCGTCGGCGTTGAGGCGGAAGGGATGTTCATTTGCTTCACTGACGGAGGAGCGAGGAGAAAGCCCCCTTCCCGCACCGCAGCAAGCGGTGGGGAAGGTCAAGCATAGGGTGAGGAGGAAGCAACGTGAAAAAATCGACGACGGCCGCATTGATGGCCATATCGATGCTCATTGGGGCGGGAGGGACGTACGCCGGTCTTCAGTTGGCGGACCGCCCGATGGAAGGCTCGCTTTCGACGATGATTTCGAATGAGCCGTCCAAGTCGGCGAACGAAAGCGAAGAGATGAAAAAAATCCGGCAAGCGTATGAGCTCATTAAGAATCGGTACGTGGAGAAAGTGGATGAAGAAAAACTGACGGAAGGCGCCATTCAAGGTATGATCAACACGCTCCATGACCCGTATTCCGTCTACATGGATGCGGAAACGACGGAGCAGTTCAACGAGTCGCTCGACTCGTCGTTTGAGGGGATCGGCGCCGAAGTGAGCATGATCGACGGCAAGGTGACGATCGTGGCTCCGATCAAAAACTCGCCGGCGGAAAAAGCGGGTCTGAAGCCGAACGATCAAATTTTGCGCGTCAACGGAGAAAGCCTAGAGGGGCTCGACTTGTATGAAGCGGTGCTGAAAATCCGCGGCAAAAAAGGGACGACGGTGGAGCTTGACATTTTGCGCCCCGGCGTCAAAAACGTGATGAAAGTCAAAGTCGTCCGCGACGAAATTCCGATTCAGACGGTGTATGACTCGATCAAAACCTACAACGGCAAAAAGGCGGGCTATTTGCAAATCACGTCGTTTTCGGAAAACACGGCCACCGATTTTAAAAAGAAATTGGCGAAGCTTGAGGCCGAACATATTGATGGCTTGATCATCGATGTGCGGGGCAATCCGGGCGGCTATTTGCAAAGCGTTGAGGAAATTTTGAAGCAACTCATCCCGAAAGGCAAACCATATGTGCAAATTGAAGAACGCGATGGCGATCGGCAAAAGTTTTATTCCGATTTAACGGCGAAAAAGCCGTACCCGATCGTGGTGCTCATCGACAAAGGAAGCGCATCCGCGTCGGAAATTTTGGCGGGAGCGATGAAGGAAGGGGGCGGCTACAAGCTGGTCGGCGAGACGACGTTCGGCAAAGGGACGGTGCAGCAGGCGATTCCGATGGGCGACGGCAGCAACATCAAATTGACGCTGTACAAATGGCTGACGCCGGACGGGCATTGGATCCATAAAAAAGGGATCAAGCCAGATGTCGCGGTGGCGCAGCCGGATTATTTCCACGTCGCTCCGCTTCATGTGGAAAAACCGCTTCGGTATGACATGAACGACGAGCAAATCGCCAATGCGCAAAAAATGCTCAAAGGGCTTGGCTTCAACCCGGGCCGCACGGACGGCTACTTCAGCAAAGAAACCGAACAAGCCGTCCAAGCGTTCCAAAAAGCGAATCAGTTGCCGGTCACTGGGCGCATCGACGAAGCGACGGCAGATGTGCTGCAGGCAAAAATCATGGAAGCCGTCCGCGATCCGAACCATGATGTGCAGCTGAAAAAAGCGCTTGGCGTGTTGTTTCCGTCGTAAGCGAGCCAATGATGACGGGTAAAGAGAAAAGGGTGCCTCTGGCAACGCAGAGGCGCCCTTTTCTTTTTAACAGATTTGCCCGTGGACCATCCATGGCCTCCTACAAACGGGCTGGTGTTTTCTCCCTTTCTGATGGAAGCGGCAGCTGCACGGTTTTTTCGACCGCAAACCGCGGCCGCCGTTTCACCTCTTGATAAATTTTGCCGATGTATTCCCCGATGAGGCCGAGGCTCATGAGCACCAGCCCGCCGATGAACCAAATGGAGATCATGAGCGACGTCCAGCCTGATTCGGCGTGCCCCAGAAGTTTGCTGATGAGGGCGTACAGCCCGGCCGCACCGCTCGCGAGAAAGGCCAAAAAACCGATGAGCGTAATGGCGCGAATCGGTGCGACGCTCAAGGACGTGATGCCGTCAAAGGCGAAGGCGAGCATCTTTTTGAGCGGGTATTTCGACTGTCCAGCCCACCGCTCATGCCGGTCGTAAAAGACGCACGTCGAGCGGAAGCCGATGAGCGGAACCAACCCGCGCAAAAAGAGATTGACTTCCGTGTAACGGCTCAGTTCATCAAGCGCTCGCTTGCTCATCAGACGGAAATCGGCGTGGTTGTAAATCAGCTCGATTCCGATGGCCCGCATGAACCGATAAAAGGCTTGGGCGGTCGTACGCTTGAACCATGTGTCTGTCTTTCGGCTCCGCCGCACGCCATACACGATGTCATATCCTTCGCGGTATTTTTGCACAAATTCGCGGATGGCCTCCACATCGTCTTGCAAATCGGCGTCAATGGACACGGCACAATCGGCGTACGCGCGAACCGTTTCGAGCCCAGCGAGCAGCGCCCGCTGATGGCCGACGTTGCGCGCGAGCTTGATGCCCGCCACGAAAGGATTTCGCCCGCTTTCTTCTTCAATGAGTGCCCATGTCCGGTCGCGGCTGCCGTCGTCGATAAACACGATATGGCTGCCGATGGCGACCGCTCCTTCTTCGAGCAGCTGCTCAAGCAAAGCGGTCAGCCGCCGGGCCGTTTCCAGTAGCACTTCTTCTTCGTTGTAGCAGGGGACGACGATGGCTAACAATGGTTTGTCCACCATGTTTCTTGCCTCCCTTTCACTCCACTTTGTATACATAAATTTTCCAGACTGACTGTCGATCGGTGAACGCCCGCAAGAAGCGGAGATGGATGTCGCGGGCGTTTTCGATCGGGACGGAGGAAAAAATGTACTTGCCGCCAAGCTGTTTGAACGCCTTTGTGTCGATCTCGAAATGACGAATGACCTTATGCGAGCGTTTTGTGAACATGTAATGTTTCCCGAGTTCCGCCGAAAACAAATAGACGCGGTTGCCCCAATGGTCGAAATAGTCTTTCAGCACGGGGCTTTTGTCTAATTCTTTGGCGATGATGCGGCGAAACTTCCGCTTATACGATAACGGGTAAAAATTGTTGTACGTATCGAGCGTATAAAACCCGTTGTATTGGGCGATGGCCGGGTGAAGCCCAACGCTGGCGACGCGGTAGGACGATACCGGTTTGCCGATGTATTGCTTGATTTTGGTAAATAAATGTTCGGAATAAAACTGCTCGAACGACGGCGTGCCAGCGAGGCGATAGCGGATTTCCTCATTAAACCCACCAAGCAAAAGCAGCTGCAGCGCCAAGGTGATCGGCACGAGGCGCCGCCATGCGGTCCGTTCCTTGGCTAAGATTTGCAAGGCCAAGGCAAAATCGACGTAAATGACCATCGGCCGCAAAAAATGGAAGCGGGCGAAATTGAACGTATTCAAAAGGGAAATTCGTTCTTTCAGCGGCTGCCACCCTTTGTAAAACCAAAACGCATACCAAGTCGATAAAGCAATGTTCAACCAAAACAACAAAAGGAAGCGCCGCTCCAATGGCCCGCGCTGACGGCGGCGCAAAACGAGAAAAAACGCCGCCCAAAGCACCGGCAAGATGATCGGCCCATGGACGGTCATCACATGCGTATGGCCGAGCACATAGTTTTTCAACGTTAAACGAAGGCAGTGGACGAAGCTGAGCCGCGAGGAGAGGAACTCGTTCCGGCTCGTCGGTTCGCCGCTGAAGACAAGCGAGTACACGAGGCGGTACTCGATGGCCAAAAAGATGCCGGTCATGAGGGCGATCGCGGCGAAAAACCGCTTGTTCCACTGCTTGCGGACAACGCCGTCAAACAGCCACACCGCCGCCATCGCGGCGAGGAAAAAGAAAAATCCGAGCACAAAGCTGGCGTAAAACGGAAGCAAGATGATCGCCAGCCATTCTTTCCATGTCGCTTCTCCGTTGCGGATCGACAGAAACGCCCAAAGCGCCAGCGGCATGCCGAGCGTGCTTAACATGCCGGACGGCCAAAACGGTGTCAGCGCAAAAGCAAGCGCCGCCCCGACGCGAATGAGCCATGATTCCGGTGAAGGCAAAAAGTGGCGCCTGAGCAGCCAATACATCCCCAAAAAGGCGAATACCCTCGTGATCGTCTGGCTGATGGCGTACGCCACCATGGAGGGAAACAAAGCGTGCAGCCACACGATGCCGCTGAATTCGGTGCCGAAGGCGTTGCGCGGCAACCCGTTGATCACTTGCGGGATGACAGCATCAAGCGGGCCGAACAGTTGGCCGCTGCGAACGAGCACGCGATACCAGGCGATGTTCGAATCTAGATTGTCGTGCACGCGAATATGGGCGTGTTCGCCTAACATGTACAGCGGAGAAAGGTAGAGAGCCAATGCGATGAACGCGATGGCGAACGCTTTTCGCTCCCTTTGTTCCATTTCGCTCGCCCTCCTTTCCTGTGCGAGAAGATTGCACAACGTGACCCATTATAAGACGCTGCGATTAAAAGAGAATAAAAAAATCGTAAAGAAGTAGTGAAGAAGAAAAACAAAAAGGCTTATCACCACAACACGTACTTGACAAGCAAGGCGTTTTTGGATCCGCTATATAGCCCAAACATGGATGGACTGATTTTTCTTTATGCGTGTGAGTAAGACATGATTGGAAACCGTCCAGGACCACTTTAGGGTGAACAGCCATAAAAAAAAGAAAGTGTCCCAACGCCCAATGGTGCACCGTTTATGACCACCATCATATACGCGTGAAACACCTTCACAAAATGATCGATCATCTTTTCTTGAAAGGGCGACGATCTTTTCGGTCCAACCTGCATGAAACCCGTCAGGCAAACAGCCCCATCACGCGCCTAAAGCCGCGCCGTTTTCGTTTCGCTTCTTTCGGCGGTTCATGCGGGGATGGGGGCCGGGTGTTCAACTGCTGTTCAAGACGGGCGACCGTTTGCTCCAGCACGGCGAGGCGGGCGGCGATTTCCTCCATTTCTTGACGGTGATGCAACAGTTGAATGGAGACGACATCATCCGCTTTTTGTTCCAATTGTTGCTCGAGTTCATTCAAACGCGAGGAGACGCGGTCCATTTCCGGTTCGATATATTCTTGGAACAGAGCGTGAATGGGAACGTTTGGCGGCGTTGTGGAAGAACGGCTAGAGGCCGGCGGTGCTTCGGGTGTTGCTTCTGGCGGCGCTTCCATGGCGGCGCCTTGTTCAAATTTGACCCGTTCGAGCAAGGCGACGGTTTTTTCATCAAACAAGTAATGTCCGGCTTCGTTTTTCTGCAGCGGAATATTGTATTTCCGCACCCAGCGCTGGATCGTTTTGGGCGATACTCCGAGACGGGCGGCAACGTCAGATGTTTTGAGCTCCATCGTTTCACTCCTCCTTTTTCGTCTTCTGCTATATCCTTTTTCCATCGGTGTGCAAAATCCTGCCGGGCCGACAAAACTAGTGTCGATTCGGCAAAGAAAGTGGAAAACAGCGAAGATTCGCCATTGGTGAAAAAAGATGGCTGTGGGCATGGGAATTGGCCATGCCATTTGGTAGAATAGAAGGTAAAGAATGATGAACGACGCAAGGGGTGAAGCGGATGGCCACATGGTGGCTGGAATGGCTTGAGGGCGTCGCGTCGGTTTGGCGGCAGCCGCTTCTTTATTATGGCGCCGCGCTCGCTTTGGCTGTCGGTTGGCGGCGGGTGAAGCGGGAGCGCCGCGATTTTCATGTGCGCGTCTACAGCCTATGGCAAGAGTGGCGCGGGCTTTGGACGAAGGGATGGATGGCGGGGTTGGTGTTGTCGGCGGCAGCCGTCGGCATCGGGATCGCAGTGCCGCAGGAAGCCGTTTGGACGATAACGGCGCTGACAGTGTTCTTTAGCTTGGCGATGGAAGCGCGGTTGTTGTCGCCTGCTTATCCAGTTGGCGGCGCGCTTCTTGCGTTCGGTTTGGCGGAGCGAAGCGGCGCGTTGTCCCGCTGGCTTCCCGACGGCATGGCGACGGCGCCAGCTTTGGCGGTGTGGCTTGCATTGCTTTTGCTTTTCGAAGGATGGCTCATCATTCGCACGCGAAACGAGGCGGCCTCGCCGCAGCTTGCGAAAAGCAAGCGAGGGATGACGGTCGGCTTGCAATGGACGCAGCGTCTTTGGTTTGTGCCGGTTGTGTTGCCCGTATCAGGCGGCGCGCTGCCTCCGGCTTCCTGGTGGCCGCTCGTTTCGACGGGAGACGGCTATTCATTTTGGCTCGTGCCGTTTCTTCTCGGCTTTTCCCAGCGCCGCCAGCACATGCTGCCGGCGGAAGCGGCGCGCGCGGAGGGACGGCTTGTTGTTCGGCTGGCGTTCGTTGTCTCCCTATTGGCTGCTTCCGGTATATGGTATCCGCCGCTGGCGGTGGCAGCGGGGGCTATGGCGATCATCGGCCGCGAATGGATCGCGTTTTCCGGGCATCGCGCCGACCGCGCCCGCCCGCCCCGCTTTGCCCGCCATCCGCACGGCTTGGTGATTGTCGGCGTGCTTCCCGGCTCGAAAGCGGAAAAAATGGGGCTGTCGATCGGGGAAGTCATCGTGAAAACAAACGGCGCCCCGGTGCGGAGTGAAACCGAGTTTTACGAGGCGCTCCAACGCAACCGTGCGTTTTGCAAGTTGGATGTCGTCGGACATAACGGCGAAGTCCGTTTCGTTCAAGGGGCGCTCTATGAGGATGAGCATCATGAACTCGGGCTGCTGTTCGTCCGTGATCGGAACGCATCAGCGTCTGAAGCTGTTTCGTAAAGGAGAATGGATCATGTGGTTTTTGGCGGCACTCCTCATCCCGTGCCTATTGGTGCTGTTGTTTGCGCGGGTGACGTACAATCGGTACATCGCGGTGCTGTTGACTGTTGCGCTGCTTGTCGCTTCCTACTTGAAAGGCTATACGGACGAGCTGCATGAAATTGTCGCTGACATTGCATCGACGATCGCCGGTTTTCTTTGGGCCGGCCGCATGCTCGACCATCTGAAGCAAAAATGAAGCGGGGTTGTCGGTTCAACCGTCTGTTTTTTGAAAAAGGCATCGTCGGCTGAACGTCGGATTGTCGAGACGGAACGGAGCGAAGATGCGGACCTTGGGCATGAATGGGTCCGCTTTTTCGCGTTAGGCGAATGGAAAATGTTGTGCAGAATGGTGCGAATATGAGTTCGCATTTTTGATGCATCGATCATCACGATGTGATACAATGGGGAAAGATGGTACGAAGGAGGAGGCGAAACGGTGGAGGGCCGTTTTCAATTAGTGTCGCCGTACGAACCGCAAGGCGATCAGCCGCAGGCGATCGCCAAGCTTGTGGACGGCTTGCAGCGGGGTGTGAAACATCAAACGCTTCTTGGGGCGACGGGGACGGGCAAAACGTTTACGATCTCGAACGTGATCGCCCAAGTCAACAAGCCGACGCTTGTCATCGCCCACAACAAAACGCTCGCTGGCCAATTGTACAGCGAGCTGAAAGAGTTTTTTCCGCACAACGCCGTCGAATATTTTGTCAGCTACTACGATTACTATCAGCCGGAAGCGTACGTGCCGCAGACGGATACGTACATTGAAAAAGACGCGAAAATCAACGATGAAATCGACAAATTGCGGCACTCGGCGACATCGGCGTTGTTTGAGCGCCGGGATGTCATCATCGTGGCCAGCGTCTCATGCATTTACGGCTTAGGGTCGCCGGAAGAATACCGGGAGCTCGTCGTCTCGCTGCGCGTCGGGATGGAAATCGAACGCAACGCGCTGCTTCGGCGGCTCGTTGACATCCAATACGACCGCAATGACATCGATTTTCGGCGCGGCACGTTCCGCGTCCGCGGCGATGTTGTCGAAATTTTCCCCGCGTCGCGCGATGAACATTGCATTCGCGTCGAATTTTTCGGCGATGAAATCGAGCGCATCCGCGAGGTGGACGCCTTGACGGGCGAAGTGCTTGGCGAGCGCGAGCATGTCGCCATTTTCCCGGCGTCGCACTTCGTCACGCGCGAGGAGAAAATGCGGCTTGCGATTCAAAACATTGAACAAGAGCTTGAGGAGCGGCTGGCCGAACTGCGCGCCCAAGGAAAGCTCTTGGAGGCGCAGCGGCTGGAGCAGCGGACGCGCTATGACCTTGAAATGATGCGCGAGATGGGCTTTTGTTCCGGCATCGAAAACTACTCGCGCCATCTGGCGCTTCGGCCGCCGGGGTCGACGCCGTATACATTGCTTGACTATTTTCCGGACGATTTTTTGATCATCGTGGATGAGTCGCACGTCACCTTGCCGCAGCTGCGCGGCATGTACAACGGCGACCGGGCGCGCAAGCAAGTGCTCGTCGACCACGGCTTCCGCCTGCCGTCGGCGCTGGACAACCGGCCGCTCACGTTTGACGAGTTCGAGCAAAAAATCCATCAAATTATTTACGTCTCGGCGACGCCAGGGCCGTACGAGCTTGAGCACAGCCCGGGCGTCGTCGAACAAATCATCCGCCCGACCGGGCTTCTCGACCCAACGATCGACGTCCGTCCGACGAAAGGGCAAATCGACGATTTGATCGGCGAAATTCATGAGCGCGTCGAGCGGAACGAACGCACGCTCGTGACGACGCTGACGAAAAAAATGGCGGAGGATTTGACCGATTATTTGAAGGAAGCTGGCATCAAAGTCGCCTACTTGCATTCGGAAATCAAGACGCTTGAGCGCATTGAAATCATCCGCGATTTGCGGCTCGGCAAATACGATGTATTGGTCGGCATCAACTTGCTGCGGGAAGGGCTCGACATCCCAGAGGTGTCGCTGGTTGCCATTTTGGACGCCGACAAGGAAGGGTTTTTGCGCTCGGAGCGCTCGCTCATCCAGACGATCGGCCGGGCGGCGCGCAACGCGAACGGTCATGTGATCATGTACGCCGATGCGATCACACAATCGATGGAAATCGCCATTCAAGAGACGAAGCGGCGCCGCGCGATTCAAGAAGAGTACAACCGAAAGCACGGCATCGTGCCGCGCACGGTGAAAAAGGAGATTCGCGACGTCATCCGCGCGACGTATGCGGCGGAAGAGAAGGAGATGTACGAGGCAAAGCCGGCGGCAGCGATGACGAAACAAGAGCGAGAAGAGCTGATTCGCAAGCTCGAAGCGGACATGAAAGAGGCGGCCAAAGCGCTCGACTTCGAGCGGGCCGCCCAGCTGCGCGACATCATTTTCGAATTGAAAGCGGAAGGGTGATGGCCGGGTGAACGGAATGGATAAAATTATCGTCAAGGGGGCGCGCGCCCACAATTTGAAAAACATTGACGTCGAAATCCCGCGCGGCAAACTCGTCGTCTTGACCGGGCTGTCCGGGTCGGGGAAGTCGTCGCTGGCGTTTGACACGATTTACGCGGAAGGCCAGCGGCGCTACGTCGAATCGCTGTCGGCGTACGCCCGTCAGTTTTTAGGGCAGATGGAAAAACCGGACGTCGATGCGATTGAAGGATTGTCGCCGGCCATTTCGATCGACCAAAAAACGACGAGCCGCAACCCGCGCTCGACGGTTGGAACGGTGACGGAGATTTACGACTATTTGCGGCTGCTATTTGCCCGCATCGGCCGCCCCATTTGCCCGACGCACGGCATTGAAATCCAATCGCAGACGATCGAGCAAATGGTCGACCGGCTGCTCGCGTACCCGGAGCGGACGAAAATGCAAATTTTGGCGCCGATCGTCTCGGGAAAAAAAGGGACGCACGCCAAGACGCTCGAGGACATCCGCAAGCAAGGGTATGTGCGCGTCCGCATTGACGGCGAGATGCGAGAGTTGACGGAGGACATTGAGCTTGAAAAAAACAAAAAACATTCGATTGATGTCGTCGTCGACCGGATTGTCATCAAGGACGGCATCGCATCGAGGCTCGCCGATTCGCTCGAGACGGCGCTGAAGCTTGCCGACGGCAAAGTGGTCGTTGACGTGATCGGCGAGGGGGAGCTGCTGTTCAGTGAAAAGCACGCCTGCCCATATTGCGGCTTTTCGATCGGGGAGCTTGAACCGCGTCTGTTTTCGTTCAACAGTCCATTCGGCGCCTGCCCGGACTGCGACGGGCTCGGGGCGAAGCTCGAAGTGGATCTCGATTTGGTCATCCCGAACGATGAGCTGACGTTAAAAGAACACGCCATCGCTCCGTGGGAGCCGCAAAGCTCGCACTATTACCCGCAGCTGCTCGAAGCCGTGTGCCGCCATTACGGCATCCCGATGGACGTGCCGGTGAAGGATTTGCCGAAAGAGCAGCTCGAGAAAATTTTGTACGGCAGCGGCGGTGAGCCGATTTATTTCCGCTATACGAACGATTTTGGCCAAGTGCGCGAACAATACATCCCGTTTGAAGGTGTCGTTCGCAACATCGAGCGCCGCTACCGGGAGACAAGCTCCGATTACATTCGCGAGCAGATGGAAAAGTATATGGCGGAACAACCATGTCCGACATGCCAAGGCTACCGGCTGAAAAAAGAAAGCCTCGCTGTCCTTGTCGGCGGCAAGCATATCGGCGAGGTCACCGCCATGTCGGTGACTGAGGCGCTCGTCTTTTTTGACAGGCTCGAGCTGACCGAAAAAGAGGTGCAAATCGCCCGCCTCATTTTGCGCGAAATCCGCGACCGGCTCGGTTTTTTGCAAAACGTCGGCCTCGACTATTTGACGCTCAGCCGCTCGGCGGGAACGCTCTCCGGCGGCGAGGCGCAGCGCATCCGCTTGGCGACGCAAATCGGCTCGCGGCTGACGGGGGTGCTGTACGTGCTCGACGAACCGTCGATCGGCCTTCATCAGCGCGACAACGACCGGCTGATCGCGACGTTGAAAAGCATGCGCGACCTCGGCAATACACTCATTGTCGTGGAGCACGACGAGGATACGATGCTGGCCGCGGACTATTTGATTGACATTGGCCCGGGGGCGGGCATCCACGGCGGCGAGGTCGTCGCCGCCGGCACTCCGGAAGAAGTGATGAACGACCCGAACTCGCTCACCGGCCAGTATTTATCGGGGAAAAAATTCATCCCGATTCCGGCCGAACGGCGCCGGCCAGACGGGCGTTGGCTCGAAGTCGTCGGCGCGCGCGAGCACAACTTGAAAAACATATCAGTGAACATCCCGCTCGGCACGTTTGTCGCTGTCACCGGGGTGTCGGGCTCGGGCAAAAGCACGCTTGTCAACGAAGTGTTGTATAAGGCGCTGGCGCAAAAGCTCAACCGGGCGAAAGCCAAGCCTGGCGAGCATCGCGACATCCGCGGGCTTGAGCATCTCGAGAAAGTCATTGACATCGACCAGTCGCCGATCGGCCGCACGCCACGGTCGAACCCGGCGACGTACACCGGGGTGTTTGACGACATCCGCGACGTGTTTGCTTCGACGAACGAAGCGAAAGTGCGCGGCTATAAAAAAGGGCGGTTCAGCTTCAACGTCAAAGGCGGGCGCTGCGAGGCGTGCCATGGCGATGGGATCATCAAAATTGAGATGCACTTTTTGCCGGACGTGTACGTCCCGTGCGAAGTGTGCCACGGCAAACGGTACAATCGCGAAACGCTTGAGGTGACGTATAAAGGGAAAAACATCGCCGATGTCTTGGACATGACGGTCGAAGATGCGCTCGACTTTTTCGCCTCGATCCCGAAAATCAAACGCAAGCTCGAGACGCTCTATGACGTCGGGCTTGGGTATATGAAGCTCGGTCAGCCGGCGACAACGCTCTCCGGCGGCGAGGCGCAGCGCGTCAAGCTCGCCGCTGAGCTTCACCGCCGCTCCAACGGCCGGACGCTCTACATTTTGGACGAGCCGACGACCGGGCTTCATGTCGATGACATCGCCCGGCTGCTTGACGTGCTCCATCGGCTCGTCGACAACGGTGATACCGTGCTTGTCATCGAGCATAATTTGGACGTCATCAAAACGGCGGACTATATTATTGATTTAGGCCCAGAGGGCGGCGACCGCGGCGGGCAAATCGTGGCCGTCGGCACGCCGGAAGAGGTGGCCGAGGTGGAGGAGTCGCACACCGGCCGCTACTTGAAACCGATTCTCGAGCGCGACCGGGCGCGCATGCAGGCGCGGTATGAAGCGGCGAAGGCGTAAAGGCCTTGGCCGCTTTGGCATATAGGAGACGGTGGCTTTTGGAAAGAGAAAAAGGAAACTTTTCCAAGCCGCGGTCGTATATACAAGGTAAAAGAACCTTATGGAAAGGGGATTTCCGCTTGTCGACGAACAAAGTGTTGTCCGCGCTTTGTTATTTCAGCGTCTTTTTTGCGCCGTTTATTTTGCCGATTGTCGTCTATTTTGTTGTCGAAGATCTTGAAGTCAAACGCCATGCGAAGCGGGCGCTCGTGTCGCATTTGATTCCGGCTGTGACGATCCTCTTGTTCATTGCGCTGGCCGCATCGCCGGTGCTGTTTGGCCATTGGGGCGAGGAATCGCTTCTTTTTGGCGGCGGGCTCGTCTGGCTTGGGTTCCTTGTTGCTGGGGCGGTGAATCTCGTTGTCGTCGTTTGGAATGTCATAAAAGGAATTCAAGTGTTAAAATAAGAGAAAGCGCCCGTTCGCCGGCGATGCCGCGGCCCCGCTTTTTTGGGCCTGTCAAAAGGGGTGGCCGGCGGGCGCGAGACTCGAATAAAGATGGTGATGGGATGCTCAATTGGTTGATCGGTGTGTTGATCAATACGGTGCTGCTCATGGCGATTGACGGGTATTTTGACGATATTCATTTCAGCGGCGTCGGCGCGGCGTTTTTGGCGAGCGTCATTTTGGCGGTGCTCAACACTGTCGTTCGCCCGGTGCTCATCTTGTTGACGCTGCCGGTGACGGTGTTGACGCTTGGATTGTTTTTGTTTGTCATTAACGCCATCACGCTCATGATGACCGCCGCGCTGATGGGCGATGCCTTCCAAATCGGCGGCTTTGGCACCGCGCTGCTTGCGTCGATCGTCTTGTCGTTTTTCCATTTGCTTGTGCAAAAAGCGGTGATCGAGCCGCTCCGCAACCGGTCGTAACGGGGCGCGGTTCATTGCCAAGCGGGTGGCGCCGTGTGTCCGCACGGCGGATGCGGCAATGTTTCGCCATTGGAGAAGCGATGCAGGAAAGATCGTTTCGGCTTGATGGATTGGGCGTGATCGGGACGGGGGAACCGTCCTTGTTTTGTTTTCTGCGGAATGTTTTCTTCAATGGCGAAACGAAACGTGCTACAATGAAGAAAGATGATGAAAGGAGCGAAAGGCGACGTATGCCGAAAGTGCGGACGAAAGACATCATTGAGCAGTTTCAGCTCGAGCTTGTCAGCGGCGCGGAAGGCATTTACCGCCCGATTACGACGAGCGACTTGTCGCGGCCGGGGATTGAAATGGCCGGCTATTTCGCCTATTACCCGGCGGAGCGCCTGCAGTTGCTCGGGCGGACGGAACTGTCGTTTTATGAAACGTTGACGCCGGAAGAAAAACGGTCGCGGATGGAGCGGCTTTGCACGGATATTACGCCGGGCATCATCGTCTCGCGCGGACTGGAGGTGCCGCCGGAGTTGATCGAAGCGTCGGAGCGCCAGTCGGTGCCCGTGATGCGCTCGACGATGAAAACGACCCGTCTGTCCAGCCGGTTGACGAACTATTTGGAAAGCAAGCTCGCCCCGACCACTGCGGTGCACGGCGTGCTGGTCGATGTGTACGGCGTCGGGGTGTTGATCACCGGCAAAAGCGGCGTCGGCAAAAGCGAAACGGCGCTTGAGCTCGTCAAGCGCGGCCATCGGCTCGTCGCCGATGACTGCGTGGAAATCCGCCAGGAAGATGAAGACACGCTCGTCGGCAGCGCGCCTGAGTTGATTGAACATTTGCTCGAAATTCGCGGGCTTGGCATCATCAACATGATGACGCTGTTCGGCGCCGGGGCGGTGCGGACGCATAAGCGCATTTCGCTCGTCATTGATTTGGAACTTTGGGATCCGGAAAAACAATACGACCGGCTTGGGTTGGAAGAAGAAAAGGTCAAAATTTTGGATACGGAATTGCCGAAATTGACGATTCCAGTCCGTCCGGGCCGCAACTTGGCGGTCATCGTTGAAGTGGCGGCGATGAACTTCCGCCTGAAGCGGATGGGCGTCAATGCAGCCGAGGAGTTTTCGGCGCGATTGAGCGACGCCATCGAAGACAGCACGAACGAGTATGATTGATGTGGGGCTGCATGGGAAGATTGGATAACAACGGCGGGGGAAACGCTCCCGGTTTTCTATGGGGCATAGGAGGGAAAAACGATGGACGCAACGATTCAGCCGCTCGACCGCGTGTTTTTGCATCTCGGTCCGATTACGATTTACTGGTACGGGGTCATTATCGGCACAGGCGTTTTGATCGGCTTGTGGCTGGCGACGCGCGAAGCGGTGCGGCGCGGCTTGCCGAAAGAGACGTTTGTCGATTTAGTGCTGTTTGCCGTGCCGATCGCCATTGTGTGCGCGCGGGCGTATTACGTGCTGTTTGAATGGCACTATTATTCAAAACATTTGTCAGAGATTCCGAAAATTTGGCAAGGGGGCCTCGCCATTCACGGCGGTTTGATTGGCGCGGTGGCGACGGGCGCGGTGTTCGCCCGCGCGCGCGGGCTGTCGTTTTGGAAGCTCGCCGACATTGCCGCGCCAAGCATCATTTTAGGCCAGGCGATCGGGCGCTGGGGCAATTTCATGAACCAAGAGGCGCACGGCGGCCCGGTGTCGCGCGCGTTTTTGGAGAGCTTGCATTTGCCTGACTGGATCATCAACCAAATGTACATTGACGGCCGCTATTGGCATCCGACGTTTTTGTACGAATCGCTTTGGAATTTGGCCGGCTTTTGTCTTTTGCTTTGGCTCCGGCGCGTCAACTTGCGGCGCGGCGAGCTGTTTTTGTCGTATTTGATTTGGTACTCGATCGGCCGCTTTTGGATTGAAGGGATGCGCACCGACAGCTTGATGCTCGCCGGCAGCCTGCGGGCGGCGCAAGTGATGTCCGTGACGCTCATCGTTTTGTCCGTCGCGCTTTGGATCGTGCGCCGGACAAAAGGCTGGGCGGATGAGCGCTATCAGGATGAATAGCCGTTTGAGGCGGCGAACCGCTGCGGACTTGTTCGGTTTGCGGGAAACCGCGATGAATGCAGCTGCTTCGCAGCGGGAACAATCTTGTCGGGGAGCTGCATTCCTTCTTTTTTCGGTTGGGTTCGGACGAATGAACAAGATGTGGTGCGCGTCATCAAGAGAATCAAAGTTTCATCGCACCGCGGTGATCAAGGCAAGCAAAGGAGAGAGGAGACCATGACAGGAATGTTGCAGCGCGGCGTGCTCGCGGGGCTGAAAACGTCGTGGGCGCTTGGGAAAATCATTTTCCCCGTGACGCTCCTGTTGGCGTTGCTGCAGCCGACGCCGCTTTTTTCATGGATCATTGATGGGGTTGCGCCGTTGATGAAGTGGTTCGGCTTATCCGGCGATGCGGCCGTGCCGCTTGTGCTCGGCAACTTGCTTGGGCTGTATGCGGCGATCGGGGCGATGCTGACGATTGAGTTTACGGTGAAAGAAGTGTTCATTCTCGCGGTCATGCTTTCCTTTTCCCATAACTTGATCGTCGAGTCATCCGTCGCCTCGCGCACCGGGATGAGCGTCTGGCTGATGATCGTCGTGCGCGTCGGTCTCGCTGTCGTGTCAGGTTTGTTGATTGCCCATTTCTGGAACGGCGGACAGGAGATCGCCCAATACGGGTTTGTCACGCATGAAGCCGCCCCGCCGTCCGGCTGGGGAGAGATCATCCTGGCGGCGCTGAAAAAAGCGGCCGCCGGCATTGTGCAGCTCGTCGCGATCGTCATCCCGCTCATGACGGTCATTCAAATTTTAAAAGAACGCCATTGGATCGAAGCCGTTTCGCGCTGGATGGCGCCGGCGACGAGGATGCTGGGGATGAGCGCGAACACGTCGCTCACGCTCGCCGCCGGGTTTGTGTTCGGCTTGGCGTACGGGGCGGGGGTGATGATTCAGGCGGCGAAAGAAGACGGCGTCTCGAAGCGCGACTTGACGCTGGCGTTCATTTTTCTCGTGTCATGTCATGCGGTCGTCGAAGATACGCTCATTTTCGTTCCGCTTGGCATCTCTGTGTGGCCGCTGCTTTTCATCCGCTTGGTGACGGCGGTGCTGTTGACGATGGCGGTGGCGTTCGTTTGGCGCCGCTTTGAACAACCGGCTAGAAAGGAAGCTGCTTCATGACGATTCGCACGATTTTGTTTGATCTTGACGGCACATTGATTGATACGAATGAGCTCATCATCCAGTCGTTTTTGCATACGTTGGAGAAGTACTATCCGGGCCGCTACAAACGTGAGGACGTCCTGCCGTTCATCGGCCCGTCGCTCTATGAAACGTTCGGCTCGCTTGATCCAGAGCGGGCTGAGGAGATGGTGAAGACGTACCGCACGTTCAACCACGCCCATCATGACGAACTGATCCGCGAGTTTGACACGGTGTGTGAAACGATCGAAACGCTCCACCGCCATGGCTTCCGCCTTGGCGTCGTGACGACGAAAATGCACGACACCGCCCTGATGGGGTTAAGAAAAACGCGGTTGGAACCGTTTTTCTCGTGCGTCATCGGCCTCGATGACGTCAATCGTCCCAAACCGGATCCTGAACCGATTCATAAGGCGCTTGAGGCGCTTGAATCGACACCGGACGAAGCGCTCATGGTCGGCGACAACTACCACGACATTTTGGCCGGCAAAAACGCCGGCGTGAAAACAGCCGGCGTCGTCTGGGCGATTAAAGGCCGTGAGTATTTGGAACAATATGAACCGGACTATATGCTCGAGAAAATGAGCGACTTGCTCGCCATTGTCGGCATCAACGAATGAAAGGAGGAATCGTCCTCCCGGTGAGACGAACGACCAAATACCCTGTCCAAGGGGCGAACTCGCTCTGGCAGTTGTATCGCACCGTATCGTTTTGGAAAGTGCTGAAAAACGTTATCATCATTCAAATCGGGCGCTACACCCCGTTTTTGCCGCTGAAACGCTGGCTGTACCGCACGTTTCTCGGCATGAACATCGGCGAGCAAACCGCGCTCGCCTTTATGGTTATGCCCGATATTCTCTTCCCGGAAAAAATCCACATCGGCCGCAACTGCGTCATCGGCTACAACACGACGATTCTCGCCCACGAATATTTAGTGGACGAATACCGCCTCGGCGATGTGGTGATCGGCGATGAGGTGATGATCGGCGCGAACTCGACCATTTTGCCCGGCGTGGTGATCGGCGATCGCGCCATCGTTGCCGCGGGCACGGTCGTTCATCAAGATGTCCCGCCCGGAGCGATGGTCGCCGGCTGTCCGATGCGCATCGTCCGCCGGAATGAACCGCCTTCCGATTAAACGGGGGCGGTTTTCCATTTTGGAATAGGAAAAGGAAAGAAACAAAAAAAGGAGAATTGGGAATTTTGGCAAGATGGATCGCCGCTATTTTCATTAGAGAGCAGATCACCATCTATATCGTGTGGAACGAAACGGACAAGCGCTTCTTGTTTTTGAAGCGATCTTGTCCGTTTTGTTATTGATAAAGCATTCCCCCCTTGACGCTGTGGCCGCAAAGGAGTAAACTACTAGTAACTTCACTTCTCTACCATATTAGCAAACTAAAGTATTTCGATAAAGGGCGTGGGGACATGGCAAAAAAGCTGTTTATGTTTGAAAAACCGTTAGGCATGCGCGATACGCTGCCATTTTTATATGAGTTGAAAAAGCAGGTGCGCTCGGTGATGGCGGAGGAAATTGAACGGTGGGGGTACGAGTTTATCGAAACGCCGACGCTTGAATATTATGAAACGGTCGGGGCGGCGTCGGCGATTGCCGATCATCGTCTGTTTAAGCTTCTCGACCAGCAAGGGCATACGCTCGTGCTTCGGCCCGATATGACGGCGCCGATCGCCCGGGTGGCGGCGTCAAGGCTTTATGAAGACGGCAATCCGCTTCGGTTGGCGTACAATGCCAATGTGTTCCGCGCCCAGCAGCGCGAAGGCGGGCGGCCGGCGGAGTTTGAACAGATCGGCGTCGAGCTGATCGGCGACGGCACGGTGGCGGCGGATGCCGAGGTCATCAGCTTAATGGTCGCGTTGTTGAAGCGCGTGGGACTCGACCGCTTTTCAGTGGCGGTCGGCCATATCGGGTATGTCAATGCGCTGTTTTTGGAGATTTTAGGGAATGAGGAGCGGGCGAGTGTATTGCGCCGTTTTTTATATGAGAAAAATTACGTCGGCTACCGTGAACATGTGAAGTCATGGCCGCTTTCGTCGATCGATCAAAAGCGGCTGTTGGATCTTCTTTCCTTGCGCGGCGGAACGGACGTGATCGAACAGGCGAAAACGCTCGTCACAAGCGAGGAAGGACGGCGGGCGGCCGATGAGCTGGCGGCGCTCATGGCGGCGCTTTGGACGTACGGAGTGGCCGAGGCGGTGAAGCTCGATATGGCGCTTGTCAGCCATATGAGCTACTACACGGGCATTTTGTTTGACGTGTACGCTGAGCAGGTTGGATTCCCGATCGGCAACGGCGGACGGTATGATGATTTGTTGGCGAAGTTTTCCCGCCCGGCGCCGGCGACGGGGTTTGGCTTGCGTGTCGATCGGTTGGTTGAGGCGATTGGAGAAACGGATGTGCGCGGCGACATCGAGTGCATCGTCTTCAGCCAAGAGCGGTTGGCGGAAGCGGTCGAGCTCGCCGAGGCGAAACGGGCGGAAGGCAAGCGCGTCGTCTTGCAGCACATCGCCGGCATTCGCGATATTGACGCCTACAGCCAGCGCTACCGGTCGATTGTCTATTTGCTCGGCCGCGGCGGGCAATGAATGCCGCAAAAAGAGGAGAACTTCTCGAACGGAAACGATCAAAACGACTGTCGATGATGCGGGAGATGGAACGGCTAAAGCAATAAGGAGTGTCCGGCTGCGCTAGTTAGGCAGAGGGGGAGTTTGGCGAAAAAGCGCCGCGTTTGCACATGACGACAAGCAAGGAGGAAGAACGATGCTGACGATTGCCATGCCAAAAGGGCGCATTTTTGACGAGGCGCTCGAGCTGCTGCGGCGGGCGGATTATGCGCTGCCGCCGGAATTTGACGAGTCGCGCAAGCTCGTCATTGACGTGCCGGAGGAGCAGATGCGCTTTATTTTGGCGAAACCGATGGATGTCGTCACCTATGTTGAGCATGGGGTGGCAGATTTGGGGATTGCCGGCAAGGACGTGCTGATGGAAGAAGAGCGAGACGTGTACGAACTGCTCGATTTGCACATCAGCCGCTGCCATTTGGCGGTCGCCGGGCTGCCTGGCGCCAAGATGAACGAAATCGCCCCAAGGGTGGCGACGAAATATCCGAACATCGCGTCAACGTATTTTCGCGAACAAGGCGAGCAAGTGGAAATCATCCGCCTAAACGGCTCGATCGAGCTTGCCCCGCTGATCGGCCTTGCCGACCGAATTGTCGATATCGTTTCGACCGGACGGACGCTTAAAGAAAACGGGCTTGTCGAGCTGGAACGAATCGCCGAGGTGACGTCGCGCCTGATTGTCAACCCGGCGAGCTACCGGCTAAACGGCGGGAACATTGAGCGGTTGGTCGACCGATTGGCGGCGGTGATTCCACAATCATAGAAAAAAGGTTGGAAACGGGCGGTTGTCCGCAGAGAGCTTGATGGAGGCTCGGCCTGGCGCTGCCGGCTGGAGAAGCGGCGTCCGCCGCGCCGATGGGGGTCTCGGTGGATGAGAACGAATCGATGCCATAGAAAGGGGAGCGAACGATGAAAATCGAACGGATCCGAGGCGGCGTGTCACTAAGGCGCACGATTGAAAGTGGAACGGAGGAGCAGCGGCGTGCGGTGCTTGATATCATCGCCGCCGTGCGTGCCCGCGGCGATGCGGCGCTCAAAGAATATACAGAACGGTTTGACGGCGTCCGCTTGGATTCGCTCAAGGTGACGGAAGAGGAAATGAAGCGCGCGCATGCGGCAATGGACGCGGAGATGCTTCAGATCATTCGCCAAGCGGCGGCGAACATTCGCGACTACCATAAACGGCAAAAGCGCGAATCATGGTGGATGACGAACGAAGACGGCACGATTCTCGGGCAGAAGGTGACGCCGCTCGATGCGGTCGGGTTGTACGTGCCGGGCGGGACGGCCGCTTATCCGTCGTCTGTGCTGATGAACGTTATTCCCGCACAAGTGGCGGGGGTGAAACGGATTGTCATCACCTCGCCGCCAAACCAAGACGGCGCGCTGCCAGCTGGGGTGCTGGCCGCCGCCTATGAACTCGGCGTGACGGAAATTTACAAAATCGGCGGCGCGCAGGCGATCGCCGCGCTGGCTTACGGGACGGAAACGATCCGGCCGGTTGACAAAATTTTCGGGCCGGGCAATATTTATGTGGCATTGGCGAAGCGGGAAGTGTTCGGGCATGTGGCGATCGACATGATCGCGGGGCCGAGCGAAATTGTTGTGCTCGCCGATGAGACGGCGTATGCGGATGAGATTGCGGCGGATTTGTTGTCGCAAGCCGAGCATGACGTGCGGGCGTCGGCCATTTTGGTGACGCCGTCGATGAAATTGGCGCTGGCGGTGGCGAGCGAAGTCGAACGGCAGCTTGAAACGCTGCCGCGCCGCGGCATCGCCCAAGCGGCGCTTGAGAACTACGGCGCCATTTACGTTACCGAGACGCTTGAGGAAGCGGTGGATGTTGTGAACGAACTGGCGCCGGAGCATTTGGAAGTGATGACGGCAGAACCGCTCGCGCTGCTCGGCCGGCTCCGCCATGCGGGGGCGATGTTTTTCGGCCGCTTCAGCTCCGAGCCGGTCGGTGACTATTTCGCCGGGCCGAACCACGTGCTGCCGACGAACGGGACGGCAAGGTTTTCAAGCGGCTTGAGCGTTGATGAGTTTGTGAAAAAATCAAGCGTGATCGTTTACAGTGAAGCCGCATTGAAACAACATGGAGAAAACATCGCCGCCTTTGCCCGCCTCGAGGGGCTCGAGGCGCACGCGCGTGCCGTTGAGATGCGGCTGAAGAAGGGGGAATGAACGATGGCAAGGGAAGCGACGGTCACAAGAACGACGAACGAGACGAGCATTGAGCTGCGTTTGGCGATTGACGGCGAAGGAAAAGCCGAACTGGAAACGGGCGTGCCGTTTTTAACCCATATGCTCGATTTGTTCGCCAAGCACGGCCAGTTCGATTTGCGCATTGAGGCCAAAGGCGACACGCATATTGACGACCACCATACGACGGAAGACATCGGCATTTGCCTTGGGCAGGCGATCAAAGAAGCGCTTGGCGACAAAAAAGGAATCAAGCGGTACGGCAACGCGTTTGTGCCGATGGATGACGCCTTGGCCCAAGTGGTCATTGACTTGAGCAACCGCCCGCATTTCGAGTTTCGCGGCGAGTTTCCGGCAGCGAAAGTCGGCGCGTTTGATGTCGAGCTCGTCCATGAGTTTTTATGGAAACTGGCGCTTGAAGCACGGATGAACTTGCATGTCATCGTCCATTACGGGCGCAATACGCACCATATGATCGAAGCGGTGTTTAAAGCGCTCGGGCGGGCGTTGGATGAAGCAACGATGATCGACCCGCGCGTCAAAGGCGTCCCGTCGACAAAAGGGATGCTGTAGCCGATGGAGTGCGGCGCCTCCGTGGGGAAAGAGTTTCGCGGGCAAAGGGAATGCGGCAGGGCGCCAAGGAGAGGCCCGCGCGGGAAAGGAGCGCCGTTAACAAAAGGCATGCCGTCATCAAGTTGTTCGGTGGATGAGGGAAAACGATCGATTGGCATGGATCAGCGAAGAAAGGAATGAGATGACGATGATCGGGATCATCGACTATGGCATGGGCAACTTATACAGCGTCCGCAAAGCGCTCGAGCGGCTCGGCTGTCCGTATGTCCTAAGCGGCGACAAAGAGGAGCTCGAGCAGACGCGCGGGCTGATTTTGCCCGGCGTCGGCTCGTTTCGCGATGCGATGCACATGTTGAACGAGACAGGCCTAGCCGCTTTCATTCGTTCGGCGGCTGAAAACGGCACGCCGTTGCTCGGCATTTGTTTAGGGATGCAGCTGTTGTTTGACGAAAGCGAGGAAAACGGACCGACAAAAGGGCTTGGCTTGCTTCGCGGCCGCGTCGTCCGTTTTCCGGGCGTCACGAAAACCGGCGAGCCATACAAAGTGCCGCACATGGGCTGGAACCGGCTCCGCTTCCAACGTTCGTCGCCGCTCCTTCATGGCGTCGAGGAAGGGCATGTCTATTTTGTCCATTCGTATTATGTCGTTCCGGGCGATGAGGACGTCGTGCTTGCGAGCAGTGAATATGACGTTGATGTTCCGGCGGTCGTCGGGCGCGGTTGTGTGTTTGGCACGCAGTTTCATCCGGAAAAAAGCGGCGCGGTCGGCATGCGCATCTTGAACAATTATGTCGGCATCGTCACGGGAAGGGGGAACGGTTGATGGCGGCGTTTACGATTTATCCGGCGATCGATATGCGCGGCGGCAAGTGCGTCCGTCTGCTGCAAGGCGATTACAACAAAGAAACGGTGTACGGCGATTCGCCGGTCGCGATGGCCGAGCAATTCGCCGCCCAAGGGGCGGAGTGGATTCATATGGTCGATTTGGACGGAGCGAAAGAAGGGCGGCGCGTCAACGATCGGTTTGTCATTGAAGCGGTCCGCCTGGGCGTCAACGTGCAAGTCGGCGGCGGCATCCGGACGGAAGAGGATATCGTGCATTATTTAGAAAATGGGGTCGCCCGCGTCATTTTAGGAAGCGCCGCCATTTCCGACCCGCCGTTTGTGAAAAAGATGCTCCAAACATACGGCCGCCGCATCGTGATTGGCATTGACGCCCGCGACGGCTTCGTGGCGACGGAAGGGTGGCTGGCGACGTCAAACGTGAAAGCGGAAGAGCTCGGGCGGATGCTCGCCGAGGCGGGGGCGGAGACGTTTATCTTTACGGACATTGCAACGGACGGCACGCTGTCGGGCCCGAACATCGCCGCCGCGGTCCGGTTGGCCGAGGCGACGGGAAAAGAAGTGATTGCTTCTGGCGGCGTCAGCTCGCTTGACGATTTGCGCGCGCTCTGCCAATATGCTAGACAAGGCATCGGCGGTGCGATCGTCGGCAAGGCGCTTTATACGAATCAGTTTACGCTTGCGGAAGCGTTAAAGGCGGTGAGCGAGCGATGATCACGAAACGCATCATCCCGTGCCTCGATGTGAAAGACGGCCGCGTCGTCAAAGGAGTGCAGTTTGTCCAGCTGCGCGATGCCGGCGACCCAGTGGAGCTGGCGAAGGCGTACGATGAGCAAGGGGCGGACGAGCTCGTCTTTTTGGACATCTCCGCTTCCCATGAAGGCCGAAAAACGATGGTCGATGTCGTCGAGCGCGTCGCTGCCCAGCTCGCCATTCCGTTTACGGTCGGCGGGGGGATTCATTCGCTTGACGATATGAAGCGGATGCTGCGCGCCGGGGCCGACAAAGTGTCGCTCAACACCGCCGCGGTGCTCCATCCGGCCTTGATCGCGGAAGGGGCGGACTTTTTCGGCTCGCAATGCATCGTCGTCGCCATTGACGCGAAATACGATGAAACGCTTGGTTCATGGCGCGTCTATACGCACGGCGGCCGCAACGCGACCAAATGGGAAGTGGTCGCGTGGGCGCAGGAAGCGGTCCGTCTTGGGGCCGGGGAGATTTTGCTGACGAGCATGGACGCCGATGGCGGCAAAAACGGTTTTGATATTGAGTTGACGCGCAAAGTGAGCGAAGCGGTTTCCGTTCCGGTCATTGCGTCCGGCGGCGCCGGCAAGGCCGAGCATTTCCTCGAAGCGTTCGAAAAAGGGAAAGCGGACGCGGCGCTCGCGGCCTCCATTTTCCATTACAAAGAAACGTCGGTTGGGCAAGTGAAAGCGTACTTGAAAGAAAGAGGGGTGAACGTGCGATGACGGCGGATATTCGCTTTGATGAAAAAGGGCTGGTGCCCGCGATCGTCCAAGATGCGCAAAGCAAGGAAGTGCTCACGCTCGCCTATATGAACAAAGAGTCGCTTGAAAAAACGCTGGAGACCGGAGAAACATGGTTTTACAGCCGCTCGCGCCAAGAACTATGGCATAAAGGGGCGACATCCGGGAACGTGCAGCGCGTTGTCGACATCCGCTACGACTGCGACGCCGATGCGCTGCTCGTGCTCGTCGAGCCGGCCGGCCCGGCTTGCCATACCGGGTCGTATTCCTGTTTTTCCCACTCGCTTGACGGCGCGGCGCGCACGCCGGCGGCCGACCGGTTCGCCATTTTGAACGAGCTCGAACAGATCATCGCCAAGCGTGACGCCGAACGGCCGGAAGGGTCGTACACGACGTACTTGTTTGAAAAAGGCGTCGATAAAATTTTGAAGAAAGTTGGCGAAGAAGCGGCGGAAGTGATCATCGCGGCGAAAAACCGGAGCCATGACGAATTGAAATGGGAAGCGGCCGACTTGTTGTACCATTTGCTTGTGCTGTTGCGCGAACAAAAGCTGCCGCTTGACGCGGTGCTGGCGACGCTTGCCGAGCGGCACGCGCAAAAGGTGGGAGCGGGCGACACAAAATAACAAGATGGTTAGGTGAGAAAACGGAACGTCTGCCATTGCGCCGGCGTTCCGTTTTTGCACGGAAAAACCGCATTCCTAAAGTTTCTTGCTTGTTTTCGCCGCCGATATGATATACTGTTGTTCGACGAATGTTACGGACGACGGAGGACAGAATGGGAAAACAACTGAAGCGATCATCACGAAAAGCGACGATTGTACCGTTCATCCAAAGCGGGGATTACTTTTTTAAAAAAGGAATGAAAGCATACGACCAAGGCGATTTGGAGAAGGCGAGGAAATATTTGGAGCGCGCCGTTCGCTTGGATGAGCGCGACGCCTCATTCGCCTTGCAGCTCGCCCTTGTGTTGTCGGAGCTTGGTGAATATCAATTTTCCAATCAATGGATGTTTAAAATTATCCATGATTTGGACGAAACGATGTACGACTGTTTGTATTTTTTGGCGAACAATTTCGCCTGCCTCGGCTTGTTTCGTGAAGCGAGGCAATACGCGGAACAGTATTTGAGGCATGAGCCGGCCGGAGAGTTTGCCGACGATGCCGCTGACTTGCTTGAGCTGCTTCGGCTCGATGGCTCGGAATGGACGGAAGAAGAGGAGCAGCTGATGGTGCTGGAGGATCGGGCCCGCCGTTTGCTTGAGGAGGAGCGGTTTGCGGAAGCGATTGAAGCGCTTGAAGCGCTCGTCGCGCGCTATCCGGACGTTTGGTCGGCGCATAACAATTTGGCGCTTGCGTATTTTTACAGTGGCGATGTCGACAAAGCGAAACAGAAAGTGCGTGAAGTGCTCAAATGCGATCCCGGCAATTTGCATGCGCTTTGCAACGCGCTTGTCTTCGCCTATTACTTGCGTGAGGAAGAACAGGCGGCCGCGCTTTGTGAGACGCTGGCCGGTTTGTATCCGTTTTTTCGCGAGCATCAATACAAGCTCGGGGCGACATTCGCGCTTGTCGGGCGGTTCGATTTGGCGTTTCGTTGGCTGCACCGTTTGTATAAACAAGGCTTTGACGGTGATGGGCCATTTTATTATTGGCTCGCTTGCGCTGCCTACTATACGGGCCATGAGTCGCTCGCTCGGCAAATGTGGGAGGTGCTTGCCACCCTCCATCCCGAAAAACGCGGTGAGGAGCCGTGGGCCGTTTCAGCGCCGGTGGATGAGGCGCTCATCCGCTTGATGGCATGGCTGGAGGGCGATGAGCTGGCCGACCGTCTGTACGGATTGTACTTGTTCAGCCGCTCGCCACAGGCGAAAGAGGCATCGATGTCGCTTGCGGTATGCCGCCTCTTGCCGTCTGATTCCCGTCTGCGCCCGTTTATCGACTGCTTTTTGTTCGGCTTAACCGATGGCCCATCCGCTTGGGCGGCGAACATCGGCCGCATGGTCGATGCGCTTTCGGCGCATAATGAGGAAAAGGAAGCGCTCTGCCGCTTTGCGTTGGCGATTGCCGTCCATCCGCTGGCCGATGGCGAACGGTTTGCGAACGGAGCGGCGTGGGCGGCTGCGATTGAATACATGTGGCGCCGTCAGCAAGGAGAGCGTGTGACGCAAAGAGAGATGGCGGCCAAATACGGCGTTTCGGCGGCGACGGTGCAAAAATACGTGCAAAAAGCGCGCCGGCTCTATACATGAGCAAATCAATAGACAGGGCGAATCGACTTCTATACGATGAAAATGAAATGATTCTCAAGCGAGGGAGTGGACGGTGTGGCAGACGAAAAAATTTACGATGTCATTATTGCCGGAGCCGGGCCGGCTGGGCTGACGGCGGCTGTCTATACATCGCGCGCCAATTTGTCGACGCTGATGATCGAGCGCGGCGTCCCGGGCGGACAGATGGTCAACACTGAGGAAGTCGAGAACTATCCTGGCTTTGAAACGATTTTAGGCCCGGAATTGGCGACGAAAATGTTTGAGCATGCGAAAAAATTCGGCGCGGAGTACGCATACGGCGATGTGAAAGAAATCATCGACGGCGAGGCGTACAAAACGGTCATCGTCGGCGACAAAGAGTACAAGGCGCGCGCCGTCATCATCGCCACCGGAGCGGAATATAAAAAACTGGGCGTACCGGGTGAAGCGGAGCTCGGCGGCCGCGGCGTTTCGTACTGTGCGGTGTGCGACGGGGCGTTTTTCAAAGGGAAAGATTTGGTCGTCGTCGGCGGGGGCGACTCGGCGGTCGAAGAGGGCGTCTATTTGACGCGGTTTGCCAATAAAGTGACGATCGTTCACCGCCGCGACAAGCTGCGGGCGCAAAAAATTTTGCAAGACCGGGCGTTCGCCAATGAAAAAATTGATTTCATCTGGAACCATACGGTGAAACAAATCAACGAAAAGGACGGAAAAGTCGGCAGCGTGACGCTTGTGCATACGCAAACGGGCGAGGAGAGCGAATTTCCGTGCGACGGCGTGTTCATTTACATCGGGATGGTGCCGCTCTCGAAGCCGTTTGCCAATCTTGGCATCACGAATGAAAACGGCTATATCGTCACGAACGAAAAGATGGAGACGAAAGTGCCGGGCATTTTCGCCGCCGGTGATGTGCGGGAAAAAACGCTCCGGCAAATCGTGACGGCTACCGGCGACGGCAGCATCGCCGCGCAAAGCGCCCAGCATTACGTTGAGGAACTGAAAGAAAAGCTCCATAAGCAAGGGGTCAGCTGATCCGGTAACCAAATCGCAATCAAATCGTAATGGTTATTTAACCCAGATGTAACACGGGCGCAACACATTTGTCGTATGCTATAAGTAAGTAATTGACCCCCTTTTATATAGATCCTTTTTGGCGCGGGCGTTTGTCCGCGTCTCTTTTTTTGCCGGGCGCTTGTATCCTGCCGCTTCGCTCGAAACGGCGGGGATGGCGTCTTTCGGCTGGAAGCGGAATGTTGGGCCCTGAGGTTTTTGCAGACCGGAAGCGGACGGTTTCCAGCGGTTTGAAGGTGGAGCGGCCTAACTATTTATGGTAAAATAAAAACGATGATGTGCGTGTTTGCGGATGGTTGGGGTGAACGAATTGCAACGGGTGACAAACTGCGTATTATATAAAGACGGCCAAGTGCTGCTTTTGCAAAAGCCGAGGCGCGGCTGGTGGGTCGCTCCGGGCGGGAAAATGGAGCCCGGCGAGACGGTGCGCGAAGCATGCATTCGTGAATACCGGGAAGAGACGGGCATTTATTTGAAAAATCCGAAGCTAAAGGGCGTCTTTACGATCGTGATGAAAAATGGGAATGAAACGGTGTCGGAGTGGATGATGTTTACGTTTTTCGCCGACGACTTCATTGGCGAAAACGTGCCGTCTTCCGAAGAAGGGACGCTTGCTTGGCATCAGGTGGAGACGCTTTCGACGCTGCCGATGGCCCCTGGCGACTATCATATTTTGGACTACGCCTTGAAAGGCAAAGGGGTCATGTACGGGGTGTTTGTGTATACAGAGGAGTTTGAACTGCTTTCGTATCGGTTGGATCCGAGTTGATGGAGAGGAGAGACGACAATGGGTCAAAACGGGGCGCTGCAGCCGATTCAGCTCGTCATCATCACCGGCATGTCCGGCGCGGGAAAGACGGTGGCGATTCAAAGCTTCGAAGACCTCGGCTTTTTTTGTATTGACAACTTGCCGCCGACGCTGCTGCCGAAATTTTTGGAGCTCGTCAAAGAGTCCGGGAATAAAATGAACAAAGTCGCTCTTGTCATGGATTTGCGCAGCCGCGACTTTTTCGATCATTTGTTCGCTGCGCTCGATGAGTTGGCTGAGCAGGCATGGGTCGTCCCCCAGGTGTTGTTCTTGGACGCCCAAGATTCGACGTTGGTGGCTCGCTACAAAGAAACGCGGCGGACGCATCCGCTTGCGCCGAACGAGCCACCGCTTGAGGGAATCCGTTTGGAGCGGAAGCTGCTCGAGGAAATCAAGGGACGGGCGCAAATGATTTACGATACGACGGGGCTCAAGCCGCGCGAGCTGCGGGAGAAAATCATCCGCCAGTTTTCATCGCACGCTCAATCCGGGTTTACCATCAACGTCATGTCGTTTGGGTTTAAGTACGGCATTCCGATTGATGCCGATTTGGTGTTTGACGTCCGCTTTTTGCCGAACCCACATTACATTGAACATATGCGGCCGAAAACCGGGTTGGACGATGAGGTGTCGTCCTACGTGCTCAAATGGGGGGAAACGCAAAAGTTTTTGGAAAAGCTGATTGACTTGTTGTCGTTCATGCTTCCGTATTACCAGCGCGAAGGGAAGAGCCAATTGGTGATCGCCATCGGCTGCACGGGCGGCCAGCACCGTTCGGTGGCGCTCGCAGAATATATCGCCCGCCATTTTTCAGATGATTATAAAACGGTTGTCTCGCACCGGGACATGGAGAGGAGAAAGGACGTACACGGATGAGGAACGAACGAGCAGCGAAACTGGTCGTCATCGGCGGCGGCACCGGGCTTCCTGTGCTGCTGAGGGGGCTGAAGCAGCATGAATTGGATTTGACCGCCATTGTCACGGTCGCCGATGACGGCGGAAGTTCCGGGCGGCTGCGCGATGAACTGCACATTCCGCCGCCCGGGGATGTCCGCAACGTATTGGCCGCGCTGTCTGACGTCGAACCGCTCATTGTCGAGCTGTTCCAGCACCGTTTTCAAAACGGCAACGGCTTATCGGGACACTCGCTCGGCAATTTGATTTTGGCGGCGCTCACATCGATCACCGGCGACTTTGTGAAAGCGATCCGTGAGATGAGCAAAGTGTTGAACGTGCGCGGCCAGGTGCTGCCAGCAGCGAACAAGAGCGTCGTCTTGCACGCGGAGATGGAAGACGGTTCCATCATCTCTGGCGAGTCCAAAATCCCGAGGGCGGGAAAAAAAATTAAGAGGGTGTTTTTAACGCCGGAAGACATTGAGCCGCTGCCGGAGACGGTTGATGCCATCCGCCGCGCCGATTTGATTGTCATCGGGCCGGGGAGCCTATACACGAGCATCTTGCCGAATTTGCTCGTGCCGAAAATCGGGCAGGAAGTATGCAAGGCGAAAGCGAAAAAAGTCTATATATGCAACATTATGACTCAGGCCGGCGAGACGCCGCACTATACGGTGAGCGACCATGTGGAGGCGCTTCATGCTCATCTTGGCGGCCCGTTTTTGGACGCGGTGATCATCAACAGCGGAGCGATCCCGGAAGCGCTCCGCCGCCGTTACGAGGAAGAGCGGGCCGAGCCGGTGCGTGACGACAGCAGCGGGCTTTCGTTGCAAGTCATCCGCGATGATATTGTCACGTACGAGGATGGGGTCATTCGCCATAATACGGCGAAAGTCGCCGCCCTTCTTCTCGGGCTTCTCCCCCGCTCTTGAGGGAGGGGCCTAGGGAGATGACAAGCGTCATCCGGGCGGCGCTCCCGATGGCCGCGCCGAAAGTCAGGCACCTCCAACCGGCCGGATGCGGGGAACGAATGGAGGTGGAGCGACCGTGTCTTTTGCATCGGAAACGAAGAAGGAATTGACTCATTTGGAAGTGAAGCCTTGCTGCTTGCGCGCCGAGCTGTCGGCGCTTTTGCGCATGAATGGTTCGCTGTCGTTTTCCGGCGGGCGAATGGCCATTGATGCTCAGACAGAAAATGCGGCGATCGCTCGGCGCGTTTATACGCTGCTGAAAAAAGGGTATGATGTCGCCGTCGAGCTGTTCGTCCGCAAGAAAATGCGTTTGAAAAAAAACAACGTTTACATCGTCCGCGTGACCGACGGTGCGGCCGCGCTCCTTCGCGAGCTTTACATTGTCAACGGCGATTTTTCGCTCATCCATGACATTTCCCCGGAGCTCGTCAAGAAAAAATGCTGCAAGCGCTCGTATTTGCGCGGCGCATTTTTGGCCGGCGGTTCGGTCAACAACCCGGAGACGTCGTCGTACCATTTGGAAATTTTCTCGCTGTATGAAGAGCACAACAAGGCGTTATGTGAACTGATGAACAGCCACTTTTTTTTAAATGCGAAAACGTTGGAACGGAAAAAGGGGTTTATTACGTATTTAAAAGAGGCGGAAAAAATCGCCGAGTTTTTGAACATCATCGGCGCCCACCAGGCGTTGCTCCGCTTTGAGGACATTCGCATCGTCCGTGACATGCGCAACTCGGTCAACCGGCTTGTCAATTGCGAGACCGCGAACTTGAATAAAACGATTGGTGCTGCGCTCCGGCAGGTGGAGAACATCCGCTACATCGACGAGACGATCGGCCTTGATTCACTGCCGGCAAAACTGCGGGAAATCGCGAAGCTGCGCATCGAGCATCAAGATGTAACGCTCAAAGAGCTTGGCGAGATGGTGGCGGGCGGAAAAATCAGCAAGTCCGGCATCAACCACCGGCTGCGCAAAATTGATGAGATCGCGGAGCGGCTGCGGGCTGGAAAGCCGGTCGATTTCCATAAATCGCTGTAAAGGGGAGATGGAGAATGGTGGAAAAACAAGTGGAAGTGAGATTAAAGACCGGGCTGCAGGCGCGCCCGGCGGCGTTGTTCGTCCAAGAAGCGAACCGTTTTTCCGCTGATGTGTTTTTAGAAAAAGAGGGAAAACGGGTCAACGCGAAAAGCATTATGGGCTTGATGAGCCTTGCTGTCGGCCATGGAGCGGTGGTCACGCTCATTGCCGACGGTCCGGATGAGCAAGAAGCGATCGAAAAGCTCGCCGCCTATGTGCAAAAGGAAAAGTAAAGCAGCATGTGGGGCTGGCGGGGAAAGGAATGGAAAAGGCTGCTCCGTTTTGGTCGGAAGCAGCCTTTTTTCGTCAATGTCGGTGCAGGAAGCAGCTCGATGGCGGTTCTGCCAATGTGCGTCCGCCTTATTTTTCATCAGCGCGCGTCAGCACGCGGTCAATGATGCCGTATTCCATCGCTTTTTGCGCGGTCATAAAGTTGTCGCGGTCCGTATCGCGCTCGATCACTTCGATCGGTTGGCCGGTGTTTTCCGATAAAATGCGGTTCAGTTTGTCGCGCAAGAACAAAATGCGCTTCGCTGCGATTTCGATTTCCGTCGCTTGCCCTTGGGCGCCGCCGAGCGGTTGGTGGATCATGATTTCACTGTTTGGAAGCGCGAACCGTTTCCCTTTCGCGCCAGCTGCCAGCAAAAACGCCCCCATCGATGCTGCCATGCCGATGCAAATCGTCGATACGTCCGGCTTGATGAACTGCATCGTGTCGTAAATCGCCAGGCCAGCTGTGATCGAGCCGCCCGGGCTGTTGATGTACAAGGAAATATCTTTGTCCGGGTCTTCCGCCGCCAAAAACAACAGCTGCGACACGATCGAGTTGGCCACTTGGTCGTCGATCGGGCTGCCAAGGAACACGATTCGGTCTTTCAATAAGCGCGAATAAATGTCGTACGCCCGCTCCCCGCGGTTCGTCTGTTCAATGACCGTCGGAATCAAATACATCAAAAACGCCTCCTTTTCCATCCTAATGGATCAATATGTACGCCTTCATCATACATGAATGGTCAATGAAGGTCAAACAAAACGATCTTCCTCATCCTTTATAACATATTCGCGGCTAACGGCAAACATCCCTTTTTTCATCATAACCGCTTTTTCGTTTTTTTAACCTGTTGTCGTCCCGTTGATGGGGAAGGAACAAAGGTGCAATTTTTCCTGCTTTTGATGGCATTTTTCCTCTTGCATTTTTGCGCGATCCTGCTATAATAGAACATGCGACGGAACGAAATAGAGAAATCATGAACTTCCATGCCCTCGTAGTGTAGTGGATAGCACGAGAGATTCCGGTTCTCTTAGCGTGGGTTCGAATCCTGCCGAGGGCGTTCCAACGATCCGACAAGTTCGGATTGAGATTCCCCAATCCCTTGATACGACCGCGTTTGCGGTCGTTTTTCATTTTTTGGGAATCCCGAAAAAACGATAGAATCCGAAAACATTTTGCACGAATTTTGCACGGCTATTTGGCATGATACAGCGCCTCCATCGCGTGATCGGCCTGCCGGGATTCTTTTTGTTCCATCTCATCTAAAATATGCGAGTACGTTTGCAGAGTAGTGACAATATGGCGGAACGGGAAACGAGTTTGGAGCAGCTGGCTTCGATTCGGTTTCGCCAACCGTCGATCACGATTCAGACCTTGTCCGCAGACAAAGCGTATGGCGCCACGGAGTATCTGGAAGCGCTCTTTCTTCATCCGGACTACAGTTGCAAATGATTTGTGTACCTCTTCAAGTGGTGTTCAGACAATGATTGAACGGGCGGAGAAAAAATAAAAAACGTATAAACGAAAGCCTCTTTTGCTGCCTTTGCGAGTGAAGAGGATCTTTATAATGGATTTATCGGTCGGTAGCGCCAAGATGCTCTTCTTTAATGCTTCTTGAAGAATTTGGGGGTAGTTCACGGGCGGTCGCCAAGGCCGCTTTCCGCCGTCAAAAATTTCTCCTACCCCCTCCCG
Organism: Geobacillus thermocatenulatus; assembly: GCF_002217655.1. GTDB lineage: Bacteria > Bacillota > Bacilli > Bacillales > Anoxybacillaceae > Geobacillus > Geobacillus thermocatenulatus. The sequence goes on from NZ_NEWK01000001.1 coordinate 521,708, forward strand.
CTCCCGTCGTGTACAATAAAAGAAAGGGAGGCGTGACGATGAGGGCGGAGTTATGGCAAGAGCAGCGGCTGCAGCTGTCGCTGACAAAGGAACTGGTGCAGGCGATTGAACTGCTGCAATATTCCGCAGCGGATTTGGAAGCGTTTTTATATGAACAGTCGCTGGAAAACCCGTTTTTGGAAATTCGCCGCACCCGGGTGCGGCAACGGCCAAGCCGGACCGAAAGAGACCAAAAGCAATGGCTCGAGAACATTGGCGCCCGCGCAGAGACGCTAGATGGCCATTTGCTTTCTCAGCTGCCTGCGTTGAAGCTCGGTGATCGGGAAGAGCGCATCGTCCGTTATCTCATTGCCTCGCTCGATGAGGACGGCTATTTGCGCGTGCCGCTTGCCGAGCTGGCGGCGCGGTTTTCCGCATCGGAACAAGAGATGGAACGGGGGCTGCGCCTTGTGCAGTCGCTCGACCCGCCAGGAGTCGGCGCCCGCGATTTGGCGGAATGCCTTCTTTTGCAGCTTGAACGTCTTTCGGAGCGCGACGAGCTGGCGGAAACGATCGTCCGTCATCATTTTGTCTCCTTTGCCGAAAAATCGTGGAAGACGCTCGCCAAGCAGCTTGGCGTCAGCCTTGGCGAACTGCAGCGCGTCTTCGAGCTCATTCGCACACTCGAGCCGCGGCCGGGCATTCACTATTCGAGCGAAACGCCGCCTTTGGTCGTGCCGGATGTCATTGTCACCCGCGGAGCGGATGGAGACTGGATGGCCGCTTATAATGATGACATCCATCCGGAGCTCGGATGGAATCGGGAGTACGAGCGGCGCATCGCTGCATCCAGCGATCGGCATGCCGAACAGTTTATCAAAGAAAAATATCGGCAGTTTACATGGCTCGCCAAAAGTTTGGAACAACGAAAACAGACGCTTCTGCATTTAATGGCTGTCATCATCGACCGCCAGCGCCCGTGTTTGGAATTCGGGCTTTCGGCGCTCAAGCCGATGACGATGCGCGAGGTGGCCGAGGAGCTCGGCGTTCATGAATCGACGGTGAGCCGCGCGGTCCGGCATAAATATGTACAAACGCCGTTTGGCACGATTGAGTTGCGTCGCTTTTTTTCAGGCGCTGCTACAGTCCATGCAACAGACGAGGCGGCTTCCTCAACCCGAGTGAAAGCGATCATCCAGGAGCTGATTGCGGCGGAAGACCCACGGGCGCCGCTTTCTGACCAACAGCTGGCCGATTTGCTTCATGGCCGCTACGGCATCGCCATTTCACGCCGCACGGTCGCCAAATACCGTGAGCAGTTGCGCATTCCACCTTCGGCGAAACGAAAGCAATACACCGGAGCTTGATGCGGCCGGTGAAAGAAAGGAAGAACGCGATGCACATCCGATTGTACACGAAAACAAACTGCCCGCTTTGCGACAAAGCGAAGGCGATTTTGGCTGAACTGCAGGCCGACTATCGGTTTACCATGGAAGAGATCGATATTTATGAAGACGAGGCGCTCCTCGAGAAATACCAGTTGATGATTCCGGTCGTCGAACTCGACGGGGAAGAAATCGGGTATGGGATGATGAAAAAAGAAACGATCAGAAAGCGGTTGCGACAAGCGCAAAAAAGTTGAACCGCCTTATTCCTCCTGCTATAATGAAAATGACGCGGGAGGAATGTTTTATGGTATAGTGGGACATAATATGTCACACCGGGACAAAAATAGTCCCTATGTTTTACTGAGGAGAAGGATCGATGGAACCGTTAGTAGAGGCGTTGAAAAAATTATCGCCCGACTTGCTTGATGTTATGCAAAAACGATACGAAATTTTGCACTCCATTTCGCTCATGGCGCCGATCGGACGGCGGGCGCTGGCGGCGAGCCTCGGCATGAGCGAGCGGGTGCTTCGGTCGGAAACGGAGTTTTTGAAAGGGCAAAACTTGCTTTCCGCCGATGTGTCGGGCATGCGGCTGACGGAAGAAGGCCACGAGCTTCTTCATACGCTTCATGATTGGATGCGGGAAGCGCTCGGTCTTAAAGAGCTGGAAGCCGCTCTGCAGCGGAAGCTCGGCATTCCGCGCGCGATTGTCGTCGCCGGGGATAGCGACCGTTCCCCTTGGGTAAAAAAAGAAATGGGTAGAGCGTGTGTCGCCTGCATGAAGGAGCTGCTTGAGCCCGGGGACATCGTCGCCGTGGCCGGCGGAACGACGATGGCGGCGGTCGCGGAGATGATGACCCCGGATGCGAAGCTTCGCGATGTGTTGTTCGTGCCGGCGCGCGGAGGCCTTGGCGAAGATGTCGAGAATCAGGCGAACACGATTTGTGCGAAAATGGCGGAAAAAGCGATGGGCCGCTATCGATTGCTGCACGTGCCTGACCAGCTGAGCGATGAAGCGCACGCGTCGCTTGTCGAAGAGCCAGCGGTGAAGGAAGTGCTGGAGCTCATCCAATCATGCCGCATGGTCGTCCATGGCATTGGTGACGCGGTGACGATGGCGAAACGGCGGAAGACGCCGCCTGCTGAGATGGGGAACATCATCGCCCGCCATGCGGTCGCCGAGGCGTTCGGCTACTATTTCAACGAGTACGGCGACGTCGTTCATAAAGTGAAAACGGTCGGCATTCAACTGGAACACCTCCCGCATGTCGAGCATGTCATCGCCGTCGCCGGAGGGGCGTCGAAGGCGAAAGCCATTCGCGCGTACATGAAACGGGCGCCACACTCGCTCTTGGTGACGGACGAAGGAGCCGCAAAAGCGTTCGTAGGGGAGTAATCTCCCTTGCTGATACAATCCAATCGCAAGGAGGAAAATCAGATGGCAGTCAAAGTGGGAATCAACGGATTTGGCCGCATCGGACGCAACGTCTTCCGCGCGGCATTGAAAAACCCGGATATTGAAGTGGTGGCGGTGAACGATTTAACCGATGCGAATACGCTTGCTCATTTGTTGAAGTACGACTCCGTCCATGGCCGTCTGGACGCCGAAGTGTCGGTGAGCGGCAACAACTTGGTCGTCAACGGCAAAGAAATCATCGTCAAGGCGGAACGCGATCCGGCGAACTTGGCGTGGGGCGAGATCGGCGTTGACATCGTCGTTGAGTCGACCGGCCGCTTCACGAAACGCGAAGACGCCGCCAAACATTTGGAAGCCGGCGCGAAAAAAGTGATCATTTCCGCCCCGGCGAAAGACGAGGATATTACGATCGTCATGGGCGTCAACCAAGACAAATACGATCCGAAAGCCCATCATGTCATCTCCAACGCTTCGTGCACGACGAACTGCTTGGCGCCGTTTGCCAAAGTGCTGCATGAACAATTCGGCATCGTCCGCGGCATGATGACAACCGTTCACTCGTACACGAACGACCAACAAATTTTGGACTTGCCGCATAAAGATTTGCGCCGGGCTCGCGCGGCCGCGGAATCCATTATTCCGACGACGACCGGAGCGGCGAAAGCGGTCGCGCTTGTCTTGCCGGAATTGAAAGGCAAATTGAACGGCATGGCGATGCGCGTGCCGACGCCGAACGTATCGGTCGTGGACTTGGTTGCCGAACTGGAAAAAGAGGTTACGGTGGAAGAAGTAAACGCGGCGTTGAAAGCGGCGGCCGAAGGCGAATTAAAAGGCATCTTGGCCTACAGCGAAGAACCGCTCGTTTCGCGCGACTACAACGGCAGCACTGCTTCGTCGACGATCGACGCGCTGTCGACCATGGTCATTGAAGGCAAAATGGTGAAAGTCGTTTCGTGGTATGACAACGAAACGGGCTATTCGCACCGCGTCGTCGACTTGGCCGCGTACATCGCGTCGAAAGGGCTGTAAGACGGGCTTGGCGTTGAGTTTTCCATCCGTTCAAGTCTATAATAAGGAAATGGAGGGGAGCGGGGAAATGATCCCCACTCCTTTTCCTTTGTCCAAACTGCAGCCAAAAGGGGGCACGAACGATGAACAAGAAGACGATCCGCGACGTTGAGGTGAGGGGAAAGCGCGTCTTTTGCCGCGTCGATTTCAACGTTCCGATGGAAGAAGGCGCGATCACCGATGACACGCGCATCCGAGCGGCGCTGCCGACGATCCGCTATTTGATCGAGCACGGGGCGAAAGTCATTTTGGCGAGCCACCTCGGCCGCCCGAAAGGAAAAGTGGTCGAAGAATTGCGTTTGGATGCGGTTGCGAAGCGGCTTGGAGAACTGCTTGAGCGCCCGGTCGCGAAAACGAATGAAGCGGTCGGCGATGAGGTGAAAGCGGCGATCGACCGTTTGAACGAAGGCGACGTGCTCTTGCTTGAGAATGTCCGTTTTTACCCTGGCGAAGAGAAAAACGATCCTGAGCTGGCCAAAGCGTTTGCGGAGCTCGCGGATCTGTATGTCAACGATGCGTTCGGCGCCGCCCACCGCGCCCATGCGTCGACGGAAGGCATCGCCCATTACTTGCCGGCGATCGCTGGATTTTTAATGGAAAAAGAACTCGAAGTGCTCGGCAAAGCGCTCTCGAATCCGGACCGCCCGTTTACAGCAATCATCGGCGGCGCGAAAGTGAAAGACAAAATCGGCGTCATCGACAATTTGCTTGAAAAAGTCGACAACTTGATCATCGGCGGCGGTCTGGCGTATACGTTCGTCAAAGCGCTTGGGCATGATGTCGGCAAATCGCTGCTTGAAGAAGATAAAATCGAACTGGCGAAATCGTTTATGGAAAAAGCGAAAGAAAAAGGCGTCCGTTTTTATATGCCGGTGGACGTGGTCGTCGCCGACCGGTTTGCGAACGACGCCAACACGAAAGTCGTCGCCATCGACGCCATTCCGAGCGATTGGGAGGCGCTTGACATCGGCCCGAAAACGCGCGAATTGTACCGCGATGTCATTCGCGAGTCGAAGCTCGTCGTCTGGAACGGCCCGATGGGCGTCTTTGAAATGGAGGCGTTCGCCCATGGGACAAGAGCGATCGCCGAAGCACTGGCGGAAGCGCCCGACACCTATTCGGTCATCGGCGGCGGGGATTCGGCGGCAGCGGTTGAGAAATTCGGTTTGGCCGACAAAATGGATCACATTTCCACAGGCGGCGGCGCGTCGCTCGAGTTTATGGAAGGAAAACAGCTGCCGGGTGTTGTCGCGCTACAAGACAAATGACCCACGGCGCCGGATTGGGCGCATGGCGGCTGATGCCGCCCATGGAAAGGAAGGGTGAACGATGAGAAAACCGATCATTGCAGGCAACTGGAAAATGCATAAAACATTGGCGGAAGCCGTTCAATTTGTCGAGGACGTAAAAAGGCACGTGCCGCCGGCCGACGAAGTCGATTCCGTCGTTTGCGCGCCGTTTCTCTTTTTGGATCGGTTGGTGCAAGCGGCAGACGGCACGGATTTACACATCGGGGCGCAAAACATGCATTTTGCCGACCAAGGGGCGTATACAGGCGAAGTGAGCCCGGTCATGCTGAAAGACATCGGCGTTCAATACGTCATCCTCGGCCATTCCGAGCGCCGGCAAATGTTTGCGGAAACGGATGAGACCGTCAATAAAAAAGTATTGGCGGCTTTCACCCGTGGGCTTATACCGATTGTTTGCTGCGGGGAAACGATCGAGGAGCGGGAAGCGGGGCAGACGAACGCGGTTGTCGCCTCACAAGTGGAAAAAGCGCTCGCCGGCTTGACGCCGGATCAAGTGAAGCGAGCGGTCATCGCTTACGAGCCGATTTGGGCGATCGGCACGGGCAGATCGTCGACGGCGGAAGATGCGAACGACGTGTGCGGCCATATCCGTTCGGTCGTTTCGCGCTTGTTTGGCCCGGAAGCGGCGGAAGCGATCCGCATCCAATACGGAGGCAGCGTCAAACCGGACAACATCCGCGACTTTTTGGCGCAAGAACAGATCGACGGCGCCTTAGTCGGCGGCGCGAGCTTGGAGCCGGCGTCATTCTTGCAATTGGTGGAGGCGGGGCGCCATGAGTAAACGACCGGTCGCCCTCATCATTTTGGACGGGTTTGCGCTGCGCGAGGAAACGTACGGCAATGCGGTCGCTCAGGCGAATAAACCGAATTTTGACCGCTATTGGAACGAATACCCGCACACAACGCTCAAGGCGTGCGGCGAGGCGGTCGGGCTTCCGGAAGGGCAGATGGGCAACTCGGAAGTCGGTCACTTGAACATCGGCGCCGGGCGTATTGTGTACCAAAGCTTGACAAGAGTGAACATCGCCATCCGCGAAGGCGAGTTTGACCGAAATGAAACATTTTTGGCGGCGATGAACCATGTGAAAGAGCATGGGACGAGCTTGCATTTGTTTGGCCTGCTGTCCGACGGCGGGGTGCACAGCCATATTCACCATTTATACGCCCTCTTGCGTTTAGCGGCGAAAGAAGGCGTCAAGCGCGTGTACATCCACGGCTTTTTGGACGGCCGCGACGTCGGCCCGCAAACGGCTCCGCAATACATTAAAGAACTGCAGGAAAAAATCAAGGAATACGGGGTCGGCGAAATCGCGACGTTGTCGGGCCGCTACTACTCGATGGACCGCGACAAGCGGTGGGATCGCGTCGAGAAGGCGTATCGGGCGATGGTGTACGGCGAAGGCCCGACGTACCGCGATCCGCTTGAGTGCATCGAAGATTCGTACCAACACGGCATTTACGACGAGTTCATCCTGCCGTCGGTCATCGTCCGCGAAGACGGCCGGCCGGTGGCGACGATTCAAGACAACGACGCGATTATTTTCTACAACTTCCGCCCCGACCGGGCGATTCAAATTTCGAACACGTTTACGAACGAAGATTTCCGCGAGTTTGACCGCGGCCCGAAACATCCGAAGCATTTGTTCTTTGTCTGCTTGACCCATTTCAGCGAAACGGTGAAAGGGTATGTGGCGTTCAAGCCGACAAACCTGGACAACACGCTCGGGGAAGTGCTGTCGCAGCACGGCTTGCGCCAGCTGCGCATCGCCGAGACCGAAAAATATCCGCACGTGACGTTTTTCATCAGCGGCGGCCGCGAAGAGAAATTTCCAGGCGAAGACCGGATTTTGATCAACTCGCCGAAAGTGCCGACGTATGACTTGAAGCCGGAAATGAGCGCCTATGAAGTGACGGATGCGCTGCTCAAGGAAATTGAAGCCGATAAGTACGATGCGATCATTTTGAACTACGCCAACCCGGATATGGTCGGCCATTCCGGCAAGCTCGAGCCGACGATCAAGGCGGTGGAGGCAGTGGACGAATGCCTCGGCAAAGTCGTCGATGCCATTTTGGCAAAAGGCGGCATCGCCATCATCACCGCTGACCACGGCAACGCCGATGAAGTATTGACGCCGGACGGCAAGCCGCAAACGGCCCATACGACGAATCCGGTGCCGGTGATCGTGACGAAAAAAGGCATCAAGCTTAGAGACGGCGGCATTTTAGGCGATTTGGCGCCAACGATGCTTGATTTGCTCGGCTTGCCGCAGCCAAAAGAAATGACGGGGAAATCGTTGATTGTAAAATAACGATGATCTTGAGAAAACGATACGAAAAGGAGTGTGTTCCCATGTCTGCCATTATCGATGTCTACGCCCGCGAAGTGCTCGATTCGCGCGGCAACCCGACGGTGGAAGTGGAAGTGTATACGGAAGACGGCGGCTTCGGCCGCGCCTTGGTGCCGAGCGGCGCCTCAACCGGCGAATATGAAGCGGTCGAACTGCGCGACGGCGATAAAAACCGCTACCTCGGCAAAGGGGTGCTGAAAGCAGTCGAAAACGTCAACGAAGTGATCGCGCCGGAAATCATCGGCCTCGAAGTCACCGACCAAGTGGCGATCGACCGGAAGCTGATTGAACTGGACGGCACGGAAAACAAAAGCAAGCTTGGCGCCAACGCCATTTTGGGCGTCTCGCTCGCCGTTGCCCGCGCGGCAGCGGACGAGCTTGGCCTGCCGCTGTACCAATACTTGGGCGGCTTTAACGCCAAAACGCTGCCGGTGCCGATGATGAACATTTTAAACGGCGGCGCGCATGCCGACAACAACGTCGACATTCAAGAATTTATGATCATGCCGGTCGGCGCGGAAAGCTTCCGCGAAGCGCTGCGCATGGGGGCGGAAATTTTCCACAGCTTAAAAGCGGTGCTAAAAGCGAAAGGCTACAACACGGCGGTCGGCGACGAGGGCGGTTTTGCCCCGAACTTGAAATCGAACGAAGAAGCGTTGCAAACGATCATCGAAGCGATCGAAAAAGCGGGCTACAAACCGGGCGAACAAGTGATGCTCGCCATGGATGTTGCCTCGTCCGAGCTGTACAACAAAGAAGACGGCAAATATCATCTTGAAGGCGAAGGCGTTGTGAAAACGTCGGAAGAAATGGTCGCTTGGTATGAAGAGCTTGTATCGAAATATCCGATCATCTCGATCGAAGACGGGCTCGATGAAAACGACTGGGAAGGACATAAACTGCTGACCGAGCGGCTCGGCAAAAAAGTGCAGCTTGTCGGCGACGACTTGTTTGTCACAAACACGAAAAAACTGGCCGAAGGCATTGAAAAAGGCGTCGGCAACTCGATTTTGATTAAAGTGAACCAAATCGGCACGCTCACCGAAACGTTTGACGCCATCGAAATGGCGAAACGCGCCGGCTACACCGCCGTCGTCTCGCACCGCTCCGGCGAAACGGAAGACAGCACGATCGCTGACATCGCCGTCGCAACCAACGCCGGCCAAATCAAAACGGGCGCGCCGTCGCGCACCGACCGCGTCGCGAAATACAACCAATTGCTCCGCATTGAAGATGAACTCGGCCACACGGCCATTTATCAAGGCATCCGCTCGTTTTACAATTTGAAAAAATAACGGGAACAGGCGTCCCCAACGGAGGGGGCGCCCGTCGTTTTGACGGAGGCCAAAAGGGCGCTGAATGGCTGGCGGTGATCAAGACGTCTTGACGCATTCAGGAAAGCTGCGCCTCTCCATCTCCATAAGATGGAACCATTCGTCAATGATCGTCTTGTGCTGCAGGGCGCAGACCGTGAATGTCGTCTCATGATGAGGACAAAGTCAAGTGGCATAATTTGTAGAAAATTATCGAATTTTTTCGAATAGTTTTTGTTGTTTTTTTATTTTTTTTTTTTTTTTTAGAATGGAATTATAAAAAAAGAATTCGAAAGTTGGTGAAAAACAGTAGATCTATCGGATTTGTACGAAGTCGCTAAGGAAAGAAAGTCGTAGTTCTGTAAAATTTTTTTATTTACACATCAGTGGTAGAGGAGGTATTTACTTGAAAGGGAAATTTAAGAAATTTTTGGTAGCCTCATCGTTTGTAACACTACTATCTGGATTTAATTTGGTAAACTATGCTTTTGCAGACTCAAAAGTTGTAAACAATGAAAGCAAAGAAGTTAAAGAAGTGTTAGAACAAAAAGAAAAACTTAAACAAAGTGTGAATATTGATAAGTATGACTTAGTCAGAAAATCAGAATTGGGAGTTAAAGAGGGTTATGACAAGGATGACCCTGAGCCGGACTGGGCGCCTGGTGATTCTTTTGGTTCACCCAAAGGTACGAATAACATATCTTTCGCGGCGTTTGCACCTGGCGATATTATTGTAGTACATGATGGTTCAGTAGCATGGGGGTATTATCGTCATGCCGCTGTATGGGACGGTACTTATTATACTGGTAGTTTAGATTCATATGCATTCATTGAAGCGAATGTAGAAAACCAACCTGGTGACGGACAAAGTAATGTCCACTATTCCACGGCAAGGAAATTTAGAAACTACGACCAAGCCGTCGGTTTATATGTCTATACTTTAGAACAGCAATTTAGAACCCTTGCCCGTAATTACATTAGAAACCAATTAGGAGAACCATACAAATTTGTAGGTTCTTACAAGTCGGATACCAGCACGTGGTATTGTAGCAAATTAGCTTGGAAAGCGTATTATGATATGGGGAATCGTGATTTGGATTACGATGGCGGGTTATACGTTTATCCGGATGATATTTATCAAGACGGAGATACTAAAATATTTGCAACCGGTTCATGACTCTGCTGATTAATACGCAATACTTGATGGTAAAATAATCTTTAGAAGGCTAGTGAAAAACTAGTTTTTTGCTCAAATCGGCGGTATTTGATCAGAAACGAGAACAGCTCTGAAAAGGCTTATCTCATTGAAAAAAAGAGTTAGGGTGAGCCGCTTTTTCATTAAAAATCACCGGCCTTTTAGAAACTATATTTTTGGATCTTCATCACAAAATGTGCTTAACAAAAAAGATGATCACGATAAAGAAAACCAAATAGTGCACATTTCTGCACTGTTATTTTGCACTAAACAACCGGGTGGCCTTCATAGGTGGAGGAGGTTTCTCGAACCCGGTGCGTGGCACTGTTTCTCTCGGCCAACGTAAAGGGGTCGCTCCGCGGGATGTTGACCGAATCGGCCTCAGCTAATGCTCGTACGGCGGTTGTCACCGTGTGTGGACCTACAGGGATTCTAGCGAGGCCGATTCATATGCGCTGTAAAGGGTTCTTGTTCGTCGCATCGGCGTGAAGACTCGGGGAGAAAGTCCTCTTTTGGGTAAATATGAATCAAGCAAGCGCTAATGATGTGGTGAATGCTGTCCTTATACAGGCGGTCGAGACGACGAGCCAACGCATCGTCATTCAACAGGGAAGGATGGAGCCCGGGATGGATGGGGTTCTCCAGGTCAATCGTGTGACCCCATTGTTCCAAGTGAACGAGGTTTTAAGTAGTCCTATTTTCATGAACACTTATTTACGAGGGGCTGTATAATGAAGAAAATCATGATTTTCATTTATTGCATCTGTTTGTTTTTAATGGTTGGGTGTGAGAAATTGAAAGAAACTGTCTCCCGAAACGATACAAAACTGAAGGTGAACCCAGCCTTTGTTGCACTTGCTGATGGAGATAGCAAATTAATTTTTCTTGATAAAAAGATGAATATAGTCAAAGAAATTGAAAATAAAAATAAATTTCAAAGCTTTTCTATAGAAGGAAATCGAGTTTATGCAATAGATGATGGTACATATATGGGAACTAAACCATCGATGCTTATCATCAATCTTTCGAGTGGTCATGTGGAAAAGAAGTTAAAGTTGCCGCATGTTCCGTCGTCTTATGCGGTACTAAAGCAAAAAGTTTACATGGCTTCATCTGAAATATTTAGAGAAGGCATGCCTTTTTTTGTTGTTAATGTGTCTAGTGGGAAAGTAGAAAAATTGACATTTACCAGTGGAATGGTCAGTACAATTAAACATTACAAAAATGAAATTTTCATCACTATAAATTCTGGTGGTAAATCCAGTGAGCATAGCAACGTATATAGGATACAAATTAATGATGCATCCCTTTCCTTTCATCCTGTCATTAAAGATAATATTGAATTACCACCAAGTGATTTTGTGATTGAAGATAACAAAATGTACTGTGTTTTTACAGGATTTTCTTACGGGCCAAGGCCAGAATGGGTAAAAAATCCTGAAAGATATACAAATAAGCTTATGGTTGTAGACTTGAATAATGGTCAAATCATTTCTGAGAAGAAATTGTCTAAACCTTTCCCGCAAAAAATAATTAATATTGGTAATAAATTATACATTAATAATTATACGGATTTGGATATGAAAGGGGGATTTTTCACAATACTTGATAAAAATGACTTAAGTGAATCTTTTTTTTCAATAGAAAATCCAGCGTATTTTGACTACAATAAGCGATTTGAAGAATTCATAGTTTCTAATCCTCAAAATGGAACTCTGCGATTAGTTAAAAACGGTAAAGTAGTCAAAAAAATTAAAGTTGGAGATAATTGTAGTATAGTTAAAGCGGTTCAAAAAAAATAAACTTTACTGTAGATGAGCAATTTTCATTACAATATTTTCCGTTAACAAAGAGACCAACCTACAGTTTATTAGTGAATTTGCTCAACTATATAGATGCAATTTGAAGCTTTACCATTTGCAGCTTTTCCCGAGTATTTGATCGACTGTCGGGCGACCGAACAACGCCGCTTAAGGTGATCGCGCCTAGAATCATCTTTTTCATGGCGCTGACTGTTTCGGCCGCGTCTATCTTTACTTTTGTGCATGGGCGGGGCACCTCTCTTTTGGACGCGGTATGAGAACCTCGCGTGCGGTCGCAAAACGATGGACGCAGACTGGCTGTTGGTTTATAATATTTTTGAATCATTTGAATATTCAGGAGGAAAGGGAATGGAACCAACCGTTGTCGAAACACGGTATGGACGGTTGCGCGGGGGGACGAATGAAGGCGTTTTCGTTTGGAAAGGAATTCCGTATGCGAAAGCGCCGGTCGGCGAGTGTCGGTTTCTTCCGCCGGAACCGCCCGATGCGTGGGATGGGGTGCGTGAGGCGGCCGCGTTTGGCCCCGTGGTCATGCAGCCGTCGGATCCGATTTTCAGCGGATTGCTCGGGCGGATGAGCGAGGCGCCGAGCGAAGACGGGCTGTACCTGAACATTTGGTCGCCCGCGGCTGATGGGAAGAAGCGCCCGGTGTTGTTTTGGATTCATGGCGGAGCCTTTTTGTTCGGTTCGGGTTCTTCGCCGTGGTATGATGGGACGGCGTTCGCGAAACACGGCGATGTCGTTGTCGTGACGATCAACTACCGAATGAACGTGTTTGGCTTTTTGCATCTCGGTGATTCGTTTGGCGAAGAGTACGCCCAAGCCGGGAATCTCGGCATTTTGGACCAAGTGGCGGCATTGCGCTGGGTGAAGGAGAACATTGAGGCGTTTGGCGGCGATCCGGACAATGTGACGATTTTCGGTGAATCGGCCGGAGCGGCGAGCGTCGGCGTCCTCTTGTCGCTTCCGGAGGCGAGGGGGCTGTTTCGGCGCGCCATTTTGCAAAGTGGTTCGGGAGCGCTTCTCCTTCGTTCACCGGAGACAGCCATGGCGATGACCGAGCGTATTCTCGAGCGCGCCGGCATCCGCCTGGGCGACCGCGGCCGGCTCTTGTCGATTCCGGCCGAGGAGCTGCTGCGGGCGGCGCTGTCGCTCGGCCCAAGAATCATGTACGGTCCGGTGGTAGATGGCCGCGTATTGCGCCGCCATCCGATCGAGGCGCTCAACGACGGGGCGGCCAGCGGCATTCCGATTCTCATCGGCGTCACGAAAGACGAGTACAATTTGTTTACCTTGACGGATCCATCGTGGACAAAGCTTGGCGAAAAAGAACTGCTTGACCGGATCAACCGTGAAGTCGGGCCCGTGCCGGAGGCGGCGATTCGCTATTATGCAGAAACGGCGGAGCCGTCGGCGCCCGCCTGGCAAAAGTGGCTTCGTATCATGACGTACCGCGTTTTTGTCGAGGGGATGCTGCGGACGGCGGACGCCCAAGCGGCCCACGGAGCGGATGTGTACATGTACCGGTTTGATTATGAGACGCCGGTGTTCGGCGGCCAGCTGAAAGCATGCCACGCGCTCGAGCTGCCGTTTGTATTTCACAATCTCCATCAGCCGGGCGTCGCGAATTTCGTCGGCAATCGGCCGGAGCGCGAGGCGATCGCCAACGAAATGCATTATGCTTGGCTTTCGTTCGCCCGCACGGGCAACCCGAACGGCGATCACTTGCCGGAAGAGTGGCCGGCGTATGCGAAAGAGCGCAAGCCGGTGTTTGTGTTTGCCGCGGCAAGCCATGTGGAAGACGATCCGTTCGGCTGCGAGCGTGCGGCGTGGATGACGCGCGCATAAGGAAAAAGGAACGGCCAACCGCCGTTCCTTTGTTATTCGTTTGCTCCCGGTGAAGGAAGCCCGAACTGTTCCGCCAGCGCCGGGTCGCGGTCGATCGCCTCAAGCAGCTTCCGCATGACGTTGACGTCAAACGTAAAGTTCGCCCCGATCGGCGAGGTGACGAAAATTTTTCCTTTCTTCGCCTCCCGCGCCCGTTTGAATTGATAGCCGTCAATCGCGATGACGACTCGTTCGTCTGGTCTTGCCATTGGAGTCCCTCCAGTCGTTGCCGATTTGCTTTCATTGTAACTTATTTCGGCTGCGGACGACAATGATCATACCGCGCCCGAGGCATGGAGCGTCAAGCAGATGGAGGATGAAACGTTCCCCCATCTATGCAAAGGGGTAGAGGCAGGGAATTTTTTTGGCCCCCGCCCTTCGATTCAGCTGTCTTGCAAAGACAGGAAACGCAGTCTTTCCTTCAACACCGTTCCATTCTTCCGTTGCCTCCAGGCCGATCAAGTCAGATACGTTGCGATTTTTGCCAGGCATTCGTCAATGATTTCATCGATTTCCTCCATTTGAGCATCTTCCGGATTGTATTTTTTTAAAACTTTTAGATGACGGGCTTTCCAATCCAATGATTTGATTTGATCCGCTAAAATGACTCCTGTGATGGGATCGCCGCCGCCTTCAAGGAGTATTCCTCCTTTTGGCAAATCCACTTCAAACGGATAGCCTTTCTTCTGATTGGTGATTGGACAAACAGCCACAAATCCTGTTGCCTGATTGAATTTTTTAGGAGATAAAACAATGGCAATTCTTCTTCCTGCCTGTTCATGGCCAGCTTGTGGATGGAAGTTCAACACAACGAAATCTCCTCTTTCCGGTACGTCTGCGGGCATTAGATCAACTCACGTCCTTCTACCCCGAAATCCATCTCCTCATGTCGATTTTCAGGGGTAATTTGTGATATCAGTTCTTCCAGTGTGTATTTCTTCCGTGTTCTTTTCGGCTTTAATGTGATGATTCCTTCGTTTTCAATGACATGTAATTCCATTTCAGAACCTTGTTGAATCCCGATTTGGTCAGCCGCGTCTTTTGGGATGCGAATGCCCAAACTGTTCCCCCACTTTTGCACGATTACGGTAGACATATCATTCTCTCCTTTCCTTTTTGCGATGTTGTTTTGTTTTGAATTCATTCTATCATCTCCATCCTTAAATGTATATACACAGTATATACAAATTCACCAAAAATGATCACATGTTTCACAAAAAAGTGAATTTGTGCCTTTCGTCGTGTTGAGACAGGCCCGCCAGTTGCCGCCAACGGCGATCTATGGTATAGTGAAATTATTGCAACGTCGGTCGTTGGAGGTGTCAGGCATGCATGCCTTGCTTGTGACGCTGCTTGTCATTGTGTCGATCGCGCTGATCGCGGTTGTCTTGTTGCAGTCGGGCCGCAGCGCCGGGCTGTCGGGGGCGATCACTGGCGGCGCCGAGCAATTGTTCGGGAAGCAGAAAGCCCGTGGGCTCGATGCGGTGTTTCAGCGCGTCACGGTCGTGTTGGCCGTCTTGTTTTTCGTATTGACGATCCTGGTTACGTACGTACAGCCATCATAAGTCAAACATGGGGCGGTCCATAGAATGAAGGGCTGCCCTTTCTATTTCACACCAGAGAGGAAGGAGAGCCTATGATGAAAATTGTTCCGCCGAAGCCGTTTTTCTTTGAAGCCGGGGAGCGGGCGGTGCTGCTTTTGCATGGGTTTACCGGCAATTCCGCCGACGTTCGGATGCTTGGGCGATTCTTGGAATCGAAAGGGTATACGTGCCACGCTCCGATTTACAAAGGGCATGGCGTGCCGCCGGAAGAGCTCGTCCACACCGGACCGGATGATTGGTGGCAAGACGTCATGAACGGCTATCAGTTTTTGAAAAACAAAGGCTACGAAAAAATTGCCGTCGCCGGACTGTCGCTTGGAGGCGTATTTTCTCTCAAATTAGGCTACACTGTACCTATACAAGGCATTGTGACGATGTGCGCGCCGATGTACATCAAAAGCGAAGAAACAATGTACGAAGGCGTGCTCGAGTACGCGCGCGAGTATAAAAAGCGGGAAGGAAAATCAGAGGAACAAATCGAACAGGAAATGGAATGGTTCAAACAAACGCCGATGAAGACGTTGAAAGCTTTGCAAGAACTCATTGCCGATGTGCGCGCCCACCTTGATTTGGTTTATGCACCGACGTTCGTCGTCCAAGCGCGCCATGATGAGATGATCAATCCAGACAGCGCGAACATCATTTATAACGAAATTGAATCGCCGGTCAAACAAATCAAATGGTATGAGCAATCAGGCCATGTGATTACGCTTGATCAAGAAAAAGATCAGCTGCATGAAGATATTTATGCATTTCTTGAATCGTTAGATTGGTAATGGAGAAAGGAGGGGATGGCCAATGGATCATGTGTTGGCCGAACGCATTTTAACGTTTATGCGCGATGAGGCGTACAAACCGCTCACCGTCGAAGAACTGGAAGAAGCGTTTGGCATCGAGGATGCGGACGGGTTCAAAGAATTTGTCAAGACGCTTGTCGCCATGGAAGAGGAAGGTCTTGTCGTCCGGACGCGAAGCAACCGCTACGGCGTGCCTGAGCGGATGAATCTCGTGCGCGGCAAAGTGACCGGCCACCCGAAAGGATTCGCGTTTGTCACACCGGAGGAGCCGGGACTGGATGATATTTTCATCCCGCCGTCCGAATTGAAAAACGCGATGCATGGCGACACGGTGCTTGTGCGCGTCCAAGCCGATTCATCCGGGGCGCGCCGCGAAGGAACGATCGTCCGCATTTTGGAGCGTGGGGTGAAGGAAGTCGTCGGCACGTACACGGAAAGCAAATATTTCGGCTTTGTCATCCCTGATGACAAACGGATCGTCAACGATATTTTCATCCCGAAAAACGCGGCGAACGGCGCGGTCGAAGGGCATAAAGTGGTCGTCCGCCTGACGTCGTATCCAGAAGGGCGGATGAGCGCCGAAGGGGAAGTCATTCGAATTCTCGGCCATAAAAACGACCCGGGCGTCGACATTTTAGCGATCATCTATAAATACGGCCTTCCGCTTCAATTCCCAGAAGACGTGATCGAGCATGCCAACCGGGTGCCGGACGTCATTACGGAGAAAGATTTGGAAGGGCGCCGCGATTTGCGCGGTGAGATGATCGTCACGATCGACGGGGAAGATGCGAAAGACTTGGATGACGCGGTGACGGTGACGAAGCTTGAGAACGGCAACTATAAGCTCGGCGTCCATATCGCCGATGTGAGCTACTATGTTGAGGAAGGCTCGCCCATTGACCGCGAAGCGTACGAGCGCGGCACGAGCGTTTATTTGGTCGACCGCGTCATTCCGATGATTCCGCATCGGCTGTCGAACGGCATTTGCTCGCTCAACCCGAAAGTCGATCGGCTGACGCTCTCGTGCGAAATGGAAATCACCCCGCAAGGTGAAGTCGTCCGCTATGAAATTTTCCCAAGCGTCATCCGCACGGTGGAACGGATGACGTATTCCGATGTCAATAAAATTCTCGTTGACAAAGACGAAGCCTTGCGCGAAAAATATGCGCCGCTTGTGCCGATGTTTGAGCTGATGGCTGAGCTCGCCGACATTTTGCGGCAAAAGCGGATGAAGCGCGGGGCGATTGATTTCGATTTTAAAGAAGCGAAAGTGCTCGTCGATGAAAACGGCAAACCGTACGATGTCGTCTTGCGCGAGCGGTCGGTCGCTGAGCGGCTCATTGAAGAGTTTATGCTGGCGGCGAACGAAACGGTCGCCGAGCACTTTCACTGGTTGAACGTGCCATTTATTTACCGTGTTCACGAGGATCCGAAGCCGGAAAAATTGCAGCGCTTTTTAGAGTTCATCACGAACTTCGGCTATGTCGTCAAAGGGACCGGCAACCAAATCCATCCGCGCGCCCTCCAGCAAATTCTCGAAGCTGTGCGCGGCGAGCCGGAAGAAATGGTGATCTCCACCGTCATGCTTCGGTCGATGAAGCAGGCGCGCTATGACGCCGAGAGCCTCGGCCATTACGGCCTGTCGACCGAGTTTTACACCCATTTTACGTCGCCGATTCGCCGCTACCCGGATTTGATCGTCCATCGGTTGATCCGGACGTATCTCATCAACGGCCAGATGGATCTTGACACCCAGCAAAAATGGGCGGAAAAGCTGCCTGAAATTGCGGAACACGCTTCCGATATGGAGCGGCGCGCCGTTGAGGCGGAGCGGGAGACGGACGATCTGAAGAAAACCGAGTTTATGGAAGACAAAATTGGGATGGAGTTTGACGGCATTATCAGCTCGGTGACGAACTTCGGCTTGTTCGTTGAGCTCCCGAACACGATCGAAGGCTTGGTGCACGTCAGCTACTTAACGGACGACTATTACCGCTACGACGAACGCAGCTACGCGTTGATCGGCGAGCGGACGGGGAAAATGTACCGCATCGGCGATGAAATCACCGTCCGCGTCATCAACGTCAACAAAGACGAACGGATCGTCGATTTTGAAGTCGTCGGCATGAAGGGACGCCGTCCGCCGAAAGCGAAAGCCGCTCCGGTCGTCATTGAAGGGAAAAAACAAAAACAGGCCAAGGCAAAGGCGGAAGCGAAAACGAACAGCGGCAAAAGTCGCAGCGCGAAAGCGAAAAAGAAGAAAAAGAAAAGACGGTGAGGAAAAGCCGAACAGGCGGCTTTTCCTTCTTTTTCGTTTTTGGTAAAATAAGAAACGCTACGATGAGGAGGGAGAAAACGGATGCCCAAAGGCGAAGGAAAAGTGATCGCCCAAAACAAAAAAGCGCACCACGACTATTTCATCGAAGAAACGTATGAAGCCGGCCTTGTGCTGCAAGGGACGGAAATCAAATCGATCCGCAACGGCCGGGTGAACTTGAAAGATTCGTTCGCCAAAGTGGAAAAAGGGGAAGTGTTTCTCCATAACATGCATATCAGCCCGTATGAACAAGGCAACCGCTACAACCATGACCCGCTGCGGACGAGAAAGCTCCTTTTGCACCGCCGCGAAATCAACAAGCTGATCGGCTACACGAAAGAGCAAGGGTATACGCTCGTGCCGCTGAAATTGTACATTAAAAACGGCTTTGCCAAAGTGGAGCTCGGGGTGGCCAAAGGGAAGAAAAAATACGACAAACGGGAAGACATGAAGCGGAGAGAAGCGCAGCGCGAAATCGAACGCGCCTTCCGCGAGCGGCAAAAACTATAGGGAGTCGGTGGTGTATGGAAAAAACAGCTCTAAACCGAATCTTCTCAAGTGGAGAAGCCTTGAAACATCGGCTCTTCTTTCCTAGTGAACTCCATCGCTTTGGCAAAAATGACCGTTTTTCACCGGCGTTGAAAACATTCCCATTGAAAATGCGCATCGCCATGGTATAATAAATAATGCAACAGCCAGTTATCTATCGCTTACGCTATTCCGATCTTTCTTCGCCACCGCGGGGACGATCCGGATTCGACAGGGGTAGGTCGAGCTTAAGCGGCGAGCCGAGGGGGACGTCCTCGTAAAAACGTCACCTAAAGATAACTGGCAAACAAAACTACGCTTTAGCTGCCTAATTGCTGCAGCTAGCTCCTCCCGCCATCGCCCGCGTGGCGTTCGAGGGGCTCATATGAAGCGGGCTACGCCCAAATCCGCCGCCTGAGGATGAGGGAAGAGACGAACCAGGCTAGCCGCCGGGAGGCCTGTCGGTAGGCGGAACGGACGGCGAAGCGAAATATACCGACTACGCTCGTAGATGCTTAAGTGGCGATGCCTCTGGACGTGGGTTCGACTCCCACCGTCTCCATTTCCAACATCCGAACGGTTTGGATGAAAAATTGAGAAACCATTGATGCGACTGCAATTGCAGTCGTTTTTCATTTTTGGGGAATCATCAAAAAAAACGATAGAATCAGAAAAAATTTTGCACGGATTTTGCACGGCTATTGGGCATGATACAGCTCCTATTGAACGGGCGGAGAAAAAATCAAACAACGTATAAACGAAAGCCTCTTCTGCTGCCTGTGCGAGTGAAGAGGCTTTTTTATAATGGATTTATCGGTCGGTAGCGCCAAGATGCTTCTTTAATGCTTCTTGAAGAATTTGGGAGTAGTTCACGTTATGTTCTTTCGCTAGATCATCAAGCCATTTCGGGATAGTCAGCGTTTTTTTTACCGCTTTGTTTTCCATTTCGTGTCGAAAAGGTGACATCCATACCTCTATGAACACGATTACTTGATTGTTTTCTGTTTGAATTTCGGACACTTTTGAAGGCTGAGGAATCTCTTCATTTTCCTGCTCCAAGCCGTATAAGTGTAATGCCATCGCCTCTTTGGCCATTTTAAAAGCTTCTTCCTCTGTATCTCCGCAGGTAAAGCAGCCAGGAAGATCAGGAAACTCGACAGATATTCCATCGCTGCTGTAATCAAAAATAGCTGGATAAATATAGCGGTCTTTTTTGTGCATATATGTTAACCTCCTTTAGGAGGGGCTTATAATAGCCCCGCCTGTTTGAGTATGCTTTTTACTGTTTTGGTCGGTAAGTTTTTCTTTGGATGAGGGATGGTTACTAGTCCGGGTTTACTGGGATGTTTAAACTGATGATGACTGCCACTTGTTCTTCATCCATCTTGTTGTATGATTTTTATTAATTCCTTTGAAGAGTAACTCTTCATTTCCCTCCTTGATTTTATTATAACACGTATTATTATACGTATAAACAGTTTTTGATTAATTTTTTACCCGTGGTGCTAGATAAAATCAGACAAGCATAAAAATAGCCCTTGCATGAGGATCTCCTTAAAATGAAAGTGCAACCAAACCTCAAAAGGAGAAGTTCCCATGCAAGAGCACTTTCATTTTACAACAGATCGTGTCAAACTTCCAAAACAATATGCATCGATTTTGCTTTTTGTATCGGCTCAACGATCGTATAACCTCGGTGACAAAGGGTATATCAGCCAAAAGCTGCAAAAGAAGCTGTACGAAGAGCACCGAGTCGCTTTCGGATCACCGAGATTCGAGCGAACTCGGTTTCTGGATTTGAAACGGCACTGGATGGTATTTTACTGGCTTACTCGCTTGTTGTTCTTGGGCTAGTTGAGCGTTAAGACTCAACTAGCACCACGGGTTTTATACAGTTTTGAGAAACAGAAAGAGATTTGTCGGCTGCCCAAAAATGCGGCGATGCATAGCCCCATCACCGAAGTGGTTGTCAGCGGTACAAATACGGGGTGCCGTAGTATTCCGTCCGGTTGAGCTCCGGGTATTCCGAAGTGAAATGAATGAAAATCGGGCACCAATCACAAAACGGGTACGTGTGAAAAAAAGCGCGGTCGCCATAGCGAATGGCTTCGAGCGCCAACGGCAATTCTTTCTTGAATACGTTCGCCCGGCGCGCATTTTCTTGCCGGCCCATTTGTCGGTTGCCAATGAATACATAGAGAAACAATACTAGCTGTTGCCCGGCTTGTTTCCATTCACCGAGCACTTCATCGCGTTGAGAAGTGAGCTGATCAGTGACAAATGCGCGGGAGACGGTGAGGAATAAGGCGCCAGTCGTGTCTGAGTGGGTTAAGGTGTACAGACGGCCGTTCACTGGTGACAGCTGGGTGATTCCAGCGGTCTGGGTGACGTACAGTCGCTCGGGAGAAAGGTGTTTCATGGCGGTCCTCCTTCTGTTCTGGAAAGTGGATGATCTCATTCATCTATATGTGCCTTTATTGGCGGCGATGACAAAACAAAACCGAACGGGACGGTCGATCCGCGTTCGGTTTTGCTTTATGGTTTTTCATGAGGTGGCGGTGGTTGCTTCTTTGTCCGCAGCGGCTTCATGATGAGCGGCAGGAGCGTCGGCTTCAGCCCATTGCGGGCGCCAGGCGATGCAAAGCGCCCCACCGATGATGCCGAGAATCGTGCCGACTAAGAAGCCGCCCAAGGCGCCCATGATCGACAGAATGGCACTGAACATGCCGATGATGCCGAGCAAGGTGGATAGCCGCGGCATGGCGTAGGAAAGAATCCCCATCAACATGACCATGCCGCCAAGGAAAAAGCCGGCGAACACCATGCTTCCGGGTACAAGCGAAATTTCATACAGCTGCATCGGAATCCATAAAATCACAAGGCTTGATAACAAGAGAAACGTCGCGCCCCAAAACGGGCGGCGTTTCCGCCAGCGACCAAACGCCTGCCAGCTGGAACGAATGATGCCCAATGTCCCTCATCCTTACTAAAATTAGTTAAGTTTTTCAAAGTACACTTTCATGCCCGGCAGCGACACTTTTTGCTGGAATAAGTAGACGGTTTTAATATCGCCATTTTCGATCGTAATGCTGTCGGCTCCTTGTGAGAATTCTTTGGCTGCCTTCTCGACTGGGTTGCTCGTATCGCCGACATAGCTTTCTTTCATCGTCAAGCTGCCGAAGGAGATGTTGCCGTTGATTTGCGTCGCTTTTTGCACGAGGCCGTCAATGGAGACCAGTTCGCTCGCGACAATGACGACGCGAATGCCCAAGGCCGGGAAGTCTTTCGAAATCCGAAGACCTTGAATCGTTGCTTTTTCCATTTCATTGACGAAGACCGGCGTCTGTGGGGCATTGCCTGCTTCCGCCACGCCGCCGTACATTTTAAACCCGCTGCCATTCAGTTTGTCAAATTGAACGGTGAACTCCCCGACCCCGCTGATCGGCACGGCATAGGCGACGCCTGTCAGCCCGAAGGCGGACAACATGAGGGCGAGGGAAAGAAATCCCCCGAGCAAGGCGAGAAGCAACGGTTTTTTCGCCGTGTGCCCTCCTAAAATCAGTGATTGGCTAGCCATGTTCATCAGCATTCTCCTCCCTTTCGCGAAATGTAAGCGCTTTTAAAAAATGAATTTGATTAAATATTAAAACAATTCTAACGAAATCACATCCCTACATTTGTAGGATTTTTTTCCTGTCTTTGTTGTAGAAAGGGGAAGGAATCGTTGGCTTTGGTGTGAAAATACAATAGTGAGGGAACACGGTCGATGAAAAAAGGGGGGAGCTACCGTGTCGAAAGAACTGCACGACCATTTGTTTCGACTGCTGAAAGAGGCGGTGGATATTTTGCGTCAGTATGAAGGGGAAGTGAAGGGAGAATGGGAACGGATCGGCGAAGCGCTTGGCAAGCGG
Organism: Geobacillus thermocatenulatus; assembly: GCF_002217655.1. Classification (GTDB taxonomy): domain Bacteria; phylum Bacillota; class Bacilli; order Bacillales; family Anoxybacillaceae; genus Geobacillus; species Geobacillus thermocatenulatus. The sequence goes on from NZ_NEWK01000001.1 coordinate 544,593, forward strand.
AATGCGCGGGTTCAAGAGGTGTTTTCCACGCTGTGCGCATTCGTTCAGGCAAGATTGCTTCCGTACGGGGGCGACCATCCAGCGAATGAGCAGCTCGAACGCATTGCGGCGTTTCATCCGGAGATGGTCATATTTTCCCTGAATTTAATGGAAAATACGGTTCATCAAGTGTTGAAGGCGCATGCGTCAGCGGCTGCTGCGCTTCATCCGGCGGTGCGGTATTTGTTTTTTAAATGGAATGAGTGGTTGTTGTATGAAGTGAATGAACAATCATTCAAAAAGAGCGGTGATTCTCCATGGAAAAAAGAAACATTGTGGAAAGACGCCGTGATTTTGTTTAACGAATGGATTTTGCGGGCGCAGACGTTTGAGGAATCGGCGGCGCATATTTGTTTTGGTTTTTCTTATTTTCTTCCTTTCACCCGTTGTGCTCTGTTTCAATTTGTCAATCAAGAGAGAACGGCCATCGGCCTGCATGGGCACGGCGTGGACAATGAGCAAATTCAGCGGTTGCGCGTGGAATTGGACAGCATTCCGATGTTGAAAGAAAGTGTGGGGAAGTTGAAAGCGGAAGTGCATGAATTTCGCCATTTTCGGCCGATTTACGTTGAACGGGCGTCCGAACAGTTTCCAAACACGTATATCAAGCCATTCGATTTAGCTTCGCTCGTGATCGTTCCGGTGTATGTGCCGACGGAAGGGAGGATGATTGGAGGCGTCGTGCTCGACCGCGGACCGGGCCGCTTTTTTGCCGTTGACCGCCGCTTGTTTCCTGCGCTGATGAAATTTGGACAAAGCGCGGGGGAATTGTTGTTGAAATTGATCGAGGCGCCGGTGAGAAAAAAGGAAGGGGAAGAACATGAGCCGCTGTCGCCTCGGGAAATCGAGGTGCTGAAGCTGCTCGCTGATGGGGCATCGACATCAGAAGCAGCTGAACAGCTGTATTTAAGCGAATTTACAGTACGTGACTATATTTCGAGCGTCTTAAGGAAGCTTCGCGCTAAAAATCGGACGGAAGCGGTGGCGAAAGCGCTGCGCCTTGCGATTATCGAGTAAGCTTGAGAGGCGGTGATTTCACACAACTTTCGCTCGTTGTTCACGGTCTGCTCACAGCTTTTCCTTACACTGTAGATGAAAAAGATGCAAGGAGGGAAAGCGATGGAGCAGATGATGAAAGAGGAGAGGCAACAACGGGAGATGTATGCGGCGGTGTGGAGATGGCATTTCTATGCCGGGATCATCTTTGCGCCGTTTTTGATCATTTTGGCGTTGAGCGGCGCTGTTTATTTGTTTAAGCCGCAAATCGAATCGATGTTGTACCATCATTTGTACGAGGTGGACAAAATCGGCGAGAAAAGGCTTCCTCTCGTTGAGCTGACGGAGCGGGTCAACAAGAAATACCCCCATGATGCCATCGTCTCTGTGACGATTGAGAATGATGCGAATCGAACGGTGAAGGTCGGGATGATGGACAAAGGGGACATGGTGTTTGCATTCATCAATCCATATACCGGGGAAATTCAGGGGACGTTGCGTGCGGATGAGAATTGGACGGAAATCGCGAAAAAAATCCACAGTGAGCTGTTGATTGGCGGAACGGCAGCCAATCGTTTTGTAGAGCTGGCCGCTTGTTGGGGATTTATATTGTTGGCCACGGGTCTCTATCTTTGGTGGCCGCGGCAATCATTCTCTGTTCTCGGGACGTTTTGGCCGCGCTGGCGGGCGAACAAACGGTTGGCTTGGCGCGATTGGCATGCCGTGTCCGGTGTATGGATGAGCATCGGGATTTTGCTTTTGATCGTGACGGGTATGCCTTGGACAGGCGTGATGGGAGAAGCGATCAACCGGGTGGCGACAGCGACGAATACCGGCTATCCGCCGTTTGCGTTCAGTTTCGGCCCGAAGCCGGAATCGAAAGTAGTCACCAAAGACGTGGCGCAAGACGTGCCATGGGCGGTCGAACAACTGCCTGTGCCTTCTGTTCACAAGCATAAGGCGGTCACGCTTTCGCTCGATGAGGTGTATGCGATCGCGGAGGCGAAAAAGGTGAAAAAGCCGTTCACCATTTCGCTGCCGCAAGGGGAAAAAGGGGTGTTTACCGTTGCGACCTCGAAGACGAAGCCGTGGGAGAACGCCACTTTGCATATTGACCAGTATTCAGGGCGGGTTTTGAGCGATGTCCGTTTTTCTGACTATGGGGCGTTGGCCAAGACCATTACGATTGGCATTGCGTTCCATGAAGGGCGGTTGTTTGGGCTGGTCAATCAGCTCATCAATCTCGTTTTTTGCCTCGGATTGGTGTTTTTGGGCGTCAGCGGCTTTGTGATGTGGCGCAAGCGCAAGCCAAAAGGCGTCCTCGGCGCCCCTAGGCGGGTGAAGGATCCTCAGGCGGCGAAAACAGTGTGGGGCGGCATGATCGCTGCGGCGGTCGTGATGCCGTTGTTTGCGTTGTCGCTCGCTGTGATTTGGCTGTTTGATCGTTTTGTTGTGCAAAAGATTCCGAGCGTTCGCCGCTTTCTCGCGGCGTAACCATCGTTGGAAGCGGCTTGATGAGTAGGCATCAAGGCCGCTTTCTTTTTTGGGACGCTTGGTTTTTTGTCATGTTCGGCACAGGGCGGCATATGGATAAAAAGGGAATCTTCTTCAACGCATCAAAAGGGAGGAAATGAGAATGAACCAGCCCTACGCGTCCCATGCCTCGCCGCCGCAGCTCATTGCCCTGGTTGACCCGTATGTGTACCACGCTTTCCAAGCTTTGAACGGCAAAGAAGTGGTAGTGGAAACCGTCCGCGGTTCGATCCAAGGAATGGTGAGGGATGTGAAGCCGGACCATATCGTCATCTCGGCGCATCAGGCGGTCTATTACATCCGCTTGGCGCAAGTGGTGTCTGTTCGCCTCGGCAATTAATGAAAAAGGAGGAAAAGAGTCGTGGTATTTCAGCGGATCGACCGGCTGGCGATTGAATTGCCGAAGCCCAAATACGCGGACCCCAATGCGGCTGCCGCTGTTCAGGAGCTGCTTGGCGGCCGTTTCGGAGAAATGTCGACGTTAAACAATTATTTGTTTCAGTCATTCAATTTTCGGCAAAAACAGAAGCTGCGCCCGTTTTACGAGCTGGTGGCGAGCATCACCGCCGAAGAGTTTGGCCATGTGGAGCTCGTGTCCAATGCGATCAACCTTTGCTTGACCGGCTCCACCCATCCGGGTGATCCGGATGCGGCGCCGATGAAGGAGGCGAAAGACAAGCGCAATACGTATCATTTTATCGCGACGGCGCAGACGGCGTTTCCCGGTGATTCGATGGGGAAGGCGTGGACGGGGGAGTACGTGTTCAACAGCGGCAACTTGATTTTGGATTTGCTTCACAACTTTTTCCTTGAATGCGGAGCGCGCACGCATAAAATGCGCGTCTATGAAATGACGGATCATCCTACCGCCCGCGAGATGATTGGCTACTTGCTGGTGCGCGGCGGCGTTCATATTTTGGCGTACGCCAAGGCGCTGGAAGTGGCGACGGGCGTTGATGTGACAAAGCTCCTGCCAATCCCGAACCTCGATAACCGCGTGTTCGATGAGGCGAGAAAGTATGAGGAACAAGGCGTCCACCGCCGGCTTTATACGTTCAGCGACCGCTACTACAAAGAAATCGTCCGCATTTGGCAAGGAACCCATCCAAGCGACGGCCAGCCGCTCGAGGTGGTCGAAGGAGCGCCCCAAGGGGGGGCGATCCCCGATTTGGACGAAGTGCCGGAAGAATTCGCTCCCGGGATTTCGGCCGAAGATTTTTTCGAAATCGCCAAGCGGCTGCAACGGTCGGCCGGATTGTGATGAGGCGCCCAACGGCGCCTGATTTTTTTTGGGGGAAAAACCGGCCGTGGAACGAAAAGGGCAGGGCAACGAAGAGATGATGAGCGTATCGTGTTTTCATTTGCGTCAACATCCATGATGGAAGAAACCATTATCTTTTTCATGTTATCCGCCGGACGTGCGGGCGGAAACGGTTTGGAGCACATCAAGGAAGCGGCGGGCGCTTTTTGGCAAATACCGCTGCGGGTCCAGGATGACGGCAGCTTCTGCTGTCATGGAAGAATCGATGATCTCGAGCACCTTGATGCCGGGAAGGCGGAACAAGGCGACGGTGGATTGCGGCACAATGGTGGCTCCGAGGCCTTGGGCGACGAGGGAGAGCAAGATCGTCGCGTCCGGGCATTCGCATAGGACGTTCGGCTCAAATCCATGTCGGCGGCATTCTTCCATGACTCGCTCGTACTGTCCGGCACCATGCACGCGGTGGAGAAGGAGAAGCGGCCAATCAGCAAAATCGCGCATCGACAAGTAAGGTTTACTCAATGCCCAATGTTCCGGCAGGACGGCGATATAACGGTCGCTCGGCAGGTGGATGACGTCATAATCAGCTGAGTCGATCGGCAGTCGGACAATGCCGATGTCAATTTGACGCTCTTGAAGCAGCCGGCAAACGGAAAACGTATCCCCTTCGCGGAGATGAAAGGTCACGTTCGGAGCTTGTTCATGGAAGTGGCGGATCGCCTGAGCCAAATAGTAAAAGCACGATTTGACGCAGCCGATCGACAGCGTCCCCGCCGTTCCTGCTTCGATTTCTTTCACTTCCGCTACGGCGTCATCAAGCTGGGCGAGCAGCCGTTTCGCCTTTTCGTAAAACGCTTTGCCCGGTGCGGTGAGCTCCATTTTTTTCGCCTTCCGGTCAAACAACGGAACGCCGAGCTCTTCTTCGAGCTGCTTCAGCTGCTGGCTGAGCGGCGGCTGGGCGATATGAAGCTTTTGCGCTGCTTTCGTGATTTGCCCTTCTTCAGCAATTGTGACGAAGTATTTCAGCTGTTTCACATCGATCATGGCCGTGCCTCCTCTCTTGCTTCCATATCTTTTTCGTATAGGATGGTGGATCATTTTTGTATTTTTCATATATGAAATCATATGTTATATTAATTTTGAACATTCTGAATGATAGCGTTTCCTTATCTATTATACGTGAAAATAGGGGGAATGAAAATGCCGGCCAAAACAGGTCAGGAGTATATGGAGCGGCTCAAGCGGGCGAAAAGCAGCGTGTACATCCATGGGCAAAAAGTAGAGGATGTCACCGTTCACCCGGCATTTCGCAACGTCGTCCGTTCGATGGCCGCGCTTTACGACCGGCAGTATGAAAAGCCGGACAAAATGTTGTACCGGTCGCCGACAACCGGACAGCTCGTCGGCATGACGTTCATTCAGCCGACGACGATTGAGGAGCTCATCGCCCGCCGCGAGGCGACGCAAGAATGGGCGCGCATGTCGGCTGGAATGATGGGGCGCTCGCCTGATTATTTGAATGCCGAAGTCATGGCCATGGGCATCGCCAACGATTTGTTTGCCGAAGACGATCCGATGTTTGCCGAAAACGCGAAAAACTACTATGAGTACGCGCGTGAAAACGACATCAGCTTGACGCACACGCTCATCCATCCGCAAATGAACCGTGCCAAGGCGCTTCATGAGCAGAAAGACGCCGATGTGCCGCTCCATTTGGTCGAACGGCGGAAAGACGGGATCATCGTCAGCGGCATCCGTCTGTTGGCGACGCAAGGGGGGATTACCGATGAAATTTTAGTGTTTCCGTCGACCGTGAAAAAATCGTCGTCCGGTGAAGACCCGTACGCGCTCGCCTTTGCCGTTCCGAACAATACGCCGGGCGTCAAGTTCATTTGCCGCGAGGCGTTCGACTACGGGCGGAGCGCGTGGGACCATCCGCTCGCGTCCCGCTTTGAAGAAGGCGATGCCATCGTGTCGTTTGAAAACGTGTTTGTGCCGTGGGAGCGCGTGTTTGTGTGCGGTAATTCATCGATTTGCAACCGGACGTTCCGTGAGACGAACGCGGTCATTCATATGTCCCATCAAGTGGTGGCGAAAAACATCGTCAAAACGGAGTTTTTGCTTGGAGTTACCCTTTGTCTGATCGAAGCCATCGGCATCGGCGAATTCCAGCATGTGAAAGATAAAGGGGCGGAAATCATGCTCGTCCTCGAGACGATGAAGAGCCACCTGTACCGGGCTGAGCACAATGCGAAGCGAGACCGCTGGGGAACGATGACGCCGGATTTTGCCGCGCTTGATGCCGCGCGCAACTGGTATCCGCGCATTTATCCGCGCCTGGCGGAAATCATTCGCATTTTAGGTGCATCAGGCATGATGGCGATTCCGACGGAAGCCGACTTTGACAACGAAGAAATTGGCGATATCGTCCGCCGAGCAATGCAGGGGGCGACAGTGGATGGCTATGAACGCGTTCAGCTGTTCCGGCTCGCTTGGGATCTCACGATGAGCGCGTTCGGAGCCCGGCAGACGCATTATGAATATTACTTTTTCGGCGATCCGGTGCGGATGGGGATGGCGTATTTTGACGGCTATGAAAAAGAGCCGTATCAACAGTTCGTGCGTGAATTTCTGCGCGGCGCCAAAAGTGTGTTCATTCCTTCTGACAGCCAGCGGTGACAGTGCAAATGGAGTTGAATTTGATCGAAAGGGGAGAAGGATGGTGAAATTTTCCATTATTCGCTGCGCCCGCGCAGTGCTGCATGTGACTGATTTGGCCGCCGCCCGCGATTTTTACGAACGGGTGCTTGGGTTTGTCGTGACGGAAGCGGATGAGAGCCATCTGTATTTGCGGGGGCTGGAAGAATATCATCATCATAGCCTTCTGTTGAAAAAGGCGCCCCGTCCCGCGGTTGAAGCGCTTGGCTACAAAGTCGGTTCCGAGCAGGAATTGGAAGCGCTTTATGAATGGTTTGCGGCGCAAACGCTGCAGCCGAAATGGCTGGAAGCGGGAAGCCAGCGCGCCGTCGGGAGAGCGTTTCGCGTGCAGGATTCGTCCGGGCTGCCGCTTGAGTTTTTCGCGCATATGGACAAAACTGAGCGGCTGTTGCAGCGGTATGACTTGCACCGCGGCGCCCGCGTGCAGCGCATTGACCATTTCAATTGCGCGGTGACGGATGTTAAGCGTGCGTATGACTTTTATGTTCACGGCTTGGGGTTTGCTTGTTCGGAGTATACGGAAACAGAGGATGGGAAGCTTTGGGCGGCATGGCTGCACCGGAAACAAAATGTCCACGATTTGGCGCTGATGAACGGAAAAGGGCCGCGCCTTCACCATATCGGGTTTTGGCTGCCGGACCCGCTCAGCCTCATCCATGCGTGCGATGTGCTGGCGGCGGCTGGATATGCGGCAAACATTGAACGCGGGCCGGGCCGCCACGGATTGTCCAACGCCTTCTTTGTCTATTTGCGCGACCCGGATGGCCACCGAATTGAGCTGTATAACGGCGATTATTTGACGAGCGACCCCGATTTTCCGCCGATCCGTTGGGATTTGGACGATCCAAGGCGCCAGACGTTTTGGGGGCATGCGGCGCCGGACAGCTGGTTTGAAGAGGCGTCCGTCGTTCTCGATGTTCACAGCGGTCAGCCGATCGAGCCGGACGAACCGACATTGGCGAAGCAGAAACCGACCTTCCTGATTTAGAAAAAAACCGCCGTCCTTCTGCTCGCGGTTTTCGGATCAAGATTATATATGATTTTATCGTTGATTTTATATATGATAATGTGTACAATATAAATAACATTCGGAAAAGTAAAACAAATAGGGGGGAGAAAGGATGGCATACCGCGAGGCGAAAGAACGGCTGCGCGGCTCAATCGCGCCGGTCGTCACGCCGTTTGATGAGGAAGGAAACGTGGATTTTGCGGCGCTCGCCGCGCTCATCGATTGGCATATTGAAAGCGGCACGCACGGCATTTCCGTCACGGGAACGTCGGGAGAGCCAAGTTCGCTGACGCTTGACGAACGGAAACAGGTGATGGAAACGGCGAAAAAAGCGGTGGCGGGTCGGGTGCCGTTCGTGCCGGGGACGGGCTCGACGAACCATGCGGAAACGATCGAGCTGACCAAATTTGCGCAGGAGATTGGGGCTGATGCGGCGATGGTCATCGTCCCGTATTACAATCGCCCGTCTCAAGCTGCGCTCTATAAGCATTTTAAGGCGGTGGCCGAGTCCGTTGACATTCCGATCATCATCTACAATATTCCGGGGCGGACGGCGGTCAATTTGGAAGTCAAAACGTTGGCGCGGTTGGCTGAAGATTGTCCGAACATTATCGGCGTGAAGGAGTCAAACAAAGATTTTGAACATGTGAACCGAGTGCTGTGGCACTGCGGGCGCGATTTCCTTCTCTTTTCCGGCATCGAGCTGTTGTGCTATCCGATGCTGGCGATCGGCGGCGCCGGTTCGATCAGCGCGACGGCGAACGTCGTGCCGCATAAGGTGGCCGAGCTGCATGATGCTTGGTTTGACGGCGACATCAAGCGGGCGCAAGATCTTCATTTTGAACTGATGGAGCTCAATGATGTGCTGTTCATCGAAACGAATCCAGGCCCGGTCAAAGCAGCGCTCGGCATGATGGGGAAAATCACCCCGAAGCTCCGGCTGCCGCTCGATTTGCCAAGCGAAGAGCATCAGCGGCAAATCCGCCGCACGCTCGTCAAATACGGACTGCTGGCTGAAGAGCCATCCAAAACGGCATAACGGGGCGGGAGGAGAAGCGATGGTCAATGTGCGCTTGCGCCTGGCCGGCATGAGGCGGACGATTGAGGCAAAGGCGGATCCTTGGAGCGGAACGGTGTCGTTTGACGGTCGGATGCACCACATCGATGAATGGGAATGGGACGTGCCTGTTGACGGGGTGATGTACGGGGTGGCGCTGAATGATCAGAAGGAGTGGGAAGCGTTGTCAACCGAAATGAACGCCCCGCCGTATGAAAAGCCGCCGGAGGGCCCGGTTTTGTATATGAAGCCGGCCAACACGATCAACGCCCATCGGCGGCCGGTGCTGCTGCCTCGTGGGGTGAAGCATCTTCAGGCGGCTCCAGCGCTCGGGATTGTCATCGGACGGACGGCGGCGCGCGTGCAGCGCGAGCAGGCGCTCGATTTTGTATTCGGCTATACGATCGTCCATGATCTGTCGATTCCCCATAAGCAGCGTTACCGCCCGGCGGTGAAGGAACAGGCGCGCGACGGCTTTGCCCCGGTCGGCCCGTGGATCGTGCCGAAAGAGGAAGCACCGCCGCTCTTTTCGCTCGTCGCACACGTATATGTGAACGGACGCCTCGTCCAGCGCGCCGATCCGAGCCGTTTCCGCCAGCCGGTCGAACAATGGCTCGCTGAGGTGACCGAATTTATGACCCTTTACCCGGGGGATGTGCTGTTTTTCAGCTGGCCGGCCGACGCGCCGCTCGTTTCGGCGGGAGATGTCGTGCGCATCGAAATCGACGGGATCGGCGCGTTGGAAAACGAAATCGCCCCGGAACAAGGAGGCGATGAACAATGAAGCGGGCGCGTGTGGCATGGAACGGAACCGTGACGGAAGCGGAGCCGCTTGATGATGGACGCCTCCGCCTGCCGGACGGAACGATCGTCGACGAGCTTGACGTGATGTGGCTTCCCCCGGTCGAGCCGGGCGTGATCGTGGCGCTTGGGTTGAATTACGCCGATCACGCCGGCGAGCTGTCGTTTGCCGCGCCGAAAGAGCCGCTTTTGTTTCTCAAAGGGAAAAACACCCTCGTCGGCCATCGCGGCCGCACCGTCCGCCCGGAGGGGGTCAACATGATGCATTATGAATGCGAGCTTGCGGTGGTGATCGGCCGCCCGGCCCGCCGGGTGAGGGCGGAACAGGCGTACGACTACATTTCCGGCTACACGATTGCCAACGATTACGCAGTCCGCGATTACTTAGAAAATTATTACCGGCCGAATTTCCGCGTCAAAAACCGCGACCGGGCGACGCCGCTCGGCCCATGGATCGTCAGCCATGACGAAGTCGGCGATCCGATGGCGCTTCGGCTGCGGACGTATGTCAATGGAGCAGTGGTTCAGGAAGGGTATACGGGCGACATGATCTTTTCCATCCCGTATTTGCTCGAGTACATCACCGAATTCATGACGCTCGCGCCGGGCGACGTCATGTTGACCGGCACGCCGAAAGGAGCAGTGAACGTCCAGCCCGGCGATGAAGTCGTGACGGAAATCGAACGCATCGGCCGGCTGGTCAATTACATCGCCTAGCCAAAGGGGGAGAGAGGATGCCGCACTTTATTGTGGAATACACGGCCAATCTCGGTGAAGAAGCTGACATTCGCGGCTTGCTGGAAAAAGTCCACCGCGTGCTGATCAAGCGGCGCGATTCGTTTCCTGTCGGCGGCATCCGGTCGCGCGCGATTCGCCTTGACGAGTACTATGTGGCCGACGGCGCGGAAGACGATGCGTTTGTGCACGCGACGCTCAAAATCGGCGCCGGGCGCCCGGAACAGGTGAAAAAAGAAGTCGGCGCCGAACTGTTTGCCGTGATGAAAGACCATTTCGCCCCGCTGTTTGCGAAACGCTATTTGGCGCTGTCGCTTGAGCTGTATGAGTTCAGCGAGGCGGGGACGTACAAGCATAACAACATTCATGCGCGCTATCGGACATAGCGGGAGGGGGAAACGAATGGCAGTGCAACCAAAAGTGCTTCATTATATCAATGGGCAGTTTGTGGAAGGGGCGGCCGGTGCGCATTTCGACAACATCAATCCGTTTACGAACGAACCGATCAACGAAGTCGCCGAGGGGCGGAAAGAAGACATCGATGCGGCGGTTCGGGCGGCGAAGGAGGCGTTTGATCACGGGCCGTGGCGGACGATGCCGGTTGAAAAGAGGCTCCGGTATTTGTTCCGCATTGCCGAGCTGATTGAAACATATGCGGACGACATCGCCTATTTAGAGGCGCTCGACACCGGCATTCCGATCAGCCAGGCGAAAAAACAAGCCGCCCGCGCGGCGGAAAACTTCCGCTTTTACGCGGAAATGGTGAAGACGCGCCTTGTCGGCGAGGCGTACCATGTGAATGGTCAGTTTTTAAACTATACCGTTTATAAACCAGTCGGCGTCGCTGGGCTCATTACGCCGTGGAATACGCCGTTTATGCTGGAAACGTGGAAGGTGGCTCCCGCGCTGGCGACCGGCAACACCGTCGTCTTGAAGCCGGCCGAATGGTCACCGTTGACGGCGAATAAACTGGCGGAAATCATCGATGAAGCGGGACTGCCCCGCGGGGTGTTCAACGTCGTGCACGGGTTTGGCGAAACGGCGGGCGCTGCGCTTGTCACTCATCCAGACGTGCGCCTCATCTCGTTTACCGGCGAGACGACGACCGGCATGGAAATTATCCGCAACAGCGCGGCAACGTTGAAAAAAACATCGATGGAGCTCGGCGGCAAGTCGCCGCTCATTGTGTTCGCCGATGCGGATCTCGAACGGGCGCTCGATGCGGCAGTTTGGGGCGTGTTTTCGCTCAATGGCGAACGGTGCACGGCCAACTCACGGCTTTTGCTCGAGCAATCGATTTACGACGAATTTGTCGCCCGGCTGAAAGAGCGCGTCGACCGCATTGTCATCGGCGATCCGATGAACCCCGCGACCGAACTGGGACCGCTCATTCACCGCGACCATTGGGAGCGGGTGAACCGCTATATTGAGATTGCCAAGCAGGAAGGGGCGGACGTCTATGCCCCCAGCGTTCCGAAAGGGCTGGAGCGCGGCAACTTTGTGCCGCCGACATTATTGCTTAACTGCCGCAACAATATGAAAGTGGCGCAGGAAGAAATTTTCGGACCAGTCATGGCGGTCATGTCCTTTGCCGATGAAGAAGAGGCCATTCGGTTGGCGAATGATGTCAAATACGGCTTGGCAGCGTACGTTTGGACAAATGACATGAAGCGCGGCCACCGCGTCGCCCAAGCGATCGAAAGCGGGATGGCGTGGGTCAACTCGCCGAACGTCCGTGATTTGCGCATCCCGTTTGGCGGGACGAAATACAGCGGCATCGGCCGCGAAGGCGGGCATTACAGCTTTGATTTCTATACGGAAGTGCAAGTTGTCCACGTCGCGGTCGGCGATCCGCCGATCCCCGCGTTCGGCAAGGGGGAGAAACCGACCGCCTTGTCTGCCGAACAGGCATAATGGCTAGTCAATATATACGATCTAGTATATGATAAACGTATGGGAACGAAAGCGAAAAACAAAACCCAACTGGCTTACGAGTATATTCTTTCCCGCATTGAAAACGGCGTCTATGGTCCAGGATACCGCGTCGTCATCGACCAAATCGCCCGCGAGCTTGGACTCAGCAGCATCCCGGTGCGCGAGGCGATCCGCCAGCTCGAGGCGGAAGGGCTCGTCGAATTTAAGCCGTATGCAGGCGCCGTTGTGAGCAACATCAACGAGAAAGAATATATCGAGACGCTGTCGGTGTTGGCTGTGCTGGAAGGCTATGCGACCGCGCTCGGCTCCCCCCATTTGACAAAGGAGGCGATCGATCGGCTTGAGCAAGTAAACGAGCGGATGGAGCGGGCGCTTGAAGAGCTGGAGCTGGAACGGTTCAGCGAGCTGAACTATGAATTTCACTCTCTGATTTACGCCCATTGCGGCAACGCCTATCTTGAAGAGCAAATCAAGCAAATTTGGCAACGGATGAAGCGCATCCGCGTGTACGGATTTACGTTGATCCCGCAGCGGGCGAAAGCATCGATCGAAGAGCATCGAGAGATCATCCGTCTGCTGCGGGAACAGGCGCCGCCGTATGAAATTGAACAATACGTTCGACAGCACAAAATCAACACCGCCGAGGCGTTTAAGCGGCGGCGCTGATCTTCTTCCGCCGGGTGAAGGCCTGGCGGAAGAACGACGATTTGAAAGCGCTGTCAATATAAAAGGGGGAAAAAAGATGAAAAAAGGAATGTCTCGATTGCTGGCGGCATTGTTGCTCATGTTCCTTGCCGCTTGTGGGAAGACGGCGACATCGGGAGGAGAGGATGAAGTCAAAATCGGCGCCATTTTTTCTGCCTCAGGCGGGGCGGCGCCGCTTGGCAAACCGGAGATGGAGACGGTCAAAATGCTTGTCGAGCAATGGAACGAGCAAGGCGGTATGGATGGAAAGAAAATCAAGCTGATTGCCTACGATGACAAGTCCGATCAAAATGAAGCCGTATTATCCACGAAAAAACTCATCGAACAAGACAAGGTGACCGCCATCATCGGCGGCACGATCAGCGGCAACTCCTTGGCCATGATCCCGCAAATCGAAAAAGCCGGCATCCCGTACATTTCCCTCGCCGCAAGCAAACAAATCGTCAATCCAAGCGATGGATCCTCGCGTCATTGGACATTTAAAACCGCTCAAGGGGACAATATCGTCATTCAGAAGCTGCTAGGTTTTTTAAAGGAAAAAGGATGGACGAACGTCGCTTGGCTGAACGTCGCCAATGCCTATGGAACGAGCGGTCATGAAGAGTTTAAACATTATGCTCCGGAATATGGGGTGAAAGCCGTCATTGAGGAGGAATTTGAGGCGACAGTCGATGATGCGAAAGCGATGTTGACAAGAGTGAAGAAAGCCAATCCACAGGCGATCATCGTTTGGGGAACAGCGCAGGAATCGGCGGTCGTGACGAAAAACATCCGCCAGTTGGGCATCGAGTCGCCGATTGTGGAAAGCCATGGCATCGGCACGAAAAGCTTTATCGACTTGGCCGGGGAGGCAGCCAACGGCGTATGGTTCCCTGCCGGGCGCATTTTAGTGGCCGATCAGCTTCCGGACAGCGACCCGCAAAAAGAAACGCTGCTGAAATACAAAGAACAATTTGAGAAAGCGTACGGCTATGCCCCGACCACGTTTGGCGGACATGCGTGGGATGCGTTCCATTTGTTGGTCAATGCGATCAAAGAAGGGGGAACCGATAAAGAAAAAATACGGTCGGCTTTGGAAAATACGAAAAAATTTATCGGCATTTCGGGCGTATTCCATATGTCGAAAGACGACCATACAGGGCTTGACGCCGACAGTTTGGTGATGGTGCAAATTCAAGACGGCAAGTTTGTGCTTGCCGAGCAGTAAACAACAGTTGCTTGAAGGAGGGCAGGGCATGGAAGCGTGGAGCCAGTTTGTGCAGCTGTTGTTTTCCGGGCTGACGGTCGGCAGCATTTACGCGTTGGTGGCGCTCGGGTTTGTCATTACGTACAGCGTGACCGGCATTTTAAATTTGGCTCAAGGCGATTTCGCCATGTTAGGCGCGCTGCTGTGCATGACGTTTGTCAACAGCGGCATGCCGTTTGTGCTCGCGATCGGGCTCAGCATTGCGGCGGTGATGGCGGTCGGTGCGCTGTTTGAACGGCTGGCCATTCAGCCGGCGCGCCGTTCGTCTGTCGCCGTGCTCATTATCATTACGATCGGGGCGTCGTTTGTATTCCGAGGGATCGCCTTGCTTGCTTGGGGGACGGACCCATACGCGCTGCGCCCTTTTACGGGCCATGGGGCGCTTGAGGTGTTTGGAGCGGTCATCCAATGGCAAAGTGTCTGGGCGATTGTCATTTCGCTCGCGAGTTTTGCCGCCTTGCATCTGTTCTTTCAACGGACGTACATCGGCAAGGCGGTGGCGGCCTGCGTCATCAACCCGTTTGCCGCTCGATTGATGGGGATTGACATCCGCAAAATGTCGCTTGGGGCCGTGGCCGTCAGCGCCGGTCTGGGGGCGCTCGCGGGAATCGTCATCGCCCCGATTTCGGGCGCCTCCTATGATATGGGGATGATGATCGGGCTGAAGGCGTTCATCGCCGCCGTTGTCGGGGGATTGACGAACGCCCCGGCGGCGATCGCCGGCGCGTTTCTCGTCGGGCTGCTTGAGTCGTTTGCGGAAGGATACTTGTCTTCGGGGTACAAAGAAGCGATCAGCTTTGGGCTGCTATTGCTTGTTCTGTTGTTCATGCCGAACGGGCTGTTCGCCAAGATGACCGGAAAGCGGGTATAAGGGGGACGGATGGATGGAGCAGGATCAACGAATGGCGGATGGATGGAAACGATGGCTCTTGCTTGCCGGCGCAGCCGTCTGGCTCGGTCTCCCTTGGCTCGTCTTCGGCAATAATTACGTGCTAAGCACGTTGATTCTCATCGGGCTGTATGCGCTCGTGGGCACGGGGATGACGCTGTTGATGGGGTATGCGGGCCAAATTTCGCTCGGCCAGGCGGCGTTTTACGGCATCGGGGCTTATGCGTCCGCCTATTTGACCGCGCATGCGGGATGGCCGGCCTGGCTGGCGCTGGCTGCCGGCGCGGTTTTGGCTGCATTGGTGGCGCTTGTGGTCGGCATTCCGGTTTTTCGGCTGCGTGAGCATTATTTGGCATTGGCGACGTTAGGATTCGGTGTCATTATGTTTACATTTTTTAAGGAATGGAAAGGGATCACGGGAGGGTTAAATGGCTTTTTTGGCATTCCGCCGATTCGCATCGCTGGGGTTCCGTTGCAAAGCGATCTCCCTTTTTACTACCTTGTATCGTTGTTCGTTCTGGCCGGGGTATGGTTTGCCCGCAACATCGTCCGCTCCCGAGTCGGAAGGGCGCTGCGAGCGATTCATGGAAGCGAGGTGGCGGCAAACTCGCTTGGGGTGAACATTACAAAATACAAGTTGCAAATCTTTATGCTCAGCGCTGTCTACGCTTCGATTGCCGGGAGCTTATACGCCCATTATGTCACGTTCATCAATCCGGACTTATTCGGCATCGTCCCTTCGATTTACTTTTTGATTATGGTGGTGATCGGCGGGGCGGGCAGCGTATGGGGAGGACTCATCGGCGCGGCTGTCTATGTCTGTTTGGGAGAATGGCTCAAAGCCGTTGTCCCGCTGCTGCTTCCTGATGCCGGCGGGGAATTTGAAATCGTCTTTTTTGGCTTGCTGCTCGTCATCATGTTGATTTACATGCCGAACGGGCTGACGGGCGTCGCGCTCAAAGGATGGAGGCGGTTTTGGAAAACAGGCTGGCGCCGACAGGTTGACAGCCATAAGGCCCGTTCGATCGGAGGGGAGCGGGGATGAGCGCCATGCTGCTTGAAGTGGAGCGATTGTCCAAATCATTTGGCGGCGTGCAGGCGGTGCAAGACGTCTCGTTCGGCGTCGCCAAAGGGGAGATGGTTGCCGTGATCGGGCCGAACGGGGCGGGGAAAACGACATTGTTCAATATGATTAGCGGCGTGATTCCGCCGACTGGCGGCTCCGTCCGCTTTCAAGGGGGCGTGATCAACGGCAAAAAGCCGCACGAGCTGGCGATGCTGGGAATGACGAGGACGTTTCAAAACTTGCAGCTGTTTTCTGATATGACGGTGTTGGAAAATGTGATGGTCGGCTTTCATACACGGTTGACGGGCGGAATCTTCAGCGCCGGCTTTCGGTTGCCGCTTGCGCGGCGAGAAGAAAAGCAGGCGCAGGAACAGGCGTTTTCCTGCCTGGAGCAAATCGGATTGGCCCATCTCGCCTGGGAGCGGGCGGGCACGCTGCCGTACGGAACGCAGCGGCTTGTGGAAATCGCCCGGGCGGCTGTGTCTCGCCCTTCGCTCATTTTGCTTGACGAGCCGATGGCCGGTCTGAACCCGCAAGAATCCAAGCAGCTCGTTGACGTGCTGCTGGCGATGAGGGAACAAGGCTTTACCTTTTTGTTCGTGGAACATGATATGGAAACGGTGATGGCGATCGCCGACCGGATCGTCGTCCTCGATTACGGCAAAAAAATCGCCGAAGGGGCGCCGGAAGAGATTGCGCGGCATCCGGATGTCATCAAGGCGTATTTGGGAGAGGAGGCGGTCTGATGCTTGTGCTTCGCAGCGTTCACGTCCATCACGGCCATTTGCACGTATTGAAAGGGGTCGATTTGCACGTCGGCGAAGGAGAAATCGTGGCGATTGTCGGCGCCAACGGGGCGGGCAAAAGCACGCTGCTCGGCACGATCGCCGGCGTCTACGCTCCAACCGAAGGGGAGATTCTTTTTGAACATAAACCACTTCCATATGGAAAGGTGGAGCACATCGTCGACAAGGGCATTTGCCTTGTGCCGGAGAGGCGGCAAATTTTTGACAGCTTGTCGGTGAAGGATCATTTGCTGCTCGGGGCGTACCGCCGCCAGCGCCGCGACAGGCAGGAAGTGAAGCGCGACTATGAGCGGGTGCTCGGGCTGTTCCCGAAACTGCAAACGATGCTCGACCGTCCGGGCGGACTATTGAGCGGCGGCGAACAGCAAATGCTGGCGATCGCCCGCGGGCTGATGGCGAGACCGAAGCTGCTCTTGCTTGACGAACCATCGTTAGGGCTGGCGCCGCTTGTGGTCAAGGAAGTGATGGGGATGCTGAGGGGGCTTTGCGATCAGTTCCACACGGCCATGATTCTTGTCGAGCAAAACGTGCGGGCCGCGTTGCAAACAGCGGACTATGCGTATGTTCTCGAGCGCGGTGCCATCGTCTTGCACGGAAAAGCGGCCGAGCTGCTTGCCGATGAGCGGGTGGCGGAGGCATACCTTGGAGCGGCGGACCGCCGATGACAGCGGTAGATCGTCGTTGTGTCTTTCCCCTATTTCTGCTATGATGGGGGTAGATTTGACCCTCATTTCGGCATGAATGGGGCCTAGCCATAGAGGCAAGATTGTCGGACGAAGCGTCCGTCGTGTGGAAACATCGAGAAGGAAAGCCGCCCAACCGCCAGCGGAAGGCGCAGGGCGGCTGATGACGAAAAGGGAAGGATGGGAGAACCGTATGGATGATCGTACATTTCGCAGAGCCATGGGAAAATTTGCGACCGGTGTGACGGTCGTGACGACCGAATTTCAAGGGGAAGCGAAAGGAATGACGGCGAACGCGTTTATGTCGGTTTCGCTTGACCCGAAGCTTGTCGTCGTCTCCATTGGCCATAAAGCGCGAATGCATGACATTGTCAAGCAAACGGGGAAATTTGCTGTCAACATTTTGCGGCGCGATCAAGAGGAGTTGTCGCGCTTGTTTGCCGGCCAGTTGAAAGAAGAGCGCCCCGTTTCGTTTGATTGGGTGAACGGCCATCCGATTTTGCCGGAGGCGTTGGCGAATATTTTATGCAATGTTCACAGCTCGCATGTAGCCGGCGATCATACGCTTTACTTTGGGGAAGTGACCGACATTTTCATGAAAGACGAACCGGGCGACCCGCTCTTGTTTTTTGAAGGGAAGTACCGGAGCATTGGACAATAAGCGCCCTTGGATGGATCGGGGCCGCTATGTCGATGCGGGGACGACGCAACAGGCGTTTCAGCCCGTCATCTTGCGTCCCGGCCGTTTCCATGGCGCTGTTAGAAAAGGTGTCCCGCTGTTTGGGACACCTTCGTTGTTATTTTTTCAATACATCGTGATCAACGTACCGTTCGCCGTTCAGTTCGCTGATGACGTTGATGGCGACTTTCGCCCCGTCGCCTGCTGTGATGATCGTATGAACACTGACGCCGGCCACCGTCCCTGCCGCCCAAATGCCGTCGATGTTCGTTTTGCCATTGGCGTCGACGTCAATCACCGTTTTAATGCGCGGCTCCGTGCCCGGTTTGGTGCGCAAGCCGATTTTTTCCGCAAGATCCGTGGCGACGCCGGTGGCGAAGATGACGTGTTTCGCTTCATAGGATCCGGTTTCCGTTTCAAGGCGGAATCCCCCGTCTGTTTTTTGCACATTTGTCACTTGCGTTTCCACCAATTCCGCCCCGAATTTTGCGGCTTGCTTTTTCCCGGTTTCCACCAATTCCGGACCGCTGATTTGCGGAACCCCGTAATGGTTTTCCACCCAAGCGCGCTTTGTCATGCCTTTGTCGCTGTCAAACAAGACCGTTTTCTTCCCGGCTTTGGCGGTGAAAATCGCAGCGCTTGCCCCCGCAGGCCCGGCGCCGATAATGGCGATGTCGTACATGGTGAACTCCTCCTTCTTTTGAATATTGGCACTATTATTACCTTATCACAAATGGAAAAAAGAGGCCAAGTGATCTGTTTATTTATTTATAATGATTATCATTTTATATTTACTTTAAATAATGACAGATGTATAATAGATACCAAACACACAGCAAAGGGGAGGAAAGGTGTGAATAAACCGGCCATTTGTGAACAGTGCGGTCAGCCGTTGCGGCGGCTGAAACATTCGCTGCTTTGTCAATGCGGGATGAAAATTGTCGTGCAAAAATAATACAGCGAAAAGCGGCTTCTTGTTTCTGTCGCATTCAACCGGCGAATGGCGCCGGTTTTTTTATCTTCTCATTTACGAAAGCAGCGAATATATAAAAATAAAACCGTATTTTTCACAAGGGTTGGTGCCGCTGATGCACGACAAACAAGATTTGGGAGCCCGCTTGGCCGCTTTTTACGTGGGGATGGCGGAGTGGGTGGGACAAAAGCAAAAGTATTTTCCCCTTCCATCCCATGAAGAGAGCCGGGATCAGTTGCTTGCTTGTTTATATATGAGGGAGCACATGCCGTCGGATTTGCGTGAAGCGATGGAAGATGCCGGATGGCGGCTCGAGGGGCAAGAGGCTCATCTCATCGACGCAATCGAACAAGTTTTGGCCTATTTGCGTACGCCGGTTGATGGCGGATGGGAGCTTCGAAAGATGACAAGAAAGGAAGCGAAACAGTTGCTTCATAAACGGGCGGAGGCTGTGTTCGGAAGCCCAAGTTCTGTTCGGTCTACACGCATCATGGTGACGATGGACGAGACATGGGTCGATGAACCGGGGCTGATCGAGCTGCTGCTTCTTTACGGCATGGACATTGCCCGCATCAACTGCGCCTACGGTTCACCGGAAACGTGGGAGGCGCTCGTTTCCATCATTCGTCAAGCCGAGAAGCAGTTGGAGCCACAGCTGCAGGCGAGGCGATGTCGCCTTTACATGGATCTGCCAGGGCCGAAAATCCGGGTGGACCGTCTGGCGGTCGACGCGGGGCCGATGAAGCTCTCTGTCAAGAAAAATCAATATGGAGAGGCAATCGAGCCGCTCTCGGGCCTCATTTCCTTCTCTTCTTCCCCGCCTCCGTCTACGCTCCCTCGTGAAATTTCATTCTTTTGGCAGTTGACGGCTGAGGACGGAGCGGCTGTCGAAGAAGGGGATGAACTGCTGTTTACCGATGTGCGCGGAAAAAAACGAAAATTGCGGGTGGCGGAACAAATCGCGCCGTCTTGTTTTAAAGTGTTTCTTTCACAGACCGCCTATGTCCAAAGAGGGATGAAACTGCGGAACGGATCGGCTTCCTTCATCCTTTCTTCTGTTTGGTTCATTCCAATGAAAGCGTTTGTCACCGTCGGCACGCCGCTTTATATTTACTTCGATGACGCCGCGTTTGCAGCGGCGCACAATGGCGGTGGAGTGAAAATGACGACGACGTTGGCGAAAGCGTGGCGCAATGTGAGAGCAGGGGATCGCCTCTACTTGAACGATGGGCAAATTGTCGCACGGGTTGTGAAAGTGCACGAGCAGCATGTAGAGGCCAAAGTCGTTGCCGATGGCGGAAAGCGGAAAGCGATCAAGCAAGGAACAGGCATCCATCTTCCTGATTCGTTTCTTCATTTGGCCGTTCCGCCGCTCACGGACCGCGACCTTGAATGGATTCCATTCATCGCCAGTCATGCCGATATCGTTGGGCTATCGTTTGTTCAGTCCCCTTATGACCTGAGAAAGCTTTATCATTTGCTTGCCGAACAAGGGGCCGGTTCTCTCCCGGTGATCGCGAAAATCGAAACAAGGGTGGCGCTTCATCACCTCGCCCGCATTTTGCTTGAAGGGCTGAAATTTCCGGCGTTTGGGGTGATGATTGCGCGTGGGGACTTGGCGCTTGAGATCGGATTTGAACATCTTGCGGCTGCACAGAACGACATGTTAGCGCTCTGCCGGGCGGCTCACATTCCGGTCATTTGGGCGACGCAAGTGCTTGAACAACTGGCAAAAAAGGGAATGCCGTCGCGCGCGGAAATCTCGGATGTGTTTCTTGGAAAACAGGCGCAATGCATCATGTTGAACAAAGGAAGGCATATTGCGGAGGCGGTGCGCTTATTGTCGTCGTTGTTGGAAAAGGAGGAGAGGCAGAGTGAGACGCTGACGTTGCCGAAAACAGACGGCGAACGGATGAACCTGCTTCACTTGTGGGAGGATGAAGGGTGAGCGTTGGGCTGCCGCTTGCGCCGTCTGTCTGAGAAATGAGCCGCGCCAAAAAAGGAGTCCTTCTGTGTTCGGGGGCTCCGTATTTTTTGTTTAAATGTAAACCTATATAAAAATAAGGTTGACAAATAAAACCCATATCCGGCACAATAGAAAAAAAGATTGGGAGAGGAGGGGAAACGTGCACATCCGTTCCTTTGTTTGGGCAGCCTTTTTTGCCGCGCTGACGGCGGTCGGCGGATTCATCAAAATCCCGGTGCCATATGTGCCGTTTACGCTGCAAATCGCTGCCGTTTATTTGGCCGGCTGTCTGCTTGGCCCCAAAATTGGAGCGCTCAGTCAGATGCTTTACGTGTTGATTGGGCTGGCGGGTGCGCCGGTGTTTGCGGAAGGAGGCGGGCTCGGTTATATTTGGAAGCCGACGTTTGGCTATTTGCTCGGTTTCATCGTCGGGGCGTATACGTGCGGCGCGCTTGTGCACCGCTTTCAATGGACAAGAGCCAGAGACATATGGCTGGCGAATGTGGCGGCATTGTTCGTCGTGTATATGTTTGGCTGCACGTGGTTGTACATAGCCATGAAATGGATCGCAGAGACTCCGTTTTCCATCGGCCAAACGCTATGGTTCGGCTTTCTTCTTCCGGTGCCGGGGGATCTCGCGCTTTGCGCCGTTTGTTCGGTCATTGCGGCGCGCGTATGGCCACGCGTCCAGCCGATCGTGATGACTCGAGGGATGGGGGGATAAGAGAATGGGGAAAGCCATTTTCATGACCGGAACAGGAACGGAAATCGGCAAGACGGTGGTGACGTCCATTGTGGCATTGGCGCTGGAGCGGCTTGGGATGAAGGTCAGCGTGTTTAAACCGGTTCAAACTGGACTGGCCGAAGATGGGGTGTCGTTTGCCGAACAGTATTGGTATGAACGAGTGGCAAAAATTCCTGCATCAGAAGGCATGTACTATATGGAGCCGGCGATGTCTCCGCATTTGGCAGCCGCGTTGACCGGAACGTCCATCAAACCGGAGCGGATTGCCGAGCGGTTGGAATGGCTTACGCAGCGCTATGATGTCGTGCTCGTCGAAGGAGCGGGCGGGCTGGCTGTTCCGTGGTGCGAGCGTGATGGACGATGGTATATGACGAGTGATTTCGTTCGTGATTATCAGCTGCCGGCTGTTCTCGTGTCGCTCTCGGGTCTTGGGGCGATTCACCACGCGGTGACGACGGCGGCGTATGCGGATGCGCAAGGCATCCGCCTGCTTGGCTTGATGTTCAATCAGTTTCAGGAGCAGGAGATCATCCACCGAAACAATGTCGAAACGATCGCCGCGTTGCTTCGGCTCCCGGTGCTGGCGGTCGTGCCGCTCCTTCCTGCTGTGTCAAGGAAGGAACTGGGAAATCTGGCCGAACAGTGGATCGAACAAGGAAAGGCGAAACAATGGTTGGAGGTGCTTAGCGTTGGTGTATAGCTACGAGCAATTGGAGCAATGGGACAAGCAGTGCGTCTGGCATCCATTCACGCAAATGAAGCAGTATGCGAAAGAACGTCCGTTGATCATTGAACGCGGGCAAGGAAGCTATTTGTACGATGTCGATGGCAACCGGTACTTGGATGGCTATGCGTCGCTATGGGTCAATGTTCACGGTCATAACGATCCAGAGCTGAACGCGGCGCTTCGCGAGCAGTTGGAGAAAATCGCCCATTCGACATTGCTCGGTTCGGCGAATGTGCCGTCGATTTTGTTAGCCAAACGGCTGCTTGAATATTGGCCGCACATGTCAAAAGTGTTTTATTCCGACACCGGGGCGGCGGCGGTGGAAATCGCGCTCAAGATCGCCTATCAGTATTGGAAAAACATCGATCCGGTCCAATATGCGACGAAAAATAAGTTTGTCTCGTTGAAGGAAGCGTACCACGGCGATACGGTCGGGGCGGTGAGCGTCGGGGGGATGGATGTGTTTCATCGCATTTTTGCGCCGCTTTTGTTTGAGCGGATCGAAGTGCCGTCGCCGTACGTGTATCGCATGGAGGAATACGGAAGCGAGCAGGAGATCGTCAGCTATTGTTTGCGCGAGATGGAACGGGTGCTTGAGGAGCAACACGAGCACATCGCCGGCGTGATCGTGGAACCCCTTGTGCAAGGAGCGGCGGGGATCATCGTCCATCCGCGCGGGTTTTTAAAAGGAGTGGAACGGCTTTGCCGGCAATATGGGGTGCTCTTCATTTGCGACGAGGTCGCCGTCGGCTTTGGCCGCACCGGCACGATGTTTGCTTGTGAGCAGGAAGAGGTGAAGCCGGATCTTGTCTGCCTTGGGAAAGGGATCACGGGAGGATATTTGCCGCTCGCGGCCACACTGGTCACGGAAGAGATTTATGCGGCATTTCTCGGCGATGTGGACGAAGACAAAACGTTTTACCACGGCCATACGTACACAGGAAACCAGCTCACTTGTTCCGTTGCGCTGAAAAACATCGAGCTCATCGAAACACGCGGCCTGATGGACAGCGTCAAGCGGAAGGCGCGCCGACTGGCCGAATGGCTTGATCGGTTGTATGACATTCCGATTGTCGGCGACATCCGGCAAAAAGGCTTGATGTGCGGCATTGAAATCGTGAAAGACCGAAGAACGAAAGAAGTGTTTCCGCGCGCGGCCATGGTGGAGCACCGGATCATCCTTGAGGCGCGCCGGAAGGGGCTTGTCATCCGTCCGCTCGGCCCGGTGTTGACGTTCATACCCGTTCTGTCGATGAGCGAAGACGAAATGGCTGAGGCGGTGCGCATTTTGTTTGATTCGATCGCCTGTTTGTACGAACAGGCGCGCGCAGAGCTTCTATAAGCGAGGGCGGCGGACAGCCGCCTGTTTTTTTGGAGTATACCGCAAATCCGAGAAAAGGATTTTCTTGAAGGGAAAGACCTTGTAGAAAGAAGATTTCCCTTGCATTCACGGATCGATGATTTGGGAGAAAAAGCCGTTTTTCACCAGCCTTCTAGGTACTGGCCTAAGCAGCGGGCGTTTTTCCTGCATACAGTGGGACTAAAGCGAGCGGAAGGGGGGAAGCAAGATGAGCCATCTCCAAGTAGCGGATGAGCGCATTTGGCGGCCATGGGGCTTTGGGTTTTGGCGGCCGCGCCCGTTTTTCTTCGGCGCTCCGTTTTTTGGCGCTCCATTTTTCGGCGGCTTTTTAGGCGGCTTGCTTGGGAGCGCATTGGTCCCGCCGTTTTTCTATCCGTGGTGGTATGGCCCGATTTGGTGGTGAGAAAACAGGCGAAGGGTGGGCGGACGGCCCACCCTCTTTTCTTGTTGTTGCATATGAATAAAGTGTAGCATTCTAGCTTTGGGGAAAGGAGAAGGAACAATGCTATTTCCAGGATTGTTGTTTGGCGCCCCATTTGTCGGCGGCTTCTTGGGTGGACTGCTCGGCGGCGCATTGGCTCCGCGGCCCTTTTATCCGCCGTATCCGCCATACCCCCCGTATCCAGGCTGGTGGTATTAATCAACGATTCATGAAAGAAGAATAAGCATCCCTTTGGAACACGAAGGGATGCTTATTCAATGATCCCGGTGTCGCGGATGCGGACGTCCGCTGTGATGCGAAACGGCAGATGGCGGTAGCGACGATAAAAGTCGCGGTAGCTGAAATGGCGGTACTGGCTTTTGGCCCATTCGCCGAGGCCGATGGGATCGATGTTCTGTTCCTGAAAGCGGCGGAGAAGGTTGCTGGCGTTGATTTTGATCTCCTTTTCAAACTGTTGTTGAACAGCCTGTTGAGTCGATGGGGTGAACGGCCCTTGTTTATGTTCCCGTATGACCCCTTCAAGAGAAAGATGAATGTGGAGATGCGGCCGCGTTTTCGGCCCTGAAAAGGAAATAGTCCGTTTTGTTGAAATGTTTTTGACGGACGCGTAATTGCCTTTTTGCAGCCGAACCGTATGAGTCCCTTCTGTATAGGAGTCGGTCAGGATTTTAAAGAAGAACATGTTGTTTCGCTCAATATAATCGACGACCCGGTCACCGCGAAATAAGGCGATTCCCTCGACTTGTACATCTTGGCCGACCTGTCGGAGATACGGCAAAAAGGGGTCTTGGCCATCGGCATAGTACATTTTCAAAAACAGATGCAAATTCGTTTTGGGCACGTCCCGCTGTTCAATGTTATGTTTGAGCAGATTGGAAAGATAAATGCCATTTCCTTGACGGCTGTAATGCCCTTTTAATAACTGTTCGGCCGTTCCGTCGACAACGGCTAAATACAGCCCAGTTCCGATGCTGGAATCACGATGGAAGTTATCGACAAATGGGAAAAGGCCATGTTCCGCCAATCGTTTTCCATACAACGCCACTTCAATGCTTCCGTTGACAAGAGGTTCGGGCGTTTTATGCTGCAGCTCTTCAAGAATATCTTTCGTGCTGACGGAAACGGCGGTTAATGTTTTATTGGCTGTCTCTTCTTTTTTATAAATAGGGATGAGCACGGTGCCTTTTATTTTGGTTGGGCTTACATAATCGAACCCGACGGCGCTTTCAATATTGATGTCGTCTAAAATTTCCTTGCGCAGGCAGCCGGAGAGCAGCGATGCGGCCATAAGAACAAGAAGAAACGTCTTTCCGTTCATAACTTTCCTCTCACTTTCATCCGAATATACGTGAACGCCGCCAAACATGGCAGCCATACATAAAGAAAATAAAAGCCGATTCGGTTTAAGATCGAATTGATCATATTGACGCCAGTCCGGTCATGAATGGCGAGCGTGCCAAGAAAGCATCCGATGGCTACAAGGAACAAAGCGGTTTTTTGCCGAACCGGAAGCACCTTCTTGCATATGCGGGAAGAGCACCAAAGCCCTAAGCATACGTTTGGCAGAATGACAAACAGCCAATTGGCAATGCCAATATACTCAAACCGTTCGATGAACGGCATCTCAACCATTTTCCACATCGTCAACGTCGCCCAAATTTGGCGTTGCAGCTGTTTTTCGCTAAAATAGGCCAATGTCAACACGGTGAGCAGTGTGTAAAACAGGGTGGTGGTCAATAAAGCAGCGTGCGCCCATTTGGCCGATTGTTTTCCGCTTTTCAGGAAAGGGTAAAAGAACAAAACCGTTTCATATCCAAGCATAGTTAAGGTCATTTCTTTGGCTGCTTTGACAATGTTGGAGAGCGGGTGATCCAAAATCGGGAGCAGTCTGTAAAAGTCGGTATAATCGAAGACAAACCAAAACGTAAACAGCAGATAGCTAGGAATGATTAAGCAAAAAAAGCAAATGCCGACGACAATCCGAAAACCGCCCAATGTGATGTACAAGCAAAGAAGCAAAAAGGCGAGCGAAAACTCCCATGTGCGCAAATCGGGAAACATCCATACTTGAATGACTTCGATATAGGTGCGCAGGACAACGAGTGACATGGAGGCAAAGTAAGCAGCCATTGCCAAAGAAAGAACGTTGCCGAGCCAGCGGCCGAATAATTGCTGATGCAAGAGGATGAAGTCGCCATCCGCCTGCTGCAAAAGCCAATACATTAAGGCAAGCACGAGGTGTCCTGCCGCGCCAGCTAACAGGACGGAAATCCATGCATCATGTCCCGCCGTTTTCGAGATGATGCGTTGAAAGCCAAGGACACCAATGCCGATTTGCATGGACATAATGATAAAAAAGGCCATGAAGGCAGAAACTTGAGACCGTTCCGCGACAGAAGCCATCTTCGTCCTCCTGCAAAATGATCATCTATTCATCAATATCTCGCTTTTCCTTTGCTTTTTTGCCATCGAATCGAATCGGCTGCGGCGTTCTGAGTGAGCTTGGCCGCTTCGCTTGGCTTGTAAACGGAAGGCGGATGAGCGCGTCCTTCCAATCCTTCCAACGCGGTGGATACAGCGGCGCAAGAAATGGCCGTCCCAGTGAGGTTAAAGAAAGCAGATGGGTCATGACGATGCAAAAGCAAAACGCCACCCCGAGCAGCCCCCACATTTCGGCAAACAATAAAAATGGAAAACGCATCAAGCGAATCGTATTGCCCATTTTGTAGACAGGGGTAGTAAAGGATGCCAGCGCGGCAAGCGCCACCAAGATTAACAAGACATTGCTTGTCAGCCCGGCCTCAACGGAAGCCGTCCCAATGACAATCCCGCCGACGATGCCGATTGTTTGCCCGACTTTGGTTGGCAGCCGCGCCCCGGCTTCACGCAAAAGCTCGATGGTCAACTCGAGAAACAACACTTCCACAATGGGCGGAAACGGAATTTCCTTCCTTGAAGTAATGAGCGTCCCCAACAAATCTTTCGGTATGAGCTCATAATGGTAATTCAACGTCGCCACATAAATAGGTGTAATCAAAATGGAAAAGGCGACAGAAAAAAGACGAATGAGACGAAAAAAGGAAGCAATAATCCAGTTTAGAAAATAGTCTTCAAAAGATGAAAAAAACTCGACGAGAGTGGTCGGACCGATGAGCGCATGCGGCGAACCGTCCACCAAAATCGCGACTTTTCCTTCCGCCAGCACCGCGGCTACTCGGTCAGGGCGTTCGGTGTCAAGCAGTTGTGGAAACAGGGAATGTCGGTTGTCGGAAATCAGCTGGACGATATAAGAGCTGTCAATGACTTCATCAAATTCGACTGCCTGGATGCGCTGCGACACCGTTTGCACGTTTTCCGGGTCCGCAATGCCATCGATATACACAACGGCTAATTTCGTCTTCGATAATGTTCCGACTCGAAACATGTTGACGGTCAAGTGATCCGAGGGAATGCGCTTGCGCAACAAATATAAATTCGTTTCCAATGATTCAATAAATGACTCTTTCGGGCCGACGACGCTAAATTCCACTTCTGGAATGGTCAGTGTCCGCTCGAGTGTCTTTTGCGCTTTGACCAACAATCCGGTTTCATCGGTTTCGTTCAGCCGAATGAGCAAATAGCCTTCGAGCAATTTCTGTTTCATGTCATTCGGGTCAGAGGAAAGATACGCCTCGTCCAACGGCAGCGCACCGCACAGGTCTTGTAGTGTCGAAAAGTGATAATGAAGCAAATAAGGAAAAATATTTTTAACAGCAATTTCGATATCAATCATGGGTTCAATATACGACACCCATATTCGCTGCCCAGACGTTTGGTTTCGGTACACTTTTGTTTGGAAATCAAGGGAACACCCTAACGTTTGCAGCATGCTCCACACGGATTCGGATGGCGCTGCCATCCTTTTCTCCCCTTTCTGCACCCGGTCTTCTTAACGGATTGAGAAAGAGGATGTCCTCCTGCTGTTCGGACATCCCCTCGTTTTGTTATTGCATGGCATTTCGTTGATAAGGGAGCTGATTCGTATACCCTTGGAACTGCTGGTACGTTTGCTGAAGCTTTTGTGGATCGGCGGCTTCAAGTTTGTACCATCCTTTTTTGAACATCAAGTTGTACAAGTCGCGCTGACAGTTTTGCGTTTCGGTGAAAATATTCATCATATCTTGATATAACGGTTGGTTGCTCGCTTCATGCAAGTACACGCTGTATGACAACGTCATGTATTTTTCCGTCGCCAGCATGTCATTGAGAAAATCGCGCTCGTTCATTTGCGGCGTTTTCGGCACTTGTGTCTCCGGATTTTGCACTTGTTTCGTGTTCATGCATCGTTCCTCCTTTCACATCACCGGCGGCTGCGGCGAGGCTTGCAAATGGCGCAGCATCATTTCATAATGGCGTTGATGCATTTGTCCAGCGCGCTCGATCGCCTGCACTACTTCGGGATCCCGACATTGCGAGGCGAAAAAGTGCGCCTTTTTCGCCGCCAGCAAGTTCCATGACATCATATCGGAAAAATACATGGCGTCTTTGGTGGACACCATTTGCGGCGGCTCAGGCATCGCCGCCTGCGGGTTCGTTTGCGGTTGCTGTTGCACCATGGTTCGCTCCTTTCGTTGGTTGTTCGCTTGTAGATTGTCCAGCGAGTGGAAAATTATACATAAATAAAAAATAAAACGTCAGGAAAAAACATATTCAATAGAACGGAAACATGGTACAATAAGAAACGGTGAATGCGTTTCCATACAAGGAGGCTTGCAACAGTGGAGCAGTTGATGCGCGATTTTTTCCTGTTCTTATCGAAAAATAAAACATTGACGAAATGGGCGAAACGATACGGCCTCCGCTTCGGCGCTTCACGGTTTGTCGCCGGCGAAACGATCGAGGAAGCGGTGCGCGTCATCCGCCAGCTGAACGAAAAAGGATTGGTGGTCACGGTCGACTATTTGGGTGAGTTTGTTGACAATGAGCAGGAAGCGAATGAGATGGCGCGCCATTGCTTGGAGGCGATTGAGGCGATCAGCCGGGAGAAGTTGAACTCGCAGCTGTCGTTGAAAATGACATCGATGGGGCTTGACATTTCTGATGACCTTGTCATGCGCAATATGCGCCGCATTTTGGATGCGGCAAAACAGCACGGCGTGTTTGTGACGATCGATATGGAAGACTATTCGCGCTGCCAAAAGACGCTGGACATTTTTAAAACGTTGAAAAAAGAATACGACAACGTCGGCACGGTGCTGCAGGCGTATTTGTACCGGACGGAACAAGACATTGAAGATTTAAAGCCGTACCGCCCGAACTTGCGGCTCGTCAAAGGAGCGTACAAAGAGCCGCCTGAAGTGGCGTTTCCGGATAAAAAAGATGTCGATGAGAACTTCAAGAAGATCATTAAAATGCATTTGCTAAACGGCAACTATACGGCGGTGGCGACGCATGACGACGCCATCATCGAATATACGAAGCAGCTCGTGAAAGAATACAACATCCCGAACAGCCAGTTTGAATTCCAAATGCTGTACGGCATCCGCCCAGAGCGCCAACTCGAGCTGGCGCGCGAAGGATATACGATGCGCGTGTACGTTCCGTACGGCACGGACTGGTATGGATACTTTATGCGCCGGCTCGCCGAACGACCAGCCAACGTGGCGTTTGTTTTAAAAGGCATCTTCCGCAAGTAGGGGCGCAAAACAGAGGAAAACGCCGGCGGCCGCCGAGCGTTCGGGCGCAGAAGGGGACAGGCATTCAGCGTGCGGTCATGAAGCCGATTTCCATTTCAAACCATGGCCGCTGCATATCCCGAGGCGTCCGATGGTCATTTGAGGGAAAGGCCGTTCAGATCGTGCGGCCTTTCTTTGCTTTCCCCCATATTTGCAGCCATGACAGGCGGGAGCTGACGACGTGGGCGTCAGCTCCCTTGCATGTTGTGCTTTTTGTACTGCTGGTTTTGGCTTGTCCGTTTGCCGCCGCCGTCGTCTTCGACCGTCGGGCCGGCGTTTCCTTTGACGCTTGCGGCGCTGACGCCGCGTTCAGACGGATTTTTTTTCAACCGGGCCATCGTCTTCACCTCCTGTTTGTTAGTATGGATGAAAGAACGGCGCCGATGTGAAAAAAATGTGCGCAAATATATTGCGAAAATTACCAACATACTATATATTGAATATAGAGAACGTTTTCACGGTTATTTTTTTCGCTGAAAAATGAATGATGATTCATTCAATGGTGTGAGGGGGAACCGAAATGGCAAAACGCATTCGGCGCGCCGCGGTGCTTGGGTCCGGCGTCATGGGTTCGGGCATTGCCGCCCATTTGGCGAATGTCGGCATTCCGACGCTGCTGTTGGATATCGTGCCGCGGGAATTGACGAAAGAGGAAGAAGCAAAAGGTTGGACGCTCGAGCATAAACAAGTGCGCAACCGCCTCGCCAATCAGGCGCTCGAAAGGCTGCTCAAGCAAAAACCGGCGCCGCTCATGTCCAAAGACAACATCGCTTTAATTGAAACGGGCAACTTCGAGGATGACTTCCACCGGCTCGCGGAAGTCGATTGGATCATTGAAGCCGTTGTGGAAAAGCTGGACGTGAAAAAAGCGGTTTTCGCCCGCGTCGACGAGGTGCGGACGCCGGGGACGATCGTCAGCTCGAACACATCCGGCATCTCGATCGCCGCGATGGCGGAGGGGCGTTCGGATGATTTCAAAAAACACTTTTTAGGCACGCATTTCTTCAACCCGCCGCGCTATTTGAAGCTGCTGGAGATCATCCCGACGGAGCATACGGATCCAGATGTGGTCGCCTATATGAAATCGTTCGGCGAAGACGTGCTCGGCAAAGGCGTTGTCATGGCGAAAGATACGCCGAACTTCATCGCCAACCGGATTGGCACGTACGGGCTGCTTGTCACCGTCCGGGAGATGATGCAAGGCGGCTACAGCGTCGGCGAGGTCGATTCGGTCACCGGGCCGCTCATCGGCCGGCCGAAAAGCGCGACGTTCCGCACGCTTGACGTCGTCGGGCTCGATACGTTCGTGCATGTCGCCAACAACGTGTATGAAAACGTCGAAGGGGAAGAAAAAGAGGCGTTCCGCGTCCCGGAGTTTATGAAAACGATGCTGGAAAACGGCTGGCTCGGCAGCAAATCTGGACAAGGCTTTTTCCTCAAGCAAGGAAAAGACATTTTTGAGCTGAACTACGTCACGATGCAATACGAGCCGCGCAAAAAGCTTGTCACCCCGGCGGTGGAGATGGCGAAGCAGGCGAAAGGAGCGGCTGCCAAGCTGCAAACGCTCGTGTATGCCGATGGCGACCGCGCGGGAACGCTCCTTTGGAACATCATCGCGCCGACGTTGCTGTACACTGCCCGCCTTGTCGGGGAGATCGCCGACGACATCGTGGCGATCGATCAGGCGATGAAGTGGGGGTTCGGCTGGGAGCAAGGTCCGTTTGAACTGTGGGATGCGATCGGCCTCGAGAAGTCGGTGCGCAAAATGCAGGCGGAAGGGCGCGACATCCCGTCGTGGATCACGGACATGCTCGCCGACGGAGCCACATCGTTCTATCAAACGAAAAACGGCCGGCTGTTCTATTATGCGCCGGGCGGGTATAAACCAGTAGAAGAAAACGAAAAAGTCATCCACATCCGCCGGCTGAAAGAGGCGCGCGGCGTCATCAAGAAAAATGCCGGCGCCAGCCTCATTGACCTCGGCGACGACGTGGCGCTTCTGGAGTTCCATTCGCCGAACAACGCGATTGGCGCCGATATTGTCCAAATGATCAACGAGGCGCTTGAGGAAGTCAACCGCAACTACAAAGGTCTCGTCATCGGCAACCAAGGGAAAAACTTCTGCGTCGGCGCCAACTTGGCGATGATGCTCATGGAGGCGCAAGATGAAAACTTCTTTGAATTGGAGCTTGCCGTCCGCCAGTTCCAGCAAGCGCTCATGCGCGTCAAATACAACCCGAAGCCGGTCGTTGTGGCGCCGTTTGCCATGACGTTAGGCGGCGGGGCGGAAGTGAGCTTGGCGGCTTCGCGCATCCAAGCGGCGGCCGAGACGTACATCGGGCTCGTCGAAGTCGGCGTCGGCTTGATTCCGGGCGGCGGCGGCAACAAGGAGCTGTACATCAAACGGTTGAACAGCCTGCCGCGCGGCGTGGACGTCGACTACGTCAAAATCGCGGCCAGCGTATTTGAAACGATCGCCATGGCGAAAGTGTCGACGTCAGCGGCGGAAGCGCGCGAGCTTGGCTTCTTGAATCACCGCGACGGCATCACGATGAACGGCGACCATCTGCTGTATGAAGCGAAACAGGCGGTGCTCTCGATGTATGAGGAAGGGTACCGGCCGCCTGTAAGGAAGAAAGTGCCGGTGGCCGGCGAAAGCGGCTATGCCGCCATGCTGCTTGGGGCGCAGTCGATGTTCCATTCCGGCTACATCAGCGAGCACGATTTGAAAATCGCGAAAAAATTGGCGTATGTTCTAGCCGGCGGCAAAGTGCCGTACGGAACGGAAGTCGACGAGCAATATTTGCTCGATCTCGAGCGCGAGGCGTTTTTGAGCCTCATCGGCGAGCCGAAGACGCAAGCGCGCATGCAGCATATGTTGGTGAAAGGAAAACCGCTCCGCAACTAAAGCGGAGGAGATCAAGGGGGGGATTGGCGTGAGAGAAGCGGTCATTGTCGCAGGTGCGCGCACACCGGTCGGCAAAGCAAAAAAAGGAACGCTCGCCCACGTGCGGCCGGATGATTTAGGAGCGCTCGTCGTCAAAGAAACGATCAAGCGCGCGGGGAACTATGAAGGAAACATTGATGACTTGATTATCGGGTGCGCCATGCCGGAGGCGGAGCAAGGATTGAACATCGCCCGCAACATCGGCGCGCTCGCCGGGCTGCCGTATACCGTGCCGGCGATCACGATCAACCGGTATTGCTCGTCCGGTTTGCAGGCAATCGCCTATGCGGCGGAACGGGTGATGCTCGGCCATTCCGATACGGTCATCGCCGGCGGGGTCGAATCGATGAGCATGGTGCCGATGATGGGGCATGTCGTCCGCCCGAACGCCCGCTTGGCGGAAGAAGCGCCGGAATACTACATGTCGATGGGGCACACGGCCGAGCAAGTGGCGAAAAAATACGGCGTCAGCCGCGAGGACCAAGACGCGTTCGCGGTGCGCAGCCACCAGCGCGCCGCCAAGGCGATTGCCGAAGGGAAATTCAATGAAGAAATCGTGCCGGTCGAGGTGACGGTGCGCAAAGTAGAAGGCAACAAACTCGTTGAGGAGAAAGTCGTCTTTACACAAGATGAAGGCGTGCGCCCAGACACGAATATGGAAACGCTCGCGAAACTCCGGCCGGCGTTTGCAGTAAACGGCACGGTCACAGCCGGCAACGCGTCGCAAATGAGCGACGGGGCGGCGGCGGTCATGGTGATGGACCGCGAAAAAGCAGAGTCGCTCGGCTTGAAGCCGCTCGGCAAGTTTCGTTCGTTCGCGGTTGCCGGCGTGCCGCCGGAAGTGATGGGGATCGGCCCGATCGCGGCGGTGCCGAAAGCGTTGAAGCTGGCCGGTCTTGAGCTGTCCGACATCGGTTTGATCGAGCTGAACGAAGCGTTCGCCTCGCAATCGATCCAAGTCATCCGCGAACTTGGATTGGATGAAGACATTGTCAACGTCAACGGCGGGGCGATTGCGCTTGGCCACCCGCTCGGTTGCACGGGCGCGAAGCTGACCTTGTCTTTGCTTTACGAAATGCGGCGCCGCAACGTGCAGTTCGGCATCGTCACGATGTGCATCGGCGGCGGCATGGGAGCGGCTGGCGTGTTTGAGCTGCTGTAGCGGCAGCAGACATCAAGCGGGCTTCATCAGCTCGCGCGAGGCATGCATCCGCATTTGCCCGGCTGCATGGAACGTCTATTTCCCGGGCGGCGTTGCCGCCCGGATCATCCATCATCTTTCGGGGGAGGAAATCAACGATGGCCAAAACGATGGAAGAAGCGATCAAAGGCGGCAGCTTTTTGATTGAAGACATTCCGGCGGAGCGCGTGTTTACGCCGGAAGATTTCACCGACGAGCATCATATGATTGCCAAAACGACGGAAGAGTATGTCAACAATGAAGTGCTCCCGCAACTCGAGCATTTGGAAAACCACGAGTTTGACCGTTCCGTGAAATTGCTTCGCAAAGCGGGCGAGCTCGGCTTGTTAAGCGCTGACATTCCGGAAGAATACGGCGGTTTGGGCCTAGATAAAGTGAGCTCGGCCATCATTGCGGAAAAAATGGCGCCGGCCGGCGGTTTTGCCATTTCGCACGGGGCGCACGTCGGGATTGGCTCGCTGCCGATTGTGTTGTTTGGCACGGAAGAACAAAAACAAAAATATTTGCCGTATTTAGCGACCGGCGAAAAAATCGCCGCCTACGCCTTGACGGAGCCTGGCTCGGGTTCGGACGCCCTCGGCGCGAAAACGACGGCGAGATTAAACGCGGAAGGCACGCATTACATTTTAAACGGCGAAAAACAATGGATCACCAACTCCGGTTTCGCCGATGTATTTGTCGTCTACGCGAAAGTGGACGGCCAGCACTTTACGGCGTTCATCGTGGAACGCGACTTCCCGGGCGTGTCGACCGGTCCGGAAGAAAAGAAAATGGGGATTAAAAGTTCGTCGACAAGAACGCTCATTTTGCAAGATGTGCCGGTGCCGAAAGAAAACGTGCTCGGTGAAATCGGAAAAGGCCATGTCATCGCCTTCAACATTTTGAACATCGGCCGCTACAAGCTTGGGTTAGGGGCGGTCGGCGGCGCGAAGCGGGCGCTCGAAATCACGCTCCAATACGCCAACCAGCGCCAGCAATTCAAACGCCCGATTTCGCAGTTTACGCTGACACAAGAAAAATTCGCGACGATGGCGTCGCGCCTGTATGCCGCCGAAAGCTCGGTGTACCGCACGGTCGGCTTGTTCGATGAACGGATGGGCCTGCTGGATGCGGAAAAGGCGAAAGACGGCAAGGAAGTGGCGAAATCGATCGCCGAATATGCGATCGAATGCTCATTGAACAAGTTTTTTGCGACGGAAGTGCTCGATTACATCGTGGATGAAGGCGTGCAAATCCACGGCGGGTACGGCTTTATGCAGGAATACGAAATTGAGCGCGCCTACCGTGATTCGCGCATCAACCGCATTTTCGAGGGGACGAACGAAATCAACCGCCTGCTCGTTCCGGGCATGTATTTGAAAAAGGCGTTAAAAGGCGAGCTGCCGCTCTTCCAAAAAGCGCAGCAGCTTCAGGAAGAACTGATGATGATGACCGCCGAAGAGCCGGGAACGGGCGTGCTGGAACAAGAGAAATACTTGGTGCGCAACGCCAAAAAAATCGCCTTGATGGTCGCCGGCTTAGCGGCGCAAAAATACGGCCAGCGCATTGAAGAAGAGCAAGAAGTGCTTGTGAACATCGCGGACATTGTCTCGAACGTTTACGCGATGGAATCCGCGCTCTTGCGCACGGAAAAAGCGATTCAAGCAAGCGGCGAGGAGAAAAACAAACAAAAATGGCTGTACACGCAAATTTTCTGCCAAGAGGCGTTCAATGAAATTGAAGCCCATGCGAAAGAAACGCTCGTCGCCGTCGAACAAGGCGACACGCTGCGGATGATGCTCGCCGCGCTCCGCCGGCTGACGCGCCATACGCCGATCAACGTGATCGCGAAAAAGCGCGAAGCGGCCGCCGCGCTCATTGAAGCCGAACGGTATATTGTGTGATAATGGGAAGTGCCAGGCAGACTGCCTGGTGCTTCTTCTTTATGTCTTGACAGGGAGGAATGGCGATGGCGTATATGTTGTATTGGTATCCAAAATGCGGAACGTGCCGGAAGGCGAAGCGTTGGCTCGATGAACACGGCATCGATGTGCAAACAGTGCATTTGGTCGACGAACCGCTGACGAAAGAAAAGCTGGCTGAACTGCACCGAAAAAGCGGGCTGCCGCTCAAAAAATTTTTTAATACGAGCGGCATGAAATACCGTGAGCTTGGCTTGAAGGACAAGCTCGATCGCGCATCGGAAGACGAGATGCTCGATTGGCTCGCCTCGGACGGAATGCTCGTCAAACGGCCGATTTTGACGGACGGCGAGAGGGTCGTCTTGGGCTTTCGCGAACAAGACTACGAGGCGTTTTTCGCCAAGAAGGCATAAAATTTTTTGCAAAATCGCGTCAAGACAGTGAGTTTTATTGAAAAATCGGTTATGATGAAGAAGAACATATTTTGATTTTGCTGCGATGGAGGGATTCGATGAACACGCCGAAAGAACTTCGTTACACAAAGGAGCATGAATGGGTGCGTGTGGAAGGAGAGAACGTGCGCATTGGCATTACAGATTACGCCCAGTCAGAACTTGGCGACATCGTCTTTGTCGAGCTGCCGGAAGTCGGCGCGGAGGTTGTGGCCAACGAGCCGTTCGGCAGCGTCGAATCGGTGAAAACGGTCTCGGAGTTGTATGCGCCGGTCAGCGGCACGGTCGTTGAAGTGAATGAGGCGTTGAACGACCATCCAGAGTACGTGAACGAATCGCCATATGACAAAGCGTGGATGATCGTCGTCAAACCGAACGATTTGAGCGACATCGACAATTTGTTGACGGCGGAACAATACGAGGCCATGATCAACGAAGGATAAACGTTCCTGCAATCTTCGCTTCGATTCGGGCACTCTATACATACCGGAATTTGATTGAAAAAAGGGGTGCTCGCGATGCTGCAAACGACGCGCATAGATGTCACGGACCGGATCATCGGCAAACTGAACGGCTGCTCGCTGGAGTTGTACGAGGAAGGAGAGCTCATCGGGCGCCTTCCGCTTCCGGCGGCCGTCCCGTTGAAATATGGATATATCGAACAAAACGGGCGAATTTTCAAGCAGGTGACCGCTACCGTTGAACCGAACCAAAAATATGTCGACTGCGACGGGGAAGCGGGCTGGTGTTGAAAGGCAACGGTGCGATGCCGTTGCTTTTCTGTTTCCACCTTTCGCCGGCGCGGGGCATACCATATCGTATCACCTTTCGAAGTAAGGTGGGTCGGACATGCGACGCGTGGAAAAAGTCATCATTGTGGAAGGGCGATCGGACAAGCAAAAGGTGGCGGCCGTCCTGAAAGAGCCTGTCATCATCCTTTGCACGAACGGCACGATCAGCGACGCGCGCTTGGAAGAATGGGCTGATGAGCTGGAAGGATATGATGTGTACTTGTTGGCGGATGCCGATGAGGCGGGAGAAAAATTGCGCCGGCAGTTTCGCCGCATGCTTCCAGAAGCGGAGCATCTTTACATTGACCGGGCGTACCGTGAAGTGGCGGCCGCTCCGATTTGGCACTTGGCGCAAGTGTTGCTGCGCGCCGATTTCGACGTCCGCATCGAATTGCTGATGAAAGGGAGAGGCGAGTGAACGCGATCGATCGAAACGATGTCAAGCGAGTGGTGGAAGGCGAGCCGCTTCTCGCCCTTTACTTGTACACCCCGCTGTGCGGCACGTGCCAGCTGGCGCGGCGGATGCTTGTGGTGGTGGAGAAGTTGTTTCCGGCGCTTCCGTTTTACGAAACAGACATCAACTATATTCCCGAACGAGCGGCTGAGTGGAAAATTGAAAGCGTTCCTTGCCTGCTTCTTTTTCAGGATGGAGCGATCGCAGGCAAGTGGTATGCCTTTCATTCCGTTCCGTATTTGTACGAAGTGCTTCAAGCACGCTTGCCGGTCAAGTGATTCGCCTTTTTTTGACGCTGTTTGACACATTTCTTGGGAAATGACAAAAACGGCGCTCGTTCGTCAACGGGTTGTCGAGATTTTTGTAAAGGATTTCTCCTCTTCAGGTGGAAGTGAAAAAATAAAAATGGGGGAGGGGATATCCATGGAAATGCGTGAATTAGTCGGACAGTTCGTGGAACGGATGCAAGTGTTGCGCCATTTGATGCCGATTTTGCCGGATGAGCAGCTGTGTGTTCGGTTTGAAAGCGGGGATGAAACCGCCTTGCTTTTGATCGGCAGGGAACCAGCCGCTTTAGGGATGGAACACGATGAACGGAAAACATTGACTGTGCGCGGCTCCAAAGAGGCGCTCGCGTCCCTGCTGAACGGCGAACTGAAGCTGCAGCAGCTCATCCGCCTGCAAGAAGTGCACGTGTCAGGAAGCTTCCGTCAGCTGTTGCTTCTTGAATCGCTCCTCCATTTGGCTAAACCGTATCGGCATGTTGGGTGAAAAAATTGTTGACAGCGTTCGACAAGCGGTGATACAATCACATTCGTAAATCAATTGCATAGGCGATTGTTGCGCTCTTATCAAGAGAGGTGGAGGGATGTGCCCAATGAAGCCCGGCAACCGTCAGCGCGTGCGCTGAAATGGTGCCAATTCACACAAAGCGGCCTGCTTTGAGAGATAAGAGACGGAATGGTGCACAATACCTTTCTGTTCTCTGCGGGCAGAAAGGTTTTCTTTTTGCGCTCTGCCGCTTGGGAAGGAAGGTGAAACGATGATTACACTCGAACAAGTGACAAAAATCTATCAAGCGGCCAACGGCTCAGTCACGGCCGTCGACAATGTGTCGCTTGAGATTCGCGAAGGGGAAATTTTCGGCATTATCGGCTACAGCGGCGCGGGGAAAAGCACGCTCATCCGATTGCTTAATGGGCTCGAGAAGCCGACGAAGGGCCGGGTCGTCGTCGCCGGGTGCGATATGACGCGCGTGAAGGGCCGAGAGCTGCGCAAGGCGCGCCAAGAAATCGGGATGATTTTTCAGCACTTCAACTTGCTTTGGTCGCGCACGGTCAGGGAAAACATTGCGTTTCCGCTCGAGATTGCGGGCGTTCCGAAGGCGGAGCGGCAAAAGCGGGTGGATGAATTGATCGAGCTCGTCGGGCTCGCGGGACGGGAAGATGCGTATCCGTCGCAGCTGAGCGGGGGACAAAAGCAGCGCGTCGGCATCGCTCGAGCGCTCGCCAACAACCCGAAAGTGCTGCTTTGCGACGAGGCGACATCGGCGCTCGACCCGCAGACGACCGATGCGATTTTGGACTTGCTCGTTGACATCAACAAGCGCCTCGGGCTGACGATTGTGCTCATCACCCATGAAATGCACGTCATCCGCAAAATTTGCGACCGCGTTGCGGTGATGGAAAGCGGCCGAATCGTCGAGCAAGGCGACGTGCTGCATGTGTTCCGAAACCCGCAGCAGCCGATTACGAAACGGTTCGTCAAGCAGCTGATCGAGCCCGAGGAGACGGAAGAGGCGATTTCCCATTTGTTTGGCCAATACCCGAGCGGGCTGATCGCGCAGCTGACGTTCGTCGGCGCGGCCGCCGGAAAGCCGCTCATCAGCCAGGTCGTGCGGCAATTTGCCGTCGATATCAATATTTTGCAAGGGAAAATTTCGCAAACCCATCAAGGCGCCTATGGGGTGCTGTTCATTCACCTCGACGGAGCGGCCGATGAAATCGCCCGGGCGCTTGACTATATTCAACGCCAGCAAGTGGAAGTGGAGGTGATTCACGATGCTCGCTAACCTCCTGCCGAACGTGCAATGGGAGAAAATGTGGGCGGCGACGGTCGAGACGCTGTACATGACCGGGATGGCGGTCGCGGCCACTTTCGTCCTCGGGATCGTTCTTGGCTTGCTTCTATTTTTGACAGCGAAAGGCAACCTATGGGAAAACCGGTTTGTCAATACAGTGATTGCGGCGTTTGTGAACATTTTCCGCTCGATTCCGTTTATTATTTTGATCATTTTGCTCATTCCGTTTACCACCTGGCTCGTCGGGACGATGCTTGGCGCCAATGCGGCGCTGCCGGCTCTGATCATTGGGGCCGCGCCGTTTTACGCCCGCATGGTGGAGATCGCCCTTCGCGAAATCGACAAAGGCGTCATCGAAGCAGCCCAAGCGATGGGCGCCTCAACGTGGACGATCATTTGGAAAGTGCTCTTGCCTGAA
This sequence comes from Geobacillus thermocatenulatus, assembly GCF_002217655.1. GTDB lineage: Bacteria > Bacillota > Bacilli > Bacillales > Anoxybacillaceae > Geobacillus > Geobacillus thermocatenulatus. The sequence continues at coordinate 584,922 of NZ_NEWK01000001.1, forward strand.
TCGCTTCCAGCGCTTGTCTCCGGCATTACGGTGACGGCCGTGTCGCTCGTCAGCTATACGGCGATGGCTGGAGCCATCGGCGCCGGCGGGCTTGGGAACTTGGCGTATTTGGAAGGATTCCAGCGCAACCATAACGATGTGACGTTTGTCGCGACCGTGTTGGTGCTCGTCATTGTCTTTGTCATTCAGTTGATCGGTGACGTTGTCACTTCAAAAATCGATAAACGATAAAGGAGGAAGAAGTCGATGAAAAAATGGCTTGGTGCGCTGCTCGCCGCCGTTCTCGTCTTCGCCTTGGCGGCATGCGGCGGCAAAGACAACAACAGTGCATCCGAAGGAGAAAAAGGCGGCGAAATGGTGAAGCTGAAAGTCGGTGCGTCGAACGTGCCGCATGCGGAAATTTTGGAAAAAGCGAAACCGATTTTGAAGAAAAAAGGCATCGACTTGGAGATCATCACGTTCCAAGATTACATCTTGCCGAACAAAGCGCTGGCGGAGAAGCAAATTGATGCCAACTATTTCCAACACATTCCGTATTTGGAATCGCAAAAGAAAGAATACGGCTATGATTTCGTCAACGCCGGCGGCATTCATATCGAGCCGATCGGCTTATACTCGAAAAAATACAAAAGCATTGAAGAACTGCCGGACGGCGCGACGATCATCATGAGCAACTCGGTCGCCGACCATGGCCGCATTTTGTCGATGTTGCAAGAAAAAGGGCTCATTAAATTGAAACCGGGCGTCGATAAAACGAAAGCGACAGTCAATGACATCATCGAAAATCCAAAGCATTTAAAATTTAAGGCCGATGTCGACGCCGGGCTTCTGCCGCAAATTTACAAAAACGGCGAAGGCGATGCGGTGCTGATCAACGCCAACTATGCGCTTGACGCCGGTTTGGATCCGGCGAAAGACCCGATCGCCGTGGAGTCGCCGAAAAACAATCCGTATGTGAACATTATTGCGGTGCGCAAAGGCGATGAAAACCGGAAAGAAATTAAAACGCTTGTCGAAGTGCTGCAATCGAAAGAAATCCAAGATTTCATTAAAGAAAAATACCACGGCGCCGTCATTCCAGCGGCGGAAAACAATCCATAACGGGAGCATTTCGCTTCCGTTTTTTTTGTCCAAAAAAAAGAGCCGCCCGAAAGTTCAAAACGATTTTGGATGGAGAGACACCGCGGCTGATCTGCTTTCCCGCGCTTCATCGGCCATTCAAACGCGCCAGTACGGCGGCGAGCATGACGATGATGACGCAGTTTTGCAGGGCGACCACTGTCGTTAAACTGAAGATGACGTCCCCGTGTTCACCGAGAATGCTGCCGATGATGATCCATGCCAAAAACGAAGCGAAAGCGGCGGTTAAGGTAAAGACAACCCAACGAATCAATGGCATTGCCCCCTTTCCTATGATGATGGAAGTGGAACAGAACCGTTCGTTTTCATCATCACATTCCGTCGATGTTGGTGAAACGGTGGTGTTTCCACACGCTTTCAATACTATTCGTTGTTTAATTTCGTTTTCCTTCATGCATACTAACAGCAGAAACGAACAAAGGGAGGAAAATGATGATGAACAACGGAACACATGCATCGGTCGAAGCCGCGCTTCGCCACTACAAGGAAGGGCTTGGGGCGTTTACCCAAAAACTTCCGAACGTAGCCGAACGGTTTAACGCGTTTACGGAAGCGTGCTTTGCCGAGGGGGCGCTGTCGAAAAAAGAAAAACAATTAATCGCCCTCGGCATCAGCTTGGCGTCGCAGGATGAATATTGCATCATTTACCATGCGAAAGGCTGCCTTGATGAAGGGGCGTCCGAACAAGAAATGTTGGAAGCGTGCGCGGTGGCGGCCGCGTTTGGCGGCGGGGCGGCGATGAGCCAGGCGGTGACGCTCGTGCAGGAATGCCTCCGCGAGCTGCGGACAGCTCACTAGACTCCGGAGAGAACGGGGTCTTTTTTTTGCAAAAACTCGTACAAGCTTGCGGTTTTCGTGTAAAATAAATAAAAGATGCGGTTTTTCACACGGACATCGTGAAAAACAAGGCAGGGAAGTTGCAGGCAGTTTTCATTTGTTATAAAATGATAATGAGAATAAAATGAGAATGAACGATCGCTAGAAGACAAGCGAGCGAACTGACTCTCAATTGGGAATTGGAGGTATGCTGCATGGCGGTATTGACGATTCGCAATCTCCACGTCGCCGTGGAGGGAAAAGAAATTTTAAAAGGAGTGAACTTGGAAGTCAAAGGCGGGGAAATCCACGCCATTATGGGTCCGAACGGAACGGGGAAATCGACGCTGGCATCGGCTATTATGGGCCATCCAAAATATGAAGTGACCGAAGGATCGGTGACGCTCGACGGCCAGGATGTCCTCGAGATGGAAGTCGACGAGCGGGCGCGGGCCGGCCTGTTTTTGGCGATGCAATATCCGAGCGAAATCAGCGGGGTGACGAACGCCGACTTCCTGCGGGCGGCGATCAACGCTCGCCTTGGCGAGGGCAACGAAATTTCCCTCATGAAATTCATCCGCAAGCTCGATGAAAAAATGGCGTTTCTCGAAATGAATCCGGATATGGCGCACCGTTACTTGAACGAAGGATTCTCAGGCGGGGAGAAAAAGCGGAACGAAATCTTGCAATTGATGATGCTCGAACCGAAAATCGCCATTTTGGACGAGATTGACTCCGGGCTTGATATTGACGCGCTCAAAATTGTCGCCAAAGGCGTCAACGAAATGCGCAGCAGCGAGTTCGGCTGTTTGATCATCACCCACTACCAGCGGTTATTGAACTATATCACGCCGGATTACGTGCACGTCATGATGCAAGGGCGCATCGTCAAATCCGGCGGTCCGGAGCTGGCGCAGCGGCTTGAGGCGGAAGGGTACGACTGGATCAAAAAAGAACTCGGCATCGAAGATGAAACGGTCGGGCAAGAAGCGTAAGCGTTAGGAGGAGGACTATGGCGACAGAAACGAAAATCCCATTCGATGAAACCTACATCCGCACATTCTCAAGCGGACGCGGCGAACCGGACTGGCTGACCGAGCGGCGCCTTGAGGCGCTTCGGCTGTCGGAGCGGCTGCCGCTTCCGAAACCGGAGAAGACGAAAATCGACAAATGGAACTTCACCGGCTTCTCACGCCATGTGGTCGACAGCGCGCCGTATGATGGTCTTGACGATTTGCCGGAAGCAGTCAAGGCGCTCATCGAGGCGGGCGAAGGAACGAAAAACTTGTACGTGCAGCGCAACCATACGCCGGCGTACGTGTCGCTGTCCGATGAATTGAAGGAGAAAGGCGTTATTTTCACCGACATCTTCACAGCAGCGCGCGAGCATGGCGATTTGCTGAAACACTATTTGATGACGGCGGTCAAGCCGGATGAGCACCATCTTGCCGCGCTCCATGCGGCGCTGTTCAACGGCGGCGTGTTTGTCTATGTCCCGAAAAACGTGGAGATTGAAACGCCGCTCCAGGCGGTCTATATTCAAGACGAAGACGACATCGCCTTGTTTAACCACGTGATCATTGTCGCGGAAGACAACAGCCGTGTCGTGTTTGTCGAAAATTATTTATCGGCGCATGAGCAAGGAAAAGCAGCCGTCAATATTGTCGCCGAAGTGTTTGCGAACGCCAACGCGCGCGTCTTTTTCGCCGCCGTCGACCATTTGGCAAAAGGTACCACGACGTATGTCAATCGGCGCGGCATCGCTGGGCGCGACGGACGGATCGAATGGGCGCTCGGGCTGATGAATGACGGCAACACGGTCTCCGAGAACATCACCCGCCTTGTCGGCGACGGCTCGTTCGGCGATACGAAAACGGTCGCGGTCAGCCGCGGCGAGCAAGTGCAAAACTTTACGACGAGCGTCGTCCATTACGGCAAGCATACAGAAGGGACAATTTTGAAGCACGGCGTTGTCCGCGACAGCGCGACCTCGATTTTCAACGGCATCGGCAAAATTGAGCACGGCGCGTCAAAATCGAACGCCGAGCAGGAGTCGCGCGTCTTGATGCTGAGCGAAAAAGCGCGGGGCGATGCGAACCCGATTTTGTTGATTGACGAAGACGACGTCATGGCCGGCCACGCGGCCTCGGTCGGGCGCGTTGACCCGATCCAATTGTATTACTTAATGAGCCGCGGCATTCCGAGACGAGACGCGGAACGGCTCATCATCCACGGCTTTTTGGCGCCGGTCGTCGAGGCGATTCCGCTTGAAGGCGTGAAAAACCAATTAATTGAAGTGATTGAAAGGAAAGTTCAATCATGAATGTGAATAACATTCGCGCGTTGTTTCCGATTTTGCATCAGGACGTCAACGGCCATCCGCTCGTTTATTTCGACAGCGCGGCGACATCGCAAAAGCCGCTGCCGGTGATTGAGGCGCTTGACCGCTACTACCGCGAATACAACTCGAACGTCCACCGCGGCGTCCATACGCTCGGGACGAAGGCGACCGATGCGTACGAAGGGGCGCGCGAAAAAGTGCGGCGGTTTTTAAACGCCCAATCGGCGCAGGAGATCATCTTCACACGCGGCACGACGGCGTCGCTCAATTTGGTCGCCTCCAGCTACGGGCGCGCCAATGTCAAAGAAGGCGATGAAATCGTCATCACATACATGGAGCATCACAGCAACTTGATTCCATGGCAGCAGCTGGCGAAGCAAACGGGCGCAACGCTGAAATACATTCCGCTTCAGGAAGACGGCACGATCGATCTGCGCGATGTCGAGGAGACCGTCACCGAAGCGGCGAAGATCGTCGCCATCGCCCATGTGTCGAACGTGCTCGGCACGATCAACCCGGTGCGGGAGATCGCCCGCATCGCCCATGAGCGCGGCGCGGTCGTCGTCGTCGATGCGGCGCAAAGCGCTCCGCATATGAAGGTCGATGTTCAGGAACTTGATTGCGATTTTCTCGCCCTTTCCGGCCATAAAATGTGCGGGCCGACGGGAATCGGCGTATTATATGGCAAAAAGAAATGGCTTGAGCAGATGGAGCCGATCGAGTTCGGCGGCGAAATGATCGATTTTGTCGAGCTGTACGACTCGACGTGGAAAGAGCTGCCGTGGAAGTTTGAAGGCGGCACGCCGATCATCGCTGGGGCGATTGGCCTTGGGGCGGCGATCGATTTCCTTGAACAAGTCGGCTTGGACGCCATCGCCGCCCATGAACACGAGCTGGCGCAATATGCGCTTAGCCGAATGGCGGACATCGAAGGCATCACCGTCTATGGGCCGAAAGAGCGGGCCGGGCTTGTGACGTTTAACATCGACGGGGTGCATCCGCACGATGTGGCGACGGTTCTTGACGCCGAGGGAATCGCCATCCGCGCCGGCCACCATTGCGCCCAGCCGCTCATGAAATGGCTCGGCGTGACCGCAACCGCCCGGGCGAGCTTTTACCTTTACAATACGAAAGAGGAAATCGACCGGTTCATCGCCGCATTACAGAAAGCGAAGGAGTACTTCAGCCATGTCTTCTAATCATCCGTTGGATCAGCTTTACCGCCAAGTCATTATGGACCATTATAAAAACCCGCGCAACCGCGGGGTGCTTGAGGGCACGAACGTCGACGTCAACATGAACAACCCGACGTGCGGCGACCGCATCCACTTGACGATGAAAGTCGAAGACGGAAAAGTCGCCGACGTCAAATTTGAAGGGGAAGGCTGTTCGATTTCAATGTCGTCGGCGTCGATGATGACGCAGGCGATCAAGGGGAAAACGGTGGAAGAAGCGCTTCGGCTCGCTCATATTTTTTCTGACATGATCCAAGGGAAAGAGTACGACGATTCCGTCGACCTTGGCGACATCGAAGCGCTCCAAGGCGTTTCCAAGTTTCCGGCCCGCATCAAATGCGCGACATTGGCGTGGAAAGCGCTCGAAAAAGGGCTGCATCACCACTAATCTAAAGGAAGGTGAACCGAGATGGCGAAAAAAGCACCGGAAATCGGTGAATACAAGTACGGCTTCGTCGATAAAGACGTCTCCGTCTTCCGCGCCCAGCGCGGCTTGACGCGCGAAGTCGTCGAAGAAATTTCGCGGATGAAAAACGAGCCGCAATGGATGCTCGAGTTCCGCCTAAAAGCGCTCGACATCTTCTACAGCAAACCGATGCCGCAATGGGGCGGCGACTTGTCAAGCCTCGATTTCGATGAAATTACGTATTACGTCAAACCGACGGAAAAATCGGGCCGCTCATGGGATGAAGTGCCGGCGGAAATTAAAGCGACGTTCGATAAATTGGGGATTCCAGAGGCGGAACAAAAATATTTGGCCGGCGTCTCGGCGCAATACGAATCGGAAGTCGTCTACCACAACATGAAAGAAGACCTTGAAAAGCTCGGCGTCATCTTTAAAGACACCGACTCGGCGCTGAAAGAAAACGAAGACTTGTTCCGCGAGTATTTCGCCAAAGTGGTGCCGCCGACGGACAACAAATTTGCGGCCTTGAACTCGGCCGTCTGGTCGGGCGGTTCGTTCATCTACGTCCCGAAAGGCGTGAAAGTCGATACGCCGCTTCAGGCGTACTTCCGCATCAACTCGGAAAACATGGGGCAGTTTGAACGGACGCTCATCATCGTCGACGAAGGGGCGCACGTCCATTACGTCGAAGGCTGTACGGCGCCGATTTACACGACGAACTCGCTCCATAGCGCGGTTGTTGAGATCATCGTCAAAAAAGGCGCCTACTGCCGCTACACGACGATCCAAAACTGGGCGAACAACGTCTTCAACTTGGTGACGAAGCGCGCGGTCTGCGAAGAAAACGCGACGATGGAATGGATTGACGGCAACATCGGCTCGAAGTTGACGATGAAATACCCGGCTGTCATCTTAAAAGGTGAAGGGGCGCGCGGCTTGACGCTCTCCATCGCCATCGCCGGCAAAGGGCAGCACCAAGACGCTGGGGCGAAAATGATCCATCTGGCGCCAAACACGTCATCGACGATCGTCTCGAAGTCGATCTCCAAGCAAGGCGGAAAAGTCACGTACCGCGGCATGGTCCATTTCGGCCGCAAAGCGTCCGGCTCGCGCTCAAACATCGAATGCGATACGCTCATTCTCGACAACCAGTCGACATCGGACACGATTCCGTATAACGAAATTTTAAACGACAACATCTCGCTTGAGCACGAAGCAAAAGTGTCGAAAGTGTCGGAAGAGCAGCTGTTCTACTTGATGAGCCGCGGCATTTCCGAGCAGGAAGCGACGGAAATGATCGTCATGGGCTTCATTGAGCCGTTTACAAGAGAGCTGCCGATGGAATACGCGGTCGAGATGAACCGCTTGATCAAGTTCGAGATGGAAGGAAGCATTGGGTAAGCTTGATGAAGCAAGGGTGGAGCGCTCGCTTGGGGGTGCTTCCCCCACAAAACGCCCACATGATCGACGCAGGGCAAAACAAGGGAGCGGCCGGCGCTTATTCTCTCCGGTGGTCTCTGGAAGCGCCAAGGCCGCCCTGCAGGCCATTTCCTCCCTCATGGGAGCATGTTTTTAGGGGAGCGCTCTTTTTTGGGCGCTCCCCTGTCATTGATTTCACATGCCAGGCGGCTTTGTTCAGCCGTGGCCCGGTCTTCCTGTTTAGCGCTCGACTTTTTCAAGCGCCAATTTGATGCCGAACCCGATCATCACTGCGCCCGTGATGCCTTCGATCCATTTTTTCGTTTTCGGCCGCTTCATGAAGTCGCTGATATAATGGATGAAGGAAATGTAAAACAAAAACCATATCGCGGTCATCGCCGTATAAGCCGCTCCCATCATGAGAAACGGAGCGAAGGAGTGCACGCCGGGCGCCACGAATTGCGGCAAAAACGTTAGGAAAAAGGCCGCCACTTTCGGATTTAAGAAGTCGGTCAGAAATCCTTGCCGGAAGCAGGCGGGCTGTAGGCCTTTGCTGTTGACATCCGTTTCCATGCCGGCCGCTTCCCCTTGTTTTATAGCGCTATACAACGCTTTAACGCCTAAATAGGTTAAATACACCGCTCCAATATATTTCAAGGCGGAAAACAGCAAGGCCGATTGCATCATGACGGCGGAAAGCCCGAGCGACGCCGCGGCGGTGTGGAGAAACAAGGCGCAGCAAACCCCTAGTGCGGTTTTCAAGCCGCCGATCTTCCCGACGGAAATGGTGTTTTTGGTCACCACCGCTGTGTCGGGGCCGGGCAGCACAATCAAAAATATCGATAAGAGAAGAAATGGGTACAGATGAATCATCGGACGGCCCTCCCATTGTCAGAATGTTTCGATGGGTATCATTGTATCGCAACCGTTCCTCGATTGTAAATATGGATGTGATGAACCGCCGCCATCCTTGATGGTGCGGCGGTCATTTTTATTTCCTGGCGGTGGCACATATGATATAGTGAAGATAGCTGCAAATCGAACGAATTGGTGATTGATATGATTTACATCGGACTGACCGGCTGGGGGGATCATGACAGCTTGTACCCGCCAGGTCTTGCGGCAAAAAACAAGCTGCTGGAATACGCGGCTCATTTTCCGACAGTCGAGGTCGATTCGTACTTTTACGCCATTCAGCCGCGTTCGAACGTGGAAAAGTGGATTCGCGAGACGCCGCCGTCGTTTCAGTTTATCGTGAAGGCCTACCATGGAATGACCGGGCATGAGCGCGGCCCGATTCCGTATGAGAGTAAGGAAGCGATGTTTGCCGCGTTTTTGGACTCGATCGCGCCGTTTCAGGAAGCGGGGAAATTGGCGATGGTGCTGTTTCAGTTTCCGCCGTGGTTTGACTGCCGGCGCGAGCATGTGGCGTACTTGCGCTGGGTGAAAGCGCGGATGGGGGAGGTGCCGGCGGCGCTCGAATTTCGGCACCAATCGTGGTTTTCGCCGCGCTTTTATGACAAAACGCTGCGCTTCATGGAAGAAGAAGGCTGGATCCACAGCATTTGCGATGAGCCGCAGGCGGGGGAAGGGTCGGTGCCGACCGTTTTGCATCCGACCGACCGGGAAAAGACGCTCATCCGCCTGCACGGGCGCAACGTCCACGGCTGGAACAAGGCGACGGCCGGCGAGAACTGGAGGGCGGTCCGCTACTTGTATCGATACAACGACCGCGAGCTGCGCGAGTGGGCGCGCCATATCGAGACATTAAAGCAAAAAACGAAACAGATTTACGTGCTGTTCAACAACAACTCCGGCGGCGACGCCGCTGACAACGCCAAACAATTGATCGAGCTGCTTGGCATTGAGTACACGGGCCTTGCGCCGCGGCAGCTTGGTTTGTTTTGAAGCGGGGAAGAGGGGGATGGAGGATGGCGTATGCGTTGCTTGTCTTGATCGGCTTTATCGCGGGGACGGTCGGCAGTTTAGCCGGCCTTGGCGGCGGGGTGATCATCGTGCCGTCGCTTCTGTTTTTTGGCGCACTCGGCTGGCTGTCGGCGGTGACGCCGCAAGTGGCGGTCGGCACGTCGCTTGTCGTCATTATTTTCAATGGCTTATCGTCCACACTGTCGTATATGAAAGACAAAATGGTCGACTATCAAAGCGGCTTGCTCTTTTGTCTTGGCAGCGTTCCCGGGGCGGTCATCGGCGCTTGGGTGAACAATACGCTGAGCGCCGCTCATTTTTCATTGTATTTTGGGCTGTTTTTAATCGCCATGTCGGTTTTTTTGTCGCTGAGTCAAAAGAAAACGAAGCGTTCGGCTGACGAGACGGCGGCGGCGAAAGAAAACGGGGCCGAACGAACGGCGACGGAGCAGGCGCGGCCGGCGCCGTGGTGGAGACGGCGTGTTGTGCGAACGTACACGGAGCGGAACGGGGAGACGTTCACATACGGCTACCAGCCGCTCATGGCGGTTGCCATCGCGTTTGTGGTCGGCTTTTTCGGCGGGCTGTTTGGCATTGGCGGCGGCTCGCTCATGGTGCCGGCGATGATCGTGCTGTTTCGCTTTCCGCCCCATGTGGCGGTCGCCACGTCGATGTTGATGATTTTTTTGTCCTCTCTCATCGGTTCGCTCACCCATGTCGCGATGGGAAACGTGCAATGGTCATTTGCCCTTGCTCTTATTCCTGGGGTGTGGATCGGTGCGAAAACGGGGGCGTGGATCAGTAAGCGGATGCCAAGCCGGACGCTTGTCGTCGTGCTTCGAGTCGTGCTCGTGCTGCTTGGGATGCGGCTTGTATGGGGGAGTTTGGCGTAATGGAGGAGGGGCGCGCATTGAAGCAAACCATTTATATTTACCATACGAACGACGTGCACAGCCATTTTGAACATTGGCCCCAAATCGCCCGCTTTTTGTCTGAACGGAGAAGGGAGCATCGCGTGCGCAACGAGGCGATGCTTTTGTTTGATGTCGGCGATTTTCTCGACCGCGTGCATCCGATTACCGAGGCGACGCGCGGAAAAGCGAATGTGGACTTATTGAATGATCTCGGCTATGATGCAGTGACGATCGGCAACAATGAAGGGATCACCCTTGATCATGATGAACTGGATACGTTGTACGAACAGGCTCGGTTTCCGGTCGTGGTCGCCAATTTGTTCCACCGCGACGGCGCGCGGCCGCATTGGGCGCTTCCGTATGTCGTCATCCCGGCGACGGAGACGTTTCGCATTGGGGTGGTTGGCGCCACCGCTCCGTTTTCTCACTTTTACGAGCTGCTCGGCTGGAAGATCGTTCCGCCGTTTGACATGTTGACAGCAGCGGTGAAGGAAGTGAAGCAAAAGGCCGATTGCGTCGTTGTGCTGTCTCATCTTGGGGTGAATGAGGATGAAAAAATCGCTGCGACGATCCCAGGCGTGGACATTATTTTAGGCGCTCACACCCACCATGTGTTTCCAGAAGGAAAAACATTGAATCAAACACTGCTTTGCGCGGCGGGGAAATACGGAAAATATGTTGGGGTGGTCAAGCTGGAGATTGACCAAAATCGGCTGTCCAAGGCATCCGCGACGGTCGTGGATGTCGAACCATTGCCCCGCTCCGAGGCGGTCGAGCACCATCTTGTTTGTCTTGAGCAGGAAAGTTTGGCGCGGCTTGAAGCGGAACAAGTCGCCGTGCTCCATGATGACTTGCCGCTTGACTGGTTCGCCCCGTCGCCGCTCGCGAATTTGCTTGCTTCCGCTTTGCGTGAGTGGTGTCAAGCGGACATCGGCATGGTCAACGCCGGCGTGCTGCTTGCGCCGCTTGCGAAAGGGCCGGTGACGAAAAAAGATTTGCATCGCATTTGCCCGCATCCGCTCAACCCGTGCAAGGTGAAGCTGCGCGGCGCGGAGCTCAAAGAGATTATCCTTGAGGCCAACACGGAACGGATGAAGCATTGGCAGTTTAAAGGGTTTGGCTTCCGCGGCGAAGTGATGGGGGAAATGGTGTACGACGGCGTGGACATCGAGGCCGGGCTCGAGGAAGACGGTCAATGTCATATCCGCCGCATTATGATCAACGGCGAGCCGCTCGATCCCGAGCGCACGTATGAGGTGGCGACGACCGATATGTTTGCGATCGGGCACTTTTATCCGCAAATTCAGCGGGCAGCGGAAAAAACGTATTACATGCCGGAGTTTTTGCGCGATCTTCTCGCTTGGAAATTGGCCCAATAGGCAGGCACTTCTTTTTCCATGCTTCATACATTGGAGTATGGAAAGGAGAGTGACTGCGGCGATGGTCGAAGTGAGGCCGATCCTCATTGACGGACATCCGTTTATTGCTGTGTCCGTCCAGCTGCCGAAAACGAACTTGCTGGCGGTGGCGGGCGAGAGAGGGTACATTATGTGCGGGGCGCTCGATGTGGCGCTGTTGAATGAGAAATTGCGCGACCGCGGCATTATCGCCGGGCGGGCGGTCGGGGTGCGCACGTTCGAACAGCTGCTCGAGGCGCCGCTCGAATCGGTGACAGTCGCCGCCGAGGAGCTTGGCATCAAACGGGGAATGAAAGGAAAAGACGCGCTGTTGAAAATGCGGTGAAAAAATCCCTCCTTGCAAGCATACATATAGCTTGTAAAGGAGGGATTTCATTTTGTTGCGCCCCCGATTTGTGCGGAAGGGGCCGCTCCCGTTCCGCTACGTGTTTTTATTGACGTTCGTTTTTTTTATGTTCTCGACGGCGGCAAGCCTTTGGATTGTCAATAAAGGCATTAAGCCGGTGCTCATGGAGATTGCGGAAACGGAAACGAAGCGGATTGCCAACTTGGTGATCAATAACGCCATTGAGCAGCAGTTTCAAAAAGACAACCCTGAATTTCGGCAGCTGGTCACGGTTCAAAAGGACGAAAGCGGCAAAATTGTGTCGGTCGATTTTGATACCGCGGTGATCAATCGCATCTTATCGGAGACGGATGATCATGTGATGGAAAGCTTAAAGGCGGCGACAGAAGGACGGCTTGAACGGATGGTCCTTCCCGAAGTCGAGTCCGGAACGGGAGACAGCCGCGGCATCATTTATTACATTCCGCTTGGAAAAATCACGGATAATGCCCTCTTGGCCAACCTCGGCCCGCGCATTCCGGTGCAGTTTCAGATCGTTGGCAATGTCGACTCGGAAGTGACGAAAGAAATTCGAGCCTATGATATTAACAGTTTTTTTATTGAAATTGATATTCATGTATCGGTCGACATCCAAGTCGTCATTCCATTTGCCTCGAAAATTTCCAATGTGACAACAGATATTCCCGTAGTGATGCGCTTTATTCCGGGAGAAGTGCCGCAGTTTTACAACAAAAACGGCGGCCCGCTCGGCCCGTCGGTTCCGCTTCCGAAGCGTTAGTTCAGAAAATGGTTTTGCCGGAAACATGGAAACGTTATACAACGAAAGCGTCAACGCGGCGCCCTTTGTTGCGCTCGTGCTCTCCCCATGACGGGGAGTGAACGAGCTTTTTTGTTTTCAAAAAGAAAAGAGCTAGACGAGCCGCTGTAAATTTTGTAATATTATATTAAATTGAAAATAGTTTTATTATTTACATAAGGTCTAGAGGGGATGTGGGAGCCGAGGCAAAGGGACAGGAAACAAGAAGGGACGGTTTTGGACGCGGCCGCCCTTCAACACATGATGATCGTGCGCACGGGAAGGGCGCTTGATTCGTGGAATGCCGCCAGGCGCACATCGGTGACAAAATATTTTGAACAATGGGGGAACAAGAAATGAAGAAAAAAAGAACAGCAGGTGTCTTTTTCTCATTGGTGCTGACGGCAGGTCTTTTGGCCGGCTGCGGCGGCAACCAGCAAGGGGGCGGCTCTTCAGGCGGAAACAGCGGCGGGGGCGGGGGCGGCGATGTGATTAAAATCGGCGCCAACCTCGAGCTGTCCGGCGGGGTCGCGTCATACGGCCAGTCGATTGCGGAAGGGCTGGACTTGGCGTTAGAGGAAATCAACAAAGAAGGAATCAACGGCAAAAAGCTGGAGTTGGTGAAAGTCGACAACAAATCGGAAGCGGCCGAAGCGACGAACGGCGCGATCAAGTTGATCAGCCAGGATAAAGTCGTCGCCATCATCGGCTCGGCGACGAGCACGAACACGCTCGCTCAAGTGCAAATTGCCAATGACAATAAAGTTCCGATTATTACACCGTCTGGGACGAGCGAAACGGTGACCGTCAAAGATGGCAAAGTGAACGAGTTCGTCTTCCGGACGTGCTTTATCGACCCGTTCCAGGGAACGGTGGCGGCCAAATTTGCGCTGAACGACTTGAAAGTAAAAAAGGCGGCTGTTTTGATCGACAGCGCGAGTGATTACTCGAAAGGACTGGCGGCGTCATTTAAAGAAACATTTACAGCTGGCGGCGGCCAAATTGTCGCCGAAGAGGCGTATGTGGCGAAAGACACCGATTTCCGCGCGACGCTGACGCGCATCAAATCCAAAAATCCAGAATTCATTTTCCTGCCGGGCTATTATGAAGAAGTCGGCCTCATCGTCAAACAGGCGCGCGAGCTTGGCTTGAACGTGCCGATCATGGGCGGCGACGGCTGGGATTCGCCGAAGCTGGTCGAGATCGCGGGCAAAGACGCCTTGAACAACACGTACATCACGAACCATTATTCGTCGGGCGACCCGGATCCGAAAATTCAAGAGTTTGTGAAAGCCTTTAAAGCGAAATACAACAAAGCGCCGGATGCGTTCAACGCGCTTGGCTATGATACCGCCTACTTCCTGGTCGATGCCATTAAGCGGGCCGGCAGCGCCGATCCGGTGAAAATTAAAGACTCGCTGGCGCAAACGAAAGATTTGCAGCTTGTCACGGGAACATTTACGGTCGATCAAAACCACAATCCTGTCAAATCGGCCATTATTTTAGAATACAAAGACGGGCAGCAACAATTCAAAACGAAAGTGAATCCGTAATGAAAGGCTGGATGGATGCATGGACGGGGGGGCTCCTAAGGGAGCGTCCTCCCATCCGGCATTTCTTTTGGTCAACGACGAGTTTTCGTTAAGGAGCGTGCGATCATGGAACTCATTCAACAGCTGGTCAACGGCATTTCGCTAGGCAGCATTTATGCGCTCATCGCTCTTGGCTATACGATGGTGTACGGCATCGTCCGCCTCATTAACTTCGCCCATGGCGACGTCTTTATGATTGGTTCATTTGTCGGGTTTTATGCCGTCACGATGCTTCACGTCGGCTTTGTCCCGGCGCTGTTGCTGGCGATGGCCTCTTGCGCCGTGCTGGGGATGATCATTGAGCGGATCGCGTACAAGCCGCTGCGCAATGCGGCGCGCATCGCGGTGCTCATTACGGCGATCGGCGTATCGCTTTTGATTGAGTACGTCACGATTTATTTGCGCGGGGCTCAGCCGGAAGCGTATCCGAGCACATTGATGCCGGATCGGAACTTGGAGCTGTTTGGGGTTGTCATCAGCAGCCAGTCGCTGTTCATCCTCGGCACGTCCCTCGTTTTGATGGTCCTTCTTCAGTTCATCGTTCACCGGACAAAAATCGGGAAAGCGATGCGTGCGGTTTCCCATGATGCGGAAGCGGCCCGGTTGATGGGGATTAATGTCGACAATACGATTTCGGCCACGTTCGCCATCGGTTCGGCGCTCGCGGGGGCGGCAGGCGTTATTTTCGGCATTTATTATACAAAAATCGAGCCATTGATGGGCATTCTTCCCGGATTGAAAGCGTTTGTCGCCGCCGTGTTGGGCGGAATCGGCATCATTCCGGGAGCGATGGTCGGGGGGCTTTTGCTTGGCGTCATCGAATCGCTCGTCAGCGGGCTTGGGTATTCGCTTTGGCGCGACGGAGCGGCGTTTGTCATTTTAATTCTCATCCTCATTTTCCGACCGGCCGGATTGTTTGGCAAGAACGTACGAGAAAAAGTGTAAAGGATGGTAGGGGACAATGGCAACTTGGAAGCGGACTCGTGGATTTTGGGTTTCCGTCATACTGGCCTTCGCCTTTTTCGCTGTTGTCGAGTGGCTGATTGCAAGCGGGACGCTCAATGTGTTTTACGTCAACACGCTCTTTTTCATGGCGATCAACGTCATGCTGGCTGCGAGCCTTCACTTAATCATTGGCATCACCGGGCAGTTTTCGATTGGACATGCCGGCTTTTTCGCCGTCGGCGCTTACGCTTCAGCCGTCATGACGATGAAGCTGCAGCTGCCGTTTGCGGTCGGCGTCTTGACCGCCGGGGTGGCGGCGGCGCTCGCCGGCCTCATCATCGGCGTGCCGAGCCTGCGTTTAAAAGGCGATTACTTGGCGATCGCCACGCTCGGCTTTGGCGAAATCGTCCGCATCGCGCTCTTGAACATCGATTACGTCGGCGGGGCGAGCGGCATGACGGTGACGCATATGACGACATGGCCGTGGGTGTTCGCCTGCTTGTTTGCCACCATTTTGGTGATCGCCAACTTCACGAACTCGACGCACGGGAGGGCGTGCATCTCGATCCGCGAAGATGAAATCGCCGCCGATGCCATGGGGATCAACACGACGTATTACAAAGTGGCGGCGTTTGTGATCGGTTCGTTTTTCGCCGGCATCGCCGGAGCGCTGTACGCGCATCACTTTTACATCATTCAGCCGTCGAACTTTGGCTTCCTGAAATCGTTCGACATCTTGATTTTCGTCGTGCTCGGCGGGCTCGGCAGCCTATCCGGCGCGGTGGTGGCGGCGGTGTTGCTGACGATCGTTTCGACGTTCTTGCAAAACTATCCGGAAACGCGGATGATCATTTACAGCATCGTCTTGATTTTGGTGATGCTGTACCGTCCAACAGGGCTGATGGGGACGAAAGAACTATCTTCGCTCTTCAAATGGCGGAAGGCAGCGCAGGGAGGAATGAATCATGGCGGCAAAAACACCGTTGCTTAAGGCAGAAAACGTCGGCATCCAGTTTGGCGGGCTGAAGGCGCTCTCCGGTGTGACGATGGAGCTATATCAAGGGGAGCTTGTCGGGCTCATCGGCCCGAACGGCGCGGGGAAAACGACGCTGTTTAACTTATTGACGGGCGTGTATGTGCCGACTGACGGGCGGATTATGCTGGACAGCGAGACGTTGAACGGACTGCCGCCGTATAAAATTACGCGCAAAGGGATCAGCCGGACGTTTCAAAACATTCGCCTGTTCGGCGAGCTGTCGGTGCTCGACAACGTGAAAGTCGCCTACCATGCGCACGCCCGCCATTCGATCGCGAGCTCCATTCTCCGCCTCCCGTCCCATTTCCGCGGTGAAAAGGAAATGGAAGAAAAGGCGATCGAGTTTTTGAACATTTTTCAGCTTGACGGCGTCATGCACGAGAAGGCGAAAAACTTGCCGTATGGCCAGCAGCGCCGGCTTGAGATCGCTCGGGCGCTGGCGGCGCAGCCAAAAGTGCTTTTGCTTGACGAGCCGGCCGCCGGCATGAACCCGCAAGAAACGAAAGAATTGATGAAGTTGATTGCGTTCATTCGCCAACGGTTTGCGTTGACGATTTTGTTGATTGAGCATGACATGTCGCTTGTGATGGGCATATGCGAGCGCATTTACGTGTTGGATCACGGCCAGCTGATCGCCGAAGGCACGCCGGAACAAGTGCGCAGCAACCCGAAAGTGATCGAGGCTTACCTTGGCGAGGAGGTGTCGTGACCATGTTGAAAGTGGATGGAATCGATGTGTTTTACGGCAACATTCATGCCTTAAAAGGCGTATCGCTTGAGGTGAACAAAGGCGAGATCGTCACGCTGATCGGCGCAAACGGCGCCGGCAAAACGACGCTGCTAAAAACGATCTCCGGCTTGTTGAAGCCGAAAAACGGCGACATCGTGTATGAGGGAGCCTCGATCGCCGGCAAGGCGGCGCAGACGATCGTCAAGCAAGGCATTTCCCACGTGCCGGAAGGGCGGCGCGTGTTCGCCAATATGACGGTCGAGGAAAACTTGGAGCTCGGCGCGTTTTTGCGCAAAGACAAAGAAGGCATTCAACAAGACTTTGCCAACGTCTTTCAGCTGTTCCCGCGCCTTGAGGAGCGGCGCAAGCAGCTGGCCGGCACGCTTTCGGGCGGCGAGCAGCAAATGCTTGCCATCGGCCGCGCGCTCATGGCGCGCCCGAAGCTGCTCTTGCTTGACGAACCGTCGATGGGGCTCGCGCCGCTTTTGGTCAAAATGATTTTCCGCATCATTCAGGAAATCAACGAGTCGGGGACGACGATTTTGCTTGTCGAACAAAACGCCCATATGGCGCTCTCCATCGCCCATCGCGCCTATGTTCTCGAATCGGGTCGCGTCGTCTTGTCGGGAACGGCGAGCGAGTTGCAGGCGAGCGAGCAGGTGAAGCAGGCGTATTTGGGCGGGCATTGAGAAGCGATAGGCAGAAGAACGTCAGCGGAAAGCCGTTTCGGACGGTTGTGCCGCCATGGAAAAAAGGCTGATTCCAACTTGGAGATCAGCCTTTTTCCGTCATTACCGTTTCGGCCGGTGAACGCCGGCTGGGATGGACGGACGGGAAACATCGGCGTCCGGGACGTCTCTGCTCTTGAAAAAACATGCCGCTGGTTTGGGCGGCTGGCGTTGGCGGAGAAAACCCTGTCGCGCCAGCCCCCGCTTGGCTAGCGGCGCCGTTGTTGCCGCTCGGCCCGCTCCCATGCTTTTAGGTGCGGGTACGGGTCAAACGCCCATTCGGTATAGCCGTTGTCTTTGTACATGCCGTAGTGAAGATGGGGCGGAAATTTCCCCGCCGTGCCGGGCGGACCGTAGCCAGAGCTGCCGACCGAACCGATGATCGTCCCCGGCTCGACGATTTGCCCCTCGCGAAGATCGGCGGCGAAGCCGTTCAAATGGGCAAAATAATGATACGTGTTGTTGATGTCGCGGATGCCGATGCGCCAGCCGCCGTATTTGTTCCACCCTTTCAGCTCGACGATGCCGTAGCACGTCGAGCGCACCGGAACGCCGTAGCCCGCGAAAATGTCGGTTCCTTCATGAATGCGCCGCCCGCCCCAGCCGCGCGCATCCCCCCATGTATCGCGGTAGCTGTAATGGGCTCCTAGCGGAAGCGGAAACACGTGGTTGTCCAATTTCAATGTCTGATACTTTTTATAAATTCTCACCTTTCCTAAAATCAAGTCGACGGTTTTGGCGCGTTGGTAATAGTTCCAAAGCGCGATTTTGATATGGCGGTGATCGATGCCGTACGTCTGCAAATAGCGGGCCATGGCCATGATCACATCGTCATCGTCATCCGCCCGCGCATAGCCGTCGCCGTCTCCGTCCACGCCAAGGCCGCCAAACTGGGAGATGGTGAACGGGTCTGTATCATGCGGGTTTTTGTTCAGCGGCCCGGCCCATATTTCCGGTTTGATATAAATGCCGAGGACGCCGGTCGGTTTAGGCAAGTCGCGGCGCACTTGCCGGACGTTTCGCTCATACTGGTCAATGGCCGCAAAGTAATACCACGGGATCAAGGAAACGGCCTCGGCCTTTTTGTACAGCTCCATTCGCTTTTCATACACTGCTTCTTCCTGTTCCGCCGCCGAAGCCGCGCCGGCGGCGATCCACAGCATCGCTGCCGCCGATATGGCGGCAAGCCATCGATGCACGCGTATTCCCCCTTTCCGCCCGTTTCATATGTTTAGTTTGGGGAGAAACGGGAATTTCATAAATGTGAAAAGGAGGAAAATCGTCTGATGGACGATTTTTTTGTGTTTTCCTGCGCTTTTCATTATAATGAGAAATGAACAATCATCGACAAGTGGAGTGAGAACGATGGCGACGAAAGAAGAACACGTCCGCAAGCCGGACTGGTTGAAAATCAAGTTGAACACGAACGAGAATTATATCGGTTTAAAGAAGCTGATGCGGGAAAACCGTTTACATACCGTTTGCGAGGAAGCGAAGTGCCCAAACATTCACGAATGCTGGGCCGTACGACGGACGGCGACGTTTATGATTTTAGGCAGCGTTTGCACGCGCGCCTGCCGCTTCTGCGCTGTCAAAACCGGGCTGCCGACCGAGCTCGATTGGCAGGAGCCGGAACGCGTCGCGGAATCGGTGCGCATCATGAACTTGAAACACGTCGTCGTCACCGCCGTCGCTCGCGATGACCTAAAAGATGGCGGGGCGGCGGTATTTGCCGAAACGGTGCGCGCCATCCGCCGGAAAAATCCGTTTACGACGATCGAGGTGCTGCCGTCCGATATGGGCGGGGTGTATGAAAACTTGAAAATTTTGATGGATGCCCGCCCCGACATTTTAAACCATAACATCGAAACGGTGCGCCGCTTGACTCCAAGGGTGCGCGCCCGCGCGACGTACGAACGTTCGCTTGAGTTTTTGCGGCGCGCGAAAGAATTGCAGCCGGACATTCCGACGAAATCGAGCATCATGGTCGGTCTTGGGGAAACAAAAGAGGAAATCATTGAAGCGATGGATGACTTGCGCGCCAACCATGTCGACATTTTGACGATTGGCCAGTATTTGCAGCCGACGAAAAAACATTTGAAGGTCGTGAAATATTACCATCCGGACGAGTTTCAAGAGCTGAAAGAAATCGCGTTGAGCAAAGGGTTCAGCCATTGTGAAGCCGGCCCGCTCGTCCGCTCGTCGTACCATGCCGATGAGCAGGTGAGCGAGGCGGCGAAAGCGCGGCAGTTGAAAGCGTAGCATCCAACGAACCGTGCGAAAGCATGGCTCTAGCGGCTTGAACGCATCATCCCGGCCGGATGAACGCGAAGAAACGGTCATGCCTTTCATAAAGAAGGCAGACCGTTTCTTTTCCCTAGCGCCCCGCTTTCGTCGCCCGCGGCGTGCCGTCGCGGAAATCGCGGTCTAATTCATCGTTTGTTTCGTTGATCATTTCGCCGTTTTCATTTTCCCCATCGCTTAGTTTTTTCCCTTGCGGATAGTTCAACATCCGCTGAATCGTCGCATCGAGAATTTGGTCGATGTTGCGCGTGTTCGAATCAAGGCGCCCGAAGCGCTCAATGTCCTTCATCAGCTGCGGATTGTCGGCGACATACACATGGTAGTAGCGGGGAACGACGGAAAGCGCCGTCTTTTTCACTTGATCGGCCGTTTGCTGCCGGTTGTTCGTGTCCGCGTCATACACGACGAGCACTTCCTCATCCGTGACGAGCGTGGCGACGTCTTTGACGCCCGGCAGCTGGGTGCACAATTTGCTGATTAAATCAGCCGCTTTCTCGCGGTTGAAGGACGGCATGTCGTTATAGCCGTTTGCATCGCCGAGGATCGGGCTTTTTTGATGGCGGACGTAGCCGAAGTTGTTCATCGGCGTGTCATCGCCGTTGGGCACCCCGTTTTCATTGTACAGCTCGTTGCGGTCGGTGACATTGATGGTGTTGCCGCTCCGCTTGTAAATATCGGTGTTGTCGTCCTCGGCCGTCTGCGCGCAGCCGGCTAGGGCGACGGCCGTTCCGAACATAACGGCCAACCATGGTCGTCTCATCGTCAGCACCCCCTTCGCTTTTAGGATGGCACAGGGCGGTTCGTTTGATGACAGTAATTGATTGGGGGCGATGCATCGTTTATGATGGAAATGGAAAGGCGAGGTGAGAACCGTGATTTGCATTAACAATCATTGTTACGAACTGGTGGAAAATGTGAAAAACGCCTTTAATGAAGAAGCCTTTCGCGCCCGATATGCGGACATTTTGGCGAAGTACGACTACATTGTCGGGGATTGGGGATACAACCAGCTCCGGTTGCGCGGGTTTTTTGACGACCATAACCAAAAAGCGACGTACGATACGAAAATCAGCACGTTGTCCGAATATTTGTATGAATATTGCAATTTCGGCTGTGCGTATTTTGTGTTGCGCAAGGTGAAACGGTAAGCACGGCAGCCGCCCGCTTGCCGCGAGCGGCTGCCTCGTTATTCGCCTTCGTTGTACGGAAACTGTTCGCTCTGATGCGGGTCGTCGTGCGGCGGGTGGGCGGCCGGGTCGCGCCTTGGAATGTTTTGGTGGAACGATTTAAACTCGTAGTTGAAGGCGCTGTAATGCCGCTGGCCTTCCTTCCAAGGCGTGCTTTTGTTTTCGACCGGCGCGTCGTCGCGGCGCGGCGAGCCGTACGGCCCTTCTGGGAACTCTTCAGCGGTCAAGAAATGGCGCTGTTTCTCGACGGTGGAAAAATCGGCGTATGTGTCCCGTTCCGCCATTCGTCTCACCTTCCTTCGTTTGTGGGCTGTTTCATAAGATGCCCGAAATCGAGGAAGGTTATGAGAGATACTCCTCCAAAAAAGCGCGCAAATCGTTAGCATCTTGTTCATGAAGCTGGTAAGCGTGCTCGATATAGCCTGGCGCCTCCAAATCGTCGCGCCCGAGAATGGCAAAGCGGTTGCTTTGCAAGTCGAGCACGAGCCACTTCCCGTAAAAACGATCCGTTTCGATGAGCGCCAAATCAAACCGCTGCCGCTCGCCGACAAAGCTGACGAAGCGGACGGCCGCTTCGACGGTGTCGTCGTATAAATAAAACCGTTCGCCCATCATTTGAGCCCCCTCCTGTTTTTTCGTCTATGTCCATCATAGCAGACAGGCGGTGAAAACGGGAGACAGGAAATCGTACAAAGGAACGAGGAGGGATGATGGATGTATTTTGTCGATCGCAAAAAACTGGAAGAAACGCTCAGCTACATGGAACAAATGCTGGACCGTTACAAGGCCGCGGAGCGATGGGATGAGCCGCTTCGGCAATTGGCGCTCGAACGGATCGCTCATATCGTCATCGAGGCGGTGTTGGACGTCGGCAACGCCATGATCGATGGGTTTATTATGCGCGACCCGGGCAGCTACAACGACATCATCGACATTTTGGCGGATGAACGAGTGATCTCGCCGGCGGATGCCGACCGATTGAAAGCGTTCATCGCCCATCGGAAAATGCTTGTGCACGAATATGCGCGCGTCGATCACGCGAAATTGCTCGCCGATCTGAACGAACATTTGCCGGCGCTGGAGGCGTATCCGAAGGCGGTGCGCGCTTACCTAGAGAGCGAGCTCGGCCCGGTGTCGGCGTTTCGCAATTGAGGGTGGGAAAGGAGAGCGAATGCATTGAAACGATACAACGGCTACCTCATCGATTTGGACGGGACGATGTACCGCGGCACCGAATGCATCGCTGAGGCGCGTACGTTTGTCAACGAGCTGCACCGCCGCGGCATTCCGTATTTGTTTGTCACGAACAATTCGTCGCGCACACCGGCGCAAGTGGCGGAAAAATTGCGTTCGTTCGGCGTGCCGGCCGAGGAGAAGCATGTGTTTACAACAAGTCAGGCGACGGCGAATTACATTTTTGAAAAAAAACCGGATGCTTCGGTGTATGCGATCGGTGAAGAAGGGCTCCAAACCGCCTTGGCGGACAAAGGATTTCGTTTGGCCGGCGAAGATGCGGATGTCGTCGTCATCGGGATTGACCGGCAAATTACATACGAAAAGTTCGCTGTCGCTTGTCTCGCTGTCCGAAATGGAGCGATGTTCATCTCAACCAACGGCGACATCGCCTTGCCGACGGAGCGGGGGCTGCTTCCGGGCAACGGGGCGCTGACGTCGGTCGTCGCCGTATCGACGCAGGTGAAGCCGACATTTATCGGCAAGCCGGAAAAAATCATAATGGAGCAGGCGCTCAAAGTGCTCGGCGTCCCGAAGAAGGACGTGCTGATGATCGGCGACTATTATGAAACCGACATTTTAGCCGGCATGAACGCTGGCATCGATACGCTTTTAGTCCATACGGGCGTTACGACAAAAGAAATGCTCGCCCGCTATGAACGAATGCCGACGTATACGGCCGATTCGCTTTTGGAATGGCTTGACCGCTTGTAAACAACGCCGCTTTGCCAAAAAAGGCAAGGCGGCGTTTCATTGTTGCTCGGCGCGGCTGGAGGGCGCGCATGGGCGGCGCCGGCGTTACTCCGCATTGGCGGCCCGATGCGCCAGGCGGCTTGACGCCGCCGCGGCGATGGCGCCGACAATGTCGTCCAAAAACGTGTTGCATTTGCCGGTCGATTTATCATTTAAATATTGCAAAATGCCCGGTTTTTGCTTATCGATATATCCGTAGTTCGTAAACCCGATCGATCCGTACACATTGACGATTGACAGCGCCAAAATTTCGTCGACGCCATACAGCCCTTCATCGCGGCGGATGATCGACTGCAGCGGTTCGTCGAGCTGACCGTCTTCAGCGAGTTTATCCAATTGGATGCCGGTTAGAATCGCATTTTGCACTTCGCGTTTCGAAATGACGCGGTTGACGTTTTCGATGCACTCGTCCATCGTCAAGTCAGGATGATATTTGGATTGCAAGTAATAAACGAGCTCCGCAATTTTTTCCACGGTCACCCCCCGTTCCTCAAGCCAGCGCCGAGCTGTTTGTTCCAGATTGTTCATTATGAATTCGCTCATGAACTTCACCTGTTTCTTTTAGAAAGTCGTTTTCTATATATATGTATCATGTCATAAATCAGTCCGTCATATAAAGAAAAATGCTCATCGGCTTTTTTGGCGCCCGCTGTCATATATAAAAAGTAGCCCTCTTTTTCCGCGGCCATGCGCTGGCTGATCAGCATAGGCGCGTGAATGGGGCCGTTTCATGCTGGAGCGGAGGCGGAATCGGCTCATCGATGGGGCGGCGATGAGATGAAGGTGTGGAACGAGCGGAATGACTGGTTTCGGCAAAAAGGAAAAAGGAGCATTCCCGTTAGGAGCTTTTCCGGGGACTTGATCAAAAAAAGCCCTCTTGGTATGATGCAGGGGTGTCAAACAACACCTACCATCATGCCAAGGAGGACTTCAGATGAATTGTACACAAAACGCGCACCCTAGGTCTGTAAGATATCCACAAAACTGAAAAAGGATGTAAGGGATTTTGTCGAAAAATATTTTTTGGACACCCCTGAGAGGCCGAAAAGCCTTGATAGATCAACATTTCTAGAGGGAGGCGCGGCGATGGAAGAATGGGTGCGTGAACAGTATGGCATGCGCGTCGAGAGGTTGGAGCGAAGCGGACGGCATGCGGCCTTTTGGCATCGGCAGGAGCGTTTTTTGCTCGTTCCCGCCGATGGGCAAAGCGAAGCGGAAATGGAAGAGCGCCAGCAAATGAGCCGCTATTTGCGGGCAAAAGGAGTGGACGGCGTCGGAGAACTGGTCAAAACGACGTCCGGAACGTATATCGCTTCCTATAACGGACAGCCGTTGGCGCTCGTTCGCGCTCCACTTCCGGCGGCTCGCTTTCGTTCGCTCGGAAGGGAATTGGCGGTGATGCATGAATGCGGGAGAACATGTCCATGGCCGATCGTCGCCTGCCGGCGCATCGGCCAATGGCGGGAGCTGTGGGCGAAGCGGATCGATCAAATGGAGGCGTTTTGGTCGAGCAAGCTCGCTTCCGGGCCGTCGTCGCTGTTTGATCGTCTGTTTATCGAATCGTTCCCGTATTATTTAGGTTTGGCGGAAAACGCGGTGCAATACGTGGCGGACACGGAGATTGACGAAGAACCAGGGCGCATCGATTACGCGGCATTTTGCCATGAGCGTCTCCCCGAGGCGAAGTGGGTTGGGGGGGGAGAAGCGAAGCTGCCGACCGACTGGGTGTATGACCATTGCGCCCGCGATTTGGCGGAATGGGTGCGCCATTTGTACGAAAAGAGCGGACTTGGCTGTCAGCGGGCGGTGCGGCAGTTTTTTCAAGAGTATGAACATGCGGCGCCGCTGTCGCCGTTTGCGTGGCGGCTTGTTTACGCCAGGTTGTTGTTTCCGCTTTCCTATTTTGAATGTGTCGAGGCCTATTATATCGCTGTGGATGAGAGTGAACGGACAAGGCGGGAGGGGGGGTTGCGGCGCTTGCTCGATCGATCGCACGAGTACGAGCGGTTTTTGGCTTCGTTTGCCAAGATCGCCGGCATCTCGAAACGCATCCGCCTGCCGGCGGTCGAGTGGCTGCCGCCGGCGTAACGCAGGGAAGACAGCTTCCCGCTTTTTTTGGCTCAAACGAAAAAACGACCGCTTTCCTGCGGTTAAACTCTAAGGACAACTTCCCGTTTTTTTTCGACCAAAGTTGTGATAAGATTTAGAAAAAACGATGCGGGAGGCTGCACCATGACGAAGCCGTATGTATTCATTACGCGAAAATTGCCCGAGGACGTGGTCGCGCCGCTTTTGGCCATCGCTGAAGTAGAGATGTGGCCCCATGAAGATATGGCCGTGCCGCACGATGTGCTCGTCAAAAAGGCGAAACGGGCGACGGCCATCTTGCCGATGGTGTCTGATCCGATTGATGAAGATGTCTTGTCCGCCGGTTCAGCGCTCCGAGTCGTCGCCAATATGGGCGTCGGCTACGATAACATTGATGTAGCGGCGGCGACGAGGCGCGGCATTCTCGTTTGCAATACACCCGATGTATTGACCGATACGACGGCCGATTTGACGTTTGCGCTTTTATTGGCCACCGCCCGCCGCCTCGTGGAAGCGGCTGAATTTTTGAAGGAAGGAAAATGGAAAAGCTGGAGCCCGTTTTTGCTGGCGGGCGCCGATGTCCATCATAAAACGATCGGCATCGTCGGCATGGGGAACATCGGCCAGGCGGTGGCGAAACGGGCAAAGGGGTTTGACATGAACATTCTGTATTACAACCGCTCCCGCCGTCCGGAGGCGGAAGGGAAGCTTGGCGCCGTCTACCGCCCATTCGCCGATTTGCTGGCGGAGAGCGATTTTGTCGTCTGCTTGACGCCGCTCACCTCCGAGACGCGTCATTTGTTCAACCGCGAGGCGTTCCGGCAAATGAAAAAGTCGGCGATTTTCATTAACGCGGCGCGCGGAGCGGTCGTCGATGAACAGGCTCTGTATGATGCGCTGGTCGGTGGGGAGATCGCCGCGGCGGGATTGGATGTGTTTGAACACGAGCCTGTTGCGGCCGATCACCCGCTCGTTTCGCTGCCGAATGTCGTCGCCTTGCCGCATATCGGCAGCGCCACGTACGAAACGCGGCGCGCCATGATGACATTGGCGCGCGACAACATTATCGCCGTGCTCGAAGGACGGCCGCCGCTGACGCCGGTAAACCGGGTGGAGTAAAAATTTTCATTGCCAAATGGCCGATCGTCTTTTATAATGTCTACTATAAAAATACAAATGTCTACTGTACGTAAACAGAAGGGGCGGGAATCATGGAAAAACCTATTTTGGTCGGATTGTTAGGATTAGGAACGGTCGGGAGCGGCGTGGTCAAAATTATGGAAAACCATCAGGAAAAGTTGATGCATCAAGTCGGGTGCCCGGTGAAGGTGAAAAAAATCCTTGTCCGGGATGTACAGAAACCGCGTGATGTCGCCGTTGACCCGTCGCTCCTTACGACGAGTGCGGCTGAGGTGATCGACGATCCGGACATTGATGTCATCATCGAAGTGATGGGCGGCATTGAGGAGACAAAAGAGTGGCTATTGCGGGCGCTGCGCCAAGGGAAGCATGTCGTGACCGCCAATAAAGACTTAATGGCCGTCTACGGGTCGGAGCTGCTTCGGGTGGCGGCGGAATACCGCTGCGATTTATTTTATGAAGCGAGCGTCGCTGGCGGCATTCCGATTTTGCGCAGCTTGGTCGACGGCTTGGCGTCGGACCGGATTACGAAGCTCATGGGCATTGTGAATGGGACGACGAACTACATTTTGACAAAAATGTCGCAAAACGGCGCTTCCTATGAGGACGTGCTCGCCGAAGCGCAGGCGCTCGGGTTTGCGGAAGCCGATCCGACGTCAGACGTCGAAGGGCTGGATGCGGCGCGGAAAATGGCGATTTTGGCCCGCCTTGGCTTTTCAATGGACATCGACTTGGACGATGTGCAAGTGAAAGGCATCACCCAAGTGACGGAGGAAGACTTGAACTACGGGAAGCGGCTCGGCTACACGATGAAATTGATCGGCATCGCCCAGCGCGACGGGCAGAAGGTCGAGGTGAGCGTCCAGCCGACGTTTTTGCCGGATTCGCATCCATTGGCGTCCGTGCACAACGAATACAATGCGGTGTACGTATACGGCGAAGCGGTCGGAGAGACGATGTTTTACGGGCCGGGGGCGGGCAGCCTGCCGACGGCGACAGCCGTTGTCTCCGACTTGGTTGCAGTGATGAAAAACATGCGCCTTGGCGTCAACGGCCATTCTGCGGTTGCCCCGCAATATGAAAAGCAATTGAAAGCGCCGGCGGAAATTTTCTCAAAATACTTTTTGCGCATTCATGTGAAAGACCAAGTCGGCGCGTTTGCGAAAATTACGACGCTGTTTTCCAAGCGCGGGGTGAGCTTTGAGAAAATTTTGCAGCTGCCGCTGAAAGAGGATGGCCTGGCGGAAATCGTGATCGTGACGCATGACGCCTCACAGCAAGACTATGAAGACATTTTGCAGCAGCTGGGCGATTTGGAAATCGTCGAACGGGTGCAAAGCTCGTATCGAGTGGAAGGAGAGAAACGGTAATGGCATGGAAAGGGTTGCTTGACGCCTATGGCGATTTTTTGCCGCTCTCTGCGGCGACGCCGAGGCTGTCGCTTTGCGAAGGGAATACGCCGCTCATCCCGCTGCCGCGGTTGTCGGAGGAGCTTGGGATTACGCTGTATGTCAAGGTTGAAGGGGCGAACCCGACCGGTTCATTTAAAGACCGCGGCATGGTGATGGCGGTGGCCAAGGCGAAAGAGGAAGGAAGCCATACGATCATCTGCGCCTCAACCGGCAATACATCGGCTTCAGCGGCCGCCTACGCGGCGCGCGCCGGAATGCGCTGCCTCGTCGTCGTTCCGAACGGCAAGATCGCCCTCGGCAAGTTGGCGCAAGCCGCCATGTACGGCGCGGAAATTTTTGCGATTGACGGCAACTTTGACGAGGCGCTGAAGATGGTGCGCCGGTTGAGCGAAACGGCGCCGATTACGCTCGTCAACTCGGTCAATCCGTACCGGATCGAAGGGCAAAAAACGGCGGCGTTTGAAGTGTGCGACCAGCTTGGGCGCGCCCCGGACGTGCTCGCCATTCCAGTCGGCAACGCCGGCAATATCACCGCCTATTGGAAAGGGTTTAAGGAGTACCATGAAGCGAAAGGAACGGGCTTGCCGCAAATGCGCGGCTTTGAAGCGGAAGGAGCGGCGGCGATCGTCCGCAACCGGGTGATTGAACAGCCGGAGACGGTGGCGACCGCGATCCGCATCGGCAATCCGGCGAGCTGGGACAAAGCGGTTGAGGCGGCGAGCGAGTCGCGCGGAAAAATTGATGAGGTGAGCGACGCCGAAATTTTGGCCGCCTACAAGCGCCTTGCCCGAACAGAAGGCATTTTTGCCGAACCGGCGTCATGCGCGGCGATCGCCGGGGTGATCAAGCAGCGCGAACGGAACGAAATCGAACGCGGCAGCCTCGTCGTCGCGGTTCTCACTGGCAACGGATTGAAAGACCCGGCCATCGCTTTGGAGACGGCGGCGATCGAACCGATCGTGCTGCCGAACGATGAACAAGTTGTGTTGGAGCATTTGCAAGGGGTTGTCCGGGCATGAAAGAAGATGAGATGTTGAAGATCGTTGTTCCGGGAAGCACGGCGAACCTAGGTCCAGGATTTGACTCGATTGGGCTCGCGGTCAATCGCTATTTGACGCTTGACGTCCGCTTGGCGGATGCGTGGTCGTTTGCGCCAAAGACAGCGGAAGTGAGCGGTATTCCGCGCGGGACGGACAATTTGGTGTACCAAGTGGCGGCGGAGATGGCGGATGTTTACGGCCGCCGGCTGCCAAGCTGTGCGGTCGATGTGTACAGCGACATTCCGTTTACGCGCGGGTTAGGCAGCAGCGCGGCGGCGGTCGTCGCCGGCATTGAGCTCGCCGACGCGCTGCTTGGGCTTCAGTTGCCGCGCGAGCAAAAGATGGAGTTGGCGACCCGATACGAAGGACATCCGGACAATGTCGGCGCCTCGTTGTACGGGGGGCTTGTCATCGGCTGCTGCCGCGAGGCGGGCGTGGATGTCGTCCATATTCCCGAATGGGATGTAGAGCTTGTCGCCATTATTCCCGAGTATGAACTGGAAACGAAAAAAGCGCGTGGGCAGCTGCCGGAACAATGGACGAGAGAGAGGGCGGTCGAGGCGAGCGCCGTCAGCAACGTTCTCGTCGCCGCGTTGCTCACGAAAAACTGGAAGCTTGCCGGCCGGATGATGGCCGCCGATCTGTTCCATCAGCCGTATCGGAGACAGCTCGTTCCGGAACTCGAGCGGGCCGAGGCGCTCGCTCTTGAATACGGAGCGATCGGCGCGGCGCTGAGCGGAGCGGGGCCGACGGTGCTCGTCTTTGCCGAACCGGGCCAAGGAGAGCGGCTCGCGCGCCGGCTGCGCCCGCATTTTCCAACGTGCGACATCGCGCGTCTTTCCGTCGAGCCGCGCGGCAGCCGCGTCTACAAGCTGGCGCTTGAAGCTTGAACCTTCTTGGGCGCCGGCGCGAACAGAAGTCCGTTCAGCGGCCTGGCCGTTTCGCCGCGCTTGGGAGCGGGCGAACGATATGACGGTTTTCCTTGCACAATTGGAAGGAAGCGAAAACGGAGAAGCGCCCGATCAGGCGGGTTGTGGCTGCCCATCACCAGCCTCCCCGTCGGCTCGCCGCCCCGCTGGCGATAAAAAAATCCGAACAGCGGCCGCTGTTCGGATTTTTCATATTAAAACACTTGTTCCACTTCGACGACGCCCGGCACTTCTTCAAACAAGGCGCGCTCAATTCCGGCTTTGAGCGTAATCGTCGAGCTCGGGCAGCTGCCGCACGCACCGAGGAGGCGAAGTTTCACGACGCCGTCTTCGACATCGACGAGTTCGCAGTCGCCGCCGTCGCGAAGCAGGAACGGACGCAGTTTATCCAGCACTTCTTGCACTTGTTCTTTGATTTCTTGATCCGTCATTTCCATCGACTCCTTTCCTTAGTTTTTATTATAATCATGGTGACAAAAAAAATCTAATGATAAATTTTGCTTTTGCAAAGGGTGACAACGATGACATTCAAACCGGTTGAAATTTGTGTGTACGGGGCTGACGTCATTTGCCCGGCATGCGTGCAGCTGCCGTCGTCGAAAGAAACGTACGAGTGGCTCGAGGCCGCGCTGCGCCGTAAGTATCCGAATCAGCCGTTTGTGATGACGTACGTCGACATTTTTGCGCCGCCGGCCGATGACGAGGAGAAGCGGGAGCTCGCGCAGACGATCGTCGAAGAAGATTGGGTGTACCCGGTCGTGGTGATCGAAGGAAACGTCGTCGCCGAAGGCAACCCGCGGCTCAAGGCGATTTGTGCAGAAATGGAAAAATTCGGGTATCAACCGTCGGCGCCGGAAGGGAAAAAGGCGGAATGAACTCCGCCTTTTTCACTGGATAAGGGTCAGTTGTGCTGTCAGTACCCATGGTGATGCTTGTACATCCACAAAATGCCTGATTTCAACAAACGCGGCACCCGGCCGGTGAGCGGGCGGTCGGCGAGCAAGCCGAAGCCGTGCTTTTTGCCGAGCGAGCCGAGAATGCCTTTTAATTTGATTGGCGGGAATTCGCTCGGTGGTTCTTCTCCGTTCCACCGCTTTTGCAGCACTTGGACGATTTGCTCGGCTTGCGCTTCAGCCAGCTGGGCGCTCGGCGAATGCGGCAGGCTCGCACAGTCGCCAACGACGTAGACGTTTTCATAGCCGGGGATGTGATGGCGCTTCGTCAGCACGACGCGGCCTTGCTTGTCCTTTTCGACATTCAGTTCGCGGACGACGCGGTTGGGCTGAATGCCGGCCGTCCAGACGATGACGTCGCACTTGACCGGCTCGTCGTGGTTGTACAAGACGCCAGGTTCGACTTTCGTGACGTTGGAGTTGCGGACGATTTCCACCTTGTGTTCCACGAACCATCCTTCCACATAATCGCTCAACCGTTTCGGAAACATCGGCAAAATGCGCTCACCGCGGTCAAACAGCTTGATGTGCAAGTCCGGACGGCTCTCCGCCAGTTCGCTGGCCAGTTCGACGC
This sequence comes from Geobacillus thermocatenulatus, assembly GCF_002217655.1. GTDB lineage: Bacteria > Bacillota > Bacilli > Bacillales > Anoxybacillaceae > Geobacillus > Geobacillus thermocatenulatus. The sequence goes on from NZ_NEWK01000001.1 coordinate 616,323, forward strand.
CGCTCAATCCCGCGCCGACGATGCCGACCGTCGCTTTCGGCGGCAAATTGTTTAGCGCTTCATAGGCGGCGCGCGCTTTATCGATCGACTGGATGCTGTACGTATGCGCCTCGGCGCCCGGCACCCCGTGGTATTTGTCTTCGCAGCCCAATCCGATCACGACATCATCGTAGCGGACGCTGCTCCCATCCTTTAAATGGACGAGCTGCTGGTCGAGATCAATCGAGACGACTTCGCCGAATTGGTACACAAGCTGCGGATGTTCCGGAAACGGGACGCGGATGTGATGGTCGCTGACCGTTCCCGCGGCCAAGGCGTAATATTCCGTTTTTAAACAGTGGTACGGAACGCGGTCGATGAGGATAATATGAATGTCGTTTGGCAATTCGTCCGGGAGGAGGCGTTGCAAAATACGCATATTGCCGTATCCTCCGCCAAGCAATACAAGTTGTCTCATCGTGAAAAATCCCCTTTTGACGAGTTTCGAAAGCCGACAATGCCATAGAAAAGTATAACGAATTTGTGACAAAAGAACAATCATTTTTCCGCTTCCTCGATCGAATGAGCATCTTCATTGACGCCGCGTCGGAAAACCGCTACGATGGGAAGAGGAAGGTGAACCGCATATGATGTTGCCCATCATCGAATTTTGCATCAGCAACTTAGCCAGCGGGTCGTACAAAGCAATGGAAATGTTGGAAAAGGATCCGAACTTGGACATCATGGAATACAGTTGCTTAAGCTATTGCACACGCTGCGCGGAAACGCTGTTTGCGCTCGTCAACGGCGAGTTTGTCAGCGGCGAAACACCCGAGCAGCTCGTGGAAAAGATTTATCGGCATCTCGAGGAAAACCCAATGTTTTAACGAAAAAAGGAGGATGTCCGCGATGCGGCATCCTCTTCAATATATGATGAAAAAACGGGGGATATTCCCATTGTGCCCAGGAGATGCCGCCATTATACATGCGAAGCGCAAAAAATGTTCAGGAGGGAGTCATGTGCGTTCTTTTTCGTTTACGAAAATGCATGGATTGGGTAATAGCTACATATACGTGGATCTGTTCCGGGAAGCATTGCCTGAGGAGGAGCTGCCGGCGATCGCCCGGAGCGTCGCCGATGTCCACACAGGCATCGGCTCCGATGGCTTGATTCTCATTTGTCCATCGGAGAAAGCGCCACTCAAAATGCGCATTTTTAACAGCGACGGCTCGGAAGGGAAAAACTGCGGCAACGGTTTGCGCTGCGTGGCGAAATACGCGTACGAGCACGGCATCGTCCGCGACCGCGCCTTTTTGATTGAAACGCTCTCCGGGCTTGTCGAAGCCCGTGTTGCCGTGGCAGATGGCGAAGTGACAAGCGTGACGGTCGATATGGGCGAGCCGCGCCTTGAGCGCAGCGCCATTCCGATGGTGGGGCCAAAAGCGGAACGAGTCGTCGCCGAGCCGTTTGCCATCGCTGGGGGCGAATATGAAATGACGGCGGTGTCCATGGGCAACCCGCATGTGATCTTTTACGTTGATGACATCCAAAAAGCGCCGGTGACGACGCTTGGCCCGCTCGTGGAAAAGGACCCGCGTTTTCCGGAAGGGGTGAACGTCGAGTTTGTCGAAGTGGTGAACGAGCGCGAGCTTCATTTCCGCGTCTGGGAGCGCGGCTCCGGCGTGACGCAGGCGTGCGGGACCGGAGCGTGCGCGGCGGTCGTCGCGTCGGTGTTAAACGGCAAAACGGTGCGCGGGGAGGAAACGGTCGTCCATTTGGCCGGCGGCGATTTAACGATCGTCTGGGGGCATGACGGACGCGTGCGCATGACCGGTCCGGCGGAGACCGTGTGCACCGGCGTTTATTACTACCGAGGCGGGCAGAACGGTTGAGCATCGAAAGGCGAAGGCGGTATACTATTAAGTAAGACGGGAACCATTCAAGGAGATTCGCTCTATCTGAGCCGTCGGATGAAAGCGGGCGAACCTGTCGAAAAACGGCCAAGTTGTTTGGCCAGTGTCAACCGTTAAAGGAGGGAGCATGGATGGCAGAGGCAGTTATTACGCTGACAGAAGCGGCAGCGTTTCAAATCAAAGATATGATGAAAGAGCAGGAAGAAGAGGGAGCGTACTTGCGCGTCGGCGTCCATGGCGGCGGCTGCAGCGGGTTGTCGTACGGCATGGGCTTTGACCATGAGCGGCGTGAGGATGACATCGAATTTGAGCAGCACGGCATCAAAATTTTGGTCGACCGCGACAGCGCGCCGATTTTGCGCGGCACGGTCATCGATTACAAGCAGTCTTTGCTTGGCGGCGGGTTTACGATCAACAATCCGAACGCCATTGCGACATGCGGTTGCGGCTCCTCGTTCCGCACAGCGACCAATGCCGGCACGCCGGAGCAATGCTAAGCGGACGGACCGGTTGACCTCCATCCGACTGGCAGAGGCAAACGGCCTGTCTTGCCGTGATCGCTGGGCTCTTGAGAAGGCCGGTTTTTGCCGCACGGCCGGTTGAAAACGCGGGCGTGTACCGACTGGCGAAATGTTGGAAGGGTGGTCTTTCCCTCAGGAATTGAGGGAAACGGGCGCGCTCCAACTTTGGCCTTTTCGGGAGCGCCAAAGGAGGAGAAACGATGAAAGGACAAATCAATGTCATCTTGGCGCTTGTCTTGGCGCTCATTGTGGCGCTGCTGGCGGTGGCGAATGTCGAGCAGGTGACGATCCATTATTTAGTCGGGGAAACCCGCTTGCCGCTCATTATCGTCATTTTAAGTTCGGCCGTCCTTGGCGGCCTTGTCGTCGGCATGCTCGGATGGGTGCGTTTGTTCAGCCTGCGCCGGCAGGTGAAGTTGCTCGAGAGAGAGCGGGAGGAATGGATGAAAAACAAGGCTGGGAATCATGATGGCGAGTCGGTTTCGCTGGAGCAAGAGGGATGAGGCACGAGCATGGCGCCCCCAACAAAGAGGGGGCGCCTTTTGCTTGAAAAACGGGTGTGGACGGGGCGGGCTATACGAATGGCTCCAATCAGTCGGGATGCAGCGTTAAGGCGAAATGCCGAGCGCCCCTTCGCTTCCGCTTGTGTTCCCGACGGAGCGCCATTAAAACAGCGATGTCGAGTGCGCCGGCTGCATCCGCGCCGTCGGGTCGATGTACGTTTTCGCGCTGCTGATGGCGATCGGCGCTTCGCCAAAGCCGCAGGCGATCAGCTTGATTTTCCCGTCGTACGTGCAAATGTCGCCCGCTGCATACACGCCGGGGATGTTTGTTTCCATCCGCGAGTTGACTTTGATCGCATTTTTTTCGATGTCAAGCCCCCAGTTTTTGATCGGGCCAAGCGAAGAGACAAAGCCGTAGTTGACAACGACGGCGTCGACATCGATCGTTTCTTTCGTTCCTTCGTTCACATGCTCGAGGATGACTTGGCGGATGGCGTGCTCATCGCCGACGAGTTCAACGGGCACAAACGGCGTTTTCACGTGCACGTGCGATTTCATGAGCTGCTCGACGCTGTGTTCATGGGCGCGGAATTTGTCGCGGCGGTGCACGATCGTGACGCTTTGGGCGATCGGTTCAAGCATAAGCGACCAGTCAACGGCTGAGTCGCCGCCGCCGCAGACGAGCACGCGCTTTCCGGAAAACTGCTCCAAGTCGTTGATGAAGTAATGCAAGTTTTTTCCTTCATAGCGGGAAGCGTTTTCGATTTCGAGCCGACGCGGCTGAAAGGCGCCGTTTCCGGCGGTGATGATGATTGTTTTCGAATAATGGATTTGTTGATTGGTGACGAGTTTAAACGTTCCGTCCTCCTGCTTTTCGAGCGTGTCGACCGACTCGTTTAGGCAGACGGTCGGGGAAAATAGGCCCATCTGCTCTTTCAGCTGGTTGACAAGCTCTTGGGCGCGCACTTTCGGAAATCCGGCGACATCATATATGTATTTTTCCGGATATAACGCGGCCAGCTGTCCCCCAAGCTGCGGAAGGCTTTCAATGATTTTCACTTTCATTTGCCGCAAGCCGCCGTAAAACGCGGCGAACATCCCGGTCGGCCCGCCGCCGATGATCGTGACGTCATACATCGTGCGATCTTCTTTCATCAACATCCCTCCCTGCATGAAATGAATGGCTGCACAACTTTATCTTACCATAAATAATGGCCGTTCATAACGAAAGAAATTTTCTGGCCAAAGCGGCGAAAAAAGTCTTGAAATGGGAAAGAAAAAGGACTAATATGGTGAGTGGAGAAATTGTTAAGGTTTTGTGACAGTCTCCCGACATTTTTTTGGCAAGGAACGTGAAGTATTTCACAAACTCCGTTCAATAAAAATGGGGACGGCCGCAAAAGCTATACTTACGAATGAAAAAAAGGATGGAAGGGATTCAAATGAAAAAACCGAATGTGGTCATTTTAGGAGCCGGCTATGGCGGGTTGATGACGACTGTCCGTCTGCAAAAGCTCATCGGCGTGAACGAAGCGAACATTACGCTTGTCAACAAGCATGATTACCATTATGAGACGACGTGGCTTCATGAGGCATCGGCCGGAACGCTGCACCATGACCGCGTCCGGTATCCGATCCGCGATGTCATCGACCGGAACAAAGTGAAATTCATCCAAGATACGGTGACGAAAATCATTCCAAACGAAAAGAAAGTGCTGCTTGAAAACGGCGAGCTGACGTACGATTACCTTGTCATCGCCCTCGGGTTTGAGTCGGAGACGTTTGGCATCAAAGGATTGAAAGAACACGCGTTTTCGATCGCCAACGTCGACGCCGCGCGGCAAATCCGCGAACATATCGAATACCAGTTTGCGACGTACAACGCGGAAGAGGAAAAGAAAGAGGAGCGGTTGACGATCGTTGTCGGCGGGGCGGGATTTACCGGCATTGAATTTTTAGGCGAGCTCGCCAACCGGATGCCGGAGCTGTGCCGCGAGTATGACATCGACCCGCACAAAGTGCGCATCATTTGCGTTGAGGCGGCGCCGACGGCGCTGCCGGGCTTCGATCCGGAGCTCGTCGAGTACGCGGTCAGCCAGCTTGAGCGCAAAGGCGTCGAGTTTCGAATCGGCACGGCCATTAAGGAATGCACGCCGAACGGCATCATTGTCGCCAAAGGGGATGACATTGAGGAGATCAAAGCCGGCACGGTCATTTGGGCAGCCGGCGTGCGCGGCAGCCGCGTCATCGAGGAATCTGGATTTGAAGCGGCGCGGGCGCGCATTAAAGTGGACCCGTACTTGCGTGTCCCGGGGCATGAAGACATTTTCGTCGTCGGCGACTGTTCGCTCGTGATTGATGAAGAAACGAACCGCCCGTATCCGCCGACGGCGCAAATCGCCATGCAAGAAGGCCAGCTGTGCGCGAAAAACTTGGCGGTGCTCATCCGTGGACAAGGGGAGCTGGAGCCGTTTAAGCCGGATATTAAAGGGACGGTTTGCTCGCTCGGCCATGATGATGCCATCGGCGTCGTGTTCGGCAAAAAGCTGTGGGGCGCGAAAGCGAGCTTCATGAAAAAAGTGATCGACAACCGCGCCTTGTATTTGATCGGCGGTTCGTCGCTTGTGATGAAAAAAGGCAAATTTAAATTTTTCTGATTGATCGAAAAAGCTCCCGCGACGGCGGGAGCTTTTTTGCATGGCAATGAAACAGGGATCCGCCGCCTGCTTGTCGAAATACAAACGGTGTATAACGATCGGGAGAAAAGGATGAGGACGATGGACAAGAAACGAGGAAACGTTTGGATTGCGGCGGCTGGACTGGTCATCAACGAGAAGGGGGAATGGCTCGTTGTCCAAAAAAAATACAGCGGATTAAAGGGCAAATGGTCGCTGCCAGCCGGGTTCGTCCAGCCGGGGGAAATGCTCGATGAGGCGGCGGTTCGGGAAGTGAAGGAAGAAACGGGGATCGACGCCGAACCGGTCGCGCTCCTTGGCTTGCGCACCGGCGTCATCGCTGGGGAGATCAGCGACAATATGGCGATTTTTCTGTTGCGCCCGCTCTCGCGCGACATCGTCGTGCAGACGGATGAGCTGTATGCCGCCGCGTTTTTAAGCAAAACGGCGCTTCAGAATGATCCGAACACATCAGGCTTGCTTCGCTATTTGTTGGCGCTCGAGCCGCTTGATTCCCTTTCGCTGCATGACGGCCTCAACCCGGGCGATCCGTTCGGCTACACGAAATACCGCCTTTACTTTGAATCATCGAAATTGAAAGAATAGTGAAGAAAATAAAAGTGATCGAAAGATGTATCCGCTTACACGGACGAAAACAGGGGAGAATCGCTGTTTGTTTTTACAGAAAATTTTGATATATTAATAAAAAAAGAAACGGAGGGGAACATCGATGACAAAAACATGGACCATGAACGACTGCCCGTACTGCGAGGGGCATGGATACGTTCAGCTGCTTTTGGGCGGATCGGAAACGTGCTACAGCTGCCAAGGAACGGGAAGCGATGGCGAAGAGTATGACGACCATTGACGTTCGTCTGAGGACATGAAACATCGTTGGAAAGCAATCGAGCCGTCGTGAAAAGGAGCAAATCAGCGGCATTTCGCCAAACAAAGGCTGAGCTCGCAAGGCTTCTCTAATTGAGAAATAGATGGGATAGCAGAACGAACATTGACGGTCATCCGTCCGATCCAGTACACTGAAAACGGGTGTACGGGAGGTGAAGGGCGGATGCAAATGAGTTTGCCGGTTGTTTTCATTTCGATGGTTTTATTTTTTGTGTTGTTTTTTGGCATTGGGTTTTTGTTGAACATGATTTTGCGCATGACGTGGATTTTGGCGGTCTGCTTTCCGTTGATTGCGGTTTTCATTATTGATGATGTGCCGTTGACGCGCTATTTCACCGCACCGTCCGAGGCGTTCGCCGCGCTCGGCCGGAAAATCACTTCGCTGGCGGCGGCGGATCTGTTGATTTTGTCAAGCGGCTTTGCCGGCGCTCTTTGCGCCGGATGGGCGATCCGCACGCTGCGGGCGAAAGGGTATCAAATGTTTTAGAGCGTCTCTGCCCTGCAGAGGCGTTTTTTTTTTTGGCTTTTCGTCGAAAGAGGCGCTTGATTTTTTCAGAACATGCCCTCTTGCAGGGAAAATTCAGCAATGGCTTGCGCATCCTTGCACGGGAAACCATATCGCTTGTCCCGTATATGTTGCGGTGAGGACTCTTTTTGGCGGACAGGCTGATGATGGCGTTTGTGCGGAGCGGATGTGTCGGGCCATAGGCGCAACCGTTGCCGAGGATGCTTGCGCCAAAGCCGTTCACCGACGTGGTGAAGCTGGCGGCTTGTTCGTTTTTTGCCGTCTTCGCAATGAATATTTCGATTTTGAATGGAGATAAATAGAGGTGTGAGAGGAGTTGAGAGCATTGAATGGATTTAGGCAGTTCGTGCGCCGAATCGCGATGACGCTGCTGTTTTTGGCGGCGCTCTTGGCGACATTCGAGTCCGTTTCCGGGGTTGACGCGAAGACGGTTCTCCATCCCTTTCCGAGCGCTTTATCGATGGATCATCAGCCCATTTGGGGAATGAAAGAGCTCGCGAAAAACGGGGGCCGCTCCGCTTTGCGGCTTGAAGATCATTTTGACTGGTCAAAATATCCATCCGTTGAAGTGGTCGCCACCGGCTATACAGCCGGCATTGAATCGACCGGAAAAACGCCCGATCACCCTGAGTATGGCATCACCTACTCCGGCGTCCGCGTCAAGCGCGATCTTTATTCGACGATTGCTGCCGATTTATCGATTTTTCCGATCGGCACGATTTTGTTCATCCCCGGATACGGATTCGGCGTCGTCGCCGACAAAGGCGGGGCGATCAAAGGCCATCGTCTTGATTTATATTACGAAACCGTGGAAGATGTCTATAAATATTGGGGAAAAAGGAAAGTGCAAGTTTACATTATCCAAAAAGGGGACGGCACGCTGTCGGAAGAAGAGTTGAAGCGGCTGAACGAAGATGAAACGATGCAAGTGTTCCGGCAGCAATATTTGGAATCGAAAAGTTAAAGGAGGGCTCCCGCGCGTCAGCCGCAAAGGAGCGGATCGCTGTCGTCGGCGGGAGGAAACAGCGCCGGATGCAAAAGCGGCGCCAATTTTTTTAATCCAACCAAGAGGCGCGGAGACGGGCGGCAATAGAGCGCTTCTTCCAAAACATAGATGTTTCCGGTGCGGACTGCTTCGATCTGTTCGGCGTTCGGACGAGTTGTGACCGCTTTTCGGTTCATGTTTTTTGTCTGCACGCCGACCCAAACGAGCAAGATGTGCGACGGGTTGCGGGCGAGAACGTCGTCCCATTCCGTTTGAACGTTTGCATGCGGGACGTCGGAGAAAATGTTGCGCCCGCCGGCGAGCTCGCTTAGTTCGCTCAACCAGTTCGTGCCGCCCGGGGTGAAGATCGGCCGCGGCCACCATTCCCAATAAAGGCGGGACGGTTCAGCCGATGCGGCTCGCTCGCGGTATTGGGCGAGAAACTCGCGATAGCGGCGGACGAGTTCGGCCGCTTTTTTCGTTTCGCCAAGCGCTTCGCCGAGCTGAAGAAGGTCGTTGGCAATGTCATCAAGCGAATTTGGCGCTAAGACGAGATGCGGGAGCCCGCGACGGTTGAGCTCCTCGACGTTGCGCTCCATGCCGGGCACGCTTAAGGAGGCGACGACAAGATCGGGCTTGAGCGCCTCAACTTGATCCATATCAATGCGCAAATCCGGCCCGACTTTCGGCAGCCGCTTCACCTCAGGCGGCCAGTCGGACGAATCGTCGACGGCGGCGACATCGTCAAGACGGCCGAGATAGGCGAGCAGCTCGGTGTTGCTTGGACAAAGGGAAACGATTCTCATCAGCATCGATCCTTTCTCCATCATCGTGATGATTACGGATTCGCCTTGCCTCGCGTAATTTCCTGTCCGTTTCGGCTGATTTTTTTGCGTGAACGCAAGGAGAGAAAGTTAGATAGTCGAAAGAATTGCTCTGCTTCGCTATAATGGAGGTGGGAATGAATCAACGTTGGAAAGGGATGAGACGATGTTTACGGTAAAACCATTGCTGTCGGCGGACGAACGGGATGAAGCGCTTGTCATCGGTTTGTTTGAAGGAGGAAAACCGTTGGCCGGCCTCGCTGGCGAGTATGATGCCCGCCTTGGGGGGACGGTTGACGGAGCTGTGGAAAGAAGGCGATATTTCCGCGAAGCGGGGGCGCATCGCCGTGATTCACCCGTTTTTGCCGACAGGGGCGAAGCGGCTGTATTTCGTCGGCCTCGGCAAAAAAGAAGAGTTGACGTTTGCGCGCTTGCGCGAAGCGTTCGGCAAACTGTTTCGCACGTTGAAGCAGGCGAAGCGGATGAAAGCGTCGGTCGCGCTGGACACGTTTACGGCCGGGGACGTCGATGGAAACGAAGCGGCGCACGCCTTGGCGGAAGCGTATCATTTGGCGACGTATGAATTCCCTGGGTATAAGCAGAAAAAGTCAGAACCGGATTACCAGCTCGAATCGCTCATCGTCTACACAGAGGCCGAAGCGGCGGAAATCGAGGCGAGTTTGTTTGTCGGCTCCGTCTACGGGAAGGCAACGAACTCGGCGCGCACGCTTGTCAATACGCCGGGGAATTTGCTGACGGCGTCGGATTTGGCTGATTATGCCGTGAAGCTTGCTGACCGATACGATTTTGATTATGAAATTTTGGAAAAAGAAGACATGGAGCGGCTCGGCATGGGGGCGTTGCTCGCTGTCAACCAAGGGTCGAAGCAGCCGCCCAAACTGATCGTCTTAAAATACCAAGGAAAGGACGAGTGGAAAGATGTCATCGCCTTGGTCGGCAAAGGGGTGACGTTTGATACGGGCGGTTATTGTTTGAAGCCGCGAGACGGCATGGTCGACATGAAAACGGATATGGCCGGCGCCGCTGCCGTGCTCGGGGCGATGGAAGCGATTGGCGAACTGCGGCCGGAACAAAACGTGCTCGCCGTCATTCCGGCGACTGACAATATGATCAGCGGCGAGGCGTTCAAGCCGGACGATGTCATTACGTCGCTGTCCGGAAAAACGATTGAAGTGAAAAACACGGATGCGGAAGGACGGCTCATTTTGGCCGATGCGGTGACCTATGCGAAACAGCACGGCGCCAGCTATATCATCGATGTCGCTACGTTGACGGGCGGAGTGATCGTCGCCTTGGGCACGGACAAAACGGGCGCGATGACGAACAATGAAGCGCTGTTTGAGCAATTGCTTGAAGCGTCGATGGAAACCGGGGAGTTCATTTGGCGGCTGCCCATTACAGAAAACGACCGCGAGCGGGTGCGAAGCAGCAAAATCGCCGACTTGAACAATTCTCCGGGGCGGGAAGGGCACGCCATTATGGGCGGGGCGTTCATCGGCGAATTTGTGGAAGATACGCCGTGGGTGCATTTGGATATCGCCGGAACGGCCGCCACAAAGAAAGACGGCGACCTCGGTCCGGCTGGGGCGACAGGGGTGATGGTGCGCACGCTCACCGCGTTTGTCGAGCGGTTTGAATAAAACGAATGCCGGCAGGCCGATCAACAGGCGCTGCCTTGGCGCAGAGGCGCCAAGTGTGAGGGTGGGGTATGCCGGCAGCGAACGAGCCGAAGCGGACGTGCATAGCTTCGGCTTTGGTTTGGCATGCTACATAGTACATTCGCCAGAAAAGCGAACAAAATGTAAATGTAGTGTAAATTTCGTGTAAAGTTTTTTGTTGTCTTATTGTAAATGATGTGTAAATTGTTACAATAAGTAGCGGTGATTTTGATTTCGCAAATGGAGGGTGTCCGATATGATTTTTTCACCGAAAAAAGACGTTTTCTTCGACATGTTGTTCACGATTTCGGAAAATGTGAAGGAAGCGGCGCAATATTTTGTCGAATATAAAATTCAAAGCGTAAGCGACTTGAAAGAATTTGCCCGCGTCATGAAGGAGTATGAACGAAAGGGCGATTCCTTCATCCATGAGCTCGTCGTTCAGTTAAACAAAACGTTCATCACGCCGATCGAGCGGGAAGACATCCACCAGTTGGCGATGAAGATGGATGATGTGCTTGATGGGTTTGAGCAATGTTCGGCGCGGTTTGAAATGTTTTCGTTCACGGACATCGATGAACATATGGTGAAGTTTTTTGACTATATTTATCAAAGCACGATTGAAATTGTTCACGCCCTCGAACTGCTGGCGAACAAAAAATTGCTTGATATGCGCCAACATGCCATTAAAATCAAGGACTATGAAACGAAGTGCGATGAAATTTTGCGTGCGTCGATCAAAAACTTGTTTGTGACGCAAAAAGACCCGATTAAACTCATTCAATACAAGGAGCTTTACGAAATGCTCGAAGAGATTGCCGACAGCTGTGAAGATGTCGCGAATACGCTCGAGACGATTATCATGCGCAACGCATAAAAGGAGACGCTGTGTTTATGGATACGATCCTGATTTTAACGATCTGCATCGTCATTTTCGCATTGGCGTTTGACTTTATCAACGGCTTCCACGATACGGCCAATGCCATTGCCACGTCGGTGTCGACAAGGGCGCTTACACCGCGCCAGGCGATCGTGCTTGCCGCGGCGATGAACTTTATCGGCGCGCTCACCTTTACCGGCGTCGCCAAAACGATTACAAAAGACATTGTTGACCCGTTTGCCCTAGAAAATGGGCCGCTCATTATTTTAGCGGCGTTGACATCAGCCATTGCCTGGAATTTGATCACGTGGTATTACGGCATCCCGAGCAGCTCGTCGCACGCGATCATCGGTTCGGTCGCCGGAGCGGCGATTTCCGCGGCTGGGGTTGGGGTTTTGAATTATGGCGGGTTTTTGAAAATTTTACAATCCCTCATTCTTTCCCCGTTTTTGGCGTTAGGGGTCGGCTTTATCATTATGAGCATTTTTCGTTTTATCTTTAAAAACGCCAACTTATACAGCACGACGAGAGGCTTTCGGATGTTTCAAATTGTGACCGCAGCGTTTCAGGCGTATACGCACGGAACAAACGACGCTCAAAAAGCGATGGGGATCATTACAATGGCGTTAATTGCCGGCGGATACCACGCAACGACCGACATTCCGGAATGGGTGCGCATTTCTGCCGCCTTGGCCATGGGGTTGGGAACGGCTGTCGGCGGGTGGAAGATCATTAAAACGGTCGGCGGGAAAATTATGAAAATCCGCCCGATCAACGGAGCGGCGGCCGATTTGTCGTCTGCGCTCGTCATTCTTTCGGCGACGATGTTCCACTTGCCGGTCAGCACCACCCACGTCATTTCCTCGGCCATCATGGGGGTCGGCGCGGCCCAACGGGTGAAAGGTGTCAAATGGGGCGTCGCCCGCCGAATTGTGCTCACCTGGATCATCACCTTGCCGGTTTCAGCGTTAATGGCCGGTTTTCTGTACCAGCTGTTCAATTTGTTTTTCTAATGCCAAAAGGGTGTCCCAAAAGGTTCGGGACACCCTTTTTCATTGCCGTATGCCGCAAGTTTCAGAGACGTTCTCGTTTTGGGCCGACCCCTTTCGGTCAGGCCGCCGAACGGTCCGCGGCGGAGGAGCGTCCGATCGCCCGGCAAATCCTTGGGGCGATCAAGCCGGCTGCGATCGACAACAAAATGTCTTTCGGCAGCGGGGCGAGCATCCAGCCCCACACCAAGCCGTACGAAAGCCCTTCGGGCGCCTCCGCCCATAGTTTGTACGCCATATACATCCAGTTCGTGCCGATGACATAGTTGATGACCATGCCGACCAAGGCGGCGGTGACGAAGCGGGCCTTGGACGCCGGCTGCGGGCCGCGGTTGATGACCCATCCAGTCGCATAAGCGGCAACGATAAAGGAAAGAATGAAGCCAAATGTCGGTTGGAAAATCATCGATAGTCCGCCGCTGAATTTCGCGAACACTGGAACGCCCGCGAGGCCGACGAGCATGTACACAATCATGGACACCGCACCGAGCCGCCGTCCGAGCACCGCTCCGGCCAAGACGCAGAAAAACGTCTGCAGTGTAATCGGAACACCGCCGACGACCAAAAACGGCGCCCACGACGTAATGTTCGCCCCGATCGCCATCAAGGCGACGAACATGGCGGCGAGCGTCATGTCAATCGGTCGAAGGGAACTCCGTCCTCCCATATGTAAACCCCCTTTTTTTGTTCGTTAACAAAATCGTACCGAACAACCGCTAGGCTGTCAATCCTCTTTTTTCGGCGGATGATCAAGCGGCTAGGGGGAATGATAAGAAAAACGGCTCCTCAAGCGCTTCATGCGGGCAACGCGGCGAGGAGCGTGAAAGGAGGTCTTGTCAATGGATCGGTTCGTGCCGGATGAGGAGATGAAGCGGGCGAGCAAAATCGGGGTGAAGGAAGACGTCATCCACACAAGCAAACACGACGACGGCTACGATTTGCGCACCCCGGCGGAAATCGGCAAGCGGCAGCCAACGGATGAAAACGGCAATTCGTGAAGGCAGCGAAGGATTGGGGTCGGATGGACGGATCAGAACACCGTCTTGGTTCGGGAAGATCGAGCGAAAAAAGAGGAAGATGGCCGCCTCCCCATCGTGTTCCCTTAGAGTGGTTTCGTCGTTCTGATAAAATGCTGCGGGCTCGAATACTGTACTCGTTTTTCAGTGTTTTTTCGGCATGAAAGAAATAGAAGGGAACGAATGGATTGATTTTTATGAATAAATGCCTATTTTTGATATGGTAATAAAGTTCTTTTTTTAATTTATAATAAAATTTTAATTGTAAATATATAGTTGTTTTACTATAACCTGAATCCGTGACAGAAGTGCATCAAAAATGCTGGGAAACCCAATCGTGTCGAGACTTCGACTCCATTTCGAATGTTCACCTATTAGGTGAAGAACCCCGAGTGCAATATTTTGTTGATTGATCCAGTTTTCTTGGCAGCTTTGAACGCGTCTTTATCACGGATTCAGGTATAAAATGTTCTTGTTGAACGATTGAGAATGAGGGGGAAAAAGGTGGTAAACTAATACTGGATTTGGTTTCTTTTTTATGAAATCACGAGTCTTCTGGAAAGACGGTGATATGATACAAAAGAAAGTCAAAAACGGGTTCTTCTTCATGAAATTGATGAAGGAGAATCTTTATGACCAAGAGAAGAAAGTTTATACTGTTCACCTTGTTCTTCTCCCCGTCATTATTCCTGATTAACTATTATCAAAGCATAAACATGAAAAAGGACGAATATCCGGATTATGTCTTTTGGACTCTCTATTTGTTGGTCGTCGTTTGCCTGACGGTCATCTGCCGATCGGTTCGACAAATCCTCTTTAGTGTTGTTTGCATGTCTGCCGTTTCTGTTGGCCTTGGATATTGGCTGATTGAGAAGAATGAAAGCATTCGATATTTTTACAACCTTGGGATTCCCACAACGTTTATTGGCCTTTCGCTGCTTGTTCACGTCCTTCCACTATTCGTCTGTTTGTTCCGTTCTATAAGGAGAATATGAAGAAAGCCTGTATGTGGGAGGGATTCTGATGGAGGAGAAACGGTTTCCATGAATCGAAAAAAAAGATTTGTCTTATTTGTCGCCGTGTTGATGATCATTTTCTTTTTTATCTATATGTTTGAAGAACAAGTGCTGCGCTTTCTAGACTATAAGGTGGTCAAGATGACGATGTTGATTTCGTTGATCACGATCATCGTCGGGGATCTCATTTATCGACCTAGGTGAGCGGATGGGCAAAGTGAATGGAAGGGGACGCCGGGCGTTGGGTGCCCGGCGAGTTCGGTTAGACGCCAGACGGCGATGGGACGGTTGCCGTCATTTTGGGGACGGATTCACAACCGTGTTGATGTGGCTGCTTTGCTTGGCGCAGCCAGGCGCTAACAACAACGCCGCCTCCAGCGCCGTGCATAGTCTGGAGGCGGCGCTGCCGCGTCGGGCGCGACCGTCTTGAACGGATGTTGGCAGTCGCCAAAGCGGCGAATGCGAAAAGCGAAGGCTGCTTGCCGCCGTTTTTTCCTCTTTCGCCCGCCGCCGCGATGGCGAATGCTATCCGTGAAAAGGCGGAAACACGTTCCAGCGCAAGCCGATGGCAAGCTGGCAGCACGGGAATGCGCCAGGCGGCGGCGACAGCGTCAGGCGGATGCCGTCGGGGTTAAAATACACCTCGGTTTTCGAGCGGATGCCGAGCGAGCGGATGAGGCGCTTCACTTCCTCCGTTTTTCCTTCTTGGGCGGCCGACATGACCGAAGCCGCGAACGAGGGCGATTCGGCGAGTTTTTTCAACACGGCGGCGGCGTCGTTCATGAGCGTTTGGGCGGTGGCGGCGGATTGGGAAAAGAGCGCCGGGTCGATCGGGGGATATGGGCCGGCCGGCATCCGCGGGAACGGGGTGAACATGGCTGCTTGCCCCTCCTTTTCCGGAAATGGAATGCGATATTATGATATGTGTGGACAGCAAAAAAGGAGCGAACCCGCCATTTGGTTTCGCTCCTTTTTTCTGCGTCCGTGCAGATGCGGCGCTACAAATAGCGCAGCCATAAATAGGCGTGCGACAAAAGCAAAGCGACGAGCGTGAGCGGCGCGCCGATTTTCAAAAAATCCATGTATGTAAAACCATGCCCTTCGCGCGACGCCATGCCGGCGACAATGACGTTCGCCGAGGCGCCGATGAGCGTCCCGTTCCCGCCGAGGCAGGCGCCGAGCGACAAGGCCCACCACAGCACGTCAATTTGCGGTGCGTCGGGAGACAGCCCCATGCCGACCGCCATATCTTGAATGAGCGGGATCATCGTGGCGACAAACGGAATGTTGTCGATCGTCGCCGAGGCGATGCCGGACAGCCAAAGGATGAAATAGGCGGCTGTGGAAATGTCGCCGCCGGTGAACTCGAGCGTTTTTTCCGCCAATGATTTGATCAAGCCGATGTCAACAAGCCCGCCGACCAAGACAAACAATCCGGCAAAAAAGAAAATCGTCCCCCATTCGATCGAATGGAAAACATCCTCGATTTCGTGCTCCGGCACGGCGATGAGCATGAGCGCGACCGCCCCGGTCATGGCGATGACGGCCGCATCCACATGAATGGCGGAATGAAGGATGAAGCCAAGAATTGTCAGTCCGAGCACGGCGACCGATTTGCGCATCAGTTTTGCGTCTTGAATGTAGTCGGCGTCGCGAAGCGCCATCAGCTTTTGAATCAATGTTGGATTGGTTTTCAGCTGCTTTCGGTAAATGAACGCAAGCAATGCGACCGTGACGATGGCGATTACCACGACGATCGGCGTCAAGTTGAACAAAAAGGCGTTGAAGTCGAGATGCTTGTTCGCTGAGCCGATCATGATGTTCGGCGGGTCGCCGATCAACGTCGCCGTGCCGCCGATGTTCGACAACAGCACTTCCGAGATCAAGTACGGCACCGGGTTCACTTGAAGCATGCGCGTAATGGAGAACGTCACCGGCACGACAAGCAGCACGGTCGTGACGTTGTCCAAAAACGCTGACAGCAGCCCGGTCAACAAAGACAGCATCACCAAAATGCGGACCGGGCTGCCTTTCGCGAGCTTGGCAGCCTTAATGGCCATGTATTGAAAAAAGCCGGACTTGCTGGTAATGCCGACTAAAATCATCATGCCGATCAGCAGTGTGATTGTTCCCCATTCAATATGGTGGGTAAACGCTTTCTCCGCATCGACGATGCCGAAGATGACCATAAGAGCGGCGCCCAGCAAGGCGATGACCGCCCGGTGAATTTTTTCCGCGATGATCATCGCGTATGTCATCAAGAAAACGGCAATGGCAAAATAATATTGAACGTTTGACACGTGTGCGGCAGCATGATCCATTTGTACCCCTCCTTTTCTCCAGTTATGTCGTCATGTCGTGAAAACCGCTCCCACATGCTGGGCATGTCCAGTTCCGGCGCTCGCTCGAGGCTTCACGGACGTAAAACGTAAAGGAACAATGCGGACAAGGAATTTCGCGCACCCGATCGATCAACATCCGCCTCCTCGGTTCAGCTGAATCGTCGGTGTCAATGATTTCGACATGGATGTCATCGCGCGATTCGTCTTCGGCGAGGATGGCTCCTTCCGCTTCCTCCTTCGTACGCCACCCGCGGCCGATCAAATGCTGCTCAAGCTGGCTGTGCGAGGAGTGGGCGAGCATGTCTTCGGCCAGTTTCATATATTGCGCGTCCGTCAAGGCGGCAAATGGAACGGTTGACTCCTGCTTTTGCCAATACGCCCGCAGCTGGTCTTCGGTAAAAATCAATGTGACAATTTGATGGATGACGACATTTTTCATCAACTCAGCCTCCTTTTCTTCATCATAGCATAGGTGCAAAAAGAAAAAAACGGCGAGGGCGGCCTGCTTCCGGACGCCTCTTTTTTCTGCAAAGCACCCGTTGATTCCTCCGTCATCCGCCTCTTTTTCGCCATTTTCTGAAAAAAGAAATAAACAATCGCTTCTGCGTGATATAATAATAGTAAGACGGACGGCAGCAGCGTGCCGGAAAGGGGGGAAGCGATGATGGACAGCCCGCAATATTTGTTTCTCGATTTTGAATTTACGATGCCGGAGACGAAAACAAACCCGAATGGGTTTTGCCCGGAAATTATTGAAGTCGGCCTTGTCGCGGTTGTGGACGATCAAATCATCGGCCAATTTTCTTCCTATGTGAAGCCGCTCCGCTTTCCGCAGCTTACGGAACGGTGCAAGTCGTTTCTCAACATCACGCAAGAACAAATTGACAGCGGAATGAGTTTTTATGAGTTGGTTTCCTTGCTTCGGCAATATGACCGTGAGCGCCCGACGATCGTCATCACTTGGGGGGGCATGGACATGAAAGTGCTCCGGGAAAACTGCCGATCGGCGCAAGTGGAATTCCCGTTTACGGGCGAGCACCGCGATTTAGCCATGGAGTATAAGCGGTTTTTCGGCAACAAAAATCAAACCGCCCTGCGCAAGGCGGTGCAAGAGTACGGCAATGAGGCAGTTGGAAAAGCCCATTGCGCGCTCGATGATGCGTTCACCGCGTATACGATTTTCCGGTTGGTGGAAAACGACAAAAAATATTTAGCGAAGACAAAGCCGCCGACAATCGGGGAACGGATCGATTTGACCCAGTTGCGGAAAAAATTCGCTTTATAGCCGGCTGCGTTGGCGGCGGCTTTTTTATGTTATAATAGAAAGTGGACGATTTTTTAGGCAGAAAGGTTGTTTTCTTATGTGGCCATCGGTGCTGAATTTATTTTTGTACTTTCCGGAAGACAAACGTGAATACATTCCCGCAGCCATTTCGTTTGCTGTCTTCTTCTTGATGGCGGTGTTCACGATGCGGCTCATCATCGTCATCTCCCGGCGGCAGGAGAGGGAAGCGAAGCGGCTTGAGGAGCAGCTGCTTGGAAAACAAGCGGAACGGAAGGAGCCGCCCGAAGTATAGACGAGCCCCCCTCCGGCAATACTGGCGGATAACAAGTGATGCTGGAGGGTGGTTCGTGTTGCGAAAAACATGCGGTGTCGTGTTCGCGGCGGCGCTCGTGTTGGCCGGCTGCGGCCAAGAGAATGGAACGAGCCGGACGGTGGAGATGATCAATGCGGACGGCGATTCGATCGGTACGATCGAGTTGACTGAACAGGCGGAAGGGGTGCGGCTGAAGCTTGACCTAGAAGGTCTCCCGCCGGGGGAGCACGCCATTCACATCCATGAAAACGGAAGCTGCAAACCGCCTGATTTTCAGTCGGCCGGCGGGCATTACAACCCGGACGGGAAAAAGCACGGCCTTCTCCATCCAGAAGGGGCGCATGCCGGCGATTTGCCGAACATTATTGTGAAGGAGGACGGCACGGTCAACGTCGAGCTGACGGCGCCCAATGTGACGCTGAAAGAAGGAGAGAAAGGCTCGCTGCTTACAAAAGACGGAACATCGATCGTCATTCACGCCAAGAAAGACGACGGCATGACCCAGCCGGCGGGAGACGCCGGCGGACGGATCGCCTGCGGGGAAATCAAGTCGTCGTGAAACAGGGGCTCGCGCGCGGGTCCCTGTTTCACATTGCCGGACAACGACTGGCATGGGAAATGCGAGAAAGTGACGGTTGCACGGCCTCTGTTGCACATGGTTGGCAGAACAGAGAACGGAAAGGAACGATTGTTTGGCTTCATTTGCTCTTTTCGTTTAGATGGATGTAGGAACCCCCAACGGATTCGGCTCTCCTTCTTTTCCTTTTCGCCATTCGCTTGGCCGCTCTTCTTTGGCGCAAAGCTAGCCTAGCGCCGCCGCCAGCCGCCGCAGCCCTTCCTCCAGCGTCGGGCGTGGGCAGGCGATATTCAAACGGATGAAGCCGACGCCTTCGGGACCGAATTTGCTGCCGAATTCGACGGCGAGTTTTCCTTTTTCAAGGAGCCGACGCTTCAGCTCCGCCTCAGAAAAGCCAAGGCCGCGGCAGTCGATCCAGACAAGATACGTCGCTTGCGGCCGGATCACGCGGAGCGGCGGCAAGTGTTCCGCTAAATAGGCAACCGTCATGTCGATGTTTTGCCGCAAGTAATCAAGCAAGGCGTCAAGCCACGGTCCGCCATGGCGGTAGGCCGCTTCCGCTCCGACGATGGCGAACGCATTCAGCGTAAAAAAGCCGTGCCGCTGCTGGACGCGGCGGAACGCCCGGCGCCGCGATTCGTCGGGAAGGATGGCTTCCGCCGCCTGCAAGCCGGCGAGGTTGAACGTTTTCGTCGGCGCGCGGAACGTGGCGCTTTGCGCGGCCAGTTCCGGATGAAGCGAGGCGAACGGCGTGTGTTTGGTTGGTGGGAGCGTCAAATCGGCGTGGATTTCATCAGACAGGACGAAGACGCCATGCTTGAGGCACAATTCCCCGAGTCGTTCGAGCTCGCCGGCCGTCCACGATTTGCCTCCCGGGTTGTGTGGGTGGCAAAGGATGAGAAGTTTGGCATCGGGCAGCTTTCGCTCCAAGTCGTCCCAGTCGATCGCATAGTTGTCTTCCTCAAGGCGCAGCGGACTGAACAGAAGCGTGCGGTCATGACGGCGGACGAGATCAAACAGCGGCCGGTAGACCGGGGAAAAAACGATGATGCGATCCCCTGGTTCGGAAAACGCTTCGATGGCGGCGGCGACCGCCGGCACAACGCCGTGGGCAAACACGAGCCAAGACGGATCGATCGTCCAGTCATGACGGCGTTCAAGCCATTGGCACACCGCTTCTTTGAGTGAATCGGGAATGACGGTGTAGCCGAACACGCCGTGCTCCACCCGTTGCCGCAGCGCTTCTTGCACTTCTTTCGGCGCGGGAAAATCCATATCGGCGACCCACATTGGCCATACGTCTTCGTGGCCGAACACGCGATGAACGTCATCCCATTTCACCGACAGCGTGCCCCGGCGGTCGATGACGCGGTCGAACGGAAACATGATCGCGCCTTCTCCTTTCTCAGCACACGAACGATGCGGTCCTTTCCCTTCATCGAATGGAAACATTGTTGCATCTTCTCCCTTCTTTTTTTCGAATCGATGGCTTATAATGGGTTATATCATAGCATCAAGAAAGAAGGTGGATGGCGGCGGCATGGCCGGACAACAGTTGAATCGGCTTCTTCTGGAATGGATCGGCGCCTGGGACCCGTTTGGCCTTGGAAAAGATGCCTACGACGTCGAGGCGGCCAGCGTGCTCCAGGCGGTGTATGAGACGGAAGACGCCCGCGCGTTGGCTGCCCGCATTCAGTCCATATATGAATTCGCCTTTGACGAGCCGATTCCTTTTCTCCACTGCCTAAAACTCGCCCGCCGGCTGCTTGAGCTGAAGCAAGCGGCGTCCTGTTCGCTCCCGTGATGACGACAGGCGGCCGGTTTGGCGAAACCGACCGATGAAATGGAGGGATGCTGCGTGAAATTGAGCGAAAAAGAACTAGAAATTATCGAAATATTAGAAAAAGACGCGCGGACGCCGATCGATGTGCTGGCGAAGATGGTCGACTTGCCAGTCGAGGAAACGGAAGCGCTCGTCAAAAAGTTAGAAGAGGCGAAAGTGATCGTCCAATATACGGCGCTCATTGACTGGCGGAAGGCGGACGGCCGCGAGGGAGTGACGGCGATGATCGACGTCAAGGTGACGCCAAAGCGCGGTGTCGGCTTTGATGAAGTGGCGGAGCGCATTTACCGGTTCCCGGAGGTGAAATCGGTCTATTTAATGTCCGGCGCTTATGATTTGTCGGTTGTCATTGAAGGGCGTTCGATGGCGGAAATCGCCCAATTTGTATCGGAAAAACTGTCGACGCTCGATTCCGTCATTTCGACGACGACCCATTTCATTTTGAAAAAATACAAACATGATGGCATCGTCTTTGACCAAGGAGATCAAGATCGCCGCATCGTGGTGTCGCCATGAAGCCGCAAACGAGAAAAACGTACGTGTCCAAGACGGTTGCGGGCTTGAAGCCATCCGGCATCCGCCGCTTTTTCGACCTTGCTTCCACCATGGACGGCGTCATTTCGCTCGGCGTCGGCGAGCCGGATTTTGTCACATCCTGGAGCATTCGCGAAGCGAGCATTTTGTCGCTCGAGCAAGGCTATACGTCCTACACCCCCAACGCCGGGCTCTTGGAGCTCCGCCAAGAAATCGCCGCTTATTTGCGCCGCAAGTTTCATGTCGACTACTGTCCGGAGACAGAAATTTTAGTGACGGTCGGGGCCAGCCAAGCCATCGATTTGGCGCTTCGGGCGATCATCGACCCGGGCGATGAAGTGATCGTTGTCGAACCGAGTTTTGTCGCCTACGAGCCGCTTGTCGTGCTCGCGGGCGGGAGGCCGGTGGCCGTTTGCACGTCTGGCGAAGACCAGTTTCAGCTCAATCCGGCGCACCTTGAACGGGCGATCACCGAGCGGTCGAAGGCGGTCATCATCTGCTCGCCGAACAACCCGACCGGAACGGTGCTCGGACGCAAGGAGCTTGAAGCGATCGCCCGTGTAGCCCATGAACACGATTTGCTCGTCATTGCCGATGAAATTTACGCCGAGCTGACGTATGAAGGAGAGTACACGAGCATGGCCGCTGTTAGCGCCATGCGCGAGCGGACGATTTTGATTTCCGGTTTTTCGAAAGGATTCGCGATGACCGGATGGCGGCTCGGGTTTGCGGCAGCGCCGGATGAGATTTTGCAGGCGATGTTGAAAATCCATCAGTATGCCATGATGTGCGCGCCGACGATGGCGCAATATGGGGCGCTTGAGGCGCTTCGCAGCGGAGAGCGCGATGTCGCTGAGATGCGCAACAGCTACCGGCGGCGGCGCAACTATTTCGTCGCCTCGCTCAATGAAATCGGGCTGCCGTGCCATTTGCCGGGCGGCGCGTTTTACGCTTTCCCGTCCATCAAACCGACCGGTTTGACGTCGGAGCAGTTTGCCGAGCGGCTGCTCATCGAAGAAAAAGTGGCGGTCGTCCCCGGCAACGTCTTCGGCCAAAGCGGGGAAGGCTATATCCGCTGTTCATACGCTTCATCGCTCGAACAGCTGCAAGAAGCCATTAAGCGAATGAAACGGTTTTTGGCGCGCCTGTAACTGGGGATGTTCCGCCGTCGGCGGGACATCTTTTTTTGGGGTTTGCTGTCGGTCTATGTTATAATACAGAAACATAGACGAAATTCATCAATAGGAGTGTTTCGCTTGTCAACGATCAAACGAGGAGCGATCGTGAAAGGGAAGGTGACGGGCATTCAGCCGTATGGCGCGTTCGTCCAGCTTGAGGACGGCATGCAAGGGTTGATTCATATTTCCGAAATTTCCCATCAATTTGTGAAAGATGTGCGCGATTACGTCCATGTCGGGGATGAAGTGACAGTCAAGGTGTTGGACGTCGATCGAAAGGCGAGGAGGGCGAGCCTGTCCCTAAAGGCGCTCGAACCTGCCGGGGAACAGGAAAAACGCCATATGCGCATGAAAATGCCGCTCAAGTCGGGGTTTCGCCCGTTGAAGGAAAAACTGCGCGAATGGATTGAGCAGTCCAAGAAAGAAAATGGACCGAAACCATAACCCTGCGCCCCAAACGGTGAGAGTCCATGACGCTTTGAGGCCGGCAGAGGCGCAAAAAAATAAGACACCCACCGTCAGAAGGTGAGTGTCCCAATGGTTTTCCGTCATGTGCGCGATGTTTTCGGTTCAGTGCGCCCGAGCTCTGCCGCTGGTTTGAACAGCAGCGCCAAGTTGATCAAGCCGGCGATGCCGACCAAGCTGTAGATGATGCGCGACCAAACGGAGTCTTGGCCGCCGAAAATGGCCGCGACCAAGTCAAATTGGAAAAAGCCGATTAGTCCCCAGTTAACGGCGCCGATAATGGTCAACAATAGCGCAATGCGCTGCAATGCTCCCATCTTGTGTGCCTCCTTTGGAAAATTTCTTTTCAACTTATAGGATGAATCGCAGTCGTGAAAAATATGCATCGTTTGCCGCCAAAGCAGTCGACTTTACAGCCGATGGCGAGCGCGGTCATAATAGAGATGTGAAAAAAGGAGGGACCCGTATGCAATCTTTTATCTTCCGCAATCCGACGAAACTGATTTTCGGAAAAGGGCAGCTCGAACGGCTCAAAGAAGAAGTGCCGCGCTACGGCAAGAAAGTGCTGCTCGTGTATGGCGGCGGCAGCATCAAACGAAACGGACTGTATGATGAAGTGATGAAGATATTGGGGAACATTGGCGCCGAGGTCATCGAACTGCCAGGCGTCGAACCGAACCCGCGCGTCTCGACCGTAAGAAAAGGGGTGGACATTTGCAAGCGGGAAGGCGTCGAGTTTTTGCTGGCGGTTGGCGGCGGCAGCGTCATCGATTGCACGAAAGCGATCGCCGCCGGGGCGAAATTCGACGGCGATCCGTGGGACTTTATCACGAAAAAAGCGCCCGTCACCGGCGCCCTGCCGTTCGGCGTCGTCTTGACGCTGGCGGCCACTGGGTCGGAGATGAATTCCGGCTCGGTGATCACAAACTGGGAGACGAAAGAAAAATACGGCTGGGGCAGCCCGTTTACGTTCCCGCAATTTTCGATTTTGGATCCAACGTATACGATGACCGTTCCGAAAGACCATACGGTGTATGGCATCGTTGATATGATGTCGCATGTGTTTGAGCAATATTTCCATCATACGCCGAACACGCCATTGCAAGACCGGATGTGCGAAGCGGTGTTGAAAACCGTGATCGAAACGGCGCCCAAACTGATCAACGATTTGGAAAACTACGAGCTGCGCGAGACGATCATGTACTCGGGCACGATCGCCTTAAACGGCTTCTTGCAAATGGGCGTCCGCGGCGACTGGGCGACGCACAATATTGAGCATGCCGTTTCGGCCGTGTATGACATCCCGCATGCCGGGGGCTTGGCGATTTTGTTCCCGAACTGGATGAAGCATGTGCTCGATGAAAACGTCAGCCGTTTCGCCCAGCTCGCGGTGCGTGTGTTCGATGTCGATTCGGCGGGCAAATCGGAGCGCGATGTGGCGCTTGAAGGCATCGAGCGGCTGCGCGAGTTCTGGTCGAGCCTCGGGGCGCCGTCGCGGCTTGCCGACTATGGCATCGGCGAGGAAAACGTGGAGCTGATGGCCGATAAAGCGATGGCGTTTGGCGAGTTCGGCCGTTTCAAAACATTGAACCGCGATGATGTGCTCGCCATTTTGCGCGCCTCTCTGTAATGGGGCGGAACGGTCATTAGGCTGATGAAGGGATCAGGGCGCCGGCTTGGCGGCTGCATCCGCCTTGAGCCGGCGCTTTTCGCATAGGTCGAGCCGGCCGCTCGGGCGTAAGAGACGCGCCCCCCATCGCAGGATCGTGGGTGCGTCGGAGTTTGCGCGCCTAAAGGACAGCGGGGCGGCGAACATGGCGAAACATGAATCCGTTTCCAAAAAAGGTGGGCTTCTTGATTTCCCTTGTCCGTTCGGCTAAAGTGAAAGAAGGCAATGATTCTTGAAGGGGAGGCGGAAATCGATGACCCACATTCGCTTTGACTATTCCAAAGCGCTCGCCTTTTTTGGCGAACATGAGCTTACATACTTGCGCGATGCCGTGAAAGTCGCGCATCATTCGCTTCATGAAAAAACCGGTGTTGGAAGCGACTTTTTAGGCTGGCTTGACTGGCCGGTCGACTATGACAAAAAAGAATTCGCGCGCATCAAGGAGGCGGCGAACAAAATCCAATCGGACTCTGATGTTCTTGTCGTCATCGGCATCGGCGGCTCGTACCTTGGCGCGCGGGCGGCGATCGAGATGCTGCACCATTCGTTTTACAACGCCTTGCCAAAAGAAAAGCGGAAAACGCCGCAAATCATTTTTGTTGGCAACAACATCAGCTCGACGTATATGAAAGACGTCATCGATTTCTTGGAAGGGAAAGACTTCTCGATCAACGTCATTTCCAAATCGGGGACGACGACCGAGCCGGCGATCGCCTTCCGCATTTTCCGCAAACTGCTTGAGGAGAAATACGGCAAAGAGGAAGCGCGCCGCCGCATTTACGCGACGACGGACAGCAAGCGCGGCGCGCTTCGGACGCTCGCGAATGAGGAAGGGTACGAGACGTTTGTCATTCCGGATGACATCGGCGGCCGCTACTCGGTGCTGACGGCGGTCGGGCTGCTGCCGATTGCCGCAAGCGGCGCGGACATTGACGCCATGATGGAAGGCGCGGCCAAAGCGCGCGACGATTTCAGCTCCTCGGAGCTTGAGGAAAACGCCGCTTACCAATACGCCGCCATCCGCAACATTTTGTACAACAAAGGGAAAACGATCGAGCTGCTCGTCAACTACGAACCAGCGCTGCACTATTTCGCCGAATGGTGGAAGCAGCTGTTCGGCGAAAGCGAAGGGAAGGATCAAAAAGGCATTTACCCGGCTTCTGCTGATTTTTCGACTGATTTGCATTCGCTCGGCCAATACATTCAAGAAGGGCGCCGCGATTTGTTTGAAACAGTGTTGAAGCTGGAAGAACCGCGTCATGAGCTGATCATTGAAGCCGAAGAAAACGACCTTGACGGACTGAACTATTTGGCGGGAAAAACGGTTGATTTCGTCAACACGAAAGCGTTCGAAGGGACGCTGCTCGCCCATACGGACGGCGGCGTGCCGAACTTGGTCATCACGTTGCCCAAGCTCGATGAATATACGTTCGGCTACATCGTCTACTTCTTTGAAAAAGCATGCGCCATGAGCGGCTACTTGCTCGGGGTGAATCCATTTGACCAACCGGGAGTGGAAGCATACAAAAAGAACATGTTCGCCCTCTTAGGCAAACCAGGCTATGAGCAGCTGAAGGAAGAACTGGAGAAACGGTTGAAATAACAACGTGTTCCATCGCCAAGCTGCTGTTTTCTCGGAGGAGATGACTCGCGGCTCGACCCGAGTCGCGCCCGAAACGGCGGACGGAACGACGGAAAAAGCGCCTCTTCCCTTTTGCGGGGGAAGAGGTGTTTTGTTATACATACCGGATCGTCCGGCCTCACAATGCCCGGACGAGGGTTTATGGCTCCCTGTCGTTTTTCGCCAAGCGTCTGAAGCTGCCGCGGACAAATAATCCACGTCAAACGGGAAACGATAAAAGAAAGGAGGGATTGTGCATGATTGAAATGCCATCGCGTTTGGAAGGAAAACAATTTCAACTGTACCATTTGGAAGAGCAATTAAAACCAATGGGATATACGATTGGCGGTGGATGGGATTACGATCACGGGTATTTTGACTACAAAATTGCCGATGACGCGGGCTACCAGTTTTTGCGCGTGCCATTTCGGGCGGTCGACGGGCAGCTTGATTCGCATGGAACGACGGTGGAGCTTGGGCGGCCGTTTTTGCTTGCGCATAAATACCAACGGGGCATCGATGATTTCGCCGATGTCGGCAACATCAGCGCCTCATTCAATCAGTTTGCCGAGCCGCAAGACCCGGATGCGACCGTACCCGAGCGATACATTTCCGTCGGAAAGGCGCTTGTCCAAGAACTGGAGCGCCGCCTGCTCGATTAAGGGGCAAGCACGAACAAGCGGTCGCTTTGTTGAATCGGGCGGTCCGGTGCAACGGAAATCGCTCCGTGATCTCCATGGACGACGCCAAGCAGCGTCACGTTTTTCTTGAGCAGCTGCTGTTGCACGGCGACGAATGGCTGGCCGATTTGCTGTTCGTCTGGCTCGAGAAGGCAGAGCGTCTGTCCGTCCAGGCGGCAAAGCGCCGTCTCCCACACGCTGGCGGCGCCCGGCGAGCGAAGGCTGGCGGCCATGGCGAAACTCGCCAGCAAGTTTGTCTGAATCACCTCATCCGCCCCGGCGCGGAGGGCGTTCTGGACGTTTCGGCCCGTTAGGATTTCCACGATGGCGTATACCGACGGGTTGAGGCTTTTGGCGGCAAGCAGCGTGACAATCGTATCTTTATCGGCTTCCGCTTCCGCTTTATGCGGATCAGCGGTGATGAGCAAAAACCGCGCTTCTTGAATATTGGCCTTCTCCAGCACCGCATCGTCGCTTGCCGTTCCTTTAATGAAATGAACCGGCGCGTCTAGAAGCGGGTGGGACGGAACGGTGGCGTCGATGAGGACGAAACGCATGGAGGCGTCGTGCCGCGCGAGGCGAAAGAGCACCTCGCGCGCCCTCTCGTTCCAGCCGACGATCACTGCATGGCCGCCCCCTGTATACGGGAGCTGGCCGCTTGTAAAGGCAGTTTCCCGGGCGGCAGCCGCGGCGGAGACGGAAGCAAAATAAGCGGTGAGGATGCCGGTGCCAAGGATGATAAGCCCAATGGCCGCCGTCTTTCCGGCGATCGTTTTCGGGACGATGTCGCCGTAGCCGATTGTCGCCGCGGTCACGATCGCCCACCACACGCCGTCGAACACCGTGCGGAACGTCTCTGGTTCAATGAAGCGCATCAGCGCGCCAAACAACACGATCAACGCGCTCGCCGAGACAAACAGGCGAAGCACGGGCGGCCAGCGCCAATACGATAACAGCACGTTCCTTGTTTTCATCGTCCACCCCTCTTTTGCTTTTGTCTTCTTTAGTGTGAGCCGTTTTTGCATAAATATTCCTGTTTTTTCCCATACTAGGAAACGGAACATCACAGAAAGGGGACAGTGGTCATGGATATGAACCGTGTCAAACAAATCGTTTCTTCCCCTGCCGATATTCCGGTGTATTACAACGGCGTGTCGGTATGGATTGACGGGTATGATGAAGAAAAACAGACGGCGACCGTCCATTTGCGCGACGGGCGGCTTCATGAGCGCCGGGATGTGCCGGTTTCGGAATTGACGGAAGAGCGGGAGTGAAAAGGGGAGGCCGGCTGACAGCGCGGGAGCCTTCTTGCGTTTCCCGAGTGCGCTTGGTTCGAGTAAAGGCGTTTTCTGGCATGGAGTGTCCGGGCGGCCTGCAAGAAAACGGTTGTTGTTCGCCGTCTGTTTCGTGAACAAGACGGCTTTTCAGACGACAATCAGAGGGAGTCGGTGCAAGGACGTAGACATCGGATGAAACGTTGATGGAGCGAAAGACGAGGAAATCTGCCGCTTGCCGAACGACATGTCGGGCAAGCGGCTTCGTTTTGTCAGACAGCGGATTGGCGGCGCGTCCGGGCAGCACGTACTGTCAACAGCAAGGCGCAGGCGAAAAAGAGAAGATCATCCATTCCGTAGACGAGATGATACCCTCCAACGGCAAACAGCGCGCTGCCGATCATCGGTCCGAACGCCATGCCCATATAGCGGAAAAAGTTGTACACGCCGATCGCTGTCGAGCGGTTCGCCTGAAAGACGTTCGTCAGCACAGTTGTTTGCACCGGGAGCGAAAGGCCTAAAAACAAGCCGAACAAGGCGATGGCCAAAACAAGCAGCGAAAGCGACCGTTGGGCTGCGATCAAGAAAAAGAAAATGGACAGCACGGTCAAGTACGATGTCGCCAAGAGGATGCGCCGCTCCGGGAAGCGTCCTTGAAGGCGCCCGCCGAGGAAGCTGCCGATGACGATCATGGACGACATCGCCAAGTACACCGTCCCTTTTTCCTGCGCCGACAGACCGTACCGATCCGTCAAGATGCTGGGCAAAAAGACGAGAAAATTATACAGCGAGTAATATTGAACAAATCCAAGCAGAACGATCGACGACCCGGCGCGGCGGCGGAGCACCGAAGCGAAGTCGGAGAGGCGAAACGGGGACGAAACGGCCGTTTCCGGTTTCGTTTCCTTCAGCAGCAGGAAATTGCCGGCACCAACTAAGCCGCCGACGGCCACAAGCGCCAAAAAGACGGTGCGAAATGGAAAATGCTCTGCCAAAAAGCCGCCGACGATCGGCCCGACGACAGGGCCAAGTGAGACCATCATTTGAAACGTCCCCATCGCCCGTCCGCGTTCTTTGCCGGTGAACAAGTCGCCGATGACCGTGGCGGCGACGACCGATCCGGCCGCGATGCCAACGGCTTGCAAGGCGCGGAAAAACAAGAGCGCATAAATGGATGTTGAGAAAAAACAGCCGAGCGAAGCGGCGATGTAGATGCCGATGCCGCCAAGCAGCACCGTCCTCCGTCCTTTCCGGTCGGTGAGCGGGCCATAGACGATTTGCATCATCGCCAGGAAGAAAGTGAAAATGGAAATCGTCAAGTTGATCCAAAACGAAGAAGTCGCAAACGCCTCCCGCACTTCTGGTAAAATAGGAGTGTAAATCGTTTGCGTAAACGGGCCGAGAAACGCGGCGAGCGACACAAGATAGACGACAAGCTGGTGCTTCATCTCTTTCCCCTTTCTTTGCCAGTCCATATGTTATGATTATACTCCTGCTTTTTTCGTTTTTGGAAACGAAATGCTTATCGAGAAAAGGTGGGGATGAGAATGGAATCATGGTTGATCCGCGATGCGAAGATGGAAGATTTGCCGCACATTGTCCGCATTTATAATGAAACGATTCCAAGCCGGATGGTGACGGCGGACTTGGAGCCGGTGTCGGTCGAAAGCCGGCGGGCGTGGTTTGAGGCCCATGACCCGCACCATCGTCCGCTTTGGGTCGTCGAGGACGACGGCGCGGTTTGCGCCTGGCTCAGCTTTCAATCGTTTTACGGCCGCCCGGCGTATCGGCATACGGCGGAGGTAAGCATTTACATCGCCGAGACGCACCGCGGCCGGGGGCTTGGGGCGAAGCTGCTCGAGCGGGCGGTCGAACGGGCGCCCGAACTTGGGATCAAGACGCTGCTGGGCTTTATTTTTGCGCATAATGAACCAAGTTTGCGGCTTTTCTCCCGCTTCGGATTTGAACGATGGGGATATTTTCCGCGCGTGGCGGAATTGGACGGGGTGGAACGCGATTTGGTCATTGTCGGCAAACGGCTTGTATAGAATGGCGTCCGATGGGGCACGGATAATCATGACAATGTCAAGGAAAGAGGGAGAATGATGAACGTCATGCCGATTCGGCTGTTTACGATCCAAGATGGGGAAGGATTTGTCGCTGATGCGTTTCAATGCCCGGTGACCGGCAATTTGATTTATAAATCGTCCGGCACGCCGTCTGTCATCGCGTACACCGATTTGACCAACGAACAAATCATGCGCCTTGAACAATACGGATTTCGGCGGCTCGATTCGGCGCCGGCGCTGATGGAAAACGGTCGAGATGGCATTGAAGAGCTATTGCCGAGGCAATGAGGGAGAGAGAAAACACACAAGATGAAAACGTTGAAGAAAAAGCCTGCCCGACGGGGACAGGCTTTTTCTTTTCGCCGGAAGGGTGGCGACAGATTCGTGCGTGAGAAAGTTCAAGGGATGAAACTGCGGCGCTGCAAGGTTTTTTCAATTTGAAAACCATTGTTGCCATGCCAGATATTCGTTCCCACACCGGCCGTTGATCATGTCAACCGGCGGATGAGCCAATAGAGCGCGGCGGCCGCCGCTAGGCCAAGCAGCGTATAAAGAACCGGATGTCCGGATCGTTCCGGCGTTTTGTTTTCCAAAGCCGGCGGGTGATCGGTCTTGGCCGTCTTTTCCTTCGTCTGCGGCCGCGTTTCCGTCCCTGCCCCCTCCCTCTCTCCAGCGGCACGCTTGCCGTACATGCCCGCTCCGGTTCGTTTCGCCTCTTCGTACGCCTTGCGGACGCGCGCTTCGTATTTGTAATCGCCATAGTCATAAAAGTCTTCGACAAGTCCAGCTTTGGCGAGGTCTTCTTGCAGCAGGCGCTTGCCGACCCACACCCAGGCGAGCAGCCGCTGGTATTTGTCAAACAGCGCGTTTCCATCGGTCTCAAGCAAAATGTTCCCTTGATGCAAGCGGGAACATGTAAACCGGCTTGCTTCTTTCCCATACGGTTCGACTTGGATTGTGCTCTCGGGCGTATCAATGAACAAAAACCGCGTCGTGTATACATGGCCGTTGACGCGGAATTTCGCTGTATCGCCGTCGATGCACTCGACCAATTCAGCCGGGTAGGTGCGGCCGAGCCGCAGCGTCAGCCGGCCGCTTTTCCCGTTGGACGCATGATTGTCTCGTGTCGTCTTTCCGTCTTTCCCGCCGAGCGCATGGCCGTCGAGGTCAATGCGGTCAGGAGTGAGGTTTCGCTTGCATCGTTCATTGCCGTTGTATTTCTGAATAAGTTGGACAAGCTCTTCTTTCGTTTTCGCCTCTTTCGCGAGCGCAGTCGGTTCATGCAGCAAGTACGTGCAGTCGCTGCCGCGGAAGTGCCCGCCCAACTCATCAAGCTCGCCAGGGTGGGCAAAAGCGGAAAACGGGAACATCAATAGGAAACAAAACAAGAATATGACCATTCGTTTCAAAAACGATCCCTCCACTCGAAAAACATTTCTTTCTCTTGAACAAGAACCGGATGTCCGCAATGGATGGGTTTCAGCACACGATCGCACGTGTTATGCCGGTTTTTGCCGTTTTTCAGCGAAAAATCAAGCCAATATGGCCGTTATCGCGCTGTTAGGCGATTTGCGTTCGTTTACGATAAAGTTTATCAAAAAAGTGGAACGATGAGGAAACATCTCGTCAATCAAGGATGTTTGAGGGGGGAGAGGATGACATGTCCAACTTGCTTTTCGATGATCAACCGTTGGTCATTTTGCCGCAACTCGCTTTGGCGATCGGGTTGAACGAAAGCATCGTCGTTCAGCAGCTGCATTATTGGCTCAAGAAAAGTGAAAATGTCCATGACGGTTTGCGGGAAAAGATCAATGCATGGGTGGACGATGCGTCCGAGGAATTAGTGTTGGAAGCATTGAAAATCGCGGTGGAAAACGGCGCCAAACGATGGGTGTACGTGGAAACGATTTTGCGCGACTGGATGGAGAAAGGGTACCGGCACCGTGGATGAAGTGCGCGCTGCGCGGTTGGCGTTTCGGGAACAGCGGATGAAGCAGCGCTCCGCCCCGCCTTCATCCGATGGCGGCAGAACAATGCGGAAACCGATCCGCACCGAGATCGTGCCAGATTGGCTGAACATGGATTACAGCAAGCCGGAAGACGACGACTTTGACGTTGAAGAGGCGCGCCGAGAGCTCGAGGAACGTCTGAAAAAATACAAAACCAACCCGGACGGATGAAGCCGAAGAGCGGAAGAGCCCGAGCAGTCCCATCTCATGACGGGAGGTGAACCGAGCGATCCCCCGTGTGCCCCAAACTTTGAGGTTCAGTCAGGTCGTTCACTAGTGCTGGCGTCCTTTCACGTTTAGATGGAGGAAGGCTTCTTTTGGGAATTTGTTCACAGGGAGATGGCGATGAGCCATCTCCCAAAATGAAAATAAAAAACCCTTGCACGGCAAGGGTTTGGCAAATGGAGCATACCGGGCTCGAACCGGTGACCTTCGCGCTGCCAGCACGACGCTCTCCCACGCTTGTCAGTTACACTGCCCAAAATCCTTGAAAAACAGCTTCGTGTTTTATTCAAGTAAAAGTATAGCAAATAGCATTTATTATGTGAATATGACAGTCAATCCAAGAAATGATTTTTATAAAAGGGTGGGGTAAAATGACGGATGGGTGTGCATTTTGTAGTTGATATTTTTCTGTTTTTTATGATAATATAAGTAGTGTCCGTAATGAAAAGTGTCATAAGAATGGGGCATTAGTTCAGTGGGAGAACGCTTCGCTGGCAGCGAAGAGGTCATCGGTTCGAATCCGATATGCTCCATATACATACTAGCAAAAGCGACAGTGATGTCGCTTTTTTTTTATTTTTTCACTTCGTTGTTAACGTATAATGTTGATTTTTAATTAACGGGCAGGAATGTGGAAGAAGGACATTGTATAAATATAGTGGAATTTATTAGTAAGTTTGGGAGGGGTACAATACATGGAGTTTTTTAAAAACGTTAAGTGGTTTTTTGAAGAACTGCATGAGGCAAATAAAGAATTTGTGTCTGGTGTAAGACAAGACGTGAAGGAATTTAGAACAGACATGAAAGATATTGTAAAAGAACATAATCCTACTATGGGTAAAGTGATTGAAGGAGCAGACAGACTTGCTCAAGCTATTGGTAACTTTATAAAGTCCAATCCTACTATCTTCGAACCAAAAAATACAATAGTGCCCGATATGAAATCTATACTTCGAGAATCAAAAGAATGGAAAGAATTAAAAAGAGATTCTGAGTTAGAGTTGGCTGACCACTTAATAGCTAAACGAAAAGGCTATACTCATCACGGTCTGTATATTGGTAACAATCAGGTAATTCATTATTCAGAAGGTGAAGTAAGGATAGATAGCTTAGAAGATTTTAAAAAAGATTGTGAAATCAGAGTTATTGATAGCGTGGCTACCTACTCTAAAGAAGAGATTATCAGTAGAGCATTTTCTAGGTTGGGTGAAAAAAGATATAATTTGGTTTTTAATAATTGTGAACATTTTGTAAACTGGTGCAGAAGTGGTGGTAAGATGACGGACAGTATATAAGGAATTTTTTGTTCAAAATAGAGCTTGGATGATACTGCATAATAAGATTAGGTGAAAGCCATTCTTTCGGGGATGGCTTTTATTTTATGTTTTAGGGGAGTGTGAGATAAAAAAGAAAAAAGGAGTTAAGTATTTTTAGAAGGTAATTTATTCGTCATAAATTTTAAAAATACTAGAAAAATATCACATTTAAGAAATATTTATTAACCTACTTCATATTTACTGCTAAACGAAGCTATTATAAAGCAAATGAGTGATTCCGTTGCTGAAGAGTATGGTGTTTTAGAGGAATTAGAAGGTTATATGAATGATGCGATTGATCACGCACTTAACTAACTTTTAAGGGAGGGATTTGAACGAAATAAGAGAGATTATCTCGGATAGTTAAGTAGTCATAAATTTAATAAACGTCTAGAAACAACTGAATTTTAAGAGTTGAATGGAAACCTAATTCATAATAATTACAACCGATTATGCGTGGTTGATTTTTAATAAGAGAGGAGGCGGTTCACCTTGAAGCCAAATCAAAAAGACTCAGTTGTTTCTACAAACACTCAGGTTCACATGACATCAGTTTATACGAGGAATAAGGGTACAAATAAGAGTGTAAAACGATCGTTTAGTCTTGTGATAAGTAATTTATTAATCAGCACTGTTTTAATGGGAGCGTTAGGCTTCAGTGGAGGTACGGTTGAGGCGGCTTCGTCTACTCAAACACCAACACAAGTAGCACAAGTGACTCAAAAATATCAAGATGATGCTACACTTTTAGCAAATGTAAATTTAGCACTAGATGTTTTAAAGAAAAACGGTTTGACTTTAGCAACATTATCATTGTTACATTCTAGTTTGAAGGATATAGAGAATAAGATAAATGCAAATCAGTTTACTTCAACCAATAAT
Organism: Geobacillus thermocatenulatus; assembly: GCF_002217655.1. Taxonomy (GTDB): domain Bacteria; phylum Bacillota; class Bacilli; order Bacillales; family Anoxybacillaceae; genus Geobacillus; species Geobacillus thermocatenulatus. Next base: position 651,078 of record NZ_NEWK01000001.1, read on the forward strand.
TTATATAAAACACTTGTATTAGCAGAATCAACATTATCTGGACTTTCGTATAATATTACGTTGGATGTTAGGAATGAATTTGTAGAATCGCTTACGGTTGTAAAGAGGTTAACACCAATATCGGTGTATATAGATGGAGTACCGCAGTTTTATAAGCAACAGCCGATAGAGCAAAACGGCATAGTATTCGTTCCACTTAGAGATATTTATGAAAAGTTAGGGGCGAAAGTAACATCTGACACAAAGACGAACACGGTAATCATAACTAAAGGGAATACAGTGATTAAATTACCGAGAGGGAAAGATTTTGCGTATGTAAACGGCAAATCGGTAAAGTTATCGGCAAAGATGTTTATAAAGAACGGGGTAACAATGATACCAGTTGATTTCTTGAAGGTGTCGTTAGGTTCTTCGGTAGAGTGGTTATCTGTACCGAAGGTAGTGGTGATCACGAGTAAAGCGCAGACAGTGAACGGGATAAAGGTATTGTACGGTGGTCACACATATGCTAGTAGGAATCAAAAAGAGTATGATACAGTGATGAAAATAGTAAGAGAGTATATATCAAAGGAATACGACAAGCTTGTTTTTGGCGAATCGAGGAACAAGTATTATTTAGAGTATTTAGATGGAGCTAGATTTAATGGTGACAAGAGAGACCGTTCAGAGCGAAATGTAGGATTGTATTTAGCACAAGGCAGTATAGGAGAATTAGTTAGTGCAGGTGTAAGTAAAGAAGGGGTAATCAGGGCATGGAAGACTGGATTTTTAGCAGGTACATTAGCAAGCGGTACAGTTGACCCAGGCGATGGGAAACCTCGTTCAGCCTATGACAATTTAGTTCGCAGAGTAAGTGATTGTGATGCACATGCGCAAGTATATTCGGCAGTATGGGATGCGATGGGATATAACACATTAATTATTGCAGGTTCAGGTCATGCAGATATGTTAGTACAGATTGAGGGACATTGGTTCAAACCGGGCGCAGGTTCTTTCCTGCGTGTAGACCTCAATGGTTCTTTAAAGAAAGGTGCTAAGATAATTTTTCAACCCACATATGGTCAAATAAAGTAAAGTAATCCAAGTATGAGGTTCGATGCATCAAAACATCGACCTTATATTTTTTATATTTTTCAAGACATGGGTTCGATTTTAAGACTAGTTTGGGCATCTAGTTTATTTATATACGAGTACACACTAATGAATAAAAGGGAGTGAAGAACAATTATCACTTTTACAAGCAATACAAAAAAGTTAGGAGGGATAAAAATGTTAAAAGTATCGAGTTCAGTTTTAGCATTATCATTAATATTTTCATCGGTTTCGACAGCGGCTTTAGCGAATAGCGATTCGGTTGTTACGGTGCAAGAAAACCAAGCAACTGAGCAACAGCGAACAGAGTCAGTGACAGTTGAATCTTCAGGAGTATCGACAACATCGGAAGTAAATAATCAGATTATATCGGATCAGTCAGCATCTAATGGTTTAGAAGGGGGACAGGATGCAGTTAATTCTCAAGAAGGAAATCAGCAAGTCACACCTCAGAAAGAAAATCAGCAGCCTCAACCAGAGGATCAACAAGTTACACCTCAACAAGAGAATCAACAATCTCAACCAGAAAATCAGCAAGTTACTTCTCAACCAAAGGATGAACAAGTTAAAGATCAAGTAGTAACGGACAAGTCAGGAAGAGTTGTAAAAGATGGGCTGTATGTAGACATTTACTACACACCAGAGCAATCCGAGAGCACATATATTCCAGAGTTCACATTAGAGCTTTGGTCTGTAAAGGAGAATAAATTAATTGGTACAGCGATAGCCAACAGTAAGAATTATGATCGTGAGTCAGGTGTATATCACTTAATGTTTAATCATAGGGGTTACAAATTAGGCGATGAGTTCGCTTTGATTCCTCGCAAGGCAGATAAGGTATTTAAGTACATCGAGTTTGTTGATGAAAAAGCATACAATGTGAAACCAAACACGTATTATAAATTCGGCATTAAGACTTTTGATTATTATGAAGGGGAGGAAGGTAAAGAGGTAGCAATAAGAGATTTAACTGGTACAAAATTAAGTCCAATTGGAGGAGCTCTTTACACCGACAATAATAAAGTAGGTTTAGCGTTAGTGGATGAGTCAGGCGCACCACTTAAGAAGTTTCATATTGAGATTAAGTTATCTGATAAGAAAGGGAGTTTGTCTTTAGTATCTGATGATAAAGGAATGGTGTGGGTTGACAGAGATAAATTAACACCGAAATTTTTGGTGTCATCGGAAGACAGAGTAGTAAGGGGCGGTATAAATGGTAAAGCGTTAATCGAGTTGCCTGTATCGGCAGTGACTGGTGGGCAGACTGGAGTATTAACGTATTCGGTAGTATTTGAGCATAAAAAAGAGCTTGGGGTAATTGATCTTAAACCAGAAGTGTCAGGCAACACGGATTTAAGCAAATCGTGGGCAGAAGCAGATATTAAATTAACAAATGGGAAAACAGTGATCACACAAACGGTAAATTTGAACACGCAAAAGATTTATGGTATTCCAGATGGGACATATAAAGTAGAAGTTGTTAAATCCAAATATGCAAATGTGAAATTAAGGACTTCAACAGTTACAGTAAAGGGCGGTACGGCATCTTTAGGTATAGTATTTTCACCTAAATATGTCTTAGAGGTTGATAAAGACGGTAAAGACTACAACTTTAGTGTAATCAATGTAGATAAAATCTCGAAAAAAGCATACAAGGGTAAAAGCAGTCAAGTTTTTGCGGTAGCACCCGGTGAATCGTATATGTTAAAGGATAATGACACTGGGAAAATAACGACAGTAGCGATTGATCTAAAGTCTTTTAAGACAAAGGTTGTATTAGGTGTAGGAGTTGTGTTTGGGGGTACTGTATCAACACCTCATACAGGAGATGATATTTATATCATGCTAGTGTTATTCATGCTATCGCTAATCGGGGCTATTGGCAGTTATGTGTTTTACAGGAAAAATGGCAAAATTTCCGCACCTAAAACAAAGTTGATGAGTATTTTATTAGTTGGTGCATTATTAACATCGATTTTTTCATCTTTTGCACCATTGAGTGTAGTAGCATCGGACACTAATATCGGAGGAACACCACCTGCGAAGGGTGGAGCGACAAGTGGTACACCTGCTGGAACATTCCAGACATCGGATCGAGTAGCAGTAGTACAAGTAGGTTTTATTCCAAATAAGTTAAAGGCTAATGGTGTAGGGATATTGAATTCTGAATCGAGTAAGCAAGACCTTCAAGATCCATTTAAATTCAACTATGACCATTTGTTATTCTACATGGCACCAAACAAGGTATCAGATGGATTATTCAGAAAGACGGGCTCAGGTGTAATAACATTTGAGAATAAAGGTTCAAGTAGCAGAGTTAAGACATTATATGGTAAAAACCCTTTATATAAAGGCAGTACAGGTGGTCAAAGTCGTGAAGAGTTAATGAAAAGGACTTTATCTTATGCAGATATATCAAAAAACAGCGACAACGCATTTGTAAGTATTGTAGGTAATGCTTTATACAATATCGACCCTAAAAATCCGAATAGAACGTTAGCAGGACCAGGAATTGTAGGAGAGTCTTTCAGGGATATGTTAGAATGGTATGTTTTATCTATGGAGGGGTACGATAATGACGCATATGCTAAAGCAGCGTCAGATATGTTTAATGGTTATTTAGAGTTAATTAAAGCCAGAGGAATCTTAAAAGGTGAGCAGTATGATAAGTTTGAGCGTATGATGCGCGAAGCATACAGAAATAAAGAGGTAGTATTCTTTGCTCAAACATTAGTAGGGATCAGTGTAAAAGATAATAAGAGTCCGTTATCAAGGGATTATGCATTTATGTCGATTCATGATGCGACAGATTGGTATTTATGGGTTAGAAAAAAGGCTAGACCTACCGATAGCAAATTAAAGAAGTTATCAGCAAATAGAGAAGCAGAAGCTGTAACAAAAGGTGGAGCCAGTACGGAGGCAGATGGACTAAGGTCACCGTATAAAGAGAATGGTAATATACCGTTTACGTTCAGAACGTATGCTAGAGATAATTATGCGAGAACGTTAAAACCAATGAGTAAAAACGTACCGTTAACAGCAGATGTATCGAAGAACCCATTTGGTGGTTGGGGGTACCAACCTTGGGGTTATATTTATCTTGAAGACCACACTAAAGCACCGAAAATAGACGTGATGTTAGATGTATCGATAGTAGATAAAACAGGCGCAAGAAAAGGTGGTTTCCGGACACCAGTAAAAGGTTGGTCAGAGAGTGATAATAAGTTTCTAGGTGATTTAACTTCTGATTATTCCAAAATAATTAAAGGTAGTATGACATTTGTTTATAACGGTAAGACATATCAAATTCTTCAAGAAGAAAAAGCAAAATTCACGTTAGTAGATAAACGTGACAATGAAAATATCAATAAATCTACTTTAACAAAGGCATCTAAAGGTGAAGATGGATACATCTCATTGAATAATCCAAACACTTGGGAAATCATGCTTGGTTGGGACACACCAGAACCAGTTTATCTACACGCATATCTTGGTGGAGATGGTGATAATATCTCATCAGTAGAGAACAAATACGAAGGTGTTAAAGAGAAAGGTAAAGATGTATTTTCAAATGCGCGATTAACGTTATATGTAAAAGCAGTTGAAGATACAAACGTATCGGCATCGATTCATGATGTACCAGAGTGGAGATTATCGAAGTATTTCGAGGATATTTCGAAAAATAGTGTAGCAAAAGCGATTTTCTCATTAAAGTTACCTTCTGAGACGTTTATAAATCCTGTTTTATCTCCTACTGGTGATGTAAACTTTAGTTTAATCGATCCAGATTTAAGCAATGTGAAATGGGCTTACAGCAAGGCAAAATTATTTAATGATACAACAATTAAATATTTATCGGCTTATGACACGGTGGCAGCATTTAATTTAGCAGGTGATTTATTAGCAGTAAAAGATAACAGTTCCGTTGGCAATGTAAAATTAGCATCTTGGGTAAATCCGTATAGTTTATTTGATGGTCGGATTGGTGTAACAGATAAAGGTGTAGCAGAAAACAAACCATCGGTAGTAAAGAATTATATGTTTAAATATGGGGTAAGAAGCCCTTATGCATCTTATGGTTATAGCGAGACACGTTATAGATGGGTACCACCTACTTATGATAAAGATGGCAAAATGATTTCATCAGGTTATTATGTTCCTTATACGTGGAGTGGACAAGCAACAAGCAGTGCAAAGACAGCTGATTATGATGTGACAGTTAATTTCAGAAGACACATTCCGAAAGCTAATCAAGCACCTAAAAAGTTTAAAGATGTTGTAACTTCAGTGAATGGCAAATATACGGAAGCGAAACAAGACAAGCAAGTACTAAACATCAACCCAGAGGTTCCGATGGTATATGATGATGTTAACGGGAACACATCAGTAGCATTTGTAGCAGGAGATAAAATGAGACAAGTACAACCAGTTCACTACAATGTAGCACAATTCGTGAATGTAGACATCAAGCCTTCTGTAACCGGCATGTCGGTAGCAACAGATGCGAATGCAAAAGCTCTTGCAAGTAGGTTAGGAGCTAATGGCAAGGGTGTTCTTTATAAAGGTTCAGCAATCACTACAAACTTCCAAACAAAAGGTCAGTTAGAGTTAAAAACATTTGCATTAGATATCGGGGCAACATCGCTCAAAAACGCATGGAATCCGTCAACAACTTATTCGACTGATAAGATAAACGAAGAGTTCTTGAGTCGTTATGCAACGAAGAAATCGGATGGAACTTGGGAAGTAACACTCAATGCTGAAGGTAAGTTAAAAATCAACGGTGTTGAGTATGGTGGTAAGAAAAAAGCGATTAAGTTGAAACAGAAATCCCGTAATGTTGTAGAGCACACATTGCTTGTTCGAGGGGGTAAATTGGTAGCAGTTGACGGCAATTATGATTTAAACAGCTTGCCACAAGGTTTAAAAGAGGCACTAGCGAAAATGCATATTTCAACACCAGTCGGTCAAAACATTTTCAACACATTTGAAAATGGTACAGGTACTAAATTAACGGAGCAAAAAGTGGCAGATTTGATAAACGCGGTTCGTGGTACGAAGGATCTTGCAACAGGTAAGGGATGGTATGCGGAGGACACTTCAGTTTTGATTGTAAGAGAATATACTAATACGTTCGAGTTACCTTCATATTTATACACTGATAAAGTTCCTATGCAGGTTCCTAATTTAGAAACACCGATCAATAAAAACGAGTTCTTTAGCAAAGGATACATCGGTTACACGAAATTAACATTTAGATTAATAGATTCGTTCATGGAATACGATTCATCTCAAATTAAACCTTTTGGTGGAAAGCATGAGAAGTCTTTCGTAGTAGGTAACGTGAGTGTTCTTGACACATTTCAGTAATCAGTTTTAATAGTTGAAAAAATTACCTTTGATAGCTCAAGAATATAGTGTATATAGCGAATTTCATTGTTGATGCTATAAGTCATGCAATGCACTAGCTTGTTAAAAGTACCATAATTAAAGTTATGAAAAGATGCCGAAAACGGCATCTTTTTTCTTTATTAACTAATTATTCAGAGTTAAAGTAGAACGGAATAAATTTAATAATCTAATGGAACGAGGTGGTAAAATGGCTAAATTATCGAGGGAAGTATTAATAAAGCGTTTCCCTTGGGCAGCGGAGGTAGTTCCCGAAGTGGATGAGGGTGAGGGATATTTCTATGATTTAGACCCTTGGGATTTTAGTCAAGAACAGTTTAAGTTACTGGAACAAATGTTTGAAGAAATTGATAATTGGTTCAAACAGCGTGATTTGCCTGTAGACGTGGTAGTGTATAGAGTAGCGAATGTACTTGACAGTATTCATGTTGAGTTGTTTTCTAACGTATCAGAAGTTCATACAATAGTAAAGAAGTATAAGCAGTTTTCACGGGATTTAATAGAATAAATTTTTTGGGAGGAGGTGACGATAAAAACGTCACCTTCTTTTTGTTTGGTAGATATTTTACTGGATCTAGGAAATAAAATAGTAATTTTTAGTTCCTTATTTAATGAAAAGGTATTTGGGACATTAAAAAATCCTGTTCCTGATAAATTTTTAAAGGTTTAAAACAAATTTTAAAATTTTCATCACAAGTTCATATGAACCCTCATAAGTCATTTTAAAAATCTCTACATAAGACCAGAGAAAAAATAAATTTAACAGTTGTACTTCGAGCGAAAACATAATAAGTAGAGAAAGTCTGCTCAAAAACGAGACCAAACCAAACAACAGAACAATCAATCAAAAACACAAACTCAAATCAATTCGAGCAATCTTGAACTAAGGTCAATTTGAGCATTTTGTGTTTGTGTTGATGATAAATTTCGTTCACGCATGAGAAATGAGACTTTCATGTGTGTTTTGTTCCCACATTTTTCAACCCAAGTCATTTCGAGCGATTCCTCAACACCGACCATTTTGAGCACATTTCCGCATCGAGCAACTTCATTAAATCCCAAATAACACATCAATTCGCTCAATCCCAGACAATAGGTTCAAACCGAGCAAACCGCGCACCCTACCCATGCAGATTGTTAGATGATTAATCAATGGCATTGAGATGAGGTCATTTTAAAAGTCGGTCACAGGACTATAACATGAAGAGCAGGACATAGAAATTTGAAATGCAAGACAAAGAAAGCAGAATGCAGTACATAGCAAAAATGGTGCAAGACATAGAAAATATTCGCAACACATAGAAAAAATTTTTTAAGATATTTTTATTTTCTTCAGGTATAGAGATGAAAATCAAGACTTTTTTCAAGAGATGCCCAATGTAAGTGTTAAAACTTAAAAATCTATACGTTGGGGGTAAAAAATTATGGTAAAATGTGTAATTAACGCAAATCAAGGTAAAGGTTTAATCTTACCATCGACTTATGTGTCAAAACGTGTATCGGAAGAATTTAACAAAAATTGGGAGATAGACTTGTTATGGGGACAGAGTTCAGAAGATGGTAACTATTATTATGCTGTAAGATTCACAAGCAAGGCAAAGAACCCGAAGAACATCGTGCAATCGGTAGTGATCATGAAAGAAGATTTAGAGGACAAGCGTTTAATGCAAGACAATTTGCGGAAGCTTGGGCGTATAGGTAAAATCGAACAGAGTTATTTAGTTGCGGTAAGTTTATTTATATCCGATGTAATCGATGAAGATGGGGTACCTATCGAAGAAGTGGAAGACATGTACGAATTTAAGAAAGCAGCAAGTCCTTTACCATATTGGGTTAATATAGACGAGATTATATCAAAGATTGAGAGGGAGATAGAAAACAATGCTTGGCGATTCCCTACTAAGACGAGTGATGAATTTGACAGTGAGGACAGTTATGGTGCGATATTAGACCACAAAAAGAATTATAAAGGTTATCGCCATCCAGTAGCGATTCGAGCAGGGATATTGAGAAATTGGATTGGTGTTAAAGATGACAAGTTGTATAGAGAAATCATTGAGGAGCTTATAAAGAGAGGTGTAATCGAGGGAGATCTAGACGACATTGGTGGTAAAGACAGACCGAGATTGAGTAAGAACATCACAGTAGCAGAGAAGGTAGAGATTTCGGCATATCAGTTCAATTTCTTGCCTAGGGGGTAATGACATGGTTCTTTACGGTAGAAAAATAGTAGATCCCCTCCCAACATTGGGAGGGAAATCTCAAATCATTGATCGTATTTGCAGAATTATTGAATTTGCACATGAAGAGTTTGGGATAGTCGGCATCAGTGACCTGTTTGCAGGTGGTAACAGATTATTTTTGCACCTTGACATTGTGAAAGAGCTAGAGTTCAAGATTGCGAATGAGATAGATTTAGGTGTAGTAAACTTCTTTCGTTGTTTGCAGAATGCGTACACCATTGACGAATTAATCAATTACATAGTGATATTGGCAGATGAGTATAAAGATGAGGATTTGTTTAACATGGCGAATGACGAGAGGAGAGATAAGAACACGGATTTTATCCGTTCAGGAGCATTGACATATATTGTAGCGAAGTACAGTAGGGCGGCAGACAGGCAGACGTTTTGTAAAGAAAAAGCAGATAGGGGTATTCCGATCAAGTCTTTGGAGAAGTTCTATTTTTTAGACGAGGTCTACAGTGAAGTACAGTTGATTTGTGGAGATTATAAGGTACCCTTCAACATGTATAAGGATCGATCAGATGTGTTAGTGTATCTTGACCCTCCATATATCACGACAGATGAAAAAGGTGAAGGAAAAAAGACAAGAAGGAGAAAAAAGATGAAAGAGCCAGAAGAGCCAAAAGAGACAAAAGAGACGACAGGCTACATCGATAAATTCACGGTCGCTGACCATGAGGAGTTAGTTAATATGGCACTTACCACCAAGAACAAGGTTATTATAAGTGGTTATAAAAATGCTATTTATGAGCGACTTGAAGCGAATGGGTTCCATCGGTATTTCATGGGTGAGGTACTTGTACCGAGTTCTGGTAAAGGTAAAAAGGAGAAGGAGTACATCTGGTGCAATTTCGAGGTACCTGCTTATTTGGTAGAGGAGGAGTTCGTTGAATAGGTTTAGTGTGGGGGTACTGTGTAAAAGAACAGTATCCCTTCTTTTGTTTGTCGAAATATGCAGATAATAGTCGACTTATGATAAAAAGGGAAGAGTAGAGACGTTCAAACTAGTAAAAACAAGTAAAGCATCGTGTTTTTGTTGTGGGGGTTCTGGAACAACTATGCCCAAGGGCGGAATTTAAAAACCTACGCACCACAAACTAGGGCGAAACATCTGATAACTATTTTCCATAAAATATAAATATTGTTTGTTTATCAAAATATAAATATTGTTTGTTTATCAAGAAAATTGTAAAATTTATTTCAAAAATAAGATAAATTGGAGGTGTGTAAATGAAAGCAACAGGTGTTGTCCGTAAATTAGATCAGCTTGGTCGTATTGTAATACCTATGGAATTACGTCGTACACTTGATATTAACATCAAAGATTCGTTGGAAATCTTTTTAGACGGAGATTGTATCGTTCTACAAAAATACAAACCAGATATGACTTGCATGGTAACGGGAAAGATATCTAATGACAACTTCAAGTTGGCAGGCGGTAAAATCATTTTAAGTCGTGAGGGTGCAGAGCAATTGCTAAAAGAGATGGAGCAATTATTAGCATTGAATTAAATCCCTACCGTTCGGAAGGGACTTTTTTTTATTCTTATCCCTGTATCTAGTAGCGACAATGAGAGAAATTTGAGAGTAAAAGAAAGGTAGAGGCATCTTTTGGCTTTTTAATCAGTTTTAAGTCCAAGTTTTTTTATCATTATTTCTTTCAAAAATCGCCTACAATCGTTTTTAGTCGTATTCTGGTATCAACCCCTTAAAATGAAAAAATCTCGTTCAAAAGCCCCCTTACAATCGCTTGTAGGGGTATTTTTATTTCAACTCTTTTAAAAAATAAATCCTCTCGTTCAAAAATCTCCCACAATCGCTTTTAAGTGTTTGGGGGCTATTCAACCCTTCGAATGAAATTTTCTCGCTCAAAATCGGTCAAAAAAAGGCTCTCGTTTGGTTTAGGGGGTCGCCTTTAAAAGTCAGTATTATCAAGGGTTTTAAGGGGATAAAAAAATTTCTATAAAATTAATAAAAACTTTTACAAAAGTATTGCCTACGTTTGTAACGTCATGCTATACTTCAAACAACGTATAGGTAATAAATACTAAATGAGTAAAAAATTACAAAAAAGAATGGGAGGCTGTTAGCAATGGCAAATTTCCTATCGGCAATGTTCTATTTCATAACAGCGGTGTCAATATTCGTAGCAATACCGTTATTGCATACTTTTTTTGATTCAGATTCTTCACGAGTATCGAGGATCGCATCGTGTATCAGCTTAATGGCGATGTGCAGTATGCTAATTGGGTTAGGAGCAGCAGTTGGATTTTAAAAGTGAGGGGGTTCATAACAATGGGCAAGCGAGTAGGTTATATCAGGGCTAAAAAGTATCAGGAGTTATTAAACTTTGAAGGTGTAGCGTTACCAGATAAATTGTATGTCGACTTGGTAGCACCGAATGGATTCACGGATTTAAAGCAGTATGAAAAGATGATGGGTCAATTAAGAAGTGGCGACACATTAGTCATCAGTAGTTTAGGTAATATTTGCAATTCGTTATATGAGGTTTGCGAGTTTGTAAAGTCTTTAAGAAAGAAAGGCGTTGAGTTGGAGATTTTAAATAAGACGTATGATGAGGAGTCATTTACTTCTAAAGAGGGGTTGGAGATTTTAGAAAAGGCAATGAAATTCAATGATAAGTTGGTAGAAGAGGAACGTTTCCGCAAGTCGAAAAGAACAGGCAGACCTAGCAGTGGTTATCCAGAGGGGTTTTACGAAGCTTTCTTAAAGTATAAAGCAGGGGAAAAGACGGTTAGAGAGATAGCTGAGGAGTTAAGAATTCAGCAACATACGTTTTATAACTATGTGAAAATATTTGATTAAAGATTGGAGGTAGAGAGAAATGTTAACATTTTCGATAAACCCTACGAGCCAAGAGATGTTTGAGGTGATGTTAGAAGTAGGAACACCGACAACTAGTAGAGAGCGTGAATGGGCAGGTGTATTTTATCTTCGTCAATTAAATACTCGTAGGGGTAATTTACCTGAGGAAAACAGTTTAGGAGCCTTTGCTTACAGTTGTGAGCGTAATACAAAAATGATGTTATCTAGGAAAAAAGAAATCTGTTTACTGATTGGTGAAGAGGAACTTGAAAGTGACTATAAAGGAATTAGTCTAGAGTATATAGCTGATGAAAAATTGGGTTTAGATGTTGATAGTTTAATAGACGATATAGACCTTGATATGGATAGAGCTGTAAGAGAGTTTGAAGAGTTAGAGGAATTAATTGCAATAGAAAAAGGTGTAAATATTCGCAATGTAATCAGGCAAGCGTTAATGAATAACAAAGCAGCTATAAACCGTTTAGCAAAACTGAAAGATGAGTTTAATTTTGGTGATTTATTAAAGGAAATTCTAGAAAATGAAACTTTAGTAAAGGCATTAGGTCTAAAAGATAAAATCAAAGAGATTGTAATGGTAATGTGGGAACAAGACCGTAAGTTATCCGAGCCACAGTTAGAAGTTTTAATGGTTCATTACGAAAATCGTTGTTGGGCGTAGCACAAAAAATTAGAGAGGAGTGCATAGAAATGAAATATCAGGTTATTTGTGCCAAAACAGGTGAATTGTATGTTGTAGATGTTTCGTTTACTGATGAAGAAGTAGAAAAACATTGGAAAAAGTGGGTTCCTATTGTTGATGAGGATAGTAATGATGTAGAGATAAAGCCTTATTGGGATGACAAGCAAATAGGAGCAGGTGTGATGCGTAAAAACAAGGTAAAGGTATTTGATGGCATCCATCATACTACATTAGACGAGTATAGCATCTTTGTGAATCGGAAAACGGGTGAAGTGTATCATTACAACAATAAAGTTTATAAATATGGGGTAAAGGGCGATAGAATCTTTTTAACAAAATATCTCACTGGTGAAGAGAAGATGGTTTATGACGGTAAGAGATTTTTAACATCTTCTGGAGAGTGGTTAAGAGAAAATAAGCAGACTTTAAGTGACAAGTCCTTTAAAGGGATTTTATATCCTAAAAATAATTTAAGATATAGAAAAATTGCTTATAAAAACCATCAAATTATAACAGCGTTATATTTCGGACAAGATGCGATAGAGTTAGCTTTAGGTGAAGATGCTGAGCACCAAATTAATCATAGAAATCTAGACAATGATGATAATCGACCTGAGAACTTAGAAATAGTACACAAGGATGAAAATAAAGAACATGCAACTATCTTTCGTAAGCTAATTAAGCAAAAGATTCAGGAGACTTTATCATCGCTTGGTGTAGGTCATTTAGCAAATAAAGCTAAAAAGGTAAAAGCTAGTTAAAGGTTAAGTAGACAAGAAGTGGTTGTGTAAAAGGTGTTCTGATGGTTAAGTATAAAAAGTAGTTAAAGGAGTATGGTATGGGTAAATTTGGTAATGAGAGATATCGAATAGTAGCAAGGTTAAAGCGAGGTGCAGATCGGTAAATCTGGAACCTCGCTTTATTGTTTAGGGTATGGATTAAAAATTTTGACAGTTAAGGATCGCCAGTCGTATATTTTATCTCGTTTAGAAAGTAAAAAGTCATTTTTTCGTAATAAAAGTTGCTTTGGTGTCATTAACGAGGTAACATATCAAACACTTTAAGGGAGGAGGGGTCGTTGTGGTAAAAATCTTTCAAACGGTTGGTATAAAAGAGTTAGGATGTTACGATTGGGATTTGGTAATATCGCTTGTAATTCGAAACTTCATGGGCAGGGAAGATTTTTTAGTGTTTAAAAGAACAGAAGGTGATTTGACAATAGTAGAAGATGGGAACGGAAGGTTGCTAATGGTGATAGAAAAGGTTTTGTTTGATGAAGTTGTTTGGGCGGTGTATGAAGAACAAGATGGTATGAAATACTATACGTTCATGTTGCCGAGTGAATATTGATGTTTAAAAGTACAGATTTTGTATGATAAAAAGTATAAATTTGGTTAATAACAAACGACTTTCAGTAAAAACACCACAAAGTGTAAATAAAAGTACGTGATAGCTCTACTGGTAAATAGTAAGTGATCCCCTCGCTATGGGGGTACGACTTTTTACTGGCAGAGTTATTTTTGTTTCAGGGAACGTGAGGCAGTCAAACGAATTATAAAAAGCCGGATATTTTATAAAAAATCGAACAACCGAGCAGAATGTTTTATAACGGTTCAGACATTTTTATAAAAAATCGAACTGTGGGAGAGTAGGTTTTATAAAAAGGAAGAGATTTTTATAAAAAACCGAACTGGGAGAGAGTAAGTTTTATAAAAGGGAAGACATTTTTATAAAAAATTGAACAGTCGAGTGACAAGTTTTATAAAAGTGGAGAGATTTTTATAAAAAACCGAACAAGGAGGGAACAAGTTTTATAAAAGAGGCGACATTTTTATAAAAAACCGAACAGGGAGGAGACAAATTTTATAAAACTCCAGATATTTTTATAAAACGATAGTGCGTCTATGTCACCGATAATCCTTCAAAAAGCGAGAGTTCCTCTAAAAATATAAAAACCTCTATTATGCTAAATTATCCCCTTTTAATAGAAAATGCTTGAACAGTCTTTTGATTTTAGTGGATTTTCTCATCTATTCCAACTTTTCATAACCGTATGGAGTTGAGATGGATCGTAAACGTTAAAAAACGTTGATTTAGCTTTACTTAATCTGTTTTATAAGCACAAATACATAATTTCTTTCGATATTTAGGCTTGTATAAGACTGCGCTTAATTATTAGCAGCAGTCTTAAATATTCAATTAAGAAATAATTTGAATTTTGAATGGAGAAGGTTCGAATTTCAAGAGTATGCGGTGCAGATAAAATATAGTACTTAGGATTTAATTCTGAGGATTTTGTTGAGGAAAAGGTTTGGTCTATCTTTCATTTTTTCTTAAATTTGCTTATCACTAGGTTTACGGAATTTTTGCAGGAATAAAAACAAATCAAATCCGAAGAATAAGTCACTTATTTTTCCTAAATTCCATCAATTCCTATAAAAGAGGTGAAAAGAAGTATTATTTTAGTTGTTTTAATGGGATTAAATTATTTAGCTATTTAGAGTTTTGTAATTTGCTAAGAAAGGAGTTGGTGCAGATGATGATGTTATGGCAGAAATTAGGTGCAGCGTTAAAAAAGGTGCAAGGCAGGCTTAATTCGAGTGAATTAAGTGAAGAGGTAAGAGAACTAGAATTGAGCAAGCTAAAAGCGTTAACAGAAGTATTTTATTACATCGAAAATTATTTGCTCTGGCATGAGCCTAGCGATGATTTAATGAAGAAATACAATTTATGGGCAGGTAGGTTAAAGGAACCTTTAAACATGTCTAAAGATGCAGTAAGGGCTTCTAATAACAGGTTTAATGCTGAAATAGAAAGGAAAGTAGGAGAGAGCACTATTGATTCGATTGTAAATAGTAGTTCTCATGAGGAATTGAAAGGGGCAATGGAGCAGTTCCGTATCAGTTCGGGTTTACGAAACATTAAAAGGTCATATCTAGTCGATTTGTTAGCATTTTGTACTCAAAAGCATGGAGGGGGTGCTTTCAGTTTAAGGAATCCAATGTATCTAATTGACATCTTATCAGATTTGACAGCAAAAGTAGATTTATCTCCAGAGGAGAAGTTTTTAATCTTTCAAGCGAACCATGATAGAACGAGTGCTAAATATGGGCAAGAAGACGAGGGAAAGAGAGTAATACTACGTGGGATTTTAGAGCATGATGACGAGGCATTTTCGACTACAAAAGAGGCATTTCGTTTATATAACAGCAGTCAGATTGAGTTCGATATAGTTCTTCTTGCTATTGAATCTGATTTAGAAACTTTGGATAAAAGTAGTGAAAGGAGAGAGGGGTAATGAAGACTTTAAAGATGATTGAAGAAGCTGTTAAGGTAACGCAATCTAACTTAAATAAAAACGACATTGATGAAGAGACAAGGGAGTTAGAATTGCGGAAATTGAATGCGTTAATGGAGATTGTAAGTTATGTAAAATCTCTTGCTTGGTTAAAGCAAAGTCAAGCAAAGGAGAAAATGCGTTTCTTAATTAAAACAAAATTTAATTATGAGAGGACAAAAAAAGAATTTAATATAAGTTCGATTAATGCAGTAGAGGTTTTTGTAAGTTACGCAAACAAGAAATTATTAGAGAAAATTGGAAAGGATACGGTTGATCTTATTTTGCGCGGGGAAGTAGATTCTGCGATGGCTCAGTTTAGGGCAAACACGGGACATGATCATCAGAATTTAGATTTCTTTATACCAGGGATTGCCAAGTTTCTGCCACATCCTGAAAAACACAAGTTCATGTTACTAGCAGAGTGTGAGGAGGAGTTAATCCTTTTGGGTAATTTATCTCATTTTATGGTCAGCAGCATGTTTGAAAAGGCAGACAAAACGAAATTAGCGCACTTGCTTTACATTTTAAATAGTGAAGATAAGAAGTATGAGGCGGAAAAAGAATTAATAACTAGATTTTTGAATGGTGAGTTTGCAGAGGTAGATGGTTATAAGCTATCTATCGAATCACAGGTAGCAAGAGTGTTCAAAGAATTAGATCAGCAGAATCTATTCATTTAACGGGTGGTGATACCGTATGTTCTTAAATACGATAGAGACGTATAGACCGCCTCAAGATATTCATGTTATCAGGGGTAATTTAAACCCTTTGAGCTTTGAAGAATTGATAAGCAAATCGAAGTCACCGTATAGAGAAGAAAATTGGGCATCTATTGCTTATTCTGTTGTTAGTTCGATACTTCGACCGTATCCAGATGAGTATATAAGCCGAATGATTAAGTCTAAAATGTCAAAGGAAGAGTTGTTATCTGTTACTGTCGGAGCTTTATCTTATAAGGTGCAGATTTGTAATAGATTTTGTTGTGAATGGACCAGAGAGATAAGGTATTTTACTAATGCAGGGTTACTTGGTGGTTTTGGCATCTTTGCAATAAAGCTAACGAGAGAGGTAGATGAGGTTTCATTATTAAGGGTGATTGGTAGTTTAATACAGATGAAGTTTTTGAGTGATGGGATAAGTAATCGAGCGTTAATAGCGTTAATAAAACCAGATGATTCTTGGAGTTTAGTATATGCGGAAGTAAACATGAACATAAAGCTACCATCGAGATATATGAAATCAGCCAACCTAAACATGTATTTCTTTGAGGAGCCAGATAAATTTTTTGATGGTATTCTTGGCGGTGAATCGGTAGAGAGCGTAGATCATGAGTGTACTACAATACAAATCAGATTAGCTTATTAATGGATATGGACAAGTAAAAGAAAACAGGAGTTTAGGATACGGTTCTAGAGTATTAATGGTGTTGAAGACAATAAAGTATAAAAAATTCGTTAGTTACTTCGTAATAAATCAACTTATAAAGGATCGTAAAGAAGTTAGTAATTAGGTTATTTTGTTTAAAATGTGTGATTTGCTTTTAGAAGGTAGCACAATTAGGTAGTAAACAATCAATTAAAGGTGTCGTATCTCTCTCTGACTATAGGGGATGACATCTTTTTATTTTTCACCTCAAATAAAGTTCGCTTTTAGAGAGGATTGGCGGAGACATTTTTCATTTTGTGTATGAAAAATTTCAAAATATGCTTTGAGAAGAGTCAATTTCAAGATAATTTGATGGATTTTAAATATAGTAGATAGGACATTAGAAAGATAATGAAAGTTCATTATCAAGTCCAGACCAACAGCAAAACACTAAAAGGAGAGGAGGTGCAATTGGAGGTGCAATTCGAGAAGAAACTAAAACCATTACCGAAGAAGGATTACGCATTGTTACCACCGTATTTTTTCGAAGCGTTCAGCAGGATTTACTATATGATGCAACCAGAGAATCTCTCTTGTGATGGAGAGTTAAGCAGGAGACAGATTGCGCGCAGAAAAGCGAGATTGAAGGAAGAATGGCGTTTGTTAGAGCAACAGTTAGGTTATAAGGTGTCATTCAATTCATTTGAAGATGAATTTTACCGTAGGTTAGAAGGTTAGGTTGTGGCAGATAAATTTTATTTTCAAGAGTGTAACACAGACATTTTTTATATTAGGTAAGATTTAATAAGCATCAATCTTATTAAATCAAAAAAAAAAATAAAGAGAGGAGGGTTGTATTCATGAGTACTAGAGCAATTGTCATTGATGGTCGTTGTGAGGGGAAAGGTTTTTTCGTAAGTTGTGACGGGTATCCAGCAGGTTTGGGTATTGAGTTAAAGAAAGTTTTCACTGGTAACAAATCGATTGAGCAAGTGTATCAAGAGTTAATCAATAATCGAATTGAAGCTAACCGTCATTTTGCACAGCGTACGGGTTTGTCGATACCTGTAGAGATGGTAGTTAATAGTTTTCAGGTATTAAATGCAGACATAGTAAGTGTTGCAAAGTTGTATGGAGCAGATGGTTTATGGGAACGCTATCGTATTAATGTAGAATACATTTACACGTTAAAGCATGACGGTGTGTATGTAAAAGGTTTAGAAGTTAAGAGACAGCGCAAAGTAAAGGAAAAAGAAACTATTAGGGGGTAACTTATTATGGGTATAAATACGAAGAGAATTTGTTTAGCCTTTCCAGATGTTAGAAGTTACATGCAAGCGTTAGGAATGCGTGTAAGTTCTGACTCAATGCGTTATAATTATCCGGAAGATGCGGAGTTAATAGTAAATTTCATGAAAGAGAACGGTTTTGTAACACCTGATGGTGACCTTGATATAAGAAAGGTAAGGGTTTTAAGAGCGATGGCGACTGGTAATAAGATCCCTGTTCGTACTCTTTACGATGATGGTAGAGATTTATCAGAGGGAGTCGATTGGGATAAAGAATATTTTAAACTTATAGCTAGTAATTCAGGTTTATTAACAGTGGATGATATTGAAGGAATATTAGAACTTGCAAAGAAGTTACCAAATAGGAGTCCGAAATATTTAGATAATTATTTTAGAGGTTGGTCACATGAAGACGTATTCGCTGCTGCTCGTATAGTGGCTATGTTAGCTGGACCATTTAAAGGTAGACCAGAGTTTGAATCCTTAAAAGTTTTGTATTTTGCTATTAGAGATTTAGCCGAAAGGAAGCAGGCACATTGGCAAAAGAAAATTAGGGCAGATATGAAAAGAAGAGGTACCACTTTAATGTACGGGTATAAATAAAATAATCGCTAATTGTTAATAAAAGGGAGAGGTTTTAAAGACCTCTCTTTTTATTTGTTTAGAAAAACGGAATAAAAAGGCGAGTTAAAAAATCAAAGGTGATAAATTTTAGGTTCCATTAAAACTACATAATTAAATTTACCGAACAGACCAAACACCCTACTAAGGTTGAAGAGAGTTTATCAAAAGAACACTTTTTTATTTCGTTGATAAATTCGGATTAAGTATTAAAAATAAAGATTTTACTTGTACAGATCGAATAAATGGAGTGTAGCCCCCATGTTAAGTGTAGGGTACTACACTTTTTTATTTTTCCCGATAAATCCTCTAACACGATCATTTGTGCATCTCATTATTCACTTATAAAAATGACAGAAAAATTTTAAAAAAGTAAAGAGATTTAATGAATTTCAACATCTGATGGGAGAGTGAACTTATAGTAAGTGAAAGTTGTTAAATCCTTTCATATTCATTCATCACCTCCTTTAAACACATTTATCACCTCGCAGTAAACTTTCTCTCTTTCCGTACTGCGAGGTGGGCTTTTAAAACGAAACGGGTATTACAAATTTTTTCATACAAAAAATAAAAAAGGAGATGTATAGCAATGAGAAAAGAAAAAGTCGCAGAAGCAACACCTAAAAACAGTAGAAAAAAGAAGAAAAGGATTCTTGGTATCTTGGCAGCATTTTTATTAGTAGTATCAGCAGCAACAGGTTATTGGTTAAGCGAGGGGGGTAATGATTTTATTGGAACAAAAGGAAAAAATCACATGAAAGATAACAGAGGATATGGAGTTTATGGTGATGGTAATTCAAATTCTAAAGATATGGAAAAAGTACTTCAAGAAGAAACAAATAAATCTATGTATCACATGCATGTAGGTACAAGTGCTATTTATAAAGGGGGTGAATTAATCTGGGATGTTAAAAACGTGTTAGATGGTTTTAATAAAGATAAAGTAATTCAAGTGGATGTTGTACAAGGAGAAAAGGTATTATTCCAAAGTCCAACATTATTACCAGGTCAATACTTACCGAAAACTAAGGTAAATTTAGACTTCTTAACCGAAGGTGAACACCGAGTTAAATCAAGATTACATGTCTACAATGCAAAGACAAAGGAATACATCAATACATTAGAAACACCATTAATCATTAAAGTTGAAAAACCTTGATTTATTGAAAACAGGAGGAAGATAACAATGAAAAAATTCACAGTAATATTAGTTTTATTATTGACTCTTGGTATATTTACAAGTAGTCCATTTACAATGAGTGCATTTGCATCATCACCTACTGATTTTATATATCAAGATAATGGAACCTATTATGCAATAATAGGTTATACAGGACCGGGTGGAGATGTTGTAGTTCCAGACACATATAATGGAAAGCCAGTAGAAATGATAGGTGCTTTTGTTTTCACGCCAGCTTCGTTAGTAACTTCAGTTGAAATTCCTAATAAAGTAACAAACATTGCGGTGCAAGCCATTGACACAAGTATAACAATTAAAGGTTATTCTGGTTCTGCAGCACACACATACGCAACAACATACGGTAACCCTTTCGTAGACCTTGGGGCAGCATCTGCTTCACCTGCCACAGGTTCCACGAAAGTTAATGGAATAATCAGTAGTACAGTTATCGATTGTGTTGTACCACTTACAGTTTCTTTTGCTATTGATCCAAATACAGATAGTTTTGTATCTCCAAGATTGAAAATCATTAACAATACGAATGCACCTGTTAATGTGACAATTGTAGATTTTAAGATGGATCAAGATACAATTAATAAAGGTTTCCAAAGTGTATTACCAGACACTTATACAGACACTGAATGGAAAGGTTTAAACAAGACGGACAGTAAGAAATTAGCAATTGGAACTAGAGCTGACACTGGTTGGGCACTTATCAATAATGGAGGCACACTCTATGATAAAGGACTTTCCAACGTGCTTGTTGGAGCAATTGCGGCAAATTCGGATGCAGATATGGTTTTTGAAGCAAAACATGGTAACTCTTTTGAAAAAGTAGAAACAGTTAGTTATACACTTTCGTTTAAATTTGAACTTCAATAATAACCATAAAAAGGGGTAAGTCAATCTTACCCTTTTTTATTTCGCTTTTATACTAACCTAATTCATTGAAAAGTTTGGGAGATAAATTTTTAGAGTTGTTAAGAGAAAGACAAAATTCAAGATAATTTGAGCGACAAAGAATATATGTATCAGGTTCAATAAAAACCTGAAGGGAATGATGTAAAGTTGGTTCGTGTAGAAAATAGAAATTTGAGATTTGCTGTATTAGGTTTGTTATTGCTTTTCCTAGTAGTGATGTTTGCTAGTGGTGCACATGCAGAATCTTTTAACGGGATAGAGGATTCTAAACAAGAGGAAACTGCAGTTATAGAAACATTATTTGATGGTGTAGGAGTAGATAAGGAAGCAGCCGACACCGCATCGATGTACATGTCACCGATAGTAGAGTTAGTAAATTTAATAGTAGCGTTAATATTAGGGGTTGCATCATTAGGAATGTTTTTCATTACTGGTCTTGACCTTTTATACATTGCGGTTCCACCGTTAAGAAATTTATTAAATCCTAGCAACAGTTCTTCGATCGGTAGATGGATATCGGATGAAGCATTAGCAGTAGTAGGTGCTCAGAATAGTTCTCAGCCACAAGTCATAGCAGCACCGCAGAGTGATGTCATGGGTATGACGGGTTATGGAGCAGGGATGATGGGAGGTATCCAGCGAGAGCCTGATAAACCTAAAGTAATGATTATAAATTATCTAAAGAAGCGTGTGTACTTTTTATTCATGTTCGGGGTATGTGTAGTGTTATTAAGTACGACAATCTTCACAGATTTAGGTATGAAATTGGGAAGTTGGATACTTACAAGGTTAAGTGGAATTTAGAAATTAGTTTTAAAATAAGACTATAAGAGGTGAAAATAATGAAGAAAAGAGCACCTTTTATAATGATGTTAGTTTTATTGTTCTCGTTATGTTTAGGTTCGATAAGTGCGTTTGCGAACGGTATGGATGAAGTAAAATATATAGAAATCCCTCCTTCGGATAAAGCAGGTATGAAAAAAGTTTGGTCAAAAATGGGAACAGATGGGGAGTATTTAAAAGTTGAATTTAAGTTAACATCAGGGAATGAAAGTTCTGATAAAAGGATACTGGTTTATGATGAAGCAAATGGGGTAATTAAGTTTAACAGCAAAAATTTTGATGATGCCACAGACAAGTCACGTAAAAAGGCTTTAGGTATTTTCGTGGATGCGTTACAAAATTCTCCGGTTTCTCTACAGACACAACAAAATATAATAAACACCATGTCGACAGCCAATGAGGAAGTATCCAAATTGTTAGTTCCATTGCTTATGGATACTGCGAAAGCTGATGTATATACGGCAATGAGATGGGTAAAGCCTATTATACCTGTAATACAGGTAATCTTTGGTATAGGTGCAGTAATTATTTCAATTTTACTAATTGGTTCTACGGTAATAGATTTAGTGTTTATTGGGTTACCTATTGCGCGAGAAGCAATACTTGATAATCGTTCAGAGAAGAGTGGAAGAGTGAAGTTTATTTCATCTGATGCTGAAGCAGTAATTAAGGAAGTAGAAAGTTCTTTGGCGGATAATACAGGTCGTTATAAGAATGCATATCTTACTTATTTTAAGAGAAGAGCTTTAACTTATATTATTTTATCGATTTGTTTATTATATCTAGTAATGGGTGAGTTGGGTAACTTAATTGCTTGGTTATTAAGTTTAGGTGAAGGAGTAGTATAATTGAACGGCTAAAAAATCCCCTTTTACGGGGACTTTTTTTTTTTGTTCATAAAAACAGTAAATAAATTTAGGAGTTAATTTTTTAATGGTGATAAATTTTAGGTGTGTGGCTTATAAATTAGCAAAAATAAGAGGTAGCTGATCAGAAACAGGGAGTAACAGCAGATAGTTCTTTATTTAGATGTATTCGCTTATGGGGTAAGAAATTTTTGCAAGACAAATAAAAACAAATTCAAGAGAAAAATCAATTTCAAGAGAAGGAAGTTGAAATTGTTCATATAAGGTGAGAGGAAAACCATGATTAAAGCAAAGTTGAGCGAACACAGACAGAAATAAACAATCGAAACGTAATCAACTACAGAAGACAAATGATATTCATTATACTTTTCATTCTTTAATCGAATGTTTCGAGCACCTGATTTAGTTCAACTAGGTTTTATGAAGAACAGCCAGAACAAACCGAGCAAACCGAGCACCCTGCATAATTTGTTCATTTTAATCAACAAGTAAACTCCAACCTCGATAATCCTGAAAAACTCCTCAAAAATTTTTCAAAAAGGTATGAGAAGAGTCAATTTTAAGAGTAAAACCGAGACCTAGTTTATATAAGTTGAGCAATAAAACTAGGTGGAGGTTTTGATTAGATGGTAGTGAATCCGAGGTCGTTAACTTTTGGGGTGGAGGTAGAGTTTACGAGGGTGACGAGGAGGATAGCAGCAAATTTAGTGGCAGAATTTTTTGATACGATTCCCAAATATAGAGGGGGTACTTATGATGTGTATGAGATTCGCGACAATTGTGATCGAGTATGGAAAATAGTCAGGGATTCTTCAATAACACCAGAAATGTTGGTAGGTAGAAAAGTAGATATTGGTACAGATGAATACAAATGTGAGTTAGTGAGTCCGATATTGAATTACAGTGATATAGAGTTGTTGCAGTGTTTAATCAGAGATTTAAGGGAGCGTGGTCAAGCGAAAGTAAATGAGAGTACAGGACTACATATTCATGTTGGTTCAGACAAGTTTACGGCAAACAGTTTAAGAATCTTATGCAACATCATATATTCGAAGCAAAATTTATTAGGTGCAGCATTAAGAGTAAATCACATAAGGAAAAGGTATTGCAGTGATTTGACAGAAGATTTCATTCGTAAGTTAAACAAAGTTAAGCCTAAAACGTTAGAAGAGTTTGCTGACATATGGTATGGCGATGCATCGACAAGTAGAAATGCTAGGAACAATAGATATCACCATTCGAGATATCAAGTATTAAATCTTCATAATTTATTGAGGGGTAAATACAATGCGGTGGAATTTCGTATTTTTAATGGAACATTGCATGCAGGTAAAATCAAGGCGTTTATACAATTAGTGTTATTAATCGTAGCACAGTCATTAAATCAGAAAAAAGCAAGTTATAAGGTAACGGTAACAAACAATCCTAAATACACATTTCGAGTCTGGTTATTAAAAATGGGTGGGATAGGAGATGAATTTAAGACAATGAGGTATCATTTATTAAAGCACATAGAGGGCAATTCGGCATACAAGAATAAAGTAACCAATGAGATGGTAGAGGATTACAGCCATATCTTCTAATGGGATAAAGGAGGCTTTAAAAATTAAATTTATACAGATTTTATTGATGAGAAGATGAATTAGTACAAGTGTAGATAAATAAAAATATTGCTAAAGAGGTGTTTAAACATGAGTAAGTATAGATTATATGCAGCTTACGGTTCAAATATGAATCTAGTTCAAATGGCAAACAGATGTCCGAATAGTGTAGTAGTGGGGACTGGCAAGATAGAAAATTACGAACTTGAGTTTAGGTATTATGCGAACATAGTTCCGGCTAAGGGTAAAGAGGTTCCTGTGGTAGTGTGGGCGATTACGGAGGAAGATGAAAAGCGTTTAGACCGTTATGAGGGAGTAGCGAGGGGATTATATCGAAAAGAAGAGATAAAGGTAAAGTTAGAAAACATAAATGACAATACAATAGTAGTTGGGGATAAGAGCGATAACATAGAGATAAAAGCGTTAGTGTATATTATGAATACAGCTGTAAGGTCAGTGCAAGCACCGAGTGCAAAGTATTATGACACGATATTAGAGGGGTACAGGGCAAACGGCATAGACCCTTACCCATTAGCAGTGGCAGCGATCCAAACTGGTATTGAAATATAAGAACACCCCCTCGTATAGAGGGGGTTCTTAATGTACAAAAACTTGAGTTAATTTAACGATACTAGTTATTTTATGATTTTAGATAAAGTGCATGTGTATAAATTGTTATGGTCTAACCCTAGAAAAAAATAGTATAATTTTGATGTAGACATCAAATAAACCACTTAATTTTTCAATGGTTGAAGGAGCAGTTATATAGTGATTGAGTTTTTAGCCGAATATTTGATGACAAATCGAATGGGAGGTAAAAAGATGAAAAAAGTTGTATCATTAGGTTTAGCGTTTTCGTTAGCGTTAGGAGGGGTATTACCGACATTATCAGTAGAACCTTCGAAAGTTGAAGCATCGAGTTATGAGTTTACGAAAGAGCAACAAGAGGCATTAAATCATATAAATGAAATTAGAGCAAAGATAGGATTAAAACCTGTAACATTGAATCCGTTTTTGATTAAAGCAGCAGAGAATCATGCAAAGTATTTAGTCGCTAATAATATCACCTTTTCGTCAGGGGTAGACGGTCATAGCGAAACAGTAGGAAAGACAGGTTACACTGGTAAAAATGTAGGAGATAGAATAAAAGCTGTAGGTGGTTCACAAACATTAGTATCTAATTCTTCGGAAGGTATAGCTTATAATGTTTCGTCTATCAATAAAGGTATAGATTCATTAATGGATGCACCTTTGCATAGAACACGTTTAATAGACCCTCAATTATCCAGTGTAGGTGTTGCTATTGTAGATAATATTGTGGTTTTAACTTATTATTTTCTAGAGTTTGGTACAAATCCAGAGGAGTCTATATATCCTTATGATGGACAAACTAATGTTGGTTTAGAATTTGTAGGTAAAACTGAAAGACCTAATCCTTTAGAAGAGTTTAAAGTAGAAAAATCGGGGTATGTTATTTCTTTCTCTCCATCTTCATCGAATGTTGTTCCTGATAATGTTGTTGGAAAATTGTTTGATAGTAAAGGAAAAGAAGTTCCTGTATTTTTCAAGGAAGATGCTTTAAGTTTTACTTACTTCTTATTTCCTAAAAGCCCGTTGTTAAAAAATGAAAAATATACCGTAAAATTTACTTATACTGATTTAATGGATGATACTGTTAAAACTAAAACATGGTCTTTCACAACAGGGAGTGGTACTTCAACACCAACAACTCCACCAAAACAAACTCCACCGAAACCGAAAGTGGTGTATGCTGATTACAAAGACGGTCAATATTGGTCAGAAGCAATGTTATGGGCGATAGATAAGGGGTATATCACGGGGTATATGAATGTGAAAAACCCGAAAACGGGGAAAGTAGAAAACTTGTTAAAACCGATGGGCACATTGACAGAAGGTCAGTTTTTAACGATTTTATTCCGTTATTTATATCCTAATGAGTTGAAAAACACAAAACCAAAAGACCCGAAATTTGATTTATCGGTTGTGTATCAAATGGCGGAAAAATATAAGTTACCTACAAAAGCGACCTTTAAAAACCGTGCAGATGCGTACAAACCGATTTCACGTGGGACAATGGCTCGAATTTTAGCGTCAGCACATTATAAGAAAGCGGTAACGGAAAAAGATGCAGTAAAATTCATGTATGATGCAAAGATAACGAATGGTTATCCAGACAAAAATGGTAAATACCCTAAAACGTATGAATCCTTTGGAGTAAAAGAAAATCTATTAAGAGCACACATTGTAGTGTTCTTGAAAAATTATGATACGTACCTTCAAAACAATAAAAAGCAGGTCGTAAACGGTATCACAGTAGATTATGGAAGACACACATATGGGGTAAAGAATCAAGCTGAATATAACAAAGTAATGGAGATCGTAAGAAATGAGTTAAAGAGACTAGATAAAGAGCCTTGGGTTGATGGTAGATTTGCGAAGTATTATGATATGTATTTAAATGGTGATAGAAAAGAAAATTACAAAGTAAATTCTTTAGAATACAGGGGTATATTCCAAGCGGAACAAGCGTTAAAAGATTTAGTTGATAAAAAGGTAAGTAAAGAAGAAATAAAGAAAATATATAAAGCTCGCATGGTAGCGGCTGGTTGGATAGGTAATGCTAGTGATCCAAGAACTGGTAAACCACAATCAGCTTATGAAACTTTAGTTAATAAAGTAACAGATTGTGATGCAATGGCTCAAGTTTATTCAGCATTTTTTGATGCATTAGGTTACAACACAATGATACTTGCAGGTAATAATCATGCCGATGCATTTATACAAATTGGTGATAATTGGTATGAAATTGATTCTCTGAAAATAGCAGATATGACAAAACCTTTAGATAAAGATGATTATGTATTGGCACAACCCACAAATGGTGATATTTATAATAAAAACGGTACATTTACAAAGGCTAAAAAATAAATATATGTTTAGTTTTGAGATGATGTTATTAAATAGCATCATCTTTTTTATGTCGATACATAACAGACGATTTTAAGAGTGTATTCGTGAGCTAAATCATAGTGGACATCAAATATAAAATAAAAGGAGGTGTAATAACATGCGCGCGAATGATTTTAGGACTCCAAAAGTAAGGTTGTATAACAGGATTACTTTCGCAGTTATATTAACGTTGATTATTTTAATAGCCTGTTTATTTTTCTTTGGAGGATTGGAATTAGGGATGTTTGTAAAATCGGAATAATAATTAAAAACAGACCGTCTTTCTTTTAAGAGAAAGGCGGTTTTTTACTGGGAAAAATAATAAAAATAGAGAACGATTAAAAACGGCAATAAAAAGAATTAGATTAATCTGTAAGATCATCGAAAGGCGGGTTCTAAACTATGTTTCGAGATTTGGATTACAGGTTGATCATTCAAGTAAGTTCAGTCATTTTCGCAGTATCTTTCATCATCGGGTTTCTGATCGGTTATTTTTTCTAGGAGTTAAAAGTTCGTTCATGATTATTTTGTGGTGTAAGAATTTTCAAGGTAGAAATTTTACATGTGTAGGAAGATAATAAGGTTTCTAGGTAAGTGTGATAATCATGTCACGGCAGTGCCATAAAGGGTACTGCTTTTATTATTTTTATTTTCAAAAGTAATTTAAGAAAAACGGACAGTTCTTGGAGTAAGAAAAAATTTAAAAGATGTCCAGAGATTGTAGAAATTCAAGACAAGCAGAGAGAGAAAGTTTATAAGTACCAGGAAATAAAAATTTCACCTTTTTAAAAAGAAGGGAGTTGAAAGAGATGATAAAGTTGAGGAAGCGCAGCAGACAGTTCATATCGTGCATGTTGGTAATGGGTTTATTAGTTAACTCATTGCCAATAGGGGTATTTGCAGAGGGTGTAGATGAATCAAATATTGAAATAACAGAAAGCGAGGGGATAGTAAATAATGAAGAAAGCCAAGCGAATCAAGAAATTAATGAAGGAGAGGAAAATCCAGAAAATCAGAATGAGGAAACTACTACAGGAACAGGAGAAGCGTCGGAGGCAACAAATACGGAGACGCCGAATGAAGGAAGCACAGAAGGAACAGGAGGAACAGCAGGACCAACAGGAGAATCAACAGGAGGAACCACAGAAGAAGCAATAGCAGGAGAAGTAACAGACGGAGCCACAGGAGAAGCGATAACAGAATCAGATACCAATGCAGAGCAATCTGCACCAAATGAGAATGCATCAGAAATGTCATACAATAGCAATAATGATTACGAGTATTTTGTGGAAAATAACGAGGTAACTATTTTCAGGTATATAGGAACGGATAAAGATGTAGTTATTCCGAGTACGATAGATGGTTATTCGGTAGTAGAGATTGCTGAAAATGCTTTTCTAAACAGTGGGATAAGATCAGTAGTCATACCAGAGGGTGTAAAACTGATAGGTGATCAAGCGTTTATGGGTAATGAGTTGACCTCGGTAGATATACCGGGGAGTGTAACTCGGATAGGTGATTGGGCGTTTTTTGATAATGATTTAACTTCTGTAACTATTGGGAGTAGTGTAGAGTATATAGGTTTAAGGGCATTTTCTCAGAACAATATAGATTTTATAAATTTACCTAGTTCAGTAAAAGTGATAGGTGATCATGCTTTTTCTGTTAACAATCTTACGAGTATTGATATACCTGACAGTGTAACGGATATTGGAAAATATGCGTTTGCTGACAATCACATTGAAGTTGCGAAACTACCAGTTGGTCTTACAACTATTAGTGAAGGTTTATTTTCTCATAACAATTTAACGAGTATAGACATACCTGAGAGTGTAGTTACTATTGAGGCTCATGCTTTTCGGGCAAATAATCTTGTTAATGTTAGAATACCAGACAATGTTACGTTCATTGGAGAGTATGCTTTTAGTTCTAACCTATTAACTTCAGTAATAATCGGAGAAAAAGTAGAAACAATTGGAGAGAGGGCGTTTGGGTATAACAATTTAACAGAAGTAGTAATACCTGATTCAGTTAGATCAATTGGTCAGTATGTTTTTGCGGATAACAAATTAACAAAAGTAACATTATCAAATGCAATCACAGAAATTCCAACTGGTGCATTTATGAATAACGATTTTACAGAATTCGTTATTCCTGACGGGATTGTTTTAATTGGAGAATCTGCTTTTGTAGGGAACGAGTTAACTTCAGTGACATTTGGTCAATCTTTAAAGCAAATTAAGGACTTTGCGTTTTACGGTAATAACTTAACATCAGTAAATCTGCCAGAAGGGGTAAATTCAATTGGTTCTTATGCATTTGGTTCTAACAAATTAACATCAATAACAGTGAATGGTTCATGGGAAAAAACATCGAATGGTTTAATTGGTGTCTATTTTGATTATTGGGCAGTAGAGGGAAATCAAACGAACCCTAGTGATTTAAAAGTATATGGGTATGCAGGAACAATGGTGGAGGAGGTAGCTAATTACCGTGGATACACGTTTATAGATATAACACCTGTTCCTGAGCCAGACCAACGACTTAAAATAAATGAAGTATTTCCTGATGAGAATTTAGCAAAGTACTTTGCGGAGTGGATGAGTGCTTTACCAAGTTGGCAAGGTAAATCAGATTCCACATTTAGTATGGCAGAGCTTGACGCAAGAATTAAACTGAATGGTGCTTTAAATTTCAATGCTAGTAATCGAGGTATCAGAAGCTTAAAAGGTATGGAGATATTTGGTGATGTAGCAACTAAGTATAGTGATATTCCAGTTAACTTTAATTTTTCGGGTAATTTACTCGAAGATGTAGATCCTTTATATAAAATAACTTCTGTTCGAACATTATTTTTAAACGATAACAAGCTAAAGGATATAAAGGGTTTAAGGAATTTAAAATATGTGACTAGGGAAACAGCTTATGGAGCAGCAAGCTTGTATTCAGATGCGGCATTAAATCTTCAAAACAACTTATTAACGGATATTTCTCCTTTAAGTAATTTAAAGAGAGTGGAATCAAAAATAGACCTTTCTAATAATAAGTTGCAAAATGTTGATGGTTTAAACGCAGAATTTATAGGGTTTTTAGATGTATCGAACAATTATCTAACTAGCTTAAATACTTCAGTTTTCGACCCAGACAAAGTGTATGCAATTAAGGTAGACCATAATTTTATTCAAAATATCACGTCAGTAATACCTTCTGAGTACGTACAAAGACTTTATGGTGAGAATGATTACAGACCACAGTATTCATTTAATTTTACTCAATCATCATCAGTTAAAGTAGAGTACAGAGTTCGGGGTACTAATGAGTTAATCAGTTACGATATCGTTAATGATGTAGGGAATTTCGAGACTAGGAAATATAAAGCGAAGAATCTTGCAGGTTACATTTTAGATGATGATTTGGAAAAGGAATTTAGTGGTATAGGTAAAGCATTTACTTCAGTGATCAAACCAGTTCTAGGTATAAAAAGTAGGGATGGTTTTACAGGTATACAGAATAGTAGCCGAAAATTTTCTTTTGTAACGCATGACAGTTATTCAAATCTTCCTAATAGTCCATATAAAACGGATGGTGCTGTATTATCTTATGATTCAGCAAGTGGAGATTTAGTTGTAGTCAGAGAAAGTAATGATCCTTTCTATGTTTATACCGATGTAGATGTGTATGAAGGTAATATTTATCTAGGAACGTATTCAGTTCCAGTGTTAGGTCATGGCAGTCCAGATACAGCAGTGGTATTTTACTATAAACCTGTTGCTAAATGGACTTTAACAGTTAATATGGAAGGTCAGGGGTATGTATCACCTTATGTGGGAACATATAATTACGATAATGGAAGCAAAGTAAATTTGTACGCATCACCGAATTTTGGTTATCGATTTGATAAATGGGTAGTAAACGGAACAGAGTTTTTCTCACCTAGCATTACTATAACAATGGATAGTAATAAAACGGCAGTAGCTCATTTTGTACCACTAGAGCAATACAAGTTATCAGTAAATATAGTGGGTGAAGGCGAAGTAAATGTATTAAACGAGTTTACAATGTCAAGGCAGACGTATGGTTCAGGTGATGAAGGAACATATGAAGGGGGTACGAGTTTATCTTTAACACCTGCACCAAAATTAGGTTATCGGTTTGTAAAGTGGGTAGTGGATGGAGTTGAAGTAAATGGTGATTACTTACCATTATATATGGACAGCAATAAAACGGTAGAGGCTCATTTTGAAAGTGTACCTTTAGTAAAACCATTAATAGGTCATATCATTGTAAAGTTTTTAGACATGTTGACGATGGAAAAGATTAAAGAAGATGAAGAAATTAAGAACGTACCTGTAGGTGAGTACACGTATACGGCAGAAGAAAAGATAGGAGATTATAAAATAGTTGGTGAAGCAGTTAAAACAGTTATTATTACAATGACGGATTTCTTTAAGGAAATTATTTTCTTATATGAAAAAGAGGCATCACAACCGGAGCCAACACCACAACCACAACCAGAACCGAAGCCAGAACCAGTACAAGATCCGAAACCGGAACCAGTACAAGACCCGAAACCGGAACCAGTACAAGACCCGAAACCGGAACCAGTACAAGACCCGAAACCGGAACCAGTACAAGACCCGAAACCGGAACCAGTACAAGACCGAAACCGGAACCAGTACAAGACCCGAAACCGGAACCAGTACAAGACCCGAAACCGGAACCAGTACAAGACCCGAAACCGGAACCAGTACAAGACCCGAAACCGGAACCAGTACAAGATCCGAAACCGGAACCAGTACAAGATCCGAAACCGGAACCAGTACAAGACCCGAAACCGGAACCAGTACAAGACCCGAAACCGGAACCAGTACAAGACCCGAAACCGGAACCAGTACAAGACCCGAAACCGGAACCAGTACAAGACCCGAAACCGGAACCAGTACAAGATCCGAAACCGGAACC
Organism: Geobacillus thermocatenulatus; assembly: GCF_002217655.1. GTDB lineage: Bacteria > Bacillota > Bacilli > Bacillales > Anoxybacillaceae > Geobacillus > Geobacillus thermocatenulatus. The sequence goes on from NZ_NEWK01000001.1 coordinate 683,309, forward strand.
AGTACAAGATCCGAAACCGGAACCAGTACAAGACCCGAAACCGGAACCAGTACAAGACCCGAAACCGGAACCAGTACAAGACCCGAAACCGGAACCAGTACAAGACCCGAAACCGGAACCAGTACAAGACCCGAAACCAGTGGTCAAGGTGCAAAAGCGTGATAAGGTAACAGTAATTGCAGTAGATAATAAAACGGATAGGGTATTAATGCAAAAAGAATTAACGAATTTAAGTTATGGTTATAACGAGGTGAGAGCACCTAAAATTGAAGGTTATGAGGTAACAGGACCTTCATTAACGTTAGTAAGAGTGACGGATAGTGGTAAGGAAATAGTAGTAAAATTCAGGTATGAAGTGAAAAAAGCATATGGAACAGTATTTGGCGTAGTTATCGATAGTGAAGGTAATCCGATTGAAGGGGTAATGGTTGAATTACACTCTAAACCAAGAGTCACCTATACAAATGAAAAAGGTGAGTATAGATTTGAAAATGTGGAATTAGGTAAGCACACAGTAATCCTAAAAAATCCGTACACATTAGAAGAAATAGCAAAAATAGAGGTTATAGCTTATAAAGATGTAAACGATGTTAATTCAGGGATAAAAGAAGTAGTTCAAGTATCTAATGAGGTGCGGAAGTCAATTGAGTTAAACGAAACAGTGAATACACAACGAATTGACTTTGTAATCGAACCGATTAAACCTAAAGAAGAGCCAAAGGACGGACCAAAAGATAAGCCACAAAATGAACCGAAAGAAAAACCAAAGGATGAACCAAAAGATAAATCACAAGATAAACCTAAAGGTAAGCCATCAAAAGATTTACCGATCATCCCGATAGTTTCAGCGATTCCTTTCATCATATTATTAGGTTATTTAAGACGTAAAAATGTCAAGGTATATAATGAAGATGGTATGGTTGTAGCGAAGTTAAGAGTAAAAGCTAGACCAGAAACAGTAATAGACCTATCTGGAATGAAAGCTGAAACATTAAAGGTAGTATTTAGAAATCCAGAGAGATTTAGAAAGTTGGAGTTAATGGTCAAGTATAACGATATGAAGGTTAGAGTAGAATTAGAAGAAGGTAAGAACTATCTTGTATTTAAACCAACAGAGGAATAATGGTAATAAGGAAAATACCTCACTTATTGAGGTATTTTCTTTTTGTGTGGGAGTCATTTGCAAAAATCAGGAGTTAATTTGTTAAGGGCTTATAAAATAATGGTTTCTGAAATAAAAGGGTTTAAATTTTAAGCGGTTATATGAGTTGAACAATCGGGTAAGAAAAATTTTCAAAATGCACTATAATTAGATGAATTTTTGGAGTGTAAACAAGAGATTTTATATAAGTTACAGGAAAGGAGGATAAAGCAATGGTAGGAGAAACACTAACATTGGATAATCGTACAGAGGACGAGCGAGTTCAGCAGAAGGAGCAACTTGCAGGTACAGTTGATTCGAGTGAAGATGATAATTTAAACTTTGATTTTTTCAATGTAGGGAACGAAGGTTTGTTAAACTTGGGGCTTGGTATAAATATTGACCCTAACAAGATATTTAGTGCTGAGAGGGGTAAAGAGGGAAGCGCGAATAATGTCGAATCAGAGAAAGTCGAAGTTAACACAAATAATAGTGCAGCAGAGAAAGATTTTTCGGAGTCTGAAAGTGTAGAGCCGATATTGCCAGAGGGGATCGAGGGAGACAAAAAAGAAGAAATCAAAGAAGAAAATGATTCCTCATTTACACCGGGTTTATCTTTTGTAGAAGCAGAGGAGGAATCGGTAGATAATGAACCATTAGAGGTTGCAGATGACATTAATTTTAATTTAACTTTAGAGGATTATGCTAAAAAGTTAAAAGAGATAAGGATATCGGATAAGAACATCATAAAGTCAAATATTATAGAAACGGATAGTTTAGAATTACCTAAAGTGGAGGCAGAGCAAGTAAGTGATGAGAGTTTGTTATTGAGTGATATAGATAGTTTAGAGGAAGCGTATAAAGAGCAGACGTTGCCGGTAAAAGAGAAGATAGTAGAGGTAGATAAAGTAACGGCAGCCGATCGGGCTGGGAAAGCGGTAAATTGGTTAGCGCAGACATTTATCGTATCGCCAATAAGGGCAATCTTTAAGGCAGTATATGCGTTTTTATTCAACATATTTGGTTTCTTTGGAGGGATTTTAAAATTTATCATAGTTTCTTTAGTATTAACCACTCTAGTTGCGGTGTTTTACACATACTCGGTAAATCCAGATTTATCAGCAAAAGAGATGGTATTAGAGAGTTTGAATATAATTGTAGAGGTCGTTAGAAAAATAGGTAGCAGTATATGGGAGACGTTAAAGCCAATCTTTGTAAAAAGTAAATAATGGGGTAATTGAGGGCTTTTTTAAGCCTTTTTTATTTATAGAAAAAAACTCATCAAAAATGGATAAACATAACCAATGTGGTGTTGTTTAAATAAGAAAAATAGTCTATTTTATAGATAAATAATGGTATGGAGGTTATTACTTTATGTCATTGTTGAAAAATTCAAGTAATAATTTTCGTAGTAATACGACTATGTATAATAGTGTGGACAAGGGTTCTAAAAAACCAGTTGGTAAGAAAACGAAAGCAAATGAAGCGTTATTAAATAAAGGGTTAGAAATCATCAATCAAATGAGTGAAGAAGAACGGGCGTTAATAAGTAGTAAATCTCACACTTTGCATTTTCAGTATTTACTTGGGTTATCATCGAAAAAATCTTCTCGCAAGGTGGGGGATGAGATAAAGGATTCCTCGACACCTGTGGGAGTAGCACTAATATCGGATGAAGATATCATGGTACCTGTTATAGACGTTTTAAAGAACAAAGACACGGGTATTGATCCTGAAAAGGATATTACATATCGGGAAGTCAAAGCAGGTGAGCTATTTTATCTTACACTTTATGAATTTATGTTTTTAATCATAAGGGATGAGTATGGAGGATTCTGTTGTGATGAATATGGGAATTCTGATGGGGTACATCTTTCTGTAAAATCTCCTGCATTTTATAGAGGCGATGCGAAGCTTCCGACTCCGACAATTAACTACAATAAGAAATACGGTAGGAGGTCGATAAAAGCAGGGATGGTAGATATCGATGTATATATGCCAGATGGTAGTTGGGTAATCAAGCCACAGTATGCAGATAAATTTGGAGCATTGCTAAAGAACACTGAAAAGTATCGAAAAATATCTGGTGGGAAATTACCTCCTGCACCGACACTGGTAGCGTTAGCACTTAAAGAAAAGTTAAACTTAAATGTGGCTAAAAAAGAGGAAGAGTAAAAATGTAAAAATTAGGTTTTATTTGGAGGCTTTTAAAAGCCTTTTCTTTTTTGTCTCAAATGGTAACAAATGGTTAAGAAGTATAGGAATTTGTTATCGTAATAGTCTATAAAGGTACCCCTTTTCTTACTGTACTATTTCGCATCTATTTTGCGTCTATTTATTAAGAAAATTAAACTTTATAAACGTATGAAAACGAATTGACCTTTATAAACAATCACGGTATCATTAGACAACCAAAAATAACTTTCCAAATAAAGGTGGTATGGTCTAATGAATATCTCGTTCGGTTATATTCGGGTTTCTTCTAAAGAGCAAAATTTAGATAGGCAATATGATGCGTTAAAAAAGTATGTTACCGATGAAAAGTATATCTATAGCGATAAGGCTAGTGGGAAAGACATGGAACGTGAAGGGTTTCAAAATATGTTAAAAGCAATGCGGTCTGGCGATACGTTGTATATTAAATCGATTGATCGGTTAGGTCGCAATAAAGCGCAAATCAAAGAGTATCTAGAGTATTTTAAACGGAACGGTATTCGGGTAAAAATTTTAGATATGCCTACAACAATGCAGGATTATCCAGAAGGTCAAGAATGGGTTTTAGATATGGTCAATTCTATATTAATCGAGGTATATACGACTTTAGCTCAACAAGAGCGTGAAACTCTCTTACAGCGTCAAGCAGAAGGTATAGCAGCGGCTAAAGCTAGGGGTAAGCATATGGGGCGACCAAAGTTAGAACTTCCTAAAGAATGGGATAAGTTATATAAAAAATGGAAAAAAGGTGAAATCAAAGCGGTGGAGTTCATGAATTTAGTAAACATGAAGAAGCCGACTTTTTATAAAAAGGTAAAGGAATACGAGGCATCATTATAAGGCTCTGTTTGGGGTCTTATTTTTTTATGCAAAAAATAATAAAAACGACAGTATAGCATTCGTGGATCGAGTGTCTATGCTGTCTTTTTTGTTTAACTGATAAAAATAAAACAGTCCGTTGAGTAGACAAGCTATCGATTTTAAGAGATGGGATTAGAAAAAAGTAATAATCAGTAGAAATAGTTAGTTTTAAACGAATGGGTTTTTAGAGCAGGGAAATAAAGTTTTAGGTTTCATCCAGAAGGGTGGTGAGCCTTAGCGTGATAATGGGAGTTTCGAGGGGTGATGATGTTGAGTAAAGAACAGGTTGGGTATTTAAGAGAAGAATATCTGAAAGTTTTAGACAGGTTAGAATGCCTTCTAAGAATTGGGGTAAAGAGAGGTCTTTATGAGCCTTATAACCTCAATGAGTTAAAGCATCAAATAAAAAAATTAAGAAATGAACAGGATATCATAAATTTCAAGAATAGCGAATACTACCAAGAATTATGTGATTTGTTGGTGTTATGCGGTTCGGTATGTTGTCGCTTTTTAATCCCTCCTGATTCGTTATTGCAGATATACTTTTGTCACCAATGTCCAATATTTAGGTTTGAGGAGCGGCTTTATCAAAATGAATGAGGTGATTAGATATGGTTTATATTCAGAGACCTGATCATTTACTAGTGGCAGTTGTATTTGATAAATACAGCAAGTTGCATGTCAAAACGTTAATAGGTACGTATGGAGAATTTTTACCGAGAGTAGACTTGTCAAATAGGTCACAAAAGGAACGTGTTTTTATAGATACAGATAGTCATTTGATAATTTGTTTAAATAATTGTGTAAAGCGGAAATCGGATTTACACAAAGTGTTGGATTCAATAAGGATACGTGGTTATAATATGAATATTTATCAGGTGCTAAAGGATGCTCATTATGCATTAGAGTTTTACACAAAAACAGATGTTTTTAATCAGCCGGTCTATAAAGGACCGAGTAGTGTAAAACGGGATGCCATAATGATAAAGCATTATATAAGTGCTCGTTTAAATGACATAGGCTTGTATCATGATTATATGAAGTGTGATGTACCTCCTGTTGAGCTGGGCAGTTATTTAAGGGCAGTAGTACGGTGAGAGAAAAGGAGGGGTTATAAAGGTAACCTGAAAGGCAAGCAGGTTACCTTTTAATTTTTTTAAGAGTTAACTTTTTATATGTAGTTCAATTACGGACTGCTTAAAGATTAGGGGCTTTTTATTGGGTCACAATCTCAACTCCCAACACATAAACCACATCTACCAATTACTTAAATAAATAGAAAAAATTTTGTATAATTAAATAAAATATTAATCGGGAGCTGATTCAGATGAGGGCATCACAAGAATTTATAAAGAAATTAGAAGAATTGCATCAAATATATGAAAATGAAGTAAAAGAAAAAGCGAAAGAAGGTCTGTTAGCTGATAACACGGCAAGAACATACCTGCTCCATTCAGGAAACTTTGTAAAATGGTGTCGCAATGAATTTGTCCCAGGTGGAAGAAACGAAAAGAAATAGTTGCAGCTTTAATTGTGGGAGGGGTAAAAGATGCCTGTAAGTTTAATATCAAAAAACCTACTATATCAGTTTCAAGAACTTTTAGAGAAAACGGAGAATGAATTAAATATTATTTCTCCCTTTATAGGAACGCAAACTGCAAACTTATTAGCCGATTGGCTAACTAAGAATCCTTCAGTAGTTTGTAATATCATTACACGATTTTATCGGGAAGACTTTGTTGAACGTGTCAGCAGTATTTACGGACTAGAGCGTCTTTTACATGCAAATGCAAATATATATGCATTAGTTGATTTACACTCAAAACTTTATCTGTTTGATTCACATTCAACAATCATTGGTTCAGCCAATTTTACAAAAGGTGGTTTTGTGTCTAATCATGAAATTTGCGTACTGATGGATGATGAACCAGAAATAGCAGAAAAAGCTCAGGAGTATTTCTATGATTTGTTAGAGCAAATTCAAGCAGCTGGGGACAAAGGAGTTGTTACACAAGAATGGATCGATGAAGAAAAGAGGTATGTTCCTCAGTTGGCAGCAAATCGAAAGGATAAAACTGTTACATATTCAAATGATAAGAAGAAAGGGGCAGAGTTAAAGAAAATTGTTCATCCTGATTTATTCGAGTCAATTCTAGAAAATACATATGAAGCAGACGAGGGAAGTAATGGTTATTGGTTAAAGTTTGAAGGAACCGGAGAGAACAGAATTCCTAATGATTTGAATTACCAACAAATGAAGGGTATACGGAATCGAGATTTGAAGACTACTTACTTTCCACGCAGACCAAGCGGAATTGCAAAGGATGATACTTTATTCTTAACAATTGTTAGTTACGATGAACAAGGTCAACCTACACCTATGATTGTAGGGTATGCCAAGACAGAAGGATTCAATAAGGATAACGTTGTTGATGATGCTGATATTAAAGATGCTCCTTGGAAACATCGTTTTCCATACTATGTTGAATTGACAAGTGGAAAAGTAATTAATGCGCCTATTAAGAATGGTATTCGTTTGGTAGATTTATATAATAGTATTGGGAAAGCAGCCTTCCCGTCTTTAAGAAAAAGGAATAAGGTAAGCCAGAAAACCCTACAAAGCATGCACTTCAGAAGATCACACATTCGTATTACTCAAGAAGCGTATAACTTTCTAATGGATGAATTAAATAAGCGTTTTAGTAAATACGGTGAAATAAATTTATAGAGAACTAACAAAAAATGCACCTATAATTTTAGAAACTTACTATTCATAGGTTTGTTGTAAATAACAGGTGTAATTTTTTGATAAGTTAACGGAGGTTAATATGACTAAAGACAATTTAAAGCGTTACCTGCCAGAGGAAGTACCCGACCACTTATTTACCCAAAACAAATTAAAGCGAATGGGTCTTGTACCAACCGAGGAGCACGTTGCCTTCGTTGTTTACCCAGAGCAAGGTCGAGAGTACAAGCTTTACGACATTCAAGCAACTCGAAGACCTAAAAGGCAAAAAGGTTTCTCTCTCCAGATTAGAGACTTAACGGTAGAACAGGTTTTACAGGAACGCAAGAGGGAACTAGAAGTAAGAAAAGTTCAATTAAGTAACCAAATTGAAAGATAACTCTATAATGCGGTGATGGGTAAGAGTTAAAAGGTAACCTGAAAAAGAAAAGGCAGGTTACCTTTTTAAATAATGTTCGTTATATATCAGATTAGGTATATTTTTAGCTTTGGGTAAGCAGTCAGAGTTCGTCTAGCGACCTAGATGTGGGGTAAATATTTTGTGGAGGAAAATTTTTTCTCCGTTTTAGATAAATTTTTTTCTTTGTAGGATACTTTCATACAATATACGAAAACAGCTTTATATAACAAAAGAAATTTTTTAAAAATGGGCAATAAAAAACAATTTCAGCATCTAAAAATTGAGTTTATTCATAATAGACAGGAGAGGAAGAAGCAAAGGCATAGAAGAAAAAACAGAGCAAAGACAGACATGATATACAAATTTCGGTTAGATCACCTCAATTCGAGCAATGAGGCATTTTTATGAGCATTTCACTACATTAGAAATGATTTCTCCCACCACTCCACCACACTTCATCTCACCTTATCCCTCATTATAAAAACGAGCAAACCGCGCACCCTCACAAGTACGCATGAAAAAGAACCGTTAGATGCAGCACCTAACGGTTTTTATGCATTTAACGATTTTGACTTAATACATGATCCAACCATTCTTTGACTTCAGCTACGGATTTATTGAGATTATGTCCAAACCTAACTGTGCTAGAAGGGATTAGTATATCATGATGTTTCAACACATTAAATACCCGATAAACCAACACACGAGGAGCTTCATCATATCCACTTCTGCTTCTAATTTCATCTTCCATTAATTTTGTGATATCAGAAACTTTGATGTTTCGTCTACCACTTGCAAATTGTTCAACGGTACAAAGAATGATATCACGGAACAGATGGATAGGTAAAATGTCTGTAATAATAGCATCGATTTTATACTCTGTAAGGATACGCACTATACCTTCTTGATGATCAACCATTAAATGAGTTCGATTGACGATAGGTACATCTAGAATCATTGAATTAGCAGTATCGATGAGATAGAGTTGATAATCTACCCATTGTTTTTGGACAGTACTAATGTCATCAGCAAATTGCTTCATTTGGTCTTGAACTTCTTTGAAACTTTCAGTGTGGGTTTCATCAATCTCGACACCTTGAAAGAAGTTATTAAAAGTGTCGACCAGTTGTTCAAAGCACTTATTAATCGTTTCAATCCTGCCCGCTAATAATTCCTTTTCACTCATGATATCACCCCCATAATTCATAACTTCGATAATAGATATGACAATCGGGTATGAGGTATTCCTGAAAATTTGGTACTTTTCTACTTTGAGAGGGTGTATATTGAACTGTTTAGGGGAGATAGGTAACAGTTTGTTCGTAGAGTGTAACCTTCCGAACAGGAAGAGTGTAAATCGTTAAGGGGGTTCTTCGAGATTTTTTCTATGATATTAAAAAATTTTTTATGAAATTTTTAAAAGAATACAAGAGATGGTTCTATTTCAAGATTAAATTCAAGAGATATCGAAAAAATATGTAACAAATAATAAAATATAAAAAGGGAGATGGGTTTAAATGGAATTTAACAAATTTAACAAAATGATGTTGCAAGTAATTGAATATTCAGTAGAATGTTGTGATTTTTTAGCATTTAAGTTAAATAGGCTAGAAAAATTAGCATTAAGTGCAAAATATCTTAAAGATAATGGGTTTGATGATGGTGGTATCTTAATGCGCAAAATAAAAGAAGAGAAGGAACAAATATATGAATTAATGGCACTATTGAAGAGAATTCAAAGAGCAATCAATAAATATTTTGATGCTCAAGCAAATTTCGAGGAGGTTCAACGTAAAGCATTAACGGTTGGTCTAGAGAGAATAAGTAGAGAATTCGAGAATGCTCAAAAACAGTTTGAGGAGGCTCAACGTAGCGCAATAAAGATTGGCGCAGAATTTTCAATAAAATTTGCTGAAGTGAAGATAAAAGATGAGTTAAATGTAGTCACTAATAAACATGAGGAAGCAGAGCTTCGCAAACACTTGTCTGATTTAAAAGAGTTAAAAAATTGTTAGTGTGATGAAGGCAAAAAATAAAGCAGAGGAGGTGATATAAACCGTTCTATTTCAGAACGGTTTTCTTTTTATTTGTCCGTACCCTTAAAGTGGTAACATAGACACGTCTTAAAAGGAGGGGGTAAAAATGAAAAAGTTTTTTCTTATATTGCTTTTGATAATGACACTGGTGTTGTTTCTTCACTCTAAAGAAAGTTGGCAGAGTGTTTATGTGAAATATTTAGATAGCATCTTCGAATCCAGAGATACATTTCTCAACCCGAATGACGAGTTAGTATTAATCGATTTAGATATAAATGGGATTCCAGAGCTTTTAGGCGGTTCGGTAGGTCGTTTAACATCTCCGATCAATGTAGCGATAACGGTAAGAGGTGGCAAGATCGTACATTTAAAGCATAAAGGTGCAGGTATATCGGGCGCACCTATTGAGAGCAAGACTCGTTTTCATATTGGAATGTGGGCGTTTTCGGTACAGGATTCGAACATAGCATTATATCGGGGTAATGGTCATTACATATTTATCGGAGAAGACGGCACAAGTGGTCTAGATAGTTGGAGCAGTGGATTGTTTGAAATAAAGTTAGAAGGCGACACGATTTACACGAATCAGATCAGTTACGCATCTGGACCAAATCCATTTAATGTATGCGATGGATGCGAGGCAGAGCCTGAAAAGTACAAGTTAGGAACTCAATCGGTATCTCGCACAGAGTATGAAAAAGGTTTAAAAAGGTATTTTTCTCGATTAGAGGCAGTCGACAGTGGTGCGGTTTCGATAGATGTATGGAAAGTATATGATTTTGATAAAGGTAAAGTAAACCGGCAGAAAATAGAGGAATTTGTAAGGAGTTATGGTCGTTAGCAGCGGTGGTTCATCGCTTATAAAAAGGGGTATTTGCTCTTAAAAAGGCATTTCAACAAAAAATACCCGAAAAATTTTTCAAAACGCTAGAGATAAGCGAATTTTAAGAATAAAATCGTGAGCTGTTTTATAAGTAGTTGACTAATAAAAACCTGCATAAAGCAGGTTTTTATTAGTTAGGAACCGAATTAAGGGAGGTTTTAGGGATGCCAAAAAGGATTGGAAAGAGAGATTCGAGGTTATGGAATAAGGGGGATGTATCGAAAATAGTACCTTACACATCGAGGAGTTTGAGGTTAGCAGAGCAGATAATGAAGACGCTAGGTGTCAAGGAAAGTATTATAGATGCTTTTAAGAATGGGGAGATACTGGTCACCAACAGTTTAAGACCGACAATGATAGTCCAAGAGGGGGTAACAGACAGAGACAAAGAAATAATAGATGAATTAGATCAAAACGGTTTGATGGTTTACCATGTATTGTTTTCATGCATCATGTTAGGGAAAAAGCCGGATATTCAGAGCGAATTTGAGGTAAACACGTTTGAGCAGGTGGTACCGATCAAGAGTTATTTATATGTTCCGAAAGATATTTTTGAAGAAGCGATTTACATTGAACCAGATTTAATTGATAAGCGAAGAGAGTTGGTTATAAAGGAGTATATAGAGCATACAATCTTTATGGCAAAGCAGGGTTATCTCTCTGCATATACGTTAAACGAGGAAACAAATGTTGCTATGTTCGATGAAATCTTTATTAGTAGGGTTCAGGGAGATTTAATAAGAGTAGAATAGCTTAGATTTATGAAGGAGCACTTTAAAAATTAGGGTTCATATTAATTAAAAAATCAGCACCTAAGCAACTGTTAACTTATATTAGGTCAGCTGAAAGAGTAGGTGCTATTTTTGTTGTTCACAAGGAGAGGATGTTAATAACACCCTCTCTATATTTACCTAATTATCACTATCTATCGACATAATTAGAAAATTTTTGATAAAATAAAACAGACAAAAAGTAGAGGTAACCTATACATAGAGTTCACAAGGGGAATGTAATGTTCTTAGTGGAGGGGGTAAACAAACCAAATGAAAAATTGGCAGCGAATAGTCGAAGCTAAACTGGAGCAACAAAAGCATAAAGTTGCAGAAATAAGCCTTGAGAATGGAACAGTTAATTACTCTAAGAAAATCAAACATAATAGAAATTTAAAGGCATTAACTGGTGATGAAGAGATAGTAAGAGCATTCTTAATAGACCGATTGGTAAACGAACTGGATTACAAACCTGAGTATTTGGAAACCGAGAAGGAGTACACTATTAAGGGCGGTCATAGTAAGATAAATCCAAGAGTGGATGTATTAGTAAAGGATGATAAGGGGAATCCATTCTTTTTTATTGAAGTAAAAGCTCCAAACAAATTCGAGGAAGACAAAGATGAGATTGAAGGTCAGCTATTTGCTCTTGCCCAAGCAGAAGAACGAGATTTTAAAACCAAAGTAAAGTATTTAGTCTATTATACGATAGAATTAATAGATGATGAAATAGTTGATCGAGCAATCATAATAGATTTTGAGAAATATCCGACATACACGGATTGGTCAAACGGCGGTTTCATTTCAACTGGGACAGAATTAACAGCAGGATATGGAGAGCCGAAAAAACAACCTTTAATAAAAGGTCACGAAAAGTATGATTTAAGAGTCCGTATTGATCGTGAGGAAATAGAAGGATTAGGAAGGAATTTACATAATGTCCTTTGGGGTGGTGGAGGAACCAACGACAGTGAAATCTTCTATTCTTTAGTCAACATCATCCTTGCAAAGATACAGGATGAATACGAGAAGGAAGATGGTCAGGAGTACGACTTCCAAGTGTATCAATATGGTGATAATGTTGAGAGCCCTCAAAAACTCTTTGACCGTATAAACGCTTTATACAAAAGGGCTTTAAGAGAGCAGCTCAACGTAACAGATGAACAAAAGATTGCTGAGGATAATGTAATCAATCGAAATAAGTTCCCATTAAATAAGCTGGTATATACAGTCCAAGCATTAGAGAGTCTTTCATTCCTAGAAGGTCGTAATTCATTAGATGGAAAAGACATTTTAGGTGACTTTTTTGAGAGCATCATCCGAGATGGATTCAAGCAAACCAAAGGTCAGTTCTTCACTCCAACACCGATAGTAAAATTTATATTATACGCCTTGCAACTAGATAAGTTAGCAATTGACAGATTAAACAATGACCGGGAGTTGCCTTTAATCATCGACCCATCTGCTGGTAGCGGGACATTCTTAATAGAAGCGATGAAGTTGATTACTAAAGAAGTTAAATATAAGCAAAATCATAAGGTTAAATCTAGTAGGCAAATTACAAAACGATTTGAAGAGCTCTTTATGCCAGACCACAACGAAAACAAGTGGGCAAGAGAGTACCTATATGGCTGTGAAATCAATTTCGATTTAGGAACCGCATCGAAAGTAAACATGATTTTACATGGTGATGGTTCAGCAAATATTTTTGTACAAGATGGGTTATTACCATTCCGTTTCTATGTAAAGGAGACATCTCCAAACTATTTAGAGACAGCTAGTCCAGATGCTTTATATGGTGATAAAGAGGTAAATGGTAAGTTCGATGTGGTGGTTAGCAATCCTCCATTCAGCGTAGATTTAGACACACAAACTCAGCGAGAAGTAAGAAATGCCTTCCTATTCGGTGACAAAAAGAATTCAGAAAACCTGTTCATCGAACGGTATTATCAACTTCTTAAGGAGGGAGGACGATTAGGGGTTGTTCTACCTGAAAGTGTTTTTGACACCACAGAAAACAAATACATCCGTCTATTTATATTCAAATATTTCAAGGTAAAGGCAGTAGTGAGCTTGCCACAAGTAACATTCGAGCCATTTACTTCCACCAAGACCAGCTTACTCTTTGCTCAAAAGAAAACTAAAGAAGAAGTAGAGCAATGGAATGAACTTTGGGATAAGTACGGTAAAGAGTGGTCTTTATTAAAAACAAGGATAAATGATTACTTCTCATACTTTGTCAAAGGGCGACCACTTAATAAAAAGTGGGCACCTGATGTCGTGAAGGATATTCAAGAAGGAAATGAAGATAATATCCGAAAAAACATTTTTCGTTTCTTAAAGGATCATATCAAAGAAGAGGATAAAAACCTTGAGATCAAGGACTTATTAATTAAGTATGCTGAAGAAATTTCCAGTATATCAAAGCACGAGAAAGAAACAGATGTTTTTGGTTTTTACAATGCTTGGTGGGTATTCGGAGAAGTAGCAAAGGAACTGGATTATCCAATATTTATGGCTGAAGCTGAAAATGTAGGATACAAACGTACTAAAAAAGGTGAAAAACCAATGCCTAACGACCTCTATGATTTAGAGTATGCACCTAGTACTCTAGATTGTGAAAAGGTATTGAGTAGTTTTGATATAGAAATCAATGCTTTAGAGGCTTCCAAGACAAAGTTATCTGTTGAGAAGGGGCTCTTGGAAGAGAAATTAAAGGATAAAGAAGATAAAGAAAATGAAAAAATACAAAAGAGACTCAATAAAATATCTGAGTTGTTGGAAACTATTGAAAACCAGTTAGATTCAATAAGATCTAAAAAACTTGAGGTTGAAGGTATACTGGAAAAATATTATGAAAACAATAAATTAAAGGAAGAGTATAGCGAACGGGATGATGAAGAACTAATAAACCATTTCAAACATGGCGTCCTATATCAATACAGAAGCGAAGATATCCTACTTCGTAATAAAACTGTCCATAAGATATTGGATGAAATAAGGCAGGAGGTTATATGGGATTAATTCAAAGGAGAAACTTCTCCACTTTCGCATCAGAACCTAGTGTTAGATTCGATTTCAATTATATGAAGTCAGTGACACCTACAACGGAAGAGTATTATACGTATAAATCCTTATTCGAAGTAGTTCCATCAACCGTACCTACTTTAGATGAATCGGAACCTTTTAAGTATGCAGAGATAGGACATGTATCCAAGAATGGTGAGGTATTCCCTGTTACCTTATCTTTTGAAGATAGAGACGAGTTAAACGAGGATTTATTTAAAAAAATAGAAAAGGGTGATATTTTTCTACCTGAAAGGGGTAACATCTTAATCTCTGCAATCAGACCGTACCTAAACAAAATTGTGCTGATTAAAGAGGATGATGAAACTGACATTTACTTCACCAAGGCGTTCATTCAAATCAAACCTTTAATCAATAGTCGGATTCTTTATTACGCTTTAAGAACAATCTTCTCTGAAAAGATAAATGCAGTATCCAGACAAGGAAAAGGTTATCCAACTTTGAAGGAGGACGATTTAAAGACAATTCAGTTCTCAAAGAAGGTAATAGATAATCTCCTTGCTAAAGAGGAAGAGCTCATCTCAAATATCGATGCTCTCGAAAAAGACATTAAGGAATTAAAGTCTATTCAAAGAAGTAAAAAAGAAATTGTAGATGAGGTATTTTCTAGTCATTTCAATATAAACATGGTTGAGTTGATGGCTTTAGACAGTCAAAGAAGGGTTGATGTAGGATTAAGCAGTATTTCTTCTTTAAATAGTACTATCCGTTACAGTTACAGATGGAACAAAATGAAGCTGATCCAAAAGTATCTATATCGAGATATAGATTGTATCGAGCCACTTGGTAAATACATTTTAAGTTCTAATAATGGTTGGAGTCCTGAATCAGTTGTTGGTGGTGAAGGAATTCCGATTCTTGGACAGGAACATTTAGAATTTGATGGTGTTCTGAATGTTTCACCAACAAAAGCCACTACCAAAACGAAAAATAATATGGAGAACTTTTTCATTCAAGAAGGCGACCTTTTCATCAGCAGGGGAAATACAGTTGATTTAGTTGGTTTAGCATGCGTAGTTGAAACAGAAGTCACAGAAGACATTATTTATCCTGACCTATATATCAGACTCAAGATAGATGAAAAGGTAATACACAAAAAGTATTTAGCTTTATTATTCAATTCATTCTTCGGGCGGTTGTACTTCAAATACGTATCAAAGGGAAAAAACCAAACAATGGTGAAAATATCGAGCAATGAATTACTGAACTACTATTTACCGATACCGCCTATGGAACAGCAACTAGAAATAGTCGGTAAGATTGAAGAACAAATTGGTGCTCAAAACGAGATTGAGAAACAAATCGAAGAAAAACGAAACCAAATTCGAGTCATAATAGAAGAAACAGCAAGAAGTTAATAAAATATAGCACCTATCTTTCGAGGATTGACTAATACAGGTCAGCTGGAAGATTAGGTGCTATTTTTTTTTTTTGTCTTTTTACTGAGTAAGTAAGAAACATTAAGTACTTTCTGGAACATATTGACTCTAGTTGGGGGTAATTAATACCTTTTATGGACATCTGAAAACCAAAGGTGCAAATATTTTAAAAACGTCTGCTTTTAGCCTAAAATTCAAGACCTGCACCAAGAGATTTTTTATACGGGCATGGGGTCAATCCCTAATTTTCGGTATGGGGTGATGGTCACATGTCTACTTTAGAAGCTGTTGTTATTGATGGTCAAAAATATTTACCAATCATCGAAAATGATGAAGTCATCGGTGTTAAAAGATTTAATGAGAAGCATGGAATGTGGGTTGTGGTAAAGTTTATGGAAAGTAATGTTAATGCGGAAAGAGAGTTATTGGAAATGTTAACCCAAGAATATATAAGGCAGAAAACAGAATCAAACAATTGACATGGTCTAGGTAGCGAGTTAACACAAAGGTAGTGTAACTAACAACTATAAAATGAAATATAAAGTTAAGGGTGGTATTTGAATGGTAATGGATGGTGTGAAGAAAAGAGTTGCTACGCTTTACAGGGTATCGACAAAAGGACAGCTCGATGGTGATGATATTCCTATGCAGCGAAATGCTTGCAGGTCTTTCATCGAGAAGCAGGGTAATTGGGAATTGGTAAAAGAGTATATTGAAAAAGGTGTTTCAGGGTTTAAGGTATCCGCAAGTAAAAGGGATGCTATTCAACGTGCAAAAGAAGATGCCGAAAAAGGTTTGTTTGATGTTCTTTTAGTATTTATGTTTGACCGTCTGGGTAGGAGAGATGATGAGACTCCTTTCATAGTTGAATGGTTTATTAATAATGGAATAGAGGTGTGGTCAGTCAAAGAAGGACAACAAAAGCTAGAAGATCATGCTGATAGGCTTATTAATTATATTCGATTCTGGCAATCAAGTGGAGAGAGTAGAAAAACGTCAATACGAGTAAACGAGAAGCATTCGCAAATGGTGGAAGATGGTATTTATAGAGGGGGTCTAGTGCCTTACGGCTACAAGACGGTTAATTCGGGGGTTTTCAATAAAAAAGGAAAAGAATTACTTAAGGTTGTAATTGATGAGGAAGAAGCTGAGATTGTTAAAAAAATGTACGATCTTGTTCTTGAGGAGGGATATGGTCAAAGCAGGATAGCTCAATATCTAAACGAAAAAGGTATCCCATCAAAAACAGGGAAAAAATGGACTTCCGGAGCGGTTAATAATGTATTAAGGAACCCAATGTATAAAGGCTACATGGTTTATGCAAGGGGTACTGAAAAAGAAGTGGTATCTAAAGAGAAATTAGAGGAACTAGTAATTATTGATGAGGAAAAGTGGAATAAAGTGCAGAGTATACGTGAGAAGAGAAATCCTGAAAATGTAAAAAATAGGGGAGAAGAAAGTATTATTACGACTACGAAAAGCTCTTTGTTACTTGTGGGGTTAGTAAGATGTGGACATTGTGGAAGTCCACTTTGTACAACATATAATAAAAAGAAATATGTTCGTAAAGATGGAACAGAATATGTAAAGCGTGAGGCTAAATACAGATGTTCGGGTAAAGCACAGAAAAAAGTAGATTGCGATGGACAGACATTGTATTCTCCGAAAAAGATTGAAGGTGTGGTTCTTGATGAACTTTACGATTATTTAGACCAACTTGAAACAATCGACCTTACTAGTAAGATTCAAGAGTTTAAGCAACACAATACTGATAAAGAGGTTAAAACGTTAAAAAAGCTCCAAAGCGAATTTGACAAAGTGAATTCTGCGTTAGTGAAATTAAGAGATGAAGCACTCAAAATAATCATGGGGGAAAGTTTCTTTGATGCAAAAGTTGTTAATGACCTTATTAATCAGAAAGAAAATGAGTTAAGGGAGTTGGAAGAATCAATCAATAAAGCAAAATTAGATTTAGAATCCAAGAAGGTAGAACTGTCTGAAATGGAGGAATTGCAGAGATACATTCCTGTATGGAGAGAAGTATTTGAAAAGGCATCGGTGGAAAAAAAGAAAATGATGTTAAGTACAGTAATTGACAAAATCGTTGTTTTTAGAGACCGGGTAGAAATCACTTTTAAAATCTCTTTGAACCGATTTTTAGTAAATGAGGGCAGTCATTCTAACAATGACGCCCTCCCAACTGAGCTAATGCCCCAAAAAAGGATATGGATGATCTGTCCATGTCCCATTATATACAGGGATGCGGACCATTGCAATCCTTTTTTCATTCATCACCCGCTTTCAATATCAACGTGCACGACATCGTCAATGGAGCGGATGACGTAGTAAAGCTCGGCGGTCGAGCGCTTTTGGTCAATGACGGCTCTTAGTTTCAGCAAATGTTCATTCTCTTCCACATCCTTAATGCGCATCGTTTTAATGTTGATGTCCTGTTGCTTTAAATGGTCGATGACCTTTGTAATGTTTTTGGCGTCCGCTACGGTGATTTGCAGCAGCACCTCTTTTTCGCGCAGCTGCTTCGGTCCGAAAAAATTGATCAAAAACGGAATGAGTTCCACACTGACAATGAGAAGCGCGACGCCGAACGCCGATTCCCAATAGAAGCCTGCGCCGACCGCCACTCCAATCCCTGCCGCCCCCCAAATGATCGCGGCGGTCGTCAGCCCAGTGATACTGTCGTTGCCGCGGCGCAAAATGACGCCCGCTCCTAGGAAGCCAACTCCGGACACAATTTGCGCGGCAAGGCGGAGCGGGTCCATCGTAATATGGTCTTTGAGCGGAAAGACGTACGCCGATTCGATCGAAACGATGGTAAGCAAGCAGCTGGAAATGGAAATGACAAGGCACGTTTTCAATCCGACCGGTTTTCGCTTCAATTCCCGTTCCAGCCCGATAATCAGCCCGAGAATGGCGGAAATCCCTAGTTTAAGGAACGGATCAAACATCATCGTTTCTCACCTCGTTCATGGTATAATGGAAAAAAGCACCCGATGACGCCCGTTTTCGCCTTGCGTTAAAACGGCAGTCAGGGACTGCGCTTGACGAGACAAGGAGAGGAAAACGAATGAAGCCGCCAAGCACCATCAAGGCTTATGCCGCTCTATTCATCGGCGCGCTTGCCGTGTCAACATCGGCCATTTTCGTCAAATGGTCGCAGGCGCCGTCTGCGGTGATCGCCTTTTATCGGCTCTTTTTGGCCGTCGTCATCATGACGCCGTTGTTCCTCCAGCATCGAAACGAACTCCGAGGCATCTCGCGGCGCGACTGGCTGTTTTCGCTCTGCTCTGGGGTTTTGCTTGCCTTTCATTTTATCCTTTGGTTTGAATCGCTCGACTATACATCGGTCGCCAGCTCGGTCGTGCTTGTGACGCTGCAGCCGCTGTTTGCCTTCGCAGGCGGCGCGTTGTTTTTCCGCGAACGGCTGACTGTCGGCGCGGTCGGGAGCGCGGTGTTGGCCATCATCGGCAGCGTTCTCATCAGCTGGGGAGACTTCCGCGTCAGCGGCCAAGCGCTGTACGGCGATGGATTGGCGCTGCTTTCGTGCGCGTTTGTCACGGCGTATTGGCTGTTCGGCCAAGAGGTGCGCCAACGGTTGTCCTTGATGACGTATACCTATATCGTCTATGGCATCAGCGCAGCGGTGCTGTGGCTGTACGTGATGCTGTTTCGTCTTTCGCTGACGGCGTATCCGCTTATCGATTGGCTTTGTTTTCTCGCTCTCGCCGTCATTCCAACCCTGCTCGGCCATTCAGTGATGAACTGGGCGATTAAATGGGTCAGCGCCTCGACGGTGTCGATGGCGATTTTATTTGAACCGATCGGCGCTTCCGTCTTGGCCTACTGGCTATTTGGCGAACCGATCCGTCGGTTTCAATGGATCGGCGGTATTTTTATTTTAACAGGAATCGCCCTGTATTTGTGGGAGAAAAACGAAAAAGGCCCGCTAACGATGCAAGAACAGAGCGGACCCTAACGTTCCAACGATCAACGAAGAGCGG
The DNA here is from genome assembly GCF_002217655.1 of Geobacillus thermocatenulatus. Taxonomy (GTDB): domain Bacteria; phylum Bacillota; class Bacilli; order Bacillales; family Anoxybacillaceae; genus Geobacillus; species Geobacillus thermocatenulatus. The sequence goes on from NZ_NEWK01000001.1 coordinate 702,845, forward strand.
CGGATCGGCAGGCGGAATTCATCGAGGCGGCGAGCGAATTGGGACAAATAAGCGAAATCGACTTGTGTGATATCGGGAAGCAGGTAAGCCGATTTCGTCGCCTCCTGCTTTCGCCTTCGATTGAGGGCGGCGATAATGCCGTCTGCTGTCTGAATGCCAATGCCGTGTCCGTAAAACAACCCATCGCCCAAGTAGATCGTATTTTCCCCTTGCCATTGCGGTGTCTGCGGATCGAATTCCGGGTTTTTGAAATAGAGGCAATCACCTGGGAGAAAGGGTTCCCCTTTTTTTGTCCGAATGCCAAGATCTCGGTCGGTATGCCAGTCATACAGCAGCAAATCCGCAAACAGCCGGTTGAACGTTGATGTGTCAATCACGTCAAGCGCGGCCTTGTAAAACACGATGACAATCGCGGTTGCGCATTCAAAAGCGTATCGCTCGCTATGGATAAAAATGTCCTGAATCGCTTCGGAAGCTGTGACATCTGGGCGGAGGCGAAAACCGCCGCGTTCATCCCGCGTCCAAAACTCGCTGTTGCAGCGCGAAAAACGGAAAATGGCAAACCGCGCCCGGCTTTTCGCCAATTCGCCCGCTGCCCGAACAATGCGGTTGCGCAAGGCGATCTCGAACCGAAGCTGCTGTTCATTCGAATATGTGTATAATTGAGGCGAAGAAACAAGAGCATCTAAGATTCGTTGTTCGCTGACCGAGAGAGAAAACGAACTCGAAACATCAAAGTTGATGGGTGATAACACGCGAATCAAAATAAAGAAGCCTCCTTGGTGAAAGAATCGCAGCAACAATATCGATGCAAAACGGACTAGGGGCATCAGTGTTTTTCACTCAATCACCAGCCCCCAAGGCATGGGGATGGAAGTTGTGTTGTCCGGTCGCCTGGAAGTTGATCCTATGGCATTGCAGCTGGCGTTGATGCGAAAAGGTTTAAATATAATAACGGTGCCATAGAAGAAATGTATGCACCGGCTCCGGTGTTCATTCCTTTTTTCAAGAAAAGAACGTTTTCCTGTAGGATGGAGGGGGAGAAAAAAGGAATCAGCGCGACCTAAAATTTTTAAAAAAAGGTATTGCATTTTTGTATTTGGGGTGATATATTAAAAAGCGTCGCTGATCGAAGAGGATGTTTGACAGCGATGTGAAACAAAAAAAGCAGTTGACATCGAAAAAGATGTTATGCTAACATAAAAGAGCTGTTTGAGAGACAAAACAGTTAAATGCTTGTTCCTTGAAAACTGAACGAAACGAAGCGCCAGCGCTTGGACACCTTCGGTGTCGGCGTTGATCAAGCTAATCAACTTTCTTTGGAGAGTTTGATCCTGGCTCAGGACGAACGCTGGCGGCGTGCCTAATACATGCAAGTCGAGCGGACCGAACGGGAGCTTGCTCTCGTTTGGTCAGCGGCGGACGGGTGAGTAACACGTGGGCAAGCGATAAGGAACGACGAGCGATGGTAAAAAAAGGATTGCCATCGCTTATCGTGTTGGGCCGGAAATTATTTTTGAAAAGTAAATAAAAAATCCTTTATCTTGGGATGGTCTGGATGCGAAATGTGAGTTGCATGATATAAATCATCCATGATTTGATCCAAGAGCATATTTTTCGCTTGTTCCAGCTCGTCTAAAATGTGCGAATATGTCTGTAGTGTGATCCCTATATCCTTATGAACAAGTCGTTTTGAATATTTGACCCGTGCTCGGCTTTACATCCGAACGGGCATGGCATCGCTTTGTCACTGAGAATTTGTTCACAAACGGCTCGTTTCTCGAACGTTCCCGGTACAACCGCCGTTGCCGGGCGCTTGGCTTCGCCATCAAATGGATCGCCGTCGTGAGCAAAACGCGGCCAACATCATGCCTATGCCCTCGTCGACAGCTTGCCGCTCCCGCTGTGCCATACCGCAAGAATGCATCGCGTCAAATGGTTTCAAGAGATCGCCGACATCGGGTATTGCGCTTCCAAAAAGCAATGGTACTATGGGTTGAAGCTGCACCTTCAAGTGACCGATCAAGGGTTGCCCGTGGGCTATGTGGTAACGGAAGCATCCTGCCATGATCGTATCGCCGCTGAAAGCGTGATGACTCAAATTCCTCATCCCTATAACTTGGGGGACAAAGGATTCATTAGCCGTGAGTTGCAAAAAAGGCTGTACGAAGAGTATCAAATGGCGCTTTGGACTCCGTCTCGAAAAAAACCAGAAACATTGCTCGTCCGAGGCATGGGAGAAATGGATCCAACAAAAACGCAACGTGATCGAGGTTGATGGTATACCGCATTTTCGGTGGTGCCAAACGAGGGGGAATATGAGTAACGAAAAGGCGGCGGATCGCTCCGCTTTTTGCATGGATTGACGCACCGAAACATGATGAATTGGACAAACTGGGGCTTTTCATCAAGGGGTGAAACGATCTTTTCGCAAATGCGACTAATGATAACAAAGGAGGAGATAGGGCTGAAAAAATGGCTTCTTTTCATCGCTATAGTGTGGAGTGTTTGGGTGGCGGGCTGCAATACGCCGGCTGACCGCTATGCCATTGAAGGGTATGTCGTAAGAAAAGAAGGACGGAGCATTTTAGTTGTCAGTTCTCATCCGCAAGATTTTCGTTCCACCGGCGGGCTTGAAGAGTTTTACAATGCTATCTTGGTTTCCGATGCGCCAGCGCAAGTGAAGATGGGCCAGACAGTTCGGGTCTGGTTTGATGGAGGGATTGCGGAGTCGTATCCAGGACAAGGAAGGGCTCGGAAAGTATTGGTTGTGCCAAGCGTTCCGCGGGATGGCGCCCGTTTATCGGAGGAGGAAGCGATTCGCCGAGCGCTGAAAAAGGAGGCGATTCGTCTCCAGCATATGATTCCTGTGATTCGAGAGGTTCAGTATGACAAGCAAGCGGACACTTGGACGATTCAAATCCAAGACGCCCATGAACGAACGGAATTCGATGTTCAGATTAAGGATGAGTAAGCGTTTTGCCGCATGCGAAGCAAAAGCCGCCCCTCTTCTCAGCACGAGGAGAGAGGGGCGGCTTGCCGATGACGAGCGATAAACGATTGATTGGATTTCATACAGGAGCTACGAAGAAAACGACGAGACAAGCGGACGGTCCGGCAAGTAGAGCTGGGCGTTGTCGCTTTTTCCAGCGGCGATCCAGTCGCGCAAGCATTTGGCGAGCGCCATGCTGTAGACGGCGCCGTTGTCGCCATAGGCGTAAACGAAATAGCAGTTTGGATATTCGTCATACACGCCGATGATGGGCAGGCCGTCGTGGGTGCCGGCGTAGTAGGCACCCAAGTAAAATTCTGCACGGACTGGGATTGTGGGGAAGCGTTGCTGGAACTCCGCGATCAACTGGTCGCGCTTATGAATGAGTTTGGCGTCGCGCTCATCGGCATAGGCCGTATCTTCATCTAATCCCCCGATGATAATGCGGTTGTCGGCGGTCGTCCGCATGTAGATGTAAGGACGGGCTGTTTCCCAAATGAGCGTCCGGTTGTGCCAGCTCGAGAAATCGTCAACTTGGTTGGTCACCACGGCATATGTGCTGCTGAGCACGGCATTCGGGTCCTTTTTGAAATTCAGCGTTTCATAGCCAGCCGCAATGATCACTGATTTCGCGTGAATGACCGCACCGGTGTTTGTGTAAAACATGGCTTGGTCTTTTTCGAGTTTTTTTCCGTTGATTTCGGTTTGTTCGTAAATGGCAACTCCTCGGTGTTTGGCGTATTCCAACAAGCCGAGCGTCAGCTTGTATGGGTTGACTTCGCCGTCTTCTTTCGTCAGCAGCGCTGCAGGCTTGCGGAACGGGTAATGGCGGGCGATCTTCTGTTCAGTCCACCACTCAACGGCAAAGCCGTGTTTTTTGAGAGCGGCGTATTCTTTTTCTAATTTGCTTACATCTTCAGGAGAGCTGGCGTAATACAAACTGTCGCGGGTGACAAATTCGCAGTCGAACGGCAGCTTTTGGGCCGCGTCGGCGAGATCACGGATGGCCTGCTCGCAAAGTTTGAGGTGCCGCACTGCGTGCATTTCGCCAAAGCTATTGATGAGCTCGAAAAACATTTTTTCCCCCAAGTATTGGATCAGGGCCGTATTGACCGCTGTGCTTCCATGCCCTGCTTTTCGTTTTTCGACGACCACGACGTCAAGATCGGTGTCGCTAAGAAAGTAGGCGCATTGGGCGCCCGAGGTGCCAGCGCCGATAATGAGCACGTCGCAGTCGATGTCTTCCTCTAAGACCGGGTAGCTCGGCGGGTCGGGGAACGTTGTAGGCCAGTAGAATGTTCCGGATTGCAAGTTCACACTTCTCGTCTCCTTCCATTTCATTGTTCGTCCTTAGCATGACCGGAATCATTTGGTTTATTCGCTGTGAAGGAGGAGACGAACATGGGATTCTCGAAGGTTCTCATCTGCCAATTCTTCTGTGGGCGATTGTTGCAATCCGCATTGGAAAAGGAGGTTGTGCGCAAAAAGGGGAAGGGTGCCCCAAAAAGGTCGGGACACCCTTTCTTATGACTTGATATAGGCATAAAACAATCAAACAATCGGTTCGCAAACGATGTGTTGTGTTTGGTGAGGACCATTTCCCTTGGGATTCGTTCGTTTCACCGGGATTTGAAGCTTCTCTTTATCAGGCTGTCCCCCTTGTCCCTCTGTTCCCCTTTGGTTCATTACTGCGCGTGCCGCAGGCTGGCGATAGAGGCTTCGTGTTCGATTGAACGTTTGGAGAGAATGGCTAAAATGTGCTCATGACGCTCTTGATTGACTTCGATTCGTTTGACTATTTGATCGATTTCCATGATGGCTTGATGAATCGGGACAAGGTCCTCTTTGGTCGCCATTTTTGCTTGAATTTCATGGATATTGGACTGAAGATCGTTCACAGTGGAACGGAGCTCGGCGAGTTCGTCCTTGGTGGCCATGTTGGTTTCGATGACGCCGACTTTAGAACGGAGCTCGGCGAGTTCGTCCTTGGTGGCCATGTTGGTTTCGATGACGCCGACTTTAGAACGGAGCTCGGCGAGTTCGTCCTTGGTAGCCATGTTGGTTTCGATGACGCCGACTTTAGAACGGAGCTCGGCGAGTTCGTCCTTGGTGGCCATGTTGGCTTCAATGTTGTTTACTCTTGCTTCGATGCTGTCTACTCTCGCCTCGATGCTGCCTACTCTTGCTTCGATCTTGTTCAGTTGATTTTTCATCTCGTTGACGTCGGATGTCAAGATGCCGACGCTCGAATGAAGTTGATCGAGCCGATCTAAAATTTGGGTAAGCACTGCTTCCACATGGATCATCCTTTCCAAGTGTAGATGGAGGGTGATTCAAAACAGCGATTCATCGTTTTGCTGCTTTCCTCACGCTGTCTCGACCTTGTTGGTGAAGGATTTGCCAAAGGGGCTGGGGATCCGAGAGCATGTGTGCAGCAGATCGGGGGACATCCGATTTCCATTTTAGCATAAGTCGAATGGAGGAAGACAAGGGATTTTTTGAAGAAGATGATGAAAAAGGACGGCAAGTTACAGCGTAGATGATCGTCTTGTGAGAGTCGTCTGTGATATTGGATTGAGCCAATCCTAGTCAAAACGGATTGGTGCTATTTTTTTATCATTGTATTGATAAAGATATTCAATATCAATTACCATCTTTAATTGATAAGGAGTATCATTATTAAATAGAGATTGAAGGGGGAATATGTAACGTGTTGCAGAAAAAATGGACCTCTCTTCTTGCCGTGCTGATGGCGTTGTTCGTGTTGCTTGTGCCGTTGGCTCAACCGGCTGCGCCTGTTGAGGCCGCATCCAAGACAAGGGTGTTTAAGACGGAGCTTGGCAAGCTGGTGATCAAAGGTACCCCGAAGCGGATTGTCACGTTAAGCATGGCGGGGACAGACGCCGTTGTCACGTTGGGCTTAAAGCCAGTGGGGTATACAATTTCTAATTCTGGAACGGTGCCTACATACTTACGCAATAAACTAAAAGGGGTGCCAAGCGTTGGGGCACTTAGCGCCCCGAGTTTGGAGAGAATCGCAGCGCTCAAACCGGATTTGATCATTATCGACCATGAATTTGAGTTCCATAAAGCGATTATCCCTCAGCTGAAAAAGATTGCGCCAGTAGCGGGATTTCGTGCGAACAGCTACAAAGAAGCAATGAATCAGCTTCTTGTATTGGGAGACATCTTAGGGCGGAAGGCGAAGGCAAAATCGTTTGTGAATCAGTTTTATAAAGAATTGAAATCGCAGCAGGCAAAATTAAAAGATAAAAATCTTCGTGTATTGGGCTTTTTCGTCAATAAAGATGGCATTAATGTATGGCAGGACAACTCCTTCTCCGGATCGATTTTTACGGCGCTTAAGGCTGATTATGCATTTAAAGAAAAAGGGGATGAATACTCCGACTTTAAAACAGTAAGTTTAGAAAGAATTTTAGAAATCGATCCAGACGTGCTGTTTGCCTATACGGATCCTGGGAAGAATGACCTGAAAAAAGTGAAAGCCAACCCGATTTGGTCCCAATTAAAAGCGGTGAAAAAGAAGCGGGTGGTGGAAGTCAATCGCGATCTTTGGTCTCGCAGCCGGGGACCGTTGGCGGCGAAATTGATTGTAAAAGAAGCGGCATCCATTTTAAAACGTTATCAGTAATAGGATGATGTTGGCGAGAGGATGTCATCTTTGACATACGGAAAAAAAGCCATATGGATCAGTGTCATTGTAGGATTGGGCATCGTTTTGTTGATGATCGTTTCTTTAGTCTCTGGTCCGTTTTTTGTGCCGATTCCAAAAGTGCTGGATGTCCTTTTGCATGACGATGGCTCCAAAGCACGAACGGTTGTCTGGAATCTACGGTTTCCCCGTGCGCTTTTGGCGGTTTTGATTGGGGCAAATCTGGCGGTCGCTGGAGCGATGATGCAATGTTTAACGAAAAATCCAATGGCCGAGCCAAAAATCATGGGAGTGTCGGCCGGCGCTGCTGCGATGGTTGTTCTCATCGAATATTTTTTCGCCGGCCTTCCCCTTCTTTTCTTTTCTCCCCTTGTCTTTTTGGGGGCGGCGGTTGGGGGAGCCCTCGTATATAGTTTGTCTCTAAAGAGAGGCACCCTTTCCCCGGTTCGTTTGACCCTTGCCGGAGTGGCGGTCAGCGCATTTTTGCATGCGATTACCGTGGGAATTTTGGTCTTGCTTGGCCAGGACGCAGCCGCCGTATATGCATGGCTGGCCGGTGGATTAAATGGCTTGACGTGGCGCCATGTTTCGCTGATCGCTCCGTGGTCTCTTGCTGGCTTGCTCCTGTCCATCATGATCGCTTCGAAAATGGATCTGTTGGAGCTCGGCGATGATACAGCCAAAGGGCTTGGTGTTCATGTGGGGATTCTCAAAACGGTGATGGCAGTCATGATTATTATTTTGGCTGGAAGTGCGGTGTCCGTATCCGGGGTGATCGGTTTTATTGGCTTGATCATTCCGCACATCGTCCGAAAAATGGTCGGGGTGAACTATACGTATATCGTTCCGGTCAGCGCCTTGTGCGGAGGAATGTTGCTTTTGACAGCTGACTTGCTTGCACGCTTGGTGGCGCAGCCGATTGAACTTCCTGTCGGGGTGTTTACCGCCGCCATTGGTTGCCCATATTTTTTGTATTTGATTAGGAAGCAGGGCGAATGGAATGCGTAAGCGTGATGTGGGACTTGTGGCTGGTTTGGCATTGCTTCTTGTCATCATCGTGCCGCTCGGCGCTTGTTTCGGAGATGTGAAAATCCCTGTTTCGCAAGTATGGGAGGCATTTTTCAACCGAAAGTCTTCCCTGAATGGGGAAATCGTGTGGGAATATCGCTTGCCAAGGATATTGGTCGGGCTGTTTGTCGGTGCCAATCTCGCCGTATCTGGAGCGCTGTTGCAAGCCGTGACGCAAAACCCGCTTGCCGCTCCGAATGTCATTGGCATGACGGCTGGCGCCAGCTTATTTGCTGTGTTGGCGCTGCTGATCATTCCGCATTTTCCTGTCAGCGGCCTGCTGTTTGCCACCTTTTTCGGGGCTCTCTTCGCCGGCCTTTGCGTGTATGCGTTTGCTTGGAAGAAAGGAATGGATAAAGGCCGGTTTGCCCTATCGGGGATTGCTTTTGATGCCCTGTTTCAGGCCGTCATTACAGGGATTTTGGTTTTTGCGACCAAAGGAATTGATGCCGCGGTCATTTGGTTGGCGGGGAGTTTATGGGGAAGGACGTGGGAACATGTTTTTCTCATCGCTCCTTGGTCAGTTGTTGGACTCGGACTCGCTTATCTTTGTTATCGCCGCATGAATGTCTTGCAGCTGCACGATGATGTGGCCGCAAGCTTGGGAATGCGTGTTCAGGCGGCGCGTTTCCTGATCTTCCTCATTGCGGTCGGCTTGTGCGGAAGCGCCGTAGCTGTATCGGGTCCGATCGGATTTGTGGGACTGGTCATCCCCCATCTTGCCCGTTTGTTGACAAGGGCCGATTATCAGCGGCTCATTCCGGTCAGCGCCTTATTAGGAGCGATTTTGATGATCAGCGCGGATACGGCGGGAAGAACCATCGCGGCGCCAATTGAAATTCCGGTCGGCATCTTAACGGCATTCATCGGTGCGCCGTACTTTCTCTTTCTGCTTCGACGAGCAAAATTATAATGAAAAGGGGATCGGTATGAGTTGGAAAACATGGATGGTTTCTAGTTTCGCAGCCGTCAGTTTAGCCATAGCGGGAGCGGCGGAGTCTGAAGCATATGCAGCGAAACCGGCCAAGCTTGCCATTGAAAGTGCACAGCCGGTGAATGCTTCAACTGTGAAAGAGTATATCGTAAAAGGAAAAGGGCTCAAGGGAGCGAAGATCAAAATAGTGATCACTGATGGAAAAGCATCTGTCACTCATGACACTGTTGTTCAAAAGAGCGGATCGTTTGAAGCGCCGGTCAACGTATCGACATTACGAGATGGGACATTGACGGTGTCTGTCACGCAAATCATCAAGGGACAGAAGCATAGCCGCGTACAAAAAAAGATTATCAAGGATACGAAGGCGCCTTCCGTTCCGGTGATTACGAATAAAGGATGGATCAATGCCAAGCAGCAGAGCGCTTATGCTGTCCAAGGAACAGCAGAACCCCATAGCGCTGTGCAAGTTTTGTTGAGCGATGGAAAGCAGCGCATCACCAAAACGGTGCGTGCAGACGGCAAAGGGAGATTCCGGGCGGTGGTCGATGCAAGAAAGTTGGCGGAAGGAGAGATTACGGTCTCCGCGGTTAGTGTGGATTCGGCAGGAAACCAAAGCGGACAATCGAAGAAAGTGCTTCGGAAAGATGTGAGCATAGAGGCTCCTGAACTGTTGAATGAAGGATATATCAACGCTTTCAACTATGAAGCTTATCCAGTAACGGGGACAGGAACGCCTGGAGAGAAAGTGGTGGTGGAGGCTGGTGATGGAAAAAAATCCGTCTCAGCGAGCGGACTTGTGGATGAAGATGGGAATTATGAAGTAGAGATCAATACTTCTTCTCTGAAGGACGGGAAGATCACGATCCATGTGAAAACGATCGATCAAGCGGGGAATGAAAGCCGGATAGTAAGTGTCGTCCTTATCAAATCGTTGTCTTCTCCGGCCAAGCCGTCTATTGACAATAAAGGTTACGTGAACGCCAGTGCAGATGCAACTGCTTATGAGGTGACGGGCAAGGGAGAGCCAGGGGCGGAAGTGGAGGTCACGTTGTCCGATGGAACGAATGAAATCAGCACAGTCGGTACGGTGGAAGAAAACGGGAGATACCGTGTAGAAGCGGATATTTCCCCGTTAAGCGATGGACTGATTACCATTACAGCCGTTCAAACGAGTGCAACGGGCAATGTAAGCCCGGAGGCAACCGCGACGGTTTGGAAGGATACAGCTGTTGCCGCTCCATCATTGAACGCCCTGCCAGCTGTTACGAATCAAAATCAAGCGGCATACACGATCGCAGGAATGGCAGAAAGCAACGCATCGGTGCAAATCATCATTACGGATGGGCAAAAATCTCTCGTGGAATGGGCGTCGGCGGACTCGAATGGGAATTTTTCGAAGACGCTCGATCTGTCTGCATTCAACAATGGCCAACTGATGATCATTGTGGTGCAGGAAGACAAAGCGCAAAACCATAGTGAAGCGACCACAGCGGTGGTGACGAAAGGGCAGTAAGAAGGAACCTGTCGGCCGAGCCTTTCTTTGAAGCGGGATGCTTTAAAGAGGACTCGGTCGATTTTTTGATGAATAGACATGTTTCAATATCACATAATTATGGAAACGAGGGGCTCTTAGGGAATCGATGATTGGATTAACATGAGGATAAGGATGGAGCCTTATGTTTTTCGAATCCTAATTATTATGGCAGATTGATAGAGAATGAACATAAAGAATTAGACGAAGACTTGGTTTTCTATTTTTGTTCGGATAGATGAGTCTACTCCCGCTTTTTACAGAAAAAACCGTCTGAAAGCCCACGGTTTCAATCGTGGGATGAAAGACGGTGTTGCTCGGTAAATCCCTTAATGGGATTGTTTAGCGCAACAATGTTTATCTTTAAGAGTTTCAGCATAACCATGAAACTTCTACAAAAAGAGAACGAAATGGTATTTGGTGATCGCGGTCGCCTTTGACGTGAAGCCACGGCACGAAACAAAGGTGATGGGCGTTGACATTGGGCTTCGCTATATCGCCGTGGCTAGTGTGGGCATGAAATCGTGGTTTTTCAACAAAAACGATAGAATCCGAAAAAATTTTGCACGAATTTTGCATTTCTACCATCTAGATCATCCATGTTTTTGTCAATCATTATGTTTTTTGGCTCTTCACCACAACATGTACTTGACAAGCAATACGGCTTTCTGCACAAAGATGTACAAAAATCACTGATTTGTTGATTTTCCCTCACAAGCGTAAATAGGATATGTTCAGAAAAAATCAAGCACAACTTTTGGTGAAGAGCCTGTTTTTTAGTACCCATGATGGATTTGACAAACTGGAGCTTTTCATAAAAGAGTGAAACGATTTTTTCGTAAATACCACTAATGATAGCAAAGGAGATCAACATTTCTAGAGGGAGGAGATAGGGCTGAAAAGATGGCTTGCTTTCCTTGCCGCTGTGTGGAGTGTTTGGTTGGCCGGCTGCAACGAGCCAGTTGGTCGCTATGCGATTGGAGGGTATGTCGCGAGAAAAGAAGGGGGAAGCATTTTGGTTGTCAATTCTCATCCGCAAGATTTTCGTTCCACCGACGGGCTTAATGTGTTGTGTTTGGTCATGATCATTTCCCTTGGGATTCGTTCGTTTCACCGGGATTTGAAGTTTCTCTTTATCAGGCTGTCCCCCTTGTCGCTCTGTTCCACTTTGATTCATTACTGTGCGTGCCGCATGCGATAGCTCCTTCCCCTATTTGCTCCGAAACATGAAGGCCGCAAAGCTCTTCCTTCGAGTTCGTGGCTAGCTAGTGAATCAGATCCGACTATTCGTAATCTTTGAGCCATTTCAACTATCGGAACTTCGCCTTCTTGATCAATCGACTCTGTTTGACTTTCTGACGGAAAACGACGGCTCCACCGCCAACACATCACGCAGAAACTGCTTCTTATTGCTTTTTCGTGTGCGACCTTGGCATGTTATCGTTGCATGAATGTCTTGCAGCTGAAAAAATAATTGACAAAGATTATCATTATTGATTAATATTGAAGTTGGAAACTGATTAATGATAATGATAATCATTTTTTAGGGGGTGCACAAATGAGACGAGTTCTTGCTTGGATTTTATCGCTCTGCTTGCTCATTGCAGGAGGATTGGCCGCTTCTGTTCCAACGGGGGAAGCTGCCTCGTCATCTATTACTGTCAAAGATTTGGCTGGGAGAGTCGTCAAGTTCGCCAGTGTGCCAAAACGAGTGGTTGTGCTTGGCAGCGGGGATTTGAACACCTTGCAAGCGTTGGGGGTTTCTGTAGTGGGAAGGCCGACGACAACGGTGCCTGTGAGTGATGAATTAAAAAAAATTCCTGAAGTAGGAAATATTCATCAACCAAACTTTGAAAAGATTGTAAGTTTAAAGCCAGACGTATTGATTGCTGGAACATCGTTTCAAGGTTATTTGCAAAAAGCTGATTCGCTTGGTTTGAAAGTGGTTTTGACATCTGGAAACTCTGTTGATGATATTAAGGATTCCATTTCGTTGCTTGGAAAGTTGTTCGATAAAGAAAGCAAGGCGAAAACGATCATTTCCAAAATAGATAAAAAAGTAAAAAAATATAGTGGCGCCAAAACGAAAGTTCGAGCGCTCATCGTGTTTGGAGCCGGCTCAACGGCTTTGGTTGCGCTTCCTAATTCCTATGCAGGCGATGTACTGAAGAAAGCAGGAGGAGAAAATGTAGCGGCTGATTTCCCGAAAATCAAAGAGTACCCGGGCTATGCATCATTGAGCAGCGAACGCATTGTTGCAAGCGACCCTGATGTCATCTTCGTCATTACTCATGGAAATAAAAGTGAAACAAAGAAAGCTCTGATCAAAGTCATGTCGACTAGCTCATGGAAAAACTTACGGGCGGTGAAAAACAAACGCGTGGTCTTTCTGCCTAATGAGCTGTTTGCGGCAAGCCCAGGGGTTAAAGTAGGGCAAGCGTTGGATTATCTCAACAAAGAACTGCTGAAGGTGAAAGCGAAAAAACGATAAACACCCAACGCCAGAGACGAGGGCGGTGAGTCGAAGAAATGGATGGACATACCACCATAGAACTGCAGAAACCGCGCCGCCACCCGTACTATAGGCGGCGAGTGGCGACCGCGGTAATTTTGACTATTGCAGTGTTCATTGTGTCCATTTATTCGATTGTAACAGGAAGTGTCAAGCTAAGCTTGCCCCAAGTATGGGAAGGGCTGATGAGGGAAGGAAGTTCTTCCGTGCGGACGATCGTCTGGGATTTGCGGTTGCCCCGCATCATTGTCGGTATGATCGTCGGCATGTGCTTGGCTGTGTCAGGAACAATCATGCAAGGAGTCATGAAAAATCCACTTGCTGATCCAGGAATTATTGGGGTTTCGTCGGGCGCGGCATTAATGGCGGTTATCATTACCATTTTGCTTCCTAAATATATTGTTGTTCTGCCGATCGCCGCTTTTGTTGGTGGATTCGCCACAGCCATGCTCGTTTATGCTCTTTCATGGCAGGGAGGCGGATCTGCGCCCGGACGGATTATTTTAGTGGGAGTGGCGATTAACGCGGTAGTCGGAGCCACGATGAGCGCTATTATGTTGTTGTACAGCGATCGTGTGCAGGCGGTGTTACCCTGGATGGCTGGAGTAATTGGAGGAGCCACGATGGAGCAAGCCAAAATGCTGTTGATATACGGAATCCCCGCCTTGGTTCTTTCATTGTTTGCCATAAAGCCAGTCCGACTGCTGCAATTAGGGGATGACGTGGCGAAGTTGCTTGGTCATCGTGTAGAGCGATCACGGTTTTTTTTAATCATCATCAGCGCACTTCTGACCGGGATTGCTGTGAGCGTGTCCGGTTTGATCGGATTTATTGGATTGGTCATTCCGCATGTCGTCCGAATGATTGTCGGGCAGGATGAACGTTTTGTCTTGCCGCTTTCTGCCTTGGCTGGAGGAGCGTTTCTCGTTTTGGCGGATACGTTCGCGCGCAGTTGGTTTGACCCCGTTGAACTTCCGGTTGGTTTGCTTCTCTCTTTTTTAGGCGGACCGTTTTTCTTATACATTCTTTACAAAAGAGGTGGGCTTGGTGCTTTCCGTTCGTGATGTTAGTATTCGACATTCGGAATTGTTTGCTCTTCGGCATGTCGAATTGGAGATTCACGAAGGAGAAATTGTCAGCATCATCGGTCCGAATGGGTCAGGGAAGTCCACGCTTCTGAAAACGATGGCCCGTTTGCTTTCTCCTTTGGAAGGAGCTATCATCCTTGAGGGTCGATTGCTTGATTTATGGGGCCAAAAAGAGTTGGCGCAAACGTTGGCTATGCTTCCGCAAACGCCCCATCACGGTTTAGATATGACAGTTCGTGAGCTGGTCGAATTTGGAAGAAACCCGCATAAACGATGGCTGCAAACGCTTGACCACGAAGACGAGCGAGTGATCGATTGGGCGCTCGACGTTACCAATCTAAAGGAGATGGAGAATCGTTTTTTGCCGTCTTTATCAGGGGGGGAGCGGCAGCGCGCTTGGATTGCCATGGCCATTGCCCAACGGCCAAAGATATTGCTTCTCGATGAACCGACCACCCATTTAGATATTGTACATCAACTTGAAGTGATGGAATTGGTTCATCAACTGAACAAAGAATGGGGGGTTACAGTGGTCATGGTGCTGCATGATGTTAATCAGGCAGCGCAATATAGTGATCGCCTCATTGCAATGAAGCAAGGAACGATTGTCTACGACGGCCCCCCTCAGCAAGTGATGTGCCGACAAATGTTTGAAGAAGTGTTCGGTGTCGATGTGCGTATCGTCTATGATGACAATCAACCGTTCTTTTTTCCGAGAGCCAAAACGTTCGCCGTGGTACGTTCGGTGCAACGGTATACCCCAACCACAGGATAAAAGGGGAAGACTGCCTCATGAAACAAAAAAGAAAGGAGAGTAAGGAGATGCGGGGATTGCGCATGATGAAATGGGCATCAGCCTTTGCCTTGACGACCGGGATTTGGCTGGGAGGGCATATAGGGGTGAAGGCGACATCCCTTGATATACCGAGCGTGGTCAGTGAAGCGAAAAAGCAGATGAAACAAGCGTATTACACGTACATCCAAACGGCTGAGAAAAAAGGAAAACTTGCCAGCAAGCAAGACATAGAAGCGCAATACAAACAAGCCAATGAGCTGTACGCCAAGGCGAAGAAAGCGGTGCAAGCATCGGGTGGCAAGTCAAAATCTATCTATTTGCGCCAGCTTGACGAAACGTACCGTGAATACATTGCACACCGCGTTGTCCCTTATCTTTATGCTTACGAAGCATGGGAGGCAGCCAATCGGGCTGAGGCGGCTGTCCAAACTGCCCTCCTTGATGAAGATCTCGACGAGCTGCAATCGGCTTACGAACAATTGCGCCAGGCATCAGGAGCAGAACAGGCAAAACGGTATTATCAGGTATACGGCCCACAGGTGCGCCAGCTGTTTTTGCAAGATCTAAAGAAAACGAAAACGCTTCTTCATCAATACACAGCAGATGTCGAAGCGTATCAGTGGCTTGAACAAGCAAGAGCAGATTTGGAAAACGGCGACAATGAGAAAGCCAAACAAGCACTGGACGCTGTAGCTCTGTTGTTGCAACGGCTCTCTCCACTGTTTCAAGAACAATTGAAGGCGGAATATTCTGATTTGATGGAAGTATATGATGATGCCACTAAGGCGCCCGTGGCTGATCTCGATTATGTGGAGGCGAAAAATGGAGAGTTGACGTTGTATTTTGATCTGCCGCCAGCTTCTTTGACAGCAGACGATTTGCGCATTACGATGTCGATCAATAATGGCGCTGCACAAATTGTTGTGCCTTCTTCCATTGCGTTCAATGGGGACAAAACAGTTGCCGTTGTTTCCGTGCCCCGCGTGGCTCCTTCTGAAGAAAATCAGTCTGTCGTTTACACAGTTGAGTATAACGGGCAAAAAATAAGTGCGGATGCGTTCACTGTTTCAAAACCATGATTCAAATGAGAACCATCGAGTGATTTTAATGGGGGAAAGGATGGAAGCGGAATGTATGCGGTGACGAATGCGATTCGTGTAAAAAAAGGATATGCTTCGCAGTTGGTGGAACGTTTTCGTGAGCGGAAAGGAATTGAGAAATCTCCTGGCTTTATCCGATTGGAAATTTTAGTGAATGAGCAGCCTGAGGATCACGATGAAGTACGCGTATGCACCACTTGGGAATCAAAAGAAGCGTTCCTCGGATGGACAAAGAGCGAAGCATTCCGAAAAGCTCATGATCAACGCGGGCGAGAACGTTTGGAATATGTATTGGGCAATCAAATGTATTCATATGAGGTAGCTTTGTCATTCGAGCAATGATCGTTCACCGCTGGAGATGGAAAAGGAGCTCAGGTTGAAGGCAAGCTAAGGCGTATGGCGGAAAACGAATGCGCATAATGATTAGAGAAGAAGGGGCTGGCCCAAAAGGCAGTTTGTCTTCAATATACACACAAAAATATAGTGCGAAAGAAGCGGTTAGTGCCTATATATAAGTGAAAAGGGTGTCCCGATCCTTTTGGGACACCCCCCATAGCCATCAAGTTAAGAAAACAGGAATAAATATATGCCTAATTTGACCATCCTTTTGAAGACCTCATAATGTCTTAGAAAGGGTGGTTTTTTTGAAGACGTCCTTATCTCTCCAAGAAGAATGGCATTGTTTTTTAGACGGATTAAGAAGCGTGTTATCGTGCGAAGAACTTGAACATATGGCCCGAGATCATCAATATCGCTCAACACGGAAAAAAATCAAGGCGTTATACAAAAAAGAGCGCTTTAGACATTATCGAGAGTTTGGTCATCATGCCGGTGTCGTAAGAAATTCCCGCCTCATACCATGAAAAAAACCTTCTATAGGGAAGGTGTATTTGGCATGCCTATCTTTATATATTCTCACGGTCACAGCCTCCAAAGATGAAGAGTGAAGCCTTGGAGCTACTCGCTCCAAGGCTTCACTTGATGGCTATGGGGACACCCCCTTTTCTTTGTTTAGCCTATGCCCGCTCGCTGAAGGCGATTTGAATGCCGATTAGGGCGAACAGGGCGCCTTTTAGCCGATTGATCCGTTTGGCGATTCGTTCGTTTGACAGCAACAGATGCCGCAGTTTTTCGGCGCCGATGCTCACCAAGGTGAAAACAACGAGCGCCTGAATGAGGAAGACAGCGCCAAGAAGCAACATCTGTTGCGGCACGCGGCCCACTGACGGATCAACGAACTGCGGTAAGAGCGCCAAAAAGAAGAGCGACACTTTCGGGTTGAGCACGTTCATGACAATGCCTTTTTTGTATAGCGAGGCATATGCCATTGGCTTCTGCTGCCCAAAGGCGAGACTGCTGTCTTGTTCGCGGAACGTCTGCCATGCCAAGTACAGCAAATACGCGGCGCCGGCGTACTTGACGATGGCAAACGCCAAGGCGGATTGGTAAATGACGGCCGAGACGCCGAGCACAGCGGCGCTGATGTGGACAAGCAGGCCGGTGCACAGCCCGAGCGCGGTGGCGATGCCCGCCTGTTTGCCTTGGGACAGGCTTTGGGCGATGACGAACAAAATGTCTGGCCCCGGCGCTAACGTAAGCAAAACGGCGACCCCTAAAAATGAGAAGATCGTTTCGATTTCCATGAGGCATCCCTTCCTTCGGCATGATGACTCTATATGTTCGCCGCGGATCGTATGGATTCCTTTTTGTTTGAAAGGGAAAATGGACAAACGAAAAAGCCGCCCATGCCATTCAAAGCAGAGGCGGCATTTCCTATTCATGGGAAGCTGTTTTCTCCAAAAACGCCCGGCCATAGTGGCCATGGTCATGGAGCATGGCGTGCTCCACTTGGATGGTGGCGTGCTCGATGCCGTATTTTTCCTTCAACATTTCATTCACCGCCAAGATGACGCACAGCGGCTGGATGCGTTCGTTGACAAACACATGAGCCGACAGCGAGTAATGGTCGGTCGAGATGGCCCATAAGTGCATGTCGTGCACGTCTTCGACCCCTTCGATCTTTCGAATGTCGGCGCGGATTTGTTCGAGGTCGAACCCATCGGGCACGGCTTCCATTAAGATGAGATACGATTCGCGCATAATTTTCGCCCCGCCTGTGAAAATGATGGCGGCGATCACGAAGCTGATGATCGGGTCGAACATCGTCCAGCCGGTGAAGTAAATGAGCAGCGCGGAAACGATGACGCCGATCGAGCTAATCAAGTCGCCGATGAAATGCCAAAGGGCGCTCTGAACGTTCAAATTGTCTTCCTCTTTCGTGCTCCGGCTTAAGACGATGGTCAAGATGAGGTTGACGACGAGGCCGATCGCTGCGATCCCGAGCATGAGGCGAAAGTTGATCGGTTCAGGATGGAGAAAACGCTGAATGCCTTCCCATAAAATCCACAGCGCAATGACGGCCAACGTCAGCCCGTTCAAAAACGATGTGATGATTTCAAACCGCAAAAAGCCGAACGTAAACCGACGGTTCGGCGGGCGCGTCGCCATGTAGAGGGCGACCATGCTTAAGCCAAGCGCCAATACATCGGATGCCATATGGGCCGAATCGGACAAGAGGGCGAGTGAGTTGGAAATCAGTCCGCCAATGATTTCGACGGCGGTGAAAAACATGGTCAACAAAAGCGTCACCCAGAGCGCTTTTTTCGATTCATGTTGTGTTTTGACGTGCGGGAGATGGTGAAAATCGTACAGTGTTGGAGCCATAATGCACCTCCATTATTTATAATAATTATCAACTTGTATATATTATAATATAAAAATCCACCTGTGTGCAAATGAAATTTCGACAGCCAGAAACAGCGGTTGTTGGAATTTGTCTAAAAATATAGACGAAGCATTCAAGGAATGAAGCCTTCTGTTGGCGAATAGGAATCAATGTTGTGTATGGCCATCATTTTGCTTCGGAAAGGATGCGATCCAGCTTGATTGCGGCGAATCCGACAGATTTAGAAGTGTATTTGTTTCATGAAGGCCGTTTGTATCAAAGTTATGAGCTGTTCGGCGCTCATGTCATCCGCGACGGCGGAGCGATCGGTACTCGCTTTTGCGTGTGGGCGCCCCATGCGCGGGAAGTCCGTCTTGTCGGTAGTTTCAACGATTGGAATGGGGCGAATTCCCCCCTGACGAAGGTGAACGACGAAGGGGTATGGACGATCGTTGTTCCAGAAAACTTGGAAGGGCATCTCTATAAATATGAGATCATCACACCGGATGGCCGTGTTCTGTTGAAAGCGGACCCGTACGCCTTTTGCTCCGAATTGCGCCCTCATACCGCCTCGATTGTCTACGATTTGAAAGGATACGAGTGGAATGATTCATCTTGGCAGCGGAAGAAACGGCGAAAGCGGATTTATGACCAACCGATGGTCATTTATGAACTTCATTTCGGTTCGTGGAAAAAGAAACCGGACGGCCGCTTTTATACATACCGTGAGATGGCGGACGAACTCATTCCGTACGTGCTGGAGCGCGGATTTACGCACATTGAGCTGCTTCCGCTTGTCGAGCATCCGCTCGATCGTTCGTGGGGATATCAAGGGACTGGCTATTATTCGGTGACAAGCCGCTATGGCACACCGCACGATTTCATGTATTTCGTCGACCGCTGCCATCAAGCGAGGCTTGGCGTCATCATCGACTGGGTGCCGGGGCATTTTTGCAAGGACGCCCACGGGCTGTACATGTTTGACGGCGCGCCGACGTATGAATACGCGAATGAAAAAGACCGAGAAAATTACGTCTGGGGGACGGCGAATTTTGACTTGGGCAAGCCGGAAGTGCGCAGTTTTCTGATCTCCAATGCGTTGTTTTGGCTGGAGTATTACCATGTGGACGGGTTTCGCGTCGATGCGGTCGCCAATATGCTTTATTGGCCGAACAATGATAGGCTGTACGAAAATCCGTATGCGGTCGAGTTTTTGCGCCAGTTGAATGAGGCGGTGTTTGCCTATGACCCGAATGTCTTGATGATTGCGGAAGATTCGACCGACTGGCCTCGGGTGACCGCGCCGACGTACGATGGCGGCCTTGGGTTTAACTACAAGTGGAACATGGGCTGGATGAACGACATGCTGAAGTATATGGAAACGCCGCCGCATGAGCGGAAATACGCCCATAACCAAGTCAGTTTTTCCCTCCTTTATGCGTATTCGGAAAATTTCATTTTGCCATTTTCCCATGATGAAGTTGTGCATGGCAAAAAATCGCTGCTCAATAAAATGCCTGGGTCGTACGAAGAGAAGTTCGCCCAGCTGCGCCTATTGTATGGCTACATGATGGCCCACCCTGGGAAAAAGCTGCTGTTTATGGGCAGTGAGTTTGCCCAGTTTGATGAATGGAAGTTTGAGGGAGAGCTCGACTGGGTGCTGTTCGATTTTGACTTGCACCGGAAAATGGACGAATATGTGAAGCAACTGATCGCCTGCTATAAACGGTATAAGCCGTTTTACGAGCTTGATCATGATCCGAGGGGGTTTGAATGGATTGACGTTCATAATGCCGAACAAAGCATTTTCTCGTTCGTCCGCCGCGGGAAAAAAGACGGCGATCTATTGGTAATTGTTTGCAATTTCACAAATCAGGCGTATGACGATTACAAAGTCGGCGTGCCGCTTTTGGCGCCGTACCGCGAAGTGCTGAACAGCGATGCAGCGGAGTTTGGCGGATCAGGGCATGTCAATTCGAAGCGGCTTTCCGCTTTCCATGAGCCGTTTCATGGAAAACCGTGCCATGTGCGCATGACGATTCCGCCGTTTGGCATTTCCATTTTGCGGCCAGTGCAAAAACGAGGGGAGAGAAAGCAGAATGAAGAAGACGTGCATCGCCATGTTATTGGCCGGCGGCCAAGGAAGCCGGCTTCGCTCGCTGACGAAAAACATCGCGAAACCGGCCGTGCCGTTTGGGGGGAAGTACCGGATCATTGATTTTACGTTGAGCAATTGCACGAACTCCGGCATTGACACAGTCGGGGTGCTGACCCAATATCAGCCGCTTCTTTTGCACTCGTACATCGGCATCGGAAGCGCATGGGATTTGGATCGAAGAAACGGGGGCGTCACCGTCCTTCCCCCTTATTCCGCCTCTTCCGGCGTCAAATGGTACGAAGGCACAGCGAACGCCATTTATCAAAATATGAATTATATTGAACAATACGACCCGGATTACGTTCTCGTGCTGTCTGGCGATCATATTTACAAGATGGATTACCAGCAGATGCTCGACTACCATATCGCCAAACAGGCGGATGCCACGATTTCCGTCATTGAAGTGCCGTGGGAAGAGGCGAGCCGATTCGGCATTATGAACACGAATGAAAACATGGAAATTGTCGAATTTGCCGAAAAGCCGGCCAATCCGAAAAGCAATTTGGCATCGATGGGCATTTACATTTTCAATTGGCCGTTATTGAGGGAGTATTTGCAAATCGACAACGCCGACCCGCATTCGTCGCACGACTTTGGCAAAGATGTGATTCCGCGGCTGCTTCGGGAGAACAAGCGGCTCGTGGCCTATCCGTTCAAAGGCTATTGGAAAGATGTCGGCACCGTCAAAAGCTTGTGGGAAGCCAACATGGATTTGCTCGATGAACACAATGAACTTGACTTGTTTGACCGCTCGTGGCGCATTTATTCGGTCAACCCGAACCAGCCGCCGCAATACATCGCTCTTGAAGCGGAAGTGAGCGATTCGCTTGTCAATGAAGGATGCGTCGTGGAAGGAACGGTGAGGCGCTCGGTGCTGTTTCAGGGCGTCCGCATCGGCAAAGGGGCAGTCGTGAAAGAAGCGGTTATTATGCCGGGGGCGGCCATTGGCGAAGGAGCGTATGTCGAGCGGGCGATCGTTACGCCGGATTGTGTCATCCCGCCGCATTCGACTGTGAGCCCGGGCGATGCTGATGATGACGTCGTGCTCGTAACGAGTGAGTGGATCAAGCAACGGAATAAGGACACCGCAAGGAAGGATGGAGCATAATGAACAACAACGTGATGTTGGGCGTCATCGACGCCACCACGTATATGGAGGCAATGGCGCCGCTTGTCGAGAGGCGTTCCATCGCAGCAGTGCCGTTTGCCGGGCGGTATCGGCTCATTGATTTCGTGCTTTCAAGCATGGTCAACTCCGGCATTGAAAGCGTCGCGATTTTTCCGAAATACCAATATCGGTCGCTGATGGACCATTTAGGATCAGGGAAGAATTGGGATTTAAACCGAAAGCGGGACGGATTGTTTTTCTTCCCATCGCCGGACTTGTTATTTTCCGGTGAGCGCCGGGTCGGGGCGTTCGCCCATTTTGAGCAGCATATCGACTATTTTTTGCGGAGCCGGCAAAAGTATGCGGTCATCGTCAATAGCTACACGGTGTGCAACATCGACTTTGACGCCGTCCTCGACCGCCATATCGAACGCGGCTGCGATGTGACGCGAATTTGCCATCGCGGCGAGCCGCTGGAGATGTACGTGTTGGAGACGTCTCTTCTGCTTGATTTGATCGCCGGCTACAAAGACCACGGCTATCGGAGCATCGTCGATGTCGTCTGCGATGACTGCCATTCGCTCGCCATTTGCGACTATGAATACAGCGGGTATGCGGCCGTCATCGATTCGCTCGCCCGCTATTTTCAAGCAAGCATGGAGCTGCTTGACCGAAGCGCTTGGGAGCAGCTTTTTCTTCCATCGCGGCCGATTTATACGAAAGTGAAAGACGAGCCGCCGACGAAATACGGGCGGGACGGGAATGTGAAGCGCTCGATGATCGCCAACGGCTGCGTCATTGAAGGAACGGTGGAAAACAGCGTCTTGTTTCGTTCTGTGAAAGTCGGCAAAGGAGCCGTTGTGAAGAACAGCATCGTGATGCAAAAATGCCAAATCGGCGACGGGTGCGTGCTTGATGGCTTCATCGTCGACAAAGATGCGAAAATCGAACCGGGGGTCGTTTTGCAAGGGACGGCGGAACGGCCGTTTGTCGTTCGCAAAGGAACGGTGCAAGGGGAGGTCGCCAGCCGATGAACGTGCTGTTTGCCGTATCAGAATGCGCCCCGTTTGCCAAATCAGGGGGATTGGCCGACGTCGCCGGCGCGCTGCCGAAAGAGCTGCGCCGGCTTGGCGTCGATGTCCGCGTCATGTTGCCCAAGTATGAAACAATCACTTCAAAGTGGAAAGAACGAATGGACAAAGTGGCGGAGTTCGTCGTGCCGGTCGGGTGGCGCCGCCAGTATTGCGGCGTTGAGAAGCTCGAGCATGACGGGGTCGTCTATTACTTGATTGACAACGAATACTATTTCAAACGGCCGCAGCTGTACGGCCATGATGACGACGGCGAGCGGTTCGCTTATTTTTGCCGGGCGGTGCTGGACGCGCTTCCGGCGATTTCGTTTCAGCCCGACATCATTCATTGCCATGACTGGCATACCGGCATGATTCCGTTTTTCTTGCGCGAGCAATACCGCCATGATCCGTTTTATGCGGATATCCGCACGATCTTTACGATTCACAACTTGCAGTTTCAAGGGCTGTTTCCGCGCGGGATTTTAGAGGATTTGTTGAATTTGGACGGACGGTATTTCACCGTCGACCATCTCGAGTTTTACGGAAGCGTCAGCTTTATGAAAGGGGCGCTTGTCGCCTCCGATTTGATCACGACGGTGAGCCCGACTTACAAAGAAGAGATTCAAACCGCCTATTACGGCGAGCGGTTGGACGGTTTGCTGCGGGCGCGGCGGAATGATTTGCTCGGCATTGTAAACGGCATTGACGACGAGTTTTACAATCCGGAAACCGATCCGTTTTTGGCGGCGACCTATAGCGTACATACGCGGGAAAGAAAAAAACTCAACAAGCGCGCTTTGCAGCGGCGGTTTGGTCTGCCAGAGCGGGACGATGCGCCCGTTGTCGCGATGGTGACGCGAATGACGGCGCAAAAAGGGCTCGATTTGGTGACGTGCGTCTTTCATGACCTCATGCAGGAAGACATGCAGCTCGTCGTGCTCGGCACCGGGGATTGGCGCTTTGAACAATTTTTCTCGCAAATGGCGGCGGCCTATCCGGACAAAGTCGGGGTGTACATCGGCTTTCACGAACCGCTCGCCCATCAAATTTATGCGGGCGCGGACTTGTTTTTAATGCCGTCATTGTTTGAACCGTGCGGGCTGAGCCAAATGATCGCGCTTCGGTACGGGACGATTCCGATCGTTCGGGAAACGGGCGGGCTGAACGATACGGTGCAAGCGTACAATGAATTCACAGGAGAAGGGAACGGATTCAGTTTTACGAACTTTAACGCCCACGACATGTTGTACACGATCCGCCGGGCGCTGTCGTTCTACCGCCAGCCATCTGTCTGGGAGCGGCTCATGGAGCGGGCGATGCGCGGCGATTACAGCTGGCGCCGGTCGGCGAGGGAATATCGAAAAGCGTACGAACAGCTGAACAAAAAGGGGGAAGACGCGCTTGTTCGCGGATAAAGAAACGTTTCAACGGGCGTTTGTGACGCGGGTCGAGGCGTTGTGCGGCAAACCGTTTGCGGAGTCGACGGTGCGCGATCATTATCATGTCCTTGGCCATATGGTGCGCGAACATATCAGCCGCCATTGGATCGCGACGAACGAGCGTTGCCGGGCGGAGCGGCGGAAGCAAGTGTACTATTTGTCGATCGAGTTTTTGCTCGGCCGTTTGCTCGGAAGCAACTTGTTAAACCTCGGCGTCCGCCCGATGGTGGAAGAGGGGCTTCGCGAACTCGGCATCCGGCTTGAAGACGTCGAGGAATGCGAAGCGGACGCCGGGCTTGGCAACGGTGGATTGGGGCGGCTCGCCGCCTGTTTTCTTGATTCACTTGCGACGCTCAATTTGCCGGGCCACGGACAAGGCATTCGCTATAAACACGGGCTGTTTGACCAAAAAATCGTTGACGGCTATCAAGTCGAGCTGCCGGAGCAATGGCTGCGAAACGGGAACGTTTGGGAAATACGGAAAGAAGAGCTGGCGGTCGAAGTTCGCTTCTGGGGAAGGGTCGAGGTGTCGGAACAAAACGGCCGCCTTGTGTTCCGCCATGTCGACAGCGAAAACGTGATGGCCGTGCCGTACGATATGCCGGTCATCGGCTTCGGGACGAACACGGTCAACACGCTCAGGCTTTGGAGCGCCGAGCCGGCGAAAACGTTCCCGCTTTATAAAGATGTGATGCAATACAAGCGGGAGACGGAAGCCATTTCGGAGTTTTTGTACCCGGACGATACGCACGATGAAGGCAAACTGCTCCGGTTAAAGCAGCAGTATTTTCTCGCCGCCGCCAGCCTCGGCAGCATCACTCGCGCCCATCGCCGCCAGCACGGGAGCTTGCGCCGCCTCCATGAATATGTCGCCATTCATATCAACGACACGCACCCGGCGCTCGCGATTCCGGAGTTGATGCGCATTTTGCTCGATGAGGAAGGGATGAGCTGGGAAGAGGCTTGGCACATTACAACCCATACGATCGCGTACACGAATCATACGACGCTGGCGGAAGCGTTGGAGAAATGGCCGATCCGCCTCTTTCAGCCGCTGTTGCCGCGCATTTATATGATCGTCGAGGAAATCAACGAACGGTTTTGCCGCGAGCTGTGGGAACGTTATCCCGGCGATTGGGGGCGGATTGAACAAATGGCCATCGTCGCCCACGGGATGGTGAAAATGGCGCACTTGGCCGTCGTGGCAAGCCATAGCGTCAACGGCGTGGCGAAACTGCATACGGACATATTGAAACAGCGGGAAATGCGCTTGTTCTACGAATGGGCGCCGCACAAGTTCAACAATAAAACGAACGGCGTGACGCACCGGCGCTGGCTGTTGAAAGCCAACCCTGAGCTGTCGACGTTGATTACGGAAACGATTGGGCCGCGCTGGATCCGCGAGCCGGAAGCATTGATTGAGCTGAAGTCTTATGCTTCCGATCCGGCGTTTCAGCAGGCGTTGGCTGCGGTCAAACAGCAGCGGAAGGCGAGGCTTGCCGTCCGCATTTACGAAAAAACCGGGATTCTTGTTGACGAATCGTCCATTTTTGACGTGCAAGTGAAACGGCTGCACGCTTATAAACGGCAGTTGTTGAACGTTTTGCACATTATGCATTTATACAATCGACTGAAAGAGGATTCACACTTCTCGATTTATCCCCGCACGTTCATTTTCGGAGCGAAAGCGTCGCCAGGCTATTACTACGCCAAGCGGATCATTAAGCTCATCCATTCGGTGGCGGATCAGGTGAACAACGATAAACGGACGAACGAGCAACTGAAGGTCATTTTTTTGGAAAATTACCGCGTATCGCTCGCGGAAGAAATCATTCCGGCCGCCGATGTGAGCGAGCAAATCTCAACAGCTAGCAAAGAAGCGTCCGGGACGGGCAACATGAAGTTTATGATGAACGGCGCTGTTACGCTTGGCACGCTGGATGGAGCCAACGTCGAAATCGCGGAAGCTGTCGGGGAGGAAAACATGTTTTTGTTCGGGCTGACGGCCGATGAAGTGCTCCGCTACTACGAACACGGAGGCTATCGGGCGCATGAGTATTACCATCATGACAAACGGATCAAGCAAGTTGTCGACCAGCTCATCAACGGCTTTTTCCCTGATGTCGGCGACTACTTTGAGCCGATTTACGACTCGCTCTTGGCGCAAAACGACGAATATTTTGTGCTGCGCGACTTTGCCGCCTACGCCGAGGCGCACGAGCGGGTTGAGGCCGCTTACCGCGATCCGGCGCGCTGGTGGCGGATGAGCGCCGTCAACATCGCCCATTCCGGCCGTTTCGCCAGCGATCGGACCGTAGCGGAATACGCCGCCGACATTTGGGGTCTTTTGCCGTCGGGGGAACGTTTCTCAACTTAGGAAAGGACGTTTTGGGGCTGATTTTTCATTCAATCATCGTCCTTTTTAGGGAATTTCGAGGGAATAAAAGCAAAAGGGCGTTCCGTTTGGCCGGAGCGCCCTTTCTCGCTTAGTCGTCGCCGTCGAGCCAGTCGCCGATGCCGCCGAGGATGCTGCCTTCGCCGACCGACCGTCCGCCGGCGCTCGGGGCTGCAGCGAGGACGCGGTCAGCGAGCCGGCTGAACGGAAGCGACTGCACCCACACTGCTCCCGGACCGGTGACGGTGGCCAAAAACAATCCTTCGCCGCCGAAGAAGGCGGTTTTGATGTTGCCGACATATTCAATATCGTAGTTGACGTCTTTCGTCATGGCGACAAGGCAGCCGGTGTCAATGCGAAGTGTTTCCCCGGGCTGCAAGTCGCGGCAGTGGATCGTTCCGCCGGCGTGCAAAAAGGCAAGCCCGTCACCTTCCAACTTTTGCATAATAAACCCTTCGCCGCCGAAAAAGCCAGCGCCTAGCTTGCGCTGAAACTCAATGCCGACGGAGACGCCTTTTGCCGCACACAAAAAGGAGTCTTTTTGGCAGATGAGCTTCCCGCCAAGTTCGCTCAAATCGACCGGGATGATTTTTCCCGGATACGGAGCGGCGAAGGCGACGCGGCGCTTGCCGCTTCCTTGGTTGGTAAACACGGTCATGAACAAGCTTTCGCCGGTGAGCAGCCGCTTCCCCGCGCCGACAAGGCGGCCAAGCAGCCCTTTTCCGGACGAGGAGCCGTCGCCAAATACGGTTTCCATGACGATGCCGTCATCCATCATCATCATCCCGCCCGCTTCCGCGACCACGCTTTCGTATGGGTCGAGCTCGATTTCGACAAACTGCATGTCATCGCCGTACAGCCGGTAATCGATCTCATGTGCGTTCATCATTTCGCCTCCATTAGGATCATATAACGTTCTGCTCTGTACTACGGAAAACGGCATTGGCCTGTTTCACAAAAAAGACCATCTTGCCGATGGCCTTTTTCATGGAGTCGTTTCCCCAAAATGCTGCTGGGACGGTCTTTCATCGTACCGGCGGTAGCTGTCTTTCGATGTATACGGGTCTTTTTCATACGCCGGCAAATCGCCGATGTTCGACATGATGCCTTCGTCATCCAATATGTTTTCCAGCAGCTCATGCTCCCGTGTCGGGTACACACGTACGCGTTGGCCATGCAAATCGACGGCCGCGAAATTTTCCAAGTCTTCGACATAGCCGACGTTCTCTTCCGACTCGGCATACACTTCGCTGTAGGAATCGACGTTTTTGCCAAGGTCCGAAGGGGTGTCGGACGTGCCGTAGCGGGCTACTTCCTGCCATGCATCTTCCGCGTCGTAAGCGACCGATTCCGCGCGGTCATCGAAATCGAATTTGCCAAACGGCGGCATCAGCACGCCCTCTTCAAGCGGCCGCTTTTGCGACACCGTTTGATCCGGGCTGTGCTCACGGCAGTAGAGTGCTGTTGGCAACGCTTCGAGCCGTTCGTATGGGATCGGACGACCGCATACGCAGCACGTTCCGTATGTGCCGTCGACGATGGCGCCAAGCGCCCGTTCAATCTCGCGAAGTTCGCGCTCGGCATGCTCCTTTAGGGCGAGATCTTTTTCCCGCTCATACAGCTCTGTCGCCTCATCGGCCGGATGGTTGTCGTAGCTCGCCAGCTCACCGACCGCATCGTGGGCGTGGCTGCGGATCGTGCCGAAATGGTCGTTTTGCTTGAGCCGGTCTTCCGTCTCCCGTTTCATGTTGAGCAGTCTCGAGCGGAGGGCGGCAAGCTGTTCGTTCGTCAGCATCAGTCGCAATCCCTTCCTTCGCAGTAGCGTCTATATGATGTAGTATGGGCGAAAATCAAAAAAAAACACGGTCATGTTGACCGTGTTACAGCCAATGGGCAATGAGCAAGCCAGCGGCGAGCAAAAAGCCGAACTGCGTATTCGTTTGCGCCGTCGCCTTCATCGCCGGCATCATCTCGATCGGCTTGATTTTGCCGATAAATCCGCGCGTCGCCGCAACCGCTTTCGGGATGCTCAACAGCGCAAGCAGCGCCCAAGGCGGAACGATGTGAAACAGAACGAGGGCGGCCGTCCAAAGAAAGGCAACGGAGAACATGGCAGCGAGCAGGCGGATGGCCCAGTTGCGGCCGATCAAAATCGCGAGCGTCTTTCGCCCTTTTTCACGATCGCCGTCCAAGTCGCGAATATTGTTCGCCAGCAAAATGGCGCCGACCAAAATCGCGATCGGAATGGCGGTGAGCACGGCACCGCCGCTGATATAGCCTGTTTGGATGAAAAATGAAATCAAAATAATGACAAAGCCCATAAAAAACCCAGCCGCCAGTTCGCCAAACGGCGTATAGGCGATCGGAACCGGCCCTCCGGTGTAAAAATAACCGGCCGCCATGCAAATCGTTCCGACAACGGCGAGCCACCAGCTGCTTTCGGCGCAAATGTAGACGCCGATGAGCATAGCCAACCCAAGACAGCCAACCGCCAACGCCAGCACCGTTTTCGGCTTGAGGCCGTCGCGGACGATGGCGCCGCCGATGCCGACCGATTCCGCGGAATCGAGGCCGCGTTGATAATCGTAGTATTCGTTGAACATGTTCGTCGCGGCTTGAATCAACAAAGAGGCGATCATCATCGCGGCAAACAGCAGCCAATTGACAGACGTTTCGCCCATCGCCAGCACCGTGCCGACGCATACGGGCACAAACGCCGCCGTCAACGTATGCGGGCGCGTCAGCCGCCAAAAGACGCGCCAGTCGCGTCGCGCCGGCGGGCGATGGTCCATATGTGTGAATGATTGCATATTCATTCCCCTTAGATTCTGTGAAAATGTCATTCGTTTATGTCCAAAATAAGTGTAGGCAAACGTTGAAAGCATGTCAACCCTTCCCGATAGATAAATGATTTCCTATTATATATAATGGGAAGTGGGGATGGAGGGGGAATTTTACGACAGAAAGCGTGAGGAACGTGGCGATTGGATTTCGACATCACCTGCAGCAACAATTGCATAGATTGGCGGTGAATGCAGCGCGGCCGTTTGTCAGCTGGGCGGAACCGTGGGAGGGCGTTGATCCGGTTTCTTTTTTTATGCAAGGGCCGTCATGCGGCTTCCGCGAACGGTTTTTTTGGGCGGATCGAACCGGAGGCACGATATTGGTCGGCCTCGGCTCCGTTTATGCGATCGAAACGGAGAAGGCCGACAGCCGGTTTGATGACGTGGAAGCGGGCCGGCGCCGATGGGAGAAGGAGATGGAGCCATACGGCGCGGTCGATGCGCCGCCGTTATTGTTTGGCGGATTTTCGTTTGACCCCTATCGGCCGGGCACCGACATTTGGCGCGGCTTTCCGGCCGGGAAGCTCGTGGCGCCGGCCGCGCTTCTTGCCGTAAGAAACGGCAAAACGACGTTGACCGTCACCATGCCGACCCATCAACAGGGAAGGGATTGGGAGCGGATCGGGCGCTTGCTTGAGCGGATCAGCGGCCCTATGGCCGCTCCAAAGCAACTTCCGCGCCTTGTGTCAGACGAAGAAGAAGAGAAAGAACGATGGTTGGCGGCTGTTCATAAAGCGATCACTTCGATTCGCGCGGGGGAATTGGACAAGGTAGTGCTCGCCCGCGCTCGGCGCCTGGCGTTTGCCAAAACGGTGGATGCCGCAGCCGTACTCCAGCGGCTTCGCGAGCAGCAGCCGTTTGCTTACATTTTTGCGTTTGAACAGGACGGCCGCTGTTTTATCGGGGCTTCCCCTGAGCAGCTTGTCCAAAAAGAAGGGAAAACGTGCCGGTCGGTTTGCCTCGCCGGATCGGTGCGCCGCGGGGCCGCTATGGAGGAAGACGAGCGGCTTGGCGCTTGGCTGCAGGCGGATCGAAAAAACAACGAAGAACATCAGTTTGTTGTGCAAATGATCGGCCGCTTGTTTTCTTCCGTCTGCGAGACGGTCGAGATGCCGCCCGCGCCGCAGCTGCTCAAGCTGCCGCACATCCAGCATTTATGCACTCCGGTTGTCGGCCGTGGCTGCCGCGAGCGCTCGGTGCTCCGCTTAGTGGAAATGATGCATCCGACACCCGCGCTCGGCGGAACGCCGCGCGATCGGGCGCTGGAGGTGATCCGCGCCCTTGAGCCGCTTGATCGCGGATGGTATGCAGCGCCGATCGGCTGGGTGGATGGCGACGGCAATGGAGAATGGGCGGTCGCCATTCGCTCCGCCTTGCTCGCCGGGAAGGAAGCTATGCTGTTTGCCGGTTGCGGCATTGTGGCGGATTCCGATCCTGACAGTGAATATGAAGAGACGAACGTCAAAATGGCCCCGATGTTATCGGCGTTGGGAGTGATGAACGATGGCTGATGCCTTGTCTGTTTATGTAGCGGCATTGGTGGACGGATTGGCGGAGGCTGGGGTGACGGAGGCGGTGATCAGCCCCGGTTCGCGCTCGACGCCGCTTGCGATCGCGATGGCGGCCCACCCTAGCTTGCGACTATATATGAATATCGATGAGCGGTCGGCCGCGTTTTTCGCCCTCGGCTTGGCGAAAGCGAAGCAGCGTCCGGTCGCGCTCGTATGCACGTCCGGAACGGCGGCGGCCAACTATGGGCCCGCGGTTGTCGAGGCATACTATTCGCGCGTGCCGCTTGTGGTGCTGACGGCCGACCGGCCGCATGAACTGCGCGATGTCGGGGCGCCGCAGGCGATTGACCAGCTCTACTTATACGGACGATACGCCAAGTGGTTTGTGGACTTGGCGCTGCCGGAAGAGGCGGATGACATGTTGCGATACGCGCGGACGATGGCGGCAAGAGCCGTTCAAACGGCCGCCGGTGCACCGTGTGGGCCTGTGCATGTGAACGCGCCGTTTCGCGAGCCGCTTGTCCCGCATATCGATGAGGCGGTTTGGGAGCGGGTGCGGTCCGTTTCGAGAGCGCCGCAAGTGTGGCGCGGCCGCCCAGCGCTGCCGCAAGAGAGCGTATCGGCGCTGTATGAGCAGCTGTCGGCGGCGGAACGCGGGGTGATCGTCTGCGGGCCGCTCGATCGCCCTGGGTTTGCCGAGGCGGTCACAGAGTTGGCGCGGGCGCTTGATTTTCCGATTTTGGCCGATCCGCTTTCCCAACTGCGCGCAGGTACGCATGACAAAACGTATATCATCGACAGCTATGATGCCTTATTGCGGGAAGAAACCGCCGCTTCCAAGCTTGTTCCAGATGTGGTGCTTCGGTTCGGCGCCATGCCGGTGTCGAAGCCGCTCTTTTTATGGCTGAAGCGCCATCGCGCGATTCGTCAAATTGTTGTCGACGACGGCGGCTGGCGCGATCCGACGTTGTCCGCGGACAGCTTCGTTCAGAGTGATGAATGGATTCTTTGCCGCCAGCTTCTTGAACAGGCGAAACCGAAAGAAAACAAAAGCGCGTGGTCGGCGATATGGCGCGAGATGAACGCGATCGCCCGCGCGGCGCTTGAGCGCCATCTGCCAAAAGAAGAATGGTTTGAAGGGAACGTGTTCACGGAGCTTGCCGATTTGCTTCCAGCCGGGGCGGCGCTGTTTGTCGGCAACAGCATGCCGATTCGCGATGCGGATACGTTTCTCTTTGCGACGAACAAGCCGCTTCGCGTTTTGGCCAACCGCGGCGCCAACGGCATTGACGGAGTCGTCTCGAGCGCTTTGGGCGCAAGCGTTGCCGCGAACCCGCTTGTATTGGTGATCGGCGACTTGTCGTTTTACCACGATTTAAATGGCTTGTTGGCGGCGAAAATGCATTCGTTGTCCGCTACCATTGTGTTGTTGAACAACAACGGCGGCGGCATTTTCTCGTTTTTGCCGCAGGCGCGCCATAAAGGGGAATTTGAAACGCTATTTGGCACGCCGACGGATTTGTCGTTTGTCCACGCCGTCGAGATGTACGGCGGCCGCCATACGGTGCCGCACCATTGGGTGGAGTTCCGCCGCCATGTATCGGAATCATTGTCATCAGGCGGGCTTCATGTCATTGAAGTGCGCACGTCGCGCGCGGAAAATGTCCGAATGCATCGATTGTTGTGGAACGAGGTTGCCCGGGAAATCGCGAAATATCTCGAATCAAGAGGAATGGCATGACCATGATGGTGAATGGGGTTTGTTACCATGTGGAACAATACGGAGAAGGAGAGCCGCTTCTGTTGCTTCACGGGTTTACGGGCAGCGCGGACACGTGGCGGCCGCTCGCCCCGTTTTGGCCGGACTTCCGTGTGATGGCCGTCGACTTGTTGGGCCATGGGCGGACCGAGGCGCCAAAGGACGCCCGAAGGTATCGGATCGAACACGCGGCGGCTGACTTGGCGGCGCTCCTTGACGAATGGGGCGTCGAACAAGTGAACGTGCTCGGATACTCGATGGGCGGCCGGCTCGCGTTGGCGTTCGCCGTTTGGCATCCGCACCGCGTTCGCCGCTTAGTGCTGGAAAGCAGTTCGCCCGGCTTGAAGACAGAGGAGGAGCGGCGCATGCGGCGGGGAGCGGATGAGGCGTTGGCGCGAAAGATCGAAACGGAAGGCGTCCGTGCTTTTATCGATGATTGGGAAAAAATCACGCTGTTTGCCACTCAGCAGGCGCTTCCGGATTCGGTGCGGGCGGCGATTCGCCGCGAGCGGCTCCGCCATACGGCAACGGGGCTTGCCAACAGTTTGCGCGGGATGGGGACCGGCGTGCAGCCGTCATTTTGGGAGCGGCTTGGGGAACTTGACATGCCCGTGCTCCTTGTTTGCGGGGAGCGCGATGAGAAGTTTTGCCGCATCGCCGCCCAAATGCACGAGCGGCTGCCCAACAGCGAACTTGTCTGCGTTCCGGATGCTGGACATGCAATTCACGTGGAACAGCCCGGCATTTTTGCTAAAATAGTAAGTGAATTCATAACAAAGGGGGAAGTGTAAATGCCGTTTGAATGGGTGAAGCAGTACGACTATGAGGACATTATTTACGAAACGTACAACGGCATCGCCAAAATTACGATCAACCGTCCGGAAGTACATAACGCGTTTCGGCCGAAAACGGTGAACGAGATGATCGATGCGTTCACAAAAGCGCGCGATGATTCGAATATCGGCGTCATCATTTTGACCGGCGCCGGCGGCAAGGCGTTTTGCTCGGGCGGGGACCAAAAAGTGCGCGGCCATGGCGGCTATGTCGGCGAGGATGAAATTCCGCGCCTCAATGTGCTTGATTTGCAGCGGCTCATTCGCGTCATTCCGAAGCCGGTTATTGCGATGGTTGCCGGCTACGCCATCGGCGGCGGGCATGTGCTTCATGTCGTCTGCGATTTGACGATCGCCGCAGACAACGCCATTTTCGGCCAAACGGGGCCAAAAGTCGGCAGCTTTGACGGCGGCTATGGCGCCGGCTATTTGGCCCGCATCGTCGGCCATAAGAAGGCGCGGGAAATTTGGTATTTATGCCGCCAGTACACGGCGCAAGAAGCGCTCGAAATGGGGCTGGTCAACAAAGTCGTGCCGCTTGAGCAACTTGAAGAAGAAACGGTCAAATGGGCGCAGGAAATTTTGGAGAAAAGCCCGACGGCCATTCGCTTCTTAAAAGCGGCGTTCAACGCCGACTCTGACGGCTTGGCCGGCATTCAACAGCTTGCGGGCGACGCGACGCTTCTTTTCTACACGACCGAAGAGGCGAAGGAAGGAATGCGGGCGTTCAAAGAAAAACGGAAGCCGGACTTCGGCCAGTTCCCGCGGTTTCCGTGATGGGAATAAAGCAGCTTGATGAAGAATCAAGCTGCTTTTTGCCGCTTTTTCAAAGCGAGGAATGATGGCCGATGGGCGAGAGCGGCAAGAAAGGAGGAACGCTAGATGACAACGATGCCAAACTGGCTGAAGCAGCGGGCGTTTTTAACCCCGGAGCGAATCGCTGTGAGCGACGGGCGGCGGACCAAAACGTTTGCCGAATTGTATGAAGCGGCTGCCGTCTGGGCGCGTCGCCTCGCTCAAGCAGGCGTCAAGGAAGGAGATATTGTCGCCTTGCTGATGAAAAATCGCATCGAGATGATCGAGATCATCCATGCGTTGTTTTTTCTCGGCGCCCGCGTCCTGCTGCAAAACGTGCGCCTCACGTCCTATGAGCTCAGCTGGCAACTGGATGACAGCGGCGCGCGGCTTGCCATCGCCGATGAGGAGCTGGCCGGGAGCTTTGACGGCGACGGACGCGTTCTGACTGTGGGCGCGGTTGCCGCGCTTCCGGAAGTGGACGTCTCCTTAAAAGAAACGTGCGATTTGGAGGAAACGGCCACGATCATGTATACGTCCGGGACGACCGGCACTCCGAAAGGCGTCTTGCAAACGTACGGCAACCATTGGTGGAGCGCCGTCGGTTCGGCGCTCAATTTAGGCTTGCATGAGCGCGACTGCTGGCTGGCCGCCGTGCCGCTGTTTCATATCAGCGGCCTGTCGATCGCCATGCGCAGCGTTATTTACGGCATGCCGATGCGGCTGCAAACGTCATTTGACCCGAAGAAAGCGAACGAATGGATCATGCGCGGCGACGTGACGATCATGTCGGTCGTGGCTGCCATGCTTCAGCGGATGGTAGCCGAGCTCGGGGAAGCGCGCTACCCCGATACGTTCCGCTGTATGCTGCTAGGGGGCGGACCGGCGCCGCGCCCGCTGCTTGAGGCGTGCAAAGAAAAAGGCATTCCGGTGTATCAGACGTACGGGATGACGGAAACGGCGTCGCAAATCGCGACGCTCGCGCCGGAATACAGTTTGACGAAGCTCGGTTCGGCCGGCAAGCCGCTTTTTCCAGCGGAGCTTTGCATCCTAAAAGACGGAAAGCCGGCTGCGCCGCATGAAGCGGGAGACATTGTCGTCAAAGGGCCGAATGTGACAAAAGGATACTTGCATCGCCCGGAAGCGACAGCACAAGCGATCCGCGGCGGCTGGTTTTTGACCGGCGATATCGGCTATGTGGATGAAGACGGATTTTTGTACGTCCTTGACCGCCGTTCTGACTTGATCATTTCCGGCGGCGAAAACGTCTATCCCGCTGAGGTGGAGGCGGTGCTGCTGTCGCATCCCGATGTGGAAGAAGCCGGGGTGACGGGCGTCGAGGATGAAACGTGGGGGCAAGTGCCGTATGCGTTTGTCCGCCTGAAACGCGGAGCGTCGCCAGACGAGGCGGCCCTTCGCGCATTTTGCCGCGAGCGGCTGGCAAAATATAAAGTGCCGGCCCGCATTTACTTCGTCGACGAACTGCCGCGCAACGCCGCGCAAAAACTGCTGCGCCGCGAACTGAAAAAGCTTATTCCAAAAATGGAGCAAACGGTGAGAGATGAATAGACATATATGTTCGCGAGTAGAAAAAGGCAGGACCTCACCTAGGCCGAGGTTCCTGCCTTTTTGCCGCTGCCATTCCCGTGGCGTTCCGACCGGGTCGTAGGCGTCCGCTGAATGGAAGTCCTTGCTTTTAGACCGCTGTGATCCAGCTTCATCCATCCGCTTTGTCCCCAGTTGGAGGGCGGCAGTCAAACGTCATCCCTTGCACGGCTGATTTCCATCGCGCAGATGGAAACATAGGGATGGCCATCCAACGTCGTTTTTTTGCTCCACCTGGCGTTTGTTCCGAAATGGACGGCCCTCAAACGTCATCCATCCACCCGAGTTCAGCGGCCCGATGGGCGACGAGCCGTTCAATCTCAGGCGGGAGCTGATCAAACGAACCGAACTCATAATCCCACAAACGGGCGAAGGAGTCGATGCAAGCTGGGTATGTTCCTAAAGCGGCCCGCTTCATTTCCGTTTGCAGCGCTTGAATGAGGCTCGCGCGTTTGTTCATCGTCATCCCCCTCGAACGATGCAAGCGCCGCCCGGTCGGCCGGACAGCGCCTCGTTGGTCTCGCATTATGCTTCATGGGCCGGAACAAACGTTTTGCAATCTGTTTCCGTGGAATCAGACGCCATGTTTCCGGCATGGCTGACCACATAAATGGACTCCGCGCTGCAGCGGTTCCCTTCCGCCCAATAATGGCAGTTGCGCACTTCGCAAAGAACATCTTTCGCCATGGTCATCCCCCTTGTCGTGATGAAATCGCCGTCGTCCATAGTTTGACGCACGAGCAAGGATTTTATCCATCGTTACCTGATAAGACTCCCAACGGAAGAAGGGGCAATCGACGACTTCCGTCGCGCCTGTTGCTTCACGCTGTCCCAAATGGAAAGAAGGGCTTCGTGCCGAAATGGTGTTTGCCTCGTGCCGCTGTTGAAGAGGACATCATGGCCCAAAAATAGATGAAAATCTTTCTTATTTTAATTGACACAGAAAATCATTCTCAATTAAAATAAAAGAGAACAAAGAAGAGAACAAAGGAGGATTTTATGATGGCATCGCTTCTTGTCGTTGGAGCGGATCATTTAGGCCATATTACCGATAAATTGGAGCGTTCTGGATTCCGGGAGATCATTCATGTCAGCGGCAGAAAGGTGAATATGGTGAGGCGGGACATCCCTGATCATGTCGACGCCATATTGGTCATGATCGATTACGTGAACCATAATTTGGCGAAAAAAGTGAAAGAAAAGGCGAAAAGCAAAGACAAGCCCATTTATTTTGCGAAACGGTCATGGAGTTCGATCAACGCCGTACTGGAGCAGCTGGAAAAACATGCATGAACAAACAGGAGGCGAGCCATGATGCCTATCCATCACGAGACGTTGGACGTCTGGCCGTATGCGCTGCGCCGGTTTCTTCGCCGCGTCATTCAAGCGTATTGCGACACCGCGCCTTCGCTGCGGTCGCCGCTTTGCTTGCTCCGGTTGATTGATCAGCACCGTTCGCTCCTTCCTTTGTCGATGTTTCCGACGCCGTTGCATTATGCACTCGTGTTGGCCAAGGTGACGGATCATTTGCTGCAGTTTTTTGGTTCGATGGAAGAGGCGGCGTGCAAGCCGCTATTGCTGGCGGACGGCGGACTGGGGGAAGAGGCGGATCGAGCGTTGTACATCGTATACCGCGACCGGATCCGTGTGCTGCTATGGTGCGAGGAAGAGGAAGCCATCCGCCGATGCAAAGAAACAGCGTCGTCTTTATGCCGGGACGCGATCGGATGTTGCCCGAACGAACTGGAATGCTGCTTTTTATGGACGGGCGGACGCCGCGTTGAGTGGCTTTCGGCTTGAATGGAAGGACCACAGGCATGAAAAGCGCCGTTTTATAGGCAAAGCGTTGTCGGATCAATTTTGGCTTGAACAGAGAGGAAGGGACGGCGTATAATAAACGTTAGTGAGAATGAAAATCGTTATTTTAAAAAATGGAGGAGCAAGCCATGAAACGCATGCCTTGGAAAGTCATGGCCACGTCGGCGGCGGCCTCGCTGCTGTTGGTGTCCGGGTGTTCCGCCGTCGGAGAAAAAGGAAACAAAAGCTCCGCGGACGCCGCGCGTCTGCACGTGCCGGTGGCGGACGATCATTTTGATACGGCCGGCAATATGTTTGCCTATTCGGAGTTTGAGCTGTCCGGAGAGCCGTTGGCGGAAGGGCTCGGTCTTGATTTGGACACCCTTGATGCGAGAAAGCCTGATAAACCGACGAAATTCGACTATACGGCTGGCATCGAGTCATACGAGTATTCCGAAGAGGCGATGTACGAAGTGACGGAAAAGTCAGGGCTCGGGCTTCATCTCATCAACGGCCCAATCGCCAAGCAACGGGCCGAACAGCGGCATAAGCCAGCCGATCAGGCGCTCGCCGACCGTTTTTATGAGCTTGCGGACAGCGTCGGCTATCCGCGCGAGGAACTTTTCCGCAACATGTTCCCAACCTTCATTGAGTATGCCGGCGGCGATCCGCATTATGCGCAAAAGGTTGACACGGGCGTGTACGCGGAAAATGACGACGGTACATACGTTCCTGTCTATCAAGTCGATTTCCAATCGCTTCGCTGGGACCGTGCGAAAATGGACAAAGTGCTCACGCCATCGGCTTACGGCGGCGTCTTTTTGAAACAGGCGCTTTGGGCCGGCGACTTTTTGGGCAATTTCCACCAAAAAGACAGCGATGAAGAAGTGGAGGGGAAAACATCGAAGGATGACCAAAACGGAAATATCGCCCTTGGCGTCAGCTCTGCCGATGGGATGCAAGGGATGATTTTGACGGAACAAATATGGAACAAGCTCGCCTTTATCCGTGACCATTTATTTTATGATGCGAAGCAACAGACGTTGACGAAGGCTGCCGGCAGCCGCTACAACCCAAGCGGGGGATTTGTCTATTTGCCTCATGCGGTGGAAGTGGCGGAAGGAGGCAACGAGCTGGCGCCGGACGCGGCGAAGCTTGTCCTCAAAGATCCCCGCAGCCTGCTTGAGGATCAATGGCTCATGCTTTGGCCGGCGGCGGAGTTTTTCGGCATGACCGACCAGCGGCCGGAAAACAAAAACCAAAACCCCGCGTTTTTGGCCGTGTTTGATGGAAAACCGTTCCCAAGCGCGCCAAAGGAAAACCTTGACGCGACGACGGCGAACGACCGCATGGCCGACGACCCGTATTCCGTCAACCGCGACGTGCTGCTGCAAGTGTTCCGCAACATCGATGCCATGCATTTCAATGAAAAAGCGGGCGCGTTTGTGACCGAACATGACGGGCGAACGCAAGGAAATCGGGTCGATACGTTCCAAGCCGGCTATACGATGGAAGCGCTCCGCATCTTTGAACGGGCGATCGATGGGATGCCGGTCGGCTATGCGAGCGGAGAGAGCGCCAAAGGGCTCGGCACGCCAGAAGGAAAGCGGGCGCTCGAGCTCATCCGTCGACAAGCGGATTTTATCATGCACAACTTGATGCGAAAAGACGGACTTGTCGCCAACGGCTATACGATCGGCCAAGGGCCGGATCAAGACGAGCCGACGCTTCTTGCCCAGCTTGGCGCGATCCGCGGGCTGACGGCGGCGTTTTTGGCGACAAAAGACGAAGCATACCGCGATGCGGCGCGCCGTGTTTATGAGGCAATGGACAAACAGTTTTGGGATCCAAAATGGCACGTGTACCATACAGGAGAAAAAGTGGACCAATATACCCCATGGCTCGCTGGCGCGTTGTCGGGAGTGTTTCGCGTGGCGCTGCAAAACTTGAACAACGATCAAGCGGATGAGACGGCGAAATCCCTTGACCGCGAAACGATCATCTCCCGCTACGTCGACTTTTACGACCGAATCGTCGACGGCCCGACGCTTCAGGAAGGGATGCAGGCAAGCGAGTTTTGGGATACGGGGGATGTGTACATGAAAGGGAAAAAACTAGGCAACACCGATCATGACCATGTCCCGCAAGTGCAGGCGGCTGGAGGGAAATATGGCGTCGCTCCAGTGTTGCGGACCGTCAAAGTGGAAACAGGATCAAGCGAAAAATAGTCGAAAGAAAAGCGGCCGATATCATTGAGATTCGCCGCTTTTCTTTATAAAATTGAGGATGGTTATCATTTTCGTGAAAAACGGGGGAAGATGGAAATGCGAAAATGGTGGTTCGCTGCGGCGATCGCCGTGCTGTTGGCCGGCTGTCAGGACGAAAAAGCATGGCAGGAGCAGCCGAAAGTGGTCAGACACGCCCCGGCGCACGGCGACAACATCGCCGTAAGCAGCGACGGGCGCTATGTCTACACCGCCAACATCGATGTGGATACAGTGACAATCATCAATGCGAAAGCGAAAACGAAGGAAGCAGAAATTCCTGTTGGCCGCGAACCGCGCCAGCTCGCTCTCAGTCCGGATGGACGGACGCTGTATGTGTCTTGCATGTATGACGATGAAGTGGATGTCGTATCGATTGACAAGCGGAAAGTCGTCGACCGTTGGAAAACGGGGATTGAGCCATTCGGCATCGTCACAAGCCCCGATGGCAAGGAAGTATACGTCGCCAACTACCGATCGGGCACGGTCTCGGTGTTTGACGCCGAGAGCGGGAAGCGGACCAAAGACATCCAAGCGGGCGATCGGCCGCGGGCGCTGGCGCTGACAGCGGACGGAAGGAAGCTGTATGTGACGCAATATTTGGCGGCCAAAGTCACCGTGATTGACACAAAGAAGCGGCGGGTGGTCAAGGAAATCGCCCTCGCCCCGTCGCCGGACAAAGCCGATCGAAAAAAGAGCCAAGGCATTCCGAACACGCTTGAGCAAATCGTCATCGCCCCGGACGGCAAAAAAGCGTATATTCCGCACTTATTGACGAATATCGATACGCCGATTCAGTTTGAGGAAACGGTCTTTCCGGCCATCTCGGTCATTGATGCAACGAAAGACGTTGAGTTGACGAACGAGCGGAAAGAGCTGTTTGCTGCGATCAATGTCACCGATGTCCATAACGAGACGATCATCGTTTCCAATCCGTACGATGTGGCGTTTTCTCCGGATGGCGGCAAAGCGTACGCGATCATGTCTGGAAGCGAGGATCTCGTCGTCTTTGACTTGCGCCGCGGCGGCAAGGCGACGCAAATTTTGCGCCGCATCCACGGCAACAACCCGCGCGGGATCGCGATTTCGCCGGATGGAAAGACGCTTTACGTCCACAACGCCATGAGCCATGATTTGGCCGTGATCCAAACCGGAGGAACAAGCCCATATGCGAAAGCGAAGCAGGAAGACGGCACGATCCGACTCATTGCGAAAGATTCGCTCTCTCCGCTCGTGCGCGAAGGAAAAACGATCTTTTACAGCGCGAACAGCGACGAGTTTGCCATCAACATCACCGGAAACAATTGGATGAGCTGCGCTTCGTGCCATAGCGACGGCGACATCAACGGCTTGACGCTCATGACGGCGAAAGGGCCGCGCAACGTGCCGAGCAATATTTTGGCGACGAAAACCGGGCTGTTTATGTGGGATGGGTCGCGTGACGATTTTGCCGACTACATTCATACCGTGCAGGGCGAGATGGGCGGCATGATGACGATCGACCCGTCCAAGCCGCTGCCGCCGAACGTCCAGCATATGTTTGACGCCATTCTCGCCTACTTGAACGACCCCCGCTCGTTCCCGGTGCCGAAAAGCCCGTATCGAAAAGCGGACGGCAGCTTGACGGCGGAAGCAAAGGAAGGGGAGCGCCTGTTTAACGGGAAAGGGAATTGCTTACGCTGCCATGGGGGCGAGTATTTCACCGACAGCGTCAAGGCGGTCGGGCCGGACGGGAAATTGACGACTGCCAACACCGCCTACTTGCACGACATCGGCACGGCCAATCCGAAGGACCGCGCCTCCAAAGGCGACGCCCGCGCCCGGTTCACAAACCCGCGGACGCCCAAGCAGTGGGATACGCCGACGCTGCGCGGCGTATGGGCGACAGCTCCGTATTTGCACGACGGCAGCGCAAAAACGATCGAGGAAGCAATCCGGCGCCATCGGACGAAAGAAGTGCAAACATTGACGCCGGGGGAAATTGCGGCCATTGCGGCCTATGTCCGCTCGCTGCAATAGTGAGAGTGAAGGAGGAAAAGGCCGCTTTTCTTTCTGCAGGACAGAAGATAGTACCGTCATAAAGGAAGGTGCCCCATGTGTGTTGGGGACACCTTTTTCCTTGTTATTTTGGCCGTACATAGCGCTTATCGTGCATAAACAAACGCCAGAAATAGACGAAGCCGGGAAACAAAATGAGAAAGCCCACGATGTAGGAGGCAAACAGCGCCCGAAATGTATCCGGATGGGTAAAGGCCGAC
Organism: Geobacillus thermocatenulatus; assembly: GCF_002217655.1. Taxonomy (GTDB): domain Bacteria; phylum Bacillota; class Bacilli; order Bacillales; family Anoxybacillaceae; genus Geobacillus; species Geobacillus thermocatenulatus. Next base: position 745,105 of record NZ_NEWK01000001.1, read on the forward strand.
TCGATCGTGACATCCGGATACACCATATAGGGCAGATGGGCTTTTCCATAGGCATAACTAGCCAGAAAATATTGAATGACAATCGCGATGACCGCAAGCCGTGGCCTCCCTCTGACATGAGGGTGGCGAGAAGACGGCAGGGAGAGGGCGATGCCCGCGGCGGCGAACATCGCCACCGAACCGATCAGCCACGGCCAATACTCCATCATCTTGTCATACAGCCATTTGGCTTCGTAGCGCATCGTCAGCATCATGCCCCCCGTCATCAACAACGAGAGGGGCCCCGTGATCCACGCGTTGCGCCGATACAGGCGATAGGCTTCCCCGTCTCCTGCTTCAAGAGAGTAATCCGCCAATAAGAGAGAAGAGAGAAACAGCGTGCTCAAAATCGCAAAGCCCATGAAGGAATAGGCATGGGGGCTTGTAAAGAAGCGCTCCAAATCGAGAGTCGGGACGCCCTTGCGGATGTCGATGAATTCTCCATGCGTAATGGGCAGCACGCTAATGAGCAAGGCCGGGATGATGATCCCGGTGATGCCGGAAATATAGGTGAGCGCTTTTTCATATTCTTTGGCGACGTGGGCAAACACGAGAAAGGCGCTGCGGACCGCGAGCAAGATCAAAATGATGCTGCCGGGGACAAGAAGCACCGTCCCAAGCAGGAAGGCGGCGCCGGGAAAAAAACTGAACAAGGCGACCACAATCGCGACGATAAAGACATTGGTCACTTCCCAAGTGGGCGATAAATAGCGGTTCGCAATCTTGGTGGCATTCGCTTTGTCGCGATGGATGTAGATCATCGACCAAAACCCGGCGCCAAAGTCCATCGTCGCCATGACAGCATAAATGAAAATAAACCCCCATAGCACGGTAATGGCAATCAGCTCATTGGTCATGAATCGTTCTCCTTTCTAGACGGGCAGCGTGCCTTCATTGGGCGGTTTGCGCAGCTCGTCCGCCACCGGATGGCGGCGAAAATAATAGCGAAGCACAAGCACCACGGCGATGCTCAATAGGATGTAAATGGACACAAACAAAGCAAACAAGACTGCCAAATTTCCGGTTTGCGTGACGGCTTCTTCCGTTTTCATCATCCGGTAAATGACCCATGGCTGCCTTCCGGTGCAGGCAAAAATCCAGCCGCATTCAATGCCGATCACAGCCAGCGGCCCGGCGGCGACAAAACTATATAGGAGCCAGCGCGGAAAGGCAGGCCGCTTCCGCCATTTCTGCCAGATCAATGCGGCTGCCGACAGGAACAGGAGAAGCACGCCGATGCCCACCATGGCGTTAAATAGCGTATGAACAAACAGCGGCGGCCACCATTCTTTCGGAAAATCGTTCAGCCCTTTGACGACGGTGTCGAAACGGTTGCCGGCCAAAAAGCTGAGCGCCCACGGAATTTCAATAGCCCACTTTACAGATTGCGTTTTTGCATCGGTGAACCCGCCGATGGCCAACGGGGCATGGGATTGGGTTTCAAACAGCCCTTCGGCCGCCGCTAGTTTTTCCGGCTGGTATTGATGAAGGAGTTGGGCCGATTCATGACCGTTGATGGCAGTCAACAGCGAGAATACGCCTCCGACCGTCAACGAGAGCTTGAGCGCTTTTTGGTGAAAACGCCGCACTTGCTCGTTTTGGGCGGCGCGCAGCAGCTGGCAAGCGGCGATGGATGCCAACACAAAGGCTCCGGTCATATAGGCGGACAGGACGACATGTCCGGCCGTGACGAAAAAGCTTGGATTGAAAAAGGCCGCCCATGGGTCGACATCCACGATTTCGCCGTTTTCGATCCGAAATCCCGCCGGCGTGCCTTCAAAAGCGTGCACGTTGGTAATTAAAATGGCGGAAGCGCTGGCGCCAAGAGCGACAAAAAACACGCTCACAATCCGCATCAACGGAGAGATGCGGTCAGCGGCGTACACATAAATGGACATAAACAATGCTTCAATAAAAAAGGCGTAAATTTCAATTTGAAACGGGAGGGACATCACTTTTCCGATCACTTCCATAAAGCCCGGCCATAGGAGCGACAACTGCACCCCGGCGATGGTGCCTGACGGAATGGCCACTCCAAGCAATACGGCCAATCCTTTCGTCCAGCGTTTCGCCATGACGGCATAATCATAATCTTTTGTCTTTTGGTATAAAAGTTCCGCCAGCAAAATCATGATCGGGATTCCGACTCCAAGTGTGGCGAAAATGATATGAAACGCCATCGTCGTCCCGAATAAGCTGCGGGCAATGATCACGTCATCCATTTCACAACATCCCTTTCTTTTTTCTTATCGTTTTCCATTTTTTCTTTGATTATTCCTTATTTTAGGGAAAGATGGTCTGGAAGGGAAACGAAACCGCCTGCCTCAATCGAAAGAGGCAGGCGGGTTGTATTTTAATCAAGGGCTTTTTGCAGCACGCGGAGATTCTCGGCCATAAGGGAAAAGTAATCTTTGTGGGCTTTTCGATCTTCATCGGTCAGCGATTCCAAGTTATGCAGACGGAGCGGCTTGGCGCCGATTTCGTTCTGAATCACTTCCGCCGTTTTGGGATGAACATTTTGTTCGAAAATGACATAGCGGATGTGATGCTGTTTGGCTGTCTGGATGAGCTGAGTCAGCTCTTTTTGCGATGGTTCGTTGCTCGGAGAAAGCCCGGAAACGCTCAGCTGTTTGATTCCGTAGCGGTCTTCCCAATATCCGTAGGCTTGATGGGAAACGAGTATCTCTTTTCTAGGAGCTTTCTCCACTGTTGAACGGAATTGCCCGTCAAGGCGCTCGAGTTTCATCTTTAACGTTTCAAAGTTTTGCATAAACAGGTCTTTTTTTTCCGGTTTCAGTTCCATCAGCAAATCGCGGATGTTCTCGGCGATCGCAATGGAGCGGATGGGGTCAAGCCATACGTGAGGATCTTTGTCTCCGTGTTCATGGCCATGTTCTTCCTCATGTCCCTCTCCGTGTTCGTCTTTGTGCCCTTCGCCATGCGCATGCTCCTGTTCATGGTTCGAGTCAAGCAATTCGATGCCGTTTGTAGCAACGAGAAATCGGACATGCTCATGCTGCAGCGTTTCCTGCAGTTTTTCAGCGAACGGCTCCATCCCGTGGCCAATGTAAATGAAGGCGTCCGCATCGGCAATCTGCTGCACGGTTTTGGTTGTCGGTTCGAACGTATGGGCTTCCACTCCCGGCGGGTAAACGCTTTTGACGTTCACGGCGTCGCCGCCGATTTTTTTCGTAAAGTCTTCAAGCGGATAGACGGTTGTATAAATCGTCAATGGGTCGGTCGATGTTTGGGCCTTATGTGCCTCCGGTTTTGCTTGGCAGCCGTATAGCCAGGCGCTTGCCGCCAAAAGGAAAGACAAAAGAATGGATGATAGTCTCATATTGAACTCCTTTCTGGGCTCAAGATGTCCGCATTTATTATATCGTAATCATTACGATTTGAAAATGATGGATCGCCGTTTAGGCCGAAGGGATCAATGAAGGAAACGGATTGGGCAACAGCGTCCAATCTTCCTTCATCTCCTCATCCGTCAGCAAACATTCGTCGAGCGATCGCTCGATGCGATCTGCGTTCATCTGGATACCAATCAACACGAGTTCGGTCACACGGTCGCCGTAGGTGTCATCCCACTTTTCCCGCCATGCTTCCTCTTCTTGCCACAGCTGTTTGATGTCCTCTTCTGGATAGGAAGCCATCCATCGTCCTGCTGCTTGCATGGAGATGGATGTCCCTGCTTGCGATAGGAGAATGCACCAGTCGTTCCAAGACGCGAGCCAAATAAATCCTTTCGCGCGCACGACTTCGGTGGGCCAGTTTTCAAGCCAATTCATCAAACGTTCCGGATGAAACGGCCGCTTTCTTCGATAAACAAAGGAAGAGATGCCGTATTGTTCAGTCTCGGGTGTGTGCTCTTCATTCAGCTCTTTGATCCAGCCGGCTGATTGGCTTGCTTTTTCAAAATCAAATAAGTGGGTGTTTAAAATGGAATCGAGCGGCACTTGGCCGAAAGTGGCCGGGATGATGACGGCTTCTGGATTCAGCTTTTGGAGCACTTTTTGCAGTTTTTGAACTTCCTCCGGCGAAACAAGATCGATTTTATTCACGACAATGACATTGGCGAACTCGATTTGTTCAATGAGTAAATCCGCAATTTCGCGGCTGTCCGTTTCATCGACGGCCTGTTGGCGGTCAAGCAAGGTTTCTCCCGAGGAAAAGTCCGTCCAAAAACGGTTGGCGTCGACAACCGTCACCATGGTGTCCAATCGGCATTTTCGGGATAGATCGATTCCAAGTTCCTCATCCAAATACGTAAACGTTTGCGCAACGGGAATCGGTTCGCTGATTCCGGAAGATTCAATGACAATATAGCCGATTTCCCCGTTTTCGACAAGCTGATCGACCGCTTTGATTAAATCCTCCCGCAAGGTGCAACAGATGCAGCCGTTTTGAATTTGGATGAGCTTTTCTTCGGTGCGGAAAAAGCCGTTTTGCCGAACGAGTTCGGCATCAATATTGATTTCACTCATATCGTTGACAATGACGGCGATTTTTTTTCCTTCCCGATTGTGCAAGATATGATGAAGCAAAGTCGTTTTTCCTGATCCTAAGTAACCGCTTAATACCGTGACAGGGATTTTTTTCATCTGTGGCGCCTCCTTTTTTTGAAAATCATAATCATTACGATTTACAGAATTAATCATATAAAAAAATCAAGCAAATGGCAAGGCCATTAAGTGATTTTGTTTCTTTTCGCATGTTCTGATGATTCAGGAACGGGATCAAAACCGCCCGGATGGAACGGATGGCATTTCAAAATGCGCTTCGCCGTCAGCCATCCCCCTTTTATGGCGCCAAAGCGCCGGATCGCTTCGATGCCATAGTTCGAGCAGGTCGGATAAAAGCGGCATGTCGGCGGCTTGAGCGGAGAAAGAAAGCGTTGATAAAAGCGGATGCACCAAATCAGCCATTGGCCCATGCCCAATTCTCCCTTCTGTGATCATCATGATTACAATAGAACAAACCGTTTTTTTATTCAAGCAAAACGACTGTCGTTCGCTCGGAATGGGGATGCTCGCCCAGACCTTGCTTTTGGGGCATAGACGCCAAGCGAGAGGCAAAAAAGATGCGGGACGCCCCTCGTTTTGGTTATGATAAAGAAAGAGGATCAAAATAGCTAGGAGTGATTGACATGCCTTCACCGGTGGAAAGCTTTGAATTGGACCATTGCGCGGTCAAAGCGCCGTACGTGCGGCATTGCGGCGTTCACAAAGTCGGCAGCGACGGCGTCGTCAATAAGTTTGACATTCGCTTTTGCCAGCCGAACAAAGAAGCGATGGACCCGGCCGCGATTCATACGCTTGAGCATCTGCTGGCGTATACGCTGCGCAAACATGCGGCCAAGTATGATCACTTTGACATCATCGACATTTCCCCGATGGGCTGCCAAACCGGGTTTTATCTTGTCGTGAGCGGCTCGCCGACCGTGGACGAGATCATTGATTTGTTGGAAGAAGCCATGAAGGACGCGCTCGCCGCGACGGAAGTGCCAGCCGCGACCGAGCGGCAATGCGGCCAAGCGAAGCTCCATGACTTGGAGGCGGCGAAAAACTTAATGCGCTTTTGGTTGTCGCAAGAGAAAGAAGAGTTGAAAAAGGTGTTTGGCTGATGAACAAGCCGGCCCCGCGCCGCTACCGCGGCTGCTTCGGGCCGGCTTGTTGTTCGCTGCTGCGCTCTTCCGGGAGCGGATCGACCGTATGTTGGTAGGTATACGCTTTGGACGTCGTGACGACCGCCAGCACAAGAACGACAGCGGCGATGATGAGGCAAACGATCAAGGTCCAGTACATCATGACGCCCGCCTTTTTTCTTTTTATTATACCATATCTGGCAGAGCTGGCGTTCATATTTCCGGTGGAATCGGGCAAGCTATCCATCGATACGTTTTCCATGTTTCATCAACAAGCCAGCTGGGTACAAGAACTATGAGGAGGAGTGAGAGAATGACAACTAGACTGATCGATCTTGTCAACAAGCAAATTGCCAACTGGACCGTGTTGTACGTCAAATTGCACAACTATCATTGGTATGTCACCGGTCCGCAGTTTTTCACGTTGCATGAAAAATTCGAAGAGCTGTACAACGAAGCCGCGACTCACATTGACGCGCTTGCCGAGCGGCTGCTGGCGCTGGGCGGCAAGCCGGTGGCGACGATGAAAGACTGCCTCAATCAGGCGTCCGTCAAAGAAGCGTCCGGAACGGAGACGGCCGAGCAAATGGTCGCTTCGATTGTCAGCGACTTTGAAACGATGATCGGCGAATTGAAAGAAGGCATGGAGCTGGCGGAAAAAGTGAACGATGAAACGACGGGGGATATGTTGCTTGGCATTCATCGCAGCTTGGAAAAACACGTTTGGATGTTGAAATCGTTCTTAGGACGATAAGAAGAGGAGGCTGTCCTCAGGCCGGGGGACGGCCTTTTGCTTTGTCCTTTCTTTGTCGAAAAAGGGCGATTTTTTAGGGAATGCGCCGCGCCGCGTTCTCCCCTCCGGGCATACGATAGTTACGCGTATCCTATGTTCAAGGAGGGGGGAACGTGAACAAGCCAATCCCGATGCTTGGCGTTTCATTGTTTGGCTCGCTCGTGTCGCTGTTTGTCGGCAGCGTGGACTCATTTGTCGTGATTTTATTGGCGCTGGTCATTGTCGACTACCTTACCGGCATTGCCGCCAGCGCGGTTGAAGGCAAGCTGTCCAGCCAAGTCGGCTTCCGCGGCATCGTCCGGAAACTGTTGATGTTCGTGCTGGTGGCGGCGGCTCATTTGGTCGATATGGCGATCGGATGGAACATGCATTTGATTCGCGATGCGATCGTGTTTTTCTACATCGCTAATGAGTTCATCTCCATCGTCGAAAACGCCGGCCGGGCCGGCGTGCCGATCCCGTCGGTGCTGCGCAAGGCCATTCAGCTGTTGAAAGACGAGATGAAGTAAGCATATTTTTCCCGGATTGCCCCACACTAAGCAAAAAGAGCAGAAGGAGTGAACGAAGGTGGCAGACGAACGGAAAAAGACGTATTACGTGTCGATGGCAACCGGGGAAATTTCCCAATTGAAAACCGCGTCGCCGTGGGACTTTCAAATCGAGGCGACTGATGAGGAAATCGCCCTCCTGCGCGAGTATTTCGACCAGAACTACTCGACTGACTGGCAGGCGTTTTGGCGCGCCCATGTGCCATACATCCAATACCACTATGACCGGGAAAACGATGCGTACGACCGGACGTTGACGAAAATTTATGAAATGATTTACCGCCTCGGCAACGAGGAGGCAAAGGAGCATATCCGCTCGCTCGGCATCCTTCCTGACGAAAAAGAAGAGTAAACGCCGCGAGCCGAGCGGCGTTTTTCTGTATAATGGGGAGAGGAAAGGGGAGAGTACGATGCATGAATTTCGCGATTATTACGGGCATCGCGTCCGGCTGGCGTTTACGGCCGATCCGTTTTCCGCCTCCCCCGGGCATGTATGGGTCATTTGCCGCTGTGGCGGCCAATGGCTCCTGACCGATCATCCGCGCCGCGGTTTGGAGTTTCCCGGCGGCAAGGTGGAACAAGGGGAGACGGCGGACGAAGCGGCCGTCCGCGAGGTGATGGAGGAGACGGGGGGAGTGGTCGAGTCGCTTCATTATCTCGGTCAATATGAAGTCCAGTCAGACATCGTGAAAAACATTTATTTCGCATCCATCGCCGCGTTCATGAAGCGGGAGTCGTATGAGGAGACGAACGGCCCGGTGCTGCTTGAGGAGCTGCCGGACGACATCCGCGCCGATTCGCGCTTCAGTTATTTGATGAAAGACGATGTGCTGGCGCTTTCGCTTCTGGAACTCCGGCGGCGCGGCTGGATCGACTGAAACGCGGGCGGCTGTCCTTGAGGGCGAATCTTTAGGAGAAAAGGAACAGCTGGCGGCGTTTTGCCTTTTGCGAGGATGGCTGTACATAAAAAGAGACGCCCATCCCTCGTTTTGGAACGTCCCTTAACGGCGTCTGCTCCACTTTTTCTCGATGATGGCGACAAGCTGATACATCACCGTGGACAACAAGGCGACAATGAGCAGGCTCATCAACACAAGGGTGAAGTTGAACACTTGGAAGCCGTAAATGATTAAATACCCAAGTCCTTGTTTCGAGACGAGAAACTCGCCGGTGATGACGCCGACCCAGGCGAGGCCGACGTTCACTTTCAACGTCGAAATGATCGCTGGGAACGACGCTGGCAGCACCGCTTCTTTAAAGCATTGATAGCGGGTGGCGCCGAACGTCCGCAGCACTTTCAAATAGTTCGGGTCGACCTCTTGGAACGCTGAATAGACGACAATCGTCGTGATGATGATCGAAATGACAACGCCCATGGCGATGATGGACGTAAATCCCGGCCCGAGAGCGACGATCAAAATCGGCCCGAGGGCGACTTTTGGCATGGCGTTGAAGACGACCAAATACGGATCGAGCGTTTTCGCGAGGCGCGGAAACCACCAGAGGACCGCGCCGATGAGCGCCCCGCCGACGGTGCCGATGAGAAAGCCGAGCAACGTTTCAAACAGCGTCGCCCACGTGTGGACAAACAGCGAATGATCGCTGAGTTTTTCGCCAAACAGCTTGACGATGGCCGACGGTGAGCTGAACAAGAGCGGATCGACCCAGTGGAAGCGGCTGGCGGCTTCCCAGACGGTGAAACAGGCGACAAGCAGCACCGCCTGCCAAAGGCGGATCACCCGCCGCTCTTTGCGCAACGCGGCGAGGTACTCACGGTGCAGAGATTCGATGCGATCATGGAGCGGCTTCAAGGTCCTCCATCTCCTTCCAAATGGATTGGAACAATGGCGAAAACGCCGGATGCCGGCGGGCGGCAAGCGGCGGGCAGCGCCGCAGTTCATCGGGAATGGCAAACGTCCGTACAAGGCGGCCCGGACGCGGCGAAAGCAAGAAAATGCGGTCGCTCATGGCGATGGCTTCCTCGATGTCATGGGTGACCAAGATGGCTGTTTTTTCATATTGTTGCAGCGTCGTCCAGACGAGCTCCTCGAGCTTCAGCTTCGTTTGCTGATCCAAGGCGGAAAACGGCTCATCGAGCAAAAGCAGCTTCGGGTCGGTCGCGAGCGTGCGCACAAGCGCCGCGCGCTGGCGCATGCCGCCGGAAAGCTGGCTCGGGTAATACGATTCGACGCCGCCAAGGCCGATCTCGGCCAGCAGGGCGAGCGCCCGCTTTTTCGTTTCTGGCGTCAACGTTCCCGTGATGTTGAGTCCGAGCAAAATGTTTTCCTCGATCGTTTTCCAAGGGAATAGATAGTCTTGCTGAAGCATATAGCCGACCGCGCGCCGCGAAGCCCGGGCGTCTGTTCCGCCTGTCCAGAGCGGTTCGCCTTCCATGAGCACCGTCCCTTCCGTCGGTTCGATCAATCCGGCGATGATCGACAGCAGCGTCGTTTTGCCGCAGCCGCTTGGGCCGAGAAAGGAGACGAACTCCCCTTTCTCGACGGACAGCGACACATCAGCGAGCGCGGTGACGGCGGTCGTTTTTGTCAAATACGTGTGCGAGAGGCGGTCGATCGAAAGAAACATTCCGTTCACCCGCTTTCATTGCGTGTTCATCGCGTTTTTGGCAAACGACGAATCGACAAGCGTGTTTAGATTGATGCGCTTCGGCAGCTCGCCAGCTTCGGCCATAATGTCTTGCAAGTGGTTCCACTCTTCTTCATCTAAAATCGGATCGGTCGCGTACGTGTTTTGGCTTTTGTACCGGTCGACGACTTTTTCGATCAAGGCCAAATCGGTGTCTTTGAAATATGGCTGGATGGCTTTCGCCACCTCAGCGGCGCTGTGCGATTCGACCCATTGCTGCGCTTTGTAGAGGGCTCTTGTGAATTTTTCAATCACGTCTTTATGCTCTTTCATATAGCTTTGTTTCGCCATGTACGATGTGTACGGGACGCGTCCGGACTCCGTGCCGAACGAAGCAACGATATAGCCTTTCCCTTCTTGTTCGAAAAGGCTCGCCGTCGGCTCAAACAGCTGGACGAAATCGCCCGTCCCGCTCGCAAAGGCGTTGGCGATGTTGGCGAAATCGACGTTTTGGATCAGCTTCAAATCTTGATGCGGGTCAATGCCGTGCTTTTTCAGCACATACTCGCCGACCATCTGCGGCATGCCGCCTTTCCGTTGGCCGAGGAACGTGCTTCCTTTCAGCATCTCCCACGTAAAGTGGTCGATTTTTTTGCGGGAAACGAGAAACGTTCCATCGGTTTGGGTGAGCTGCGCGAAATTGATGACCGGATCGTCCGTCCCTTGTGCATACACATAAATGGATGTTTCCGAACCGACCAGTGCGATGTCCGCACCGCCGGAAAGAAGCGTCGTCATCGTTTTGTCGCCGCCCCATGTCGTCGTCAGCTCGACATCGAGCCCTTCTTCCTTGAAGAACCCTTTCGCCAAGGCGACGTACTGCGGCGCGTAAAAAATCGAGCGCGTCACTTCGGCGAGGCGAACGGTTTTAAGCGGTTTTTTTCCTTGATCGGCGCCGTTGCTGCAGGCAGCGAGCGGCAAAAGGAGAAGAAGCGAACACAACCATGCGATCCATTTTTTCATGCGGCCTACCCCCTTTTCGTCCACGTGCGGTGAACATTGGTTTCACCTTATCGTATGCACGCAGCAAAAATGTGTGAATGCCTAAAAAAATAGGCGGCCGGTCGAGAACGGGCAACAAATCCATTCGTACAGCGGGAAGGAGGCGGGCGTATGAACGGGGACATCATCGACCAATACCGGTTTCCGTCACCGCACCCGGGCATCGAGGTGTTCGTTGTCACCTATATGTCCCAAGGGCTGAAGGTGAAAGGGTTTTTCGCGGCGCCGAAAGGAAACGGCGTGTACGACGGGTTTTTGTATTTGCGCGGCGGGATCAAAAACGTCGGGCAGGTGCGAGTGCCGCGCCTCATTGAGTTCGCATCGCGCGGATTTGCCGTCTTCGCCCCGCTTTACCGCGGCAACGGAGGCGGGGAAGGGAACGAAGATTTCGCCGGCGACGACCGCTATGATGCGTTTGCCGGGTTTGAGCTTCTTCGCCGCCATCCGCTCGTCCACCCAGGGCGCGTCCATCTGTTCGGCTTCTCGCGCGGCGGGGCGATGGCGCTCCATGCCGCCCTTATGGCGGAAAAGGTCTGTTCGGTGGCGGTTTGGGGCGGGGTGACGGATATGGAGCTGACGTACTGGGAGCGACCCGACTTGCGGCGGATGATGAAGCGCGTCATCGGCGGGACGCCGAACAGATGCCCAGAGCGCTACCGGCACCGCACGCCGCTCTACCATTTGGAGCGGCTCAAGGCCCCGGTGCTCATCATCCACGGCGGACGTGATGAGAACGTATCGATTGAGCACGCTTGGCGGCTGGAACGGCGGTTGAAGCAGCTCGGCAAACCGGTGACCTCATGGTACTTCCCTGCGTTCACCCACTATTTCCCGCCGCCAGCCAACCGCGAGATCGTGCAAAGGCTTACACAATGGATGCAACAACAGCCGACGGTGTGATACGATACGAGTAGAAAGGCGGCGCGGCCGCCAACGAATCAATGGGCAGCCAAGGAGGTTGAAAGGATATGGGCATGCCGATGGAGCTGCAGACGGTCATTGTGACCAAAGGAAACGAACAGCGCATTCAAGGCAATACGTTTGTGTTGAAAAAAGACGGCTACCGCTTATACCCGCTCGATGTGCCGCTTGAAGTGCGCCGCACACTGCAAAGCGAAGCGAGCGGCATCGCGGTCGTGAAAAAGCTCGAGTGGGAAGACAGCCGAACGACGGTGACGTACGAGCTTGTCAGCCTGTATTCGACAAATTGAATATGGCTGTCTACAGGGAGGGCCTGATCAGTGCGGAACGGATCCATTTGGCACGGGCGCAAACGGAAAAACGGTTTGCGCTCTTTGTTTTGGTTTTTGCCGTCTATTTTCACTTGTGGCGTCAGGACGACTCAGACAAGCATAAACAATAGTCTTTGCTTGAGGATTTCCTGTAGAATGGAAAGCGACGTTTCATAATACCTATAGAAAAAGTAGGGGGGAAGAGAAGGAGTTTGGTTGTGGAGAGAGAATATAATACGATGAATTCAATGTCGCAAGGAGGGGAAACGTGGCCAAACAGCGAATCGATCATGACCGGTTGTTCAAAGAGTTGTTGTCCACATTTTTTGAGGAGTTTTTGCTTCTTTTCTTTCCAGACGTGTACGAGCACATCGACGTTCACCATTTCTCTTTCCTCTCCGAGGAACTGTTCACCGATGTGACGGCCGGAGAGAAGCACCGCGTCGACTTGTTGGTCGAAACAAAGGTAAAAGGGGAAGACGGGCTCGTCATTGTTCATGTCGAGCATCAAAGCTACACCCAGCGGACCTTCCCTGAGCGAATGTTTCTCTACTTCAGCCGCTTGTTTCAAAAATACCGCCGCCGCATTCTCCCGATCGCCATCTTCAGCTATGACGAACAATACGATGAACCTTCCTCATTGGTCATCCAGTTTCCGTTTTTGACCGTTCTCGACTTCCGCTTTTTAACGGTGGAGCTCTGCAAACTGCCGTGGCGCGCGTACATCCGCCATGCCAACCCTGTCGCCGCTGCTTTGCTAAGCAAAATGGGGTATAATGAAGATGAGAAAGTCGAAGTGAAAAAGGAATTTTTGCGCATGCTCGTCCGCCTCGAGTTGGATGAAGCGAAACAGCGGCTGTTGTTCGGTTTTTTTGAGACGTATTTGCGGCTATCCGAAGAGGAGGAAGCCAAACTGCGAAATGAGGTGAGCCAAATGGAAACGAAGGAAGCGAAGCGTGTGATGGAGCTCATCGTCTCATACGAACAGCGGGGGATGGAAAAGGGAATCCAACAAGGAATCGAACAGGGGATAAAGCAAGGGATGAAGCAAGGACGCCAACAAGGGATCGAGGAAGGGAAGCTCGACGTGGTGAAGAGAATGCTGGCGAAAGGGTACGATGTCGACACGATTCACGAACTGACCGGGCTGCCCATTGAGAAGATTGAAAGGCTGAAGGGGTAAGCGCACCTTCGCCGTCAAGCCTCACATTGTCGTCGACCCCCAATCGTGCAAAAACCCCGGGGGATCGACGACAATCATTTTATGCGTTCGAACCTTACGGCCATCGAGGATAAAGTCTATTGACAGAATTTGTCGGTGACGTTCATCGTCCCGATTGGCGTTTTTATCCTACCTGAAAAGGGCAGGAGCGCAAACAACCCTTCGTTTTGCGCTCTGCCATATGATGAAGCAAGACTGATTCCTTTGTTTTGCTCTGAAATAAAGCGATCATTTACAAGAAGGAGGTCACAAAATAGTCCCAGTGATTTCTCCTTTTTGGCTCTCCTTATAACTCCAGATTTTCCGCTGACGATAACTGATCCAACCGCTGATGAAAAAGCAGCAAACAGACAAATAAAACGAAAAGCGAATCCCGTAAACATCGGCTATAAAGCTCATCAATAAGGCGGAAATCCCGAACGTTACGGAACTAATGACTCCCTGCACGGAAAAAACATGAGGCAGAGCGTCCATCCGGGCATTTTTTTGCAAAATCGTCTGAAGGCAAATCACCTTCCATTGTTCGATGATCCCATACAGGGCGGAATACAGAAGCGCCAGCGCACCGTGCGTCGTTGTACCAAACAAAAGCGTTACAGCAGCGATACAAAACGGGCCAAACAATACAAAAAATTGCTGATTTTTTTCAACCGATTGACTAAACGTAACGCTTAACAATCCCCCTATCACCATGCCGCCAAAGAAAACAGAGTTAATATATCCCCACCATTCCTCCCCTACATGTAATTGTTCTTTCACATACATATAAAGGATGGCCGAAATCCAGACGCCATTTCCGATTCCTTCAAAAAATGACATGAAGCTAATCGATTTTGCGTGCACATTTCTCCACGTGTATTCCCATCCTAGACGGATCGAAAGGAGAAAGTTCTTTAGGCCTTTGTCTTGGACCGTATTCTTCTTTGTATGTTCTTGTATAGGCAACAGAAACATGAGAATGCTTGAAACGATATAGAACAATAAGGTGATATGGATTAAAAGGAACGGCGATCCCGCACTGACAATCAAACTCCCGATCGGCCATGCGCTAAGTTTGATGAATTGGTCTAACGTGTTTAAAAAACTGTTGGCTTTCAAGATTTCCTCCTTGGAAACTATAAAAGGAACGAGGGAGTTTTTAATCGGATTATTGATCCCGTCTAAAAAAGCGATCAATGATACAAAAACGTAAACGATCGCAATGTGATGTTCCGCACCCCATTGCAAAAACAGCGAGAGAAAAAGCAGCAGAAATGTTTTACACAGTTGTCCGTAGGACAATAACGTTTTTAGTTTATATTTTTCGAAAAATATCGGTGCGACGATTCCGCTAATAAATAACGACAATGTAACGAAAAAAGGGACTAATGCGGCAGCCATGGCTTTCGATGTCAAATGATATAGGTAAGAGACAACGGAAACAATGTAGAACACATCTCCGAAATTCGCGAAAGATTGTCCGATCCAAAGGAAATGAAATGGTTTCTTTTTCATGAGCTCAATCCTCTCTTTGATCATCGAAACGACTGGTGATGGAATAGTCAAAATGAACCAAAAATCAGATCTTCAGTCTTTGATGAAACTGGCTTTTTGCCACGCCCCAAAACGATGGAGCGAAGGAAAACGGGTTGATTTTCAACAATCTGCTAAAGGTAAATGGATATACTGAAGCAATGGAAGCCTCCCCCTTATTCTGTTAGAGTCCATTTTTATTTCTATGGTGCTGGTTGAGCGTCAGCGCTCAACTAGCACCACGGGTATAGAATAATTTTATTTTTTTGATTGTTGTAATTATACATTTTTTTTTGTTAAAATAGCAATTAATACAAATAGAAGGAGGTGTTATTCCATGAATAAAAAGCATGTCGAAAATATTAAACGTTATGTTGAACATTATTTAAAAAGTAATGCACAAATGTCTCTTGTAGTACAACCACTTAGAATGCAAATTCATTTGACAAAGTAGTTTGTTCAATTTATGAAAAAAATGGGGCTAGTTGATCGCTAAAACTCAACTAGCTCCAGGAACATCGCGAAAAGTCCAACCTCGACGGTTACGACCCATGGGAAGGGGAGCGCTCCTTCACCCGTGGGACATCACCCAAGAGCCTAAAATGGCCTCAAAACTGTCGAACTCGGGTGAAAGATGTACTTGACTTTTAGGAACAAACATGATATTGACCCTCCCGGTTGAACAAAATAACAAAAAATGGAAATTGATCTTTTTGACGTTATGAAAAACGTTTTTTGTCAAGTGTATTTTGTGGTGAAGAGCCATAAATATACCGTGAATAGGGGAGTAGTATGTCAAGTATAGTTCAGACAGAATCAAAAATCTTTTTACCATTTCTGCATAAATCACACATTATCGAGAATATCGAGATTCTAAAAAATTATGTCGAGCAGGAAAGTGGAAAGAAATTCCCATTAGGTGTCACGTTAAAAGAGAAATATTTTGAAGCCATAAATTATATTCAAGATGTTCCTGTTCCATACTCAAACGAAAAAATACATGTTACATATTTTGATAAAACATTGCAAAATAAATTACTTAGTTTGGGTATGATTGACAAAGAGGATTTGGAAAACGATAAACACATTTATTCACAACAAGAGCAAGAAGTAATTACTGATAGAATTGAAAAAGCATTAAAGTTGATCAAAGTATTGCATAATGATTTGTATGATTTAATTAATACACTTATTGGTACCTTTTTGATTTTAAAAAAAGATTTGTTTGGTGGAGGATCAGTGTCCAATGTTATGGGATTAGTATGGTTAAACCCTCAATCTGATTGGTCAATCATTGAATATGCAGAGGCCATTTATCATGAGTTTATCCACCAAAGTATCTTCTTGGATGATATGATTAACTGTATGTTTCCTAATGCTAATGAATGTGCAAAAGAAGAAGCTCTAGTTACATCAACCATCTTGAAAATCAAAAGGCCTTTAGACAGAGCATATCATGCTGCTGGAGTTTCTATAGGAATTATGCATCTTTATCACTTGTTTAATGATTCTAAAAATTCTGAGAAGTATATGGATGATTTGCGGAAAACAGTTGAAGAAATAGAGGCAAGAACACAATTCTTGGGGGAACAGGGAGTAAAAACTTTAGAAATCATGCGCAAGTTCATTAATCATCCATCTTTTGATGACATTACGTATTCCTTACAGAACTAATGGCCATTGCGACAAATGAAAACACAGAAGCCCATTGCGTTTGATCGAGTCCGGTTGTTTTGAGGTTGTTTGAGGCGAATGAAACGGATCGACGTACAGAAATGCTTCAGGATTCAGTGTCGGAGACGAAAGCAGAGGAAAGAACAGAAAAACCGGCCGAACAGGATGTTCCCTGTCCAGCCGGGTTCTTGTTACACGAGCGGTCCGCCGAGTTTTTCGATGGACGGATTGATGTGGGCGAATTTTTGGAAGTTGGCGCGGAATTTTTGCGCCAGCTCTTTTGCTTTTTGTTCGTATGCTTGTTTGTCGGCCCATGTGTTTTGCGGCTGCAGGACGTCATCCGGCACGCCCGGGACGTGCGCCGGGATGGCGAGTCCGAAAATCGGGTCTTTGACCGTTTCGACGTTGTCGAGCTCCCCTTCGACGGCGGCTTGCACCATCGCGCGGGTGTAGACGAGCTTCATGCGGCTGCCGACGCCGTACGGCCCCCCTGTCCAGCCGGTGTTGACCAAAAAGACGCGGACGTTGTGTTCGGCGATTTTTTGCCCGAGCATTTCCGCGTATTCAACGGCCGGGCGCGGCAAAAACGGTGCGCCAAAGCACGTTGAGAACGTTGCTTCCGGTTCGGTGACGC
Source organism: Geobacillus thermocatenulatus (assembly GCF_002217655.1). Lineage (GTDB taxonomy): Bacteria > Bacillota > Bacilli > Bacillales > Anoxybacillaceae > Geobacillus > Geobacillus thermocatenulatus. The sequence goes on from NZ_NEWK01000001.1 coordinate 762,054, forward strand.
CGCGTTCGGTGCCGGCGAGCTTGCTTGTGTAGCCGCTTAAGAAATGGTACATCGCCTGTTCGCGCGTCAGCTTGCTGATCGGCGGCAGGACGCCGAACGCATCGGCTGTCAAAAACACGATCGTGGACGGATGGCCGGCGACGCTCGGGTCGATGATGTTTTGGATCGCCTGAAGCGGGTAGGCGGCGCGTGTGTTTTCCGTCAGCGTGCCGTCGTCGTAATTCGGCACCCGCGTCGCGTCATCGAGAACGACGTTTTCGAGCACCGCGCCGAAGCCGATGGCGTCAAAAATTTGCGGCTCTTTCTCGCGCGATAGGTTGATGCATTTCGCATAGCAGCCGCCTTCGATGTTGAAAATGCCGCGGCTTGACCAACCGTGTTCGTCATCGCCGATCAAGCGGCGGTTCGGGTCGGTCGAGAGCGTCGTTTTTCCCGTTCCCGACAAGCCGAAAAAGAGGGCGACGTCGCCTTCCTGCCCGACGTTGGCCGAGCAGTGCATCGGCAGGATGCCTTGTTCCGGCAGCACATAGTTCATGACCGAGAAAATCGATTTTTTCATTTCGCCGGCATACTCGGTGCCGCCGATCAACACGGTGCGCCGTTCAAACGAGATGATGATGAACGCTTCCGAGCGCGTCCCGTCCACCTTCGGGTCGGCTTTAAAGTTCGGCGCGCAAATGACGGTGAATTGCGGCTCGTGCGCGGCGAGCTCCTCGGCGTTCGGCCGGATGAACAGCTGATGGACGAACAAGTTATGCCAGGCGAATTCGTTGACGACTTGAATCGGCAGCCGGTATTTCGGATCGGCGCCGGCAAAGCCTTTAAACACGAACAGCTCATCTTTCTTCATTAAATAATCGAGCACTTTGTCGTACAGTTTGTCAAACGTTTCTGGAGACATCGGCTGGTTGACGGCTCCCCAGTCGATCGTTTGCTTCGTGGACGGTTCTTCGACGATGTATTTGTCTTTCGGCGACCGTCCGGTGTACTTGCCGGTCGTGACGGCGACTGCCCCGGTGTGGGTCAGCCGTCCTTCGTTCCGCTGCAGCACTTTCTCGACGAGCTCGGCGACGGACAGCTGATGGCGGACGTATGGTTTTTGCAGCAATACATCCAGTTTATTCGTCATATTTGCGATCCCCATATTCAAAACCTGCCTTTTTTATTGTAATCACTCTTGAAAATAGTATAACACATTTTTATTAATAGTCCATACTAATTGTGTGGGTTTTTCAAACTTTATTTTGTCCAATGTGTTGATTTCCTTGAGGAAAGAATTTTCGCGGCTGGAAATGATAAAAAATGAATTTTGATAGTTGACTTTGCCGATTCCATTGCGATAAGATAAGTCATTGAACGGATACTCTTATCCCGAGCCGGTGGAGGGACAGGCCCGATGAAGCCCAGCAACCGTCACAACTGTACATGTGTGAAATGGTGCTAACCTGTGGCAAGGCGCAGTCCTTGAACGATAAGAGTGAAAGGAGCAATACGATTGCCATGGCCTTTCCTCAGCCGTTACAGGAAAGGTTTTTTATATTGCGAAGGGAAAAAGGGAAATGAGTTCCGTGTCGCCACATTATGCCAAGAGGAGGAAACAAACCGAATGTCAGCCAAACGCCGCTTGTTTACGTCAGAGTCTGTGACGGAAGGACATCCGGATAAAATTTGCGATCAAATTTCTGATGCCATTTTGGATGCCATTTTGGAAAAAGATCCGAACGCCCGCGTCGCTTGCGAAACGAGCGTGACGACCGGGCTGGTGCTTGTGAGCGGGGAAATCACGACGTCAACGTACGTGGACATTCCGCGCATCGTCCGCGATACGGTTCGGGAGATCGGCTACACGCGCGCCAAATACGGATTTGACGCCGATACGTGCGCGGTGCTGACGTCGATTGACGAACAGTCGCCGGACATTGCGATGGGGGTTGACCGGGCGCTCGAGGCGCGCGAAGGTCAGATGACTGACGAGGAAATTGAAGCGATCGGCGCCGGCGACCAAGGATTGATGTTTGGGTTCGCTTGCAATGAGACAGAAGAATTGATGCCGTTGCCGATTTCGCTTGCGCACCGCCTGGCGCGCCGATTGGCGGAAGTGCGCAAAACGGACGTCTTGCCGTACTTGCGGCCGGACGGAAAAACGCAAGTGACGATCGAATACGATGAAAACGGCAAACCGGTGCGCGTCGATACGATCGTCGTGTCCGCGCAGCACCATCCAGAAATTACCCAAGAGCAAATCCAGCGCGACATTAAGGAACATGTCATCAAGCCGGTCGTGCCGGCGGAGCTGCTTGATGAGAACACGAACTATTTCATCAACCCGACAGGACGATTTGTCATCGGCGGTCCGCAAGGGGATGCCGGGTTGACGGGGCGGAAAATCATCGTCGATACGTACGGCGGCTACGCCCGTCACGGGGGCGGCGCGTTCTCGGGCAAAGATCCGACGAAAGTCGACCGTTCGGCGGCGTATGCGGCCCGCTATGTCGCGAAAAACATCGTCGCGGCAGGGCTTGCCGACAAATGCGAAGTGCAGCTTGCCTACGCGATCGGCGTCGCCCGCCCGGTTTCGATTTCGATCGATACGTTCGGCACCGGCAAAGTGTCGGAAGACATTTTGATTGAAGTCGTGCGCAACAACTTCGATCTCCGCCCGGCGGGCATTATCAAAATGCTCGATCTTCGCCGCCCGATTTACAAACAGACGGCCGCTTACGGGCATTTCGGGCGCACGGATATCGACCTGCCGTGGGAGCGCACCGATAAAGCGGCGACGCTGAGAGAACAAGCGCTGGCGAACAAGTAAGGCCGGACGGCGCGGATGCGCGAGTCGTTTCGGGCGTCGGCAAACGCAACAGCACAAGAGCTGCCGGATCACGGCAGCTCTTTTTCGTGAGGACGCGCGGCTTGCTGCAGCGCCTTGTAATACTGCCCTTTCTCGACATATTCACGGCGGATGCGCTCCATTTCGCGGATGTCGTCTTCCGTCAGTTCGCGGACGACTTTCGCCGGCCGGCCGAGGGCGAGCGTGTTGGGCGGAATGTTTTTGCCCGGCGGCACTAAACTGCCGGCGCCGATAAACGCGCCTTCCCCGATTTCTGCGCGGTCCAAAATGATCGAGCCCATGCCGATGAGCGCGTTTTTGCGAACGATGGCGCTGTGCAAAATGACTTGATGGCCGACGGTTACACCGTCTTCAATGATAAGCGGATTGTTTGGACTTTGATGCAAAATTGAGTTATCTTGAATATTGACCCGGTTGCCGATCACCGTCGGCGCCACGTCGCCGCGAATGACGGTATTGAACCAAATGCTCGTCTCTTCGCCGATCACGACATCGCCGGTGATCGTCACATAGTCGGCGATAAAGGCGGATGCGGCAATTTGCGGCGTTTTGCCTTTGTATGGGTAAATCATGGGCGTTCGTTCCTTTCTATGGCAAAATCGATCGTTCACCATGTATTGTACAACGAGGCGTCCAAATCGCCAACGAAAGCGAACGCGCCTAATCGAGATTGGTGAAAAACGTTTCGTTTCGCCTGATGAGGGGTTGGGATCGGGAAAGAAGATCCGATTCCACAAAGCTTCTCAACATGGGAAGAACCGTTGTTGAGCGGCTTTTTCATTTCATCGCCGCCCCTTTTATGGGTTTGCCCCGGCTGCATTGATGGCAATACTGAAAGACGAGATCGCAGGCTGTTCAGACGGGAACCGATTTTGGTTGCCGATAAGATGGAAATGCTAGGAGACGAGACCATGGTGTTTGCACCTGAGGTGAGCCGATTGAACATTCCGAAAAACCCCATCGCCTTGATGAAAATGGTGTATCGTGACGTGCTTCCGCTTGTCCACCGCGAGCTTGCCTATTGGCGGCGCCAGGCCGAGTGCATTCCCGACCCGGAGCTTCGGCGCCAGGCCTTGGCGAGCATCGCGTCGAAAACGTTCCATTGCGAAGGCGGCTCCATTTTGGCGCTCTTGGCCGGAGAAAACATGGAGGATTGCATCCGCTTTATCGTGGCTTACCAGACGATCAGCGATTATTTGGATAATTTGTGCGACCGCAGCACCTCGCTCGATCCGCTCGACTTTCGCGCCTTGCACGATTCGATGCCGGACGCGTTGACGATCGGCGCGGAGCCGTCGAACTATTACCGCCATCGCCGCGAGCAGGAAGACGGCGGCTATTTGCCAGCGCTCGTCCGCACGTGCCAAGAGGTGCTCGAGACGGTGCGCCATTATGAGACGATCGCCCCATTTTTGCATGAATTGGCCGGATATTATTGCGACTTGCAAGTGCATAAACATGTCGAAGCGAGCGAGCGGGTGCCGCGGCTGGTGCAATGGTTTACGCAATACAAAGACGCCTTGCCGCCGATGGAATGGTATGAGTTTTCCGCCTGCTCCGGTTCGACGCTCGGTATTTTCTGCCTCGTCGCCTATGCGTTTGGCGAATCGCTGCCGCCGGAGATGGCGAGACAAGTGCGCGACGGTTATTTTCCATACATTCAAGGGCTGCACATTTTGCTCGACTATTTGATCGATCAAGAGGAAGATCGGAACGGCGGCGATTTGAATTTTTGCTTTTACTATCCGAATGAAACGGTGATGCTTGAGCGGCTTTGCCATTTCATCGAAGAGGCCGACCGCCATGTCGGCGCCCTTCCGCACGGCGAGTTTCACCGCCTCATCCACCGAGGGCTTCTTGGGTTGTATTTGTCGGATGCCAAGGTGAAAAAGCAGCGCGGGCTGCGCCGGCTGGCGCGCCGGCTCGTCCGCGCTGGCGGGGCGGCGTCGCAGTTTTTCTATTGGAACGGAAAAGCGTACCGCTTTTGGCAGGAGCGGCAAAAACGGCTGTCCTTTTCGTAAGGGCAGCCGTTTGCTTGTATCGGCAAAAAGGGACTGGGTTCGATCCATTCAGGCGCCCTGATCTGCCCGGGTTTCGAGCGCGAGCAAAAACGGCGGGTTGTTTTGCCGATTGATGAATTCGTATTTCAAGACATGGATGCGCCGTTGATCAAGAGAGCGGACGTAATCAAGGAGCGCGTCGCGTTCGCGCTTTCCTTCCGGATGGCCTTGGTAGACGACAAGAACGATGACGCCGCCCGGCTTTAGGATGGAAAGAAGCTGATCGACTGCTTTGATCGTCGATTCCGGCTTGGTGGCGATTTGCTTATTGCCGCCCGGCAAATAGCCGAGGTTGAACACGGCGCCGGAGATGCGTCCGTGTACAGCGGCGGGAAGCGTGTCAAGCAGTTCGCTATGGCTTCGTTCGAACAACGTCGCCCGCCCGCATAGCCCATGTTCCGCGAGGCGGGCGGAAGCGGCGGTGATGGCCTCAGGCTGAATGTCAAATCCGAACACATGGCCTGTCTCCCCGACGCGTTCGGCCAAATACACCGTGTCGTGCCCGTTGCCAACCGTCGCATCGACGGCGATGTCGCCTTCGTTGACTGCTTGATCAAGCAAAAAGCGGGCGAACGGCAAAATGTTCAGTAAAGCCATCAGTTGGCCCCTCCTTGTGATCGTTTCATCGTTTATGTTGGCAGGCGTGGTGCTGCGCCAAAGATGTCGGATGCCCTCGCTTTTTCCCTAAAGCCTCGCCATCCTCTGCGCCGGCGTGACAGAAAACCTTGAGCTGACCGACATCGGCCTGATCGAGCTGAACGAAGATCCTCACGTCGGCATTGTAACAAAAACTTCATGGAAAATCGACCGCTGCCAATCATTGGCGTGATACGGCCGGCCGATGCGGCGCATAGTAAACATGAGGGAATATCACGAAACGAGGTGAGCGCATGGCGACAAGACAATCCGTTGAGGAATTTTTGCAGCGGTGTGAAGATGTGATCCGCTACGCGAAAGAGCAATATACGGAAGCGCAAAAGCAGGAGCATTACAACATCACCGAATACACCAACGCCCAGCAGATGCTCGAGCAGACGGTCATCGACCTAGCGCACTTGGCGCGAAGCTGCAACGCCCAGCAGCGCGAGCAGCTGCATCGGATGCGGCTTCAGCTCGAGCAATTGCAAAACGACATGATTTTGCTTGACCGCTAAAACGGGAAGCGGCCGCATGGCGATCATGTTGCCAAGCGGCATCTGTTCGCTTGACTGATGAAACGAGGAGGAACACGGCATGAAGCGACGCCTGAAACAAACGAATCCAGAACAAAAAACACCTAGCGGTCAAAACAATAACGATCTTGAGCTTGGCCAAGACTTTGACCCGGTGAAGCTGGCGAAAAAGCAATACGAGAAAACGGGCGGCCAACCGATCCGCTCCAAGCAGCGGAACGGGTGACGATAAGCCAAAGGGGCGGAAGCCGCTTTGGCTTGTTCTTCTTTTCGCGCAGGAGCCCCGCTTCAAAAGCCATTGTTTCCGTGGGGAGTCAGTTTGGCAAAAAAGTGGCGGAGGCATCGGAACGCTCCGCCTTTTTGATTGCATTTTTTCCTGTTTTCCCCTACAATTATTTCGGAACTCAAAATAAAAGTCAGAAAAGGATGATAACCGATGCCCCGCGCTCTTTGGTGGCTGCTTGTCGGCATGGCGCTCAATGTGACAGGGGCGTCGTTTCTATGGCCGCTAAACACGATCTATTTGCATGAACAGCTCGGTCAGCCGCTCGCTGTCGCTGGTGTCGTGCTCATGCTCAACTCTGGGGGAAGCGTCATTGGCAGCTTGGCCGGCGGCTTTTTGTTTGACCGGATCGGCGGGTTTCGCGTTTTGTTGGCCGGGGCGTGCTTGACGATAGCCGCGCTCGGCGGCTTAAGCGTTTGGCATGGTTGGCCGCATTATGCCGTGTTTTTGGCGTTTGTCGGCGTTGGCAGCGGCGTCGTCTTTCCGGCGGCGTCGGCGTACGCTGGAACGATTTGGCCGGAAGGGGGGCGGCGGGCGTTCAACGCCTTGTATGTCGCGCAAAACATCGGCGTCGCCGTCGGTTCGGCGCTTGGCGGGCTTGTCGCTTCATATTCGTTCTCGCTCGTTTTTTTCGCCAACCTTTTGTTGTATGCCGTGTTTTTGTTTACGGTTGTGGCTGGGCTGCGCCGCGTTCCGTTGCCGCCGCGGCGGAAAAAAGAGCGAGAGGGCCGGACGGGGGACGAGGCGTCCCGGGCACACATCCGCGCCCTCGTCCTTCTTTGTGTCGGCTATGGACTGTGCTGGTTGAGCTATGTCCAATGGTCGACGACGATCGCCGCCTATACGCGCGAGCTCGGGATACCGGTCGGGCAGTACAGCTTGCTTTGGACGATCAACGGCGCGTTGATCGTCTTGGCCCAGCCGCTGTTGTCAGCGCTCATCCGCCGCTTCATGCCGACGTTGAAGCGGCAAATCGTGATCGGTTTTTTGATTTTCGCCGTTTCGTTTGCTATGCTGTTGGGGGCGCATTCGTTTGCCGAGTTTGCTGCGTCCATGATGGTGCTCACGATCGCCGAGATGATCGTCTGGCCGGCGATTCCGGCCGCGGTGAATGAATGGGCGCCGCCGGGGAAGGCCGGGTTGTACCAAGGAATTGTCAACGGAACGGCCACGGTCGGACGGATGATCGGACCGGTCATCGGCGGCTCGGTCGCCGATCTGTTTGGAATGAAGCTGCTCATCATGATGTTAGCATTGTTTGCCTTATTGGCGGTGCTGGCCGCGCTTTTGCATGATCGTCATCTCCCGAAGCGGACGGAGAACGCGGATGAAAAAACCGCGGCTTCCGTATAGATTTCGACTTGCAATTGATCGACAAATTTTTTAAAATAATAATAAATTTGTCATTCTGTCCACTCATCGGTCGATTCATGTGCGAATAAGGCGAATAACGATGAAGAGGAGCAGTAGCGGGCCCGACGGACGGCAGAGAGTTGACGGATGGTGCGAGTCAACCGAAGTCGGCCCGTGAACTCGCCTCGGAGTTGCCGGCGCGAACGATCCCCGACAGCGCCGGCCGTCGATCCGCGTTAAGGAAGAAAGCGGGTGCGCCGTTTGGCGCGCCAAAAAGGGTGGTACCGCGGGAAGCGCGCCTCTCGTCCCTTTGCGTGGGGATGGGGGGTTTTTTTGTACATATTTTCGTCCATGATGCAAGTAGAACTGGATAGGAGGAGTGCTGCGATGAGCTTCAACCACCGCGAAATTGAACAAAAATGGCAGGACTATTGGGAGAAACACAAAACGTTCCGCACGCCCGATGATGATGACAAGCCGAAGTTTTACGTTCTCGACATGTTCCCGTATCCATCTGGCGCCGGTTTGCACGTCGGCCATCCGGAAGGATATACGGCGACGGATATTTTGGCGCGCATGAAGCGGATGCAAGGGTACAACGTCCTTCACCCGATGGGCTGGGACGCGTTCGGGCTGCCGGCTGAGCAATATGCGCTCGATACCGGCAACGACCCGGCGGAGTTTACGCAAAAAAACATCGACAATTTCCGCCGGCAAATCAAGTCGCTTGGCTTTTCGTACGACTGGGATCGGGAGATCAATACGACCGACCCGAACTATTACAAATGGACGCAATGGATTTTCTTGAAGCTGTACGAAAAAGGGCTCGCCTACATGGATGAAGTGCCGGTCAACTGGTGCCCGGCGCTCGGCACGGTGCTGGCCAACGAGGAAGTCATCAACGGCCGGAGCGAGCGCGGCGGGCATCCGGTCATCCGCAAGCCGATGCGGCAATGGATGCTGAAAATCACCGCCTACGCCGACCGCCTGCTTGAAGATTTGGAAGAGCTCGATTGGCCGGAAAGCATTAAGGAGATGCAGCGCAACTGGATCGGCCGTTCGGAAGGAGCGGAAATCGAGTTTGCCGTCGACGGCCATGACGAAACATTCACTGTGTTCACGACGCGTCCGGATACGCTCTTTGGCGCGACGTACACCGTCTTGGCGCCGGAGCATCCGCTCGTTGAGAAAATCACGACGCCGGAGCAAAAGCCAGCCGTTGACGCCTACTTAAAGGAAATTCAAAGCAAAAGCGACCTTGAGCGCACCGATTTGGCGAAAGAAAAAACGGGCGTGTTCACCGGCGCGTACGCCATTCACCCGGTCACCGGCGAGCGGCTTCCGATTTGGATCGCCGACTACGTCTTGATGAGCTACGGCACCGGAGCGATCATGGCCGTGCCGGCGCACGATGAGCGCGACTACGAGTTTGCGAAAACATTCCACTTGCCGATGAAAGAAGTCGTCGCCGGCGGCGATATCGAAAAGGAACCGTACACTGGAGATGGTGAGCATATCAACTCCGAGTTTTTGAACGGCTTGAACAAGCAGGAAGCGATCGACAAAATGATCGCCTGGCTTGAGGAGCATGGCAAAGGGCGGAAAAAAGTGTCGTACCGGCTGCGCGACTGGCTGTTCAGCCGCCAGCGCTACTGGGGAGAGCCGATTCCGATCATCCATTGGGAAGACGGCACGATGACGCCGGTGCCGGAAGACGAACTGCCGCTTGTGCTGCCGAAAACGGATGAAATCCGTCCGTCGGGAACGGGCGAATCGCCGCTCGCCAACATCGAAGAATGGGTCAATGTTGTCGACCCGAAAACTGGGAAAAAAGGGCGGCGCGAAACGAACACGATGCCGCAATGGGCCGGAAGCTGCTGGTATTATTTGCGCTACATCGACCCGCACAACGACAAGCAGCTCGCCGATCCGGAAAAGCTGAAAAAGTGGCTGCCGGTCGACGTCTACATCGGCGGGGCGGAGCACGCGGTCTTGCATTTGCTTTATGCCCGCTTCTGGCATAAGTTTCTTTATGACCTTGGCATCGTGCCGACGAAAGAACCGTTCCAAAAGCTGTTCAACCAAGGAATGATTTTAGGCGAAAACAACGAAAAAATGAGCAAATCCAAAGGCAACGTCGTCAACCCGGACGACATCATCGAAAGCCATGGGGCCGACACGCTGCGGCTGTATGAAATGTTCATGGGGCCGCTTGAGGCGTCGATCGCTTGGTCGACGAAAGGGCTTGACGGGGCGCGGCGCTTCCTCGACCGCGTCTGGAGACTCTTTGTCACCGAGAATGGCGAACTGAACCCGAACATTGTCGACGAACCGGAGAGCGACACGCTCGAGCGCGTCTATCATCAAACGGTGAAAAAAGTGACGGAAGACTATGAAGGCTTGCGCTTTAACACCGCCATTTCGCAGCTGATGGTGTTCATCAACGAAGCGTACAAAGCGGAGCAAATGAAAAAAGAATACATGGAAGGCTTCGTCAAGCTCTTGTCGCCGGTCTGCCCGCACATCGGCGAGGAGCTGTGGCAAAAGCTTGGCCACACGGACACGATCGCCTATGAACCGTGGCCGACGTATGATGAAACGAAGCTTGTCGAGGACGTCGTGGAAATCGTCGTGCAAATCAACGGCAAAGTGCGGTCGCGTTTGCACGTGCCCGTTGACTTGCCAAAAGAAGCGCTCGAGGAGCGGGCGCTCGCCGATGAAAAAATCAAAGAGCAGCTTGAGGGCAAAACCGTGCGCAAAGTGATCGCCGTCCCCGGCAAGCTCGTCAATATCGTCGCCAAGTGATGATGAGGGCGGGCTTCGGCCCGCTCCTGATCCACCAACGAAAGGGGTCGATCTGCCATGGAAGAGATCAAGGAAATCACGCCGGCTGAAGTGAAAGAAAAGCTTGAGCGCGGCGAAAAGCTGAATATTGTCGATGTGCGCGAAGACGAGGAAGTCGCGCTCGGCATGATTCCGGGCGCGAAGCATATCAAAATGGGCGACATCCCCAATCGGCTTGAGGAATTCGACCGCAACGAAGAATATATTTTCGTCTGCCGCTCCGGACGGCGGAGCGAAAACGTCTGCCGCTACTTGCAGGAGCTCGGCTATCGCGTCCGCAACATGACGGGCGGCATGCTCGAGTGGGAAGGCGAAACGACGCCGAAGCGATAAGCGCTTTCCGTTCAAAGAACAGGACATGGCGGCGGGCTGTCATCCAAGTGCTCCCATTTTTGTCGAGACCAAAACGACAGAACGTATCAGCGGATGGAACAGCCCCGCTCGGTCAAGAGGAATGGCTTGCTGGCGCCGGCCTTTTCATGCGTCCGGCGGCTTGCGCGTCTTCGGTCGGCGTATAGTGGGGAGTCGGGCGGTTCCGCGTTTCTCAACGGTGAATATTGTTCTTCCCGCACGGTCCAATGGTTGTTTGCCGCTGGTCTTGCATGAGCGAAAAAGCGTCCCAGCTTTTTGGGGCGCTTTTTCCATTTTGTTTTAGTACCAAAGTGTGATGCAAGAAAAAAAAGGAAAGGATATAATTTTCGGTAAAATCAGACACTTGTTCGAAGGAGGAGCTCTCTATTGAAACTCGGCGACCGCTTGAAATTCGCCCGTTTGATGAAAGGCCTGACCCAAGAAGAAACGGCTGAAGGCATTATTTCGGTGTCTTATTTGTCGAAAATTGAGAATAACCAAGTCATCCCGAGCCAAGAGGTGCTCGAATGCTTGTTTCGTCGGCTGGACATCCGGCCGGGTGGAAACGAAACAATGCCTTCATGGTTCGAATGGGTGATGTCGTGGTATAAGGCGATGACGAACCGTGATGTGCCTGCCGCGCGGGAACTGTATAAAACGGTCAAAGAACGATGCGAGCAGTCTGGGGATGCCGAAGCCATGATTTATTTTCAGCTGATGCGAATCCGGTATTGGCTGCTTCTTGGCGACAAAAAGGGGGCGGAAACGGCGGCGCAAAGCGTGCGGGACTGGTATGGGTCGTTGAGTGATGACATGCGCTATTATTATTGGAAGTTTTTTGGGCTTTTATATTATTGTCAAGAAAAATATGACGATGCCTTGCATTGTTATCAAAAGGCAGAAGAGTTGTTGAAGGGAGAATGGAAAACGAGCAGGGAGGAGGCTGATTTGGCTTACTTGTCGGCGCTTGCTTCTAGCCGTCTGTGGAAATGGTTCCAATGCCTTCAATACGCCGAGCGAGCGCTGGCGCTCAGCCAGGCGGAATACGACTTGCGGCGGAGCGCCGAATGCCATGTGCTGTTGGCGATTTGCCATCGGCGCTGCGGGGAGATCGACAAAGCGGTTGACCATTGTCTGCTGGCCCAAAAGGCGGCGAGGATGGTCGAGGATCGACGGCTTCTTGGGATTGTGGAACACAATCTCGGCCACTTGAAAGGAATGAAACGTCAATACCGCGAGGCGGTGCAACATTATGAGAACAGTTTGATCTATAAAGAGGACGCCCCGCTGGATGCTCGGCTCATCACGCTTTTGTCGCTTGTTCGCGTGCATTGTGATGCCAAGCATTATCGCAAAGCGTCGATGGCTGTCGAGGAAGGGTGGAAACAGCTCGAACAAGCCCCTAACGGCGCGTCCGAGCATTATGAGTATTATTTGCATTTTTCCATTTACCGGCTGCTTTTGAGCGCAGACGATGAACGGTTAGAGCGGCTGCTCAAACAGGAGGCGATTCCCTATTTCCAAAAAAAGAAGGAGTATGACGACGCGTCGTTGTATGCCGAATATTTGGCGGATTGTTATATGCGGAGGCGCCAATACAAGCAGGCGGCCCAATATTATCAGCTAAGCTGCGCCCTCTTGCGGACGCAAACCGGCGTTTGAAAGGAGGTGAAGCTCGTGAAAAAGCGGGTCATCGTGATCGTCGCTCTCGCCGTCCTTGGCCTCGCTTCGGCCTTTGGCCAAGGCATCGGGGTGAAAGAGGCGGCAAAAGATGAGCATCCACCGCCGACCGTGATCGCCCGATAAAAGAAGCGGCCGGATTGGCGCTTTGCCTGTCTGTGTGGATCTTCTTCGAACCGATCCGTCTCCTGTTTTCGCCACGGTGCGAAAGCGGGGGATGAGTCGGTTTTTTTGTTTCGTCCGTCAAAGCACGTTCTGTGGAAATCCGTTGGCTCCAGTGAAAAAGATCAATCGTTTTTTTTGCTTGGCTGCTTCGCTGTCGGTCGTGTTTCACTTTGGCCGTTTTGTCGCAGGCGGAAAGCCGCAAAGAGGGAAAAACGGAAAATAGGCTGCCGGATCAGCCCGCATGTCGCCCGATCATTTTCCCAATACCCAATCAAAATATATTGTAATAAAATTTTATCTAGAATAAATAATCCAAAAAATAAGAAAGGGGTAAAGGGAATGAACAAACGGGCGATGCTTGGCGCGATTGGGTTGGCGGTTGGATTGATGGCTTGGCCGCTCGGCGCTTCGGCGAAGGAAAAATCAATAGTATGGAACGAACAGTGGAAGACGCCATCGTTCGTTTCGGGTTCGCTGTTAAAAGGCGAGGAAGCTCCGGAACAATTGGTTTACCGTTATCTTGATCAAGAGAAGAATACGTTCCAGCTTGGTGGACAAGCCCGTGAACGGCTGAGCTTGATTGGCAAACAAGTGGATGAACTCGGCCATACGGTCATGCGTTTTGAACAGCGCTATCACGGCATCCCCGTGTATGGCGCCGTGCTTGTTGCCCATGTCAACGATGGCGAATTGTCCTCTTTGTCGGGCGCGCTCATTCCGAATTTGGACAAACAAACGTTGAAAACAAAAGCCGCCATTTCCGTTCAACAAGCGGAAAGGATCGCGAAACAAGATGTGGTGGATGCAGTGACGAACGAATGGCCGGCTTTCGAAGTGGGAAAATCAACGCGGCTTGTCATCTATCCGGATGGGGAGGACGCACGCCTCGCTTATGAAGTCAATGTCCGCTTTTTAACCCCTGTGCCAGGCAACTGGATCTACATGGTTGATGCTACAGACGGAAGAGTGTTAGATAAATGGAACCAAATGGACGAGGCAAAGCCGGACGGCGGGCAGCCGGTCGCCGGTACGTCGACAGTCGGCGTGGGCCGCGGTGTGTTGGGCGATCAGAAATATATCAATACGACGTACTCTTCGTATGACGGTTATTACTATTTGCAAGACAATACACGCGGCAGCGGCATTTTTACGTATGACGGACGAAACCGCACTACACTGCCCGGCAGCTTATGGGCCGATAGCGACAACCAATTTTTCGCCAGCTATGACACGGCGGCGGTGGACGCCCATTATTACGCCGGCGTCGTGTATGATTATTACAAAAATGTACACGGCCGGCTGAGCTATGACGGCAGCAACGCCGCCATCCGTTCGACCGTTCATTACGGCCGCGGCTATAACAACGCGTTTTGGAACGGTTCGCAAATGGTGTACGGCGATGGAGATGGACAGACGTTTTTGCCGTTTTCCGGAGGCATTGATGTCGTCGCTCATGAGTTGACCCACGCCGTGACCGATTATACCGCCGGGTTGGTGTACCAAAACGAGTCCGGTGCGATCAATGAAGCGATGTCCGATATTTTCGGCACGCTCGTGGAGTTCTACGCCAACCGCAACCCGGACTGGGAGATCGGCGAAGACATTTACACGCCTGGGATCGCCGGCGATGCGCTCCGCTCGATGTCCGACCCGGCGAAATACGGCGATCCGGATCATTATTCGAAACGGTACACCGGCACGCAAGACAACGGCGGCGTCCATACAAACAGCGGCATCATCAATAAAGCGGCGTACTTGCTCAGCCAAGGAGGCGTCCATTACGGCGTGAGCGTCACCGGCATCGGCCGCGACAAAATGGGGAAAATTTTCTACCGGGCGCTTGTCTACTATTTGACGCCGACGTCGAACTTCAGCCAGCTGCGCGCCGCCTGCGTGCAAGCGGCCGCTGATTTGTACGGGTCGACAAGCCAAGAAGTCAACTCGGTGAAACAGGCGTTCAATGCGGTTGGCGTGTATTAAGACGAATGAAGTTTCTGACGTCACGCGTCCCGCTGTTCGGGGGCGCGTGACGCCTTTTGTGGGCAGGATTTTCCCTAAATGCGTGGAAAAGGAAAAAGAAAACGGGGGAATGGCGATGTACAAAGTGAAAGTGTTTGATAAAGAGCATGAAAAAGATTTGGAAGCGGCGGTCAATGATTTTTTAGCCCGATTGAAAGACGGACAGTTGATCGATGTCAAGTACAGCGTGGCGGCGATGGAATCGGAAGGCGAGCAAATCTACTGTTTTTCCGCCATGGTCATTTACCGGACTTGACACTTCACACGGCTCCAGACTGCGGGATTCTTTGGCCGTTTTCGTGCTGATCCCCCCAAAGCGGGCGACGCTTTTTTCGTTGCGGCATTTCCATTTCAGGCGGCGACATTTTGCGATCGCTCGCCTTGAAGACGGGCGTTGTCGGAATGTCAGCGGACGCCCCCGAGCGCCCGAGGGGCATGAGGACGGCGGTCAATTCGTTGCTGTCTGCTCCGCGGAGCCGTTCGCCCCGTTTTTTTCCGCCAATGCATAGCGGGCGGCGTTCACGCCGGCGAGCCGCCCGGTGACAAGGGCGGCGGTGATGTTGTAGCCGCCCGTGTAGCCGTGAATGTCCAAAATTTCCCCGCAAAAGTAAAGGCCGGCCATGCATTTGGAGGCCATCGTTTTCGGCTCAATTTCTTTGACCGACACGCCGCCGCCGGTGACGAATGCTTTCTCAAGCGGCAGCGTGCCGTGGACGTAAAAGGTAAATTGTTTGCACTGTCGGACAAACGCCCGCAGCGCCTCATGGCCGACCGTGCCGGCAGAGGCGTGCGGGTCGATGCCGGCCCGCTCGAGCAAAAAGACGGCGTACCGCTCGGGAAGCACCGTTTTGGCGATCGTTTTCATCGCCTTTTTCGGCTCCTCTTTGCACAGCTTGGCGAAATGTTGGAACAGCTCTTCCTGCGTCACGTCCGGAAGCGCGTCGATGCTCATTTCGACCGCGCCGTCCGCCGCTTTTTTCAATGCCTTAACGACAAACTGGCTGCAACGGAGAGCAGCTGGGCCGGAAATGCCGAAGTGCGTAAACAGCATATCCATCCGGTGGGTGATGATCGGTTTGCCATTCGGCTTTAAGACGCTTAACGCGACGTCGCGCAACGACAAGCCTTGCAGCGTCCGCTCTTGGATGAACGGCTCATGCGAGACGATCGGAACTTCGGTTGGAAACAATTCGGTCACCGTGTGGCCCGCTTTTTCCGCCCACGGATAGCCGTCGCCCGTTGAACCGGTTTGCGGCACCGATTTGCCGCCGACGGCGACGACAACCGCACGGGCGTGGATCGTCTCCCCGCTTTTCAGCGTGACACCGACTGTTTTCCCTTGTTCATACAGCACGTCCGCCACTGGCGATTCAAGCCGAACATCGACGCCAAGGCGCGACAATTCGCGAACAAGCGCGTCGACGACCGACTGGGCGCTGTCGCTTTTGGGAAACATGCGACCGTGGTCTTCCTCCTTGAGCGGCACGCCGAGCCGTTCAAAAAAGCGGATGATGTCTTCGTTATTGAAAACGGAAAAGGCGCTGTATAAAAAGCGGCCGTTGCCGGGAATATGGCGGACCATTTCATCCACCGGCAGCCGATTCGTCACATTGCAGCGTCCGCCGCCGGAGATGGCGAGCTTGCGCCCGAGCTTTGTTCCTTTTTCCAACAAGAGCACCTTCGCCCCTTCTTCGCCGGCGCCGATGGCCGCCATGAGCCCGGACGGACCGCCGCCGATGATGATGACGTCGTATCCCATGTTCATTCCACCCTTTCTTTCTGCGCGTGGCCGATATTTTTCGTTCCATTGACAACTATGGTAAAATAAATATGTTGTCATTTTCAACGTCCATGGCTAGGGAAGGGGTCATATGTCAACATCGAAACTGCTGCGCGGCACGTTTATTTTAACGGCTGGCGTGATGATTTCTCGCCTTCTTGGTTTATTTTACGTCATCCCGTTTTACCATCTTGTCGGCGAGCGCGGCGGGGCGCTGTACGGATACGGCTATGTGCCGTACCAAATTTTTTTGAGCTTGGCGACCGGCGGGCTGCCGGTGGCGGTGTCAAAGTTTGTGTCGAAATACAACGCGCTTGGGGAATACGGCGTCGGCTATCGGCTCTTTCGCTCTGGCCTTGTCTTGATGATCGCAAGCGGCATCGCCTCATGGCTCATTTTGTACGCCCTGGCGCCCATCTTGGCGCCGCACGTCATCGACGCGAAAACGAACGTCAACTCGGTCGACGACGTCACGGCCGTCATCCGCGCGGTCAGCTTTGCGCTCCTCATCGTGCCGGTGATGAGCTTGATCCGCGGATTTTTCCAAGGACATGAGTCGATGGGCCCGACGGCGCTGTCGCAAGTCGTCGAACAAATCGCGCGCATCGCGTTTTTGCTTGGGGCGTGCTACGTCATTTTGCGCCTGATGGACGGCTCGATCGTCTCCGCTGTGAGCGCGGCGACGTTTGCTGCGTTTGTCGGGGCGGCGGCGGGGCTTTTGGTGCTGCTTGTCTATTGGTGGAAGCGGCGTCCGTATTTGCAGTCGCTGCTTGCGCGTGACCGCGGCGAAGCGGACGTGTCTCTTTTGGCGATGTATAAAGAGCTGCTTCTTTCTTCGATTCCGTTTGTTTTTGTCGGCTTGTCGATGTCGTTGTACCAGCTCGTCGATCAGTTTACGTTCAATCACGCGATGGCGGCGGCGGGCCGCGGGAACATCTCCGAGCACGCGTATTCCGTGTTCAACATGTGGGCGCAAAAGCTCGTCATCATCCCCGTGACGCTCGCGACCTCGTTCAGCTTGGCGCTCATCCCGACGATTACGAAAGCGTATGTCGCGCAAGACCGGAAAGCGCTGCGGCAATATTTGAACCAGACGTTTCAAGTGCTCATGTTTTTAACGCTCCCGGCGGTGATTGGCATGGCGGTGCTGGCAGGGCCGGTGTACAGCTCGTTTTACAGCTATGATCCGCTTGGTGAACAAGTGTTGCGCTGGTACGCGCCGGCGGCGATTTTGTACGCGTTGTTTTCCGTGACGGCGGCGATCATGCAAGGCATCAACGAGCAGCGGTTTACGGTCGTCAGTTTGACAGCCGGCTTGCTTGTGAAGCTTCTGCTCAACACGCCGCTCATTATGAAATGGTCGGCCGTCGGGGCCATTGTGGCCACGATGGCGGGCTATTTCGTCTCGGTGGCGTTCAACTTATGGGTCATTCAGCGCCGCACGCGCTACCGCTATCGGTTTGTCGCCCGCCGGACAGCGTTTATGGCCATCTTGACGGCGGCGATGTCAGCGGCGGTTATGGGGGTCGAGGCTCTGGCGGCCCGATGGATCGATTACCGCGACAGCACTGCCCAATCGGTGAGCGCTGTTGCCATCGGCGCAGCGGTCGGGGCGGCCGTCTATTTGTTTCTCAGCATCCGCTCCGGATTGTTTTCCGTGCTGTTTGGCGACCGGTTTGCGTTTTGGCGCCGGAAAGAGAAAAAGGCGGTATCGTAGGTGAGGATGTATGGGGATCGGCTGTTGACCGGACGGCCGTTTCCTAGAAGCGGCTCGTTTAGGCGGGGAGCCAGGCGGACGGCGCTTCTTGCGAACATCGCGGCGCCCTAGCGAAAGGGTTCGACGACGGCTGTTTTTCACCATCCTCCATGCCGTTCGGCTTGCGGCAAAAAAGAAGGCGGTCGTCCCCGCCTTCTTTCTCGATATCGCTTACGACAGGCCGAGCCGGCGTTCGATGCGATCGAGGCGGCTTTCCACCCGGTCGAGCCGGCGGTCGAGCCGTTCGACGGCCCGCTCAAGCCGTTCGATGCGCCGCGCCCAGTTGGCGAATGGACCTCCCGGGTATCCGGGCCAAAGCTGGCCGGCTGGCGGCTGTTGACGGTAATCCTCCAATGTCGGGACATAATAGTAATATTCGTTCATCAGTAAATCCCCCTTCTCGATGTTTCCTTCACAGTGTATGGGGGGAAGGCGGAAGCGGACTAGATGAATGCCTAATGAAGGAGATATTTTTAGGGAGGGAGATTGGTGGAGCTGCGCATTGACAAGCTGCTCGCCCATATGGGATATGGGACGAGGAAGGAAGTGAAAAAGCTGCTCAAGTCCGGGGCGGTGAAAGTGGACGGCGCGCCGGTCCGTGATGCGAAAACGAAAGTGCGGCCGGATGAGCAAATCGTGACCGTGTGGGGAGAAACGGTCGAGTACAAGCCGTTCATTTACTTGATGATGAATAAGCCTTCGGGGGTCGTTTCCGCGACGGAAGATGCCGTGGAAGAGACGGTCGTCGATTTGCTTGAAGAGGAAGACCGGGCATTTTCCCCGTTTCCGGTCGGCCGGCTTGACAAAGATACGGAAGGTCTGCTGCTCTTGACGAATGACGGCCAGCTCGCCCATCAGCTGTTGTCGCCGAAAAAACACGTGCCGAAAACGTATTTTGCCGTCGTGGACGGGGAAGTGACGGAAGCGGATGTCGCAGCGTTTCGGCGCGGCGTCGTCCTTGATGACGGCTATGAAACAAAGCCGGCCAAGCTCGTCGTGCTGAAATCCGGCCTTCGTTCCGATGTCGAGGTGACGATCACGGAAGGGAAGTTTCATCAAGTGAAGCGGATGTTTCAAGCGGTCGGCAAGCGGGTCGTCTATTTAAAACGAATGCAAATGGGGCCGCTCGCCCTTGACCCGGATTTGGCCGTCGGCGAGTATCGGGAATTGACGGACGAAGAGGTGGACATGTTGAAACAATACCGGCCAGAGATGAACGAAAAAAAAGGAACCTGATGCGGTTCCTTTTTTATGGAAAAATAGTGGATATTCATCTGTGGAAAAATGGTTCGCGTTCATCTCTCATCTTGCCTACCCTATTGGCACCGGGTTTACGAAGAGATGCGCACTTTTTTGTTTGTGGTCGTCCATTTGCCCTTGCTTGGGCTGCGAACGAGATCGTTGTACATAAGCACGTTTAAGTCGCGCTGGATCGTTCGTGGGGTGGTGCCGAACTCATCAACAAGCTCTTGGGTCGTAACCGTTCCTTTTTCGCTAATGTACATATACACGGATTTGATGCGGGTAAGCATCCGATGTGTTGAAGGTTTCAAAAGACCACTCCCTATCTTAGCATCATTCGCATGGCACAACCGACCGCTAGCAGATGAGAGATGTCTTTGTCTGTTTACTACCATTGTACACGAAATGAGAGGGAAAATGCTACCCGGTTGCTTCTATTCACGAAAAATTTCAACACTTTGTCATGAAACGGAAATCGATTTGCAACGAATGAAACATTTTGACTTCCTGTTTTTGATATGATACGTTGGCAACAAAGGGTGTTGAATAAGGAAAGGAAGAATGGCGTTGAACATCAACTGGATGAACGAAGCGAAGAAACGAAAAGACGATCTTGTCCGCGACGTGCAAGCGCTTGTCCGCATTCCGAGCGTCCGCGATGATCGGCAGGCGCAGCCGGGTGCGCCGTTTGGGCCCAAGGTAGCCGAGGCGCTTGAGCATATGCTTCGCCGCGGCGGGGAGGAAGGGTTTCGCGTCAAAAATGTGGACGGGTTTGCTGGGCACATCGAAATGGGGCAAGGGGAGAAATTGGTCGGCGTGCTCGGCCATATCGATGTCGTGCCGCCCGGGGACGGCTGGACGATGGATCCGTTTGCCGCTGAGGTGCGCGGCGGCCGCCTTTACGGGCGCGGCGCGATCGATGACAAAGGGCCGACCGTCGCGGCGTTTTACGCGATGAAAATCGTCCGTGATCTCGGGCTGCCGCTTGCCAAGCGGGTGCGGCTCATCATCGGGGGCGATGAGGAAAGCGATTGGCGGTGTGTGGAGCATTATTTCCGTCATGAAGAAATGCCGGAGGTCGGATTTGCACCGGATGCGGATTTCCCGATCATTCATGCGGAAAAAGGGATCATCGACGCCGATTTGGCGTACTGTCCCTCTGAATCAGAGAGGGCAGAGGGGCTGGCGCTTGCCTCGTTCGAATCCGGGCGTCGCTACAATATGGTGCCGGATGCAGCCGAAGCGGTGGTGGAAGGCGTTCGGGAGGCGGAAGATTGGCAGGAGCGATACGAATCGTTTTGCCGGGAGTGCGGCGTAAAGGGGAGTATGAGGCAAAGCGAAGAGGCCGTCGTCTTTCAATTGGAAGGAGTGTCCGCTCATGGCGCCGAGCCGGAGCGCGGCAAAAACGCTGGCGTCTATTTGGCGCAGTTTTTGGCTTCGCTTCCCCTCGATGGCCGAAGCCGGCCGTTCATTCAGTTCATCGCCTCCGCCTTTTTCGGCGATGCTCGCGGCCGGCGGCTTGGCCTTGCGTATCGGGACGAACAAAGCGGCGACTTGACGGTCAACGTCGGGGTGCTGTCGTATGACCGGCAGCATGGCGGAACGATTGGGCTGAACATCCGCTATCCGGTGACGGCCGACGGCGAGGCGATCCGCCGGACGCTCGCCGGCGCCGCGGCTGAACATGGATTCGCGCTGAGCCGGTTTAGTGATGCGAAGCCGCATTACATCGACCCGAACCACGAGCTTATCCGCACGCTTCAGCGCGTCTACGAAGAGCAGACGGGAGAGCCGGCCCGGCTTTTGGCCATCGGCGGCGGCACATACGCTCGCGCCTTGGCCGCCGGGGTGGCGTTTGGCGCGTTGTTTCCAGGCCGTCCCGATGTCGCCCACCAAAAAGATGAGTATATCGAAATCGATGATTTGGTGAAAGCCACTGCCATTTACGCGCAGGCCATTTACGAGCTGGCGAAATAGGCGGCTCGCCGCCCCGGCGAAACAAGAGAGAGGGGCGGATGTTGTGTTAACGAAAAAAAGGGGGGGCGGGATGGAAGCGACGTTCAAACGGGAGGCGACGGTGCGAAAACAGGTGTTTCCTCTCTTTTATTTTCTCATCTTTTTTGCGTTTGGCGCGTTGTTTCCGCTTTTGTCTGTCTATTTGCAGGAAGAGGCGCAGTTGCCGGGAGCGGCGATCGGTTGGATCATGTCGCTTGTTTCGATTGTGGCGATGGCTGCTCAGCCGCTGTGGGGCGCGGCCGCCGATTATACGCGCAAACCGGTCGAACTGTTGACGGTGGCGCTTGGGGTGGCAGCGCTGTTTGGGCTTCTTTATTCGCTGGCTGGAAGCTACCGGGTGTTCGTCGCCCTGACCGTGTTGTTGTCGGCGGTGCAAAGCGCGATCGTTCCGCTTTCCGACAGCCTCGCCCTTCGCCACGTGCACGAACAGGGAGGAAACTACGGGGCGATTCGGCTTTGGGGATCGATCGGGTTTGCCGCGGCCGTGTTGGTTGTCGGATGGCTGTCCGATCATGTCGCGTTTGCGGTCATTTTTTACGCCTTTTCGTTGGCGCTGTTGGCCGCGTTGGTTTTGGCCGCCCGCCTGCCTCGCTATCAGGCGGCGCCGGGGCGGTTGACATGGCTTGACGTCCGCGGGCTTCTTTCCGTTCGCCCGTTTTGCCTGCTGCTTGTGGCGTCCTTTTTGCTGTTTGGTCCGATTTATGCCAACAATTCTTATTTCGGGCTGTTGATTCACGAGCTTGGCGGCACGCTGACCGGCATCGGCTTCGCCTTTTGGCTGGCTGCCGGAAGCGAAGCGCCGTTTATGAAAACGGCCGACCGGCTCATCCGCCGGTTCGGCATGACGCGCCTGCTCGTGTTGGCTGCGCTCGTGTCGGCCGCCCGCTGGTGGTCGTATGTCGCTGATCCGCCGCTTTGGTTTGTCTATATCACAGCGATCGTTCAAGGATGTTCGGTCGGGCTGGCGATTCCAACCGCCTTGCAGTATGTGCGCCGTTTAGCGCCCGATGGGGTGCAGGCGACGGCCGTCTCTCTTTACGCGGCGACAAGCAGCGGGCTTGGTGCGTGGTTTTGCACGTTGGCGGGCGGATATTTGCTTGAGCGTTGGCAGATCGGCGCTGTCTACGTGTTTTTTGGCGTTTGCACTATTGCGGGCGCGTTGGTGCTCATTTGGTTGGGAAAAGTGGAGAAAACGACCGAATCGGCAGGTGAGAAAGGATGAAACGGAATCATTATTTCATCGCCGTTCCGTTGACAGCGGAAGTGAAGCAAGCCATCGCCCGTTTTTCGAACGAAGCGGCGCCGTCGCTTCCGTTTCGCACATGGGTGCATGAACAGGACTATCATATCACCCTCGCATTTTTAGGCGATGTGCCTCTAGAGAAAATGGCGCCGCTAGGCGAGGCCATGACTGCCGTGGCCGCCCGCTGCGCCCCGTTTTCCCTCGCGCTTGCCGGGCTGGGGACGTTCGGGGAGCGGACGTCGCCGCGCATTTTTTGGCAAGGAGTCGAAACGGAAGCACAGTTGCATGCCCTGCGGCGCGACGTGTATGAAGCGTGCATGAAGCTTGGATTTTCCTTGGACCGCCGGCCGTTTGCCCCGCATATCACGATCGCTCGCAAATGGCAAGGAACCGAACCGTTTCACCCGGATCGCCTCCGTTCGCTTGCCGCGGCCAAGGCGGTGTTTTCGGTGCGTGAGATGGTGCTGTATCGGACGAATATGGAACGGACGCCGAAGTACGAAGCGATCGCCGTGTTCCCGTTGCTTGGCGCGCCGATGAATGGCTGGAACTAACAGGTGAAACAATGGGTCAGCTCGTGAAACTCATGGATTGCATTTCCCGCTACGAAACCGATGTGTACTATTATGTGCCGGAATTCATTCGGCTGAAGCAGCGGCAATGGGAGCAGGCAAAAGCGCGGTGGCAAGCGGAACGGACGGCTGAGGCGAGCGGTTGGCTTGAAACGGGCGAGACGTGGGATGGTTGGCTTGACAAACCGTCATGGTGGGAGCGGCTGACGAAACGATGGCGCCGCCGTGCCGCGCTTACGGAAGAAGAGCCGTTTTCTTTTGCGCCGATGGCTCGTCCGGCGGCGACTCTAGAGGAATTGAAACAGCAGTTTTTGGATGAGTTGTTCGAGTTGCAGCTGAAATGGGCGAGCTCCACGATGATGTACGTTTCCTCCCTCGATGAGGCGGTGTATGGCGATGAGACGTTGAAATATTTTTTGCAGCGGTTTCCGGATACGCATTTATGCTTTTACCGGCCCGTGGCGATGGTCGGCAAGGCGCCGGTGGAGCTGGAGACGATGGTGTTGACGCCATCTGCGATCTGGTGCATTGCCTTTGTCGAAGGAAGGTCGGACAACATCGTCATGGCGTCAACTGGCCGGTTTTGGGTGGAACGGGCGGGAACGAGCGAAACGAGGCGGGTCAACCCAGTCGTGTCGCTGCGGCGGACGGAGCAGATCGTTTCAGACATTTTTCGCAACCATGCGGTTGATTGGCCGATCCATCTCGTGCTGTTAAACCGCTATGGCTACATTGACAGCGGCGGTCTTTTTCCGTTTGTCCGCTATATCGATAAGCGGAACTATGAAGAGTGGTTTTCCCGTCTGCGCCGCTCCGCTCTCCCACTTCGGCATGGGCAGCTGAAAGCGGCGGAGGCGCTGCTTCGCCATTGCGCCAGCTTTTACGACCGCCGGCAAGACGAGAATATGAGCGGCGAGGAAGGGCAACAATAGAAACATCTGTGCATCGATAGGGCGACCGGCCGATGAGTTGGCACCGCCCTTTTTCTTTTACGTATGATAGTATTGACGGGAGGCAAGAAAGGGGTGAACGAACATGCTTCACATCAGCCGAACGTTTGCCGCCTATTTGGACGAGATGGATCAAATCGTTGTGCTTGCGCCGAAATCGCTCGGCTTTGATGGGATGGCGCCGTTGACGCTTGTAGCGCCGAGCGGCGAGGAGATTCCGCTGTCCGTGCAGCACGTCGAGGATTGCGGGGAGACGGTGAAATATGTGTGCCGGTTTGCATCCGCGTTCGAGTTTGGAGCGACATACTGGGTGCGTTCTTGCCGCGGGGAGGAGACCGATGTTCAAATCGGCGCCGTTGTGCGCACTCCTGCATTTGATGATCGGTTTTTCTATGATGGGCCGTTAGGCGTGGAGTATTCCAAAGAACAGGCGGTATTTCGCGTATGGGCGCCGACTGCCACCGCGGTCAACGTCAAGCTTGTTCATCCGCATCTCGGCGAGATCCGCTGCGTGCCGCTTGAGCGCGGCGAGTGCGGCGTATGGTCAGCCGCCGTCCCCGGCGATTGGGAACGAGCGTGTTACACGTATATCGCCTGCATCAACCGCGTATGGCGCGAGGCGGTGGACCCGTATGCAACTGCTGTGTCGATCAATGGCGAGTTCGGCGTCGTGATCGACTGGGAGAAAACGAAGCTGACGCCGCCCTCTTCGCCGCTTCCGCCGCTCTGTTCGCCGACGGATGCCATCCTTTATGAACTGAGCATCCGCGACTTTACAAGCCATCCGGACAGCGGCGCCGTCCATAAAGGGAAGTATCTCGGGTTGGCTGAAACGAACACAAGCGGGCCAAACGGGACGGCCACTGGGCTTTCGTATGTCAAAGAGCTGGGCGTCACCCATGTGCAGCTCATGCCGTTTATGGACTTTGCAGGCGTTGATGAGCGCGACCCACAAGCAGCATACAACTGGGGATACAATCCCCTTCATCTATATGCGCCGGAAGGGAGTTATGCGACCGATCCAGCGGATCCATACGCACGCATTGTAGAATTGAAGCAGGCGATCCACACGCTGCACGAAAATGGATTGCGCGTCGTGATGGATGCGGTCTACAACCATGTCTACGATCGGGAGCAATCGCCGCTTGAGAAGCTCGTTCCCGGCTATTACTTCCGCTACGACGCCTATGGCCAACCGGCCAACGGCACAGGCGTCGGCAACGACATCGCTTCGGAGCGGCGGATGGCGCGCCGTTGGATCGTCGATTCGGTTGTGTTTTGGGCGAAAGAATACGGCCTTGATGGGTTCCGCTTTGATTTGATGGGCGTGCACGATATCGAGACGATGAAGGCGGTGCGCGATGCCCTCGACACCATCGATCCATCGATCCTTGTGTATGGGGAAGGGTGGGACTTGCCGACACCCCTTCCGCCGGAACAAAAGGCGACGATGGCCAACGCCAATCAGTTGCCGCGCTTCGCGTATTTTAATGACCGGTTTCGCGATGCGGTGAAAGGGAGCACCTTTCATTTGCCGGATCGGGGATTCGCCCTCGGCAACCCAGGCGGGCGAGAACAGGTGAAGCTCGCCATTGCCGGGAGCTTGCGAGCGCTCGGCGGGCTGTTTTGCCACCCGCGTCAGTCGATCAATTACGTCGAATGCCATGACAACCATACGTTTTGGGATAAGATGGAGGCGGCCAACCATGATGAGCCGGAATGGCTCCGGCGGAAGCGGCAAAAGCTGGCGACGGCGATCGTTCTGTTGGCGCAAGGCATTCCGTTTTTGCACAGCGGCCAAGAGTTTTATCGGACGAAAGGCGGCGATGGGAACAGCTACCGATCGCCGGATGCGGTCAATCAGCTGGATTGGGGGCGGAAAAGCCGCTATGAAGACGACGTCCGCTACGTTCAAGGATTGATCGCTCTTCGCCGCGCGCATGGCGCGTTCCGCCTCGCCACGGAAGCGGAAGTGCTGCGCCATTTGACGTTTCTTGAGCCGCTGCCGCCCTCGGTCATCGCCTACCGATTGCATGATGTCGCCGTCTATGGGCCATGGGATGAGATCATCGTCATTCATCATAACGAAGAAAAAAAAGAGGCCATCCACCTTCCAGACGAACGGGAATGGGACATCGTATGCGACGGACAGCGGAGCGGAGCGGCGCCGTTTCGCCGAGTGCGTGGCAGGCTTGAGCTTGACGGCATTGGCACATGGGTGCTCGTCAAAACGGACGCTTGATGCGGCGAATGAGGCCCCGGCGGCAGACAGTCCATCTCTTCTTTTTTGGCCTTGGCGGGCCAGGGCTGGAAGCTTTAACATCTTTCCGAAAGAAGTCTCCCACTTCTAAACGAAGTGAAAGTGGGAGATGAATGTCGGTTGGCGTTAGCCAACGAGTATGATAGAATATGGCTAGAACGGACACCTTCGGAACGAAGGGAAGCGTAAAGGGTTCTTGTGTGTGGCTTACCGTTCGGCGAACACACACAAGTCGCTTGAAGCCCCCACCTCTAAGCGAAGCGTAGGTGGTGGGTAGTTCACGCAGCTTGTTTGGCAAGAAAAATGTTTGCATGCCGGAGCGATATTTCAGTATAATACAAGTAAAACGGACGGAGGAAGGACGCGGCCTGGCCGTCCTTTTTATTTGGCGCGAGAAGAACGGAGACGTTTCTATTTTTAAGTCGCAGGTGAACACGCTTGGAACAGTTACTAGGTAAGGAGTGGGAGATCACTCCCGCTGGCGGCGCTACAGGGGATGCGTATTTTGCGGAATATGAAGGAAAGAAATTGTTTTTAAAGCGGAATTCTTCTCCGTTTCTTGCTGTGCTGTCGGCCGAGGGCATCGTCCCGAAGCTTGTATGGACGAAGCGGCTCGAAAACGGCGATGTATTTACGGCCCAGCAATGGCTGAACGGCCGGGAGCTGAAGCCGTGGGAGATGGGAAGCGAGCAAGTGGCGGCGCTGCTCAGGAAAATCCATCGTTCCAAAGAGCTGGTGACGATGCTGAAGCGGCTTGGCAAATCTCCGCTGCGCGCGAAGAAGATGCTCGCTCTCCTAGCCGAGCAGCAGCGGCGTCATCCAGTCGGCGTTTTGGCCGTTGGCCAGGCGCTCGACTGGCTGGAGCAGCATGTGTCGTCATTGCCAGATGGCGAATATGTTGTCTGCCACTGTGACATCAACCATAACAATTGGCTGCTGGCCGATGATGGCACGTTGTACTTGATCGACTGGGACGGAGCGATGATCGCTGATCCGGCGATCGACATCGGCATGCTGCTTCATCTGTACATTCCGCGCGCCGAATGGAAGGCGTGGCTCGACCAGTATGGATGGGCATGGAGCGAAGAGCTTGCCCTCCGCCTGAAGTGGTATACGATCGCTCATACGCTGCACTCGCTGTTTTGGCCGAAAGGGAAGGACGGCCAAAAAGAAAAGGAGCAGTCGCTTCGGTTATTGGAACGGGTCATCACCGAGCATTGACAGCGGCCTGCCCCGCTTCTGTCGAAAGGGGCGAAACGCCGGCGGTCCCGGGTGTTTGGATCATCATCTTTGGCCGGGAAGACGCGGGGCAAGGGGAGAAGGTCATTCCAGCTCATTCACCCAATCGGCGAGCTGGCTTTGGTGAGCGGAAATATGAGCGCTTAAGTCGGCGCTGTATTTCCCGCCTTGGCCGTAAGCGTAGATATGAGGGAGAATTTGCTTGACTCGGCTGTCCACATCATCGTTGGCGAGCAGCGATTGGACAAGCCGTTCAATTTGTTCGCATTCGGACACCGTCCCGCAGCAATCGAGCTGATGTTCGGATAAAATGTCGCGCAGCACGGTCAGTTGATGGCTGTAGTCGAGCGGCATGCTGGCCACCATCCTTTCGCAAAGGTGTACGGTTTTATCATGCCCGGATTGAGCCGGGTTTATCATCCCAAACAGAGAAGACCCCCACGAGTGTGAGCGTAAGCGGGAGAGTGTTCAAGTCCGGGCGTTTTTCCGTTTTTGCTTCTTCGTTGCAAGTATATATTCATCATCCTTGACGGAAAAGCAGTTTATCCATATTTCGACCGACGGAGGCAAGCTGCAGGCTTCCCCGTCACGCCAAGGCGTGGTGGAAGGCCGAACAGCCGCCTGCTTCACAAACCTATATATGGGGTCTTTAAGCGGCGTTGTTCGGTCGCCCGACAGTCAATCCAATACTCCGTAAAAGCGGCAAGTGGTAAAGCTTTCAATAGAGGATCGTCAAACCAACAAACGAAAACGAGGCTGAGGTGTCGATATGCGTTTGCGCAACAAACCGTGGGCGAAAGACAAAATCGCCGCGTATCCGCAATATGTCATCCCCGATCCCGAAACAAAGCGCGGGCGATGGCGAGAGCTGTTCGGCCGAGACCGGCCGCTCCATGTCGAGATCGGGACGGGGAAAGGGAAATTTATCACCGAAATGGGGCGTCTCCATCCGGATGTGAATTTTATCGGCATCGAGCTGTACCCGAGCGTGTTGGTGTCCGCGCTTGACAAACTGATCGAAAGCGGGCTCTCAAACGTCAAGCTGTTGAACGCCAACGCGAAAGATCTGACCGCGTTTTTTGCCGATGGAGAAGTGTCGCGCCTTTATTTGAACTTTTCCGACCCATGGCCGAAAAAACGGCACGAAAAGCGGCGGCTGACGCATCGGGGCTTTTTGGCGCTCTATGACCGCATTTTGGCGGAAGACGGGGACATCCATTTGAAAACAGACAATCAATCGTTTTTCGAATACTCGCTTGTCAGTTTGTCGCAATATGGGTTTGTGCTCGCATCGGTCCAGCTCGACTTGCATCAAAGCGGCATTGCGGACAATGTCATGACGGAGTATGAAGAAAAATTTTCCGCCAAAGGAAACCGCATTTACCGCTGCGAGGCGGTGCGTCCGTTGCGGCAGTCGTCATAGGCCCGAACCGATTGGTCGGGTCTTTTTCTATTTCCGATTGATGGAGAAAATGGTACACTAGTGGAGGGGGGAGAGAGGAAATGGAACAGTTGCGAATTGGACAAGTCACCTTGACATGGCTTCGGGGCGGCGTCACTCATCTGGATGGCGGAGCGATGTTTGGCGTTGTGCCGAAGCCGCTTTGGTCGAAAAAATATCCGCCGAATGACCACAATCAAATTGAGCTGCGCACCGATCCGATTTTGATCGAGGCAGGCGGCACAAGGCTGCTCCTTGAATCGGGAATCGGCAACGGCAAGCTGACCGACAAGCAAAAGCGCAACTTCGGCGTCACGGAAGAATCGGCGCTCGATGAATCGCTCGCCGAGCTCGGGCTGACGCGGCGCGACATCGACATCGTCCTTATGACCCATTTGCATTTTGACCATGCGTGCGGATTGACCGTTTGGGAAGACGGACGGCTTGTGCCGGCGTTTCCGCGCGCAAAGGTCATCGTGTCGGATGTCGAGTGGGAGGAAATGCGAAACCCGAACATCCGATCACGCAATACGTATTGGAAAGAAAATTGGGAGCCCATTGCGGATCAAGTCGTTCCATTTGCAAAGGAAACGGAAGTCGTTTCGGGCATCCGCCTTATCCATACCGGCGGGCATAGCGCCGGGCATGCGATCGTGATCATCGAATCAGATGGGGAGATGGCCATTCACCTTGGCGATTTGCTTGGCACGCACGCTCATCAAAACGTCCTCTGGGTGATGGCGTACGACGATTATCCGATGGATTCGATTTTTGCCAAACAGCGCTGGCTTCCGTACGGCATGGAACGAAACGCGTGGTTTACGTTTTATCACGACGCCTATTACCGGGCAGTCCAATGGCGGACCGATGGAACGGTGGAAGCTGCCGTGAAGCGGGAGCGGCCGCTATGACAGCGGCCTAGCGTCCACGATGGCTCCCGTGTAGGCGTTGACGAAAAATTCGTCATCCTCATCGCCGCGGCAGACACCGCCGCGGTATACGGTGTACGTCCATCCGTCCTTTTCATACCGCTGTGGGGCGGATTGAATCCAAAAACCGCGGATGCCCCCTTGGCCACCAAGCGCGCGTTTGGCCATGGCCAGCGCTTGTTCCGGAGCAAGGAGCGCTGGTTTGGAAGCGGAGCGGATGGCATAGACGACGGCCGCACCGACGGCGGCCGCGGCGAGCCACTGTTTCCAAGCCATGTTTCGTTCCTCCTTCTCGCTTTGATACGGTTTAGTATAGCCGATTTTGGCGGAACATGTAAGAAGGTCGGAAAGGAAACAGAATGGTGAAATCGAACACAGAAAGGAAGACGCGTAATGAATGAGGACACGCTGCAATTGTTCCAAACGTTGACCGAGCTCCCAGGTGCACCGGGTTATGAACATCCGGTGCGGCAGTTTATGCGCCAAGAGCTCGCGAAATACGCCGATGACATTGTGCAAGACCGCCTCGGCAGCCTTTTCGGCGTCAAGCGCGGCGAGGAGGCGGGCCCGACGGTGATGGTCGCCGGCCATATGGATGAAGTCGCATTTATGGTGACGGCGATCACCGACAATGGGATGATTCGGTTTCAGCCGCTCGGCGGCTGGTGGGATCAAGTGCTCCTTGCCCAGCGCGTGCAAATCATGACGAACGAAGGGCCGATCATCGGCGTGATTGGATCGATCCCGCTGCATTTGCTTGATGAGGAACAGCGCAAAAAACCGATGGAGATCAAAAACATGTTGATTGACATCGGAGCGGAAAGCCGCGAAGATGCTGAACGGGTCGGCATTCGCCCCGGCCAGCCGATCGTGCCGGTCAGCCCGTTCACGGTGTTGGCCAACGGAAAAACGGTCATGGCAAAAGCGTGGGACAACCGGTTTGGCTGCGGGTTGGCGATCGAGTTGTTAAAAGAGCTGAACGGCGAAACGGTGCCGAACGTCTTGTACGCTGGGGCGACCGTGCAGGAAGAAGTTGGGCTGCGGGGGGCGCAGACGGCGGCGGCGATGATCAACCCCGATATCTTTTTTGCCTTGGAAGCCAGCCCAGCGAATGACATGTCCGGCGACAAGCAGGCGTTCGGCCATATCGGCAAAGGGGCGCTCATCCGCTTGTACGACCGGACGATGGTTACGCACCGCGGCATGCGCGAATTTGTGCTTGATACGGCGGAAACGATTGGCGTTCCGTACCAGTTTTTCATTTCCCCAGGCGGCGGAACCGACGCCGGGCGGGTGCATATCGCCAACCGCGGTGTTCCGTCGGCGGTGATCGGCATTTGCGCCCGCTACATTCATACGCATGCGTCGATCATTCATATCGATGATTACGCGGCGGCGAAACAATTGATCGTGGAGCTCGTCAAACGGTGCGACCGGACGACGGTCGAGACGATTCGCCAAAACAGCTGAGGAGAAGCGAACGCTTCTCCTTTTCCATGACAGGGAGGGCACTGGATGAAAATTGTTGCGGTCGGAACGAACAACGAAGCGAAAATCGCCGCTGTTCGGGCGGTGCTTTCGGAAACGGAATACCGCATTGTATCGCTTGAGGTGCCATCAGGCGTTTCCGCGCAGCCGCTGTCTGATGAGGAGACGCGGCTGGGCGCCATCGGGCGCGCCAAACGGGTGCTCGAAGCGGCCAAGGCGGACATCGGCATCGGATTGGAAGGCGGCGTGACGAAGATCGATGGGCAATGGTGGCTGTGCAACTGGGGAGCGCTCGCTGACCGAAACGGCGTGGTGGTGGCCGCCGCCGGCGCCCGTCTCGCCCTCCCGCCGGACATCGAGGCCGGCATCGAGGCGGGGCGCGAGCTTGGCGATGTGATGGAAGCGTACACCGGCCGGAGGAACGTTCGGCGGAAAGAAGGCGCGGTCGGTGTGCTGACGAACGGGCGCGTTGGCCGATCAGCGATGTTTTCCCATATCGTCGAGCTTTTGGCCGGCCAATATGAATGGCTTTGTCAAAACGGGCCGTTCCATGTATGATAAATAACGAACGGTCATGCCGATGATGGCGGCCGGCTGAATGAGCGGGCCGCGTTCCGCCAAGGAGCTGGATCGAGCGGCCGGCAAAGCGCGCGGCGGCAAACGGGGGAAACGCTGCGCGGGCATGGCCAGGATGGTCAAAGCCGGATGCGCCCTTTTCCAAGCCTCTTCAGAAAGAGACGGAAAAGCGCGGTCGCCGGCAACATGAAGGAGGAACAAGAATGAACAGCCGGCAAATGTATGAGAAGATGAAAGAGCGCCTCGCCGCCCACCCGCACTGGACGTTTCGCTTTGACCCGAAGCAGGATGCGATGCGTGTGGAAGACCGCCGCACGAAAAAAGGGGTGACGATCTCGCTTCCTGGCGTGATCGCCAAATGGCACGAACAAAAAGACGAGGCGGTGCGCGAAGTCGTTTATTATGTGGAGCAAACATTGAAAACGATGGAGGGAGACGCGGGGCTTTCTAGTCATGAACGAAACATTTATCCCGTCATTCGCTCGGCGTCGTTTCCGGCAGAGACGAAAGAAGGCGTTCCGCTGCTGTTCGACGATCATACAGCCGAAACGCGCATTTACTATGCGCTTGATCTCGGCAAAACGTATCGCTTGATTGATGAGCGCATGCTGGAGAAAGACAACTGGAGCCGCGAGCGGGTAAAGGAGATCGCCCGTTTCAACGTTCGGTCGCTGCCGACGCCGGTGAAAGAGGACCGGGTGGCGGACAACGTGTTTTATTTTGTGAACACCAATGACGGGTATGATGCGAGCCGCATTTTAAACGAATCGTTTTTGGCCGGCATGCGGGCGCGCGTGGCAGGAACGATGGCTGTTGCGGTTCCGCATCAAGATGTGCTCATCATCGCTGATGTACGCAACGACATCGGTTATGACGTGCTCGCGCAAATGACAATGAGCTTTTTTGCCGGCGGCCGCGTGCCGATCACGGCGCTGTCGTTTTTATACGAAAATGGGAAACTTGAACCAATTTTCATTTTAGGAAAAAAACGGAGAACGTAACCGCAAGGGGGAATGAAGCGATGAACGTGTTTTACAACCGAGAAGGGGTCGGCGACGTGCTGCTTGTGTCGCTGAAACCGGCGGCGGATGAGGAACGGACGTTTGTCAGACAAGGTGACGTCGTCCGCATCATGTCCGAACGGACGGGCGAGACGGTCGGCTATAACATTTTTTCCGCATCTTCATACTATCCGTTTTCCGGCAACGGTCCGCTGGAAGTGAATGAGGAGCTCGTCGGCGTCATCAACGACATCTTGGCGAAAAACGGGTTTGACGAACCGATCGAAGCTGACTTGTCGCCGAAGTTTGTCGTCGGATATGTGAAAGAGAAAACGAAGCATCCGAACGCCGATCAATTGAGCGTCTGCCAAGTCGATGTCGGCGGTGAGGTGCTGCAAATCGTCTGCGGAGCGCCGAACGTCGCCAAAGGGCAAAAAGTCGTCGTCGCCAAAATCGGCGCGGTCATGCCCAACGGCCTCGTCATTCAAGAAAGCGAGCTGCGCGGCGTCCGGTCATCCGGCATGATTTGTTCGGCCCGCGAGCTTGGGCTGCCAAACGCCCCGCAGGAGAAAGGCATTTTGGTGCTGTCCGATGAGTATGAGGTCGGCCAGCCGTTCGTGTTTTGACGTTCCGACGGGCGGTGCAGACGGATTCCGACTGTTGTTTCGCCACTGGAACGACGCCAGTGGCATTTTTTCCGACAATGAAGGCAAAGAAAGAGTGACGTGATGGATGAAATTTTGGAAACGATGGCTTCGTTTTCTCACGAGCGACGAGGAAGAGGAAGGGAACGAGCAGCGAGCGAATTCCCCTTGGTCGGCCGGCACGCCCGAGCGCGGCGCGGTGAATGTCATTTCCCCATATCCACAAGGCCGCTTTCGCTTTCCGTTGATTCCGGATGACCAGCCGGGTGAAAATCGGGAAAGGCCGAGGCGGGCGAAAAGCGAGGCATCCCGGCCGTTGCCGAGTCGGCGCCCGTCGGCTGGCGTTTCAAGGGAAATAGAGGAAAAACGACCGTTCCGCCCGTCCGATGTGCCATCCCCGGTTTTTGGATATGATCGGAATCGGGGGAAACAGCCGCAACGAGCGGATGAAATGGAGTCGGCCGGTGCGGGGGACATAGAGAATTGGAGCGATGAGGCGGTTCGGGAAGAGGCCCTCCGCGGCGAAGCGGCGCGGCGAGACGCGCGAGAGGGCACAGAAAGCCGGGCGGCTGAACGGCCAAAAGAAGAGGCGCCTTTGGTCAAGCAGGAAGAGGAATGGAACGAAGACGCGAGCAAAGCGATGCCCGCGGCGGTTATGGAAACAGAAGGAGACGATGAGCTCGCGCCGGCGGCAGGGCAGGAAGAACGTGATGCCGAGGAGGATGAAACCAAAAGGCAGGAGCTGGACGAACGAGGCGGCGAGCACGGGCCGCACGAGCCGGCCGACGGCTTGGAGAGCGAAGGGCGGGAAGCGCCATCACAGATGGGGAATGGAGACGGAGGGAGCGCTTCTTCGACAGAACAGCGGGAGACGACCCAAGATCGCGAAATCCGTCACTCGGCGGCGCCTGTTCGCCGAGAGGAGGCCTCCCGCCCTGAACGAACGCGCATTCCGTATAATGTGATGATGTTCAAGCAAGATTGGCGCAAACTCGAAGAAAAGGCAGCGAATCGATCGAACGGCAACGCGCTGCCGCCCTTGGTGCTTCTCGAGCCGCCGGAAAAAGCGGCCGAACGCGACGAGCAGTGGCTTCGCGAGCAATGCCGGCGGTTGGACGAGACGTTTGCGAGTTTTCAAATCGGCGCGCACGTCGTTGATGTGACGCAAGGGCCGACAGTGACGCGGTTTGAAGTGCAGCCGGATTTAGGAGTGAAAGTGAGCAAGATTACGAGTTTAATCGATGATATCAAGCTCAGTCTAGCGGCGAAAGATATTCGCATCGAGGCGCCGATCCCAGGAAAGCGGACGATCGGCATTGAAGTGCCAAACCCGACGAGCCGTCCGGTGCGCATTCGGGAAATTTTAGAAAGCGAAGCGTTCCGCAAAAGCCCATCGCCGCTTACCGTGGCGCTTGGCCTTGACATCAGCGGTGCGCCGGTTGTGACCGACATCCGAAAGATGCCGCATGGGCTCATTGCTGGAGCGACCGGATCGGGAAAAAGCGTCTGCATGAACGCCATGCTTATCAGCATGTTGTATAAAGCAGCGCCGCACGAAGTGAAATGGCTGCTCATCGACCCGAAAATGGTCGAACTGGCGCCGTACAATGGGCTGCCGCATTTGCTCAGCCCGGTGATCACCGAGGCGAAGGCGGCGGCGGGGGCGCTCAAGTGGGCGGTTGGCGAAATGGAACGGCGGTATGAACAGTTTGTCCACGCCGGCGTGCGCGATATTGAAAAGTATAACGCTCATCTTCGCGAAAGCGGCAGCAGCGAGCCGCCGCTGCCGTACATCGTCATCGTCATTGATGAACTGGCGGACCTGATGATGGCCGCTCCAGCCGATGTCGAAGAATCGATTTGCCGGCTGGCACAAAAGGCGCGGGCATGCGGCATCCATCTGCTGATCGCCACGCAGCGTCCGTCGGTCGATGTCCTCACGGGATTGATCAAGGCGAACATTCCGACCCGCATCGCGTTTTCCGTCTCCTCGCAAGTCGATTCGCGCACCATTTTGGATGTAAATGGGGCGGAGCGGCTGCTTGGGCGCGGCGATATGCTGTTTTTGGAAAATGGTTCGGCCAAGCCGGTGCGGTTGCAAGGCTGCTTTATTTCCGATGAAGAAATCGAGCGGGTGGCAGCGCACGTGAAAGAGAAGCAGGGTCCATCCTATCTGTTTGATCCAGACGATTTTCGGCAAACGGCGTCGATGGGCGGCGAGGATGACGAACTGTTCGAGGAGGCGTGCCGGTTTGTCATCGCCCAAGGAGGAGCGTCGACATCGAGCCTGCAGCGTCATTTTCGCATCGGCTACAACCGCGCCGCCCGGCTGATCGAGATGATGGAGCAGCAAGGGTTGATTTCGGAGGCGCGCGGCAGCAAACCGCGCGATGTGCTGATGAGCGAGGACGAGTGGGAGCGCTGGCGCGAGCAGAACAGCTGAAGGCGGACGGCCTCCTTTGGGCGGGCGGTAGTGTTTTGCCTCCTTGCATGCTATAATGAGGAAATGAAATGGATGGTGCCCCGCGATGAGAGAAATGGCAAAACGAGATGGATATCATATACTGTCTTACAGAGAAGACGATGGTTGGAGGGCTTAACGATGACAGTTTACCATTTTGTAGGCATTAAAGGCACGGGGATGAGCGCGCTCGCGCAAGTGCTTCATGACCTTGGCTATACGGTGCAAGGGTCGGATGTAGAGAAATGGTTTTTCACGCAAAAGGCGCTTGAAGAGCGAGGAATCCCGGTGCTGCCTTTTTCGAAAGACAATATTCGCCCAGGTTATACGGTCATCGCCGGCAACGCATTTCCGGATACGCATGAGGAAATCGAGGCAGCCCGTCAGCTTGGCGTGCCTGTCATTCGTTACCATCGCTTTTTAGGCCAGCTGGCAGGCAAGTTTACGAGCATCGCGGTGACCGGTTCGCATGGAAAGACGACGACGACGGGGCTGCTTGCCCATGTGATGCAAGGAGCCCATCCAACGTCCTATTTGATCGGAGACGGCACGGGAAAAGGAGAGCCAGGAAGCCAATACTTTGTGTTTGAAGCGTGCGAATACCGCCGTCACTTCCTTTCCTACTTTCCAGATTATGCGATCATGACAAATATTGACTTTGATCACCCGGATTATTTTGCCAATGTCGATGATGTGTTTTCCGCTTTCCAGCAAATGGCGAATCAAGTGAAAAAAGCGATCGTCGCCTGCGGGGATGATCCGTATTTGCCGAACATTCAGGCGAAAGTGCCGATTTTGTTTTATGGATTCGGCGAAGAAAACGATTTTCAGGCGCGCAATATCGTCAAGACGACGGAAGGGATGGCGTTTGATGTGTTCGTGCGCAACACCTTTTTCGCTTCGTTTGCCATTCCGCGCTTCGGCGATCATAACGTATTGAATGCTCTCGCCGTCATCGCCCTCTGCCACTACGAAGGGGTGGATGCGGGCACGATCGCCAAGCGGCTGCAAACGTTTGAAGGCGTGAAGCGCCGCTTCAGTGAAAAAACGGTCGGGCGCCAAGTGCTGATCGATGATTACGCGCATCATCCACGCGAAATTACGGCGACATTGGAGGCGGCAAGGCAAAAATATCCGGGGCGCGAAGTGGTGGCGATTTTTCAGCCGCATACGTATACACGGACGCAGACGTTTTTGCGCGAGTTTGCTGAAAGTTTGCGCCAGGCGGACCACGTCTATTTGTGCGACATTTTCGGCTCGGCGCGCGAACATGAGGGCAAATTGTCGATCTGTGATTTGCAGGCGCAAATCCCGCGTTCCCAGCTGCTTGAGGAGCAAAACGTAGCCGTGTTGAAGCAGCATCAAGACGCGGTGTTGGTGTTCATGGGCGCTGGCGACATTCAAAAGTTTCAGCACGCTTACGAACGGGCCGTTCTTTCCGCTTGACGCGGATCAGAAAGGCGGGCCATAGAGATGGTCCGCTTTTTTCTGTTTCAAATCGTTCAAAAGGTGTTAAAGAATAAAAGACGCAGTAGAGAAGGAGGGAGATGGAGTGGAATGGATGCTGTATGCGAGTGCGGTTATTGCGGCGCTGGCCTTTTTGTTATTGGTGATTTACATAGCCAAGACGCTCGTTGTTTTGCAAGAGACGCTCCGCCGGTTGACGGAGGCCATTGGGCATACGGACGAGCAGGTGAGGGCGTTGTCTGGAGAGATTCAACAATTGTTTCATACAGCTAACAGCGTTGTCCACGATGTGCAAAAAAAGGTTGATGCGCTCACTGGGGTAGTGGAAGCGGTCGGAGAAACAGGAGATGCCATCAGGACGATGAACCGGGCGATTCGCCAGACAGCGTCTGCTCTGCTTAGCGCGACGACCGCTGGGACATCAAAATGGAAAAAAATATTGCGGTGGGCTGATGGTTTTCGCGACGGATGGGAAAAATGGAGAAAAAAGCAGTCTACAAAGGAGGTTGTCGTCAATGGGAAAAAATAATGGAAATTTTATCATCGGTGCGTTGGTCGGCGGCATTGCCGGCGCAGCCGCTACGCTGTTTTTGACAAGCGGGAAAGGGCGCAAATGGCTTGAGGAGCAAAAAGTAGATGAGAAATGGGAGACTGTGAAAACGACAACGACGGAGCTGCTGGAAACGGCGAAAGAAAAAACGAGAGAAGTCGCTGACTACATTCCCATCAAAGCAAGCGAAGTCGCGTCGGGGGTAGGCGTTGCGACGAAGGAGGCAGCGGTCAGCGCCAAACAAGCCATGAAAGAAGTAGCGGCCAATGTCAAAAACGTGGCGAAAGAAGTGGCGACAAACGTGGAAAACGCCGTCAAAGAGATGATGCCAAAAGCCAATAGCGCAGTAGAAAAAGCATCTGACAAAACAGGAGAAGTGGTCGAACAGATCGCTTCTCAAACGGAGGAGGTTGTGCAAAACGTATCTTCCAATGTGGAAGAAGCGCTGCAAAACCTCAAAGAAACGATCGACAGACAGGAAATCAATCGAGAAACGCTGCAAAAACTGCTAGAAGAAGCCGAGGCAGCGTTTGACGACGCCGAGAAAAAAGCTGAGGCGAGAAAAGAATCGGAGTGAGAGCCGAGAATGGAGAAGCTGGAGACGATCGAACAGTTTGAGCGCATCAAGAAGGAAACGAACCGTTTTTTGTTCGTCAAGCATAGCCTCACCTGCCCGATCAGCCGGGCGGCGTTAGGCGAATGCGAGAAATTCGCTGCCGACCATCCAGAGCTTCCTATGTATGGCTTGTACGTTCAAGAGGCGCGGCCGCTCTCCAACTATATCGCCGAAACGACCGGAGTGAAACACGAGTCGCCGCAAGTGCTGCTGTTTGAAAACGGCCGCGTCGTCTGGCATGCGTCCCATTGGGCCATTACGTATGGCGCGCTCTCGGAGCATGTCGGCGTTTGACCGTCCGCCTTGACTGCGGGCGGTTTTTTGCACCCTTTTCGCTTTATTGCTTAAAAGCGTTTAATCAAAAAAGCATTTTTTTCGTGACAACGATAGCTCCATCGATTATAATAAACACTAATTACACGATTTCGCTCTCCAAGACGGGGGAGCCGCTTGCCAGAAAGCGGCGAAAACAATGCACGACACTTGGCGAAAGGATGAGAAAAGCATGAGCAATGAGAGATTAGACGAACTGCGGGCGCGAGTCGATGAGATCAACTTGCAGCTGCTCAAGCTGATCAATGAACGGGGGCGGCTCGTTCAGGAGATCGGAAAAATTAAAGAAGCGCAAGGGACGCACCGCTACGACCCGGTGCGCGAACGGAAAATGTTGGATCTCATTTCCGAGCATAACGATGGGCCGTTTGAAACGTCGACGCTGCAGCACATTTTCAAGGAAATTTTTAAAGCAGCGCTCGAGTTGCAGGAAGATGACCATCGGAAAGCGCTCCTTGTCTCGCGGAAAAAGCATCCGGAAAACACAATTGTTGAAGTGAAAGGCGAGCGAATCGGCGACGGCAACCAATATTTCGTCATGGGCCCGTGCGCGGTCGAAAGCTATGAACAAGTCGCGGCGGTGGCGGAGGCGGTGAAAAAACAAGGCATCAAGTTGCTGCGCGGCGGCGCCTACAAACCGCGCACATCACCGTACGATTTCCAAGGGCTCGGCGTGGAAGGGCTGAAAATTTTGAAACGGATCGCCGATGAGTTTGATTTGGCGGTCATCAGCGAAATCGTCACGCCGGCGGACATTGAAATCGCCTTGGACTATATTGATGTCATTCAAATCGGCGCGCGCAACATGCAAAACTTTGAGCTGCTTAAGGCAGCCGGCCAAGTGAACAAGCCGATTTTGCTGAAGCGCGGCTTGGCGGCGACGATCGAAGAATTCATCAACGCCGCTGAGTACATCATGTCGCAAGGAAACGGGCAAATCATTTTGTGCGAGCGCGGCATCCGCACGTACGAGCGGGCGACGCGCAACACGCTCGACATTTCCGCTGTGCCGATCTTAAAGAAAGAGACGCACTTGCCGGTGTTCGTCGATGTCACCCACTCAACGGGGCGGCGCGATCTGCTCATCCCATGCGCCAAAGCGGCGTTGGCGATCGGCGCCGACGGCGTCATGGCCGAAGTGCATCCGGACCCAGCGGTTGCCTTGTCCGATTCGGCCCAGCAAATGGACATCGCTCAATTCAACGAGTTTATGGAAGAAGTGCGCGCGTTCCAACGTCAGTTTGTTCAGGCGTAAGACGATCCCCTCGGTTGCGGCCGAGGGGATTTTTTGATGAGATGGCGAGTGTTGGGGCAAACTACCCGTGAACGGTTTGTGAACAAACCGGCAAAATGGTTGCGATTTCGTTGCGAGTTGGCGATAATGTATCGTATGATAGTTGTACATACATTCGGAATTCACGGGTTACCGGATCGAGTGAAAAGGAGTGAACGCAATGACCGTAACGATTTACGATGTGGCGCGGGAGGCGAACGTCTCGATGGCGACCGTCTCGCGCGTCGTCAATGGCAACCCGAACGTCAAACCGTCGACGAGGAAAAAAGTGCTGGAGGCCATCGAACGGCTCGGCTACCGCCCGAACGCCGTGGCGCGGGGGCTCGCCAGCAAAAAAACGACGACAGTCGGGGTGATCATCCCGGACATCTCAAGCATTTTCTTCGCTGAGCTGGCGCGCGGCATAGAAGACATTGCGACAATGTACAAATACAACATTATTTTAAGTAACTCCGACCAAAACAAAGAAAAAGAGCTGCATTTGCTCAATACGATGCTTGCCAAGCAAGTGGACGGCATTTTGTTTATGGGCGGGACGATCACCGAAGAGCACGTCGCTGAGTTTCAAAAGTCGTCGGTGCCGATCGTGCTTGCGGCGACGATGGGACCGAATGAGATTCCTTCGGTCAACATCGACTACGAGCAGGCGGCGTTTGAAGCCGTGACGTATTTGCTGGAAAAAGGAAACCGCCGCATTGTCTATGTGACCGGCCCGACTGACGATCCGATCAACCAGCGGAAGTTGGCTGGCTACCGGCGCGCGCTTGAGGAACACGGCGCGTCGTATGAGGAAGAGCTCGTCATTGAGGGCGACAACTCGTACGACTCCGGCTTGGAGGCGTATGAGAAAATCATAGAGCTGGCCGAACGGCCGACGGCGGTGTTTGCCGGCACGGACGAAATGGCGCTCGGCATCATTCACAGCGCCCAAGACCACGGGGTGCGCGTGCCGGATGAACTGGAAGTCGTCGGTTTTGACAACACAAGGTTGGCGACGATGGTGCGGCCGCGGCTGACGACCGTCGTGCAGCCGATGTATGACATCGGAGCGGTGGCGATGCGGCTCTTGACGAAGTATATGAACAAAGAGCCAGTGGACCACCATATCGTTGTCTTGCCGCACCGGCTTGAAGTGCGGGAGTCGACGCGATGACCAAAAGGGCTGATCGAAGCGCATTGTGCGTTCCGGTCAGCTCTTTTTGTTTTGACACCCACTTTGACGGTTAAACAATGGGACTACTTGCATGAGAGGTCGCCCGTTTTCACGAAAAGGGATAGAATAATGATAAAATTTTCCTTTAATTTCTCGTTGTCGTGTTCATAAAATCATACTTGACTTATAGGAATAATGTGTATATGATGAAAATATCTTCGTCACATTAGTCAATGGAGGAATGATATGGGACGGATGTATCAAATCGCACGTCGTTCGGTCGTGTCAGCTTATTTGCTTTTATTAGTGGCATGGCCGATCTCCGCCATTTATATACAAGGGTTTTCTAACGGTTGGAATGACTTTTGGAAAGAAATCACAAATATTTTGGCATGGAAGGCCATCATCTTGACGTTAAAGTGCAGTGCCATCGTTACGCTATTTCAAGCAGTGGCAGGAACATGGGTTGCGTTTGTGCTCGCCCGCTATCACTTTATTGGGCGGTCGTTGCTGAATGCGTTGATTGACTTGCCCTTCTCGCTGCCCACTTCTGTGTCTGGAGTCATGTTGTTGTCGCTTTTCGGGCCCGGCCATCCCATTGGCCGCTGGCTAAACGAACACGGAATTTCGATTCTTTATCAGCCGTATTCGATTATGGTAGGCATGTTTTTTGTGACGTTTCCTTTTGTGATTCGCACTGTTCAACCGCTTATGGAGAAGCTGGACCGAGCGGAGGAAGAAGCTAGTTATGTGCTGGGGGCGGGCAAAGTGTATACGTTTTTCCGCGTTCTTCTTCCTCATGCATTTCCTGGTGTGATAGCGGGGAGCATGCTTGCTTTTTGTAGATCGTTATCTGAATTCGGCGCCTTATCGATTATTTCTGGAAATTTGCCTGGGAAAACACAAGTGGCATCTGTTTGGATTTACGGGGAAATTGAAAGCAACAATATCGCAGGGGCTTCGGCTGTATCGGTTGTTCTGATTACGATTGCATTCGTCGTGCTGTTAGCGGTCAACAGCTGGCAAAAGAGGAGTGATGGATATTGAGCAGAGCCGTTATGATTGCATCAACGGTTGTATGGCTGTTGCTTGTATTGATTCTGCCGTTTTCAGGCGTGGTCACGGCTGCGTTTTCTGAGGGAACGGCTTCTATGGTGAATGCCTTAACAAGCA
Organism: Geobacillus thermocatenulatus; assembly: GCF_002217655.1. Lineage (GTDB taxonomy): Bacteria > Bacillota > Bacilli > Bacillales > Anoxybacillaceae > Geobacillus > Geobacillus thermocatenulatus. Next base: position 805,016 of record NZ_NEWK01000001.1, read on the forward strand.
GAGAAGCTACCCACGCATTTACGATAACCGGGATCGTGACGGTGATTGTCGTCTTGTTCAATGGAATAGTTGGAACAATGCTTGCGTTTGAGTTGGCGAGGGGAAAGCGCCAAACAAAACGATTGTCAGCCGTTCTCCATGCCATTGTGGATCTTCCATTTTCTGTTTCCCCTGTCATCGCAGGGCTGATGATCTTATTGATATTTGGCCCTTCTACGATGTTGGGAACGTTCTTTGGCCATATAGGGGTCAAGATCGTCTTCGCGTTGCCGGGAATGGTGTTGGCGACGATTTTTGTGACATTCCCTCTGATGGTGAGGGAAATCGCTCCTGTTTTAACGGCCATCGGAACGACAGCTGAAGAAGCGGCAGCTACGCTTGGAGCAGGACCGGTTCGCACGTTTTGGACGGTAACTTGGCCGATGATTCGTTGGGCTGTTGGATATGGACTTGTTTTGACAATGGCGCGTTCGGTGGGAGAATTTGGCGCTGTACTAGTTGTATCAGGCAATATTATGAATCAGACGCAGACCGCGACGACGCTTATCTACCAACATGCCGTTAATAATGAGATGGTGGCAGCTAACAGCATCGCTTTTGTGTTGGGAATGTTTTCGGCTTGTGTGTTGCTTGTTTTAGAGTGGATGAAACAGAGAAAGGAAGGGAAAAAAGATGCGCATCGAAGTGCGGCAGTTGGAAAAGCGATTTGGATCGTTTCAAGCCGTTGACAATGTTAGTTTCTCCATTGAGCAAGGACAATTGGTCGGACTGCTTGGGCCAAGCGGCGGGGGGAAAACGTCTATTTTGCGCATGTTGGCTGGATTGGAGATGCCGGATCAAGGGGAGATTTTCTTTGATGGGAAGATTGTCAATCCTATCCCTCCTCAGAAAAGGGGCATCGGATTCGTTTTTCAGCATTATGCCCTCTTTCCACATATGGATGTGTTTGAGAACATCGCCTATGGCTTGAGAGTGCAAAAACGAAAAAAAGCTGTGATTCGCGAACGCGTTTATGAATTGCTCCATATCGTCGGATTGGAGGGAATGGAGAAGAAATATCCCCATCAACTGTCCGGGGGACAGAAGCAACGGGTAGCTTTAGCTCGTGCGCTGGCACCCGAGCCAAAATTATTGCTTCTGGATGAGCCGTTTTCTGCTATTGATGCTCAAGTTCGCAAAGAGCTTCGGCGATGGTTGAGGGGATTGATCGAACAGTTGGGGATGACAACAGTGTTTGTCACCCATGATCAAGAAGAAGCCATTGAACTGGCTGATCAGCTTATCGTTGTGCGGGAAGGAAAAGTAGAACAGCAAGGTACGCCATGGGACATTTACCGAAATCCTGTTTCTCCGTTTATTGCCTCTTTTGTTGGAGAGACGAACCGTTGGCAAGGACCTGTCAAGCTCGCCGGTTTCCCAGAGTTGGATCGATTCCATGGTTCACTCTTTATTCGGCCTGAATGGATTCATATGAGGAGGGAGGGAGGTCCCGGACATGAAAAAGGAATGGTAAAGCAAATCCGATATCAAGGGGGAAGATGGCAAATTGAAGTTGAGTTGGCAAACGGTTTGCATCTGTTGACCTTTATTCAAGGAGACCATCATATTTTCTCTTTAGGACAGCAGGTCTCGATTTGGATTGAAAGAGCGCTCGGATTTACAGATAAGGAGGTGAGGGCCTTTGAGTGTGCATCTCCCAAGACAGTGAATGCGCCAGCGCTCTCGTCCGTGTAACGCCATATTTTGAAGATTGAGACAAAATAAATATGGACAGATAAAGAAATTGGTGCGCGTGAAAGGACAGTCAAAGGGCGTTGCTTCCTCATGATCACAGAGGGGTCGTTCCATCGGTTGCTTGCATTCATGGCGGTGCAGGCATCGCAAACATCATAGTCCTTGTTATAGATTGGAGAACTGCTAGGGGAGGAATCGAGCATGAAATGGAAGCAAACCATAATGGGAGCGATAAGCAGTGTGCTCTTAGTGGGAATGCTGCTTTCAGGGTGCAGTGCATCAGAGGGAAAGAGCGGGGATAAGGAAAATGCTGCCAAGACGGCGGACAAAACGATCACGCTTACGCTTGGATGTTATTCCACCATTAAAGATGAAATAGAAGAAATCATCCCCATTTTTCAAAAGCAATGGAAAGAGAAAACAGGGCAAACCGTGCAATTTCATGAATCTTATCAAGGCTCAGGCGCTCAGGCGCTCAATGTGATCAATGGATTTGAAGCCGATATTGTGGCACTTTCTTTGGAAGGTGATATTCAGAAGATTGTGAAATCAGGACTCATTACCCATGATTGGAAAAAAGATCCTTATAAAGGGATTGTAACGAAATCGATTGTTGCTCTAGGGGTAAGGGAAGGAAATCCCAAGCATATTGATGATTGGTCTGATTTGACAAAAAAAGGGGTGCAAGTGTTGTTCCCTGACCCGAAAACGTCGGGAGGGGCCAAATGGGATATCAACGCTATTTATGGAGCAGGATTGAAAATCTCTGAGGAAACGAAAGGCCAAAAAGATGAAGTCGCTGCAAAAAATCTGCTCCGCAGTATTTATCAGAATGTTGCTTCACTTGATAAAAGCGGTGAAGAATCGATGTCCACGTTTGATAAAGGTATAGGAGACGTGATTGTCACTTATGAAAACGAACTGCTGTCCCGCATACAGCAAGGGAAGCACTATGAGATCGTCATTCCGCGCTATACAACTTCGATTGAAAATCCTGTCGCTCTTGTCGACAAATATGTTGATCAACATGGGACGAGAAAAGTAGCTGAGGCATTCTTACAATTTTTGTTTTCGAAAGAAGCCCAAGAAATTTTTGCAAAACACGGATTTCGTCCAGTGGAGCCATCTGTTGCGCAACAATACAAAGAAAAGTATAAAGAGCCAGAAGGATTGTTTACAACGGATTATCTAGGGGGATGGGAGAAAGTCAATGAAACGATTTATGGTCCAGGAGGAGTATGGGAGCAAGTCGTTTCTGGAAGATAAGAGAAAATTCCCATCCCGCAAAGGCAGAGTGAAGGAAATGGGCTCTGCATGCAACCGCCGTCAAGGGAAATAGGGAAGAATGTCGATTAACTAAATGGGACAAAGGGCAGCGCCAAATACGCGTCCGCCTCCCTTGGCAGGCAAGGGAGGCGGCGTTTTTTATGGTTGTCTCGACTTTTGGCTGCGGATGAAATACAACGCTTTTTCCACCGTCTGGGCGTTTTTTTCGCTGATCTCCGCCTTGCGCGGGATCGGGGGATACAAGTCATCCGGGTCGTCCCACTCAAGCGGAAGCGCGACAGGTGAAAGCGGTTGCCACCGTTTGCGCCATTCATCCGGCAGCGGGCCGGACACATCGGCTTGTCCCGTCATCTCGAGCCAAAGGAGCGCCCATGCCCGCGGCACGACGCGCCAGATGTCATAGCCGCCGCCGACGGCGATCCAGCGTCCGCCGCAATATTCATGCGCGATTTCGTGCGCGAGCTTCGGAATGGCTCGGTACGTTTTCATCGTCACCGACAAATGGGTGAGCGGGTCGTAATAGTGGGCGTCAACGCCGTTTTGCGTCACGATGACGTCTGGGCGGAAAAAGTCGGCGATCTCTCGCAGCGCGGTCGTATAGGCGGCGATCCATGATTCGTCTTCCGTGAACGCATCAACGGGAATGTTGAACGAATAGCCGTAGCCCGCGCCTAAGCCGCGCTCGTTGACGTTTCCTGTTCCGGGAAACAAATAGCGTCCTGTTTCATGAATCGAGAACGTGCAGACGTTCGGATCGTCGTAAAACGCCCATTGCACCCCGTCGCCATGGTGGGCGTCGGTGTCGACGTACAACACGCGCAGTCCGTATTTCTCCCGGATGTATTGAATGGCGACCGCGCTGTCGTTGTAGACGCAAAAGCCGGACGCTTTGCCGCGGAAGCCGTGGTGCAGGCCGCCGCCCAAGTTGAGGGCATGCTCAGCCGCTCCGGAAAGAACGGCATCGACGGCGGTGAGGGTGCTGCCGACCAAAAGAGCGCTCGCTTCGTGCATGTTCGGGAAAATCGGCGTATCCTCGGTGCCAAGGCCGTAGTTGTGCGCCGCCGCTTCCGACAGTTCGCCGCGCCCGGCTGCTTTCACCGCCTCGATGTACGAGCGGTCGTGAATGAGCGCGAGCTCGTCGTCCGTTGCCATGCGTGGGGCGATGACGTGCCGGTCATCGAGGGCGCCGAGCGTGCAAAGCAAGTCGTATGTCATTTTGACCCGCAGCTGGTTGAACGGATGGTCGTCATGAAATTTGTACTGAAGAAATTGCTCGCTGTAAACAAATACGCACTTTTCGCTCATGACGTAACCCCCGGCAAGTTCGGCCATAGCACGCGATAGCCGGCGCTTTGCAAATCGCGGATCAATGGAAGCGGGTTCATCGTCTGCACGCGGAAAACTAAAATTTTCTCATTCGGATCCGGAGCTGGGTACACCAAGACGCTGGCGATGTTCACATGGCGCTCGCTGATGATGGCCGCCGCTTTGCTTAACATGCCGGCCTCGTTCGGCACTTTGATCTCGATTTGCGACCCCGGCTGGTGAACGCCAGTCAATTCAATGAACGTGCGGAGCAAATCCGTTTGTGTGATGATGCCGACGAGTTTCCCATGGTTGACGATCGGCAGGCAGCCGATTCGGTGTTCGTAAAAGAGCGCCGCCACCTCCTCAACGAAATCGAGCGGATGGCCGACGATGAGGTCGGTTTTCATCATCGTGCTGACCGGTTTTTGCAAGTCTTCCAAATGTTCATGAAGATGGAAAATGGACGGGCTCGCGTCGCGCAAATCTTGGCTCGTCACAAGCCCCAGAAGACGTCCTTCCTCGTCGACGACCGGCAGATGGCGGATGCGGTGATGTCTTAGCAGCTGCAGCGCTTCGGCGATCGTATTCGTGGGACAAAGCGTCACGACCGGCGCTTTCATGATTTGTTCGACAAGCATCGTTCTCCTCTCCCCTTTGTGCGTGGCATTTCATGCGCACCGCCCGCAACCGGCAAGGCGGGCGCAAACGTCCGGACAGCCGAGAATGTCAGCTAGTACATATAGCGGTTCATAAACCGAAGCCGGTCGAACCGCTGAATGGATTCGGCGTCGACTCGTTTGCCGATGCGGACCATGAGGCAGTTTGCCGGATGGGAGCAAATTTCCGGGTCATCGGTCGCATACCAGACGAGCCCGCCGGCGTTCATCATTTTCTCCATCACTTTTCGGTACTCCCATACGTTCAGCCCAGTGCCTTTGAGATCCCAATGCCAGTAATACTCCGTTGTAATGATGATGTAGTCTTCCATGGCGTCGTCCATCATCGACACGATGAGCAAGTTTTTTCCGACGCCAAACCCGCGGAACTCCGGAATGACTTCAATGGCGCCAAGCTCAAGCAAATTTTCCATGTTCCCTTCCGACCAACGCTCAAGCGGATCGGGATACAAAAACGTCACATATCCGACAATCACCTCGCCGCGGCGGGCGATGATGATCCGCCCTTCCGGCAGCTTGGCGATTTCGATCAACGCTTTGTGCTGTTTGGCAGGCGGGCGGAAGGAAGTGAGGTCATGGTGGAATCCGTAGCTGGCCAACGCTTCCGGCGTCACCGGCCCTTCGATGAGGAGCGTTCCTTTCGGGGTTTTCAGCTCTTTGGCGTTATACGTTTTTTTATGTTCCATTCGTCCACCACCTGAATTGGTCGTTCTGCTTCCATTATACATAAAAATGGCGCCAGCTGGCGCGGTTCAAAAAAATTTCAAAAAAGCGGGGACAAGGAATATTTTAAAAATTGAGAAATGGTTTTCAATGGACTATAATAGAAATGTAATCACTTACATAAGGGGGATCGGAGAATGAACACAGAACGGCTTCCCGTCATACAAGGGGACTACAATTTGAAAAACTACGAAGAAACATATAAACAGTTTCAATGGTCGGAAGTGGAGAAAGAGTTTTCTTGGCATGAAACGGGCCGAGTCAACATGGCGTATGAGGCGATCGACCGCCATGCTGAGTCGTTCCGTAAAAATAAAGTGGCGCTCTATTACCGCGACGCGGTGCGGAACGAGAAATATACGTTCAAAGAAATGAAAGAGATGTCCAATAAAGTGGCGAACGTCTTAAAACAGGCGGCGGACATTCAGAAAGGCGACCGTGTGTTTGTGTTCATGCCGCGTTCTCCGGAACTGTACTTTGCGGTTTTGGGCATCATCAAAACCGGCGCCATCGTCGGGCCGTTGTTTGAGGCGTTCATGGAAGGAGCGGTGCGCGACCGCCTCGAAGACAGCGGGGCGAAAGCGATCATTACGACGCCGGAGCTTCTGCCGCGCGTGCCGGTCGGCGATTTGCCGGAGTTGAAGTGCGTCTTTTTGGTTGGCGACGGTATTGTCGAGGAAGGGCCGTACATCGATTTGAAAAAGCGGATGAATGAGGCAAGCAAGCACTTCGACATCGAATGGGTCGACCGCCAAGACGGCTTGATTTTGCATTACACATCCGGTTCGACCGGCAAGCCGAAAGGCGTTTTGCACGTCCATAACGCGATGATTCAGCACTATCAAACGGCGAAATGGGTGCTCGACTTAAAAGAAGATGACATTTACTGGTGCACGGCTGACCCGGGGTGGGTGACCGGGACGTCGTACGGCATCTTCGGCCCGTGGCTGTGCGGAGCGTCAAGCGTCATCGTCGGCGGCCGCTTCAGCCCGGATGCTTGGTATCAAACGATCCAAGATTTCGGCGTCACCGTCTGGTACAGCGCGCCGACGGCGTTCCGCATGCTGATGGGCGCCGGCGATGAAGTCGTGAAAAAATATGATTTAAGCTCGCTCCGCCACATTTTAAGCGTCGGCGAGCCGCTCAACCCGGAAGTCATCCGCTGGGGGATGAAAGTGTTCGGCCGCCGCATCCATGATACGTGGTGGATGACGGAAACAGGCGGGCATCTCATTTGCAACTACCCGTGCATGGAAATCAAGCCGGGATCGATGGGGAAACCGATCCCAGGCGTCGAGGCGGCGATCATTGATGACCAAGGAAACGTCCTGCCGCCGTACCGGATGGGCAACTTGGCCATCAAAAAAGGCTGGCCGTCGATGATGAAAACGATTTGGAACAACCCGCAAAAATATGAATCGTACTTTATCGGCGACTGGTACGTATCCGGCGATTCGGCCTACATGGATGAAGACGGCTACTTCTGGTTCCAAGGCCGTGTTGACGATGTCATCAACACATCCGGCGAGCGCGTTGGGCCGTTTGAAGTGGAGAGCAAGCTCGTCGAGCATCCGGCCGTTGCCGAAGCCGGCGTCATCGGCAAGCCGGATCCGGTGCGCGGGGAAATCATCAAAGCGTTCATCGCGCTTCGCGAAGGGTACGAGCCGTCCGAGGAACTGAAAGAAGACATCCGCCAGTTCGTCAAAAAAGGGCTCGCCGCTCATGCCGCGCCGCGTGAGATCGAGTTCCGCGACAAACTGCCGAAAACGCGGAGCGGGAAAATCATGCGCCGCGTCTTAAAAGCGTGGGAGCTCAACTTGCCGACCGGCGATTTGTCGACGATGGAAGACTGATGAGCGAAAAGCGTCTGGAACATCCGCTGTTCCAGGCGCTGTTGTTCTTTTCCGGCGAAAGCCGAAGCGGGGCGGCTGCAAAGACGGTGATGGAACGGAAAACGCGGCCAACAGCGTGATTTCTCCATTTGAAAAACCTGATAAATGCCCGTTTCCTCTTCGCTTAAGAACCATCCATTTGGCGAAAATCGTTGTGCTTTCCCCATCTTCACAAAACAAGAAAGGGTGTCCCAACAAGGATCGGGACACCCTTTTCGATCACCATATATACGCGCCAACTCTTTGTTCAAAACGAATGGCATCTTCTAAAGAAAGCCAATCAAAGAAAGACAATCTTTTGGGTCAGCTCCTTGTCACTCCACGTCACCCGACGGCGGGGGAGAAGACGGCTCGCCGCTCTTTTGATGACCGGAATTGGGCGGCGAGGCGGACGGCAACGAAACGGGGTTCGACGGCGCCGATTCCTGTCCGGCGATGTCCACAGCAGTGACGCAGTACGCGGCGCCCGGCTGCAGCGGCGAAAACGAGGCTGCCTCGTCCGCTTTAACAGCGGCGGCGAGGCGTCGTTCCCCCGTTTCGTTCACTAGATAGACGCGGTAGCCGATGACATCCGGCTCGTTATGGCGATTCCAGACGAGCTTGCCCCCTGCAAGCCGAGCGGCGGGTGGAGCCGGTGGACGGCCGTTTTCCTTTAATGTGGAGACGAGCGATGCATCGCCCGCCTGCCCTTCGCCGTTGATCCCCCAATCGGCGAGAAGCTTCGGATTCACGATCACTTCGCGAGTGACAAACTCTTCCGGCGTCGTCTCAAGCGCCATATAGCGGCGTCCGCCGATGACGACGACCCGGCTTTCCATCACTTCCTCGCCGCTTCCTTCCTGCGGCGCAAACTTCGTATTGTACAAATCGTAGCGGACGAGCCCGGCTTTTTCGCACGCGGCCGACGGACTGAAGCCGCTTGCGGCGCAGTAAGCGCGGCGGACGATGCCGCCCGGCATGAGAAACCGCTCCGGCGGAGCGATGAGCTTCGGATTTTGGTCATAAGCCGCATTCATCAGCCGCGCCCATAACAGCTGGGTGCGCCGGCTGTAGGAAAGCCCTTTGTAGCGCGATTCAAGCGGCGCCGGCCGGTCATAGCCGATCCAAACGCCGAACGTGACGTTCGGATTGACGGCGACAAACCACGAATCGCGATTGTCTTGCGATGTCCCTGTTTTGCCGGCCCAGTCCGCGGAAAATTTCAAGTAGTGCGGCACCGATGAGGCCGTTCCACCGTGAAGCACGTCGCGCATCATATCGATCATCAAGTACGACGTTTGCGGCGAAAACACCGGGACGGGTTTGCTTTGATGTTCGTAAACGATCTTTCCGTTCTTGTCCACAATCTTCTCAATCATGTAGGCGTCCACGAACGAGCCGTAATTGGCGAACGTCGCGTAGGCGTTGACGTTTTCCTCAACCGTGACACCGATGTGCGTCCCGCCGATCGCCAAAGCCGGATTGGCCTCTTCTTGTTTGGCGACGCTCGTGATCCCCATTTTATGCAAATAGTCGATCGGATGGCGGGATCGAATTCTCATATACGTCCGAACGGCCGGAATGTTGAACGATTGCTGCAAGGCATAGCGCGCCGTGACGAGCCCGTGCGTTTTTCCGTCCGCGTTTTTCGGCGCGTATGAGCCGATCGAAAGCGGCAAGTCGGGAATGATCGTCGCTGGCTGGATGACGCCCATCTCCATCGCCGGCGCGTACACCAAGAGCGGCTTCATCGTGGAGCCGTTCGAGCGGTGCGCTTGGGTGGCGTGGTTCAACTGCTCGCGCCCATAATCGCGGCCGCCGACGAAGCTGATGATTTTTCCCGTTTTGTTTTCGATGAGCATCGCCCCGACTTCGACCGGTTGGCGATGAGCGACCGTTTTTCCGGTTTTGTTGTCTTTGGTGTAATAGACGTTGTCGTTTCCGTAATACGGGTAGCGGGCGGCGATGCGCTGCATTTGTTCATAAATCTTTTTGTCGATTGTCGTATAAATCCGATATCCGCCTTGGCGCAGCGCTTTTTCCGCTTCGCCGAGATAGCGGCGGAAACGAGCGGGGTCGCGCTTCACCTCTTCTGGCTTATAGCCGTCGCGCTTGGCGAACGTCTCGGCGAGCACCTCTTTCGCCCGCCGCTCAATCTCCATCGTCAAAAACGGATATTGTTCAAACGGCGACGGCTTTGGGGCGGCCAAATGCTTCGCCACATCATAGGAAAGCGCTTCCTTATACTGCTTTTCCGAAATATAGCCGGCCCGCTTCATCCGGTACAGCACCGTTTTCATCCGTTTCAATCCCGGTGAGAGGTCCGATTTGACGCTGCCGTCAGCGGCGAACGGGGTGTAGACGAACGGGTTTTGCGGCAGCCCGGCCAAAAACGCCGCTTGAGCGAGATTCAACTCTTTGGCGTTGACGCCAAAGACGCCTTGGGCCGCGGCTTGGATGCCGGCGATGTTGCGCCCTGAAGAATTGCGGCCGAACGGAACGACGTTTAAATACGCCTCTAAAATGTCTTCTTTGGAAAAAAATTTCTCCAGACGAAGCGAAAGCAGCATTTCTTTCGCCTTTCGCTCAAACGACACCTCGTTCGTCAACATCTGGTTTTTGACAAGCTGTTGCGTAAGCGTGCTCCCGCCGCTTTTGACCGGCGAGTTGGTCAGCTCTTGAAACATGGCGCGGATGACGGCCTTCGGAACGACGCCGTGATGTTCATAAAAATGTTCGTCTTCCGTCGCGATGATGGCTTGCACGACGTGCGGAGACACGTCGGACAGGCGCACCGCCTCGCGGTCGAGGTCAGACCGGAACCGGCCTAAATACACCCCGTTGGCAAAGTACATATGGCTCGTTTCGCCGTAATGGTAAATCTCCTTTTTCATCTCGTCGGGCGAGGGAACGGGCATATCTTTGACCAAAAAGGCAAAATAGCCGGCGCCGGCGCCGATGGAAAAGCAAATGAGGCAGAGCGCGGCGATGAGCAAAATGAAGATGACGTTCCAAACCACATCGTATGTAAGGGAAAAATAATGCCACGCTTTTTCAAGAGAAATGGAAAATTGGTTTCGCTTCATGCCAGCCCCCCTATGCGGCAAGTCATTATGTATAAGTATACCATAGGAAGGGGAGGCATTGTGGAATTTTGCCGATTTTTCGCCGTTTATGCGAAAAACGTTAAGGTTGACAGCGAGTGCATCGCTATGGTAATAAGAATGTATATATTTCATATGAGAAAGCGATGATGGGAACAAGTAGCGGCTGTCTCCCTGGTGCAGAGAGCTGGCGGACGGTGCGAGCCAGTCCACAGGCAGGCGCGAATTACCTCCCTGAGCAGCGATGGCGAACGGTTTTCCTAGTAGCCATCAGCCGGCTGACGCCGTTACCGAAATGAGCGGGAAAGCGCGAAGCTTTCCAAGTAGGGTGGTACCGCGACGAACACTCGCCCCTTCATCACGGGCGGGTGTTTTCTTTTTCATGACATTCATAGAGAGGTGAGGAACATGGATTTGCTTGCGGAATTGCAATGGCGCGGGCTCGTCAACCAAACGACGGATGAAGACGGGTTGCGCAAGCTGTTGAATGAGGAGCGGGTGACGCTCTACTGCGGGTTTGACCCGACGGCGGACAGTTTGCATATCGGCAACTTGGCCGCCATTTTGACGCTGCGCCGCTTCCAGCAGGCCGGGCACCGGCCGATCGCCTTAGTCGGCGGAGCGACGGGGTTGATCGGCGACCCGAGCGGAAAAAAAAGCGAGCGCACGCTCAATGCCAAAGAAACCGTCGAGGCATGGAGCGCCCGCATTAAAGAACAGCTCGGCCGCTTTTTAGATTTTGAAGCGGATGAAAACGCGGCTAAAATCAAAAACAACTACGACTGGATCGGACCGCTCGATGTCATTGCGTTTTTGCGCGACGTCGGCAAGCATTTCAGCGTCAACTACATGCTGGCGAAAGAATCGGTGCAGTCGCGCATCGAAACGGGCATTTCGTTCACCGAGTTCAGCTACATGATGTTGCAGGCGTACGACTTTCTTCACCTGTACGAGACGGAAGGATGCCGCCTGCAAATCGGCGGGAGCGACCAATGGGGCAACATCACGGCAGGGCTTGAGCTTATTCGCAAAACGAAAGGCGAGGCGCGGGCGTTTGGCTTGACGATCCCGCTTGTGACGAAAGCGGACGGCACGAAATTCGGGAAAACGGAAAGCGGCACGATTTGGCTCGATAAAGAGAAAACATCGCCGTACGAGTTTTACCAGTTTTGGATCAACACCGATGACCGCGATGTCATCCGCTACTTGAAGTACTTTACGTTCCTGTCGAAAGAGGAAATCGAAGCGCTTGAACAAGAGCTTCGTGAGGCCCCAGAGAAGCGGGCGGCCCAAAAGGCGCTTGCTGAGGAAGTGACCAAACTCGTGCACGGCGAGGAGGCGCTCAAGCAGGCGATCCGTATCTCGGAAGCGCTCTTTAGCGGCGACATTGCCAATTTGACCGCGGCGGAAATTGAGCAAGGATTCAAAGACGTGCCGTCATTCATTCATGAAGGAGGCGACGTTCCGCTTGTCGAGCTGCTCGTTTCTGCCGGCATTTCGCCATCGAAGCGCCAAGCGCGCGAAGACATCCAAAACGGCGCCATTTACGTCAACGGCGAGCGCCTTCAAGACGCCGGAGCCATATTAACGGCTGAACACCGCCTTGAGGGGCGGTTTACGGTCATCCGCCGCGGGAAGAAAAAGTATTATTTGATTCGCTACGCCTAAGAAAAAAGATCCGAAATGCCGATGCATTTCGGATCTTTTTTGCGCCTTAACGCGAGTAGAACTCGACGATGAGCGCTTCGTTGATTTCCGCCGGCAGTTCGGAACGCTCCGGCAAGCGGGTGTACGTCCCTTCCATTTTTTCCGGATTGAACGTCAAGTAATCTGGAATGTAGTTGTTCGCTTCGATCGCTTCTTTAATCACTTGCAAGTTGCGCGATTTTTCGCGAACAGCGATCGTTTGTCCCGGTTTGACGCGGTACGACGGGATGTTGACGCGGCTGCCGTCGACCAAAATGTGGCCGTGCGTCACGAGCTGGCGGGCTTGACGGCGCGTGCGGGCCAACCCTAAGCGATAGACGAGGTTGTCTAGGCGCGATTCCAACAAAATCATGAAGTTTTCGCCGTGTTTGCCCGGCATTTTGCCTGCTTCTTCAAACGTTTTGCGGAATTGGCGTTCGTTCACGCCGTACATATGGCGCAGCTTTTGTTTTTCTTGCAGCTGCAAGCCATATTCCGACAATTTCCGCCGTTGCCCCGGACCGTGTTGGCCAGGCGGATACGGACGTTTTTGCAGTTCTTTCCCCGTGCCGCTCAACGAGATGCCGAGGCGGCGGGAAATTTTCCACATTGGGCCAGTATAACGAGCCATTCGTTGCTCCTCCTTACGCTTTTATTCCCGTAAAATAAAAGCAGATGTGCGCCAACAATTACGGCCATTTTGTTTTCATGCATCCTCGCTCTCGCAGCTAAGAGTTACACGATGCACCTCGGCGGGCCGAGGAACAAAATGGACCATAAAGGTGGGCACAAAGGCTGCTATATTTTACACAAAGGCTATTATATGATTTTTAGAGGATAAAGTCAACATTTTGTTTCCCTTCGAGTCAGTCAAGACTTTGTGGAGAACATTTTTTCGGTTCACTACGGGTGTTGTCAATCACTAGTTAGCGAACCATTTTCAGGAATTGATATCGTAAGCGCTTTCGGACTCTCATCCCTCATCTTGAGTTGCATGACATTTGCTTTTTTCTACCGCGCTTCGCTTGGTGGCCCCGACGAGTGTCGCGAACAAAAGTTCGCAACCCTCGTCGGGGATCATTTCGGAATGTCACCCACAAATATTTTACTCACACTTTCCCTTCTTCTCGATTTGTATGATATAATAAAAGATGCAATTTTTAGAAAAAATTTGTCATCCCATTCTCTCGTTTGGAATGATGATGCCGGTTTGGGTGGAAAAGGCGATGAACAAGGAAGAAATGAAACGGTATGAATCATTTAAACAAAAATTTTTCCACTGGTTTTTAGCGTTTCAGGACGATGGATCGTTTTCGGCGGCGGCGGGCGAGCTGCTCGCGCTGCTGAAAGAAGAGCTGGCGCTCGAGCAAGCCGTTTTTTATTTGTACGACCCGGTGCGGGCTGCCTTTTATCCGGAAGCGGCCGCGGTTGAAGCGTCGAGTGCTTTGCCGATCGCGGCTGATGGAAGGCGGAAAGTGGCTGTTGTCGATGCCGGTGGGCCGCATATGGCGGCCCGGCTCTTTTTCATGCTTTCCGATGAGGCGCCGGCGATGGTCGAGCTCGTGTATCGAAAAGATGGCGGTTTTGACGAGCAGTTGTTGTGGGAGATCCGAACGGATTTGGCGCGATTGTTCCGGAAGCTTAGCGCGGTGCTGCAAGGAGCGGGCGAAGAGAAACGGTATGGACAGCTGCATCGCTTCGCCGCCAAAATTCATTCCTCCATGCATATCGATGTTGTGCTTGAAGAAATTATCTGCACGTTGCAAAACGTCTATCCATCGTTCACCTACCACCTTCTGTTGTCACATGACAACCATCTGCGCGGAAATTTGCCGATTAAAACGCTTGTGTTGGATGAAAGGGAACAACAGACAGCGGCGTTGCGGGCGTTTTTGACTGGACAAGTGCAATGCGAGGAGATGGAGGCGCCGCCGCGCTCGGTGCTGTACGCCCCGATTAAAGGAGTGCAGGCGGTGTATGGGGTGATTGAAATTATCGCCCCATACGCTGCACCATTTCCAAAACGAGAGATTCATTTTATTTCGCTGCTGGCGAGCACGGCTGGAAGCGCGCTGGAGAACGCCAAGTTGTATGAACAGTCGCGCCGGCTTGTCGCCGATTTGCAGCTGATCAATGACACAATGCGCCAATTGAACGCCCGGCCGCGGCTTCATGAAGCCATTGAGTACATGGTATCGCAAATCCAACAATCGTTCGGCGCGGATGAAGTCGGTTTTTTCCTGTTTGCCGACGGCAAGCGGGAGCTTTTGCCAGGCAGCACGCCGTTTTTTTTCGACCATCGGTCCGAGCCCTATATCGAATGGGTGGAAAAGCGGCGCCAAAGCGGAAATGACATTTTATTTGCCGGCGATGTATGCGCCCCCGCTTTCGGTCCATTTCGCTCCATCATGGCGGCGCCGATGCAGCAAAACAAAGAAACGAAGGGACTGTGCATTGCGCTCGCCAACGAGCCGTACCGCTTTACGTTTGAGATGTTCAAGCTCTTGGAATCGCTCATTCAGCATTCGACGCTGGCGTTTATGAACGCGATGCTGCGCGAAGAGCTCGAGAAGATGGTGGTCACCGATTATTTGACAAAGCTGCATACGCGCCGCTACTTGGATGAGCGGATCCAACAGTCGATGGGAACCGATGCGTCAGGAGCGTTCATGTTGCTTGACATTGATAACTTTAAGCAAATCAACGATGTGTATGGCCATCAAACAGGCGATGAAGTGCTCGTTCAAGTGGCAGAGACGATGCGCGCCAACATTCGCGACAGCGACGTGGCGGCGCGTTGGGGAGGGGAAGAGCTGGCGGTGTATTTGCCGAACGTGCCGCTGTCCGATGCTGTTGCCGTCGCCCGTCGCATCATGGAAAAAGTCAGGGAGCAAACGATCCCGGCGGTGACCGTGTCATGTGGCATATCATGGTGGGGGCATGCCGGCTTTCAAGATGCAGAGCAGCTGTTCAAACGGGCTGACGCCGCGCTTTATATGGCGAAAGAAAAGGGAAAAAACTGCATTTTTGTGCACGATGACGGTCATGTGTATAAGGTGTGAAAAAGAGGAATCCGGAAAAGCGGATTCCTTCTTCGCGCTTAGTGTGCTTTTTTCGTCAGGCGGACATGAGCACGCTGGCAAACTGCTCCAAAAAGCGGCGGTCGATGTCATCAAAGCGGTTTTTCACCGGGCTGTCGATGTCCAGAACGCCGATGACGCGTCCGTCTTTGATGAGCGGCACGACGATTTCCGATTGAGACGCCGCATCGCAGGCGATATGGCCCGGGAATTGGTGAACGTCCGGAACGACCACCGTCCGCCGCTCGGCGGCTGCCGTGCCGCACACCCCCTTGCCGAACGGAATGCGCACGCATGCCGGCAAGCCTTGGAACGGGCCAAGCACAAGCTCCTCGCCGTCTGCGAGATAAAACCCAACCCAATTGATGTCGGTGAAAAACTGGTTGAGCAAGGCGGCTGCGTTCGCCAAGTTGGCGATGAAGTTGGGTTCCCCGGAAATGAGCGATTTCAGCTGTTCGATAACGAGCGCGTAATTTTCTTCGCGTGTTCCGCTGTAAGCGGTCCGATGGAACATGAAACCATCCCCCTTTTTCATGTTTTTTGAATAAGCGCCGATCCCGTATCCTGAAAAAGCTGGTGATGCAGCGAAAGCCAATTCAAAATGCGTTGTTCTCAAGTTGAGAAACCCATCGAAATCCAGTTGCTCTTCTCGCGGTGAACAACAACAGCAGGAGAAAATAGCTATTTTTCACCAGCTTTCTAGACAGGAAACGAATGGAAGTAGGCGATTGGCAGCCTGCGGCTGTCAATCCGAAAGCGCCTCGCGGTCCATTCTGTCCCGTCCTTGGTGCAAATCGGCGGCGCGATGGGCGTCGGATCCGTAGACAATCGGAATGCCCCGCCGCCGCGCCTCGACGATCACGCCGCCCGGCGGATACGGCTCGAGGCAGAGCGGTTTGGCGGCGCCGGCGCCGTTGTAGTCCAATTCATAGTCGAACTGCTTGATGTCATCAAGAATGGCAACAATCCACTCATCCATTGGCTCCGAGCATGGGAAGCGGCGTTGGAATTTGCGCACAAGCGTCATATGGCCGATGCGTTTCGGCTTGTAGCGGCCAAGCTCCGCGTGGATCGATTGCCGCACCGTTTCGTAGTAGGCGCGGTGGACGCGTTCGACCGCTCCGAACAAGCGGACGATGTCGGCAAACATATCTTCACTGTAATCAAGGCATACATATTGCCCTTTGTGGACTAAAAAGTGAACCGATAAAATGCTGTCGTCAAGCAGCGGGCCGACTTCGTCGAGCAGGCGGGTTGTTTCTTCCTCAAAGCCAGGAATAAAATCGACTTCGAGCCCGACGCGGATGGCGATGTCGTTTCGGTAGCGGGCTTTCACCTCAGCGACGGCGTGCAAATAGCGTTCAAGCTGGCCAAGCTTCATCGAACAGTCCTGGTTGGGCGTTGGATCAATAAACCGCTCAGGAAGCGGGGCATGCTCCGTGAAGGAAATGTCGGTATAACCCAGCTCGATCGCGCGCTCTACATAGGCTTCAAGCGGATCTTGGCTTCCGTGCGGACAAAACGGCGTATGAATGTGGCCGTCGCGCATGATGGATTTTTCCCCCTTTCTCCTTACCATGTATCATAGCAAAAATGGGCTATTCACCAAAAGTGATACTTGATTTTTATTTTTGTGAGGGAAAATCAGTGAATTCGTGATGTTTGCCTATCCTTGTGCAGGAACCGATGTTGCTTGTCAAGCACATGTTGTGGTGAAGAGCCCAAAAATCCTGTAAAAAAAATAAAAATTTTGGTCAAAAAATGCCGTTAACATGGTATCATAAAAACATTGAAAAACATATATTTTTTGCCTTCTCCGCTATTTTCGTTTGTTCGATAGAAGTAGCTTGAATGCAAGGAGGGCATCATGCGGATGGGAATGGCATGGATCGTTCTGCTCCTCGGTGCGGGGGCAATCATATATAATCATGTGTACCGGAAGCGGATGTACCGGGAAATTGATCGGCTTGAGGAATGGAAAATCAACGTGATGAACCGGCCGGTGCCGGATGAGCTGGCGAAAGTGAAACAGTTGAATATGACAGGGGAGACGGAGCAGCTGTTTGAACGATGGCGCCAGCAATGGGACGACATTGTGGCCGTGAAGCTGCCGAATGTGGAAGAACAGCTGTTTGACGCGGAGCGGCTGCTCGACCAATACCGCTACCGGCAGGCACGCCGGCTGCTTGAGCAAATCGCCGACGGATTGCGCCGTCTTGAGGAAGAAGTGCATGAAATCATCCATGAAGTGAATGAGTTGATCGGCAGCGAGGAACAAAGCAGGGCGGAGATCGAAAAGCTGCGTGCGGTTCACCGAGAAGCGAAAAAGACGCTGCTTGCTTACCGTTATACGTTCGGTTCGGCTGCTGACTTGCTTGACGTCCGTTTAACGGAAGCGGAAAAGCAATTTCAGCGGTTTGCCGAATTGACGGAAGCCGGCAATTATTTGGCGGCGCGCGATGTGGTTCTGACGCTGAAGGAAGAGCTCAGCCGGCTCACGACGATGATGGAGGAAATTCCGAAACTGCTTGGCGAATGCCAAACGTCGCTCCCTGCCCAGCTCGCCGAGCTGGCCGATGGCTATCGAGAGATGGAAGAGCGCGGATACGTCCTTGACCATTTGCACATGGAGCACACGCTTCAGGAAAAACGGGAAAAAATCGAGCAATGTCTGGCCATGATCCATGAGCTGCGCATCGAAGAAGCGAAGCAAACCGCCGCTGAGCTGAAGGAAGAGATCGACGCGCTCTACGATTTGCTCGAAAACGAAGTGCTCGCCCATCAATATGTGCAAACGGAAATGCCGCGCATCGGCGGCATGCTTCAAGAATTTGCCGCTGAAGCGAAGGAGACCGAGGCGGAGGCGTTGTTCGTCCAGCAAAGCTACCATTTGCCGCCAAGCGATCTTGAAAAATATCGAAGCATCGAAAAGCAGCTGCACCAGTTGCAAAAGCGGTTTTTTCTCATTCAAGACCGCGTCGCTGAGGCAAAAACAGCGTATTCGCTCCTGAAAGAGGAGCTTGAGCAGCTTGTGTCCCAAATCGACCTTATGAAGGAAGAGCATGAACAGTTTCGAACGATGCTGCAGACGCTGCGCAAAGACGAACTGATCGCCCGCGAAAAGCTTGATGCGATGCGAAAAACATTGGCCGAGGCGCTCCGCCTTGTGCAAAAGAGCCGGCTGCCGGGGCTGCCTGAACCGTATTCGCTCGAACTGGCAGAAGCGAGACGCAGCTTGCAGGCCGTCGCCGAGCGCCTTGAAGAAAAGCCGCTTGACATGCCGGCGGTCGACCAAGCGTTGGAGGAGGCGAAAACGGCTGTGGAACGGTTGTATGAGCGGACGGTGGAAATGATCGAACAGGCGACGCTGGCGGAGCGGACGATTCAATACGGCAACCGCTACCGCCGCCGCTATCCAGCGGTCCGCAAAGGGCTGGAAGAAGCCGAATTTTTATTTCGCCATTATGATTATGAAGAGGCGCTCCGGCAGGCGGTGGCGGCCGTTGAAGAAGTCGAGCCGGGCGCGTTTGACCGTGTGCAGAAATTATGGCAGGAGGATAACAGCCGGGAACAGTGATCAACCACCTGATCACGAGTATTGATTATCCATTATTTTACTAAAAAAACACAGCACAAGCTTTTCTGCCTCTTCTCTCGAACAGGAACGAAGCCCGGAATATTTTGAATGAGGGGCTTCGTTTGCTGTCTTCGTAAGGCAGCCAAACCGTGGGGCGCACGGGGATGGCTTGGCTGACAGCCTGCCGTAGAGCGGGTGACCCCAACAATCTCCCACCTCTAAGCGCAGGTGGGAGATTGTTCAATGGGTTTTTGGTGAATAATGTAAATGACTGTGTGTTTTCGTTGCCGATTGTCGTCTGTTTTGGGTAAGATGGACGATGGAAAGCGATATTTTGCCGACAATGAGCGGAGGATGGAAGCGATGATTTATCTCGACAACAGTGCGACGACCAAACCATTTCCCGAGGTGGTCGATTCGTTCGTCGCCGTCGCAACGAACTATTTTGCCAATCCGTCGTCGCTCCATGGGCTGGGCATGAAATCGGAGCGGCTTTTGGCGCAGGCGCGTGAACAAATCGCCGCCATGCTGCGCGTGAAGCCGAACGAAATCGTTTTTACCTCCGGCGGAACGGAGGCGAACAATTTCGCCATCAAAGGGGTCGCCTGGCAATACGAGCGGCGCGGCCGGCATATCATTACGACGAAAATCGAGCATCCGTCTGTCGCTGAACCGTGCCGCCAGCTTGAGAAGCTTGGGTTTGAGGTGACGTACTTGCCGGTCGACCGCGAAGGAAGGGTATCGGTTGAGCAAGTGGAACGCGCGCTGCGCGACGATACGATTCTCGTGTCGGTCATGCACGTCAATAACGAAGTTGGCACGGTGCAGCCGATCGAAGAAATCGGTGCGCTTTTAGCCCGCTATCCGAAAACATTGTTTCACGTCGATCGGGTGCAAGGGATCAGCAAAGTGCCGCTCGACTTGAAGCAAGCCGGTGTCGATTTATGCACGATATCGGCGCATAAATTTCACGGATTGCGCGGCGCCGGCTTGCTTTACGTCCGTGAAGGCGTCCGCTTGGCGCCGTTGATTGCCGGCGGCGGGCAGGAGTGGCAGCTTCGGTCCGGAACGGAAAATGTCGCCGCCATCGTCGCGATGGCGAAGGCGCTTCGCTTGGCCATGGAGCGCTACGAGCGGGACATCGGCCGGCTTCAAGCATTGAAAGACGAGTGGCTTGAAGCGCTCTCTGCGATTCCAGACATCGAGATCAACACGCCGCGCGATGGCGCCGCTCCTCATATCATCAACTTTTCGTTAAAGCGCGGCGTGAAGCCGGAAGTGTTTGTTCACGAACTGGAGAAAAGCGGAATCTACGTTTCGACGACGTCGGCCTGTTCATCGAAAAAAAGGGCGCCGAGCAAGACGCTTTTGGCTATGGGGCTTGGTGAAGACCGAGCCGAGCGCGGCATTCGCATCAGCTTGTCGTTTGACAACAGCCGGGAAGAAATCGCGCCGGCGGTGGCAGCGATCAAGCAGGCGATCAAAACATTAAGCGAGGTAACGGAATAAGATGATGAACTATGACCGCATTTTGATTCGCTACGGAGAAATGACGACGAAAGGAAAAAACAGGAACATCTTCGTCCGGCGCCTGAAAAACAACATTGCCCGCAAACTGCAGGCGTTCGAGCGGATTCAGATTGAATATATGCGCGACCGAATGTACATTTTATTAAACGGCGAGCCGCATGAACCGATCATCGAAAAGCTGAAAACCGTTTTTGGCATTCATTCATTCAGCCTGGCGATGAAGTGCGAAAACGATCTGGACGCCATTAAGGAAACGGCGCTCGCCGCCGTCCGCCAGCTTCCATACAAAGGAAAAACGTTTAAAGTGAGCGCCCGCCGCGTCGACAAGCAGTTTCCGTATCGAAGCGACGAGCTGAACTACGAGGTGGGGGCGCACATTTTGCGGCAGACGGACGGGCTTAGGGTCAACGTGCGCGAGCCGGATATTGACGTACGTATTGAAGTGCGCCAAGATGGGACGTATATCACGTGCCGCGACATTTTCGGCGCCGGCGGCCTGCCGGTCGGGACGAGCGGCAAGGCGATGCTCATGCTCTCCGGCGGCATTGACAGCCCGGTTGCGGGTTATTTGGCGATGAAGCGCGGGTTGGAAATTGAAGCCATTCACTTTTTCAGTCCGCCGTTTACAAGCGAACGGGCGAAGCAAAAAGTGATTGACCTCGTGCGCAAGTTGACGACATACGGCGGGAGAATCAAGCTTCACATCGTGCCGTTTACGGAAGTGCAACAAGCCATTTATCAAGGAGTTCCAAACGAGTACTCGCTCATTTCCACTCGGCGGGCGATGCTTCGGATCACCGACGCGCTGCGCCGCCGCCAGCGGGCGTTGGCGATTGTCACAGGCGAAAGCCTCGGCCAAGTCGCGAGCCAGACGCTAGAGAGCATGTACGTGATCAATGAGGTGACCAATACCCCGATTTTGCGCCCGCTTGTTTCGATGGATAAACTTGAAATTATCGAGCTGGCGAAACAAATCGGCACACATGATATTTCCATTCTTCCGTATGAAGACTGTTGCACCATTTTTACGCCAAGAGCGCCGAAAACGAAGCCAAAAAAAGAAAAAGTGTTCCATTATGAGAGCCAGCTCGACCTCGCTCCGCTTCTGGAAAAGGCAGTCAATGACACAGAAACGCTCGTCATTGATGAAGAAACAGGGCAGGGCGATGAGTTTGCCGAGTTGTTTTGAATCTCAAAATTTACCAAAAAGCATCGCTGCATATCGTCATCTGTTTTCACACATTCTATAGGTACAAGGAGGTGAAAACAGATGGCACGCAACAACACGAATCAATTGCTCGTTCCAGGTGCGCAACAAGCGCTGGAGCAAATGAAATATGAGATCGCTCAAGAATTTGGCGTGAACTTAGGCGCTGACACGACTTCGCGCGCCAACGGTTCGGTCGGCGGCGAGATCACGAAACGTCTCGTAGCCATGGCGCAGCAACAATTGGGCGGCGCACGCCAATTCTAATTTCATCATGATGGCTTACGCGGCGGGGGGCATTCCCCGCCGCTTTTAACATCTTTTCGAAAGAAGTCTCCCACCTCAAGGAACGCGAAGGGTGTAACCCAGTGAGTAGGTGGGAGATGAATGTCGGTTGGCGTTAGCCAACGAATAGGATAGAATATGGTTAGAACGGACACCTTCGGAACGAAGGGAAGCGTAAAGGGTTCTTGTGTGTGGCTTACCGTTCGGCAAACGCACACAAGTCGCTTGAAGCCCCACCTCTCAGCGAAGCGTAGGTGGTGGGTAGTTCACGATGGGAAAAACGGTATTCAAAATAGAACGACTATTTTGTATAATAGAGATGCCGACCGCGGCGAAACAAGACAGAGGGGGAGAGGAACGATGAGACGGGAAGACTTGATTGCTCCCGAGCGCTACAATTTGACATCGGAAATAGAGCGGCATGCGGCCGCCGACCTGGATCGGATCGCGTTGAAATGGGAGAGCGAGCAAGGCGAAACGAAAGAGATTACATACGGCCGTTTGATGGCGCGCGCCAACCAAATTGGAAACGCTTTCTTGTCACGTGGGCTCGAAAAAGGCGATAAAGTGCTCGTCATGATGCCGCGCCTCATGGAAACATACGAAGTGTATATAGGAGCGCTCAAAGCTGGGCTTGTCGTCATCCCAAGCTCGGAGATGCTGCGGACAAAGGATTTGCAATATCGGCTCGCCCATAGCGAAGCGAAAGCGGTTGTCGCGTATGCGCCGTATACGGACGAATTTGCGCCGATTGACGGCATCGAACGTTTGATGAAGTTCGTCATCGGAGAACCCCGGGACGGATGGATTCCGCTTGAAGATGCTATGGCGAACGAAAGCGAAACGCTTGAGGCGGCGGACACCTCGCGCGATGATATGGCGTTTTTGTCGTACACATCCGGCACGACCGGCAATCCGAAAGGGGTTGTGCATTGCCATGGTTGGGCGTACGCCCACTTGCGCACGGCGGCAAAAAACTGGCTGTGCATTGAAGAAGGCGACCTCGTTTGGGCGACGGCCGGGCCGGGGTGGCAAAAATGGATTTGGAGCCCGTTTTTATCGGTGCTCGGCTCGGGGGCGACCGGTTTCGTCTACTACGGCCGCTTTGAGCCGGAAAAATATTTGCAGCTGCTCGAAAAATATCAAATCAATGTGCTTTGCTGCACGCCGACCGAGTATCGTTTGATGGCGAAAGTGCCGGACATCGGCCGTTATCATCTATCTCATTTGCACAGCGCCGTGTCCGCCGGCGAGCCGCTCAACCGCGAAGTGATCGACACGTTTGCCAAGCATTTCGGCGTCGACGTGCGCGACGGCTACGGCCAGACAGAAAACACGCTGCTTGTCGGCGTCATGAAAGGAATGCCCATCAAGCCGGGTTCGATGGGGAAACCGACGCCGGGCAACCGCGTCGAAATTATCGATGAAAACGGCGAGCCATGCCCGCCCGGACAAGTCGGCGACATCGCCGTCCATATCGAGACGCCGGCGCTGTTTAAGTATTATTACAAAGATCCGGAGCGGACAGCGATGCAGTTCCGCGGCGACTACTACATTACGGGAGACAAAGCGCGCAAAGACGAAGACGGCTATTTCTGGTTTGAAGGCCGCGGGGATGACATCATCATCAGCGCCGGCTATACGATCGGCCCGTTTGAAGTCGAAGACGCGCTTGTTAAGCACCCAGCCGTAAAAGAGTGCGCCGTCGTCGCCAGTCCGGATGAAGTGCGCGGCCATGTTGTCAAAGCGTTTGTCGTGTTGCGCGACGGGGTCGACAAAGACGATCCGTCACTGATTCCGGCTCTGCAAGAACATGTGAAACAGTTGACGGCGCCGTACAAATACCCGCGCAAAATCGAGTTTGTCGACGATTTGCCGAAAACGGCGTCCGGAAAAATCCGCCGCGTCGAGCTGCGCGAGCGGGAAGCCCGCCTTGCCGGCCGGTCGTTGTAAGCAGAAAGGGCCGGTTGAGCTGGCCGTTGCCAGAAGCGAGCGATGTCCGCGCGGCGACCAAACAAGAGGGTGTCTCGTTGCGAGACACCCTCTTGCCGCATGCGCGCTGCACGGATTCGCCCTTTTCGATCCGGTGTTTTGCTCGAAAACAGACGTGCGCTTCACAAAAAGACGCGTTTCACTTTATCCCAGAACGAATTGTCTTTTAGGCGCACCGTTTTGACCACCCGGTCGCTTAAACGAATGTCAATCCGCTCAATATGCTGGATGCTGAGCGCTTCATTGTCGAGGCCGATGATCGGAAAATGGCTCGTTTCCTCTGACATTTTCAGCGTCAACGTCCGCGAGCCGCTCAAAATGAACGGCGAGCCGAGCGTCCGGTAGCGGTTGCTGTTGAGCGAGGCGAGTTCGCTCACTTGAAAGCACGGCAAGAGCGGATCGACGACCGCTCCGTGCACCGATTTATTGTAGCCGGTGCTGCCGGTCGGCGTCGAAACGATGATGCCGTCGCCGCGGAACGTCTCGAAATGCAAGTCGTCGATGAAAACGTCGATCGCCATCGTTTTAATGATTTGGGAGCGTATCGAACATTCGTTTAAGCAGAAAAACGAAGCCGCGCCGTCGATCGTCACTTCGATGATGGGGTAGCGCCGCACTTCGAGTTTCCAATTTTTCGCCGCTTCCACCATATGATCGATGTCGTCAATATGGAAATCGCAGTAAAACCCGCGCGCCGGCAAGACGGACACGCCGACGTACAAACGGTCAGGAAGAAATCCCGTCTGCCGCACCGCCTGCAAAAACGCGCCGTCATCCCCGATGCTGACGATGATGTTTGCTTCCCGATAGTCGTCGACGACCACAAACGGACCGCGCTCTGCCAGCTCCATGAGCGGCTTCACCCGTTCGATGAGCTTGTCGTCGAGCTTATAAAAAAAATAAAGACGGTTGCGTTCCATATCCATGTTTTGCCCTCCTGCTGGCATCATTCCGTGTTTCTGTGTACAATAAACATTGTACCACATTTTCCATCCATTCTAAAAATATGGGAACGGATTCAGGGGGAGAACGATGAATCGAAAACGATGGACAGCGTTGGCCATCGCCGCGGCCTTGTTTGTCATTTCGGTGCTTGTTCATGCGGTTGGCGTTCTTTTGTCCGACAAGGCCGGCGGCTGGTCGGAAAGCTGGCTGGCGCTCATGGAGTCGCCATTTAGCGAAGAAGTCATCGCCGAGGGCGACCCGTTGAAAAAAATCGCGGTGTTGGAAGTGAAC
The DNA here is from genome assembly GCF_002217655.1 of Geobacillus thermocatenulatus. Classification (GTDB taxonomy): domain Bacteria; phylum Bacillota; class Bacilli; order Bacillales; family Anoxybacillaceae; genus Geobacillus; species Geobacillus thermocatenulatus. The sequence continues at coordinate 830,313 of NZ_NEWK01000001.1, forward strand.
GGAGTTATTCAAGATGCGGGGGAAGCGGAGTCGCTTCTTTCCTCATCGACGTACAACCACCAAACGTTTTTGCAAATGATCAAACAGGCGAAGGAAGATCGAGACGTCAAAGCGATCATTTTGTGCATCAATTCGCCGGGCGGCGGTGTCGCGGAAAGCGCGGAAATTTACGATCAGCTGATGAAGCTGAAAAAGAAGACGAACAAGCCGATTTACGTATCGATGGGGGCCATGGCCGCCTCGGGCGGTTACTATATCGCTGCGGCCGGCGATAAAATTTTCGCCAGCCCGGAGACGATCACCGGCTCCATCGGTGTCATCATGCAAAGCGTCAACTATGAAGGGCTGGCAAAGAAGTACGGCGTGGAGCTTGTCACGATCAAAAGCGGGCCGTACAAAGACATCATGAATCCGGCGCGCAAAATGACCGAGGCGGAACGGGAGATTTTGCAGCAGCTGATCAATGATTCGTATGATGCGTTTGTGGATGTGGTGGCCAAAGGGAGAAAGCTGCCGGAAGACACGGTGCGCAAGCTGGCGGATGGCCGCATTTATGACGGGCGACAGGCGAAGGCGCTCCGCCTTGTCGACGAGTTCGGCTACTTGGATGACGCGATCGCTGCGCTCAAAAAAGAGCATCATTTAACCGGCGCTCAAGTCGTAAAATACGTGAACGATGCGCCGTGGAGCTCTCTTTTTGAGATGGTGTCGAACCGGATGAAGCCGGACAGCGAGGCGGCCGGGCTCATCCGCCTGTTGTCGCGCCCATCCTCGCCGCGGCTGATGTATTTATACGCCGAATAAAGGAGTGGAAACATGACGGACATGCAAATAACGGCGCCGCTTTCGGATCATCATCTCCCGCCGGCAGAGCGCCCTCTCTGCTACGGCGGCTTTTGGCTCCGCTTTTGGGCGTATTGCCTTGATGTCATTGTTGTCTCGAGCCTCAACCGGCTTGTCGTCTGGCCGCTTTTCCGCCTGTTCGATTGGCCGCTTGAGCGGGACGGTTTGTTTGCGCCGGCAGCGATCGCGTCAGCGGTCGTCTTTTACGCCTATTTCGTGTTGATGACGAAACGGTTTGGGCAGACGCTTGGCAAAATGGTGTTCGGCTTAAAAGTGGTCGATGAGCGCGGTGAGCCGCTCACCTGGCTGACCGTGTTGTTTCGCGAAGTCGTCGGCAAGTTCATTTCCAAGACGCTGTTGTTTATCGGCTTTTTGTTCGTAGCGTTTTCCGAAAAGAAAAAAGGGATGCATGACCAGTTCGCGGATACGATCGTCGTCCGCGAGTAACCCATCCGCCCTCATCAAGAACGGACCGTCAACCAATGTCCGCCTGCCGAAACGGCAGGTTTATTTTTTTTCCAGATGGCGACAATGGATGATGAAAGGGAGGGCGGACATTGAAAGCAATCATCGCGGTCATCGCAACAGTTGTTCTTTTGCTTCTTCTCGTCGCCTGGATGAAAGTATCGGTGACGCTCGTGTTTCGCCATATGAAAGACGATGATGAATGCAAAATTGTGGTGCGCACGTTGTTTGGCCTCATCCGCTACACCGTCCGCATTCCGCTCATCAAAGTGGACATGGATTCGGATGCGCCGGGGGTGGCGTTTCTCCATAAAAAAGGAATGGGGGGGACGCACGGAAAAGAGGAAAAGAGAGGAAAAGTGACGCCACAAAACATCGCCGACCTGTTTCGGCAGTTGAAACGGTTTCTCCAGCAGGTCGTCGACTTGCATGAAATTATGAAACAATTTTACCGCCACGTGACGATTACGAAATGGGAGTGGAAAACGAGAATCGGCACCGGCGACGCCGCGTCAACTGGCTTGCTCGTGGGGCTTGGCTGGTCATTGAAATACATGATCATCAGCACGGCGAGCCGCTATATGAACATGAAAACCACTCCGGTTGTCGCCATCGTTCCGGCCTATGATCGGGCCGCTTCGGAAACCATGTTTTTATGTATGATTCAGTTTCGAATCGGGCATGCTATGGTAGCAGGATTGCGAGTGGTCAAACATTGGCGCGGACAGCGGCCGCCAAAGCGGGACCCATTGGCGGCCAAGCAGGCAAATGAAGGCTACTAGGAGGAATGACGATGACGAACCATCCGATTCAAGGGCTGATGACAACAGCGATGGAAAACTTAAAACAAATGATCGACGTCAATACCATTATCGGCGACCCGGTCGAGACGCCTGACGGGAGTGTCATTTTGACCGTCTCGAAAGTTGGGTTTGGCTTTGCCGCCGGGGGCAGCGAGTTTATGCTTGACGGCCAACAAAACGGCCACCAAGGGGTGCAAGCCGGCGGGAACGGGCAGGCTCAAGGGAACGGACATCCGTTTGGCGGCGGCAGCGGCGGCGGTGTGTCGATTACGCCGATTGCGTTTCTCGTCGTCAACGCGTCCGGGGTGAAGCTGCTCCATTTGGATGAAAGCACGCACTTATACGAAAAAATTCTCGATGTCGCGCCGCAGGCGTTTGAGAAGATTCAGGCGATGCTGAGGAAAAACAAGAAAGACGGTGTCGCACACGAAAAAGCGAACGACTTTGACATTTAGCCGGACCGCTGGCGTCCGGCGTTTTTCCGTTTGGCGGCGCCGCCGGACAAAATCGTTGAAAAATTCTGCTTTGCGTTTTAGTATGGAAGTAGTACATATTTTTTCTAAAGGGGGAGAGAACCCATGGCCTATGTGACGTTTAAAGGGCAGCCGGTGACGCTTGTCGGCAACGAAGTGAAAGTCGGCGACAAAGCGCCGGATTTCACCGTGCTTGATCAAAACTTGCAGGAAGTGACGCTCGCGGATACGAAAGGACATGTTCGCCTCATCAGCGTTGTTCCGTCGCTCGACACCGGGGTTTGCGACGCGCAAACGCGCCGGTTTAACGAGGAAGCGGCAAAGCTCGACAATGTGAAAGTGTTGACGATCAGCGTCGATTTGCCGTTTGCGCAAAAGCGATGGTGCGGCGCCGCCGGCATTGAGAACGTGCAAGTGTTGTCCGACCATCGCGATGTTTCGTTTGGACAAGCATACGGCGTCTTGATCAAAGAACTGCGCCTGCTTGCCCGCGCCGTGTTTGTCATCGACAGCCATGACACAGTGACGTATGTCGAATACGTGCCGGAAGTAACGAACCATCCGAACTACGAAGCGGCGATTGAAGCGGCGAAAGCGGCGAAATAATGAAAAGGCCCCGACCCGTTCGGGGCCTTTTCGTTCCTATCGGTGCGTTTCTTGCGGCGCGAGGCGGACGGTCGTACAATATACAGAAGGGACGTTGGCAGAAAGGTGGGGACGTACAGATGATGACGCCAGTCGAACGGTTGTTCATGGTATTCGATGAAACGGCTCAACTTTTGCAAGAAGAATTGCAATGCACGTATTTAGAAGCCGTCGCGGAGACGGGGGAGAATTTGTTCCATGGTGACGTGCTGCAAGATGAGGTGAGCGAGCTGAACGCGAAACGGCTGAAAAAGCAGTATCACGAACTGACGCTGGAACAGTTTCAAAACGAAGAAATCCGCAAGGCGTTTCAGCTTGCGGTGTTAAAAGGGATGCGCCAGCATGTCCAGCCGCACCACCAAATGACTCCGGATGCGGTCAGTTTGTTTTTGGCGTATTTGGTCCGCGAGTTTACGCGCTCGCATTTGGCGCTGAAGATCCTCGATCCGGCCGTCGGCACGGCGAATTTATTGACGGCCGTGTTAAACGGCCTTCGGGGCAAACAGGCGGCGAGCTACGGCAGCGATGTCGATGATCTGCTTGTCAAATTGGCGTATATCAACGCAAACTTGCAACAGCACCCGGTGCAGCTGTTCAATCAGGACAGCCTGAAGCCGTTGTTCGTTGAGCCGGTTGACGTCGTCGTCTGCGATCTGCCGGTCGGCTATTACCCGGATGACGACAATGCCGTCCGCTTTGCCTTAAAAGCGAAAGAAGGAAAGTCGTATGCCCATCATTTGTTCATCGAGCAAAGCTTGCGCTATACGAAAGAGGGGGGGTACTTGTTTTTCCTGATCCCGAATACGTTGTTCTCGAGCCCGCAGGCGGGGCAGCTGAACGAGTTTTTAAGAGAGGCGGCCATTGTCCAAGGAGTCTTGCAGCTGCCGCTGTCGATGTTTAAACACGATCAGGCGGCGAAAAGCGTGTTCATTTTGCAAAAAAAAGGGCCGAACGTCAAAAAGCCAAAACACGTGCTGCTTGTCGAGCTGCCGCGGTTTTCCAACAAATCGGCAATGCAGGCGATGATGGCGAAAATCGACGCCTGGATCACCGAGGAAAAAGGACAGTGACAAGAGGGTGCCCCAATTGCAGGGGACACCCTTTTGGATCGCTGGCCCGCCAAGTTCCTTCACAAAACGAGAGGTTGCCTCTTCCCCCCTTGCGCTCACGCGTGGAAGTGAGGGCTTCTCGATGATCAAGGCTGCTCTTTCACCGCCCTTTTTGATCAGCGTCGTTTTCATTTTTCACAACATAAAAACTTTTTCTTGCAACCGGTTGCGAAACAAAGCCGCGCTTGAAACGTGAAAATGGGAGGCATACAATGAAAAAGGCATAGTGAAACGGCGCCCAATCGCGCACACTAACGATAAGCGCGAGCGGATTTTGGCAAAAAAGGAGCTGTGTTTTCGATGGCGAAAGTGCTAGCCATTAATGCGGGAAGTTCCTCGTTGAAATTCCAGCTGTTTGAGATGCCGGCAGAAACGGTGTTGACCAAAGGGGTCGTCGAACGGATCGGCTTTGACGATGCGATGTTCACCATTGTTGTAAACGGTGAAAAACATCAAGAAGTGACGGCGATTCCGGATCATGCTGCGGCGGTGAAAATGCTGCTCGACAAACTCATTCGTTACGGCATTATTCGTTCGTTTGACGAAATTGACGGCATCGGGCACCGCGTCGTCCACGGCGGGGAGAAGTTCAGTGACTCGGTGCTCATCACCGAGGACGTTATTAAGCAAATTGAAGAAGTGTCCGAGCTCGCTCCCCTTCATAACCCGGCCAACCTTGTCGGCATTCGGGCGTTTCAGGAAGTGCTGCCAAACGTGCCAGCGGTGGCAGTGTTTGATACGGCGTTTCACCAAACGATGCCGGAACAGTCGTTTTTATACAGCTTGCCGTATGAGTATTACACGAAATTCGGCATTCGCAAATACGGCTTCCACGGCACGTCGCACAAATACGTCACCCAGCGGGCGGCGGAGCTTCTCGGCCGGCCGATCGAACAGCTGCGCCTCATCTCGTGCCATTTAGGCAACGGGGCGAGCATCGCGGCGGTTGAAGGCGGCAAGTCGATCGACACGTCGATGGGCTTTACGCCATTAGCCGGCGTGGCAATGGGAACGCGCTCCGGCAACATCGACCCGGCGCTCATCCCGTACATTATGGAAAAAACGGGAATGACTGCGGATGAAGTGATTGACGTGCTGAACAAAAAGAGCGGCATGCTCGGCATATCCGGCATCTCGAGCGATTTGCGCGATTTGGAAAAAGCGGCCGCCGAAGGAAATGAGCGCGCGGAACTGGCGCTGGAAGTGTTTGCGAACCGCATTCATAAATACATCGGCTCGTATGCGGCGCGCATGTGCGGGATCGATGCCATCATCTTCACCGCCGGCATCGGCGAGAACAGCGAAGTCGTGCGGGCGAAAGTGCTGCGCGGCCTCGAGTTTATGGGAGTTTATTGGGATCCTATTCTAAACAAAGTGCGCGGCAAGGAAGCGTTCATCAGCTATCCGCATTCGCCGGTTAAAGTGCTCGTCATTCCCACCAATGAAGAGTTGATGATCGCTCGCGATGTGATGCGGTTGGCGGATTTGTAAGCGCGGAATAGCCCAAAACCAAAACGTTGCATAACGGCTGCCCGAACCAAAAGGGGCGGCCGTTTTTTTTTTTTTTTTTGGGGCCAGCTGCACTGATGAGTTTGGGCGAGGGGGCGTGATGTCCCGCGTGTTTTTTGCGTTCCCCCGGCAATTGTCGGAATTGCCGCCGGCGCTGTTTCGCGCCAAAATGGGGATAACGAACGGCAAAGGGGGGAGGATCCGTGGGGGTGTTCCACGATGACAACCATGTATACCGGGTGATCGGCGAATTTATGCAAATCCCAGCACGGCTGCGGACGGCAGAGGAGCTGCGGCAACGGTGGGGGCGGCATCCAGCGTATAAAGAATACGGCGATGAGGTGGAGCAAATCAACCGGATCGGCGAGCAAATCCGCCGTTCCCGAGCCGCGTTCGTCTTTTATTTGACTGACCCGGAGGCGATCATCAGCATTGATGCGAGGCGGCCGGAACCCGGTGAAAACTACTCGATTTATTTCGGGCAGGCACTCGATGCGCCCGATGCCGCCATTCAGACGACCGGCGATATCGCCCACCAATTTTGGGGCGGCAACATCAATGTTCCATTGGCGTTCATGACTGGGAAAATGAAAGCGAAGGGATCAAAGAAGAAAGCGTTGCAGCTTCTGCCGCGCATCGCGCCGGCGTTTCCGCTGTATCGGCGCTATTTGGAGCTGCTGGGTGAAGATGATCTTCTTTACGCCTTGCGAACACGGGGCTGAACGGCCGACGACGCCCCGTGCATCATTGAAATATTGCACGCTTTTATGACGGACAAATGTCGGGGAAAGCACAAAAAACGAACTGGAAAAATCCGAGCATCATCGGGATAGATGAAGGATTGAAAGCGGTTTATAGTAAAAGTGGGGCTGAAAATTTCTGATAGTTCAAAATATTAAGGAGGTACTGACATGCCCAGTGTGAAAGAAGTGTTTCAGATGATTGATCAACAATTGAAAGAAGACGTTTCACGAGCGGAAGGAATTGTCGCCGTGTATCAGTTCAATTTAAGCGGCGATGAAGCCGGCGTCTACCAAGTCGTGCTTCGGCCGGATGCAGGATTTGTCGTCGAAGGGGAACAAGAGCCGTCCGATTGCACGCTAAGCATGGATAGTGAAGACTTTAAAAAAATGGCGGAAGGGGAATTGAACGGAACGGAGGCGTTTATGAGCGGGAGGCTTCGCATCGACGGAGATATGGGGCTGGCGCTTCGCCTTCAAGAAGTGCTCGCCGCCTACAACAGTGCCAAGCAAGCTTAGTGGAGGAAAAGGGGGTGGCCGACAAATCGGCTGTCCTCTGACAAACGGATAGGGGAGAAGCGGACGATGCGTTTGACGGACATTTGGAAACGAAACATAGAGGAATATGGACCATATCCGCTGCTGGTATTTCAAGGAAAAGAGTATACGAACATCGAATGCGACGCCCGTTCGTCCGAATTGGCTCATGCGCTGGTAGAGCTTGGGGTCAAGCGGGGCGACCGCGTCGTCGTCACGATGCCGAACAGCCCGGAAGTGATCATCGCCTTCAGCGCCGTTCTGAAGGCTGGGGCCATCATCGTGCCGGTGCTGCCGCTGTTGCAGACGCAGGAGCTCCACTACATTTTTCAAGATTGCAAGCCGAAAGTGGTGCTCACAGTGGAAATGCTGTGGACGAAAGTGAAAGAGGCCGCCAATGGCTTGCCGGCGCCTCCGATGATCGTTACGCTGGACGATCCGGATTCGCTTCGCTCTTTGCGAACGAGAATGGAGCAAGCCCCCGCCAGCCTGCCGACTTCGGAAGTCGCCGAAAATGATCCTGCCGCCTTGCTTTACACGTCGGGAACAACCGGCCGGCCGAAAGGGGTCGTATTGACGCACCGCAATTTATCCATGAATGCGGAAGCAGCCGCTGAAATGGCGAAGCGGCTGCCGACCGAATTTGAACGCGTCGGCCTCGGGGTATTGCCGATCTCCCATGCGTTCGGTTTTACGATGATGAACGTGGCGCTCCTTTTGGGGGATAAAGTCGTCCTTCTGCCGTATTTTGAGCCGAAAAAAGCGCTCGAAGCGATTGAGCGGCATCGGGTGACGCATACGGCGATGGTGCCGGCGATGTTTCATGCTTTATGCCATTATGCCGAGGCCGATCGGTATGACACTTCCAGCTTGGTGGCTTGCATATCCGGTTCTGCGGCGCTGCCGCCCGAACTGGCTGAGCAGTTTCAACGCAAGTTCAACTGTCTCATTTTGGAGGGATATGGGCTGTCGGAAGCCGCTCCGATCGTGACGGCGACCGACCCGACGAAACCGATCAAGCTCGGGTCGGTCGGCTTGCCGCTTCCCGGGGTGCGGGTGGCGGTCGTCGATGAACACGGCAATCCCTTGCCGCCAAACGAAGTCGGAGAACTGATTGTGTCCGGTCCGAACATTTTTCAAGGCTACTATGGAAAAGACGAGGAGACCCGTCAGGCGCTGCGCGACGGCTGGCTGTATACCGGCGACATGGCGCGCATCGATGAAGACGGGTATGTGTTTATCGTTGACCGGAAAAAAGACGTCATCATCCGTGGCGGATTCAACATTTACCCGCGCGATATCGAGGAGCTGCTGATGTCCCATCCGGACGTGCTGGAAGCCGGCGTCGTCGGCGTCCCTTCGCCGAAAATGGGGGAAGAAATCGCCGCGTATGTCGTCGTCCGGCGCGGAGCGCAAGTGACGGAAGTGGAACTGATCGAGTTTTGCCAAAAGCGGTTGGCGAAATACAAAACCCCGCGCTTTTTGAAGAAGGTCGGCTACTTGCCGAAAAATATGATCGGCAAAATCGACAAAAAGAAGCTGCGTGAATGGGCGAGCGAGTTCATTCCCGCTGTCCAATCGTAATGGAAAAGGAGAGGGACAAAGTGATTTCGTTTCAACCGACTGAAGAAGAACAGGCATTTTTTCAAGTCGCCCGCAGCCTTGCCGTCGAGAAAATCCGCCCAGCCGCGAGAGAGTGTGAGAAACGCCGAACCGTTTCGGCTGATTTGAGCGACCGGGTGGATGAGCTTGGTTTATCGGCACTCGAGCTGCCAGAATCGTGGGGAGGCTTGGAACTGCCGCTTCTGTCGCAAGCGATCATTTGGCAAGCGCTCAGCTATGGCGATTTAGGCGTCATTCAAGGGCTTCCGGGAGCGGGGGAGGCGGCTTCCCTCTTTCGTCTGTCTCCCGAGCACCGCGTGTGGCACCGGTACCGGGAGATGGCAAAAGGCGGATGGCCGACTGTCGCCTGGATTGACGAAGCGGAACAAAAAGAACCGCTGAAGGAAGCGATTCGCGTGCGCCGGCGCGGCAGCGGATATATTGTGGACGGGGTGTCGTCTCCAGTCCGCTTGGCGTCGAAAGCCGACTGGGCGGTCATCGCCGCTAGGGATGAAGAAGAGGAAACGGTGTTGCTCGCTTTGGATGAGCGAGTATGGGAGATCGAAGAAGGAGACATCAGGCTTGGGCTGCTGGCTGCCGGCATCGCCCGCCTTCGGTTTGCGGAAGTGTACGCCGGTCCGGAACAGCTCGTTGCCTGTGGATCGGAAGCGGATGCATTGCTCAGCCGCGTGCGCGCCCGAAACCAAGTCATCGAAGCGGCGAAGGAAGTCGGCTTGATGGAGGCGGCGCTTGATTACACCATTGAATACACCGCCGGAAGAAAGGCGTTCGGACAAGAGATCGCCAAGTTCCAAGGGGTGTCCTTTACGATCGCTGAGATGGCGTTTGAATGCCGCGGGGCGAAATGGCTTGCATGGCAAGCGGCCGCTGCGGTCGACAGCGGAGAGGAACAGGCCGATGGATTGGCATTGCGGGCGCTGGCGCGCGCGCATCGTTCGCTGCGCTATGTCACCGATCAAGCGGTGCAAATGCTCGGTGGGCACGGGTACGTGCAAGAATACCCGGCTGAAAAATGGATGCGCGACGCCGAGGCACAAGTGATGCTGTACGGCCGGGAAACGGATTGGCTCATCCGCCGCGGCGAGCAGCTGCTGGGTGGACAGAAAGAGAGGGTGGCGCGATGATTTCGTTTGCTTTATCACCGCAGCAAAAACAAATCAAAGAACTCGTCCATTGGTTCGCCAAACATGAAGTGAGGCCAATCGCGCTGGAGGCCGACCGGCTCGGGCGCGTGCCGGATGAGTGGCTTAAGAAAGTAAACAAAATGGGCATTCAGCTCAACACGTCCTCGTTTGGCGGCGGGCGGTCTTCATCGTCAATCGATCAGAAAAAGGAAAAGAAAGAGCGCGAAGGCAACCGTGTGGCCGTCATCGCCGCCGAGGAGCTAGCGTGGGGCTGCCCCGCCATCGCCCTGTCTCTTCCCGGACCAGGCTTGGGCGGTCCGCCGATTCAGTCAAGCGGCACGCTTGAGCAAAAGCAGCGGTTTTTGTCCATTTTCACAAAAGACGAGCCGCGCTGGGGAGCTTACGCCTTGACGGAACCAGAAGCCGGTTCGGACGCGTCCGGCATCCGCACGACGGCCCGAAAAGTCGACGGCGGTTATCTGTTAAACGGGCAAAAAATTTTCATCACGAACGGTGCCCGCGCTTCATGGGTCGTGGTGTTCGCCACCGTGGATCCATCGCTTGGCCGCGCTGGGCATCGGGCGTTTGTCGTCGAAAAAGGGACGCCGGGCTTTGTCGCGACTCGCACCGTCCATAAAATGGGGCTGCGCGCCAACGAAACGGCGGAGCTGGTGTTCGAAGACTGTTTCGTCCCGGATAACAACTTGCTTGGGGGCGAAGAGTTGTACAGCGCAAACGCCAATCGACCGTCCGGTTTCCAAGTGGCGATGAAAACGTTTGACAGCACCCGCCCCATCGTCGCTGCCATGGCGGTCGGCATCGCCCGCGCGGCGTACGAATATACGCTTGACATCGTCCGGAGCGACTATCCGAAACAAGGGCGGCTGTATTACGAAGCGGCTGCGTTGCTCGCCGAAGCGGAGCAAGAGATCGAGGCGGCGCGCCTGCTTACGTGGGAGGCGGCGTGGAAAGCGGATATCGGCGAACCGAATGCGCTGGAAGCAGCCATCTGCAAGGCGGTGGCGGGGAAAATGGCCCTTCGTGTATGCGCCGCGTGCCTGGAACTGCTCGGTCCAGTCGGCCTTGACGGGCACTTAGTCGAAAAGCTGTACCGCGATGTCAAAGTGTTCGATATTTTCGAAGGCACGCAGCAAATCCAGCGGCTTGTCACAGCGAGGCGGCTGTATGCGCCATACGGCGTGCACGTCTAGAGAACCGTCATTCCCAAACGCCCTTTTTGCAAGTGGAACACCAGCTTTTTTCTCACCATAGAAGGCGTCAACTGCGCAAACACCGTGGTTGTTCACCGACTTTCCAGACGGACGGTGAACCGGAACGAATGAAAGGGGGAATTCCGATGGCTTACGAAACGCTTCGCCTTGAACGGCGGACGAAAGGAGTCGCGTGGATTGTCATCGACCATCCGCCGGCCAATGCCATTAGCGAGAGGCTGATGGAAGAATTGGAACAGGCATCTAACGAACTAGAAGCCGACCGCGGGGTGCGCGTCATCGTCATTGCATCGGCCCATCCGAAAACGTTTCTCGCTGGCGCCGATTTGAAGGATATGATTCAGCGGGGAAGCCAGTTTGCCGGCAATGAAGCGGGCATCGCCGAACAAAGCGCCCGCATGCAACGCTGTTTCGACCGGTTTGCGACGATGCCGAAACCGGTCATTGCCGCCATCAACGGCTACGCGCTTGGCGGCGGCTGCGAGCTTGCCTTGGCGTGCGATTTCCGCATCATGGGCGGAGGGAAAATCGGCTTGACGGAAGTCTCGCTCGGCCTCATTCCCGGTGCGGGCGGCACGCAGCGGCTGACGCGCCTCATCGGCCGGGCGAAGGCGACGGAGCTCATCTTTCTCGCCAGACAGCTTACCCCGCAAGAAGCGCTCCAATTCGGCCTTATTCATCGCGTCACAGCTCCGGAGCGGTTGGAAGAAGAGGCGGCGGCGTTTGCTGAGCAGCTGTCCGAAGGAGCCGTGCGGGCGATGGGGCTCGCCAAGCGGGCCATCTATGCGGCTGAGGGGCTTCCAGAGGATGGATTTGGCATCGAAGCGGCGTCATTTGCGGCCACGTTTAAGACAGGAGAGCCGGCGATTGGGCTGGCAGCATTTTTCCAAAAGAAACAACCGCAATTTTTGCGATAAACGGAGGGATCTTGATGTCGTCATGGGCGGAGTTGTTGAAAGGGAAAGTGGCGGTCGTCACCGGCGCCTCGCGGGGGCTTGGGCGCGCGGATGCCTTGGCGCTTGCCGAAGCGGGGGCGGATGTCGTCATCACTGATATTTTGCTTGAATCGGATGACGAAAGCAAACAGACGGCGCAAAAGTATGGGCCGCTTTCGCAAGTCATGCAAAGCACGAAAGTCATCTATGCCGAAAAAACGGCGGACGAAATTCGCGCCATGGGGCGGCGGGCGATGGCCATTAAAATGGATGTCACCGATCGCGAGCAGGTGAAGGAGGTGTTCGCCCGCGTCAAAGAAGAGTTCGGCTCGATCGACATTTTGGTCAACAACGCCGGCACGCTTGACCACGTGTCGCAAATCGAAAAGCAAAACGACGAGTTTTGGGAGCGCGATTTGCGGGTGAACTTGACGGGCACGTACAACTGCACGAAAGCGGTGTGGCCGTACATGAAAGAGCAAGGGTGGGGGCGGATCATCAACATGTCGTCCGTCGCCGGGACGCTCGGCGGCTTTGGGCAGGCGAGCTATTCGGCGACGAAAGGGGCGGTGTTGAGCTTTACGAAAAGCATGGCGCTCGAAGGGGCGCGCTACGGCATTACGGTGAACGCCATCGTGCCGGGCATCATCAACACGGAAGCGTTTCGCATGGGCAACCCGAAAATGAATGAACGCATGATCCAGCGCACCGCGTTCCGCCGTCCGGGCGAGCCGGAAGATGTGGCCAACGCCATTGTGTTTCTTTGCTCGGATAAGGCGAAATACATTACAGGCATCGGGTTGAATGTGTCCGGCGGCATCGAACTGTTTACGTTTTAAAGAAGCTGTCCGTCTGCCGTGCCTTGCTTCAGAGACGGGCGAGAAAGCCGCATTCCATTATGATGCAGAACAGGAGGGGGCCGCATGAGGGAAGTGGTGATCGTCGACGCCGTGCGCACGGCGATCGGCAAGAAAAAAGGCGCGCTCGCCAACGTCCATCCGGTCGATTTGCTTGTTCCGGTGCTGCGGGCGCTTGTCGACCGGAACGGGATCGATGCCAATCTAGTTGAAGATGTTGTTGTGGGCTGTGTGACGATGACCGGAGAGCAAGGCGGCAACATCGCCCGCCAGGCGGTGCTCGCCGCCGGATTTCCGGTCAGCGTGCCGGCGTTTTCCTTAAACCGGATGTGCGGTTCGAGCCAGCAGGCGATCCATAACGCCGCGCAGGCGATTTTGGCCGGCGACATCGACATTGCCATCGCCGCCGGGGTTGAAAGCATGACGCGCGTGCCGATGGGAAGCGACATGGGGCGGTTCAGCCGTCAGCTGACGAGCCGGTACAACATCGTGCCGCAAGGAATTTCCGCGGAGATGATCGCGAAAAAATGGGGATTGTCACGCGAGGAGCTTGACATGTTTTCCTTGCAAAGCCATGAAAAAGCGGCCGCGGCGACCGACAGGGGGCTGTTTGAGCGCGAGATCGCCCCGATCGAGGCGCCGGGAGAGAATGGGCCGGTTGTCTTTGCCCGCGACGAGGGGATTCGGCGCGACACGTCGCTTGAGAAGCTGGCGGCGCTCACGCCGTCGTTCCAACCGAAAGATGGCGTCATCACGGCCGGCAACTCCAGTCAAGTGAGCGACGGCGCGGCCGGCGTGCTGCTCATGTCGGCGGAAAAAGCCCGACAGCTCGGTTTGCGGCCTCGAGCCCGCATCGTCGCCCGCACGGTCGTCGGCGAAGATCCGATTTTGATGTTGACCGGCGTCATTCCCGCGACGCGCCGCGTGCTCGACAAAGCCGGGCTGCGTTTGGATGACATCGATGTGATCGAAATCAATGAAGCGTTCGCTTCCGTCGTCAAAGCGTGGGAGCGGGAACTCGAACCGAACATGGCGAAAGTAAACCCGCGCGGCGGGGCCATCGCCCTCGGCCATCCGCTCGGTGCGAGCGGAGCCCGGCTGATGACAACGCTGCTTCATGAGCTTGAGGACATGGACGGGAAATACGGATTGCAAGTGATGTGCATCGGCTTTGGCATGGCGACCGCCACCATCATCGAGCGGTTGTAAGCGGAAAGGGGGGAGCGGGGTGCACGCATCGTTGGAAGCGGCCCAAGCAAAGCCGAAACCCGATTTCGCGGCGATTGGCGCGGCCATTGAAGAGGAACTGGCCGCCATTACATCGGGAAAACGGCGGCGGAAAATCATGGCGGTGCTTGTCAAAAACGGACTCGGCATGATGCTTGGCGACGCTGTCGCCCATAAGCTGTGGGGAAAGAGGGGGAACAACGATTATTGGCGCCATGTCGGCCGCCGGCTGCGCCTGGCGTTTGAGGAGCTCGGCCCGACGTTCATCAAGCTCGGGCAAGTGCTCGTCACTAGGCAAGATTTATTGCCGGAGCCGGTGACACTCGAGCTTGAGAAGCTGCTCGACCGCGTGCCGCCGATCGAGTTTGCCAAAATTCAATACATTCTCGAGCACGAGCTGTCCGACGGCCTTGAGACGTTTGAGTGGATCGACGAAACGCCGCTCGGTTCAGCGTCTCTCGCACAAGTATACAAAGCGAAACTGAGAGACGGGCCTGTTGTAGCGGTCAAAGTTGTGCGCCCGACGGTCGAAAAGCTGTTTCAAACCGATATCGCCATTATCAAAAAAATGGCCGCCCGCCTGCAGAAGCGGCTGCCGTCCGAGCTGCAGGCCGCCCTCGATCTCGGGGGACTCGTGCAAGATTATTACAGCAGCGCCATGGATGAACTCGACATGACGGAAGAAGCAAGAAAAATGCGAGAAATGAAGCAAAAGTATGAGAGGAGGGCTGAACATGTCACGGTTCCGCACGTGTACGACGCGACGAAAAGCGTCTTGATCATGGAGTACATCGACGGCTGGCTCATCAAAGATTTCCCTGTTGACTTTCTCACCTTCGAAGAGCGGGTCAACATCATGATCGATCTTGTCCATCATTACGTGCAGACAATGCTTGACGGTCATTACCACGCCGATGCCCACGGCTCGAACATTATGATCGACAAACGGACGAAAAAGGCGGTCATCATCGACTGGGGGATGACCGGGCGGATGGACAGCGTGATGGCGCAAATTTTAATGCGCGTCATTTTGCACATCCAGCTCAATCAGGCGGAAGACGCCGCCGAGGTGTTCATGGAGCTCATGTCGCCGACTATTTACACCGATATCGTCAAGTTGAAAGACGAGCTGCGGACGCTGACGCTCAATTACGTCAACGCCCACCAAGGAAGCAGCCGCTACAACTACGGCCGCCTCGTTCTCGAAGCGACAGCGATCGGGCTTCGCAACTACTGCAAAGTGCCAAACGGCTTGGCGCTTTGGGCGAAAGGATTTTCCGCCACCGAAGGAACGGCGCGCTGGATTTGCCCGGAAATTTCGTACGGCGAAGTCGTCGAGGCGTACGAAATCCCGATTTTGAAGAGCATTCTTGGAAAGCGCTTTAATTTCCGCGCCAATGCGAGCCTTGTCGCGGAAACAGCGGAGATGATCGCCACCTTCCCGCGCCGGTTCAACAAGGTGCTCGAGACCATGGCCGAAAACAAATGGCGCATGACCGTGCAAGTACAGACCGACCCAGTGACGCGCAACACGCTCAATCAAATCGCCAACCGGCTGGCGCTTTCCCTCATCGCGTTTGCCGTTATTATGGCCACCGGGTTGATTGTCGCCAGCATTCCGGGCGGAACGTTTCTCGGCATGGAGAAAACGACGATCGCCAACATCGGGTTGGGTGTCTCGTTCGTTTTGATTTTGTTCCTTTGCTGGCGGCTGTTCCGCACCCGGAAGCAGCGGTCGTGGTTTTAACGGGAAAGGCTTCCGTCGAGCGCTGACGGCGGCATTCGATTCGATGCGCCCTCATGCCGCTCGTGCTGCATTCATGCGTTTCCGCTATGTCATCCCCCGCTGCAGGATACTCCGAGAACCGGGTGCGGCCTTTCCCAGCCAAGGAGAGCAAGGATAAACAAGAAGCGGAGGGGAGCCGATGCACGACGAACAAGAGCAACTGACGATGTCCAAACGCATTGAAGCGTTTTACCGGCAAAGCGGCGGACCGGGGAGCCCGACGATTCGAAGGCTTCTCGAACGACATTTGCTGTATGGGAAAGACCATGGGCTGCCGGGGAAAAAGGAAGAATTTGAGGATGTCATCCGCGATGTGTTTTTGCAAGATCATTCGACGCGCCCGCTGGTGATGGGGTTTTTCAAGCTGAAAACAGCGCTTAGAAAGGAATGGGATGCCTATTTGAAGGCGCTTGGCGCCCGCCCGGCTTCCGCCGAGGAACCGGACATTGCACGCAAAAGGGTGTAAACCGGGCAGATACATTTCGCATGAAAAGCTCCGCACCAACGGGGCGCTTAGGCATAGGCGGCCCTTGCCTATGTGAGATCCGCCTTGGACAACGGGCGCAAAAAAAGGGGGGAACGAACATGGCAAAAGCCGCAGTATTGCACCGCTACGGGGGGCCGCTTTCCATCGAGGAAGTGGACGTGGCGGCCCCGAAGCGCGGGGAAGTGAAAGTGAAATTGAAAGCGGCCGGCCTGTGCCATAGCGATTGGCACGTCATCGACGGAACGCTCCCGCTGCCGTTGCCGATCGTGCTTGGCCATGAAGGGGCGGGCATCGTCGAAGAAGTGGGGGAAGGCGTGACGAGCGTAAAACGCGGCGACCACGTCGTCTTGAATTGGGTGCCGGCCTGCTCCCGTTGCCGTTATTGCCGCATCGGGCGGCCGGATTTGTGCGAGCAGGCAGCCAGGCTCACGTCATCAGGGACCATGCCCGACGGGACGACGCGCTTTTCTTGGCAAGGGAAGCCGGTGCACCAATTTTTAACCGCCGGCGCATTCAGTGAATACACCGTCGTTCCGGAGCAGGCGGCCATCCCGATTCGCCGCGACGTGCCGTTTGAACTTGCCGCCTTGATCGGCTGCAGCGTCATCACCGGCGTTGGCGCCGCCATTCACACCGCCCAGGTGCGCCCCGGCAGCACGGTCGCCGTCATCGGCGCCGGCGGTGTCGGATTCAACATCATTCAAGGCGCTGCCTTGGCTGGGGCAAAACAAATCATTGCCGTCGATATGATCGAGGAAAAGCTGGCGATGACGAAAACGTTCGGGGCGACGCACACCGTCAACGTCGAAAAGGACGATGCCGTGGATGCCGTGCTCGATTTGACCGATGGGCTTGGCGTCGACTACGCGTTTGAGGCGATCGGCCGGCCAGAGACGATGGCTGATGCGTACAACATGACGAGAAAAGGAGGAATGACGGTCATCGTCGGCATTGCCGCCCCGCATGAGACGGTGGAGATCAACGCGTTTTCCTTGCCGTCGCAATCGAAAATGTTGACCGGCTCCTGGCTCGGTCAAGGCAATCCGCCGGTTGATTACCCGAAGCTGCTCGATTTGTATGCGGCGGGCAAGCTGAAGCTTGAGCCGCTCATCAGCGCCGTCTATTCGCTCGAGCAAATCAACGACGGATTCGCTGCCCTAAAAAGCGGGCAAACCATCCGTGGCATCATCCGGTTTGACGATTGATCAGAACAAAGAAAAAGGGGGATTGCCATGCCTGTCTTTCAAAACGAACAAGAATTATACGACGTGCTCGGCCGCTTTTTTGAACGGGTGGCTGAAACGGAAGAATCGAAAGAACTGATCGCCTCGACGGAGCTCGGGCCTGGTTATGACGCGTTTGTTCAATATATTTTTCATAAGCCGGAAGCGAAAATTACGTGGACGGCGGAAAACGGGGCGTTGAAAATCGTCTGCGGCGAAACGGACTTGCGGCCGGAGCTCGTGTTTGAGCAGACGGCCGATGTCGGGCATAAGTTTTGGCTCGGGAAGCTCGATTTGCAGCAGGCGCTCGCCCGCCAGCAAATCAAAGTGCAAGGGCCGCTTGTGAACGCCTTGAAAGTGCTGCCGCAGCTTGACGCCATTTACCCGGCGTACCGCGACTATTTGCAGGAAATCGGCCGCGATGATTTGCTGCGGTAGCGCCGGGCGGGGGAAGCCGTTCGAAGTCCGGCGGCTGAAAAACGCCGCTTTCCCGCGATGGGAAAGGGGAACAGTCAGAAAGGAGAGAGGAAGATGATTTCTTCCACCACCACCGAAGCGATGTTATGGATCGGCGGCGAATGGCAGCCGGCGGCAGACGGCGCCGTGTTTGACGTCATCGATCCAGCGACCGGAAACGTGACGGCCTGCGTCGCGAACGCCGGGGAAGCGGATGTCGACAAAGCGGTCGCTATCGCCCAAGAAGCGTTTAACGATCAACGATGGTTGTCCGTTCCGCCGCTTGAGCGCGGGCGCATCTTGCGGCGCATCGCCGAACTGATCCGCCAGCACCACTATGAACTGGCGCAGCTCATGACGCGGGAAAACGGCATGCCGCTCAACCAAGCGCTGTTTATCGAAATTCCGCTCGCCGCCGACTGCTTCGACTTTTTCGCGTCGCTCGTTGTCAAGCCGCACGGGGATGTGCTGCCGTTTGCCGTCGCCGGAGGGGCGCCGGATTACATGGCCTGGACGGTGAAAGAGCCGATCGGGGTGGCGGGGCTCATCACCCCGTGGAATTTTCCGCTTTTGATGCCGTCATGGAAAATCGCCCCGGCGCTTGCCGCCGGCTGCACGATGGTGGTAAAACCGGCGCCCGAAACGCCGCTGACCGCGCTGAAGCTCGCCGAGCTTTGCCATGAGGCCGGCGTGCCGGAAGGGGTCGTCAACGTCCTGCCTGGGCTCGACGAAGCGGGAAAAGCGCTCGTCCGTCATCCGGGCGTGCCGAAAATTGCGTTTACCGGCGAGACGGCAACCGGCCGCCACATTTTGCAAGCGGCCGCGCCGCACATCAAACGGGTGACGCTCGAGCTCGGCGGGAAGTCGCCGAACGTCATCTTCGCCGACGCCGATCTGGAACAGGCGGCGAAAAGCGCCTTGTTTGGCGTGTTCTACAACTCCGGGCAAGTGTGTCAAGCGGGAAGCCGCATTTTAGTGGAGCGCACGGTGTACGAACCGTTTGTCGAGCGGTTGGCTGAGCGGGCGAAAAAGCTGAAAGTCGGCCCCGGGACGAACGCGCGCAGCGACCTCGGCCCCGTCATCAGCCAGGAGCAATACGAGAAAGTGTTGCGCTACATTGAGATCGGCAAGCAGGAAGGAGCGCGGCTTGCGGCGGGAGGAAGAGCTTTGGATGGGCTTGGGGGCGGCTATTTCATCGAACCGACTGTGTTTGCCGATGTATCGCCATCAATGCGCATCGCCTGTGAAGAAATTTTCGGCCCGGTGGCGGCGGTCATTCCGTTTGACGATGAGGAAGAAGCGGTCCGCATCGCCAACGGGACGATGTACGGTTTGGCGGCCGCGGTGTGGACGAACGACATTAAGCGGGCGCTCCGTCTCGCCCAGCGGGTGAAAAGCGGAACGGTGTGGATCAACACATACCAAGTGCTGTCGCCGACTGCGCCGTTTGGCGGGTACAAGCAAAGCGGCCTCGGGAGAGAGCTTGGCATGCAGGCGCTCGACGCCTATCTGGAGACGAAAACAGTCATTTGCGACCTCAATGACCGGCCGATGACGTTGTTTTAACAGCTGGGGAAGGCGCTTTTTTGTGGAGGGAACACGTTCTTGCTTTCGAAGGGCATTCGGTGAAAGACAGACCGATTCCATCAAAGCTGAACGATAGAAGGAGGGGGATATGATGGTTCATCATGACAGTTTTCAAACGGTGAAAGCCACGATCGATTGGGAACATCCGATGTATAAGTTGTATGAAAAAGCGAAGCGAAACGGGAAATGGAACCCGGCCGACATTGACTTCAGCCAAGATCAGAAAGATTTTGCCAGCCTGACGAGCGAAGAAAAAATTTCCGCGCTGCCGCTTGTCGCCGGCTTCTCGGCCGGGGAAGAAGCGGTGACGCTTGACATTTTGCCGATGGCCCACGCCCTCGCGCGCCAAGGGCGGCTGGAGGATGTCTTGTTTTTGACGACGTTTATGCACGATGAAGCGAAACATGTCGAAATGTTTTCCCGCTGGCAGCAAGCCGTCGGCATCGGGCAGATGGATTTGTCCGTCTTTCACAACGACCATTACAAACGCATCTTTTACGAAGCGCTGCCGGAAGCGATGAACCGGCTGTATGCCGACGACTCCCCGGAAGCGGTCATCCGCGCCGCCACCGTCTACAACATGATCGTCGAAGGAACGCTCGCCGAATCGGGCTATTACACGTTCCGGCAAATTTACAAAAAAGCCGGGCTGTTTCCGGGTCTGTTGCAAGGAATCGATTACTTGAACATGGACGAAGGGCGGCACATCCAGTTCGGCATCTACACGATCCAGCGGATCGTCAACGAAGATGAACGGTATTACGAACTGTTTATCCGATACATGGATGAATTATGGCCGCACGTCATCGGCTACGTCGACTACTTGACCGAGCTCGGCAAGCGCCAGCAGCAGCTCGCCCGCACGTATGCGCTTGAGATCGACTATGATTTGTTGAATCGCTATGTGGTGAAACAATTCAACCTCCGCAAAAAGCAAATCAGCCGCACGAAGCGCGTTGACGTCGTTGAGGAACTTGAAAAAACGGCTGCTGAGTCATGAACGAACGGGCGGGCTCTGCCCGCCTGCATCTAAAAAGTATTTTCGCAAACATTCTGCTGGCTGAACGTGAAAGGAGGTGCAAGGGGTACGGCGATGCGTGCAGCATGACGGCAAGATCCGCTGCTGCCTTCAAGGGAAGCAAGGTATTTATTTTGGGGGGAATAGGGATGAATCAAAGCTTGTCGGATGAAGGAACACAAAGGGGGCATGAAAAAATGGGGAGCTTGTTTGCGGTCAATCCAAAACGATTTGCGATTGCGGGGGGAGCTGGGTTCCTCGCCGTCATCGCCTTGGTTGCCATGCTTCTTCTGTCGGGGACGGCGTTTGCGGCGTTTCCGCTTTCAGGAGTCGGGGGATTTACGATCAGCGCTGATAAAATTACCGGAACCGGGTTTAAACTGTATCCCGCCATCGGTGAAACTGAACAAAGAGGGGCTTGGGGACAGGCCGCCGTCGATTTGGCGTCGGCGAACATCACCAATTTGGTGCTGACGAAAAACATCAACACCGAATCGGCGCTTGGCGCTTACGGCATTAAAAGCATTGACGTCGTCGTCACTGGCGGCAATGTAAGCGGACAAAATCTCAAGCTGCGCGTCACCGGCATTCAAGCGGACAGCACGTCATTTGCCGGCTTGGAGACGCAAGAGCATAAAACCGACAATCCGCTCAATGTCATCGACTTGAGCGCGCCGAGCTTGACTCTTGACAAACCGAGCTTGAACACGCATTACATGTCGGCTGGGTCGATCACGATTCCAAACATGAAGCTCAAAGTGATCGCCAATATGAAAGACGGAAGCCGCGTCGGTGATTTTTAATCCGGTCTGATCATCATTTAGATGGGAGAGGTTCATCTCCTATTCCTCCCAAAATGAATCAGATGATCTGTCCATCTTGTTTCCTTGTCTAGGAGGCTGGTGAAAAACGACTGATTTTGCCGAACCCATTGTTTTCGGCCGACAGAGAAACGTTGATTTTGCAAAACTTCTCTATTTGAGAAAAAAGTCCATTTTCCGAGATTTTTCACTAAATCACCGGCCTTCTAGGGTTGCATCAGCCGTTGAGTCAAGGGGGACGAAAAGAGGGATGGCAGAGTGTTCAGCTTGCTCACCGCCGTCACTCGCCAAGTGGGAAGATGAAAACGGACAAAGGGAGGCAAGGCCATGAGAAAGACGTTCGAGATGGTGCAAGTCGCAGTCATTGGTGCGCTGACGGGGGCGTTTATCGGCGGAATCGTGCTCCAAGGGGGAATGGACGGAGCGCTGTGGGGGGGATCGGCGTTGGCGGCTGTTCTCGCGGCGGTCGTTTGGCCGCTTCTCGAACGCCCAACTGCTTTGATGCGAATGAAATATGGAGCAGCGGCTTTTTTGCCCGGCATGCTTGTGGGTGGGAGTCAATGGCTGTCGATGGGGGGGATCGGCGCAGCGGTGGGAGGGGTGGCGAGCAGCGCGCTGGCTGCTTTTTGTGTCTCGCGTCTCATCGGGAGCCACGAAGAGCGGGGTCGTTATATTCGCACGCGTTTTCATTATGTTTGGCTGTTTTTGGGCGGATCTCTCGCGACGTTCTTCTCTTTAAACGCCCTGTTTGCCGTTGAGAGAGCGGCGTCGTGGCAAACATGGGCGCGATCGATTCCCATGGCCGTCCAGTCCTCCATCGTTCTTGCCTTCGTGTTGCTTGGATATATGATTTGCATCGGCTGGAAAAAGAGAAAGACCGAGACATGGCGGCAAGCGCGGGCGTCTGCCCGCCGGGCGGGGGGAGCGCTGCTTATTGGGGGGATGTTGCTCATTGCTGCCGCTTCGATGTTCCATTACGGCCTTTGGTATGTTCACGATGCAGCCCGCTTTGTGGGGCCGCTGTTGTCGTATGCCTTAGGTTGGATGCTGCCGTGTACCGTCGGGTTTTTGCTTGCCGCCAACCGCCATCGTCCTGTATTAGGATCGGTGCTCGTGATGATTGGCGCGATATTCGTCTTGATCGTCGGCATCAGTGTGTTTCCGATGTTGCTGCTTCCCGGAAGCGGACTGATGTGGGCTGGGCTGGTGACAGGGCTGGTGATGATCGTTTTGGCCATTTTAAGCATCATTAAACCGCAAAGCCATGTCACCATCGGAAGCTTTCTCATTCTCGCTTCCATTCTGTCTTTCGTCGGTGCGGCAGGAGGCCTGATCATCGGAGGAATCATCGGGCTTTTAGGAGGAGCTCTTGTAGTCGGATGGAGCGGGAAGCAGACAGAAAAACAAGACGGCCATTCTTCACACCCCGCCTCGCCGCTCCCACCGCATTCGCCAACGATGACAGGATAAAGGAGGAACCCAATGAAATCCTTCAAATGGCTGAAACCGTCGCTTCTTGCATCGATGCTTCTCCTCTGCCTGCCGCTTGGCGGTTCGCGTTCGCTCGCCGCAGGGGAGGAACAAGGATTTGTCATTCATGCTGATAAAGTCGTCGGCATCTTCGATTTGGGGGGCATCATCCTTGGATCGCCGAAAGTGATCGTCGGCAAGCTTCCGATTGCTTTCATTCAAGCGGATATCAGCGGATTGTCAATGGAACGAGCCATCGACACGCCGCAAGGAACAATCGTGCTGTCGATTCGATCGGAAGGAACGGCGAGCGCCACTTGGATGAAGCTCGATGTGACGAAATTGAAGTTCGGGGGCCTTTGCTTGGATGGATTTCCGCTTAAGCAGTGTTTGAGGGACGTCACATTGGTGGCGACGAAGATGACGGCCTCCCGTCTCTCCATCCCTGGCATGTCGCTGTCGGCCTCATCTTCTGGCGCCGCTTTGGCACAAGCGGAACAAAGCGCGCTCGAACAAACCGATCTCGCGGAAGAAGCCGAACGGCTCATCTGGCAGCTGGATGAGCAAAAGCAAGGTGACAACAGCGCTGCCCGCATGGTCGAGACGCTGCAAGCAGACGTTCCAGCGTTGGAAAAGCGCGTCAAGGCTAGAATGGATGAATGGGGGGCGGTTGCCCAAAGGCTGGACGCTGCGTCGGCTTCCCTCCAACAGCTTGAACGAGCTATGGCGGGCGGACAAACAGCTGGAGGAGACGAGAGAGCGCAATATGAAGAAATGACGGTTCGATTGCAGGAGTGGAACGAAATGATCGGCCAACAAACGGCCGCCCTCCGTGAAGACATCAAGAAATGGAAGGAACTAGATGCTCTATGGAAGAACGCAGTCTCTTATGCAACAGAAACGCTGAAGCTTGGAGAACAATCAAAAGCGATGAATCTTCTTTCGGCTTTGCGCTCGTCGCTTGATACCGTCAACCAACAGCTTGATAAACTAGAAACGGATGGAACAGTTTGGCACAAAACGGCGAACGAGCTTGAACAGCGGCTAAACGCAGTGGCTGAATGGTTGAAGTCCAAACCGGCTGCCGAAGCGAACAGAACGGACGGACGTTCTCAGCCCCCGCTTCCTTCGCCGGGAGCAGATGAGGAAGGAAAACGATAAAGACATAGAAGGTTGGTAATGATAGAAAAGAAATGCTCTTCTTGAACTGCAAAACTCTACAACGCTTTTTTCACTTGAAAGCGACAAGTTCGCGCAATGGTGGTTTTTTCACCAACCTTATAGAAAACGAGAGGGCAAGGAGAGTTGGCATCCTTGCCCTGTTGGTGTGGACCGATTTCAGCAAGAAACGAGCATGCCGCCGCTGTGTTAAATGATTCCGTCGCGAATCGCTTTGACGATGGCTTCTGTCCTGTTTTTGGCGTTCATTTTTTGCAAAATGGCGGACACGTAATCACGCACCGTGTATTCACTCAAATGCAGCCGCCTCGCCGCCTCGTACGTCGACGCTCCTTCGGCGACGAGCTTCAGCACCTCGATTTCCCGCGGCGATAAATGCGGCGTCGGCTGAACGAGATCAGAACGCCCTCCGCTGCATTTGGCTAAAATCTCCCCTGCGCTTTGTCCGAACTTCATCACCGCCATGTAGAGGTCATTGGACAATTGAAAGAACGTCTTCGGACCGCAATCCAAAATGGCGGCCCCGATAAGCCGATTTTCCGATGGCGCGTAAATGGGGGCGATGACGATCGATTCCAGTTGAAACTGTTTGACGTATTTCATCGGCAATCCTTGCGCGGCATGGCGGACATAAATGGGCGGCACGTTCGTCATCTGGCGTCCGAGCAGCTGCAGTCGCTGGATGTATTGCTTAATGAACGGAAGGCTGTCGATGTGTTCGTGAATGCTTTTGATGTCATGATTGTCCAGCTGATAGCCGTACAGACCGAATCCGCTTTCATGAGTGCTTGAATAGGCGAACAGGGCACATCGTTCAAACGGCAAGTAAGCGACAAATCCGGTTGAAATGTACTCGATCGCTTGGTTCAGCGATTTAGCCCGCATAATCCATTGGTCAAACAACAAGACAGCGTCTTTCCAAAGATGCTGCTCTTTTGTGCGGATGGCAGCCTTCTGGGCGGCATGAAACTGTTCGAGGGCGTGAAGAAGAAACGGAGTGACGAGCCGATCTTCCCCTTCCGTGCAAACGAGCAGCAGATCGCCCCCCCATGGGAGCGGAATCAATCGCGTTCCGCTCGCATCGATGCAGGAAAGAATCCGTTCGCATAAAGCGAAAATCGTTTCTCCATACATCGGCTCTTCTGTGAGCGCATCGGCTGCGCTTCCATGCCATTTGGCGACGATGAATCCGCCGTCCGCTGTCCTTGCCAGCTGGGCGATCCATGCGATTGGCAGCTGCTTGGATGAAACGATTTGCGAAAGAAACCGCTCCAAATCGAATTCCGTGCTGACAGAAGCATTGACGAACTCATGAAGCTTGGAAAAAACGTACTGAACGGCTTGATGAGCGCGAAATTCCACAACACCGTCCGATTGGATGGCTTCGTGAACTGCGTTTTCCATCATCGATAAAATGGCGGTGGACTGGTTGGGTGACAGCTCTCCGTTTCGCTTTTCCCACTCGCGGTGAAATGACGCCAGCCATTGATCGATATCATTCACGGGATCAAGCCATTGCGAAGAGAACGACTCAACGGCAAGCCGCAAAGGATGAGCGGCAGCGTGCTGTTTGTCCTCCAGTTCACGGCATTTGTCCAGCCAAGCGGATAAAATGTCGTCGCGATGTTTCCGAATCATCTCCCATCCTTCTTTCAAAATGGCGTCCAATCGGATTGACAAGTGCAAGTCCATTCGTTTTCCCTCCTTAAGTTTTTTTGCCTTGTTTTTTGTCCAAACGATATCATCGCTTCCGTTTCGTGTATCGATCGTTCCATACAATTGGGCGTCATGGGCGTCGGATGTTGATTGATGTCTGGAGAGAAAAACAAGTGCAACGATTTCGAAAACAAGAGAAACGGGATGTGGAAAGTCCTGTGATCATCGTGGCAATCTATATTAATAATATTATAACAATTCTGTCTATTATGGCACAAATGGTTTGCCAACTGTATTTCCGTTGTGTACGATAGAGATAAAGAAACGAAAGGGGATCATAAACGGATGAGCACGACCGAACATAAACAAGAAGCCCCCAAAACCGTCCGCTGCAAAATCATCACGATCAGCGACACACGGACGGAAGAAACCGACCGAAGCGGCCGGCTGATGATCGAGCTGCTCACCGAAGCCGGACATGAGGTCGTCGGCTATGAGATCGTCAAAGACGATGCGGACGCCATTCGCGCGGCGGTGCTTGACGGCTGCCGCCGCCCTGACGTCGATGCGGTGCTTACAAACGGCGGCACCGGCATTGCCAAGCGCGATGTGACGGTCGAAACGGTCGGTGCGCTGCTCGAGAAAGAGCTCGTCGGCTTTGGCGAGCTGTTCCGCTTCTTAAGCTATACGGCAGACATCGGCCCAGCCGCCATGCTGTCGCGCGCTGTCGCCGGCGTGGCGATGGACACCGCCGTCTTTTGCACCCCCGGCTCCACCGGCGCCGTGCGCCTCGCGATGACGAAGCTTATTTTGCCGGAGCTTGGGCATGTGGTGCGGGAGATTCGGAAGGATAGGGCGCCTCGTTGACGAAAAGAGAACATAAGCGAAAAAGGGGCTGACCCAAAACGCATTCGCGTTTTCGGATCAGCCCCCTTTCATTCATCAAGCCCTGATGCATTTTTCCCTTTCTTGATTGCGCAAGATGAAGCGCTGGATTTTGCCGCTCGGCGTTTTCGGCAGTTCGGCGACAAATTCGACTTCTTGTTCTTATACATCCTACGATTTAGCTTCTTTACAAAGACAGCAAATATTCATCTGATTACCATTTGTTCCCACGTGTGGGGTTTGGAGATTTTCTCAAAATCCCACGGTGTTTTATCAATTTATGTTTTCTTCCACAATTAAAGAGTGAATATGATTCGTTTACAGTTTAGTAAACACATGATTCATCATCACAACATGTATTTGATAAGCAAGATTTTGTATTGTATCGCCATGTAT
The DNA here is from genome assembly GCF_002217655.1 of Geobacillus thermocatenulatus. Lineage (GTDB taxonomy): Bacteria > Bacillota > Bacilli > Bacillales > Anoxybacillaceae > Geobacillus > Geobacillus thermocatenulatus. The sequence continues at coordinate 857,399 of NZ_NEWK01000001.1, forward strand.
TCCAAAGATCAATTTGCTGATTTTTCCTTAACTAAACGGAAAGGTATGTTTTGAAAGGATCAGGTAACACCTTTTGGTGAAGAGTCGAACACATCTTTTTATTCTTAATGTTGACAAAAAAATGGATTAATAGTAATATTAATTACGTAATTACGTAATTACGTAATTACGTAATTATAGGGGGGTTCGATGATTGACTTGAGAAGTGATACATTGACTTTGCCTACAGAGGAAATGAGGAATGTTATTGCTAATGCATCGGTAGGTGATGATTGTTATGGAGAGGACAGCAGTGTTATTGAATTGGAAGAATATTGCAAACAATTGTTTCATGTGGAGGATGCTCTGTTTGTTCCGACAGGTACAATGGCTAATCAATTGGCTATAAAGTCACAAGTAATGGAAGGGAATGAAGTGATTACAGAAACAAACTATCATATAAACTTTTACGAAAGCGCTTCGATTGCCATGTTAAGTAGAGCCGTTTTGCATACATGCAGAACAGCCGATGGGATCCTAAGGGTGGAACATGTTGAGGAGTTAATTCATTCTAAACCTAGAGGTCCTTTTTACGCTCACCCTCAATTAGTTTCCATTGAGAACACCATTAATTATTATCAAGGGAAAATATTCCCTCTGAAAGTAATTGAGCAACTATATGGGTTTACGAGAGAGAAGAATATATCTTTCCATATGGATGGAGCAAGGTTGTTTAATGCACACGTAGCAACAAACATTCCATTAAGGGACTATGCAAAATTTGTGGATTCACTTAGTGTATGTTTTGCAAAAGGACTTGGTGCTCCATTTGGGTCGATGCTTATGGGAAGAAAAGAAGTGATCAGCAAAGCTAGGATTTACAGAAAACAATTTGGAGCCGGATTTCATCAAATAGGCATGTATGCAGCTGCGGCACTGTATGCTTTAAAACATCATATATCCCGTTTGCGTACAGACCATCTGCTTACTAAAAAATTAGCAATGATGTTATCGAAAATCGATGGGCTGTATGTTGATCCTCATGCTGTTGAAACAAATATGATCTTTTTTCATGTGAATAACTTTCATATAAGCTCATTTGAGTTTGTCGATAGGTGCAAGAAAAAAGGCTTGCTTTTATTTCCTTGGTTACCTGATGAAGTAAGGATTGTGGTTAGTAGAAATGTTAATGAAAAAGATATAGATGAAGCAGCTACTATTATTGAAGCAGTATGCAAAGAGTTGAGGAGAGGGGTCATGTATGTTTCCTAAGGTGAATGAGGGAATTTTGACGTTTGGCATCAGGGTTTTCAATTCCGTTGGTTTTTTTTTGTATGTTCCGTTGCTTTCTTTATGGCTAGTGAAAATGAAAGATCTGGATATTACGGAAACCAGTTTGGCAGTGGCGGCATTTACGTTTATATCGAAGGCGGGGAATGTGCTGGTTGGGGGAGTTGTCAACAAGTTTGGGATCAAAAACAGTCTTATTGTTGGTCTATGGGGATCCGCTTTGTTGCTAACAATGTTAACGATCATTCACTCTTATACATTGATATTCGTGATCGTGTTGCTATTGGGGATATCGATCTCGCTTTACAATGTAAGCTTGAAAACACATATTTCCTTATTAGAGGAAAATGAGAGGCTGCAGGCTTTTGCGTTATTAAACGTTGCTGTCAATGTCGGTGCTTCCATTGGTCCTTTCCTAGGTGGATGGTTGCTGGACTGGAATTCTCTTGGGATCGTCATTGCGGCCATTGTTTGTTATGTTTTGGCCGGGGGGGTTTCGTTGCTATTGCCTCGGATCACCATTGAGGATGCAGAAAAGGGAATCAATATCGTACAATTTGTGAAAAACAGCAGATCGGACCTGCATTTCTTTATATTTATAAGATTTATTGCTTTTTCAGGGTTATTTTGGTTTTTGTACACACAACTATTTACCACTTTTCCTGTTGTTGCTTCTCAACATTTTTCAGGAAAAACGATTGGGTTGTTTTTTACGGTGAATGCGGTGACGATTATCGCACTTCAAGGTTTCTATCCAAAAATACAGCCGAAATGGAAAATGGAGTATTGGTACGCGCTGGCTTTGGTGCTTATCACTGCATCTTATTTCTTGCTATGGATTTCACATCATTTTTGGATCATCTTTGTTAGCGTGATCCTATTCAGTATCGCAGAAATCATTTGGGTTCCTACAATTGATCATCAGATTGTAGAAAAAAAGGGGGTGTTAAGTTCTTCATGGGCCTTCGGAATATCAGGGGTGCTTTGGGGAATGTGGGAGTCTATCGGTGGATTCGTCGGTTTGAATTTATATCAGTATGTTGGACATCAAACCTTTTTCTACTTGACCATGATAGGCATTGTGATTTTTATTGGCTATATGTTTCAGCTGCCATATAGAAAAATGTCTTTCTTCACGAATAAAAATCAAGTAGAGAGAAAGGACTGTCGATGATGCACTTGCTATTTGTCGAGACGAATACAACAGGTACCGGTACGAAGGCGATGAAAATCGCTAAACAACTAGGTTATAAAATCCATTTTTGGACGATGGACTTAGAACAATATAACGCCATGACAGATAACCATCCGCTGAACTTCGCTGATCAAGTCGTCATCATCAATACGTATGATACGAATCGAATGAAAGAAGAACTGGCACGCTCTGAGGTGAAATTTGCCGGAATCCTCGCTTTTGATGATTATCACTTGATTCCAGTTGCTGAATTAGCGAGTTATTTGGGAGTGAGGGGTCACGATATCGAAGCATTGAAAAGGGCTCGTTATAAACATATAATGAGAACTTATCTAAAAAGTCAACATTTTAGAGAGTTTTTGCAACCTGCTTTCCATATCATCCATCATCCTGACGAAATCATAAATTTGGAGATCTCGTTTCCTTGTGTCATCAAACCTGTAGATGATAGTGGAAGTAATGGGGTGACGATTTGTCAAAATCGTCGTAATTTAGAACTGTCCCTGCGCCACGAATGGCAAAGACAGCGTAATGAACGTGGATATGAACTGGCCAGGAAATGGCTGATTGAAGAATGGATTGAAGGACAAGAATTTTCAGCCGAGATGTTATACACAGTCGATGGCTGGAAATTAATATCCGTTACGAAAAAAGAAACGTACGGTCCTCATGCCGTTGAATGTGGACATGTAACGGGTCCGAAACTAAATCCTTTTTCCGATTTAGAAGAAAGATGCAAAAAACTGCTGGACTTATTGGGATTAAACTATGGAGCGGCTCATATAGAATTTTTTGTTCGCGGAAACAACTTATATTTGGTTGAAGTCAATCCTAGACTGGCTGGTGACTGCATCCCCGAATTAGTAGAATTCGCTACAGGGGTGGATATGGTTAGACATGTTGTTTTACAATCAATCGGGACAAATGAAGAGGTAACGATCACTAGACAACGCTATGCCGCCATTAAGTTTGTCCTGCCTGTTGAACAGGGGATATATCAAACGGTTATGGGAATGGAGGAAGCGCAAAAAGTAGCAGGAGTAAAAAGGATCAGTATAGGGAAGTTGCCGTTTAAGGCGAATGGAATTAAAAGCAGCTACCAAAGGTTAGGGTTTGTCATGGCAGAAGGCGATAGTATGGAAAATGCGATCTCCTCGACACAAGAGGCGATGGATCGATTGGAATGGAGGATTGTACATGAATAAATACATCATCATTTTAGGGGCAAGCCGTTATGGAGCGAAAGCAGCATTTCAATGTGGCCTCAAACCCATTATTGTCGCGGATCGGTACTCAAGCATTGATAAGGAAATAGCGCAGTTGGCCGAAGTTGTATTTTATGTTCGTGACATTGCAGAGAAAACAGAGGTGTTTTGTACTGTTGAGAAAATCATGAGTTTATATCAAACAGTGGAGCTCGTCATAAGCTTTACAGAATTAGGGCTAGAGACGGCTGCTTATATTAGTGAAAGGTTGCGATTACCGACGAATTCGTTCGAAACGGTCGTGAATACGAGGAATAAAGGATTGATGCGCCAGATTTTGCAGAAGGATCCGGAATTACGATTAGACGTTGTGAGTGGCAAGGTATCTGTTCTTCCTAAACAGTTTCCATATTCAAGTCCGGCCATCATCAAACCGGTTGACGGATTTGGAAGCAAAGAGGTTGATTATATTTCCAATCAACAGGAGTGGGAAAAATGGTTAAAGAGAAATCAAGATCATCCTCACGATTGGATCTTGGAGCCGTATATTAAAGGTCCGGAATATAGTGTGGAGACGGTATCTTGGAGAGGAACCCATTTCATTTTAGGAATAACCGAAAAACAAACAACCGGAAAACCTCATTTTATAGAGACTGGACATATTGTGCCGGCGAGACTGGAACAACAGAAAGTCAAACGAATCGAACAAGTAGTGATGAAAGCGTTGCATTTGTTGAATGTCCAATATGGACCAGGGCATATTGAGATCAAATGGGATGTGGAAGAAGATAAACCAGTGGTGATTGAAATGCATACGAGACCAGGGGGAGATTTTATCCCTTATTTACATCAATTAGCATCTGGTTTCAACCAGTATGAGTTAGGAATTTTATCTTATATGAACCAAATGCCGCCTGATGTAAAACCGATTTATAAAAAGGCAAGCCTTGTCAAATTCTTTATGTTTCCAGAGGGTATGTTGCGACAAATCTCTCTTAACACAGAAGTCAATCGAGAATATATCCGGGATTGGGACATCTACTATCAAATAGGGGATCATATAAAGAAAACGGTGGACTCTTATACGCGCTCCGGTCATGTGATTGCTTGTTCGTCGACAGTTGAAGAATGCCAGCGGTTATGCGACAATTTTGTTGATCAGTTGAAGTATCAAATTGTCCAAGAATAAAAACAGAAAGTATGGGATGTCGAATGGCTGTATATACGATGGAAGAAGTGAATCATCATTGCAAAGTTGAATTTTCGATCTCCTCTTTATTTGAAATGATGGCGTGTTTAAGGAAGTGTTATATTTCATCAGGAAAAATGGGGGGCAATCTTCGTTTTCCAATTGCTCGTTTTCAACAGTTTTTCCGGGAACATGAACTGTTGATGAAAAAATTTTACAGCCAGTATGAGTATGGGGCGCAGCTTGCAGAATTTTTGGTTGATTTGCCTGTCCCTCATACCTTTTCTCAACTCATGGCATATATCGACCAGGTGTCCCCGTATGAGTTTTTGTATTATTTATTTGGTCGTTACTTGTCTGAAAAGGAGATCGAGATTTGTCTAACGCAAACTGCTTCTCCGTTCGATGAAATTCGCTCGAAAATCACATCATTGGGTGGATTTGTGAATGCCGAACAGCTTGAATTTGCGCAGAACTATGAGCAATATTTGCAGGAACTGACCTATCTCTGGGAACATTTTTATCAGCAATGCTATGCCCATATTGAACCAATCTTGTCCCCTCTTTGGAATCAAGCGAATGAGCGATTGAGAGCAGAACTCAACCAGTCGGGGATTGAGAAAATCGTTCGAAAACTATTGTACGATTACCCAATCCCAGAACAGTTTCCGACGAAGGAGACGAAGTTGATCAAATTGTACCCCTCGTATTTTGTGTCACCGAAATTTATTTTGATTTGGGGGCTCGGTGAACTCCATATCGTGTATGATATAAGGCATTATATAAAAGACGACGAGCTTTCTTGGAATGGAAATGGGATGAAGCTGCGATATGATGAAGGGCAACTTCAGTATGTTGCCGATATTGCCAAATCATTGTCTGAAATTGTTCGAGTAAAAATATTGTCATTTATTGCAAATGAAGAAAACATAAAGTTGCAGGAGATGGCGGATCAGTTAAATATTACAGTTGCCACCGTTTCGCGCCATTTAAATCTCTTGAAGCAATCCAATTTGATCAAGGAGCGGAAAGAAAACGGTTATCACCTGTATGAGATCAATGAAAAGGAAGTGAAGAACTACTGCTCTATTTTACAGAAGATCTTCAGCATTGGAAACGATAAGACATGATAAGACATAACAGCCAAGAGGATGCCCACTACGGCATCCTCTTTTATTCATCAATCCCTGATGCATTTTTCCCTTTCTTGATTGCGCAAGATGAAGCGCTGGATTTTGCCGCTCGGCGTTTTCGGCAGTTCGGCGACAAATTCGACTTCGCGCGGGTATTCATGTTTGGATAAGCGCGTTTTAACGAACAAGGACAGCTCTTCGGCCAGCTCGTCCGACGGCGCAAAGCCTTCTCTGAGCACGACGAACGCTTTGACGATTTCCCCTTTGACGGGATCCGGCCTCCCGACGGCGGCTGCTTCGACGACAGCCGGATGCTCAAGGAGGCAGCTTTCAATTTCGAAAGGCCCGATGCGGTAGCCAGCGCTCGAGATGATGTCGTCCGCCCGTCCTTGGAACCAGAAATACCCGTCTTCGTCTTTTGTCGCCAAATCGCCGGTCAAAAACCAAGGGCCGACAAGCCGTTCGGCGGTTTTTTCAGGGTCTTTCCAATACCCCTTAAAGACGTTGGGAATCGAGTCGGTGTTAAAGGCAATTTGTCCGACCTCGCCGTCGGCGACTGGGGTTCCATTCTCATCGAGCAGCGCGACGTCAAAGCCCGGCAGCGGCCATCCCATCGAGCCTGGCCGGATTTCCATCTCGGCGGCGTTGAAGTTTCCGATCAGCATCAACGTTTCCGACAAGCCGTAATGGTCGTGGATCGTGACGCCCAAATGCTCTTGGAAAAAGCGGATGACTTCCGGATTGAGCGGCTCGCCCGCCGAGCTCATGGCGCGCACGTTCAGTTGATAGCGGCGAATGACGTCCACGCCGGCCGCCGCCATCGCCCGATACGCGGTCGGGGCGTAAGCAAAGTTGGTGACGCCGTACTTTTCCATCAAGGAATAGCACGTTTCTGGTTGAAACGGCTCTTCGTAAAAGACGATCGGCACGCCAAAGGCCATCGGCGCAAAGGTGCAAAAGACGAGCCCGTACGCCCAGCCCGGATCCGCCCCGCCGAAAAAGACATCGTCATCGCGCAGGCCAATCGCATAGCGCATATACGGATAAATGTTGATAAGCACGTTGTGCGGCCACATGGAAATCGTTTAAGAAAGGGGATAGAATGAGAAGAGGAGCCCGTCGACTTGGGAGCTCCTCTTGTTCTCTCATGAATTGCCGAGGAAAAATGTTTTGAATTCCTTCAGCAAATATTCCATTGTAATCGGATCGCTGTAAGTGATCGCGTTTGTATTCAATTCAAGAACGCGGCCGTTTTTGACGGCGGGCAAGTTTTTCCAGATTTGAGTATTCATAAATGAAAGATCGCCTTGGCTGTATTTGCTTAAAATGATGTAATCGCCGGCGAATTCAGGAAGCACTTCGACAGACAAGGCATAGTAGCCGGGTCCGAGCGCTTTTTCTTTCACTTTTTCCGGCATGTTCAATTTCATCGTTTGGTATAGAAGCTCCGTGCCGCGAGCCCAATTGTTTCCGAAAACGTACAGCTCTTTTTGCCCTGTTTCGATGACGGATACGGTCGCGTTCGGGCCGATTTTTTCTTTAATGGCGTTTCCAGCTTCTTCAGCTTGTTTTTTGAAATGGTCCACCCATTCGCGCGCTTCTTTTTCTTTGTTGAGCAGTTTGCCGATTTCGATTTGCTGTGACAAATAATCGAGTTTTCCCCATGTATAGACAACGGTTGGAGCGATTTTTTTCAATTTGTCGAGATTTTTCGTCGTCGGCGAGGCGATGATTAAGTCCGGTTTCAATTGGACAATCGGTTCAATGTTGTCCTCGGACACGACTTTGATCCCTTTCACTTTTTCTTGAAAAAGAGGATTCATGGCCGTCCATTGGTCGATGCCGACGATGTTTCCTCCTAGGGCAATGACGTTCGGACCGTTTGTCAACGTGACAATTCGCTTTGGATGGGCTGGAACTTCAACAGGACCGGTTTCGGATTGGTACGTGACCATTTTGGGCTGCTCAGGCTGCTGCTTCGCTTCTTTCTTGCCGGATGTCTCTTGGTGTCCGCAGGCGCCAAGAAGAAGGAATAAACAAAGCATGAATGCGGAAGTCAGTGCTTTTTTCAACCAAATGCCCCTTTTTTGTTTCTTTGCTGTCTGCCCAAAAGGGACGGGAATCCACCCTCTTGGACAACTCATCAGCATTTTATCAATATTGATAACCATTGTCAATGAAAATGATAATAAATATCAATAAGAGAGCAATCGTCTTTTCGATGGCTTGTGAAGAAGGGGGTACATCCATATGGCGAAGGAAAGCGCCGCCATGCTCGAAATAGGCGCAGCTGCCCATTTTAACGCGGATACCTTATGGGCGGCGTACGGGAGTGGAGGTTTTGGCAGGCGCTGAAACGGAAGGAATCGTTCGATACCAAATCCATAAATCATTCACGATCGAAGCGAGCTCGGCGATGTCAGCATTGAGCCGGCAGGAGCGTTCAAAATCATGCTCTTCGCCGAGTTCGTCTTGTTTTTGGTTGATTTCCCGCTCCAAAACAGCGATGCGGTCGGGGATCATGCCGCGGATCGCCTCCCACTCAAGCAAAATCGCCTCCTGCTCCTCGGCGCTGTAGTCTTCCCAATGTTTGTCCAACTGCGGCACGCGGATGCCGAGCCGCTTGTCATCGATGAAGATGCCGTTCATTCTCTCCGCCTCCTTTTCTCCTAAATTATACGGAACCTTTCCGCATATCGGCGAGGAATTTTTATTCTTTTTGTTGAATAAGTATTGAAAAATCACAGGAAAGCTGATAAAGTGATAATGTGTTCGATTTGAATATTTATTTATAATTAAGTATATTTATGTGACAGGAGAGGAGAACGACCATGGCAAATCCAAAATTGGTGTTGGCCTACTCGGGCGGTTTAGATACATCGGTGGCGATCAAATGGCTCCAGGAGCGCGGATATGATGTGATCGCGTGCTGCTTGGACCTTGGGGAAGGAAAAGACCTTGATTTCGTGAAAGAAAAAGCGCTCAAAGTCGGCGCGATCAAATCGTACGTCATCGACGTCAAAGACGAGTTTGCGAACGACTATGCGCTCATCGCTCTGCAAGCAAATGCGCTGTATGAAGGAAAGTATCCGCTCGTCTCGGCGCTGTCGCGTCCGCTCATTGCGAAAAAACTCGTTGAAATCGCCGAGCTCGAAGGCGCGGTGGCGGTCGCCCACGGTTGCACGGGGAAAGGGAACGACCAAGTGCGCTTTGAAGTGTCGATCAACGCGCTCAATCCGGATTTGGACGTTATCGCCCCGGTGCGCGAGTGGAGCTGGTCGCGCGAGGAAGAAATCGAATACGCGAAACAGCACGGCATTCCGATTCCGGTCGACCTGGACAGCCCGTTTTCGATCGATCAAAACTTATGGGGCCGCAGCAACGAGTGCGGCATTTTGGAAGACCCGTGGGCGGCGCCGCCGGAAGAGGCGTATGAGCTGACGGCTTCGCTTGAGAACGCGCCGGATGTGCCGGATGTCATCGAGATCGGCTTTGAACAAGGCGTGCCGGTGACGTTAAACGGCAAGGCGTATCCGCTCGCGCAATTGATTTTGGAGCTGAACGCGTTGGCCGGCAAGCACGGCGTCGGCCGCATCGACCACGTCGAAAACCGCCTTGTCGGCATTAAGTCGCGCGAAGTGTACGAATGCCCGGGGGCGATCACGCTCATCAAAGCGCATAAAGAGCTCGAAGACTTGACATTGGTGCGGGAAGTTGCGCACTTCAAACCGATCATCGAGCAAAAAATCGCCGAAGTCATTTACAACGGCCTGTGGTTTTCGCCGCTCAAAGACGCGCTTGTCGCGTTTTTGAAAGAAACGCAGAAAAACGTCACCGGCGTCGTGCGCGTGAAGCTGTTTAAAGGCCATGCGATCGTCGAAGGGCGCAAATCGCCGTTCTCGCTTTATGATGAAAAATTGGCGACATATACGTCAGAAGACGAGTTTGACCATCAAGCGGCGGTCGGGTTCATCTCGCTGTACGGCCTGCCGACGAAAGTCAACAGCATCGTGAACAAGCAACACAAAGCATCGGTATCGGCCGGCCAATAAACTAGGAACAGGAAGGAGGAAGTCGCATTCCTCTGCGGCGAGATTCGTGAAAAAACTTTGGGGCGGACGATTTACGAAAACAGCGGAAGAATGGGTCGACGAGTTTGGCGCGTCGATCCCGTTCGACCAGGAGCTGGTGGAAGAAGACATCGAGGGCAGCCTTGCCCATGTGACGATGCTCGGCGAGTGCGGCATTTTGCCGGCGGAAGACGTCGAGAAGATCAAAGGCGGACTCCTGCGGCTGCTGGAAAAAGCGAAGCGGGGGGAACTCGAGTTTTCCGTCGCGTATGAAGACATTCATTTAAACATTGAAAAAATGTTGATCGACGACATCGGCCCGGTCGGCGGCAAGCTGCACACTGGACGAAGCCGGAACGACCAAGTGGCGACTGACATGCATTTATACTTGCGCAAGCGCGTCGAAGAGATTCTCGGCCTCATCCGCGCGCTGCAGCGGGCGCTTGTCGCTCAAGCCGACAAGCATGTCGACACGATCATGCCCGGGTATACGCATTTGCAGCGGGCGCAGCCGATTTCGTTTGCCCATCATTTGCTTGCGTATTTTTGGATGCTCGAGCGGGACTATGAACGCTTTTCTGAGTCGCTGAAACGGATTAACCGCTCGCCGCTCGGCGCCGGGGCGCTCGCCGGGACGACGTTTCCGATCGACCGGCAGCGGACGGCGGAGTTGTTGGGCTTTGCCGATCTTTACGAAAACAGCCTCGATGCGGTGAGCGACCGCGATTTCATCATCGAGTTTTTAAGCAACAGCTCGATGCTCATGATGCACCTGTCGCGGCTCGCTGAAGAGCTCATCCTTTGGTCGAGCCAAGAGTTTCAGTTCATTGAGCTCGATGATGCGTTTGCGACCGGCAGCAGCATCATGCCGCAAAAGAAAAACCCGGACATGGCCGAGCTCATCCGCGGCAAAACCGGCCGCGTGTACGGCCATTTGATGGCGCTTCTCACGGTGATGAAAGGGCTGCCGCTCGCCTACAACAAGGACATGCAAGAAGATAAAGAAGGCATGTTTGATACAGTAAAGACGGTCGTCGGGTCGCTGAAAATTTTCACCGGCATGATTGAAACGATGAACGTGCGCACAGACGTCATGGAGCGGGCGACGAAGCAGGACTTTTCGAACGCGACCGAGCTTGCCGATTACTTGGCCGCGAAAGGCGTCCCGTTCCGCGAGGCGCATGAGGTCGTCGGCAAGCTCGTGCTGCTTTGCATTGAGAAAGGCGTCTTTTTGGCCGACTTGCCGCTTGAGGTGTATAAAGAGGCGTCGCCGCTCTTTGACGAAGACATTTATGACGCCTTGAACCCGCGCACGGCCGTCAACCGCCGCAACAGCGCCGGCGGCACCGGTTTTGCCGAAGTGCGCGCGGCGCTGGCGAAGGCGAAACAGTTGCTTAGCACCCCGTAACGGCGGGGGATTTTTTTTGGCATTCACCGGCGGCACAGAGAATGGATGCATTCGTTGGGCGCGGAAGGCTATTCTTTCGGCGTCCTGACCACAAGCACATCGCATTTCGCATGGCGGACGATGTTTTCGGAAACGCTGCCGATCAAGAGCCGCTCGACCGCGTTCAACCCGGTCGCCCCGCAAACGATGAGATCGGCTTTGTATTTCGGAGCGACGTCTTTAGCGATTTTCACTTTCGGCGAACCGAATTCGACCGCGATGTCCACATCGCCGAGCCCGGCGGCGATGGCTTCATTTTTATACCGTTCCAGAAGTTCGTTCGCATATTGCTCCGACCGTTCGGCGAGGGCGTAGTCGTGCGCTTCCACGGTTGTGAGCCCGCGCAAATCGATGATGTGAGACAAAATGAGTTTCGCTCCGTTTCGCTTGGCGATTTGAACCGCTTTTTTGAACGCCCATTCCGCTTCTTTCGAGCCATCGACGGCGACGACGATCGTTTGGTAGGTCATCGTCATGTTCTCCACTCCCTTTGGATAAAAATGTTATCTCTATATATAGTATACCCTCGCTGAACTGGCGGGAAACTAGACCATATATTGAGATTTTGTGAAAGAAGGAGGAAGGGCGATGGAAAAGCGGTATGACGGCTGGCAGTACGAGGAGGAAGAAGTGAGGACGATCACCGAACAAATTACCGAATCGTACGAGAGCGGCATCATTGACGATGACGAATCGTATTACGACCCGCGCCGCGAAGTCGGCGAATAACCATGGCGCCCATGCGCTATGGTTATTTTTTTGTATTCCCCCTTGTTTGTAGTAAAGTAAAAATGAGACCGCAAATCGCGACGAGGAGGGAGAAGGGTGCGGCACGCCTTGATTACGGCCGGAGCGAAAGGATTGGGGAGAAAAGTGACCGAGTTGCTGCTTGAGAAAGGCTACTCGGTGACGGTGAACTACCGGAGCGATGAGCAGGCGGTGCGCTCGCTTGCCGAGAAGCACCGCGGCGCCGCTGACCGCCTCCAGTTTGTGCAGGGAGATGTGACGGACAAAAACGATTTAGCGGCGCTTGTGGACGCCGCCATGGAGCGGTTCGGCCGCATTGACTGCCTCATCAACAATGCAGGGCCGTACATTTTTGAGCGGAAAAAGCTGGCCGATTATACAGAAGACGAATGGTACGAAATGATTGAAGGCAATTTGAGCTCGGTCTTCCATTTAGTGAGGCGGACGATCCCGATTATGCGAAAACAGCGGTTTGGCCGCATCATTACGTACGGATTTCAAGGAGCGGCGGACGCCCCGGGCTGGGTGCACCGCTCGGCGTTCGGCGCGGCGAAAGTCGGGCTCGTGTCGCTGACGAAAACGATTGCCTTGGAGGAAGCGGAATACGGCATCACCGCCAATATGGTGTGCCCAGGCAACATTGTCGGCGATATGAAAGAGGCTGGGATCGCCGACGCCCGTGCGAGAAGGGATGCGGAAACGCCGGTCGGGCGCCCGGGAACGGGGGAGGATATCGCCCGCGTCATCGCCTTTCTATGCGAGGATGACTCGGATTTCATCACTGGCGCCGTCATTGACGTCACCGGCGGAGCGAACGTCATTTACCGCCACCTTTTCCGTTGAGAACAGCGCCTCCTCCTTTTTCGTTTGCATTTGCCCGAAACGGGGCACAATAAAAGACGAAGCGGGAAGGAAAAAGGAGGAAAACGTGATGAAGATCGGCATTCCAAAGGAGATCAAAAACAACGAAAACCGCGTCGCCATCACCCCGGCCGGCGTGATGACGCTCGTCAAAGCGGGGCATGACGTGTATGTGGAGACGGAAGCCGGCGCTGGGTCGGGTTTTTCCGATTCCGAGTATGAAAAAGCCGGGGCAGTGATCGTGCCGAACGCGGAAGATGCCTGGACGGCGGAGATGGTATTGAAAGTGAAGGAACCGCTGCCTGAGGAGTTCCGCTATTTTCGCCCCGGATTGATTTTATTTACGTATTTGCATTTAGCCGCGGCCGAAGCGCTCACGAAAGCGCTCGTCGAGCAAAAAGTGGTCGGCATCGCTTACGAGACGGTGCAGCTGGCGAACGGCTCGCTGCCGCTGTTGACGCCGATGAGTGAAGTCGCCGGCCGCATGTCGGTGCAAGTCGGCGCCCAGTTTCTCGAGAAGCCGCATGGCGGGAAAGGCATTTTGCTTGGCGGCGTGCCCGGGGTGCGGCGCGGCAAAGTGACGATCATCGGCGGCGGCACAGCGGGGACGAACGCGGCGAAAATCGCGGTCGGCCTCGGGGCGGACGTGACGATTTTGGACATTAACGCCGAGCGGCTTCGCGAGTTGGATGACTTGTTCGGCGACCAAGTGACGACGTTGATGTCCAACTCGTATCATATCGGCGAATGCGTGCGGGAATCGGATTTGGTCGTCGGCGCCGTCTTGATCCCGGGGGCGAAAGCGCCGAAGCTTGTGACGGAAGAGATGGTGCGCTCGATGATGCCAGGCTCGGTGTTGGTCGATGTCGCCATTGACCAAGGCGGCATTTTCGAAACGACCGACCGCGTCACGACGCATGACGATCCGATATACGTCAAGCACGGCGTCGTCCATTACGCCGTCGCGAACATGCCGGGCGCTGTGCCGCGTACGTCAACATATGCCCTTACGAACGTTACGATCCCATACGCCTTGCAAATCGCCAACAAAGGCTACCGTGCCGCGTGCTTGGATAACCCAGCGCTGTTAAAAGGGATCAACACGCTCGACGGGCATATCGTGTACGAAGCGGTCGCGGCCGCGCACAACATGCCGTATACGGATGTTCATTCGTTGCTGCAGGGATAAAACCATGAAGATGGAGCCGCCTTGATGGCGATGAGAAAACAAAGCTGTCCGAATCGGCTTGGGGATCCAGCCGGTGGACAGCTTTTTTGATGCGCTCATTCGCGGCGGCTTTTGCCAATGGCCTCTCTCGGTGAACTACCCACCACCTACACTTCGCTTAGGAGGGCTTCAAGCGACTTGTGTATGTTCGCCGAACGGTAAGCCACACACAAGAACCCTTTACGCTTCCCTTCGTTCCGAAGGTGTCCGTTCTAACCAGATTGTATCGTATTTATTGGCTAAAGCCAACCGACATTCATTTCCCACTTTCACTTTGCTTAGAAGTGGGAGACTTCTTTCGGAAAGATGTTAAACAATGATCAACTCCTTCGAAAACGACGTCAACACCTCAACCCCATGATCCGTGACCGCGACGTCGTCTTCAATGCGCACGCCGCCGATGGATGGGACGTAAATGCCCGGTTCGATTGTAAACACCATGCCGGGGGCGAGCGGTTCGTTGTTGGCGCCATGAAGCGATGGGTATTCGTGGATCTCGATCCCTAAGCCGTGCCCGACGCGGTGGGTGAAATAGTCTCCGTAGCCGGCTTGTTCGATGACGTTTCGAGCGGAGCGATCGATCTCCTTCATCGCCGTTTGCGGGCGGCAGGCGTCGATCGCCGCCTGCTGGGCGCGCCGAACGGTATCGTACATGAGCCGCTGTTCGTCGCTTGCCGTCTGACAGACGACGGTGCGGGTAATGTCGGAGCAATACCCATCGACGATGACACCCAAATCGAACAGCACGAAATCGCCTGGTGCGACCGCCGCCGTTCCCGGCACGCCGTGCGGATCCGCTGATTTGGCGCCCGCAAGCACGGTCGTGGGAAACGACATCCCTTCAACGCCGAGTTTTTTCAGCTCATATTCAATCACGGCGACAAGTTCGAGCTCCGTCACGCCCGGGCGGAGGGCCGAGACGCCGATTTCGATCGCTTTGTCGGCCAGTTCCGCCGCTTGGCGCAACACCTTCATTTCCTGCTCATCCTTGATCAGGCGAAGCTGGCGCAGCCTTTCTTCGGCGTCGTGCCACTTGGCGTTTGGAAACAATGCCGAGAGACGCTCGAAACGGGCGAACGACAAATGGTTTTTCTCGATGGCAATCAAGCCAGGTTTTGCGCCGCGCGCTTCGAGATGGCGCCCGATCTCTTCCCATGGGTCGGCGCTGTCGTCGTAGCCGATGACCGTATCCCCAAAGCCGCTCCGGCGGGCGCGCGGGACTTCCATTTGCGGACAGACGAGCGCGGGCTCGCCGTCAGGGAAGACCAAAAGCGCCAGCAGCCGTTCGTGCGGGTCGCACCGAAATCCGCTCAAATAAAACACGTTCGCGCTTGACGTGATGAAGGCGAATGAACTATGTTGTTGTTGAAGCCAAGAGGAAAATGCTTGCAGCCGTCGGTTCATCGTTCCCTTCCTTCCTTTTTTCGTGATCGTCCATTTTGAGCGTATCAAGAAACGGGCCGTTTGTAAATGGACAGGAGGGAAAAGAAGGAAATGGATGGGTGGCGGCGAATCATGTGTAGTGGAAAGGAGAGATGTGACGATGAAAATCAGCTACCATGGCCATTCGGTCGTCCGCATTGAGACGAACGGAAAAACGATTTTGATCGACCCGTTCATCACCGGCAATACGACGACTGATTTGAACGCGGCGGATGTGAAAGCGGATGTCATTTTGTTGACGCACGGGCACGGGGATCATGTCGGCGATACGGTTGAAATCGCCAAGCGGAACAACGCCCTTGTCGTGGCCACATTTGAGCTGGCGACGTATTTAAGCTGGCAAGGCGTCGAGACGTTTGGCATGAACATCGGCGGGGCGCGTGAATTTGACTTTGGCACGGTCAAGTTCACGCAGGCGTTCCACAGCTCCGGGTTTGTGACGGACGACAAGCAAATCATTTATTTAGGCATGCCGACCGGCATTTTGTTCACGGCCGAAGGCAAAACGATCTATCATGCCGGCGACACCGGGCTGTTTTCCGATATGAAGCTGATCGGCGAGCGCCATAACATCGATGTCGCCTTTTTGCCGATTGGGGACAGCTTCACGATGGGGCCGGAAGACGCGGCGGTCGCCGCCGAGTGGCTCGGGGCGAAACTCGTCGTGCCGATCCATTACAACACGTTCCCGCCGATCGTCCAAGACCCCGAACGGTTCGTCTCGCTCCTTCCGCCGGGCGTCGGCCGCGCGTTGAAACCGGGGGAAAGCATCGAGCTGTAACAGAGGCGCCCTTCCCGCTTTGGGAAGGGCGCTTTCTGATGGCCGGCGCGACCGTTGAATCCCCGACGCCAGGCCCGTTATAATGAAAGTAACAAATGCGTAAAGGGTGAAGAACCGTTGGCGACAAAACACGAGCAAATTTTGGAATACATCCACCGGCTGCCGATCGGCGAGAAAATTTCTGTCCGGCAGATCGCCAAGGAAATGGGCGTAAGCGAAGGGACGGCGTACCGGGCGATCAAGGATGCCGAGAACAAAGGGTATGTGAGCACGATTGAGCGCGTCGGCACGATCCGGATTGAGAAGAAACGGAAGGAAAACATTGAGAAGCTTACGTATGCCGAGGTTGTCAACATTGTGGACGGCCAAGTGCTTGGTGGACGTGAAGGGCTGCATAAGACGCTCAACCGCTTTGTCATCGGCGCCATGCAGCTGGAGGCGATGATGCGCTATACGGGCGCAGGGGATTTGCTTATCGTCGGCAACCGGACAAAGGCGCACGAGCTGGCGCTTCAGGCAGGGGCGGCCGTGCTCATCACCGGCGGGTTTGACACAGCCGACCACGTGAAAAAGCTCGCCGATGAGCGACAGCTCCCGATCATTTCGACGAGCTATGACACGTTTACGGTCGCGACGATGATCAACCGGGCGATTTACGACCAGCTCATCAAAAAAGAAATTGTGTTGGTCGAGGATATTCTCATTCCGCTTGACAAAACAGCGTACTTGCGTGTCCATGATCCGATTGAGCGGTGGTATGCGTTGAACAAAGAGACGCGCCATAGCCGGTTCCCGGTCGTCGATGATGAGCTGAAAGTACAAGGGGTTGTGACGGCAAAAGACGTGCTCGATGTCGACCGGCAGCTGCCGATCGAAAAGGTGATGACGAAGCAGCCGATTACGGTGAACGGAAAAACGTCAGTGGCGTTTGCTTCTCACATTATGGTATGGGAAGGAATTGAGCTTCTTCCGGTGGTGGATGACTATAACCGGCTGCAAGGGATCATCAGCCGCCAAGACGTGTTAAAAGCGCTGCAAATGGCGCAGCGCCAGCCGCAAGTCGGCGAGACGATCGATGATCTCATCACCGCCCAGTTTCGTGAGTCAGGCGACAAAGAAACGCTGTTTCGCTGCACGATCACGCCGCAGATGACGAACTATTTAGGGACGCTCTCGTACGGCGTGTTTACGACGATCGTCACTGAAGCGGCGGCGCGCATGCTTCGCGCGTATAAACGCGGTGATTTGGTGATGGAAAATATAACCATTTACTTCATCAAGCCGGTGCAAATCGACAGCACGGTCGACGTGCGGGCAAAGCTTTTAGAGCTCGGACGCAAGTTCGGGAAAGTGGATGTCGAAGTGTATAACGAAGGCGATCTTGTCGGCAAAGCGATGATGATGTGCCAGCTGATCGACCGATAAACGGTAAAGGAAAAAAGGATATCCACTTCCTTAGGAACATCCTTTTCCTTTATCGTTGGTCGGCGCATACGCCAAACGGCATTACCCTTGTTTTGCCGCTTCCTTTGCCTCTTCGACCGCCTGCGGCAGATAGCAGCGGTAGGCGCGGTAGCCGGCCCAAACGCTCCCGAAGCCTAAGGCGATAAAAATGGCGCAGATGATATAGGTCACGGTTGTCTGATACAAAAACAATTGGTTGATCCCGAACAAGGCAACGAACAGTCCAAGCGCCATGCTCGATTTCGCTGAGAGAAAGCGGCGTTCCATCGGACGCTGGGAGCGGACGTAGCGGATTTTATAATAGACGTAAAACGAAAAGGAAAATATAATGAAAATAACCAAGGCTGGCATGGTTGGGTCCCTCCGTTGTTCATTTCTTTTTTCATTGTACATAGAAGCAGGGAAAAATGCCAGCGGTTGAATATGACAGGTGACTAAAGGGGAAGAACGAATGAAACCGGTTCATCAACAAATTCTTGATGCCATTCGTGAATTTGACACGATCATCATCCACCGCCATGTTCGCCCGGACCCGGACGCGTACGGGTCGCAAGGCGGGTTGGCAGCGTTGCTTCGGGCGTCGTTTCCGGAAAAACGAGTGTATGCGGTGGGGACCGATGACCCATCGTTATCATTTTTACGACAAATGGATGTCATTGACGATGGCGTTTATGAACAGGCGCTCGTGATCGTCTGCGATACAGCTAATGAGGAGCGGATTTGCGACAGCCGCTATCGGCTCGGGCGAAAGCTCATTAAAATTGACCATCACCCGAACGACACGCCGTATGGCGACATGATGTGGGTCGATACCGCCGCTAGTTCGACAAGCGAAATGATTTATGAGTTTTATCTGGCGGGAAAAGAGGAAGGGCTGACGATGACCGCTGAGGCGGCGCGTCTCATTTACGCCGGCATTGTCGGCGATACGGGCCGCTTTTTGTTTCCGCGCACAAGTGAAAAAACGTTCCGCTACGCTGGGGAGCTCATTTCGTACGGCTTTTCGCTGACGGAATTGTACGACGGATTGTATCGGACGAGCTTGCCGCTCGCCCGCTTAAGCGGTTATGTGCTGTCGAACTTTATGATCGAGGAAGGGGTGGCGGCTGTGAAAATGCCGCGGGCGCTGCTTGAGGAATACGGCGTCACCCCGCTTGAGGCGTCGCAGCTCGTCAGTTTGCTCGGCAATATTGACGGCATTGTCGCTTGGGTGTTTTTCATTGAGGAAGAACGGGAAATCCGCGTCCGCTTCCGTTCCAAAGGGCCGGTCATCAATGTGGTCGCCAAACGCTACGGCGGCGGCGGCCATCCGCTCGCGGCCGGTGCGTCCATTGCTTCTTGGGAGGAAGCGGATCGCGTGATTGAAGACGTAAAAGCGGTCTGCCGGGCTGAGCGGTGACGGAAACGGGTGGTGTTCAAAAGTTGTTGTTTCAAATGAAGCGTCAGTTGATAGGAGAAGGCGTCCCGAAGGCTTTCGGGACACCCTCTTTTCCCGCAAGACGCGCTTGTTTGGCACTCCACCGCGGCGGAATGGGGCGGCAAGGCGCGCTCTACGGAAGCGGCGTCAGTTTGACTTCGACGGCCAACAAGGTAAAGATCGTGAGTGTGTGAAGTTCAAGCCGGTATGTCTTCTCGTGGATCGTATACGTTTTGTTTTCAATGGCGCGCTCAATCAGTTCGCGGCTGTTGTACACCGTTTCGATATCTTTCGTAATCAAATGGGACAAGTCTTCTTTGACGCTGTCTTCAATGCGAAATGTCGTGTAGGAATCAAGTTTATATTGCTCGGCGTTGGCGAGATGGACGGAAACGTCCTGCACGGTCAGCTTTTTTTTCATTTCCTTATTGTAATGAATATAGTCTTCCTGCCAAATGCGAATTTCGTTTTGCAAATCGGCGATTTGTTCGTTGAGCTCATTGACGTGCCGCACTTGTTTTTCCTGCAAGACGCCGAACATATACAAAAAGATACACCAACTGATGAGCGCTCCGATCGCCGCGCCGGCGAAAAAGCGCTGCCATGACGGGTATTGGTAATACGGAGGAATTCTCATGGCGAAATGTGCTCCTGCGTCAGCCACGTGATGATCGCCACTCCGGTCTGTGCTCCGCCCATGGCGGACAAAATGAGCAAAAATTGCCGCACGATGTCTTTCGTTTCCCCTAAAAACAGCCCTCGCTCGACGACGTAAAATGTGTCAAACGTCCCGCCGATGGCGGCGACGACCGCCCAAATGCGCAAATCGCCGGCAAATCGGTACATGGCCGTCAGCGGTTGGCCGCCGCTCAAAAACGCGCCGAGCGCGCCGATGATGGCGCCGCCAAGCAGCACGCCGACGGCGATAAAATAGCTTTGAATAAACGCCGGCAAGAAGGCCGCTTTTTCGTTCATGCGTTTCCCCGCCCTTTCTTTCTCTCTTATCTATGTATATCAATAAGGTGGACGGAGTATGTAGCCGAAAGAAAAGTTTTCGCCCGTCAAGCGCACGGATGAGGGAGGGATGGTCATGATGTTCGTCCACTTGCATGTGTTGAGCGGATACAGTTTGTTTCAAAGTGCGGCGGCGGTGGAGGCGCTTGCAGCGAGGGCGAAACAGCTCGGCTATCAAGCGCTCGCGCTCACGGACCGGAATGTGTTGTATGGCGCTATTCCGTTTTACCGGGAATGCAAGCAGAACGGCATTCGCCCGATTATCGGCATGACGGCTGATGTCGCTCTTTCTGGGGAAGAAGCGTTCCCGCTCGTGCTGTTGGCCGCCAATGAAGAGGGGTATCGCCATTTGCTTGAAATCAGCACCATGATGCAAATGGGGGAAACAAAGCATATGGAGGAAGACGCTCTTGTGCGCTTAAGCGGCGGCATCATCGCCATCACTCCCGGAAGCGAGGGACGGGTCGAATCGCTTGTGGCTGCCGGCGAATGGGAGCGGGCGAAAGAGGCGCTTGGCCGCTATCATCAGCTGTTTCCGGGACGGCTGTATGTCGCCGTTCAGCGCGGCGAGCAAACGCGAGCCCCATATGAAGCCGGGTTGTTGCAGCTGGCGGAGGAAACCGGCGTCCCGATCGTGGCGACGAACGACGTCCGTTACGTGGAGCGCAGCGATGCCGTGGCGTGGCGTTGCTTGCAGGCCATCGGCCGCGGCGCGCTGCTTGCGGACATTGAGGACGATAACGGCCGCTATTTGGCAGGGCCAGAGGAGATGGCGCGCCGGTTTGCGGACTTGCCGGAGGCGCTCGAGAACAGCCTGGCGATCGCCCATCAATGCGAGCTGCAGATCGAGTTTGGCGGCTGGCGGCTGCCGGCGTATCCTGTTCCGGACGGAGAGACGGCCGACCGTTATTTGCGCCGCTTATCGGAACAAGGGCTCGTCCGACGCGTGCCGTCGGCCGATGAGCGCTACTGGCGTCGGCTTGCGCATGAGCTGGATGTGATTCAGTCGCTTCATTTCAGCGACTATTTTTTGATCGTCGCCGATGTGCTCGCCTACGCCCGCCGGCGCAGCATCTTAACCGGCCCGGGCCGCGGTTCGGCGGCCGGGTCGCTTGTCGCCTACGCATTGTCGATCACCGATGTCGATCCGATCAAGTATGGGCTTTTGTTTGAACGGTTTTTAAATCCGGAGCGGGCGTCGGTGCCGGATATTGACTTGGATTTTCCTGATGACCGGCGCGAAGAAGTGATTCGCTATGTGGCGGATAAATACGGGCGCGACCGCGTTGCGCAAATCATTACGTTCGGCACGTTCGGCGCCAAAGCGGCGCTGCGCGAGACGGCCAAAGCGCTTGGCGTCCCTGGGCGGGAGGCGGAACAGGTCGTGGTGCTCTTGCCGAGCAAACAAAGTGTGACGCTCCGCCAATGGCATGCCGAGTCCGCCGCTTTTCGGCGCGCGGTGGCAGCGGTTCCGCAAGGGAGAGAGTGGCTGGATGTTGCCCAAAAACTGGAAGGGCTGCCGCGCCATACGTCGATCCACGCTGCTGGTGTCATCATCAGCCCGGAGCCGCTCGTTCGCTTCGTGCCGCTGCAGCCCAGCCATGGCGAATGGCCGCTGACGCAATACGCGATGGGGGCGCTTGAAGCGCTTGGATTGCTGAAAATGGATTTTCTCGGTTTGCGCACGCTCACGTTGATCGAGCAGATCGTGCGCTTGATCGAGCGGCAGACAGGAAAGCCGTTTGACGTCCGCATGCTGCCGCTTGATGATGAAAAAACGTACGCGCTGCTTGGCGCTGGAGATACAAACGGCATTTTTCAGCTGGAATCAAGCGGGATGAAGCGCGTGCTCGCCGAGCTGCGGCCGACCGAGTTTGAAGATGTCGTCGCCGTCAATGCGTTATATCGGCCGGGTCCGATGCAAATGATCCCCGTTTACATCCGGCGCAAGCGCGGCGAGGAGCCGATTGAATACATCCATCCTGACCTTGCGCCGATTTTAGCGCCGACATACGGGGTATTGATCTATCAAGAGCAAATTATGCAAATCGCCGCCCGGCTTGCCGGATTTTCGCTCGGACAAGCGGACGTGCTTCGCCGGGCGGTGGCGAAAAAAGAAAAAGCGCTGCTTGCCAAGCAGCGTCAGACGTTTGTCGCCGGCTGCGTGGCGAACGGCTATCCGAAAGCAGTCGCCGAGGAACTGTACCGACACATCGTCCGCTTTGCCGATTACGGCTTCAACCGCAGCCACGCGGTCAGCTATGCGCTGTTGTCGTATGCGATGGCGTATATGAAAGCTCATTACCCGCTTTGTTTTTATGCGGTCATGCTCACCAATGCCTCCGGCGACCGAGAAAAAGCGGCGGTGTACTATTGGGAGGCGGCGCGAAAAGGGATCAACGTCCTTTTGCCGTCGGTGAACAAAAGCGGTTTTCGCTCTTTTGTGGAGGGGAGCGCCATTCGCCTTGGGCTCGCGATGGTGAAGCAAGTCGGCTCGGCGGCGAAGCTGATTGTCGAGGAGCGGAAAGCGAACGGACCGTTTGCCGACTTCTTTGATTTCGCTGCTCGCTTGCTGCCAAAAGGGCTCGGGCGCCCGGCGCTCGAGGCGCTCATTTCCGTTGGGGCGTTTGACGAGTTCGGTGCAGATCGGGCTTCGCTTCTTGCCAGCATTGACATTGCGATCGAACATGCGCAATGGGTTCAGGCGCTGCAAGCCGGAGGGCTGTCGTTAAAACCGAAATATGCTGCCGCACATTCGTGGCCTTTGTCCGAACGGCGGCGGCGGGAAGCGGAGTTTCTTGGCTTCGCCGTCACCCCGCATCCGGCGGCGGTGTGCCGCCCGTTGCTGCAAGCGGCGGGGGCGGTGTATGCTGCTGATGTACATGGATCGTCAACTGTGGTCGGGGGAGCGGTCGTCCGCATACGGAAAACGAGGACAAAGCAGGGAGAAGAAATGGCGTTTTTCACCGTCGGCGATGAGAGCGGGGAATTGGAGGCGGTGGCGTTTCCAAACGTTTACCGCCGCGCGGCGGGCGTATTGAAGGAAGGGCAGTTTGTATTGCTTGCCGGAACGATTGAGATGCGCGGCGGACGGCGCCAGCTCATCATACGCCGAGCCGAACGATTGGGGGCGTCGGCGCTGTATATCGACGCCAGCCGCCAAGACAAGGCGCGTCTTGCCGCGCTGAAGCCGCTGTTGGAACGACACCAAGGCCATACTCCGGTGTATTTGTACGATGAAGCGAATCGGAAGCTTCTCCGTCTTCCCGAGCGGTATGCGGCCGATCTCACCGCGCCGCTTATCGATGAATTGCTTTCCTTGTTCGGCTCTGGTCGCGTAGCCGTCAAGTAAGTCAAGTCGCACTTTACTATTTTCTTATTTTGTTATATCGTATAACCATTAGGTGGTCAGACCAGTGAAGGAAGCGAAGGAGAGGGGTCATGGCATCAAAGAGGAGAACGTGTATGCCGAGACGTTGAAACATATCCACCGCATGATGGCGGAAGACAACCTAGCCCCTGGCGACAAGCTGCCGTCGGAGCGCGAGCTGGCCGAACGGCTCGGCGTCGGGCGTTCATCGGTGCGCGAGGCGTTGCGGGCGCTTGAATTTCTCGGCTTGATTGAAACGCGGCGCGGCGAGGGGAGGTATAGGCGTGAGGTCGGCAGCCACCAGCTGATCGACCTGTTGGCGATGTTTTTGTTGGAAAATGAACGGGCGAAGGCCGATTTGGCGGAAACAAAGCGGCTCATCGAACGTTTGTTGCTTGAACTGGCGTGCCGGCGCCGGAGCGCAGAGGACGTAAACGAGCTGAAAAAAATCGTTCGCCAAAAACCGATCGATTTCGCGCGGTTTTTCGAGACGGTGGTGGAAGCGGCTGGAAATGTTTTGCTCGCCCGCATTTGGCGGGTGCTGTCGGGGTTTGCCGCTTCGTTTGCGCCCGAGCCGCCCCTTGCCGACGCCGGCTATGAACAGCTGCTCGCCGCGTTGGAAAGGCAAGATCCGGCAGAGGCTGCCGCCGTCTGGGAGGCGAACGGCCTTCGCCGTTGTCGAAACGGGCCGGACATCGTTTGACAAACAATGATGTCCATTTTCGATAAAGTAGTAGAGAGGCGAAAACGCAAAGGAGGGGCTCCCTCGTGTGGAAAGACTTGTTTGTGAAAAAGAAAAAGTATGCACCGCTGCCCTCAGAACAAGCGAGGCATGAAGTGCCGGAAGGCGTGATGACGAAATGTCCGCAATGCAAGAAAATTATGTATACAAAAGAGTTGATCAAAAACTTGCGTGTTTGCCTAAGTTGCGGCTACCATCATCCGATGCCGGCGCGTGAACGGATTGCAAGCCTTCTTGATGACGGCAGCTTCCGCGAGTATGACGCCGATATGATCTCGGTCAATCCGCTCGGCTTTCCGGGCTACATCGAAAAACTGGAAGAAGACCGGCGCAAGTCAGGGTTGAACGAGGCGGTCGTCACCGGGGAAGGGGCGCTTTATGGCCATCCGCTCGTCATTGCTGTCATGGATTCATCGTTTCGCATGGGCAGCATGGGCTCGGTCGTTGGCGAAAAAATCACCCGCGCCGTCGAACGGGCGCGCGAACAGCAGATGCCGTTTCTCATTTTCACCGCTTCCGGCGGCGCCCGCATGCAGGAAGGGGTGTTGAGCCTCATGCAAATGGCGAAAACAAGCGCGGCGCTCAAACGGTTCAGCAACGACGGCGGCTTGTTCATCTCCGTCATGACCCACCCGACGACCGGCGGTGTATCGGCGAGTTTCGCCTCGCTTGGGGATTATAACTTTGCCGAGCCGGGGGCGCTCATTGGTTTTGCCGGCCGCCGCGTCATCGAGCAGACGGTGCGGGAAGAGCTGCCGGACGATTTCCAGACGGCGGAGTTTTTGTTGAAGCACGGGCAGCTTGATGCCGTCATTCACCGCCACGAGCTGAAAGAAACGCTTGCGGTCGTCTTGGATCTTCATCAAAAAGGAGGGGAAGAGGGATGGTGGCGGAATTAGAATTCGAAAAGCCGCTTGTTGAGCTGCGCCGCAAAATTCAAGAGTTGAAAGAGTTCATGAAAACGGCGGACGTCGATTTATCGGCGGAAATCGAAAAGCTTGAGGCGCGCCTCGCCAAGCTGGAAAACGAGATTTATGCGAATTTGACGCCGTGGGACCGCGTGCAAATCGCCCGCCACCCGCAGCGGCCGACGACGCTCGATTACATCGAGCGGTTGTTTACGAACTTTCTTGAGTGCCACGGCGACCGCTGCTTTGGCGATGATGAGGCGATCGTCGGCGGCATCGCCAAATACGACGGGCTCCCCGTGACGGTCATCGGCCACCAACGCGGCAAAGATACGAAAGAAAACTTGCGCCGCAACTTTGGCATGCCGCATCCGGAAGGATACCGGAAGGCGCTGCGGCTCATGAAGCAGGCAGAAAAGTTTTCGCGGCCGATCATCTGCTTTATCGACACGAAAGGTGCCTACCCGGGCAAAGCGGCCGAAGAGCGCGGGCAAAGCGAGGCGATCGCCCGCAACTTGTTTGAAATGGCTGGGATCACGGTGCCTATCGTCTGCATCGTCATCGGAGAGGGCGGAAGCGGCGGGGCGCTTGCCCTTGGCGTCGGCAATCATATCCATATGCTTGAAAACTCGACGTACTCGGTCATCTCGCCGGAAGGGGCGGCGGCGATTTTGTGGAAAGACGCCTCATTGGCGCAGCGGGCGGCGGAAACGATGAAAATCACCGCTCATGACTTAAAGGCGCTCGGCGTCATCGATGAAATCATTCCAGAAGTCAAAGGCGGCGCTCACCGCAACGCCGACGAGCAGGCAAAAGAAATTGACCGCGTGCTGCGCCGTTCGCTCAAACAGCTGTTGGCGCTTGACGGCGAAGAGCTCGTCCGGCAGCGCTATGAAAAATTTAAACAAATGGGCCAAGTGTCGTTTTTGCCGGAAACGATTCGGGCAAGATAAGGAAAAAGCTGTCTCCTTCGCGGGACAGCTTTGTTCTATTGTGAAAAAATCCACTTTTGTAAGCCGTTTCAGCGATCGCTTCTATATTGTGTTCCGCTGTTGTTCATGGTACATTAGGGATGTTCAAGAAGACGTATGAGGTCGGACGTGTGCAATTCGATGCAAACGAGGTGGAAATGATGAAACGAATTGGTGTGTTGACAAGCGGCGGCGACTCGCCGGGCATGAATGCGGCCATTCGCGCTGTCGTCCGCAAAGCGATTTACCATGGGGTGGAAGTGTACGGAATCTACCACGGGTATGCCGGGTTGATCGCCGGCAATATCAAAAAGCTGGAAGTCGGGGACGTCGGGGACATCATCCATCGCGGCGGCACCATCCTTTATACCGCGCGCTGCCCGGAGTTTAAGACGGAAGAAGGACAGAAAAAGGGGATCGAGCAACTGAAAAAGCACGGCATTGAAGGGCTGGTCGTCATCGGCGGCGACGGGTCGTATCAAGGGGCGAAAAAATTGACGGAGCACGGCTTCCCGTGCGTCGGCGTGCCCGGGACGATCGACAACGACATTCCAGGCACCGATTTTACGATCGGTTTTGACACCGCGCTCAATACGGTCATTGACGCCATTGACAAAATCCGCGACACGGCGACGTCGCATGAGCGGACGTACGTCGTCGAAGTGATGGGCCGCCATGCCGGCGACATCGCGCTATGGTCGGGGCTTGCCGGAGGGGCGGAGACCATTTTGATTCCGGAAGCGGACTACGACATGGACGACATCATCGCCCGCTTGAAGCGCGGCCATGAACGCGGCAAAAAACACAGCATCATCATCGTCGCCGAGGGAGTCGGCAGCGGCGTCGACTTCGGCCGGCAAATTCAAGAGGCGACCGGCTTTGAGACGCGCGTGACGGTGCTTGGCCATGTGCAGCGCGGCGGATCGCCGACGGCGTTTGACCGCGTGTTAGCGAGCCGCCTCGGCGCCCGTGCGGTCGAGCTGCTCCTTGAAGGCAAAGGCGGCCGCTGCGTTGGCATTCAAAACAACCAAATCGTGGACCATGACATTGCCGAAGCGTTGGCGAAAACCCATACGGTCGATCAGCGGATGTATACCTTGTCGAAAGAGCTGTCGATTTAATTCCCGAGGGGAAAGGAAGAAGAAGTGATGAAGCGGAAAACGAAAATCGTCTGTACGATCGGGCCGGCAAGCGAGAGCGTAGACAAGCTCGTGCAATTGATCGAAGCGGGGATGAACGTGGCGCGTCTCAACTTTTCGCACGGAGATCATGAGGAACACGGGCGGCGCATCGCCAACATTCGCGAGGCGGCGAGGCGGACGGGCCAAACGATCGCCATTTTGCTCGATACGAAAGGTCCGGAAATCCGCACGCACAATATGGAGAACGGCGCCATCGAACTGAAGGAAGGGGCAAAGCTCATCATTTCGATGAGCGAAGTGCTCGGCACGCCGGAAAAAATTTCTGTCACCTATCCGGGGCTGATCGATGATGTGTCCGTTGGTTCGAAAATTTTGCTGGACGATGGGTTGATCGGCCTTGAAGTCAACGCGGTCGACAAGCAAGCTGGAGAAATTGTCACGACCGTCTTAAACAGCGGTGTGCTCAAAAACAAAAAAGGGGTCAATGTCCCCGGCGTGCGTGTCAATTTGCCGGGCATCACCGAGAAGGACCGAGCCGATATTTTATTTGGCATCCGCCAAGGCATCGACTTCATCGCCGCCTCGTTTGTGCGTCGGGCGTCTGATGTGCTCGAAATCCGCGAGTTGCTCGAGGCGAATGACGCCTTACATATCCAAATTATCGCGAAAATTGAAAATGAAGAAGGCGTCGCCAACATCGATGAAATTTTGGAAGCCGCCGATGGCCTCATGGTGGCGCGCGGCGACCTTGGCGTTGAGATTCCGGCTGAGGAAGTGCCTCTCATTCAAAAAATGCTCATTAAAAAGTGCAACATGCTTGGCAAGCCGGTCATCACGGCGACGCAAATGCTCGACTCGATGCAGCGCAATCCGCGGCCAACGCGGGCTGAGGCGAGCGATGTCGCCAACGCCATTTTTGACGGCACCGACGCCGTCATGCTTTCCGGAGAAACCGCAGCCGGCCAGTATCCGGTCGAAGCGGTAAGGACGATGCACCAAATCGCGCTCCGCACCGAGCAGGCGTTGGAGCATCGCGACATTTTGTCCCAGCGCACGAAAGAGAGCCGAACGACGATCACCGATGCCATCGGCCAATCGGTCGCCCACACAGCGCTCAATTTGGATGTCGCGGCGATCGTGACGCCGACGGTGAGCGGAAAAACGCCGCAGATGGTGGCGAAATACCGCCCGAAAGCCCCGATCATCGCGGTGACATCAAACGAAGCGGTCTCGCGGCGGCTGGCGCTCATTTGGGGCGTGTATACGAAAGAAGCACCGCATGTCAATACAACCGATGAAATGCTCGATGTGGCGGTCGACGCGGCGGTGCGCTCCGGCTTGGTGAAGCACGGCGACTTGGTCGTCATCACGGCCGGCGTGCCGGTCGGCGAAACGGGATCGACGAACTTAATGAAAGTGCACGTCATCAGCGATCTTCTCGCCAAAGGGCAAGGCATCGGCCGAAAGTCGGCATTCGGCAAGGCGGTCGTCGCCAAAACGGCGGAAGAGGCACGGAAAAAAATGGTTGAGGGTGGCATTTTAGTCACCATCAGCACGGATGCCGATATGATGCCGGCGATCGAAAAAGCGGCGGCGATCATCACCGAGGAAGGCGGGTTGACGAGCCATGCGGCGGTCGTCGGCTTAAGCCTTGGCATTCCGGTCGTCGTCGGGGTGGAAAATGCCACAAGCTTGTTTAAAGATGGGCAAGAGATCACGGTCGATGGCGGCTTTGGCGCCGTCTACCGCGGTCATGCGAGCGTGTTGTAACGGACGTTGCAGCAAAACAGGGTGTCCCAAACGCAGCGGGACACCCTTTCGCATCGTCCTATAGACCCATGAAACATCTTTGTGAAACGAAAGATTGTATTCCTATTATAGAAAACCGAGCTTGTGAGACAGCTCCCTTCGATTACGTGGTCGGCTTGCCGATAATAAAGCGCCAAAGATCACGAAACACATTGGCGCTATGGAGCGTGCGGATGATGACAAGCGCGACGGGGCCGGCAATCAAGCCGAGAAACCCGAGCAGCTTGAAGCCGACGAACAAGGCGATGAGCGTCGCGAGCGGATCGAGGCCGATTGTTGAAGAAAGCACCTTCGGCTCCATGATTTGCCGTTGGACGAGGACGACGACATACAGCACACCCAATCCGATGGCAAACGGAATGTCGCCGCTCACGGCGGTGTAAATGATCCAAGGGACAAAGACAATTCCTGTTCCCAAATATGGCAAAAGATCGACGAATCCGATGATCAAGGCGATCGTAATGGCGTAATCGACGCGCAAAATAAGCAAGCCGATCAACACGATGACCGTCGTAATCGAAATGAGCGTCGCCTGCGCTTTGATAAAGCCAAACAGCGCCCGCTTTAAATCAAGAAACACCGTTTTTCCGCTTGTGCGGGCTTTCGTCGGCAGCCATTGCTGCGCCATGCGCACGAGACGCCGCCAGTCTTTGCTGATGAAAAACGTCGCCAACAGTGAAAAAATAAACACGGTCGCGGCATTCGGCAGCCAGGCGAGAAGTTGCGGAATGTTTTGCAGGATGCTCTGGACAAATTCACCAACCGTCGTCCCCATTTTTTTTCCGACGGCTTGAATGTTTTGCATAATCGTATCCTGTTGGGTGGCGCTTAAACTTTTAAACATCCCGGCCAAATCTTTGTAAATCGGGATGATTTGGTCGGCGACGAACGTCTCCATGTACGTGATCAATGCTTGAAATTTTTCCGGCACGACGCGGGCTAAATATTGCGTTCCCGAAACGATTTCGGCAACAAGAAGCGTGACCAAGCCGGCGACCGCGGCAAACAACATGATGAGCGTGACGCTGACCGCGAGCCAGCGCGGCATTTTCGCTTTCCGCTCCAAAGCATCGACGAGCGGGTTGATGATCATCGCGATGAAAAAGGCGATGATGAACGGATACGTCACCGTCGCGATGTAGTACGCAGCGATGGCGCCGAGCGCGACAGCGGCGATGACAAGAAAAAAGCGCAAAAAGCGATCAACATAAACTCGGGACAATGTTTCACCTCCAACGACGTTCTATATTGATATATTACACGTTTTTTTACGGGGAAGCAAAAAGACAAGTTTCATAGGAAAGGACGGACGACCGTGAACGAACCGGTGTTGTTTTTATTGTTGTTGCTTGGGCTCGGCTTTTTGGCGAAAAACAAGTCGCTGATTGTTGCCGTCGTTGTGCTGTTGGCCATCAAACTTGTCGGCTTGGATCAAAAAGTGCTGCCGATCATTCAGTCCAAAGGGATCAACTGGGGAGTGACGGTCATTACGATCGCCGTGCTCGCTCCCATCGCCTCTGGGGAGATCGGCTTTCGGCAGCTTGTCGGCTCTCTGCAGTCGTTGTCGGCTTGGGTGGCGCTTGCATCTGGCATTTTTGTCGCCTTGATCGCCAAAAATGGAGTAACGCTCCTTGCCCATGACCCGCATATGACAGCGGCGCTTGTGCTCGGAACCATCCTCGCGGTTTCGCTGTTTCATGGGGTGGCGGTTGGTCCATTGATCGGCGCTGGCATTGCCTATACGGTCATCAAAATGGTAGAATATTTTTGATCATCAGGCGGTGTGTGGGATCCTCCGTTTTGAGATGAATTAATTTCCATTTTATTCCTTATCATCATTTCTTTTGACGTGTGACAGCTGACAAAAGTCTGATAATTGTTTATAATAATAAACGTGAGTGAGTTTTCGGCCAAGCATTGTACAGCTGTTGCGACGGGGCGGTTGTCGCCGGCGTGATGTAAGCACTTTCGCGCGCATTTGTTTTTGCCTCCATTTCGAGCAAGCGCTCATCGGCCATCGGTCGTGATGGCCGGAACTTATGAAGAGAAGGGGAGATTGAACATGACAGCAACCCGTGGGTTAGAGGGAGTTGTGGCCACAACGTCAAGCATCAGTTCGATCATCGATGACACGTTGACGTATGTCGGTTATGACATTGACGATTTAGCCGAAAACGCTTCCTTCGAAGAAGTGGTTTATTTGCTTTGGCATCGTGAACTGCCGACGAAAGAGCAGCTTGAGGAATTAAAGAAACAGTTGGCGGAAAACGCTGAAATTCCAAATGAAATCATTGAACACTTCAAGCTGTATCCGATTGACAAGGTGCATCCGATGGCGGCTTTGCGCACCGCGGTATCGCTTCTCGGCTTGTATGACGAAGAGGCGGATGTGATGACGAAAGAGGCGAATGATCGGAAAGCCATTCGCCTGCAGGCGAAAATCCCGACGATTGTCACCGCCTTCGCCCGCGTGCGCAAAGGGTTGGAACCGGTTGCGCCGCGCAAAGATTTGAGCTTTGCCGCCAATTTCTTGTACATGCTGACCGGCAAAGAACCAGACGACATCGCCACGGAAGCGTTCAACAAGGCGCTCGTGCTGCATGCCGACCACGAGTTGAACGCGTCGACGTTCACGGCGCGCGTCTGCGTAGCCACGCTGTCCGATATGTATTCCGGCATCACGGCGGCGATCGGAGCCTTGAAAGGGCCGCTTCACGGCGGGGCGAACGAAGCGGTGATGAAAATGTTGATGGAAATCGGCACGGTCGACAACGTCGAGCCATACATCCGCAGAAAGCTCGCCAACAAAGAAAAAATTATGGGCTTTGGCCATCGCGTTTACCGAAAAGGCGACCCGCGCGCCAAACATTTGAAAAAAATGTCGGAAAAACTGACGAAGCTCGTCGGCGAACCGCATTGGTATGAAATGTCGACGAAGATTGAAGAAATCGTCACATCGGAAAAAGCGCTGCCGCCGAACGTTGACTTTTATTCCGCCTCGGTTTACCATTGTTTAGGAATCGATCATGATTTGTTTACGCCGATTTTTGCCGTCAGCCGCACCTCGGGATGGTTGGCTCACATCTTGGAACAATACGACAACAACCGTCTCATCCGTCCGCGCGCTGAGTACACCGGCCCAGGCAAGCGGGCGTACGTGCCGATCGACGAGCGCGGCTGAAACAAGTGGACAAGGCGGTGAAGGCGTGCCTTCACGCCTTTTTATAAAAAAATGGCATTGGGGGTTTTGCTCGTGACGCAAGGAGAAAAAATTACAGTTCAAAATGGTGTGCTCAACGTTCCAAACAACCCGATCATTCCGTTCATCGAGGGGGATGGAACCGGCCCGGACATTTGGGCGGCCGCTTCGCGCGTGCTCGAAGCAGCGGTGGAAAAAGCGTACAAAGGCGAGAAAAAAATCATCTGGAAGGAAGTGCTCGCTGGTGAAAAAGCGTACAAGCTGACGGGCAGCTGGCTTCCGGATGAAACGCTTGAGACGATCCGCGAATACATAATCGCCATTAAAGGGCCGTTGACGACGCCGGTTGGCGGCGGCATCCGCTCGCTGAACGTCGCGCTCCGCCAAGAGCTCGACCTGTTTGTCTGCTTGCGCCCGGTTCGCTACTTCCCAGGCGTTCCGTCGCCGGTGAAACGCCCGGAAGACACCGATATGGTCATTTTCCGGGAAAACACGGAAGACATCTACGCTGGCATTGAATATGCCAAAGGCACGCCGGAAGTGAAAAAAGTCATCGACTTTTTGCAAAACGAAATGGGCGTGCGCAAAATCCGCTTCCCGGAAACGTCCGGCATCGGCATTAAACCGATTTCCGAACAAGGGACGAAACGGCTTGTGCGCGCGGCGATCAACTACGCGATTGAACACGGCCGCAAGTCGGTGACGCTCGTTCATAAAGGAAACATTATGAAATTCACCGAAGGCGCGTTTAAAAACTGGGGTTATGAATTGGCGGAGGAAGAATTCGCCGACAAAGTGTTCACGTGGGCGCAATACGACCGAATCGTTGAAACGGAAGGAAAGGAAGCGGCGAACAAAGCGCTTGCTGATGCGGAAGCGTCCGGCAAAATCATTATCAAAGATGTCATCGCCGACATCTTCCTGCAACAAATTTTGACGCGTCCGCGCGAATTTGACGTCATCGCGACGATGAACTTAAACGGCGACTACATTTCCGACGCGCTGGCCGCTCAAGTCGGCGGCATCGGCATCGCGCCGGGGGCAAACATCAACTACGAAACCGGCCACGCGATTTTCGAAGCGACGCACGGCACGGCGCCGAAATACGCAGGGCTTGACAAAGTCAACCCGTCGTCCGTCATTCTCTCGGGCGTCATGATGTTTGAGCATCTTGGTTGGAACGAAGCAGCGAAATTGATCATCAAAGCGATGGAGAAAACGATCGCCGCGAAAATCGTCACGTATGACTTCGCCCGCCTGATGGAAGGGGCGACGGAAGTGAAATGCTCCGAATTTGCTGATGCGCTCATCCGCAATATGGACTAACCTTTGAAGGAAAGGGATGGAAAACGATGGCGATGAAACGGAAAAAAATCTCGGTGATCGGCGCCGGATTCACGGGGGCGACGACGGCGTTCCTTTTGGCGCAAAAAGAGCTCGGCGACGTCGTGTTGGTCGATATTCCGCAGCTTGAGAACCCAACGAAAGGGAAGGCGCTCGATATGCTCGAGGCAAGCCCGGTGCTCGGCTTTGACGCGAATATCATCGGCACATCGGATTACGCTGACACAGCCGATTCCGACATCGTCGTCATCACAGCAGGCATCGCCCGCAAGCCGGGCATGAGCCGGGACGATTTGGTGACGACGAACCAAAAAATTATGAAGCAAGTGACGAAGGAAGTCGTCAAATACTCGCCGAACTGCTACATCATCGTCTTGACGAACCCGGTCGATGCCATGACATACACGGTGTTTCAAGAGTCCGGGTTTCCGAAAAACCGCGTCATCGGCCAGTCGGGCGTCTTGGATACGGCGCGCTTCCGCACGTTCGTCGCCGAGGAGCTGAACATTTCGGTAAAAGATGTCACGGGGTTTGTTTTAGGCGGCCATGGCGATGACATGGTGCCGCTCGTCCGCTACTCGTACGCCGGCGGCATTCCGCTCGAAAAACTCATTCCGAAAGATCGTTTGGACGCCATCGTTGAGCGGACGCGCAAAGGCGGCGGTGAAATCGTCAACCTGCTCGGCAACGGCAGCGCCTACTACGCACCGGCCGCCTCGCTTGTCGAAATGGTCGAAGCGATTTTGAAAGACCAGCGCCGCATTTTGCCGGCGATCGCCTACCTTGAAGGCGAATACGGCTATGAAGGCATTTATTTGGGCGTGCCGACGATCCTCGGCGGCAACGGCATCGAGAAAGTGATCGAGCTCGAGCTGACCGAAGAGGAAAAAGCGGCGCTCGCCAAATCCGTCGAATCCGTTAAAAATGTCATGCGCATGCTGGAATAGCGGCGAGGCAAAAATTCGGGCATTGCCCCGGATTTTTGCCCACAGTCAATGAAAGCGCTTTCTAGACAACAAAGGGGTGGGAACATGTTGAAAAAACGAAAGCTCGGGAGACGGATCGGGGAAATTCAAGCGGGGGAAAAGCTCGTGTTCCAAGCCGCCATCGAAGACAAAGACTTGCTTCTTTATCTTGGGCTGACGGATGATGCCAATCCGCTCTATATCCAGCATGATTATGCTTCACAGACGCCGTTTGGAAAACCGGTCGTGCCGCCGGTCATGTTGACGGGGATGATCACGTCCGCGGTCTCCAAATATTTGCCGGGTCCGGGCAGCTACATTACGCGGCAGGATCTTCGCTTTCTCCGCCCCGTTTATCATTATGAAACGCTCGAATTTTTGCTCGAAGTCGCCGATGTCGATGAGGCGGGCCATTGCGTGACGTTGTCCGTCATGGCGACGCGCGGTGCGGAAACGGTGCTTGACGGAACGCTGTCTGTCTGCCCGCCGCATACGTTGCCGCGCCTAGACGGGCGGGTGCTCGAGAACTTTTGACCTCATGTTGAAAGCAGTCCCCCACTTCGAAACAAAGGGGGAGTTTCATCCTATTTCGCGCAGGAGACTCCCGCTTCAACGACCAAAGGGAGTAAGTGGGAGAGGAATGCGTGTTCCCCCTTTCTTTTGTGTATGATATAATAAAGACGTGGAGAAAACCGTTCAATAAAGGCACTCCAATAACGGCTGCTCGATGGATGGAGTGGGTTGCAGGAAACGTTGCAACCGTCAAACATCGAGCGTAGGTCTGTCTGTTGTGTGTGGAAGCCAAGTACTGCCAACAGACACACCGAGAGAATCGGCAACGATGCAGGCATGACCTGCGTCGTTGGGCAGCGGTCAACCTGCCCCTGATGCAACCCCAAGTCAAGGAAGGAGGACGAAGTCCGCTCGCACTTCTGGGGAGTGGCAAGCCCCCACTTCAAGCGTTAGCGAAGTGGGGGTAGTTGACGCCGCTTTCCGTCAAAGGAAGCCAACCAAACGCGAGAGGCAGTTTTCCGCGGGCAACCTGTCCGCAGGAAAACGCCTTTTTTCTTTTTTTGTCCGAATCATGGCGTTAATTGTGGTATCATAAAGGGAGAAATCATTGGACGGGATGGAGGAGCGGCATGGGACGAAAAATTTTAGTTGTCGATGACGAACAGCCGATTGTGACTCTGTTGTCGTACAATTTGGAGAAAGCCGGATTTCACGTCGTGACCGCTCACGATGGCGAAGAGGCGCTCGTGAAAGTAGCGTCCGAGCAGCCGGCGCTCATTATTTTGGACTTGATGCTGCCGAAGCTTGACGGCGTTGATGTGTGCAAGCGGCTTCGCCAGCAGCAAATCATGACGCCGATTTTAATGTTGACGGCTCGCGATGATGAATTTGACAAAGTGCTTGGTCTTGAGCTTGGCGCCGACGACTATATGACAAAGCCGTTCAGCCCGCGCGAAGTCATTGCCCGCGTCAAGGCGATTTTGCGCCGCACGGAGATCATTCAGCCGGCGGCTGAATCGAGCGAGCGGCTTGTTGTTGGCGAGCTGGAAATTTTTCGGGAACGCTATGAAGCAACGATCGGCGGCAAGCCGCTTGAGCTGACGCCGAAAGAGTTTGAGTTGCTCCTTTATTTGGCTCGCCATAAAGGGCGGGTGTTGACGCGCGACCAGCTGCTCAGCGCCGTGTGGAACTACGAGTTTGCCGGCGATACACGCATTGTCGACGTCCATATCAGCCACTTGCGCGAGAAGATCGAAACCGATACGAAAAAACCGATGTACATTAAAACGGTGCGCGGCCTTGGCTACAAATTGGAGGAACCGAAGCGGCATGAATAGCTTCCGCACCCGCCTTTTGTTTTGGCTCGTGACGCTCATCGCCACGGTGTTGATCGCCCTCGGGCTTTTGCTCGGGCAATTGCTGAAAGATTTTTACGCCGAGACGATGAACAAACGGATGGAAAAAGAGGCCCAAGCGCTTGCGATTTTGCTTGAAAATGAACCGCTCGAGCAAATCCGCGCCGATTTGCAGGAAATGGGGAATGAGCTGTCGTCCCGCATCACCGTGCTCGATAAAGAAGAACGGGTGCAGTTTGACAGCGGCCGCGTCGCAGCGATCAGCGACAAAGACCATGAGCGCATCGTCCGCGCGATTTTGCGCAAAAAGCAGTTTCCCCGTTTTTCCGTGATTGAAAAAACAAACGACGTCTATTACTACATCGTCCCGTACGAGCGCGGTGAGCGGAGCGGGTACGTCGTTTTAAGCACACCGACGAGCTCACTCCAAAAAGTAAACGAGCAAATTTGGGGCGTGCTCACGAGCAGCCTCGGGATGGCGCTCGTTGTCATCATCGCCCTCGTCTGGAAAATCGCCAATCAATATATGAAGCCAATTGAAGAAGCGACGAAAGTGGCGTTTGAGCTGGAAAAAGGCAATTACGCCGCCCGTGTGCCCGATGGTGAATATAACGAGGCCGGGATGCTTGTGCGCTCGATCAACCGGCTGGCCCGCCATTTGCAGGAGATGAGCAGGGCGCGGGAAATTCAGACCGATCGGCTTCACACGCTCATTGAAAACGTCGGCAGCGGCTTGTTGTTTATTGACCACCGCGGACATATTTCGCTCATCAATCGGGCGTTCCAGACTCAGTTTCATCTCGATCCGTCGGATTGTTTGCACCGTCCGTACGCCGATGTGCTGCCGCATGGCGACATCGTCCGGTTTATCGATGATATTTTCATCACCGAAACGACGATGCGCCGGCATATGCGGCTGACGATTGGCATCGAGCGGAAACATTTCGATGTATACGGGGCTCCCATCATTGGCACGAACGCCGAATGGAAAGGGATTGTCGTCGTGTTTCACGACATTACGGAGCTGAAGCGTCTTGAGCAAATCCGCAAAGACTTTGTCGCCAACGTTTCGCACGAATTGAAAACGCCGGTGACGTCCATCAAAGGATTCGCCGAAACGCTATTGGATGGCGCCATGAAGGATGAAGCGGCGCTCGAACATTTTTTGACCATCATCTTAAAAGAAAGCGAACGGCTGCAAACGCTCGTTGAGGAACTGTTGGACTTGTCGAAAATCGAGCAGCACGGATTTCAGCTGCAACTCGAAGACGTGGATATCGCTCAAGTCATCGCCGAAGCGGCTGCTGTGTTTCGCCAAAAAGCGGCGGAAAAACAAATTGATTTGCATATCGAATCGCCATCCGGGCTTGTCATCCGCGGTGACAGAAATCGGATGAAGCAAATTTTGCTGAACTTGCTCGCCAACGCCATCACGTATACGCCGGAGCACGGACGGGTCGCTGTCGAGGCGGAAGAGACGGAGAAAGAAGTGCTGATCCATGTGAAAGACACCGGAATCGGCATTGAGGAAAAGGAAATCCCGCGCATTTTTGAGCGTTTTTACCGCGTCGACAAGGCGCGCAGCCGCGATTCCGGCGGAACGGGGTTGGGACTTTCGATTGTGAAACATTTGGTTGAGGCTCACCATGGATCTATTACCGTAGCGAGCAAAGTGGGGCGCGGCACCGTGTTCACGATCCATTTTCCAAAGCCGGGGCGGTAGCCGGCTTCTTTTGATCATCTCCAACTGAGAAGCCTCCCATTTTTCAGCGTGAGCGTAAGCAGGGGATGAATCGGCGCCTCCCATCATGGTGGGAGAGCGTTCAAGGCAAGCCGCAGGCATGGTACAATAGGACAAGGAAGCATCCGAGGAGGGATGAGATTGAAAAAAAAGCTTGTTTTAATCGACGGCAGCAGCGTGGCGTACCGCGCCTTTTTTGCCTTGCCGCTTTTGCATAACGACAAAGGCATCCATACGAACGCCGTCTACGGGTTTACGATGATGTTGAATAAAATTTTGGCGGAAGAAGAGCCAACTCATATGCTTGTCGCGTTTGACGCCGGGAAAACGACGTTCCGGCATGAAGCGTTTCAAGAGTATAAAGGTGGGCGCCAGCAGACGCCACCGGAGCTGTCGGAGCAGTTTCCGCTGTTGCGCGAGCTGCTGAGGGCGTATCGCATCCCCGCCTATGAACTCGAGAACTACGAAGCGGACGATATTATCGGAACGCTTGCCGCCCGCGCTGAGCAGGAAGGGTTTGAGGTGAAAGTCATTTCCGGCGACCGCGATCTGACCCAGCTCGCCTCCCCCCATGTGACGGTGGACATTACGAAAAAAGGGATTACCGATATCGAACCATACACGCCGGAGACGGTCCGCGAAAAATACGGCTTAACTCCGGAACAAATCGTTGATTTGAAAGGATTGATGGGCGACAAATCGGACAACATCCCCGGAGTGCCGGGCATCGGGGAAAAGACGGCGGTCAGGCTGCTCAGGCAATTCGGCACGGTCGAAAATGTGCTTGCCTCCATTGACGAGATCAAAGGCGAAAAGTTGAAAGAAACGCTGCGCCAACACCGGGAGATGGCGCTGTTAAGCAAAAAGCTCGCCGCCATTCGCCGCGACGCCCCGGTCGAGCTCTCGCTTGATGACATCGCCTATCAAGGGGAAGACCGGGAGAAAGTGGTCGCTTTATTTAAAGAGCTTGGGTTTCAATCGTTTTTAGAGAAAATGGAATCGCCGTCATCAGAAAGGGAAAAACCGCTTGCCAAGATGGCATTTACGCTTGCTGACCGCGTGACGGAAGAGATGCTTGCCGACAAGGCGGCGCTTGTTGTTGAAGTGGTCGAGGAAAATTATCATGATGCGCCGATCGTCGGTATCGCTGTGGTCAACGAACATGGACGGTTTTTCCTGCGCCCGGAGACGGCGCTTGCCGATCCGCAGTTTGTCGCCTGGCTTGGTGATGAAACGAAGAAAAAAAGCATGTTTGACTCAAAGCGCGCGGCAGTCGCCTTGAAATGGAAAGGAATTGAGCTATGCGGCGTTTCCTTTGATTTATTGCTGGCTGCCTATTTGCTTGATCCGGCGCAAGGTGTTGATGATGTGGCTGCCGCAGCCAAAATGAAGCGATACGAAGAGGTGCGCCCGGATGAAGCGGTGTATGGCAAAGGGGCGAAGCGGGCCGTGCCGGATGAGCCAGTGCTCGCCGAGCATCTCGTCCGCAAGGCGGCGGCGATTTGGGCGCTCGAACGGCCGTTTTTGGATGAGCTTAGCCGCAACGAACAAGATCGGTTGCTCGTCGAGCTCGAGCAGCCGTTGTCTTCGATTTTGGCGGAAATGGAATTTGCCGGAGTGAAAGTGGATACGAAGCGGCTCGAACAGATGGGCGAAGAGCTCGCCGAGCAGCTGCGCACGGTCGAGCAGCGCATTTATGAGCTCGCCGGCCAAGAATTCAACATCAATTCGCCGAAACAGCTCGGCGTCATTTTATTTGAAAAACTGCAGCTGCCCGTCTTGAAAAAAACGAAAACCGGCTACTCCACTTCGGCGGATGTGCTTGAAAAACTTGCGCCTTATCACGAGATCGTGGAAAACATTTTGCATTACCGCCAGCTTGGCAAGTTGCAGTCGACGTATATTGAAGGATTGCTGAAAGTCGTGCGACCCGATACAAAGAAGGTGCATACGATTTTCAATCAGGCGTTGACGCAAACCGGACGGCTCAGCTCGACGGAGCCGAACTTGCAAAACATTCCGATTCGGCTTGAGGAAGGACGGAAAATCCGCCAAGCGTTCGTGCCGTCGGAGTCTGATTGGCTCATTTTCGCCGCCGACTACTCACAAATTGAGTTGCGCGTCCTCGCCCATATTGCGGAAGATGACAATTTAATGGAAGCGTTCCGCCGCGATTTGGATATCCATACGAAAACAGCGATGGACATTTTCCAAGTGAGCGAGGACGAAGTGACGCCCAACATGCGCCGTCAGGCGAAGGCGGTCAACTTTGGGATCGTTTACGGGATCAGTGATTACGGCTTGGCGCAAAACTTAAATATTTCGCGCAAAGAGGCGGCTGAATTCATCGAGCGCTACTTCGAAAGCTTCCCTGGCGTGAAGCGGTATATGGAAAACATTGTGCAAGAAGCAAAACAGAAAGGGTATGTGACGACGTTGCTGCATCGGCGCCGCTATTTGCCGGATATCACGAGCCGCAACTTCAACGTCCGCAGTTTTGCTGAACGGATGGCGATGAACACGCCGATTCAAGGGAGCGCCGCTGACATTATTAAAAAGGCGATGATCGATCTGAACGCCAGACTGAAGGAAGAGCGGCTGCAAGCGCGCCTTTTGCTGCAGGTGCATGACGAGCTCATTTTGGAGGCGCCGAAAGAAGAGATGGAGCGGCTGTGCCGGCTCGTTCCGGAAGTGATGGAGCAAGCGGTCACACTTCGCGTGCCGCTCAAAGTCGATTACCATTATGGCTCGACGTGGTATGACGCGAAATAAAGAGAAGTCTTGGTGTGGAGCGCCGGCATCCCTAAGAAGGCCTGTGATGGAATGAAAAAGCAGTTTCACAACGACTCTTCTCCAGTCGGGAAGCCTTGAACATCGAGCCGTCCTTCTCCACCAACATGACCGATTTTGTGAAAATCAGTGTTTCTCACCGGCCTTTTAGGCAGAATCTTTCGGTGCGACGATTCTCGGATGCGG
Organism: Geobacillus thermocatenulatus; assembly: GCF_002217655.1. GTDB lineage: Bacteria > Bacillota > Bacilli > Bacillales > Anoxybacillaceae > Geobacillus > Geobacillus thermocatenulatus. Next base: position 898,897 of record NZ_NEWK01000001.1, read on the forward strand.
GTCGATGAATGGGAGCGAAACAGCTGCCGCCCCCATGGAGAATCTTTCTCTCGACGGATGAACCGGCGTCAATGTGAAAGTGTCGGCGGGAACGATGCAGGAAAACGGAGGAAAGGGGGGATCGCCATGCCGGAATTGCCGGAGGTGGAAACGATCCGTCGTACGCTTTTGCCGCTTATTGTCGGAAAAACGATTGAGGATGTGCGCATCTTTTGGCCGAACATCATCCGCCATCCGCGAGACCCCGAGGCGTTTGCGGCAAGAATGATCGGACAGACGGTGCGTGGTTTGGAACGGAGAGGGAAATTTTTGAAATTCCTGCTCGACCGCGATGCGCTCATTTCCCATTTGCGCATGGAAGGGCGCTACGCCGTTGCTTCTGCCCTCGAGCCGCTCGAACCGCATACCCACGTCGTGTTTTGCTTCACGGACGGCAGCGAACTCCGTTACCGCGACGTGCGCAAGTTCGGAACGATGCACGTTTATGCCAAAGAAGAAGCTGACCGCCGGCCGCCGCTTGCTGAGCTTGGGCCGGAGCCGCTTTCCCCGACGTTTTCCCCAGCTGTATTGGCGGAGCGGGCGGTGAAAACGAAACGGTCGGTCAAAGCGTTGCTCCTTGATCAGACGGTCGTGGCTGGGTTTGGCAATATTTATGTCGACGAATCGCTGTTTCGCGCCGGCATTCTTCCCGGCCGGCCGGCCGCCTCGCTCTCCAGCAAAGAGATCAAGCGCCTGCATGAGGAAATGGTGGCGACGATCGGCGAGGCGGTCATGAAAGGGGGAAGCACGGTGCGCACGTACGTGAACACGCAAGGGGAAGCGGGTACGTTTCAGCATAGCTTATTCGTCTACGGACGCAAAGGAGAGCCATGCAAACGATGCGGCACGCCGATTGAAAAAACGGTTGTCGCCGGCCGCGGCACGCATTATTGCCCGCGCTGCCAGCGCTAGGCGGCGCGTAAAAAGGAGAGGGGTTCCATGACGTTGACGATCGGATTGACCGGCGGGATCGCCAGCGGCAAAAGCACGGTGAGCGCGATGATGCGCGAGCTCGGCCTTCCGGTCATTGATGCTGACGAAGCGGCGCGCGCCGTCGTCCGACCGGGGGAAGACGCCTACCGTCAGATTATCGCCGCCTTCGGTCCGGGCATTTTGCAGACAAATGGAGAGATCGATCGGGCGAAACTCGGGGCGATCGTGTTCAACGACGAAGAAGAACGGAAAAAGCTAAACGCCATCGTTCACCCGGCGGTGCGTCAGAAAATGCTCGCGGAGAAAGAAGCGCTCGTCCGTTCCGGGGCGAAAACGGTCGTATTGGACATTCCGCTTTTATTTGAAAGCGGATTGACATCCTGGGTCGATAAAGTACTTGTCGTGTATGTTGACGATGACATCCAGCTTCGCCGGCTGATGGAGCGGAACGGGTTCACTGAGGAAGAAGCGCGCGCCCGCATCCGCGCCCAATGGCCGCTGGTGGAAAAAAGGAAGCGGGCCGACGCGGTCATCAACAATAACGGAACGAGGGAAGAGACACGCCGTCAGCTGTTGGCTATTTTGAAACAATGGGACGCCTTGGAAAAATAGGCGTCTTTTTTGTTCGCTTTCAGTCATTTTGTTCTCCACATTTCCTAAAAATATGATATACTATTTATACAAATATAAGAAAATAGTATAACATATATGAGAGGAGAACAAAGCGAATGAAGGCGAAAGTGGCGATTAACGGTTTCGGACGAATCGGACGGATGGTGTTCCGGCGCGCCATCAATTCCCCTGATCTCGACATTGTGGCGGTGAACGCCAGCTATCCGCCGGAAACGTTAGCCCATTTAGTGAAATATGACTCAAACCACGGCAAATTTGACGGTGAGGTCATCGCCTTGGAAGACGGCCTGCTCGTCAACGGCAAAAAAGTGAGGCTGTTAAACTCGCGCGACCCGAAACAGCTGCCGTGGAAAGAGCTTGATATCGATATGGTGATTGAAGCGACCGGAAAATTCAACGATCGTGAAAAGGCGAGCCTTCACCTTGAGGCAGGGGCGAAGCGCGTCATTTTAACCGCCCCGGGCAAAAATGAAGATGTGACGATCGTTGTTGGCGTCAACGAGCATATGCTTGACATCGACCGCCATTTCATCATTTCGAACGCCTCGTGTACGACAAACTGTTTGGCTCCGGTCGTCAAAGTGCTCGATGAAGCGTTTGGGATTGAAAACGGCCTGATGACGACGGTTCACGCGTATACGAACGACCAAAAAAACATCGACAACCCGCATAAAGATTTGCGCCGCGCCCGCTCATGCGCGCAGTCGATCATCCCGACGACAACGGGAGCGGCGAAGGCGCTCGGGTTGGTGCTGCCGCATTTAAAAGGGAAGCTTCATGGCATGGCGCTCCGCGTCCCGACGCCGAACGTCTCGCTTGTCGACTTGGTCGTCGACTTGAAGCGCGATGTGACGGTTGATGAGGTGAACGAGGCGCTTATCCGCGCTGCCAACGGCCCATTGAAAGGCATCTTGGATTTCACGATGGAGCCGCTTGTCTCGATCGATTTCAATACGAATCCGCATTCTGCGATTATCGACGGCCTGTCGACGATGGTGATGGAAGGGCGAAAAGTGAAAGTGCTTGCTTGGTATGACAATGAATGGGGCTATTCGTGCCGCGTCGTTGATTTAGCCCATCTTGTCGCGGCCAAAATGATTGAGCGTCTCAGCGTCAATGCGTAACAGCGGTTCGATGTGAAGCGCGCCGCCTGCGCTATGGCTTTTGCGATCCGCACAAACGGATCGGGCCACGGTGCGGGCGTGGCGCTTTTTCTCTTTTTTATGCAAAAAAATTAAAAAGTCTGTTGCAAAAACCCCCTAAACAAAGTATACTATGTCTCGTGAACTTCTTAACGGCAAGGGTAATGTGACTACTTAAAGGGTTAGGACCTCTTAGGACTAACTTTCCCCCGTGGTAGTTATACATGCCATTTTGCAACTCACCTTCTGTTTTTTTATTTGTTTGAGAAAATTGGTTAAAGGGGGATTCTTTTCATGGACACGATGGGTCGTCACGTTATCTCGGAACTTTGGGGATGCGACTTTGACAAACTGAATGATATTGATTTTATTGAAAAAACGTTCGTTGACGCCGCGTTAAAGTCGGGAGCGGAGATTCGCGAAGTGGCGTTCCATAAATTCGCTCCGCAAGGCGTAAGCGGGGTCGTCATTATTTCGGAATCGCATTTGACGATTCACACGTTTCCCGAACACGGCTATGCGAGCATTGATGTGTATACATGCGGCCATTTAGACCCGACGATTGCGGCCGATTACATTGCCGAAATGCTGGGCGCGCAAACGAGGGAAACGATTGAACTTCCGCGCGGCATGCGCCCAATCGAAGTGAAAAAGGCGCAGGCACTGTAAATGGGATCATGATAAACCGAAAGGAGCGTAAGCGAAACGCTCCTTTTTTTGCGTCCTCGGCGGTGCAACAGCGGCGAAAATCATGGTATGATGGAAGAAAAAGAATGACTAGGGAGACGTGTCCATGAGCATGTGGAAAACACTCAAATACGCCTTCACAAACCATTGTGAAACGCGGGAAAATCATGAAGATGAAGAGCTAAGAAGCCATTATTACAAAGCGACAAACCGCGCCGTCATCGATGCGGTCAAGGAGCTGCTCTCGTCGCTGCCTGGCGCCGAGCTCGTTTCTGTTTCCGAAGAGCGCGGTGAAATTTGTGCGCAAACAAGGCGCGGCAAAAAGTTGTTCATCGTCGCTACCGTCATTTCCGTGCGGCCGTTTGAAACGGCGGTCGACTTTTCCGCGACGACGGAGACGAAGCTATTGCCGTTTGATTTTGGGTATAGCCGGGCGGTCATTCTTGATTTGTATCGGAAGCTCGACGCCCGTCTGCCCTATATCGGTTCCGGACTGAACAGCTAACTATATCTTGTCTCCTTTCGTCCATTCCGGTATGATAGAAAATAAGAAGATCAACGGAGTGGATGTTATGCGATGTCCTTCATGCCATCATCAAGGCACGCGCGTGCTTGACTCGCGCCCGGTTGAAGAGGGTCGTTCGATCCGCCGCCGGCGGGAGTGCGAACAGTGCCATTATCGGTTTACGACGTTTGAGCGGATCGAGGAGCCGCCGCTGATTGTTGTGAAAAAAGAGGGAACGCGCGAAGAATTCAGCCGGGAGAAAATTTTGCGCGGCTTGATCAAAGCGTGCGAGAAGCGGCCAGTGGCGCTCGAGGAGCTTGAAAAAGTGACGCAGGACATTGAGCGCGAACTGCGCAATCAAGGCGTCTCGGAAGTGAAAAGCGAAACGATCGGCGAAATGGTGATGGAGCGCCTGTCACACATCGATGAGGTCGCCTATGTCCGCTTCGCTTCCGTCTATCGGCAGTTTAAAGATATTAATGTGTTTATTGAAGAACTGAAAGAGCTGATCAAAAAAGGGCAACGGTAAAAAGGGCTTTGGCGTTAGGCGGCAAGCCCTTTTTTCAACGTCTTTTCGGCAGGAAAGGGGAGAGCCGGTTTGAAACGAATACGGCGGAATGGAAGGTCGGAGCGATGCAACACCATTGGAAAGAGCTGATTGCTGTCGACCGTTATACCGTGCAAAGCCGTGGGGTGTTGCAAGAGGTGGACCGTAAAGTGCTGACGCTGCTTTACCAGCCGCTCATCGGTTGCCGGGCGTTGGCGCTTTATATCACGCTTTGGGGGGAGCTTGAGCTGCTTGATGGCCAGGAAGCGACCCATCATCGGCTTATGGCGCTCATGCAGTGCGGACTGCCGGACATTTACAGCGAACGGTTGAAACTCGAAGGAATCGGGCTGCTCAACACATACGTCCACGCTAAAGAGGCGGATGAACCGAAGCTGTTTCTTTATGAGCTGCGTCCGCCGCTGGCGCCAGACCAGTTTTTCCGCGATGAAATGTTGAGCGTCTTTTTGCGCCGGCAAGTCGGCCGCCATTTGTTTATTCAGCTGAGCAACTTTTTTGCCCGTCCGTCCATTGATGAAACGAAATTCACCCAGGTGACGCGGTCGTTTTCCGACGTGTTTTCGGCCGTGCCCGCTGAACAAATTGTCGCCGGCCTCAGCGAAGAAGCCGGGCCCGAGCTGCTTGAAGGGAAGAATCACATCAGGCGGGATGAGGCGTCGTATGTGCTCGATGATGATGTATTCGACTTTGAGCTGTTTTTTGCCGGCCTGTCCAAGCAGCTTGTGCCGCGCCGGGCGGTGACAGCGAAAGTGAAGGAAGCGATTAAAAAGCTGGCGTTTTTATACGGCATTCCGCCGCTTGAGATGCAAAAACTGGTCCTTGGTGTCATCGATCCGGCCTATCATATCGATATTGACGCGTTGCGCCGGGCGGCGCGCGAATGGTATGAGCTCGAACATGGCGGTGTCGAGCCGCGCCTCGTCGAACGAGTGCAGCCGCTCGCCTACCGGATGATGGAAAACATCGAACCGCGCACAAAAGAGGAGCAACTAATGAAACAGCTGGAAACGATTTCCCCACGCCAACTGCTCAAGGAAATCTCAGGCGGCGCTGAGCCGTCGCTGGCTGATTTGCAGCTGATCGAAGATGTGATGTTTAAGCAGCAGCTGCTCCCCGGAGTTGTCAACGTGCTCATTTATTATGTCATGCTTCGAACGAATATGAAGCTGTCGAAAAAATACGTAGAAAAAATCGCCAGCCATTGGGCGCGCAAAAAGGTGAAAACCGTGAAGGAAGCAATGGAACTGGCGAAAGAAGAGGCGAAAACATACCAAAACTGGGCGAACGAAAAGGAAAAAGGGACGCGGACGGTGCGCAAAGTCGTGCGCACGGAAATCGTCCCGGACTGGCTGAACATGGATTACAGCCAGCCGGATGATGATGATTTTGACGTCGAACAGGCGCGCAAAGAGCTTGAGGAACGGCTGAAAAAATACCGTGATGAATCATAGAGGGAAAAGCCATGGAACGAGTAAACCACCTGTTGCAGCGGTTGCTTGGCAATCAACGGTTTAAACAACGCTACGAACAAATGAAACGCTACATTTTGGAGCATCCGGACGTGCAGCTGTTTTTGCGGGCGCACGAACGGCAATTGTCGGCCGATGCGGTGGACCGCAGCTTGATGAAGCTGTATGAATTCATCGAGCAGCACGGCAATTGCCGCCAATGTCCGGGCCTTGAACGATGCAACAACATGCTGCCGGGGTACCATCCAAATTTGGTGGTCAACGGTGGAAGGATCGACGTTGAGTACGACCGCTGCCCAAAAAAAGTGCAGCATGACGAGCGAAAACGACAAGAGTCGCTCATTCAAAGCATGTTCATGCCGCGCGAAATCTTGCGTGCTTCGCTCTCTGACGTCGATCTCAACGACAATGGGCGGATCAAAGCCATCCAGTTTGCCGAGCGGTTTGTGGCGGAATACGAGCCAGGGAAAAAAATGAAAGGCTTGTATTTGCACGGATCGTTTGGGGTGGGCAAAACGTATTTGCTCGCCGCGATCGCCAACGAGCTGGCGAAGCGAAACGTCCCGTCGCTGATCGTCTACGTGCCCGAGCTGTTTCGTGAGATGAAACATTCGCTTCAAGACCAGACGATGAACGAAAAGCTTGATTATATCAAAAAAGTGCCGGTGCTGATGCTCGATGACCTTGGGGCGGAGGCGATGTCAAGCTGGGTGCGCGATGATGTGTTTGGCCCGATCTTGCAATACCGGATGTTTGAAAACTTGCCGACGTTTTTCACCTCGAATTTTGACATGCAGCAGCTCGCCCATCATTTGACGTATTCGCAGCGCGGCGAAGAAGAGAAGGTGAAGGCGGCGCGCATTATGGAGCGAATCCGCTATTTGGCTTATCCGATTGAAATCACCGGACCGAACCGCCGCGAGCAAAATATATAAAGGCGATTTGAAACGTTGCCGTTTGCACAGGCATGTTGATTAACCCATAAAAACTAGTTGAGCAGGTTCTGTTTCTAGCTTTTCTGCCGTAGTCGGCAAGCGGTTCGTTTGCCGACTGGGGCTGACCCAAAAGGGTAATTTTCCTTAAACAAAATACAACATCATTGTTTTTGTTTTATGCCTGTATACGATAATAAGAAAAGGTGTCCCGATCCTTTTGGGGCACCCTCTCCTCAAACAATGAACGCCGCTAAGCTTTGTGGTTTTTTAGTCTAAACAGCCCGTTGTCCCCATATATATAAACCAAGCATTCCTTTCGGGTTAAGGGGGGGACAGCGGGTGATCGAAATCCATTTTGACGAGGCAAGCGAGGCGGAAAAATTGGCTGGGCTGCTAGATCACCGGCAACCGGATGACGGTCCGCTGTTTCATGCCGCTTATGACGGGAACAAAACCGTGGCGGTTTACATACAGGGCGAGGAAAAGCGTGTGCTTGAGGAGCATATCATCCCAGCGATGACGGCGTTTATGCAGGAGGTGATGGAAGACCGGCTGCTGCTATCCATCATTGCCAATGTTTTTTATTTCCGCGACGTCGAAGAACAGCAGCAAATTTTGGCCCTCGCTCATTCGTTTTTGGACGGCGAGCGGCGCGATTACCGGAAGAGCGCGGCGTTTGCCGCCTCGCGCACCGTGATGTTGCGCGACGCTTTTGCCTCCTTTTTGCGCGACGGCTTATCATTTTCGTTTTCTTCCTTTGTTATGTTCCGGTTAAAGCCGTATATGGAGCGCCTCCACCATTATGTCGAGCTGGCGATTGATGAATACAAGCTGGAGCAAGAGTACCAAAATTTTGTACAAATGCTGCGCGACTGCCTGGCTGGCCGGACGCCGCAATGGCCGCGCCTGTATTTGGTGCACGATCCGCCGCACTTCGTATTTTACGACAGCGAGCGGCGGGAGCTGTCGGCGGCGGAAGTGAGACAGTTGATCGACCGCCATCTCGTCTTCAGCCAGCCGATGTATATTGATGCATCGGTGCTCGCTCCGCTTGTCTCGCTTGCTCCGGCGGAAATTGAGCTGTACACCGATCATCCGGATGACGGCATGGTGCAGACACTGCAAAACGTGTTTCAAGAACGGCTGACCGTCTGCCGCCGCGCCGATTTTTCCCGCTTGTTTGCCGCCAACGCTGGAAATGGGGGAGAAGCTTGATTTTTCCTGCTGTTTTCGCTATAATGTCGTCATGAATATGGATGAATACAAGCGATGACGAGGACATGGGCGCATTTTTACGGTTTCCAGAGAGGGAAGGCAGCGGCTGGAACCTTCCTAACACGAAAAATGTGCTTACCCCCTCAGAGCTGCGGCAGCGAACGCAACGCCCAGTAGTTGCCGCCGGTCGACGGCCGTTATTCTTGTTGAGCCATGGCATGGCGAGGCGCTGCCATGGGAAGAAGGGTGGAACCACGACGAAAACTCGTCCCTTTAGGAGGGAGGAGTTTTTTTATTTTTCCATTCTCATCATCATGACAAAGGAGTGATTTGCCGATGCCAGACGTCATTCGCATCACGTTCCCAGATGGGGCGGAAAAGGAGTTTCCGAAAGGGACGACGACGGAAGACATCGCGGCCTCGATCAGCCCAGGGCTGAAGAAAAAAGCGATCGCCGGAAAATGGAACGGCCGGTTCGTTGATTTGCGCACGCCGCTTTACGAAGATGGCGAGCTTGTCATCATCACCCAAGACATGCCGGAGGCGCTTGACATTTTGCGCCATAGCACCGCCCATTTAATGGCGCAGGCGATCAAACGGCTGTATGGGTATGGCAACGTCAAGCTCGGCGTCGGTCCGGTCATTGAAAACGGCTTTTACTATGATATCGACATGGAGCATAAGCTGACGCCAGACGATCTCCCGAAAATCGAAGCGGAAATGCGCAAGATTGTCAAAGAAAATTTGGACATCGTCCGCAAAGAAGTGAGCCGGGAAGAAGCGGTTCGGCTGTATGAAGAAATCGGCGATGAGTTGAAGCTCGAGTTGATCGCCGATATTCCAGAAGGCGAGCCGATTTCGATTTATGAGCAAGGGGAGTTTTTCGACCTTTGCCGCGGTGTGCACGTGCCGTCGACTGGAAAAATCAAAGAGTTCAAGCTGCTCAGCATCTCGGGGGCCTACTGGCGCGGCGACAGCAGCAACAAAATGCTGCAACGCATTTACGGGACGGCGTTTTTCAAGAAGGAAGATTTGGAGCGCTATCTGCATCTTCTCGAAGAGGCAAAGGAGCGCGACCACCGGAAGCTCGGCAAAGAGCTTGAGCTGTTTACGACGTCACAAAAAGTCGGGCAAGGCTTGCCGCTTTGGCTGCCGAAAGGAGCGACGATCCGCCGCATCATTGAACGGTACATCGTCGACAAAGAAGTGGCGCTCGGGTACGATCATGTCTACACGCCGGTGCTCGGCAGCGTCGAGCTGTACAAAACATCGGGCCATTGGGATCATTACAAAGAAAACATGTTTCCGCCGATGGAAATGGACAATGAACAGCTTGTGCTGCGTCCGATGAACTGCCCGCACCATATGATGATTTACAAAAGCAAGCTGCACAGCTACCGCGAGCTGCCGATCCGCATCGCGGAACTTGGCACGATGCACCGCTATGAAATGTCGGGCGCGCTCACCGGCTTGCAGCGCGTCCGCGGCATGACGCTCAACGACGCCCATATTTTCGTGCGTCCGGATCAAATCAAAGACGAGTTCAAACGCGTCGTGAACTTGATTTTGGAAGTTTATAAGGACTTCGGCATTGAGGAATACTCGTTCCGCTTGTCATACCGCGATCCGCATGACAAAGAAAAATATTACGACGATGATGAAATGTGGGAAAAAGCGCAGCGCATGCTTCGCGAAGCGATGGACGAGCTCGGCCTCGACTACTACGAAGCGGAAGGGGAAGCGGCGTTTTACGGGCCGAAGCTCGATGTGCAAGTGCGCACGGCGCTTGGCAAAGACGAAACGCTCTCAACGGTGCAGCTTGACTTCCTGTTGCCCGAGCGCTTTGACCTCACGTACATCGGCGAAGACGGAAAGCCGCATCGCCCGGTCGTCATCCACCGCGGCGTCGTCTCGACGATGGAGCGGTTTGTCGCGTTCTTGATCGAAGAATACAAAGGCGCGTTCCCGACATGGCTCGCCCCGGTGCAGGTGAAAGTGATCCCGGTGTCGCCGGAGGCGCACCTCGATTACGCGTATGACGTGCAGCGGACGTTAAAAGAAAACGGCTTCCGCGTCGAAGTCGACGAGCGCGACGAAAAAATCGGCTACAAAATCCGCGAAGCGCAAATGCAAAAAATCCCGTACATGCTCGTTGTCGGCGATAAAGAAGTGTCTGAGCGAGCGGTCAACGTCCGCCGCTATGGCGAAAAAGAAAGCCGGACGATGGGGCTTGACGAATTTGCCGTCTTGTTGGCGGGAGACGTGCGGGAAAAACGAGCGAAATAAGGAACGGCCTATGGCGGTCCGATGCGTTTCGGACCGCTTTTTTCGCGCCTAGGCGGGGGCTGGGGCGCGTTGTTGTGAACAAGCGGAAATTTTCTCTTGCCAACGAATTGAGGATCCATTATAATAAAGAACGTTGTGTTTATCAAGAGCCGCTCCTTGACATGCCATCGCCAAGGTGGTATAGTGTATAAAGTGGAATGATGGCTTGTTTGTAACAAAAGCAGAAGCGCCCGCTTCTCACCTGACCGACGCCAAGACGGCTGTTGGCAGGTTGTTACGGTTCGTCAATGCGAGTGTAAGGACGTACTGCGCGGGTGCTTTGTGCATCTGCGCTTTTTCGTTGAGAGCGGGCTCTGCCGGCAAACAAGCCAGTCGGAAAAAACCTTGGAGGTGGCTCAATATTAGCAAAGATTTTATTATCAATGAACAAATTCGTGCCCGTGAAGTGCGCTTGATCGACCAAAACGGCGAACAGCTTGGCATCAAGTCGAAGCAGGAAGCGCTTGAGATTGCGGCAAGACGCAACTTGGATCTTGTGCTTGTCGCGCCGAACGCCAAACCGCCCGTTTGCCGCATCATGGACTACGGCAAATTCCGCTTCGAGCAGCAGAAGAAAGAAAAAGAAGCGCGCAAAAAGCAAAAGGTCATCAATGTGAAAGAAGTGCGCCTCAGCCCAACGATCGAGGAGCATGACTTCAACACGAAACTGCGCAACGCGCGCAAGTTTTTGGAAAAAGGCGATAAAGTGAAAGCGACGATCCGCTTCAAAGGACGGGCGATCACCCATAAAGAAATCGGGCAGCGCGTCCTTGACCGCTTCTCGGAAGCGTGCGCCGACATCGCGGTCGTCGAAACGGCGCCGAAAATGGACGGGCGCAACATGTTTCTCGTGCTCGCACCGAAAAACGACAACAAGTAAGGAGGAAACTGTGATGCCAAAAATGAAAACTCACCGCGGCTCGGCGAAACGGTTCAAAAAGACGGCGAGCGGCAAATTGAAACGCGGCCATGCCTATACGAGCCACTTGTTTGCCAATAAAACGAAAAAACAAAAACGCCAGTTGCGCAAAGCGACGCTCGTTTCGCCTGGCGATTTCAAACGCATTCGCCAAATGCTCGACAACTTGAAATAACGACCAACTATAGGAGGGAACGATTATGCCACGCGTAAAAGGTGGACCAGTGACGCGCAGACGTCGCAAAAAAGTATTGAAGCTTGCGAAAGGCTATTTCGGCGCGAAACACGCGTTATATAGAGTTGCGAACCAGCAAGTGATGAAATCGCTCATGTATGCGTATCGCGACCGCCGTCAACGGAAGCGCGATTTCCGCAAACTGTGGATCGCCCGCATCAATGCGGCGGCCCGCCAAAACGGCCTGTCGTACAGCCGTTTGATGCACGGCTTGAAATTGGCCGGCGTCGAAGTCAACCGGAAAATGCTCGCCGACTTGGCGGTCAACGACCAAGCGGCGTTTGCCCAACTCGCCGATTTGGCGAAAGCGAACTTGAATAAGTAACCATGACGGCCATCCTGGCAAAGGGTGGCCGTTTTTTTTTCGGCAACGAAATGGGGGGCTTGAAAGACGATCAGCGCTGCTGTTTTTCTCTCAAGGAAAGGGATGGATATGGTACAATACGGAATAGCGATCAATCTTCTTGCCTTTTTCATCCTATTTCGCGCAGGAGCCTTCCCCACTTCAACGACCAAAGGGAGGAAGTGGGAGAGGAATGCGCGTTTCCCCTTTCTTTTGTGTATGATAGAATAAAGGCGTGGAGAAAACCGTTCAATCAAGGCACTCCAATAACGGCTGCTCGATGGATGGAGTTGGTTGCAGGAAACGTTGTAACCGTCAAACATCGAGCGTAGGTCCGTCTGTTGTGTGTGGAAGCCAAGTACTGCCAACAGACACACCGAGAGAATCGGTAACGATGCAGGCATGACCTGCGTCGTTGGGCAGCTGTCAACCTGCCCCTGATGCAACCCCAAGTCAAGGAAGGAGGACGAAGTCCGCTCGCACTTCTGGGGAGTTGCAAGCCCTCACTTCAAGCGTGAGCGAAGTGGGGGTAGTTGACGATGGGGCTTGACAAACACAAAGCGAAACGCCGACGCTTTCGCATTGCCGAGCGGACGCTTTGGCTGCTGGCGCTGGCAGGCGGGGCCATCGGCGGTGCAGCTGGGATGTACACGTTTCGCCATAAAACGCGCCATCGGGCTTTTCGCTATGGTTTGCCGCTGTTGGCAGCGGTGGAGCTGTTTCTCTATTGGCGATGGATGAGGTAGAAAGGGGAGGAGAGAATGAATTGGCCTTTGCTTTACGATATGCAGCGCATGTTGGATGAGCGGATTGAAACAGAGCATGGCCTTATGCATGAGGACTTGTTCGATCGGAAAATGCTTGCGTTTCTCGTCGAACTCGGGGAGCTGGCCAATGAGACGCGCTGTTTTAAATTTTGGAGCATCAAACCGCCCGCGCCGGCGGAACGGGTGCTGGAGGAATACGTCGACGGCTTGCACTTTTTGCTTTCGCTCGGGCTGGAGTGCGGATTTTTCTATGAACAGGGAGAGGTTCCGCCCGTTGAGCGGCTGCCTGTTGAACAGTTTCTTGCCGTCTTTCGCACCGCCGAACGGTTCGGGGAGACGAGAGCGCGAGGGGAATATGATGCGCTGTTTACGGAATATTTGCGCCTTGGCTCGGTGCTTGGTTTTTCTCCACAGGAGATCACCGCGGCGTATCGGCGGAAAAACGAAGTGAACCACAAGCGGCAAAACGAACGGTATTAATTTTTTTCGGGAATCGAATGATTGAATTTTGCCAACCGCCAGTCTTTTCAAGTATAATAAAAAATGGACAAAAACAGAAAGGGGTGCCAAGATGGCGAAGTTGGACGAAACGTTGACGATGCTGAAAGCGCTGACCGATGCGAAAGGCGTCCCGGGCAATGAACGGGAAGCGCGCGACGTGATGAAGACATACATAGCCCCATATGCGGACGAAGTGACAACCGACGGCCTCGGCAGCTTGATCGCCAAAAAAGAAGGGAAATCGGGCGGGCCGAAAGTGATGATCGCCGGTCATTTGGATGAAGTCGGTTTTATGGTGACGCAAATCGACGATAAAGGATTCATCCGCTTCCAAACGCTCGGCGGCTGGTGGAGCCAAGTGATGCTCGCCCAGCGCGTGACGATCGTGACGAAAAAAGGCGACATCACCGGCGTCATCGGTTCGAAGCCGCCGCACATTCTGCCGCCGGAGGCGCGCAAAAAACCGGTCGACATCAAAGACATGTTCATCGACATCGGCGCGACAAGCCGCGAGGAAGCGATGGAGTGGGGCGTACGCCCGGGCGATATGATCGTCCCGTATTTTGAATTTACGGTATTGAACAATGAAAAAATGCTGCTCGCGAAAGCATGGGACAACCGGATCGGCTGCGCGGTCGCCATCGATGTGCTCAAGCAGTTAAAAGGCGTCGACCACCCGAACACCGTATACGGCGTCGGCACGGTGCAAGAGGAAGTCGGCTTGCGCGGTGCGCGCACGGCCGCCCAATTCATTCAGCCGGACATCGCCTTTGCGGTGGATGTCGGCATTGCCGGCGACACGCCGGGCGTATCGGAAAAAGAAGCGATGGGCAAACTCGGAGCCGGCCCGCACATCGTCTTGTACGACGCGACGATGGTGTCGCACCGCGGATTGCGCGAATTTGTCATCGAAGTGGCGGAAGAGCTGAACATTCCGTACCATTTTGATGCCATGCCGGGCGGCGGCACGGATGCGGGAGCGATTCATTTAACGGGCAGCGGTGTTCCGTCGCTGACAATCGCCATCCCGACGCGCTACATCCACTCGCACGCCGCCATTTTGCATCGCGACGATTATGAAAACACGGTCAAGCTGCTTGTCGAAGTGATCAAACGGCTTGACGCCGACAAAGTGAAACAACTGACGTTTGACGAATAAAAAGTGGCTGACTCAAAAGGGTCATTTTCCTTAACAAAACACAACATATTGTTTCTTAATGATTGTTTTATGCCTATAACGGTGATAAGAAAGGGTGTCCCGATCCTTTTGGGACACCCTCTTTGTTACTGTTTAACTGCCTGCTCGAGCGTGGTGAGCATCATGTCTTTTTGCTGTTCATTGGCGTGCGTCCAAATGGCTTCAAAGAGGACGCCGAGGCCGGGCAAATATTTTTCCTCGCCACGCTGGATCGCGTCCTCGATTGTATTTTCGAGCTGTTCTTTCGAGTTGTTGGCGACGTTGTGCATAATGGCTTTCCGCAAGTTCAAATCCATTTGTCTCACCTCGTTGGCCGTATTGTACACCGTTATCGTTTGCCAATGGCGGCGGATTTATACATGGAGCGGCTCTCGTATATGGTATAATAGAGGAAAAACTAGACCGAAATGAGTGATGGCGACGATGGACGAGAAACCGCTCTATGGATTGGAACGAACGGTATTTCGCCAACTGCTCCATCTATTTTCCCGTTATGCTGATGTCATTGAAAAAGTCATTTTGTTCGGCTCAAGAGCACGAGGCGATTACAAGGAAGGATCGGATATCGATTTGGCGATCAAATTTCGAAAACTGGGAGGCCCGCTGCACCTCTTGCAATCGGACTTGGATGAACTTCCGATCATTTATCCGATCGATGTTGTTGATTACAATCAAATTCACAACGAACAGCTAAAAATGAATATTGACCAAGAAGGAAAGACGATTTTTCAAACGAACGAGCACGGGAAGGTGATGGTCACCATGAGCCGGCTGATGGATCGATTTTATGATTTCGAACGGGCGCTCTCCAAACTCCGGCAAAGCGCCGCAAGAGACGCCAAAACGGATGACCTTGTTGTCGATGCGACCATTCAACGTTTTGAATTCACGTATGAACTAGCATGGAAATGGATGAAGCTTTACTTGGAGCATCAGGGATACGCCGAAGTGACGAGTCCGAGGAAAACGATTCGCGAGGCGTTTCGGGAAGGGGTGATTCAAGACGGAGAGACATGGCTTCGCATGCTCGAAGACCGCAACCGGACGTCCCATACGTATGACGAAGAAACGGCGATGGACATTTACGAACGCATCCGTACACACTATATCCCGCTGTTTGACCGTTTGCTTGACGAAATGAAACAACGGCTTGACTCAGTAACATGAGCGGCCGGCGTGCGGAACGGAATGAGCCTGGCTTTGTGAAGGAACTTGGCTTTGGTCGTGAAAGATGACAACGGCACACATTTTGCTATAATCATATAATCAAAGGAAGAAACTTGACGCATGAGGTGACGACACAATGGAAAAAGCGACATTCGCCGGCGGCTGCTTTTGGTGCATGGTGACGCCGTTTGAGGAACTTGACGGCATTTACGGCATCGTCTCCGGCTATACGGGCGGGCATGTCGAAAACCCGACATACGAGCAAGTGAAAACCGGCACGACCGGCCATTACGAAGCGGTGCAAATCACGTTTGACCCGGACGTCTTTCCGTATGAGCGGCTGTTGGAGCTGTATTGGTGCCAAATCGATCCGACCGATGACGGCGGCCAGTTTCACGACCGCGGGCCGCAATACCGGACGGCGATTTTTTACCATAACGAAAGACAGCGCCAGCTCGCCGAACAGTCAAAGCGGGCGCTCGAGGAAAGCGGGCGCTTCTCCAAGCCGATTGTGACGAAAATTTTGCCGGCGACGACGTTTTACCCGGCGGAAGAGTATCATCAAAACTACCATAAGAAAAATCCGGAGCATTACAAGCAAGACCGCGCCGCGTCCGGACGCGACGAGTTTATCGCCAAACATTGGGGGACGAAACGGTGAAACGGATCGAATCGCCGAAAAATGCGCGCGTCAAACAATGGAAAAAGCTGCTGACCAAAAAAGGGCGCGATGAGACCGGATTGTTTTTGCTTGAAGGATTCCATCTCGTCGAAGAGGCGATAAAAAGCAACGCGCCGCTTGTTGAGTTAATTGTGGACGAGCGGACAGCCATCCCGCCCGGCTGGGACGCCAGCGTCCCGGTTGTGATCGTGACCGAAGCGGTGATGAAGACGATCAGCAGCACGGAGACGCCGCAAGGCATCGCCGCGGTGTGCCGAAAGCTGCCGGCCGAATTGGAAGGGGTGAAGACCGCTTTGCTCATTGACGCGGTGCAAGACCCGGGCAATCTTGGAACGATGATTCGCACCGCCGATGCGGCTGGGATCGATGCTGTCATCCTTGGCGAAGGATGCGCCGATTTGTACAATCCGAAGGTCGTGCGGGCGACGCAAGGGTCGCTGTTTCATCTTCCGGTTGTCAATGGCGATTTGGCGCAATGGATCGCGCGTTTCAAGGAGCAGGGCATTCCGGTGTACGGCACCGCCTTGGAGAAAGCCGTCGATTACCGCACCGTTCCGCTATCGTCTTCGTTCGCTTTGCTCGTCGGCAATGAAGGAAGCGGCATCCGTCCCGAACTGCTGGGTCTCACGACCGAGAACGTGTACATCCCGATTTATGGCCAAGCCGAGTCGCTGAACGTCGCCGTTGCGGCCGGAATTTTGCTTTATTCCTTGCAGGCGGTGCGGTAAATAGAAAAGAAAATGAATCGGACAAGGGGGACGGAGACGGATGGATGACGAACTGCGGGCATTGTTGAACGCGGTGCTTGAGCCTCTTGATGCTCGAGGAGCCTACATTGAACAAATGCGCATGGACATCGCCAAGCTGCAAGAAAGTGTGAAACAACTCGAAGACAAAGTGGACCGCATCCAAAACGATGTCGATACGATGAAACGGGATATGGACGCGATGAAAAAAGATATGGTTGCCATGAAAAAGGACATGTTTGGAGTAAAAAAAGATGTTGCGGCGCTCAAGGAAGGGCAAGTGCGGCAGGAAAAGATTATGGAGCGCCTTGTCATCCGTTCGATTGAGCAGGAAGCGGAAATCGATGAGCTGCGCAAAGAAATTTCCACCTGCCCTTGCCTTTGCCTGCCTATTTGCGTATAATGGATAGCGAAATTTCCCATACGGACAACAACGATGACGGAGAAAAGTAGCTTGCTTGTCGCCATCCAGGGAGAAAACGCCGTAGACTGGGAGCGTTTTTATGGCCGACGCAAGTGAAGTTCACCTCCCGAGTTGGCACCGGGACCATCCCAAAAGGGGATGTAAAGGTGTTCCGGCTTTCGGCCGTTATCGCAATGAAGCGAACAGCACATTTGTGCTGTTAACAAGGGTGGTACCGCGAGCAACAACTCGTCCCTTACCGGGGGCGGGTTTTTTATTTTGGATAGAGGAGGGACTCAAGTGAAAGAACGGCTGTACGAGCTGAAACAAGAAGCGCTTCGCCGAATCGATGAGGCGAAAGACGTCAAAGCACTGAATGACGTGCGCGTCGCCTACTTGGGCAAAAAAGGGCCGATCACCGAAGTGCTGCGCGGCATGGGGGCGCTGCCGCCGGAAGAGCGCCCGAAACTCGGCGCGCTGGCCAATGAAGTGAGAGAGGCGATCCAGCAGGCGCTCGAGGCGAAACAAACGAAACTGGAACAAGAGGAAGTCGAGCGGAAGCTGGCCGCCGAAGCGATCGATGTGACGCTGCCGGGACGTCCGGTGAAACTCGGCAATCCCCATCCGCTGACGCGCGTCATCGAGGAAATTGAAGATTTGTTTATCGGCATGGGCTATACGGTCGCCGAAGGGCCGGAAGTCGAGACCGACTATTACAACTTTGAGGCGCTCAACTTGCCGAAAGGCCATCCGGCCCGCGATATGCAAGATTCGTTTTACATCACGGAGGAGATTTTGCTTCGCACCCATACGTCGCCGATGCAGGCGCGGACGATGGAGAAACACCGCGGGCGCGGCCCGGTGAAAATCATTTGCCCGGGCAAAGTGTACCGCCGCGACACGGACGATGCGACGCATTCGCACCAATTTACGCAAATTGAAGGACTGGTCGTGGACCGGAACATCCGGATGAGCGATTTGAAGGGGACGCTGCGCGAATTCGCCCGCAAGCTGTTCGGGGAAGGGCGCGACATCCGCTTCCGTCCGAGCTTTTTCCCGTTCACCGAGCCGTCGGTCGAAGTCGATGTTTCCTGCTTCCGCTGTGAAGGGCGGGGCTGTGGCGTCTGCAAAGGCACCGGCTGGATCGAAATTTTAGGCGCCGGCATGGTGCATCCGAACGTGCTCGAGATGGCCGGCTTTGACTCGAAAACGTACACCGGCTTTGCGTTCGGCATGGGGCCGGAGCGGATCGCGATGCTGAAATACGGCATCGATGACATCCGTCATTTCTATCAAAACGATCTACGTTTCTTGCGGCAATTTTTGCGTGTGTAACAGAAAAAGGAGGGGTTTTCCATGCTCGTGTCTTACCGTTGGCTGAGCGAGTACGTCGATTTGACAGGCGTCACCGCTGCGGAACTCGCTGACCGCATCACGAAAAGCGGCATTGAAGTCGAGCGGGTTGAGGCGCTCGACTGCGGGATGAAGGGCGTCGTCATCGGTCATGTGCTCGAATGCGAGCCGCATCCGAACGCCGATAAACTGCGGAAATGCGTCGTTGACATTGGCGAAGGCGAGCCGGTGCAAATCATTTGCGGCGCGCCGAACGTCGCCAAAGGGCAAAAAGTCGCTGTGGCGAAAGTCGGGGCGGTGCTGCCGGGCCATTTCAAAATCAAACGGGCAAAATTGCGCGGCGAAGAATCGAACGGCATGATTTGTTCGCTCCAAGAGCTTGGCGTCGAGGCGAAAGTTGTGCCGAAAGAATATGCGGACGGCATTTTCGTCTTCCCGAGCGATGCGCCGATCGGCGCTGATGCGTTGGAATGGCTCGGCTTGCACGATGAAGTGCTCGAGCTCTCGCTAACGCCCAACCGTGCCGACTGTTTAAGCATGATCGGCGTCGCCTATGAAGTCGCCGCCATTCTCGGCCGCGATGTCAAACTGCCGGAAGCGGCGGTCAAAGAAACGAACGAAAACGTTCACGACTATATTTCGGTGCGCGTTGAGGCGCCGGAAGACAACCCGCTGTACGCCGGGCGGATCGTGAAAAACGTCCGGATCGGCCCGTCGCCGCTTTGGATGCAAGCGCGCTTGATGGCGGCCGGCATTCGCCCGCACAACAACGTCGTCGACATTACGAACTACATTTTGCTTGAGTATGGCCAGCCGCTGCACGCGTTTGACTACGACCGCCTCGGTTCGAAGGAGATTGTCGTCCGCCGTGCAAAAGCGGGCGAAACGATCATCACCCTTGATGATGTCGAGCGGAAGCTGACGGAAGACCACCTAGTCATCACGAATGGCCGCGAGCCGGTCGCCTTAGCCGGCGTGATGGGCGGGGCGAATTCAGAAGTGCGCGATGATACAAAAACCGTGTTCATTGAAGCGGCGTACTTTACAAGCCCGGTCATCCGCCAAGCAGTGAAAGACCACGGGCTGCGCAGCGAGGCGAGCACCCGGTTTGAAAAAGGGATCGATCCAGCGCGGACGAAAGAAGCGCTCGATCGCGCCGCGGCGCTGATGGCGGAATACGCCGGCGGCGAGGTCGTCGGCGGCGTCGTGGAAGCGAGCGTGTGGCGTGAGGAGCCGGTGGCGGTGGCGGTCACGCTCGAACGCATCAACAGCGTGCTCGGCACGGCGATCACGAAAGAGGAAGCGGCCGCGATTTTGTCAAACTTGCAATTTCCGTTTGCGGAAAACAATGGAATGTTCACGATCCGCGTCCCGTCGCGCCGACGTGACATTGCGATTGAAGAAGACATCATCGAGGAAGTGGCGCGCCTGTATGGCTACGATCGCCTGCCGGCGACGCTGCCGGTGGCGGAGGCGAAACCGGGCGGCCTCACGCCGCAGCAGGCGAAGCGCCGCCGCGTCCGCCGCTATTTGGAAGGGGCCGGCTTGTTCCAGGCCATCACGTATTCGCTCACGAGCCCGGACAAAGCGGCGCGCTTTGCGCTCGAGACGGCCGAATTGGTCCGCTTGGCGCTGCCGATGAGCGAAGAGCGGAGCGTTTTGCGGCAAAGCTTGATTCCGCATCTGCTTGAAGCGGCGAGCTACAACCGCGCCCGTCAAGTCGAAAACATCGCCTTGTACGAAATCGGCTCTGTCTACTTGTCCAAAGGAGAAGGCGTCCAACCGGCGGAAAAAGAGCGTCTCGCTGGCGTTCTCACCGGCTTATGGCACGCCCATTTATGGCAAGGAGAGAAAAAGGCCGTTGATTTTTACGTTGCCAAAGGGATTTTGGATGGCCTGTTTGACTTGCTTGGACTTGCCGCCCGCATCCAATACAAGCCGGCCAAGCGCGCCGATTTGCATCCCGGACGGACGGCGGATATCGCGCTTGACGGCAAGGTGATTGGCTTTGTCGGCCAGCTCCATCCGGCCGTGCAAAAAGAGTACGATTTAAAAGAAACATACGTGTTTGAGCTCGCTTTAACTGATCTGTTGAACGCCGAAAGCGAAGCGATCCGCTATGAGCCGATTCCGCGCTTCCCGTCCGTCGTGCGCGACATCGCCTTGGTCGTCGACGAAAACGTCGAAGCCGGCGCCCTCAAGCAAGCGATCGAAGAAGCCGGGAAACCGCTTGTCAAAGACGTCTCCCTCTTTGACGTCTACAAAGGCGACCGCCTGCCGGACGGGAAAAAATCGCTCGCCTTCTCGCTCCGCTACTACGATCCGGAGCGGACGCTCACGGATGAAGAAGTCGCCGCCGTCCACGAGCGGGTGCTCGCCGCAGTCGAGAAACAATTTGGCGCGGTGCTGCGCGGGTAAAACGAAAAGCTGTTCCGAAAGCGATTCGCTTTTGGAACAGCTTTTTTCGTGAGAGGCCGTCTTAAAACGGATTCAGAAAACGAAGGATGCCAACAGAGGCGGGTGTCCTGTCAGCCGCGCTCAGCCATAATGCGCCCGGTTTGCGACACATCGTACCCGCCGAGCGCCTCGAGTTCGGCGCGGAACGAGTCGGAGCGGAGCACGTCCAGCACGGAAGCGATGAGCGATTCATTCTCCGGCGTCTGCAGCATGACGACATCATACTGTTCGTTCATCAGCGGAATGAACTCGACGCCGGCCATTCGCGCCACTTTTTCCGTGCCGATGCCGACATCAGCGAGACCGGCCGCCACCGCGGAGGCGACGCTCAAATGGCTTGTCTCCTCGCGCTCATAGCCGCGAATAGCGGACGGTGACAGTCCATGCAGGCGCAGCTGTTCATCCAAGAGCACACGCGCCCCCGCTCCTTTTTCCCGGTTGACGATCACGACGTCGCTCCTTCCTAAGTCGCTCCACGTTTGGATGCCGCGCGGATTGCCTTTTGGCACGTAAAATCCGATTGGCCTGCGCATCAAGTTCACCATGATGTACGCATGGCCTGTCAACAGCTTTTCAACATAGGGACGGTTGTACTCACCCGTTTGCCCGTCAAACAAATGCACGCTGACGATGTCACATTGCCCTTTGTATAGAGCGATCAATCCGTTGAGGCTGCTCGTATAGGTGCGAAGCGATTGATAAGGACCGCCTTTCTCGAGATGGACGCCAAGCAAATCGAGCGCCATATCTTGACCGCTGATGATGATGGGGCGAAAGGCGGTTTCGGTCGGCCGTGAAACGGTGGAAAAAACGGTGCTTGCCTCCCCTTTTTGCCCGTCGATGTACCGACGAAGATCATCCGCGGTGATCCGCATTTGCCGCCCGACGCGAAAGACGGACAGCTTCCCTTTTTTCACTAAATCGTACACCGTCAGTTTGGACACTTTTAATAAGGAAGCGATTTCTTCAATCGTGTATGACCGCGGCTCCGTCATCATGCCATCCTCCTTTCTTTCATTGTAGCGCAAAGAGAGCGATGTGAAAAAATTTTTCTTTTCTAACTAATTATCATTATTTATAATTAGATATCATTACATATAAAACTCTGAATGAGGATAAGGGGGATGTAGATGCGAAAAATGGCATGGCTTGTCGCGGTGGTCTTGTTGTTCGGCTTGTATGGCTGCGACAGCGGTTCGAAAGAGGGGGCTGGGCAAACGAAATCGGCGGACAAAGTGGAGCTCACCATCTCCGCCGCCGCCAGCCTGCAGGAAGCGTTGGCAGAAGCGAAAACAGCGTTTGAACGAAAGCACCCGAACATCCGCATCCAATATAATTTTGGCGCGTCGGGCGCCTTGCAAAAACAAATTTCCGAAGGGGCGCCGGTCGATCTCTTTTTCTCCGCGGCTGCCGAGCCATTTGAGGAACTGAAAAAGGAAGGGCTGATCGATTCCAAACACGAAAACACCGTGCTCGCCAACGAGCTGGTGCTCATCGTTCCGAAACAAGGAGAAGGGGCGATTCAGTCGCTCGATGGCCTCACCCGCGCCAAACGAGTGGCGATCGGCATCCCCGAGTCGGTGCCGGCTGGCATGTACGCCAAACAAACGCTCGAAAAGGCGGGACTGTGGGAGCAGGTGAAAGCGAAGCTTGTTTACGCGAAAGACGTTCGTCAAGTGCTGACGTACGTGGAAACCGGCAACGTCGACGCCGGGTTTGTGTACCGGACGGACGCGCTCGTGTCGGACAACGTCAAGATCGCCGCCGCCGTGCCAAGCGGCATGCACGACCCCATCGTCTATCCGCTTGGTGTTGTCAAGACGAGCAAACATCTCAAGGAGGCGCGGGAGTTGTATGATTATTTGACGAGCGAACAGGCGCTCCAACTATTCGAACAACACGGGTTCCGACCAAGCCGTTGAATCTGCTTCCCATCGGGAGGGGATATATGGTAAAATAAAGGCGATGCCAATCGAATAGGCGATGGAGTTCGCCATAACCGCCGGCTTCCGGCTGATGACTCCTGCTGCAGATGGATGCGGCAGGAGTCTGTTCATTTTTGGAAGGAGGGGTTCTGATTGATCTATCTCGCTGTCGGCGCAGCCGGCATGATCGGCGCGCTTGTCCGCTATGTCGTTGGTCTTGTCGTGCCCGTTGTCTGGTTGGGAGGGGTTCCGCTCGGAACGCTTTTGGTGAACTGGACAGGCTCGTTTTTGCTCAGCTGGATTACAGTGGTGTTCAACCGCCGCCCGTCTTGGCCGACGTGGCTGAAAACGGCGGCGACGACCGGGTTCATCGGTTCGTATACGACGTTTTCGACGCTCAGCGTCGAATGTGTGGAATGGATGGAACAAGGGCGCTTTGGCATGGCGGCCGTGTATATCGCTGCCAGTCTGTTTGGCGGTCTAGCCGCCGCATGGGCGGGATATGCCGCCGCCCATCCAAGACGAAAGGAGGAAATGGCAAGATGATCGCACCGCTATTGGTGATGATGGGCGGTTTTTTCGGCGCCATCTGCCGTTATGCCGTCAGCCGCTGGGCGGCTCGGGGTTCGCCGTGTTTTCCCATAGGAACGCTCATTGTCAACTTGCTGGGGTCCTTTTGGCTCGGCTGGCTCGCCGGAAGCGGCGCCGTCGATGCCGCAAAGCTGCTTGCCGGCACCGGCTTTATGGGGGCGTTCACGACGTTTTCGACGTTAAAATGGGAAAGCGTGCAAATGATGCAGCAGCGCCAATGGGCGAAGGTGATCGTTTATTTGGCGGCTACGTATTTGTGTGGCGTGTGGCTGGCGTGGCTTGGCTATCGCGTGGGGCGGTGATGAGCGGCAATGAAAAATGGACTTGATTTCTTATTTTACTTGTCTTTGGGCAGTCCGCGTGGGTCAATGGATCAAAACCGTTTCCCCGCAAACGATTTGTTCGCGGGGAAACGGAGATCGATGAAGGACAACGCCCGAAACACGGATGGCCTTATCTTTTGCTTTTTCCAAACAATAATTCTTCAAGAATATCATGAATGCGTGTATTCTCGTACACGCCGGTGAATCGCTCCGCCCCCGGGCCCATGGCCGTCAACGGCACATCGGCGGCGGTGTGGCCCGTTGTCGTCCAGTCGAGGGCGAACGTTTGCGAAGAACCAGCGATGGCAAACGGGCCGTCTTCGCCGGAGATCGTTTTGCCGTCTCCCGACTCATCCGTGCCGCCCGGCGTTTCGATCGTCAAGCCGCCGCATTCATGGTCGGCGAGCACGAGGACGAGCGTGTCCGGATGGCGCTTGGCGTACTGCTTCGCTGCGGCGACCGCTTCGTCAAGCTGCTGGCCGGCTTTAAGCATGAGCGATCCGTTGTTTTCATGGCTCATTTCATCAATGGCTTCTTCTTCGACCACGAGGAAAAAGCCGTTTTTATTTTGCGACAGCACGTCCAGCGCTTTTTTCGTCATATCAGGCAGCGACACGACGGGATTGTACACATCCCCTTCCCCTTCCGGGCGCTGCTGGAACATTTCTTCGTTGGCAAACAGTCCAAGCAGCTTGCGGCCGGACGCTTGTTTCAGCTCATCGGCGGTGCGGACGTACGTGTAGCCGAGCTGCTTGGCGCGTTCAACCAAATTTCCTTGCGTGCCTTTGCTTGCTTCTTCCGGATCTTCGGTTGGATGGTCGGGGTAATAGCCAGGATTTCCATCAGGATACCAGTAATCTTCCCCGCCGCCCAAAATGACATCCACTTTCGTTTGTTCAATGTATTGCTTGGCGATGTCGCTTTGGGCAGAGCGATTGGCGGCGTGAGCGGCAAACGCGGCCGGTGTGGCGTCCGTCACTTGGGCGGTCGTGACAAGCCCTGTTGCCTTGCCGGCTTTTTTCGCCTGTTCCAAAATCGTTTCCACCGGTTTTCCTTGCCGATCAACAGAGATGGCGCCGTTGTATGTTTTCACGCCTGAGGCGATCGCGGTCGCCGCCGCAGCGGAGTCGGTGATGAATGACTTCGAGTCGGCGGAGTTCGTATGGACAAGCCCGCTGTATGGCATATCGTCCATCTCCAATTCTCCAGCGATCCCTTTTGTGGCAAGGCGAATGGCGTTGCGATGCGCTGTGCCCATGCCGTCGCCGACAAAAAGGATGACATTTTTCACTTCAGGCGGCTTCGATTGTTTCGCTGGGGCGGCCCATGCAGTTTGACCGGCATGGTAAAGCGCCAGTCCGGCGCTCAGCCCGGCGATGAGCAAAGCGGTGCGGCGTTTCGATCGGAACATCGTTCTCCTCTCCCTTTTCAGATGATTTGGTCATTTTTATCGTACAAGCCAGATGTTAAGCGTTCGTGAATGCAATGTAATGGCTTTGAAAAAATTCCCTCTTTATTCAGATTGGACGATAGAATGGTTTCTCCTTTGGCAACATTCCTTGTTGACTTTCTCTTTTTTCCTTGGTATCGTTACTAATAGTTCAACAGTTGAATAAAATGGATGACAGTTCTCCATCTACTGTTGAATTGGGTTGATTGTTCAATGATTGAACCATCGGAGGTGAATCAATGCCGGGACGAAACATCGATGAATGGATTGACCGCTATTTGTCCGTGTCGTTTCTCGTAATGAAACGCGGAGCGGCGCTTGTCAAAGGCAGTCTTTGCGAAGAGATGACGCACGATCAGTATTATTTGCTTCGCTACATCCGCCGGCGGGGGGCGTGTACGTCAACAGAGCTCGCGGCGATGTTTGGGGTGAACAAAAGCGCGGTGACGGCGATGACGAACCGCCTCGTCGACAAAGGCTGGCTGCGCCGCGACCGTGACAAGAACGACCGGCGCGTCATCGTCTTATCGCTGACGGAGCAGGGGGAAGCATGGATTGCGGAAATGGACCGGAGCGTCTATCGGCTCGTCGAAGAAGTGATCGCCCGCTTTCCAGAGGAGGAGATCGAAACATTCATCCGCACGTATGAACGGTTGGCCCGCGTGCTGCAGGAGGTGGAAGAAGCGAAATGAGGGCGATGATCAAAGGAAGATGGTTTGTGCTTGCGGCATGGATCATCATCGCAGCCGTGTTCATGGCGACGGCGCCGAACATGGGCGAGCTTGTCCGCGAGAAAGGGCAGCTGAGCGTGCCGGACGGCTACTCGTCGTCATTGGCGGCAAAGCTGATCAAAGAGGCGAACAGCCAGGAAAACAAACAAAATGAACGCTCCGCGGTGCTTGTCTTTTACCAAAAAGGCGGGCTGACGGCAGACGATAAAAAAGAGATTGAACGGGCGGTAAACGCGCTCGAAAAGAAAAAAGAGGAACTTCATATCACGAACATCGTCTCGCCGTTTGCCAACCGGGAGCTGGAAAAAGAACTCATCTCCAAAGATGGAACGACGATGCTCATTTCGGTAAGCATCGACCCGGCCGGGCGGACGGCGAAGCAATTGACCGACGCCCTGTATAAAGCGGTCGATGGCGTCAAGGTCGAGCATTATTTCACCGGCGGTTGGATGATCGATGAAGATGTCGTGACGAGCTCGCAGGAAGGCGTGAAGAAAACGGAGGGGATCACGGTCGTCTTTATTTTAATTGTGTTGCTCGCCGTGTTCCGCTCGCCGGTGGCGCCGCTCATTCCGCTGCTCGCGGTCGGGGCGACGTATGTCGTCTCGCAGTCGGTTGTTGCGTTTTTAGTAGATAAAGTGAATTTCCCCCTGTCGACGTTCACGCAAACGTTTTTAGTCGCGGTGTTGTTTGGCGTTGGGACCGACTATTGCATTTTGTTGCTGAGCCGGTTTAAAGAAGAACTGGCGAAACGCGGCGATCGGGTGGAAGCGATCGTCGCCACGTACCGGACGGCTGGGAAAACGGTGGCGGCAAGCGGCATTGCCGTCATGATCGGCTTTGCGGCGATCGGGTTGTCGACGTTTAAGCTGTATCAATCGGCGGCGGCCGTCGCCGTTGGGGTCGCGGTGCTGCTTTTGGCGCTCGTGACGCTTGTGCCGTTTTTCATGGCCGTGCTTGGCGAGAAGCTGTTTTGGCCGGTGCGGGGGAAGCTCGAGCACGGGCAAAGCCGGCTTTGGCTTGCGGCTGGCCGATTTGCGTTCGCCCGTCCGCTTTTGGCGCTGGCGATTGTCGCCGTCGTGACCGTGCCGGTGTTGGCGACGTATGATGGCAAACTGTCGTTTGATTCCATGGAGGAGATCGGCGATCATTATCGTTCGGTCAAAGCGTTTGACATCATTGCCGATCATTTCAATCCGGGAGATGCCATGCCGACGCAGGTGGTAGTAAAAAGCAAAGAGCCGCTCGATTCGGAAGAAGGGCTGGCGTTGATAGAGAAAATGAGCCGCGAGATCGAAAAAGTTGACGGCGTGGCGAGCGTCCGCTCGGCGACGCGTCCGACGGGAGAGCCGATTCAGGAGCTGTATGTCACCGAACAGGCGAAACAGCTCAAAGACGGCCTTGGCGCCGGCAAAGAGGGGATTGAGAAAATCGGCGCCGGACTTGAGACGGCAAGCGAAAAATTGTCTTCGTCCGCGCCGCAGCTTAAGCAGGCGTCATCCGGCATCGGCCAGCTCGTCTCCGGAACGGAGCGGCTTGAAGACGGCCTGCGCCAGCTGCAAACCGGCCTCAGCCAAATTGAACAAGGCGTGCGCCGGGGGGCGGTGGGCGCCGGTGAGTTGAAAAACGGCTTAGTGACGCTTCGCGACAATGCGAAAAAGCTCCAGGAAGGCGCCGCGCAGCTGCTTGACGGCTACAAGCAGACAGAACAAGGGCTGTCGGCGCTAAGCGGCCAGTACCGGCAAATCGAAGCGGGAATAAAAGCTGTCGCCGCTCAGCTCGCCGCCGTGCAAACGATGCTTGCGCAAGTCGAGCAGTCGCACCCGGAACTCGCGCAAGACGCGCAATATCAACGGGCGAAAATGACGGTCGCCGCCTTGTCCGAAAAGACGAACCAAATGGCGGACGGCCTCGCGCAATTGAACGGGGCGCTTGAGCAGGCGCGCGCCGGCTTGGTGAAAGCGAACGACTCGTTCGCCCAGCTCGCGGCCGGCCAGGCGGCGGTCAACGGCGGCTTGGACCGGATCATCGCCGGGCTTTCGGAGCTCGAAGCCGGGTTGACGAAAGCGGCCGACGGCCAAAAACAGGCGGTCGACCAACTGCCGCAATTCTCCCAAGGGCTTGAGCAAGTGAACGGCGGCCAGCGCCAATTGCTTGAGCACTTCTCCGCGCTTGGCGGCCAGCTCGGCCAGCTCGTCGACGGCCTGGACCAAAGCGCGTCAGGGTTGCATCAAGTGGCGGACGGCCTCGGAACGGCGGAAACGTATTTGGCCGATTTGTCATCGGCCAAGGAGAAAGACATGGCCGGCTGGCACATGCCGAAAGAGGCGCGCGAAAGCCAAGAATTCGCCAAAGCGAAAGAGGCGTATATGTCAAAAGACCGCCGCATCGTGACGCTCGATGTCATTTTGAACGAAAACCCGTATTCGACATCGGCGCTCGGCCGCATTGATGACATTCGCGCCGCCGCCGAACGGGCAGTGAAAGGAACGAAGTGGGAAGACGCGACCATCGCTGTCGGCGGCGTGACGAGCACGTACGCCGATTTGCAGGCGATCTCAAACGCGGACTATAAACGGACGGCCGTGCTGATGTTGATCGGCATCGCCATCGTGCTCGCAGTGCTCCTTCGTTCGCTTATCATGCCGCTCTATTTGATCTTGTCGCTCGTCCTGACGTATTACACATCGATGGCCGTCACCGAGCTCATTTTCGTCAACGGCCTCGGCTATGCCGGCTTGAACTGGGCGGTGTCGTTCTTCGCCTTTGTGTTGCTGTTGGCGCTCGGCATCGACTACAGCATCTTCCTCATGGATCGGTTCAACGAATACCGCGGTCGGCCGGTGAAGGAAGCGATGCTGTCGGCGATGGGGCATATGGGGACGGTCATCATCTCGGCCGCCGTCATTTTAGGCGGAACGTTCGCCGCGATGTATCCGTCCGGCGTCTTGTCGCTTTTGCAAATTGCGACGATTGTGCTGACAGGCCTTCTGCTTTACGCCCTCGTCGTTCTGCCGCTTTTCGTGCCGGTCATGGTCCGCACGTTCGGCCGTGCGAACTGGTGGCCGTTTCGGCAGCCGGTGAGCGAAGCGGATAGGCTGGAACAACAAAAAATCAGTTAAGAAGGCGAGTCAACAAGGGTGTCCTAAGAGACCGGGACACCCTTTCTTATTCCTGTATGAAGCAGCAAAATGGTCGATAAAAAACAGTATGTTGTGTTTGGTTTAAGGGGTATTACGTGTTGGAGATCCGTTTTTCTTTGCCCTTGCGAACAACCAAGTGGTGCTAAAGACGAAAGAAAAGGATTTGCTGGAGATTTATAAACCTGAAGAGGTAAAGGCGTTCAAAGCGAAAGTGAAAGCAGCAGTGGAGGAATGACGTTTTCGTTTCCTCGACTGATTTTGACCAAGAGCGATTCGATTTCACAAGCATATTTTTTCCGCTTTTGCCCAACGTAAAGTATGATGAGTAGTAGAGAACATTCCAGAACCAAAAGGAGGGCTGCCGCATGACGAAACGAGTGCTCATGGTGGTGACGAACCATACGACGATCACCGACGACCATAAAACCGGGCTTTGGCTGGAAGAGTTTGCTGTGCCATACTTGGTGTTTCAAGAAAAAGGGTATGACGTGAAAGTGGCGAGCATCCAAGGAGGCGAGGTGCCGCTTGACCCGCGCAGCATCAATGAAAAAGACCCGTCTTGGGCGGAGGCGGAAGCAGTGCTGAGGAACACAACACGTTTAAGCAAGGACGATGCACACGGGTTTGACGCCATTTTCCTTCCCGGTGGACACGGGACGATGTTCGATTTTCCCGACAATGAAACGCTGCAATACGTCTTGCAGCAGTTTGCCGAAGACGGCCGCATCATCGCCGCTGTCTGCCACGGTCCATCGGGATTGGTGAACGCGACGTACAAAGACGGCACACCGATTGTGAAAGGAAAAACGGTCACGTCATTTACGGATGAAGAAGAGCGCGAAGTCGGGCTTGATGTGCATATGCCATTTTTGCTCGAATCGACGTTGCGCCTGCGCGGTGCGAATTTCGTCCGCGGCGAGAAATGGACCGATTTCTCGGTGCGCGACGGCAACTTGATCACCGGGCAAAATCCACAATCAAGCCGAAGCACGGCGGAAAAAGTCGTCGCCGCGCTGGAAGAGCGGGCGTGAGCGATAAAGGCTGAATGTGTGGCAAGACGCTCCCTGTTGGGCGCGTCTTTTTTTGGCACGATTTTCTGGCCGTTGTCTGGAAATGAATCCCGGTCAGTCAAGAGTTTATGGAGAACTCTTCTCGGTTCACCACGTATGTTGTCGACCACCAGTTAGCAAACCATTTTTTGATATTGTAAGCGTTTTTGGACTTTCATCTGTCATGGTAAGGTAGTGAAGCTGCAATCAAATTCCGAAGAACTGACAATTCTTAATGGGTCGGCGTCCCGGATGACTGATGAAGATAAGGGATATTTTGACGTACCGTACTGGGATTACAATTCATTCACGTGCTGCTGGAATGGATTCCTTTTGTACGAGCAACGGAAAAAATCGAAGGCCATCGATGGCGCGGCAGAATAGGCTGTCTAATGATCCCGGCTCACCGGACTGGATGGGGACAGCCTTTTGGTTGTTTATGGATTAAAATCCATTTTCTTTATACGTAAAAAGAAACATATGGAAAGGATGGGAAACGGTGTCGTTCAGTTACTACGGGTCGACCTGTGCAACGGAGCCAACGCTGCCGTTTCCCATGGGTGTGATGGAAACAATTACCGGCGCTTGGCGATGGCCAGCGCCTTTTTCGTATTGGCGAAATGAAGCTTGGCGCACGTCTCAAGCATCTCTTCCCCTCGCTCGCGAATGATCCGGGCGGCGGCTTCATCGGCCATGGCGCCGGCGCCTTTTGGAAGCGAGAGGCCGATGGCGCGGGATAATCGCTCCATTTCGTCTAAAAACACATAGCGGGCGATGATCGAGGCGGAGGCGACTGATACGTGGGCACTTTCTGCCTTTGGAAGGCAGTGCACCCGCTCGCGGACGATGTGATCTTCATCGGAAAGGTAACGGAAATACGAATCCCGTTTTAAAAATTCGTCGATGATGATTGCTTCTGGTTCGATCGGCGCGATGGCGTCAACGAGTTTCACGAGCGTCCGGTTGTGAAGCAGCGCCTTCATTTTCGTCTGCGGCATGCCGCTTCGCTGCCAGCGGTTGTATTGGGGGTTATCCAGCACGGTGACCGCATGCGGCACGGTTTCCATGATGGCTGGTGCGATCCGTTTGATCGCTTCATCGTTCAATTGTTTCGAATCTTTCACGCCAAGCGCCGCGATTTTGGCGATATGCGACCGCTCAACGTAGGCAGCGGCGACGACGATCGGGCCGAAATAGTCTCCGGTGCCGACTTCATCCGAACCGATGGCAGAAAGCTTCTCGAGCCTATGTTCCAATGGGGGAGAGGCGGTCTCTCTCTCCTGTCGTTTGCCTGGATCAGCCCCCCTCTTCACCATCCATTTCCCTGCTTCTTGCTCCGCCGCTTTCCCTTGAAACAGCACTTTGCCTGAGCGGTAGGCGGTGATCACGACATCCGGGCGCTTGACGGCAAACAACGCTCCAGCCGGAAGCCGGTCGGACAAGGCGTCTTGGTAGTGAGCGCGCAAGGCGTCAAGCAGCTGTTGGTCGGCTTGAATCACATAGTTTGACAACGTTCGATCGCTCCTTTATCTTCTCTATCGTTGCTGTGTGTCGCTTCTTTCCATTATACCAGCGTTCATGATATGATAAACAGTAGGATTTGGCGAAATGGGGGAGAAAGCTTGACAGAACAGCCAAAAACGCGGGTGAGCGTCCGCATCTATGGACAAGACTACACGATCGTCGGCGCGGAAAGCCCGGCCCACATCCGGCTCGTGGCGGCGTTCGTTGACGATAAAATGCATGAATTCAGTGAGAAAAATCCGCTGCTCGATGTGCCGAAGCTGGCCGTGTTGACGGCCGTCAACATCGCCAGTGAGTATCTCAAACTGAAAGAAGAATATCAACGGCTGGCGGAAAAGCTGAAACAGGAAAAGGACGGGAAACAGGATGATTGATGTCGTGCTGCTGTTTGTCCTGTTGCTGGGGGCGATGATCGGGCTGAAGCGCGGCTTTATCCTCCAATTCATTCATATGGCCGGGTTTTTCATTGCCTTTTACGTCGCTTACCGGTATTATGAACGGTTGGTGCCGACATTGCGCCTTTGGATTCCGTATCCGACGTTCGGCGATCCGGAGACGATGAAGCTGCTGTTTCAGAGCACCCATTTAGACGATGCCTATTATCGGGCGATTTCCTTTGCGCTTTTGTTTTTTGCAGTGAAAATCGTCCTGCAAATCATCGGCTCGATGCTCGATTTTGTCGCCCAGCTGCCGCTATTGCGCAGCGTCAACCGCTTGGCGGGGGCGGCGCTCGGATTTGCGGAAGTGTACTTGCTTGTCTTTTTGCTTTTGTATATCGGGGCGCTCGTGCCGATTGACAGCGTGCAGGAGCAGCTGCAGCGTTCGCTCATGGCGACCGTGATTGTGAAACATACGCCGGTGTTGTCGGACATGCTCAATCATTGGTGGATTCATGGCCGCGTCTGACCGAGCGCGGCCGCGGTTTTGCGGGAAAGGGAGGGACGGGGATGAGCGTCCATAAAAAAGAGGTCATCCGCCTGCTTGAGACAATTGCGTTGTATATGGAGATTAAAGGGGAAAACCCGTTTAAGGTAAACGCCTTCCGCAAAGCGGCGAACGCCTTGGAAACGGATGAGCGGAGCCTCGCGGAAATTGGCGATTTCACCGCCATTCCCGGCATCGGCAAAAGCACAGCGGCGATCATCACCGAGTTTGTCGAAACCGGTTCATCATCGGTGCTTGAGGAATTAAAACGCGACATTCCGGAAACGCTTCTTTCCTTGCTTAAGATCCCGGGGCTTGGCGGCAAAAAAATCGCCAAGCTGCATCAGGAGCTTGGCATTGTTGATATGGACGGATTGAAAGAAGCGTGCTTGGCCGGGAAAGTGCGAGCGCTTCCCGGTTTTGGCGCGAAAACGGAAGAAAAGCTGCTGGCGGCGATCGAAGAGGCGGCCAAACGCCCTGAG
The DNA here is from genome assembly GCF_002217655.1 of Geobacillus thermocatenulatus. Taxonomy (GTDB): domain Bacteria; phylum Bacillota; class Bacilli; order Bacillales; family Anoxybacillaceae; genus Geobacillus; species Geobacillus thermocatenulatus. The sequence goes on from NZ_NEWK01000001.1 coordinate 932,261, forward strand.
CGGCTGCCGCTCGCCCGGGTGTTCGCGATCGCGGCGGACATTGAGCGCCAGCTCGCTTGTTTGGATGGCGTCATCCGCTTCTCGCGGGCCGGCAGTTTGCGGCGCGTAAACGAAACGGTGAAAGATTTGGATTATGTCATCGCCACCGAACGTCCGGCTGCGGTGCGCGACGGGCTTCTTCGTTTTGAACGCATCCGCAGGGTGATCGCCGCTGGGGAGACGAAAGTGTCGCTTCTGCTTGGCTATGACGATGATGTGGCCGTCGACTTTCGGCTGGTCAGCGAGGCGCAATTCGCGACCGCGCTTCATCATTTTACCGGATCGAAGGAGCATAACGTGCGCATGCGCCAACTCGCCAAAGAGCGCGGCGAGAAAATCAGCGAATACGGCGTGGAAGATGAAGCGGCAGGCAAGGTGAAAACGTTCCCGGATGAAGCGGCGTTTTACGCCCATTTTGGATTGCCGTACATTCCACCGGAGCTGCGTGAAGACGGAACAGAAGTCGAGCGCTACTCGGACCGATATCCGCTTGTCCGCTTTGAAGACATTCAAGGCGATTTGCATATGCATTCGGCGTGGAGCGACGGGGCGTGTTCCCTTGCGGAGCTCGCTGAGGCGTGCCGCCGCCGCGGCTACCGGTATATCGCCATCACCGATCATTCGCAATTTTTGAAAGTCGCCAACGGTTTGACGCCTGACCGATTGCGGCGCCAGCGCGAGGAAATCGAACGGCTGAACGCCCGCTATTCCGATTTTACCATCCTCGCCGGCATCGAGATGGATATTTTGCCGGACGGGACGCTCGATTACGACGATGACGTGCTCAAGGAGCTTGATTTTGTCATCGCCGCCATTCACTCTGCGTTCAAACAGCCGCGCGAGACGATCATGAAACGGCTTGAGGCGGCGCTTCGCCATCCGTATGTCGATGTCATCGCCCACCCGACCGGAAGGCTCATCGGCCAGCGCGACGGCTATGACGTCGATATCGAGCGGCTCATGGAACTCGCGGCGGAGACGAACACGGTGCTTGAGTTAAACGCCAACCCAAACCGGCTCGACTTGTCGGCGGCCTACGTGAAAAAAGCCGAGGAAGCGGGGGCGTATATTGCCATTAACACGGACGCGCACCATTTGGACATGCTTGATGATATGGCCATCGGCGTAGCGACGGCACGGAAAGGCTGGATCAAGAGCGAAACGGTCATCAACACATGGCCGCTTGACAAGCTGCGGCAGTTTTTGCGCGACAAACGAACGAAATGAATGAGCTGGGGGTCAGATACGTGCAACGAAAAGTGCTTCACACCTTGGAGTTTGACAAAGTGAAAGAGCAGTTGGCCGAGCATGCGTCCTCGCCGCTCGGTTTGGAAAAAATCAACGCGCTCATGCCGTCATCCGATTTGGAGGAGGTGGCCGCTTGGCTTGACGAAACGGATGAAGCCGCCGCTGTTTTGCGGCTTGCTGGCTATGCGCCGCTTGACGGAGCGGTGGACATTCGCCCACATTTGAAACGGGCGGCGATCGGCGGCGCGCTCAGTCCGCTTGAGCTGCTCGAGGTGGCGGCGACGGCCGCGGCGAGCCGGCAGATGAAACGGCTGATTATGGATCTTTATGAAGAGCACGGGGGATTGGACCGTCTGTCCACTTATGCCGATGAGCTTGTGGAGGCGCCGATGCTTGAACATGACATTCGCCGCTCGATCGACGACCATGGCGAAGTGCTCGATGCCGCAAGCGACCGCCTTCGTTCGCTCCGCGGGCAAATTCGGTCAGTGGAAGCGCGCATCCGAGAGAAACTTGAGAGCATTATTCGCTCGCCGTCGGCGCAAAAGCGGCTGTCGGACGCCATCATTACGATCCGCAATGACCGATATGTCATCCCCGTGAAACAAGAGTATCGCGGCGCTTACGGCGGCATCGTCCACGACCAGTCGGCGTCCGGGACGACGCTGTTTATCGAGCCGCAGGCGGTCGTCGAGTTGAACAACGCCTTGCGCGAGGCGCGGGCGAAAGAAAAGCAAGAAATCGAACGCATTTTGCGCGAACTTTCGGCAAAAGTCGCTGAGCAGGCCGAGCCGCTTGCGCGGGCGGTTGAGTCGCTTGCGGCGCTTGATTTTGCGTTTGCCAAGGCGAAATACGCCCGCCGGCTGCAAGCCGCGAAGCCAGCGGTCAATAGCCGAGGCTATCTTCGTTTTGTGCAAGCCCGCCATCCACTGCTGGATCAAGAAAAGGCGGTGCCCAATGACATTGAACTCGGCGGCGACTATACGACGATCGTCATCACCGGGCCGAACACCGGCGGGAAAACGGTGACGTTGAAAACGGTCGGCCTGTTGACATTAATGGCGCAAGCCGGGCTGTTCATCCCGGCGGTCGACGGGTCGGAAGCGGCGGTGTTCCGTTCCGTGTTCGCCGATATCGGCGACGAACAGTCGATCGAACAAAGCTTGAGCACGTTCTCGTCCCATATGGTCAATATCGTCGACATTTTGCGCCATGTCGATGGCCAAAGCCTTGTGCTGTTTGATGAGCTTGGCGCTGGCACCGATCCGCAGGAAGGGGCGGCGCTCGCCATCGCCATCTTGGATGAAGTGCATGGGCGCGGAGCGCGGACGGTGGCGACGACGCATTATCCGGAGTTGAAAGCGTACGGCTACAACCGCCCCGGTGTCGTGAATGCGAGCGTCGAGTTTGACACCGAAACGCTCCGCCCGACGTATAAACTGTTGATCGGCATCCCCGGCCGCAGCAACGCCTTTGACATCTCGCGCCGCCTTGGGCTTGATGAACGCATCATTGAGCGGGCGAAAGCGCAAGTGAGCGCGGAAAGCCATAACGTCGAAAACATGATCGCGTCGCTTGAACGAAGCAAAAAGCAAGCGGAGGAAGATGAAGCGCGGGCGCGGGCGGCGCTGGAGGAGGCTGAGCGTCTGCGCGCCGAGTGGGAGCAAAAGCTCGAAGCGCTGGAGGAGGAAAAAGAAGAGCGGCTTGCTGAAGCGGCGAAGCAGGCAACGGACATCATCCGCGCCGCTGAGCGCGAAGCTGAGCGGATCATTCAAGAGTTGCGCCGCTTGCAAAAAGAAAAGCAGGCGGAAGTGAAAGAGCATGAGCTCGTCGAGGCGAAACAGCGGCTCGCTGCTGCGCTGCCGAAAGTGGAGAAGCGAAAAAAAGCGAAAAAGGCTGCCGCACGTCATGTGTTCCAGCCGGGTGATGAAGTGAAGGTGACGAGCCTCAACCAAAAAGGCTACTTGATCGAAAAAGTGTCGGACGACGAATGGCAAGTGCAGCTTGGCATTTTAAAAATGAAAATTCATGAGCGTGATTTGGAATATATCGGCAGTGCGCCGGCGAAAGAAGTGACGCCGATTGCGACGGTGAAAGGCAAGGACGCCCATGTGAGCCTCGAGCTTGACTTGCGCGGCGAACGGTACGAAGACGCTCTCCTTCGGCTTGAGAAGTACTTGGATGATGCTGTGCTCGCTGGCTATGCGCGTGTTTCGATCATTCACGGCAAAGGAACGGGCGCGCTCCGCCAAGGAGTGCAGCAGTTTTTGAAGCAGCATCGGGCGGTGAAAAGCTTCCGATTTGGTGAGGCGAATGAAGGCGGCACTGGGGTGACGATCGTGGAACTGAAATGATGGGGGCGATGGCAATGGCGTCGTTTTGGGAGCACGACATGGTGAAAACGGCGGCCAATTTCAGCGTCGCCGTGCTGTGCATCGTCGTCTTTTTAGCCGTATTTGAATTAGTGACGAAATACAAAAACTGGGAAGAGATTCGCAAAGGAAATGTGGCGGTAGCGATGGCAACCGGCGGAAAGATTTTTGGCATTGCCAACATTTTCCGCTATGCGCTCGCCCGCCATGAATCGCTGCCGTCGATGATCGGCTGGGGGCTGTACGGGTTTTTGCTTCTGCTTGCGGCGTACTTTATTTATGAATTTTTGACGCCGAAGTTTAATATTGACGATGAAATCGCCCGCGACAACCGGGCGGTCGGCTTTATTTCGCTGTCCATTTCCGTCGGTTTGTCGTTTGTCATCGGCGAAGGGATTCAGTAAAGGGGAACAACGAATGAACGCAGTAGTCAAATGGTTGTTGATCGCAGTCGGACTGCTTTTGATCGCCGGCATCGTCTATATGGCGGTGCGCAACCGATCGGTTGATGTGTTGGCGAAAATCTTGTTTGTCATTTGCGCGTGCTTTTTCTTCATTGGTTTGGTGTACTGGTTTTGGTGACGTCTCGCTCAGGCGAGGCGTTTTTTTGATGAAAAATTACAAAAAGTGAAATAAAATAGAAACAAGGAGGGATGCATATGGAAAAACCGTGGCTCGCTCATTATCCGCCGTCCATTCCTGCTACGCTCGACTATCCAAAGAAAACGCTTTCCGACTATTTGCGGGAGACGGCGGAACAATTCGGAGACCATGAGGCGATCGACTTTTTGGGCAAAACGATGACGTTTCGCGATTTGTACGAGCAGGCTTTGACGTTCGCGCATTATTTGCGGACGATCGGATTGAAAAAAGGGGATCGGGTGGCGGTGATGCTGCCAAACTGCCCGCAGGCGGTGATCAGCTACTATGGGACGCTCCTAGCCGGCGGCATCGTCGTGCAGACGAATCCGCTTTACACCGAGTATGAGCTTGAATACCAGCTGAACGACAGCGGCGCCTCGGTGCTCGTGACGATGGATCTTTTGTATCCAAAGACGGAAAAGGTGAAAGGGAGGACGCCGGTCAAACATTGGATTGTCACGAGAATGCAAGATTATTTGCCCACGGTGAAGAAATGGCTGTATCCGTTTGTGCAGCGGAAGCAAAACATGCCGATTGTCCGCATTGCGGAAAGCGAAACTGTTCATCTGTTCCGCACGATCATGAGCCGCAAAGAAACGGCGCCGATCGGGGTGGACATCGATCCGGTGGAAGATGTGGCGCTGCTGCAATATACAGGCGGCACGACGGGGCATCCGAAAGCCGCCATGTTGACGCATCGCAATTTGATCGCCAATACGCTCATGTGCGCTCATTGGGTGTATAAATGCGAAAAAGGGAAAGAAACAGTGCTCGGTGTGCTTCCGTTTTTCCACGTGTACGGCATGACGACAGTGATGAATTTATCTGTCATGATGGCGAGCAAAATGGTGCTGCTCCCGCGCTTTGATGTCAAGCAAACATTAAAAGCAATCGAGCGCACCCGGCCGACGATGTTTCCTGGCGCGCCGACGATGTATATCGCTTTGTTGAATGAGCCCGACTTGGCCAAATATGATTTATCCTCGATCAACGTCTGCATCAGCGGCTCCGCTCCGTTGCCGGTTGAGGTGCAGGAGCAGTTTGAACGGGTGACGGGCGGAAAATTGATTGAAGGATATGGGTTGACCGAGGCGTCCCCTGTCACCCACAGCAACTTCCTTTGGGACGGGGAGCGGGTGAAAGGAAGCATCGGCGTTCCGTGGCCGGATACGGACGCGAAAATCGTTTCCTTGGAAACGGGTGAGGAAGCAAAGCCGGGCGAGCGTGGAGAACTCGTCGTGCGTGGGCCGCAAGTGATGAAAGGCTATTGGAACCGTCCGGAGGAGACCGAGCAAGTGCTGCGCGACGGTTGGCTGTATACAGGTGACATCGGCTATATGGATGAGAGGGGGTATTTTTATATCGTCGACCGCAAGAAAGATGTCATTATCGCCGGCGGTTACAACATTTACCCGCGTGAAGTCGAAGAAGCGCTGTACGAACACCCGAAAGTGCAGGAAGCGGCCGTGATCGGCGTTCCGGACCCGTACCGCGGCGAGACGGTGAAAGCGTTCGTCGTGTTAAAGCCGGGGGAGATGTGCAGCGAACAGGAGCTTGACGCGTTTATGCGCCAGCGCCTGGCTGCTTACAAAGTGCCGCGCATCTACGAGTTCCGCAGCGAACTGCCGAAGACGGCGGTTGGCAAAATTTTGCGCCGCGTATTGGTGGAGGAAGAGAAAAAGAAGCTTGACAAATCGGCAGAATTGCCCATAAAATGAAAATATGAATGATGATTCATTCATTTTGTGGATGGAACGTGAGAAAGGGAGAATCTATATTGCGGAGGGAAAAGCCGAAGTTTAAGCAAATCATTGACGCTGCCGTCGTCGTCATCGCCGAGCACGGCTACCATCAGGCGCAAGTGTCGAAAATCGCCAAGCAGGCCGGCGTCGCCGACGGCACGATCTATCTTTATTTTAAAAACAAAGAGGATATTTTAATTTCGCTTTTTCAGGAAAAGATGGGGGCGTTCATCGAGAAAATTGAACAAGAGACAGAAGGAATTTCAAGCCCCTTAGAGAAATTGTATGTGTTGGTGAAGACTCATTTTTCCGCCCTCGCCGCCGATCCGCATATGGCGGTCGTGACGCAGCTTGAGCTGCGCCAGTCGAACAAAGAGCTGCGTCATCGAATCAATGAGGTGCTGAAAGGATATTTACGACTCATCGACCGCATCATCATGGAGGGAATGGAAAAAGGGGAGTTTCGCCAAGATTTAGACGTCCGGCTCACCCGGCAAATGATTTTCGGCACCTTGGACGAAACCGTGACGACGTGGGTGATGAACGAGCAAAAGTATGACTTGGCTGCCCTCGCCGAACCGGTGTACGAACTGCTCGTCAAAGGGTGTGCCGCCGGGCGTTAGAACAGGCAGAAAGGGGAGAGGCTTCATGGAGCATTTTCGCATAGCGAAAGAGGAGTTCGTCGCCGTCGTAACGTTTTCCCGGCCGCCGGCGAACGCTCTTGCATCAGCTGTTTTGAAAGAGCTTTCAACCTTATTGGACGAGCTTGAGACCGACCCGGACGTGCGCGTCGTGCTGCTTCATGGCGAAGGAAGATTTTTCTCAGCCGGCGCTGACATCAAAGAATTCACGTCCATCGCTTCCGCTGAGGAGGCATCCGACTTGTCGCGCAACGGCCAGCTCGTGATGGAGCGGATCGAACGCTTTTCCAAACCAGTCATTGCGGCGATTCACGGCGCCGCATTAGGCGGTGGGTTGGAGCTGGCCATGAGCTGCCATATCCGCATCGTGGCGGAAAACGCTAAACTCGGCCTTCCGGAGCTGCAGCTTGGCATCATCCCTGGATTTGCCGGCACGCAGCGGCTCATGCGCTACGTCGGCTTTGGCAAAGCAGCCGAAATGATGTGGACGAGCGAGCCGATCACCGGCGCAGAGGCTGTGCAATGGGGGCTTGCCAACAAGGCGGTGCCGGAAGAGCGGCTTCTTGACGAGGCCAAAGCGCTGGCGAAAAAGATCGCCGCCAAAAGTCCGCTTTCCGTTCGGGCGGTTATTGAGTTGCTTAACGCCGCCAAGGAAAAAACGTTCGTTGAGGCCGTGCGCGAGGAAGCGGAATGGTTTGGCCGCGTGTTTGGATCCGAGGATGCAAAAGAAGGCGTGCAGGCGTTTTTGGAAAAACGGCCGCCCGTCTTTAAAGGGAAATAATCTTTGTCAATATCTGAATGTTGGAATATGAAACAATGTTCAATCAAACCGAGGAGGGAACGACATGAACATTTTTGTGTTGATGAAACGCACGTTTGACACGGAAGAAAAAATCTCCATCGTCAACGGCAAGATTAACGAGGAAGGGGCAGAATTCATCATCAATCCGTACGACGAATACGCCATTGAAGAAGCGATTCAAGTGCGCGACAAACACGGCGGCGAAGTGACGGTCGTCACCGTCGGCAGCGAAGAGGCGGAAAAAGAACTCCGCACAGCGCTCGCCATGGGCTGCGACAAAGCGGTGCTCATCAACATTGACGATGATGTCGAAGAACAAGACCAATATACGACGGCGAAAGTGCTCGCTGAATACTTAAAAGACAAAAACCCGGACTTGATTTTAGCCGGCAACGTCGCCATTGACGGCGGCTCCGGCCAAGTCGGCCCGCGCGTCGCCGAACTGCTTGGCATTCCGTATGTGACGACGATCACGAAGCTCGACATTGCCGACGGCGGCAACGTGACGGTCGTGCGCGACGTCGAGGGGGATGAGGAAATCATCGAAACGTCGCTGCCGCTCCTTGTCACGGCTCAACAAGGACTGAATGAACCGCGCTATCCGTCGCTGCCGGGCATTATGAAGGCGAAGAAAAAGCCGCTTGACGAGTTAGAGCTTGACGACCTAGATCTTGATGAAGAGGATGTCGAAGCAAAAACGAAAACGATTGAAGTGTTCTTGCCGCCGAAGCGCGAAGCGGGCAAAATTTTGCAAGGCGAGATCACCGATCAAGTGAAGGAACTCGTTCAGCTGCTTCGCTCCGAAGCGAAAGTGGTATAAGCCGGACCGTCGTCGGCGTTCGGATGAAAAACAACGGGGAATCAAAGGATAGGGGGACTGAAACATGGCACGCAAAGTATTGACATTGGCGGAAGTACGGGACGGATCGCTGCGAAACGTTTCCTTTGAAGCCATTGCAGCAGCTAAAACGATCGCCGAAGGCGGGGAAGTCGTCTCGGTGCTTGTCGGCGACCAAGTGCAGGCGCATGCGAATGAACTCATTTTCCGCGGGGCGGATCGAGTCGTGGTCGTCGAACATCCAAATTTGAAGTTTTATACGTCGGACGGCTATTCGCAAGCGTTAAAAGCAGTCATTGACAAAGAACAGCCGGAAGGGATCGTCTTCGGCCATACGGCGCTTGGCAAAGACTTGTCGCCGAAGCTCGCCATCAAATTGGATGCGGGCCTTGTGTCCGACGTCATCGCCGTCGAAGAGGCGGGCGGCAACATCGTTTTCACGCGTCCGATCTACTCCGGAAAAGCGTTTGAAAAGAAAATCGTCACCAATGGCATCATCTTCGCGACCGTGCGTCCGAACAACATCGCGCCGCTTGAGCGCGACGAGTCGCGCTCAGGCAGCGTGGAAGCGCTCGCCGTCGAGATCAAAGACTTGCGCGCGATTGTCAAAGAGGTCGTCCGCAAAACGGCGGAAGGCGTCGACTTGACGGAGGCGAAAGTGATCGTTGCCGGCGGCCGCGGCGTCAAAAGCGCCGAAGGCTTTAAGCCGCTCCAAGAGCTCGCCGAAGTGTTGGGCGGTGCGGTCGGCGCTTCGCGCGGGGCGTGCGATGCCGGCTATTGCGACTACTCGCTGCAAATCGGGCAAACGGGAAAAGTCGTCACGCCGGACCTTTACATCGCCTGCGGCATCTCAGGCGCCATCCAGCATTTAGCAGGGATGTCCAACTCGAAAGTCATCGTCGCCATTAACAAAGACCCGGAAGCCAACATCTTTAAAGTCGCGGACTACGGCATTGTCGGCGATTTGTTCGAAGTCGTTCCGCTCCTCACCGAAGAGTTCAAAAAACTGAAAGTGCATTCGTAATGAACAACACGGGCGGCTTGATCCGCCCGTTTTTTGACGGATAAATTCCGCGGCAAAAGCGAATAGTAGAAACGAAGCAAAACATTCGCGCCGACATGCATTCCATGGTATACTTTGCTTGCAGCATTCAATGAAGATGGGAGGGAATGACATGGCCATTGTCAATGCCACGGACCAAACGTTCGCCGCGGAAACGAAAGACGGCCTCACGCTCGTTGACTTCTGGGCGCCATGGTGCGGACCGTGCCGCATGATCGCTCCGGTGTTGGAAGAGCTTGACCGCGAAATGGGCGACAAAGTGAAAATCGTCAAAGTGAATGTCGATGAAAACCAAGAAACAGCGTCGAAGTTCGGCGTCATGAGCATCCCGACGCTGCTTCTGTTCAAAAATGGGCAGCTTGTCGACAAAGCGGTCGGCTATCAGCCGAAAGAGGCGCTTGTGGAGTTTGTGAGCAAGCATGCCTAATATCGACGACAACAAATCCAGAGGGAGGAACCCTCTGGATTTTTTTGATGACCTCAAAAAAATGATTGACAGCAGGAAACATTTTCTTTATATTAATAACCAACAATTCCTATTTGTTATATAGGAATTGCGTATTCATTATTCATAGTTTTTCTATCTTTATAGTTTTATTTTTTAGGGGGGATGCCGCTTCGCTTTATTCCGCCGCTAGTCAAGGAGGAAAACGAGGAGGGACAATGATGGGTCAATGGTTGAAACAGAAGAAAGCATTATGGATACTAGTCATCGCCTTTTTTCTATGGATGGTCTCTGGATGCGACGGACATAGCAGGAAGGAAGACAAAGGATCTGCATTGCCGCGAAAAGAGGGAGCAAGCGAGGTCATTCGCATCGGCTATCAAAAATATGGCACGCTCAATATGCTAAAGGCGCGCGGGGATTTGGAAAAACGATTGAAAAAGTTAGGATATACGGTGCAATGGTCGCTGTTTCCTGGAGGGCCTCAGCTGCTTGAGGCCATGAACGCGGGTAGCTTGGATTTTGGCCATACAGGTGAAGCGCCGCCTGTGTTTGCCCAAGCGGCTGGAACACCTCTTTTGTATGTGGCGACCACGCCGCCGAATCCGGCAGCGGAGGCGATTTTAGTCCGGAAAGATTCTCCAATTCGCACGATCGCGGACTTGAAAGGAAAAAAAGTGGCGTTGAATAAAGGGTCGAACGTTCACTATTTGCTTGTTCAAGCATTGGAAAAAGCAGGATTGAAGCTTTCTGACATCCGGCCGGTTTATTTGCCGCCCGCGGATGCGCGCGCCGCATTTGAGCAAGGAAGCGTCGATGCGTGGGTCATTTGGGATCCGTTCTACGCCGCGGCGGAGCAAGGCGGAAAGGCGCGTGTCATAGCAGACGGGCAAGGATTGGCGGCCAACCGGGAGTTTTTCTTTGCTTCTCGATCGTTTGCGGAAAAGCATGCGGATGTTGTCAACATCATTTTGGAAGAACTGAAGAAGGTCGATCGCTGGGCAAGCAGTGATCCGAAAGGAGTAGCCGCGTTTTTGGCTCCGGAGCTTGGCATTGATGAACAGGCGCTGGAGACGGCAGCCAAACGGCGCACATACAGCATTGAGCCGATCACCGATGAAGTCGTGGCTCAACAGCAGCAAATCGCTGATCAATTTTATCGGTTAGGGCTGCTGCCAAAGAAAATAGACGTGAAAGAGGCAGTTTGGCGTGAAGGGAAATGAAGAAATGCGCACAAGAGTGACGAGAGGCTGAATGTATGATGGAAAGCCGGTCTGCCTCTTTGACAACATGATCGTGGTTAGGTTCGAATGCGCCATCCAACAGGCTGAAAGGGCAGGCAACGTTCGGACGAGAATTGATGGAAAGGAGTGGAAAATGAAATGAAATTATCAAGGTGGACGGGATGGGCTGGGGGGAAGGCTGTGCCCTGGGCGCTGCCGATCGGTTTACTCGCTGCATGGCAAGCGGCAGCGGCAGCTGGTTGGCTGTCTTCGCGAGTGTTGCCGGCGCCGACTGATGTGATTGTTGCGGCGTGGAATCTCGCTTCCAACGGAGAATTATGGAAACATTTGTCCGTCAGTTTTTGGAGAGCGCTGACTGGCTTTGCCATCGGCGGATCGATCGGATTTCTTCTCGGCTTGCTGAATGGAGTGTTTCGCCCGGCTGAGCGATTGTTAGACACATCGATCCAGATGATTCGCAATATTCCGCATTTAGCATTGATCCCGCTCGTTATCTTATGGTTTGGCATTGGAGAGGAGGCGAAAGTGTTTCTTGTCGCGTTGGGCGTGCTGTTCCCGATGTATGTCAACACCTTGCACGGCATCCGCAATGTCGATGCCGGTTTACTTGAAATGGGGCGCGTCTATGGGCTTGGACCATGGCAACTGTTTTGGCGCATTTGGCTGCCTGGTGCGTTGCCTTCGATTTTAGTTGGATTGCGCTATGCCCTTGGCATTATGTGGCTGACGCTCATCGTCGCGGAAACGATCGCCGCCGACCGCGGCATTGGATATTTGGCCATGAATGCGCGCGAGTTTATGCAGACCGATGTCGTTGTTTTCAGCATTTTGCTTTACGCGCTGTTCGGCAAGCTGGCCGACAGCATCGCCCGTTTTCTAGAAAGAAGATGGCTTCGTTGGAACGTCAATTATCAGCATATATGAAAATCGGCAAACGATGTCAAGCGCTTCAACAAATGTCCATAAGGCTTGGAAACGAATGTTGGAAGGAGGATTAATGAATGGGACCGGGACGAGGGGCGGAGTTGGTTTTGGAACAAGTGGGAAAACAGTTTGGGGACAAACACGCGCTGCGCCGCGTCAATTTGGCGGTGAAGAGGGGAGAGTTTGTCGCCATCATTGGCCGCAGCGGATGCGGCAAAAGCACCCTGTTGCGCTTGGCCGCCGGATTGGAGGAGCCGACGTCCGGCCGGATCTTGGTGGATGGGGAGGAGCTGCGAGGGCTCAACGAGAAGGCGCGTGTCATGTTTCAGGACGCCCGCTTGCTGCCGTGGCGGCGCGTCATGGATAACGTCGGGCTCGGATTGAAAGGGGAATGGGAGCCGAAAGCGCTGGAGGCGCTCGAGCAAGTAGGGCTGGCTGACCGTGCGGACGATTGGCCGGCCGTGTTGTCAGGAGGACAGCGCCAGCGCGTGGCCCTTGCCCGCGCCCTCATCAGCCGACCTCAGCTATTGTTGCTCGATGAACCGCTGGGAGCTCTTGATGCGCTCACTCGGATTGACATGCAGCGTCTCATTGAACAGCTTTGGCTTGAACAGAAATTTACCGCTTTGCTCGTTACGCACGATGTCGATGAAGCGGTGATGCTCGCTGATCGTATCGTCCTCATTGAGGACGGAGCATGCGCGCTTGATGTGCCTGTGCGTCTGCCGCGGCCGCGCCAGCGCGGCGATGCTGCTTTCGCTGATTTGGTGGACGCGATTTTGCGCCGCATTTTAGGCGGAGAAACAGACGAGAATGCGGCTGTTTCCCTTTCTGTCGGTGAGAAAAGGAGGGCGTTATGATGAGAAACCGGATTGTTGTCTCCCTTTTCTGCGCGTTTTTGTTTCTCATGTCGGCGGCTTGCGGTCGGAATGAGTCATCTTCTTCCGCTTCTTCCGTTTCAAAACAGGAATGGCCGAGCGAATTGCACATCGGCTACCAAAAATCGTCGTTTTCTTTATTTTTAAAAGAGAAAGGATACTTGGAAAAACAATTGCAAAAGCATGGCACTCGGGCTTCCAAAACAATATGGATTTATCGTAGGACGGAAGGAGTATGTGAAACAGTATCCCGATGCAGTTCAGACGGTCATAGATCAATTGAACAAAGTTCATCAAGAAATTCACTCTTCTCCTGAGGAAGCAGCCCAACTGCTTGCGAAGGAAACAAAAATTGGAACAGAAATTTGGAAACGAACGTTGAGTCGAAGAGGGTATGGAGTGTTTCCGCTGACGAAGGAGGTGGTCGACGCCCAGCAACGCATTGCGGATCGTTTTTATGAGGTCGGGTTGATTCCAAAACGAATCGAGGTGAAAGATGCTGTGGCCGTCATAAAACAATGACAAGGACATCAAGCTGTCACAGCCGTTCATGAACACAAGCCGTTCTGTTAAACGATGGGCGTTGTAGACCTCTTTTGAGCAATGCATTGCCGAAACAAGCGATGTCCAGGACGATGGGGCCAAAAAGAATGTGGAGGGAATCACATGACAACGGTGGCCATTATTTCTGGAAGTCCGTCGCGCGCCTCGAAAACGAATCGAGTGGCCGAATGGGTGAGCGAGCAATTGCAACAGATCGGCCACACGGTATATGTCATCCGATTGCGCGATTTGCCGGCGGAAGATTTGCTTTATGCGCATTCATCAAGCGATTCGATTGTGAAAACACACGATTGGATCCGCCAGTCACGAGTGGTGGTTGTACTAAGTCCAGTGTATAAGGGAAGTTACACCGGCATTTTAAAAGCGTATTTGGATTTGCTGCCGGAAAAGGCGTTTTCTGGGAAGCTGGTTGTGCCGATTGTTACGGGAGGGACTATTGCTCATCTGTTGGCTCTCGAATATGCGCTCAAACCGATTTTCTCCATTTTGGGAGCGCGGGAAATCTTGCATGGCGTCTTTATTTTGGATTGGACATTGGGGCATGATGACGAAGGCCGCCTTGTTTTTTCTGACGATTTGTTGTCGAGGATGGAAGAGGTGATTCATTCCATTTCCCATGGCTCTGAAAAATGATCATGAGATAAGGAGGAAAGCAGTATGAAAGTTCTTTGGTTTATTCCTTCTCATGGCGACGGACGGTATTTAGGGACGGCAAAAGGCGGCCGCTCGCCGGAATACAGCTATTTCAAACAAGTGGCCCAAGCGGCTGACCGATTGGGATACGAAGGGGTGCTCATTCCAACGGGAAAATCGTGCGAAGATCCATGGCTGTTGGCGGCAGCGCTGGCGGCGGAAACGAAGCGATTGCGTTTTCTTGTCGCTGTTCGCCCAGGATTGATGACGCCAACATTGGCGGCGCGTATGGCCTCCACCTTCGATCGCATTTCCGATGGCCGTCTGCTTGTGAATGTCGTCGCCGGCGGCGATCCCGTTGAGTTGGCGGGGGATGGGCTGTTTTTGTCGCATGACGAACGGTATGAAGCGACGGATGAGTTTTTGACGATTTGGCGCCGATTGCTTGAAGGGGAAGAAGTGACGTTTGCAGGAAAGCACGTGTCAGTCAAAGGGGCGAAATTGTTGTTCCCGGCTGTGCAAAAACCGTATCCGCGCCTCTTTTTTGGCGGATCGTCCGATGCCGGGCAACAGGTTGCCGCCCGCCATGCGGACGTCTACTTGACTTGGGGGGAGCCGCCTAGACAGGTGAAAGAAAAAATAGAGCGGGTCAAGGAACTCGCTCGCCAAGAAGGAAGGGAAATGGAATTTGGCATTCGTCTCCACATTATTGTTCGCGAAACAGAAAAAGAAGCGTGGAAAGCGGCAGAGCGGTTGATTCAGCATGTAGATGGCCGGACGATTGAAGAGGCGCAGCGGGTGTTTGCCCGCTACGATTCCGTCGGGCAGCAACGGATGCGCGAGTTGCACAGGGGGAGGAAAGAGTCGTTGGAGATCAGCCCGAACCTTTGGGCGGGGATCGGGCTCGTGCGTGGCGGCGCGGGCACCGCACTGGTCGGCGATCCGGAAACAGTCGCTGAGCGTCTCCATGAATACGAGCAGCTTGGCATCCGCTACTTCATTTTATCGGGGTATCCGCATTTGGAAGAGGCGTATCGCGTGGCGGAATTGCTATTCCCGCTGTTGTCATTGGATGTTCCTTCTTCTTCCATTCGCGGCGAGGTGGTAGGTCACGAGTTTTTTCCAAATGTGATTAAGGTGTGATCGGTTCTAAAAAAGGGGATGCGCTGTGCACATCCCCCTTTTTTATTTTTGATTGACATTGAAATTCATGTTCTCTTATAATCATGCTTGTGTGATATTGATTATCATTTTTAGTGGGTGTGTGGGGGGATCGATCATGTCATGGAAATGGAAGTGGCTCGCTATATTCGCCGCCGCGGCGTTGGCGCTTGGCGCGTGCGGCCAGAGCAAGCAGACGGCGGGAACAGAAAAAGAAAGCAGCAACCAAACGGCTGTGGAGAAACAAGAAAAG
This sequence comes from Geobacillus thermocatenulatus, assembly GCF_002217655.1. Classification (GTDB taxonomy): domain Bacteria; phylum Bacillota; class Bacilli; order Bacillales; family Anoxybacillaceae; genus Geobacillus; species Geobacillus thermocatenulatus. The sequence goes on from NZ_NEWK01000001.1 coordinate 947,750, forward strand.
CCGAACGAGGAAGAGAAGGCGGAGAATGAGAAAGAAGAAGCGGAAGTCGATTATGCCGCCGCCTTCAGCGAAGCGCTGGCAGAGCTTGAGAAAGCGAAACAAGGCGGAGCGGTCGACTTCGGCAAAGTGGAGAACATCTACAAAGAAAAGCTGCAGCCGCTTGTACAAAAACGTGACGCGGAATTTGAAGATACGCTTGACCAGCATATTACCACCGCGTTGACGGCCGGCAAAGACGGGTCGCTTGAGCCGTTGGTTGTCAAGCAAATTTTTGACAAACTGATGCAAAAAGTGTTTTACACGACGATCAAACATGAGTTTACCGAAGCAGAAGAGCATTGGGCCAATAAGGAAGAAGTAAAGGAAGAGCTTGAGGAAGCGAAGGCATTTTACGCGATTTTGCAGTCGACCGTGGAAAAGCGCGATGCGGCTTACGGAACGAAGTTGGTTGACGCGATCAACGGGGCGTTTGCCCAACTGGAGCAAGCGGTGCAAAACGATGATGCGCTCTCATTTGCCCTCGGCAAGCAAGTCGTGGACAAAACATTGATGAAAACATTCTATTTAGCGAGCGGAGCGCTGCCGCACGGTTATGCAGCGAAGGCGGCAGCCGAGGCGAAAGAAAACGGGGAAGACGCGAAAGTGGAACAGGCGGAAGGCTGGGCGTTTTATCAATCCGTCTATCCGTATATGAAACGGCATGCTGCGGAGGAGGCGGACTACATTTTGAAACAGTTTGACCTGCAAACCGATGTCAAAACGCTCGATCCGAAAGCGGTGAACCATGCGTTCGTGCGCGGATGGGCGAAAGTGGCGCTTCACGAATATGAAGAAAGCAAAGAAAATTGGGGGCAAGACAAGTCGGTGATCACCGCCTTAGAAGGCGCGCTCTTTATTAACATGATCGAACAGGATATCAAAACGCTGCTCGGCGACAAAGCATACACCGACTTGAACGAACAGGCGACACGCTACCTAGAGGCGGCAAAGGCAAAAAACAAAGCTGAGGGTGACAAATGGCTGCCGCAAATTGAAGCCGCCCTGCAACAAGTGATCGAAAAAGCGAAATAACCTAGCAAACAAGGGCGTCCACAGGACGCCCTTGTTTGACGAAGGAGGCAGCAGATTTGATGTCGGCAGAGTGCTCGAGGGTGGATGTCAGGCAGCTTGTGTGCCTTCAGGGCAGCCGTCTGTCCGGAAACGTTTGGTTTTTTTCATGACGCCGCGACTTTTCCGAGCGGCTGTGGTAAGATGCTGATGGATAGTCCATTTTGTAATGGGGTGAAACCGTTGAAAATCGTTGTCACTGGAGGAGCCGGATTTATTGGCAGCCATCTAGCCGCCCGGTTAAGCGGACTCGGATATGACGTGGCTGCAGTGGATTGTTTTCATCCCTATTATCCTGCCGAACGGAAAGCGCGGCAGTTTCAGGCGCTCACGGGCGGGCGGGTGCCGCTTGCCCGCTTCGATTTGCTCGACCGGGAACAAACGATGCGCTGGTTTGCCCAATGCCGCCCGGATGTCGTCTACCATTTGGCGGCGCTGCCGGGCGTGCCGTATTCCCTCGAGGAGCCGCTCGCGTATATCGATTATGACATCAAAGCGACGGTCAATGTGTTGGCGGCGGCGGGGGAAGCGGGGGCGGCGCATGTGCTGTTTGCCTCATCGTCATCGGTGTACGGCGACCGCGGCAATGTGCCGCTCCGGGAAGAGATGGCTGACGGCCGCGTCGTGTCGCCGTATGCGGCGGCGAAATACGGAGCGGAATCGTTTTGTCATGCCTATGCCCATTTGTATGGCTACCAAATGACGATTTTCCGCTATTTCACCGTTTACGGGCCGTGGGGTCGTCCGGATATGGCGATCGGCACGTTTTTGCACCGATTGCTGGCGGGCGAGGAGATTGTCGTGTATGGCAAGGGGACGGCGCGCGATTATACGTACATCGATGATATTGTGGAGGGCATGATCGCAGCACTTCACCGCAGCGGCGGGCGAAGCGAAGTGTTCAACTTGGGCGCCGGGGCGCCCGTCACCATGGAGCAGTTGCTCGCTGAGTTGCGGAAGCACTTTCCCGATATGAAAATCGTGCACGCGCCGGAGCGAAAAGGGGACGTGAAGGCAACATGGGCGGACATCACAAAGGCGGAAAGGGCGTTTGGTTACCGGCCGAACGTGCCGTTTGCCGAAGGGCTCGCCCGTACGGTGGCGTGGGCGCGTGAATATGAGCGGTAGGGCGGCCAAGGCGGGGCTCCAGGTTGCCGGAGCGGCCATGGTTGTTCTGTTTGGTTGGCTGACGTATCGCTATTTCGACGGCCGTGCGTTGCTTCGGCATCTCTCCGGGCTGGCCCGCCATCCGGCTGCCGTGGCTGCTGCGGTCTTCGTGTATGGCACGTCCTTTTGGCTGCGGGCATGGGCATGGAAGCAATATGTCGGGAAACCGCTCGTCTTTTCCATCTATTGGCGTGGGGTGTTGCTTAGCTTGTTGATCAATCATCTCGTCCCCGTCAAAATGGGCGATGCCGCCCGCGTCGCTGTGCTTGCCCGTCAGCCGGGTGTTTCCGCCGCTGAGGCGATTGAGTCGGTTGCGGTCATGCGGCTATTGGACATGGCCGTGCTGGGCGTTTTTGCGGCAGCGGGGGTGTATGTGTACATGCATTGGATTCCCGGCCTTCCGCTGGCGGGGGCGGCCGCCGCAGGGGGAGCGCTTGTGCTCGTGATGTTTCGCCGTCCGCTCCGCCTCGAACGGTTATGGCGCCGGTGGCGGACGGTGTTGCAGGGCCGCCGCGGTGTGGAGATCGCTGCGGCTGTGGCGGCGAGCTGGTTGTGTGAAGCGGCCGTCATTGGCGTGATCGCGAAAGCAGTCGGCATCCCGCTTTCCTTTGGACAGGCGGTGTGGGCAAACAGCGCGACCGTTTCCGGCCAGATCGCCCAAGTCGCCCCCGGCGGGATCGGAACATACGAGGCGGTGATGGCGTTTGCGTTGACCCGGCTCGGCGCACCGTGGGAGAAAGCATATGCGGCGGCAGTGTTGACCCATGCGTTTAAGTTTTTGTTTTCTTACGCCGCTGGTGCCGCGGTATTGTGGTTTTGGCGGTCCGACTGGCAGATGGTGCGGGGTGTATGGAAAAAGGAAAGGGAGAAGCGATGAAACAAGCATCACGATTCGAAAAAATCGCGGCGCGCTGCTGGAATTTGTTGAACGAAGGGAAACCGTTCACGCCGATTTTTGTCGCCGGAACGATGATGATCTACCATGCCGCTGATTGGATGGGCGGCTCATGGGGGTGGCTGCTCGGTCTGGCGGCGGCGTTGCCGCTGTTTGTCATCTACTATGTCTACGATTATCCATTGTTTTTGCGCAATTATTTATGGATCCCTTATGTGGTGTTTCTCATCGTTTGGTCGTTCGCTGATGCTTCGTTGTTGTTGTTGTTGGCGTCGGGGCTTTACTTTTTCTTTACCGTCTTTTTTTGGGGAACGCTTTATTACCATTTGCGCATCGGCACGTCGTGGTGGAATTTCACCCGCTTTTGGAAGCTGGTGCTGAAAAACAGCGATTCGACAAGCGGCAACGCCCAAGAGCAGCTGCCAAAATGTTTTCTTCTTTTGTCTGTATGGGAATACGCTTCACGGCAGATCGAGCAAGGAACGGCTTTGGCGCCGCTGTGTGGGGCGCTTTGGCTGTTTGCCGCTGGGGTGTGGCTGTTTTCATGGATTTTGCATCGGAATTTATTCGACTGGCAGCCGGAGATCATTCCGACTTATACGAACAATGTGCCGAGTCCAACCGTGCCGATCAGTGACAAAGTGTATGTCATTGTCATTGACGGCATGCGCAAAGACCGGTTTGAAGCGGCCAACGCCCCGTTTTTAAAGCAGTTGCGCGCGCAAGGGACGGAATTTGCGCAAATGGAGACCGTGTACCCGGCGCGCACGGTCGTTTGCTTCACCTCCATGTTCACCGGCACGTATCCGTTTGAGCACGGGATTCGCTCGAATATGGTGTGGAAGCTTGGGGCGAAAGTCGAAACGATTTTCGATTCGCTCCGAAAGATAGGGAAAACGGGCCGCTTGCTTGGCATCGCTCATTTGGTCGATTCGTTCGGCGATGATGTTGAAACGGTGACGGCCGTCATGCCGAACGACCTCGCCGACCGCTATATCATCGAGCGGGCGAAACGCATTGTGGAAGAGCAGCACCCGGACTTGCTCGTTGTGCAATTGATCGCCACCGACCAGACCGGCCATAGCCGTGGGGTGCTGTATGACGAGTATATCGAAAAAATTGAAGAAGCCGATGCGCTGATCGCAGAGTTTGTCGGTTGGCTTGAGGAGCGAGGCGAGCTTGAGCGCGCGACGCTGATCGTCTGCGCCGATCATGGCCAAGCGGATGGAATCGGCGGCCACGGCCACCTCGATGAAGGGGAGCGGTATGTGCCGTTTTTTCTATACGGCCCGGCGATTGAAGCAGGAAAACGAGTCGATGAGAAAAAAAGCCTTGTTTCGCTGGCGCCGACGATTGCCTATTTGCTTGGCGCGCCGTATCCGAGCCATAGCCGCGGCCCGGTTTTAATCGAAGCGATGCGGAAGGAGGAGAGCGATGAAGAAGCAGCGCGTCATCGTTTTTTTGCCGGCGCACAATGAAGAAGAAGCGATTAGGGAAGTGATTCGCCGCATTCCGCGTCATTTCCATCCCGATGTAGAGGTCAGCGTCTTGGTCATTGATGACGGGTCAACCGACCGGACCGCTGAAGCGGCGAAAGAAGCGGGAGCGGACTACATTTGCCGCTGGCCGGAAAACCGCGGCCTCGGCGCGGCGGTGCGGCGGGGGCTTAAAGAGTGTGTCCGTCTTGGCGCGGATATCGCGGTCATGATCGATGCCGACAACGAATATCCGCCCGAGCAAATTCCCGATCTGTTGGCGCCGATTTTCGCCGGTGAGGCCGACTATACGATCGGCTCGCGCTTCCTTGGCACGATTCGCGGCATGAAATGGCACCGCCGCCTCGGCAACTATGCCTTTACGTGGCTGCAGTCGCTCCTTCTCGGCCAGCGGCTGTACGACGGGCAATCCGGCATGCGTGCGTTTTCCCGCCAAGCGATGGAAGAGGCGGAAATCATTCATGATTACAACTACGCCCAAGTGCTGACGCTCAACTTAGTGCGCAAAGGGTTTCGACTAAAGGAAGTGCCGATCCGCTACCAAGTGCGGACGACCGGCCGCTCGTTCATCAAGTTCACCGCCTATATGACCGCGGTCATCCCGGCCATCTGGAAGGAAATGCGCCGCCCGGTAACAAAAGCGGTCATTGACCGAAAAGCGCATCTGCTTTCTTTGGAGGAGGAACGCCATTGTTCGTGAGGCGGCCCCCTTGGGCCGCTGGCCATTTTTCCACTATTGACAATGATGATGATAATGATTATCATTGATCTTGATGGAGGGGGATCAGAAACGTGAAAACATCCCGTTTCTTTTTTTACATAGCAGTGATCATTATTCTCAATCTCATTCCGCTGAAAGCATTCGCCTATTCATATGGAGACCCCAATAAAGAAGCAGTTGCCGAAGCTTACAAACAAATGAAGGAAAAGTTGAACGAACAGCCGCCGGATTTTGCCGAAGCGAAGGAAATTTTCGGAACCGTAAAAGAAGAAATCGATATGCATATGGGACCTGAGCCGTCCAAGGCGGTGCTTGCCGCCATCGAAGCGAAGGACCGCCAGGCGGTGATCAAGGACATGGAAAACATTTTAGTGCTCAATATCGCCCGCCGGTTGGACAATATTGAGGCGAACTTTGATCAGTACGACACGAGCAAGCGGCTGTTGGCAAAGGCGTTTGCGACGTATGAAGCGCTGTCGCCAATCATCCAAGGGAAAGACGCCGCGCTTGACAAACAGTTGCGCACCGAGTTTGACAAGGCGTTGCAGTCGCTTGGCAACCCGGGGCTGTTTGGCGTCGGCGAGAAAAAATCAGACATCAAAACGTTCAAGAAAAGCAAGGAAGCCATTTTATCGGCGTTGCAAAAGCAATTTGGCCTCAAAAGCCTAAAAGTCGGCCATTTTTCGGAAAGCGCCACGGAAAAGCCGGATGCAGTGCAAAAGAAAGAGTGGACCGATTTGTCCGAGGCCAAAAACTGGATTCCGATCATCGTCATCGTTGTCGTGGTTCTTGGCGCGGCCCTCATTTATGTGTGGCGTCGGAAGCGGGTTTAGTCCAAATATAAAGGGGAGGCGGGGGCATGGAAGTTCAAGCGCTGCTCATTACGTTTCGCGAAGCGCTGGAAGCGCTGCTTATCGTCGGCATCATCACGTCGTATTTGAAACGGGTCGGTCACCGCGAATACACGAAATACGTATGGCTTGGCGCCGCTCTCGCTGTGGCGGCGAGCGTCGGCGTCGCCATGTTGTTTCAGCTCGTCTTTACCGGTTTTGCGGCAATGGGAAGCGAGACGTATTTGAAAATCGGCATCATGATCGTCTCCGCGTTGCTCTTGACGCAAATGGTGTTCTGGATGGCCGAGCATAGCCGGGACATGAAAAAAAGCGTCGAAGGGAAAATGGACCAGTTTATTACCGCCGGCAATGTCGCCGGCATGGTCATCCACTCGTTTTTGGTCGTGCTGCGCGAAGGAGTGGAAACGGTCTTCTTCTTCGCCGCCATTACGCACGGCAACATCGGCGCGGCGATGCAAGGCTGGGGAGCGGCGACCGGGGTCGTCATTGCCGCTTTGGTCAGCTACTTCTTCTTTAAAGGAACGATGCGCATTCCGTTGAAGACGTTCTTTAAAGTGACCGGCGCATTTATCGTCCTGATCGCCGCTGGGCTGCTCGTGCAAGCGATTTCGATGATGCAGGACATTGGCCTCATTGGCAGCGTCATGCCGCATGTATATGATTTGACATGGCTGCTTCCAGAACATCCGATCGATTACGAACATTACGTGCGCGATCATGGCGTCGCCCCCGTCTTTTCCGGCGAAGTCGGCGTCTTTTTAAAAGCGCTGTTTGGCTATTCAGCGATGCCGTCGCTCGAGGAAATGATCGCCTATATCGGCTACTTCGTCGTCGTGTATTTGTTGGTGGCGAGCCGCCGCGGTCAAAAGAGCGCTGTGGTCGAGAAACCGCCGGCTGCCGTGTTGGATGAAAATAAAAAACGCGTCATGTAAACGTACAAGGCAGCAGCGCCTTGTACGTTTTCTTTGGAGGGGGATACGGTGGACAAACGGTTCGGCGACCGCTTTTGGATGGGCTCTGGTGTCGGAACGGCCGCTTGGTTGGTTGGCGCCTGTTTGTATTGGGCGAGCCCATATGCGGCCACATGGGATGAAGTGGATTTTGCCTTGGCGCTTAGACGCTATGATGTGTTGGCCATGCAGCCGCATTTCCCGGGCTATCCGTATTTTATTCTTGGCGGCATGGCAGTGCACGCTCTGGTCGCCAATCCGGCCAAAGCGCTTTCGATCTTGAATGTGCTCGTGTTGTGTTCCGCCGCCTTTCCCATCGTTTGGCTGCTCGCTCGCCATATGCCGCGTTCAGCGGCGCTATGGGCGGCGCTTTCGGTGCTTTCTTCAAGCTACGTGCTCCTGGCCGCCGCCAGACCGATGTCGGACGGCGCGGCGCTTGGCGTGCTTTGGTGGTACATATGGGCGGTGGAATGGGCGCGGCGGCGAACAACATGGCCGGCGCAGCTTTGGCCGGCCGTGTTGTTTAGCCTCCTCATGGGCATCCGTTTGTCTTATGCCCCGTTTGCTGCCGCGTTGTTGATCCTTTGGCATGAAGACTGGAAAACGCACCGCCGCCTTGGCCGCGTGGCGGCATCGCTGTTGGCGGCGGCCGCCTTTCAATTTGTTTGGGTGGCGGCGGTCGCGGCGACGGAAGGCGGCCTTTGGCCGTTTTTCAAGCTTGGCTGGGCGTTTGTCGTCGGTCATTTCAGCGACTGGGGGGGAACGGCGACGAGTCCGCTTCCATTTTGGGAGCGGGTGTGCCGCTTTGTCCTTGACAACTTTCTTTGGACCGGCATGGCCAGCCGAAACGCTTGGCTGCTGGCCGCCTATGCAGTGGTCGGCGCCATCGCCTGGCGCACGGGGCGGTTTCAGCGGCCGCGCCCGCTTGTCGTTTCCGCGTTGCTGTATGCCGTCTGGGCGCTATTGGCGCAAAACATTGAAAAGCCGCGCCACCTTCTTCCGTTGGTTCATTTTGCGCTGTTTTATGTGTGGGGCCGCTTTTTGGCTGCGCCGAAGGCATGGAGATTAGCGCTGGCGGCGGCGGTTGTGCTGCTGCAGTCTGCAATCGGCATCGGGCTGTTGCACGAGCAGGCAAAGACGCCCCCGGCTGTGTATCAGCTTGCCGACGATTTGCGTGACAAGCCGCAGCCGTTTGTGGTATATACGTGGGAGGAGACGCGCGTGTTCGATTATTTGCACGTTCCGTTTCCGCATAAAGATGTGTTCCATTTTTCCTTCTTTTTGCAAGACAAAGAAAACTATCGCCATGCTACAATTTATATGACCAATCATGTTGTTGACGGGTTTCGCGCCCAAGGAGTCGATGTTTCCCGCCATGTGCGCAAAGTGAAGACGTATCGTTCCAGTCCTCTTGCCGATCCGGTGTACGGAACGATTACGCTGTACGAATGGGTCGAGGAATAGGATGGAGTGATGGCCATGAACGACCGGCTGAAGGAAAAGCTGTCCGTGCTCCCGGAACAGCCGGGCTGCTATTTAATGAAAGACAAACACGGAACGGTCATTTATGTCGGCAAGGCGAAGTCGTTGAAGGCGCGCGTCCGCTCGTATTTTACCGGGACGCATGATGGCAAAACGCAGCGGCTTGTGGAGGAAATCGCCGATTTCGAATACATCGTCACCTCGTCAAACGCCGAGGCGCTCATTTTGGAGATGAATTTGATCAAAAAGCATGATCCGAAATACAACGTCATGCTCAAGGATGATAAAAGCTATCCGTTTATTAAAATCACCGCGGAACAACATCCGCGCCTGCTCATCACCCGCAAGGTGAAAAAAGACGGCGGCAAATATTTCGGCCCGTATCCGAACGTGCAGGCGGCGAACGAAACGAAAAAGCTGCTCGACCGTTTGTATCCGCTCCGCAAATGTTCGACGCTGCCTTCGCGCGCCTGTTTGTATTACCATATGGGCCAATGCCTCGCCCCGTGCGTCCACCCGGTGTCGGACGAACAAAATAAGGCGATGGTTGAACAAATCGTCCGCTTTTTAAACGGCGGGTATGAAGACGTAAAGCAGGAGTTGGCCGAGAAAATGCACGAGGCGGCCGAAGCGCTCGAGTTTGAGCGGGCGAAAGAATACCGCGATCAAATTGCAGCGATTGAGATGACGATGGAAAAGCAAAAAATGATGCTCAACGACTTCATCGACCGCGATGTATTCGGCTATGCGTACGACAAGGGCTGGATGTGCGTGCAAGTGTTTTTCCTTCGCCAAGGGAAGCTGATTGAGCGCGACGTGTCGATCTTCCCGCTTTACCAAGACCCGGATGAGGAAATGCTTACGTTTTTGGGTCAGTTTTATGCGAAAGCGCATCATTTGAAGCCAAAAGAAGTCGTCCTCCCGTCCGACATTGACGGCGAGCTCGCCCGCGAATTGCTCGGCGTTGCCGTCGTCCAGCCGAAAAAAGGGAAGAAAAAAGAGCTTGTTGAGCTGGCGAGCCAAAACGCGGCCATTGCTCTGAAAGAAAAATTTTATTTCATCGAGCGGGACGAAGAACGGACGATCAAAGCGGTCGAACGTCTCGGAGAGCGTCTTGGCATTCCGGCGCCGCGCCGCATCGAGGCGTTTGACAACTCGAACATTTACGGGGCCGATCCAGTCTCAGCGCTCGTCGTTTTCCTTGACGGAAAGCCGGCGAAAAAAGAATACCGAAAATATAAGGTGAAAACGGTCGCGGGGCCGAACGATTATGAAACGATGCGCGAAGTCGTGCGCCGCCGCTATACGCGCGTGTTGAAAGAAGGATTGCCGCTTCCTGACCTCATCATCATCGACGGCGGCAAAGGCCACCTGTCGGCGGTGCGGGATGTGCTCGAAAACGAACTTGGACTGGATGTGCCGCTGGCTGGATTGGCGAAAGACGAAAAACATCGCACATCAGAGCTTTTGGCGGGCGACCCGCCGGATGTCGTGCCGCTTGACCGGCAAAGCCAAGAGTTTTATTTGTTGCAGCGCATTCAAGACGAAGTGCACCGGTTTGCGGTCACGTTCCACCGTCAGACGCGGCAGAAGACGATGTTCCATTCCGTGCTTGATGACATTCCCGGCGTCGGGGAAAAGCGGAAAAAAGCGCTCTTGAATTATTTCGGCTCGGTGAAAAAGATGAAAGAGGCGACGGTGGAAGAGCTGCAGCGGGCGAACATTCCACGGGCGGTGGCGGAGAACATCTATGAAAAACTGCATGAATAATGCGGAACGGGCGCCTGTTTTGCGAGCGGGCGCCCGTTCGTTGCATGTCATTCGACCGCCTGCTTCCGATCCCATTTCACCAAAATGCGCGCTTTGCCGTCCCGCTTTGGCGGCAGTTCGACCGCTTCGGTGACGAACCGCTTTTGTTGTTCGATTTGCTGGGCGAGAAATCCCGCCTCAAGCTGGAACGAGCAGCTGCCGTACAAGGAAAAGCGGGCGGCGATGATAGGACCCGACAGCTCGATATCGAGTTCGTCGTTTCGCTCTTCGCCGGTTGAGAGCTCCCCCCAGCCCGCCCGTTCAAAAAATACGGCGACGTCATCGAGCGTTCCGAGCGGGTAGCGCCGCGCCAGCTGTTTGCCGGCCCAGTACAGCAGCGAAGCGGCATCTTTGCCAAGCAGCTCGGGAAGAAGCGAATGGCGGAGCAGCTCAACACCGAAGGCGGACTGCGTGATGGCGCTGAACGCCTGATATAGATCCTCGAATGATGGCTGTTTCATTATGTCCCCCTCTTTCTTTCCATTTTCCCATTATAGCGGAATTGCTGCCGAAGTGCATCCTCTTTCCTAAGGTGGCGCAACTATGAGAATGTTTGAACATTTTGTGTCAGTGTTTTCTTGACGCTTGTACAATGTGGGAGTACAATGAATGTGACAAGCGAATCGGGAATGGAAGACGTTTCCGTTTCCGCATGGCGAGCGAGAGGGACATATTTTTATTCAATTGAAGGGGGTTTACATAATGGCAGGGAATCGCGAGTTTTACTATCGCCGGCTCCATTCGCTGCTCGGGGTTATCCCCGTTGGGGTTTTCTTAGTGCAGCACTTGGTCGTCAACCATTTTGCGACCCGTGGGCCGGAAGCGTTTAACCGGGCGGCGGCGTTTATGGAAAACTTGCCGTTCCGCTATTTTCTTGAAATTTTTGTTATTTTTCTTCCGTTGTTGTTCCACGCTGTATACGGCATTTATATCGCGTTTACAGCCAAATTCAACACTCGCCAGTACGGCTATTTTCGCAACTGGATGTTCATGCTTCAGCGGATCACCGGCATCATTACATTGATTTTTGTCGTCTGGCATGTGTATGAAACGCGGGTGCAGGCTGCATTCGGCGTCCAAGTGAACTACGACATGATGGCCAACATTGTCGACAATCCGTTTATGCTCGGATTTTATATCGTTGGAATCTTGTCCACGGTCTTTCACTTCGCCAACGGCTTATGGTCGTTCTGCGTCAGCTGGGGGTTGACGGTGTCCCCTCGTTCACAGCAAGTATTTACGTACATTACGATGATTATTTTCATCGCGCTTTCCATTGTCGGCATTCGCGCCATCTTGGCGTTTGCGTGAAATCAATTTGACAGGGAACGATGTCGCTTCTACAAAGGAAGCGGTTGAAGTCACTTAGGTTGGTGTGAGATCAATTTGACGACGAATCGCTGCGTTGGCGCGCGGTGGATCACGTCTCAGCCGCCTCCGAACGATCGCTTGGTCGATGGCGGGCCGGCAAGGCAAAACGTGCGGCATGCAAGCAAAAGCAGCAATCTATTAGGGAGTGAGTAGCTATGAAAAAAGGGAAAATCATCGTTGTTGGCGGTGGATTGGCCGGTTTGATGGCCACGATTAAAATCGCCGAAGCGGGAGTGCCTGTCGAGCTGTTTTCGCTCGTTCCGGTAAAGCGTTCTCACTCCGTCTGTGCCCAAGGCGGCATTAACGGAGCGGTCAACACGAAAGGGGAAGGCGACTCGCCGTGGGAGCATTTTGACGACACCGTCTATGGCGGGGACTTCTTGGCGAACCAGCCTCCGGTCAAAGCGATGTGTGAAGCGGCGCCGGGGATCATTTACATGCTCGATCGGATGGGTGTCATGTTCAACCGGACGCCGGAAGGGTTGCTTGACTTCCGCCGTTTTGGGGGGACGCAGCACCATCGGACCGCTTATGCTGGGGCGACGACCGGGCAGCAAATTTTGTATGCGCTTGACGAACAAGTGCGCCGCCATGAAGTGGCCGGGCTCGTCACGAAATATGAGCATTGGGAGTTTTTAGGCGTCGTTTTGGATGACGAGCAAATTTGCCGCGGCATCGTCGCACAAGATTTGCGGTCCATGGAAATCAAAGCGTTTCCAGCTGATGCCGTCATTTTGGCGACCGGCGGCCCGGGGATTATTTTTGGGAAATCGACGAATTCGGTCATCAACACTGGTTCAGCGGCTTCGATCGCCTATCAGCAAGGCGTTTACTACGCGAACGGCGAGTTCATCCAAATTCACCCGACCGCCATTCCAGGCGACGACAAGCTCCGCCTGATGAGTGAATCGGCGCGCGGGGAAGGTGGACGGGTTTGGACATATAAAGACGGCAAGCCGTGGTACTTCCTTGAGGAAAAATATCCGGCTTACGGGAACTTGGTGCCGCGCGACATCGCCGCTCGGGAAATTTTCCACGTTTGCGTCGATTTGAAGCTCGGCATCAATGGCGAAAACATGGTGTATTTGGATTTGTCACATAAAGATCCGAAAGAGTTGGATGTTAAGCTCGGCGGCATTATCGAAATTTACGAGAAGTTCATGGGCGAAGACCCGCGCAAAGTGCCGATGAAGGTGTTCCCGGCCGTTCACTACTCGATGGGCGGCTTATGGGTCGACTATGACCAAATGACGAACATCAAAGGGTTGTTTGCTGCCGGCGAGTGCGACTATTCGATTCACGGGGCGAACCGCCTCGGGGCGAACTCGCTTCTGTCGGCGATTTACGGCGGAATGGTCGCCGGCCCGAACGCCGTCCGCTACATCCGCGGCCTCGAGAAATCGGCCGATGCGATGCCGTCGACGTTGTACGATCGTTATGTCAAACAAGAGCAGGAAAAATGGGAAAACATTTTGGCGATGGACGGCACGGAAAACGCCTATGTGCTGCATAAAGAACTCGGTGAATGGATGACGGCGAACGTGACGATCGTCCGCTACAATGACCGGCTGCTCAAAACAGATGAAAAAATTCAAGAGTTGATGGAGCGGTACAAAAACATCAGCGTCACCGACACGTCGAGATGGAGCAACCAAGGAGCGACGTTTATCCGCCAGCTGTACAACATGCTGCAGCTTGCCCGCGTCATTACGCTTGGCGCTTATTATCGCAATGAAAGCCGCGGCGCGCACTACAAGCCGGAGTTTCCGGAGCGCAACGACGAAGAATGGCTGAAAACGACGATGGCCCGCTACACGCCAGATGGTCCGGCGTTCCATTATGAAGACGTTGACGTCTCGTTGATTAAACCGCGCAAGCGCGACTACAGCAAAAAGAAAGAGGAAGTGAAGTAAGATGAGCGAGAACAAAACGGTTCGATTCATCATCACCCGTCAAGATCGCCCGGATTCCGATCCGTATGAAGAGGAGTTTGTCATCCCATACCGCCCGAACATGAACGTTATTTCGGCGCTCATGGAAATTCGCCGCAATCCGGTCAACGCCAAAGGGGAAAAAACGACGCCGGTCGCTTGGGAAATGAACTGTCTCGAAGAAGTGTGCGGAGCCTGTTCGATGGTCATTAACGGCAAACCGCGCCAAGCGTGCGCCGCGCTCATTGACAAACTCGAGCAGCCGATCCGCCTGGAGCCGATGCGCACATTCCCGGTCATCCGCGACTTGGTCATCGATCGGAGCCGGATGTTTGATGCGCTAAAACGCGTCAAAGCATGGATTCCGATCGACGGAACGTACGACTTGGGCCCGGGGCCGCGCATGCCCGAGCGGAAGCGGCAATGGGCGTACGAGCTGTCCAAATGCATGACGTGCGGCGTCTGCTTGGAAGCGTGCCCGAACGTCAACAGCAAGTCCAACTTTATTGGCCCGGCGCCGCTGTCGCAAGTGCGGCTGTTTAACGCTCACCCGACCGGGGCGATGCATAAAGCCGAACGGTTGCGGGCGATTATGGGCGACGGTGGACTGGCCAACTGCGGCAACTCGCAAAACTGCGTGCAATCGTGCCCGAAGGGCATTCCGTTGACGACATCGATCGCGGCGTTAAACCGCGAAACGACGATTCAAATGTTCCGCGATTTCTTTGGCAGCGACGAAGTGTAGCGGCAGAATCAAAAATCCCCTTCATTCGAATAGACATGAGGGGGATTTTTTGTTTTGCTAGACAAGCGGCAGCCAACCGCCTCCGGCGAACCGAAAGATGAAGAAAAAAAGACCCATTTTTCTAGTAGATAAGCAAATTTTCGTCACCGCCGCTCTTGCTCTCACATACGATATGGCGAGGAAATACCCATCCGGCAGTTCGGGCCCATTGAGAGCAAGGAGGGTTACAACCGTTGAAGGACAAATCGTTTCAATCGAAGCCGCTTTTGACCAAAAGAGAAAAAGAAGTCTTCGAATTGCTCGTGCAAGACAAGACGACGAAAGAGATCGCCAAAGAGCTGTTTATCAGCGAGAAAACGGTTCGCAACCATATTTCGAATGCGATGCAAAAGCTTGGGGTCAAGGGGCGCTCGCAAGCTGTCATTGAATTGCTTCGAATGGGCGAACTTGAACTATAAACGATGCCGGCTTTCCTTGTTGGACAGCCGGCTGTTATGTTCCCTTGCGGCCGGACGAGGCTTGGCGCCCGTCCGGCCTTCGTCCGCGGCGGCCGCCGCATTTTTTTTGTTGATTCTCTTTTTTAGTGTTGTAAAATGAAAAGTAAGAATAGCTGTTGACGCAAGCCGCCGTTTGAGGCTGGCCGCGGAAACGATCAAGGAGAGATGGTATGCCGTCTGCGATGAATGAAAGAACGGTCGCCGAGTTGGAAAAATTGCTTCGCTATATCGCCGCCAATTTGAAACAGCGCGGCCGTGAAATTTTAACCAACTATCCGATCACCCCACCGCAATTTGTCGCCCTGCAGTGGCTGCTTGAAGAAGGGGACTTGACGGTCGGCGAGTTATCGAACAAAATGTATTTGGCGTGCAGCACGACGACCGACTTGGTCGATCGCATGGAGCGGAACGGACTTGTCGCCAGAGTCCGCGATGAACACGACCGCCGCGTTGTCCGCATTCACTTGTTGGAAAAAGGCGAGCGCATCATTGAGGAAGTGATTGAAAAACGCCAGAGAGATTTAGCCAAAGTGCTAGAAAATTTTTCAGACGAGGAAATCGTCCTCTTTGAGCGATGTTTGCGCAAATTGCATCAAGAAATGACGAAAGAATGAGGCGATCACTTGGAAAGAGCAATTGGTGTCATTGACTCAGGAGTCGGCGGTTTGACCGTCGCCAAAGAAATTATGAGGCAGCTGCCGAAAGAACAAATTATTTACTTAGGCGACACCGCCCGTTGCCCGTACGGGCCGCGGCCGGTGGAAGAAGTCCGTCGATTTACGTGGCAAATGATTGATTACTTGCGGCAATATCCCTTGAAAATGCTTGTTATCGCCTGCAACACCGCGACGGCGGTCGCGCTTGACGACGTGCGGGCGAAGCTTGACATTCCTGTGCTTGGCGTTATTCATCCCGGCGCTCGCGCCGCCCTGAAAGCGACTCGGCGCGGGCACATCGGCGTTATCGGCACGATTGGCACGATCCGAAGCCGGGCGTATGAAAAGGCGCTTCAATCCATCAATCCGCGCGTCCAAGTCGAGAGCTTGGCCTGTCCGAAATTCGTTCCGCTTGTGGAAAGCGGCGACTTTGAAGGGCAGGAGGCGATGGCGATCGTCGCCGAATCGCTCGCTCCGCTCCGTCCGCTGCTGATCGATGTGCTGATTTTAGGCTGCACGCATTATCCGCTGCTCGCGCCGCTCATTCGCACGTATATGGGCAAACGCGTGAAGCTCATTTGCTCGGGCGGTGAGACGGCTCGTGAAGTGAGCGCGATTTTGCACCACAGCCAGCTCCTTTACACCGGCGAGCGCGAACCGGAGCATTTGTTTTTCACGACTGGGCCGAAAGAGCTGTTTGAAAAGATTTCGGGGAAGTGGTTTGGCAAGCCGATCGGCACGGTCGAAGCGATTCGGCTGTAACCAACCAATCCTTTAGCGTTCATGCGCTAAAGGATTTTTTATTCTATTTTGGAAAACGGCTCGTATACATAGTAGTACAAACTACGAGTAGGAGGGAACGTCAATGAAACGGACGACTCACATATGGGCGGCGCCGCTGCTCGCCTCGCTGTTGTTGCTTGGCGGCTGCGGTTTGTTTGGGCGAGATGAGGCGGTGAAGGAGATCGATCCCCCGCAAGAGACGAGTTATGTCAAAGACGGCCAAGCGCTTCAGGAAGCGACGGAAAGCCAGAAGGAAGGAAAAGAGAAAGCGAAGGCTGCCGAGACGGTGAAAAGAGAGCTGTACTTGATTGACAAAAACGGCTTTGTCGTGCCGCAAACAGTGGAATTGCCGAAAACGCAGGCTGTGGCCAAACAAGTGCTCGAATATTTGGTTGAAGATGGACCCGTGTCAGAAATGCTGCCGAACGGCTTCCGCGCGGTCATTCCGGCTGGAACGACGGTGCTTGGCACAAAATTGGAAAAAGACGGGACGTTGATCGCTGACTTTTCGCCGGAATTTAAAAACTATAAGCCGGAGGACGAAAAACGAATTTTGCAGTCCATTACGTGGACATTGACGCAGTTTGACAATATCAAGCGTGTCAAAATCCGCATTAACGGTTACGATCAAAACGTGATGCCGGTCAATAAAACGCCGATCCAAGATGGGGTAAGCCGCGCCGACGGCATCAATATGGAAGCGAACGGGGTGCCAGACATTACGAATACGCATCCAGTCACCGTTTATTTTGTCGCCCAACAAGGGAACAGCACCTACTATGTGCCGGTGACACGGCGTGTGTCCAATAAGGAGAAAGATGATATTGCCGCGGCCGTCAACGAGCTGATTCAAGGACCAGAGCAAGGAAGCGGGCTTGTCGGCGTCTTTCAGCCGGATGCGAAGCTTGTCGATGCCCCGAAATATGAGGATGGGAAAGTGACGCTCAACTTTAACGAAGGCATTTATGGCAGCAACAAGAAAAATGTCATTTCCGACGTTGTGTTGAATTCTCTCGTTTTGTCGCTCACAGAGCAAAAAGGAGTCGAAAGCGTGGCGATCACCGTCAACGGCAAAGCCAATCTTGTCACGGAAGACGGCAAGCCGCTCACCAAACCGGTCGCTCGGCCGCAAAACGTCAATACCGGGACATTTTAACATCTTTCTTCCGAAAGAAGTCTCCCACTTCAAAACGAAGTGAAAGTGGGAGATGAATGTCGGTTGGCGTCAGCCAACGAATAGGATAGAATAGGGCTAGAACGGACACCTTCGGAACGAAGGGAAGTGTAAAGGGTTCTTGTGTGTGGCTTACCGTTCGGCCAACACACAAGTCGCTTGAAGCCCCCACCTCTCAGCGAAGCGTAGGTGGTGGGTCGTTCAACCGATTGGTGCTGACAGGCTGGAAACGAATAGGACGTTATGGTATAACAAAGAGGTGGAAACGTATTCCGCCTCTTTCTTTTTTTCGCTAGGCGGAAAGAAATGCGGCGTCTGGCATTCCGTTGAAGATGGAGAAAAGGAGGACTCAGCTGATGAGAGCGGACGGACGAAGCAGTTGCGAGCTGCGCCCTGTACATATACACCCGCATTACATGAAGCATGCTGAAGGGTCGGTGCTCATTGAAATCGGCGACACGAAAGTCATTTGCACGGCGACGGTCGAAGAGAAAGTGCCGTCGTTTATGCGCGGCGGCGGCAAAGGATGGATTACGGCCGAATATGGGATGCTGCCGCGGGCGACAGAGCAGCGGAATGTGAGGGAAGCGAGCAAAGGAAAAGTGTCGGGGCGGACGATGGAAATTCAGCGCTTAATCGGCCGTGCGCTTCGCTCGGTTGTTGATCTTGAACAACTTGGCGAGCGGACCATTTGGATCGATTGCGACGTCATTCAGGCGGATGGCGGAACGCGGACGGCGTCGATCACCGGTGCGTATGTGGCGCTTGTGTTGGCGCTTGCCAAACTGGTGGAAGAAGGGAAGCTCGAGGCGCTTCCGATCCGCGATTTTCTCGCCGCCACCTCGGTCGGCATCGATCCGGAGCATGGGGTGATTCTTGATTTAGATTACAACGAGGATGCGCGGGCGAAAGTGGATATGAACGTCGTCATGACCGGAGCGGGTCAATTTGTCGAGATCCAAGGGACCGGAGAGGAAGCGGTTTTTTCGCGCGCCGAGCTCGATGAATTGCTTGAAGCGGCGCAAATCGGCATCGAGCAGCTCATCGCCGTTCAGCGCCGCGCATTGGGCGAGTGGGCGGCGCGCATCGGCGAAAAAAAAGAAGCGGCAGAGGAGGACACAGAGTGAAGGAGATTGTCATCGCTACAAAAAATGCCGGCAAAGTGCGCGAATTCACCGCTTTGTTCGCCAAGCGGGGCGTCGAAGTGAAATCGCTGCTTGACTTTCCGGACGCTCCGGATGTCGCAGAAACGGGAAGCACGTTTGCGGAAAATGCCGTGCTCAAAGCAGAAGCGGCGTCGCGGCGTCTAAAGCGGCCGGTGATCGCCGATGATTCCGGGCTCGTGGTCGATGCGCTCGGCGGCCGGCCGGGCGTTCATTCGGCCCGTTATGCCGGGGAAGATAAAAACGATGCACGCAACATCGCCAAGCTGCTTCGCGAGCTTGACGGGGTGCCGATGGAGCAGCGCACGGCTCGTTTTCATTGCGCGCTCGCCGTCGCGATCCCAGGGCGGCCGACCGCCGTTGTTGAAGCGACATGCGATGGGTATATCGCCGAAGCGCCGCGTGGGGAGGGGGGCTTTGGCTATGATCCAATCTTTTACCTTCCGGAGTGGGGAAAAACGATGGCGGAGCTTGCGCCGGAGGAAAAAAATCAAATCAGTCATCGCGCCAAGGCGCTGACGAAGCTCGATGAGCAGTGGGAGGAGATCGTCGGTGGAAAGGGGCGGACGGAATGAAGGCGGTGATTGTGAGCGACAGCCATGGGCTGACTGCCGAACTTGCTGAAATTGTCAACCGTCATCGCCATGAAGCGGATTTGTTTATCCATTGCGGCGACTCGGAGTTGGAGGTGGGGGCGGACGAGATCGCCCCGTTTGCCGTCGTGCGCGGCAACTGCGATTTCGCCGCGTTTCCTGCTGAGCGCATCGAAGAGGCAGGTGGCGTTCGGTTGTTTGTCACCCACGGCCATTTATACGGGGTGAAAACGTCGCTTTTGCGTTTATCCTATCGCGCGCAAGAAACAGGGGCTCGCGTTGTTTGTTTCGGCCACTCGCATTTGGCCGGCGCCGAGCAAATGGATGGGCTGTTGTTCATCAACCCCGGCAGCATTGCTTTGCCGCGCGGAAGAAAAGAAAAAACGTACGCGGTGTTGACCATCGGCGGCGGGCGCGCGCATGTTCAATTTTATGAAGTGAATGGGCAGCCCGTTTCCAGAATGGAACGAACCTTTTCGATCTAAGCGGACAAAACGTCCGCTGTTTTTTGTTTTTTCGCTTTGGCAGTTAGAGAGCGTCCGCTTTCGATGAGCCGTCAAGAAAGAAAAAATTTTTTGAATCGGCAAAACCTTGATTCTATCATAATGTAAGCGCATTCAAATAGTTTGACCAATCGGAATTTTCAAAAAACGTTATTGACGGCGCAAAGGTTTCGGATTATTATAATGTTCAAATAAGAGAAACGACTCAATATAATGATCGAGCCGTTCAAAGCAACTGCTGACTGATCAAGGAAGAGGGGAACCGAAGTGGGCGAACAATGGATCTTTTTAAACGGAGAATTTGTGACAAAAGAAAACGCCAAAATTTCCGTGTATGACCATGGATTTTTGTATGGCGATGGGGTATTTGAAGGCATTCGCGTCTATAGCGGCAACGTATTCCGCCTCGAAGAACATATAGATCGGCTATACAATTCCGCGAAGTCGATTTTGCTCGACATTCCGTACACGAAGGAAGAAATGATTGGCCACGTGCTCGAAACGATCCGCCGCAACGGCTATCAAGATGCATACATCCGCCTGGTCGTTTCGCGCGGGATCGGCGATTTAGGACTGGATCCGTACAAATGCAAAACGCCGCAAATTGTGATTATCG
Organism: Geobacillus thermocatenulatus; assembly: GCF_002217655.1. Taxonomy (GTDB): domain Bacteria; phylum Bacillota; class Bacilli; order Bacillales; family Anoxybacillaceae; genus Geobacillus; species Geobacillus thermocatenulatus. Next base: position 968,263 of record NZ_NEWK01000001.1, read on the forward strand.
TCGAGCCGCTCGCGCTCTTCCCGAAACATTTATATGAAACCGGCATCGAAGTGGTGACAGTGGCGACGCGCCGCAACCGCTCTGATGTGCTGAGCCCGAAAGTCAAATCGCTCAACTACCTAAACAATGTGCTTGTCAAAATCGAGGCGCATTTGGCGAACGTAAGCGAAGCGCTGATCTTAAACGATCAAGGCTATGTCGCGGAAGGTTCGGGAGACAACGTTTTCATCATCAAAAACGGCGTCATTTACACGCCGCCAGGGTATGTGGGGGCGCTTGAAGGCATTACACGTCAAGCGATCATCGAAATCGCGGAGGATCTCGGCTATACGGTGAAAGAGGAGCCGTTTACCCGCCATGATGTCTATGTCGCGGATGAAGTGTTTTTGACGGGGACGGCGGCCGAAGTCATTTCGGTCATTAAAGTCGATGGCCGGATGATCGGCGACGGGACGCCGGGACCGCATACAAAGCGGTTGCTTGAAGAATTTCGCCGCCGCGTGGTCGTCGAAGGAGTAAAGGTGTATCCGACGAACGCCAATGTCGGTTGATCGTCCATGACAAGTGGATAGCGAAAAAGCGTTGACGAGGATAAGTAGTCAGCGGGGCCAACATCCACAGAGAGCCGGGGGAGCTGCGAACCGGTGATGTTGCCGCTTGATGAACTCACCTCTGAGCGCCAGCCTGAACGCCGGACGGCTAGTAGGGCTGGACGAGTGGAGACGCGCGCTTCACTCGTTACCAAAATGAGCGGCCGGCTTCGGCTGGCCGCTCCTGAGGCGGCCGTCATGGCCGTGAAGAAGGGTGGTACCGCGGAAAGGAAACCTTTTCGCCCCTTTGGCTGGAAATGACAGCCATCGTGGGTGGAAAGGTTTTTTTATATGGATGACAAATTACAGGGAGGATCGATGATGACAAAAATGAAAGTCGAGGAACAAGAAAAAGCGAGGACGAAGGCGAGAATGAGCGGGTCGCTGATGCTCATTGAAGCGCTCAAGGAAGAAAAAGTCGAAGTCATCTTCGGCTATCCGGGGGGGGCGGTGCTCCCACTGTATGACGAGTTGTATAAAGCCGGCGTGTTCCACGTGCTGACGCGGCATGAGCAAGGGGCCATCCATGCGGCGGAAGGATATGCGCGCATTTCGGGAAAACCAGGGGTCGTCATCGCCACCTCCGGCCCGGGAGCGACCAACATCGTCACCGGGTTGACCGACGCGATGATGGATTCGCTGCCGCTCGTCGTCTTTACCGGGCAAGTGGCGACAAGCGTCATCGGTTCGGATGCGTTTCAGGAGGCGGACGTTGTCGGCATTACGATGCCGATTACGAAACACAACTACCAAGTGCGCGACATCAGCGAGCTGCCGAGAATCATTAAAGAGGCGTTTCACATTGCGACAACCGGGCGCCCCGGACCGGTGTTGATCGATATTCCAAAAGACATTACGACGGCGGAAGGGGAATTCGATTATGATCAAGAGGTTCACTTGCCCGGCTATCAGCCGACGACGCAGCCGAACCATTGGCAAATCCGCCGGCTTGTCGAGGCGGTCAGCCAATCAAAGCGGCCGGTCATTTTAGCCGGCGCTGGCGTCTTGCACGCCAATGCGTCCAATGAATTGCGGCAATACGCCGAACAGCAAAACATTCCGGTCATTCATACGCTCCTTGGCCTTGGCGGTTTCCCGGCCGACCATCCGCTGTTTTTAGGCATGGCGGGCATGCACGGTACGTATACGGCGAATATGGCGCTGTGTGAATGCGATTTGCTCATCAACATCGGCGCCCGCTTCGATGACCGGGTCACCGGCAACTTGAAATACTTCGCGCCAAAGGCGACCGTCGCCCATATCGACATCGACCCGGCGGAAATCGGCAAAAACGTGCCGACGAAAATTCCAATCGTTAGCGATGCAAAAGCCGCCTTGCAAGAGCTGATCGCCCAGCAAGGCAAGCCGGCGGACACCGCGGCGTGGCTTAAGCAGCTTGATGAATGGAAGCGGCGCTTCCCACTCCATTATGAGCCGGAAGCCGGCACGATCAAACCGCAAAAACTGATCGAGATGATCTATGAAATGACAAACGGCGAGGCGATCGTGACGACGGACGTCGGCCAGCATCAAATGTGGGCGGCGCAATATTACAAGTTCAACCGGCCGCACCGGTGGGTGACGTCCGGGGGGCTCGGCACGATGGGCTTCGGGCTTCCGGCAGCGATCGGCGCCCAGCTCGCCGACCGGAGCGCTACGGTCGTTTCGATCGTCGGCGACGGCGGCTTCCAAATGACGCTTCAAGAACTGTCGGTCATCCAGGAGCTAGGGCTGCCGATCAAAATCGTCATCGTCAACAACCAGGCGCTCGGCATGGTGCGGCAATGGCAGGAGCTGTTCTATGACAAACGGTACTCCCATTCGCTCATTCCGAACCAACCGGATTTCGTCAAGCTTGCCGAAGCATACGGGATGCTAGGTCTGCGGGCGAAGACGGAGGCGGAAGCGGCCGAAGTGTTAAAACAAGCGTTTGCGATGGATGGGCCGGTGCTGCTGGATTTCCATGTCCGTGCCGACGAGAACGTCTATCCGATGGTGGCGCCCGGCAAAGGGCTTCATGAAATGGTGGGGGTGAAAGCATGCGAAGAATCATCACGATGACAGTCAACAACCGCCCCGGCGTCTTAAACCGCATTACCGGGTTGTTTACAAAGCGGCATTACAATATCGAAAGCATTACGGTCGGGCATACGGAAATCGAGGGCGTTTCGCGGATGACGTTCGTCGTCAACGTTGACGATGAACGGACGGCGGAGCAAATCATTAAGCAGCTGAACAAGCAGATTGATGTGTTGAAGGTGAATGACATCACCGACCAAGCGATCGTCGCCCGCGAGCTGGCGCTTATTAAGGTCGCCGCTCCTCCGGCGGTCCGCCAGGAAATTTACACGCTCATCGAGCCGTTTCGCGCCTCGATCGTCGACGTAAGCAAAGACAGCCTCGTCATTCAAGTGACCGGCGAGCCGGAGAAAGTCGAGGCGTTGATTGAACTGTTGCGCCCGTACGGCATTAAGGAAGTGGCGCGCACGGGAACGACCGCGTTCACCCGCGGGGCGCAAAAAGCGACGACGAACCAGAAAACGGTGTTTATCATTTAACAACCATCAATACAAAACCGTGCTACGTTCAAACATGGGGCAACCGCGGCGTTCGCGCCGTTTCTTGACCAATATTTACACTACAGGACAAAGGAGAGGGTAATCATGGCAAAAGTCTACTATAACGGGGATGCAAACGAACAATATTTGCAAGGGAAAACGGTCGCGATCATCGGCTACGGCTCACAAGGCCACGCCCATGCGCAAAACTTGCGCGACAGCGGCGTCCGCGTCATCGTCGGACTGCGAAAAGGAAAATCGTGGGAGCAAGCAGAGCAAGACGGGTTTGAGGTGTATTCCGTCCGCGAAGCGGCGAAGCAGGCTGATATCGTCATGGTGTTGCTGCCGGATGAGAAGCAGCCGGCCGTGTACAAAGAGGAGATCGAGCCGGAACTCGATCCAGGCAATGCGCTTGTGTTTGCGCACGGCTTTAACATCCATTTCAGCCAAATCGTCCCGCCGAATCATGTTGACGTCTTCTTAGTTGCGCCGAAAGGCCCAGGCCATCTCGTGCGGCGCACATATACGGAAGGAGCGGGCGTGCCGGCGCTCATCGCCGTCTACCAAGATGTGACCGGACACGCGAGAGAAACGGCGCTCGCCTACGCGAAAGCGATCGGCGCTGCTCGAGCTGGGGTGTTGGAGACGACGTTCAAAGAAGAGACGGAAACCGACTTGTTCGGTGAACAAGCGGTGCTGTGCGGTGGGCTGACGGCGCTCATCAAAGCCGGGTTTGAAACGCTTGTTGAAGCCGGGTATCAGCCGGAGGTCGCCTATTTCGAGTGTTTGCATGAGATGAAGCTCATCGTCGATCTCCTTTACGAAGGCGGTTTGTCGTGGATGCGCTATTCGATTTCCGATACGGCGCAATGGGGCGACTTTATCACCGGACCGCGCATTATTAACGACGCTGTGAAAGCGGAAATGAAAAAGGTGCTCGATGACATTCAAACCGGCAAATTCGCGAAGAGCTGGATTTTGGAAAACCAAGCGAACCGTCCGGAGTTCAACGCCATCAACCGGCGTGAGAATGAGCATTTGATTGAGATTGTCGGACGCGAACTGCGAAGCATGATGCCGTTTGTGAAGGCAAAACAAATCGAGGCGGTGGTGCCAGGTGCGAAAAATTAAGTTTTTTGATACCACATTGCGCGATGGGGAACAATCTGCTGGTGTGAACTTGAATTTGCAAGAAAAATTGGAAATTGCCCGTCAGCTTGAACGGCTGCGGGTTGACATCATCGAGGCGGGTTTCCCCGCCTCATCGAAAGGCGATTTTGAGGCGGTCAAACAAATCGCCGAAACGGTGAGAACATGCTCGGTCACCGGGCTGTCGCGCTCGGTCCGAAGCGATATTGATGCGGCGTGGGAGGCGTTAAAAGGCGGCGCGGAGCCGCGGCTCCACTTATTTATCGCCACCTCGCCGATCCATATGGTGCATAAATTGCGGATGACGCCGGAACAAGTGATTGAAGCGGCGGTTGACGCGGTGAAATACGCGAAGCGCTTTTTCCCGATCGTCCAATGGTCGGCAGAAGATGCGTGCCGAAGCGAGTTGCCGTTTTTGGCGAAAATCGTCGCCGAAGTGATCAAAGCCGGGGCCTCGGTGATCAACATTCCGGATACGGTCGGCTATATTACGCCGAAAGAATACGGGGAAATTTTCCTCTATTTGCAAAACAATGTTCCGAATATTGAAAATGTTTCGCTCTCCGCTCATTGTCATGATGACTTGGGCATGGCGGTGGTGAACTCGCTATCGGCCATTGAACATGGAGCAACGCAGGTCGAGTGCACGATCAACGGCATCGGCGAGCGGGCCGGCAATGCGGCGCTTGAGGAAATCGCTGTCGCCCTTCACATCCGCAAAGACTACTATCAAGTAGAAACGCGCCTCAATTTGCAGGAAATTAAGCGCACAAGCAATCTTGTCAGCAAGCTGACCGGGGTCGTCGTTCCACCCAACAAAGCGGTCGTCGGCAAAAATGCGTTTGCGCACGAATCGGGCATCCATCAAGACGGCGTCTTAAAAGAAAAAACGACATACGAAATCATTTCGCCGGAGCTCGTCGGCGTGCCGTCGAATTCGATGGTGCTCGGCAAACATTCCGGCCGCCATGCGCTTCGCAACCGGGTTGAGGAGCTCGGCTACACGTTGTCCGATGAAGAAATCAATCAGCTGTTTGTCCGTTTTAAAGAATTGGCGGACAAAAAGAAGGACATTACCGACGACGATTTAATCGCGTTGATTTTCGAAGAGAAGTTCGACCACTTTCAAGATTTTTACCAATTGTCTTCCATCCAAGTGCAATACGGGACGAATCAAATTCCGACAGCGGTCGTTGTACTGAAAGACGGGAAGGGGAACGAAATCCAAGAAGCGGCGACCGGCGCCGGCAGCGTCGAGGCGCTGTACAATACATTGGAACGTTGCTTCCAAACGCCGGTGACGCTGCTTGACTACCGGATCGAATCGGTCGGCGGCGGCCGCGATGCGTTGGCCCAAGTGTTCGTCAAAGTGCGCGCCCATGACATCGAGACGAGCGGGCGCGGCACTGCACAAGACGTGTTAGAAGCATCGGCGAAAGCGTACATCAACGCCATCAACCGTGTGTTTATGATCGAAGCGATGCGCGGCGAAAACGAGAAAGTGGCAACACCATAAAACGGGGGGATTTAGAATGGGAAACTATCGGATTGCCGTCTTGCCAGGGGATGGCATCGGCAAAGAAGTGACGTCCGGAGCGGTCGAGGTATTGAAAGCGGTCGGCATCCGGTTTGGCCACGAGTTTACGTTTGAATATGGATTGATCGGTGGAGCGGCGATCGATGAGGCGGGGACGCCGCTCCCCGAGGAAACGCTCCGCCTTTGCCGAGAAAGCGATGCGGTGCTGCTTGGGGCGGTCGGCGGTCCGAAGTGGGATGACAACCCTCCGCATTTGCGCCCGGAAAAAGGATTGCTTGCCATTCGCAAGCAGCTCGACTTATATGCCAACTTGCGGCCGGTTGTGTGCTATGACAGTTTGGTTTCCGCTTCGCCGTTAAAACCGGATCTCGTGCAAGACGTCGATTTTGTCATCGTCCGTGAGCTGACCGGCGGCATTTACTTCGGCCAGCCGAGCGGCCGCGTCGTCGAAAACGGCGAAGAAAAAGCAGTGGACACCTTGTTATATAAAAAAGAAGAAATTGAGCGAATCGTCCGCATGGCGTTTATACTCGCACGCGGGCGGAAGAAAAAAGTGACTTCGGTCGACAAGGCGAACGTCCTTTCGTCAAGCCGTCTATGGCGGGAAGTGGCCGAAGAGGTGGCGAAGCAGTTTCCGGACGTCACGCTTGAGCATATGCTTGTTGACAATGCCGCAATGCAGCTCATCCGCGCGCCGAAGCAGTTTGATGTCATGGTGACCGAAAACATGTTTGGCGACATTTTAAGCGATGAAGCCTCCATGTTGTCCGGTTCGCTCGGGATGCTGCCGTCAGCCAGCTTATCCGCTTCCGGTCCGAGCTTGTATGAGCCGGTGCACGGTTCAGCGCCTGATATCGCCGGCATGAACAAAGCCAATCCGATTGCGGCGATTTTGTCAGCTGCGATGATGCTTCGCCTGTCGTTCGGGCTCACCGCGGAAGCGGAGGCGGTCGAGCACGCGGTGCGGCAGGCGCTCGATCAAGGTTTGCGCACTGCCGACTTGGCGCCAAGCGGCGGCCGCATCGTATCAACGAACGAAATGGTCGAAGAAATCAAAACAGCGGTGCTGGATTATACGGCCATTGCTCAAATTATGACCGTTTATGCCTAAGACGTGCGAGGTGAAAGCCAATGAAGCCGAAAACGATCATCGATAAAATTTGGGAAAACCACGTCGTCTACCGTGAGGAGGGCAAACCGGATTTATTGTACATCGATTTGCACTTAGTGCATGAAGTGACCTCGCCGCAAGCGTTTGAAGGGTTGCGGCAAAAAGGACGGAAGGTGCGGCGGCCGGATTTGACCTTTGCGACGATGGACCATAACGTGCCGACCGTTAACCGATTTGTGATTACCGACGAAGTGGCGCGCAACCAAATCGCTGCGCTTGAGCGCAACTGCCGCGAGTTCGGCATTCCGCTCGCCGACCTAAACAGCGAAGAGCAAGGAATCGTTCACGTCATCGGTCCAGAGCTCGGGTTGACCCAGCCGGGAAAAACGATCGTTTGCGGCGACAGCCATACGTCGACGCACGGGGCGTTTGGCGCCTTGGCGTTTGGCATCGGCACGAGCGAAGTCGAGCATGTATTGGCTACACAAACGCTTTGGCAGCATAAACCGAAAACGCTGCAAATCTGCATCAACGGCCGCCTCGGCAAAGGAGTGACCGCCAAAGACGTCATCTTGGCCATTATCGGCCGCTATGGCGTTGGCGTCGGCACCGGTTATATTATCGAATTTACAGGCGAAGCGATCCGACGCATGTCGATGGAAGAGCGAATGACGATTTGCAACATGTCGATTGAAGCGGGGGCGAGAGCCGGCCTCATCAGCCCGGATGAAACGACGTTTGCCTATTTGCGCGGCCGCAAATATGCGCCAAAAGGCGAGGAGTTTGACAAGGCGGTGGAACGGTGGCGGGCGTTAGCCAGCGATGAGGGGGCAAAATACGATAAAACGATTGAAATCGATGCGTCGACGATCGCTCCGATGGTGACGTGGGGGACGAACCCCGCGATGAGCACTTCCGTCGATGGCGTCGTGCCGCATCCCGAGCAATTTGAAAGCAAAACAGAGCAAAACGCGGTGCGCCGGGCGCTTGAGTACATGGGGCTTGAGCCGGGCACGCCGATTACGGATATTCCGGTGCAGCACGTCTTCATCGGTTCGTGCACCAACTCACGCCTCAGCGATTTGCGCGCGGCGGCGAGCATCGTGAAAGGGAAAAAAGTGGCTCCGGGTGTACGGGCGCTCGTCGTGCCTGGATCGCAGCAAGTGAAAAAACAAGCCGAAGCGGAAGGGTTGGCGCAAATTTTCATCGACGCCGGTTTTGAATGGCGCGACTCCGGCTGCAGCGCCTGTTTGGGCATGAACCCGGACATCATCCCAGAAGGCGAGCACTGTGCGTCAACGTCGAACCGCAACTTTGAAGGGCGGCAAGGAAAAGGGGCGCGCACGCATCTCGTCAGCCCGGTGATGGCCGCAGCGGCTGCGATTTACGGACATTTTGTCGATGTGCGCCAGCTTGAAGCCGAGCCGGTCTGTTAAATTGACGATCGTGATGGCAAAAGAGGCGGCGCGGCATCCTAGGAAGCCGAGCTCCTTTGCCATCAGCGACATCCATAACGGAAGGGGGAAAGGACGATGAAGCCGTTTACGATCCATCGCGGAAAAACCGCCGGCATCGATCGGGCGAATATTGATACCGATCAAATCATTCCAAAGCAGTTTTTGAAACGGATTGAACGCACTGGCTTTGGCCAGTTTCTCTTTTACGATTGGCGGTATTTGAGCGACGGCACGCCAAATCCGGCGTTTGAGCTCAACCGCCCGGAAAACGAAGGGGCGACGATTTTAGTCGCCGATGAAAACTTCGGTTGCGGCTCATCGCGCGAACATGCGCCGTGGGCGCTGCAAGATTACGGATTCCGCGTAATCATTGCCCCATCGTTTGCCGACATTTTTTACAACAATTGCTTAAAAAATGGGCTGTTGCCGATCCGGCTGGATAAAGAGGATGTCCGCTACTTGCTGCGCCAAAGCGAGCGCGCAGACTATGAACTGACGGTTTCGCTTGAAGAACAGCGGGTATTTGACGATGAAGGATTTTCGCGTCCGTTTGACATCGACCCGTATCGAAAACAGCTGTTGCTAAAAGGATGGGACGAAATTGATTTGACGTTTGTGTACGAAGCGCATATCGCCGCCTACGAACGACGGCATTGTCCACGGCCGTAAGCGCCATGTGTTCCGGGCGGCAAGGAGAGATGGGCTGCTCTGCCAATCGGCGGGAGCAGCCTTTTTCGTGTTTGACGGCGCCTGCGTTCAGGGGCCGGCTGCTTTTTGGCAAACAAGCGGTTTGTGTTACCCAGCAAGGCGCGGGTTGTTTCGCCAGGGAAAACTTGTTACACTGATGGTAAATGCAAATGGGAGCGGGCGAAGATGACCGGGAAAAAAGGAAAAATCATCATGTTTCCGCAAACGAAAGAACGGCTGATGGAAGAAGCGTTTGCGGCGCTTGAAGCGAAACGCTACAAAGAAGCGCTCCGCTTTTTGCGCGCTGCTGAACAGCTTGGCGACCACAGTTTTCCTGTTCGCCTTGGGCTGGCTGTCTGTTGCTATGAGCTTGGAGACTACGATGAGGCGGAGTGGCGCCTCGCCGCCTTGCTTGACGAACAGCCGAACAACAGCGATCTGTTGCAAATGTATCTCGCTGTGCTGCTGCAAACGAATCGATACAGCAAGGCGGAAACGGTGATCCGCGCCGCCTTGCGCCATCCGTCGCTATCCGCTTCGTTGCGCGAACAGCTTCATCAGCTGCTCCGGTTTAGTGAAAAAATGAATGCCCGCATGCTTCCGCCCGCGGAGTGGAAGCGGGTGAGACGGCTGCTGGAGTCCGGGGACATTGCTGAGCAGCTGCAACTGATTAAACAACTGGAAAAAGAAGACATCGATCCGGTGCTGCCGTTGCTCAAGCAATATTTACGCGCACCGGAAAAAAGCCCGATGGCGAAAACGATGCTTCTTCGCCTGTTGACAGGGAAGCGAGTCAACGAAACGGTGACGGTTGAAAAATTTGGCCGTTGCATGGAGGTCGTCCCGTCAGCGTTGGACGAACAGATGGAAACAAAATTTGCTTCCGAACTGCTGGGTCGGCTTGAACAGCAGCTCGCGGCGGAAAGCCCGAGTTTGTACGAAACGGCGGCGGAAATTTGGCTTCGCTATGCATATGTGTTGTATCCGTTTCCGCCAGAGCCCGCGGATGCAGCGGCCTGGCTTGCTGCTCTCCATTGGATGGCGAGCCGGTTTTTAGGCTTGGATGCTGACGCGGCCGCCTTGGCCGACCGCTACGGTGTGGAGGCGGCGGAGATGGCAAGGCTTTGCCAAAAGCTATACGAAATAGAGGAACTTTCCTCCCTCTAATGGCTCGTTCTCTGTTGAAACATGGCTGTTGTATGGTATAATATAATGGCTGTGCTATGTATCTGTTTTCGCATACTTGTCTACATAATCGGGCATCATAAAAAGATCTGGACAAGCGGAGTGCGCTATGGTCCGAGCAATGATTTCAGGTGGAGGGAACAAGGATGTCAGTCAAATGGGAAAAGCTTGAAGGAAACGAAGGCGTATTGACTGTTGAGGTCGACGCCGAGAAAGTGAACAAAGGCTTGGACGCCGCGTTTAAAAAAGTGGTGAAAAACATCACGCTTCCGGGCTTCCGCAAGGGGAAAGTGCCGCGCGTTCTGTTTGAAAAACGCTTCGGCGTCGAAGCGCTCTATCAAGATGCGCTCGACATTTTGCTGCCAGAGGCGTATGCCAAAGCCGTCGAAGAGGCGGGCATCGAACCGGTGTCAATGCCGGAGATTGACATTGAGCAAATGGAAAAAGGCAAAAGCTTAATTTTCAAAGCGAAAGTGACCGTAAAGCCGGAAGTGAAGCTCGGCCAATACAAAGGGCTTGAAGTGGAAAAAATGGATGCGACGGTAACGGATGAAGACGTCGAAAACGAGCTGAAACGCCTGCAAGAAAATTACGCCGAACTTGTCGTGAAAGAAGACGGAACGGTGGAAAACGGCGATACGGTCGTCATCGATTTCGAAGGGTTTGTCGACGGCGAGCCGTTTGAAGGCGGCAAGGCGGAAAACTATTCGCTTGAAATCGGCTCTGGAACGTTCATTCCGGGGTTTGAAGAACAGCTTGTCGGGATGAAAGCCGGCGAAGAAAAAGAAATTCAAGTGACGTTCCCGGAAGAATACCACGCGGAGCAGCTGGCCGGCAAACCGGCGACGTTTAAAGTGAAAGTGCATGAAGTGAAAGCGAAGCAATTGCCGGCTTTGGACGACGAGTTTGCCAAAGACGTCGATGAAGAAGTCGAAACGCTTGACGAACTGAAGGCGAAAATTCGCGCCCGTTTGGAAGAGGCGAAAAAGAACGAGGCGGAGACTGCCTTGCGCAATGCGGTTATCGAAAAAGCGGCAGCCAACGCCGAAATGGATATTCCGGAGGTTATGATCAAAAACGAAACCGACCGGATGCTTCGCGAATTTGACCAACGCCTGCAAATGCAAGGTTTGAACTTGCAGTTGTATTATCAATTCTCCGGCCAAGATGAAGCGTCGTTGCGCGAGCAAATGAAAGAAGATGCCGAAAAACGGGTGCGCGCGGCGTTGACGCTTGAAGCGATCGCGAAGGCCGAAAACATTGAAGTGACCGACGAGGAAGTAAACAAAGAGCTCGAAAAAATGGCGGAAGCCTACAAGCTGAGCGTGGACAAGCTGAAAGAGCTGCTCGGCAGCTTAGATGGCGTCAAAGAAGATTTGAAATGGCGGAAAACAGTTGATTTTCTTGTAGAGCACAGCAAGGTTGCGGCATAATATATCTTAAGGAAAGAACAAGGCGCGAGACGTTCGTGCCTTGTTCTTTATCCACAACCATGGCGCCTAAGCAGCAATTTCTAAACGTTTACAAACGGACGACGGTTTTTTCATTCGCTTTCTCAGGAACATGTATGGTAAAATAGCGGATACATACGTTTTTACGACATAAGAGATGGCGGAAATGGATACATAAGCAGGCGCGATTTCGTTGGCAAGGGGTGAAGAATATGTTTAAATTCAATGATGAAAAAGGGCAGTTGAAATGCTCGTTCTGCGGCAAAACCCAGGATCAAGTGCGAAAGCTCGTTGCCGGTCCGGGGGTTTACATTTGCGACGAGTGCATTGAACTATGCACAGAAATTGTTGAAGAGGAGCTCGGCAATGAAGAGGAATTTGAATTTAAAGACGTGCCGAAGCCGTTGGAAATTCGGGAAATTCTAGATGAGTACGTCATCGGCCAAGATGAGGCGAAAAAATCGCTCGCCGTTGCGGTTTACAACCATTATAAACGGATCAATTCCGGCAGCAAAATCGATGATGTTGAGCTGTCGAAAAGCAACATTTTGATGATCGGGCCGACCGGGAGCGGGAAAACGCTGCTGGCGCAAACATTGGCGCGCATTTTGAACGTGCCGTTTGCCATCGCCGATGCCACCTCGCTTACAGAGGCCGGCTATGTTGGCGAAGACGTTGAAAACATTTTGTTAAAGCTCATCCAAGCGGCTGATTATGACGTCGAACGGGCGGAAAAAGGCATTATTTACATCGATGAAATTGACAAAATCGCCCGTAAATCGGAAAACCCTTCCATCACTCGCGACGTATCCGGCGAAGGGGTGCAACAGGCGCTGTTGAAAATTTTAGAAGGCACCATTGCCAGCGTTCCGCCGCAGGGCGGCCGCAAACATCCGCATCAAGAATTCATTCAAATCGATACGACGAACATTTTGTTCATTTGCGGTGGAGCGTTTGATGGCATTGAGCCGATCATCAAGCGCCGTCTTGGCAAAAAAGTGATCGGTTTTGGCGCGGAAATGAACCAGACGGATGTCGACGAGAAAAATTTGTTGTCGAAAGTGCTGCCGGAAGACTTGCTCAAATTCGGACTTATTCCGGAGTTCATCGGCCGTCTGCCGGTCATTACGACGCTCGAGCCGCTCGACGAACAGGCGTTGATCGACATTTTGACGAAACCGAAAAATGCCATTGTGAAGCAATACCAAAAAATGCTTGAGCTTGACGGCGTTGAGCTCGAGTTTGAAGAAGCGGCGCTCCGTGAAATCGCGAAAAAAGCGATTGAGCGGAAAACGGGCGCGCGTGGCCTTCGCTCGATCATCGAAGGCATTATGCTTGATGTCATGTTTGAGCTGCCGTCGCGCGAAGATGTGCAAAAGTGCATCATCACGCTCGACACGGTGCGCGGCACAAAGCCGCCGACGCTGATCCGTCATGATGGCACCGTCATCGAGCTGGAACGGAAAACATCTGCCTGATGGGAAAACCGCCTTTTTTCGGCGGTTTCTTTTTTTGCCGCCCATGCCCTGGGCGCCGGTCGGCGCTTTTTTGGTTTATTCCCGCCAGTTCGCGGAGATACTATCATACTACATACCATCTAAAGGCAGGAGGATATCGGGGCATGGATTGGACGAACATCGTACTGGTCATCCAGCTGTTTTTCGGGGTCATCATCGGCCTTTATTTTTGGAATTTGCTAAGAGGGCAGCGTGTGCAAAAAGTTTCGATTGATAAAGAGTCGCGCAAAGAGATGGAACAGCTCCGCAAGCTGCGTTCGATTTCGCTCACGGAGCCGCTGGCGGAAAAAGTGCGGCCGAAAAGTTTTGACGACATCGTCGGTCAGGAAGACGGCATCAAGGCGTTAAAAGCCGCTTTATGCGGCCCCAACCCGCAACATGTCATCATTTACGGGCCGCCTGGCGTCGGCAAGACGGCAGCTGCCCGGCTCGTGCTTGAGGAAGCGAAAAAAAATCCGCTCTCCCCGTTTAAGAAGAATGCGGTGTTCGTGGAGCTTGACGCGACGACGGCGCGCTTTGACGAGCGCGGCATCGCCGACCCCCTCATCGGTTCGGTGCACGACCCGATTTACCAAGGGGCCGGGGCGATGGGGCAAGCCGGCATTCCCCAGCCGAAGCAAGGTGCGGTGACGAACGCCCACGGCGGCGTTTTATTCATCGACGAAATCGGCGAGCTTCATCCGATCCAAATGAACAAGCTGCTGAAAGTGCTTGAGGACCGGAAAGTATTTTTTGAAAGCGCCTATTACAGCAAAGAAAACCCGCAAATCCCAAGCCATATTCACGATATTTTCCAAAATGGACTGCCGGCTGATTTCCGTCTTGTCGGGGCGACGACGCGCACGCCGAACGAAATTCCTCCGGCCATTCGCTCTCGCTGCCTGGAAGTATTTTTTCGTGAATTGGACCAAGATGAAATCGCCCTCATCGCGAAAAAGGCGGCGGAAAAAATCCGCTTGAACGTGTCAGAAAGCGGCATTCGCCTGCTTGCCGCCTATGCGCGCAACGGGCGGGAGGCGGTCAACATGATGCAAATTGCCGCTGGACTGGCCATTACGGAAAACCGAGAACACATTTTGGACAAAGATATTGAATGGGTCATTCAATCGAGCCAAATGACTCCGCGCTATGAGAAGAAAATCGCTTCCGCTCCGGCGGTCGGCGTCGTCAACGGTCTGGCTGTGTACGGCCCGAACACCGGTGCGCTGTTGGAAATTGAGGTGACCGCTTTGCCGGCCAAAGGGAAAGGGGCGATCAATGTCACCGGCATTGTCGAGGAGGAAAGCATCGGCAGTGCAGAAAAATCGGTGCGGCGCAAAAGCATGGCGCGCGGCTCGGCGGAAAACGTCATTACGGTGTTGCGGGCGATGGGCGTGCCAGCGGACCGCTACGACATTCATGTCAACTTTCCGGGCGGGGTGCCGGTTGACGGTCCTTCGGCCGGGGTGGCGATTGCCGTCGGCATTTATTCTGCCATTTATCAACTGCCAGTCGATCATACGGTCGCGATGACCGGAGAAATCAGCATTCGTGGCTGCGTGAAACCGGTCGGCGGCGTGTTTGCCAAAATCAAAGCGGCCAAACAAGCCGGGGCGAAAAAAGTGATCATCCCGATTGAGAATATGCAATCATTGCTAGGCGAAGTCAGCGGCATTCAAATCATCGCCGTCCGCCGCCTCGAGGAAGTGCTCGTTCATGTGTTCGGCGAAGAGGCGCTCCGCCGCGGCCCCGCGCTGCTGCCAGCGGCTATGGACCGCTCGGAGAAAAAGCTCGTCTAGCCAAAGGAAACGGCGGCAAGGCGAACGATTGGCAACGAAAGCGGGCGATCCGCTCGCAACCGAGTCGGGCGGTTCGTCCGGCCTCTCTTTTATGTACGGCTTCGGCGCAAGCGGATCGTCGCTGAAGTCGGTTTTTCTTTGCCTGCAAACGGAGCGCCGCGCGCTTTTCGTTCGTCAAATTTTACAAACCCTGCTGCCGTACTATACAATAAACGAATAGAAGCGAGAGATGGAGGTGTTCGGCGTGAACGGAAAGAAAAAGGAGACGGTCGTTCCACTTTTGCCGCTGCGTGGGCTGCTCGTGTTTCCGACGATGGTGCTCCATTTAGATGTCGGGCGCGAGAAATCGGTCAAAGCGCTCGAACAAGCCATGGTTGAGGATCATATGATTTTGCTGACGTCGCAAAAAGACGTTGCCATCGACGAACCGGACATGGATGACTTATATAAAATGGGAACGATCGCGCGCGTCAAGCAACTTCTAAAACTCCCGAACGGCACGTTCCGCGTGCTTGTCGAAGGCGTCGCTCGGGCGCTCATTACGGAAGTGATCAGCGAGGAGCCGTACTTTCTCGTCAAAGTCGAAAAGTTTGCTGATCGGGCGGCGAAAGATTTAGAAGATGAGGCGCTCAAGCGGACGATGCTTGAATATTTCGAGCAGTACATAAACTTGTCCAAGCGGCTGTCGGTCGACATTTACGCCTCGATCGTCGACATCGATGAGCCGGGGCGAATGGCGGACATCATCGCCTCGCACTTGCCGCTTAAGCTTGAGGAAAAGCAGCGCATTTTAGAAACGATCGACGTGAAAGAGCGCCTCAATAAAATCATCCAAATTTTGCACAACGAAAAAGAAGTGCTCCAGCTTGAGAAAAAGATCAGCGCCCGCGTCAAGCAGTCGATGGAGCGGACGCAAAAAGAGTATTATTTGCGCGAGCAAATGAAGGCGATTCAAAAAGAGCTTGGCGAAAAAGAAGGAAAAACGGGCGAAGTCGAGGAGCTGAAAGAAAAAATCGAGGCGGCCGGCATGCCGGAGCATGTGAAACAAACGGCATTGAAAGAGCTTGACCGCTATGAAAAAATTCCGGCGACCTCAGCGGAAAGCGCAGTCATTCGCAACTACCTCGATTGGCTCATCGCCTTGCCGTGGTCGAAAGAAACGGAAGACATCCACGACATTAAGCGGGCGGAAGCGATTTTAAACGAGGAGCATTACGGGCTCGATAAAGTGAAAGAACGGGTGCTTGAATTTTTATCCGTCAAGCAGCTGACGAAATCGTTAAAAGGTCCGATTCTTTGCCTCGCTGGACCGCCGGGGGTCGGCAAAACGTCGCTCGCCCGCTCGATCGCCAAAGCGCTCGGCCGCCGCTTCGTCCGCGTTTCGCTCGGCGGCGTCCGCGACGAATCGGAAATTCGCGGCCATCGCCGCACGTATGTCGGCGCCATGCCGGGACGCATTATCCAGGGGATGAAAAAAGCAGGCACGATCAACCCCGTCTTCTTGCTTGATGAAATCGACAAAATGTCGAGCGATTTCCGCGGCGATCCATCGGCGGCCATGCTGGAGGTGCTGGATCCAGAGCAAAATCATACGTTCAGCGACCATTACATTGAAGAGCCGTACGATCTATCGAAAGTCATGTTTATCGCCACGGCCAACCATTTGGCGGCGATTCCGCAGCCGCTCTTGGACCGGATGGAAGTGATCCACATACCAGGCTACACAGAAGTGGAGAAGCTGCATATCGCCAAGCGGCATTTGCTGCCGAAACAAATCACCGAGCACGGGCTGAAAAAGGCGGCGTTGCACATTCGCGATGACGCGATGCTCGATATCATCCGCCATTATACGCGCGAAGCCGGGGTGCGGGAGCTTGAGCGGCAGCTCGCCGCGATCTGCCGAAAAGCGGCCCGGCTCATCGTTTCCGGCGAGAAAAAGCGGGTTGTGATCACAGAAAACAATCTTGAGGAATTTTTAGGGAAGCGAAAATACCGCTACGGCCGAGCGGAGGCGGAAGACCAAGTCGGCGTGGCGACCGGGCTGGCGTATACGGCGTTTGGCGGCGATACGCTCGCCATCGAAGTGTCGCTCGCGCCAGGCAATGGGAAACTCGTGCTGACCGGCAAGCTCGGCGATGTCATGAAAGAATCAGCGCAAGCGGCGTTCAGCTACGTGCGGTCGCGCGCTGAGGAGCTTGACATTGATCCGAAGTTCCATGAGAAATATGATATTCACATCCACGTTCCGGAAGGAGCGGTGCCGAAAGACGGGCCATCGGCCGGCATTACGATTGCGACCGCACTCATTTCCGCTTTGACGGGCAAGCCGGTGAGCCGCTTTGTCGGCATGACCGGGGAAATTACGCTGCGCGGCCGCGTTCTTGCGATCGGGGGGCTGAAAGAGAAAACGTTAAGCGCCCATCGCGCCGGATTGAAAACCGTCATTTTGCCGAAAGACAATGAAAAAGATTTGGCTGACATTCCGGAAACGGTGAAGCGCGACTTGCGCTTTGTGCTCGTCTCTCATCTCGATGAGGTGCTGCCGCACGCGCTGGTGGGGTGGAAGCGATGAATGTGAAGAAAGCAGAGCTTGTGACCAGTGCCGTCAAGCTGGAACAATATCCGGACGGCGGACGGCCGGAGGTGGCGCTCGCCGGCCGTTCGAACGTCGGCAAATCATCCTTCATCAACAAAATGATCAATCGGAAAAACTTGGCGCGCACCTCCTCAAAGCCAGGTAAAACGCAAACGTTGAATTTTTATTTGATTAACGACTCGTTTTATTTTGTGGACGTGCCAGGTTATGGTTTCGCCCGCGTGTCGAAGCAGGAGCGGCAAAAATGGGGGAACATGATGGAGACGTACTTTACGACGCGCGAGGTGCTGAAGGCGGCGGTCCTGCTCGTTGATTTGCGCCATCCGCCGACGAAAGACGATGTGATGATGTACGAGTTTTTGAAACACTACGAGATCCCGGTGATCGTCATCGCGACGAAAGCGGATAAAGTGCCGCGCGGCAAGCATCAAAAACATGCGAAAATCGCGCGCGAGACGCTGCGGATGGCTGACGGCGACCCGCTCATTTTGTTTTCCGCCGAGACCGGACAAGGGAAAGACGAAGCATGGGCGGCGCTTTTGCCGTTTGTGGCTTCATGACGAAAACACCAGCGATTCCGCTGGTGTTTTCACTTCCAAGGCTATTTTCGCCTAGTCCATAATAGATAGACGCCGATGGCGATGAGTCCGAGCGGCCAAAACTTCCAGACAGAGGAAAGTCCGGCTTGGACGAGGTGAAAGAATGGCTGGCCGCGCCCGGAAAACGTCAGCACGACAGCGAGAAGCAAAAAAAGCACGCCAAAGCCGGCCCCGCCTTTTTGTTTGCGGCTGCTGGCGAAAAAAGCGAGCGCGATGAGGAAAAAAAACATGTTTACGCCGCGGGGCCAGGCCGAAAATGCACTCGCAAGGAGCAGTTCAACGCCAAATCCAAGCAAAAGGAATCCGGGGAAAAGGTAAGCATATTCGCGCGCTGCATGCGCCTGGCCAAGCAAAGCCGCGCCGCAAATGGCAAGCAAGGCCGGCCATCCTTGGAAGAAATGGAAAAGGGGGGATTCCAACTGTCCGGCGAGAAAATACAGCCCGAGGCCGATGAACAAGATGCCGGCGAATACCGTTCGGGTTTTCATGATCGTCGCGTCCTCCGTTTCCCTTTTGGACATGTTTATGATAGAATGATCACTGTCTACAGTTTAGCATAGCTTTGGAGGCATGTTCACAATTTTTTCAAACCGGAACGATGGACGATTGTGATATAATGATAAAAGGGATTCGGTCAATAAGGGGGTTGGCATCGTGCAAATCGTAGTCGTTGGCGTCGACTATAAAACCGCCCCTGTAGAAATCCGCGAAAAGCTCGCGTTTGCGGAAGCGGAACTCGGTGCGGCGATGAAACAGCTCGCCAAGCAAAAAAGCGTGCTCGAAAACGTGATCGTCTCGACGTGCAACCGGACGGAAGTTTATGCAGTGGTTGATCAACTGCATACCGGCCGTTACTATATGAAAGCATTTTTAGCCGAATGGTTTGGCGTCAAAGTGGAAGCGATTGCTCCGTATTTGCGTGTGCTTGAAGGAGAGGCGGCCATCAAGCATTTGTTCCGCGTGGCGGCCGGCCTTGATTCGATGGTGCTTGGGGAAACGCAAATTTTAGGGCAAGTGAAAGACAGCTATTTGCTCGCTCAAGAGGTCGGGACGAGCGGCACGATTTTTAATCATCTGTTCAAGCAGGCGGTGACGTTTGCGAAGCGCGCCCACTCGGAAACGGGCATCGGCGCGCACGCTGTATCGGTCAGCTATGCGGCGGTTGAGCTGGCGAAGAAGATTTTCGGCCGCCTTGCCGGCAAGCACGTCTTGATTATCGGGGCTGGCAAAATGGGGACGCTGGCGGCGCAAAACTTGTACGGCAGCGGCGTCGGGAAGGTGACGGTCGTCAATCGGACGCTTGAAAAAGCCAAACAGCTTGCGAAGCAGTTTGCCGGCGAAGCGAAGCCGCTCGGCGAATTATCATGCGCTTTGCTGGAAGCGGATATCGTCATCAGCTCGACGGGAGCCAAAGGCTATATTTTGACGAAGGAAATGGTGGCGCCGCTTGAGAAAATGCGCAAAGGCCGCCCGCTCTTGATGGTTGACATCGCGGTGCCGCGCGATTTGGATCCGGCGTTGGCTGATTTGGAAACGGTGTTTTTGTACGACATTGACGATTTGCAAGATGTGGTGGCGGCCAACTTGGCGGAACGGCAAAAGGCAGCAGCTCGCATTGAAATGATGATCGAAGCGGAATTGATGGCGTTCAGCCAATGGATGCAGACGCTCGGCGTCGTGCCAGTCATTGCTGCATTGCGCGAAAAAGCGCTGGCCATCCAAGCGGAAACGATGAAAAGTTTGGAGCGGAAACTGCCGCATTTGTCGGAGCGCGATTGGAAAGTGTTGAATAAGCATACGAAAAGCATTATTAACCAGCTGCTCCGCGATCCGATTTTGCAGGCGAAGGAACTCGCTGCCGGCCCGAATGCCGAGGAGGCGCTTTTGCTGTTTATGAAAATTTTCAATATCGAAGATGCGGTGAAATCCGAGCGGCATATAGAGCAGGCGAAATCCGTGCAATGCGATGAACAAGACGCGGAAGCGGTCCGTGCCGCCCGCCCATCATGGCAGCTGTAAGGTGGGATGGATGGTGGCGCTGTTGTATGAGTTGTCCATTTTGCTTTACATCGCTTCGATCCTATTTTATTTCATCGATTTTTTGCAACAAAACCGGAAGGCGAACGACATCGCCTTCTGGTTGCTTTCTATTGTGTGGCTTTTGCAGACCGTGACGTTTGTTTCCCGCATCATGGAGACGAAGCGCTTTCCGATTTTAACGATGTCGGAAGGGCTTTATTTTTACGCTTGGCTGCTCATTACGCTGTCGCTTGTCATCAATCGGCTGCTGCGCGTCGATTTCATCGTCTTTTTTACGAACGTGCTTGCTTTTTTTATTTTGGCCATTCATACGTTCGCACCGTCTTCGCAGTCGCCGGCTGTTGCGGAGCGGCTCGTTTCGGAGCTGCTTATCATCCACATTACCCTTTCGCTCGGAGCGTATGCGGCGTTTACGCTGTCGTTTCTGTTTTCGGTGCTTTACATGTTGCAGTACAGTTTGCTGAAAAAGAAAAAGTGGGGGGCGCGCCTTTGGCGCATGGCGGATTTGTCGCGGCTTGATTTTTTGTCGTATGTTTTAAATGCGCTCGGCTTGCCTATGTTGTTATTAGGGCTCATTCTTGGCGTGATTTGGGCGTATATTCAAATCGACCATTTCCATTGGTATGATGCGAAAGTGCTCGGGTCGTTTGTCGTTCTTCTCGTCTATGGCGTCTATTTTTACAAGCGAGCCGTCCGGCAGATGCAAGGGAAGGCGATCGCGCTATGGAATATCGGTTCGTTTTTATTTTTGCTTGTCAACTTTTTCTTGTTTGGCAGTTTGTCAAAATTTCATTTTTGGTATTCGTAATTGAGGTGGAACGAGATGCGGAACATTGTCGTTGGCTCGCGGCGCAGCAAGCTTGCCTTGACTCAGACGAAGTGGGTGATCAACGAATTGAAACAGCTTGGGGCGCCGTTTACGTTTGAAGTGAAAGAAATCATCACGAAAGGAGATCGGGTGCTTGATGTTACGCTCTCGAAAGTCGGAGGCAAAGGGTTGTTTGTGAAAGAGATTGAGCATGAATTGCTCGCCGGCGGCATCGATATGGCGGTCCATAGCATGAAAGATATGCCGGCTGTGCTGCCCGAAGGTTTAGTGATCGGTGCGGTTCCGCGCCGCGAAGATGCACGCGATGTGCTTGTCAGCAAAGGAAACCGGATGCTCTCCGACTTGCCGCCTGGGTCGGTCATTGGCACGAGCAGCTTGCGCCGTTCGGCGCAGCTGCTTGCCTATCGCCCGGATTTGACGATCAAATGGATTCGCGGCAATATTGACACAAGGTTGGCGAAGCTCGAAAGCGAAGAGTACGATGCGATCGTGCTGGCGGCGGCGGGTCTTGCACGCATGGGTTGGGGCGATGACGTCATCAGCGACTACCTTCCTTTTGATGTCTGTGTTCCGGCGGTCGGCCAAGGGGCGCTGGCGGTCGAATGCCGGGAGGATGATGACGAATTGCGCCAATGGCTCAGCCGCTTAAACGACGAGCAAACCGAGCGGGCTGTTCGGGCGGAGCGCGCCTTTTTGCAGCAAATGGAAGGCGGCTGTCAAGTGCCGATTGCCGGTTATGCGGAAGTCGAGGGGGGGGCGGTGCGCCTTACTGCGCTTGTGGCCTCCCCGGATGGCAAAGAAAAGTATAAAGAAATGGTCACGGGCGCCGACCCGGAGGCTGTCGGCCGGCAGGCGGCCGCTGTCTTGATCGAACAAGGGGCGAAAGCGCTCATCGAGCGGGTGAAGCGGGAGTTGAGCCAATCATGATACACAACGCGCTCGCTGGCAAAACGGTGCTCGTGACGCGCGGCAAAGAGCAGGCGGCATCGTTTTCTGCCAAGCTGCGCGCTGTCGGCGCCGTTCCGGTCGAGATCCCGCTCATTGCCATCCGACCGGCGGCTGCGCCGGAAGCTGTCGCCGCATTCGTCGAGCGGCTTGGCGAATACCGTTGGCTCATTTTCACAAGCGCGAACGCCGTCCGCTTCTTTTTTCCACATGTTTCGTTGCCGCGTCCGCTTCCGGAAATCGCTGTCGTCGGCCGGAAAACAGCGGCGGCGCTCGCCGAGCATGGTCTTTCCCCGGCGCTCGTGCCGGATGATTACACCGCTAGGCGGCTGGCTGACTTGCTCATGCCGCGCGTCAAACAAGGCGATCGGGTGCTGTTTGTCAAAGGCAATTTGGCGCGTCCGACCTTGCCTGAGGCGTTGCGAAACGCCGGCGCCGCGGTCGACGAGTTCACGGTGTATGAGACCGATCTTGATGAAAGCGGCCGGGAGCGGTTGCTGTCGCTGCTGCGGCGGCGGGAGCTTGATGCGGTCACCTTGATGAGCCCGTCGGCGGTTGACAGCCTTGTCCGCCTTCTCGACAAAGAAGCGGATGCCCTTCTTTCCGGTGTTGCGGTCGCCTGCATCGGACCGGTGACGAAAGAAGCGGCCGAGCGGGCGGGCATTCCGGTCCATATTTGTCCGACGGATTACACGACGGATGGTATAATCAAAGCGATGGAACAATATTTTTCCATGGAGGGACGATGAATGGCACTGTCATTTGACCGCCATCGCCGTCTGCGGCAAACGGCTGCGATTCGGGCGATGGTGCGTGAGACGCATCTTCGCGTCGAGGATCTCATTTATCCGCTGTTTGTGGTCGAGGGAAGCGGCATTAAGCGGGAAGTGCCGTCGATGCCAGGGGTTTACCATTTATCGCTTGACCGCTTATCCGAGGAAGTGGACGACATCGCCAAGCTTGGCATTCCCGCCGTCATGGTGTTTGGCGTGCCGAATGAAAAAGATGAAGTCGGTTCGCAGGCGTATTGCGAAACAGGGATTGTTCAGCGGGCGATCCGCCAAATCAAAGCCGAACACAAAGATCTAGTCGTCATTGCGGATACGTGTTTATGTGAATATACGAGCCACGGCCATTGCGGCGTCGTTGAAAACGAGCGTGTGCTGAACGACCCGTCGCTCGAGCTCCTCGCCAAAACGGCGGTGAGCCAAGCGCAAGCCGGCGCCGACATCATCGCGCCGTCGAACATGATGGACGGCTTTGTCGCCGCCATTCGCCGTGGGCTTGATGAAGCAGGGTTTGAGTATGTGCCGATCATGTCGTATGCCATCAAATACGCTTCGGCGTTTTACGGCCCGTTCCGTGATGCCGCCGACAGCGCGCCGCAGTTTGGCGACCGGAAGACGTACCAAATGGATCCGTCCAACCGCCTTGAGGCGTTTCGCGAGGCGGAGTCGGATGTCAAAGAAGGCGCTGATTTCTTGATGGTGAAGCCAGCGCTTGCCTACATGGATATCATCCGCGACGTCAAAAACCGTTTTCCGCTTCCGCTTGTCGCGTATAACGTGAGCGGCGAGTATGCGATGGTCAAAGCGGCGGCGCAAAACGGTTGGATCGATGAGAAGCCGGTCGTCATGGAAATGTTGACAGGGATGAAACGGGCCGGCGCGGATTTGATCATTACGTATTTTGCGAAAGATGTCGCCCGGTGGCTGACTGAATGAGGGGGAGAGCGGAATCATGCGAAGCTATGAAGGATCGAAAGCGGCCTATGAAGAAGCGGTGAAGTTGATGCCGGGCGGGGTGAACAGCCCGGTGCGCGCCTTCAAGTCGGTCGGGATGACACCGATTTTCATGGCGCGCGGCCAAGGATCGAAAATTTACGATATTGACGGAAATGAGTACATTGATTACGTGCTGTCATGGGGTCCGCTCATTTTAGGGCATGCCCATCCCCAAGTCGTGGAAGCATTGAAGCGTGTGGCGGAACAAGGGACAAGCTTTGGCGCTCCGACATTGCTTGAAAATGAGCTCGCTAAGCTCGTCATCGAGCGGGTGCCGTCGGTGGAAATCGTGCGGATGGTCAACTCCGGCACCGAGGCGACGATGAGCGCCCTCCGCTTAGCGCGCGGCTACACGAAGCGCAACAAAATTATCAAATTTGAAGGCAGCTACCATGGCCATGGCGATTCGCTGCTCATTAAAGCCGGCTCTGGCGTGGCGACGCTCGGCCTGCCGGACAGCCCGGGCGTGCCGGAATCGGTCGCCCAACATACCATCACGGTGCCGTACAATGATTTGGACAGCGTCCGCTATGCGTTTGAGCGGTTTGGCGAAGACATCGCCGCGGTGATCGTCGAACCGGTCGCCGGCAACATGGGCGTCGTTCCGCCAGTGCCTGGCTTTTTGGAAGGGCTGCGCGAGGTGACAAAGCAATACGGAGCCTTATTGATTTTCGACGAGGTCATGACCGGGTTCCGCGTCGATTACCGCTGCGCCCAAGGGTATTATGGCATTGAGCCGGATTTGACGTGCCTTGGCAAAGTGATCGGCGGCGGCTTGCCGGTCGGGGCGTACGGGGGCAAAGCCGAGATCATGGAGCTTGTCGCGCCGAGCGGGCCGGTGTACCAAGCCGGCACGCTCTCCGGCAATCCGCTCGCCATGACGGCCGGGTACGAGACGCTCCGCCAGCTGACGCCGGAAACGTACGAAGAGCTTGGCCGCAAAGCGGCGCGCCTTGCGGACGGGCTTCATCAGGCAGCAGAGAAATATGACATCCCGCATACGATCAACCGCGCGGGGTCGATGATCGGCTTTTTCTTCACGAACGAGCCGGTGGTCAACTACGAGACCGCAAAAACGTCCGACTTGGAGCTGTTTGCCGCCTATTATCGGGAAATGGCGAATGAAGGCATTTTCCTGCCGCCGTCGCAATTTGAAGGGCTGTTTTTGTCGACGGCGCACAGTGATGATGATATTGAATATACGATTGCCGCTGCTGAGCGGGTGTTTGCCCGTCTGCGCGGATAAGGAAAGGGGCTGCCGACCGTCGGCAGCCCAATTTTTTTATCATACCGCCTCGTTTCCGTTCATACAATGGATAATGTCATAGAAACCATTTGCCGAAGGGACGGAAGGAGGAGGCCCGGTTGGAGCAATCGTATTTGCGTTTTTCATTGGAAGAATCGGTCTGGTTTAAAAGGGGACAGGAAGTCGCCGAGTTTTTATCCATTTCTCTTGATCCGGTCATTTCCGTCGATGAGTACGACCAATACATTACGATCCGCGGCGCGCTTGAGTTAAGCGGCGAATTCCGCCAAGCGGGCAAAGGGCAGGCTGAAGCGGATGACGACGTGTTTGAGCTGGCTGGTTATCGGTTCATTCAGCACATTTCGGTGCGCGAAGACGGGATCAGCGAACTGTCACACCGTTTTCCAATCGATATTACGATTCCAAAAAACCGCATTCGTTCCCTTGAGGATGTGTACGTGACAGTTGAATCGTTTGATTATGATTTGGATGAAAACGGAAGATTGCTGATCACGGCCGACATTTCGATCAGCGGCATCAGTGAAGCGCCGCTTGGCGATGATTTGCCGGACGATGAGGAGGACGATGAGCCGCTGTTTGCCCCGTTTGAATCAATCGCCCGCAAGGAAGCGGCCGGTGAGGAAGCGTTTGCTTCCGTGGATGATCTCGCCGATGAGGCGGATGAACAGCCGGCTTTTGCCGCCGACGAAACGACGGTTTCCGTCATGGAGCCGGCCGTCATGCGTCATGAAGAAACGGAGGCTGAGGAAGAAGAGGAGGCCAAAGAGCCGTTTTTGCCGCTTGAGACGGAAACGAAGGCGGTCAGCGCACAGACAGAGGAAGACATCGCTTCACTGCTGCCGCCAACGGAGGCGAAGGTATCGATCGGGGCGGCGAAAAAGGCGGTTGAGGAAGAAGAGAAAGAAGAAACGAAAACAAAAAGCGAAAATGCGCTTTACTTGACGAAACTGTTTGCGAAAAGCGAGGCGGAAGAGTTTACGAAACTGAAAATTTGCATCGTCCAGCAAGGAGATTCATTGGACAAGATTGCCGAACGGTATGATGTGACCGTCTCACAGCTTTTGCGCGCCAATGATTTGGAAAGCCCAGATGACGTGCACGAGGGGCAGCTTTTGTATATTCCGGCCATGGCGGGAAGCCGTCCTTTCTCATAAAAGGGACGCTTTCCGTTTCTTTTGCCGATAAGGGGGGCGTAACGATGGCCGCACAGTCTGACCGATACGATGCTGTGCTCGTCCAGTATGGGCTTCGTCCAGTGCGCATGGAGCAGCGAGGCAAAGCCGTCAAGGTATACACGAACCGCGGCGTTTTCGCTTTAAAGCCGCTTGAAAGCGAGCAAGAAGCCGCCGCCGTTTGGCAGTCTCTTCAGCATGGCGGCCCCCGCTGTCTCCCCCTTTGCCTGACGCGGCGGCGGTCGCTGTTTGCCCTAGAAGGCGGCCGTCTTTATTATTTGCAAGCATGGCATGACGGCGAATCAAAGGTGGAGAAGGATGCGGTGGCCGCCTTTTTTCGCGAGCTCGCCCGCCTCCATCGCGCCACCGTCCACACGATCGAGGTGAGTGAAGAAGAGGCGGCGGCGTACCGAAAGCAAAAAAAGGACGAATGGCAACGGGCGAGGACGGTGTGGGAAGAACGAATTGAGCGGTACGAGGCGGCGTGGTACATGTCTCCGTTTCAGCTCCAATGCTGCACCTATTTCTATGAGGTGATGCGCGCATACTCGTTCGCTGAAGAACGGCTCGAGGTGTGGGAAGAGACGCTCAAAGAGACGAAGCAATGGCGCATCGCTTGGGTGCACGGCAAAGCGCGCCTCTCCCACTATATTCCGCCGTATTGGATCAGTTGGGAGCGGGCGCATTGGAATTCGCCGCTCTTTGATGTGATCGCCGCGCTCCGTTTTCACGTACGGACAATGCCGCCGCTTGGGCGCGAGTGGCTTGAAGGGATGGGGGAGTACGAGAAGGAGCTGCCGCTGTCCGACGGGGAGCGGGCGTTTTTATACAGCCATTTGGCGGAGCCGCGTGGGTTTGTCCGCTGTCTGGAGCGGTATGAGGCCGCTTCGCGGAACGAGCGGAACGAACGGGAATATGTGGCCGCGTTGCAGCGTCGTTATTTGGCGTTCAAAAATATGGAGGCGCTCGTGATGCACCTTGTCCAACGCGACGCCGCGCGGCAGCAGGAAGAAGCGGCGGACAACGAACCGCCGGCGGATGAAAGCAACAATGGTTAAATGGATGTTGAATGCAGCCCAAACAAAATGGCGTCCCACTAAATCCATTCCAAATGGAGCGCCACGGCAATGAAAACGAAGATGGCCAATAAAATGACATCAAACGTCGTTGGCAGAAAAATGGTGCGGATCGCTTGAAAAATGGTGAGCGGGATAATCACTTGGGCGCAGACGGCCCGCACTTGCCTCAGCCACGGGGGCCACGAATACGGGTTGAATCGCCGCATCGGCATTCCCTCCTTCCCCGGTTTACTATACAATATGAAACGTGCGATCGTTTGTCACCAAATGCACACGGATGGAATAAATAAATAAAAACTTGGCAAAGATGATGGACAATGGTAGTATAATAATCGAACCATGATGACAAAAGCGAAGACGGGGAGGAGTACAGCGGCCCGCGCCTGCAGAGAGGGAAATCAGAAGCTGCGAGATTTCCTAGGATGGCGGCTGCTGGAAGGTCGCCCTTGAGCTGCTTCGTTGAAAGGCGCTGCTGCCGAGTAGGGGAAGCCGGCGTGATGCCGTTATGCCAATGAAGCGCTTAAGCCTTTGGGCTTAAGAAAAAAGGTGGTACCGCGAAAGCAGCTCCTTTCGTCCTTTTTGGATGAAAGGGGCTTTTTTGCTTGCCGGCTGCGCGGCATTGCTCAGTGGGAAGCCGCCGTCGGCCGCATTGTCCATCATGTCGAGGGAGGGAAATGAAACATGGCACAGCATGAAGTATCGATGCCGCCGAAATACGACCATCGCGCCGTCGAAGCGGGGCGCTACGAGTGGTGGCTGAAAGGAAAATTTTTTGAAGCGACCGGCGACCCGAACAAACAACCGTTTACGATCGTCATTCCGCCGCCCAACGTCACTGGCAAGCTGCATTTAGGACATGCATGGGATACGACGTTGCAAGACATCATTACGCGCATGAAACGGATGCAAGGGTATGACGTTTTGTGGCTTCCGGGAATGGATCACGCCGGCATCGCCACCCAGGCGAAAGTGGAAGAGAAGCTGCGCCAGCAAGGGCTGTCGCGCTACGACCTAGGCCGTGAAAAGTTTTTAGAAGAAACGTGGAAGTGGAAGGAAGAATACGCCGGCCATATTCGCAGCCAATGGGCGAAGTTAGGGCTTGGGCTTGATTACACGCGCGAGCGATTCACGCTCGATGAGGGACTGTCCAAAGCGGTGCGCGAAGTGTTCGTCTCACTCTACCGAAAAGGGCTTATTTACCGCGGCGAGTACATCATCAACTGGGACCCGGTGACGAAAACCGCGTTGTCGGACATTGAGGTCGTATATAAAGAAGTGAAAGGCGCGCTCTACCATATGCGCTATCCGCTCGCCGACGGCTCCGGCTTCATCGAGGTGGCGACGACCCGTCCGGAGACGATGCTCGGCGATACGGCCGTTGCGGTGCATCCGGATGACGAGCGGTACAAGCACTTGATCGGCAAAATGGTGAAATTGCCGATCATTGGCCGCGAAATACCGATCATTGCCGACGAATATGTCGATATGGAGTTCGGCTCCGGGGCGGTCAAAATTACGCCGGCGCACGACCCGAACGACTTTGAAATTGGCAACCGCCACAACTTGCCGCGCATTCTCGTCATGAACGAAGACGGCACGATGAATGAAAACGCCATGCAATACCAGGGGCTTGACCGGTTTGAATGCCGGAAGCAGATCGTCCGCGATTTGCAAGAACAAGGCATCCTTTTCAAAATCGAGGAGCACGTGCACTCCGTCGGCCATAGCGAACGAAGTGGCGCAGTGGTGGAACCGTATTTGTCGACGCAATGGTTCGTGAAAATGAAGCCGCTCGCCGAAGCCGCCATCAAGCTGCAGCAAACCGACGGCAAAGTGGAGTTCGTGCCGGAACGGTTTGAAAAAACGTATTTGCATTGGCTTGAAAACATCCGTGACTGGTGCATTTCGCGCCAGCTTTGGTGGGGGCATCGCATCCCGGCATGGTACCATAAAGAAACGGGTGAAATTTACGTCGACCATGAGCCGCCGAAAGACATCGAAAACTGGGAACAAGACCCCGATGTGCTCGACACATGGTTCAGCTCGGCGCTTTGGCCGTTCTCGACAATGGGATGGCCGGATGTGGAATCGCCGGATTACAAGCGCTACTACCCGACCGATGTGCTGGTCACCGGCTATGACATCATTTTCTTCTGGGTGTCGCGCATGATTTTTCAAGGGCTCGAATTCACCGGGAAGCGCCCGTTCAAAGACGTGCTGATCCACGGCCTCGTCCGCGACGCCCAAGGGCGGAAAATGAGCAAGTCGCTCGGCAACGGCGTCGATCCGATGGATGTGATCGACCAGTACGGCGCCGATGCGCTCCGTTACTTCTTGGCGACCGGAAGCTCGCCAGGGCAAGACTTGCGCTTCAGCACCGAAAAAGTCGAAGCGACGTGGAATTTTGCCAACAAAATTTGGAACGCCTCGCGCTTTGCCTTGATGAACATGGGAGGCATGACGTACGAAGAGCTTGATTTGAGCGGCGAAAAAACGGTCGCCGACCATTGGATTTTAACGCGTCTCAACGAGACGATCGATACGGTGACGAAGCTCGCGGAGAAATACGAATTCGGCGAAGCGGGGCGTACGCTGTACAACTTTATTTGGGACGACTTGTGCGACTGGTACATTGAAATGGCGAAATTGCCGCTTTACGGTGACGACGAAGAGGCGAAAAAGACGACGCGCTCCGTGTTGGCGTACGTGCTCGACAATACGATGCGCCTGCTTCACCCGTTCATGCCGTTCATTACCGAGGAAATTTGGCAAAACTTGCCGCATGAAGGCGAATCGATCACCGTCGCTCCGTGGCCGCAAGTGCGCCCTGAGCTGTCGAACGAAGAAGCCGCGGAAGAAATGCGGCTGTTGGTTGACATCATCCGCACCGTCCGCACCGTCCGCGCCGAAGTGAACACGCCGCCGAGCAAGCCGATTGCGCTCTATATTAAGGTGAAAGATGAACAAGTGCGGGCGGCGCTCATGAAAAGCCGCGCCTATTTGGAGCGGTTCTGCAACCCGAGCGAGCTCTTGATCGATCCGAACGTTCCCGCGCCGGACAAAGCGATGACGGCGGTCGTCACCGGTGCCGAGCTCATCATGCCGCTTGAAGGGTTGATCAACATCGAAGAAGAAATCAAGCGGCTCGAAAAAGAGCTTGACAAATGGAACAAAGAAGTCGAGCGCGTCGAAAAGAAACTGGCGAACGAAGGATTTTTGGCGAAAGCGCCGGCCCATGTCGTCGAAGAAGAGCGGCGCAAACGGCAAGATTACATCGAAAAACGCGAAGCCGTCAAGGCGCGCCTCGCCGAGCTCAAACGGTAGACAAACGATCTGGCGGTTGATTATGATGAAGACGAATCCGCTTTCCTGTGGATTCGTCTTTTTCGATGAATTATGATGGAAGGTTGGCATATTCTGAGAAGAGGTTTGTTGTCAACATATACTCCCTTTCGCCATGCTTCTCGATGTGTGGCGCAGCTGCCGCATGAAGCCGGCAGGGGGCGGCAAGACACCAATGGAAAAAGGAGGACGATGGACATGGTTCGAACGTATGAAGAAGCGGTCGCTTGGATTCACGGGCGGCTGCGGCTCGGCATGAAACCGGGATTGAAACGGATGGAATGGATGATGGAACAACTCGGCCACCCGGAACGCCGCGTCCGCGCCGTCCATATCGGGGGGACGAACGGCAAAGGGTCAACGGTCGCCTATTTGCGCTCCATTTTGCAGGCGGCGGGCTATTCGGTCGGCACGTTCACCTCGCCGTATGTCGAGCAGTTTAACGAGCGGATCAGCATCAACGGCGAACCGATTTCCGATCAAGAGATCGTCGAGCTCGTGCGAGTCATTCAGCCGCTCGCGGATGAATTGGAACAAACAGAGCTTGGCGGGCCGACCGAATTTGAAGTGATCACGGCCATGATGCTGTATTATTTCGGCAAACAAAACATTCAAGACATCGTGCTCGTCGAAGTCGGGCTCGGCGGCCGCCTGGACTCAACCAACATCATTTATCCGCTCCTTTCCGTCATTACGAACGTCAGCTACGATCATATGAACATCTTAGGCGATACGCTCGATCAGATCGCCGTGGAAAAAGCGGGGATCATTAAATCAGGGGTTCCGCTTGTGACAGCGGTCAACGAGCCCGAAGCGTGGGAGGTGATCGCCAAGACGGCGGTGGAGCGGAAGGCGAAAACATATCGTCTCGGCGTCGATTTCACCGTTTCCGAGCGGCAGGCGACGGTGGAAGGGGAGCAGTTTTCGCTTGTCACACCGTTTGCCGAATATCGTGATTTGCGCATTCAAATGCCCGGCGCCCATCAAGTCGAAAACGCGGCGGTAGCGGTGATGGCGGCAGAATTGTTGCGCCTTGGCTATTCGTTTTTGATCGATCCGGAGCATATCGCCGATGGGCTGGCCACAGCCGCTTGGCCCGGCCGGTTTGAGCGGGTGAGCGGCAAACCGCTCATCATCCTCGACGGCGCCCATAACGAAGCCGGCATTCGCGCCCTTGTCGAGACGGTGCGCGCTCATTATCCCGACAAGCGCGTTCATGTCTTGTTCGCCGCGCTGACAGACAAGCCGCTGGAGCGGATGATTCGGCACCTGGACGAGCTGGCGACAACGATGACGTTTACAACGTTCGATTTTCCGCGCGCGGCGGCGGCGGAACAGCTGGCGGCGCTTTCAACTCATCAACAAAAGGCAGCTGTTCATCAGTGGGAAGAGTGGATTGGCGAACAGGCATCGCGGTTGACTGATCAAGACATGCTGTTGATTACTGGATCTTTGTACTTTATTTCTGACGTAAAAAAAAGAATCGGATAAGAAAATTTTGCTATCAACTGCAATAGTAGAATGATATAATAAAGAAAATAGGAATTTTGTCTTGAAATGGGGAGAGGGCCATGAAAAAAAAGGGGCTTTTTCAAACGCTTATAGCTGCGATATGGGCATTTGTGCTTATGTTTGGCTTAGTAGGGAAAGGGGAGACGGTGCAAGCAGCCTCTTCCTCTCTGCCGTCGCTCCAATTTCAATTGTCTTCCTCGCAGCCAGAGTATGTTAAACCTCCGAATGCCGATGCACAAGGGAGGCTTGATGTGACGCTCAATCCGCAAGGAGCGGTGTCCACCATCATCCGCCCTCCGATCGATGTTGTGTTTGTCATGGATGTGTCGGGATCGATGACGATGCCGATGACGAAGCTGCAAAGCGCGAAATCGGCTTTGGAGACGGCTGTTAATTACTTTAAGTCGAATTACAATGGAAATGACCGTTTCGCGCTCATCCCGTTTTCCGACGGAATCCGGCAGGCAAGCGTCGTTCCGTTCGGAAAATATTCGGATGTAGCAAGCCAGCTCGACGCCATTCTCAATACAGGGAACAGCTTGACCGCCAGCGGCGGGACGAATTACTCGGCGGCATTGTCTCTTGCCCGGTCCTATTTCACTGATCCGACGCGCAAAAAATACATTATTTTCTTAACCGATGGCATGCCGACTGTGTTGAATACAACCGATTCCATTACGTATCGGGAAGTCAAGCCAAAATTTGTGGGCGGATACCAGTATACAGGAACTAAAATCACCGCTTCTCTTCCCGTAACGTATGAATTGTACAGCGATGGACGGACGGCGGGCGCCCGCTTTACAGACAACAAAGGATACACCCGCCAATTTTACAGTGATGGCCGTGACTATGTGAATGGCTCTTTCGTATCTTGGGATAATGGCTATCCATTCACGTACAGCAACTTGGAAGAGAAAATCCGAAGCGATGCCACAGCGGTGGCGAAAACGCTCGGGATGAACAACATCACTCTTCTCTCAATCGGCTTTGGTGAAAGCGACGATGTGGACATGGACTATTTGGGCGCGTTGTCCACGACAGCGGGAGGCGAGGCGCGGCAAGGAACGGCGCAAAATCTGGCCGCTCTGTTCCAACGCTTCTCCCAGCTCGCCACAACGCCGGCGCTTACAGGCACGGTGCGCATCCCGCTTTCGTCGTTCGGCGGCAATGTCACCATTGCGGAAAACGGCCAAGTATGGCTCGATGAAAACAAGCAAAACGCCTATATTTCCTTTTCCATTCCGTATCAAGTCGGACAAAGCGCTCCTCCGCCCGTCACGTTTTCCATTCCGGTTTCGTTTAAGGCGAAAGGGACGTATACGTTCAACGCTGAATTGACCTATCGGGATGTATACGGCCAGCTGCAGCCGTCGGTGACGAAATCGGTGACGGTCACGGTCAAGGATGAAGCGCCGCCGTCCTTTACAGGCACAGTGAAATTGCAAGGATTGGTCAATAAGGTTGATAGCTTGATCAAGCGGGGAGCGGCTGATGGGGAAGACAATCGTTTCCGGGCCACGTATTCGTTGTCGCTTGTCGGGTATGTCGGCAATGCGACCGGGACGATCAGCAACGTAAAAATCGTTCAGGAGCTTCCTGACGGGATCTCTGTCGTCCCCGATGGCAAAGTGGTGATGTACGAGGAAAATGGGAAGCGTTATGCACAATGGTCGTTTGCCAACCAGACGTTCGACTACAGCCAATTGAATAAGTTGACGCTCTCAGCGCAGTGGGTGATGCAGGCTGATTTTGCCATGAGCAATGTCCAATTGCCCCCTGCGGTCGTGACGTTCACCGACAGCCGCTATGGGGCGAGGACGTCGCCGCTTTCGCCGTCGTCGGAGCGGATCGGTATGAGGGTTCGTTTAGATGATTTTCCAAACTTTTACTATGAAGGCGATGAAAGCGGGCTAATCAGCAAATGGCAAACGTTCACCGCTTCTTCATCCTTGGTCGGAACGAGCAAACATCCTAACTCGTATGGATTGCTGCAGCTCCCTGTCAAGGCGCTTCAATATGACCGAACTGATGACGGCGTGCTGCTTGTCACCTACAGCAATGGCCAAACGGTGCCCGTGTATATTAAGCCTCATCTCTCGGTGACAACATCAAAAGGCACAGTGGCGAATGGAGCAATGACGTACGAGGCGCCTACCGTCAAATTGATGGGACCTGTGGCCGGTGAAGGCGTGTCTTATCAGTATCAAATTGTGCGCAATGGCGTGGCGTCCGCTTGGATGGCGCTCAGTTCTCCGTATGAAATTCCGATCTCAAACGATGGATCGTACGCCGTGAACGTGCAGTCATCCGGGGGATTGACGAGAGGAACAGGATTGGCGAGTGCAGCGTTTACGTATACAAAGTTGATCACCGAGTTGAAGCTCGGCGCGTATCAGGCGGCGATGAACGTCGGGGATGTGCAGACGATCCCGGTGACGATTGTCCCGAACGATGCGACGAACAAAACACTAGTATGGTCGTCAAGCGATAATGCCGTGGCTGTTGTGCAAAACGGAGTTGTCACAGCGCTGAAACCAGGGACGGTTGCCATTACAGTGCGTTCTACAGACGGCGGGAATGCCTCTGCGACGGCGTCTATCCGTGTGATTGATCCGTACGTAGCGCTCACAGGCATAGCTTTCCGCAACCCGGTGATCTATATGAATCCGGGCGATCGGCTCGAAGTGGCGGAACAGCTCCGCTTTATCCCGGAAAATGCGACGGATAAAACGCTCCGCTCAGTGACGTCATCCGATTCGAGATTTGTCAACATTGTTCAGCAAAATGGCAGGTGGTATTTGCAGGCTGTGGATGTCGGATACGCGACCGTTGCGGCGACAGCAAACGTGAAGGCTCCAGATGGGCGTGACATTCAAGCAGAGGCGATGGTCATCGTGCGCCCGCCGTCCACGAACAATAATGGCGGTGGAAACAGCGGAGGTAGATGGTAAAGAAAAAGCGGCTCCAAACGGGAGCCGCTTTTTCATTTCACTTCTAGACGATCGACGACAAGCGAAAGGCGGTTGACAAACGGGAGCCCTGTTCCTTGTTCAATGAGCACTTCAGGGCGATAACGGACAATCAGGCGTGAGGCGAGCGGATCGGTGACCGGCGTAAATTGTTTTGGCTCCTCATTGTCTCCGTTCACTTGGCCGCGGAACGCGTTGATAACCAGCCCTTCGACATCGGCATCCGGCGCTGCCGTCCCGTTTCCGCGCGCGAACAGCCCCCCTTCGATATATAAGTAAGATCCGACGGCGTAAATGGTGGCGCTGCTGTCCGTATAGAAGTAGCCTTTTAAGTTCGGCGTTCGAATGGACGGATTATCAAACTCATTGATGCGGGAAAGATCGAGCGTTCCTTTCGACAACAACACAACTCCCTTGCCGCTTTCAGCACGCTCAATTCGGCTTTGGTAAATTTTCGTTTTGCCCATGACGTAAATGCTGGCATCGAGTTTCACATTTCCGGTGATCGTCATATTGCCGAAAACGATGAAATTTCCGTACACATTGATAAAATGGTTCGAGTTTGTCGGGCCATTGAGCGTTAGATCGCCGTTGACGATGAGCCACTGGTTGATCTTGTTGGCAGCGTCCTTTCGAATGTCCACATCCCCCGTAAGCGCGCCGTTTCCATCTAAATAGAGCGGTTTTTCCTTTGAAATTTGCTTGAGCACTTTTTCCAGCGGGGTTGTTTGGTCGGCAGTGATCCGCGTCCACTGGTTGGATAATGCCACCGCTAAACGCTGCAACGCCCCTGTTTTGTCGGCTGCTTCTTGAACACGTTGTATGTTGGCAAGATACGAATCGCTAGTTTGTGAAATCGCTGTTGCCAGCAACAGCTTATCGGCAACCGTCAAATCGAAATCCACATCGATGAAGTCTTCGTTTTCCTGTTTGGCAGAAGGCGCCGGTTCGACAACATCTGTCGGCCAAACAGGCGTCCAATTGCCTGACATGGAAAAACGGGTTTGATTCGCTGTCCAACAACTGGTTGTTTGACCGCATGCCATCAGCTGGCCATCGCTTGTATACCAGACGGACGAAGGAGAAAGGCGAGGCATGCCGGCGTTGGGCGAAGCGACGGTTAATTGGCCGTTCTGTTTGACATAGTTGGTCGCGTTGCTGGCATAAGCGTGTCCCCCGGCGTAGACGTTCCCTTTCTCGACAT
This sequence comes from Geobacillus thermocatenulatus, assembly GCF_002217655.1. GTDB lineage: Bacteria > Bacillota > Bacilli > Bacillales > Anoxybacillaceae > Geobacillus > Geobacillus thermocatenulatus. Next base: position 1,004,621 of record NZ_NEWK01000001.1, read on the forward strand.
AGACGCCTCCGTTTAACACGACATCGTTGTTCGACCCGAGCGCATACTTGAGAAAACTTGGCGTATTGGTGACAAATACAAGGCGTTCAACAGTCCGCTCCCGGTGGCCATCGGTGAATCGCTTTGATAAACGGAGGGCGCGGAGGAACACTTCGTTCTTCGGAATAGCATACTGCCCGCTTTCGTCCACTATGTTTACGCCGTAGCGGGCAGTCAAACGGCCAGCGATCGTGTTTTCCGCAGGTGATGAGCTGTCTGTCCCGAGAAACTGATCCCACTGATTAGGGGTGAAAATGCGATGATCGACAAAAAAATTGGGGGCGGATAACTGCGCTTTGAAATCCGCCAATGCCTCGTTAAGCTCTGTTTTTGCTTCATGCAGCGACTGCACGTCATCGACGCGCGCTGTTGTAAATTGAGCGTGTTGAACAGCGGCGGTGACAATGGTCAACCCGAGCAATAAAAAGATGGTGACGACAAGCAAAGTGGTGATTAAGCTGTATCCTTGCTCTTTTTGAAGCATATTGCTTCCCCCTAAAAACCAAATTCCGTTCGCAATGTGAACGGTTGGATCGAGATGACTCCATGGTTTTCCCCGTCTTTGATCGTTAAGGTCATTGTGAGGACACCGCTTCGGCAAATCGTTCCTTCCCTGCGCGCACAGCGGAAGGAAAGTGATGAAGAATCATCAAGCAAAAGGCGGGTGGACGTGATCGTCTCTCCATCAACCATCAACTTTCCGTTTCCAATGGAAATGGTCCGAACGCTCGGTTCCGCCGCTTGTTCACGGGAAACGAGGCCGACTTGACCGTTTGTCTGAAACTGCTCATTTTTAATGAATGACAGTTGCCGCAACGGCTTATTTTCTTGATTTTGCCCCGCGTCAAGGCCATCCGGAGAGAATGAATACAGCGTGTTCATCAGGCGGGCCGCTGCATAATCCGCTTCGCTGCGCAGCTCATTTTCAATGCCGATTCGCTCATACACGCGAATGCCGGCGACAAACACAGTGTAGATGATTCCAATGATCAGCATCGAAATCGTGATAGCGGCCAACAGTTCTACAAGCGACATGCCTGCTTGATTGTCAACGGATCGTTTCATCGGTGATCACTCCTTCGACCCATGTCATCTCACGAGTTTTTTCCCCATAGCGGACGATGGCGTATATTTTCATCATGTAGCGTCCAGCATCTGAAGACACGACGCGGGTTCGTTCTGTTCGAATGGCGTCTTTCAGTTGATCCGGAAAGGATTGGAATTCGCTCGAACGAAGAAATGAGTCCCACCCTTGTTGGTCAGAGCGGATGACATAGATCGTTGTTGCATATGGAACGTCGTTTACTTTTGGAGAGAGCTGGGCGGCGCATGCCTCCTGTACAGAGATCGTTCCGCTTTCATTTCCCCGCGAAAACAGGAGGTTCAGCAGTTCCGTTTGACTGCAACTCGTTTCGTCCACCTTTAGAAAAGAAGTGCCGCTGTTCGCCATGTAATTGGCCAATGAAGCAAAGCGCACATTTTTCTCAAAATATGACGCCGTCCCTCTTGCGAGATGAATGGCCACTGTCCTCTGTTCGTTGTCGGCCGTGTAGTTCATGGCGTTCGTAAAGAAGGAAAACAAGCCGATTGCCACTGCGGACAGCAATGCGACGGACAGCAAGGTTTCGATGAGCGTAAATCCTCCTTTAGGATGGGAAGAAGCAAAATTCTTTTCCGCCATTTGCCACAACCTTCTTTCAAAATATGTAACTTTATTATACAATATGTAAGAGTCGAATGTTGCAGATTTTTATCATAAAAGAGGTCTTTTGTCATAGAAATGGGGGGGCGTGATGAAAGAAGCTCTCATCTATGCTGGAGCTTTTGTCGTGGCGTTGTTTCTCGTTTGGCTGTTGCCGCTTGGCCTCAGCCGAATCGGGGGGATGGCGGCTGTTGCCATGGCGCTTGCGGCCGCGCTGTTAACGGAAATTTCTGAACCGCTTCTTCCGCTCTGGCAAACAGGGCTTGCTGTACTCCTGCTGTTGGCGGCCGCATCGTATTTGCTTGACCGCCGATTCGGCGCTGCTCTTTATCGCCGGACTGACTCACAGTCTACTGGGTTCATGGACGACGCGAAAGAGGGGTTCACAGGGAGAGAGCTGTCTTCCGCAGCTATCGTCCCGCCCCAGCATCCACCGCTCGTTGAGGCTGTTCCGTCGCTTCCTCTTTCCGAATCGTTTGAAACGCTTGAAGAAGGACGAGAGGCAGCCGAACAATCGACGGAAGCGGACCATCATGGCCGCACCGATCTTCTGGTTGAGGAGGCAGAAGAGATGCTGCGATGGGAGCAGGCGGAGGAGGCGGCTGGGGTTTCAGAACCGCTCCGCCGCGATTCCGATTGGCTTGATCAATGGCCGGGCGCCGTGACGCCCGATCTTGAAGCCGTGGTGCATCGCGATGAAGCGGGCGGCGAAGGGGAAACAGAACCACTTCTAGATGCTGCACAACCGGAGCATGCTCCAACATTGTCCGTGGCTGTTGATGACATGGACGACGAATGGCGGCGGTGGATGAACGAAGATGAGTACTTCCGCGTCCAAGCGGAGCAGGATGGTCTCCTGTCCATGAAAGGTCTTGATGAAGAACGAGACGAATCATGGTCCGAAACAGCCGTTTCCGAAGAAAGAGCGTTGGCTGAGATGTCGGAACTTGGGCATAATCAAGATGAACAGCAGATGGAGAGCGGGTCGCGCTCAGCGCTGGCTGACGAGTTGGCGGCATGGTCCGATGAAGAAGGGGATGCCCTCGGTTCAGACGGGGAGTCTGCTGATGTTGAGCGGTCAGAGTGGTTGAGGGACGATGCTGCAGAGCAGCCTGTTTCCATGCAAGAGGAAACGGCTCCCCTTGGTTGGGCGATCGCGGCGGGAGAAAGAGGGCATGCGCCTGCTTCGGCAAAAGTGCAAATGGCGGCGGCGGAGCTCGTGCTAAACCGCGACCGTTTCACCGCGGAGGCGTATGAACAATGTTTACGGCAATGTTTGCAGGCTCCGCTTTCCGACCGCGACTATTATGTATTTTCCCGGCTGCTGCTGGAACACTACGCACGAGAAAGAAAGGTGCAGCAGCTCATCGCGTGGATCGATGAGCTTGAGCCGCGTTTTTCCTCATATCCTGCCATCATTGCCGAACTGGCGCTTTGGCGGGATGCAGCTGCTACATTAGCAAATGATCGAGGTGAAGAACGATGAAAACGAGCGCACAAATTATGGGATTGCCGATCATCAGCATTGCCGATGGGGCGCAGATCGGCGCGGTGAAAAGTTTTGTTATCAATCCTGATAAAGGCTCCATCGATTTTTTCACGATTGAGCAAGAAGACGTGCAGCTGAGTTTAAAAGCGATTCCGTTTAAAAAAGTCATCGGTATCGGCGAGTTTGCGGTGACGGTAGCCAATGTCCATGACGTCATCGATTTGGCGGAAATCCCGATTGCCAACCAGCTTGTCAACAAGCAAATCCGCATTAAAAACACAAAAGCGATCACCCGCAAAGGCCAACTCCTTGGGGAAGTCTATGAGTTTTTCTTAAACGAGGAGACGGGCGACATTGTCGGCATTGCCCTCCGTCTTGAAAACGGTGAAGCGGTGTTGCCGGCTGATCAGGTGCTGACATATGGGAAGGATATAGTGATCGTCAGCGATGACGCGAAAGATGCGCTTGTTGCCGACGCATCGATGTTGACTCAACAGCAAAAAATCGAAACAGAAAGCGACGGCATTTCCGATCACATCCACCATGCGGCAGAGACGGCTGAAAACATCGAAGCGCTTGAATCGCTCCGCGAAAAACAAGTGGCTCTTCTTGCGGGAAAACGGGTGGTAAAGGACATTTATGATTTGAAGGGTGAACTTCTCTTTCCAGCGGGCACAACGCTTCGCGAAGAAGATGTAAGAAGAGCGCAGGAAGCGGGTCCTAGTGTGATTGTCGACGTATCGATGAACGTTGAGGCTGAGTGAAAAGGGGGCGCTTGGGGTGAGAGCGGCTTCCGCAGGCAAATTATTTGTTGTCATGGTCGTCTGCACGGTTTATTTCCTTTCCTTTGTTCGCTTGGGCGTTTTGGCGTATGAATCGTTTGGACCTGATCAAGGGCGCTATCGCTCTGGGACGTATGTCGGACCGGTGTCACTTTCTGGGATGACGAGAGGGGAAGCGGGACAAGCGGTGGCCGATCAGGTGAACGACTGGCGCGCAACGGCTTCGCTTGCCGTCCGCTATCAAGAAAAAAAAGCGGAACTGCCCATTGACATCTTTACGTTTCGTTTGTCGGAAAGCATGAAACATATCGTCAATGGCCGCTCTTCGCCGCTTCTTGTCTTGGTTGACATGAGCGCCTGCATGGAAACGGTGGAACGCCTTCTTCCGCGGACGGCCGCTGATGCGCTCGATCTCAAAGCATTGGAAGCGGATTTGGAAGCAGCGGCATCCCAGCTTTCCGTCCCTGATCAGCCATTCGATTTGGCCCGCTACTTGCCTTCTTCCGGAAGAGGGCAGACGGTTGTGAGCGAAGCGGCTGTCTCTGTTCGCGATGAAAGTCTTGCCCGTTTTCTTGCTTCCGAGCGCCGCCTTGCCTTGCCTGCCAATCAACTTGTTTCGCTGCGGACTGTCACTCAGAAGGCAGGGGACGGCTTGTCGGATCGAGCAATTTCCGCATTGGCATCAGCCGTGTACCGCGCCGTGCTGTCGACGAATTTTTTGGTGATGGAAAGGTATGCGGGGAGCAAACTGCCTGAAGGCATTCCGCCTGGATTCGAGGCCAAGGTCGATGACAAGCGTGATTTGCAGTGGCTGAACCCCAACTCGACCGACTATACGCTGATTCTTCGCTATGATGGCCGTCAACTAAAGGCGTTGGTGTACGGGTGGCCGTTTGCCTATCAATATATCGTTCGTGCGAGCAAAGCGGAGCCGATTGAACCGCGCAAAATCATTCAATATAACCCCCGTCTGGCGCCGGATGAAACGGTGACGAAGCAGACGGGGCGCCCAGGGTTGCTTGTGAAAGTGGAACGTGACGTGCGCGATGGATCTCGCTTGATCCGCAAAGAGACCGTGAGTGAGGACTTTTATCCGCCGACCTACACCATTGTGGTGAAAGGCCTCGAAGTTCCTGAATCTTCGCTGCCCAATTCGTCGCAAGAAAGCGGAGCGCAATCGCCGTCGTCTGACACAGCCAATGGCGGTCAGACGGGAGAAAGCAACGGACAGTCAGAGGCTCAAAACAGCGAGGGGCAAAACAGCAGCGCCTCAACGAACATGGCTCCTCCAACGGAAACGAAGGAAAACGGGGAAAGCGGGGGAAGTCAATGAACCAAAAACGCGAGCGGAAACGCCTCGGCGATTTGTTGGTTGAAGCGGGGCTGATTACAGAGGAGCAACTGGCGGAAGCGCTGCGCGAGAAAACGCCTGGCCAGAAGCTTGGCGATGCGTTGCTGCAGCGCGGCTATATCACAGAACAGCAGCTCATTGAGGCGCTCGAGTTTCAGCTTGGCATTCCGCATGTGAGCTTGTATCGCTATCCGATTGATCCGAAAGCGACAAGCCTTGTGCCCAAAGAGTTTGCCCGTCGCCATTTGATCATGCCTCTAAAGGTGGAGGACGATCGATTGCTCGTGGCGATGGCTGATCCGATGGATTTTTTTGCGATTGATGATTTGCGCTTGTCGACAGGGTTTCAGATCGAAACGGCCATTGCATCGAAAGACGATATTTTGCGGGCGATCAACAAGTATTACGACATAGATGAATCGTTTGATGATTTGCTTCCCACGCCGCCTGCGGAAATGCGCGATGACGGACGGACGAGTGAAGACGATTCCCCCATTGTTCGCTTAGTAAACCAAATTTTGCAGTTTGCTGTGGAGCAACGGGCAAGCGACATTCATATCGATCCGCAAGAGACGAAAGTGCTCATCCGCTACCGAATTGACGGGTTATTGCGGACCGAGCGGGCGCTGCCGAAACATATGCAAAGCATGTTGACGGCCAGAATCAAAATTTTGGCCAACATGGACATCACCGAGCACCGTGTGCCGCAGGACGGGCGGATCAAGATGAATATCGACTTCCACCCAGTTGATTTGCGTGTATCAACGCTTCCGACGGTGTACGGGGAGAAAATCGTCATGCGCGTGCTTGATTTGGGGGCGGCGTTGAATGACATCCACAAGCTCGGTTTCAATCCGGTCAATTTGGATCGGTTCATTCGCTTGATTGAGCGCCCAAACGGCATTATTTTGATCACCGGACCGACCGGATCGGGGAAATCGTCGACACTATACGCCGCGCTCAATCATTTAAACAGCGAGCAAGTCAACATCATTACGATTGAGGACCCGGTTGAATACCAAATTGAAGGGGTCAACCAAATCCAAGTCAACCCGAACGTCGGACTTACGTTCGCGCAAGGGTTGCGTTCAATTTTGCGACAAGACCCGAACATTATCATGGTCGGGGAGATTCGCGACCGCGAAACGGCGGAAGTGGCGATTCGCGCTTCGCTCACGGGGCATTTAGTGTTGAGCACGCTGCATACGAACGATGCGTTAAGCACGATCACCCGACTGATTGATATGGGCATTGAGCCGTTTTTAGTGGCGACGTCGCTCGCGGGTGTTGTCGCCCAGCGGCTTGTGCGCCGCGTCTGCCGCGACTGCCAAGAGCGGTACGAGCCGACGAAGCGGGAGCGGGACATTTTTGCGCGCCGCGGCCTTGAGGTTTCCCAACTCGTCCGCGGCCGCGGATGCCCGACATGCAACATGACTGGCTACCGGGGGCGCCTCGCGATTCATGAGCTGCTCGTCATGACGGACGAAATGCGCCGCGTCATTTTAAACAATGAATCTTTCTCAAGATTACGGGAGCTGGCTGTTCAAAACAAAATGATTTTTTTGCTCGATGATGGGCTGTTGAAAGTGAAGCAAGGGTTGACGACGCTTGAAGAAGTGCTGAAAGTGGCGATTTTGCATTGATGGGTGAGATGGATGAAGGAAAAGCTGGATGGGTTGCTGCGAGCGGCATTTGAATATCGGGCGTCTGACGTCCATTTGACGGTCGGAGCGCCGCCCATCTTTCGGATTCATGGAGAACTGAAGGCGTATGGGCAAGAACGGCTCAGGCCGGCGGATACGGAGCAAATGGCGAACGCTGTCATTCCCGCTCCGCTTTGGGAGCAGTTTCAAGAAACGGGGGAGCTCGACTTCTCATACGGATTGGCCGGCGTCTCGCGCTTCCGGATCAACGTATTTAAGCAGCGGTCTTGCGTGTCTCTTGCCGTCCGCCTCATCCCGCCGCGCGTTCCGACATTGGAAGAGCTTGGCCTTCCGAATGTGTTGAAACGCATCGCGGAAAAACCTCACGGTCTTGTGCTTGTCACGGGACCGACGGGCAGCGGCAAATCGACGACGCTGGCGGCGATGATCGACTACATAAACAAAACGATGTCGAGGCATATCATCACGCTCGAAGACCCAATTGAATATTTGCATCAACATGGGAAATCGATCATTGACCAGCGTGAAGTCGGATTTGATACGAACAGCTTCGCCGCTGGGTTGCGGGCGGCGCTCCGCCAAGATCCAGACGTCATTTTAGTCGGGGAAATGCGCGATTTGGAAACGATCCAAACGGCTATCACGGCAGCCGAGACGGGCCATTTAGTGCTCGGCACGCTTCATACCGCGAGCGCGCCGGCGGCGATTGAGCGGATGATTGATGTTTTTCCGTCTGCCCAGCAGGCGCAAATTCGGCTTCAGCTCGCTTCCGTTCTTGTCGCGGTCATGGCCCAGCGCTTGTTTCCGAATGCTCAAAAGAAAGGGAGGACGGCGGCGATCGAAATTTTGCTTAACAACGCCGCGGTGGCGAATTTGATCCGCAATGAAAAAGAGCATCAAATCGTCAACATCATGCAGACGAGCAAAAGCATGGGCATGCAGACGATGGAGATGAGCGTCAAAGAGCTTGTCGCCGCCGGGCGCATTGATCCAGCGGCGGCGGAAGCGTATATGGCAAGGGAGCGTGGGACGGATGACGCAATTTAAGTATGAGGGGCGCAATCAAAGCGGACGGAAGCAAACCGGCGTCATCGCGGCCAATTCCCGGCGCGAAGCGGTCATGAAATTGCGGGATAAAGGCATTCGTCCTGTTGTCATCACAGAGGTGCCTCCGTCTGTTTGGAACAAAGAGATTACCATCGGGCGGGCCGTCAAGCTGCAACACTTCGTCGTCTTTTTGCGCCAGTTCGCGACTCTTGTGCGCGCCGGAGTGACGATCGTCGATTCGATTCGCATTTTGGCCGAGCAGACGGAAAGCAAAGCGTTGGCCCGCTCGCTCGCGGATATGGAGCTGCTTCTCCGCGAAGGAAATGCGCTCTCTGTTGCAGCAGCCAAGCATCCGCGCGTGTTTCCGCCGCTGTTTGTCAATATGGTGCGGGCGGGGGAAGCGAGCGGCACGCTGGATGAAACGCTTGATCGCCTCGCTGACCATTTTGAAAAGGTGCACCGCACGAGGCAAAAAATCGTCTCTGCTCTCGCCTATCCCGTGGCGGTCGCCGTCATCGCCGTGGCGGTTGTCATTTTTCTTCTCGTCTCCGTTGTTCCAACGTTTGTAGACATGTTCGCGGATTTTCACGCCGAACTGCCGGGAATCACGAAGTTTGTCCTAAAGGCGAGCGCGTTTATGCAACATTACTGGTGGCTGGTCGTTCTTTTAATGATGGGGGCGTTCGTGCTGTTTAGCGCGCTCCGGAGGCAGAAGCGCACGAAGTATTACTTGGATTATGCGGCGATGCGGCTCCCCATTTTCGGAACGCTCGTGCAAAAAGCGGCGCTCGCGCGCGCCACAAGAACATTGAGTTCGCTTGTGTCGAGCTCAGTCCCGATTTTAGAGGCGCTCGCAATTTCACGGCGCGTCGTGGAAAACGAAGTGATCGCGACTGTCTTGGATGAAGCGCGGACCGCCCTTGAGCGCGGCCAGCCGCTCGCTGAACCGCTCCGCCGCCATTGGGCGTTTCCGCCGCTTGTTGCACAAATGATCGCGATCGGCGAGCAAACCGGTTCGCTTGATGCCATGCTCGGCAAAGTCGCCGATTTTTATGAGGCGGAAGTCGACGCCGGCACCGACCGGCTGAAGTCGCTCATCGAACCGCTCATGATCGTGCTGCTCGCCGGCGTCGTCGGGACGATCGTCACTTCGATCATCGTGCCGATGTATGATATCTTTAATCACATTCAACAATAATTTGCATAAGAAGATCTTCCTATTTTTTCGACTATGTTGTAGAATAATAGGGAAATGATGCTAAAAAAATCCCAAGAAAAGGAGAGGAAAGTCATGTTCAAGCGCATCTTGAAAAACGAGCGCGGTTTGACGCTCATCGAACTGCTTGCCGTCATCGTCATTTTAGGGATTATCGCAGCCATTGCCATCCCGGCGATCGGTGCCATCATGGACAATTCGAAAAAAGACGCCCACATCGCCAATGCGAAGCAGGCTGCGAGCGCGGCGCGGCTAGCCATTGCGGCGGATAAGAACACAAAGACGCAATACACACTGAAAGAACTGTATGAAGGCGGTTATTTGGAAAATATTCCAAAATCGCCTGGGAAAGTGTCCACCGATAAATACGATGCTGAAAAAAGCATTGTGAAAATTATCAAGGACAATAACGGGATCACGTATAAAGTGACGCTTGTGGATGGGAACGGTACCTTCAAATATATCGATGATAAAGATGTCAGTGAACTCAAGAGAGATGACGTGAAACTAGAATAGGATGCAGATATAAATGGTATTGATGGCCTATTGGCTAGTATTGCTTTGCTCTTTCATTTTGGCATCATTTTTCAACGTCGTTGGGTTGCGGGTCCCTGCCGGGGAGTCGATCATCAGGCCACGGTCGCATTGTCCGGCGTGCGGACGCACGCTGTCGGCGAGGGAGTTGATCCCAGTCGTGTCGTATGTCGTGCAGCGTGGGAGGTGCAAAGGGTGCGGGGAGCGCATCCCCCCCCTTTACCCGGCGATGGAATTGGCCACCGCTGCCTTCCTTACGGCCGCGCCGATATGGGTCGGCTGGAGCGGGCGGCTCGTTGTGGCGTGGACGTTGATCAGCTTGTTGGCGATCATCGTCGTCTCCGATCTTCGCTATATGCTCATCCCGGACCAGGTGCTTTTCGTGTTTGCCGCTTTGTTTTTGGTTGAGCGGCTGTGGATCCCGTTTTTGCCGTGGACCGATATGGTGATCGGTTCGGCGGTCGGATTCGGTTTGCTTCTTTTGATCGCTGTGCTGTCCAAAGGCGGGATGGGCGGCGGCGATGTGAAGCTGTTTGCCGTGCTTGGGATGGTGCTCGGATGGAAATTGGTGTTGCTCGCGTTTTTCTTGGCGACGTTGTACGGAACGGTGATCGGGCTTGTCGGCATGGCGTTGGGCTACGTGCGGCGCGGCAAGCCGATGCCGTTTGCGCCGGCGATCGCGCTTGGAGCGCTGACGGCGCTGTTTTTCGGCGATCGGATGATGGAATGGTACATCGCGTTGTGTCTGCGATGATGGGAAGGAAGGGAGCGAACAGCGATGGCGTTATGGCGGAGGAATCCCAAATATGTCAATATTGTGCTCAAAGACCATGCCATTCGTTATGTGGAAGCAAAAATTGGGAATTCGCCTGAAGTGAAGCGATGGGGTGAGCGTCCGTTGCCGGCCGGGATTGTGCGAGATGGTCGGATCATCGATCGGGAGACGTTGGCGTTCGTTTTAGAGGAATGTGTGGAGGAATGGAAAATCGGTGGGCAGTGCGTGCGCTTTGTCGTCCCTGATCCATTCGTCATGATCCGCAGTTTGCCCCTTCCTTCCCATTTATCGGATGAAGAGATTCGCGGTTACTTGTTTATGGAGCTTGGCGAATCGATTCCACTTCCCTTTGCCGATCCGGTGTTTGACTATGTTGTAATGGAGAGGACGAACGAGTCGCTTTCTATTTTGCTGTTTGCGGCGCCGGAAGAAGCGGTGTCGGAATACGCAGTGTTGTTGGAGGAAGCGGACTTGCGCCCGGTCGCCGCGGATGTATCGCCGATTTGCGCCTATCGGCCGTTTTATGTCGCTGGACAAGCAGGCCCGGATGACCATGTTTTGCTTGTGCAGTTTGATGAATCAGCTGTAAATTTGAGCGCATTTCACCGCCATTTGCCTTTGTTTATGCGCCATTTGCCGCTTGAGGAGCGGGAACGGGCGACAGCGCTCGTCGATCCGTTCATCGATGTGTACAAAGAAATCGAACGGATGATGAGTTTTTATTCATTTTCTCTCCAGCAAGGCAAACAATCGATTACACGCCTGTTTGTTTCGGGCGACCATCCGGAGCTGGAACATGTATTCACCGCTTTGAACGAGCGGCTCGATGTGTCTGTCGAACGGCTCAGCGCACCCTTTGATCCGTTGCCGGACCGCTTTCATCTTGCTTGGGGATTGGCGCTGAAAGAAGGAAGGGCTGACGATGATCGCTGAAATCAACTTGTTGCCGAAAAAAGAAACGAGGCAGCCAATCCGTCTCATCCTGTTGCTCGGTGCGGCGCTTCTTCTTCTCGTTGCCTTCGGGCTGTATTGGATGATAGAACGAGCGGACCACCGCCAAGCTGTGTTGGAGGCGGAGTTAAAGAAGGTGCGTGCGGAACAAAGCATGCTCGCGGCGAAAGCGAAGCAGGCGGACGAGGGGAAAGAATGGGAAGAGTTGGCGAAAGCAGTGGAATGGGCGCAACGCTACCCGCTGAAATCGGTTCCGTTGCTGCGTGCGCTGACGAAGCAGCTGCCTGAACGCGGATTCGTGATGAATGTCGAGTACTCGAGCCAAACGAAAATGACACTTATGGTGCAATTTGATGCGCCGGAAGAGGCGGCTTATTATTTGGACCGATTAGGCAGAGTGAAAGCAGTCAAAAGCGCAAAGCTCGTCAATGTGACAGCCAATGTGAAAGCAGAAGACGGGCAGACGGGCGATCAAGTCGTGCCTAGGTACATCGCTCAGTATGAGTTAGAAATGCGTCAAACTGGCGGGGAGGAGAAACCATCATGAGCCGCTTTGGCAAATGGCCGCTTCTTGCGGCGGTGCTGGCCCTGATCATCATCCTTTTGTTTGCGGCCGCCTATGCATGGCTCGTCATGCCTCGCTACAGTGCGCTTAAACAGATGGAACAAACCGTGCAGAGTGAGAAAAAGGTGTTGGCTGCTTTGAAGCAAAAACAGGCTCTTTCCACAGAAAAGACGGCGGAAACAGTTGCGGCTTTGCAGAAGAAAGTTCCTGTCTACCCGCTTACGGATCAGTTGCTGCTTTTGTTTCAGAAGGCGGAATACGTTGCCGACAGCCAATTGGTGAGCGTCCAATTTTCCAATGAAGGGGTTGAGTCTTCGCCACAGAACGGCAATGGCGCGAGCAGCGGAGGAGAAGGAGCGCAAGCCGCATCGCCTCCGAGCAGCATTCAGTCCGTCACCGCCCAATTGACTGTGCAGTCGCCCTCCTACTATCAGCTTGAACGGTTTTTAGAGGTGCTGGAGCAGTCGGAACGCGTTGTAGCCATTGAGGGGCTGACGGTGACGGGCCCTCCCGAGCTGACATCAACGAACGATGATGTTCAGCCATTGACATATTCGGTGACGGTGCGGGCGTTTTACGCGCCAAAGCTTGAAAAATGGAAACAACTCGCACCAACGCTCGATGTTCCTCCGCCAAGCGGCAAGGACAACCCCTTTGCTGCGACAGCACCGGCGTCCTAGTTGGCAGAGGGGGGCGATGAGATGATCATTCGCATGAAGCGGGGGATGACCCTCATTGAGCTTTTGGCTGTGTTGGTGATCATCGGCATTGTGGCGATGATCGTCGGTCTTGCCATGTGGACGGTGATCGACCGGGCGCGCGAGCGGGCGTTTGTTTCCGATGCGTATGGACTATATGAAGCGGCGCGGCTGTATGTCGGCGCCGAGAAAGTGGAATTTTTGCCAGCCCGTTCTTCTGCCATATTGTCGTATGGAGAATTGGTGGGCAACGGTTTGCTGGATCCAATCGAAGATCCGTTTACCGGAAATGTATTGCCGCCGGAAACGAATCCATCGTACGTGCTTGCCACGAAGCGGGAAGATGGCGGGATCGATTACGCCGTTTGCTTGAAAGGGGAGACAAAGCAGCTTTGCACCTATGAGGGGCGCGAGCAGCCGATTCCTGTCGAAGCGCTGGGGACCGAGGCGATTCGCAACCGTTGATGTCGGAAAATGAAGAACAGAAGCAGGGACAAGACGACAAATGTCTTGTTCTTTTTTTTTTCGTTTGTGGTAAGATAGGCGAAAGAAATCGAAGCATGAAGAAGGACGGTGGCCAAATGGACAAGCAGCGCATGCGCATTATGGTGAATATCAATGGCAAGCCCCGCCCATTCACCGTGGAGCGTTCGTCGGAAGGACGGCCGTCCGAGGAGTCGGGTGGATATCCGGTGGACAGCCATCTAGGGAAAGGACAGCGAGCCAAAAACGAGGCGGATGACAGCCGCCAAGTGAGCGCGTTTCAAGAAGGCGGGATCTCAACAGGTCTGTGGGTTGCGGAGGATGAGCAAGTTCGAGAAGATATTGAAACGACGGGTTGGGAAGAGGCGGCCGCCCTTGAGGCGGATGAAAGGGTCATTTCCGTTTCCGAGGCGATGCAACAAAAGAAAAGCGCCAGACGTCGGACATGGCGGCTGCCGGCTCAAGCCAAGCCGCTTTTCGCCGCCGCGTTGGTTGCTGCGTTGGTCGGCATGGCGTTTGGCATGACGGTGCTGCGCATCATTCCGAAGGAAAAATTAGCTTCGTCGCCGGCATCTGAAGCGATGACGGAATGGACAAAGCCTGAAACAGCGGCGGGCGAAGAAGGAAGAGAAAGCGTCATACGAGCGCCGTTTTCCATTGCGGTCATTCAAGCTGGCGTCTATTCGAATGCGGCGGCGGCCAAGCAGGCGTTCGAGTCGATCAAAACAGCAGGCGTGCCGGTCGTCGTCGCGGGGCAAAAACCGGCAGCGCTCTATATCGCCGTCGGCGCGGATAAGGAAACGCTGCGTGCGGTCAACGACAAATATCGCGAAGCAGTGTCGAGCACGTACGTCAAAGAACTGCTGTTTTCTGCGGATGCAAACGCGCGCCGTTTAGAGGTTGTCCGAAAGGGAGAAGCTCTGTACAAACAGATGGCGTCAGTCTCCGCTGCCTTGCTTAGCGGCCGGAATGTTGGCGAAGATGACTGGCGGACGCTGCAAACCGCGTATCATGCATTGGAAAAAAGCAAAATGGACGACGGCAAAACAGCGGGAGGCTATATCGAGGCGCTGAAGCAGGCGTATGTCGCCCTTGCCGCATACAAAGAGCAACGGGATGAAGCGCTGTTGGCCAAAGCCCAGCAACAGCTGCTCGAGGCGCTCGCCGCTTATATCAAATTGGTGCCGTTAGGGAGCTAGAAGCCCCGTTTTTTTTTCTATTGCATATAAGTTGCAATAAAGAATTTCCGATTTTTTCGTTTCTACATTTATCTCCATACAAGTCGACTATGATATAACGTGGCGAGTGACCGGCTGGATGTAAAACAAATTATTATAGATGGCAACGAAAACGTTTCACATATCCTTGACGGAAAAGCGTTTGCCATTTTTCGGCTGTCAAAGGCAAGCCTGTGGCTTGGACGACCGAACAACCTCCCGCTTCACAGACCCATACATGAACCTGAAAGCGGCGTTGTTCGGCCGCCCCACAGTCGCTCAAATGACTTGGAAAAGCTGCAACGGTTCATGCTTCAAATGGCATCTATACAGAAAATTGCCTTTCACCGCAAAATTTGCTACGATACAAATGAATCTTCCGAGCCGAAACGAGTGAAAGGAGAAGGAATGATGCCTCCACGGTTCGTGCTTGCTTCCCGCTCCCCGCGCCGCAGGCAGATCCTCGAGCTGGCCGGTTGGCCGTTTGACGTTCAAGAAAGTCAAGCCGATGAGACGATCGCCCCCGGAACGCCCCCTGATGAAGCGGTCCAACTGCTTGCCCGCCGGAAAGTTGAGGCAGTGCTTCCCTCTTTCCCTGATGCGTACGTTCTTGGCGCTGATACGATCGTGGTGTGCGACGGCCGCTTGTTAGGGAAGCCGCGCACGGAAGAAGAAGCTTTCGCCATGTTGCGGCTCTTGTCCGGGCGAACGCATGACGTATGGACCGGCGTCGCCATCGCACTCCCTCATGGTGTCATCACATCGTTTGCGGAAAAAACAGCCGTTACGTTTTGGGAGCTCGATGACGAGGAAATCGCCGCCTATATTGCGACCGGGGAGCCGATGGACAAGGCGGGGGCGTATGGCATCCAAGGCCGCGCCGCCCTGTTTGTCAAACGGATCGAAGGCGACTATTTGACGGTCGTCGGCCTGCCGCTGTCGCGGACGGTAAGGGAATTGCGCCGGCTCGGGTGGCCGCCGGCATAGATGAAAGCACAGGCGGCCGCCGTCTGGCGCTTTTTGGCAAAAGAACGCCCCCGCAAACGGATTCTGCTGTCGTACCGAGGGGCGGTTCAAGCCTCTCCATCTTTCGATGAAGCAAAACAAAAAAGGGGGAGTATGATGGCGTGGATGATCCGCGATGTTCCGAAAGACAGCCGGCCGCGTGAACGGCTGCTGTCATCAGGGCCGGAAAGTTTATCCGACCATGAACTGATCGCCATTTTGTTGCGCACGGGCACGAAGGAGGAGTCGGTCGTGCAGCTCGCCCAGCGTCTCCTTCGTCATTTTGAGGGGCTGAGGTCGCTCAAAGACGCAACGGTCGAAGAAATGACGAACATCAAAGGGATCGGGCCGACGAAAGCCGTGCAAATTTTGGCGGCGCTCGAGCTCGGCCGACGCATCCACCAGTCCGGCTGCGCCGACCGCTATGTGATTCGTTGCCCGGAAGACGGAGCGAAATACGTCATGGAAGATATGCGCTTTTTATCGCAAGAACATTTTGTCGCCATTTATTTAAATACGAAAAATCAAGTCATCTACCGCAAAACGGTGTTCATCGGCAGTTTAAACGCCTCGATTGTCCATCCGCGCGAAGTGTTTAAAGAGGCGATCAAACGTTCCGCCGCCTCAGTCATTTGTGTGCATAACCACCCTTCTGGCGATCCGACGCCAAGCCGCGAAGACATCGATGTGACGAAACGGCTCGCGGAATGCGGCCGCATCATTGGCATCGAGCTCTTGGATCACCTCATCATCGGCGATCAAAAATTCGTCAGTTTGAAAGAAAAAGGCTATGTCTGACGGTTCTCATTTTTTGTCGAATCAGTTATAATATCAACTATGGGTTTTTCCGAATCCGTTCGGGCGGTGTTGTACAATTTATAAATGACTTGACATCCGATCCATGTTGTCAATAGAAAATCATATGCATTTCGTTTCGGAAAGGAAGATCAATCATATGTTTGGAATTGGGACGAAAGATCTCGGGATTGATTTAGGAACAGCGAATACGCTCGTTTATGTGAAGGGAAAAGGGATCGTTTTGCGCGAGCCGTCGGTTGTCGCCATTCAGCGCGACACGAAGCAAATCGTCGCCGTCGGCAATGAAGCGAAAAACATGATCGGGCGCACGCCGGGCAACATCGTGGCGCTTCGTCCGATGAAAGACGGCGTCATCGCCGATTATGAAACGACGGCGACGATGATGAAATATTTCATTCGCAAGGCTGTCAAAACGAAAGGGTTGTTTGCCAGCAAGCCGTATGTGATGGTATGCGTGCCGTACGGCATCACGGCCGTGGAGGAGCGCGCGGTCATCGATGCGACGCGCCAGGCTGGAGCACGCGATGCCTATACGATTGAAGAACCATTTGCGGCCGCGATCGGCGCCAATTTGCCGGTGTGGGAGCCGACCGGGAGCATGGTCGTCGACATCGGCGGCGGTACGACTGAAGTGGCCGTGATTTCGCTCGGCGGCATCGTGACGAGCCAGTCGATTCGCATCGCCGGCGATGAAATGGATGAGGCGATCATTCAATACATCCGAAAAACGTACAATTTGATGATCGGAGAACGGACGGCGGAGGCGATTAAAGTCGAGATCGGCTTAGCCGGAAATCCGGAAGGAATCGGAAACATGGAAATTCGCGGCCGCGACTTGCTCACTGGGCTGCCAAAAACGATCGAAATCAGCGCCGAAGAAGTGGCTGAGGCGCTGCACGATACGGTCTATGCGATCGTCGAGTCGGTGAAAAACACGCTCGAAAAAACACCGCCGGAGCTGGCGGCTGACATTATGGACCGCGGCATCGTGCTGACAGGCGGCGGCGCTTTGTTGCGCAATTTGGACAAGGTCATCAGCAAAGAGACGGACATGCCGGTCATCGTCGCGGAAAATCCGCTTGATTGCGTGGCCATTGGCACCGGGAAAGCGCTCGACCACATCGACTTGTTTAAAAACAAGGCGAGAGACCATCGCTGACGGTAAGAAGGTGTGAGGCATGCCACAGCTTTTTGGGAATAAGCGTCTCATTTTTTTGCTCGTCAGCATCGTCATCCTTGTCATGTTGATCGGCTTTTCCCTGCGCAGCCGCGAAGAGTTGACGTGGCCGGAGCAGTTTGTCAAAGATACGGTCGGCTTTGTTCAGCTTTTGTTTGGGAAGCCCGCCCAGCAAGTCGCGGGCTTCTTTGAAAATGTGAGCGATCTTCGCCGCACCTATAAGGAAAACGAACTGCTGAAGGCAAGACTTGAGGAATATGCGGCGCTTGAGACCGAGGTCGAGGCGCTGCGGCAAGAAAACGAACGGCTGCGCGCGTTGCTCGATAAAAAAGAGAGCTTGCGTGATTTTGTTTCGATTCAGGCGACGGTGATCGGGCGGAACCCGGATCGTTGGCGGGAAACGATCATCATCAACAAAGGCGAGCAACACGGCGTGAAAAAAGATATGGCCGTCATCACCCCAGCGGGGCTTGTCGGCAAGGTGCAGCACGCTTCCCAATTTACGTCCACTGTGCAGCTGTTAAGCGCGCTTGACCAAAACAACCGCATTTCCGCTTATATCCAAGGAAAGGAAAACGTGTTTGGGTTGATCGAAGGCTACGATGAGAAGCGGCGCGAGTTGCTGCTCGGAGAAATTCCGATTGACGCCAAAGTGGAAAAAAGGCAAAAAGTGTTGACTTCCGGCCTTGGCGGCGTGTTTCCGAAAGGGCTGCCGATCGGTGAGGTGACCGAGATCAAGCCGGACCAATACGGATTGACGAAAGTCGTCTATGTCAAGCCGTTTGCCAACTTGTATGATATTGACGACGTCATGATTGTGAAACGAACCATCGATGCAGCACTGCAGGAAAAGGAGGAGGCAAAGTGAACAAGTGGCGTCTCCCTTTCCTTGCGGTGTTATGTTTTGTGAGTGAGAGCCTTTTTGTTGATGTATGGCCAAAAGGCGACTTGTATGTCCACTATTTTTTTGTTCCCCGGTTTTTTCTTGTTTTTCTCGTGTTCACAGCGATGCATTTCGGCGGGACGCGGGCGATGGGGTACGGGTTCATCTTCGGGTTTCTGTATGACTGCGTCTACACAGAGCTGCTCGGTGTTTATGCGTTTGCCTATACGCTTATCGCCTACTTAGCGGGCAAAGCGATGAAATGGTTCCACCAAAACTGGTTCGTTGCATCGCTCTTGTCGCTGCTTTCCATTGTGCTGCTTGACAGTTATATCTACGGCATCCAGCTGTTGATCGGGCGGACTGATTGGCCGTTTTCTGTTTTTTGGGACCGCCGTCTATGGCCGACGCTGCTTCTGAACGTCGCGTTTTTGCTCGTCTTTTCGTACCCGCTCGAACGGCGATTGGCCAAAATTCACCGGTTTGAGCAGGAAGAATAAAAGAGGAAAAACGGCCCGTTTTGTAGAATTATTCGTTGGGGTGAACGTTGTGGCGAAACAAAAGCAGCAGTACGTGACGATTAAAGGGACGAAAGATGGGCTGACGCTGCATCTCGACGACCGCTGCTCGTATGACGATTTATTGAAAGAAATCGAGGAGCGGCTTGTCAAACAAGCTGGCGTCGCGCCAGACAGCCCCCTTGTCTCTGTTCATCTGAAAATGGGAAACCGCTATTTGACGCCTGCCCAAGAGGAAGAGGTGCGTGCGCTCATCCGCCGTTCAAAAAATTTGGTCGTCGATTCGATCGAAAGCAATGTCATGTCGAAAGCAGAAGCGATAGAATGGATGAGAAAAACGGAAATTGTGCCCGTTTCGCGCATTGTCCGTTCGGGACAAGTGCTTCATGTCGAAGGGGATTTGCTGCTGATCGGCGACGTGAACCCTGGCGGAACGGTCATTGCCGGAGGCAACATTTTCATTCTCGGCGCCTTGCGCGGCATCGCCCATGCCGGGTATGCCGGCAATAAACAGGCGATCATCGCTGCATCGGTCATGAAACCGATGCAGCTGCGCATCGGCGACATTATGAGCCGAGCGCCCGATTCGAAAACGGATGAAGGAAATGAAATGGAATGCGCCTATATTGATGAGCATAACCAAATTGTTGTCGACCGCCTTCAGCTGCTGATGCATTTGCGGCCGAATTTGACGCGCTTAGAAAGGAGAATGTGACCGTGGGAGAAGCGATCGTCATCACTTCCGGAAAAGGCGGCGTCGGCAAAACGACGACGACCGCGAACCTTGGGACGGCCCTCGCCATTCTAGGGAAGCGGGTGTGCCTTGTCGACACCGACATCGGGCTGCGCAACCTCGATGTCGTGCTTGGGCTTGAGAACCGAATTATTTATGATTTGGTCGATGTCGTGGAAGGGCGTTGCACAGTGCAAAAAGCGCTTGTGAAAGACAAGCGGTTCGATCACTATTTGTATTTGTTGCCGGCCGCGCAAACGAGCGATAAGTCGGCGGTCAACCCCGCGCAAATGAAACAGCTCATTGAGGAGCTGAAACAGGAATACGATTATGTGCTCATCGACTGTCCGGCCGGAATCGAACAAGGCTATCGCAACGCTGTCGCCGGCGCGGACGAAGCGATCGTCGTCACGACGCCGGAAGTGTCGGCGGTCCGCGACGCCGACCGCATCATCGGCTTGCTTGAAGCGGAGGAGCACGTCAAGCCGCCGCGCCTCATCATCAACCGCATTCGCAGCCATATGGTGAAAAACGGCGATATGTTGGATGTCGACGAAATCATCTCGCATTTATCGATCGAGTTGCTCGGCATTATCGCCGACGATGAAAACGTGATCAAAGCGTCGAATCGCGGCGAGCCGATTGTGCTGGACCCAAACAGCAAAGCGTCGATCGCCTTCCGCAACATTGCCCGCCGCATCCTCGGCGAGTCGGTGCCGCTCCCGCCGCTTGAGGAAGAGGAGAAGGGGCTGTTTTCAAAGATTCGGAAAATCTTTAGTTTGAAATAATGGAATGGGCGCAAGAAGGCCGCAGAATGGGCCTTCTTTTTTTATTCCTATTGTTGTGCTGTTTGCAACCCCTGACCTGCAACAATGGAAGCAGGATGGTATCGATCGGTTGCGGACACGTTTGGTGTGAAACTGTTTGAGGGGGGGCGCAGACACGTTCGGCGAATGGCACTGAAAAACGCTCGTTCATATTCCATGAGGTTGTCTCATAAATTAGTACAAACGTTGTTGGAAAGGTGGAGGGGGGACGTATGGATCGACGCGTCCGTGAGATGAAAAAACGCATTGAAAAACGAAGAAGGGAACGTCAATATAAGGGGCAGGATCCAAAAGAATCTAGATGGAGCGCTGCTGATGAGGAGCGGTACGGGCTGCCGGTCGTCACGTATGACCGCTATTCGTTTGAATCCGCTCCCCATCCGTTGTTCCGCAAAGAATGGTTTTTATTCAAAACACTCATCGCTGCCTGTCTCGTGCTCGTGACGGCTATTTTGTTCCAGCATCCGTCCGCTTCCCTCGAGCCGGCGCGGCAGTTTATTGCCCGGACGATGGAAACCGAGTTTCAGTTTGCGGCCGTCTCAGCCTGGTATGAAAAAACGTTCGGTGAGCCGCTCGCTTTTTTTGCCCCGAAAAAGGAAGAAAAGGTGAAAACGGCTTCATCCTACGCAGTGCCGGCTTCTGGACGGATTCTCGAAAGTTTTGAAAAAAACGGGGAGGGCGTGACGATCGAAACCGAGAATGGAGCCAAAGTGGAAGCGATGAAAGAAGGGATTGTCACCTTTGCCGGTACGAAAGACCGTCTCGGCAAAACGGTCATCATCCAACATGCGGACGGCACGGAGACGTGGTATGGACGTTTGGGGGCCATTTCGGTGAAATTGTATGATTTTGTCGAAATGGGGCAGGAAGTTGGCACGGCCGAGGCGAGCGAGGAAAATAAACAGAAAGGGCTGTTTTATTTTGCGATTAAACAAGGAGATGAATTTATCGATCCGATTCAGGTGATTTCCTTTGAATAAGTATATGGCGCTGCTCGGGAAGCTGCACGTCCACCCGCTGTTATGGCTGATCGGCGGCATCGCGGTGCTTACCGCCCATTTCAAGCAGCTTTGCCTGCTGTTTTTCATCGTCCTCGTTCATGAGCTCGGCCATGCGGCGGCAGCCGCGTTTTTCTCTTGGCGGGTGAAGCGGATTTTGCTGTTGCCGTTCGGCGGAGTGGCGGAAGTCGAAGAGCACGGCAACCGGCCGTTTGGCGAGGAGTGGATCGTGACGCTCGCCGGGCCGGCCCAGCATCTGTGGCTCACAGCGGCGGCGTTTTTTTTGTGGAAGGCCGGCATGATGGATGGCGGGAGCTGGGAGCTCTTTTTTCGCTACAATGCGGCCATTTTCGCTTTGAACTTGCTGCCGATCTGGCCGCTGGATGGAGGCAAGCTATTGTTTTTGCTGCTGTCCTACCGCCGCCCGTTCAGCGAAGCGCACCGGAACACGGTCGCCATATCGGCCGCCATGCTTGCTGTCGGCGTCGTTCTTTTGTTTGTGTTGGCGCCGCGCCAGCTTGATTTATGGGCGATCGCCGCCTTTTTGGCGCATGCTCTTTGGCAGGAGCAAAAGCAGCATCCGTATGTCGTTATGCGCTTTTTGCTTGAGCGGTATTATGGAAACAAAGGCGGCTATACAAAGCTGCGGACGATTACGGCGCCGGCGGACGAACGCATCTCGGCCGTGCTGCAGCGATTTTACCGCGGACAAAAGCATGCGATCATCGTCGTTCGCGGCGGGCGCGAACGGGCGACGCTCGATGAAAACGAGCTGCTGCATGCGTTTTTTGCCGAAAAGCAAGCCGATGCGCCGCTTGGCGCTCTCATCTATTGATCGTGGCTATATATAGATGCAACGAAAACGTTTCACATATCCTTCACGGAAAAGTTGCTTATCTATTTTTTGACTGTCGGAGGCAAGCCTGTGGCTTGCCCCCGTCACGCCAAGGCGTGACGGGAGGCCGAACAACTGCTCACTTCACAGACCCATACATGGGTCTGAAAGCGGCGTTGTTCGGTCGCTCGACAGTCGATCCAATGCTCGGTAAAAGCGACAAATGTGAAAGCTTCAAATGGCATCTATATAGTCGTTTGCACCGTTTCATCATCGCTCGCCGGGGGGACGAAGATCACGGTTGACGGCCGGCCGTTTCTATGTTACGATAGATGACGTTGTAGACTTTTTGTCCTGCCAACAAGGGCAAAAGAGGGCGGCTGTCGCAAAAAGACGCACCCGCACTACAACCGCTCAGCGCGGGCGATGAAGCGCTCTGTCTTGGGCCGCCTTGGCGCTGGCGAGTCTGAGTCCATGAAGGAGGTGCGATGCATGTACGCAATTATCGAAACTGGCGGCAAACAATTGAAAGTCGAAGAAGGCCAAGAAATTTACATCGAAAAATTGGATGCGAATGAAGGCGATACGGTCACGTTTGACAAAGTGCTGTTCGTCGGCGGGGAAACGGTGAAAATCGGCAACCCGACGGTCGAAGGCGCAACCGTGACGGCGAGAGTGCAAAAACACGGCCGACAAAAGAAAATTATCGTCTTCAAATATAAAGCGAAAAAGAACTATCGCCGCAAACAAGGCCACCGTCAGCCGTACACGAAAGTCGTCATCGAAAAAATCAACGCGTAACGATGATCCGCGTCACGATTGAACGGGAAGCGGACGGCCGCATCCGCGCGTTTACGATGGAAGGGCACGCCCATTTTGCGAAACGCGGGCAGGACATTGTATGCGCCGGCGCTTCGGCGGTCTCGTTCGGCACGATCAACGCCATCGAGACACTGATTGGCGTAAGCCCGCATGTTTCGCTCGGCAAAGACGGCGGCTACCTCCGCTGCGAGCTTCCGAAGCTGGAAGAAGCGGCGGCAGAGAAAGTACAGTTGTTGTTGGAAGCGATGGTCGTTTCGCTAAAGACGATCGAACGCGATTACGGAACATTTATCCGCGTGACATCCATCTAGCGGGAGGTGACTGCCATGCTGAGACTTGACCTGCAATTTTTTGCTTCGAAAAAAGGGGTCGGTTCGACGAAAAACGGCCGCGACTCGATCGCGAAACGTCTTGGCGCAAAACGGGCTGACGGCCAATTCGTCACCAGCGGTTCGATTTTGTACCGTCAACGCGGAACGAAAGTCCATCCGGGCTTGAACGTCGGCCGCGGCGGCGACGATACGCTGTATGCGAAAATCGACGGCATCGTCCGCTTCGAGCGGCTCGGCCGCGACCGCAAACGCGTCAGCGTCTACCCGGTCAGCCAAGAAGCGTAATCGATGTGGAAAAAACTCTAACCCGTTCGGTTAGAGTTTTTTCTTTTTGGCGTCGAAAAATCGTTCCCGTTCAATGTCAAAAAATGTTATAGTAAAAGTACATGCCTCCCCCATGGAGGCGGAAGTTCAAGCGAGGCAGGGAGCCTGCGCTTATGTGGATAGGGGAGCGTCGGATGGAGAAACGATGGACTGTCGTTGAGGTGATGCGCCATGCCCGTCATGACTGGCTGAACAAAATCCAGCTCATCAAAGGGCACTTGGCGCTCAATAAAATCGAACGGGTGCAGGAAATCATTGAAGACATGATCGCCGAGATGCATCAGGAAACACGGTTGACGAACTTGAAAGCCGAGCAGTTCGCTGAGCTTATCATGACCTATAACTGGGAGCCGCGCCCGTTTGTTCTTGAGTATGACATCACGGACGGCGAAGCCGATTGGTCACGGTGCGATGAGCAGCTGACTGAATGGTGCCGCCAATTTTTTCGCCTGCTTGAAGCGCAATCCGATGAGCGGACAGAAAACCATTTATGTTTATCCATTGAGCTGTCCGATCGACGGGCGGCGCTGTTTTTGGATTACCGCGGCGCGTTTCGGGACGGCGAAGCCATTCGTACTTGGCTTGAGCGCTGCGAACCATCGCCGCCGCTTCGGCTCGTGTCGTTTGCCGTTGGCGAGGGCGAATTGACGGTGGAGCTTGAGCTTTTGGCCGGGGAATCTTGATGGTTGATTGGGAGACGGAGAATAGGGCGTGGACCGATCGCTCCAATCAGACCGAAAAGCGGCGGCTGGGCTTGAACCGCCCGCCAGCCTGCAGACGGCCGGTGCTTGCGTACATATTGACATCATGGAATCGACTCTGTATACAATAATAAGTATTAGTCATACTCATTTTACCATGATGGAAGCGAATCGGAGGAACAGCCATGTTTGTTGATCAGGTGAAAATTTATGTGAAAGGCGGGGACGGCGGCAACGGCATGGTCGCATTCCGCCGGGAAAAATACGTCCCAAAAGGCGGGCCGGCCGGCGGAGACGGGGGCAAAGGCGGTGATGTCGTCTTTGTCGTTGATGAAGGGCTGCGCACGTTGATGGATTTCCGCTACCAGCGCCATTTTAAAGCGCCGCGCGGCGAAAACGGCATGTCGAAAAACCAGCACGGGAAAAATGCGGAAGACTTGGTTGTCAAAGTGCCGCCTGGGACGGTCGTTATCGATGCCGATACAAATGAGGTGCTCGCCGATTTGACGGAAGCCGGACAGCGGTTTGTCGTCGCCAGAGGCGGGCGCGGCGGGCGCGGTAACACTCGATTTGCGACGGCGTCCAACCCAGCGCCGGAAATCGCGGAAAACGGCGAGCCGGGCGAAGAGCGCAACATCATTTTAGAGCTGAAGCTTCTCGCTGACGTCGGGCTGGTTGGGTTTCCAAGCGTCGGCAAATCGACGCTGCTGTCGGTCGTCTCCGCAGCCCGTCCGAAAATCGCCGAGTACCATTTTACGACGCTCGTTCCGAACTTGGGCGTTGTCGAAACAGAAGACGGCCGCAGCTTTGTCATGGCCGACTTGCCGGGGCTGATTGAAGGCGCCCATCAAGGGGTGGGGCTTGGGCATCAGTTTTTGCGCCATATTGAACGGACACGCGTCATCGTCCATGTCATCGACATGGCGGCGGTGGAAGGACGCGACCCGTATGACGATTACGTCGTCATCAACGAGGAGCTGAAGCAATACAACTTGCGTTTGACGGAACGGCCGCAAATTGTCGCCGCCAATAAAATGGACATGCCAGGTGCCGAAGAAAACTTGCGCCGCTTTAAAGAGAAAGTCGGCGAGGCGGTGCCGGTCTTTCCAATTTCAGCCGCGACAAGGCAAGGAGTGCGCGAGCTGTTGTTTGCCATCGCCGACCTGTTGGAGACGACGCCGGAATTCCCGCTTCATGAACGGGAAGATCCGGCCGTGCAGCGCGTCGTGTACAAATATGAAAAAGAGGAGCCGCCGTTTACGATCACCCGCGCCAGCGACGGAGCATTCATTTTGGCGGGCGACAAAATTGAAAAGTTGTTTAAGATGACGGATTTCTCGCGCGAAGAATCGGTGCGCCGCTTCGCCCGCCAGCTGAAGGCGATGGGGGTGGATGATGCGCTGCGCGAGCGCGGTGCGAAAGACGGAGACACGATCCGGTTGCTTGATTACGAGTTCGAGTTTGTCGACGACTGGGATGAATAGAGCGGGGGAAGGTGCGGTGGAGAAAAAATTTTATTTGGTGCGCGAAGACGTCCTGCCGGAAGCGATGAAGAAAGTCGTGCTCGCGAAACAGCTGCTTGAACGGAAAAAAGCCGCCTCGGTCGCTGAGGCGGCGCAGCTCGCCAACATCAGCCGCGGCGTTTTTTACAAATACCGCGATGCCATTTTTCCGTTCCAAGCGGTGACGAAAGAAAACATCGTCACGCTCTTTTTCCATTTAGAGGACCGCTCCGGAACGTTGTCACAGCTGCTTGGCGTTGTAGCGGCGGCCGGCTGCAACGTGCTGACCATCCATCAAACGATTCCGCTTCAAGGGAGGGCGAACGTGACGCTGTCGGTCAGCACAAACGATATGAACGAGGAGATTGATGAGCTCCTCGCGAAGCTCAAACAGCTCGAATTTGTCGAAAAAGTGGAAATTGTCGGTTCGGGAGTGTATTAAAGCAAGGGAGAGGCAAACGAGATGAAAATCGGTTATTTAGGACCGAAGGCGACGTTCACCGAAGCGGCAGCTGCTCTTCTTTTTCCGTCGCAGCCGCGGGAGCCGTATGACACGATTCCCGATTGCATCGACGCCGCAGCGGCCGGAGAGATTGAAGCGGCCGTGGTGCCGCTCGAGAACGCCTTGGAAGGATCGGTCAATTTGACACTCGACTATTTAATTCACGAACAGCCGTTGCCGATCATCGGCGAAATTGTTGTGCCGATCGAGCAACATTTGATGGTGCACCCCTATTTCACCCCGCATTGGCGCGAAGTGAAAGAAGTGTATTCCCACTCGCACGCCATTGCCCAATGCCGGAAGTTTTTGCATACGGTGCTGAAAGGGGCGAAGCAAGTGCCGATGACGTCCACGAGCGCCGCCGCGAAATTTGTGAGCGAGCATCCGCACTTGCCGGCGGCGGCGATCGCCAACCGGCTGGCGGCGAAACAATACGGACTGGTGATCGTGCAGGAAAACGTCCACGATTACGATTACAACCATACGCGCTTTATTGTCGTCAGCCGGCGCAAAGAGCCGCTTTCGCCTGTTTCGCCTCTTTATGCCGGTGACAAGACGACTGTGGTCGTCATGTTGCCGCAAGATCGTCCGGGCGCACTCCATCAAGTGTTATCAGCGTTTGCCTGGCGGCGGCTCAATTTAACGAAAATCGAATCGCGCCCAGCGAAAACGGGACTTGGAAATTATTTCTTTATTATTGACATTGACGCGCCGATGGATGACGTCCTCATCCCAGGGGCAATCGCGGAAATTGAGGCGCTTGGCTGCACCGTGCTGCTGTTGGGCAGCTATCCATATTATTTTGCTTGACGAAGACAAAAAATGCGGATGGGGCATAGCCGTCCGCATTTTCTCTTTTCCAGCGTCCTGGCGCACGGGATTCGCGAAGAGGGAATGACGGACGAGCGCAAGGCGATCCGTTCACGATTCGATCAGAAATCCGGCCTGTTTCAAGGCGCGGCAGGCGGCGTCAAGCTTCACTGGTGAATCGGCTTCCAGCGTATGCAAATGGGTTCCGTCCGTCAGTTGCAACAAATACGACGATTTTGTCGCCTCGATTTTGGCGATGAATTGGTCGACTTCTAGGCGGTTGCTCACCATGATCGAGGCGGTTAAATCGCCGTAGACCGGATGCTCGATTTTGACGTCCTTGACCGTCACGCCGCGATCCACGAGCAAATACAACTCTTCTTTCGTCTGTTCTGGCGTATGGAAGCAGGCGACCGTCCTCGTGTACGTTTTGGCCGGCTCAGCCGGCTTTAAATACAAATACCCTTGGCTTGTGGCGATGATCGGTTCGTTGCGCGCCTTTAACAGTGAAATGTCTTGGACGATCACTTGGCGGCTGACGTTCGTTTTCGCTGCCAGCTCAGCCCCCGTGAGCGGCGCTTCGCTTTCTTTCAACCATTGCAAAATGAGCTGGCGCCGCCTTTCTCCGAAAATTTTCTTTTCCTCTTTCACCTGCCATTCCTCCTTTCATGCTGATGTTAGTCGCGCCAATGTGGAAACGAACTGGTCAATCTCTGCTTCGGTCGTGGCCGCGCCCAATGAGACGCGGATGAATTGCTTCGCTTCTTCAGGCGTTTTCCCGACGGCGAGCATCGTCTGCGATGGCGCCTGCAGCCCGACTTGGCAGGCGCTGCCGGTGGAAATGGCGATGCCGGCGCGGTTGCATTCAAGCATGATAAGCTGCCCTTCGTATCCAGCGACGGACAAACCGATAATATGAGCAAGACGGAAATCGGGATGGCCTTCCACCGCCACCGGCAGCTGTTTGGCGGCGATGGCGTGAAGCAATCGATTCCGCAGTCGTTCCAAACGCGACTGTTCGTCCGCCATTCGTCGATGGAGCTGCTGCGCGGCCGTAATGAAGGCGGCAATACCCGGTACGTTGACCGTTCCCGGCCGAAAACCAGATTCGTGCGTCGCTCCCGGGAATACCGGCTTCCAATGCCGGCGCGGGTTGATGTACACAGCGCCGACCCCTTTTGGACCGTACACTTTATGGGCGGAAACGGATAGGCTGTCCAGTCCTATCTTTTGAACATCTAGCTGTATTTTAGCAAAAGTTTGCACGCAGTCGCTATGAAAAAGGACGCGGTGCGCCCGCAGGAGGCGGCTGATATCGGCAAGCGGCTGAATCGTGCCGATTTCCGAGTTGGCGTGCTGGATGGAAGCAAGGATCGTCTTCGGCGTGATCGCCCGCTCCAAATCGGCAAGCCGAATGCGCCCGAAACGGTCGACGGGTAAATACGTGACCGTATATCCTTCTGTTTCCAGCTGTTTGAACAGGTGATGGAGCGAGGCATGCTCAATTTCGGTCGTGATCAAGTGGTTTCCCTTATGCCGGTAGGCGGCAGCGAGCGAACGGATTGCAAGCACGTTCGCTTCCGTTCCGCCGCTTGTGAAATAGATCCCTTCCGCTTCTCCGTTGATCATGGCGGCAAGTTCGCGCCGGCATAAGGCAAGCAGTTGTTTCGCTTTCGTTCCGATGTCATGCAAGCTGCTTTCGTTGCCAAAGTAAACGGACGCCGCTTCAGCGTAAGCGGCAATCGCCTCTTGGCACATTGGCGTCGTTGCCGCGTAATCCAAATAAATCATATTCCCCCGCCTTTGCATCATTTTTTCACCAAACCTCTTGCCATTAGTTTAAATATGTGTAAATATAGATGTCAAGACAGGTGGAAAGAAAGGGGTGTCCGCGAGTGAAGGAAGGTGGCGTGATTATCGTCGGAAGCGGGCTGGCGGCGTTAACGGTCGCGTATCATTTATCTGAGCTCGACCATGTGATGATATTCACGAAAAAGCGTTGCACCGACAGCAATTCATGGCGGGCGCAAGGAGGGGTGGCCGCGGCGCTGGCAGAGAGCGATGATTGGCGCGCTCATTTCCACGATACGATGGTCGCCGGCTGCTTTCATAACGATGAACGAATGGTCGAACGGCTCGTACGCGAAGGGCCGAGGCGGCTGCAAGAATGGATCAACGCCGGCTTGGCGTTTGATCGGGATGAACGCGGCCGGTTTTGTTTCGGCCTTGAAGGCGGGCATAGCCATCGCCGAGTTTTGCACGCCGGCGGCGATCAAACGGGCAAAGCACTCGTTTCATTTTTGCTTGAGCGGCTCGAGGGGCGCGTATGGATGGAAGAAGGCGAGCAGGTGATGGAGTTGCTTGTGGAAGAAGGGCGTTGCGTCGGGGTGAAAACGAAGCGGGAAGACGGTTCGGTGTCCATTTGGCCGGCGTCGGCCGTCGTGTTGGCGACCGGTGGATGCGCCGGATTGTATACGTTCACTTCCAATGCGCCGACGGCGACTGGCGACGGCATTGCCATGGCGTACCGCGCCGGTGCGGCGGTGGCGGATATGGAGTTTATCCAATTTCATCCGACGATGCTCATTGCCGGCGGAAAAGCGGTCGGACTCGTCTCGGAGGCAGTGCGCGGCGAAGGGGCGGTGCTTGAGGCGGAAGATGGAAGAGCGCTGATGGACGGCGTCCATCCGCTTCGCGATCTCGCCCCGCGCGACATCGTCGCCCGAGCGATCGCGGCGGAACTCGATCGCGGCGGCCGCGTCTATTTGAATATTTCCCGCGTGTCCCACTTCCGCCGCCGCTTTCCGACGATCGCCGCGCTATGTGAGGCCTATGGCGTTGACCTTGAAGCCGGCCGCCTTCCTGTCGCGCCGGGCGCCCATTTTTTAATGGGCGGCGTTGTTGTCAACGAGTGGGGGCAGACGACGGTGCCGGGCTTGTATGCCGTCGGGGAAGCAGCGTGCACCGGGGTGCACGGCGCCAACCGGCTTGCGAGCAACTCGTTGCTTGAAGCGATCGTCTTTGGGTTTCGTGCGGCCTGCGCCATCCGCCGTCAAGCGGCGTGGCCGGAAACGGCGCACCGGGCGGAGTCATCCAGCCCGCGTCGTTTGATTGCACCACGGCTGCCAGAGCGGGCGCTCATTCGCGAACAGCTGTCAACGTTTGTCGGCATCGTCCGCGACGGCGATCGGCTTCGCAAAGCGGTCGACTGGCTGGAACAGTTTTCGTTGCCGGATTGGCTGGATGGCGACCTTGAACGATTGTCGGCAGAGGAGATTGAAACAGGGTATATGCTGCTAGTGGGCTGGCTTGTCGCTTCATCAGCGCTTGGGCGTACGGAAAGCCGCGGCGGCCATTACCGGATCGATTTTCCGTGTGAACGCCCAAAGTGGCGAGGGCGGCGCCTCGTGCGGACGAAAGAAGAGTGGGCCCGCCTTGGGGCTGGGAGGTAAAGCGGCAAAGAAAACGGAGGGATGAAAGATGAACCGGTTGAAGCTCGAACAACTGTTGCGACAGTTTTTTCTTGAAGATATTGGCGATGGCGATGTGACGAGCGAGACGATTTTTTCGGCTCATGAACGGGCATCAGGCATGTTTATGGCCAAAGCGGACGGGGTGGTGGCCGGCGTCGGCATCATTGCGGCGGGCTATCAGCTGCTGGATCCGCGCATCGAGGTCACCATCATGAAACAGGACGGCGAACGGGTCCAAGCCGGCGAAACGATCGCCGTTGCATCCGGACCGGTCGGGCCGCTGTTGTCCGGTGAGCGCGTGATTTTAAACTTGCTGCAGCGGTTAAGCGGCATTGCCACCGTGACGCGAAAGGCCGTTGACTTGCTTGGCCATAGCTCCACACGCATTTGCGACACGCGGAAAACGACGCCGGGGCTGCGCATGCTTGAAAAATATGCCGTCACATGCGGCGGCGGCTACAATCATCGCTTCGGCCTGTACGACGGCGTCATGATTAAAGACAACCATATCGCCTTTTGCGGATCGATCGCCCGCGCTGTCAAAACGGTGCGAGAGCGGCTTGGGCATATGGTGAAAATCGAAGTGGAGACCGAGACGGAAGACGAAGTGCTCGAGGCGGTCGAGGCCGGGGCGGATGTCATTATGTTTGACAACCGGACGCCGGATGAGGTGCGGGCGTTCGTCCGGCTTGTGCCAAAGCCGATCATCACGGAAGCGTCGGGGGGAATTACGCTCGCCAATGTGGCGGCGTACGGCGCGACCGGAGTCGATTACATTTCGCTCGGATGTTTAACCCATTCCGCCCCGGCGCTCGATATCAGTTTCAATTTGCGATAATGGAGGGGAGAACCGTGAACGTCCTTGAACAGTTGAAACGGCTGGATGAGATGCCGGAATGGTATAAAACGATGGAACGAAGCGAGCTCGAAGCACGCGCCCGCGCGGTGAAAGAACGGTTCGGACGGCGCCTTTTCATCCCGGGCCATCACTACCAAAAGGATGAGGTCATTCAGTTCGCCGATGCGACCGGCGATTCGCTTCAGCTTGCCCAGCTCGCGGCAAAAAACAACGAAGCCGAATATATTGTGTTTTGCGGCGTCCATTTTATGGCGGAAACCGCCGATATTTTAACGAGCGACGACCAAACGGTCATGTTGCCGGACTTGCGCGCTGGCTGTTCAATGGCCGATATGGCCGATATTTTTCAAGTCGAGCGGGCATGGGCGGCGCTTATGGAGCGGTTTGGCGAGACGATCGTGCCGCTTGTGTACGTCAATTCGACCGCGGCGATTAAAGCGTTTGTCGGCCGCCATGGCGGAGCGACCGTCACCTCGTCGAATGCGAAAAAGATGATGGCTTGGGCGTTTTCACAGAAGGAACGGATTTTCTTTTTGCCGGACCAGCATTTAGGGAGAAATACAGCCTATGCGCTCGGCATCCGTCTTGACGAGATGGCGGTGTGGGATCCGCATGAGGAGGCGCTCCAAGGGGCGGACGATCTCGACAAGGTGAAAGTCATTCTTTGGAAAGGACATTGCTCCGTGCATGAAAACTTCACCGTGCGACAAATCGAGCATATTCGACGGATGAAGCCGGGAATCCATGTCATCGTCCATCCGGAATGCAGCTGGGAGGTCGTCCAGCAAGCCGACTACGCCGGTTCGACAAAATACATTATTGAAACGATCCGCAATGCTCCACCCGGCACCCAGTGGGCGATTGGAACGGAAATGAATTTGGTGAACCGGCTGAAGCATGAACATCCAGACAAAGAAATTGTTTCTCTCAATCCATATATGTGCCCGTGTTTAACAATGAATCGAATTGATTTGCCGCATTTCGTCTGGGCGCTCGAATCGCTTGAGCGAGGAGCGATCGTCAATCGCATCACCGTTCCGAAAGACATCGCCGCAGAGGCAAAAGAGGCGCTCGATCGCATGCTTTCGCTTGCCTAGCTTGTTCCCTGGCTTGACGAGGAGGGATCCTCGTTCGGTCAGGGATTTTTTTATCATAAATCAACGATCATCGTCATACATTGTGTTGAAAGACGATAACGGGAAACAAGCATCGGTTCGATCGAGCGTAAACAGTCTCGGTTTAGGAGGGGAACGGAGTGAAAATCCATATTGTCCAAAAGGGCGACACTCTTTGGAAAATCGCCCAAAAATATGGAGTGGATTTTGAACAATTGAAAAAAATAAATGGGCATTTGAGCGACCCCAATATGATTATGCCTGGAATGAAAATCAAAGTGCCGACAGCAGGGGTGCCGGTCAAAAAAGAGACGAAGGCGCCTGCGCCACCCAAAAAAATGCACGTAAAAGAGCACCCATACGCGGAGGCGAAACCGTTCGTCTCATTCCACATTGATGCCGAGCTTGACAATGCCCCGGAGGGAGAGGCAGCGGTAAACGAACTGGCGGGTAAGGCGCCGAAAGCAGTGGTAAAGAAAACACCCAAAGCAGTCGTAAAGGAAACACCGAAAGCGCCGGAGAAGAAGGCGGAGAGTGTGACAGTGAATGAAGCGCCGAACGTGTCGGTGAACGAAACGCCAAATGTACCCGTGAATGAAACGCCGAATGTGCCCATCAATGAAGCGCCAAAGGCACCGGCGGGTGAGGCGCCGAAAGCGGCGATGAACGAAGCGCCAAAGGCTGTCGAGAAAAAAGCACCAAAAGCACCGGCACAAGAAGCACCAAAAACGCCGAAAGCGGAGGCAAAAGAAGGGGCAAACGCGAAAGGCGCCTCTGTGCCACCGCTTGTGCATACGATTCCGCCGGTGGTCCCGCCTCCTCAGCTTTCGTTCGCTCAATCGCTGGCCTCTGTGCCGCCGATTCCGCCGAAGCCGAGCAATATTTTGCCCAACATGATGAAAGAGGAGGATCATGAAAGCCCAGCTGAATGGAAAGGGGAATCAGCGGCTGAGAGCGAAGACGCGCCGCCGCTGCCGAACATTCCATATGTTCCTGTCGCTCCGCCGACGGCCCCAACATTTGGAACTGACCAAGGATGTACGCCAGTGCCGCCAGTTTGGTCGGGATTTTACGCGCCGCCGCTTCCGGTCATGCCGCCGTCTTATCCGCCATCGGCTGCGCCGCCGGCCATTGAAAAAAGCGGCGAAAGTCCGGAAAACGGTTCAGCGCCGTTTTCCGGCATTCACGAAAGCAGCAGCGAATCATTAGAACCGCCGTTTTCTGGGCCCGGGGATGCCGCTCCGTTTGTCCCGCCGGCGGGGGGCGTTTTCCCACCGCCTGGCGCTGCAACGCCAGTTTATGCGCCGCCTGCGGCGTACACTTCGCCTGCCGGCTATCCGCCTTTTGGGTATGCGCCGGCCTATGCACCGCCCCCGTACTATGGAGGGTACGCCCTGCCGGCTCCATACGGATATGCGCCGCAGTCAGCGCCGCCGCTTCCGTGGCCAGGCGTCGTGTATCCGACAAGTCCAGCGGGATATTCGCCGCCATCCTACCCGCCGGTTGCCGGCCCCCGTTGGTTTAGCGAACCGCCGGATGAGGAGAGCGGGCATGGCGAGGAACAATAACCAAGTGAAAAGAGACGCCGCCGGCCGTCTCTTTTTTCTTCTTGACCGCCAATATCGGTTTGTGATTCAACAAGTTGTGGCATTGAAACCGCATGTCTTCGCCATTGCCGCCCGGCAAGGAATGTTTGTCGCCAAAGCGTATCGCGTTCCTGTTGCGGCCGCGCGGCACGCCTGGCTTCTTGCCGCATTAAGGAAGAACGGTTTTTCCGCCGCGCCGGCCCCGATGCCGATCGGGCGCGGAGGAGTGGTGGAAGCTGGCGGATGCTATTGGCTGCTGACGGAATATGTGGCCGGAGCGCGTCCAATCTCGTTTGCCGCTTGGGCTGACGCCGTTGACGGACTTCATTTGCTCGAACGTTACCATACCATAACGGCAAACATCGCCAGCAGCAAGCAGGAGGCGATGGGGCTGCCGCGTGCGCAGCTGTATGACAAATGGCGGCGCCGCTATGAGGAGTTTTGCCGACATTTGCCTGTTGTTGAAACGATCATGGACAAAGAAGACATTTTCTTTACGCTGAGCTGGGCGGATTACTGTCTATCAACGTGTCGCGAGCATGCTCCAGAGCTGGGGGCGGATTCTGCTGCCATCATTCATGGTGATGTCGCCTCCCATAATTTTTTGCGCACCGCAACCGGCCAGATGTATCTCATCGACTATGACGCGGCCGCTCTTGCCTCGCCCGGGCTTGACTATTGCCAATACGCCAATCGCCTCTTGCCGTATATCGGTTGGTCCTATTCAGCACTCGCCCGTTTCGCTCCGCTTCGCCGTTGGTTGGAAAAACGCTGGTTTTTGCATGCGCTCTTATTTCCGGCTGATGTGTTTCGCGAATGGCGGTCAGCCGCCGCGCGCCGCCGCCCCCTTGTGTTTGACCGCAAGCGGAGAGAACGGTTTGTCCGCCGCCTTTATGCTATGCTACAATGAAAAATGGAATCTTTGGAAAAGGAGTCGAGGACGGATGCAAGAAAAAATTGACAAACTCGTGCAATGGCTGCGTGACCAAGTCTCATCAGCCGGTTTAAACGGGGCGGTCGTCGGCATCAGCGGAGGCATCGACTCGGCGGTTGTCGCCCATTTGATTAAGCGTGCCTTTCCGGACGATTCGCTGGGGCTGATCATGCCTTGCAAAAGCAATCCGAAAGATATGGAAGATGCGCTGAAAGTGGTGAAAAGCTGCGGCATCCGGCATTTGGTCATCGATTTGACCGAGGCGCACCGGACGTTGTTTGGCGCGGTCGAGGCCGAGCTGAAAGCCATCGGGGAATGGAGCGAAGAGCGCGCGCGCCTCGGCGATGCGAATACAAGAGCGCGTTTGCGCATGACGACGTTGTATGCGGTCGCCAACAATTACGGCTATCTCGTCGTCGGTACGGACAACGCCGCCGAATGGCATACGGGCTACTTTACGAAATACGGTGACGGCGGAGTCGATGTAGTGCCGCTCCTTCACTTTACAAAAGGTGAAGTGCGCGAAATGGGCCGTCTGCTCGGCGTCCCGGAAGAAATTATCAAGAAAGCGCCAAGCGCCGGACTGTGGGAAGGGCAGACGGATGAAAGCGAAATGGGCACGACGTATGAAATGATCGATAAATATTTAAAAGGGGAAGAGATTCCAGAACGCGATCGAAACATTATTGAACGGCTTCATGAACGTTCGCATCATAAACGGCAGTTGGCGATTGCGCCGCCGAAGTTTTAGCTGTCACCTCGTTGGGTTGAACTGACAGCGATAAACCCCCCGCGTTTGCCGCAAGCTAAACGTAAGGCTGGCTTCATGCCAGCCTTGGGCGAAGGAAACCAAGGGGGGTTTTCCATTGAGATACGCGGTCAGATGGATCGGCGTGTTGTCGGTCGCCGGATTGCTTGCCTCATGCACCAACTACCGTGCGAATGAGGAAGGGGCGCAGCGTTATCATGATGCGGCGAGACCGATCGGTTTTTACTCGACGGAGCGAGGCGACGATTTCCGCTATGGCCGATACGGGACGAATGCGCTTAATTATGACAACCGTTATATATGGGAGCGCCGCGGTCCGGTCACCGATTATTTGACGGACGGCGGCCGCCTCGGAGGACCAGCAGCGACCCGGTTTGACACGGACGTTCCGGCTCTTCCGCCCGACGTCGATTTCGGTGACAGCGATTACAACTACCATGGGCATTTGCACTCGTTAAACGTCGATCCGCACCCGTCGTACTACCGAAGCTATGCCGGCGGTTTGGCTGAGAAGCTCTCCCGCCGCGCCGCAGCGGTGAACGGAGTCGACGATGCCCGCGCGGTTGTGTATGGC
Organism: Geobacillus thermocatenulatus; assembly: GCF_002217655.1. Lineage (GTDB taxonomy): Bacteria > Bacillota > Bacilli > Bacillales > Anoxybacillaceae > Geobacillus > Geobacillus thermocatenulatus. The sequence continues at coordinate 1,041,232 of NZ_NEWK01000001.1, forward strand.
GATCAGGCGCTCATCGCGATTGCCACAGACGACCGTCATCCCAAGCTGCTTGAGAAGCGTGTCGAGCAAGCGGTCGCTCCGCACGCGGACGGCAAGCGGGTGCGCGTCACCTCGAATCCGAGCATGTACCACCGTATCCGCACGATTGACAACGCGCTTCGACGCGGGACTCCCATCAATATGGAAGAAATCCGCCGTGATTTGCGCACCATTTTTATCGATGGCACGATTCAAGAACGGCCGGAAAACACTCGGTGACAAACGAAAAAGGCGTCCCAAAAAAGCGGGGCGCCTTTTTTCATGGCTGCTCCTTCGCTGGAGTTTGGCTGACAATTTCCGCGTTTTTTGCTATAGTAATAGTCGGAACATTCCGTTGCGATGAGAGGAGAACTATCGATGGCTGGACATTCGAAGTGGAAAAATATCCAACGGCGGAAAAATGCTCAAGATGCCAAACGCGGCAAACTGTTCATGAAACTGGCGAAGGAAATTTATGTGGCCGCCAAAAGCGGCGGAGGCGATCCAGCGTCCAATCCGAGCCTGCGCCTTGTCATTGAGAAGGCGAAAGCGGCCAACATGCCGAGCGAAAACATTGAACGGGCGATTAAAAAAGCAACTGGAACCCAAGAACATACCAACTATGAGGAAATTCGCTACGAAGGGTATGGACCAGGCGGCGTTGCCGTCATGGTCGTTTGCCTGACGGATAATAAAAACCGCACCGCCGCCAACGTGCGTGCAGCGTTTTCGAAAAACGGCGGCAATTTAGGGGAAACGGGCTGCGTCTCCTATTTGTTCGAGCGCAAAGGGCTGCTTGTGATTGACCGCGAACAGCACAACGTTGATGAGGATGAATTGCTGCTGTTGGCCATTGAAGCGGGCGCCGAGGAGATGGAAACAACGGACGAATCGTTCGAAATTTATACAGCGCCCGAATCGTTTGAAATGGTGAAAGACGAGCTGGAACAGCAAGGATTCACGTTTGCGAGCGCGGAAATTACGATGATTCCCCAAACGTATACGACGCTTGAGGGCGACGATTTGAAAAAAATGCTGAAGTTGATCGATACGCTTGAAGATGATGATGACGTCCAAGAAGTGTACTACAATTTAGACGAATCGGTGCTTGAGGAGTAGCGACGTCCGCCGGCGGATTTTTTTGTACAAACGTTCGAAGGTCGTGGAACATAATGGAATATGATGATCGAGCGCCGTTGGCTCGAATCCCCGCCCCACTTTTTGGATCGGCGGCAGCTTGCTTGGCAAAAAAGCTGATGGATCAAGGAATAAAATGGCGTCCGCTGGTGAAACTAGTGGCGTAAAGGAACCATCATCCAAGAAGAGAGGAACAAACGATGCGAATTCTTTCCCTCATACTGTGGATCGCCGCCATCGTGTTGCCGGTTCATTCGGCCTCCGCCGCACCGGTCAAAATGACGATTGTGCTCGAGCGGCAATACTTGGACGGAGAGATGAGCGAAGAGAAAGTCACCGAAACCGTCGATTCGATGACAGAAATATGGAAAAAATATCGCGGTTGGCAACTCGTGACGCTCGATGATCAGACGATCGTGTTTCGCAAAACCATCAACGACATTTCGCCGTTGTTAAAAACAAACGGCTACTTCGGAATGACGGACGATGGCACGTTGTCTATCTTCAACGGCAAACCGGGCCGGTCGAGCGAAATCATTCAGTCGTTTTTTCAAATCGACGTGCAAAAGCTCGAAAGCCGTCAGCAAGAAAAGTTGAAGAAAGGAATTCGCGTCCTCTCGAAAGAGCGGTATGAACAAGTGATCGAAATGTACCGCCATTTTGCGGTCGTCCAATAAACGAAGAGAAAGCCCGTGGTGCAAAGCGCATCGCGGGATTTCTTTTTGCTATAATGAAATCATATGATACAATGAAAGGACGAAAAAAAGGAGAGGAGCATCCATTGATCGAGTTTATCCGTGGGTATGTCGATTACGTCTGCCCGGAATATATCGTCATCGACCATAACGGCATCGGCTACGAGATCTTTACGCCGAACCCGTTTGCGTTTCAGGAAAGCCGCGAGGCGGCGGTGACCGTCTATACATACGAATATGTGCGCGAAGATGTGCACGCCTTGTACGGGTTCCCAACACGCGAGGAGCGCAACTTGTTCGCCAAGCTGCTGCAAGTGTCGGGCATCGGGCCGAAAGGCGGCCTCGCCATTTTGGCGGCCGGGCGTCCTGATGAACTGGCGCGGGCCATCGAGGAAGAAAACGAGGCGTTTTTATGCAAGTTTCCAGGCGTAGGCAAAAAGACGGCTCGGCAAATGATTTTGGATTTAAAAGGGAAGCTCGGAGCGCTTGCGGCGCCGGCCGCTGCACGTTCGGCCGCACCGCTTTCCGGTGCGCTCGCCGAGGCGGTGGCGGCGCTCAAGGCGCTCGGCTACGCTGAACGGGAGATCGAGAAAATCATTCCGGCGCTCCGCGAAGAAGCGATGTCGACGGAACAGTATGTGAAGCGGGCGCTGGCGCTGCTTTTGGGATAAACAGCGGCCAAAGGGAGGGATGACGGTGGAGGAACGGCTTGTATCCGGGGAGGTCTTAAGGGAAGAGACTGCGCTTGAACCGAGTTTGCGCCCGCAATATTTGCATGAATATATCGGGCAAGATAAGATCAAAGAAAACTTAAAAGTGTTCATTGAAGCGGCCAAGCTCCGCGAAGAGACGCTCGACCATGTGCTGCTGTACGGACCGCCGGGGCTTGGGAAAACGACGCTCGCCGTGATCATCGCCAATGAAATGGGCGTCAAGCTGCGAGCGACATCTGGACCGGCGCTCGAGCGGCCGGGAGATTTGGCGGCGCTTCTCACTTCGCTTGAGCCCGGGGATGTGCTCTTTATTGATGAGATCCACCGGCTGCCGCGGGCGGTGGAAGAGGTGCTCTATCCGGCGATGGAAGATTATTGCTTAGATATCGCGATCGGCAAAGGGCCGGATGCGCGCACGCTTCGCCTCGACTTGCCGCCATTTACGCTCGTTGGGGCGACGACGAGAGCCGGGGCGCTGTCGGCGCCGCTTCGCGACCGGTTTGGTGTCATCAGCCGGCTCGAATACTATCACGTTGACCAACTCGCCCAAATCATTGAGCGGGCGGCGGCCATCTTGCAAATCGGCATCGAGCGCGAAGCGGCGCTTGAGCTTGCCCGTCGGGCGCGCGGCACGCCGCGCATCGCCAACCGTTTGCTGCGGCGCGTCCGCGATTTTGCGCAAGTGCGCGGAGAGGGGGAAATTACGTTGCCGCTTGCTGTCGAGGCGCTCGAACGGCTGCAAGTCGACCGGCTCGGGCTCGACCAAATCGACCATAAGCTGCTTTCAGCGATGATTGAAAAATTCGCCGGCGGCCCGGTCGGGCTCGAAACGCTGGCGGCCGTCATCGGCGAAGAAGCACAAACGATTGAAGAAGTGTATGAGCCGTACTTGATGCAGATCGGTCTCTTGCAGCGTACGCCGCGCGGGCGCGTCGTCACGCCGGCTGCGTACACCCATTTCGAAATGGAGGTTCCGAAGCGGTGAACAGCTTGCCAAAGTTGATCATGACGATCGGCGTTGTGCTCATCATGGTCGGGTTTGTCATGCAGTTTGTCAAACTCGGCCGCTTGCCGGGGGATATCGTCATCCGCAAAGGGAATATGACGTTTTATTTTCCCGTTGTGACATCCATCTTGCTGAGCGTTGTGTTATCGCTGATTTTTTACGTGCTCGGACGATTTCGCTGAAGGAAGGAGAACTGCATGAAAGTCGATTTGTTTGATTTTCATTTGCCGGAAGAGTTGATTGCGCAAACGCCGCTTCCAGACCGGGCGGCATCAAGGCTCATGGTGCTCGATAAACGAACGGGCGCCATTCGCCATGAAACGTTTCGCAACATTATTTCGTACTTGAATCCGGGCGACTGCCTCGTGTTAAACGATACGCGCGTCATGCCGGCGCGGCTTTACGGCGAAAAAGAGGAAACGGGCGGAACGGCCGAAGTGCTGCTGTTAAAGCAATTGGACGGCGACCGTTGGGAGACGCTCGTCAAGCCGGGAAAACGAGTCAAGCCAGGAACGAAACTCACCTTTGGCGAGGGGAAGCTTGAAGCCGTCTGCCTTGACACGCTCGAACACGGCGGGCGAGTGCTTGAGTTTTCGTATGACGGCCTGTTTTATGAAGTATTGGCCGAACTTGGGGAGATGCCGCTGCCCCCGTACATTAAAGAAAAGCTCGACGACCCGGAACGGTATCAGACGGTGTACGCCCGTGAAATTGGTTCGGCAGCGGCGCCAACCGCCGGTTTGCATTTCACCGAAGAGCTGCTTGACGCCATTCGCGAAAAAGGGGTGCATATCGTCTTCATCACCCTTCATGTCGGGCTTGGCACGTTTCGGCCGGTGCAAGTGGACGACGTCGAGAAGCACGATATGCACGCCGAATTTTATCAAATGAGCGAGGAAACGGCCGAGACGTTAAACCGCGTCCGGGAGCAGGGCGGCCGCATCATCGCCGTCGGCACGACGTCGACACGGACGCTCGAGACGATCGCCGGCAAACATAACGGCCGATTTGTTGCAGAAAGCGGCTGGACCGACATTTTCATCTATCCGGGCTATGAGTTCAAAGGGATTGATGGGCTGGTGACGAACTTCCACCTGCCGAAATCGACGCTCATCATGCTCGTGAGTGCGCTCGCCGGGCGCGAAAATATTTTGCACGCGTATCAAGTAGCGGTCAAAGAGCGATACCGCTTTTTCAGCTTCGGCGATGCGATGCTCATTATTTAAGAAAGGAGACGAGCACGTTGACGACACCGATTCGCTTTGAACTGATCAAAACGTGCCGGCAGACGGGCGCTCGCCTTGGCATCCTCCATACGCCGCACGGCTCGTTTGAAACGCCGATGTTTATGCCGGTCGGGACGCTCGCCACGGTCAAGACGCTGTCGCCGGAAGAGCTGAAGGAAATGGGGGCCGGCATCATTTTAAGCAACACCTATCATCTTTGGCTGCGCCCGGGGCATGACATTGTCGCGGAAGCGGGCGGGCTGCATGCGTTTATGAATTGGGACCGCGGCATTTTGACCGACTCCGGCGGCTTTCAAGTGTTTAGCTTAAGCGAATTCCGCCGCATCGAGGAAGAAGGCGTCCATTTTCGCAACCATTTAAACGGCGATCAGTTGTTTTTATCGCCGGAAAAAGCGATGGAAATTCAAAATGCGCTTGGCGCCGACATCATCATGGCGTTTGATGAGTGCCCGCCGTATCCGGCGACGTATGAATACATGAAACAGTCCATCGAGCGGACGAGCCGTTGGGCGGAGCGCTGCTTGAAGGCGCACCGCCGCCCGAATGAGCAAGGGCTGTTTGGCATCGTCCAAGGCGGCGAGTATGAGGAGTTGCGCCGGCAGAGCGCCCGCGATTTAGTGTCGCTCGACTTTCCTGGCTATGCGGTCGGCGGGTTGTCGGTCGGCGAGCCGAAAGAGGTCATGAATCGGGTGCTCGAGTTTACGACGCCGCTTCTTCCGGCGGACAAGCCCCGCTATTTAATGGGCGTCGGTTCGCCGGATTCGCTCATCGACGGGGCGATCCGCGGCATCGACATGTTCGATTGCGTGTTGCCGACGCGCATCGGCCGCAACGGGACGGTGATGACGAGCGAAGGACGGGTGGTGATCAAAAATGCCCAGTACGCTCGCGACTTCTCGCCGCTCGATCCGAACTGCGACTGCTACACGTGCCGGAACTATACGCGCGCGTACATCCGCCATCTCATCAAATGTGATGAAACATTTGGCATCCGCCTCACGTCTTACCATAATGTCTATTTTTTGATAAAATTGATGAAGCAGGTGAGACAAGCGATCCGCGAAGATCGACTCGCCGATTTCCGTGAGGAATTTTTCGAACGCTACGGCTTCAATAAGCCGAATGCCAAAAACTTTTGACGGCCGGAAAGGAGGGGGATTGCATGAACGCAACGATCGCCAATTTGCTGCCGATTGTGCTGTTTTTTGTGATTTTCTACTTTTTGCTCATTCGCCCGCAGCAAAAACGGCAACGCGCCATCCAGCAAATGCAGGCGAATTTGAAAAAAGGCGATAAAATCATCACGATCGGTGGATTGCATGGCATCATCGACTCGGTCGATGAGGACAAAATCATCGTTCGCGCCGGCGACGGCACGCGACTGACGTTCGACCGCTCCGCAGTGAGAGAAGTGGTGGCGGAAAGCAAGGCGTAGCGAAAGCGCGGCCATCGGCGTCTAAGCTTGAGCGCCGATTTGAACGGCGGTGCGAAAAGCGCGAGCGAGACGCCATCTCGTTTTGTGCCATCGCGCTCTTCAACACAAAAGGTGTCCCGTTTGCTTGGAGGACACCTTTTGCTTTTGCGCTCGTTTGTCGCCGACTTGAACGGGGCGACTAACATCGCCAACGCGATTTCGGGCTTGAGCGCCTAGCGCACGGGTCATAGGTGCGCCGCCCATTGAGGTACAGGCTAACCCGGTGGGACGGGGTGATGACACTCTCCTAAACTTGGGCGTTGTCTGAACTAGAAATGGATGAGGGCGCAGACGCCCCAAGAATCCCACGCCTTTAAGCGTGTGGAGTGTCAAGTCCGTTCATGGCGCGACGATGACAAATTGACCCCGACGATGCCGCCTAAGGAAGCAGCAGCGAAAAAGGCAAGGTGGTATAGCCATTGTTCAACGGTAAACGATTTTTCCATGCCAAGAAATTGAAACAAAAAGATGATCGCTGTAAATGAGAGGCCGGTCAGCCCGCCGGCGAGCCATCCTTTTTCTTGGCTTTTTCCGCCGGCGACAACGCCGCCGATAAACAGCGAGACAACCGAGGCGGCAAACACGATCCAGGTGAGCGACGATTCGTGAATGTCCGTCCATTTGAGCAACAACGAAAACATGAAGCTGACAAGCGCCGCCAACACAAAAATGGTGGCGATTCCATACACCAGTGCGCTGCCAAGCCTTGACACCGCGATCCCTCCTTGGTCCAAACGCTTTTTACCACAATATATTCACCGCTGGACAGGTTTAGACGTTTATTTTCGCTTGTTTTTGCCGGCCAGCCAGTGCAGCCCCGGAAGGTAGACGAGCTCTTCGCGCCGGATGAGCCGGAACAGAACGAGGCAGGCGGCATATAGGGCGGCTGTCGCGGCCATGGCAAGCAGCGTCCAAAACGGTGTGGGCACGGCCAAAAGCGGATGGCGGGAGAGCGCATAGCCGATTGCGCCCGCAGCGATGATGGCGCCAAGCGCTTTGATGTACTCGCGCGCATCGATGGAAAAAGACACCGCCTTGATGACTGTGGCAAAGTGAAGCAACGTCACAAGAACGGTGCTGACGGCAGTCGCCAGTGCCGCGCCCATAATGCCCAAACTTGGACGGGAAGCAAGGACGAAGATGCACACGAGCTTCACCATCGCTCCGATCAAGCTGTTCATCATGGCGGCGTTCGCCAAATCCAGCCCTTGCAAGACCGCCTGCAACGGGCCTTGGAAATAATACAATAAGAAAAACGGAGCCATCACCTGAATAAAAATCGCGGCTTCACTTGTGCCGTACATCCAGCGCATGAGCGGCTCGGCGAACAAGTAAAGAACGACGGTGGAAAGGCCGCCGGTGACAAGCGACAGGCGCATCGCCTGGGCGATGCGATATTCGACGAGCAACGGCTTGCGCTGCGCCATCGCTTCACTGATGGCCGGCACAAGCGCGGTCGAAAGCGCGTACGTAATAAACGACGGCAACGTCAACAATGGCAGCGCGTAGCCGACAAGCTGTCCGTATTGCCTCGTGGCAGTGGAGGCGGCGATGCCGGCCAATGCCAAGCTGTTGGCGACAACGATCGGTTCGAAAAACCAAGAAAGCGAGCCGATCAAACGGCCGCCGGTCGTCGGCAAGGCAATGCGCATGAGGCGGACGAACGTCTCTTTGCCGGCTTGGACGTAGTGAAAAAACTTTGTCCGCAGGCGAATCGATTTTTTAACCTTAAATAAAAACAGCAAATACAATAACGCTGCCAGCTCGCCGAGAACGGAAGACGCCATGGCGCCGGCGGCGGCATACTCGACGCCGTACGGCAAAAGCGGCTGTGTGCATAAGGCGATCAGGCTGATGCGGACGATTTGTTCCAACAAGAGCGAATAGGCGTACGGTTTCATTTGCTGCCGCCCTTGAAAGTAGCCGCGCAGCACCGAAGAGATGGCGACGATCGGCACAATTGGAGCGATGGCAAGAAGTGGATAGTACGTGCGCGGGTCGGTGAACATCGTTCGGGAGAGCCATGGCGCAGCAGCGATCAACGCCGGCAGAAGCACGATGCTTAGCACGCCGGTGGTGGCCAGCGACACGACGAGAATTTGTTTCACCCGCTGCCGGTCGCCGGCCGCCTCTGCTTCGGCGACGAGTTTGGAAATGGCGACCGGCAGCCCGATTTGCGTCGCGGTAATCGCTAAAACGAGCGTCGGCACGGCCATCATGTACAGCCCGACTCCTTCATCGCCGATCATGCGGGCGACGACAATTCGGTTGATAAAGCCGAGGATTTTCGTAACAAAACCGGCAACGATTAAAATGACCGTACCTTGTAAAAATTTAGACATTGTCTTCCCCCGCCTTCTCAAATGCCTCCATCTTTTATACAATATATGCAAGGCTCATGGCCAAGCATGACAAGATTGGCAGGCGGCAATGGATACAAGGGGGGATGGGGGATGGATGAAAACCGGAAGCTGCGCGAACAGCTCATGCCGGCGCTCGAGTCGAAGCGCGACGAGTTTCGTCTTCTCGGCTATACGCAAGTGACGATCGATGGGCTGTGGGAATGTTTATGTTCCCGCAAGTGGAAGCATCGGCCGGCGGAAAAAAAACTGCATGAGTTGGTCAGCGACATTTTCTCTCTTTCGCCGAGCGAGTATATGATGTTTTTGACGATGCGTTCGTATAAGCAGCAGACGGCCGGCGATGATGAGTTGGAGCGGGTTTTAAAGGAATTGTTATAGTGGAAAATTGACACTTGCCGGCTGCTGTTTCATAATGGAAGGCGAGGCCAATGTTTTGCTTGGCGCGACACCGGACGGCGCTTGGGCAAGTTGAAGGAGGAATCTTAAGGAGAATGGTAAAACGAAACCGCATCGTCGCCTTTTTTCTGCTCCTGCTTTTGTTCGCCGGAGTGATGGGGCCGACGATTCAAGGAATTGTACATAACATCAAACTGGGCCTTGACTTGCAAGGCGGTTTTGAAGTGCTGTATGAAGTGAAGCCGGCCAAAAAAGGCGATAAGATTGATCAAGAGACGCTGCAAAGCACCGTCAGCGCGCTGAATAAACGGATCAACGTCCTTGGTGTCAGCGAGCCGCGCGTTGACATCGAGGGAGGAAACCGCATCCGCGTCCAGCTCGCCGGGGTGAAAGACCAAAATGAGGCGCGCGAAATTTTGTCCACGCAGGCGAAATTGACGTTCCGCGATGTCAATGACAACGTGCTGATGGACGGAAGCGACCTCGTCCAAGGCGGAGCGAAGCTGTCGTTTGATGAAAACGGCCGGCCGAGCGTCGCTCTGAAATTGAAAGACGCCGACAAGTTCCGCCAGGTGACGGAAAAAGTATATAAAATGGGGCCGCCAAACAACATTTTAGTCATTTGGCTCGATTTTCAAGAAGGGGTGGACTCCTACCGGAAAGAAGCAGGCAAAGCGGATCCGAAATTTATTTCCGCCGCTTCAGTCAACCAAGTGTTCAATCAGACGGATGTGTCGATCGTCGGCAATTTTACGGTCAAAGAAGCGCAACAGCTGGCCGATTTGCTCAATGCCGGCGCGCTGCCGGTCGAGCTGCATGAAATTTACTCCACGTCCGTCGGCGCTCAGTTTGGGAAAAACGCCCTGCAAAAAACGGTGTTGGCCGGCATCATCGGTGTGGCGGCGATCTTCTTGTTCATGATTTGGTTTTACCGGCTTCCCGGGATCATCGCCGTCATTACGCTGTCGGTATACATTTATTTGATTTTGCTTTTGTTTGATTGGATGAACGTCGTGATGACGCTGCCGGGCATTGCCGCCCTTATTTTAGGGGTTGGGATGGCGGTCGATGCCAACATTATTACGTACGAACGGATCAAAGAGGAGCTGAAGCTCGGCAAGTCGATGCTGTCGGCGTTCCGTGCTGGCAACCGCGGGTCGTTTGCGACGATTTTTGACGCCAATCTTACGACGATCATCGCCGGCGCTGTCCTTTTTATTTACGGGACAAGCTCGGTGAAAGGGTTTGCGACGACGCTCATCATCAGCATCGTCGTCAGCTTTCTCACCGCCGTTTACGGCACGCGGCTGTTGCTCGGACTGCTTGTGTCAAGCCGCTGGTTCGATAAAAAGCCGGAGTGGTTTGGCGTCAAAAAGTCGGAAATCTTAAACATTGCCGAAACGACCGAGGAAACGGAAGTGCCGACGAAGTTTGACCGCTGGGATTTTGTCAAACATAGCAAAACGTTTTTCATTTTCTCTGGCGCATTGACGATCGCCGGCGTCATCTCGTTGTTTGCCCTGGGGCTGAATCTTGGCATTGACTTCACGAGCGGAACGCGCGTTGAGGTGACGAGCAGCCAGCCGATCGATGCGAAAGAGTTGAGCGGCTATTTCGAGCGGCTTGGCTACAAGCCGGAAGATGTCGTCCTGTCCGGCACGGATGGGAAAACAGGCGTCGTCCGCTTGATTGGCGTGCTCGATAAGCAAGAAATTGCCAAGCTGAAAAATGAATTGAAGCAAGCGTATGGCAACGAACCAAATATCAGCACCGTCTCGCCGGTCGTCGGCAAGCAGCTGGCCCGCAATGCGCTCATTGCTGTGCTGATTTCCTCGATCGGCATCATTCTTTACGTGACGATCCGCTTTGAGTGGCGGATGGCGTTGGCGGCGATCGTCGCCCTGTTGCATGACGCCTTTTTCATTATCACGGTGTTCAGCTTGACGCGTCTTGAAGTCGATTTGACATTCATCGCCGCGGTGCTGACGATCATCGGGTACTCGATCAACGATACGATCGTCACGTTTGATCGCATCCGAGATTTGATGAAAAAGCGGAAAGTGAAAACGGTCGACGACTTGAAGCATATCGTCAACCGGGCGTTGCAGCAAACCTTTACGCGCTCGGTCAACACCGTATTGACCGTCTTGTTTACGGTCATCGCATTGCTCATCTTTGGCAGCGAAGCGATCCGCAATTTCAACCTCGCCTTGCTCGTTGGACTTGTGTGCGGCGTCTATTCGTCGCTTTGCATCGCTTCTCAGCTTTGGGTCGTTTGGAAAGGACAGGAGCTCAAAAAAGGGAAAGGAGCCAAAAAAGCGGCGGCCGAGGCCGAACCGAACTTATAATGAGCGCACCGGAAAAGGCGCTTGCTTTTTTCCGGTGCTTTTTCTTTCGCAACGATGAGGGAAAAATGGGTTACACTAATGGCCAGATGCAAAGCAGGCGAAACGCAAAAGGTGGGGGACAAAGGATATGGAAAACGAACAGCGATTCAAGCAGGCGAAAACAGCAGCGGTCGTCGGCATCGCCGGCAACATGGCGCTCGCCGTCGTCAAGGCGGCCGTCGGCATATGGAGCCAAAGCCAGGCGTTAATTGCTGACGCCGCTCATTCGGCGTCCGATGTTGCCGGCTCGTTTGCTGTTTGGGTCGGGCTGCGCGCCGCGGCGCGCCCGCCGGATGAAGACCATCCGTACGGGCACGGAAAGGCGGAATCCATTGCCGCCATTATTGTGGCGGTTCTTCTGTTTCTCGTCGGGCTCGAGATCGGGCGTTCCGCGCTTGAATCCATTTTTGCCCCGCTGTCGCCGCCGGGGGTCGCGGCCATTTATGTCCTGGTGTTGTCGATCGTTGTCAAAGAAGCGATGTTTCGCTACAAATACCGGCTCGGAAAAAAACTGCAAAGCGAGGCTTTGATCGCCAACGCTTACGAGCACCGCTCCGACGTCTTCTCTTCACTCGCCGCGCTCATCGGCGTCGGCGCCGCTATTGTCGGTGGAAAATGGGAGATTGACTGGCTTGTATACGCCGACCCGCTCGCCGGATTGTTCGTCTCGCTGCTTGTTCTGAAAATGGCATGGGAGCTTGGACGCCATTCGATCCATACGGCGATTGACCATGTGCTGCACGAGGAAGAAACCGGCTATTTGCGCGAGGTTGTCCTTTCATTCCCCGATGTGCGGCAAATCAATGAGCTGCATGCGCGCGAGCACGGCCATTACGTCATCGTCGATTTGAAAATCGCCGTCGATCCGCGATTGACGGTCGAAGAGGGGCACCGGATCGGAAAGAAAGTGAAAGAAAAACTGCTGACGCTGCCGCGCGTCCGCAATGTCATGGTTCACATCAACCCATACAACCCGGAAAAAAAACCGTAATGTCGTTGCCTGCCCTTTTCTCCTTTTTGTATAATAAGGAGAGTTGAGGTGGGAGACATGTTGAAAGCGAAAACGCGTTGGGAGGTGGAGCGCCTCGATGAGCAGGCGGTGAGGCGGCTGGCCGAGGAAGCCGGCGTCACGCCCTTATTGGCGAGGCTTCTCGTCCGCCGCGGGGTGCAGACGGCCTCGGAGGCGGCGGCGTTTCTCAATCCGCTTGAGCAATCGTTTCATGATCCGTTTTTGCTTGACGGGATGGAGCGAGCGATTCAGCGTCTAAAGGGGGCGATCGACGCGGGTGAACGCGTGTTGGTATACGGCGATTACGATGCCGATGGCGTTTGCAGCACGTCGGTGATGGTGAGTGCTCTCAAGGAGGCGGGGGCGTCGGTTGAGTTCTACATTCCGAACCGATTTACGGAAGGATACGGGCCGAACATGGCGGCGTTTCGTTCCGCAAAAGAGCGCGGCGTTTCCGTCATTGTGACCGTCGACAATGGGATTGCGGCGGTCAAAGAAATTGCGGCTGCCAACGAGTGGGGAATGGATGTCATCGTAACGGATCACCACGAGCCAGGTCCGGTGTTGCCGGAGGCGCATGCGATCATTCATCCAAAGCAGCCGGGAAGTACATATCCGTTTCGCGATTTAGCCGGCGTCGGCGTTGCGTTTAAGGTAGCCCATGCCTTGCTTGGGCGGGTGCCGCGCCATTTGCTTGATTTGGTCGCGATCGGCACGATCGCTGATTTGGTTCCGCTTGTTGGGGAAAACCGCCTCTTTGTTGCACACGGGCTTGAAGCGTTGCGAGCGACGGAGCGCATCGGGCTGCGCGCTCTTTTTCGGCAATGCCGCATTGATGCGGGGGCCATCAACGAACAGACGGTCGGATTTGTCATCGCTCCGCGCTTGAACGCGGCGGGGCGCCTCGGCGGCGCCGATCCGGCAGTGGCGCTCTTAATGACGGACGATGAGAACGAAGCGGTGCAGCTGGCGGCGGAGATGGACGAGTTAAACCGCGAACGTCAGCAGCTTGTGGCACAAATCGCTGAAGAAGCGGCGGACATGGTGCGCCGCCAATTTCCTCCTGAGGAACATCGCGTCTTGGTTGTGGCAGGCGAAGGATGGAACGCCGGAGTGGTGGGCATTGTCGCTTCTAAGCTTGTTGAGCAGTTTTACCGCCCGGCGGTCGTGCTTTCCATCGACCGGGAAAAAGGGATCGCCAAAGGGTCAGCCCGCAGCATTCATGGGTTTGACTTGTTCGCCAGCCTGTCGCAATGCCGCGACCTGTTGCCGCACTTTGGCGGCCACCCGATGGCGGCTGGGATGACATTGGCGCTTGATGATGTCGAAGAATTGCGGCAACGGCTGAACGCCATCGCCGCCGAAACGTTGTCTGAGGACGATTTTACGCCGCCGACGTTCATTGATGCTTCCTGTTCGGTCGCTGAGCTGACGCTCGAAGCCGCCCGCGGCCTTGAGCGGTTCGCTCCGTTTGGCGTCGGCAATCCGCGGCCGCTTGTTCTCATTGAAGGGGCGTCCGTTGAAACGATGCGGCGCGTCGGGGCGAACGGAGCCCATATGAAAGCCGTCTTTTCCCAAGACGGGGCCGCGATCGATGCCATCGGCTTCGGCCTCGGGCCGTTATGTGAAGAAATCGCTCCGGATGCGCGCATTTCGGCGGTCGGGGAGCTGTCAGTGAACGAATGGAACGGGTTCGCCAAGCCGCAGCTGTCGTTGTGTGATCTGGCGGTCAGCGACTGCCAGCTGTTTGACGTCCGCGGCTGCCGCGACGTCCGTCCACTTCTTGAGCGGCTGCCAAAAGAGAAGCGGCTAGTCGTCTCCTTTCGCTGCGAAACTGGTCAGCGCCCGGACGTGGCGCCATTTCGCGGGGAGCTTCATTGCGTGCCGACTGAAGAAGAGGCGGGCGCCTTATCGATTGACGACCGCTATGTCGTGCTGCTTGACGTGCCGCCGCGGCTGGCCTTGCTGTCGGCGCTTCTTGGCAGCGGGCGGCCGGCGCGCATTTACGCGGTGTTCGCCCAGCCCGAGGCGCAATTTTTCCGTACGTTTCCGACGCGCGAACATTTTAAATGGTTTTACGCCTTTTTGCATCAACACCGTTCGTTTCCGCTCGCCAAGCGCGGCGGTGAGCTGGCCCGCGCCCGCGGTTGGACGGAAGAGACCGTTCATTTCATGGCGAAAGTATTTTTAGAGCTTGACTTTATCCGCGAACAAAACGGCGTCATTTCGCTCGTTCATCAGCCGGCGAAGCGCGATTTGCACGAATCGCCGACGTACCGCCGGCGGCGGGACGAGCTCGAGGCGGAGCATCAGTTAGTCTATTCCACTTACGAGCAATTGAAACGCTGTTTGGCGGAAATGACACGTTCGCAAACGCACGAGGAGGCAAACGTATCATGGACTTAAAACAATACATTACGATTGTGCCCGATTTCCCGAAGCCGGGCATCATGTTTAAAGATATTACCACGCTGATGGACAACGGTCCGGCGTACAAATACGCGACCGACCAAATTGTTCAATATGCGCGCGAAAAACAAATCGATATCGTCGTTGGTCCGGAAGCGCGCGGCTTTATCATCGGATGCCCAGTCGCCTATGCGCTTGGCGTCGGATTTGCGCCGGTGCGCAAGGAAGGGAAGCTGCCGCGCGAAGTCGTCCGTGTGGAGTATGGCCTGGAATATGGAACAGATGTCTTGACGATGCATAAAGATGCTATTAAGCCAGGGCAGCGCGTGTTGATCACCGACGACTTGCTGGCGACAGGCGGCACCATGCGGGCGACGATCGATTTAGTGGAACAGCTCGGCGGAGTGGTGGCCGGATTGGCGTTTTTGATTGAGCTTACCGAGCTTGGCGGCCGCAAAAAATTGGAAGGCTACGACATTTTGACGCTCATGCAGTTTTAAACAGTCGACATTGTTCGCATCTTCGGATACAATAAAGAAAAAAGGGGCACTCACACATGAGTGCTCTTTCTTATTAACCGTATGAACGCAACGGATCTCTGTGCTTTGCAGCTTCAATTTTAATCGATTAAAAAGGTGATTCAACCCTATGGCCAATGAACAAGTGCTGACAGCGGAGCAAGTGTTTGAACGAGCGAGCTGTTATTTGTCGGAACAAGACGTCGCCTTTTTGAAAAAGGCGTATGAGTTTGCCAAGCACGCCCACCGCGACCAATTTCGGAAATCGGGCGAACCGTACATCATCCATCCGATTCAAGTCGCCGGCATTTTGGCTGACTTAAAGATGGACGCGACGACGATCGCCGCCGGGTTTTTGCATGATGTCATCGAAGATACTGAGGCGACAAAAGAAGACCTCGAGCGCGAGTTCGGCGCGGAAGTGGCGATGCTTGTCGACGGGGTGACGAAGCTTGGGAAAATTAAATATAAATCACAGGAAGAACAGCAGGCGGAAAACCACCGGAAAATGTTTTTGGCCATGGCGCAAGATATCCGGGTCATTTTGATCAAGCTCGCCGACCGGCTGCACAATATGCGGACGTTAAAACATTTGCCGGTGGAAAAGCAACGGCGCATCGCCAATGAGACGCTCGAAATTTTCGCTCCGCTCGCGCATCGGCTCGGCATTTCGAAAATCAAATGGGAGCTTGAGGATACGGCGCTTCGCTATTTAAACCCGCAGCAATATTACCGCATCGTCAATTTAATGAAGAAAAAGCGGGCTGAGCGCGAGCAATATTTGGAGGAAGTCATTCAAGAAGTGCGCGAACGGCTCAACGAAGTGCATATTCCTTGCGAAATTTCCGGGCGTCCGAAACATATTTACAGCATTTATCGAAAAATGGTGATGCAAAATAAACAGTTCAACGAAATTTACGATTTGCTCGCTGTCCGCATTATCGTCAACAGCATCAAAGACTGCTATGCTGTGCTCGGCATTATTCATACGTGCTGGAAGCCAATGCCAGGTCGATTCAAAGACTACATCGCCATGCCGAAGCCGAACATGTATCAATCGCTTCATACGACAGTGATCGGCCCAAAAGGCGAGCCGCTTGAGGTGCAAATCCGCACGTTTGAAATGCACCAAATCGCCGAATTCGGGATTGCTGCCCACTGGGCGTACAAAGAAGGAAAGACGATCAAGCCGAACTCGTTTGAAGAAAAGCTGTCTTGGTTTCGGGAAATTTTGGAATGGCAAAACGACGCGAGCAATGCCGAAGAGTTCATGGAATCGCTCAAGATGGATTTGTTTTCCGACATGGTGTTCGTCTTCACACCAAAGGGCGATGTCATCGAGCTGCCGGCCGGATCGGTGCCAATCGATTTCGCTTACCGCATCCATTCGGAAATCGGCAACAAGACGATCGGGGCGAAAGTGAACGGCAAAATGGTGCCGCTTGATTACAAGCTGCAAACGGGCGACATCGTCGAAA
Source organism: Geobacillus thermocatenulatus (assembly GCF_002217655.1). Lineage (GTDB taxonomy): Bacteria > Bacillota > Bacilli > Bacillales > Anoxybacillaceae > Geobacillus > Geobacillus thermocatenulatus. The sequence goes on from NZ_NEWK01000001.1 coordinate 1,058,082, forward strand.
TTTTAACTTCCAATCATTCGTACGGTCCGAGCCAAGACTGGCTGAAACTGGCGAAAACGTCGCAGGCGCGCAACAAAATCCGCCAGTTTTTCAAAAAGCAACGGCGCGAAGAAAACATCGAAAAAGGCAAAGAGATGGTGGAAAAAGAGGTGCGCAGCCTCGGCTTTGAGCCGAAAGAAGTGATGACGGCGGACAACGTCAAGCGCGTCGCCGAAAAGTTCAACTTCTCGAACGAAGACGATATGTATGCGGCAGTCGGCTATCATGGCATCACAGCGGCGCAAATCGCCCATCGGTTGACGGAAAAATGGCGGAAGCAGCGCGATCTCGAGGAACAGCAGCGCAAACTGGCCGAAGCGGTCTTCGAAGCCAAGCTGCCAGCTGGCAAAAAGCGCGACTGCGGCATTCGCGTCCAAGGAATGGACAACTTGCTCATCCGTTTGTCGCGTTGCTGCAACCCGGTGCCGGGCGATGAAATTATCGGCTTCATTACCCGCGGCCGCGGCATTTCCGTCCACCGCGCCGATTGCCCGAACGTCAAGACCGAAGAAGCGGCCGATCGGTTGATTGCCGTAGAATGGGAAAGCGGGGCAAACGGCGAGCGCGAATATAACGTGGACATTGAGATCACCGGATTTGACCGCCGCGGGTTGCTGAATGAGGTGCTGCAGGCGGTCAATGAAACGCGAACAGACATTTCCGCCGTCTCGGGACGCTCAGACCACCGACATAAAATTGCGACGATCCATATGACGATCGCCATTCATAATTTGAGCCACTTGCAAAAAGTCGTCGAACGAATCAAACAAATTCCCGACATTTATTCCGTCCAGCGCTTGATGAACAACTAAGGGCGGCGAAAGGAGGAAGGCGAGTGAGAGCGGTCATCCAGCGGGCGAAAGAGGCAAAAGTCACCGTCGGCGGCGAAGTCGTTGGTGCCATTGATGCGGGTTTTGTCGTCCTTCTTGGCATCACGCATGAAGATACAGAAGACGATGCTGCCTATTTGGCTGAAAAAATTGCTCATTTGCGCGTTTTTGAAGATGAAAACGGAAAAATGAACCGCTCCTTGCTCGACGTCGGAGGGGCGGTGCTGTCGGTGTCGCAGTTCACCCTTTACGGCGACTGCCGAAAAGGTCGGCGCCCGAACTTTATGGCGGCGGCCAAGCCCGACCATGCCTTGCCGCTGTATGAGGCGTTCAACGCCGCTTTGCGCGAAAGAGGCGTTCATGTAGAAACCGGCGTATTCGGTGCGATGATGGACGTATCGCTCACAAACGACGGGCCAGTCACCTTGATCATCGACAGCAGCGAGAAACCGGGAAACAGATGAAGTTTCCCGGTTTCTTTTTTATTTTCGGCGAAAAATGGGAAAGATGAAAACAAGTGCGGCAATAAGAAAGGAGGAGCGCGATGCGGCAAACCAAAAGAGGTGAGCTGGCGCACCGGACAAACGATGTGCTGTCCGTCGACTTTCACGAATGGGTGCGGCTCGAGGCTCAATATAGAGCGTTTGAGTTGGCATCCGAATTCGGTGTGGCGCCGAAAGACGTACAAATGTTGAAAAAACAGCAGCCCCGTCCGTAAACATGGCGAGTTGGAAGGAGCGCACGCGGCGTGTGGATGTTTCATGGGCCGAGGCGGTGTGGCCGTTCAGACGAAACAGCTGCGAATAAAAATGTCCATCCCTGCGAGCGCTGCGCATCCGCTCAACACGGATCCGGATCGGTAGAGGAAAAAATCCATTGCATATGTATTGACAAACATATGCCCCTATATGATAATAAGTATTGGTTTAAAATTATTATAAACTAACAGTCGCAGGAGGTAGATGAAGCAATGTCTTTGGTTGGGAAAAAAGTACAACCATTCCGTGCCCAAGCGTATCACAACGGCGAATTCATCGAAGTAACAGAGCAAGACTTCATGGGGAAATGGAGCATCGTTTGCTTCTATCCAGCGGACTTTACGTTCGTCTGCCCGACGGAGCTCGAAGACTTGCAAGACCACTACGCGGCGTTTAAAGAACTTGGCGTGGAAGTGTACTCGGTTTCGACCGACACCCACTTTACGCATAAAGCATGGCACGATACATCGCCAGCCATCGGCAAAATCGAATACGTGATGATCGGCGACCCGTCGCATCAACTGTCGCGCATGTTTGATGTGCTCGATGAAGAACAAGGATTGGCGCAACGCGGCACGTTCATCATTGACCCAGACGGCGTCATTCAAGCGGTGGAAATCAATGCGGACGGCATCGGCCGCAACGCCAGCACGCTGATTGATAAAATTAAAGCGGCCCAATACGTGCGCAACCATCCGGGTGAAGTTTGCCCGGCGAAATGGAAAGAAGGAGCGGAAACGCTGAAGCCAAGCTTGGATCTCGTCGGCAAAATTTAAGGGGGCTTAGGCGATGCTGTTGGATGCTGACATCAAGGCGCAACTAGCTCAGTATTTGCAATTGCTTGAAAATGATATTGTCTTGACGGTAAGCGCGGGAGACGACAACGTTTCCCGCGATATGCTTGCTTTAATCGATGAATTAACGGCGATGTCGCCGAAAATCAAAGTGGAAAAAGCGAAGCTGGAACGAACACCAAGCTTCAGCGTCAATCGGGTCGGCGAAAACACCGGCATCACCTTCGCCGGCGTGCCGCTCGGCCATGAATTTACGTCCCTCGTTTTGGCGCTGCTTCAAGTGAGCGGACGGCCGCCGAAAGTCAGCCAAGACGTCGTGGACCGCATTCAACAAATCAGGGGCAAACATCATTTTGAAACGTACGTCAGCTTGAGTTGCCACAACTGCCCGGACGTCGTGCAAGCGCTCAACATCATGAGCGTCTTAAACCCGAACATTTCGCATACGATGATCGACGGAGCGGCGTTTAAGGAAGAAGTCGAGCAAAAAGGGATCATGGCCGTGCCGACGGTCTTTTTAAATGGCAAACTGTTCGCGAGCGGCCGCATGTCGATTGAAGATATTCTTGCCAAATTAGGAAGCGAACCAGATGCTTCCGATTTTGCCAATAAGGAGCCGTTTGATGTACTCGTTGTCGGCGGTGGACCGGCTGGAGCGGCAGCGGCGATTTATGCAGCGCGCAAAGGCATCCGCACCGGCATTGTCGCGGAGCGTTTCGGCGGGCAAATTTTGGACACGCTCGCTATCGAGAACTTTATTAGCGTCAAATATACGGAAGGGCCGAAACTGGCGGCCAGCCTAGAAGAGCATGTAAAGCAGTACGACGTCGACGTCATGAGTTCACAGCGCGCAAAACGGCTCGAGAAAAAAGACTTGATTGAAGTCGAGCTGGAAAATGGCGCTGTGCTGAAAAGCAAGACGGTCATTATCGCCACCGGCGCTCGCTGGCGCAACCTCGGTGTGCCGGGCGAGGACGAGTTCAAAAACAAAGGCGTCGCCTACTGCCCGCACTGCGACGGCCCGCTGTTTGAAGGCAAGCATGTGGCGGTCATCGGCGGCGGCAACTCCGGCGTCGAAGCGGCGATCGACCTCGCCGGCATTGCCAGCCATGTGACGCTGCTGGAGTTCGCCCCTGAACTCAAGGCGGATGCTGTTTTGCAAGATCGTTTGTACAGCCTGCCGAACGTAACGGTGATAAAAAACGCGCAAACGACGGAAATCACCGGCATGGACAAAGTCAACGGCTTGACGTACATTGACCGGGAAACAGGAGAAGAACATCATATCGAATTGCAAGGCGTGTTCGTGCAAATCGGCCTTGTGCCGAACACCGAATGGTTGGAAGGAACGGTGGAACGGAATCGCTTCGGTGAAATCATCGTCGACAAACGCGGCGCGACGAGCCTTGAAGGTGTCTTTGCCGCCGGCGACTGCACGGACAGCGCCTATAAGCAAATCATTATCTCGATGGGCTCGGGTGCAACCGCGGCGTTAAGCGCGTTTGATTATTTGATTCGCCATTAAAGAGGGCCGAAGGTGGACCGCCTCTTCGATCCCATGGAGGGGCGGTTCAACGAATTGGCTCTCTTTTTTTAAATTAAGATGAAAAATACGATGAGACATCAAGGTTTTTCTCTTTGCGAAAAACCATGGATCACAGCCGCTAGGACAACTTGACAAACGGCCGAGATTGTCCGTAATATAAAATTACATCTTTCTCATACGGAACAACCGATGATGGAGAAAAGTAGTTAAGGCCCACATGGCCAGAGAGGAAGCGCCCAAGGCTGCGAGCGTTTCTCCATGATGGCTTAACGAAAGACACTCCGTAGGTTTCTCTTTGAACGCGCTTTGCGCCAGTAAAGGGGAACGTGTGCCATGCGTTAATGGCGACAAGCGGAAGCCGATCGGCTTCAATTAGGGTGGCACCGCGGGAATGACGCTCTCGTCCCTATGGTCATGGGGACAAGGGCGTTTTTATTTTGGGCAAAGGAGGATTGAACATGCCGTTTCAAATTCCAAGAGGGACGCAGGATGTGCTGCCGGGTGAAACGGAAAAATGGCAGCATGTCGAGCAAGTCGTCCGCAGCCTTTGCGGACGGTATGGCTATGAGGAAATCCGCACCCCGATTTTTGAACATACGGAGCTGTTTTTGCGCGGGGTCGGCGATACGACCGACATCGTGCAAAAAGAAATGTACACGTTTGAAGACAAAGGCGGCCGCGCGTTGACGCTCCGCCCGGAAGGAACAGCGCCGGTTGCCAGAGCGTTTGTCGAGCATAAGCTGTACGGCAGCCCGAACCAACCGGTCAAGCTCTATTACACTGGACCGATGTTCCGCTATGAGCGGCCTGAATCGGGGCGGTTCCGCCAGTTTGTGCAGTTTGGCGTCGAAGTGCTTGGCAGCAGCGATCCGGCTGTCGATGCGGAAGTGATCGCACTGGCGATGCACATTTATAACGAACTCGGACTGCAGCATATCCGGCTGGTGATCAACAGCCTAGGCGACCTTGACAGCCGCCGGGCGCACCGCGAGGCGCTTGTTCGCCATTTTGAAAGCCGCATTCATGAGCTGTGCGAGGATTGCCAAGCGCGTCTTCAGACGAATCCGCTTCGCATTCTCGACTGCAAAAAGGACCGCGGCCATGAACTGATGGCGACGGCGCCGTCGATTTTGGACTATTTGAACGATGAATCGCGCGCTTACTTTGAAAAAGTGAAGCACTATTTGGCGGTGCTCGACATTCCGTTTGTCGTCGACTCCCGGCTCGTGCGCGGGCTCGACTACTACAACCATACGACATTTGAAATTATGAGCGATCTCGAAGGATTCGGGGCGGGGGCGACGCTGTGCGGCGGCGGTCGTTACAACGGGCTCGTCCAAGAAATCGGCGGCCCGGAAACGCCGGGCATCGGCTTTGCGCTCAGCATTGAGCGCCTCCTGGCGGCTCTCGAGGCGGAAGGGGGCGAGCTGCCGGTCCGCCGCGGGCTCGATTGCTACGTCGTCGCCGTCGGCGAGCAGGCGAAAACGGAAGCGGTCCGCCTCGTCTATGAATTGCGCCGCGCCGGACTGCGCGTTGATCAGGACTATTTGGGGCGGAAAATGAAAGCCCAGCTGAAAGCGGCCGACCGGCTTGGTGCGTCGTTTGTCGTCATGATCGGCGACGAAGAGCTGGAAAGCGGGGCGGCAACCGTTAAAGACATGGCCAGCGGCGAGCAGATGAAAGTGCCGTTTGGCGAACTGGCGCATGTTTTGGCAAAACGGACAGGACGGGAGGAGTAACACGATGCAGCGGACGTATTATTGTGGGGAAGTGCCGGAAACAGCGGTTGGCGAGCGCGTCATATTGAAAGGGTGGGTGCAAAAACGCCGCGACTTAGGCGGGCTCATTTTCATTGACTTGCGCGACCGGACCGGCATTGTCCAAGTCGTCGCCAGCCCCGACGTCTCGGCCGAGGCGTTGGCGGCAGCGGAACGCGTGCGGAGCGAATATGTGGTGAGCGTCGAAGGAACGGTCGTCGCCCGCGCACCGGAGACGGTCAATCCGAACATTGCGACTGGCCGCATTGAAATCCAAGCCGAGCGAATTGACATTATCAATGAAGCGAAAACGCCGCCGTTTGCCATTTCCGACGATACGGACGCGGCGGAAGATGTGCGCTTAAAGTATCGGTATTTGGATTTGCGCCGCCCGGTCATGTTTCAGACGCTTGCGCTTCGCCATAAAGTGACGAAAGCGGTGCGCGACTTTTTGGATGGCGAGCGCTTTTTGGAAATCGAGACGCCGATGTTGACGAAAAGCACGCCGGAGGGGGCGCGCGACTATTTAGTGCCAAGCCGCGTCCACCCTGGCGAGTTTTACGCTTTGCCGCAGTCGCCGCAAATTTTTAAGCAACTGCTCATGGTCGGCGGCTTTGAGCGCTATTACCAGATCGCCCGCTGCTTCCGCGATGAAGACTTGCGCGCCGACCGCCAGCCGGAGTTTACGCAAATCGATATTGAAATGTCGTTTATCAGCCAGGAAGATATTATCGATTTAACGGAGCGGATGATGGCGGCGGTCGTCAAAGCGGCCAAAGGCATCGATATCCCGCGCCCGTTCCCGCGCATGACGTATGCCGAAGCGATGAACCGCTACGGTTCCGATAAACCGGATGTGCGCTTTGGCCTTGAGCTCGTCGATGTATCCGAAGCCGTCCGGGATTCGGCGTTTCAAGTGTTCGCCCGCACAGTCAAGGAAGGCGGGCAAGTGAAGGCGATCAACGTCAAAGGCGCTGCAAGCCGCTATTCGCGCAAAGACATCGACGCGTTAGGCGAATTTGCGGCCCGCTACGGGGCGAAAGGGCTCGCCTGGCTGAAAGCGGAAGGGGATGAGCTGAAAGGGCCGATCGCCAAATTTTTCACCGCCGACGAACAGACGGCATTGCGGCAGCTGCTCGCTGTCGACGACGGAGACTTGCTTCTGTTTGTCGCTGACCGGCCTGCGGTCGTCGCCGCTGCGCTTGGGGCGCTCCGGCTGAAGCTTGGCAAAGAGCTCGGTTTGATCGATGAAACGAGACTGGCGTTTTTATGGGTCACCGACTGGCCGCTGTTGGAGTACGACGAAGAAGAAGGACGCTACTACGCCGCCCACCATCCGTTTACGATGCCGGTGCGCGACGACATTCCGCTACTTGAGACAAACCCGGGCGCCGTCCGCGCACAGGCGTACGATTTAGTGTTAAACGGGTACGAGCTCGGCGGCGGTTCGCTCCGCATTTTCGAGCGCGACGTGCAAGAAAAAATGTTCCAGGCTTTAGGGTTCAGCAAAGAAGAAGCGCGCCGCCAGTTCGGCTTCCTGCTTGAGGCGTTTGAATACGGCACCCCGCCGCATGGCGGCATCGCCCTCGGCCTCGACCGGCTCGTCATGCTGCTTGCGGGGCGCACGAACTTGCGCGACACGATCGCGTTTCCGAAAACGGCGAGCGCGAGCTGCTTGCTTACCGAAGCACCGGGGCCGGTCAGCGAAAAACAGCTCGAGGAACTGCATTTGGCTGTTGTGCTTCCAGAAAACGAGTAACAGCGGCATCTGAAAAAGAAACGTTGGCAATCGGTGTTCACAAAGGCTGAAAAATGTGTTACAATAAAACTAACAATCGTCCTAATGTGTTCGTCGAATCACCGATCGTTTTGACCGAACAGTAGATGATTCGGGAGCCCGGGGTTTCCAAGCGGCGTGCATGCCTCTTCGTCACAGGGGAAGCATAAACCTTGGAACAGGGCACCCACCTATGTGGGAGCGGGTTCAAAACGAAGGCATCGACGGCACGATTGGGACTGGCGACATCAAGGAGCCAACAACCATTTCCCCTATGCGGGTGGCCGCGTAGGGGTTTTTGTTTTGCCAGCAAAATGCCGTTGCCTCTTTGGCTGTCTTGATGGTAGGATAAAAAGCGGCATAAACACCAATTTAGGAGCAAACGGAGAGGAGAACGATGCTGCACCAATTTTCCCGCAATGAACTCGCCATTGGCAAAGAAGGGCTGGAACGCTTAAAAAACGCCACCGTCGCCGTTCTTGGCGTTGGCGGCGTGGGGTCGTTCGCCGTCGAGGCGCTCGCCCGTTCCGGCATTGGCCGCTTGGTGCTTGTGGATCGTGATAACGTCGATATCACCAACATCAACCGGCAAATCCATGCGCTGCTCTCGACCATCGGGCGTCCGAAAGTGGAGCTCATGAAAGAGCGCATCGCCGACATCAACCCGGAGTGCGAGGTGATCGCGCTGCAAATGTTTTATACGGAAGAGACGTATGAGCAGTTTTTCGCCTATGATCTCGATTTTGTCATCGATGCGTCCGACACGATTGTGTACAAAGTGCATTTGATGAAACAATGCCTCGAGCGCGGCATTCCGATCATCTCGAGCATGGGGGCAGCGAACAAAATGGATCCGACCCGGTTCCGCATTGCCGATATTTCGGAAACACACACCGATCCGATCGCAAAAGTCATCCGCGCCAAGTTGCGCAAAGAAGGGATCCGCCGCGGCATTCCGGTCGTCTTTTCCGACGAGAAGCCGGTGAAAATCCGCGAAGATGTCCGCCAAGTCGTCGGCAATGACGCTTCGCCGATCCGCAAGGCGAAAATGCCGCCGTCTTCGAATGCTTTCGTTCCATCAGTTGCCGGGCTCATTATGGCTTCCTACGTGATGAATCGTCTATTAGAGGGAATTCCCATCAGGCGCGTTGGCGACGATTGAACGCTCCACCCTCATTTCGAACAAAATGGGAAGGTGGAGATTCCTGTGAACATCGGTGCCATTTACCGGTTTGTTAGCGGGCGCTGTTCGTTGTTCCAGCGGTGAAAACGTGTCCCGATGCTTTGTTGGGGCACCTTCTTTTTTTATGAATGGGCGAGCGATTCGTTCGATCCGTTCCCCTCGGCGGCAAACAGCTCGGCAAGAGAGAAGCGGTCGCCTTCTTCGGAAGCGAGCTGGCGGGCGCGAGCCATGATTTTCACGAGCGCCTCATAATCTTCTTGCACGGTGGTCTGCCTCGTTTCAAGGCGTTCGAGTTTTTGAGCAAGCTGTTCGTTCCGTGCCTGCCATTCCGCCCGCTCGCGTTTCAGGCGCTCGTTGTCTTGGCGGATCGCTTCCATCTCCTCGATGCCGCGCCGCAATGTTTGCAAAAATGAAATGCACTGCTCCAGTGTCAATGGGGCCGCCGGGAGAAAAGGCGATGACCCTTCGGCGCCGTCCCGTTCTTCAGAAGGACTCCAAGCAACAACCGTATTGTCTTTTTGCCACTTTTTCATCATTTCGAGCGCCCGTTTCCGTTCTTTCCGCTGCTTTTTTGCCTGTTCGATCGCCTCAAGGTGCCGTTTGCGCACCTCGGCGTTCCAACGGAATCCACATGCTGCCGCTGTGCGGTGCAGTTGTCTCCCAACGACTTCAAAAGCGGCAAGTTGCGTTTTTCCTTCGCGTATATATTGCAGCACCGTTTCAGCCAACAGTACATCTTCTTCATGTGACCAAGCATCCTGTCTAGTTTTCATGTTGTCCACCCCATCAAATGGTAATGTTGATATGGTCATAGTTTTTCCGTTTGATTTCCACTTTAAACTTCGCCCTTTTCATTTTTCCCATTTTCATGTATCATAGAAATAGTTTTGTATGACCGGTCAGTTCAAAATCATTAGACTGATTGGTCAAAATCGTGGGATGAGAGGTGGCATGATGACGTTTTTGACCAGGTTCAGTTTGAAAAATGCGGCCGCTGTGTTTGTATGTTCGTTTTTGCTCATGTTTCTAGGACTGTATTCCTTCTCCTCCTTGAAGGTCGATTTGCTGCCGAACATTGAGTTTCCCCAGTTGTCGATTGAAGCGGTCTATCCTGGGGCTTCTCCGCAAGACGTGAATGAGGAGGTCACGGCCAAGCTCGAGGAAAAGCTGAAGTCCCTTAACGGGCTTAAGCAAATGCAGAGTTCGTCCTATGAAGGAATGGCTGTTATCAATCTTGAATTCCCGTTTCGGACAGATATGGAGAAAGTGGAGCGGCAGGTCGAATCGCTCATTGATCAAGCAGGATTGCCTGATCATGTCCAAACGGAAGTCAATCGGTTTTCATTCGGTTCCATCCCGGTTTTCAACATTTCCTTGTTCGCCAAAAACGGAACCGATCTGCAAACGTTGCTGGAAACCGAAGTGATTCCAGAATTGAATAAAATCGACGGAGTGAATTCCGTTTCGATCGGCGGAGACAGCGAGCGCCTCATCCGGATCACAGTCGATCGGAAAAAGGCTGCTCAGGCGGGATTGACCTTGTCAGAGATTAAAAACCAAATCAATGAAAAGGTGTTGGCGTTCCCGGCTGGAACGTTGCAAACCGATACATGGCAAATTCCGGTTCGCGTCGAGGAAAAATTGAACACCATCCATGAGTTGAAAAATCTGAAACTCGCGCCGACAGCTGTTCCGATGGCGGCGAATGGATGGCAGCGCGTCTCTCCCGTGAAGCTTGGGGATATTGCGGCGATTGAGGAAGTCAACGAGCAAAGCGAATTCACCCGCTATAATTTGAAGCCATCGCTGTCGATGGCTGTGACGAAAAAACAAGATGCCAATACGATTGAAGTGGCGGACCAAGTGATCAACGTGCTGAATTCCTACAAACATCAGTTTGATTATTCCATCGGGTTTGATTCGTCAGCTGGCATCAAACAATCCGTCGAATCGCTTGTCCGTGAAGGGCTGCTCGGGGCGCTGTTCGCGTCGTTGGCTGTCTTGCTCTTTTTGCGCAACGTTCGGGCGACCGTGATTGCCATCGTCTCGATTCCGCTCTCGCTGCTTGTATCGGCCATTTTTCTCAATCGTATGGATATTACCCTCAATGTTATGACGCTTGGCGGCATGGCCGTCGCCGTCGGCCGAGTCGTGGATGACAGCATCGTCGTGATCGAAAATATTTTCCGCCGCGTCCGCCGGGAGAAAACAGGCATGAGCGATGAGTTGGTCGAGCAATCAACGAAAGAAATTGTCAAAGCGATTGTGTCCTCGACCATCACAACGGTTGTCGTCTTTTTGCCTCTCGGGCTTGTTGGGGGCATTACAGGGGAATTTTTCCTGCCTTTTGCCTTGACGATTACGTTTGCCCTGTTGGCCTCTTTGTTGGTGGCCGTGACGGTTGTGCCGATTTTAGCGAAATTTTCGTTCCGCCGTGTGCCGCCAGAGGAAAAAGAAGGAGCGCTTCAGCGCCTGTATGGCCGAATCATTGAATGGGCGCTCAACCATAAAGCGATTGTCTTTCTGTTGTCGGTTGTGCTATTGGTTGGTTCATTGGCGCTCGTGCCGAAACTTGGATTTACGTTTTTGCCGAACGAAGAGCAGAAAACGCTGGTGGCGAGCATGGAACTGCCGGCTTCCACATCGGCGGCCAAAACGAATGATGTGTCGTTGGAGATGGAAAAGATGTTTTTAAAACGAAGCGATGTCAAGAGCGTCACCGCCGCAGTGGGAAGCCGCGATTTCCGCACAGGATTGAAACGGCCCAATCAAGCCAGCTATTATATTCGATTAAAGGACAGCGCTGACACTGCGAAAACCGTGGCCGTTCTCGAAAAAGAAATGCGCCGCATCGCCAATCAGCTCGCGCCCGGGGCCAAAGTGGGCGTGCAAGAGATGTCGAGCGGAGGGCCGCCAACGAATAATAACGTGAATATTGACATGTACTCCAATGATTTGGAGGCGCTCCAAACAGCAGCCAAACAGGTCGAGACGTATCTAAAACAACGCGATGATGTCAAAGATGTGACAAATAACTTGACGGAAAAGCAAAAACAAGTGATTGTCGCCATTGATCCGGAAAAGGCGGCCGCTTATGGCGTTTCGGGCATGCAATTGCTCGGGGCGGTGGCCGATGCCACCAAACCGGTCGATGTCGGGACGCTGAAACTCGGCGGCAAGGATGAGCAAGTCGAACTTTCGTATGATGAAACGTTGGGATCGATCGATGAGTTGAAAGAGCTTCCGATCGTGACGAGAAACGGAGTGATTCCCCTTTCCGCTGTCGCCGAAGTGAAAGAGGCGGACGTGTATACGTCCATTCAAAAGCTGGACGGAAAAGTGTTTGCCCGCGTATCCGCCCAAATTGTCGGCGACAACATTCAGAAAGTCACGAATGATATTTCGAAACATGTAAAGGATTTGAAGATCCCATCCGATGTCACAGTGAAAACGGGCGGCGGAAGCGATGAAACGGTACAGACGTTCCGGGAGCTCAGTGTGGCCATGGCGGCGGCCATCGGGCTTGTGTATTTGACGATGCTGATTACATTTGGCAAAGTGCGGGTGCCGCTGATCATTTTATCTTCCCTTTTGTTTGTTCCCATCGGTTCGCTGTTTGCGTTGTATGTGGCCGATGAGCCGCTTTCCATCAGCGTCATGATCGGCTTGTTGATGCTCATTGGCATCGTGACGACCAATGCGATCGTGCTGGTCGATCGAATCGGGCAAAACCGCGAACAAAAACGGATGACGGTGCGAAGCGCCATCATTGAAGCTGGCAAAACGCGGCTGCGGCCGATTTTAATGACAGCCTTTGCGACGGTGACGGCGCTCATCCCGCTTGCGCTGACGAATGAGGCCGGCACATTGATTTCGAAAGGGCTGGCCATCACGGTCATCGGCGGCCTGACGTCGTCGACGTTATTGACGCTTCTGTTCATTCCTGCGATGTATGAGGCGTTTTTCTTCCGGACGGCAAAACGCGAAACGATGGCAAAATGACAGGGCTGGATGGCCGGATAACGGGCCGTCCGGCATTTTTTTTCATGGCAAGATCGACTATAATGGACATGAAGAAGGAGCAAGGAAGGCGAAAACATTGGGACGGAAAGAGGACATCATGGAAACGGCGATGAAATTATTCGCCGAAAAAGGCTATCACGCTGCCTCCATGCAGGAAATCGCCGAACGGAGCGGAGTAGCCAAAGGTTCGATTTACAATTATTTCAAATCAAAAGAAGAGTTGGCTGTATCGATTTTCCGCTACCATTATGAAGTCTTGTTTCGCCAGCTTAAACAAATCGAGGCTGATCCCGCCTTAACTGCGCGCGAGCGGTTAAGGCGTCAGTTGACTGTACAAATCCAGCTGTTTGACGAACATAAAGAGCTGGTGCAAATGCAGTTGGGCGAACAAGCCGCGAAGGTGAGCGATGAAGTGCGGCATCTCGTGTTTCGCATCCGCGCCCATACGCTCCACTGGTATCGCCGGGCGATTGAAGACATATACGGCGAACAAGTGCGTCCCGTTTCGTTTGATTGCGCGACGATGCTCAACGGAATGCTGAAAGAATATCTGATTTACCTGGCGGTAGACCGAAAGCCGCTGCTTCCTGAGAAGCTTGCCGCCTTCTTGCTCGATCGGCTTGATGCCATCGTTGCCAGCCTGCTTGACGGCAAGACGGGGTTGCTCGATGAAACGATGATGGCGGATTACATGGCTGCGGCGACCCAAGAGCGGAATCAATGGAAAGAACGGGCCATCAGCTGTTTAGAGCGCATGGCGGCGATGCATCCGGTTGAAGACGATATTCTTCGCTCACTGCGCTTATTGAAGGAAGAACTTGAGAAAGGGGAGACAGCTAGGCGGTTTATGGTGGAGGCGCTTTTGCTCTATTTGGCGAAATACTCGCTTCCGCTGTACAATGAGTTGAAGGAGGCCATTGAACGCTATTTCGATTAACCCCCATTGGTCTTCCTCCAGGGAGACGGTTCATTCGCCGACGGCACTGAAGGATGTCTGTGAACATCGCGTCATCAATCTCAAGGAGGGGGTCGGCATGCCCAAAACGACGGAGCCGCTTGCTTGGCGGATGCGGCCGCGGACGATCGATGAGATCGTGGGGCAGCAGCACATCATTGGCCCTAGTACGCCGCTTTATAAAATGGTCAAAAAAGGTCATGTTCCATCGCTTTTGCTTTATGGAGAGCCGGGGACAGGGAAGACGTCACTCGCTTGCGCCATTGCCCGCACCGCCGGGCGTGAATGGGTCGCCATCAATGCGACGACCGCCGGCAAAAAGGAAATCGAAGAGGCAGTCGAAGCGGCGCGTTGGTCGGGCAATGTCCTCTTATTTATCGACGAAATCCATCGGCTGAATAAAGCGCAGCAAGACGTGTTGCTCCCGCATCTTGAATCCGGGCTCGTGACCTTGATTGGCGCCACAACGGAAAACCCATTTCACGAGGTCAATCCCGCCATTCGCAGCCGTTGCGGGCAAATCCAACAACTGAAACCGCTCAAGCCGGATGACCTCTTGATTATTCTGAAACGGGCGCTCGCTGATCCGGAACGAGGGGTCGGCGAGCCGCCGGTTGTCATTGACGAGTCGTTGTTATGGCGCATCGCCGAGGCAGCCGGCGGGGATGCGCGCGTCGCGCTTTCGCTTCTGGAGGCGGCGGTTGCGGCTGCCGATGAGCGCCACGGCCGCTTGTATATTGATGAGGATATCGTGGCTTCATGCACCGCAAACCGCGGTTTTACCCATGACAAATATGGCGATCATTATTATTCGCTGCTGTCCGCGTTTCAAAAAAGCGTGCGTGGCAGTGATGCCGATGCCGCTCTTTATTATTTGGCCCGTCTGCTTGAAGGCGGAGACTTGGCGGCCGTTTGCCGGAGATTGCTTGTGATGGCTTATGAGGACATCGGACTTGCCAATCCGATGATGGGAGTGAAAGTACAGGCAGCGGTCGAAGCGGCGGAACGCCTCGGGCTGCCGGAAGCGCGCATTCCGCTCGCGGTGGTGACGATTGAACTCTGTTTAAGCCCGAAATCCAACAGTGCTTACAAGGCGCTGGATGCTGCCATTGCCGATGTCCGTTCCGGCAAGCTTGGCGATATTCCGGATCATTTAAAAGACGCTCATTACAAAGGGGCGGCTGCACTCGGGCGTGGACAAGGCTACTTGTATCCGCACGATTATCCGAACGGCTGGGTGGCGCAAGCGTATTTGCCCTCCGCTCTGGAAGGCGTCCGCTATTACGAACCGAAAGAGCATGGCGAGGAAAAACATTACGCCAAAGTGTACCGGCGGCTTGAGCAGTTGAAACAAGAGGTCAAGGTTCAGCCGTGAAGGGAAAGGGATTTTTATGGTATAATAACATAGGCGTTTCATGCTCGCTTTGACCGAGCTGACCGGATGGAACGTGGCGTACATTCGCATCGGGATCGAAGCGTTCGTGTTGTCGGCCGGCTGGTTGCTCGGCGGCCCGGTGTCGTTTGGCACGTTCCTTTTTTGTGTCACGATCGGTTCGATTGCCGGCTTGGCGCTGCCGCAATGCCAGAAGGACGCAAGCAGGCGGCTTGGATCGGCCGCCCGCACTCGGACGCAAGGGTGAAGCCGTTAGGAGGGATATGAATGAAGATTTCGACGAAAGGCCGATATGGCTTGACGATTATGATTGAATTGGCCAAAAAATATGGCGATCGTCCGATCTCGCTTCGTTCGATCGCCAGGGCGAACAATTTATCTGAACATTATTTAGAGCAGCTCGTCACGCCGCTGCGCAACGCCGGGCTCGTCAAAAGCATCCGCGGAGCGTATGGCGGCTATGTTCTCGCTGAACATCCGGCGAAAATCACCGCCGGCGACATTTTGCGCGTGTTGGAAGGGCCCATGACCCCGGTCGAGGAGCTCGAGGAGGAAGAGCCGGCGAAGCGCGAGCTATGGATTCGCATCCGCGATGCGGTCGAGGAAGTGCTCGACAGCACAACGCTCGAAGATTTGGCGAAGTATAGCGACAGGGATGAGGGGGCATATATGTTTTATATTTAAGCAACAGAAAGGAAAGGAGAATGACCGTTGGAACGGATTTATTTGGACCATGCGGCAACTTCCCCCGTCCATCCAGACGTGGCTGCCGGTATGGTCCAGTGGATGACGGAACAGTTCGGCAACCCGTCAAGCATCCATCATTTTGGACGGCAGAGCCGCCGCGCGGTCGATGAAGCGAGGGCTGTCATCGCCCGCTCGATTGGGGCGAAAGAGACGGAGATTGTGTTTACAAGCGGCGGCACGGAAGCGGATAACTTTGCGGTCATCGGAACGGCCATAGCGAACCGCGGCCGCGGCAATCATATCATTACAACCGCCATCGAGCATCATGCGGTGCTGCGCGCTTGTCAATATTTAGAGACGCAAGGGTTTGAGGTCACGTATTTGCCCGTTGACGAACAAGGGACGGTATCGGTCGAGGATGTCAAGGCCGCGCTGCGCGATGAGACCGTTTTGGTGTCGGTCATGTTTGCCAACAACGAAGTCGGCACGATCCAGCCGATTCGCGAAATCGGGGCGCTGCTTCGCGATCATCCGGCTTATTTCCATACGGACGCCGTCCAGGCTTACGGGCTTCTTCCGATCGATGTGAATGAATACGGGATCGATTTGCTGTCGATTTCCGCTCATAAAATCAACGGCCCGAAAGGAAGCGGCGCGCTTTATGTCCGGGAAACGGTCCGCATCACTCCGCTCCTTTTCGGCGGCGAACAGGAGCGGAAGCGGCGCGCCGGCACGGAAAACGTCCCTGGCATCATCGGCTTGGCGCAGGCGGCGGAAATCGCTGAGCGAACAAGGGAAGAGAAACGTCGACAATATGCGGCGTGGCGCGAGGCGATGCTTGCGATTTTCCGCTCCTCAGGGATCGACTATGCGGTCAACGGCCGCCCGGATGGCCTGCCGCATATTTTGAATGTCGCCTTCCCGGGAACGAATGTCGAATCGCTGCTCGTGAACTTGGATTTAGCCGGCATCGCCGCCTCGAGCGGGTCAGCATGCACCGCCGGGTCAATCGACCCGTCGCACGTGCTTGTCGCGATGTGCGGAAAAGAGTCAGAGCGCATCCGTTCGTCTGTGCGCTTCAGCTTCGGGTTCGGCAATACGATGGAACAAATCGAGCGGGCGGCCGAGGAAACCGTGAAGATCATAAAGCGGCTCACAAACCGCTAAAGGGGGGTAACAGCATGAACAAAGCGCCGCATGAAACGCGCGTGGTCGTCGGCATGTCCGGCGGGGTCGACTCGTCGGTCGCTGCGCTGCTATTGAAAGAACAAGGATATGATGTGATCGGCATTTTTATGAAAAACTGGGATGACACCGATGAAAACGGCGTTTGCACGGCGACGGAGGACTACGAAGATGTCGTGCGCGTCTGCAACCAAATCGGCATCCCGTATTATGCGGTCAATTTTGAAAAACAGTATTGGGACAAAGTGTTTACGTACTTTTTGGACGAGTACAAAGCCGGGCGCACGCCGAACCCGGACGTGATGTGCAATAAGGAAATTAAGTTCAAGGCGTTTTTAGAGCACGCCATGTCGATCGGCGCCGATTACATCGCAACCGGCCATTACGCCCGCGTCGAGTTTCGCGATGGCGAATATAAAATGCTGCGCGGAGCCGACCCGAACAAAGATCAAACGTACTTTTTAAACCAGCTCGGCCAAGCTCAGCTGTCGAACGTGATGTTCCCAATCGGCCATTTGCACAAGGCGGACGTCCGCCGCCTTGCGAAAGAAGCAGGGCTCGCCACCGCTGGAAAAAAAGACAGCACGGGCATTTGTTTTATCGGTGAACGCGATTTCAAAGAATTTTTGAGCCATTATTTGCCGGCCCAGCCAGGAGTGATGAAAACGCTCGATGGCGAAGTGAAAGGGCGGCATGACGGCGTCATGTATTACACGATCGGCCAGCGCCACGGCCTTGGCATCGGCGGCAGCGGCGAACCGTGGTTTGTCGTCGGCAAAGATGTGCGCGAAAATGTGCTGTATGTCGCCCAAGGGTTTGAAAACGAATATTTGTATTCCACCTCGCTAAAGGCGGTCGATGTCAACTGGGTGTCTGACCGCAAGCCGGAAGCGCCGTTCCGTTGCACGGCGAAATTTCGCTATCGTCAGCCTGATGTCGGCGTGACGGTCCACCCGCTTGCGGACGGCCGGGTGGAAGTCGTGTTTGATGCGCCGGCGCGGGCGGTGACGCCGGGGCAGGCGGTTGTTTTTTACAACGGTGAGGAATGCCTCGGCGGCGGTACGATCGATGAAGTGTTCCGCAACGGCGAAAAGCTTTGGTATGTTGGTTGATGGATGCGCCGGTGCGCACGATCTTCAATCAGGCTATTCGGCTGGGGGCCGTTGCTTGAAAATCACGTTGAATCAGGGGGGATGGGCGGTGGCCAATTTCAACGAACAAGGCTTGGCGTATATGCGCGAGGGGAAGTATGAGGAAGCCATCCGCTGTTTTTCCGCTGCGGTCGAACGGCATCCGGACGATCCGGCCGGGTACATTAACATCGGCACGGTTCTCGTTGCTGCCGGTGAAGAAGAGAAGGCGCTGGACTGTTTCCGACAGGCGCTGGCGCTCGATGAACGGGCGGCGGCCGCGTATTATGGCATGGGTACCGTGCATTATAAGCGTGAACAGTTCGCGAAAGCGAAAGACATGTTTGAGCGGGCGCTTCAGCTCGGGCTGAATGATGCGGATACGCATTTTATGCTCGGCATGTCCTTATGGCGGCTCGAGATGCCGCGAATGGCGCTGCCGTATTTGCAGCGTGCGGCTGAGCTGAACAAGACGGATGTCGAAGCGCTGTTTCAGCTTGGCCTTTGCCTTGCCGTGCTCGATTATGTCGATGAGGCGAAGCGTTATTTTGAGAAAACGTTGGAACTCGATTCGCGCCACGCTGATGCGTATTACAATTTAGGCGTCATTTATGCGTACAAAGATGAGCTCGATGCCGCCCGCCATATGTTTGCCGCTGCTTTGGAAGCCAAGCCCGATCACGTGCTTGCCGGATACGGAAAGAAACTGATGGAAAAGCGGCTTGCGCCGTAAAAAGGCAGGGGGATGGCTGTTGCAAGAGCAACAAATTCTCGCCCTTGATGGACGCACGTTCATTAAAGGAGTGTGCTTGGCGGTCATTTTTCATCATGAGGAAACCTTGTACACGGTCGTCCGCGTGCGCGTTGAGGAAACGAACGAAGCGCCCATTGAGGAGGAAGTCGTCGTCACCGGCTATTTTCCGCGTTTAAACGAAGGGGACGTCTACCTCTTTTACGGACAATTCCGCCAACATCCGCGTTTTGGCCGCCAATATGCGGCTAGTCAGTTCCGCAAACAGCTTCCGAACACGAAAGAAGGAGTCATTCATTATTTATCGAGCGGTTTGTTTAAAGGAATCGGCAAAAAAACGGCTGCAGCGATTGTCGAGACGCTCGGTGAAAACGCGATCGCCGTGATTTTGCGCGACCCCGAGGCGCTAGAGCGTGTGCCAAAGCTGACGAAAAAAAAGGCGAAGCAGCTGTACGATGCGCTTCGCGCCCACGAAGGGCTTGAGCAAACGATGATCGCCCTCGCCCAGCTCGGTTTTGGCCCGCAGCTGGCCATGAAGATTTACCAAGCGTATGGCGAAGAAGCGATTGACATCATTCACGAGAACCCGTACCAGCTCGTTGAGGATATCGAAGGGATCGGCTTTGGCCGCGCTGATGAAATCGGGCGCCAGCTCGGCATTTCCGGCAGCCATCCGGCCCGGCTGCGCGCCGCCTCGTTGTTTGTTCTTGAACAGGCGTGCTTGCAGGAAGGGCACGTGTATTTGCGCGAGGAAGAGCTGATGGAGCGCATCGGGGAGCTGCTTGACGGAAGGCAGAGCGGTGCGGTGGATGGACAAGCGATCGGCCAAACGCTTCTGATGTTAAGCGAGGAAGGGAAGCTGATCGCCGAGCAAGGGCGTTATTATCTCCCCTCCCTTTACTTCGCCGAGAAAGGGATCGTCTCCAACATTAAGCGGCTGCTTGGGCAGACGCCGCCGTCGGCGTTTGCCGAGTCGGAGTTTTTGCTGGCTCTTGGGGCGCTTGAGGAACAGCTTGGCATGCAATATGCCCCCCAGCAAAGGGAAGCGATCCAACAAGCCCTTTCTTCGCCGCTGTTTATTTTGACCGGCGGTCCGGGAACGGGGAAAACGACGGTCATCAAAGGAATCGTCGAGCTGTTTGCCGCCCTAAACGGCCTGTCTCTTGATCCGGCTGACTACAAACAAGGCGAGCCGTTTCCGGTGCTGCTGGCCGCACCGACCGGCCGGGCGGCAAAGCGGATGAGCGAGGCGACCGGGCTGCCGGCGGCGACGATTCACCGTTTGCTCGGCTGGAATGGAGCCGAAGGGTTCAGCCGCGACGAGAACGAACCGATTTCCGGCAAGCTGCTTGTCATCGATGAGATGTCGATGGTTGACGCGTGGCTCGCCAACCAGCTGTTAAAAGCCGTACCAAACGGCATGCAAGTCATTTTCGTCGGCGATGAGGATCAATTGCCATCCGTCGGGCCAGGGCAAGTGCTGAAAGATTTGCTCTCTTCAGGCGTCATTCCGTTTGCTCGGTTGACTGAGGTGTATCGCCAAGCGGAAGGATCATCGATCATCGAGCTTGCTCATAAGATGAAGCGCGGCGTCGTGCCGGACGATTTGACCGCTCCGAAGGCAGACCGTTCCTTCATCCGCTGCCGTGCGGGCCAGGTCGTCGATGTCGTGCGGCAAATCGCGGACAATGCGCGCAAAAAAGGGTTTTCCATCAAAGATATTCAAGTGCTCGCCCCGATGTACCGTGGTCCAGCGGGCATTGACCAATTGAACAAAGCGCTGCAAGAGCTGTTCAACCCGCCGGCTGAGGGGAAGCGGGAGCTGGCGGTCGGTGAGGTCGTCTACCGCGTCGGCGATAAAGTGCTTCAGCTCGTCAATCAACCGGAAGACAATGTGTTTAACGGCGACATCGGCGAAATCGTTGCCATTTTTTACGCCAAAGAAAATACGGAAAAGCAAGACTTGCTCATCGTCTCGTTTGATGGCATTGAAGTGACGTACACACGGCAAGATTTAGGACAAATTACTCATGCGTACTGCTGTTCCATTCATAAGGCGCAAGGGAGCGAGTTTCCCATTGTCATTTTGCCCGTCGTCAAAAACTATTACCGGATGTTGAAACGGAATTTGTTGTATACGGCGGTGACAAGAAGCAAGCAGTTTCTCGTTTTATGCGGAGAAGAGGAAGCGTTTCGATTTGGCGTCGCAAAGCAAAGCGACGGAGCGCGTCAGACGGCGCTCGCTGAGAAGCTGGCGGGGGCGGCGGCGCCGTTTGTCGAGGTCGAACTCCCGTTTGAAGAGGCGAACGTGGGGATGGAAAACGTTACGCCGTATGACTTTATGGGCGATGAGCCAAGCTAAAGGTGGCTGGAAAGGTGGGAGAACGATGCGGACGTTTTCCGACATCAAGGGCCTTCCCATTTATGAGCAAACGACGGGAAAAATGGTCGGAACGATCGCAGACATTTGGTTTACCAGCCACGGCGCGGTCAAAGGGCTTGTCGCGGAACAGGGCGGTTTGTTCGGCCGCCGCCGCTATTTGCCGCTTTCAGCCGTGCAGTCGTTCGAAAACGACCGAGTCATCATCTGTGATGCAGATAGCTTCCAGCCGTTTCCTTCTCCTGACAGCGGCCACTCTCTTTACGGCGAACGCGGCCTCGCCGGCAGCATGGTTGTCGCCGCGGACGGAACAACGATCGGTTTGCTGGATGACGTATATTTTGACGGGCAATTGGGCAAAATTGATGGATACGAGATCAGCGAGGGATTTTTTTCCGATTTGACCGAAGGAAAGAAACGAATGGAGCTCGCTCCGTTCACTGCCAAAGAAGGTGTTGTCACCGTGGAAACAACGATGTAAGGAGAGTGGCTGTCCATGCTCATTTGCCCGAATTGCAAGCGAAAAAACTTAGGGAAAATCGGCGTCAACCAGTACTACTGCTGGGATTGCTTTATTGAGCTGTCCGTCTCAAAAGGCATGATTCACGCCCATCAAGTGGAAGAAGATGGGACGCTGAGTTCCCTTGATGACTTGTTTGACGACCATGAGCGCATGATCCAATTTTAGGAGGGACACGCATGAACCGGACGATGACATCGCTGTTGGCAGTCGGATTAGGCATCGCCGCTTATCAGCTCGCCCAACGAAATGATTGGATGAACGGCCGCACGATGCGGAGGATGCGCCGCCGCTTGATGCAAGCGATCCGCTGACGGCGCTGCCGCCCTCGCCTTTGCGCGGGGGCGGCGCCTTGTGGTTGTCAAATAGTGCTAAAAGCGGTGAAGGCATATTTCCCGCCGCATCTCCTACACTAAACGGTAGGAGGTGTGGCGATGGGCGAGCAACAATGGCTGTCGTTCTTTCGTATCGGAAAATGGCTTCTCATGACGGCAATCATCTATTTGATCGTTCGGATGAAAGACGTTTGGT
Source organism: Geobacillus thermocatenulatus (assembly GCF_002217655.1). Lineage (GTDB taxonomy): Bacteria > Bacillota > Bacilli > Bacillales > Anoxybacillaceae > Geobacillus > Geobacillus thermocatenulatus. Next base: position 1,080,321 of record NZ_NEWK01000001.1, read on the forward strand.
GGCCGGTCATCGATTTTATCGCAACGGTGTTGACGCCGTTTTTGCTGGCGTCGTTTATTACGTATTTGCTTTACCCGCTTGTGGAATCCATCCATCGCAAAGGAATGCCGCGCGCCCTTGCCATTTTGTTGATTTATTTGTTGTTTTTCGGTTTGGTGGGCTACGGCTTGTACCGCGGCGTGCCGCTATTCATCGCCCAGTTGCGTGAACTGGATGAACAGCTGCCGTCTTTGATGAATACATACCGCCAATGGGTGCGCCACATCCACGACGAGACGTCGAATTGGCCGCTTGAGGTGCACACACGCATCGAGGCGATGTTTGCCGAGATCGAGCAAGCAGCGGCGGCCGCCGTCGCGATGGCGATTCATGCCGCCAAATCGTTCATCGGTTCGGCGGCGACGCTGTTGATCATTCCGTTTATCGTCTTCTATATGTTAAAAGACATCGATGTGTTGAAAAAAGCGGTTTGGTACATGACACCGAAGCGGTGGCGTGGGCCGGGGATGACGTTTTTGAAGGATGTCGATGAATCGCTCGGCGGCTACATTCGCGGCCAGCTGTTCGTCTGTGCGGCGATCGGTCTGGCAGCGGCGCTCGGCTTGTGGCTTGCCGGCATGGATTATCCGCTGTTGCTCGGCTTTGTCATTGGCGTGACGAACATCATCCCGTATTTTGGCCCGCTGATCGGCGCCGTTCCAGCGGTCATTTTGGCTGCCACCGTCTCGCTGAAAATGGTCGTGATCGTGCTTGTCATCATTTTTACCTTGCAGTTTTTAGAAGGGAACGTCTTGTCGCCGCTGATCGTCGGCAAAAGCGTACATATGCATCCGCTTGTCATTATGCTTGCCCTCTTTGCCGGCGGTGAGCTCGCCGGCGTGCTCGGCCTCATTCTTGCCGTTCCGACGGCGGCGGTGCTGAAAGTGGCCATCGCCCATTGGAAAGAGCATTATGCTTCGCATTGACAAATACTCTCTGCTTGTCTATAATCTTTCAATGAACAAAGCGAATACATAACGCGATGACGGATCGAGTATGTTGCAGTCCATCTTAACGCGCGAGCTCGCGCACAGAGAGGAATTTCCGTGGCTGAAAGAAATTCCAGATGAAGGGCAACAGAAGGCTAATCCGGAGCGCAGGCAAAACCTGACGCAAGGCTGCGTTACGGCCAAAGAGGTGATGGGCGTTTTGTGCCCATAAACAGGGTGGTACCGCGAGCATAACTCTCGTCCCTGCAGGGGATGGGAGTTTTTTTATATAAAAGGCGAAAGGGGAGGATCATCATGAAAAAGCTGACATCTGCCGAAGTGCGGCGCATGTTTTTAGAGTTTTTCCAAGAAAAAGGCCATGCGGTTGAGCCGAGCGCATCGCTCATTCCGGTCGACGACCCGTCGCTGCTTTGGATCAACAGCGGCGTCGCGACGTTGAAAAAATACTTTGACGGACGCATCGTTCCGGAAAACCCGCGCATTTGCAACGCGCAAAAATCGATCCGCACCAACGACATCGAAAACGTCGGGAAAACGGCGCGCCACCATACGTTTTTTGAAATGCTCGGCAACTTTTCGATCGGCGATTACTTCAAGCGCGAAGCGATCCATTGGGCATGGGAGTTTTTGACGAGCGACAAATGGATCGGTTTTGATCCGGAACGGTTGTCCGTTACTGTCCATCCGGAAGACGAGGAAGCGTACAACATTTGGCATAACGAAATCGGCTTGCCAAAAGAGCGGATCATTCGCCTTGAAGGCAACTTCTGGGACATCGGCGAAGGCCCGAGCGGTCCGAACACGGAAATCTTTTACGACCGCGGCGAAGCGTTTGGCAACGACCCGAACGATCCAGAGCTGTACCCAGGTGGGGAAAATGACCGCTATTTAGAAGTATGGAACCTTGTCTTTTCGCAGTTCAACCATAACCCGGACGGCACGTACACGCCGCTGCCGAAGAAAAACATCGACACCGGCATGGGCTTGGAGCGGATGTGCTCGATTTTGCAAGACGTGCCGACGAACTTTGAAACCGACTTGTTCCTGCCGATCATCCGCGCGACCGAGCAGATCGCCGGCGAGCGGTATGGCGAAGATCCGGACAAAGACGTCGCGTTTAAAGTGATCGCCGACCATATTCGCGCGGTTACGTTTGCGATCGGCGACGGGGCGCTGCCGTCAAATGAGGGCCGCGGTTATGTGTTGCGCCGCCTGCTCCGCCGCGCGGTGCGCTATGCGAAACATATCGGCATTGAACGCCCGTTTATGTACGAACTCGTTCCGGTCGTCGGTGAAATTATGCACGACTATTATCCGGAAGTGAAAGAAAAAGCCGATTTCATCGCCCGCGTCATCCGGACGGAAGAAGAACGGTTCCATGAAACGCTCCATGAAGGGCTCGCCATATTGGCGGAGGTGATCGAAAAGGCGAAAGAGCAAGGAAGCCGCGTCATTCCGGGCGAGGAAGCGTTCCGCCTGTATGATACGTACGGCTTTCCGATTGAGCTGACAGAAGAGTACGCCGCTGAAGCGGACATGACGGTCGACCATGCCGGATTTGAGCGCGAGATGGAGCGGCAGCGCGAACGGGCGCGCGCGGCCCGGCAGGATGTCGATTCGATGCAAGTCCAAGGCGGAGTGCTCGGTGACATTAAAGATGAAAGCCGGTTTGTCGGCTACGATGAGCTTGTCGCTTCTTCCACCGTTCTCGCCATCGTCAAAGACGGACAGCTTGTCGAGGAAGTCCGCGCCGGTGAAGAGGCGCAAATCATCGTCGATGTGACGCCATTTTACGCCGAAAGCGGCGGCCAAATCGCCGACCAAGGAACGTTTGCCGGCCAGACGGGAACGGCGGTCGTCAAAGATGTGCAAAAAGCGCCAAACGGCCAGCATCTTCATGCGATCGTCGTCGAGAGCGGTACGGTGAAAAAGGGTGCGGTGTATACGGCGCGCGTCGATGAGGCGAAGCGGGCGCGCATTATCAAAAACCATACGGCAACCCATTTGCTCCATCAAGCGCTAAAAGACGTGCTCGGCCGCCATGTCAACCAAGCGGGGTCGCTTGTCGCCCCGGACCGGCTTCGTTTTGACTTCACCCATTTTGGGCAAGTGAAGCCAGAGGAGCTCGAGCGCATCGAAGCCATCGTCAACGAACAAATTTGGAAAAGCCTTCCGGTTGACATTTTTTATAAACCGCTCGAGGAAGCGAAAGCGATGGGCGCGATGGCGCTGTTTGGCGAAAAGTACGGCGACATCGTCCGCGTCGTCAAAGTCGGCGACTACAGCCTCGAGCTGTGCGGCGGCTGCCATGTGCCCAACACATCAGCCATCGGGTTGTTTAAAATCGTCTCCGAGTCCGGCATCGGCGCCGGCACGCGCCGGATTGAAGCGGTGACCGGGGAAGCGGCATACCGCTTTATGAGCGAACAGCTTGCTATTTTGCAAGAGGCGGCGCAAAAACTGAAAACAAGCCCGAAAGAATTGAATGCGCGTCTTGACGGACTGTTTGCCGAGCTGAAAGAGCTCGAGCGCGAAAACGAATCGCTGTCAGCCCGCCTCGCCCATATGGAGGCAGAGCACCTCACCCGCCAGGTGAAAGACGTAAACGGCGTGCCGGTGTTGGCCGCGAAAGTGCAGGCGAACGACATGAACCAGCTGCGGGCGATGGCCGATGACTTGAAGCAAAAACTAGGCACTGCAGTCATTGTCTTGGCGGCGGTGCAAGGCGGAAAAGTGCAGCTGATTGCTGCGGTGACCGACGACTTGGTGAAGAAAGGATTCCACGCCGGCAAACTGGTGAAAGAAGTGGCGTCACGCTGCGGCGGAGGAGGCGGCGGACGGCCGGATTTGGCGCAGGCAGGCGGCAAAGACGCTCAGAAAGTCGCCGAGGCGCTCGGTTATGTCGAAACATGGGTGAAATCCGTTTCCTAATTGGCGCGGATCGTGTACAATGGATGTAAAAGGACGGGGTGCCTGAATAAGGAGCGAGGTGGAAACGGTGAGCTCGTTTGATCAAACGATGCAGTTTCATTTTTCCGAAGAGCCGGCGGAAACGAATGTCCGCGAAGTGTTGTTGACGGTGTATGACGCCTTGCAAGAAAAAGGCTACAACCCGATCAACCAAATTGTCGGCTACCTGCTGTCCGGCGACCCGGCTTACATCCCGCGCCATAAAGATGCGCGCGCGCTCATCCGCAAAATCGAACGCGACGAATTAATCGAGGAATTGGTGAAATTCTATTTACAGGAGCAACGAAAGGATTGACCGATGCGGATATTGGGGCTTGATCTCGGAACGAAAACGCTCGGCGTCGCGGTAAGCGATGAGCTTGGCTGGACGGCGCAAGGCCTCGAGACGATCGCCATCGATGAGGAGCGTGGCGATTATGGTTTAGAGCGGCTGCGCGCCCTTATCGATGAGTACGGCGTCGATGTGATCGTCGTTGGATGGCCGAAAAACATGAACGGCACGCTCGGGCCGCGCGCTGAGGCAAGTGAGCGGTTCGCCGCCAAATTGCGCGAGGAGTTTTCTTTGCCCGTTGTGCTTTGGGATGAACGGCTGTCGACGATGGCCGCCGAACGGATGTTGATCGCTGCCGACGTCAGCCGGAAAAAGCGGAGGAAAGTGATCGACAAAATGGCGGCGGCCGTCATTTTGCAGTCATATTTGGACAGTAAACGATAAATTGGAGGAGAAAACATGGAACACGGAGACCGTCATATTACCGTTGTCGACGAACATGGCAACGAGCAGCTGTGCGAAATTTTGTTTACGTTTGAATCAGATGATTTCGGCAAATCGTATGTGTTTTACTATCCGGTCGGCGTCGAGGCGGAAGATGAGGACGGCGAGACGGAAGTGCACGTTTCCGCCTTCATCCCTGGGGATGGGAACAAAGAAGGCGAACTGCTCCCGATCGAGACAGAAGAAGAGTGGGATATGATCGAAGAAGTATGGAATACGTTTTGCGCTGAACAGGAAGAGGAAGACGACGAATAACGGACGGCACAGAGGGGGCCAAAAGGATCGGGGCCCCTTTTCTTATTGACGTATATGCGCTGAGAAACGATAAGTTGTGTTCCATGCAATGGTTCAGATATCTTCTTGTTTGTTCGACAAACGTTGCGAAGGGCTTCGATTGACCGGCGCGTTTCCTCCCCTGGCTTTGCATTTTTTGACCGTCAAGGGCGAAAAATGCGGAACTTTGTAGTATAATATGGCCGGGTGAAAGGAGGACAAAGATGAAACAGAACGATTTGAGGGCGAAAAAGTCGCAGCTTGTGCGGAAAATCGTCTTGATTGTCTGTGCTGTTCTGCTGGCGGCGTTTGTCATTGCCGGCGTCAGCAGTTTCTTATACATCCGTTCAGCGCTTAAGCCCGTCGACCCGGATGACCGCACCCCGGTCCATGTCTCGATTCCGATCGGTTCATCAGCGGCGGCGATTGCCGAGCAGCTCGAACAAAAGCGGCTCATTAAAAGCGCGGCCGTGTTTCGTTTATATGTTCGCTGGAAACATGAATCTGGCTTCCAGGCTGGGGAGTATGAGCTGACAAGGGCGATGCCAATGGCGCGCATCGTCGAGCTGTTAAAAACGGGGAAATCGCAAAAAATCGGATTGAAGCTGACCGTTCCGGAAGGGTCGCAATTGGTGCAAATCGCTGACCTCATTGCCGCAAAAACAGGGTACAAACAAGAACAGATTATGAAATTGCTTAACGATCGCGCGTATATCGAACGGCTGATGAATAGGCACCCGGATTTGTTGACGGATGATATTTTTCACAAAGGCATCCGCTATCCGCTGGAAGGTTACTTGTTCCCGGCGACGTATGTGTTTGCTGACGAAAAGCCGCCGCTCTCAGAGATCATTGAGGCGATGGTGGCGAAAACAGCAGCTGTGCTTGACACATATAAGGCAGCGATGAAAGAAAAGAACATGTCGCCGCATCAGCTGTTGACGATGTCGTCGCTCATTGAGGAAGAGGCGACGGAAAAAGCTGACCGCCAAAAAATCGCCAGCGTGTTTTACAATCGGTTGCACCGCGGCATGCCGCTTCAAACCGACCCGACCGTTTTGTACGCACTTGGCGAACATAAAGAGCGTGTGTTGTATAAAGATTTGCAGGTCCATTCGCCGTACAACACGTACATGCATAAAGGACTGCCTCCAGGGCCGATCGCCAACGCCGGCGTCATGTCGATCGAAGCGGCGCTTGAACCGGCGGCGACCGACTATTTATACTTTTTGGCGACACCGGGCGGCGAGGTCATTTTTACGAAAACGTTGGCTGAGCATAACCGGGAAAAGGCGAAATATATTGGAAAACAATAGGTCAAAATGGAAGGCAATGGCCGGTGGGGTGAAACGGCTTCGCTTTTCCGCTGTTTTATGGTAGTATAGTTGAACAGACCAACGATAAGAGTCCTTTGCGGCTCTTATTTTTCATGACGACAAAGAGCAAATGTCGGGTTGTATATAGATGCAATTGGAAGCTTTGCTATTTGTCGTTTTTCCCGAGTATTTGATCGACTGTCGGGCGACCGAACAACGCCGCTTAAAGACCCATATATGGATCTGTGAAGCAGGCCGGTTGTTCGGTCTTCCGTCACGCCAAGACGTGACGAAGAAGCCTTTGGCTTGCCTCCGACAGTCGAAAATGGGCAAGCCGCTTTTCCGTCAAGGATATGGTAAACTTTTTCGTTGCATCTATATAGTTCAACTTTGGCAAGCGCTTTTCAGTTTGCTGACGGCAGGGAGGAATTCCTCTTGCTTTCCCATGACATGGTTTTGTACTTGAAAAAGCTGCGTCCGACGCCGGATGAGGACATTGAGGAGATGGAGCAGTACGCCTATCGGCACCGCATACCGATCATCGATCCGGTGAGCGTCGAAGTGCTGTTGTTCATCTTGAAGCTGATCAGGCCGCGCTGCATTTTGGAAATCGGCACAGCGATCGGCTATTCGGCGATCCGGATGGCAAAGGCGCTGCCGGATGCGCGCATTGTGACGATCGAAAAAGACCGGGAGCGGTATGAGCGCGCCCGTTTTTACATCGAAAAGACGAACACCAAGCGGCAAATCGAGGCGGTGTTGGGCGATGCGCTCGCGGTCGAGGCCGATGTGGCGGCCGCCGCGCCGTTTGATGTGCTGTTTATTGATGCCGCCAAAGGGCAATATGAGCGCTTTTTTACGCTCTATGAGCCGTTTGTGGCTACAGGCGGCCTCATCATCAGCGACAACGTCTTGTTTAAGGGGCTCGTCGCCGCCGAAGCGCCGGCGGACAATCGACGGCTCTGGAACATCGCTCGAAAAATTCGCCGCTACAATGAGTGGCTCATGAGTCGAAGCGGTTATGATACGGTCATCATTCCGGTCGGCGATGGGCTCGCCATATCGAAAAAACGAGGTGAAGAACAGTGAAAAAACCCGAATTGCTCGTGACGCCGACGAGCGTTGCCCATATCGACGAGCTGGCTGAAGCCGGAGCGGACGCGGTCATCATTGGGGAGCAGCGCTACGGTTTGCGGCTTGCCGGCGAATTTTCCCGCGCCGATGTTGCTGCCGCCGTCAAAGCCGCCCACCGGCGCGGCATGAACGTGTATGTGGCGATGAACGCCATTTTCCATAACGATAAAGTGGACGAGCTTGGCGACTACGTCGCGTTTTTGGCTGATGTCGGCGCCGATGCCATCGTCTTCGGCGATCCCGCGGTGCTCTTGACTGTCCGAGAAACGGCGCCGCACATGAAGCTCCACTGGAGCACGGAGACGACAGCGACGAACTGGTACGCGTGCAACTACTGGGGGAGGAAAGGGGCAAAGCGCGCCGTCTTGGCCCGCGAGTTGAACATGGACGCCATTTTGGAAATCAAAGCCCATGCCGAAGTGGAAATCGAGGTGCAAGTGCATGGGGCGACGTGCATGTACCAATCGAAGCGTTCGCTCATCGGTAGCTATTTTGAATATCAAGGGAAAGTGATGGAAGTTGAACGGAAGAAGTACGAAAAAGGGATGTTTCTTTACGACAAAGAGCGTGACAACAAATATCCGATTTTTGAAGACGAAAACGGCACGCATATTATGAGCCCGAACGATGTTTGCATCATCGACGAGCTTGGCGACATGATCGAAGCCGGCATTGACAGCTTTAAAATTGACGGGATTTTGCACGAGCCGCGCTACATTACCGACGTGACGAAGCTGTACCGCCGCGCCATCGATTTATGCGCCGATGACCGCGAGCGGTACGAACGGGAAAAAGAGGAGCTGCTTGCGGCCGTTGAAGCGCTTCAGCCGCCGCACCGCCGCATCGACACCGGATTTTTCTTCAAGGAGACCGTTTATTGAGAAAAGGAGGGAAGCAGCATGCTTGTAAAAAATGATCGCATCTCCGAGATCATTGACGGCAAGCGCGTCATTGTGAAAAAGCCAGAGCTGCTCGCCCCGGCCGGCAACTTGGAAAAACTGAAAATCGCCGTCCATTACGGCGCAGACGCTGTCTTTATCGGAGGTCAGGAGTACAGCTTGCGCGCCAACGCCGACAACTTTACGATCGAGGAAATTCGCGAAGGGGTCGAATTTGCCAATCGATACGGAGCCAAAGTATACGTAACGGCCAATATTTACGCCCATAATGAAAACATCCCTGGCCTTGATGACTATTTGCGGGCGCTTGAAGATGCCGGTGTTTGCGGCATCATCGTCGCCGACCCGCTCATCATCGAAACGGCGCGCCGGGTGGCGCCGAAGCTTGAAGTGCATTTAAGCACGCAGCAATCGCTTGCCAACTGGAAAGCGGTCCAATTTTGGAAAGAGGAAGGGCTCGAGCGGGTTGTGCTCGCTCGTGAAGTGGGCGCAGAAGAAATCCGGCAGATCAAAGAGAAAGTCGATATTGAAATCGAGGCGTTCATCCATGGGGCGATGTGTTCGGCCTACTCCGGCCGCTGTGTATTGAGCAACCATATGACGGCGCGCGACTCCAACCGCGGCGGATGCTGCCAGTCGTGCCGCTGGGATTACGATTTGTATCAGCTCTCGGACGGCCGGGAAATTCCGTTGTTTGAAAAAGGGGACGCCCCGTTTGCGATGAGCGCGAAAGATTTGAACTTAATCCGCGCCATTCCGGTGATGATCGAATTGGGTGTGGATAGCTTGAAAATTGAAGGGCGGATGAAATCGATCCATTACGTGGCGACGGTTGTCAGTGTCTACCGGAAAGTCATTGATGCCTACTGCGCTGACCCAGACCATTTCATGATCCGCGAAGAGTGGGTGCGGGAGCTGGAGAAATGCGCCAACCGCGAGACGGCGCCGTCGTTCTTTGACGGCTTCCCGGATTATACGAACCATATGTACGGCACGCACAGCCGGAAAACGACGCATGAATTCGCCGGTTTGGTGCTTGGCTATGACCCGAAGACGGGCATCGCCACCGTCCAGCAGCGCAATCATTTCCGCCCGGGCGATGAAGTCGAATTTTTCGGTCCGGAAATTGAAAACTTCACCCAAGTGATTGAAAAAATTTGGGACGAAGACGGCAACGAGCTTGATGCGGCGCGCCATCCGCTGCAAATCGTGAAGTTTAAGGTCAAGCGCCCTCTCTTCCCGTACAACATGATGAGAAAGGAGAATTAAGATGGGGAAGAAGCCCGTTGTCATCGGCGTCGCCGGCGGCTCCGGCTCGGGGAAGACGAGCGTCGCCCGCGCGATTTACGACCATTTCGGCGACCGCTCGATCCTTGTTTTGGAGCAAGATTTTTACTATAAAGACCAAAGCCATCTTTCGTTTGAAGAGCGGCTGAAGACGAACTATGACCATCCGCTGGCGTTTGACAACGATTTGTTGATTGAGCATATTCATAAGCTGCTTCGCTATGAGCCGATTGACAAGCCGGTGTACGATTATACGCTGCACACTCGCTCAAGCGACGTCATTCGCGTGGAGCCAAAGGATGTCATCATCGTGGAGGGCATTCTTGTCTTGGAGGATGAGCGGCTCCGCAATTTAATGGACATTAAAGTATATGTCGACACCGACCCGGACATCCGCATCATCCGCCGTCTCATCCGCGATATGAAAGAGCGCGGCCGCACGTTCGATTCAGTCATCGAGCAATATTTGTCCGTCGTCCGGCCGATGCACAACCAGTTTGTCGAACCGACGAAGCGCTACGCGGATGTGATCATTCCGGAAGGCGGACAGAACGTCGTCGCCATCGATTTAATGGTGGCAAAAATTCGCACAGTTCTTGAACAAAAAGCGGTTTTGTAATAACATAACAGAGACAAAACAATATATTATATAACAAGTAAGCGTACGAACAGCCGTTTTTGCTGTTCGTACGTTTTACATAATGCAGAATATATAGAGGAGTGAGATGAATGGCGAACGAAAAGCAGTATCCGATGACGAAAGAGGGAAAAGAGAAACTGGAACAAGAGCTTGAGTACTTAAAAACGGTCAAGCGGAAAGAAGTGGTGGAGCGCATTAAGATTGCGCGCGGGTTCGGGGATTTGTCGGAAAACTCGGAGTACGATGCTGCCAAAGATGAGCAGGCGTTTGTCGAATCGCGCATCCAAATGCTTGAAAACATGATCCGCAACGCCGTCATCATTGAAGAAGACAAAGAAAACCCGGACGTCGTCTCGCTCGGCAAGTCGGTCACGTTCATTGAACTGCCGGACGGCGAGGAAGAGACGTATACGATCGTCGGCAGCGCTGAAGCCGATCCGTTTGAAGGGAAAATTTCCAACGACTCGCCGATTGCGAAATCGCTTCTCGGCCGCCGCGTCGGCGATGAGGTGACGGTGCAAACGCCGGGCGGGGAAATGCTTGTGAAAATCGTGGCTGTGAACTAAAGGCGGCCGACCTGAACAAGCGGCGGTGTGCGAAGCGAAGAAAATTGCCGCCGCTTGACGTTTCAAACGGAAACACCTCGTCAACACTGATGATGAGGTGTTTTCTTTATGTGGAAAAAGCGAACGCTTGTCATGCTTGCTCTCATTCAATTGGGCTTGTTGTTGCTTGTCGGGCGGCTCGCGCAAATTCAGCTCATTGACACCGAGTCGTTTGCCAATCATAATTTAATTGCCGAAAGCGTCGCCCAGCGGACACAAGAACTGATCATTGACGACGGGCGCGGCTCGTTCATCGACCGAAATGGCGCGCCGCTCACGAAGCGATACGTGCCGTCGCTTGTCTTATTCCCGTTTTTAACGGCAATGAAATGGCCGATGGAACAAGTCGCCCGCATCGCCGGCGTCTCTGAAGAAGAGATTCGCCGCCAACTTGAGCAGGCGGACGGTCCATTCGTCTTAGAGAAGGATGGAGAGCCGCTCGTCTTGAGCGCCCAGCAAATGAAGCAAATTAACGATTTGCGCATTCCGGGGGTATTTGCCGTCAACAAGCAATATCCGCTGGAAACGGTGTACGCCCCGCATTTGCTTGGCTTCACCCGTCCAGATCAGGAGCTCATCAAGAAGCGTTATCCAAAACGGCCGTTGCCGCCAAAGACCGAAGTGGGCATTCAAGGACTTGAGAAGGCGTTTGATGAATTTTTGCTCGCCGACGGCGAAACGAAGCTGCTTTATCACGTTGACGCCGAAGGGCGGCCGCTGTTTGGGCTTGATGTCAAATACAGCGACACGGGCAACCCGTTTTATCCCGTCACCGTCCAAACGACGCTTGACCGTGACTTGCAGCAAGAGATGGAGCAGATCGTTGACCGATACGGGTTGAAAAAAGGCGGTCTCGTTTTGCTGGATATTGACACAAACAGTGTGCTCGCCATGGTCAGCCGTCCAAACATGGACCCGCGTGATCCGTACAAAAACCGCGGGGCAGAAAACCAAATCGTGTTGCCGCAAATCCCCGGCTCGATTTTGAAAACCGTCATTGCGGCTGCGGCGCTTGATGAGGGGCTCGCCTCGCTTGAGACAACGTTTGACTGCAGCCGAAAAATTGACGGCAAAACCCGCGATGAGGAGCATGATTACGGCATGCTTGATTTAGCGGACAGCTTTGCCGTCAGTTGCAACAATGCGTTCGCCACGCTTGGCAAGCAGTTGATCGAGCACGATCCGGATGCGTTTGAAACGTATGCGAGAAAGCTCGGGCTGTATCCGACGGCCGGCTGGGAAGGGGCGGTGTACCATGAAGAGCATTTCCGTCAGTTCCCGGAGGAGCAGAAGGGGACGATTTGGCATGATCCGCGCGACAAGCGGGTGCCACTTGCGGTGGCGCAAACGGCGATCGGGCAAAAAAATGTACGCGTCTCGCCGCTTGGCGTCGCCAACATGATGGCGACCATCGCCCGCGGCGGCGAAGCGCTTCAGGTGCGGGCCGTTGACAAAGTGCTGTATAAAAACGGTGCGATCCTCTTTTCGTTTCCGCCTCAACCGGCTTCAGACATGGCGCCGATCGCCCCGCAGACGGCTGAAGAACTGCAGCGGCTTTTGCGCGGCGTTGTCACCAAAGAGGATGGCACCGGCCGCCGCTTCCGTTCGCTGCCGTATCCGGTCGCCGGCAAATCCGGGACGGCGGAGACAGGAAAAATGGACGGCGGCGCTGAATTGATTAATAAATGGTTTGCTGGCTATTTTCCAGCCGACCGTCCGAAATACGCCCTTGCTGTCGTTGAGCTCGACTGCCCGAGCGGGCGGGCTTCGACGAATGATGTGTTCGCCGCTGCAGTCGAGGTGCTTTATGCTTATGACCGCGCCAAAAATGAAGTGAAGTGACGAACCAAATGTAAGGGGAATCCATGTTTCCAGCACGAACATCATCCAAAGAAGGGAGAGGAGACGGTGGGGCAAATCGAGACGCGCTTTGCCGCCCGCGCCAAGCGGCGGAGGATCAACCGTTGGCTCAATGGAGCCATTGCCGTTGTCGTGCTGCTCATTTTGATTGTCGGCGGGAACTTGCTGTTTGGCGGCGAACCGAGCAAGAAGGAGATGGATCGCGAAGCCAAAACAGAAGCGGCCAATGCGAAGCGGGTGGAAGTGGAAACAGGCAAAGCGGCGGCGCCGACGGAAGCTGAAACGCCGGCCGAGGAAGAAGACGCTGCTTCCACCGATGAAACGAGTAAAGCCGGTGCGACAGAAACGCCGGGGCCGCCGGGATCCAACGTTGAAAAAGAAATCGTCAATCCGGCATGGCAGCCGATCGGTACGACGCAATCGGAGCCGCATGAAACGGTGTTTAAGAAAGATTCCGTCGACTGGAAGGAAATGCTCGATGCCGTCAGCTATGCGACCGGCATCGCTCCGGAGGAGATGATCGTTTGGTTCATCGGCAACAACGGACCGAACAAAGCAGTCGCGACGATTTCGACGAAAGATCAAGCCGCCCATTACAAAGTGTACATTGAATGGGTGACGAACGAAGGCTGGAAGCCGACGAAGGTGCAAAAGTTGAAACAAAAGCCATAAGCGGTATGATGAGGGGAAGCGGAGTTATTCGAAACGTTGGCGGCATCAGTGAAGCAATGGCGGTTCACCAGCGGCGGAAACATACACAGGCGCCCCAAAACGAAGGGCGCCTGTTATTTTTTCGCTTTGAAATGAACGACTGCGCTGTAGAACCGCTTTCCGTTTTCCATGACGTGCATTTGATGGGATACATGATGGACGGAAAGCAAGAGCGCCTTGTTATGTTCAATTTGTTCGTTGATTTTTTTCTCGAGCGTCCGCAAGTCGTCCGCTTCAAAAAATTCGATTTTGTCCTCGATCAAATCAAGAGAAATGTTCGGCATCGTTCTTCCTCCTTTCCATTGTCAGTGTAGCAAATTTTCCCGCCCTCATCCACCGATGTACAAGGGGGAACAATACGAACGAAACATGATCGTTGAACAAGGGAAAAACATATGCTACAGTAAGAGCAGGCAATACGAAAAAACATACTATATTTATAGGAATTATAAACTTTTTTGGGGTGTGACCATATGGGCAGAGAGTTTCTGGACTTGTTTGAGCAATGGGCGGAATCGTATGACCGATCGGTCGAAGGATACGATGAGCAATATCGAGACGTGTTTGCCGGTTATGACCGCATTTTAAGCACGGTCGCCGACAAAGCCGGCCAAGTTGTGCTCGAGTTTGGCGTCGGCACAGGCAACTTGACGAAAAAGCTGCTTGAGCGCGGCAAGCAGGTGTACGGGATCGAGCCATCGGCGCCGATGAGGAAAAAAGCAGCGGAAAAGCTCAGCGGGCGAGCGGTCATTCTGGACGGCGATTTTTTGCAATTTCCGACACCGCCGGGGCCGATCGACACGATCGCCAGCACGTATGCGTTTCATCATTTGACGGATGCGGAAAAAGACGAAGCGCTGGCCAAATATAGTCAATTGCTCCATCCGGGTGGTAAAATAGTGTTTGCCGATACGGCGTTTCGCGACAAAGAAGCGTTCCGCCAAGCGATTGAGGAAGCCCGGGCGCGCGGCTTTCACGATTTGGCCGACGATTTGGAACGCGAATATTATACGACGCTTGACGTATTGGCATCACTGTTTTCCAAGCATGGCTTTTCCGTCTCCTTTGCGCAGCAAAACGCGTTCGTCTGGGTGATGGAGGCGGTGAAACAAACGACATAGAAAGAGGGAGAACGATGAAAGCAGCCATTATTGGAGCCATGGAAGAGGAAGTGGCGATTTTGCGTTCGCGCATGGAAGGGCGCGAGGAAACGGTCATCGCCGGGTGCGAATTTTCCAAAGGGAGCCTTGACGGCGTGGAGGCGGTGTTGTTGAAATCTGGGATCGGTAAAGTGAACGCCGCCATGGGAACGACGCTTCTGCTTGACCGCTTTCGCCCTGACTTCGTGATTAACACGGGGTCAGCTGGCGGATTTTTGCCTTCGCTTCGTGTCGGAGATCTTGTCATTTCCGAGGAAGTCGTCCATCATGACGTCGATGTGACCGCATTCGGCTACGCTTACGGGCAAGTGCCCGGCCTGCCGGAGCGCTACCGGGCGGATGAGGCGCTTGTTGAGGCGGCCAAGCAGGCGGCGGCGCGGCTTGATGGCCTGCAGGCAGTGACCGGCTTGATCGCCACCGGCGATTCGTTTATGAACGATCCAACGCGAGTCGAATTTGTGCGCGGCCAGTTTCCGGAATTGTGCGCCGTCGAAATGGAAGCGGCGGCGATCGCTCAAGTGTGCGTGCAATTTGGGACGCCGTTTGTCATCATCCGGGCGTTGTCTGATATTGCGGATGAGGAATCGAACGTGTCGTTTGAACAGTTTTTGGAGACGGCCGCGAAACATTCGGCTGAACTGGTCTTGTCGATGCTTTCTGTTATGAAACAGAAGCGCGATTAAGATGCAGCGAAAAAGTTTACCGTATCCTTGACGAAAAAGCAGCTTGTCTATGTTCTCGACTGTCGGAGGCAAGCCGCAGGCTCCTTTGTCACGCCTTGGCGTGACGGAAGACCGAACAACCGTCTGCTTCACAGACCCATATATGGGTCTTTAAGCGGTGTTGTTCGGTCGCCCGACAGTCGATCGAATACTCGGTAAAGTTGCAAATGGTGATGCTTCAAATTGCATCTATATAGACAACAAAACACCGCCGTTTTGCTGCTAAACTGAGCGTGAAGAAACGGAGTGACTGGTATGCGCGTAGCAAAAAGCATCCATGAGTTGATCGGCCATACGCCGGTTGTCGAAATTACGCGCTTCCCCCTCCCGGAAGGTGTTCGGCTGTTCGCCAAGCTGGAATACTTCAATCCTGGCGGAAGCATTAAAGACCGGCTCGGACAAGAGCTGCTCGAGGAGGCGTTTGCATCAGGAAAACTGAAAGAGGGGGGCACGATCATCGAACCGACGGCCGGCAACACCGGCATCGGTCTGGCGCTGGCGGCGATCGGCCAAAACGTCAACGTCATTTTTTGTGTGCCGGAAAAATTCAGCATGGAAAAACAGCAGCTGATGAAGGCGCTCGGGGCGCAAATCGTTCATACACCGACTGAAGAGGGAATGGAAGGGGCCATCCGAAAAGCGGAGGAGCTCGCCCGCACGATTCCGGGCGCCTATTGCCCCCAGCAGTTCCAAAACCCGGCCAACCCAAGGACGTATTACAAGACGCTCGGTCCGGAACTGTGGGACGATTTGGACGGACAGATCGACATTTTTGTCGCCGGCGCCGGCTCCGGCGGCACGTTTATGGGGACAGCGACGTTTTTAAAAGAAAAAAACCCGGCCATTAAAACGGTCATCGTTGAACCGGAAGGCTCGATTTTAGGCGGCGGCAAGCCGGGGCCGCATCGGACGGAAGGGATCGGCATGGAGTTTTTGCCGCCGTTTATGGATCCGGATTATTTTGATGCCATCTACACGATCGCGGATGATGACGCGTTCCGGCGCGTCAGCGAACTCGCGAGACAGGAGGGGCTTTTGGTCGGCAGTTCGTCCGGCGCCGCGTTTCATGCCGCCTTGATGGAAGCAGAGAAGGCAAAGCCAGGGACGAATATCGTCGTCATTTTTCCGGACGGGAGCGAACGCTATTTAAGCAAGCACATTTATGAAGGTGGGAGGTAACGATGAGGCGGAAAACAATGCTCATTCATGGCGGCATTCCGGGGGATCCGCATACGGGAGCGGTGTCGGTCCCGATTTATCAAGTGAGTACGTATAAGCAAGAAGAAGTTGGAAAGCATAAAGGGTTTGAATACTCGCGTACCGGCAACCCGACGCGCGCGGCGCTTGAGAAGCTGATCGCCGATCTCGAGGGCGGCGAAGCCGGCTTTGCGTTCGCTTCTGGTATGGCGGCCATTACGGCTGTCATGATGTTGTTTCAAAGCGGCGACCATCTGGTGCTCACTGACGATGTCTACGGCGGCACGTATCGCGTCATGACGAACGTGCTGAATCGGTTCGGGCTTGAGGCGACGTTCGTCGATACGAGCGATGTCGCCAACATCGAGGCGCACATCCGGCCGAATACGAAAGCCATCTATATCGAAACGCCGACGAATCCGCTGCTGAAAATCACGGACTTGCAAGCCGCCGCCGCCATTGCCCGTGCGCATGGGCTGCTCTTGATCGTCGATAATACGTTTTCCACTCCGTACTTTCAGACGCCGCTTGAGCTTGGTGCCGATATCGTCATTCATAGCGCAACGAAATATTTAGGCGGCCATAGCGACGTCGTCGCTGGGCTGGCGGTTGTCCGCACGCCGGAGTTTGCCCAACGGCTCCATTACGTGCAAAATTCAACCGGCGGCGTGCTCGGGCCGCAAGATTCATGGCTATTGATGCGCGGGATGAAAACGCTCGCCGTGCGGATGGAGGAACATGAAGAAAATGCGCGCCAAATCGCTGCTTTTTTGGCTGAACACAAGGCGGTCAAGCGCGTCCATTATCCAGGTCTTCCGGATCATCCGAACCACGAGTTGGCCAAACAACAAATGCGCGGATTTGGCGGCATGATTTCGTTTGATGTCGGCAGCTTGGAGCGCGCCGAGAACGTGCTGTCGCGCGTGCGCTACTTTACGCTTGCCGAAAGCTTAGGGGCGGTCGAAAGTTTAATTTCGTTGCCAGGGAAAATGACGCACGCCTCGATCCCGAAGGAACGGCGCGAACAGCTCGGCATTACCGATGGCCTGATCCGTTTGTCGGTCGGGCTTGAAGATGTCAACGATCTGCTTGACGATTTGGCGCAGGCGCTTGGCTGAAATTGCCGCTCCCCCCTTCCGTCCATGTATGATACAGTGAAAGGGGAGAGGAGGGATCGGGCTTGAACGAACAGCAACGAAACGAGCTGCGAGCCAAGGCGGGCGATTTCAAGATGTACAGCCTTGTCTTGTTCTCGCTCGGGGCGTTCTTCTATTTTGGCACGATGATTCCTGGGGCGCTCGAGGCGGCGAAAAAACCGTTCGCCTTGCTGGCGGTTGGAGGCTGTTTCATGGCGGCTTTGTATTGTTCACGGCGCTCCGCCGTTTGCGCCCGCCGCTTGGAGGAAGAGGAAGACCGGTTTGAATGATAAATGGGGCTCGACGAAAAGGGTCATTGCGCTTATGATTGGCGATAATGAAGAAAGGAGGGTGTCCCAAAAAGATTGGAACACCCTCTTTCTTATATATGTGCTTGCTATATCTTGAAGATGGGGCGACGCCCCCCTCATGTTGGTTTCGTCATGCTGCCGTCAAAGGGGAGCTTGGTTTTTATAAAAAATGGTTGACAATGGAAATGTTTTTGGATACAATTACCTTCGTAACGTCATTTCTGAGGGGAGGTCGAAGATCATGACAATGGTGATGTGGGCAACATTCACGTATGCATTCCATAAAATGGCTATTCGACCTTCCGCCGACCAGGAATGAACGTGCACCGATGATGAAAAAACAGCGATTGGGCCGCAGAAGGGGAGTAGTCTCGCTTTCTGCGGCCTTTTTGCACACTGAGCCGCAGAAGTGCTTTCCTTCTGCGGTTTTTTTGCATGGAAAGGAGGTGGGGAGGCATGACGATCCATTTGTTTTTTCTCACGATCACGATTGAGCGGAGAAAGCCGCGGCAGCGGAACCGTGAAGAAGAGCGGTTCGCCCGTGCAGCCGAGGAGGAGCTTGTTGACCGCAAATGCTTTTTCCATCAACGATTGTTTTAAACATGTTCAGCAATGAAGGATGAAAGGGGAGAAGCTGGATGTCCATTGTACTCGTATGGCTTGTGATGTGGATGAAGCAAAGGGGAGATTCCACTTGACTCAGTTGAAAGGGATGCGATCGGTGCTCCGCGCGCTGTTGTTGACGGTCGAATTTCACGAATTGTTCAAAATAAGGCGCCAGCGTTCCTTGTCTTCTTTGGTAAAATAACACTAGAAGAAAAGGTCAAGGAGGGAACGGGGATGTTCGCCATTGTCATGTCGATCATCATTACCGCGTCGATTGCGCTTGTTGTCGCCGCGGAAGTCAGCGTTGAGGCCAAAGCGTAACGGCGGTTCTTCTGCATCGGGGGGATAAGCAGGCGGACCGCATGAGCAGAATGTTGGCGACAATCGTTGCGTCATGGCCGGCTCATTTCGGGCCGGTCTATTTTTGTCATAAAGACACGGACAACATCGCCTCTGCATATACATAACGATAGGCGGTTTCCGCCAACGACAGCAGGCGGGGGTGAGAGCATGTCCGGCATTTTCACGGCGTTTACGTTTCTGTTGAAAGAGCTGACGTTTCTTGTCTCGTATATTAAAAACAATGCGTTTCCCCAGCCGTTAAGCCCTCAAGAAGAGGAAAAGTATTTGGCGCTGATGGCAAAAGGCGACGAGCAAGCCCGCAACCGGCTTATCGAACACAACTTGCGCCTTGTTGCCCACATTGTGAAAAAGTTTGAAAATACAGGAGAAGAGGTCGAGGATTTAATCTCCATTGGCACGATCGGTTTGATCAAGGCGATTGAAAGCTATTCGCCGGGCAAAGGAACGAAGCTGGCGACGTATGCGGCTCGATGTATTGAGAACGAAATCCTGATGCATTTGCGTTCATTAAAAAAAACGCGCAAAGACGTCTCGTTGCACGAGCCAATCGGCCAGGACAAAGAAGGAAACGAAATCAGCCTGCTTGATATTTTAAAAGCCGAAGGCGAAGACATCGTCGATGAACTCCACTTGAACATGGAGCTCGAACAAGTCAAACAATATATCAGCGTGCTGGATGAGCGGGAAAAAGAGGTAATCATCAATCGCTTTGGCCTCGGTCGGCAGCGGGAGAAAACACAACGTGAAATCGCCAAAGAGCTCGGCATCTCGAGAAGCTATGTGTCGCGCATTGAAAAACGGGCATTAATGAAAATGTTTCACGAATTTTATCGGCAGGAAAAAGAAAAACGGCGGTCATAACAAAAGCGGGTTGCGGATGCAGCGACCCGCTTTTGTTATAGTGGAAGAATAGAAATTATTTTAAAAAACTGAATTCTTTCGTTTATATCCTTTGATGAAGCGATTTCAATCAAAAATATTGACAGATTTTATTTTTAAAAGTAAAATAATTTTGTCGTCTTTTGTCTAAATTTGTCTAAAGGAGGCGAAAAAGCATCATGCGCAAGATCGGCTTGGCATGGCAAATTTTCATCGGCCTTATTCTGGGGATTATCGTTGGGGCCATTTTTTACGGAAATCCTGAAGTAGCGACGTATTTGCAGCCGATCGGAGATGTTTTTCTCCGTTTAATTAAGATGATCGTCATCCCGATTGTCGTCTCGAGCTTGATTGTCGGCGTCGCCAACGTCGGTGATGTGAAAAAGCTCGGAAAGTTGGGCGGCAAAACGATCCTTTATTTTGAGATCATTACGACGATTGCCATTATCGTTGGCCTCTTGGCAGCGAACATTTTCCAACCGGGCGTCGGCGTCAATATGAAGTCGCTTGAGAAAACGGATATCCAGTCGTATGTCGATACGACGAACGAAGTGCAACACCATTCGATGGTTGAAACATTTGTCAACATCGTGCCGAAAAACGTGTTTGAAGCGCTGTCGACCGGAAATATGCTGCCGATCATCTTCTTCTCGGTGATGTTCGGGTTGGGCGTAGCCGCGATCGGTGAAAAAGGGAAGCCGGTGCTTCGCTTTTTCCAAGGTACGGCGGAAGCGATGTTTTATGTGACGAACCAAGTGATGAAGTTTGCGCCGTTTGGCGTTTTCGCCCTAATCGGCGTGACGGTGTCGAAATTCGGCGTCGCTTCGCTCCTTCCGCTCAGCAAACTTGTTGTGCTCGTTTATGCGGTCATGGCGTTCTTCGTGTTGGTGGTGCTTGGCGCTGTGGCCAAATTGGCGGGTATCAATATTTTTCACATTATCAAAATTTTAAAGGATGAATTAGTGCTTGCCTATAGCACGTCAAGTTCAGAAACCGTGTTGCCTAAGATTATGGAAAAAATGGAGAAGTTCGGGTGTTCGAAGGCGGTAACATCCTTTGTCGTTCCGACCGGCTATTCATTCAACTTGGATGGATCGACGCTCTATCAGGCGCTGGCGGCTGTTTTTATCGCTCAACTGTACGGCATCGACATGCCGATTTCGCAGCAAATCTCGCTTGTGCTCGTTTTAATGGTGACGTCCAAGGGGATTGCCGGTGTCCCAGGCGTATCGTTTGTCGTCTTATTGGCAACGCTTGGCACGGTTGGCATTCCAGTTGAAGGATTGGCGTTTATCGCTGGCATCGACCGTCTTTTGGACATGGCGCGCACCGTGGTCAACGTCATCGGCAACTCGCTGGCGGCGGTTGTGATGTCGAAATGGGAAGGGCAATATAACGAAGAACAAGGAAAACAATACATCGCTGAGCTGCAGCAGCAAAGCGCCTAAGAGAAAAGTGGCTCAAATGTGTTGATTAACCATTAAAAACCAGTTGACATCGTCCTATTCCTAGCTTTTCTGCCGTAGTCGGCAAGCGAACCGCTTGCCGACTGGGCATATGACGGCATGCTCTCCTCGAACAATGAACGCTTTGCGGGCAAATGCATTTGCCCGCCGGCGTTCTTGTTCGAGGGAAGAGGCAGAAAAGCTTGTGTTCAGTCATATGATTCTGTGCTTTTTAGTAAAATAATGGATAATCAACATTCGTGACTATAGTATATAGTATTGCAACAAAGAAGTGTAACATATCCTTGACAGAAAAGTGGTTTGCCCATTTTCGACTGTCGAAGGCAAGTGTGTGGCTTGCCTCCGTCACTCCTTAGCGTGACGGAAGACCGAACAACGACTCGCTTCACAGACCCATTCAAGGGTCTTTAAGCGGCGTTGTTCGGTCACTCGACAGTCGGATGTCATGACCGGTAAAGACGAAAAATGGTAAAGCGTTAAATGGCGTCTATCCTGAAAATACCCGAACTCCAAAATGCGCAAGGTTGTAGAATTCAACATAGAGGCATTTTCATCCCTCCGATGGTGACGAAATTTTTTTGTCATGGGAGTCTATATCGATGACTATCGACACTCGTGAAAGTGGCTGAATGATCAGCCGCTTTTTCGTTTTGTTTGTCAAAGGCGTGTAGTATAATGAAACAATGGACAAGGAAGCGAAAGACAAGGAGGAAAAACGGTGCACGAAATCATTCAATCGATGTTTTCCTTTTTGACCAGCTTAGGCTATGTCGGCATTGCTCTCGCTTTGATGGTGGAAGTGATTCCTAGCGAGATCGTGTTGGCTTATGCTGGTTATTTGGTAGCGCGGGGGGACGTCTCATTTGTTGGGGCCGTGGCAGCGGGGACAGTAGGCGGCACGGTGGCGCAACTGTTTTTGTATTGGATGGGCTACTATGGCGGACGGCCATTTCTAGATCAGTATGGGAAATATGTATTGATCCAGAAAAAACATTTGGATGTGGCGGAACGCTGGGTTGCCAAATTTGGCCCCGGCGTCATTTTCAGCGCCCGATTTATTCCCGTCGTCCGCCATGCGATTTCGATCCCGGCCGGCATTGCTCGGATGAAGTGGCTGCCGTTTACGATTTACACGGTGTTGGCCATCATCCCATGGTCCGTTTTGTTTATTTGGTTGGGAGAACAGCTTGGCCAACGATGGAGGCAAATTGACGAGATGGCGGCGCCATATGTCCGACCGGCTATCGCAGCGGCGGTGGTGGCGGCGGCGATTTACATTGTTTGGCAACGACGACGCCGCGCTGCAGATGAAAACGAGCGCATGAAATAGTTGCCCTGTCCGCATGCGGTCGGCTATATTTATACATGAACCATCTTTTGGCTAAATTTTGAGGAAAAATGAGGGACGAACGTGAAACGTTGGATGATCATTGCGTTGCTATTCGCTGTGGGGCTATGGCTTGTGCCATACAGTGTGCCGCTTCTCTTCGCACTTGCGACCGCGCTTTTGCTCGAGCCGTCCATCCGCCGATTGCAAGAAAACTATAAGCTGAAGCGCGTGCACGCCGTCACGGCGATTTTTTCATTGTTCATCATCATTCTGGGGCTTTCCCTTTACTTTCTGGTCGTGATTTTTGTGCAACAAGTGATGGCGCTCTCGCAAAAACTGCCTTACGTGTTAAACGAAGCGACGAAAGTGCTCGACCGTCTCATTCAAACGTGGCAGTCGTATTCCAGCTCCATTCCTCAGGAAATCATCGATTCGCTTGAACGCGGCGTCAATACCGTCGAGCAAATGCTGTTATCGTTTGCGACCAACTTGACGCAGTCGCTTGTCCATTATATTGCCGCCATTCCGGCGTTTTTGATTCATTTTTTAGTGTATTTGATCGCGCTGTTTCTCCTTTGCCTCGACTTGCCGCAGCTGAAGCAAGGCATGCGTCGCTATTTGTCCGAACGGACCGAACAGCGGCTTGGGATGGTCGTCGCCCAGCTGAGCAAAGCGGGGATCGGCTTTTTAAAAGCGCAGTTTTTGCTTAGTTTAATTACGTTTTTCCTTGCGTGGGCGGGCCTCCTCTTATTAAGGGTCGACTATGCGGCGTTGATGGCGCTGGTCATCGTCGTCGTTGATATTTTGCCGATTTTAGGAACGGGTTCCGTGCTTGTTCCGTGGGGGCTCATCAGCATGGCGAACGGCAACAATACGCTTGGCATCGGGCTCATCGTGCTGTTTGTCGTCATCACCGTCGTGCGCCGGATCATCGAGCCGAAAGTGTTTTCCACCAATTTGGGCATTTCCCCCCTCGCCGCGCTCGTCAGTGTCTATCTGGGGTTTCAGCTGCTTGGCTTTATCGGGTTGTTCGTCGGGCCGGTCGTTGTCATTTTGGTTGAGGCGCTTGCCAAAGCCGGGGTCATTAAATGGACGATCAAACTTTAATTTTTTTCAAATAACGGCCTTTGTGGACGAAGGGGAAAAACCGGCGAACCGCCGGTTTTTCTGTCTGGACATGGGGAAGAGAAAGAGAGTTTTGACAAAGCGACGGCGAAAGAAAACCGCCCGCTGAAGGCGCGGCGGTCACGGCGTGGACGTGGACGAATCATTGACGTCGGTGCGCGGCAAAATTAAAATTTCGACACGCCGGTTTTTCATCCGCCCGGCAGCGGTGGCGTTGGAGGCGATCGGCTTGTATTCGCCATACCCTTTCGCGCTGAAATAGCGCGGGTCGAGTTGCTTGTTTTCAAGCAGCACTTTCATGAAATTGACGGCGCGCATGACGCTCAGCTCCCAGTTGGAAGCAAATTTCTCGTTATGGATCGGCACGTTGTCCGTATGGCCGCTGATGATGATATTGCGCGGCGGGTTCATGACGAGCAAAGCGGAGATTTCCGCCGCAAGACGCCGGTCTTTCATGCGCACTTCGGCGCTGCCGGAGTCGAATAAAATGTCATCCAAAATGGTAATCGCGAGCCCTTCGTCCGTCAACGATGTCTGCAATTTCCCTGTCAAGTGTTTTTGATGAATATAGCTGTCAATTTTCGCTTGGATTTGTTTCAGCTCTTCTTTTTCTCCTTCGTTTATAGGCGAAGAAGGATTCTGAGACTGCTGCTGTTGATGTTGCTGCCGTCCTTTTTCGTCTTCTGCAGGCGGCGTGATGGGTTCAATGGGGCTTTGAAAATCAAAAACACCCGTTCCGCCGGCAAAGGCGGTGCTGAAGGCGCGCGCAATTTCTTGAAACTTCTTTTGATCGATTTGGCTGCTCGCAAACAAGACGATGAACAGCGCGAGCAGCAACGTCAACAAATCCGCGTATGGAATCAGCCATGATTCGCTCATATGCTCCTCATGGCCGTTCTTTTTTTTCTTAGCCATTGACCGTTTCCCCTTGTGTCAGCGCCTGTTGCCGTTCGCTTTCCGGCAAGTATGAGGCGAGTTTTTGTTCGATCATGCGCGGGGCTTGTCCTTCCAAAATGGACAGCACCCCTTCAACCATGATGTAGCGCACGCGCGCCTCTTCCTTCGATTTCCGCCGCAGTTTGTTGGCAAACGGATGCCAAAGCACATAGCCGGTGAAAATGCCGAGCATCGTGGCGACAAAAGCTGCACTGATGGCATGTCCCAATTCACTGATGTTGTCCATGTTGCCGAGCGCTGCAATCAACCCGACGACGGCCCCAAGCACCCCGAGCGTCGGCGCGTACGTGCCTGCTTGGGTGAAAATGGCGGCATTTGCTTCGTGGCGTTCTTCCATGGCCACAATTTCCTCGGTCATAACATCGCGGATAAACTCTTGCGTTTGTCCATCGATGGCCATGCTGAGCCCGTTGCGCAAAAACGGATCATCAATGTCGTTCAATTTTCCCTCGAGCGCCAGCAGCCCTTCGCGGCGGGCGATGTTGGCCCAGTCAACGAACAGCGGAATGAGTTCGTTGATCGATGGTGTGGGCGGTTCAGTGAAAATGATTTTGAACAGCTTTGGCACTTTTTTTATTTCCTTCATTGGAAACGCGATGATGACCGCTGCCGCCGTCCCGACGAGAATGATGAGGATAGCGGCTGGATTGATCAATACAGCAGGCGAAACGCCTTTAAAGTACATGCCCAATCCGACGGCGATGATGCCAAGGATGATGCCAATGATCGATGTTTTGTCCAAATGAATCCCCCCGCTTTTTCCATGCGAACGATGTACGCCAAGAGGCGTTTTGATAAAGAAACCATATTTATCATATACTGAATAAAGGAGGTTGAAAAGGGAAAAAGGTGTGACATGCAACGCAAAAAGCCGCCCGCTCCATTAGGCTGACGGAAAGGGCAGCTCCGGTGATCATCATATTTTTTTCAGTTTAAACGTGCCGACCATTAAAAACGATAAAATGAGCGCCAAAAACATAAACGATTGTGGCGGGAAGTACGGGATGGCTAAATAACCGAGCGTCATCAGCACCCCAGCGGCAGTGATCGGCAGCCCCGCGAAGTAGCCGTTGTTTTCTGTGATGTTGAAGCGAGCGAGGCGGAAGGCGCCGCAGGCAATGTACAAGATGGTAAACACTGCCCCTGGCGCGCCGAATTCATAGAACAGACCTTGGTACATCAGCAAGGCGGGAGCGACGCCAAAGGAGACGATGTCGCTCATCGAATCGAGCTGCTTGCCAAGTTCGGATTCAATGTTCATCTTGCGCGCCACAGCGCCGTCAAAGCGATCAACAAACGCTGCTAAAAAAATGAGCAGCACGCTCATATGAAGCTGCCCTTTCAGCGTAGCCAGGACGGAAAAGCCGCCAAGCGACAAGTTGGTCATCGTCAAAATGTTTGCCGCATTTGCTTTCAGCTTTTTTAACGTATAGTCTAAATAGTCCGATAAGAACAAGTTTCTCCACTCCTTTTCCAGCAGAAAACGCCAAAAGAAAATTCTACTACCATTATACTCATTTTGGCGGTAATATGGAAGGTAGTAACGAATGACGATGTTGCGCTACTGGAGGGAACGTGCTTGCGAAAATGGCTTTATCGTTTGTTCATCGAACTGACCAATCACTCGCTTTCTTCGAAGCTGCTCGCTTCGTTTGCCAAATCGCGCCTCAGCGGGCTATTGATATCATCGTATGCCAAAATTTATCATATTAACCAAGATGAAATGGAAAAAAGCCTAAAAAATTATAAGACGCTGCAGCAACTGTTCGTCCGCCGGCTGAAGGCCGGGGTGAGGCCGGTCGATGCGGACGAGCATACGGTCGTCAGCCCGGTCGATGCTGTCATTGAAGACATGGGTGTGATACAAGAAAGCTGTGAAATGATCGTCAAGGGAAAGCCGTATTCCATTGCGGAAATGCTCGGCAGCGTGGAAGCGGCGAAGCCGTATGTGAACGGGTTCTTTTTTATTCTGTATTTAAGCCCGAGCCATTATCACCGCATCCACAGCCCAATATCTGGAGTGATCGAAAAGCAGTGGGCGCTCGGCCGCAAGTCATATCCGGTCAACCGTCTTGGCTTAAAATATGGGCGTCGGCCGCTCGAGAAAAATTACCGCCTCATCACCGAGGTCACAGCCGGCGGCAAGCGCTTGGCGATTGTGAAAATCGGCGCCATGTTCGTCAACAGCATTGAATTGACCCATGAGGGTGAGCTGCTTGTCAAAGGAGAGGAAATGGCATATTTTTCGTTCGGTTCAACGGTCGTCTTGCTGTTTGAACGCGGAAGTTTCGCCCCTGACCCACGCATTGCTGCGCCCATGCCGATCAAAGTCGGCGAGCGGCTCGGCTATTGGCGCGAGGCGCACGAGCCATAAGGCTTTCGGCAACAAAAAAAAGCCCGAAGGCCTTCGCTTATGAGGAGAGCTTAATTTTGTGGGTCAATGACCGGCGCTGGATTTCTTTTTCAATCAACTCGATGAATTCGGGGCTTAAGTTAAGCTCTTTCGCCTTGAAGTACGACTCGATCAACAGCTCGTCGGACAAATGTTTCATCAGGGGCGTCCTCCTTTTTTGGATGGAATAGGGCAAGTCTGTCATACATATAATGGTAGGTTACTTACAATGTACCATGACTTGTGAAAGAGAACAACCGTTCTGTTATCCACAGAGGGTGGTGGATAACATGTGGAAAACATGTTTATAAATCGTGGGAAATGTGATGTTTAGCTTGTGTATAATGTGGGCAACAGTTATCCACAAGGTGGAGGGGCGCAAAATTTGTCGAAAGTTTTTTCTATTTATCAGTCGGTAAACTTTGTTTTGAAACAAACGATAAAATTCGCTATGATGGGAAAAGCAAAGGGAAAGGCGGGTGTCCGGCATGCTTCACTACTTTTTGCCAAGCCAGTTTGCCAAGCGTGTGATCGACATTACTCCGGATGAGCTGAAACAAAAAGGGGTCAAAGGGATCATCACCGACCTCGACAACACGCTCGTTGAATGGGATCGGCCGAGCGCCACCCCGGAGCTGGCCGCCTGGTTTGATGCGATGAAGCAGGCGGGCATTAAGGTCGTCATCGTATCGAATAATAATAAACAACGCGTACAGTCGTTTGCTGAGCCGCTTGGCATCCCGTTCATCTTTGAAGCGCGCAAACCGCTGACACGCGCGTTTTTGCAGGCATTAAAGATGATGGAGCTTAAGAAAGAGGAAGTCGTCGTCATCGGCGATCAGCTGCTGACTGATGTGCTTGGGGGCAACCGGCTCGGACTGAACACGATTTTAGTCGTCCCGGTCGCCCAGACGGACGGATTATGGACGCGTTTCAATCGAAAAATGGAGCGGAGAATTTTAAAGGTGATGCGCAAAAAAGGGATGATTTACTGGGAGGAATGATCGTGGAGCCACAACTGCGTTGCATCGGCTGCGGAGCGGCCATTCAGTTTGACGATCCGAAAAAGGCGGGCTATGCGCCGAAAAGCGTGCTCGAAAAAGACGAGGAAGAAATCATTTGCCAGCGCTGCTTCCGCTTGAAACATTACAACGAAGTGCAAGACGTGCCGCTTGATGACAGCGATTTTTTAAACATGCTGCACCGCATCGGGGAATCGAAGGCGCTTGTCGTCAACATCGTCGACATTTTCGATTTCAACGGCAGCTGGATTCCTGGCTTGCCGCGGTTTGCGGCCGAAAATCCGATTTTGCTTGTTGGCAACAAGGCGGATTTATTGCCGCGGTCGGTCAAATACCCGAAGCTGCTGCGCTGGATGCGCCGCATGGCGGAAGAGCTCGGGCTCTGTCCGGTTGACGTCTGCCTTGTCAGCGCAGCGAAAGGAATTGGCATGGCGAAGGTGATGGAAGCGATCAACCGCTACCGTGAGGGCGGCGATGTCTATGTCGTCGGCTGCACGAATGTCGGCAAGTCGACGTTCATCAATCGGATCATTGAAGAGGCGACCGGCAAAGGGAATGTGATTACCACGTCATATTTCCCGGGGACGACACTCGATATGATCGAAATTCCGCTTGAGGGTGGAGCGACGTTGTATGATACGCCAGGGATTATCAACCATCACCAAATGGCGCACTTTGTCGATGCGCGCGATTTGAAAATCATTACGCCGAAGCGGGAAATCCATCCGCGCGTTTATCAGCTCAACGAAGGGCAGACGCTCTTTTTCGGCGGTTTGGCCCGCCTCGATTACATCAAAGGCGGGCGCCGCTCGTTCGTCTGCTACATGGCCAATGAGTTGACGGTTCATCGGACAAAGTTGGAAAAAGCCGACTCCCTTTATGCCCATCAGCTCGGCGAGTTGCTGTCGCCGCCAAGCAAGCGCTATGCCGCTGAATTTCCGCCGCTTGTGCCGCGCTCGCTGTCGGTGAAAGAGCGGAAGACGGACATCGTCTTTTCCGGACTCGGCTGGGTGACGTGCAACGACCCGGGTGCTCAGCTTGTCGTCCATGCTCCAAAAGGGGTCGACGTATTTATCCGTCAATCGTTGATTTAATGGAAAGCGGGAGGGGGAGAAACGTGGAAAAGGTATACGGGTTGATTGGGTTTCCCGTCGAGCACTCGCTGTCGCCGCTCATGCATAATGATGCATTCGCCTGTTTGGGCATTCCGGCGCGCTATCATTTGTTTTCCGTCGAGCCGGGGCAAGTCGGGGCGGCGCTTGCTGGTGTTCGTGCGCTCGGCATCGCTGGGGTGAACGTGACGATTCCACATAAAATGGCGGTTATTCCGTTTTTGGACGAAGTGGACGAACATGCGCGCCGCATCGGGGCGGTCAATACGATCATCAACAACGACGGCCAGCTCATTGGCTTCAATACAGACGGGCCTGGTTATGTCCAAGCGTTGGAAGAGGAAATGAACATCACCTTGGACGGCAAGCGGATTTTGGTGATCGGCGCTGGCGGCGGGGCGCGCGGCATTTACTTTTCGTTGCTGTCGACGGCAGCCGAGCGCATCGATATGGCCAACCGGACGGTGGAAAAAGCGGAGCGGCTCGTCCGCGAAGGGGAGGATGGCCGCTCGGCGTATTTTTCACTCGCCGAGGCCGAAACGCGGCTTGACGAATACGATATTATGATCAATACCACTTCTGTCGGCATGCATCCGCGTGTCGAGGCGCAGCCGCTTTCCCTTGAACGGCTGCAGCCGGGGACGATCGTATCGGATATCATTTACAACCCGCTTGAAACGAAGTGGCTGAAGGAAGCGAAAGCCCGTGGCGCCCGTGTGCAAAACGGCGTCGGCATGCTCGTATACCAAGGGGCGCTGGCGTTTGAAAAGTGGACCGGCCAATGGCCGGATGTCAACCGGATGAAACAGCTTGTCATCGAAGCGTTAAGGAGGTAACATATGCTAACGGGAAAACAAAAACGGTTTTTGCGCGCTCAAGCCCATCATTTGAAACCGATTTTTCAAGTCGGCAAAGGCGGTGTGACGGAAGCGATGATCGAACAAATTGCGGCGGCGCTCGAAGCGCGCGAGCTGTTGAAAGTGAGCGTGTTGCAAAACTGCGAAGAAGACTGCCACGCCGTTGCCGAGCAGCTCGCGGCTGGAACGGGGGCGGAAGTCGTGCAAGTGATCGGCAAGACGATCGTCTTATACAAAGAATCAAAGGAGCATAAACAAATCGTTCTGCCTGATTGACAATGGGAGCAGCCACGGCAGGCGGCGGGAGGAAAGAAGATGGCGAAAATTGGGATTTTCGGCGGCACGTTTGATCCGCCTCATTACGGTCATTTGCTCATGGCGAATGAAGTGCTTGATGCCCTTCAGTTGTCAGAAATTTGGTTTCTGCCCAACCGCCTTCCTCCCCATAAGCAGCACGAACAAGTGACCAAAAGCGAAGACCGGCTGCGCATGCTTGAGTTGGCAGTGGCTGGCCATCCACGCTTTCATATTGAGACGATCGAACTTGAGCGGGAAGGGCCTTCGTATACGTACGACACGATCCGGCAGCTTGTCGCGATGCATCCTGATGACGAATTTTATTTCATCATCGGCGCCGATATGGTCGAATATTTGCCGAATTGGCACCGCATCGATGAGCTCATCGAGCTGGTGACGTTTGTTGGCGTCAAGCGGCCGGGTTTTTCCATGGAAACGCCGTATCCGGTCATCGAAGTTGAGGCGCCGCAGTTTGCTGTTTCTTCCTCGCTCATCCGCGAGCGGGTGCAAAACGGACAGACGATTCGCTATCTTGTGCCAGAAGGCGTTAGACTTTATATTGAGGAGAAGGGGCTATATGGAGCGAGAACAGGCGTTACTCATCGTGAAACAACAGCTGACCGAGCAGCGCTACGATCACACGCTTGGCGTTGTCGAAACCGCTGTTAAGCTTGCCAAACAGTATGGCGCCGACGTCAAAAAAGCGGAGTTGGCCGCCATTTTCCATGACTATGCGAAATTCCGCCCGGTTGAAGAAATGAAACAAATCATTTTGGCGCACAATATGCCCAACGATTTGCTTGCTTACAACAGTGAGCTATGGCATGCGCCCGTCGGCGCCTATTTAGTGCAGACAGAAGTCGGCATTGATGATCCGGAAGTGCTGGATGCCATTCGCTACCATACGTCGGGAAGGGCGGGAATGACCCTATTGGAAAAAATTGTTTATTTAGCCGACTATATGGAACCAGGGCGCCGCTTCCCCGGCGTTGACGACGTACGGCGCTTGGCGGAAGAAGATCTCAACCGCGCGCTGTTGCAGGCGGTGAAAAATACGATTGCGTTTTTGCTTGAGAAGCGCCAGCTCATTTATCCAGATACGATTCATGCGTACAACTCACTCGTGTGTGAAGTGAAGGGGGAAACAAAACAGTGACGGAACAAGAGGCGTTGCAGCTTGTCGTTCGCGCGGCGGATGATAAAAAGGCGGAAAACATTGTCGTCTTGAACATGAAAGGCATTTCGCTTGTCGCCGATTATTTTGTCATTTGCCATGGCAATTCGGACAAACAAGTGCAGGCCATCGCCCGCGAAATTCAAGACCAAGCCGAAGAGCACGGCTTAGCGGTGAAGCGGGTTGAAGGATTCCAAGAGGCGAAATGGGTGCTTGTCGATTTGGGCGACATCGTTGTGCATGTTTTTGCCAAAGAGGAGCGCGAGTATTACAACCTCGAACGGCTCTGGGGGGACGCCCCGACGGAAGACGTCGCGGCTGTGCTGCAGCCATGACCTATGCTTGTTTCGCCGATTGGTACGATGCGCTCATGGCTGAGGCGCCGTATGATGCATGGCAATCGTTTGTCGAGCGGGCTTTCGCCCGATACGCCAAACGGCCGGGACGGCGGGTTGTCGACATCGGCTGCGGGACGGGAGAGCTTGCCATCCGCCTTGCCAAGGCTGGATGGCAAGTATCCGGCGTTGATCTCTCTGAACATATGCTCGCTGTCGCCCAGGCGAAAGCCGAAGCGGCGGGAGTGGATGTGCCGTTTTTCGAACAAAACATGGTGGAGCTCGACGGGTTTTCGGATCTCGATGGCGCCTTCCTGTTTTGCGATGCGCTCAACTATTTAACAGATGAAGAAGATGTGAAGCGGACGTTCGCCGCCGTCTCCCGCGCCCTTGGCGGCGGCGGGCTGCTTTTGTTTGATGTCCATTCGGTCTACAAAATGGACGTCCTGTTCCGCGACGCCGTGTTTGCGGATCAGGATGAAGACCTCAGCTACATTTGGACATGCCATCCGCTTGACAGGCCGCACAGCGTCGGACATGAACTGACGTTTTTCGTCCGCCGCGGCGAGTGGTACGAGCGCTATGACGAATGGCATGAACAGCGCACGTTTGAGCGCGCTGCTTATGAACAATGGCTTGATGACGCCGGTTTCGACGTTCTCGAAGTGACGGCCGACTTCACTGATGAACCCCCGGCCGAGACGTCCGAACGGTGGTTTTTTGTGGCGCGGAGGCGGTGAGGGCGAGATCGACAAAAACGAAGGCGCTGTTGCCAGTGAAGGATTGGAGACATGCTTGAACACTGCTCGAAATAGGGTGAAAAGAAGGAAAGAGCCGGATGGCTCTTTTTTTATGCGCATGTGGAAGATGGAAGTGCGAATGTATAGCCAGCGCTGTGATCGACGCAATTCGACTACTGTGCAATTGAAAAAGATGTGTAATTTAGAAGGATTATGAAGATATTGGTCGAATATAAAAATATAGAGCAAATGTCCTGATAGAAAATGTCTGATGGAGTCGAATGAAACATGAATGATGTGTATGCTCATACACCACGGGAAAATGGACAGGAATGGCATCGGTTGGACGAACATTTGGTAAGCGTAGCGGAAATGGCTCAATCATTCGCCGCTCCTTTTCAAGGGGGAAGAGTGGCTTATTTATGCGGCCTTTTGCATGACTTGGGGAAATTCCATCCTCTTTTTCAACAATATTTGAAAAAGCAAGCAGATGGAGAAATGGGCCAAAGCGTCCCTCATGCGATTTGGGGAGCGGCGTTGATGTACCAGTTGTATTGGAAAAAAATGAATGATCCGCATGCCTGGCAGTGGTTTGCGTTGCCGATCGCCGGCCATCATGCGGGTTTGCATTCGTCTCACTATTTATCAACTACCCTTGGACAGAGCTTAAAAGAACAACATTTGCACTTTCGAGAAGTCTTAAAGCAAGCCGAATCGTTCCTAAAGAAATTCGTATTTCCATGCATGCAAAGTATGGAAAACGTTCGTTCGCTTTCTGAAACGGAAAGAGAGATGTGGATCCGCCTGATCTTTTCTGCGCTTGTTGACGCTGATTATTTAGATACAGAGCGCCACTTCCAGCCGGAGCTTTCTCCGCTCCGAACGCCTGTAGCTTCGATAACGGATTTATGGAATCGATTTACCGCCGATCAGGAACAATTAACAAGCCGCACGGATGATACAGCGGTGAATCGAATGAGAAGGGAAGTGTACGAGGAATGCGTCTGTGCCGCCTCCAGACCGCAGGGAGTATATCGGTTGACTGTGCCGACCGGAGGGGGGAAGACGAGAAGCAGTTTAGCTTTTGCGTTGAAACATGCGGTGGAACATGGACTTGACCGCGTTATTGTCGCCATTCCGTATACAAGCATTATTGAGCAGACGGCGGATGTATACCGCGGCATTTTCGGGAACGATGCGGTGTTGGAGCACCACAGCCAAATTGAGGTGGATGATGAGAAGGAAGAAGCGGATGAACGGCTCATCCAACAACGCCTCGCTGCGGAAAATTGGGACGCTCCCCTCATTGTCACGACAACCGTGCAGCTGTTTGACAGCCTGTTCAGCAATCGTCCAAGCAAGGTGCGCAAACTGCATAACTTGTCGCGCAGCGTCGTAATTCTCGATGAGGTTCAAACGCTCCCGGCAGAACTGCTAAAGCCGACATTAGATGCATTGGCCATGTTGGTGCGCCATTGTCAAACAACGGTTGTCTTATCGAGCGCCACCCAGCCGTTTTTTGAGGAAAGCCGATTTTTGGATGTATTTTCCGAAATAGAGGTCAAAGAAATGTTGCCGCTGCCGACCGTGAATCGTCATTTTCAACAAATGAAGCGAGTGGACTATGAGATATGGAAATCACCCGTTTCGTTGCTGCAGCTTGTCCGTTTCATTCGCGAACATAAGCAATTATTGGTTGTCTTTAATACGAGAAAAGAGGCGAAAGAGTGCGTTGAACTTCTTCAAGAGGACGAGGGGGTATTCCATCTTTCCACCCTTCTTTGCGGTGCACATCGCCGCCGAATTTTAGAGGAAGTTCGTGAACGTCTAAAGAAAAATCAACCTGTCCGCCTCATCAGCACTCAAGTGGTGGAAGCAGGAGTTGATTTGGATTTTCCGATTGTCATGCGCCAAATGGGGCCGCTTGACCGGATTGTACAGGCAGCAGGACGCTGCAATCGGGAAGGAAAAATGGATAAAGGAAACGTGATTATTTTTGAAACAGAAGACATGCCAAGCCCAAGAGGATCGTATCGAACAGCGATGGAAACAGCACGGTTCTTATTGGCGCAACGCCCTCCTAATGATTTGCACGATCCCAATATATTTCGGGAATATTTTCGTCGTTTATTCGCCTCGGTGGATGTGGACTCGAAAAACATCCAAAAAGATCGGGAAACACTTGATTATCCATTAGTTGCTGAAAAATATCGCCTTATTGATCAGGATACGGTTTCCGTCATCGTTCCATATGCAGAGGCGTCGGAATACTTGCGAATGTGGGAATCCTCTCCGTCCCGCTATTCGTTTCGCCGTTTGCAACCGTATATGATCCAGTTGTATCGTTTTGAGGCGGAAAAGAAAGAAAAGGACGGATGGCTGCGGGAGGTGGCGGACAATGTCTATGAGTGGCTTGGTGACTATGATGAACGGATCGGAATTAAAGAGGAAGTTTACGATCCACTTAGTCTGATTGGATAGAAATGGCGATGGAAAGGA
The DNA here is from genome assembly GCF_002217655.1 of Geobacillus thermocatenulatus. Taxonomy (GTDB): domain Bacteria; phylum Bacillota; class Bacilli; order Bacillales; family Anoxybacillaceae; genus Geobacillus; species Geobacillus thermocatenulatus. The sequence goes on from NZ_NEWK01000001.1 coordinate 1,115,460, forward strand.
GATATGAAATGCAGCGTCGAGCGAAAGTGCAGGTGAAGGTGTGGGGGGAATATGCTTGTTTTACAAGACCAGAATTTAAAGTCGAGCGCATCAGTTATCCTGTGATGACGCCGAGCGCAGCGCGGGGGGTATTGGAAGCGATCTTTTGGAAGCCCGAATTTCGCTACGAGGTTCGACAAATCGGGATTTTAAGTTTAGGGGGGCAACAAGCGATTTTGCGCAACGAACTCACAAGCAAGCAAAATAAAAACCCGATCGTGATTGAAAGCGCCAGGGCTCAACGAACGAGCTTGATTTTAAAGAACGTGGCGTATTGGATAGTTGCCGATATCATTTTAACAAATCGAGCGGTTGATCCAGCGGCCAAATACCGGGATCAGTTTAACCGACGAGTTGAACGAGGTCAGTGTCATCATACGCCATATTTAGGAACAAGGGAGTTTGCCGCCTACTTTTCATCTATAGATGAAGATGATGTTGTGAAGCCGGTCGATATGGACATTGGCACAATGCTGTTGGATTTTGCTTTTATTGAAGACGGTTCGAGAAAAGAAATGGAGTTTCTCCGTTATGAAGAAACGGGGACGCGAACGGCGGTTGGATTCGCGAAGCCACTCTTTTTTGAGGCAAAGGTAGAAAACGGTTGGCTGCATGTTCCAAAAGAAACATATCAGCAGCTGTATGCATTGGAGGGACAAAATGCTTTACGAGTTGATTGAGTTGGCGGCTAAGTTGCAGAGGGAAAAAAAACTACCACCGATCTCCTATAAACCTAAATCAATCAATTGGATTATTGATTTAGGTGGGGATCAACCATATTTGAAAGGGCCGTTTAGAAGGGGAGAATACCGTTTGGTGGAAGCGCCGTTTCGGTTGAGGCAAGGGAAAGTTACGGAAGAAAACGTAAAGCCTTATTTGTTGGCTGATGATGGCCGCTATGTACTTGGCATCCCTGAAAGTCCAGAAAAGGCGGATGAAGCGGAGTTAATGCATAAAGGGTATGTTCGATTAATTGAGGAAGCTTATGAGAAAACAAAGTTGAAAGAATTAAAAAAAGTGCTGGATTTTTTGTACAGTCCGATGAAGAATGCGTTCCGTGAGCAAATTGGTGCCAAGGATATCGTGACGTTTCAAGATGATGAGGAGTCATTGATTTTTGAAAAGAGTGAAATTCAAACATTTTGGGCTGAATACTTGGCGAGTGATTTGCTGTCCGACGATGAATGTGACTGTTCTGTTTGCGGGAAGCGATCGGCTTATGTACGGTATTTGCCCAACCCTGTCCAGTTATTTGGACAATCGTGCCAACTGACGTCGTTTAATAACCCGTCGTTTGAATCAATGGGCAAAACTCAAACGAATAATGTACCTGTCTGCTTCGGGTGTGCTACTTTGGTTGTCGATACATTGAATTATCTCATTAGGGAAGATCAACATCATACTCCCCTGTATATAAGCGACCGAAATATTTTGCAATCCCAAATGGCCATATATTGGGTTGATGACCAAATTGAGGGGAGGGGATGTATCCAACTTGATGAAAAATTGTTTGCATCGCCAATCGAACAATGGCTTTTTGATGAAGATACAAATCAACGGACTCCTCCCCCTGAGTTGAAGCAGCTCGAGGAACTGCTGGCTCTTCCGAAAACAGGGCGCGAGCAGGCATTGCACTTAGACAAGACGTTTTTTCATATGGCTGTCCTTTCGGCCAATAAAGCGAGATTAGTCGTTCGTGAATGGATTCATACGTCGATTTCTCAATTGCTGATGCATTTGGAGAGGTATGCGGCCGCTGTGCGCATCGTTCAGCCGACTGGGGAAAAAGGCTATTTATTGCCGCTGGCAGCTTTGATTCGCGCTGTTGATATGTCGCCGGGGCTGGTGCGCCAATGTTTGCGCACGATTTATCAAGGGGCTTTGCCGCCTACTGAATTGCTGCCGTTAGCGCTTCAACGTTTCCGCTCTTTGAAAGTATTGAGTGATCCGAAGGAAACGTGGAGATATCATTCATCAGCCAGCTTGTTAAAACTCGTTCTCACATATGGAAAGGAGGAAGCAAATACAATGCAATCGTTAAACAACCATTGCTTGCAGCCGGCTTATATTTGTGGACGATTATTGGCCGTATTGGAAGAAATTCAACGGCGCGCTTTGGGATACCGAATTGGAAGCACAATCGTGGATCGATTTTATGGCGCGGCTTCTACAGCTCCAGCATCGACATTTGGTTCATTGCTGAGGCTTTCAACAACAGCTCATCTGCCAAAAGTGTCTGGTGAGCTTGGCCGTTTGCTTGAGGAAGTGATGAAACAGCTGGATGAAGCTGGAGGTTTCCCGACGATTTTCAATTTAAGAGAACAGGCAGAGTTCGCACTTGGTTTTTATCATCAACGCGCTGAGTTCCGCAGTCGCCATCAAAGCAATCAAACAAATGGAACGGGGGAAAGCCAATGATGGAGCGCTATATCGATCCGACAAAACGTCATGAATTTGTGTTGCTTTTTGATGTCAAAGATGGGAATCCAAATGGGGATCCAGATGCGGGCAACATGCCGCGTGTCGATCCGGAAACGATGCACGGCATTGTGACCGACGTTGCGATCAAGCGGAAAATTCGCGATTACGCCGCGATGGTATTAGGCAAACCGATTTTTATTCAAAGCCAAACGGCTTTAAACACCATCATTTTTCAAGCATATCAAGACGTCGGAGTGAAACTGGCGACGATTGAGCTGAATGAAGAAGAAAAAGAAAATGGGGAATTGATGAATTGGCTTTCACAGCTTGAGGAACAAGGATTGGTGCTCGAAGACAATCGGGTGATCTATACTGGTGAGGACATCAAGGAGAAGGATATTCGTGAAAAATTAACGGAAGGATTAGAAGAAGCTGGTCTTAAAAAACAACTGGAAAAGTCATTGCGAAATATGGCGAAACGTCTGGCACAGGCGGCAAATAATATGAAAATTGATGAACAAACACGCCAAAATGCGCAAAAGGCTTTATGCCAAAAGTACTATGATGTCCGCATGTTCGGGGCTGTGATGTCAACAGGATTGAATGCTGGTCAAGTGCGTGGGCCGATGCAGCTGACATTTTCTCGCTCAATTGACCCGGTATTTCCATGGGATTTGACCATCACACGCTCCGCGATCACCAAAGAATCGGATCGCCGCAGAAAACAAACGGAAATGGGAAGAAAACCGTTAATTCCATACGGATTGTATCGATTGCATGGATTCTACAATCCATTTTTAGGAGAAAAAACAGGGGTTACGGCAGAAGATTTAGCTGATTTTTGGGATGCGCTCGTTCATTTATTTGCATTTGACCATTCTGCGGCTCGAGGAGAAATGAATGTCAGAGCACTCTATATTTTTAGCCATGAAAATGCGAAAGGATCAGCGCCAGCTCACAAGCTGTTTGACTTGGTGAAAATCGAGCGCCGCCAACAGGAAGCTCCAAGGTCATTCCATGACTATGTTTTGCTTGGACCGGCAGATGAGGGGCAGAAAGACGTTTTTCTTGAAGGGTTTTCTGGGGTCACCGTGACGCGCCTCGTATAAAACGTTGGCGAAAGGGTTGGTTTTATGCAGTGGAGTGAAGATGAGTGGATTATGCTGTCAGCTTTGCAACATTATGTGTACTGTCCGCGTCAATGTGCATTGATTCATCTCGAACAGACTTTTGAGGAGAATGTTTTTACACTGAGAGGGAATCGGGTGCATGAACGGGTAGACACACCGGAAGGAGAACAGTTGGGAGACAGAAGAGTAGAGCGTGCCTTGCCAATCTGGTCGGAACGTTTGGGGATTATAGGAAAAGCAGATTGTGTAGAATTTCTTCCTGACGGAACGCCATATCCAGTGGAATACAAAGCCGGAAAACGAAAAACGAAAGAGGCGGATATGGTGCAGTTGGCGGCTCAAGCTCTCTGCCTAGAAGAAATGTTCGATCGACCGGTGGCAAAGGGGGCCTTATACTATTATCAGTCAAGAAGACGGTTGGAAGTGGACGTGACCAAACCTTTGCGGCGACTTGTGGAAGAAACAATACAAAATGTAAGAGAAATGTTGGGAAACGACCGATTGCCGCCGCCCGTCAATGATGCGCGATGCCGTGATTGCTCGTTGCAGGACGTTTGCATGCCACAGGTTCCTGCGAACGTAGCCGCTTGGATAAGCGAGGAGAACGATCATGATTAAAGTATTGTTGAATACGTTATACGTTCAAACGCCACAGTCATATATACGGCTTGATCATGAAACGATTGTCGTTGAGGTGGAAGGGGCAAAGACATTGCAAGTCCCTATCCACCATATTGGAGCTATTGTCATGTTTGGACATGTTTCGATCAGCCCGTATTTGCTTGGCAAATGTGTCAACCAAGGCATTTCTGTCATTTGGTATGATGCATATGGCCGTTTTTTGGCCCGAGCCACTGGAAGAACAAATGGAAATGTATTGCTTCGGAGAGCACAACATCAACTATTGGAAGATGAGAAAAGAATGTTCCATATTGCTTCACGTTTTGTATCCGGTAAAATTCGCAACAGCAAAAGCGTGCTGCAACGGGCGATGCGTGATTATCCAGAGCAGCGAGCGAGGTTGGAGCAATCTGTAAAGCAACTAGACCAAAGTTTACGCAATATTGGAAAGCAATCGACATTGGATGAACTGCGGGGAGTCGAGGGGTACGCCTCATCCGTCTACTTTGAAGCATTCGCATCGCTCATACGGTCAGATGAGGATGGATTTTTTTCCTTTACCGTACGGTCTCGGAGGCCTCCCCGCGATCCGGTCAATGCTTGTTTATCATTTGCTTACAGCATTTTAACACAAGACTGCATCTCGGCATTGGAGGGGGTGGGGCTTGATCCACAAATTGGTTATTTGCATGCATTGCGGCCTGGGAAGCCATCATTAGGTTTGGATCTTGTTGAAGAATTCCGGCCTTACTTGGCTGATCGGTTTGTTCTAACATTAATCAACCGGAGGCAACTGGATAAAAGCGATTTTGACATGCGCCCAGGCGGAGCTGTATTTTTGAATGAAAAGGGGAGAAAGACCTTTTTGGCTGCTTACCAAAAACGGAAACAAGAAGAAATTCAGCATCCCATTATCAATCAAAAAGTTCCGCTAGGGTTGTTGCCTCACGTACATGCCCGATTATTAGCTCGGCATTTACGGGGAGATATTGCCGAGTACACTCCATTTATCATGAGGTGATCATGATTGGATATTTTAGTGACATACGATGTAGAAACATTAGAACCAAGCGGTCAAAAACGGTTGCGAAAAGTGGCGACCATTTGCCAAAATTTTGGCCAGCGGGTGCAAAAATCAGTGTTCGAATGCAGCGTCAGTCAAGCGCAACTAGAAGAAATGGAGCATCAATTGTTGCGCGTCATTGACTTGGAAAAAGATAGTTTGCGGATATATACATTGTACGGCAGCCGGTCAAAGGCGGTTCGTGTCTATGGAAAAGATTATTACGTTGATTATAATGATCCCATCATTTTGTAATGACAAAGATGACAAAATGCCGATGATATGTGCGGCAAGAAGAGAATGATGCGCGAACATAAAGCGATGCTGAAAAATAGGGGGGATCGCGATGGGCGGAAAAGCTGGTTATAAAGCCGAAGATGGGAAATGGATCAGTGATCATTGCAACTTTGATCCAAACGGAATGTGTAAGTTCGCGTTTTTATATCTTGAAATGCGCTCAACACAAGATATCTAAACGCGGGCGGTTGCACCCGGCTATTAAGCCGGGTGAGGATTGAAACTATATCACACAGCTTCTTAGTATCATCGACAACACGTGTTGCACCCGGCTATTAAGCCGGGTGAGGATTGAAACCAAAAGACCAAAACGGGACACCGGATACAGGTGAGTTGCACCCGGCTATTAAGCCGGGTGAGGATTGAAACAAAAAGAGATCGAGCGCACAAAAAAGGGCCGCAAGTTGCACCCGGCTATTAAGCCGGGTGAGGATTGAAACTTTGAGCGTTTTGCCTTTATGCTTCCCGAACGTCAAGTTGCACCCGGCTATTAAGCCGGGTGAGGATTGAAACTAGTAACACCCCGGCACTACATACAGAGGACAAGTTGCACCCGGCTATTAAGCCGGGTGAGGATTGAAACATAGGAACCTCGCGAAAAATCAGCAACCGTTCGCGTTGCACCCGGCTATTAAGCCGGGTGAGGATTGAAACTTCTTTCAATGCGTGTTGCGAAATGGTGGGCGACGGTTGCACCCGGCTATTAAGCCGGGTGAGGATTGAAACTCATGGTGGGGGAGCTCCCCCACACCCCCCGTCGCGTTGCACCCGGCTATTAAGCCGGGTGAGGATTGAAACTCGACAACTCTCCATGCACGCTCTAACGTCTTAAGTTGCACCCGGCTATTAAGCCGGGTGAGGATTGAAACTAAACTTCCTGCTGACTTTATGTCTGCCGCTGTAACGTTGCACCCGGCTATTAAGCCGGGTGAGGATTGAAACAGTTTCCGCAGTGGAATTTGGATCAACCCAATCGCGTTGCACCCGGCTATTAAGCCGGGTGAGGATTGAAACACAATTGCGCCGATGGATTTGCCTAAAAACCTGTCAACGTTGCACCCGGCTATTAAGCCGGGTGAGGATTGAAACAGATGCTACTAGGCGTGACAAGTGAGTACGAGGTCAGTTGCACCCGGCTATTAAGCCGGGTGAGGATTGAAACAGAGCGAATGAAATCTTGCATGTCCTCGATGTCCTGTTGCACCCGGCTATTAAGCCGGGTGAGGATTGAAACATATCATCGTAAGCGACAGGTGAAACGCCTTGAATGTTGCACCCGGCTATTAAGCCGGGTGAGGATTGAAACCGTGAGCACGGCCGGCATCTTCGTCTCGCGCAGTACAGCAGTTGCACCCGGCTATTAAGCCGGGTGAGGATTGAAACTCTTAAGTTTAATGTTTGCCCTGATGGACATGAGGTTGCACCCGGCTATTAAGCCGGGTGAGGATTGAAACCTTTCAACACCTCAACTGCCTGTGTCAGCCGATCGTTGCACCCGGCTATTAAGCCGGGTGAGGATTGAAACACGACGAGCATTGAAGCAGTCAATCGTAAATTACGTTGCACCCGGCTATTAAGCCGGGTGAGGATTGAAACACGACGAGCATTGAAGCAGTCAATCGTAAATTACGGTTGCACCCGGCTATTAAGCCGGGTGAGGATTGAAACACGACGAGCATTGAAGCAGTCAATCGTAAATTACGGTTGCACCCGGCTATTAAGCCGGGTGAGGATTGAAACATGGATAGAACGGAAATACCGTCGGACTACGTAGGTTGCACCCGGCTATTAAGCCGGGTGAGGATTGAAACACGACGATTAAGGTCGGAGCAACAAACATCGACGCGTTGCACCCGGCTATTAAGCCGGGTGAGGATTGAAACATCTTTTACCTTTTCCAACTGAATGTGCGTTCCTGTTGCACCCGGCTATTAAGCCGGGTGAGGATTGAAACAAAAGAAAATCCATCACTCATCAACCACCCTTCGCGTTGCACCCGGCTATTAAGCCGGGTGAGGATTGAAACTTCCAGGCTTTGCTTCATCTTGACCGCCAGTAATGCGTTGCACCCGGCTATTAAGCCGGGTGAGGATTGAAACCGAATTACGTCGCTGGGGGCTTCCGTGGCGCCAGTTGCACCCGGCTATTAAGCCGGGTGAGGATTGAAACATGAAATCAACTCCTTCAACTGCAAGCGCGAATTTCGTTGCACCCGGCTATTAAGCCGGGTGAGGATTGAAACTCATAAAAAACAACATTTAAGCGAGATTCCGGCGAAGTTGCACCCGGCTATTAAGCCGGGTGAGGATTGAAACAGTCAAAAAATTTTTTAGCGCCTTTGGCGCGGCGGTTGCACCCGGCTATTAAGCCGGGTGAGGATTGAAACTAGCATCCACCGTGTTTATATGCTCCACAATCCGCGTTGCACCCGGCTATTAAGCCGGGTGAGGATTGAAACGTGAATCGGGAAGCGTGGAGCAAGACGCGGATCTCGTTGCACCCGGCTATTAAGCCGGGTGAGGATTGAAACTTGTTGTTGCTCCCGTAAATCAGCGATAGTAGGAGGAAGTTGCACCCGGCTATTAAGCCGGGTGAGGATTGAAACAGATTAACGGAATGCAAGAACTGTTACGTCAGCTTGGTTGCACCCGGCTATTAAGCCGGGTGAGGATTGAAACTGATTTAGGTGTAGCGTAAATTTCATGCCCCAGCTGTTGCACCCGGCTATTAAGCCGGGTGAGGATTGAAACTCCAGAATGGCAACGAATGAGGGAGTACATCTAGTTGCACCCGGCTATTAAGCCGGGTGAGGATTGAAACAATCTGAGTAGATATGAGCATCAGTTAGTCGCTGGTTGCACCCGGCTATTAAGCCGGGTGAGGATTGAAACTACAAATTGGCGTTTATTTTGAGGATAGAGGTTTGTTGCACCCGGCTATTAAGCCGGGTGAGGATTGAAACAACCATTTTCGGTACAGAAGCCGCAAGCGGCATGCGTTGCACCCGGCTATTAAGCCGGGTGAGGATTGAAACACGGCTCATTTCGCTTGTATTTGCAAAAACAACAGCGTTGCACCCGGCTATTAAGCCGGGTGAGGATTGAAACATTCTTTGAAAGACTTTCGAGTAACAAAATCGCGTTGCACCCGGCTATTAAGCCGGGTGAGGATTGAAACAAAAATGCCAGCTGGCAAGCGAAAACCACGCATGTTGCACCCGGCTATTAAGCCGGGTGAGGATTGAAACTGTTCCTCTTGCGTCGGCTGGGATGCGTCTGCAGTTGCACCCGGCTATTAAGCCGGGTGAGGATTGAAACAAAAATGCCAGCTGGCAAGCGAAAACCACGCATGTTGCACCCGGCTATTAAGCCGGGTGAGGATTGAAACCGGGTCTGGGTTCACAATAAAGTGCAGCACCTCGTCGTTGCACCCGGCTATTAAGCCGGGTGAGGATTGAAACATTTCCCTCCTTGTTTTTCTTCGAGGCTTCAAGGTTGCACCCGGCTATTAAGCCGGGTGAGGATTGAAACGCGAACTCAATAGCGTTGATTTAACGGATTTCCAACGTTGCACCCGGCTATTAAGCCGGGTGAGGATTGAAACCGCAAAACACCATTTTCGACCCGATTGCCAAGCGAGTGGGTTGCACCCGGCTATTAAGCCGGGTGAGGATTGAAACGATTAAGAACTTTTTAAACTCGGGGCGAACCAGTAGTTGCACCCGGCTATTAAGCCGGGTGAGGATTGAAACGTACAATCGCCGAGCAAAACGAATTATACGCGCGTTGCACCCGGCTATTAAGCCGGGTGAGGATTGAAACCTGTCGCGGCCCCTAGTTCCTCAAGGGAGATGCGGTTGCACCCGGCTATTAAGCCGGGTGAGGATTGAAACATTTTTTGGAGGCCGTTTATTGTATTTTTGCGAAAGTTGCACCCGGCTATTAAGCCGGGTGAGGATTGAAACACACCTTCTTTCAGACTGTAATATAGGCGCATAACGTTGCACCCGGCTATTAAGCCGGGTGAGGATTGAAACAAAACATCCCAAACCGTTTTATCATATAAGTTGATGTTGCACCCGGCTATTAAGCCGGGTGAGGATTGAAACCTCCTAATCGCCCCACGCACTCGCTTGTACGTGGTTGCACCCGGCTATTAAGCCGGGTGAGGATTGAAACTTTGCATGCACCCACATATACTCATCGCCGCGCCGTTGCACCCGGCTATTAAGCCGGGTGAGGATTGAAACGAGCGCGTGTGCTGGCGATCCCGAGCAAAATATCGTTGCACCCGGCTATTAAGCCGGGTGAGGATTGAAACGACCTCAACGGAAATGTATGGGAATGGGTGGACGTTGCACCCGGCTATTAAGCCGGGTGAGGATTGAAACAGGTTCAGAGCAAACACACCAGCACTCGCGCCATGTTGCACCCGGCTATTAAGCCGGGTGAGGATTGAAACAGACGGCTTCCGGTGGCTGTAACACGTGCGGATCGCGTTGCACCCGGCTATTAAGCCGGGTGAGGATTGAAACTTGACAACCTATAAGTCACCATTCGGCAGACCAGTTGCACCCGGCTATTAAGCCGGGTGAGGATTGAAACACAAAAAAGAGCGCATGTTCATGAATTTCAGCTTGTGTTGCACCCGGCTATTAAGCCGGGTGAGGATTGAAACCAGATGACATTATCACTCAATATCAAAACACCGATGTTGCACCCGGCTATTAAGCCGGGTGAGGATTGAAACAACTTTTTGCTATCTTAACAACAGACGGGCAAACAAGTTGCACCCGGCTATTAAGCCGGGTGAGGATTGAAACGTTTCGCCCGGCTCGATCACGACGTCCTCGACCGTTGCACCCGGCTATTAAGCCGGGTGAGGATTGAAACCTATGCAGGATCCTAACTTTAATTTAAAAACTGTAGATGAGCATTTTTAATTACAATAATTTCCATGTTCTAAGAGACAAACAGGATACCCCTTAGGCCACATGGAGCTGTTTTTTGATCACATCAATGGGAATATCTTGCTTCGCGGCGTCATAACAGTGATGGACATCGGTCAACGTTCCCGAAAATCCCTTGGTGGTCAAGGCATCGACAATGTGAACGAGATGCTTCAAGACCGGTTTGGAAAGTTGCAGCGTCAACCCCAAAGTGAAGAAAAACTTGTAGATTCCTTGGTGATGTGCTAATCTATTCATGGGACATGAACCTCCTTGTGGGTAGTTGGTAGCACATCTATTCTAACCAAGGAGTCCGGTTCATGTCTCCTTTTTTGTTTGATTGTCAATTTATGTTAGCGAATTTGCTCATCTACAGTTAAAAATTTATTGTTGCACCCGGCTATTAAGCCGGGTGAGGATTGAAACAAGATGTGGAGGACGATCAAGTTGATCTGGTGCAGTTGCACCCGGCTATTAAGCCGGGTGAGGATTGAAACTCCGGCGTATTCGCAACTAACTCCGCAATTTTGCGTTGCACCCGGCTATTAAGCCGGGTGAGGATTGAAACTCATTCGCCTTCGACGTTTCAACCCGCATTTCCCGTTGCACCCGGCTATTAAGCCGGGTGAGGATTGAAACTGATATAAAAAACCTGATCGCAAAACGGGAAAAACGTTGCACCCGGCTATTAAGCCGGGTGAGGATTGAAACAAGTATGCGGCGCCGATCGCAAAAACTCTTGGTAGTTGCACCCGGCTATTAAGCCGGGTGAGGATTGAAACATAAGTATTGGAGAAATAGAGAAAATAGAATTAAAGAGTTGCACCCGGCTATTAAGCCGGGTGAGGATTGAAACTTAACTTGGATGTGAATTTTACACGTTTGGATTTGGTTGCACCCGGCTATTAAGCCGGGTGAGGATTGAAACAAATTTGGTCAGGCCAAGCAGGAATTTGCTCCTTGCTGTCGAATTTATGTTCATGAAAATTGTTGCTTCACCTTTTCTACATCTTCTTGAAACTTCTCATGTGTTTTCGCCAGCACTTCTTCAAAGACGCCGTTGAGCCGCTGCTCGAGGACGGCGATTCCTTCTCCGGTGATTCCGCCTTTGACGCACACTTTTTCCTGCAGTGTTGGCAATGTGTACACATTCCGCTTGAGCAGTTCCCCAAGACCGATGATCATATCGGTCGCCAGCATCGTCGCCTGTTCCTTCGTGATGGCGGTTTTGGCCGCTGCGGCGTCGATGAAGCGCTGCAGCAAATAGCTGAAAAACGCTGGACCGCAGCTTGAGATGTCGGAAGCGACGCGGGTGATGGCCTCATCGATATACACCGGCGAGGCGATGCGCCGGAGAAGATCATCGATCGTTTGCCGGCAGTCGGCCGAACTGCGTGCCCCGAAGGTGACGAGGATGCTGCCGGAGAGCGCCCGGTTTGCAATGCTCGGAATGGCGCGCACGACTTGGCAAGGGACGGCTGCTTCAAGCTGTTTTACGCTGATCGGGCTTGTGATCGACACAAGGCAATGCTCCCTTGTCCAGTGCGGGGCCAGCTGTTGCAATAATGGGTGGATGTCGAGCGGTTTGACGCATAAAAAAACGAGGCTGGATTGTTTGACGACTTCAGCCGCATCGGCAACCACTGCAATGTCGGGATGCGCGCGTTGTATCGCGAACGCTTTCGCAAGCGTACGGTTCGTGATGACGAGCTGATCCGCTTTCACGGCGCCGGAGTCGAGGAACGCTTCGATTAAGATGGTGCCCATATTCCCCGTGCCGATGACGCCGATGTTCATGTGTTGTCCCCCCTCCCGGTTTTATTCGCCGGAACTCTCTTTTTCGATATGTATGAGAAAAAGGCTCGGTTTATGACTTGAAATGGAAAGGATGGGATCGTATGTGGGAGCATGTGCAGGAGCTTGGCAAACGGTATGGAAAAGTAGGGATGTTCTTGTTGTTTGCCGCGGTGGTGGGGTTGTGGGTGTTTCGTCATCCAACGGATGAAAAGGAGCAAGTCGTCTTGCCGGCGGCGGCTGAAACGGATGCCGCCCGGACGGAAGAAAAAAAGGACGAGGCGTCCAAAACCGCTGTGGTGGATGTGAAAGGGGCGGTCGCGAAACCAGGGGTGTACGAGGTGGCGGCTTACGCCCGCATCCGCGATGTCATCGTCCTAGCTGGTGGATTGACGGATGAGGCCGATGAAACGAAAGTCAATTTGGCGGCAAAAGTGCACGATGAAATGATGATTTACGTGCCGGCAAAAGGCGAGGCCGCTCCTGCGTCGGAAACAACCGGTGCTGCGCCGAAAGATGAAGCGGGAAGCGGGCCGCAAGTGGCCATCAATACGGCGGCGGAAGAGGAGTTGATGCAGCTGCCCGGCATCGGACCGGCGAAGGCAAAAGCGATCATCGCCTATCGCGAAGAACACGGGCCGTTTCGGCGGGTAGAGGATTTGTTGAATGTAACCGGAATTGGCGAAAAAACGCTGGAGAAATTGAAGCCGTATTTGCTTGTGCCGTAAGCGAGGCGGGGGAGCACAATGATTCTCGTTTATGGGCGGATCAAGGCTGCTGCGGACGTTTTTCGGCGTTGACGGGGACGAGAAGCGGCGGGTAGACTAAAAGCATGGAAACGAGCGGAGGGATGGAAAATGGAACGAATCACGTGGGACCAATATTTTATGGCGCAAAGCCATTTGCTCGCGCTTCGCAGCACGTGCACAAGGCTCGCTGTCGGGGCGACGATTGTGCGCGATAAGCGCATCATCGCCGGCGGGTACAACGGCTCGATCGCCGGCGGCGCTCATTGCATGGATGAGGGATGCTACGTCATTGACGGTCATTGCGTTCGAACGATTCACGCCGAAATGAACGCGATTTTGCAGTGCGCCAAGTTCGGCGTTCCGACCGAGGGAGCGGAAATGTACGTCACTCATTTTCCGTGCTTGCATTGTTGCAAGGCGATCATTCAAAGCGGCATCCGCGCTGTCTATTACGCCCAAGACTACAAAAACCACCCGTACGCCTTGGAGCTGTTTGCCCAAGCTGGCGTCCGGCTCGTGCAAGTGCCGCTGAAAACGGATGTGTTCGCCTTGCTTTCCGGCGGCGGAGGGGAATCATGAAAGGACAAGTCGTCTATCCCGCCGCGGCGGCGCTTTTGGCCGTCGCAGCGGCCTCGCCGTCCCAAACCGCCTGTCTTCTCCTCGCTGTGTATCTCCTTCTTCTTTTCATCCGCCGACCGCACTGTTTCCTTCCTGCTCTCGTTGCCGCTCTCTTCTTTTTTGCCTATTTTCTCATCGTTGACCATCATAACAAAACTTCCCTTTCCGACGGCCGTCATGCGCTTTCCGTTCGTTTTTCCGCCGCGCCTGCAATTGACGGCGATCGATTGCAGGCGGCGGTGCAAGCTGGCAACGAGCGGGTGCAGCTTCGTTACATCATTCGGACGGCTGCGGAAAAAGAAGCGTTGCGTGCGCATCTTATGCCTGGGATCGTGTGCCGGCTAAAGGGAACGCTCGAGCGTCCCATGCCGGCTGGCAATCCGTATGCGTTTGATTACCGCCTTTATTTGCGCCGCCACCGTATTCATTGGCTCTTTCGCCCTGAGGCGATCGATCTTTCTGCTTGCGTGCGCGTCCGCCCCACCATCATCGAACGGCTTGAAGCCATTCGCGAGGCTGGCGTCCGCCATATTGAACTCTATTTTCCGCCCGCGTCCGCGGGCATTGCCGCCGCTCTTATTTACGGCGAGCGCCGCCAGTTGGATGATGAGGTGCTCGCCGGCTACCAAGAGCTTGGGCTCATCCATTTGTTGGCCATCTCCGGCGGCCATGTCACCTTGCTCGTCGGTGCAGTGTTTGCTGCAGCGATCCGTTTCGTGACGCGCGAGGCGGCTGTGATCGTTTTAATGGCCGCCCTGCCGGTTTACGCGGTGCTCGCCGGCGCCTCGCCATCGGTTTTGCGCGCTTGTGCGACGGGCATGATCGTGCTCGCGGTTCAGTGGAAAAAAGGAGCGATCCACCCGCTTGACGCGTTAAGTTGGACCGCTCTTGCGCTTTTGGCCTTCGATCCGTATATGGTGTGGGATGTCGGGTTTCAGCTGTCGTTTGTGGTGACGTTTGCTCTTCTCGCCCATGCATCGGTGCTCGCCTCTGCCCGTTCGATGCTCCAAAACTTGCTTCAGACCGCGCTCGCCGCTCAGCTTGCCGCCTTGCCGGTTTTGCTTTACCATTTTTATGAAGTTTCTATTTGGAGCATAGGGTTGAATGTCTTCTTCGTCCCTTGGTATTCATTTGTCATTTTGCCACTCGCGTTTCTATCTGCAGTTTTTCCCTTTTCCCCGCTCATTTGGCTGTTTAGCCGTCTCATTGAGCTGACAGACGCGGTTGTCTATTTTTTCTCGGCCGATCACCCGTTTATGCTTGTGCTCGGCCGTCCGGGGCCATGGTGCTTAGCTGGCTATCTGACGGCCATCACGGCGGCGTTTTTGGATTGGGAACGCGGCCGCCTGATCCGCGGGTTGACAGCGGTGGCGGCGGCGACGGCGCTTCAGCTGTCCGCCCCATACGTGGATCGGAAAGGGGAAGTGACGGTATTGGATGTTGGACAAGGGGACTGCATTTATATTGAGCTTCCGCATCGCAAAGCCGTCTATCTCATTGACACGGGCGGGACGCCGGAATGGGCGAAGGAGCCGTGGGGCAAGCGATCGCGCCCGTTTTCTGTCGGCCGCGATGTCGTCATGCCGTTTTTAAAAGCGCAAGGGGTGCGAACGATCGATAAGCTCATATTGACGCACGATGATGCCGACCATATCGGGTCCGCGCCTGAGGTGCTCGAAGAGGTCAAGGTGAAGGAAATTGTCACAAGCCCCGGGGCGCTGCCGCGCGTCCAAAAGATGGCGCGCCCGTTTTCCGTGCCGGTGAAAATCGCTGTGCGGGGAGAAGAATGGACGGAGGGAGGAGTGCGGTTTTTTGTGCTCCATCCAGAAAAAGACAACCATGAGGACAACAACGGCTCGCTTGTGCTGTTTGCTCGGCTTGGCGGCTTGGCATGGTTGTTTACCGGGGATATGGAGAAGGAAGCGGAACAGGCGCTCATCCACGCTTATCCGACGCTGCGTGTCGATGTATTGAAAGTCGCCCACCACGGCAGCAAAACGTCGACAACAGAGCCGTTTTTGCGGACGGTCAAGCCGCGAGCGGCCATCATTTCCGTCGGCCGCTACAATCGCTACGGACATCCGTCCCCCGAGGTGCTTATGCGGCTTGGGCAACAACGGGCGATCATTTGGCGGACGGATGAAAACGGGGCCATTCGCTATGTGTATGACGAAAACGGTGGAACCTTTCAGGTGATGAAACCATAAGATGTAGTGCACAAAAAAACGGAACGTTTCAGCCAAAACAAAAAATAAGGATTGCTTATGTAAGCAATCCTTATCGACCGAAAAATTCGATCAATGTGGCGATGATGAACATGGTAGCGAAAAAGCCGAACGACACGATGAATCCGACGGCGGAATCGACGGCGTCATTTCGTTGGCTTTGCACTTCCTTTTCAAATACGTTCATCGTTTTCCCCCTCCTCGTTCAATCATTTTTAGTATAGACGAAAACGCGCGAAAAATCTACCGCCGCTCGCTTCTTTTCCTTCCTTGACAACAGTTGACACAAATACTTTCAAACAGCTGGGAAAACATAAAAATAACCCGCTGGCCCATAAGGTCCTAGGACTTACAGGCTGGCGTTTATATAAAGGGGAACCGGTTTTTTCGGCAGCCGGTTCCCTTGTAAAATGACGAAAAACGGTGTATCTTTTCTAGCAGAGACTTTCGCTTGGAAATGGAGACGGGAACATGTTGGAACGCGTATGGGGAAACATTGAAAAACGGCGTTTTTCTCCTCTTTATTTATTATACGGCAATGAGCCGTTTTTATTAATGGAAACGTATGAGCGATTGGTGAACGCAGCGCTTGGCCCGGAGGAGCGGGAGTGGAACTTGGCTGTGTACGACTGCGAGGAAACGCCGGTCGAGGCGGCGCTTGCGGAAGCGGAGACGGCGCCGTTTTTTGGTGAGCGGCGCGTTATTTTGGTGAAGAATCCGTATTTTTTTACAGCGGAAAAAGACAAAGAGGTCGAACATGATTTAGCGAAGCTGGAGAACTATTTGCGGGCGCCGGCGCCGTTTTCGATCGTCGTCTTTTTCGCGCCGTACGAGAAGCTTGATGAGCGAAAAAAAATGACGAAGCTCGCCAAAGAGCAAAGCGAAGTCGTCATCGCCGCCCCGCTCGCCGAAGCGGAGCTGCGGGCTTGGGTGCGGCGCCGCATCGAGAGCCAAGGGGCGCAAGCAAGCGACGAGGCGATTGATGTCCTGTTGCGGCGGGCCGGGACGCAGCTTTCCGCCTTGGCGAATGAAATCGATAAATTGGCCCTGTTTGCCGGATCGGGCGGAACCATCGAGGCGGCGGCGGTTGAACGGCTTGTCGCCCGCACGCCGGAAGAAAACGTATTTGTGCTTGTCGAGCAAGTGGCGAAGCGTGATATCCCCGGAGCATTGCAGACGTTTTACGATTTGCTTGAACATAATGAGGAACCGATCAAAATTTTGGCGTTGCTTGCGGGTCATTTCCGCTTGCTTGCGCAAGTGAAATGGCTCGCCCAAACAGGTTATGGGCAGACGCAAATCGCTTCGGCCCTCAAAGTGCATCCGTTCCGCGTCAAGCTCGCCCTCGCCCAAGCCGCCCGCTTTTCCGATGCGGAGCTGACGGAAGCGATCGCCGAGCTGGCCGCCGCTGATTATGACGTAAAAAGCGGAGCCATGGACCGCCGGTTGGCCGTCGAGCTGCTGTTGATGCGCTGGGGCGCCCGCCCGGCGCAAGCGGGGCGCCACGGCCGGCGGTGAAGCGATCGCCCGGCCGTTTGCCGTGAACAAAAGAAAAACAAAAAAACGACCTGGCGCCAGGTCGTTTTTGATTAGGAAGCTTGGATGCTGTTCAGTTTTTTCGCTAAGCGCGATTTTTGCCGGCTGGCGGCGTTTTTATGGATAAGGCCTTTGCTTGCAGCTTTGTCTAATTTTTTCGACGCGATAATGAATGCTTCGCGCGCTTTTTCCACGTCTTTCAATTCAACAAGCGCTTCAAATTTCTTGATTGCCGTACGCATGGCCGATTTCATCGAGGCGTTGTGAGCCCGGCGCTTTTCGCTCGTTTTCGCGCGTTTGATCGCTGATTTGATGTTAGCCACGTTCGTTCACCTCCGTTACCATTCCTATTTCTGTTGTGAACAACAGGAAGAACAAGTGTTATTCTATCAAACGTGTTTTGATTATGCAAGAGTGTTCAAGCGAAAATCCTTTACGAAACATGAATGACCGGGCCTGATTGCGGCGACAATAAAAGAAAACGGCAGAAATGGGGAGGAACGATATGGAACAGCCGCTCGATTTACGCCAGTACTCGGTGCGCACGGATTTAGCGATCGAAGCGCATGAGATCGCACTCGAGGAGCGCTTGCAGCAAAAACAAGAAAGCGCCGCGCCGATTGAGGGGGTCATCATTCATGACGAGGAGATCAACGGTGTCAAGCTGTCGCATGTGCATGTCACGGAACAAGGAGCGGCCTCGATCGGCAAGAAGCCGGGCCACTACGTGACGATTGAAGCGCAAGGCATCCGCGAACAAAACACCGAGTTACAGCAAAACGTGCAGCGCATCTTCTCCGACCAGCTCAGCGCCTTTTTCAAGCGGCTCCGCATCCCCGATCAAGCGAGCTGCTTGATTGTCGGGCTCGGCAACCAAAACGTCACTCCGGACGCGCTCGGGCCGCTGACGGTGGAAAACGTGCTTGTCACCCGTCATTTGTTCCAGCTGCAGCCGGAAAGCGTCGAGGAAGGCTTCCGGCCGGTGAGCGCTCTTGCTCCGGGGGTGATGGGGACGACCGGGATTGAAACGAGCGACATTATCGACGGCGTCGTCCGGAAAACAAATCCGGATTTTGTCATTGTGATTGACGCCTTGGCAGCTCGCTCGATCGAACGGGTCAACGCGACGATTCAAATTTCGGACACCGGCATCCATCCTGGCTCCGGGGTCGGCAACAAGCGGAAAGAGTTAAGCCATGAAACGCTTGGCATTCCGGTCATTTCGATCGGCGTTCCGACGGTTGTCGATGCGGTCTCCATCACGAGCGACACGATCGATTTCATTTTGAAGCATTTCGGCCGCGAAATGCGCGAAGGGAAACGGCCGTCAAGCGCGCTCGCTCCGGCGGGCTGGACGTTTGGGCGCAAACGAAAATTGACGGAACAAGACATGCCGTCGCCGCAAGAACGGTCGACGTTTCTTGGCATGGTCGGCACGCTTGGCGATGAAGAAAAGCGGCGCCTCATCTATGAAGTGCTCGCCCCGCTCGGGCATAATTTGATGGTGACCCCAAAAGAGATCGATTCGTTTATCGGCGATATGGCCAACTTATTAGCCGGCGGCTTGAATGCGGCACTGCATCGGCAAGTCGACCAAGGCAATGTCGGCTCCTACACTCATTAGACAAAAAACAGTTCTATCTTTTCCCGCTTGGCCATACGTTAAACTAAGGAGACAAGCCGGGAAAGGGTGGGAATATGAAACGATGGCGCTCCTCAAACGTCATGATCGCGATTCCAGGAGCCAGCATAAAGAAACTGTTGATGCTCATCATCCTTGGCTGCATGATGATGTTTATGCTTGTCGGAGCGCTCACATCGCTGCGGCCGGAATACCGTCCGTCGTCATCATCGCTGAACGATATGGCGGCCCATTTTCCGGAAGAGACGTTCATTCGTCTGTTCGCCTTGGAAAATCGATATTTTGCGCAGCTGCTTCCGAAAGATCGGCGGCAAACGAATTACTCATCGCTATTGTTCCGCCTGGCGACGAGCATCAATCCCGATGACCCGCGCAGCCTGCTTGGCAGCGAGCTGCCGGGCTTTGCCCTTTATGACAGCAAAATTCTCATCGCTGGTGAAGGAACGGATTATACGAACATGCCATACGAATCAGCGCCGCCGCTTGAGGCGATGCTTGCGGAACGGCAAGCCTCGGTCGATGAGCTCGAACAAGCAAACAAGAACGAAGATGAAAAACCGGTTCCCCCGCCATCGCAGACGACCGGAGGGAAAAAAGTAGTCTACATTTACAATACCCATACGCATGAATCGTTTTTGCCGGCGCTCAAAGGGGTCACCGACCCGGATTTGGCGTTTCACCCGACGGTCAACATCACAAAAGTGGGGGAAAAGTTAGCGGAAGAACTGGAAAAGCGCGGCATCGGGGCTCAAGTGAGCAAAATCGACATTGTCAGCGAATTGTTAAAGAAAGGAATGAAATACTCCCAATCGTATGATATGTCTCGCCAAATAGTGGTCGCAGCGATGAAGCAAAATCGTGACTTGCACTACTTCATCGATATCCATCGCGATTCGCGGCGGCGGAACTATACGACGGCTACGATCCACGGCGTTGATTATGCGCGTGTCGCCTTCATTATTGGCGGAGAAAACGCGACATACGAGAAAAACTTGCAGCTGGCTACCGCGTTGCATCAGTTGTTGCAAAAGAAATATCCAGGGTTGAGCCGCGGAGTGATCGAGAAAAAAGGAGCCGGGACGAACGGCAAGTTTAATCAAGATTTATCGGAAAACGCGATTTTAATTGAAGTCGGCGGTGTTGACAATACGTTTACGGAGTTGTTTCGTTCCGTGTCGGCGCTCGCTGACGTATTCAGCGACTATTATTGGCAGGCGGAAAAAGTCGAAGCGCCGGCTCCGGCGGAGAAAAAGTAAAGGAGCGTCACTATGGCACGATGGTTCATCCGCTTTACTCTAGCGATCTTTCTTCTTTTTTTCGGCGTGTTGTTTGGCATGCAAGAGGCGCATCGCGGCATGGAACGGATGCGCGGTTATGCTGATCCATCGTTTCCATCCGTCATCGATATGAAAAAAAGGGAAAATGGTGAGGTGGAAGCGGCGGTGTTTGGCCGGCCGGTCGTTGCTGGAGATTTAGGAGAAAAGCAAGAAACGATTCGCGAGCTGAAAACGTTCAACTTGTTCTCTAGGCTCGGCCAGCTTTTTGCCGATGCCGTCACCGCGCTCATGGAAATGCTGTTTTCGCTCGTCGGCCGGGTGTTGGACTAGCCCGTTCATGTGCGGACGAAACAGGAACGTGCCGTCACCATGGCGGCTTTTTCTTTTTTACGCCGTCTGTCGGCTGGAGCACAAAGTGCTGCGCTTTCCATATTATCGATTGTTTTCTTGGCGCGGCTCTGGCCGTTTCGCGTCTTTCCGGAAAGCATAAACGGCGGCTTGGCTTTTCGTTCATCATTGAATCTTCTTCGCGCTGTTGCTATAATCAAAGCTAGTGTAGTTTTGCGAAGAAGCAGGAGTGAGAGACAATGAACCGGGAAGAACGGTTGAAACGACAGGAGCGGATCCGCAATTTTTCGATTATTGCCCACATTGACCACGGAAAATCGACGCTGGCGGACCGCATTTTGGAAAAAACGGGGGCGCTGTCGGAGCGTGAATTGCGCGAGCAGACGCTCGATACGATGGAACTGGAGCGCGAGCGTGGCATCACGATTAAATTGAATGCGGTCCAGTTGACATATAGAGCGAAAAATGGCGAAGAGTACATTTTCCATTTGATCGACACGCCGGGCCATGTCGACTTTACGTACGAAGTGTCGCGCAGTTTGGCTGCCTGCGAAGGGGCGATTTTGGTCGTCGATGCGGCGCAAGGCATTGAAGCGCAGACGCTCGCCAACGTGTATTTGGCGATCGATAATAATTTAGAAATTTTGCCGGTCATTAACAAAATTGATTTGCCAAGCGCTGAACCGGAGCGGGTGCGTCAAGAAATTGAGGATGTCATCGGTTTGGACGCCTCTGACGCGGTGCTTGCTTCGGCCAAAGTCGGCATCGGCATCGAAGAAATTTTGGAAAAAATCGTCGAAAAGATTCCGGCTCCCTCGGGCGATCCGGATGCGCCGCTGAAGGCGCTCGTTTTTGATTCCCTTTATGACCCGTACCGCGGCGTTGTCGCCTATGTTCGCGTCGTCGACGGAACGGTGAAGCCAGGACAGCGCATTAAAATGATGTCGACCGGCAAAGAGTTTGAAGTGACGGAAGTCGGCGTGTTCACGCCGAAGCAAAAAGTCGTCGACGAATTGACGGTCGGTGATGTCGGCTATTTGACCGCCTCGATTAAAAACGTGAAAGATACGCGCGTCGGCGATACGATCACCGATGCCGAACGGCCGGCAGCTGAACCGCTCCCGGGCTATCGGAAGCTCAATCCGATGGTGTTTTGCGGGATGTATCCGATCGATACGGCGCGTTACAACGATTTGCGCGAGGCGCTCGAGAAGCTGCAATTGAACGATGCGGCGCTCCACTTTGAGCCGGAAACGTCGCAGGCGCTTGGGTTCGGCTTCCGCTGTGGGTTTCTTGGCTTGCTTCATATGGAAATCATCCAAGAGCGGCTCGAGCGCGAATTTCATATCGATTTGATCACGACCGCGCCGAGCGTCGTTTACAAGGTGCATTTGACTGACGGAACGGAAGTTGACGTCGACAACCCGACGAACATGCCCGACCCGCAAAAAATCGACCGCATTGAAGAGCCGTATGTGAAAGCGACGATCATGGTGCCAAACGACTATGTCGGGCCGGTGATGGAGCTGTGTCAAGGAAAGCGCGGCACGTTTGTCGATATGCAATATTTGGATGAAAAGCGCGTCATGCTCATTTACGATATGCCGCTCTCTGAGATCGTCTACGACTTTTTCGACGCTTTAAAGTCGAACACAAAAGGGTACGCGTCATTCGACTACGAATGGATCGGCTACCGGCCGTCCAATCTCGTCAAAATGGATATTTTGCTAAACGGCGAAAAAATCGATGCCTTATCGTTTATCGTTCATCGCGACTCTGCGTACGAGCGCGGCAAAGCGATCGTGGAAAAGCTGAAAGATTTGATTCCACGCCAGCAATTTGAAGTGCCGGTGCAGGCGGCGATCGGCAACAAGGTCATCGCCCGTTCGACAATCAAAGCATTGCGCAAAAACGTGCTCGCCAAATGTTACGGCGGCGACGTGTCGCGGAAGCGGAAGCTGCTTGAGAAGCAAAAAGAAGGAAAGAAGCGGATGAAACAAATCGGGTCGGTCGAAGTGCCGCAAGAAGCGTTTATGGCCGTCTTGAAAATCGACGACCAGAAAAAATAACGAGCAAGGCTGTCTCCGTTGGGGATAGCCTTGTTTGTTTCCTGCGGCGCTGCCGGCTGAAAGGAGGAGGACCGATGGCCGTTTCAGCGTATTTTCATATTCCCTTTTGCGCCCATATTTGCCATTATTGCGATTTTAACAAAGTATTTGCCGCCGGCCAGCCGATTGACGACTATTTGCGGGCGATGGACAAAGAAATGGCGTGGACGGCGGCGGAATTTGGCAGCCAACTCAAGACGCTGTTTATCGGCGGCGGCACGCCGACGGTGCTTGAGCCGGCGCAGCTCGGCTGTTTGCTTGCGAGCATCCACCGCCATTTTCAGTTTGACCCACAAACGGCCGAATTTACCGTCGAAGCCAACCCGGACGGCTTGACGAAAGAAAAGCTCGCGATTTTGCGCGATGCCGGAGTGAATCGGCTGAGCCTGGGGGTGCAGACATTTGACGATCAGCTTCTGCAAACGATCGGCCGCACGCACCGGCGAGGCGACGTCATACGGGCTGTAGCGTTGGCCAGAGAAGTCGGGTTTCAGAACATCAGCATTGATGTCATGTACGGTTTGCCGGGGCAGACGCTTGAGCAGTTTACGGCCGATTTAGAAGCGGCGTTTTCGCTTCATGTGCCCCATCTTTCTGCTTATTCCCTCATTTTGGAGCCAAGGACGATTTTTTATAACGAATGGCGGAAAGGCCGGCTCCGTCTACCGGGTGAAGAGATGGAAGCCGAGATGTACGAAGCGGCGATGGAGCAGATGGCCGCCGCTGGCTATCGGCAATACGAAATCAGCAACTATGCTGTGCCGGGATTCGAAAGCCGGCACAACTTGACGTACTGGAACAATGAGGAGTACTACGGCATCGGCGCTGGGGCGCACAGCTATATCGACGGTGTGCGGCGGGCGAATATCGGTCCCATCCGGCATTACATCAGTGCGATCGAACGCGGCCAATGGCCGCACCGCGGCGTGCGCCGCTTGACCACTCGCGAGCAGATGGAAGAGGAAATGTTTTTAGGGCTGCGCAAAACGGAAGGGGTATCCAAAGTCTGCTTTCGGCAAAAGTTCGGCCGCGACCTCCACGACATATTTGGCGCGGCGATCCGCCGGGAAATCGAGAACGGACGCCTCGAGGAAACGGAGACTCACATCCGCTTGACAAAACGGGGCAAGCTGCTCGGCAATGAAGTGTTTGCCGCGTTCCTCGGCGAAATGTAAACATTGACATTTGCCGGGCGATTTGCTACCCTAGTAGTAGATTTAGCACTCGAATTGTTCGAGTGCTAACAGAGGTGAGACACGTGCTAACGGACCGCCAACTGCTGATTTTGCAGGTGATTATCGACGATTTCATTCGTTCTGGGCAGCCGGTTGGTTCGCGGACGTTATCAAAAAAGCACCAAATCGCGTTCAGCTCGGCGACGATCCGCAATGAGATGGCGGATTTGGAGGAGCTTGGCTACATTGAAAAAACGCACATTTCTTCCGGCCGTGTGCCGTCGGAAAAAGGGTACCGCTACTACGTCGACCATTTGCTGCCGCCGCAGCGGCTGACAAGGGCGGACATTCAAAAAATCCGCTCCGTGTTTGCCGAGCGCATCTATGAGCTGGAAAAACTGATGCAAAAGTCGGCGCAAATTTTATCCGAGCTGACGAACTATACATCCATCGCGCTCGGGCCGACGTTTAAAGAAAGCAAACTGAAGCGGATGCAAATCGTTCCGCTCAACGAACAGACAGCCGTCGCCATCGTCGTGACGGACACCGGCCATGTTGAAAACCGGGTCGTGACGATTCCGTCATCGATGGACGCAGGCGACCTCGAAAAAATGGTTAACATTTTTAACGAGCGGCTCGCCGGCGTTCCGCTCATGGATTTGAAAGAAAAAATGGAGACGGAAGTGGCCGACGTATTGCGCCGGCACATCCGCAACTACGACAGCGTGCTCAATACGCTCATGGAGACGCTCGATGCCCCTGAAGAAGAAAAAGTGTTTTTCGCCGGCAAGGCGAATATGCTCAACCAGCCGGAGTTCAGCGACATCCAAAAAGTGCGCCCGCTTCTGGACATCATTGAGCAGGAAAAAGACATTTATCGCCTGCTCCGCAAGCAAACCCAAAAAGGAGTGCGGGTTTCGATCGGGCATG
The DNA here is from genome assembly GCF_002217655.1 of Geobacillus thermocatenulatus. GTDB lineage: Bacteria > Bacillota > Bacilli > Bacillales > Anoxybacillaceae > Geobacillus > Geobacillus thermocatenulatus. The sequence goes on from NZ_NEWK01000001.1 coordinate 1,140,381, forward strand.
AAAACGAATTGCGCGGCATGGAAAACTGCAGCTTGATTACAGCGACGTATTCGGTCGGCGATGAGCCGCTCGGGGCGATCGCGATTCTTGGTCCAACGCGAATGGAATACTCGCGCGTCATCACGGTCTTAAACCGCGTCGCTTCCGATTTGTCGGCCGCGCTGGCGAAATGGTATCAAAGTCAATAAGAATGGCCATATTGGATAACGGATGGATCGCGCATCCATCCTTTCCTTGTGGCCATTGATACATAAAAGGAAAGAGCCCCGGCAGGGAGGTGAAAGCGATGGAACAAGGAGAAAAACAAGTGATGGAACAAGCTACATACGATGAGCCGGAGCGGGAGCAACCCATCGAGGAAGAAGCCGCCCCGCAGCCCGAGGGGGAATCAGGCAGCGTTCCGCTTGAAGAGGCCGGTGGGGAGGAAGCGGCGGAGCCGGCGGAAAAAGCGCCAACGGCCGAGGAGTTGGCGGCGGCCAAGGCGCAGATCAACGAATTGGAAGCGAAGCTTTCAGAGATGGAACACCGGTATCTCCGCCTGTACGCCGATTTTGAAAACTTCCGCCGCCGGACGCGCCAGGAGATGGAAGCGGCTGAAAAATACCGCGCCCAAAGCTTGGCGAGCGATTTGCTTCCGGTGCTTGACAACTTTGAACGCGCGTTGAAAATAGAGGCGGACAACGAACAGGCGAAATCGATTTTGCAAGGGATGGAAATGGTGTACCGCTCGCTTTTAGACGCCTTGAAGAAAGAAGGCGTCGAGGCGATCGAGGCGGTCGGAAAGCCGTTTGACCCTTATTTGCACCAAGCCGTGATGCAGGCGGAAGCGGAAGGCTATGAGCCGAACACGGTTGTTGAGGAGTTGCAAAAAGGTTATAAGCTGAAAGACCGCGTGCTGCGGCCCGCCATGGTCAAAGTAAGCCAATAAACGGAAACGGAGGGTGATGAGTGATGAGCAAAATTATCGGCATCGACTTAGGAACGACGAACTCTTGCGTCGCCGTGCTAGAAGGCGGCGAGACGAAAGTCATTCCGAATCCGGAAGGAAACCGCACGACCCCGTCGGTCGTCGCGTTTAAAAACGGCGAACGCCTAGTCGGCGAAGTCGCCAAACGGCAAGCGATCACGAACCCAAACACGATCATTTCGATCAAGCGCCATATGGGGACGGATTACAAAGTCGAAATCGAAGGGAAGCAATATACGCCGCAAGAAATTTCGGCGATCATTTTGCAATACTTGAAGTCGTACGCCGAAGACTATTTGGGCGAGCCGGTGACGCGTGCGGTCATCACGGTGCCGGCGTATTTCAACGACGCCCAGCGTCAAGCGACGAAAGACGCCGGCCGCATCGCCGGCCTCGAAGTCGAGCGCATCATCAACGAGCCGACGGCCGCGGCTCTTGCTTACGGCCTTGATAAAGAAGAAGATCAAACGATTCTCGTCTATGACTTAGGCGGCGGGACGTTTGACGTCTCGATTTTGGAGCTTGGCGACGGCGTGTTTGAAGTGAAGGCGACGGCTGGCGACAACCATTTGGGCGGCGACGACTTCGACCAAGTGATCATCGATTATTTGGTCAATCAGTTCAAGCAAGAGCACGGCATCGATTTGTCGAAAGACAAAATGGCGCTCCAACGCTTGAAAGATGCGGCGGAAAAAGCGAAAAAAGAGCTGTCCGGCGTCACGCAGACGCAAATTTCGCTGCCGTTTATCAGCGCCAATGAAAACGGTCCGCTCCATTTGGAAATGACGTTGACAAGAGCAAAATTTGAAGAGTTGTCCGCCCACCTCGTCGAACGGACGATGGGGCCGGTCCGCCAGGCGCTGCAAGACGCCGGCTTGACGCCAGCCGATATTGACAAAGTCATTTTGGTCGGCGGTTCGACCCGCATTCCGGCTGTCCAAGAAGCGATCAAGCGCGAGCTTGGCAAAGAGCCTCACAAAGGCGTCAACCCGGACGAAGTCGTTGCCATCGGTGCGGCGATCCAAGGAGGGGTCATTGCCGGCGAAGTGAAAGATGTCGTCCTGCTTGACGTGACCCCGCTTTCGCTTGGCATTGAAACGATGGGCGGCGTGTTTACGAAACTGATCGAGCGGAACACAACGATTCCGACAAGCAAATCGCAAGTGTTCACAACGGCGGCTGACAATCAAACGACGGTCGACATTCACGTCTTGCAAGGAGAGCGCCCGATGGCGGCGGACAACAAGTCGCTCGGCCGCTTTCAGCTGACCGGCATTCCGCCGGCGCCGCGCGGCGTGCCGCAAATTGAAGTGACGTTTGATATTGACGCTAACGGCATCGTTCACGTGCGCGCCAAAGATTTAGGAACGAACAAAGAGCAGTCGATTACCATCAAATCGTCGTCCGGCCTGTCGGAAGAAGAAATTCAGCGCATGATTAAAGAAGCGGAAGAAAACGCCGAAGCCGACCGGAAGCGGAAAGAAGCCGCCGAGTTGCGCAACGAAGCCGACCAGCTCATGTTCATGACCGACAAAACGATCAAAGAAGTCGAAGGAAAAGTGAGCGCCGATGAGATCAAGAAGGCGCAGGATGCGAAAGAGGCGTTGAAAGCGGCGCTCGAGAAAAACGACATCGACGACATCCGCAAGAAAAAAGACGCGCTGCAAGAAGCGGTGCAGCAGCTGTCGATCAAGCTGTATGAACAAGCGGCGAAACAGGCGCAAAGTGCAGGATCGCAAGGCGGCGCTGCCAATCATAAAGACAACGTGGTGGACGCCGAGTTTGAAGAAGTGAACGACGATAAATAATGCAACCGAAAGTCAAAGTCAGGCCTGCCTTGGCTTTGACTTTTTTTCTAGCATTGACATATTGCCTTGCCGCAGAGGGAAATGATAAAATTAAATTTATGTGAGTGAATCGGGAGTGGATGATCAACGATGGCGAAGCGCGATTATTACGAGATTCTCGGCGTCAGCAAAAACGCGACGAAAGACGAGATCAAAAAAGCGTATCGAAAGCTTTCGAAGCAGTATCATCCAGATGTGAACAAAGCCCCGGACGCCGCGGAAAAGTTTAAGGAAATTAAAGAGGCGTACGAAGTGTTAAGCGATGATGAAAAGCGGGCCCGTTACGACCGCTTCGGCCATGCCGACCCGAACGAAACGTTTAGCGGCGGATTCCAAGACGGAGGGTTTGATTTCGGCGGCTTTAGCGGCTTTGGCGGTTTTGAAGATATTTTTGAAACGTTTTTCGGCGCCGGTCCGCGCAGGCGGGCGAGCGGTCCGCGCAAAGGCGCGGATGTCGAGTATATGATGACGCTTACGTTTGAAGAAGCGGCGTTCGGAAAAGAAACGGAAATTGAAATTCCACGGGAAGAGACGTGCGACACGTGCCAGGGCAGCGGAGCGAAACCGGGCACAAGCCCGACGTCTTGTCCGCATTGCCACGGCAGCGGGCAAGTGACAAGCGAACAAGCGACGCCATTTGGCCGCATCGTCAACCGCCGGACATGTCCCGTCTGCGGCGGCACGGGCCGGTACATTCCGGAGAAATGCCCAACGTGCGGCGGCACGGGACGCGTCAAACGGCGAAAAAAAATTCACGTCAAAATTCCAGCCGGCGTCGACGACGGCCAGCAGCTGCGCGTCGCCGGCCAAGGGGAGCCAGGGGCCAATGGCGGGCCGCCGGGCGATTTGTACATCATCTTCCGAGTCGAACCACATGAGTTTTTCAAACGCGACGGCGACGATATTTATTGCGAAGTGCCGTTGTCGTTCGCCCAGGCGGCGCTCGGCGATGAGATCGAAGTGCCGACGCTCCATGGCCATGTGAAGCTGAAAATCCCGGCCGGCACGCAAACGGGCACGCGCTTCCGCTTGAAGGGAAAAGGGGTGCCGAACGTGCGCGGCTACGGCCAAGGCGATCAGCACGTCATCGTCCGCGTTGTGACGCCGACGAAGCTAACTGAGAAGCAAAAGCAGCTGTTGCGCGAGTTTGATCGGCTCGGCGGAGACACGATGCACGACGAGCCGCACGGCCGTTTTTTTGAGAAAGTCAAAAAGGCGTTTAAAGGAGAAGCGTAAGCGCGATGAAATGGTCAGAAATCAGTATTCATACGACGCATGAGGCGGTCGAGGCGATTTCGAACATTTTGCATGAAGCGGGCGCCGGCGGCGTCGTCATCGAAGACCCATACGATTTGGTCAAGGAACGGGACGACTGGTACGGCGAGATCGTCGAGCTCAACCCGGACGACTATCCGGAAGAAGGGGTCATCATTAAGGCCTATTTGCCGGTCAACAGTTTTCTTGGCGAAACGGTCGAACAAATTAAGCAGGCGATTAACAATTTATGGATGTATGATATCGACCTTGGCAAAAATAAAATTACATTGAGCGAAGTAAACGAAGAGGAATGGGCAACGGCGTGGAAAAAGCATTATCACCCGGTGAAAGTGTCCGAAAAATTTACGATCGTGCCGACGTGGGAAACGTACGAGCCGGCGTCTAGTGATGAGCTGATCATTGAAATGGATCCGGGCATGGCGTTTGGGACCGGCACGCACCCGACAACGGTCATGTGTCTGCAGGCGCTCGAAAAGTACGTGCGCCCCGGCGATCATGTCATTGACGTCGGCACCGGCTCCGGCATTTTAAGCATCGCCGCGGCGATGCTTGGCGCTCGGTCGGTGCGGGCGCTCGATTTGGACCCGGTGGCGGTCGACAGCGCGCGGCTGAACGTGAAGCTCAATAAGGTGCAACATATCGTAACGGTCTCACAAAACAATTTGCTCGACCATATTGAGGAACCGGCTGATGTGATCGTCGCCAATATTTTAGCGGAAATCATTTTGCGCTTTACCGGTGACGCTTACCGGTTGTTAAAGCCAGGCGGCCGCTTCATCACGTCTGGCATCATTCAGGCGAAAAAGCAGGACGTCAAAGACGGGTTGCTTGCCGCCGGCTTTGCCATTGAGGAAATCAACGTGTTAGAAGACTGGGTGGCGGTTGTCGCCATGAAACCGTAAGCAAAGAAGGGATGGCTGTGCAGCGCTATTTCGTTTCCAGCCAAGCGCAACAAGGCGGGATCGTCGCGATCAGCGGCGATGATGCCCATCATATCGCCCGCGTCATGCGCATGAAGCCGGGGGAAGGGATCATTTGCGTCTTTCCAGACGGGCGCACGGCGATGTGTGAAATTGAACAAATTGCCAATGAGCATGTGCAAGCCCGTATTATACAATGGAAAGAGGAGCGAAGCGAGCTGCCGGTGCGCATCTACATCGCCCAAGGGCTGCCGAAAGGCGAAAAGTGGGAGCTCGTCATCCAAAAAGGAACAGAGCTCGGCGCCGCCGGCTTTCTTCCGTTCGAAGCCGCCCGGTCGGTCGTGAAATGGGACGCGAAAAAGGCGGAGAAAAAAGTCGAGCGATGGAAAAAAATCGCGAAAGAAGCGGCTGAACAGGCTGAACGAACGGTGGTGCCGGACGTGCGGGCGCCGCTTTCGTTTGTCGAGCTCCTCGCCTTTGGCCAAACGGTCGATGTTCGGTTGTTTGCCTACGAAAAAGAGGCGCGAAACGCCCGGCATGCCGCGCTTCCGGCGCTTCTTTCCTGCCTCCGTCCGGGCGGCGCGCTGCTGGCTGTCTTCGGGCCGGAAGGCGGGTTCAGCCCGGAAGAAGCAGAACAGCTTCGGCAGCACGGCTTTTCGCCGTGCAGCCTTGGGCCGCGCATTTTGCGGACCGAAACAGCTCCGCTCTATTTGCTTTCCGCCGCCTCTTATGAATGGGAGCTGCGCGCAGGCGGAGAAGCGGCGCGTGGGCGATAATGGGCCGTTTCGCGCCCTGACAGTTGTCCCCTGCATATTCGCTTGCGCCAGACGTTGGCATGCGGGCGGCGGTTCAGCCGAAACGAGGGCGAGAAAGGAAAATGGACAAATTCATCCCTGCTGGTCATCAAGCGGGGGGTAGAGCGAGGTGAACAAGATGCCGACAGTGGCTTTTCATACACTAGGCTGCAAAGTCAATCATTACGAAACCGAAGCGATTTGGCAGCTGTTTAAAAAAGCCGGATACGAGCGAAAAGAGTTTGAAAGCCGTGCGGATGTGTATGTGATCAACACGTGCACGGTGACGAACACCGGCGATAAAAAGAGCCGTCAAGTCATCCGTCGTGCGGTGCGCCGCAATCCGGACGCCGTCGTCTGCGTGACCGGCTGCTATGCGCAAACATCGCCGGCTGAGGTCATGGCCATTCCGGGCGTTGATATTGTCATCGGCACGCAAGACCGGCATAAAATTTTGGATTACATCGAGCAGTTCCAGCGCGAACGCCAGCCGATCAACGCTGTTCACAACATTATGAAAACGCGCGTTTTTGAGGAGATGGATGTGCCGGAATTCACGGATCGGACGCGGGCTTCGCTTAAAATCCAAGAAGGGTGCAACAACTTCTGCACGTTTTGCATCATCCCGTGGGCGCGCGGTTTAATGCGTTCGCGCGATCCGCAGGAAATCATCCGCCAGGCGCGCCAGTTGGTTGCCGCCGGCTATAAAGAAATCGTTCTGACCGGCATTCATACAGGCGGCTATGGCACCGATCTGAAAGACTATAACTTTGCGTCCTTGTTGCGCGATTTAGACGAGCAAGTGCCGGGGCTCCGGCGGCTCCGCATTTCGTCGATTGAGGCGAGTCAAATCACCGATGAAGTGATTGATGTGCTGAAGCGGTCGGAGAAAATCGTCCGCCATTTGCACATTCCGCTCCAGTCTGGGTCGAATACGGTGCTCAAGCGGATGCGCCGCAAATATACGGTGGAATTTTACGCGGAGCGGCTCGCCCGGTTGCGCGAAGTGTTTCCAGAGCTGGCGGTGACTTCTGACGTCATCGTCGGCTTCCCAGGCGAGACGGAAGACGAATTTATGGAGACGTACAACTTTATTCGTGAACAACGGTTTTCCGAGCTGCATGTCTTTCCGTATTCGAAACGAACCGGCACACCGGCGGCGCGCATGCCGAATCAAGTTGATGAGGAGACGAAACATGACCGCGTCCGCCGCTTGATCGCTTTGTCCGATCAATTGGCGAAAGAGTACGCCTCCCGTTTTGAAGGGCAAGTGCTCGAGGTCATCCCGGAAGAGCGCGACAAAGAGCGGCCGGATTTGTACGTCGGCTATACAGACAACTATTTGAAAGTCCGTTTCCCGGCAACCGAGGAAATGGTCGGTGAACTTGTCAAAGTGAAGATTACGAAAGCCGGCTATCCGTACAATGAAGGAGAGTTCGTCCGCGTTGTGCCGGATCAGGCGATTCATTCGGTCAAATTAAGCTCATAACTTCGCATGGCTAAAGGTGTAAAACTGGCTTCATGTCGCGCCCCAGCTGATGCTGGGGTGTTTTCTTTTTTTGAGGACACTACAGATGGCCGCTGGTTTTTGTCGAGGGAGCATGGTATGATGGTAGACGTCAGACCTTCCATCTTGACGGAAATGGCAGAAAGGGGTTTCTCCGAATGACGATGAATATTGCGAAAATGATCGATCATACGCTGCTCAAACCGGAAGCGACAGAACAACAAATCGTGCAACTGTGCACGGAAGCAAAGCAATACGGCTTTGCTGCCGTGTGCGTCAACCCAACGTGGGTAAAAACGGCGGCGCGCGAGCTTTCCGGCACGGATGTCCGCGTTTGCACGGTCATCGGCTTTCCACTTGGGGCAACGACGCCGGAAACAAAGGCGTTTGAAACAACGGACGCCATCGAAAACGGCGCTCGCGAAGTCGACATGGTGATCAACATCGGCGCGTTAAAAAGCGGGCAAGACGAGCTTGTCGAGCGCGACATTCGTGCGGTTGTCGAAGCGGCGGCTGGCAGGGCGCTTGTCAAAGTGATCGTTGAAACGGCGCTTTTGACCGATGAGGAAAAAGTGCGCGCCTGCCAGCTCGCAGTGAAAGCCGGAGCTGATTATGTGAAAACGTCGACCGGGTTCTCAGGCGGAGGTGCGACGGTGGAGGATGTGGCGCTGATGCGGAAAACGGTCGGCGACAGAGCAGGCGTCAAAGCATCAGGCGGCGTCCGTGACTGGAAAACCGCTGAGGCGATGATCAACGCCGGCGCGACGCGCATCGGCACAAGCTCTGGGGTGGCGATCGTCACCGGCGGGACGGGCCGCGCTGACTACTAAGTCCGGTTTCGGTCATGCAAAAACAGAATGACCTTTTCGATGGCGCCGACAAATGGAAGAGCAGCCACTGAGCAAATGACGTTGAACAAGACGCTCACATGAGCGAGCTGCACGTCAGGCGCTGGGCTGAGCCTGGCGGCAAAACTGGCGAGCGGCTCGGTCCAAAAGGCGAACAAAGCGGCGCCGACGACGTTCAGCCATAGATGGGTGTAGGCGGTCAGCTGAGCCTCTTTGCTGGAGCCGATCGAAGCCAAAAGCCCGGTGATGCACGTACCGATGTTGGCGCCAAGCAACAGAGCAATCGCCGCGGACAGCGTCAACAGCTGTTCGTTTAAAAATCCCATGGCGATGCCGATCGTTGCCGCGCTCGAATGAACGAGAGCGGTGAGGACGATGCCGACAAGAAGGCCGACGGCGACGGATCGATTCGTTTCTTTCAGCCATGCATCAACGAACGGATAGGCGGCAAGCGGTTTCGCGAGGCTGCCAAAGCCGTCCATGGCAAACAGCACAGCGGCGAGGCCGACAGCGGTCATGCCGATGCCGAGAACAAGGCGATGGCGGCCGAAAAAAACAAGCAGCGCGCCGCTGATAAGAAGTGGGATGGCGCCATCGCCGATATCAAGCGTCATCAGCTCGGTCGTGACCGTCGAGCCGATGTTGCTGCCTAAAATGATGCCGATCGATTGGCGGAACGACAAGTAGCCGGCGGCGACAAGGCCGACCGTCATCACCATCACCGCTGAGCTGCTTTGCAGGAGAGCGGTCGTCGCCAAACCGGCGGCAAATCCTTGCAGCGGCGTGGCGGTGAAGCGCATGAGCCACCGTTTTAACCGATGGCCGGACAACGTGTAAAGCCCAGCTTTCATCATCAACATGCCAAGAAGAAACAAAGCGGTGTAAATGGCAAACAGCATCCAAAACGATCCCATGGGCGATCTCCCCTTTCACCCTATATGTATGGGCCTTGTCCGCGGGTGATGACCGTTTTTTCAGCGCGGGGAAGAGGCGGCCAGCAGGCCTCCGCTGCTTTTTTTATTGACCTTTTCTGTCAGCATGTATTATAATTGACAAGTACAATATGCAATGGTTGTTGTTCGGAGGGAGGGAAGCAGGATGTCCAAAACGATCGTTCGCAAAAATGAGTCGATCGACGACGCTCTTCGTCGCTTTAAGCGTGCCGTTTCGAAAACGGGCACTTTGCAAGAAGTGAGAAAGCGCGAATTTTATGAAAAGCCAAGCGTCAGACGGAAGAAAAAATCTGAGGCGGCTAGAAAGCGCAAGCACTAAGAGCATGCATTAAAGAGGGTGTATAATCGGTGAGTCTTCTCGATCGTTTGAATGACGATATGAAGCAGGCGATGAAAAACAAAGAGAAAGAAAAATTGTCTGTTCTCCGGATGCTGAAAGCGGCGCTGCAAAACGAAGCGATCAAGCTCGGCAAAAGCCCGCTTTCGGAAGACGAAGAGCTGACGGTTCTTTCTCGCGAACTGAAACAGCGTAAAGACTCCCTCCAAGAATTTGAAAACGCTGGCCGTTCAGATCTTGTCGAAAAAGTGAAAACCGAAATTGACATTGTTCAATCGTATATGCCAACGCCGCTGACAGAGGACGAGCTGCGCGTTTTGATCGAGCAGACGATCAAGGAAGTCGGCGCCTCTTCGAAAGCGGATATGGGAAAAGTGATGGGCGCGATCATGCCGAAAGTGAAAGGAAGAGCGGATGGTTCGCTCGTCAACAAACTTGTCCAACAACAGCTGTCATAAATGCAATGGGCCTTGCCGGCAGGCAGGCCCGTTGTTTTTGAAAAGCGGTGCTAGAACCCCCTTTTGTCTCATACATATGAGATGAAAGGGGGTTCTTTTTGATGGTGAAAAAATGGCGCCAGCAGATGAAGCGGTGGATGGCGGAAAAGCTTGAACTTCCCGCCGACATTATGATGGATCTGCCCCGCATTACGATGGTTGGGCACATACATATTTACATTGAAAACCACCGCGGGCTGCTCGCGTTCAGCGATAAAGAGCTCCGCCTTTTGCTGCGGAACGGACAGCTCGTTGTCCGCGGCGAACAGTTTGTGATTAAAACGATTTTGCCGGAAGAAATTTTGTTGGAAGGAAAAATCAGCCAAGTCGTTTATATAGATGAATAGCGAGGAGGAACGGAGATGAAAAACGAATGGGTCGACACACTCGCCGGCAGCGTGCGGGTCAAAGCGAGAGGGAAAGGGATCGAACGGTTGATCAACGCCTGCGTCCGCCAAGGGATTGCCGTCTGGAACGTGAAAAAGCATAGCGCGGATACCGCGACGTTTTTCATTAAGCTCAGCGACGTGAAACGGCTACGCCATGTCGCCCGGCAAAGCGAATGCAAACTTTCGTTTGTCGGGAGAACCGGGCTGCCGTTTTTTTGGCGGCAGGCCTGGCGGAACAGCGGGTTTTGGCTCGGCTTGCTCCTTTTTATAGCGATTGTGTTTTTGCTTTCGAACATCGTTTGGAAGATCGAAATCAAAGGGGCGGCTCCAGAGACGGAGCATCAAATCGCCCGCGAGTTAAAGCGAATGGGAGTCGAGCGCGGCGTATTTCAGTTTCTGCTTGATGACCCGGAGACGCTGCAAAAAAAGCTGACGGAACGCGTTCCGGACATCACGTGGGTCGGCGTTGAGTGGAAAGGGACGTCGCTTCACTTCCGCGTCGTTGAAAAAGAGATTCCGGAGCCGAAAAAACCGATTCCGCCGCGTCATCTCGTGGCAAAAAAAGAGGCGGTCATCGCTGATTTGTTCGTTGAAGAGGGACAACCGCTCGTTTCCGTCAACGACTATGTGCAAAAAGGCCAGCTGCTTGTTTCTGGCATTATCGGCGCTGAAGGGAGGACGAAGTTTGTGCCGGCGTCAGGGAAAGTGTTTGGCGAAACATGGTACAAGTCTACGGTCGTCCTGCCGCTTGAGACGACGTTTCATGTGTTGACCGGCAAGTTCACCGAACGGCATTATGTCGGAATCGGGCGCCTTTTGATTCCTGTTTGGGGATGGAAGAAGCCGGTGTTTGCCCATACCATCGTTGAGACAGAAAAACGGCCGTTTCGTTTTTGGAAATGGGACTTGCCGCTCTATTACGAGCGCATCACGATCCGCGAGGCGGAAGAAGTGAAGCGGCGCTACACGTGGGAAGAAGCGTTCGCGGAAGCGAAAGAGATCGCCCGCCGCGAGCTGCGGGCGAAATTGCCGGAGGAGGCGGCCATTCGCAGCGAAAAAGTTTTGCATCAGGCGAAAGAGAATGGTAAAGTAAGGGTAGAATTGCATTACGAAGTCATCGAAAATATTGCTGTACCACAACCCATCGTCCAAGGAGATTGAGAATGTCAGAGCAGTTCGTTACGATCAGCCAACATGTGCGAAACCCGCAGGAAGCGGCGGCGCTCTTTGGCGTCCATGACATCCATTTAAAGCGGATCGAGGAAGAGCTCGGCGTGTCGATTGTGACGCGCGGGGAAACGGTCAACGTCTCCGGCACGCCGCAGCAAGTTCAGCTCGTTGATGAATTGCTTCGCCATTTATTGATCGTCATTCGCAAAGGGGCGGCGGTCAGCGAGCGCGACGTTCTTTACGCCATTCAGCTTGCAAAAAAAGGAGCGCTTGACGGCCTTGTTCAACTGTACGACGAGGAGATTACAAAAAACGCCAAAGGGAAGCCGATCCGCGTCAAAACGTTGGGCCAGCGCTATTATGTTGCAGCAATTGAACAGTATGACTTGACGTTCGGCATCGGCCCAGCCGGCACCGGAAAAACGTATTTGGCGGTCGTCATGGCGGTCAAGGCGTTAAAAAACGGCAGCGTCAAGCGCATCATTTTGACTCGTCCGGCCGTTGAGGCTGGAGAAAGCCTCGGCTTTTTGCCAGGCGACTTAAAAGAGAAGGTTGACCCGTATTTGCGCCCGCTGTATGATGCCTTAAACGATGTGTTGGGAGCGGAGTATACGCAGCGGTTGATTGAGCGCGGCACGATTGAAATCGCCCCACTCGCCTATATGCGCGGCCGGACGCTGGAGGATGCGTTCGTCATTCTTGACGAGGCGCAAAATACGACGCCAGCGCAAATGAAAATGTTTTTGACCCGGCTCGGCTTCGGCTCGAAGATGGTCATTACCGGCGATATTTCCCAAGTCGACTTGCCGAAGGGCGTCGAATCGGGGCTTTCGGTCGCCAAGCGCATTTTGGCCTCCATTGGCGGCATCGCCTTTGTGTTTTTGGAACAGTCGGATGTCGTTCGCCATCCGCTCGTCGCGAAAATTATTGACGCCTATGATGAGGCGGGCTTATAGAACGAGAGCGACGGGATCGGTCTTTTCTTGCAAAGCGAGGGGAAAACCGGTGGGAAGGTTTCGTTTTTTTCTTGAGCGGACAAAAACAGTCCGCTTTGTCCGCTTTTGGCTGTTTTTGCTTTTGGCTGTTCTGTTGTTTGCCGTTTTGTATTGGCAAGTGAAGCCGCGCCAGTATGAGCTGCGCCTGTTTGACGTCGCGAAGGAAACGATCCGTTCGCCGGTGACGGTCGAGGACAAAGAGGCGACCGCCAAGCTGAAAGAAGAGGCGGCGGCGAAAGTAGCGGATGTCTATACGTTAAAAAAAGAATATGCCGAAAACCGGGTCGACCTTCTTTCCTCGCTGTTTGCCGCGATTGAAAGCGTGCAGCGCGAGGCGGAGCCGGACCGCCCGCTCGGCGATATGATCGCCAAACTTGAGGAACGGCTGCCGCCGGAATGGCTTGCCTATCTGTCTGCCGCTGAATGGCAACGGCTGCTTGCCGCCTCGCCGGAGGAGCTCAAGACGGCGAAGGAAGCCGCCTTGACCGCGGTGCATGCCGTCATGAGCGAGCGCATTTCCCAAGCGGAACTTGACACGGCGCGGGCGGAAGCGGCCAAAGAGCTTGAATACGCTGCGCTGTCGCCGCCGCTTCGCGAGGCGGTCGCGAAGCTTTGCCGACAGGCGGTCATTCCGAACGTCGTCTACGATCGGGCGGCGACGGAAGAAAAACGGCGGCAGGCGATGGATGAAGTGAAGCCGGTGAAAATTTTGCAAGGGCAAGTGATCGTCGAGGAAGGACAGTTTATCACGAATGATGTTTACCGCCGGCTCGAGCTGGTCGGCTTGCTTGAGAGCGGGCGTCCGTCTTGGACCGCCGCTGGGCTTTTGGTGTTCGTTTTGTTGCTGCTTGCTCCGCTCATTTATTATTTTCGGACGGAAACGACGAATGAAAAGCTGTCGCTTTATACAGCCATTTTTGCGTTGATGATGACGACAATGGCGCTCATTCGCCTTCTGCCATCTAGCGGCGCTGTTTCCATCGGTTACCTTGTGCCGGCGGCGTTCGGGCCGATGCTCGTCCGCATTTTGCTCGGAGAGCGGCTCGCGATGATGACGACCATCATCGGAGCAGTGTGCGGCAGTTTGCTGTTCAATGAGGAAATTGGAACGGCCGGCGCGGTGTCGGTGTCGTTGATTGTTTACTTTCTTGCCGGCGGCTTGGCCGGGACGTTTTGTCTGCCAAAGGAGCTGGCGAAAGCGAACATTTGGCGGGCCGGCGTGTTTGTCGCCGCGGTCAATATCGTTTCGCTTTTTTCGCTGTTGCTGTTAAAAAACGGCCGCTATTCGCCGACGGAAATCGGCTTGTTGGTGCTGATGGCGGCGGCCTCAGGGGTTTTTTCTGCCATTTTGACGATCGGTCTCTTGCCGGTGTTGGAGGCGGCGTTTGGCATTTTGTCGCCGCTTCGGCTCATTGAACTGTCCAATCCGAACCATCCGCTCTTGCGCAAGTTGCTCACTGAAGCGCCGGGGACGTACCATCATAGCATTATGGTCGCCAATTTGGCCGAAGCGGCGTGCGAGGCGATCGGCGCCGACGGCTTGCTGGCGCGCGTCGCCTGCTACTACCATGACATCGGCAAGACGAAGCGGCCGCGCTATTTCATCGAAAATCAAATAGGCGGCAATCCGCATGACCATTTGTCGCCGCAGTTGAGCAAAAATATTATTATTGCCCATGTCGCCGACGGCGTCGCTTTGCTGCGCAAGCACCGGCTGCCGAAGGAGATCATCGACATCGCCGAACAGCACCACGGCACGACGCTGCTGAAGTATTTTTATCATAAGGCGCGCGAGCAAACCGAGTTTGTCTCGGAAGCGGAGTTTCGTTATCCCGGGCCGAAGCCGCAGACGAAAGAAGCGGCGGTCATCAACATCGCCGACAGCGTCGAAGCGGCTGTTCGCTCGCTATCCAACCCGTCGCAGGAAAAAATCGAGAAGATCGTCCGGTCGATCATCGCTGATCGCTTGCAGGACAACCAGCTGAACGAGTGCGACATTACGCTGAAGGAGTTGGAACTCGTCGCCCGTTCGCTTTGCGAGACTTTAAACGGCGTCTTCCATTCGCGCATCGAATACCCAGAAGTACGAAAGGAAAAGGTGAAGCATGCATGACCATTCACATTGATTTTCTAGATGAAACGAACGAGGTGACCGCTGAGCAAATCGAGACGATCGAGCGGCTGCTCGCCGAGGCGGCGGCCCTTGAAAACGTGCCGGACGGGGCGGAAGTGAGCGTCACATTTGTGGACAACGAACGCATCCGCGCGATGAATCGCGACTATCGCGGCAAAGATGCGCCGACCGATGTGCTTTCGTTTGCTCTTGAGGAGGAAGGGGAAGAAGAGGTTCACATCGTCGGCGCTGATATGCCGCCGGTGCTCGGCGATATCCTCATTTCGATTCCGAAGGCGAAAGAGCAGGCGGCGGCCTATGGACATTCGTTCATGCGCGAGCTCGGGTTTTTGGCTGTGCACGGTTTCTTGCACCTGCTTGGTTACGATCATGGGACAGAAGAGGAAGAGCGCGTCATGTTCGCCAAGCAGGAAGACATCTTGGCGAGGTTCGGGTTGACAAGATAATGCGCGGCAAACGAGAGCGCGACCGGTTTGTTTGGGCGTGGGCGGGAATGAAAGCGGCGGTGAAAGAGGAAGCTCATTTGCGCTTCCACTTGGCGGCCGCTGTTGTCGCCTTTGCGGTCGGCGGCATCGTTGGGCTGTCGCGCTGGGAGTGGATCGTGTTGCTCATGGCAGTCGGCGCGGTCATTACGCTCGAGCTTGTCAATACAGCCATTGAGCGCGCCGTTGACTTAGTGACGGATCAGTTTCATCCGTTGGCGAAAGCGGCGAAAGACATCGCTGCCGCGGCGGTGCTGGCGGCGGCCGGATTGGCGGTTGTGATCGGCATTTTGCTGTTTTGGCCGCATCTTCGTTAAACGAATGAGGGAGAAAATTCTAATTTTTCTGTTACATTTTGATTTCAAATGATGAAATGGATGGCGTTTTTTTGTAAAATAAAAGAAAGCAGCGTTTGCTTGCAGGAAAGGAAGAGTCACTGGTGGAGATGGAGCAGCTCATTGCTGAAGCGAAAAAAGCGCGCGAACTCGCCTACGTGCCGTACTCGAAGTTTCCAGTCGGCGCCGCGCTGTTGACGAAAGGCGGCAATGTGTACCGCGGCTGCAACATTGAAAACGCCGCCTACAGCGTGTGCAATTGTGCGGAGCGGACCGCGTTGTTTAAGGCATATTCGGAAGGGGAGAAGGAGTTCACGGCTCTTGCAGTCATCGCCGACACTCCCCGCCCGGTGCCGCCGTGCGGCGCATGCCGCCAAGTGATCGCCGAACTTTGCCACGGCGATATGAAAGTCATTTTAGCCAACCTCAAAGGCGATGTGAAAGTCATGACCGTCAGCGAATTGCTGCCAGAAGCTTTTTCAGCGGAGGATTTGCATGCGTAAAGAAGGATACAAATCAGGATTTGTTGCCATTATCGGGAGACCAAACGTAGGAAAATCGACGTTTTTAAACCGCGTCATCGGGCAAAAAATCGCGATTATGAGCGATAAACCGCAAACGACGCGCAATAAGATTCAAGGCGTGTACACGGACGATGACGCGCAAATCATCTTTATCGACACACCTGGGGTGCATAAACCGAAGCATAAGCTCGGCGACTTTATGATGAAAGTGGCGCTCAATGCGCTTCGCGAAGTCGATTTGATTTTGTTTATGGTCAATGCCGAAGAAGGATTTGGGCGCGGCGAGGCGTTCATCATCGAACGGTTGAAAGAAGTGGACACCCCGGTGTTTTTAGTGATCAATAAAATCGATCGCGTCCATCCGGATGAATTGCTGCCGCTCATTGACCGATACAAGGATTTGCACCCGTTTGCGGAAATCGTGCCGATTTCGGCGCTTGAAGGGAACAATGTCGACCGCCTGCTTGAGCAAATTAAAGAGCGGCTGCCGGAAGGGCCGCAATATTATCCGCCGGACCAGATCACGGACCATCCCGAGCAATTTATCATCGCCGAGCTCATTCGCGAGAAAGCGCTTCACTTAACGCGCGAGGAAGTTCCGCACTCGATTGCTGTCGTCGTCGAACGCATCGAGCGGCGGGAAGGATCAGGAGCGGTGTACATTAGCGCGGTGATCGTGGTGGAGCGCGATTCGCAAAAAGGAATCATCATCGGCAAGCAAGGCCGGATGCTGAAGGAAATCGGACAGCGGGCGCGCGCTGACATCGAAGCGCTGCTTGGATCCAAAGTGTTTTTGGAGCTGTGGGTCAAAGTGCAAAAAGACTGGCGCAACCGTATGGCGCAACTGCGTGATTTCGGGTTCCGTGAAGATGAGTATTGACGGTTAGAAAATTTTACGCGACATAAACCGTTTTTGCCTAAGCCAACCTATAGGTAGACCACCAATACGCAATGCCTGCAGGCGGAAAGAGGTGTCATTCCATGCTTGAGTTTACGTGGAAGCTGTTTAGCCAAACAGGCAATATCGACACGTACCTTCTATTTAAAGAGTTGGAACGCGAGCAACAGTTTGGCAGTGAAGAGCAAAACGCTGAACAGAACGAAATCGACCAGCCGATCTCGTAGCGTCGTTGTTGGTAGAAGCGGTGGTGATGGGATGTTCGAAACGTGTGAAGCGATCGTCATGCGGACGGTCGATTATGGCGAGACGAATAAAATTGTCACATTGTTTACCCGAGAATGGGGAAAGGTGGCTGCGATGGCAAGGGGAGCGAAAAAGCCAAGCAGCCGCCTTTCTGCTGTTACGCAGCCGCTCTCATACGGCCATTATGTCATTCGCCGCAGCCGCGGCGTTGGCGTTCTTCACCAGGGAGAGCTCATTGACTCGATGCGGACGTTGCGCGAAGATTTGTTTGCCGCCGCCTATGCCGCATATATTGTCGAGCTAACTGACAAAAGCACGGAAGAGCAAAAGCGCAATCCGTACTTGTTCGAGCTTCTTTTGCAGACACTACAATATATGAGCGAAGGCCGCGATTTAGAGATTTTGACGTTCATTTACGAAATGAAAATGCTTGCAGTGCTTGGCATTCCGCCGGTGCTGGACCGTTGCGTCCGCTGCGGGGCGACGGAGGGGCGCTTTTCGTTTTCCGTCAAGGAGGCGGGCTTCCTTTGCCATCGCTGCGAGGCGTCCGATCCCCATCGGTTCCCGCTCTCTTCGGCTTCCGTCCGGCTGTTGCGCCTCTTTTTTCATATCGATCTTGCCCGGCTTGGTTCCATATCGGTGAAAGAAAGCACAAAGATGGAGCTTTGTGCTGTATTGTCCGCCTATTATGATGAATATGCCGGCCTGTCGCTGAAGACGAAGCGTTTTTTGCAGCAAATCGGTGAACTGAAAGATAAGCTCAGCTCTGACGGAGGGCAAGGAACATCATTTTCATTGTGAATGGGGCGTGTAGTATAATATAAATGAGAGTGATAGCGTGTGGGACCTTTTTTGGCAAGGTGGTGAACGACGATCGAACTAAATAAACGCCAAGAGCAGATTTTGCAAATTGTGAAAGACTACGGGCCGATCACCGGAGAAAGCATCGCGGAGAAACTGAACTTGACGAGGGCGACGCTGCGGCCGGACTTGGCCATCTTGACGATGGCTGGCTACTTGGAAGCGCGGCCGCGCGTCGGCTATTTCTATACGGGAAAAACCGGCAAGCAGCTGTTCGCCGATAAAATGAAAAAGATGAAAGTCGAGGATTACCAATCGATTCCAGTTGTCATCAATGAGAATGTGAGCGTCTATGATGCGATCGTCACAATGTTTCTAGAGGACGTCGGCACGCTGTTTGTCGTCGATGACGAGTCGTTGCTTGCGGGCGTTTTGTCGCGCAAAGATTTGTTGCGCGCAAGCCTCGGCAAGCAGGAACTGACGGCGATCCCGGTCAATATTATTATGACGCGGATGCCGAACATCGCCGTTTGCTACAAGGACGACCCGCTCATTGACGTGGCGGAACAGCTGATTGAAAAACAGATCGATGCTATGCCGGTCGTGCGCAAAACGGAGAAAGGATATGAAGTGATCGGCCGTATTACGAAAACGAATATAACGAAAGCATTCGTGTCGCTAGCCAAAGAGGACTAATCCAAACAAAGGAGGAGAAGAATGAACCAGCGCCTTGTTTACGTCGTATCCGATTCCGGCGGGGAAACGGCCGAGCTTGTCGTCAAAGCCGCAGCCAGCCAGTTTCACGCCTCGCCGATTCAAGTGAAACGCGTCCCGTATGTGGAAGATAAAACGACATTGGCTGAAGTCGTCGCTTTAGCGAAAATGAACCGCGCCATCATCGCGTTTACGCTCGTCGTTCCGGAGATGCGGGAATTCTTGCTCGCCGAAGCGGCGCGCGAAGGGGTCGTCGCATACGATATCATCGGTCCGCTCATTGAAAAGATGAGCCATTTGTTCCAGCTGACGCCAAGATATGAGCCGGGTCAAGTGCGCGTACTTGACGAAGATTACTTCAAAAAGATTGAAGCGATCGAATTTGCTGTCAAATACGATGACGGGCGCGACCCGCGCGGCATTTTGCGCGCCGATATCGTGCTCATCGGCGTATCGCGCACATCGAAAACACCGCTGTCGCAATATTTGGCGCATAAGCGGCTGAAAGTGGCGAATGTGCCGATCGTTCCAGAGGTCGAGCCGCCGGAGCAGCTGTTTCGAGTCGGTCCGGGGAAATGCTTCGGCTTGAAAATCAGTCCGGATAAACTGCTTTCGATCCGCCGCGAGCGGCTGAAATCGCTCGGCCTGAACGACCAGGCGATTTACGCCAATATGGATCGAATCAAAGAGGAGCTCGCTTATTTTGATGAAGTCGTGAAAAAAATCGGCTGTGACGTCATCGATGTGACGAACAAGGCGGTCGAAGAGACGGCGAGCATCATTATGAAAAAGTTGAAGCGCTAGCTTCGCCTCATCCGCACGATTTCTTGATTGGAGTCGTGCGTTTTCTTATGGCATATTGCCGCCACTTATATTATAATAAAAAATTGCGAGAAAAATGACCTATATAGGTTTAGAGCGGCCATGAGACGAGTAAACTATTTATAGCCGCTTGTCAAGAAGAACGAAAAAAAGATTTTCGACAAAGTTGTCAATCATTCGGCAAAAAAGCAGGATTTTTTTGCGATGGTGTAGAATAATAGGGGGTGTAAAGCAACCCTTGCTTTGAGGGCACGGTCATCTGTTGCATAAGATCGTCAAGAAAAAAAGTGAAATTTTCTTTTTCTTGCTGAAATATAATATACCGAAGCGCATCTTCGAGATGCACCGCTCTGGTGAATCTTTGTCCAGACGGCGGGCTGAGGGGCGGGAAGCGGATGATCAAGCCAGCCGACTTTACGGGCAGGGGGGCGAAACGAACGTTTTGAAAAAATTTGTCGAAATGGAAAGGAAAATCGGCTTGCTGCCGAGAATAAATACGATACGGGGTTGTTCGTATGGGACATCGCATTCCCGAGGAAACGATTGAAGCCATCCGCCGCGGTGTTGACATCGTTGACGTCATTGGCGAATACGTCCAGTTGAAAAAGCAAGGCCGCAACTATTTTGGCTTATGCCCGTTTCACGGAGAAAAGACGCCATCGTTTTCCGTTTCCCCAGAAAAGCAAATTTTCCACTGCTTCGGCTGCGGGGCAGGGGGGAATGTCTTTACGTTTTTAATGGATATCGAAGGCATTCCGTTTGTGGAAGCGGCGAAACGTCTTGCGGCCAAAGCAGGGATCGACTTGTCCGCCTATGAGCTGGACAGCCGTGGGAGTGATGGCAGCCGAGCCGACGAGGCGAAGGCGATGGTCGAAGCACACACGTTGTTGAAACGATTTTACCATCATTTGCTTGTCCATACAAAAGAAGGACAAGCCGCGCTCGATTATTTGCAGGTGCGCGGGTGGACAAAAGAAACGATCGACCGATTTGAAATCGGCTATGCGCCGGATGTTCCTGATGCCGCCGTCAAGCTGCTGGATAGCCGTTCGTTTCCGTTGGTATTGATGGAAAAGGCGGGCTTGTTGGTGAAAAAAGAAGACGGGCGATACGTCGACCGCTTCCGGAATCGGATTATGTTTCCGATCCATGATCATCGCGGCGAGACGGTTGGTTTTTCCGGCCGTCTGCTCGGCGACGGGCAACCAAAGTACATGAACAGCCCAGAAACGCCGATTTTCCGCAAAGGCACGCTTTTGTATTTTTTTCACGAGGCGCGCGTGTCAATCCGCAAGCGTCAAGAGGCGCTGCTCGTTGAAGGATTTGCCGATGTCATCTCTGCCGTGCAGGCCGGCGTTGACTATGTGGTGGCAACGATGGGAACATCGCTGACCGAGGAGCAGGCACGCATTTTGCGCCGCCATGCTGAAACGGTCACGATTTGCTATGACGGCGACAGCGCCGGAACGGAAGCCGCCTGGCGCGCCGCCGAACAATTGAGCGGATTCGGGTGCCGCGTGAAGGTAGCATTGCTCCCGGACGGGCTGGATCCAGATGAATATATACGCACTTCTGGCGCCGATCGTTTTGCCGAAGAGATCGCCGCCGCCCGGCCGCTCATGGCGTTTAAAATGGATCGTTTGCGGCGGGGAAAAAATTTGCAGGAAGAAGGCGACCGGCTCCGTTATATCGAGGAAGCGCTCCGAGAAATCAGCAAGCTGTCGAGCCCGGTGGAAAAAGATTATTATATGCGCCAGCTTGCGGATGAGTTTTCGCTGTCGCTCTCCGCGCTTTATGAACAGTTGTCCCGCTCCAAGCCGGAACAGCCAAAGCCGCAGGTGAACGGCGGCGGAAAACCGGCCCAGCCGGCATTGACGAAAAAATTGCTTCCGGCCTTTCAAAATGCCGAGCGGTTGTTGCTTGCCCATATGATGCGGAGCCGCGATGTGGCGTTCATCGTTCAGGAGAAGGTCGGCGGCCGATTTAATATCGAAGAGCATCGGGCGTTGGCTGCTTACATTTACGCCTTTTACGAAGAGGGTCATGAAGTCGACCCCGGCGCGCTCATGTCTCGGCTTCCCGGGGAGCTGCGGACGCTGGCGAGCGAGCTGTCGCTTTTGTTGGTCGCAGACGACGTTTCCGAGCGGGAGCTTGCCGATTGCATCCGGCATGTGTTGAATCACCCGAAATGGTTAATGCTAAAGGAAAAAGAGCAAGAAAAGACGGAAGCGGAGCGAAGAAAAGACTTTTTGACGGCCGCCCGCATCGCGAAAGAGATGATTGAGATGAAAAAAATGTTATCTTCTTCATAACATGGTGGTATGAGTTTTTAAAGGAGGTAATGAAATGGCTGAAAAACCAGCCCAATCAAAGCAGGCTGAAGCTGCCGGCGAATCGCTTGAACAAGTGAAAGAGCAACTCGCTGAGCTCGGTAAAAAGCGGGGGATCCTCACCTACGAGGAAATCGCTGAGCGGTTGTCTGGCTTTGATTTGGACTCCGACCAGATGGATGAGTATTATGAATACCTCGCTGAGCAGGGCATTGAAGTGATCAGCGAATCCGATCTTGAGGCCGATCCGGACATCGACGACTTGGCCAAAGAGGAAGAATTCGACTTAAATGACTTGTCCGTTCCTCCCGGCGTCAAAATCAATGACCCGGTGCGCATGTACTTGAAGGAGATCGGCCGCGTGCCGTTGTTGTCGGCGGAAGAAGAAATCGAGCTGGCGAAACGGATCGAGCAAGGCGATGAAGAAGCGAAACGCCGGCTGACGGAAGCGAACCTCCGCCTCGTCGTCAGCATCGCCAAACGGTATGTCGGCCGAGGCATGCTCTTTCTTGATTTGATTCAAGAAGGGAACATGGGGCTGATCAAGGCGGTCGAAAAGTTTGACTATCGGAAAGGCTACAAGTTCAGCACGTACGCGACGTGGTGGATCCGCCAAGCCATCACAAGGGCGATCGCCGATCAGGCGCGGACGATCCGCATCCCGGTTCATATGGTCGAAACGATCAATAAACTGATCCGCGTCCAACGGCAATTGCTCCAAGACCTCGGGCGCGAACCAACGCCGGAAGAAATCGCCGAGGAAATGGATTTGACACCGGAAAAAGTGCGGGAAATTTTGAAAATCGCCCAAGAACCGGTGTCGCTCGAGACGCCGATCGGCGAGGAAGATGACTCGCATCTTGGCGATTTCATCGAAGACCAAGATGCGACATCGCCATCCGAGCACGCTGCTTACGAGCTGTTGAAAGAGCAGCTCGAAGATGTGCTTGATACGCTGACGGATCGCGAGGAAAATGTGCTGCGTCTCCGCTTCGGGCTTGACGACGGACGGACGCGGACGCTCGAAGAAGTCGGCAAAGTGTTCGGCGTGACGCGCGAACGCATCCGTCAAATTGAAGCCAAAGCGTTGCGCAAGCTGCGCCATCCAAGCCGCAGCAAACGGCTGAAAGACTTTTTAGAGTGACCGTTTTGTTCGATAGTTTACTTCTTCGGAAGTAAACTATTTTTTCTTTCTTTATGGGAAAGGTGGTCTATCTATGAATCGGCAACGACGGGAAACGATCATCCAAGAAATCGAATATTGGAAACGTTCGCGCCTTCTGCCGGAACATTATTGCGACTATTTGCTCGCGTTGTACACGGAAGGAGACGCCCGTTCGCACGGACGACGGTGGCGCAGCTCGCTCGCCGCTGGTCTCTGTTTATTGCTTCCAGCCGCTGCTCTTGTCATTTATTTTACTGAATTGTCATTCGTTTTGCAAACGCTCCTTTTCGCCCTTTTTTTGGCTCTCTGCTTGTTCTTTTGTTGGCGGTGGCGGAACAAGCGAGAGCTCCTTCACTTTCCGCTCATCGGAAGCGCCTGGATTTTGCTTGTGGCATCCATTTTTGAGGTTGATCGGTATTTTCCCAGGCAAACGGGTACGCTAGCAGCTGTCGTGCTCGGAAACTGTGTTCTCTGGTTTGTTGTCGGCCGCCTGCTTCACCTTCGCTACTTTTCGCTCGCTGCTGTCAGCGGGGCGTTGCTTGTAACCGCCGCCATCTGGTGGCGCTGAGGCGTGTTGTTGCCATTTCGGCAACTTAGGGCTTTTCCTTGTCCATTATTTACAGTAAAATAAAATTGTTTGCAGCGTTCTTCATTACTACATAAGGGAGGTAAAAGAGATGAACCGCAATCCGCTCATCCCGTTTTTCATCATCATGGCATTCGGGATTGTGCTGACGTTCGTCTTGTCGTTTAAAGGGCTAGGCGATGCGAAGGAAATGGCGAAAGAGAAAAAAGGCGGCGAAAAAACGGAACAAACGGCTGAATTTAATCCAGAACAGTTTTACCAACAAACGTGTTCTAGCTGTCACGGCCAAAACTATGAAGGCGGCGTCGGTCCATCGTTGAAAGGGGTCGGACAACGGCTGTCAATGGACCAAATTAAAGACGTCATTCAACACGGACGCGGCAACATGCCGGCAGGGCTTGTGCCGGCGGATAAAGCCGATGCCATGGCGAAATGGCTCGCCGGTTTAAAATAATGGATGGTGAACATCCCTTTGCTTTTGGCAGAGGGATGTTTTGTTTAGTACAATAGAGGCGCGCGGTGTTGGAGAGGAAAGGAGGGGAAGGCGAACCGCCTTCGCGCTGCAGGTGGCGGAAGGTTGGTTGCCATTGCAGTGCTATGAACGAATTTCGCCTGTCGAAACGGCTGGAAACGGTCGCCTCATTCATTCCAAAAGGGGCGGTGCTTGCTGACATCGGGTCGGATCATGCGTATTTGCCTTGCTATGCCTGCTTGCACGGCTACGCATCAAAAGCCATTGCCGGCGAGGTGGCGGACGGACCGTTCCGCCTAGCGCAGCAGCAAGTCGAGAAGTCCGGGCTTTCTCATCTCATTTCCGTGCGCAAAGGGGATGGGCTTTCGATCCTTGCCTCGGGGGAGGTAGACTGCATCACGATCGCCGGCATGGGTGGGGCGCTGATCGCCCGCATTTTGGGCGACGGAAAGGAAAAGCTTGCCGGTGTCAAACGGCTCATTTTGCAACCGAACATCGGTGCGGAACTTGTTCGCCGTTGGCTTCTTGATCATGGGTGGGAGCTCGTGGCTGAGCGCATTTTGAAAGAAGATGGGCAAATTTATGAAGTACTCGTCGCCGAGCCTGGCGCCCCCCGACGGCCGTATCGCCATCTCGAGGCGGAGCTGCTCCTTGGACCGTTTTTGCGCCGGGAAAACAGCGAGGTGTTCCGCGAAAAGTGGAAGCGCGAGATTGAAAATTGGAAACGGATCATCGCTGATTTGACGGCCAAAGGGCAAAGTGAAGCGGCCAAGCGGAAAAAGCGTGAACTGGAGAGAAAAGTTCAATTGGTGGAGGAGGCGTTGTGATGAGCCGCGTTCCGTACGGTTATGAAATCATTCAGCTTCTTGAGCAGCTTGCTCCGAAACAGTTGGCGATGGAAGGGGATCGGATCGGTCTGCAAATCGGGACGCTAAACAAGCCGGTCAAAAAAGTGATGATCGCTCTTGATGTGCTTGAAGATGTCGTTGTGGAAGCAATCGATCAGCAAGTGGATTTAATCATCGCCCACCACCCGCCGCTGTATCGTCCGCTGAAGCAATTGCTGACTGATGATGGGCACGGGCGGATGATCGCCGCGTGCATCAAGCATGACATTGCGGTGTACGCCGCCCATACGAATTTGGATGTAGCCGATGGCGGTCTGAACGATTGGCTTGCCGAGGCGCTCGGCTTACACGATACGGCTGTGCTCGTGCCGACGTATACCGAACCATTGAAAAAGCTCGTCGTGTACGTGCCAGCGAGTCATGCCGAGGCGGTGCGGACGGCGTTAGGCGATGCCGGCGCCGGGCATATCGGCCGCTACAGCCATTGCACGTTCAACAGCCGCGGCGTCGGCACGTTTTTGCCGCAAGAAGGAGCGCGGCCGTTCATCGGCGAACAAGGGAAGCTGGAAGAAGTGGAGGAGGTGCGCATCGAAACGATCGTGTCGGCCTCTCTTGAACGGGAAGCGATTCAGGCGATGCTGGGTGTTCATCCGTATGAGGAAGTGGCCTATGATATCTACCCGCTTGACAATGGAGGACGCCGCTTCGGGCTTGGCCGCATTGGCCGGCTGCCGCAGCCGGTGACGCTTGGCGCTTTTGCCGAGCAGGTGAAAACGGCGTTTTCCGTTCCGGCGGTGCGCGTCGTTGGCCGGCTGGATGATCTCGTGCAAACGGTCGCGGTGCTTGGTGGGGATGGGAATAAGTTTGTCGCTGCCGCCGCATCGGCCGGGGCGGACGTATACGTGACAGGGGATGTGTATTACCACACCGCCCATGACGCCCAAGCGCTCGGTCTTCACATCATTGATCCGGGACATCATGTAGAAAAAATCATGAAAGAAGGCGTAGCCCGATACTTAATCACGGAGCTCGCGAAACGTCAATGGGAGGCGGAAGTGGTTGCTTCCAGCGTCCATACTGATCCGTTTCAGTTCGTATGAACGGCCAACGAAAAAGGCTGTCCTGGATGAGCGGTTCAACCGTTTGTCCAAGACAGCCTCTCTTGATGGATGAAACAACCGTCACTCTTCTTTCTTTGTTTTCACTTTCGGCAAGATTTTTTGCAGCGGCACTTTCCGTTCCCTCTTCCATGTCGATGGGTCGTTCGGGTCAAACTGCTCCAAAAAGTCGATCACTTCTTTCGTAATCGGCGTCGGGGTGGAAGCGCCGGCGGTGACAGCGACTTTTTTCGCATCTTTAATCCAGTTGATGTCGATTTCCGTCACATCAGCGACGCGATACGCCTTCGTGCCGGCGATCTCTTCCGATACTTGGGCGAGGCGGTTCGAGTTGTTGCTGCGCGGGTCGCCGACGACGATCGTCACATCGGCTTCCTTCGCCTGCTCAGCGACCGCTTCTTGTCGGAGCTGGGTGGCCAGGCAAATTTCTTTATGCATTTCCACGTGCGGGTATTTTTCTTTCACTTTCGCCATGATATCGGCGACGTCCCATTGGCTCATCGTCGTTTGGTTTGTCACCATGATGCGCTCATTGTGAATGGACAGCCGTTTGACATCATCGATGGTTTCCACAAGATGGATTCTTTCCGGATTGATGCCGACCGCTCCTTCCGGTTCCGGATGTCCTTTTTTGCCAATATAGATGATATCGTAGCCATCGGCGAGCTTTTGTTCGATGAGCCGATGCGTTTTTGTCACATCGGGGCATGTCGCATCAATCGTGACAAGTCCCTTTTCGAGCGCTCGTTTTTTTACTTCTGGTGAGACGCCGTGGGCGGTGAAAATGACGGTGCCATGGTCGATTTTTTCCAAAATTTCCAAACGATTTTCTCCATCGAGCGTGATGATGCCTTCTTCGGCAAACGCGTCCGTGACGTGTTTATTATGGACGATCATGCCGAGAATGTAAATCGGACGCGGCAAAGATGGGTCCAACGCCGCGTTGCGGGCGATGACCATTGCATCGACCACCCCGTAGCAATACCCGCGCGGGGTAATTTTAATCACTTCCATCATATTCCCTCCCTGCCGCCGGTTGTGCGGCGGTTGTTCACCTTCCATTATATCGGAGCACCGGGGAGAAGACAAAGAATAACCGCCCTAAACAGCGGGTACGCTAGGGCGGGGAAAGAAACTAGATATACAGTTTCGGCTTGGACGGCTTCGGGGCAGCCGATGCTTCTTTTTCTTGCGGCTCTTCGCGCTTTGCCTGCGGAACGGAGCGTTTTTTTGGCGCCTTGGCGGCCGGCTTTTGTTTCGTTTCGTTGGCCGGTGCGCTTTCCGATGTTGTTTCGCCTTCCCCTTCGTCGGCCGGTTTCAGCTCGCGGAAAATGCGGATCATCGCCGGAAGATTGCGGATGAGCGGTCCATACTGTTGCACCATCGGCATGACGTTTTGCGCGATGCCAAGCATTTTTTGCACGTTGTTTAACATGCCAACCAAGCCGCCCCCCGTGTTGGATGCGGCGGTGCTAGCGGCGTTGGGCAAAAACGGCAGCCCCCAAGGAGACGATGCAGCAGCCGGCGGCTGCCCGCGCGAAAACAAGCGGGCCAAGAAGCCGCCGGGGCCGCTGGGGCCAAAAGGCGGCGCCGGCATGCGGGTGAACGGGGCTGGCGGCCTTCCGGCAAACGGAGAAGGCATCATCGGGGGCCGACTGTATCTCATAGCAGCTTCCTCCTTTCGGTCGTGCGGATGAACGAATGTCCTCCTTTCTACAATATGCGGGCAAGGCGGGAAAGGTTTGTTGCAGGATCGTCTTTAGTTGCGGCAGGGGGCAGCGATTGGCTATAATGGTGAAGCGGACGAAGCGGCGCCCATATGCCATTTGAAACGTTAACGTTTACGCTCTTTTATGGAGCCAGCCGGTATTGGATCGACTGTCGGGTGACCGAACCATACTGCTTCCAGACCGATGCATGGATTTGTGAAACGGTTGGTTGTTCCGGCTTCCGTCGCGTCAAAGCTTGCCGCCGACAGTCGGAAAAATAGACGGCACGCTTTTGGGCCAACGAGATGGGAAACCTTCCAGTTGCGTTTATTTAAATAGAAGGGAGTGGTGCTTCATGGCAGAAACGCAGTTTACTCGTTTTTCATTTCAACCGTTTATCATCGAAGCCATTCAAGCGCTTCGTTTTTATAAACCGACGGAAATTCAAGAGCGCATCATTCCGGGGGCGCTGCGCGGCGAAAGCATGGTCGGCCAATCGCAAACCGGAACGGGAAAAACACATGCGTACTTGTTGCCGATCATGGAAAAAATCAAGCCAGAACGCGCCGAAGTGCAAGCCGTCATCACGGCGCCGACGCGCGAGTTAGCGACGCAAATTTACCACGAAACGCTGAACATTACGAAGTTTTGCCCGAAAGATCGGATGATCGTCGCCCGTTGCTTGATCGGCGGGACGGATAAGCAAAAAGCGCTCGAAAAGCTCAACGTGCAGCCGCATATTGTCATCGGCACGCCGGGACGCATCAACGATTTCATCCGCGAGCAGGCGCTTGATGTGCATACGGCCCACATCCTTGTCGTCGATGAAGCCGACTTGATGCTCGATATGGGCTTTATCACGGATGTCGACCAAATCGCCGCCCGGATGCCGAAAGACTTGCAAATGCTCGTCTTTTCCGCGACGATTCCGGAAAAGCTGAAGCCGTTTTTGAAAAAATATATGGAAAACCCGACCTTTGTCCACGTCGACCCGAAGCAGACGGCGAACGAAAACATCGAACACGTGCTCATCCCGCTGCGCGGACGCGAGAAAACAAAACTTCTTCATGATGTGCTCCTCAGCTACAACCCGTATTTGGCCATCGTATTTGTCAACACAAGGAAAATGGCTGACGAGGTCGCCGACCGTCTCGCTGAGCAAGGGTTGAAAGTCGGCGTGCTGCACGGCGATTTGACGCCGCGCGAGCGGAGAAAGATGATGAATCTCATCCGCGATTTGGAGTTTCAATATGTCGTCGCGACCGATTTGGCGGCGCGCGGCATCGATATTGAAGGCGTCAGTCATGTCATCAACTACGAGTTGCCTGATGATCTGCAGTTTTATATTCACCGCGCCGGACGGACGGCGCGCGCTGGCTATAGCGGCATTGCGGCGACGATTTATGAGCCGTCTGACCAAGATGCGATTGCCCGGTTGGAAAAAATGGGAATTTCGTTTGTCCACCGTGATCTCGTGCGCGGCGAATGGAAGGAGCTGCCGCCGTGGAACCGGCGGAGCAAGCGGGCGGGCGAAAAGGATGACGAACTGGCGCTGCTTTTCGCCAAACTGAAAAAAACGAAGCAGGTGAAGCCGGGCTACAAAAAAAAGTTGCGCGCGGAGCTGGAGAAGAAGAAAAAGCGGCTTGGCCGTTTCAAAAAATCATAATAGCCGTCCGTCTTTAACGCAAAGAAAAGGGAGAGAAGAACATGTTAAAAATCGGTTCACATGTTTCCATGAGCGGAAAGAAAATGCTGCTGGCCGCCAGCGAAGAAGCGGCCTCCTACGGAGCGAACACGTTTATGATTTACACGGGGGCGCCGCAAAACACAAAGCGCAAGTCGATTGAAGAGCTCAACATCGAAGCCGGGCGCCAGCATATGCAAGCGCACGGCATCGAAGAGATTGTCGTCCACGCCCCGTATATCATCAATATCGGCAATACGACCAATCTCGATACGTTTTCGCTGGGCGTCGACTTTTTGCGCGCGGAAATCGAGCGGACGGAAGCCATTGGAGCAAAGCAGCTTGTGCTGCACCCAGGCGCTCATGTCGGCGCAGGGGTGGAAGCCGGACTTCGCCAAATTATTCGTGGACTGAATGAAGTGTTGACGCGCGAACAGAATGTACAAATCGCCCTAGAAACGATGGCTGGCAAAGGGTCGGAATGCGGGCGGACGTTTGAGGAGCTCGCGTACATTATCGACGGCGTCGCCTATAATGACAAGCTGTCCGTTTGCTTTGATACATGCCATACGCATGACGCCGGCTATGACATCGTCAACGATTTTGACGGCGTCCTTGAGGAGTTTGACCGGATCATCGGTCTCGGACGGCTGAAAGTACTGCACATCAACGACAGCAAAAACCCGCGCGGCAGCCGGAAAGACCGCCATGAAAACATCGGTTTCGGCCATATCGGGTTTGCTGCGCTCAACTATATCGTCCATCACCCGCAGCTTGAGGATATTCCGAAAATTTTAGAAACCCCATACGTGGGCGAAGACAAACACAACAAAAAGCCGCCGTACAAGCACGAAATCGCCATGCTGCGGGCGCAGTCGTTCGATGACCAGTTGCTTGAAAAAATCAACGCTGGAGTGGAATGAGAAAAGGGCTATGCGCCCTTTTATTTTTTTTGCACGAATTTCAAAAACAGCTCGTTCGCTTTTCGAGCGATGTCCGGCGAGGTGATTTTCGCTAACTCTCGCACCCATTTTTTCCGCTCCTCGGGGTCAAAGACGTTAATGTCGTTCGTCCGGGCGAGATGAAGAATTTGTTTCGCTTGGCTCGCCGTGATGGGCAAGCCGTACTCTCGGCTGTACGCAACGAGTTCTTCCGGGGTGATCGTTTTCAATTTTTGCTTGACAAGCTGTTGGTAAATGTTCATCGCAGCCGCCTCCTTGCTTCTGTTCCATCATATGACGTGAATGGAAAAGGCGTGTATGGTATAATAGAAAAAACAAAAAGGGAAAGGGTGGTAGTTTGGCGCCAAAACAGCATAAAAAAGAACCGCTAGGCCATGTGTTGTATCGGGTGTTGATGATCGCCATCGGCGCCTCTTTGGCGGCGTTTGCCATCGAGCGGCTGCTCGTTCCGAACAAAATGATCGACGGCGGCATCATTGGCATATCGCTGATTCTGGACTACTTGACTCCGGACGAATGGCGGCTGCTCAATTTTGCCACGCTCGTCATCCTCTTAAACGCCCCGTTCATGTATTTCGGCTACAAGCAAATCGGGAAAACGTTCATGCTGTCAACGATTTTAGGCGTCGTGATCCTCGGCGTCACCGAACGGCTGTTTCACCATCTTTCCCCGCTGACGACCGAGCCGATTTTAGCCACCGTTTTTGGCGGGTTGTCGCTCGGTCTTGGCGTCGGATTGGTCATCCGTCATGGCGGATCGCTCGATGGGACGGAAATTTTGGGGATTTTGATGACGAAAAGGATCCCGTTTTCGGTCGGCGAGTTTGTCATGTTTGTCAACGTTTTTATTTTTGGCTGGGCGGCGTTTGTGTTTGGCCTCGAGCCAGCCATGTATTCGGTGATGACGTACTACATCGCCTCCAAAACGATCGATGCGGTCATTGAAGGGCTTGACGAGACGCGGGCGGCCTTTATTGTGACCGATCATTATGAGGAAATTTCCGACGCCATTTTGCACCGGCTCGGCCGCGGGACGACGAAATTGCTCGGCAAAGGCGGATATACGGACGAGCAAAAGGAAATCATTTATGCAGTCGTCACGCGCTTGGAAGTGACAAAACTAAAATCGATCGTCAATGAAATCGACCCGGATGCGTTCATCACCATTATGCCGACGCATGAAGTGCGCGGCGCCCGCTTTAAATCAGCGATTCATTGAGGTTTACAAAACGCGGATGGTGGGGTATACTTGCATAGTGAAGCAAATCGGAATGATTCTGAATTAGCAAGGGAGAACCGCCATGGAAAATGGGCTTGTTGTGCAAATTGAGGATGTGTCGTTCCGCTATGAAAACGAGAACGTGCTTGAGCATGTTAGTTTAACGGTGCCGAAAGGGGCATTTTTAGGATTGGTCGGCCCGAACGGCTCGGGAAAATCGACGCTGCTCAAATGTGTGCTCGGCTTGTTAAAACCGAACAGCGGCCGCATTTTTTTGTTCGGCGAGCCGATTGAATCGTTTCGCGAATGGCATCGGATCGGTTTCGTGTCGCAAAAAGCGAACAGCTTCAACCGCAGCTTTCCGGCGACGGTTGAGGAAGTGGCGGCGAGTGGGTTGGCGGCTAAACGCGGCTTATTTCGGCCGCTGACAAACGAAGACCGCCGTGCGGTCGAAGCGGCGCTCGCGGCCGTTGGGTTGAGCGGCCTGGCAAAGCGCAATATCGCGGAGCTGTCCGGCGGCCAGCAACAACGAGTATTTATCGCCCGCGCACTGGCGAGCAAGCCGGATTTGCTCATTTTAGACGAGCCGACGGTCGGCGTGGATGCGCGCCATGTGCACGAATTTTACGAACTGCTCGGCGACTTGAACCGCCGCGGCTTGACGCTTATCTTAGTGACGCATGACATCGGGACGATCACGGACCGGGTGACCGATATCGCCTGTTTGAACAAGCGCCTCTATTTCCATGGAAAGGCGGAAGAGTTCGAACATCTTGGCAACGAGGCGATTTCGCAGTTTTATGGCCATCCGATCCATGTTCTCTCTCACGAGCATGAACGGGCGGAATGAAACGGTGACGGTGGAGGAATGACACGTGTGGGAAGCCATTTGGCAATACGAATTTTTGCGCAATGCGTTTGTTGCCGGCGTTTTGACCGGTTTTACGGCGCCATTGCTCGGCGTTTTTATTGTCGTTCGGCGGCTGTCGCTCATCGCTGATGCATTGAGTCATGTGACGCTCGCCGGCATTGCCGCCGGGCTCTTGCTTGGAAAAGCGGCGCCGTCAGCCGCGAGCTGGAACCCGCTTTACATCGGAATGGGGTTTTCCGTCGTCGGGTCGCTGTTTATCGAAAAGCTGCGCGCTGTGTATCGGCATTATGAAGAGCTTGCGATTCCAATCGTGTTGTCGTCCGGTCTTGGCTTGAGCGTCATTTTCATTTCGATGGCCAACGGGTTTACGACCGATTTGTTTTCGTATTTATTCGGCAGCGTCAGCGCCGTCAGCCGTGCTGATGTTTGGACAGCGTTTGCTGTCGCCGCAGCTGCCGCGATCGTGATTTTGACGTTTTACAAAGAGCTGTTTCTTCTTTCCTTTGACGAGGAATACGCCCGAGTCTCCGGCGTTCGCACCACATGGATCCATTTTTTGTTTATTGTGCTTGTTGCGCTCGTCATTGCTGCATCGATGCGCATCGTCGGCGTGCTCCTCATCTCGTCGCTCATGACGCTGCCGGTGGCGGCGAGCATCCGCATCGCCAAAAGTTTTAAACAGGTGATCGGGCTTTCGATTTTGTTCGGGGAGCTGGCCGTCATCGCCGGGCTCTGGGCGGCGTATGAGCTAGACTGGGCGCCGGGTGGAACGATCGTCATCGCAGCGGTTGTCATTTTGCTTTTCGCACTCGGATGGAAAAGGGGGCGGCAGCGATGAATATCGACGAAGCGTTGCAGTTGATGAAAGAGAAAGGATTTAAATATACGGAAAAACGGAGACAAATGCTTGAGTTGTTTGCCGAAAGCGACAAATACTTGACGGCCAAAGACGTGCTTGAAGCGCTCCGTCCCCTCTATCCGGGCCTGAGCGTTGATACGGTGTACCGCAATTTGTCGCTCTTTACGCTGCTTGGCATTTTGGAAATGACCGAGCTTTCCGGGGAGAAACATTTCCGTTTTGCCTGCGGCGCCCGCCGCCACCACCATCATTTCATTTGCATCCAGTGCGGAAAAACGAAGAAGATTGACGCTTGTCCGATGGACGGGTTTGCGGCGCAGCTCGATGGGTATGAGATCACGGACCATAAGTTTGAAATTTACGGCACATGTCCGCAATGTCAACAGAGGGGCTGATCCCAAAACGCATTCGCGTTTTGGATCAGCCCTTTGTTTATGGCTGGAGGCGCTGTTCGATTTCTCGCTTTGCTTCAAGCCAGTTATTGACGCGGATGACGTTTTCGGGGAGCGGGCCTTGGTTGTACGGGGTGTCGAACAAAATGACGGGAATGCCGCATGTTTTGGCGATTTCGCAGGCATTATCGTACTTGTCTTCAAAGAAGGCCGACAGCTTATACTGGCGGACGGCGGCGATTTTGTCGTGCGACCCAATCAGATCAATATGGTGGTAATGGACGCCGTGCCGCCGGAACCAGCGCTCGGTGAGATCATACAAATGGCGGCCGCGGGCGCTGATGTAATACAGCTCGTATTTGTCTTTCCAGCTGTCAATCACCTCAAGCGCATAGCGGGCAAGCGGAGCCCTCTCATAAATATCCGCTTCGTTTTCCTCAAGCCAGCGGTCCATTTCTTCCTCCGCCACGCCGTATAACGGCGCCAAATTGTATTGCGTAATGTCGTGTAATGCGAGCTCTTTGCCGAATGCTTCGTTTAAATACGGAATGAACGTGCTCGGACATGTCACCGTGCCGTCAATGTCGATGCCAAGCCGTTTTTTCACCGCTTCATCCTCCTGTTAGAAAATATTCACACTGATAAAATAACGCCGGTTTCTCATACTAATAATGCTTCTTACTTTAGGAAAGCGAGGGAAGCATATGGCAGACGACCGCGAGCGCACGTATAACGGAGGTTACGTGCAATCGATCGGAAAAGAGGAACCAGAACGCCATTTTATGGAAGAAACAGCGGCGGAAGTTGCTGAACCGATTCGCCGCGGCGACGAACGGGACGAAGAACGCGCGGACGGCGCCGGGCTCGGCTGGCTCGCTTTGGCCCTGTCCATCATCGCCTTGTTTATTTGGCCGATTTTGTTAGGGGCGGCCGGCATTATTGTCGGGTTTATCGCGCGCCGGCGCGGCGCAGAGACGCTCGGTGCGTGGGCCATCGGGATCGGTGTCATCGCGATTCTCGTCCGTCTGTTTATTATGCCGTTTTATACGTAAAAAGCGAGGGTGTCCCCAAGCGGGGACGCCCTTTCTCGTTATGCAGGAACATTCCGCTCATTGGGCGGCGCTGCCTTTCAGAGCGGCTTTGTTTTCCTTTTGCTTTGCAAAATATTCTTCCGCCAGCTTGTCGATTTCTTTTTTCAGTTCTTCCACCATTTGCTCTTCCGGTACTTTTCGGACGATTTTGCCGTGGCGGAACAACAAGCCTTCGCCACGGGCGCCGGCAATGCCGATGTCGGCTTCCCGTGCTTCCCCTGGTCCATTGACGGCGCAACCGAGCACGGCGACTTTGATTGGCGCCTTAATTTTGGCGATATAGTCCTCGATTTCATTGGCGATGCTGATCAAATCGATCTCAATCCGCCCGCACGTCGGGCAGGAAATGAGCGTCGCCGCATTGGAAGCGAGTCCGAACGTTTTTAAAATTTCGCGCGCTACTTTCACTTCTTCAACCGGGTCGGCGCTTAACGAAACGCGGATCGTATTGCCGAT
Organism: Geobacillus thermocatenulatus; assembly: GCF_002217655.1. Taxonomy (GTDB): domain Bacteria; phylum Bacillota; class Bacilli; order Bacillales; family Anoxybacillaceae; genus Geobacillus; species Geobacillus thermocatenulatus. Next base: position 1,175,601 of record NZ_NEWK01000001.1, read on the forward strand.
GCCTTTGCTTAAAATGGCGCCGAGTCCAACCGCGCTTTTGATCGTGCCGGAGAAAAGCGTGCCCGCTTCGGTGATGCCGACATGGAGCGGGTAGTCGAACGTGCGCGCCGCTTTTTCGTACGCTTCAATGGCGAGGCGTACGTCGGACGCCTTTAACGAAACGATAATATCGTGAAAATCAAGTTCTTCTAAAATGCGGATATGATATAAGGCGCTCTCAACCATGCCGTCGGCTGTTGGATATCCATATTTTTCTAAAATGCGTTTTTCCAGCGATCCAGCGTTGACGCCGATGCGAATCGGTACGCCGCGCTCTTTCGCCGCTTTCACGACCGCTTCGACTTTTTCGCGGCGCCCGATGTTGCCTGGATTGATGCGGATTTTATCGACGCCGCCTTCGATCGCTTTCAGCGCCAATTTATAGTCAAAGTGGATGTCGGCGACAAGCGGGATGTTGATTCGCTTTTTGATTTCCGGTATGGCCTCAGTCGCCCGCTCGTCCGGGCAGGCGACGCGGACGATTTGGCACCCCGCTTCCTCGAGACGGTGGATTTGCGCCACCGTCGCTTCGACATCGTGCGTTTTTGTCGTCGTCATGCTTTGAATGATGACTTCGTTGTTGCCGCCGATTGTCAGCGGACCGACGCGGACCGGCCGAGTCTTTGAACGATGGATGATTTCACCCACGGGAATTCGCTCCTTTTGCATTCAAGTCGCTTTCTGCATTATTGTAACAGTGCCATCCGCCGTTTGACAAGCGATTCGCCGGTTAGCGATAGATCGGCACTTTATAAGTTTTCCCGATTTTTAATGTTTGCGCATGTTCGCCTGGATTTAACCGTTCAAAATCACGGATCAGCTGCTCGAGCGGAACGGGCAATGGGCCGTTGAGTTCTTTCTCGATGATGGACAACAACGTATCGCCAGGGCGAATGGTCACCATCCGGTACGGGATGGCCGCCTGTTTCGACTGGACAACGGCTGCCGCTGTTTCAGATGAAGGGTGAAGCGTTCCGATGACAAGGTCGCGGTAAACGATATAACTGGAAAGAACGAGAAGCAGGAGAAACATGAATTTTTTCATGACGCTTCCTCCGCATGCGTATATCTATTTCATATGTATGCTTGTCCAGCGAAAATATGTCTTCCTTAGCAAGGTCGTTGAATTCATGAGGAACATACGTCAACAAAAGAATGTCTCCAATTTGAAAAACGGCATCACCGTTCTTCTTTGCCTTCAAGGCTCGCTTGACGGCTTTTTGAACATATTCCTGTTTTTTGTCTTTACAGAAACTTAACAACTGCTTTATAAGGACCTAACAATGTCTCGCTACAATGGTCTTGTACGTTGAAAGTACGAAAACAAAACGGGGGGATTTCTGCATGTGGAGCAAACGAGTCAAATTGGGATTGGCCGCCTTGTTGATGGCCGGCGTTTTGGCCGGCTGCGGGCAGACTGAAAAGAACAACGCAGGCGGCAACGAAGGAGCGGCAAAGAAAGAAGAAACCTACTCCGGCACTATTGCACTAGCGGGATCTACAGCGCTTCAGCCGCTGGCAGAGGAAGCGGCAAACGCGTTTATGGAAAAATATCCGGACGTATCGATCACCGTTCAAGGCGGCGGCAGCGGCACGGGCGTCAACCAAGTGGCAGCCGGCGCCGTGCAAATCGGCAACTCGGATGTGCCGGCGGCGGAGAAGCTGGACGACAAATCGAAAGCGTCAGAGCTTGTTGACCATAAAGTGGCCGGCATCGCCTTTGCGATTGTGGTCAACAACGATGTGAAGGTCGATAATTTAACGACGAAGCAAATTCAAGATATTTTCAGCGGAAAGATTAAAAACTGGAAAGAAGTCGGCGGCAACGACGAAGCCATTCACGTGATCAACCGTCCGGCATCATCGGGAACAAGAGCGACGTTTGAGAAAACGATTATGAAAGGCGTAAAAGTCGATGATTCCATCGGTACAGTGCAAGATTCGAACGGAGCGGTCGAGCAAGCGATCAGTTCGACGCCAGGGGCTGTCAGCTATGTAGCGATGTCGTATTTAATCGGGGAAAAGAAAAACTTGAAAACGGTCAAAATTGACGGCGCGGAACCGACGGTGGAGAACATCCGCACGGAAAAATACCCATTTTGGTCGTATGAATACATGATTACCAAAGGGGAAGCGAAGGAAGAGGTGCGAGCGTTTATCGACTTTGTCAAGAGCGAAGAATTTGCGCCGACCGTGAAAAAGATGGGGTATATCCCGATGACGGAATTGGAGTAGAGAAGGGCGGAAGGCCGGCTCGTTAGGCCGGCCTTTGACAATGGAGGGATGAAGCCATGCAACAAATGCATACGAAACGGCGGAATCGCTGGCTTGAAGAGTACATCGGCCGCACGTTTGCGGTCATCTCCGGCTGGCTGATCGTTCTGATTACGGTGACGATGATCATCTTCTTAGCGGTAAAGGGAATTCAGTCCTTTACGGACAGCGGTCTCTCGCTTTCCGACATGTTGCTTTCGGCCCAATGGGATCCAAACGGCACGCCGCCGAAGTATGGGGCGCTCATTTTTATTGTTGGCTCGATGCTCGTCTCGCTTGGCGCTTTGTTGATCAGTGCGCCGATCGCGTTGGCGTTGGCGATTTTCATGAACTTTATCGCTCCCAAATGGTTCGTTTCGTTGCTCAAGCCGGTGCTGGAGCTGCTTGTCGGCATTCCGTCGGTGGTGTATGGCTGGCTTGGGGTGACGATTCTCGTTCCGCTCTTGCGCGAATGGTTCGGAGGCTCCGGCTTTAGTCTGCTTGCGGGGATCATCGTCCTTAGTATGATGATTTTGCCGACCATCACCAGCATTGCGGCCGACGCCTTGGCCAATGTCCCGATGGCGTATATGGAAGCATCATACGGGCTTGGCTCTACGCGTTGGCAGGCGATTTCCCGCGTCATTGTTCCGGCGGCGAAAGCCGGGATTGCCACCGGCGTCGTTCTCGGCTTGGCGCGGGCGTTTGGCGAGGCGCTTGCCGTGCAGATGGTGATCGGCAATACGATTAAGCTGCCTTCAGGCCTTGACAGCCCGACGGCGACGTTAACCAGTGTATTGACGATGGATATGGCGAATACGATCAACGGAACACCATGGAACAACGCGTTATGGACATTGGCGCTCATTTTGCTCTTGATCTCGTTTTTCTTTATTGCCGTGATCCGTTTGGTCGGCCCGAGAAAGGAGCGATAAGATGACAGCGCGAATGATCGATAAAGTTTGGACAGGCATTTTCTATGCGGTGGCTGCTGCAGTCATCGGGTTGCTCATGTTCTTTTTTGCCGTTGTGTTGTCGAAAGGAGCGGGATTTTGGCAACCTGAGTTTCTGTTCGGACGGCCGAGCAATACGCAAGCGGGCGGCGGCATTGGTCCGCAGCTCATCAATTCATTTTATATGTTGGTTGTGACATTGCTTTTGTCGGTTCCGCTTTCGTTGGGAGCTGGAATTTATTTGGCCGAATACGCCAAACAAGGGCGGATCGTCGGGTTCATTCGCCTTTGCCTGGAAGCGATGGCATCATTGCCGTCGATTGTTGTCGGGTTGTTTGGATTGTTGGCGTTTGTCACCTTGACGGGTTGGGGCTATACGTTGCTCGGCGGCGCGTTAGCCGTCACGATCATCAATTTGCCTGGATTGACGCGCATTTGCGAAACGGCGATTTTGGATGTTCCAGCCAACATTAAAGAGGGGAGTCTTGCCCTTGGAGCGACGCGCTGGCAGACGTTGGTCAAAGCGGTGCTTCCGGCCGCCATCCCGCAAATTGTCACCGGCGTCATTTTATCGGCTGGGCGCATTTTCGGCGAAGCGGCTGTTTTCATTTATACCGCTGGGCTGACGACTCCGATGCTTCGTTGGGATGCGGATTGGTCAAGCCAAGCCAACCCGCTGAACGTGTTCCGGCCGGCCGAAACGCTGACGGTGCATATTTGGAAATTGAATTCGGAAGGCATTGTCCCAGACGCAAAGCTGATCGCGGCCAAATCGGCGGCTGTATTGATGGTGGCCGTTCTTTTATTCAATTTGGCCGCACGGCTCGCTTCTTCCTTGCTTGCGCGGCATTTCTCCGGGGGGCGGCGCGCGCGTCGGGGACGAGGAGAAAGAAGCAAAGCAGCGTAAGCACAAAAAAAGCTGTCCTGCATCAACAGGCAGCTTTTTTATATTTCCCGTTTGGCTGATGGCACTTCCTTGACAGCCAAAAAGAGGACGACAAGCGAAACGAACCAATGGATCAACGCACCGTAGGGCACGACCGCTTGCACCGTTTCCATCACGGTGAAAAAGACGGTCGACAGCGTAATGGCGTAAGCCGACATCACCCATGTATGGCGGTAGCGCAGCGTTTTGTCGAGCACGCCGGCCAAAATCAGGCCGAAAAAGGCAAAGATGCACACGCTGATGAATTTCCCGGCGCAGGCGAGCACGTATAAAACGAGCCCAAAAAGCGGAATGAGAACGGGAAGCATAGATTTTAGATCCGTAATAAAGACACGTACATCTTGATCGGTAATGTTGATGTCAGGAAACGTTGCATAGCTATAATGCTGCGCTTGATGGCTTGCAACCAATACGGCTTCATGTTTTAACAAGGCAAACGCATTCGGAAACCGCTCCACTTCCTCTTTTGTCACCGTGCCGGTGCTGTCAAAAATGATCGTAAATCCGTCTTGATCAATATGAATCGGCGCAGCTGCCTCCGAATGAAGTTCGCCATTTTCAATCGAAAACGCGGGCAGCTCGTGATTTAATAAGGCGCTCGTTGTGCGGATGCCTTCCATAAGCGACGAGGAGAAATAGTAAAACGTCGGAAGAATGGACAGCAACGTCAGCAAAAACAAATAACCGATCGTTTTCCCAATGCCCTGAAATCGAAAGCGGGCGATGTCTTTCGGAGAATATAAGCTTTTCCACAGTTGGACGAATACGTTCATCGCAGACACACCTTTCTTTGTCTCCTTTTCCATTGTAGCCGGGAAAGAGGAAGAATTCAACTTGAGACAAAGAAAAAGCGGGCGTCTTCCCGCTTTAGTCAGAAGGCAAATGAAAGGTTTCAAGCAAGGCGCGCCATTGCAACACCCGTTCATTTAGTGCATCGGCTTCGGAACGAATGGCAGCCATGGCATTGTGCTGGTTGTCGGTAAAATGCGAAATTTGCTCCATCGACGAAGCGATCTGTTGGGCGACGGTGGCAATCTCTGCGATATGTTCACGCATTTCGCTGATTTGCTGCTCGGTAGCGGCGAATTGTTCTGAAATTTGCAACGTATGTGCGGATGAATGCAACACCATGGTGGTGATTTCTTCAAAGGCTTGTTGGCTTTCCGTGAACGTTTTTTTCGTTTCATCGAGTTGTTTTGCGCTTTCTTTCATCGATTGAACCGCGGCCTCGATTTGGCTTTGCACATCTTGGACAATGGATTGAATTTGTGCCAACGCTTGTCCTGTTTGCGCCGACAGCGCCCGGATTTCTTTCGCCACAACGGAGAACCCCCGGCCATGCTCCCCTGCTTTGGCTGCTTCAATGGCGGCGTTTAGGGCGAGCAAGTTCGTTTGTTCAGCGATGGTTCCGATCAGGGATAGAATGCTGGCAATATGACGTGAATGGTCTTTCAACGCATCGATCGTGTACATCGTGTTCGCAATGGATTGTTGCAGGTAAGCCATGTCGTTGCTTGCCCGCTCAACAAGTCGGTTGCCGCTTTCCGCTTGGGAATGGGCTTGTTCTGTGGAACGACGGGCTTCCTCCATTCGAAAGGACATTTGTTCCATTTCATCCGCCAGTTGTTGAAAAAAAGAGGCGATATCAGCCGATTTGCGCGCTTGTTGCTCTGCCCCGTACGCCGTGTCTGCCACCGCCGCTGCGATTTGTTCAGAAGCCGCTGTTGTCTCAGAGGATGTTTGGTTTAAAATGTTGGTAGCCGCTGCGATTTGTTCAGAGCTGAAGCGCATATGTTCGATCAGAACGGCCAAATTGCTGGACATCTGATGGAACCCATCGGTGAGGGCGAGAATATCTTTTGTCGCGGCATGCCATTCGATGCGCGACCGCCAATCGCCAGATCCAAGCCGTTCCATGGCTTGCTGGAGCCAAGCAATGGGGCGAGTGGCGCGGCGGATGATCCCCCATCCGGCGAGGCATACGGCTAAGATGGCGGCGACAGACCCTGCTAAGTTTGCTGCTTGTTGTTTCAAAAGCGGCCACAAATAATCCTTTTCTGGGATGGCAATCATGTAGACCGCTCCTTGCAAATCACTTGAACTAGAAAATGCAGCCAGCCATTGGTCTGTATGCAAAACACCTTGCTTCTTTTTCAATATATCGCGAACGAGCTGTTCAGGCAGTGTTTGGTTAGGCGAGGATGACCGTTTTGCCACCGTCTTTCCCGTTTTCGTTACAATCAATTGCACCGGATGAAGGTGTAAGGCGTGGAATTTCCGTTCATTTAACGTCAATGAATAATTCAGTTTTGGAGAAAATGCTTCATTGGTCGTTGTCGCTTTTAAAATAGAAATTTTTTTAACCATCGTTTCGCTTGATAGCTGCAACTGTTGTTGGATCGACTGAATCGCTGAATGGCGCCCTTGAATATAGCCGATTGAGGTGATGGCAAGGGCTGACAACGTTGTTGTGAGCACCATGGCCATCATGACAATGGTCTCAAGGCGAAAGGCGTTCCATAAAGAACCTGATCGTTTCGTTTCCATTTTCGCTGAGTTCCTCCTTAACTGGAAGCTATTTTATACTATAACTTGCCATTATGAAGAAATGGTCAACGTTGTGTTGAAAATATGTAAATAAAAAGCTCGTTCCCCCTCGCCCGCAACAGGGTTCGACGATATGTGTGTTGAAAATATGTAAACAAGAAGCGAGGACAAGCAAATCGATTGAAACATTGTGCCAACTTTGGTAAGCTAATTTCAAACGAACGCGTTGGCGTTCGTGTACATAAACCAAAAAGGAGGAGATCGGTATGCCATTTGAATTGCCAGCATTGCCGTATCCGTACGATGCCCTGGAGCCGCACATCGACAAGGAAACGATGAACATTCACCACACGAAGCACCATAACACATACGTTACAAATTTGAATGCGGCGCTTGAAGGGCATCCGGATTTGCAAAACAAATCGCTCGAAGAATTGCTCAGCAATTTGGAAGCCCTTCCGGAAAGCATTCGCACGGCGGTGCGCAACAACGGCGGCGGCCATGCGAACCACTCGCTTTTCTGGACGATTTTGTCGCCAAATGGCGGCGGTGAGCCGACGGGTGAGCTGGCTGAGGCGATCAACAAAAAATTCGGCAGCTTCACCGCGTTTAAAGACGAGTTTTCGAAAGCAGCGGCTGGCCGTTTCGGTTCTGGCTGGGCATGGCTTGTCGTGAACAACGGCGAGCTGGAAATTACGAGCACGCCGAACCAAGATTCGCCGATTATGGAAGGCAAAACGCCGATTCTCGGCTTGGACGTTTGGGAGCATGCGTACTACTTGAAATACCAAAACCGCCGTCCGGAATACATTGCCGCATTCTGGAACATTGTCAACTGGGACGAAGTGGCGAAACGGTACAGCGAAGCGAAAGCGAAGTAATCAACAAAGCGGGGCGAAACAAAGCGCCCCGCTTTTTTTAGCGACGGAGGGTGCAGGCAAAAGAAGCGGTTTTCTTCGCGCCGGGTGCATAGAGGCTGCGGAAACGGCCACACTACCGGATAGATGAAAAGGGGAGTTTGCAATGGCATTTTTCCAAAAACTAACCGGCCAAGAACAAGTGAACCGCGATTTGTTGCTTTTGCTTTGCATCGGTGGGTTTTACGCGCTCGGTGTTTCCCTGTCGAACACGTTTGTCAACATTTATTTATGGAAACAGACCGGCGATTTTCGCGATTTGGCATTGTACAACTTGGCGGTCGTCACGATGCAGCCGCTGACGTTTATTTTCGCCGGCCGGATGGCAAAACAAATTGACCGCATTCTCGTTTTGCGGCTTGGCGTGTCGTGTTTAGCCGTTTTTTTTGTCACTGTTTTGTTGGTCGGCTCTCGCGCCCATCAATATTTACTTTTTCTCGGTGCGCTGCTCGGCGTCGGCTATGGTTTTTATTGGCTGGCATTTAACGTGTTGACATTTGAAATTACCGAACCGGAGACGCGCGACTTTTTTAACGGTTTTTTCGGGGTGTTGACCTCATCAGCCGGCATGATCGGGCCGATTGCCGCCGGTTATATCATCTCATCTCTTCATGGAGCGAAAGGGTATACGTTCGTTTTCTCGCTGTCGCTCGGCTTGTTTCTTGTCGCTGTGCTGCTCAGCTTTTTCCTTAAGCGCCGTCCGGCAGCGGGGAAATATTTATTTTTCCGCATTTTAAAGGAACGGAATGAAAACCGGAACTGGCGGCTCATTACGAATGCCCACTTTTTTCAAGGATTGCGCGAAGGCACGTTTGTGTTTATCATTTCCGTGCTTGTGTATGTCACTTCTGGAAGTGAATGGGCGCTCGGCAAATTCGGGCTTGTCAACTCGTTTACATCGTTTATCGCCTATTATGCTGTCTCCCGGCTGATCAAGCGTGAATATCGGATGAAAGCGATTTTGCTGGGAGGAGCGTTGCTATACGGAGCGATTTTTTTAATCGTCTTCCATCCAACCTATCCGCGCCTCATTCTTTATGCCATCACGATCGCCATTGCGTATCCATTGCTGCTTGTTCCGTATTCCTCCTTGACGTTTGACGTCATCGGAAAGAGCTGGAAATCGGCCGAGGCGCGCGTCGAATACATCGTTGTCCGCGAATTGTTTTTAAACGCCGGACGGGTGGCGTCGATTCTTGCCTTTTTGGCGGCTGTGGCGCTCTTTGGCGAAGAAGCTGGCATTCGCGTGCTGATGTTTGTATGCGGAGCCGGGCATTTGGTGATTTATTGGTTTGTCCGCCGCATTCGCTTCACCGATGGCCATCCGGAGCGCGAGCGGCTTTTGCTTCGGCCGAAGCTGGCCGGCGAACGAGGCCGTTCGCCGGTGTGAGGGGCCAAGTTTTTCCCTAGCCATGCCCGCCTTTTTCTTTTACAATAGGGGGAGGGAAAGGAGGACCGGGGGATGAAACGGAAAAAGCGGGCGCAAGTGCCGATTCGGTTAAACATTTTGTTTTTCTTTGTCTTCTTGTTGTTTTCAGCGCTGATTTTGCGCCTTGGCGTCGTGCAGATCGTCTACGGTGAAGATTATCGGCGCGAAGTGGAGCGAACGCAGGATGAAATCGTCAGCACGCCGGTGCCGCGCGGCAAAATTTACGATCGATTCGGCCGCGTGATCGTCGACAACACACCGCAAAAGGCGATTACGTACACGCGTTCCAAAACGACTCAGCCGGAAGAAATATTGGACGTAGCAAGGAAACTCGCCCAATACATCGACATTCCCGATGCAGAGAAAAAAGTGACGGAGCGCGATATGAAAGATTATTGGATTTTGACCCATCCGGAAGAAGCCAAAAAGAAAGTGAGCGAACAAGAACGGAAAAAGCTCGCTGACCAAGGGCTGACACAAAAAGAGATCGACAAAAAGGTGTACGAATGGACGCTTGACCGCATCACCAAGCAAGATTTGGCGCAAATTTCGAAGTCGGAGCTTGAAGTGATCGCCATTAAACATGAGATGGAAAGCGGCTATGCGCTGACGCCGCAAACGGTCAAAAGCAAAGGAGTGACCGACCGCGAATATGCGGTCGTCAGCGAGCATTTGAGCGAGCTGCCCGGCGTCAATACGACGGTGGATTGGGACCGGAAATACGTGTATGACAACACATTCCGCTCTGTGCTCGGCAGTGTGACGGAAGAAGACGAAGGCGTTCCGCGCGAGCGGCTTGATTACTTTTTAGCCCGCGACTACAGCCGCAATGACCGCGTCGGCAAAAGCTATTTGGAGATGCAGTATGAAGAAGTGCTGCACGGCAAAAAGGCAAAAGTGAAAAACATTGTCGACAAATCGGGCAATGTCATCTCGGTTGAACAATTGTATCCAGGCGAGCGCGGCAAAGACCTCGTGTTGACCATCGATACTGAATTGCAACAAAAAGTCGAAGAGATTATTCAGCAGGAGATTTTGGCGACGAAGCGCAAAGGCCGGTCGCCGCTCTTGGACCGAGCGTTTGTCGTCATGATGAACCCGAAGACGGGCGAAGTGTTGGCGATGGCCGGCAAGCTTCTTCAAGATGGCAAATTTGTCGACTTTGCCATCGGCAACATCACGTCCGCCTATGCGATGGGATCGGCGGTGAAAGGGGCGACCGTTCTCACCGGCTTTCAAACCGGGGTGCTTCATCCGAATACGTATATCAAGGATGAGCCGCTGTATATTAAAGGAACCCCGGTGAAAAAATCATGGAAGACGATGGGGACGATCAACGAGCTGACGGCGCTCAAGCAGTCATCGAACGTCTATATGTTCAAAACAGCGATCGCCATCGGGGGCGGTGCGTATCGTCCGCACGCGCCGCTTCGCATCAATCCAGAGGCATTTACGACGATTCGCCACTATTTCAGCCAATTCGGCCTTGGCGTGAAAACGGGCATCGATTTGCCGAACGAACTTAGCGGCTTCCAAGGACAAAGCACGCGCGGCGGATTTTTGCTTGACTTAGCCATCGGCCAGTACGATATGTATACGCCGATGCAGCTGGCGCAATACGTCTCGACGATCGCCAACGGCGGCTATCGAATGAAGCCGCAGCTTGTCAAAGAAATTCGTGAGCCGTCGGCTGACGGAAAAAAACTTGGCCGAATCATGAAACAGTTTGAACCGGTTGTGCTCAACCGGATTGACATGAAGACGGAATACATCAAGCGGGTGCAAGAAGGATTCCGCCGTGTGATGCAAGAGCCGGGCGGAACGGCGTATTCGTACTTTGCGAGTGCTTCGTACAAGCCGGCCGGCAAAACGGGGACGGCAGAGGCGTTTTACGATGGACCGATCCAAAGCCGGCGGAATGATCCAACGTACAACTTGACGCTCGTTGGCTATGCGCCGTACAACGATCCAGAAGTGTCATTCGCTGTTGTTGTCCCGTGGGCGACGCAAGGAGAGAGCGACGGGATTAATGACCGGATCGGCCGCCGCATTTTGGACGCCTATTTTGAATTGAAAGCGAAGCGAGCCGCTGAAGGCGGGAGCAGCTTCGATGTGCAAGGCGGCGCGGAGGCCGCCGATGCGCGCTGACAGGAAAGGCGCCTAGCTAGGCGCCTCTTTTTTTGCGCTTGCAAAAAAATGGATCTTCACCAAAAGTTGTACTTGATTTTTTCTGAACATACCCTATTTACGCTTGGGAGGGAAAATCAGCACGTTTTGCATAAACCGTATTGTTTGTCAAGTGCATGTTGTGGTGAAGAGCCAAAAAAATGATGTTTGTTTACAAAAACTTTACATACGGTCCACACAGCGTTAACGATCGTTTTGTATGCTCATGATAGGAAAAACTCGATCTTCCGCTGCCAGTGAGGGCGGAAGGAAATGAAAGGAGTCACGCCGATGAGGACGATGGCGGTGGTGGAGCGCCGAAAAGAGGACATTCCTTCGGCTCAGTTGGTGACAAAAGAGGTCGTTTACGAAACGAATGGACTGAACGTATGGTATGGAGAGCATCATGCGTTAAAACATATTCACCTGTCTTTTTATGAACGCGAGATTACGGCGATTATCGGCCCGTCAGGATGCGGCAAGTCAACCTATATCAAAACGCTCAATCGAATGATCGAGCTCATTCCAAACGTCCGGCTCGAAGGGGAGATTTTGTATCGCGGCCGCCGCATTTTTGACACGTCATACCCTGTTGAACAGCTGCGGACGCAAGTGGGGATGGTGTTTCAAAAGCCCAACCCGTTTCCAAAGTCGATTTATGACAACGTCGCCTATGGGCCGCGCATTCATGGGATCCGCGACCGGCGGCTGCTCGATGAGATCGTCGAAAAAAGCTTGCGCCAAGCGGCGCTCTGGGAGGAAGTCAAAGATCGGCTTCATGAAAATGCCCTCGGTTTATCGGGCGGCCAACAGCAGCGGCTGTGCATCGCCCGCTGTTTGGCCGTCGAGCCCGATGTCATTTTAATGGATGAGCCGACATCAGCGCTCGATCCGATTTCGACAGCGAAGGTCGAGGAGTTGATGGGCGAATTGAAAACAAAATACAGCATCATCATTGTCACGCATAATATGCAGCAGGCGGCTCGCATTTCTGATCGGACAGCGTTTTTCTTAAACGGAGAAGTCATTGAGTACGGCGAGACAAAAATGTTGTTTTCTCGCCCCGCTGATCAACGGACGGCGGATTATATCGCTGGGCGGTTCGGATGATAAAAGCGGACGGAGGGCGTCAGGCATGACGGACAAAAAGTTCGTTTCAAATAAAGATGTGTTTCTTTCAAAAAATGCTGTTTGATGCGCAGACACAGCCTTAAGAAAAGGTGTCCCGGTCCTTTGGGAGGGACACCTTCTTTCGTTATGGTTCGGCAATCAAACGGCCGATCGCTGCGTAGTCCATATCGCTCCGCACGTTGTAGACGCCGGGGCGGATGGAGCGCGTCAGCCCATGTTGTTCCAAGTAGTCGTTGAAGGCGCGGGCGCTTTGAACGATGCCAGCCTCTTCAAGTTCGCGGGCAAATGTCTCTGGTGTATCTCCTTTTTGAATAACGAGTCGATAGACGTAAACGGTTTGCCCTGATGGTTCGGACATCTGCTTGGACGCCGCTTTCGGAGCGGCATTCGGCTGAGCGCTGCGGAGCCTGTCGTATTCCTCTTTCGCCACGGCGACAAGCCCATGCTGTTTGAGAAACGTCTTGATTTCCGCTTCCGTCGGTGCAGCCGGGGGTGAAGCGTAATACGAGGCGCCGATCAGTGCTGTCGATGCAAGCAACCCGAGGGCAAACGAACGCATGGATCGCTTGTTCATCGGCGCAACCTCCTTACCGCCCGCTCGACTTCCGCAACGGTCAGCCCCGTCTCACGGGCGATGTCTTCGAGCGGGAATCCTTGTTTATGCAAAAACAAGATGCGCCGATCGGCCGGCGACAACGATCCGTCAAGCCGCAGCGAAGCGGACCGTTGCCGCTCCGGAATGAGGAGCTCCTCCTCGATGACTTGCAGCCGCTTTTTGATCTGGTACGTTTCTTGCGCCAGGGAAACGGTCAAATGATCAATTTGTTCTTCGAGCGGTTTCAGATCATCTTTCGCAAAAAAGGAAAGAACAAGGAGAATAATGGCTAGAGCTGCCAAAGCGATGATTGCGTATTCTACCACATGCATCCCTCCCCTTTTCACTATACCATATCGTTCTCTGCTTGTGGCGCTCTTATTGAACAAAGATGAAATTTAAAGGTGGAAATCGCCGAAGAAAAATGGTATCATAGAAAGGTCTGATTATATAAAGTATAAAGCTCGTTTGGAGGGAAAAAAGATGCGCGTGAACATTACATTGGCATGCACAGAATGCGGCGAACGCAACTATATTACATCGAAAAATAAACGCAACAACCCAGAGCGTTTGGAATTGAAAAAATATTGCCCGCGCGATCGCAAAGTCACGTTGCACCGCGAAACGAAGTAAGCAGTGGGAAGATGATTCCTGCTGCTTTTTGTCTTTATGGGAGGAAGGGGAAGATGATGGACGGTAAACAGGAATGGCGCCAGCGCATGTTGAATCAGCTTCGGCAGCTTAAAGCGGCAGAAAAAGAGAGGTACGATCGGCAAATCGCCGCTCATTTATATCGGTGGCCATTATGGCAAACGGCGCGGACGATCGCCATGACGGTGTCGAGAGAGACGGAAGTCAACACCTTGCCGATCATGGAACAGGCGTGGCGGGAAGGAAAAACGATCGGCGTCCCAAAATGTGATCCGAGGGCGAAAACGATGTCCTTTCGGCGGCTTGAGTCGTTTGCTCAGCTCGAAAAAGCGTACGCGGGATTGTTGGAGCCGATTGAAGACCAAACAACGCCGATCGACCGCGATGAGTTTGATCTCATCATTGTCCCGGGGGTCTGTTTTGCCAAAACCGGCTACCGGATCGGCTATGGCGGCGGGTATTACGACCGATATTTACGGGGAGCTTCGGCGGTGACGGCAGCGCTGGCTTACTCCTTTCAAGTGATGGACGACATTCCGGCCGAGGAGCATGATGTGCCGGTGAAATTCATTATTACGGATCAAGGAGTTCTTCACTGTGAGCGATGAATGGTGGTATATCGCGGTCTCTGCCCTCGCCGCCGGCGGAGGATGGCTGTTGCGCTCGTTGTCCATATCAGGAGCGGCGGTAGCCATTGTCATCGGCGCAGCGGTTGGATGCGGCTTTTCATGGGGCGGAATATGGGTGTTAGGCTGCTTTTTTGTCAGCTCCAGCTTCTTTAGCCACATCGGAAAGCAACGCAAGGCAAAACTGTCTGAAAAATTGGCGAAAGGCGGGCGGCGCGATGCCATCCAAGTGTTGGCCAATGGCGGGGTGCCGGCCGTGTTGGCGCTATTGGCCGCTGTCCGTCCCGACCCGATTTGGGATGATCTGTTTGTTGTCGCCGTCGCTGCAGCGAACGCCGATACCTGGGCGTCTGAAATCGGTTCTTTAAGCCCGTGGCCGCCTCGGGTTTGGCCGAGTTTTCGGCCGGTGGAAGCCGGCACCTCAGGGGCTGTGACGCTCCTTGGCACGGCTGCTTCGTTTGCCGGCGCACTGTTTATTGCGGCTGTTGGCGTGTTTTTTCTCGACGTCCGACCCGTTTTTACTCTTGCCTTTTTCGGTTGGCTCGGCAGCTGGTTTGATACGTGGCTTGGCGCGGCTTGGCAAGCGGCTTACCGCTGTCCGGCATGCGGGGCGACGACTGAGCGGAAACGGCATTGCGGGCAGGCGACCATTCATATGAAAGGCTGGCGGTGGCTTGACAATGATGCGGTGAACGTTCTTTCCGTCATCTTTGCGGTGCTGGCCGCCTTCGTGTTGGCGCGTTAGGCGCGCCCCGCTTCATATTTGGAGAGAAAAAGGGAAAAAGAATAACGAGCATGTCATATGATAGGAGGAACAACGATGAATAAATGGTCGTACTCGCTGCTTGTCGTTGCCGCTGGATGTCTTGCTTACCGCTATCGCTACCGAATGGCCGCCTTCGCATTGCGCGTTCCGCCGTTGCGAAAGCAACTTGTCCGATTTGCGCTCCACATTCCTCCTGTGCGCAACGCCCTTGTTTCGCAACTGTTGCGTCCATGATGCAATAGCCGTGAATCATTTTTGAAGAAGTCGGTTATGAAAAAAACCGGCCCATTCGCTCCGGTTTGCCGGACGGTCGATGAGTTGGCTTTGTTGCTGTTTGTCGGACTTGGCCTCGCCAGGGAAAGGGAGAGGAGAACGTGATGGGAACGATGGATGTACTGTTTTGGCAGCTTGTTCAGCGTTTGTCTCGCGGCGGCTACCGCATCGTACGGATGTCTGAGCAGGCCGATGAAGTATGGCTGGAATCAAACCATTGGCGTCGCCCAACACTCATCCGCCTCGTGCGCGCTGATTTTGATTGGAGCCGATCGTTGCGCCTTGATATGGAATATACATGGCAATTCGTTCAGCAAATGAGGGGATGGAATTTCAGCAAAGCGGGCCGGGTCATCAATGTTTATGTGATGGCGTATCCGCCGGTTGACGATTGGGAATTTCTTGTCGCCGAGCCGTTGCCGCTCTCTGGAGTGTCCGATGGCGTGCTTCATACGCTCCTCCTTCACAGCGGCAATATGGGGGACGTGCTGCCGCGGCTTGCGGAGATGACGGGTGTTGCGCTCCGTTTTGAGCCGCCTGTGGAAACGTCCGATCCGTTTGTTGCCGCCGAGCGCTTAAAGCGTGAGGTGGTCCGCGAATGGCGGCGCCGCCGTGAGGAGGAACGGCGCATTTTTGAGTATGGCAAGCCGATGTTCACCCGGCTGTTCATCGTCGTGCAGGTTGCGATGTTTTTGGTTCTCGAATGGAGCGGCGGGAGCACGAATCCGGATGTGTTGATCCACTACGGCGCCAAATTCAATCCGCTCATTGAGGCGGGAGAATGGTGGCGGCTGTTGACGCCCATGTTTTTGCATATTGGTTTTTTGCATCTGCTGACCAACACGCTCGCCTTGTATTATTTAGGGATCACGGTTGAGCGGCTGTACGGCTCGCTTCGCTTTTTGTTCATTTACGTAACGGCTGGATTTTTCGGAGCGCTGGCGAGTTTTTTGTTTACACCATCATTATCGGCCGGGGCGTCGGGAGCCATTTTCGGGCTGTTCGGGGCTCTTCTTTACTTCGGCACTGTCTACCGGCATTTATTTTTTCGAACGATGGGGATGAGCGTCATCAGTTTAATCATCGTCAACCTGTTGTTTGGCCTGCTTGTTCCCGGCATCGACAACGCCGGCCATATCGGAGGACTGGTTGGCGGTTTTTTGGCGGCTGGCGTCGTTCATTTGCCAAAACACACTGCTTTAGGGCGGCAGGCGGGAGCGTTGGCGGTGTCGGCGTTGCTTGTCGCCGCTGGCTTATGGATCGGATTTCGGTAAACGCCCCCCACTTCGCTTTGTTTGAAGTGGGAGGCCTCTTTTCGAAATGTGTTAAAGAAGTTGCACGAGCATCACTTTTTCCCCAGTTTTCGCTTCAATGAGAACGAAGAGCCTGTTGTAATCTTTGCGAATGAGAATGAGCGGCATCGTGCTGCCGATTGGCGAGAGGATGGATCCATCCTCTTTTTTTATGCCAAGAATGTACGACTTGTACAATCCTTCCCAAAGACGGCCGATGACGGTTTGCGTTTTGGCCGTTGACAACCCCGGCAACGGTTGTTCCGTGTAGGCGACGAGCTCCGGCAAATAAAGGGCGTAATAATCTTTCTTTGACAAAGAAAAGTGGGTGAGCAGCTCGTCCGCTTTATGACGAAGAAATTCATTCGTGGCTTTGTTCAAGACGCGCTGCCATTCGCGCTCGTCATCTGTTCTTGGCCGCCGGAACGATGTGCGCGGATGGTACGGTGAGTCAATGACGTACAAATAGCTGCTTGACATCGTTTGGCTGCTTGTGATGTTCTCTCCTGTATGCAGCTCGCCGTGATGGAACGAGACGGCTTGAAAAAAGCGGCTGTCCCGCATCCGGACCGTCTTTTCCATGTCGATCGCATCTGTGTTTGTTTTCCATTTCGACAGCACATCGGCCAAGCGGCCATCGGTAAACAACAACGAGACGTCCTGACGCAAATAGGCGCGGCGGTTTAAAATGGAGGCGGCTGACCAGCGGAGCGCGTAGCGTCCGGGTTCATTGTCGCCCTCAAGCGCAAGCGATGTTTTCGCTTCGATGAACGCCGCTTCGTGATCAAGTGGGAAAAACTTGATCGTTTCAGCGGTCTGATCGTGCTCCCACAGCGAGGCGAGCGCGGCGGCAAGGAAAAAAGCAAGCGCCATGAAGGGGATCATCCATCGTTTCATGACATCCTCCCGGATTGGACAAGGTTTTCACCAATATATGCATCGCAAGGAACATTTATGTATGAATGTCCTCATGCTTGTCTATGATGGGGAGTATACAGTGCAAACGATGCAGGGGGATGGCGATGGAGAAACAGATGCCCAAACGCCTGGCGTCCCGCCGCCTTCACGACAATGCATCCTACTTAGCCGAACGGCTTGGAGTCGGCAAGAGCTTCGATGTCATTCGCCTTGACGTCGAATATGGCGGCCGGGCGATGGCGCTGTTTATGATTGACGGATTTGTCAAAGACGATATTTTGCATGATTTGATGAGATATTTGTCTCGGCTTGAGGAACACGAATTGGACGTTCACCCGCTTGAGAAGCTCCTGAAAAAATATCTTCCGTACGTCGAGATCGGACAGACAGACGACTTGGAAGAAGCGGTTGCGATGGTGCTTGCTGGGCCGACGGCATTAGTCGTTGACGGCGTTGAGCGGATCATTTTGATTGACGCCCGCACGTATCCGGTGCGCGGGCCGCAAGAGCCGGATACGGAACGGGTCGTACGCGGGGCGCGCGACGGTTTTGTCGAGACGATCGTCTTTAACACCGCGCTCATCCGTCGCCGCGTCCGCGACCCTTCCTTGCGCATGGAGTACGTGCAGGTGGCGCGGCGCTCGAAGACCGATATTTGCATTTGCTATATCGAGGAAATCGCCGACCCAGAACTCGTTCGCCGCGTTCGGGAATCGATTGCCGCCATTGACACAGACGGGCTGGTTATGGCTGAGAAAACGGTGGAAGAGTTTATTTCCGGCCGGCATTGGAATCCGTACCCGGTTGTCCGCTATACGGAACGCCCCGATACGGCAGCGGCCCATTTGTATGAAGGCCATGTGCTTGTGATCGTCGATGGATCGCCAAGTGTCATTATTACCCCGGCAACGTTTTGGCATCATTTGCAGCACGCTGAAGAGTACCGGAATAAGCCGATCGTCGGGGCGTATTTGCGGCTCGTCCGCTTTCTGGCTGTTTGGGCGTCGGTGTTTTTGCTGCCCCTTTGGTATTTGCTCATGATCGAGCCGGAACTGTTGCCGGGGCCGCTTCAGTTTTTGGGAAAGGCCAAATTGGGAGACATTCCGCTGTTTGCACAAATTTTGATGATTGAAATCGGGATGGATATGCTGCGAATGGCCGCCATTCATACACCGTCTTCGCTGGCGACCGCGCTCGGCCTCGTCGCTGCGCTGATGATCGGCGGCATCGCGGTGGAAGTTGGACTCTTTTCCAATGAAGTGATTTTGTATTTTTCTGTCACGGCCATCGGTACGTTTGCGACGCCCAGCTATGAAATGAGCTTGGCGAACCGGCTCGTCCGCATTGCCTTGCTCATTTTGTCGGGCCTGTTCGGCCTGTACGGTTACGTCATCGGCATCACCGTTTGGATCCTTGCTTTGGCGCGGATGACGTCATTTGGCGTTCCGTACTTATGGCCATTCATCCCGTTCTCCTACCGAGCAATGCGCGACGTGCTCATCCGGTCGCCGATGCCGCTCAAAAACCGGCGGCCGTCGATTCTTCACCCGCGCGACCCTGACCGCTGACGCAGGTGCTGATGTTAGCGCCTGCGTTTTTTGTCTTGACGGCTGCGTCCGTTTGCCGCTACATTAAAAGAGGAAAAAAGGAGAATGAGTGGCCATGAAGACCGTATATGACGTTCAGCAGCTGTTGAAGCAGTTCGGCACGATCATTTACGTGGGCGATCGGCTTGCTGATTTGGAGCTGATGGAAGAGGAAGTGAAAGAGCTGTACCAGTCCCAGCTGATCGATGCGAAACAGCTGCAAGCCGCTTTGTTTATTTTGCGGCAGGAAGCGCAAATGGAGCGGGAAAAACGGATGAAAAAAGGATGAGGATGCAATGGAACCATGGTTGGTAGGCATTGACCTCGGGGGCACGACAATCAAAATGGCGTTTGTCACCACCGAGGGTGACATCGTGCACAAATGGGAAATTCCGACGAACACCGCCAATCGCGGTGAGCATATCGTCGCTGACATTGCCCGATCGCTTGAAAAGACGCTCGCCCAGCTCGGCGGAGCGAAAGAGAGGCTGCTTGCCGCCGGCATCGGCGCCCCCGGACCGGTCGAAGAGGAAACCGGCATGTTGTATGAGACGGTCAATATAGGGTGGACGAATTATCCATTGAAGCAACGGCTGGAAGAGGCGACGGGGCTGCCCGTTTCGGTCGATAATGACGCCAATCTCGCCGCGCTTGGCGAAATGTGGAAAGGAGCAGGGGGAGGAGCGCGCCATTTGTTGTTTGTGACGCTTGGCACCGGCGTTGGCGGCGGTGTGATTGCCAACGGCGCCATTGTGCGCGGCATAAACGGCGCCGGCGGAGAGATCGGACATATGACGATGATCCCTGATGGCGGCGCCCGTTGCAACTGCGGCAAAACCGGATGTTTGGAAACGATTGCGTCCGCCACCGGCATCGTGCGGATCGCCAAGGAGAAATTGGCCGCAGATGAGCGTCCGAGTGAGCTTCGCAACGGGGATGTGACGGCCAAAGCGGTGTTTGACGCCGCCAAAGCGGGCGATGCGTTGGCATTGGAAGTGGTCGATGAAGCAACGTACTATCTTGGTTGGGCGTTGGCGAATGCCGCCAATGTGACGAATCCGGAGAAAATCGTGATCGGCGGCGGCGTGTCCAAGGCGGGTGACATGCTTGTTGAGCGCGTGGCCGTCCATTTCCGCCGCTTCGCGTTCCCGCGCGTCGCCGCTGGGGCGAAGCTTGTTTTAGCGACGCTTGGCAACGATGCCGGCGTCATCGGCGCCGCTTGGCTGGCGAAAGAGCTTGTCGGCGCGTAAACAACGGAAGGTGTCCCAAAAAGGTTGGGGCGCCTTTTCTTATTGTTGGATGATATATGAGATGGGAACGAACTTTGAAGAAGGAGATATTTGCGAACATTCGTGCACTGTCGCCTGCCAGGCGCTCATTTTTTGCCGTTTGCCGGCATATGGTAAGGTAAAGAAATGGGAAGGGGAGACGGCACATGCACCTTCAAGCATGGCCTGGCGATACGTTTGAAACATATGGACGATGGTTTTCGGTGCCGATGGAACTGATCATCGATTCGAATCCGCATGTCAAAGAGGGATTGCGCCCTGGAGAGATCGTTGCCATCCCGGGATACGCGCCGATCGATACGTGGGAAGCGCTCGCTGACTGTCTATCGCTGCCGACGGAGGTGCTGCGGCGGCTGCCGGGGGCGATGGCGGTCATTAACGGAACAGCGCCGTTGCCGAAGCGGATTTCGTCCCCGGTCGTCCACAGCGTCCGTCCGTACGATTTTGCCGCTTTGATGGAGGATATCACCACCCTCGTCTGTCGCTATCCATTTGTGCGCCAGCGGACGATCGGCCATAGCGTTCTCGGCTTGCCGCTCGTTGAACTGCAAATCGGCCGAGGACCGGTGCGCGTGCATATGAACGGATCATTCCATGCGAATGAGTGGATCACGACGGCCGTGATCATGGCGCTCATCGACGAGTACGCGAGGGCGTTGGTGAATGATGACGAGCTTGCTGGCCATCGGGTGCTTGATTATTACCGTAAAGTGACTCTTTCCGTTGTGCCGATGGTCAATCCCGACGGTGTCAATCTTGTGCTGAACGGCCCGCCGGAAGAAGAGCTGCATCGGAGCGAAGTCGTCTGCATCAACGGTGGATCACTCGACTTTTCGCAATGGAAAGCGAACATCCGCGGCGTTGATTTAAACAATCAATTCCCAGCTAACTGGGAAATAGAACAGACCCGCAAACCGCCGAAAGCGCCGGCACCGCGTGATTTTCCAGGATTCGCCCCGCTTACGGAGCCGGAGGCAAAAGCGATGGCGGCGCTCGCCGAGTCAGGCGATTTTGCGATGGTCGTCGCGTTTCATACACAAGGCAAGGAAATTTATTGGGGATATGAAGGGTTCGAGCCGCCGGAGGCGAAGGCAACGGTTCAGGCGATGGCCGAGGCAAGCGGCTACCAGGCTGTTCGCTACATTGACAGCCATGCCGGCTACCGCGATTGGTTCATTCAAACGTGGAAGCGGCGCGGCTACACCGTAGAGCTCGGTGAGGGTGTCAATCCGTTGCCGCTCTCGCAGTTTGCACGAATATACCGCGACAGTCTCGGCCTGTTTTTAGCAGCGCTCAAAATGGCATAAAAAACGCAAGAGGCATGATTGGCCTCTTGCGTTTTCAGTGCGTGCCGGTTGGAATGCCATGATGCAAAATGGTCATAATGGTAAACCAGCCGAATACGGCGGTAGTGGCAAGTCCAAACAAAAATCCGAGCACGTTTTTCTCGCGCAATGTACGGAGCATTCCATAAAGGGCAAGCAGCGTTACAAGTGCAAAAATAATGACCGTACCCATCGTTTTACCCCCTCATGAAACAGTATGTACAAACGTGTCCATTCTTTTTCATTGTAATCTTTTTTCCCCCATTTGTCGAGGTCCCTTTCTCTTTTCTCTTCCATCGCTTGAAAAAAAACAGTAAAATAAAGTTAAATATTGGACATGCCAAGAAAAGGAGGAAATCGTATGGAATGGACGCGCATCCCTGTCGGTCCGATTCAGGCCAACGCTTACTTGTTGTCGTCTGCAGACCGACAATGCCTGATCGTTGACCCCGGCGCGGAAGGCGCGGCGCTTGTCCGACGGATCGAGGAAAAAGGGCTGACCCCGTTGGCGATTTTGCTGACGCATGCGCATTTTGATCATATTGGCGGCATCCCGGACGTGCTTGCCCGCTGGGACATTCCAGTGTATGTGCACGAAAAGGAAAAACAATGGCTGCAAGATCCGGCATTGAATGGCTCGCTTTATTTCGGCGGTTCAGTCGCTGTCCGCTGCGAACCGACATGCCTGAAAGGACCGACGGTGCTGAACATTGGTCCGTTTGTGTTGGATGTCCGCGAAACGCCGGGTCATTCCCCGGGCAGCGTCTCGTATTATTGTAAACAAGCCAATATTGTGTTTTCCGGCGATGCGCTGTTTGCCGGCAGCATCGGACGCACGGATTTGCCAGGCGGCAACCATCAGCAGCTGTTGAAAAGCATTCATGACGAACTGCTTACGCTGCCGGAGGAAACGATCGTTCTTTCAGGCCATGGGCCAGAGACGACGATCGCCGCAGAGATGGATGCAAATCCGTTTTTGCATGGGTTTTCGTAAGAAAAAAAGCCGTCTACGTCGGCTTCACACAAGCAATCCTCTCGGGCAAACGCAGGCGGCTCCCTTGGGCAAGGAAAAGCGCAACGGAAGGCCGCCTGGCGTCGGAACACACAAAAAGCCCTTCTTAGCCGCGCCAAGAAGGGTTTTTGGGGGATGTTCTATCCACAATAATGGGAGGGGATATAGCTAAGCTGCTACTATAACAATATATGATTATTTTCACTATGTCAACAGTAAAAAGTGAACGACTCCCACTTCGCTTTGCTTGAAGCGGGAGCT
This sequence comes from Geobacillus thermocatenulatus, assembly GCF_002217655.1. Classification (GTDB taxonomy): domain Bacteria; phylum Bacillota; class Bacilli; order Bacillales; family Anoxybacillaceae; genus Geobacillus; species Geobacillus thermocatenulatus. The sequence continues at coordinate 1,198,576 of NZ_NEWK01000001.1, forward strand.
TCTTTCGGAATAATGATGAAGACGGGGTAGAGAAATGGTGATGGATCGATTGTATGAACAGATTGTCGCAGCGCCGGGCGGGCGGGTGTCGTATGCCGATTACATGCGGATGGCTCTTTACGACGAACGATTCGGCTACTATATGCGGAAGCGGGCGAGAATCGGCAAGGAAGGCGATTTTTTTACGAACAGCTCATTCGCGCCGGTGTTTGGCAAAGCGCTTGCTTCACTTTGGGTTCGGATGGTGGAACAGAGCGGCCTGCCGCCCGCTGTTTGCGAGTGGGGGGGCGGAGACGGAAGATTGGCGCTTTCGATATTGGAAGAATGGAAGAAAAAAAGTCCACATACATACGACCGCTTGTCGTATACGATCATCGACCAAAGCCCGTTCCACCGCCGGCGCCAGCGCGAAACGCTTCAACCCGCAGCCGAGAAGGTGGAGCAATATGACGATGTCTCTCGCTGGCTGGCTGAGCGTGGGCCGTTTTCCGGCATTGTGTTTAGCAATGAGTTTTTTGATGCGTTTCCCGTTCACGTCATTGTAAAGGAAGGCGGCGTTTTGCACGAATGTTTTGTCGCCGCCCGTGATGGCCGGCTCGTTGAAGAAAAGGCGCCGCTTTGCCGCCCGGCTATTGTCCGCTATTTACAAGAGCGCGGATTGGATCTTGCTGAGGGGCAAAGGCTTGAGGTGCCTCTCGCGATGAAGGCGTTTTGGCTCGAGGTTGGGACGCTGTTTCATCAGGCGGTGATGGTGACGATCGACTATGGCTATACGGACGAACAGCTGCGCGCCCCGGCGCGGCGGCATGGAAGCTTGCGTGGATATTTCCGTCATCGGCTTGTTGCCGATCCGCTTCGCCATCCGGGGGAGATGGACTTGACGAGCCATGTACAATGGGATGCGCTTCGCTTGTACGCCCGTCAGGCTGGGTGGGAGGAAGTGGCGTTCATTCGCCAAGATCGGTTTTTGCTCGCAGCCGGCCTTTTGCATGAATGGAACGTTTCAGAAGGCGGCGATTTCTTTTCGCCGGCAAGCCGCCAAAATCGAATGATCCGCGCGCTGATCGCTGACGATGGCGTCAGCCGCTTTTTTGACGTGCTGATCTTGCAGAAAGGGATGAGTCTTGCCGCGCGCGACTTTTGGCCAGCGCCCGAGTTTTTGCCGGCCGATTAACGGCTTCCTTCGCTGATCTGCAATGGAGAAAAGGGATTCCGGTCAAAGCGGCAAAAAAACAGGCAGGAGGTTCTGCCTGTTTTTTATTCGCCCATGCCGGGCACCATCATAAACGTCGTCCAATACGTAAACGCCGCGAAGAAGATCGTCAAATATGCCCCGAAAATGTAAATGTACATTCTTTCGGTCAGCTTTAAAAAGCCGAGGAACAGGAAAAACACCGTTTGCCCAAAGAAGATGAGCGACGTCGTATGCATGTGGCCGAGGTAAAACATGACAGCAAAAATGCCGGTCCAAAAGGCGAGCACGCGGAACATGCGGTCCATTCTATATCCCTCCTTTGTTTGAAACCATTGGTCCTTACTTATTATAATGTACAACGATTGGGAATGTAAATAACGCTTTCGGACAAGGGGCAAGAAATAAAGCCAAGGCCGGCCGTTGCTTTTTTCAGACAAAAAAGAAGGAAGGGACGCTGTCACGGACGAATGACGATGCGGTAGGCGCAGCGACGGCTGTCTTCCATCATATTTTCCGTTTCCGTTACTTCAGCACCGGCAAACAGCGTCTCGACCATTCCTTCCAAAAAGGAATGATGCATACCGCAAACCGTATCAGGTGCTTGCGCGGCGATTTCTTTGAATGGGCAGTTGAAAATATCGAGGTATAGCACTCCTTTTTCTTCATCATAGTGCAATTGCGGCAAACATCCAGCCGCTTCGGCCGCCTCTTCCATTATGGCGATTTTGTCCGCCATGGTGAGCGCGCTCGCTGCGCCGTTATGCGGCAAACGGCTGGCGATAAGCTCACGGCCGAACCGTCTTCCTGTTTCACGCAATGCCTCGCTTCCAATGGGACCGAGTTTGGCCATCGTTTGAATGGCGATGCGGGCGAGGAGTTGATAATCGCGGAACGGAAAATACAGCCCGATCACTTCGTCGGACAGCCGATACAGCCGGCTCGGCCGTCCGCCTTTTCCCGTTTTTTGCGTATCCGATACGACCATGCGAACGTCTTCAAGCTTCGTTAAGTGCAAGCGGGCAACGTTTGGATGGATATGGAATGTTTCTGCGATTTCTTGAACAGAAACTTCGCGATGCACTTTTGCTATATATTCATAAATATGAAATCTTGTCGGGTCAGACAATACGCTTGTGATTTTCAGCGTTTGTTCCATTGGTTTCCCTCCCAAATGAATCATTGATATGGTTATTATAATGAAATCGTCCAAAGCGAGGAATGATTTTTGTCACTTTTTTCAGTGAGTGGACTGACATTCAAAAAAATTTCACAAAAAAGCTGCGCCAAAAGCAGGATAACGACTTATGCTCGTCGAAATAGTAAGCAACCTGTCGAAAGGAGGGAATATGTGCTGAACGAGATCGAACAAACGGCAAACCGCCTTCTCGCCGAAGCGGTGCAGCGCCGCGCCTCGGATCTCCACCTCGTTCCGCGCCGCCGTGATGCCGCCGTTCGTCTTCGGCTCGATGGCATGCTTGTCGACGTTGGCGCTCTTCCGAAAGAAACGGCGGAACGCCTCATCGTCCACTTTAAATTTTTAGCCGGCATGGATATCGGGGAACGACGCCGTCCGCAAAGCGGCGCCATGGAAGTGGCGGAGTTTGGGGAAACGGTGTATTTGCGTTTATCGACATTGCCGACGCTCTACGACGAAAGTCTTGTCATTCGACTTCTGCCGCAGCGCCTCCCACTGCCGCTTCGCGAACTATCCTTATTCTTCCACTCCACCGCACGATTATTTTCCTTCATGCAGCATCCGCAAGGACTCGTGCTGTTGACCGGTCCGACGGGGTCGGGAAAAACGACGACCCTGTACACCCTTCTTGATCTTTGCCAAGCGGAAAGGCAACGCAACATCATCACGCTTGAAGATCCAATCGAAAAACAGAACGAACGACTGTTGCAAGTGCAAATCAATGAAAAAGCAGGCATCACGTACGCCGTTGGGTTAAAAGCGGCGCTGCGCCATGACCCGGATGTGTTGATGGTCGGCGAGATCCGCGATCATGACACGGCGGCCATTGCCGTCCGTTCAGCGTTGAGCGGCCATTTGGTCGTCTCGACGATGCACGCCGCCGATGCAGTCGGCGCCGTCTACCGGCTGCATGAATTCGGCATTCCGCTCGGCGATTTGGCTGAGACGCTGCTTGCCGTCTCTGCCCAGCGGCTTGTCGAGCTTTGCTGCCCGCTGTGCGGCGACGATTGCCATCCATCGTGCGGCCGTCTTGGGCGCCGCCGGCGCACGGCTGTTTATGAGTTGCTTTGCGGTTCAGCCCTGGAGGACGTGATTCATTTTCTCTCCAATGGGAGAGGGAAGCCAAAGCGCTCTTATATGACGCTGGCTCGCTTGATCCGCAAGGGGATTGCGCTTGGCTACCTGCCCGTCCGCATGCTTGAGCTCGTCGGAGGGGGAGAAAGATGAAACGCAAAATGTGGCCGCTCGCTGAACAGGCGTTGTTTTTCACCCGGCTCGGCCGGCTGCTCGAGCGCGGTTATCCTCTTGGGCAAGCGCTTGAGTTTTTGGCCATTCAAGCTCCAACACACCGCCGGCTGGAAATAGAGCGCTGCCTGCAGCAGCTGCGCGCCGGGCTGCCGCTGTTTGCGGCTGTCGAAGCGCTGTCGGTCGACCGCATGGCGGTTAACCTTCTCTTTTTTGCCGAACGGCATGGCGACTTGCCGCGCGGCATGGCAGAGACAGGGGAAGCGCTGGCGCAAAAAGCGCGCTTCCACGAGCAGCTGCGCCGCTTCAGCCGCTATCCGCTGTTCCTTCTTTCTTTGCTCATCATCATGCTCGTCTTGATGGAATGGTGGCTGCTGCCGCAGTTTGAACGGGCGGCGGCAGCGTTTTCTCCACAACACGGGCACACCGCTTGGCTGCTTGCGGTAATCGCCCATGCCCCTATGGCGATGGCGGCCATCGCCGTCTTGGCGGTGTTCTCCGGGCTGTTTTATGCCGCTTGTTTCCGCCGCTGGCCGGTCTCCCGAAAACTTCAATTCGCTTTGCGAATTCCAGGGCTTGCTTCGTTTCTGAGACTGTTTGTCACCTGCCTGACCGCCCGACAGCTCGGGCGCCTGCTGCAGGCCGGATTGTCGGTTTATGATGCGCTCGGCGTGTTCAGCGAGCCGTCGTCGTGGCCGTTTTTGCAAATGGAAGGTCGGCGCCTTCGTGAGGGGCTCTTGCGAGGCACGACGCTCGACGATCTCATTGGGACGGCCCGTTATTATGAACCCGAGCTGGCGCTTGTCATCCGCCACGGCCAGTCGAATGGCGAACTTGGCAAAGAACTTGAACATTACAGCGAGTTTTTGCTGCAGGTGATGGAGCAGCGAATCGAGTCGGTCTTAAAACGCATGCAGCCGCTTTTATTGGCGGTCGTTGGCTCGTTTGTTGTCGGCCTGTATTTGGCGATTTTGCTGCCGATGTTTTCGATGTTGAATGAAATGTGACAAGAATGGGACGGCTCTGTAGGAACAAGATGCTCAATCTTGGTGTGTTGCTCTTTGAGGAAGAGGCGCGCCCCTCGCCTCCTAAGGCTCAATCGACGAACAGATTCGATGGTCAATAGCCTGAACCGGTCATTCGCTAGATTCTATTTCTGAAATTTCGCATATGAGGAGGAGCGATGATGAATCAAAAAGGATTTACATTGATCGAAATGCTGATCGTGATGATGGTGATTTCTGTTCTGCTTCTGATTGCCATTCCGAATATAACCAAGCACAACAGCATGATCAATTCGAAAGGATGCGAGGCGTTTTTGAACACGGTGCAAGCGCAGGTGAAAGCGTATGAGATGGAACACGACAAAATTCCGACGGTGCAGGAATTGCTCGCTGGCCGCTATATCAAGTCGGACAAATGTCCAAACGGTCACGCGATCCAAATCAGCGCGAACGGCGATGTGAGTGAAAGTGGCTCGTAACGACGGGTTTACGCTGCTTGAGATGCTGATTGTTTTCTCGGTGGTGCTCGTGCTTGCCGCGCTGGCTGTTCCAGCGCTTGGCGGCGCTGTGCGCCATCAAGAGGAGATGTATATGCTGGCTGTGCTGCGCGCGGATTTGTATGGCGCGCAGCAGCATGCCATCGCCCGGCGGGTGAATGTAGCGGTTTTTTTTACCGACGGGGGCGCTGGGTACAAGGCGATTGAGGCGGCGAGCGGCCAGCAGGTTGTCGCCCGTTCGCTCCCTTCTCCGTGGCGGTTTCGGCTCGGCACGCTGCGCAATCCGCTCATCTTTACCGACAACGGCAATATTGAACGGGCTGGAACCATTTGGATAGGGGGTGGCCGAATGACGTATAAAGTCACCTTTTTGCTGGGGAAAGGGCGATTTTATGTGCAAAAAATGTAACGGCGGATTTTTGCTTGTTGAAGCATTGTTCGCTTTGGCGCTCCTGTGGACGACAGCGGCCGTTCTTCTCCCGCTGTTGACGCAAATGGCGCAAGAGCGCAACAGCCTCATTCTCGAGGAGAAAGCGCGCCGGCTGTTGGCCATCGCGCTGTATGAGGAGCCGCTTGTCGGAGAAACCACTATTGCCGACGGGCGCACGGTATTTCAGTTGCAAGCGAGCGATGAAGGGGGGCGAATGCGGAAAGTATGCGTGCGTTGGAACGATTACGCCGGTCGCGAGATGGAGCGGTGCGGGTATGGAAAACGGTAGCGGCAAAAGAAAACGGATTTACGATGATCGAAGCGCTGTTGGCGCTGGCGGCTGCGATGGCGGTGGCGGCGGCCGTTCCGGCGGTGTTGTCCGTTCGCTTGCTGGCTCCGGAGCCGGCGGACGCGTTTTCCCGATTGGAATGGCGGCTGTTTGTGCAACAGCTGCAAATCGAGCTGAATGAAACGAAGCAATGGTCGACTGGCGGCCGTGTCCTCTATTTGCAAAAATGGAACGGTAAGACAGTCAGTTTTTCGGTTGTGGCGACAAGGGCGGAACTGATCCGCCAGGTGGACGGCGCTGGCAATGAAACGGTGCTCCGCCATGTGCGTGCTGTTTCGTACCGGGCCGGCGCCCGCGGGATATTTTTGCAAGTGACGGCTGATGACGGAACTGTTTGCGAGGCGTTTGTGGCGCGGGCGTTTTAGCGGGCGGCTTGTGCGGTGAGACCCCCTTGACCGCCGCTTCCCCCTTTTAGACTGGAAAAACGAGGGGAAGGGGAAATGGGTCGACAAGATGGCGTCATGTTTCCGATTGTAGCGGTTGTGTCTTTATTGCTTGTCTTTTCTGTCATGCATGTCTTGCTCCTCTATGAAGCGGAACGACAGGCGGCTTATGAGGCCCGGCAGGCAGCTGAAGCGGATGAGCTTGTGCAGATGGCTGTGTTTGACGTAAAAGAACGCATCGCATCGGCCGATCCGTCGACCGCAGGCGAGTCTGGGGAATGGACTTATCCGCGCGGAATGGCGGCCTACCGGTGGGTGCGGGAAGGTGCAGCGTATGTTCGGGTTTCTTTGTCCATCCGTTCGGCCTCTGGGCTGAGGCGGGACGCCCTGTTTACTGTCACGCTTCCGGCGCTTCATATTGTCGAATGGAGCGAGCAAAACGGTTAAAAGAGGAAAGAAGCGGAAAAACTAAAAGAAAAAAGGGGGGATTTGATGGCGGTCAACGATTATGTCAAGTTTGTCACCCAACAGTTTGTCGCCTACATGGATTTGCCGAAAGAGGAGCGGAGGCAGCGGCGTCAGGTGCGGAAACAAGAGCAGCTTCCTCTTTCATACCGCTTGTTTGGCATGGTGCCGCTTTCGCTTCGCTTGCTGTTTCGGCGCCGCCCGTAGCAGCCGCCCGCCGGCCTAAGCCGGCGGGCGGTTTTCGTGCCGACGGAAGGGAGTTTGTCGGTTTGAACGCTCCGCGCCGGATGGACCCATCCCGGAGTTGATTCACGATGAGCGGGGCAGCAAATAAAACAGTCCGCCGTTGATGACGGAAACGGTGATGCGCGGCTTATACTGCTTTTCCAACGCTTCCTTCTCAATATAATAGCACTCCGGCTTTTCTTCGCAGTCTTTGTAAAATTCATCAAGCAACGCCAAATCGTCGGCCCAGCGTCGGCGCGCCTCATCCGCCCACGCATGGTCGTCGGCGGCGATGCGGCTGCGTATGTATTGCTCGAGACGGCCGATGCCGCTTCTCGGCTTAATGAGCGGAGAGATGGTGAAACAGTAATCAGGGATTTTCGGCGTCAGCCGTCGCTCGCGCATCCGCTCATGAAACGACTCGACGATCGTTCCGCTAATGAGGTGAAGGCCAAGGGAGACGATTTCATCTTTTTTTCGGTCGCATTCGTACGAAATCGTGACGTTCATGCCGAGCCATGGATGGAGGGCGGCGTTGCCGTCCAAAGGCGCGCTTGGCTCTTCATACAGACGGATGAAGCTGCCGCGTTTTTGCGCTGAGCGGAACAGCTGATGCAGTCGCGGAGCGCCGAAATGGAGGCGTTCTCCTTTCAGTTTGTCTGTTCGTTCATTGGCGCGGATGATGAGCGTCAGTTGCATCGGCTGCGGGACGCCGCCCGTCCGTTCGATATAATGCCAGTAAAACGGCCGATTCATCAGCTCTTTGTCCATTTCTGCCGTCAGTTGAACGGTGAGGTAATCGTCGTTCGCCTCAACAAACGTGCAGCCGTTAGCGGCAAAGTAACGCTCGACAAAGCGACGGATTTCATGTTGCTGCATACCGCTCTCCTCCTTCCTTTCCGAGCTGCTCGGCCAGCTCGATCATCGCGACGATGTTCTCCATTTTGACTTTCATCTCTCCTTCGCTCCGTGAATGAACGAAGGCGTCTTCGAAGTAGCGTTCCAGGTTCGCGAGGTTCATTTTCGCCAAAATGTCGTCCAGTTCGCCGACGACTCGTTCGAACAGGCGGATTTTTTCGTACAGAAGCGTTAAAATATGCTCTTCGACCGTCTGTTTGACGGCGAAGTTGTAAATGTAAACGTCATCCGTCTGGCCGAGGCGGTGGACGCGGCCGATCCGCTGCTCAAGGCGCATCGGGTTCCACGGCAAGTCGTAGTTGATCACATAGCGGCAAAACTGCAAGTTGATGCCCTCGCCGCCTGCTTCGGTGGCGATGAACACTTGGGCGTGGTGTTTGAACAGTTCCTGCATCCAGTCTTTTTTGCCGCGCCGGAAGCCGCCGCGAAACGGAACGGACGAGATGCCGTGCTGCTTTAAAAACCATTGCAAGTACAGCTGCGTCGCTCGATATTCGGTGAAAATAATCACTTTGTCATTGATCGAGCGGATGAGCTCGAGCGCCTTTTCCGCCTTTGAGTTCGTGGTGACGGCGTTGATTTTTTCCACTACGCGTTTAAGCGGCTCTGGAACCGCTCCGCCGCATTTATCGATCATGTTTTTGATCGTGAGAAACAGCGCCTCGCGGCTGCTGCACGCCTCGCGAAGAAGCGTGATGAGCGAAAACGAGCCGGCGAACGATTCGCGGCGGAGCGCCTTGACCGCTTCATACATCTCCCGTTCCTCATTCGTAAACTCGATCAGCACCGGTTCAACGTGGCGCTTCGCCCATTCGATCGGCGTATCGGCGCGGCGGTTGCGGATCATCACTTTGTTGACGAGCGCTTTTAAATGGTCGTTCGTCTGTACGGCCCGCGTTTTTCCGTACGTTTTGGCAAACTGTTCCGAGCTGCCTAAATGGCCGGGTTTCAACAGCGAGACGAGGTTGAAAATTTCTTCGATCCGGTTTTGGATCGGCGTCGCGGTCAGGAGCAAACAAAACTTCTTTTTTAAATTTTGCACAAACTCGTAGTTTTTCGTTTTGTTATTTTTCAGTTTGTGCGCCTCGTCGATGATGATCATGTCGTACGACTGCCCGTAGATGATGTCACGGTGCGGCGGTTTTTTCGCCGTGTCGATCGAGGAAACGACGATATCGCACTGCTCCCAGACGTAGCTCTTTTTCTGCTGGACGGCCGGGATGAAAAATTTTTCGTTCAACTCTCTCACCCATTGCGAAACAAGGGAGGCGGGAACGAGAATGAGCGCTTTTTTCACAAGGCCGCGAATCATATATTCTTTTAAGACGAGCCCGGCCTCGATTGTTTTTCCAAGCCCGACTTCATCCGCCAAAATGGCTTTGCCGTTCATCTCTTCGACGACGCGGCGCGCCACTTCAAGCTGGTGCGGAAGAATGGTCAAGTGGGGCAGGTGTTTGGGCGCCTGCAAGCCATGAAATTCCGGGACGCTTACATGATGGGCGGCCTCAAGCGCCAGTTCATACATTTCCCAGCTCGCCCACGGACCGTCTTTTTCGACGCGTTCCAAAAATTCCTCCTTCCATGTTTCATCCATTTCCAGATCAATGTTCATGGTAATCCCCTTTCCTGTGTTGCGAATGTTTATATAGATTACATTTGGTATGTTAAGAAAAACAAGAACATTATTATGACTAATTACCATGAAAGTTCGATTATTTCCTATTGCCCTTTGGCTGCTGTTGATGGTAGTATAAATTTAGAACATTCGCATGACTCGTTGATGAGGGCGTTTGTTAGTATGCCCGATATGGAAACAATTTATTGATGGGCGGATGACGGCAAGGGGAGAGACTACGAAATGTAGCGCCGAAGGAGCAAGCGGAAACGCGAATCTCTCAGGCAAAAAGACTCTTGCTTGACGCAGCTCTGGAGAGCGCCTGCTGAAAGCAGGCCACCCAAGAGGAAACCGATCGGCCCCATGGACCGCGAACGGACGCGCCAAACGGGCCGGCGGGAAACTTTCAGGTGCCAGGACAGAGCCCCCTTACTTGTTGATAGGGGGAAGTCTGTCCTTTTTTGTGTGACGTGGATCAAAGGAGGGAATCAGATGCTAAAGCGCACGCCCCTATTCTCGGTGTACGCCCGTTACGGCGCCAAAACGATTGAATTTGGCGGCTGGGAAATGCCGGTGCAGTTTTCCAGCATAAAGGAAGAACATGAGGCTGTAAGAACGCGCGCCGGGCTGTTTGACGTCTCCCATATGGGGGAAATTGTCGTCCGCGGTCGTGGGAGCCTCGCGTTTTTGCAAAAGCTCATGACCAATGACGTCGCCAAACTGCGGCCCGGCCGGGCGCAATATACGCTCATGTGCTATGAGGACGGCGGCACAGTCGATGATTTGCTCATCTATCAAAAAGGAGAGAATGACTACTTGCTGGTCGTCAACGCGGCCAATACGGAAAAAGACTTCGCTTGGCTAAGCGGGCATGTTGAGGGCGACGTCGAGCTTCAAGATGTATCGTCCGAAACGGCTCAGCTTGCCTTGCAAGGGCCGGCAGCGGAGCGCGTCTTGCAGCGATTGGCGGATTTTGATTTGGCGGCGCTGCGCCCGTTTTCATTCGCTGACGGCGTCGAAGTCTCGGGCGTGAAGGCGCTCGTTTCGCGCACCGGCTATACGGGGGAAGACGGGTTTGAGCTATATTGTAAAGCGGAAGACGCCGCCGCGCTATGGGAGGCGATCCTAGCGGCCGGAGCTCGTGACGGCGTTCTCCCATGCGGACTGGGGGCGCGCGATACGCTCCGCTTTGAAGCATGCCTGCCGCTTTACGGTCAAGAGCTGTCCGACTCGATTTCACCAGTTGAAGCCGGGCTTGGTTTTGCCGTCAAAGCGGAAAAAGAGCCGCCTTTTATCGGCCAAGCTGTATTGAAACGGCAAAAAGAGGAAGGGCCGCCGCGCCGGCTCGTCGGCATTGAAATGATCGACAGAGGCATTCCGCGCCACGGATACCTTGTATTTGCCGACGGCGAAGAGGTCGGGTTCGTCACGACCGGCACGCAGTCGCCGACGCTGAAGAAAAACATCGGCTTGGCCTTGGTGAAAGCGGATGTGGCCGCCATCGGCCGGGAAGTGGAGGTGGACATCCGCGGCAAGCGGCTGAAAGCGAACATCGTGCCGATTCCGTTTTACAGGCGGGCCAAGTGACGATTTCAAAGCGACAAGGAAAGGGGAAAAACGCAGTGCTCCATCGTTATTTGCCGATGACGGAAGAAGACAAACAGGAGATGTTGAAGACGATCGGCGTCGCCTCGATTGACGACTTGTTTGCCGATATTCCAGAACAAGTCCGCTTCCGCGGCGAGCTGAAGGTGAAACCGGCCAAATCCGAGCCGGAGCTGTGGAAAGAGCTTGCGGCCTTAGCGAAAAAAAACGCCAGCGTAAAACAATACGTTTCCTTTTTAGGAGCCGGGGTGTACGACCATTATATTCCAGTCGTCGTCGACCATGTCCTGTCGCGCTCTGAATTTTATACGGCCTATACGCCGTATCAACCGGAAATTTCCCAAGGCGAGCTGCAGGCGATTTTTGAGTTTCAAACGATGGTGTGCGAGCTGACCGGCATGGATGTCGCCAACTCGTCGATGTACGACGGCGGCACGGCGCTTGCCGAAGCAGTGCTTCTTAGCGCCGCGCATACGAAGCGGAAGAAAGTGCTCATCTCGACCGCCGTTCATCCGCAATATCGGGAAGTTGTGCGCACGTACGCCAAAGGACAGAAGCTCGAAGTGAAAGAAATTCCGTATGACGGCGGCATCACCGATCTTAAGGCGCTTGAAGCGGAAATGGGGGATGATGTGGCGTGCGTTGTCGTCCAATACCCGAACTTTTTTGGCCAAATCGAGCTGCTGAACGCGATCGCGCCGCTTGCGCATGAAAAGAAAAGCTTGTTTGTCGTCGCCAGCAATCCATTGGCGCTTGGTGTGTTGACTCCACCCGGAGCGTTTGGCGCCGACATTGTGGTCGGCGACATGCAGCCATTTGGCATTCCGACGCAATTTGGCGGCCCGCATTGCGGCTATTTCGCTGTCAAAGCGCCGCTCATGCGCAAAATTCCAGGCCGTCTTGTCGGGCAGACGACCGATGAGGACGGGCGCCGCGGATTTGTCTTGACGCTTCAAGCGCGCGAACAGCACATCCGCCGCGATAAGGCGACATCCAACATTTGCTCCAATCAAGCGTTAAACGCCTTGGCCGCTTCCGTTGCGCTGTCGGCGCTTGGCAAGCGGGGCGTGAAAGAAATGGCGGCGATGAATATTCAAAAAGCGCATTATGCGAAGGTGGAACTTGAAAAACGCGGACTGTCGTCGCCGTTTGCCGGTCCGTTTTTCAACGAGTTCGTCATCCGGCTTGGACGGCCGGTTTCTGAGGTGAACGATCGCCTGCTCGAAAAAGGAATCATCGGCGGCTATGACCTTGGGGCTGACTATCCGGAGCTTGCCGGTCATATGCTTGTTGCTGTCACCGAACTGCGGACAAAAGAAGAAATCGATCGGTTTGTCAATGAATTGGGGGATGGCCATGCGTAACGATCAACCGCTTATTTTCGAACGAAGCAAGCCGGGGCGCATCGCCTACAGTCTGCCGGCGCTTGACGTGCCGGCTGTCGATGTCAGCGAGCTCGTGCCGGCCGATTATCTTCGCACTGAAGAGCCGGAGCTCCCGGAAGTGTCGGAGCTTGACTTAATGCGCCATTATACGGCGCTCTCGAAACGAAACCACGGCGTCGATTCTGGGTTTTACCCGCTCGGGTCGTGCACGATGAAATACAATCCGAAAATCAATGAAAACGTCGCCCGCCTCGCTGGATTTGCCCACATTCATCCGCTTCAGCCAGAGAAAACGGTGCAAGGGGCGCTTGAGTTGATGTACGACTTGCAAGAGCATTTAAAAGAAATCACAGGCATGGATGCGGTCACCTTGCAACCGGCGGCCGGCGCCCACGGCGAATGGACGGGGCTGATGATGATCCGCGCTTACCATGAAGCAAACGGCGACTTCAACCGGACGAAAGTGATCGTCCCGGATTCAGCGCACGGCACGAACCCGGCGTCGGCAACGGTCGCGGGTTTTGAGACGGTGACGGTCAAATCGACCGCCGATGGACTTGTCGATTTAGAGGACTTAAAGCGCGTCGTCGGTCCGGATACAGCGGCGCTTATGCTCACGAATCCGAACACACTCGGGCTGTTTGAAGAGCATATTGTCGAAATGGCCGAAATCGTCCACAAAGCCGGCGGCAAGCTGTACTATGACGGCGCGAATTTAAACGCGATTCTTGGCAAGGCGCGCCCGGGGGACATGGGCTTTGACGTTGTTCATTTGAACTTGCATAAAACATTCACCGGCCCGCATGGCGGCGGAGGCCCAGGCTCGGGCCCGGTCGGGGTGAAAGCCGACCTCGTTCCGTTTTTGCCGAAGCCGGTCATCGAAAAAGGGGAAAACGGTTATTACCTTGATGATGACCGTCCGCAATCGATCGGCCGCGTCAAGCCGTTTTACGGCAATTTCGGCATCAACGTCCGGGCGTACACGTACATCCGCTCGATGGGGCCGGACGGCTTAAAAGCGGTGAGCGAATATGCGGTGTTAAACGCCAACTATATGATGCGTCGGCTTGCTGAGTATTACGATTTGCCGTATGACCGCCATTGCAAGCACGAGTTCGTTCTCTCTGGCCGCCGGCAAAAGAAACTCGGTGTCAGAACGCTCGACATCGCCAAGCGACTGCTTGATTTCGGGTTTCATCCGCCGACGATTTACTTCCCGCTCATCGTTGAAGAATGCATGATGATCGAGCCGACGGAGACGGAGTCGAAAGAGACGCTCGACGCGTTTATTGACGCCATGATCCAAATCGCCAAAGAGGCGGAGGAAAATCCGGAAATCGTTCAAGAAGCGCCGCATACGACCGTTGTGAAGCGACTTGATGAAACGACCGCGGCGCGCAAGCCGATTTTGCGCTATCAAAAACCAACACATCGCGACAACTGATGTTTGAGCATTGATGAGCGCTCGCTCCCTAACGGAGCGGGCCGTTTCTTTGTACGACGGATGAGTCATTGACAGAAATGTCGAATTAGTTTATTATATAAACTAAGATCAAGAAAGAAAAAGCATGTGTCCATATGGAGAAGTTAGCCTTAACAGTCGGTGCACGGGCGCCCGACGGCTTGGGCGAAAAAGCTGATGGTCAAGAGTCGAACACGGCAGGAATCGACGGATGCAGCAACCGCCATAATAGCGAGGCGCCCCTGCCCTTTCGCAAGACACATTCGATCAATCAAATGAAAAGGATGACAGAGACGTGCGGACAGGAAACATTTCTCTTGTAAAAAAAATGAATAAACAGCTCGTCTTAAAATTGATTCGCGACCAGCATCCGATTTCGCGCGCCGATATCGCCAAGACAACCGGATTGAACAAGGCCACTGTCTCCGCGCTTGTAGACGAACTGATCGCCGAGCATTTCGTCCATGAAAGCGGAATCGGCGAGTCAACCGGCGGGCGCCGGCCGCTCATGCTTCGCTTCAACGCCGACGCCGGCTCGCTTATCGGCGTTGAGCTGGGGGTGAACTATTTGTATGCCGTGTTGACCAATTTAAACGCGGACATTCTTTGGGAGCAACGGCGTTCGTTCCGCCCGTCTGAAGGGCAGGAGGCGATCATCGACGAAATGATGGAGCTCATCGAGGCGGCCATCCGCCGAGCGCCGGCGACGCCGTACGGCGTGATGGGAATCGGCATCGGCGTGCCGGGCGTCGTCCATACCGAAAGCGGGACCGTTGTGTTTGCTCCGAACTTGCGCTGGGACGATGTCGCCTTGGCGGCTGTTTTGCGGCAACGGTGGCCTGAGCGTCCTGTCATTGTCGAGAATGAGGCGAAACTGGCGGCGCTTGGAGAAAAGTGGTTCGGCGCCGGCAACGAGTTCGCCCACTTTGTTTACATCAGCGCCGGAATCGGCATTGGCGCCGGCGTCGTTCTTCACCATCAGCTCTATCGGGGTGTCAGCGGCCTAGCTGGTGAAATCGGCCATCATACGATCAATGTCAACGGCATTCGCTGCAGCTGCGGCAACATCGGCTGCTGGGAAATGTATGCGTCGGAAAAATACATTGAACGCCGTTTGGCTGAAGAAGGGCGTTCCGAATGGCTCAACGAACGCTTTTCCATCGCTGCGATGGCGTTGGCAGCAGAAAGCGATGAACAGCTGGCGCGCATTTTGGAGGAAACAGGGCGCTATCTCGGCGTTGGATTGTTGCAGGTGATGTATGCGTACAATCCAGAAGCGGTCATCATCGGCGGCCCGCTTGCCCAAGCGGGTGAATATGTGATCGATCCGGCGCGCCAAGAAGTGAGAAAGCGAATCCTCGTCAAAAAAGAAAGCGAACCGTCCATCATCGTCTCCAAGCTGAAAGAGAAAAGCTGCGCCATCGGCGCGGCTGCTTCGGTGCTTGAGGCGGTCGTCCTGCCGCCGGAATTTGCGGCGGTCTAGCGCATGCGAAAAGAGGCGCCTGCCTGTTTCGGCAGAGCGCCTTTTTGGTTAACGGGCTACGCTTTTTTCTTCACTTTCCCGGTCCATGTTTTAAATCCGCCTTTTAAATGGTACAAGTCGCGGTATCCTTTTCGGTAGAGCATTTGCGCGGCCCGCCCGCTGCGCAGTCCGTTTTGGCAGTACAAATAGATCGGCTGGTCTTTGCGCAATTCTTTCATGCGCACGCGAAGCTGCGTGAGCGGGATGTTGCGCGCCCCTAAAATATGTCCAGCCGCAAACTCATCCGGTTCGCGGACATCAATCAATTGCGCTTTCCGGTAGCCGGCGCGGAATTCTTCTTCCGTCAACGATTTGACAATTCGTCTTTGCCAAATGTAGGTGATCACCGAATAAATGATGATCGCGCCGAGAATAATGAGCAATGCTTCCACCCCATCATGCCTCCCTTCGCTTCGTCTGCTATTTCCTATTATATAAAGTCGCCGCCGGGAAGCAAAGAGATTTTCGCCATGCCATTTTTCTTTCCTTCACCGGCGTTGTTTGCTAAACTAATAAAGGCGGCCAAAAGTGTCCCGCCCCTTGGCGGTGGTCGACAAGCCGCCGCAGCGTTTAGAGTATGGAACAATAGAGAAGGTGGAACGATGGCAAAAGAAGTATGGCGCTTTATCGATTCCGGCTATTGCCCGCCGGCGTTCAATATGGCGCTCGATGAGGCGCTTCTCGATTGGCACAGCGAAGGCAAAATTCCGCCGACGATCCGCTTTTACGGCTGGAATCCGCCGACGTTGTCGATTGGTTATTTTCAAAAAGTGGAGAAAGAAATTGATTTAGAGGCGGTGAAACGGCACGGCCTCGGCTTTGTCCGTCGGCCGACCGGCGGGCGCGGCGTCCTGCACGATAAAGAATTGACATACAGCGTGATCGTCTCCGAGTCGCACCCGGCGATGCCGAAGACGGTGACGGAAGCATACCGCGTCATTTCCCAAGGCATTTTAGAGGGATTTCGTTATCTTGGATTGGATGCGTATTTTGCCGTGCCGAGGACAGAAGAAGAGAAAGCCGATTTGCGTAGCCCGCGTTCGGCTGTTTGTTTTGACGCGCCGTCATGGTACGAACTTGTCGTTGAGGGGCGGAAAATCGCCGGCAGCGCGCAAACGCGGCAAAAAGGCGTCATTTTGCAGCATGGTTCGATTTTGCTCGATTTGGACGAAGACTTGCTGTTCAGCTTGTTTAAATATTCAAACGAGCGGGTGAAAGAGCGTCTGCAGCGCGATTTTAAAAAGAAGGCGGTCGCGATCAACGAGTTGACGAGCCGCACGGTGACGATCGAGGAAGCGAAAGAGGCGTTTTACAAAGGATTTGAAAAAGGATTGAACATCGTATTGGAACCGTACACGCTCACCGCCGAAGAGCGGGCGTACGTCGAAGAGCTGGCGCGGACGAAATACGAAAGCGACGAATGGAACTTCAAGCGCTGAGCAGCGACGCGGTAAATCGTTCGTTTTCCGGTAAAAACAGCGGCACTCCCCCGTTTTTCTCCGCTTTTCGCCTTGTTTTGTTTTTTTTTTTTTTTTTGCTTGACAAAATGAAATCATTTGTTCTCTTTAACAATATATAGTATGATTTTCGTAAAAAATCATACTATATATTGTTTTTTTCTGTTTGATATGGTAAGGTAGAGAAGACAGGACAACTTTGCCAAAAACATGAGAGATTATATAAAAGAGGAGAGATAGGAGAATGACGGTGGCGTCGTCCGAAAAAATGAAAATCAATATTGACAAGCTGAACGAGGATATTCGCCTATTTCCGCAAGTGCATCCGATTACGCCGGATATGCACATCACCCATAAAGGCGTATCCCGTTTGGTCATGCTTGACCGTTATTCGTTTAAGGATACGGAAAAGCTGACGCTCACACCGGGCGATTTCGTTGTGTTGACGATCAAGGAGGATCCGAAATTCCCGGCACGAGGGCTCGGGTTTATCGTCGACATCGATTGGGAGGCGAAAAAGGCGCGCGTCCAGGTGGAGGATGAGTACCGGCACGTGCTCGAAGGGGAAGAGGCAAAGACCGGCATTGTCGTTCGGTCGCTTGACATTATCGACAAGCCGCTCGAGATTTTCTATGAGCAAATCGCCAAGCGCAATGCGACCGGGCTGGCGGCGGTGGAAAAGACGGAAGAAAAGCGGAAAGAGTGGTTCGAAAAGTTTTATCAAGAGCTCGCCAGCTTGAATTTTGTTCCGGCCGGCCGCGTGTTGTACGGGGCGGGTTCAGGCAAGGAAGTGACGTATTTCAACTGCTATGTGATGCCGTTTGTGAAAGACTCGCGCGAAGGCATTTCCGAACATCGGAAGCAGGTGATGGAAATTATGAGCCGCGGCGGCGGCGTTGGGACGAACGGCTCGACATTGCGGCCGCGCCATACGCTTGCGCGCGGGGTGAACGGCAAATCGTCCGGGTCGGTCTCATGGCTTGACGACATTGCGAAGCTGACCCACCTTGTTGAGCAAGGTGGCTCCCGTTAATAAGGCGCCAGACGGCGGGAGTAAAATCTCGCGAATTGCTGGAACACCCTAAAGCCAACTTGACCACAACGCAGCCGGTGACGGCAGACGTGACGGTTGGAAAACAAGTTGGATGCAACAATGGGCAACCAGCAGCCAAGCATCTCTGGAAACGGAGATGAAGGTTCAACGACTATTGAAACTTCCTACAGCCCTCGATACAATGATGATAACGAACGTTGTTTCGAGGGGAGAGAGGGCCATGGAAGGAGTAAATCGTAGCTTATGGCGACGAGGCTACGAGGCGCGAGACAGGGAAGCATTCTCTTCCCTGATGATATAGTCTGATCTCCGACCGAAAGGCGGAGAGCTAGGCAGAAATGACCTAGCCCACTCGTGAAAGCGAGTGAGTAACAATGTGCGCGGCGCCCAAATGATTATGCTGGCCGACTGGCACCCGGACATTATCGAATTCATCGTCTCGAAAATGCAAAACCCTCGCATTTTGCGCTACCTGCTTGAAAATATGGAAGACGAGGGCATCAAAAAAGCAGCGCGCGACAAGCTGAAATTCACGCCGCTCACCGAGCGGGAGCGGGCGATGTACGAAGCGATCGTCCGGTACAAAAACGCGCCTGACTACGGCGGATTCACTGAAGAGATCATTAAAGACGCCGAAGAAAAACTGCGCGCCGGCGGTACATATACCGTGCACAATCCTGACTTTTTGACCGGCGCGAACATTTCCGTCTGCTTGACGAAAGAGTTCATGGAAGCGGTCGAAAAGGACGAAGAATACGCGCTCCGCTTCCCGGACGTGGAAACCTATTCCGAAGAGGAAATGCGCATTTACAACGAAAAATGGCATGAAGTCGGCGATGTACGCGAATGGGAACAAATGGGCTATCGCGTCCGCGTCTACCGAAAAATCCGCGCCCGCGAGCTCTGGAAGCTGATCAACATTTGCGCGACGTATTCGGCCGAGCCGGGCATTTTCTTCATCGACAACGCCAACGAAATGACGAACGCCCGCGCGTACGGGCAAAAAGTCGTGGCCACCAACCCGTGCGGGGAACAACCGTTGGCGCCGTATTCGGTATGCAACCTAGCCGCCATTAACTTGGCGAACATGGTCGACAAAGAACGGAAAGTCGTGGACTACGAAAAACTGAAACGCACAGTCGAAATCGGGGTGCGGATGCAAGACAACGTCATTGACGCTACGCCATACTTCCTTGAGGAAAACAAAAAACAAGCGCTCGGTGAGCGCCGCATCGGCCTTGGCGTCATGGGGCTTGCCGACTTGCTCATTTACTGCGAAAAAGCGTACGGCTCCGAGGAAGGAAATCAACTTGTGGACGAGCTGTTCCGCACAATCGCCACGACCGCTTACCGGGCCTCGATCGAGTTGGCGAAAGAAAAAGGCAGCTTCCCGTTTTTGGTCGGCGAAACGGAGGAAGAGACGCGCAAGCTGCGTGAAGCGTTCATCAACACTGGCTACATGAAACGGATGCCGGAAGACATTCGCCAAGATATTTTGAAATACGGCATCCGCAACTCGCACTTGCTGACGGTGGCGCCGACGGGATCGACAGGGACAATGGTCGGCGTCTCAACCGGGCTTGAGCCGTACTTCTCGTTCTCGTACTACCGGAGCGGGCGCTTGGGCAAATTTATCGAAGTGAAAGCGGACATTGTCCAAGAATATTTGGACAAACATCCGGAAGCCGATCCGAACCACTTGCCGCCTTGGTTTGTGACGGCGATGGACTTGCCGCCGGAAGCGCACGCCGATGTGCAGTGCATCATTCAACGCTGGGTCGACTCGAGCTTGTCAAAAACGGTCAACGCGCCGAAGGGCTACACCGTCGAGCAAGTGCAAAAAGTGTATGAGCGTCTGTGGCGCGGCGGCGCGAAAGGCGGAACCGTCTATGTCGACGGCAGCCGCGATGCGCAAGTGTTGACGTTAAAGGCTGAGGAGAATCAGATTGAAGAGCAACTTGAACTGCTTCCAGAGGAGCTCGAGGAAAAAGAAACGAAACGCCCCGTCGTGCTTGTGGATACGATTCAAGATGTGCGCGCCACCGATGTGACGATCGGTTCCGAAATCGGCAATATTTGTCCGATTTGCCGCGAAGGGACGATCGAAGAGATCGGCGGCTGCAATACGTGCACGAACTGCGGCGCGCAGCTGAAGTGCGGGTTGTAATGTTGAATGATGGGGTGAAGGACACGCTGGTTCTGCAAAGGAACCGGCGTTTTTTTACATAAAGGAGAAAAGCGAAAATATAGTGGTAAAAGGGAGAAGGAAAGGGGGAGCGTCATGATTGTCCATGTCGTAAAGCGCGGGGAGACGCTTTGGCAGTTGGCTCAGCGTTACGGCGTTCCACTCGAGCGGATTGTCGCCGCCAATGAACTGAGCGACCCGAACCGGCTAGCCGTTGGCCAAGCGCTCGTCATCCCGGTTCCATATCGCTACCATACTGTCCATGCGAGAGAAACGTTATGGCGCATTGCGCGCCAGTATGGGGTGGCGGTCGAGGTGATCGTACAGGCGAACCGGATCACGAATCCGTCGCTCCTTTATCCAGGGACAACGTTGTTCATCCCAGCGCGCATCCATACGGTGCAAAGCGGGGAGACGCTGGCGCAAATCGCTTCGTTCTACGGAGTGACGGTTCAGCAGCTGATCGAAGTAAACGATATTACCGATCCGAACTGGATCGCCCCTGGACAGCGGCTTATCATCCCGCCGGCGAAGCCGCTCATCGAGGTGAACGCATTTACGGTGGATCAAGGGGAGAAAGGAGCGGAGCAAGTGCGCGAAGTCGGCCGCCATTTGACCTATGCCGCGCCATTCGCCTACACGATCCGCGCCGATGGCGGGCTCAATCCGATCAATGATGCGGCATTCATTCAGGCGGCTTATGCCGCCCGTGTCGTGCCGATGATGACGATCACGAACTTTACGTACCAAGACCCGGGCTCGAGGCTGGCGCAGACGATTCTGGCCGACGTTGCGCTGCAAACGCGATTGCTTGACAACGTCATTCAAGTGATGCGAGCAAAAGGGTACCGGGCGCTGAATGTCGATTTTGAAAACGTCTATCCGTCCGACCGCAAGCGGTATAACGAGTTTTTGCAGCAGGCGGCCAACCGGCTTCACGCCGAAGGGTATGTGTTATCGACGTCTCTGGCGCCCAAAATAAGCGCTGAACAAAAAGGGCTGCTGTACGAAGCGCACGACTACCCAGCCCACGGACGCATCGCTGATTTTGTTGTCCTTATGACCTATGAGTGGGGCTACCGGTTTGGGCCGCCGCAAGCCATTTCGCCGGTGAATCAAATTCGGCGCGTGCTCGATTATGCGGTGACCGCCATTCCGCGTAGCAAAATCATGATGGGGTTTCAAATTTATGCCCGCGACTGGGTGCTGCCGCACGTGCCAGGGCAAGAGGCGGAAACGTTCAGCCCGAAAGAGGCGCTCGAGCGCGCCGTTCGCTACGGAGCATCCATTCAGTACGACCCCGTGGCTGCCTCGCCGTTTTACCGCTACACGGACGAACACGGG
This sequence comes from Geobacillus thermocatenulatus, assembly GCF_002217655.1. Classification (GTDB taxonomy): domain Bacteria; phylum Bacillota; class Bacilli; order Bacillales; family Anoxybacillaceae; genus Geobacillus; species Geobacillus thermocatenulatus. The sequence goes on from NZ_NEWK01000001.1 coordinate 1,220,111, forward strand.
CGCCAGCACGAAGTATGGTTTGAAGACGCCCGCAGCGCGTTGGCGAAATTTGAATTGGTGAAAGAATACGGATTGCGCGGAATCAGCTACTGGGTGCTCGGGTATCCGTATCCGGAAAACTGGGTGCTGTTAGAAGACCATTTCCGCATTCGCAAGCGGGGATAAGCGGTTCGAGCGTATGCGCCGGTCATCGGGCATGCGCTTTTATTTTGTTTCTTGGAGTTCGAGCCGCTTTTTTAGTTGATACATTTCCAGATCGTGCTGGCCGATCTTATGATTTAAATATTCAATCGCAATGTTCGCGTTACGCCAATCATGTGACAGTATCTCGAACATACGCCGATGATCAGCCAGTTCGTCCTCGATTTTTTTGAAATGGCTGCGCGTTTCGATGATGAAATGGTCCAACTTTTCCTCGAGGCGCTGTTGTCGTTCTTCGAGGCGCTGTTGTCGTTCTTCGAGGCGTTGTTGTCGTTCTTCGAGGCGTTGTTGTCGTTCTTCGAGGCGTTGTTGTCGTTCTTCAAGGCGTTGTTGTCGTTCTTCAAGGCGCTGTTGTCCGGCTTCTAGTCGATCGAGGCGTTCATGAATCGGCTGCAACTCCTCTTTCAGCACTGAGCGAAGCAATTCGGCAAGCTCGTGAGACATTCTGCATCCCTCCTTTCAGTTTAGTTTTATTGTATCATTGCGTTCATGAGATGTCATGGCAAATTGCAAAGGTGTGCGAATGTTTTGCAGGGCAATCTGTATGTTGGAACGAATATAGAGTAAGCGAAAGGCATGTGGGATCCGAAATTGCATCTGGATGGCATGATTGGCGGCCGAGAATACCAGCAAATTGTGGCTGAAACCGATGGACATGGCCGTTGGTTTCGCTGGGAGATGAACATATCAAATTAGGGGCAATGAGCCTTCCATGAAAAATCGTTGCCAAGCGAAAGAATCACGTGATTTCCCTCCCGCTTTGAATCATACTAACATCAACATATGAACAGTCTGGAGGGAAATGAATGAAACCGTTTGTGCCCAAGCTTGTGTATTTCGAGCCGGAGGCGTTGTCGTACCCGCTCGGGCAGGAACTGTATGAGAAATTTACGCAAATGGGAATTGAGATTCGCGAGACGACATCGCACAACCAAGTGCGCGGCATTCCGGGAGAGACGGAGCTGGCCCGGTATCGAAATGCGAAATCGACGCTCGTTGTTGGCGTGCGGCGGACGCTGAAATTTGATTCATCGAAGCCGTCAGCCGAATACGCCATTCCATTGGCAACCGGATGCATGGGCCATTGCCATTATTGCTATTTGCAAACGACATTAGGAAGCAAGCCATATATCCGCGTGTATGTCAACTTGGACGACATTTTCGCTCAAGCGCAAACGTATATTGACGAGCGCGCACCCGAGATCACTCGCTTCGAGGCGGCATGCACGTCCGACATTGTCGGGATCGATCATTTGACCCATTCGCTGAAAAAAGCGATTGAATTTATCGGCGCGACCGACTACGGGCGGCTCCGATTTGTGACGAAGTATGAGCATGTCGATCATTTGCTTGATGCCCAACATAACGGCAAGACGCATTTTCGCTTCAGCGTCAATTCCCGCTACGTCATCCGCCATTTCGAGCCAGGGACGTCCTCCTTTGACGCGCGGCTTCAAGCCGCGCGCAAAGTGGCCGGCGCCGGCTATCAGCTCGGTTTTGTCGTTGCGCCGATTTACCGGCATGAAGGTTGGAAACAAGGGTATTTCGAATTGTTTGAGGAGCTCGCCCGGCAATTGGAAGGGGTGGATTTATCTGACTTGACGTTTGAGCTCATCCAGCACCGGTTTACCAAGCCGGCCAAGCGGGTCATTGAGCAGCGTTACCCGAAAACCAAGCTCGATTTGGACGAATCGAAGCGCAAGTATAAGTGGGGGCGGTACGGCATCGGCAAATATGTGTACCGTGACGAGGAGGCGCGGGAGCTGGAGGAAACCATGCGCTCGTATATTGCTCGCTTTTTTCCATCGGCCCAGGTGCAGTATTTTACGTAATGTCCCCTTCATGGTATAATGGGATTGATTGCTATTTTTTGTTTGCTCGGGCGGCCGAATGCGGCAGAAAAAGCTGAAAATAAAGATTTCTCATATATGGATGCAATGAAAACGTTTCACATATCCTTATCCTTGACGGAAAAGCCGCTTATCCATTTTTCGACTGTCACGCCTTGGCGTGACAGTCGATCAAATGCTCGGTACAAGCTGCAAATGTTAAAACTTCAGATTGCATCTATATCGTTTTGATTGGTTCATCAACAAGCCTGTTTGATGAGAGATGCTGACGGCCGTTGCATTACGTGATGGGAGGGGACGAACGTTGCCGACACCAAGCATGGAAGATTATATTGAACAAATTTACATTTTGATTGAAGAAAAGGGCTACGCCCGCGTCTCGGACATTGCGGAAGCGTTGTCCGTCCATCCCTCCTCGGTGACGAAAATGGTGCAAAAGCTCGATAAAGATGAGTATTTAGTGTATGAGAAATACCGTGGCCTTGTCCTGACGCCAAAAGGAAGAAAAATCGGCCAGCGGCTCGTCTACCGTCATGAGTTGCTTGAGCAATTTCTTCGTTTGATCGGTGTCAGCGAAGAAAATATTTACCGCGACGTGGAAGGGATTGAACACCATTTGAGCTGGAACGCCATCGACCGGATCGGCGATTTGGTGCAGTATTTTCAAGAGGACGAACGCCGCCTTGAAGCGCTGCGCGATGTCCAAAGACGCAATGAACAAGGAGAGTAAGCTGAGGCTTGCTCTTTTTGTTTGCCGTACTAAATGCCTTCCTTTTTTCTTACATATGTATAAACGATAAAAAGGGGGGAGGCGGCGGTGGACATTGATCTTGTTTTTTCCGGCGGCGGGGTGAAAGGGTTTGCGTTGCTTGGAGCGTATGAAGCGATTGAGGAAAAAGGTCTGCGCTGGAAGCGGCTTGCCGGCACGAGCGCCGGAGCGTTGCTATCGGCGCTGCTATCGGCAGGCTACAGCGCCCGCGATATTGCCCGACTGCTTGAGGAGTTGGAGTTGGAGCAGTTTTTGGATGAACGGCCGCTATGGATTCCGTTTCCGCTTTGGAAATGGGTGCGCTTGTATTGGCATCTTGGACTGTATCAAGGAAAGGCGTTTGAGCGGTGGCTCGAGGCGGCGCTCGCCGCCCGCGGCGTGCGGACGTTTCAAGATGTGCCGGCCGGCAGTTTGTATATCGTCGCTTCCGACGTGACGAACGGGCGCATCGTCGTGTTGCCGGACGATTTAGCCATATACGGCATTGACCCTGGGTCGTTTTCCATCGCCAAGGCAGTGCGGATGAGCATCAGCATTCCGTATTTCTTTGAGCCGGTCCGCCTTCGCGGGCGAAACGGTGTGGCTTTCATTGTCGACGGAGGGGTGTTGAGCAACTTTCCGCTGTTTTTGTTCGATGAAGAAAAGAAGAAAAAACGGCCGGTGCTAGGCGTTCAGCTGAGCCCAAAACCAGGGGAGCGGCCGAAACGAACGATCACCAATGCGCTCGATTTGTATGAGGCGCTGTTTGCGGCGATGAAGGAAGCGCATGATGCGCGCTACATTTCGCGTCGCCATGAAAAAAACATCGTCTTTTTGCCGGTGGACAACGTTATTTCTACGGAATTTTCCATCGACCTGGAAGCGCGCCGGCGCCTGATCGATTACGGACGCGAGCGGACGCGGCAGTTTTTACGTCAATGGGCGTACTAGACGGGAAAGCGGCAATAGGGCGCACCTCTGCCGCCGATTTTTCAGCTGAACGGCAGAGGCAAACAAAAAAGAATCAAGCTAAAACGAAGCTCGATTCTTTTTTTTGCCTTTTTTGCCCTCGATCACGGTCAAGTGCGGAATGGCCGTCCGTTTTTTCAGCGGCCGCTTCAGTTTCGCCGGCTTTGCTTGTTTGCGCCCGGAGCGGGGATGGAGCTTTTTCGACTGCCGCACCGCCTTTAAATACGATAATCGATCTTGATCGGTGCGGCGTTGGTAGACGAACCGGTAAAAGAGATAAATGGCGGCCAAAAACAGCGCAACAAACAACAGCTGGCGGAACAGCACCGTCGGATGGGCAAAAAGGGTATAGACAATGCCAAGGGTTCCAAGCAAAATCATAAGCCCGACAAGCGGATGAATGGCCCGGCGCCGCAATGAGTCCACCCCCTTTGATCGATTACTGCACCGCTTGTTTCCTTTCGGCTTCCGCTTCCAAATCGAGAAGCCGCTGAAACGAGGCGATGGCCACTTCCACTTGGTCATCGTCCGGTTCTTTTGTCGTCAACCGTTGCAGCCATAGCCCGGGATAGCCAAGCCAGCTTAGCAGCGGAATATCCCTCAATTTATTTGTAAACTGCAAGACTTCAAACGAAACGCCAAGCACGATAGGAATTAAAGCGAGCCTGTTTGCGATTCGCAGCCAAAGCGGATCCGTCGGCACGAACAAATAAAGGAATAAGCTGATCATGACAGTAAATAAAATGAAGCTGCTGCCGCATCGGTAGTGAAGGCGCGAGGCGCGCTGGACGTGCTCAACCGTGAGCGGCCACCCCGCTTCAAAGGCGTTGATGACTTTATGTTCCGCCCCGTGGTATTGGAACACGCGCCTAACAAGCGGCGTCAACGAAATAAAGTGAATGTAGCCGAGCAAAAGGGCAAGCTTAAAGGCGCCTTCAAGCAAAATTTGCCCCATTTTCCCCGGTACGAGCGGTTTAAAGGCGTCGGCGGCGAGCGCCGGAACGAGCGTAAAAATGGTTTTGGCGAATAAAAACGATAGCACGCCGATGACGGCGGCGCCGAGAATCAGCCCGAATTTGGAGCGGCTTTCTTCGGCGGCCTGTTTTTCGTCCGAGGACGCCTCATATTGTTCGCTGGCAAACTGCAAATGTTTGGCCCCGTTTGCGCTCGCCTCAATAATGGCGACAATGCCGCGGACAAACGGGATTTTTTTCAGGGCAGTCAGCGTCGGATGGCTGCGGCGAGGCAGCGTAAAATAGTCAATTGTCCCGTCATGGCGGCGAACGGCGGTGACGGAGTGCGTCTTGCCGGCAAACATCACCCCTTCAACGACCGCTTGGCCGCCGTATAACGGTTTCTCCATTGATGATTTCATCAGGCCAACACCAACCTATTTTTTATGTTTATTATTTTATTCTACAAGAAATATCCGGAAACCTCTAGGTTGATGCTGCTATTATGATTTCCAAAAAATCCATGATTTACACAAGAGCGGTCATTTTTTTCGTTTGATTCATGGGACGGTCGGCTTTCGGTCATACTACCAGACAAGGAGGTGCACAATGATGGCGGAACAAAAAGGGGAGCTCGAGCAAGAGAAGACGGAGCGGCCGATGACGCTCATACAAAAAACGATCATCATCGGGTTTGTCGGCGGGGTGTTTTGGAGTTTGATCGGCTATTTGTCCTATTTTTTCCATTTTAGTGAAATCAGCCCGAATATGATTCTCATCCCGTGGGTTGCCGAGGACTGGAAATATGGGAAAGCCGGCAATTATGCGGCCATCGTGCTGATCGGCATCATTTCCATTGCGGCGGCGCTGCTATACTATGCACTGCTAAGGAAAATCCGCGGCATGTGGGCGGGAATGTTGTATGGTGCTGCGCTTTGGGGAGTGGTGTTTTATTTGTTCAATCCGCTGTTTCCGAACGTGCAGCCGGTTGCGGATTTAGAGACGAATACGGTCATTACGACGCTTTGCTTGTACATTTTGTACGGGGTGTTTGTCGGTTATTCGATTTCTTTCGAGACGCAGGAAATGAATCGGCCGTCGCCAAGCGCCGGGCAGCAGGCGGCCAAGGAAGGAAGTTGAGCTGTCGGCCAAAGCGGGCGCATGTGGCGGAAACTGCCGTGATCATGGTAAAATAAAGAAGGTTTCCATATTTTTTGGGCGCAGCCGATCGCGCGCATCGGAAACCGCCCACGTATCGCATCGCCTTTGTAATTACAATATTCATGGGCAGAGGAGAATGAGACATGGAAAAAATGGAAAGGCTTCGAGCGCTGCTTGAAGAGCAGCATCTTGATGGGCTGTTAGTCACAAACGGCTACAACCGCCGCTATTTGACCGGGTTTACTGGCACGGCCGGCGCTGTGCTTGTCAGCCGTCAAGGGGCGGTGTTGGTTACGGACTTCCGCTACGTCGAACAAGCATCGAGGCAAGCCCAAGGGTTTGAAGTCGTCCAGCACAGCGGGCCGATCATCGAAGAAATTGCCAATCAGGTGAAGCGGCTTGGCATCAAGAGGCTTGGCTTTGAGCAAGAACACGTCACCTATGCCGCATACAAGTCGTATGAAGAAGCCATCCGCGCTGAACTCGTGCCAACGTCTTGGCTCGTAGAAAAATTGCGCTTGATTAAGTCAGAGGCAGAGATTAAGATATTAAAGGAAGCAGCAGAAATCGCCGATGCGGCGTTTTCGCACATTTTGTCGTTCATCCGTCCAGGCGTTAAAGAAATCGAAGTGGCGAATGAGCTGGAATTTTTTATGCGCAAACAAGGGGCGTCTTCGTCCTCCTTTGATACGATCGTGGCCTCCGGCTACCGTTCGGCGCTGCCGCACGGGGTGGCGTCAGAGAAAACGATCGAGCGCGGCGAGCTCGTTACGCTTGATTTCGGGGCTTACTATAAAGGGTATTGTTCCGATATGACGAGAACGGTCGCCGTCGGCGACATTAGCGCGGAGCTGCGGACGATTTATGACATCGTTCTTGAAGCGCAGCAACGCGGCATGAACGGGCTCAAGGCAGGCATGACCGGCAAAGAGGCTGATGCGCTCACGCGCGATTACATCCGCGAAAAAGGGTATGGCGACTATTTCGGCCATTCGACCGGCCATGGGATTGGATTGGAAATTCACGAAGGGCCGACGCTTTCGTTCCGTTCGGATGTCGTGCTTGAGCCAGGCATGGTTGTCACCGTCGAGCCGGGCATTTACATCCCGGGGCTTGGCGGGGTGCGCATCGAGGACGATACGGTCATCAATGCTGATGGGAACGAAGCGCTCACCCATTCGCCAAAAGAACTGATCATTTTATAATGGATTGCGTGAGGAGGATTTCGGCTAATGATTTCAGTCAACGATTTTCGCACAGGACTTACGATTGAGGTGGACGGCGAGATTTGGCGCGTCCTTGAATTCCAGCACGTCAAGCCAGGCAAGGGGGCGGCGTTCGTCCGTTCGAAGCTGCGCAATTTGCGCACCGGCGCCATTCAGGAGCGGACGTTCCGCGCCGGCGAAAAAGTGAACCGGGCGCAAATCGACACACGCAAAATGCAATATTTGTACGCCAACGGCGACCAACACGTTTTTATGGATATGGAAACGTATGAACAAATCGAGCTGCCGGCGAAACAAATCGAGCATGAACTGAAGTTCTTGAAAGAGAATATGGAAGTCTTTATTATGATGTACCAAGGCGAAACGATCGGCGTTGAGCTGCCGAACACCGTCGAGTTGAAAGTCGTCGAAACAGAGCCGGGCATTAAAGGTGACACCGCTTCTGGCGGTTCGAAGCCGGCGAAGCTCGAAACCGGCCTTGTCGTTCAAGTGCCGTTTTTCGTCAACGAAGGCGACACGCTCATCATTAATACGGCCGACGGCACGTACGTTTCGCGGGCGTAAGCCCAAGCCCGACAGGCACCGTCTCGGACACCTTCCGGGGCGGTGTTTTTTATGCGCAAAATGGGCGCCGTTTTGCTCTCCCCCATCGTTTTCCTCAGTAAAAACTTCTTCTGAAACGGCTTGTTTTCGCATACGTTTGTACTAATCGATCCCATTTGGCAAAACAGGAGGGGAACATGAAACATTGGCTGCGATCGATCGACCCGTCCGTTATGGCCATGGCTGGCATGCGGATGGTGTCCGCGTTCATTGAACTGAGCGCGGCGCTGTTGATGCTTGTGTTCAATGACGTGAAAAAAGCGCTTGCCGTTAATGCTGCGCTTGCTGTCGTCGGTCCAACCGTCATGATGGTGACCATGGCGATTGGACTGCTTTCGCTTGCGGACGAGCTCTCGTTTTCACGGCTTGGGCTTGTGGCGCTCGGGATCGCGCTCATTTTGTTCGCGATTTACAAGTAAGGCATAAACGGCGCATTCCGCCCATACATATGAACTAGTCCACAAGAAAAGGGGGAGGGCCATGGAAGCGGTGTGGGGAATTTTGCCGAAAACGGTCGCCGCCGCGTTGCAGCACCATCTTCCTTCATGCCGCCGCGGAATTGAAGAAATCCGCATCCGCGTCTCCCGGCCGCTTGAGGTGATCGTCGACGGAACGGCCCGATTGTTGCCGTATGAAGTGACGAAAGAAGACGGCGTGCATTTGCTCAACAAATTGAGTCATTATTCGATCTATGCCGTCGAAGAAGAGCTGAAGCGCGGATTTATGACGATTGAGGGGGGGCATCGTGTTGGGCTGGCCGGCAAAGTCATTACGGAAGGGGGCAAGGTGAAAGCGATCCGCGATGTTTCCTCGTTTAACATTCGCATCGCCAAGGAACAGATCGGCATCGCCGAGCCGCTGATTCCGTATGTGTACGACGGCCGCTGGCGTCATACGATGATCATCGGCTCGCCGCAGACGGGAAAAACGACGCTCCTGCGCGATGCGGCGCGCTTGATTAGCAGCGGGACGGGGCGCATTCCGGCGCAAAAGGTGGCGATCGTTGACGAACGATCGGAAATCGCTGGCTGTGTGAAAGGGATTCCTCAGTTTTCGTTCGGCCCGCGCCTTGACGTGTTGGACGCCTGCCCGAAAGCGGAAGGGATGATGATGATGATCCGCTCGATGAGCCCTGATGTCATGATTGTCGACGAAATCGGGCGCGAGGAGGACAGCGAGGCAGTGCTTGAAGCGGCCAATGCTGGCGTCTCTGTATGGACGACTGTGCACGGCCGCAACATCCAAGACGTCTGGCAGCGTCCGACGCTCGGCCCGGTGATGGAACAAAAGGTGTTTGAACGGTTTATTGAGCTGACGAACATTCCCCATCCCGGCTCCATCCGACGCATTCTCGACGCTGGCGGAACGGTGCTGTATGAAAGGGCGGTGGTCCAGCGATGAAATGGTTTGGCGCTCTGTTGATTCTCGCCGCCTCAACATGGCTTGGGTTTGCCGCCGCCCGCGTGTTGCACGAGCGGCCGCGCCAGCTTCGCCAGCTGAAAGCGGCGCTGAGGGCGCTTGAGGCGGAAGTGATGTATGGCCATACGCCGCTTGCCGACGCCGCTATGCATCTCGCCCGGCAAACGGCCGCCCCGTTGTCCGAATTGTTCGAGCGGTTTGCCGCCGCGTTATGCACAGAAGAAACGAGCGCCGCCGAGGCATGGGAAAAAAGCTTGCGAACCGTATGGGGAAAAACCGCTCTAAAGCAAGGAGAATTTGAAGTGATGAAACAATTTGGCGCCACGCTTGGCCAATACGACCGGCTCACCCAGCAAAGGCAAATCGCGCTGGCGCTCGCCCATCTTGAGCGGGAGGAAGCGGAAGCGCTAGACAACCAGGCGCGCTACGCCAAGATGGCGAAAAGTTTAGGCGTGTTGGCCGGCCTGCTGCTCGTCATTTTACTCATGTAGACAGGAGGCAGAATCATGGGCATCGATGTCGATCTCATTTTGAAAATCGCCGGCGTCGGCATCGTCATCGCGTTTTTGCATACGGTGCTCGATCAGATGGGGAGGAAAGAATATGCCCAATGGGTGACGCTGCTCGGCTTTATTTATATTTTGTTTATGGTCGCTTCGATTGTAAGCGATTTGTTTCAAAAAATTAAAGACGTCTTTTTGTTCCGCGGATAGGGGGAGAGGCCATGGACATTTTGCAAATCGTCGGCCTCGGGTTGATCGCGACGTTTTTGGTCGTGTTGCTGCAAGAGCAAAAGTCGAATCTGGCCTTTTTGTTGACCGTGTTTGTCGGCTGCACCATTTTTCTGTTGTTGGTCGATCAAATCAGCAGCATTTTGGCGATGTTGCGAAAAATGGCCGAAGGCGCCCATATTCAGATGGTGTATTTAGAGACGATGCTGAAAATCATCGGCATTGCCTACATTGCCGAGTTCGCCGCGCAAATTTCCAAAGACGCCGGCCAAGGGGCGATCGCCGCCAAAATTGAGCTCGGCGGCAAAATCGTCATTTTGGCGCTGGCTGTTCCGATTTTAACCGCGATCATCGAAGCGGTCATCGGCCTCATCCCGTCGGCGCGCTAAAGGGGGGAACGGATTGAAGCGAACAGCGTTCCTTATTGTCGGGCTGCTTTCTCTCTTTTTTTGTCCGTTGGTCGTACAAGCCGCAAGCGATGGACCGTCGGTCAGCGAGCAGCTCGCTCAGCTCGATGTGAGCGATATCCGCCGGTATTGGGAAACGATCGTCAGCGAGTATGGCGGGTTTTTGCCGGAAAGCGAGAAAGGGCCGCTCACCGATTTTTTAAGCGGCGGCAAGCAATGGTCGCCGTCCGAATGGCTGAAGGCGCTCGCCCGCTATTTGTTTTATGAACTGCAGGTGAACGGCAAACTGCTCGGCACGCTCATTTTGCTTGCTGTCTTCAGCACGGTGCTGCAATCGCTGCAAAATGCATTCGCTCAGCAGGAAGTAAGCAAAATCGCCCAGGCGGTCGTCTATATGGTGCTCTTGTTGATCGCCTTAAACAGCTTTCGCCTTGCGGCGGATTATGCGCTTGAGGCGGTGCGGACGATGAGCCATTTCATCATCGCCCTCGTTCCGCTGCTGCTCGCCCTGCTCGCCACTTCCGGCGGGGTCGCGTCGGCGGCGTTTTTCCACCCGATCATTTTGTTTGTGATGAACACCACTGGCACGGTTGTGGAATACGTCACCTTGCCGCTTTTGCTTCTGGCTGCGCTGCTTTCGGTCGTCAGCACGCTCAGCGACCGTTACAAGGCGACTCAGCTCGCCGATTTGCTCAACAAAGCCGCCCTCGGTTTGCTCGGCCTCATTTTGACCGTGTTCCTTGGCGTCATGTCCGTGCGAGGAGCGACAGCGGCCGTGGCTGACGGCGTGGCGCTCCGGGCGGCGAAATTTGTCACCGGCAATTTCATCCCGGTCGTCGGCAAGCTGTTCACCGATGCCGCCGATACGGTCGTCGCCGCTTCCATGCTGTTGAAAAATACGGTCGGGTTGGTCGGGGCGGCGATTTTGCTCATGATCGCCATCTTTCCCGCGGTGAAAATTTTCGCCGTCGTCGTCGTCTACAAACTATCGGCTGCTCTTCTGCAGCCGCTTGGCGGCGGACCGGTATTGTCCTGCCTCAACATCATCGGAAAAAGCATCGCCTACGTGCTGGCGGCGCTGCTCATTGTGTCGCTCATGTTTTTCTTAAGCCTCACCGTCATGGTGATGGCCGGGAACATTACGATGATGGTCCGCTAGGGGGAGCGCTATGCAGCTAGTCATTGAGTGGGTGACCAACATCATTTTGTTTTTGTTGTTTGCTGTCATCATCGATTTTTTGCTGCCGTCGGGAACGATGCAAAAATACGTGAAAATGGCTGTCGGGCTTATGCTCGTCCTCGTGATGCTTGCTCCGGTGCTTCGGCTCGCTTCCGTTGATCCCCAGCAGCTCATGGCGTCGGCGCTCGCCCATTTTTCCAACGGCCGTGCGGGGGAAGAGGCAATAAAAAATCAAATCGAACAGCAGAAAAAAGAAATACAAGCCTCGCAACGCGCATATATTATAAAACAAATGGCTGTCCAGCTCGAAAACGATGTTAATGAGGAGTTGATGGAAAAGTATGGGCTGAAAGCGGATGTCAACGTTTACGCCAAGCCAGGCGACGACTGGCGCATGCCGGACGATATCAAGACGATTGAGGTCGTCCTTTCGAAACAGAAGTCAGTCGGTTCGGTGGAACCGGTTGTCATCGATACGACGAAGCCGCCGGCTTTGCCGGAGGGCGATGCTTCGCTGGCAGAGGAGGTGCGCGCTTTTCTCGCCGGCCGATGGGAAATCGATGAAGATAAAATTGACGTGCAATTTAGGGGGAGGGAATAAGGGGGGATGTTGCCGCTCATCAAACGGCTCTTTTCTTCAGCACTGAAAGACGGGGAAGGAGCACAGAAAAAATGGCCGTTTTCGTACGTCGTCGTCCTGCTGTTGGCTGGTGTCGCCTTGATGGCGGCAAGCCATTGGGCAAACAGTGGAGAGGAAGCCGAAGCGAAGCCTTCCGCCGGGCAGCCGTCCGCTCCAGCCGAGCCGGCATTCCTGGCAAGCAAGGAGACGAAAGAGAAAGTGATCGCCGCCTATGAGGAGCGGTACGAAAAAGAACTGAAAGCTGCTCTTGAGGCGATCGAAGGGGTGGATGATGTCACGGTCGTCGTCAATCTCGATTCCACGGAGTTGAAACTGTATGAGAAAAAGCGTTCGACTCAGCAGCAGACAACGGAAGAGAGAGATAAGGAAGGCGGGAAGCGGACGATCGAAAACGAGTCGACTAATGAAGAAGTCATCATTATTCATAACGGCGAAGAAGAAACGCCGCTTGTTGTCGCCACGAAAAAGCCGGACATCCGCGGCGTTCTCGTTGTCGCCAAAGGGGCGGATAATTTGCAAATCAAAAAATGGATCGTCGAGGCGGTGACGCGCGTGTTAAACGTTCCGAGCTACCGCGTCGCTGTCTTGCCAAAAAAATGACCGGGTAAGGGGAGGATATCGGCATGTTGAAAAAACAAACCGTATGGCTGTTGACGATGTTGAGTTTGGTCGTTGTGCTGTCGGTCTATTACGTGACAGCACCAAAAAATATGAACAACAGTCCGGCCTTTACCGCCAATCAGAAGACGGAAAAAACAACCGATCAGCCGAGCGTCGCTGTTGAAGAAGCGAAAAAGCCGTCGGCGTCTGGCGAAACGGGCGACGACTTGTTTACAGCGCTGCGCATGAAAATTGAGGATGAACGGAGCCGGCTGCGCGATGAGCTGAACGCCATTGTCGCTTCAGCGAACGCGACGGCGGAAGAAAAAAATGAAGCGCTCGACAAAATTGAAAAATTGCAAGCATTGTCCGAAAAAGAAGCCACGTTGGAGACGCTCATCAAATCGAAAGGCGGTTATGAAGACGTGCTCGTGCGCGCCGATGACAACCAAGTGCGCGTGACGATCAAAGCGAAACAAAGCTCAGCGAAATCGGCGAATGAAGTCATTCACATGGTGAAAAAAGAAATACCCGATGCTGAATACGTGACGGTTGAGTTTCAGCCGGCTGGATGAACGCGCTGCTCTTTAGGGCAGCTTCTTTTTTTGCGGAAAAGTCTTTTGTTTGTCCTACGGTTGTGTGTATAATCGTTATGGATACGTTTAGGCACCGCCAGAAGGGAACGGGCTGCACGATATTTGGAGAAAGGTGTGAGATCGATGAAAATTCAAGAAATTCGTGAATTGATCCGCTTGGTCGACCAGTCCACGATTGACGAATTCGTATACGAACAAGGCGAAACAAAAGTACATATGAAAAAAGGAACGGCTGCTGCTGCCGTTGCGCCGGCCGCATCAGCACAGACGGCGGTCGCGCCGCCGGCGCCTGCCGCTTTGGCCGCGGTCGAACCGGCTCCGGCAGCTGCTCCCGTTCAAGCAGCGGCCTCGGAAGCGCCGGCACCGAAAGCGGAAACGCCGGTGGTCAAAGAAGCAAAGCCGGCTGTGGAAGGCAACTTGCATCAAATTACTTCACCGATGGTCGGCACGTTCTACGCAGCGCCGGCGCCGGACAAGCCGCCGTATGTGAAGCCGGGCGACAAAGTGAAAAAAGATACGGTCGTTTGCATCATCGAGGCGATGAAGCTGTTTAATGAAATTGAAGCGGAAGTCGATGGCGAAATTGTCGAGGTGTTGGTGCAAAACGGCCAGCTCGTCGAATATGGCCAGCCGTTGTTTTTAGTCAAGCCTGAATAAGGGAGAGAACGGACGATGATCAAAAAAGTGTTGGTGGCGAACCGCGGGGAAATCGCCGTCCGCATCATCCGCGCCTGCCGCGAGCTTGGGATTGAGACGGTCGCTGTCTTTTCGCAAGCCGACCGCGACGCCTTGCACGTGCAGCTGGCTGATGAGGCGTACTGCATCGGACCGACCGCTTCGAAAGACAGCTACTTAAATTTCACAAACATTATGAGCGTCGCCACGCTGACTGGCTGTGACGCCATCCACCCCGGTTACGGGTTTTTGGCGGAAAATGAAGCGTTCGCCGAGCTGTGCCGTGAATGCAACGTGACATTTATCGGTCCAAGTCCGGAAGCGATTGCAAAAATGGGCATTAAAGACATCGCTCGCGAGACGATGCGCGAGGCGGGGGTGCCGATCGTGCCTGGGTCGCGCGGGGTGATCGAAAGCCTTGATGAGGCGCGGGCGATTGCCGACGAGATCGGCTATCCGGTCATCATTAAAGCGACGGCCGGCGGCGGCGGGAAAGGAATCCGCGTCGCCCGCAACGAAGAAGAGCTCGTCAAAGGCATCAACATCACCCAGCAGGAAGCGGCGACAGCGTTTGGCAACCCAGGCGTCTATATTGAAAAATATATCGAAGATTTCCGCCATGTCGAAATTCAAGTGCTCGCTGATTCGTACGGCAATACGATTCATCTCGGTGAGCGCGACTGCTCGATCCAGCGCCGGCTGCAAAAACTGGTTGAGGAAGCGCCGTCGCCGGCCATTGACGACGAGATGCGCCGGAAGATGGGCGAGGCGGCGGTCAAGGCGGCGAAAGCGGTCAACTACACCGGCGCCGGTACGGTTGAATTTATTTATGACCACCGGAACAAACAATTTTACTTCATGGAGATGAATACGCGCATTCAAGTCGAGCATCCGGTCACGGAACTGATCACCGGCATCGATTTGGTCAAGGAGCAAATCCGCATCGCCGCTGGTGAAAAGCTGTCGATCACCCAAGAGGACGTTACGTTTAACGGCTTTGCGATCGAGTGCCGGATCAACGCCGAAAATCCAGCGAAAAACTTTATGCCGTCGCCGGGGAAAATCGCCATGTACCTGCCGCCGGGCGGCCCGGGCGTGCGCGTCGATTCCGCCGCCTATCCAGGCTATACGATCCCGCCGTATTATGATTCGATGATCGCCAAATTGATCGTTCATGCGCCGACGCGTGCGGAAGCGATCGCCCGCATGAGACGGGCGCTTTCGGAGTTTATCATCGAAGGCATTCATACAACGATTCCGTTCCACATAAAATTAATGGAGCATGAGAAATTTCAAAGCGGTGAGTTTAATACGAAGTTTTTGGAGTTATATGATATTATGAAGGCGGAATAGGAGGTGCCTTATGTCTGAGCATGTCTTTGAAACAGAGCAAGTGTACCCGGCGCTCGGCAAGGTGGAAATTGCACCGGAAGTGATTGAGGTGATCGCTGGCATCGCGGCGTCAGAAGTCGACGGCATCGCGCAAATGCGCGGCAATTTTGCCGCCGGCGTTGCCGAGCGGTTTGGAAAGAAACACCATGGAAAAGGCGTCAAGGTGGATTTGCGCGACGACGGCGTCGTCATCGATCTTTATTGCCTCGTCCAGTTTGGCGCATCGATTCCGAACGTGGCGAAAAAGGTGCAGGAAAATGTGCGCCAAGCGCTTTGGAACATGACCGGCCTCGAGGCGAGCGAAGTGAACGTTCATATCGTCGGCATCCAGTTTGAGGGCGGCAAGCAAGAACAAGGCGTGGTCGAACCGTGATCTCGCAAGGCAGTTGCTTTTTCAGCGGCTGCCTTTTTGTTTTTTTGGCCAAAGTTTGTTATTGTAATGAACGAGGCCGTTGTGGCGCAGCCAACGGCAGCGCGAATGATTTTTGGGAAAAGGCTGGCTTTTTCCGAAAAATATGATATGATTTCATTGTGAATGTTCGTTTTTTTGGAAAGGGGGACCGCCATGAAGCGGCATGAAGCACGGGAAAAGGCGTTGCAGGCGCTGTTTCAAATCGATGTCGGACGCATTCCACCGGACGAGGCGCTCCACAATGTCACGGGCGGCGGCGACATCGACCCGTTTTTGCGCCAGCTCGTTTTTGGCGTCGTCGAGCACCAGGAGGAGATTGACGAGCTGTTGCGCGCCAATTTGAAAAAATGGACGCTTGAACGCGTCGCTAACGTTGACCGCGCCATTTTGCGCATGGCGACGTACGAGATGAAATACGCCGATGATGTGCCGGTAAGCGTCAGCCTCGATGAGGCGGTCGAGCTGGCGAAAAAATTCGGCGATTGGAAATCCGGGAGTTTTGTCAACGGCGTGCTTTCGAAAGTGAAGGCGGCGCTGCAAAAATAAAACCGGCTGCATCGCGGGCTGATATTGAACGATGAACGAGGAGAGGGGAACGAAACACGATGACAGCACAAATCATTAGCGGAACGGAGATGGCAAGGACGATTCGCACGGCATTGGCCAGTGAAGCAGCACGGTTGAAAGCGGACGGCGTTGAGCCGGGGCTGGCCGTCATTCTAGTCGGCGACGATCCGGCGTCGCATTCGTATGTAAAAGGAAAACAAAAAGCGTGCGCCGAGGTCGGCATTCGCTCGTTCCTTTACACGTTTCCGGCGGCGATCGACGAAGAGACGCTGCTGGCGAAAATCCGCGAGTTAAACGTCGATCCAGCGGTGCACGGCATTTTAGTGCAGCTGCCGCTGCCGGATCACATTTGCGAATGGTCGGTCATTGAAACGATCGCACCGGAAAAAGATGTCGATGGGTTTCACCCGATCAATGTCGGAAAAATGATGATCGGCCAACGGGCATTTCTCCCGTGCACTCCGCATGGCATTTTAGTGATGGTGCAATCGGCCGGCATTGACATCGCCGGCAAGCACGTTGTCGTCGTCGGCCGAAGCAACATCGTCGGCAAACCGGTTGGCCAGCTGTTTTTGCGCGAACATGCCACCGTCACCTACACTCACTCGAAAACGCCGGATTTGGCCGCCATCACGCGGCAGGCGGACATTTTGATCGTCGCGGTCGGCAAGGCGCGCCTCATCGGCCCGGAACACATCAAGCCCGGGGCGGTCGTCATCGACGTCGGCGTCAACCGGCTTGAGAACGGCAAATTGTGCGGCGATGTCGATTTTGACGCTGTGAAAGAAGTGGCTGGCTATATGACGCCGGTGCCGGGTGGAGTCGGGCCGATGACGATTACGATGCTCTTGCACAACACGATTGAAGCGGCACGGCAGCTGGCCGCAAAGTGAGGGCAGGATCAGTGGAAGTGAAATATGTGACGGTCGGGGCGTTGACGAAGTACATCAAACGCAAGTTCGATGTCGACCCGCATTTGCGCGATCTATGGGTGAAAGGCGAGATTTCGAATTTTAAGCAGCATTCGCGCGGCCATATGTATTTTACGTTGAAAGACAGCCAAGGACGCATTGCCGCCGTCATGTTCGCCGGCTACAACCAGCATTTGCCGTTCCGTCCTGAAGATGGGATGAACGTGCTCGCGCGCGGGGAAATTTCCGTCTATGAACCGAACGGCAACTATCAGCTTTATGTCAAAGAAATGCATCCGGAAGGTGTCGGAAGCCTCTATTTAGCCTACGAACAGCTGAAGCAGCGGCTTGAGGCGGAAGGGTTGTTTTCTCCGGTCCATAAAAAGCCGCTTCCAGCCTTCCCTCGCTGCATCGGCGTTGTTACATCGCCGACTGGAGCGGCGGTGCGCGATATTATGACGACGATTCGCCGCCGCTATCCGCTTGCTAAAATCATTTTGTTTCCAGCGCTCGTTCAAGGGGACGGGGCGGCGCCCTCCATCGTGCGCGCCATCGAGCGGGCGAATGCGTTCGGCGGGGTTGATGTGCTGATTGTCGGCCGCGGCGGCGGCTCGATCGAAGAATTGTGGGCGTTCAATGAAGAAATCGTCGCTCGCGCCATCTTCGCCTCAAAAATACCGATTATTTCCGCTGTCGGCCATGAAACAGATTTTACGATCGCCGACTTTGTCGCCGATTTGCGGGCGCCGACGCCGACGGCAGCAGCTGAGATGGCGGCGCCGCATGTTGGCGAGATCTCTAGACGGCTCGCCGAGCGGAAATGGCGGCTCATCCGCGCCATGAAAGAGCGGCTTGCCGCTGATAAAGAGCAGCTTCGCCGGCTGCAAGGATCCTACGCATTCCGCTATCCCAAGCGGCTCTATGAACAAAAAGAACAGCAGCTTGATGCGCTGCTTGAGCGGCTTAGCCGCCAACGCGAACGGCTCGTCGACAAATATCGCCAGCGGCTGCATGAGCTTGACATGAGACTATGGCGGCACCATCCTGCTGCAGAGCTTGAGCGGATGAAAGAACGGCAAAAGGCGACCGCCAATGCGCTGGACAAAGCGATGCGCATTGCGGTGGAGCGCCATCGGTTCCGCTTTCGCTCCAACCTGGCCCGGCTTGAGGCGCTCAGTCCGCTTCGCATCATGGAGCGCGGCTACAGCTTGGTGTACAATGAGCAGGGCGAGCTCGTGAAACGAACGAACCAGCTTCGAATCGGCGAGCATCTTTCCATTCAAGTTCAAGACGGACGAGTCGATTGTCAAGTGACGGGAGTGGAGGAAAAACACGTATGAGCGAAGAAAAAGAGATGACGTTTGAAGAAGCGATGAAAAAACTGGAGGAAATCGTCGAAAAGCTCGAGGAAGGGAACGTGCCGCTTGAGGAGGCGATCGCCTTTTTTCAAGAAGGCATGAAACTGTCCAAGCTTTGCCATGATAAATTGCAGCATGTGGAGAAACAGTTGGAGTACATGCTGCGCGAAGACGGCGAGCTTGTCCCTTTTTCGCCGGAGGAGGAGTGACGGGTGGCGCAGCTTTCGGTTGAACAGTTTCTCAACGAACAAAAACGGGCCGTCGAGGCGGCGCTTTCCTCCTATATGGCGCGGCTTCGTGGGCCGGAGACGCTGAAAAAGGCGATGGCCTACTCGCTTGAGGCCGGCGGCAAACGAATCCGCCCGCTTTTGTTGCTGGCGACCATCCAAGCGCTTGGCAAAGACCCGGCGATCGGTCTGCCAGTCGCTTGCGCCATTGAAATGATCCATACGTACTCACTCATTCATGATGATTTGCCAAGCATGGATAACGATGATTTGCGGCGCGGCAAACCGACGAACCATAAAGTGTTCGGCGAGGCGATGGCCATTTTGGCCGGGGACGCCTTGCTTACGTATGCGTTTCAATTGATCGCCGAGGTTGATGACGACCGCGTTCTGCCTTCCGTCCGGTTGCAGCTCATCGAGCAGCTCGCGAAGGCGGCCGGCCCGGAAGGCATGGTCGCTGGACAGGCGGCTGATATGGAGGCGGAAGGAAAAACGCTGGCGCTTGCGGAACTGGAATACATCCACCGCCATAAGACGGGGAAAATGCTGCAATACAGCGTGCACGCCGGCGCCCTGCTTGGCGGCGCCGATGACCGGCAAATGCGCGAACTTAACGAGTTCGCCGCACATTTAGGCCTCGCCTTTCAAATTCGCGACGATATTTTGGACATTGAAGGAATGGAAGAAAAAATCGGCAAGCGAGTCGGCAGCGACCGCGACAACAAGAAGGCGACATATCCGGCGCTTCTTTCGCTAGGCGGTGCTAAAGAGAAACTGGCGTTTCACATTGACGCCGCGAAGCGCCATTTGCAGCAAGCCAAAATCGATGACGCGGTGCTGGCCTACATTTGCGAGCTTGTCGCGATCCGCGACCACTGATGCGGGGCGGCGGCCTCTTGTTCCCGTTGTTCGCTTTCCTTCGGGGCGGAGGCGGCCTTGTTTTTTTGGTTGTTTTCCGCCGAGCGGCCACCGCAAGTTCTATAGATACACCACAAAACGCGTCCTAGTGGTGACGGGCTGCGTTGGCGGGAAAAGTCGATTTTTCGCGCCGGATCATGTATAATAATACTACCTGTACGAGGAGAAACGGCTCGAAGAACGACAGAATGAAAGCGAGTGATCTTTGTTGGACTTGACAAAAATTGACCATCCGCGCGTTGTCAAAAATATGTCCATTCCTGAGCTGAAACGGTTAAGCGCCGAGATTCGGCGGTTTTTAATTGAGAAGTTGTCGAAAACGGGCGGACATATCGGCCCCAACTTAGGGGTCGTCGAGCTGACGATCGCCCTCCACCGCGAATTCGACAGCCCAAAAGACAAGCTCATTTGGGATGTCGGACACCAGTCATATGTGCATAAAATTTTGACCGGACGCGCCGCCGCGTTCGACACGCTCCGCCAATACAAGGGGCTGTCTGGGTTCCCGAAACGGAGCGAAAGCGAGCATGACGTGTGGGAAACGGGCCATAGCTCGACATCGCTGTCGGCGGCGATGGGAATGGCGATCGCCCGTGATTTGAAAGGGACGGATGAATACATCGTGCCGATCATCGGCGACGGGGCGCTCACCGGCGGCATGGCGCTTGAGGCGCTCAACCATATCGGGCATGAGAAAACGGATATGATTGTCATCTTAAACGACAATGAAATGTCGATCGCCCCGAACGTCGGCGCATTGCACAACATCCTCGGTCGGTTGCGCACCGCCGGCAAATACCAGTGGGTGAAAGATGAACTGGAGTTGCTGCTCAAGCGCATCCCAGCGGTCGGGGGCAAGCTGGCGGCGACGGCCGAGCGGCTGAAAGACAGCTTGAAATATTTGCTTGTCTCCGGCGTCTTTTTCGAAGAGCTCGGGTTTACGTATTTAGGCCCGGTCGATGGCCATGATTTTGAGGATTTGCTTGAGAACTTGCACTATGCGAAGAAGATGAAAGGCCCGGTGCTTGTCCATGTCATCACGAAGAAGGGAAAAGGGTACAGTCCGGCGGAAAACGACAAAGTCGGCACATGGCACGGCACAGGGCCGTACAAAATCGAAACCGGCGCTTTTGTCAAAACGAAAGAGGCCGGTCCGTCATGGAGCGCGCTTGTCAGCGAAACCGTGCGCCGGCTCGCCCGCACCGACCCGCGCATCGTCGCGATTACGCCGGCGATGCCGGTCGGCTCGAAGCTGGAAGGGTTCGCAAGCGAGTTCCCCGATCGGATGTTTGATGTTGGCATCGCCGAGCAGCACGCGACAACGCTTGCGGCTGGATTGGCGACGCAAGGGATGAAACCGTTTTTGGCCATTTATTCGACATTTTTGCAGCGCGCCTATGATCAAGTCGTCCATGATGTATGTCGACAAAACTTAAATGTCTTTTTCGCCATTGACCGTGCTGGATTGGTCGGGGCGGACGGCGAAACGCACCAAGGGGTGTTTGACATCGCCTTTTTGCGCCATGTGCCGAACTTGGTGTTGATGATGCCAAAAGACGAAAACGAAGGACAGCACATGGTGTACACCGCCATCCGCTACGACAATGGGCCCATCGCTATGCGTTTCCCGCGCGGCAACGGGCTTGGCGTACCGCTTGATGAGGAACTGAAAGAAATCCCAATCGGCACGTGGGAAGTGTTGCGCGACGGCTGCGATGCGGCGATTTTGACGTTTGGCACGACGATTTCGATGGCGCTTGAGGCGGCTGAGGAGCTCGCCAAAGATGGCGTATTCGTGAAAGTCGTCAACGCTCGCTTTTTGAAACCGATGGACGTGGCGATGCTTCACGAACTGCTTGAGAGCCGCCTGCCGATCTTAACGATCGAAGAGGCGGTGCTGCAAGGCGGCTTTGGCAGTGCTGTGTTGGAGTTTGCACATGATCATGGCTACCATGGGGCGGTCATCGAACGGATGGGCATCCCGGACCGCTTTATCGAACATGGAAGCGTCAGCGAGCTGCTCAATGAAATCGGGCTGACGTCGACCCATGTCATCGACCGCATCAAAACGATGGTGCCAAGAAAACAGAAAAGGGCTTGAGATATGAAAGGAAAGAAAGAACGGCTCGATGTGCTGCTTGTTGAACGAGGGTTGGCGGAAACGCGGGAAAAGGCGAAGCGAGCGATCATGGCCGGGCTTGTCTATTCAAACGACGTTCGACTCGATAAGCCCGGGGAAAAAGTGCCGGTTGACATTCCGCTTGAGGTGAAAGGCAACCCGCTTCCGTACGTCAGCCGCGGTGGGTTGAAACTGGAAAAAGCGTTGCGCGAGTTTCATATTCGCGTGGAAAATAAAATTGTTCTTGACATCGGCGCGTCGACCGGCGGTTTCACCGACTGCGCCTTGCAGCATGGGGCGAAGCTGACGTATGCCGTCGATGTCGGCTACAACCAGCTTGCTTGGAAGCTGCGTCAAGACGAGCGCGTCGTTGTGATGGAGCGGACGAACTTCCGCTACGTGACGCCGGATCAGTTTGCGAAAGGGCTGCCGGAAGTAGCTGTCATCGATGTCTCGTTTATTTCGCTGCGGCTCATTTTGCCGGTCGTCAAGACGGTCATGGTGCCGGGCGGAGATGTGATTGCGCTCGTCAAGCCGCAGTTTGAAGCCGGCAAGGAAAAGGTCGGCAAAAAGGGAATTGTTCGCAACCCGAACATTCACGAGGAAGTGCTCGAATCGATCATTCAATTCGCCTGTGCGGAAGGATTCGATGTTTTGCACTTATCCTATTCGCCCATTACAGGCGGCGATGGCAACATTGAGTTTTTGCTTCACGCCGTTTATTCGGGAGAAAATCGCAAAGGGGAAAACCGTCTGTCGATGCCGATCGCACATATCGTACGTGAGGCGCACGCCCATCTGCGTGGCGACAGGACAGAGGGGAATGGCCAATAGAGGCGAGAAACAACAGCGTGGCATTTTGCAAGCAAAGAGGTGGCGCAGTGTGAACAAAGGGCAAAGGCATATTAAAATTCGCGAAATCATTATGAACCATGACATTGAAACGCAAGACGAGCTTGTCGACCGGCTGAGAGAAGCTGGCTTTAACGTCACCCAAGCGACCGTCTCGCGCGACATTAAAGAAATGCAGCTTGTCAAAGTGCCGATGGCCAACGGCCGCTACAAGTACAGCCTTCCGTCTGACCAGCGCTTCAATCCGCTGCAAAAGCTGAAGCGGGCGCTTGTTGATGTGTTTGTGAAGCTTGACGGAACGGGCAACTTGCTTGTGTTGCGGACGCTGCCGGGCAACGCCCATGCCGTCGGCGTCTTGCTCGACAATTTGGATTGGAACGAAATCGTCGGTACGATTTGCGGCGACGATACGTGCCTGATCATCTGCCGGACGCCGAAAGATGCGGAAAAAGTGTCCGACCAGCTGTTGTCCATGCTCTAGTCGGGGCCGACCCAGCTCCCGTTCTGCGTTCAAGGACGGAACGACAGGGCGGTCCTTGTTTGCGAATCCGAACATATGTGCTATAATCAAAAGTGGAATGAATCGGACAGGCAAGGAGTGGTGAAATGCTCGCCGAGCTGTCGATTAAAAATTTCGCCATTATCGAGTCGCTCTCGTTGTCGTTCGACAAAGGGCTGACGGTGTTAACCGGCGAAACGGGAGCCGGCAAATCCATCATTATCGACGCGATTCATTTGTTGATCGGCGGACGCGGCTCCGCTGAATTTGTCCGCTTTGGAGCGGAAAAGGCGGAAATCGAAGGGCTGTTTTTGCTTGATGATGACCGCCATCCGTGCTGGCAAAAATGCGCAGACGTTGGCATCGACGCCAGCGACGGCATGATTGTGTTGCGCCGCGATATTTTCGCCAACGGCAAAAGCGTCTGCCGCATTAACGGCAAGCTCGTCACGACGGCAGTGCTGCGCGACATCGGGGCGACGCTTGTGGATATTCACGGTCAGCATGAACATCAAGAACTGATGGATCCGTCCCGCCATCTGCCGCTTTTAGATGAGTTCGGCGGCCTAGAGGCGGCAGAGGCGCTTGCCCGTTACCGCGCCGTCTATAAGCGGTATGAGGAGCTTGGAAACAAATTAAAAAAGCTGAGCGAAAATGAACAGCAAATGGCGCACCGGCTTGATTTGTTGACGTTTCAGCTGCGCGAAATCGAACAGGCGGCGCTCGAGCCGGGCGAGGACGAGCGGCTGATGGAGGAAAAAGTTCGCATCGTCAATTTTCAAAAAATTTATACCGCGCTGCAGAAAAGCTATGAGGCTCTCTCTGGAGAGGGACGCGGGCTTGATTCCATCGGGGAGGCGATGCGCCATCTCGATGACGTCGCAGGCATGGATGCAGCGCTCAAAGATGCGCATGAAACGACGTTGAACTGCTACTATTTGCTCGAGGAAGTCATGTACAAGCTGCGCGATCAAATTGAGGAGATGGAGTACGACCCCGAACGGCTCGATGCCATTGAAAGCCGTCTCGCGGAAATCGGGCAGCTCAAACGAAAATACGGGGCGACGATCGCCGATATTTTGCACTATGCCGAGACGATCGCCGAGGAAATCGAGACAATCGAAAATCGCGAAACGCATGTGCATGAGCTGAAGCAGCAGCTTGCTTTGGTGACGAACGAGTTGCTCACCGAGGCGAAAAACGTCACCGCTGTTCGGCAAACATATGCTCGGCGCCTGATTGAGCGCATTCATCAAGAACTGAAAGACTTGTACATGGACAAAACGAAATTTGACATCGTATTTGCCAAGCGCGAAGGATCGCTTGACGCCCCCTTGGTCGACGGCGTGCCGGTTAGGTTCCAAGAAGATGGCATCGATATCGTCGAGTTTTACATTTCGACGAACGTCGGCGAGCCGTTAAAACCGCTCGTCAAAGTGGCTTCCGGCGGCGAGCTGTCGCGCATTATGCTGGCGTTGAAAACGATTTTTTCCAAACATCAAGGAGTGACGTCGATTGTTTTTGATGAGGTCGACACCGGTGTCAGCGGACGCGTCGCCCAGGCGATGGCGGAAAAAATTTACCGCATCGCCAGCCAGTCGCAAGTGCTTTGCATTTCCCATCTGCCGCAAGTCGCTGCGATGGCGGACACGCACTTGTTGATCGCCAAAGAGACGGATGGGGAACGGACGAAAACAGTCGTGAGGAAGCTCAATGAGGAGGAGAAAGTGAAAGAAATCGGGCGGATGATTTCCGGCGTCGAGATGACGGAATTGACGAAACGGCATGCCAAAGAGCTGTTGGAACTGGCGGCGAAAATGAAACATTGATTCCTGTTTCCGCTATTCCCCCTGTTCGTCGAGGGGAGGCGCATCCCTCTCAAAGCGGGCCGATTCCGCCTGCCTGTTCTCACTTGGCGCCCGCTTTCCTTAAGAGAACTACGGTGTTTCATAAAGATCAGCAAAAAGCCGCGCGGCTGTCCGGATGCAAGTCCATCCAATTCCGGGCAGCTTTTTTATCGGCAGGGCGATTATATTTTCCCCGGTTCAGGCAAAATTAAAACTGTAACCGTTTTGGCATGGTGTAGGCGGGAGCGAGGAGAGTGGACGACATTGAATAAAGAAACGGCGCGAAAAATCGCAGGAGTGCTTCTCCTTGGTATATTGACGGCCATCGCTTTTTCCGAACCGATGAAGGAATATTGGCAAATTCCGAAGCAGCTTGTCCTGTTTGAAGGCGATGCGGTTGAATTTCCTGCCGCTTCCCTTCCCGTGCAAGCAGCCGTCAATGACCGAAACGCTCCCGAAACGCTCAATATTGAGCGAAAAAACGGTTCTCTGTCTGTAAAGGCGAAACGCCGCGGACATGAAACGATGGTATTGCAGGTTGCCGGAATGCCGATCAAGCAAGTGGATGTCAACGTGCTGCCGACGCTCAAAGTCATTCCCGGCGGACAATCGATCGGCGTCAAGCTCAATACCGTCGGTGTTCTTGTCGTCGGTTACCATCTTGTGGAAACCGAAAACGGGAAAAAATCGCCGGGAGAGGCAGCCGGCATTCAAGTCGGCGATATCATTATCGGTATTAACGGCCAAAAAATCGAAAACATGAGCGACCTTTCCCCTTTCATTGAGGAGGCCGGCAAAACGGGAAAACCGCTTCATTTAAAAATTCTGCGCGATCAGCACTCCATGACGGTGAAGCTCGTTCCGCTGAGAGATAAGCATGACGATGTGTACCGCATCGGCCTGTACATTCGCGATTCGGCCGCCGGCATCGGGACGATGACATTTTACGACCCCAAATCCAAAACATATGGCGCACTTGGCCATGTCATCTCGGACATGGATACGAAAAAGCCGATTGTCGTGCAAAACGGGCAAATTATGCGCTCGACCGTCACATCGATCGAAAAAGGGACGAGCGGCAATCCAGGTGAAAAATTAGCGCGCTTTTCCGACGGCGAAGAAGTGATCGGCACGATCACCACCAACAGCCCGTTTGGCATTTTTGGAAAGCTTACAAAGCCACTGCCGAACGGTCCGTTCACAAAACCGATCCCGGTTGCCTTGGCGAACCAAGTGAAAGAAGGGCCGGCAAAAATATTGACAGTGGTGGAAAACGACAAAGTCGAGCAGTTTGACGTGGAAATTGTCAGCACCATTCCACAGAAATTCCCAGCGACCAAAGGCCTAGTGATTCGCGTCACGGACCCGCGCCTGTTAAAGAAAACAGGGGGGATCGTTCAAGGGATGAGCGGCAGTCCGATCATTCAGGATGGAAAACTCGTCGGCGCAGTGACGCACGTTTTCGTGAACGATCCGACATCCGGCTATGGCGTCCACATTGAGTGGATGCTGCAAGAGGCAGGCATCGATCTATACGGCAAACAAAAGAAAGCGAGCTGACAAAGTCGGCTCGCTTTTTCCCGGCAGCCAACATTCGATTCTTGTGTATATTTGGTGAAATGACGAGTGATGTTTGATCGCCATTCATCTCCCACTTTCACTTCGCTTAAAAGTAGGGGACTTCTTTCGGAAAGATGTTAAAATTTTTTCAAAAAGGCGGCAAAAATTTTGCCGGTTTGGCATAGATATTTGGTGAAACATCCGTTAAAATGAAATGTGTAAAGATTTTTCGACAAACGCATCGCTGGTGAAAACGAATATTGTCTAATGAGCTCGTTTTTTGTTATAATTTTTATTTTTTGAAAAATAAAAGGATTTTTTGCTGCTGTTGTCGAATGTACGTTAGCGGAATGTTACATAGCAAGAAAAAGTGGGGGAGGACGATCGTTTTGAGCATTAAGGTGTGCATTGCCGATGATAACCGCGAATTGGTGACATTGCTTGACGAATATATCTCAAGTCAGCCGGACATGGAAGTGATTGGCACGGCGTATAACGGCCAAGACTGCCTTCATATGCTCGAGGAAAAGCGGCCGGATATTTTGCTTCTGGACATCATTATGCCGCACTTGGATGGGTTGGCTGTGCTTGAGAAAGTCCGCGCAGGTTGTGAGCATCAGCCGAGCGTCATTATGCTGACGGCGTTCGGCCAGGAGGATGTCACGAAAAAGGCAGTGGAACTCGGCGCTTCCTACTTCATTTTAAAACCGTTCGACATGGAGAATTTGGTCCATCATATTCGGCAGATTCATGGCAAAACGGCGCCGATGGTCAGAAAAACCGGCTCTGCCTACCAGGCGCGCGACAACAAACCGAAAAATTTGGATGCGAGCATTACGAGCATCATCCATGAAATCGGCGTCCCGGCGCATATTAAAGGCTATCTGTACTTGCGCGAAGCGATCGCGATGGTGTACCACGACATCGAACTGCTCGGCTCCATCACGAAAGTGCTCTATCCGGACATCGCGAAAAAATACAACACGACCGCCAGCCGCGTCGAGCGCGCCATTCGCCATGCGATCGAAGTCGCTTGGAGCCGCGGCAACCTCGAATCCATTTCCTCGCTGTTCGGCTATACAGTGAGCGTCTCGAAAGCAAAGCCGACAAACTCGGAATTCATCGCCATGGTGGCCGATAAGCTCCGGCTTGAGCATAAGGCATCGTAACGGAAAACGAATGATAGCCAAAGCGGCAAGACGCTCCGCAATCGGGGGCGTCTTTTTTGCCGTTTGGCGGCTTGCTGGAACGAAAAAAAGGAGAACGTGGCTTGCGCCGGTGTGGTGTACAGAGGCGGCTTTACCGCCAAGGGCCAGACGGTTAAGACGGGTCGTTTTCTTTTTTCTCCAATTCCAGCAGCTTGTTCACCAAAATGTGCGGCGGCATATGCATGATCTGCTCGATCGGCACGCCGAGCGCTTTGGCCAGCTTTTGCGCTGTTTCCAGCGAAATGTTCAACGGCTGCATCATCTCACCTCGTTTGTTCATAGTATTACTTTTAGTATAGCGAACGACCGTCGGTTTCGGCCAGCTCGTTGGCTGAACGGCGAATAAAGGCGAAAGGAAGAAGGCAGAATGACATTGATTTTTGCCCACCGCGGGGCGGCGGGGACGCACCCGGAAAATACGATGGCGGCGTTTATCGAGGCGGAAAAAGCGGGAGCGGACGGCATTGAATTGGATGTGCAGCTCACAAAAGACGGCGAAGTGGTCGTCATTCATGACGAAACGGTCGACCGGACGACGGACGGAAGCGGCTGGGTGAAAGACATCGCGTACCGCGAACTGCGCCGATTGAACGCAGCGGCGAAATGGAGCGGCAAGCACGGCCATTGTCCGATTCCGCATCTTGAGGAAGTGCTTGCTTGGCTGTCATCAACACGGATGGCGGCCAACATCGAGCTGAAAAATAGCCTCATTGCCTACGAAACGCTTGAGCAAAAAACGATCTCCCTCGTGCGCCGCTATGGGCTTGAGAAGCGAACGATTTTGTCGTCATTCAACCATAATAGCATGCGCCTTTGCCGAACGCTTGCACCGGAAATCGAGACGGCGCTTTTGTACATCGAGCCGCTGTATGACCCATGGACGTATGTGCGCGCCATGAACGCCGACGGGGTGCATCCGCACTATCGGACGGTGACAGCGGAATTTGCCGCCGAAGCGCGGCGGCGCGGGGTGGCGGTCCGCCCGTTTACGGTAAATAAGCGAAATGTGATGAAAACGATGTTTGCTTATGGCGTTGACGCCGTCTTCACCGACTACCCGCGCCAAGCGAAGCAATGGAAAGAGAAAACGCCTTAACGAAAACCGTTAAGGCATTTTTGGTTTGTCTTGAAATGAATGGTTTCCCAGTGTACTAGGCATCAACATTCCGAGTCAAGGCGTTTTTCGTTTTCGTTGAAAACGCGCCTGCACTTTGTTGCGCTTTCGGTCGCGGTGCAGCAAAAACCCGCCGAGAAACGCCAATCCGGCCGCAAACAGCACGAGCCCAGCAAGAAATTGCAGCCATAAGACGGCGAACGGCGGCTGCATGATGCCAAACAACGCATCGCGCATCCATTTGATGCCAAGCGCCGCCGAAAGCCCCGGGATGACTAAAATCAACAGCGCAATCATTCGCCCCATCGCGATCGCGTTCCTTTCCGAAAAGAGTGGCCTTATCGACTATCATAGCGGTTATGGGGCGTTTGTCAAGGAAAGAGCAAATCAAGTATGATAAAAGTGTCTGCAAAAATTGGCATACTATAAAGTGTGGTGGATGGACATGAAAAAAGTGATGATCATTGGAGCTGACTCGCGCGGAATGTCGCTTTTGAAGCTGCTCCATGGGGCATCAGGGTTTGAAGTCGTGGCAGTCGTGGATGTAGATGAACACGCTCCGGGATTGCAGCTGGCGAAAAAATGGGGCATTGCCGTTGCTGACGACTGGCGTCCATGGATGGCCAAACCGCTTGATTTGATTATTGAAACGACGGGCAAGGCGGATGTCCTTGAGGAAATTCGCCGATTGGCGCCAGATGGGGTCAATATTGTCCCGAGTGCAGTGGCGCAGATGATGGCCGAACTCGTTGAAGAAAAAGAAGCGCTCATCGCCAAATTGAAAAGCGAGGCGGCTCGACGGGCTCTCATCTTCCATTCGTCCCACGATGGCATGATTGTTGTAGATGAGTATGCTTACATTACCGATATGAATGAAAGCGCCGCCCAGCTTCTCGAAGTGGACAAGGACGAGGTGATCGGCCGCCATATTTTATCCGTCTTGCCGTCAAGCGGCTTGCCGCGCGTGCTGAAAACGAGGCAGACCGAATTTCATCAGGAAGTGGAACTGGCCAATGGAAAAAAATTGATCACCACCCGCATCCCGATCATCGATGACAATGGCAAACTGTTTGGGGCGCTCGCGGTATTCAAGGACATCACCGAGCTTGTCGCTTTGGCGGAAGAAATTACGGACTTAAAAGAAGTCCGCATGATGCTTGAAGCGATCATCTATTCGTCGGAAGAGGCGATTTCCGTCGTCGATGAGAATGGGAACGGCATTTTGATCAACCCAGCGTATACAAGGCTCACCGGTCTGACGGAGGAAGATGTCATCGGCAAACCGGCGACCGCCGACATCGCCGAAGGGGAAAGCATGCATATGCAAGTATTAAAAACGCGCCGCCCGGTGCGCGGGGCGCGCATGAAAGTCGGCCCGAAAAACCGCGATGTCATCGTCAATGTCGCCCCGATCATCGTCGACGGGGTGCTCAAAGGAAGCGTCGGCGTCATTCATGATGTGTCAGAAATTCAGCGGCTGACGGCTGAGCTCAACCGGGCGCGGCAAATCATTCGCACGCTCGAGGCGAAATATTCGTTTGCGGATATTGTCGGTGAGTCAGAGGAGATGAAGGTGGCGATCGAGCAGGCGAAGCTGGCGGCGAAAACACCGGCGACGATTTTGCTACGGGGGGAATCAGGGACAGGCAAGGAGCTGTTCGCCCACGCCATTCACAACGCGAGCGATCGAAAGTATAACAAGTTTATCCGCGTGAATTGCGCGGCCATTCCGGAAACATTATTAGAAAGCGAACTGTTTGGCTATGAGGAAGGAGCGTTTTCTGGTGCGCGGCGCGGCGGCAAGAGAGGGTTGTTTGAGGAAGCAAACAACGGCAGCATTTTTCTTGACGAAATCGGCGAGCTGTCGGCCAGCACGCAGGCGAAGCTGCTCCGCGTTTTGCAGGAGCGGGAAATCGTTCGCGTCGGCGGGACGAAGCCAATCCCGATCAACGTCCGCGTCATCGCCGCGACGAACGTCAACCTTGAAAAAGCGATTGCCGAAGGCGCCTTTCGCGAAGACTTATACTATCGGCTCAATCGGATGCCAATTTATATTCCGCCGCTGCGCGCCCGCAAGGAAGACATTCCAGCCCTTTGCCGGCATTTGATCCAGAAACTGAACCAAGATTATGGGCGCAACGTCGAAGGTGTCACGGACGAAGCGATGGCGAAGCTTCTTGCCTATGATTGGCCGGGAAATGTCCGCGAGCTCGAAAACGTGCTCGGGCGGGCGATGATTTTCATGAAGTTTCATGAAGTGATGATCGATGCCGCGCACTTGCCGCCGCTCGCTTCCCCTTCGTCAGTGCCGGCTCATCGAGTGGACACGGAGGAGGAGATTCGGCCGCTTGAGGAAATGGTGAGCCGATACGAAGCGAGCTTGATTGAGCAGGCGCTTCGCCGCCATCGCGGCAATAAAACAGCGGCGGCCCGGGCGCTTGGCATTTCGGTGCGCAACTTATATTACAAACTCGAGAAATACGGACTTGACAAAAATAGCGTGCAATAATTTGCGTATAACGAAAAATATTGCACATACCTGTTTACGAAAACAGTTTATTTTAAAGCGCTTTCAGTTGTTTTTAGTTGGCACGGTTTTTGCATAAAAAGACCGTGCCGCACGATTTGCAGAAAAGGTTGGTGCAGACGATGAAGTTGGAAACATTGATCGAGGAAGCAAGTCAATGTCAAGGTCGGACGGTGGCCGTGGCGGCGGCGGAAGATGAAGAAGTGGTCGAAGCGGTGGCGATGGCGCTCGAGCATCGCCTCGGCCGGTTTGTGCTGTACGGAGACCGGGAGCGAATTGGACGGTTGCTGAAAGAAAAAGGAGGGGCGCGTTTTGACGATGTCGACATCGTTCACGCCAATTCGGTTGCCCAAGCGGCTGAACTGGCGGTGCGCGCCGTTCATTTGAATGAAGCAGATGCCTTGATGAAAGGGCACGTACCGACGGCGACCTTGCTGAAAGCCGTTTTGAACAAAGAATACGGGCTGCGCACGGGAAAAGTGTTGTCCCATGTCGCGGTGTTTGACGTGCCGGAGTTCGAGCGGCTGGTCATCGTGACCGACGCGGCCATGAACATCGCCCCCGATCTCGAGCAAAAGGTGCAAATTGTCAACAATGCCGTCAGCATCGCGCGTTCCATCGGCATCGAGCGCCCGAAAGTCGCAGCGCTGGCGGCGGTGGAGACGGTCAATCCGGCTATGCCGGCGACCGTCGATGCAGCAGCGCTCGCGATGATGCAAAAGCGGGGTCAAATCGAACATTGCCTGCTTGACGGACCGCTTGCGTTAGACAATGCGGTGTCCATGACGGCGGCGAAGCATAAGCGGATTGAAAGCGAAGTGGCTGGACAGGCTGATATTTTGCTTGTGCCGGACATTGAATCCGGCAACATGCTGTACAAGTCGCTCGTCTACCTTGCAAAAGCCAAAGTCGGCGCCGTCATCGCCGGGGCGAAAGCGCCGATCGTGTTGACGTCGCGCGCCGACTCAGCGGAAAGCAAACTGTATTCGTTGGCGCTCGCCATCTGTTCAGCAACGAAATAAACAAAAGGAGGCCTCTTTCGATGGAACTGTTTAAATATATGGAGATGTACGATTATGAACAAGTATTGTTTTGCCAAGACAAAGAATCCGGATTGAAGGCGATCATCGCTATCCATGACACGACGCTCGGCCCGGCGCTCGGCGGGACGCGCATGTGGATGTACAATTCGGAAGAAGAGGCGCTTGAAGACGCCTTGCGCCTCGCTCGCGGCATGACGTACAAAAACGCGGCTGCCGGCCTCAATTTGGGCGGCGGCAAAACAGTGATCATCGGCGATCCACGCAAAGATAAAAATGAAGCGATGTTCCGCGCGTTCGGCCGCTTCATTCAAGGGCTGAACGGCCGCTACATTACGGCGGAAGACGTCGGCACGACCGTTGCCGATATGGACATCATCTACCAAGAAACGGACTATGTGACTGGCATTTCGCCGGAATTCGGTTCATCCGGCAACCCGTCGCCGGCCACGGCTTACGGCGTATATCGTGGGATGAAAGCGGCGGCGAAGGAAGCATTTGGCAGCGATTCGCTTGAAGGAAAAGTTGTCGCCGTCCAAGGAGTCGGCAATGTCGCCTACCATTTATGCCGCCATTTGCACGAAGAAGGAGCGAAACTCATCGTTACCGACATCAACAAGGAAGCGGTGGCGCGCGCGGTCGAGGAATTTGGAGCGAAAGCGGTTGACCCGAACGACATTTACGGCGTGGAGTGCGATATTTTTGCTCCATGCGCGCTCGGCGGCATCATCAACGACCACACGATTCCGCAGCTGAAAGCGAAAGTAATCGCCGGATCGGCGAACAACCAGCTGAAAGAGCCGCGCCATGGCGACATGATCCATGAAATGGGCATCGTCTATGCACCGGATTATGTGATCAACGCCGGCGGCGTCATCAACGTCGCTGATGAGCTGTACGGCTACAACCGCGAACGGGCGATGAAAAAGATCGAGCAGATTTATGACAACATCGAAAAAGTGTTTGCCATCGCCAAGCGCGACAACATTCCGACGTATGTGGCCGCCGACCGAATGGCGGAAGAGCGGATTGAAACGATGCGCAAAGCGCGCAGCCAATTTTTGCAAAATGGCCATCATATTTTAAGCCGCCGCCGCGCCCGCTAATAGCGGCGCGGGGCGGCCTTCCGCCCCGCCGGCGGATGATGGAGGGACAGCAACGATGGAAGAGCAGAAGTTTCGCATTTTAACGATCAATCCAGGCTCGACTTCAACGAAGATCGGCGTGTTTGAAAATGAACGGCCATTGCTCGAAAAAACGATCCGTCACGAGGCGGACGTGCTTCGGCAATATAAAACGATTGCGGATCAGTATGAGTTCCGCAAACAAACGATTTTGCAAGCGCTGGATGAAGAAGGGATCAATTTATCGAAGTTGAGCGCCGTCTGCGGCCGCGGCGGGCTTCTCCGTCCGATCGAAGGCGGGACGTACCGCGTCAATGAGGCGATGCTTGAAGATTTGCGCCGCGGTTATTCGGGACAGCACGCCTCCAATCTCGGCGGCATTTTGGCTCATGAGATCGCCTCAGCCTTAAACATCCCGGCGTTTATCGTCGACCCAGTCGTCGTCGACGAACTCGATCCAATCGCCCGGATCAGCGGGTTCCCGCTCATTGAGCGGCGCAGCATTTTCCACGCCTTAAACCAAAAAGCGGTCGCGCGCCGCGTCGCCAGGCAGCTCGGCAAACGGTATGACGAACTGAACTTGATCGTCGCCCATATGGGCGGCGGCATCACGGTCGGCGCCCATAAGCAAGGGCGGGTGGTTGACGTGAACAACGGGCTTGACGGCGAAGGCCCGTTCAGTCCGGAGCGCGCCGGGACGGTGCCGGCCGGCGATTTGGTAGCGCTATGCTTCTCGGGCGACTACTATCGCGAGGAAGTGATGCGCATGCTTGTCGGCCAAGGCGGACTTGTCGGGTACCTTGGCACGAACGATGCGGTGAAAGTCGAGAACATGATCGAAGCCGGCGATGAAAAGGCCAAGCTCGTGTATGAGGCGATGGCGTACCAAGTGGCGAAAGAAATCGGTGCGGCAAGCGCTGTATTGGCGGGCAAAGTTGACGCCATCATTTTGACCGGCGGACTGGCGTATGGCAAATCGTTCGTCGAACAGATCACTCGCCGCGTGCAATGGATCGCCGATGTGATCGTCCATCCGGGCGAAAACGAACTGCAGGCGCTCGCCGAAGGCGCGCTTCGCGTCCTGCGCGGCGAAGAAGAGGAAAAAGTGTATCCAGGCGAGGCCGTTTCGCCGGTTCCAGCCCGGCGCTGATGCGGCAACGGACAGAAAGGAGAAGGCAAGATGGCAAAGGAATACGATGTCGTCATTCTTGGCGGAGGAACGGGTGGCTATGTGGCCGCCATTCGCGCCTCGCAGCTCGGGTTGAAAACGGCCGTTGTGGAAAAAGGAAAGCTCGGCGGCACGTGCCTGCACGCCGGCTGCATTCCGTCCAAAGCGCTGCTTCGCAGTGCTGAAGTGTACGCGCAAACGAAAAACGGCGAGGCGTTTGGCGTCATCGCCGACGGCGTGCGCCTTGATTTTGCCAAAGTGCAGGCGCGCAAAGCGGCGATTGTCGACCAGCTCCATAAAGGTGTGCAGCATTTGATGAAAAAAGGGAAAATTGATGTGTACGCCGGCATCGGCCGCCTGCTCGGCCCGTCGATCTTTTCCCCGCTGCCGGGGACGGTGTCGGTCGAAATGAACGACGGCAGCGAAAACGAAATGCTCGTCCCGAAATTCGTCGTCATCGCCACCGGTTCGCGCCCGCGCACGCTGCCGGGGCTCGAGCCGGACGGCGAATTCGTGATGACGTCCGATGAAGCGCTGCAAATGGAGACGCTTCCCTCGTCCATCTTGATTGTCGGCGGCGGTGTGATCGGCATGGAATGGGCGTCGATGCTCAACGATTTCGGCGTGGAGGTCACCGTGCTTGAGTATGCCGATCGCATTTTGCCGACAGAAGATGAAGATGTCTCAAAAGAAATGGAAAAACTGCTCCGCCGCCGCGGTGTCAACATCGTCACAGGAGCGCGGGTGCTCGCGGAAACGCTCGAGAAAGGAAACGGCGTCACGATCCAAGCGGAGCATCAAGGCGAGCGAAAAACGTTTGCGGCTGACAAGATGCTCGTTTCCGTCGGACGGCAAGCCAACATTGAAGGAATTGGTCTCGAAAACACCGAAATTGTTGTGGAGAAGGGATATATTCAAACAAACGAGTTCGGCCAAACGAAAGAATCGCACATTTACGCAATCGGTGATGTCATCGGCGGCCTGCAGCTTGCCCATGTTGCGGCCCATGAAGGGATTGTCGCCATTGAGCATTTGGCCGGGCGCAACCCAGCGCCGATTGACTATACGATGGTGCCCCGCTGCATTTACACCCGTCCGGAAGCGGCGGCAGTTGGCTTAACCGAACAAGAGGCGAAAGCGAAAGGCTATGATGTCAAGGTCGGCAAATTTCCGTTTAAAGCCATTGGCAAGGCGCTTGTGTTCGGTGAGGCGGAAGGGTTTGTGAAACTCATCGCCGACCGGAACACGGACGATCTGCTTGGCGTCCATATGGTCGGGCCGCACGTGACCGATTTGATTTCCGAAGCCGGTCTCGCCCGCGTGCTCGATGCGGCCCCGTGGGAAGTGGCGCATGCGATCCATCCGCACCCGACGCTGTCAGAGGCCATGGCGGAAGCAGCGCTGGCGGTCGATGGCAAAGCGATTCATTTTTAAGTTCTAGCGGCATCCGTTCGGTGCATGATCATTCATTGACAAGGAATAAGGGAGGTTGTTGCGATGGCGCAAAACCGTCATCAGGCGCTCGGATTAAGCGATGACACCGTGTTGGAAATGTATGAAACAATGCTTCTCGCCCGCAAGCTCGATGAGCGGATGTGGCTGTTAAACCGCGCCGGGAAAATTCCGTTCGTCATCTCGTGCCAAGGGCAGGAAGCGGCGCAAGTCGGCGCGGCGTTCGCCCTTGATCGGACGAAGGACTATGTACTGCCGTACTACCGGGATATGGGGGTTGTGTTGACGTTCGGCATGACGCCAAGAGAATTGATGTTAGCGGCGTTCGCCAAGGCGGAAGACCCAAACTCCGGCGGCCGGCAAATGCCCGGGCATTTCGGGCAAAAGAAAAACCGGATCGTCACCGGCTCCTCGCCGGTGACGACGCAAGTGCCGCATGCGGTCGGCTTTGCGTTGGCGGCGAAAATGGAAAAGAAAGATTTCGTCGCTTTCGTCACCTTTGGCGAAGGATCGTCGAACCAAGGCGACTTCCATGAAGGGGCCAACTTCGCTGGCGTTCACAAGCTTCCGGTGATTTTTATGTGCGAAAACAACAAGTACGCCATTTCCGTGCCGATTTCGAAACAACTCGCGTGCGAAAAGGTGTCGGACCGCGCCGTCGGCTACGGCATGCCGGGCTATACGGTCGACGGCACCGATCCGCTTGAAGTGTACCGCGTCGTCAAAGAAGCAGCCGACCGCGCCCGCCGCGGCGAAGGGCCGACGCTCATCGAGGCGGTGACATACCGGCTGACGTCGCACTCGTCGGACGACGACCATCGCGTCTACCGGACGGAAGAAGAGCTCGCTGAGGCGCGCGCCAAAGACCCGATCGTCACATTTGCCAACTATTTGAAAGAAACGGGCGTTTTGACCGATGAACGGGATGAAGAAATTCAAGCGCGCGTCATGAAGGAAGTGAACGAAGCGACCGACTACGCCGAAAAGGCGCCGTACGCCGAGCCGGAGCACGCGCTTCGCTACGTGTATGCCGAGGAGTAAGGGAGGGGGACTTGACGATGCCTGTTATTTCCTATATTGATGCGGTTACGATGGCGATTCGCGAAGAGATGGAACGAGACCCACGCGTGTTTGTGTTAGGAGAAGACGTCGGCCGAAAAGGCGGGGTGTTCAAAGCGACGCAAGGATTGTACGAGCAGTTCGGCGAAGAGCGCGTCATCGACACGCCGCTTGCTGAATCGGCGATCGTCGGCGTCGGCATCGGCGCGGCGATGTACGGCCTGCGCCCGATTGCCGAAATTCAGTTTGCCGATTTTATCATGCCAGCGGTCAACCAAATCATTTCGGAAGCGGCGCGCATCCGCTACCGCTCGAACAACGACTGGAACTGCCCGATCGTCATCCGCGCCCCGTACGGCGGCGGCGTTCACGGTGCTCTGTACCACTCTCAATCGGTGGAAGCGATTTTCGCCAACCAGCCGGGGCTGAAAATCGTCATGCCGTCGACGCCGTATGATGTAAAGGGATTATTGAAAGCGGCGATTCGCGACGAAGACCCGGTGCTCTTTTTCGAGCATAAACGCGCCTACCGCCTCATTAAAGGGGAAGTGCCGGAGGACGACTATGTGCTTCCGATCGGCAAGGCGGATGTCAAGCGTGAAGGCGATGACATCACCGTCATCACGTACGGGCTGTGCGTCCATTTTGCCTTGCAGGCGGCCGAGCGCGTCGCGCAAGACGGCATTTCCGTTCACCTGTTGGATTTGCGCACCGTCTACCCGCTCGACAAAGAAGCAATCATTGAAGCGGCGAGCAAAACAGGAAAAGTGCTGCTCATTACGGAAGACAATAAAGAAGGCAGCGTCATGAGCGAAGCCGCCGCCATTATCGCGGAGCATTGTTTGTTTGATCTCGACGCGCCGATTATGCGCCTCGCCGGTCCAGACGTCCCGGCCATGCCGTATGCGCCGACGATGGAAAAGTTCTTTATGGTCAACCCGGAAAAAGTCGAAAAAGCGATGCGTGAACTCGCGGCGTTTTAATGGAAGGATCCATGCCGCCTCCCGTCTAGGAGCAGTGGAGGAGGGAGAAACCCCGGTCCGTTGCGGAGCTTCTCAAGTTTTGAGGCGAACCGCAGGCGGCCGGGGCGCCGCGGCGAAGACATTGCAGCGAAGATAGGAGGGTATCGATGTGGCCATCGAACAATTGACGATGCCTCAGCTCGGGGAAAGCGTCACGGAAGGCACGATCAGCAAATGGCTCGTCTCCCCGGGCGACAAAGTGAACAAATACGACCCAGTTGCCGAAGTCATCACCGATAAAGTGAGCGCGGAAATTCCGTCGTCATTTGCCGGCGTCATTCGCGAGCTGATCGCCAAAGAAGGGGAGACGCTCCCGGTCGGCGCGCCGATTTGCACGATCGAAGTCGAAGGCGCTGCACCGGCTCCGGAAGCGAAGCCGGCGGATGAAGCGCCGAAAGCAGAAGACAGCGCGGAACCAGCCGCTCCGAAAAAGGCCGCTCGGGCAAACAACGGCCGCTATTCGCCGGCCGTGCTCCGCCTCGCCCAAGAGCACGGCATTGACTTGGAACAAGTCCAAGGCACCGGTCTTGGCGGGCGGGTGACGCGCAAAGATTTGCTCAAACTCATTGAGTCCGGGCAAATTCCGAAAGCGGGAGCGGCACCGGCGGCGGAACAAGCGGCGCCAAAAGCGGAACCGAGAACGGAGCAGCCGGCCCCGGCCGCCGCGGCGGCTCAACCGTCTGCCGCTGCCGCGCCAACCGCGCCGCAAGCAGCGCCGGTCAAACTAGCGGCCCCGAACGTCGAAGCCGGAGCGGGCGACATCGAAATTCCGGTCACCCCGGTGCGCAGAGCGATCGCCGCGAACATGCTCCGCAGCAAACACGAAGCGCCGCACGCGTGGACGATGGTCGAAGTCGACGTGACCGACCTGGTCGCCTACCGCGATGCGATCAAAGACGAGTTCAAGCGGCGTGAAGGGTTCAATTTGACGTATTTCGCCTTCTTCGTCAAGGCGGTCGCCCAAGCGCTGAAAGAATTTCCGCAGCTGAACTCGACGTGGGCGGGCGATAAGATCATTCAACGCAAAGACATCAACATCTCGATCGCCGTCGCGACCGATGACGCCTTGTTCGTGCCCGTCATCAAGCACGCCGATGAAAAAACGATCAAAGGCATCGCCCGCGAAATCGCTGAACTGGCGGCGAAAACGCGCGCCGGCAAACTGCGCCCGGAAGACATGCAAGGCGGCACGTTCACCGTCAACAACACCGGCGCGTTCGGCTCGGTGCAGTCGATGGGCATTATCAACTACCCGCAAGCGGCCATTTTGCAAGTGGAAACGATCGTCAAACGACCCGTCGTCAAAAACGGCATGATCGCCATCCGCGACATGGTCAACTTATGCTTGTCGCTTGACCATCGCGTCTTGGACGGCCTCATTTGCGGCCGCTTCCTCGCCCGCGTCAAAGCGATTTTGGAAAACATGAACAAAGACAACACGCCGATTTATTAACGATTCCCCCATCGCCATCGGTTGGCGGTGGGGTTTTTTGCGTGGCGGGATTTCAAACTTCTTTCACAAATATGAAGTATAATGTGGGCAGAAACGAACGTGCGAAGGAGAAAAACGAGATGAAACGAGCGAGCGTGTCGGTGCTGTTGTGCTGGTTCTTTCTGCTAAGCGGCTGCGTCCATCCGTCGTTTCCCCCGGTGGCCGCTTCGCTTTCTGTCGTCATCAGCCTCGATGTCAAAGCGGAAACGGTCACCTTTTTGAATGCAGAAAACGGCCGCAAAATCGCCCGTTGGAACATCAATGAACCGTTTCAAGGAGGGGCGTTGAGCCCAGACGGCCGGACGCTTCTTTTGTACGGACGGGAGCTTGACGGCGTATATCGGTATGATTTGGCGACGGGAAAGCCGCTTTCAGAGTGGAAAACGGGAAGCGGCATCGTCAGCGCGGCCCCGTCCCCGGATGGCCGGACGTGGTTTTTGGGCGACAGCGAACATCACGCGGTGCGCGTTGTGAGCCGGGTCGGGAAAGAGATCGCCCGCCTTTCGGTCGGACACTCCCCGATGACGCTGCTTGTCAATCGCCAAGGAACGGAGATGTATGCCCTCGACTTCCAAGACGGCCGCGCCTTTGTCATTGATACGAGCCGCCTTCGTGTCATTCGCTCATTTTCGGTGCCGAAGATGGCGCTAGGCGGATTGATGCGCGAGCAGCAAGGGGAGTTGTGGATCGGCGGACATGGAAGCGGAAGCAAGGTGGAGACCAATATCCATGTCTATTCACTTCGAGACGGCCGCTTGTTGCGGACGGTTGCTGCGCCGGTCATGCCGGTCGATTTTGTCGAAACGAGCCGCGGCGTGTTTGTGCTAAGCCATGGTTCGAACACGATCCATCGGTTTTCGCCAAGCGGGAAGCGGCTCGGCTCCATCTCTGTCGGCGCCAATCCATTTGCGATGGAAGCGGCGTTCGGCCAGTTGTATATCGCGAGCTATGACAGCGATGAAATCATCGTGGTCGATGAGGCGACGCTGCGCCCGCTCGCCCGCTGGAAGACGGGAGACGGCCCGCTGCAGCTATTCATTCGGGAGGGACGAACATGAAGGAGTGCGTTGTTTTAATTGTGGATGATGAGGAAGACATGCGTCTGCTCGTTGGCATGTATTTGGAAAACGCCGGTTTTCGCTGCCTCGAAGCAGGGGACGGGGAAGAAGCGCTGGTGCTGCTTTCGCAACATCCGGTCGATGTTGTGCTGTTGGACGTCATGATGCCAAAACAGGACGGATTCGCCGTCTGCGCCCGCATCCGCGAGCAGTCGGACGTGCCGGTGTTGTTTTTGACCGCGCTTGGCGAAGAATGGGATAAAGTGAAAGGATTGAAGCTGGGCGGCGACGATTACATTGTCAAGCCGTTCAGCCCGGGGGAGCTCGTCGCCCGCCTCGAGGCGGTGCTGCGTCGGACCGGTCGCGGTTTTGAACATGAGGGGCATCTCCGATTTGGCAACCTGGCCATCGACGAAAAAGGCCGAACCGTGACTGTTGGCGGCCAGGCGGTGAAGCTGACGCTGAAAGAGTTTGAGCTGTTGCTGTTTTTGGCAAAACACCGCGGCCAGGTGTTCAGCCGCGACGACTTGCTCGTCAAAGTATGGGGGTACGACTATACGGGAAACGCTCGCACGGTCGATACGCATATCAAAACGCTGCGTATGAAGCTGAAAGACGCTGCCCGCCACATCCAAACCGTCTGGGGCATCGGCTACAAGTTTGAGGGATGAACATGAGGCGGCTTCGGTTAGGACAGAAAATATGGCTTTCGATCGGCGCCGCGGTCGTGGTGACGCTGGCGTTTTCCTTTGGCCTTCTGAATTATTTTTACAGAACGGTGTACATGAAAGAAGTCGAGCGAACATTGATCGCGGAAGGGACGAGCCTCGCCCGCGATTATCGCGGCGGGGCGGTGACGGAGGCGTATCGCCGTCAAATCGAATGGTATGATGAAAAATCGACGGCCACGATCTTGTTGATCGACAACCCGCGCGAACTGAGCGCCTGCTTTCCGTTTCCGGTCCACTATGACGCGTTGGTCAGCGGCCGCGACCGAGAAACGCTGTTAAATGGAAAGCCTGTCGTCAAAACGGGATACGAAAAGCGGTTCGGCCGCCGCGTGATGGCGGTCGTCGTTCCGCTTTTGGACGGCAGACGGCTTGAAGGAGCGATTTACTTGTATTTGCCGTTAGCCGACGTTCAGGCGGCAACGAAGCGGGCAGCCGCTGTGTTTTGGCCGTTCGCCGCCGTGTTCGCAGGCGCGCTGTTGGTGGCCGGGCGGCGGATGGTGCGGCAGATGACCGAGCCGCTCCAAGCGATGGAACAAGCGGCAGAACGCATGGCGGAAGGGCGTTATGAGGCGGACATTCCCGTGCGGAGCGATGATGAAATCGGCCGCCTGGCGAAGGCGTTCAACCAAATGGCGGACGCCATTGCCAAAGAAGACGAGCGGAAGCGCGCGTTTTTAGCGAACGTCTCGCATGAATTGCGCACGCCGCTCAGCTATATGAAAGGATACAGCGAAGCGCTCCTTGCAGGCCTTGCGAAAACGGAAGAAGAGGAAAAGGCGCATCTTCGCCTCATCCACCGCGAAACGGAGCGGATGGAGCGGCTGGTGCGCGATCTTTTGGATTTGGCGCGCCTTGAAGGGCAAAGCGTGCCGCTCGAGCGCGCGCCGTTGGCGTTCGCCCAAGTGATCGAAGATGTCATCGCCACGTATGAACCGATCGCCGCGCAAAAGCGGATCGAGCTGGCGTGCGA
Organism: Geobacillus thermocatenulatus; assembly: GCF_002217655.1. GTDB lineage: Bacteria > Bacillota > Bacilli > Bacillales > Anoxybacillaceae > Geobacillus > Geobacillus thermocatenulatus. The sequence goes on from NZ_NEWK01000001.1 coordinate 1,262,697, forward strand.
GTTGGACTATGACATCATCGTCAACGGCGACGCCGACCGGCTCGAACAAGTCGTGCGCAACTTGCTTGACAACGCCATCCGCTACACCCCAGAAGGCGGTGTGGTGACGGTGCGGCTTTCCCGCTTGTCGGAAACGGAAGGCGAGCTTGTCGTCCAAGACACGGGCAAAGGCATTCCAAAAGACCAGCTCCCGTTTCTCGGCCAGCGCTTTTTCCGCGTCGACCGCGCCCGCACCCGCAAAGAAGGCGGCACTGGCTTGGGGCTTGCCATCGTCAAACAAATCGTCTCTCTTCATGACGGCGCGATTTCGTTCGACAGCGACCTTGGACGTGGGACGACTGTATCGGTTCGCCTGCCGCTCGTTTGGGAAGAGGAGTAAACATCGTTCAAGACACAGGAATGGATGGTGTATAATCAATATAAATAGGAGGCAGGTGGAGGATATGGGTTCACCAGAAAAGGAACAGGCCCCTATGACCTACAAAGAGTATGTGGTACTCGGATGAGTGTATAACCGGGATGGGGCTGTTTTGGTTCGAGGATCGATTTGCGGAACGTTTTTTCGGAAATGACAACTCTCATTGACGGTGATGGTGAACAAAAGCTCCTTTCATTCCGTTTCAACAAGGTGATGAAAGGAGCTACTGTTCGATTATGGGGTTGCCTTATTCAAAAGGATTGCAAGAATGGGAAAAGGGAAGGCGAGAAGATTATTCCGACAGTTGAACAAGGCGAGATCCAATCATGGAACCCAAGGTTATGGCTACCATCAAGACAGCGATTCCTATGCCGATGCAAATCCACTTCATTGAGACGTTTAGCATACAAAGGATTGTTCCACTTATCACTGCTCCTGCCAAACTTGCCCAAGCAGACCATGCGAACGTTTCCATAAATAAAAATTTCACTATCTTTCCTTTTGTCCATCCAATCATTCTATACATGACGAATTCTTGTTTTCGTTCGTTGAACAAGGATGCTACTCCTTCACTCAATGAGATTGTGTTTAAGTAAAACACAACGATTGCAACAAACAGTCGAAAGAAATTCGTTCGATCATTAATGTAGTTTCCCATTGATGTCGTCGATGATCGTTGCCAAGCATCTCCTAATGCGGCGATATGGATGGCTAATAACGTCAGAGCGAGGCAAAGCACGAACATCATCGGGATGATCAGTTGTTTATAGTAGAAAATGGAGGCCAGCTGTTTGTATGCATGTATTCTCTTTCGTGTTTTCTCTCGTCTCATCCATAAAAGAGCAACAGCAGCCAACGTAAAGATCCATAACAGAACAGCAACGGCGTACATCGAAGGAGTGGCGTCCCATTGATACAAAAAGAAAAGCGACACAATAAGAGCAATGGATGTCAACATATATTGTTCAAGGATATTTCGCCAGCGAATCTTTTCCTTTTCCCATCCAATAATAGAAAGAAGTTCATTTTCTCTTGCCAATGTGTTCTGTTCAAATATAAATCGAACAACCAACCAGAACCCCGCGAAGAGAATGAGTAAAATTGTGGTGAGGATATAGAACCCATTCCATGTTTCTGTCAATGTTTGCGCAACGCCTAATGTCGTCCATGATTCTTTGACATTCCCAATCCCCTCTACCCGCAGCGTCATTTCCTTAAAAGAGGAACCGGCTACCACGTCCACCTCATATCCCATTTTTAGCAATTTGGTGGCGACTTTCTTGATTTTCTCCCGAGCTGCTTCGTTATAATTGGTGATTCCAGCAATCTTGATCCGTATGGCATCAATTGGTTTTTTGCCTTTAATCAGTTCTGCTGCATCAAGAGTGGTGACCCCGCTTGCTGGTGAAGGAATAAAGCTTCCTGGATGGGTGGTGGGGGTTAGAATGGTTCCGTCTTCAGCTATAGCTTTCATTTCCCCGTAAATGCCTAACGGGCTAGCAGCAAGTCTGTTTCGGGAGGACGTATTCTGTGAAAACGTTCCAACTTGTTCAATAAGAAAAGGTATGTCTTGAGATTCCTGCATTGATACGCCTTTTTTCTCTATTTTTTTATAAGAAGGCGGTTCGCCATGATGCACAATGTTTACTGTCGGTACAGATTGTACGTGTTCATATTGAAGTTTTGAAGCCACATAGTAGACGGACGTATTATGATCGGCTACAAATCTTTCCGACAGCATCGGCACAAATTGATCGGATAATGCTAAAGCAGAGCCATCAAACGGTTTTTGAAAATGGGATAAATTGATTTCCATTGTTTGAGATGATTGAATTGGCGCCTTTTGCAATGTCGACAAGGCCGCATCGATTTTTTCGGGAGACGCTTCCATCATCCATTGGCTTTCTCTGAGACCGAGCATCGTTAAATAGTCTGGCAGCTTGACATCCAATTGGTCAACAGTGAGCTTCAAATACAATGGGATATGTAAGTCGCGGTTTTGCAACACTTTTACAACAGGCGGATTTCCATAGCTTTTTAAAATGTCTTGGAGAATAGGGTTATTTGTCTTTTTCTTTAAAGCTGAAAAATCAATTCTGGTTAATTTTCCCTCGCTATCTGGATCGATAGCAACTAAAAGGTAGTAGTTCTCTGGCATAAGAACAGACATGGATGAACTAAACAGTTGTTGCTCTCTGTTATTGGTTATATACTGAATCATGCCCGGATGCGGCCGCTCAAAATAGACAATGGATTTTTCTTTGTTTAATGGATATTTTTTTCGGCCATCTGATGTATAAAATTGATATGTAAAGCGGGTCGGTCGGTTAAGTACGGGAAATTCTATTGAAACCTTTTTTCCACGGAAATAACCAAGAGATGCGACAGGCGCGGCAATTTCTACATCTGGATCTTCTTTGATTTTTTTCCATTCAGAAATGGAGATTCCTCCTTTGCTGTCTCCAATATAGTTTTCCTCGACCATATGGAGCGCCCGTTCAATCGTTGTGCGGGAAGAAGGTGGGCGTACAAGCAGGTCGTAGCTGCCTCGGCCGTACTGTTCAATCGATTTTTGAATGGTCGTTGTGGCCGTTTTCGACTTGTCCCATCCAAAAGGAATAAGAGTATAAATACTGATGAAGGCGAGGAGCGTGGTGATCGATATCCATTTTCGAGAATAGAGACGTTTCCATGTGATGGAAATCATATTCTCACCTCAGCCCTTGCAAGCATTCCATTCACTAAACGATAGATGTGATTGGCATGAACAGCTACTTCCATATCATGCGTGACGACAACCATCGTTTTTCCTTGTATGTGTAATTGGCAAAACAGTTGAACGATATGATTGCGATTCTCATGATCGAGATTGCCGGTAGGTTCATCGCAAAAAAGAACATCCGGGTTGGCGATTAATGCGCGGGCTATCGCCACCCGCTGCTTTTCTCCCCCAGATAGGCTTTCTGGCAGTCGAGAGAATAAAGACTCGTCAATTCCCATCATATGAAGCAGTTTTTTGGCTTTTTTGCGCAATTCATGTTTTGGGTGATCGTAATATAAGGGAAGGATCACATTATCCAATACAGAGTAGTAAGGAAGCAATTTGAAATCTTGAAAGACAAATCCGATATGGTTTCGCCTCCAATTGCTTCGTTGACGCTCTGTCAACTGATAAATGTTTGTATCGTTGAAACACACGTCCCCCGAGTCAGGATGGAGCAAACCAGATGCAATATGCAACAAGGTTGATTTTCCGCTGCCGGACGGTCCAACGATGGAAACCCACTCCCCTTTTGAAATGGCAAGCTGAATGTTTTTTAAAACTTCGAGTCGGCCCGACTGGATATGGAATGATTTGCTAATGTTTTTTAATGAAATCATGATGTCGCTCCTTTCATCATTGAGCACCCTAGTTTTTTTATTGAAACTAGGGTGCTTGATGGATGATTCAGTGTGTTATCTGTCTTTTAAAGTGACACTTCCGTAGGCTGCATCGCTTGTGCCATTGGAGACATAAAGAGACGTATACCATGTTTTTGTACTTAGTGATCCTTTATTGTAATAAGAAGTGCTATAAGTAGAATAATAATTGGCTTTTGGATCGTAAAAAGAAGTGGTGACCCCATTCCAATATTCCACATAATACGTATTGGTCGCCCCTCCGCCCCACGACAACTGTTTGGTGAAGTATGCAGAAGTGCCGATTTTTGTTTCATTAGCTGGACTTAAACTGGCGTACGTTGGTTCAGCGGCAAAGACATGAGGAATAGCGCTTGTCAGCAAAATTGCACTTCCCAGAATAGCGGATGTGAGTTTGTTCAGTTTCATGATCTTCCCCTCCTTTTTATACAAAAAATTCTATATATTACACATATCAAAAAAAAAGAAATTGTCAATATTTTTTGTCATCCAAACCCTTTTTAGTTTTGATTTGGTTCAGCAATATTGCTTAAAGAGATGTACGGTATAAAAAGAAAAAAATGTTGTGTTGGTTTTCCTCATCATGATCGTCTTTCTTTGTCAAGTATACTTTGTGGTGAAGATCCTTTGATTTGGATGATTTGTAAATTGTCTACACTTCACATTTCCGATCTTCTTGGTGAAATGGGGGAGTGCTTTCCATTCCCATGTCAAATGAATTCTTGACACATGTAAAATCCTTGCGATTTTGTGCGAAGTCCATGTCCCGTTTGACAGCAACCAAGAAGTCTTTGTTCATTGCCCAAAACCAGCCTATGTACTACAATAAACATAGAACCCGTTTTTTCCCACCCAAGCACGGCTTCATTTGTTTGGCGTGAGGCGCCATTGGGTGTTGCCCGTCTTCAGGTGGAAAAAGGCGCGGAAAAACGAAAGCGGTTTCTTTTTTGGGAGAAAGACGCGAAAGGGGAATGGGGAAATGAGCGATGTCGCAAAGATGAAGGAAGCGGTGTTTCCAGCTCCGACGGTGGAGGAGTGGGAGCGGGAAGCGGAAAAATCGCTGAAAGGCAAGCCGCTCGAGCGGCTTGTGACGATGACGTATGAAAACATTGCGGTGAAACCGCTCTATACGCGTCGCGATGTAGAGGCGCTCGGCCCGCTTGAGCAGTACCCGGGCTTTGGGCAGTACGTGCGCGGGGCGCGGCCGGAAGGGTATCGGGGCGGGCCGTGGAAGGTGAGCCAGGAGATTTCGGCGGCGAGCCCGTCCGATTGGAACGAAGCGGTCAAGCACGACTTGGAGCGGGGGCAGACGGAAATCCATCTTGCCCTTGGTCGGCTGCCGTTTGCCGTCGAGTCGGTTGAGGATGTGGCGGTGATGTTTGCTGGCGTGCCGCTCGATCGCTATTCGCTCCGGGTGGACGCCGGGGAGCGGTCGCTTTCGTTTTTGGCGCTGCTTGTCGCTTATTTCAAGGAGCAGGGAGTGCCGCTATCGAGCGTACGGGGCGCGATCGGCATGGATCCGCTCGGAGCGTGGGCGGAACAGGGGACGCTTTCGTGTTCGCTTGAGCGGCTGTATGATGAAATGGTGGAAGCAACAAAGTGGGCGAAGGACGAGATGCCTGTCGTCCGCACGATGTTCGTGCGCGGAGAGCCGTATCATAACGGCGGGGCGAACGCCGTGCAGGAGCTGGCGTTTGCGCTGGCGACGGCGGTCGAGTACATCCGCGCCGGGCTCGATCGAGGCTTGGCGGTCGACGACATCGCGGTGCGGATGCAAGCGTCGTTTGCGGTTGGAGCGGATTTCTTTATGGAAATCGCAAAACTGCGGGCGGCGCGGCGCTTGTTTGCGCAAGTGATGGAGGCGTTTGACGGCGGCGAATCGGCAAGGCGGATCGAGCTATATGTGCGCACCTCACCCTTTACGAAAACGGTGTACGACCCATATGTGAACATGCTGCGGGCGGCGGCGGAAGCGTTTGCGGCTGTTGTCGGCGGCGCCGATGGAGTGCACGTGTCGCCGTTTGACGAAGCGATCGGTCTTCCTGATGAGTTTTCGCGGCGCATCGCCCGCAACACGCAGCTCATTTTGCTTGAAGAGGCGCATATGGCGAACGTCATCGATCCGGCCGGCGGTTCGTATTATGTGGAAACGTTGACCGCTAGACTTGCCGAAGAAGCGTGGAAGCTGTTCCAGCGCGTCGAAGAACAAGGCGGCATGGCGAAGGCGCTCGAAGCCGGCTTCGTGCAGGCGGAAGTGGAAGCGGTCGCCAAGCAGCGGCTTGATCGGGTCAAGATGCGGAAGGAAAAAATCGTCGGCACGAACGTGTATGCGAACTTAGAAGAAACGCCGATCGAAAAGCCGACGCAAGCCGCGGTGAACGAGTTGCCGCCGCTGGAGGAAAAGCGGGTGGCTGATATTCGCAGCGCGCTTGCCTTCGGGAAGTGGATGGAAGCGGCGATTGATGCGGCTCGTCGCCGAGCAACCGCTCGGGAAATCGCGGCGGCTCTCGCTGACGGAAACACGTCCGTCCGCATTGCGCCGATTCGCGCATGGCGCTTGGCCGAGCCGTTTGAGCGGCTGCGCAAGGAGGCTGAGAAGCATGCGGAGCGCACGGGAAGCCGGCTTTCCGTTCACTTGATCAATATCGGACCGCTTGTCCGCCATCAGGCGCGCGCCGATTTCATCGCCGGGCTGTTTGCGGCCGGCGGGGTGGCGGCTGAACGAAGCGATGGCTTCGCCTCGGTCGAGGAAGCGGTCGAATGGGTGCAAAGCACGAGCGGGACGCATTATATCGTGTGCGGCGTCGACGACGATTATCCGGCGTTTGTTCCGGCGTTGGCTCGGGCGTTCAAGCAAGCGAAGCCGGACGCGAAGCTGTATGTGGCCGGAAAACCGCCGGAAGAGCTCGAGAACACGTACGCGGCCGCGGGCGTGGACGGATCGATTCATCTCGGTTCGAACGCGTACGAGGTGATCGCGGCGTTTCTCACGGAAAGAGGGGTGGCGTTGGATGGCGAAGTACATTGATTTTACAAAGATGACGCTTTCCGCCATAGCGGCCGATGTGGAGGAGAAACAGTGGAAAGACGCCATCGAGCGGCGCGTGCAAGCGTCGATCGATGAGCTGTTGGTTGAGACGAATGAGCACATTGCGGTGAAGCCGTTGTATACAAAGAATGACATCGATGGGTTCGATTTTCTTGATTATCTGCCCGGCTTGCCGCCGTACTTGCGCGGGCCGTATCCGACGATGTATGTCGTGCGGCCGTGGACGATCCGCCAATACGCCGGTTTTTCGACCGCCGAGGAGAGCAATGCCTTTTATCGGCGCAACTTGGCGATGGGGCAAAAAGGGTTGTCGGTCGCCTTTGACCTGGCCACCCACCGCGGCTATGACTCCGACCATCCGCGCGTCGTCGGCGACGTCGGCAAAGCAGGGGTCGCCATCGACTCGGTGCTCGATATGAAAATTTTGTTTGACGGCATCCCGCTTGACCAAATGTCGGTGTCGATGACGATGAACGGAGCGGTGCTCCCGATTATGGCGTTTTACATCGTCACGGCCGAAGAGCAGGGAGTGACGCAAGACAAACTGTCCGGCACGATTCAAAACGATATTTTGAAAGAATATATGGTGCGCAACACGTACATTTATCCGCCGGAGATGTCGATGCGCATCATCGCCGACATTTTCGCCTATACGGCCAAATACATGCCGAAGTTCAACAGCATCAGCATCTCCGGCTACCATATGCAGGAAGCCGGGGCGCCGGCCGATCTGGAGCTGGCGTACACGCTCGCCGACGGGCTTGAGTACGTGCGCACCGGCTTGAAAGCGGGCATTGACATCGACTCGTTCGCGCCAAGGCTGTCGTTTTTCTGGGCGATCGGCATGAACTACTTTATGGAAGTGGCGAAACTGCGGGCGGCGCGCCTCATGTGGGCGAAAATGATGAAAACGTTCAACCCGAAAAACCCGAAATCGCTTGCTCTAAGAACGCATTCGCAAACGTCGGGCTGGAGCTTGACCGAGCAAGATCCGTTCAACAACGTCGTGCGCACGCTCATCGAGGCGCATGCGGCGGCGATGGGGCATACGCAGTCGCTCCATACGAACGCCTTGGATGAAGCGATTGCCTTGCCGACGGATTTCTCGGCGCGCATCGCCCGCAATACGCAACTGTACTTGCAGGAAGAAACGGGCATTTGCCGGACGATCGACCCGTGGGCCGGTTCGTATTACGTCGAAGCGTTGACGAACGAATTGATGAAGCGGGCGTGGGCGCATATCGAAGAAATCGAAAGCTTGGGCGGGATGGCGAAAGCCATTGAAACCGGCATCCCGAAAATGCGCATCGAAGAAGCGGCGGCCCGCCGCCAAGCGCGCATCGATTCAGGAGCGGAAACGATCATCGGCGTGAACCAATACCGCCCGGACAAAGAAGAACCGATCGACATTTTGGAAGTCGACAACACCGCCGTGCGCCAGCGGCAAATCGAGCGGCTGAACGAGCTCAAGGCGATGCGCGACAACGAGCAGGTCGAAGCGGCGCTTGCCGCCATCACGAAAGCGGCGGAAACGGGCGAAGGGAACTTGCTTGAGCTCGCTGTCCAAGCGGCGCGCGTCCGGGCGACGCTCGGGGAAATTTCGTATGCGATCGAAAAAGTGGCGAGTCGCCATCGCGCCGCCATCCGCTCGATCAGCGGCGTGTACAGCTCGGAATACAAAAACGAAACCCAGCTCGAACGGGTGAAGCGGCGGGTGGAGCAGTTTGCCGAACTGGAAGGGCGGCGTCCGCGCATCTTGATTGCGAAAATGGGGCAGGATGGCCATGACCGCGGGGCGAAAGTCGTCGCCACAGCGTTTGCCGATCTGGGGTTTGACGTTGACATCGGCCCGCTTTTCCAGACGCCGGAAGAAACGGCGCGCCAAGCAGTTGAAAACGACGTGCACGCCGTCGGCATCAGCTCGCTCGCCGGCGGACATAAAACGCTCGTGCCGCAGCTTGTGGCGGAGCTTGAAAAACTCGGCCGCGGCGACATTCTCGTTTTTGTCGGCGGCGTCATCCCGCCGCAAGACTACGCGTTTTTGTATGAACACGGCGCTGCCGCCATCTTCGGGCCGGGCACCGTGATTCCGGAGTCAGCGGAAAAAGTGTTGGATGAAATTTACGCCCGGCTTGGCTATGAGGAAGTGAACCCATGAGCGGGGAAGAGAAACGGCGGGAACAGGAAAGCGGCCAGAGCGCAGCTTCGGACGGGCAGCCGCGGCGCCCGGAATGGGCGGACGGCAATGGCTTGTCGTCGTACGTGCAAGCCGAGCGTCCGCCGGCGCCAAAGCGGGTCGTGAGACGGAAAGAGCGGTCGGTCGAAGAGTACGTCCAAGGGGTGCTCGCCGGCGACCGCACCATTTTGGCGCAGGCGATTACACTTGTCGAAAGCAATGCGTCTAGGCATATGGATCTTGCCCAGCAAGTGCTCAATGAACTGCTCCCCCACGTCGGCCGCTCGATTCGCATCGGCGTCACCGGCGTGCCGGGAGCGGGAAAAAGCACGTTCATTGAAGCGTTCGGCACGTTTTTGTGCGAGCAAGGGCACCGCGTCGCCGTCTTGGCCGTCGACCCGACAAGCTCGTTGACCGGCGGCAGCATTCTCGGCGACAAAACGCGGATGGAGGCGCTCGCCCGCCATCCGCGCGCCTTCATCCGCCCATCTCCATCCGGTGGGGCGCTTGGCGGCGTGCACCGGAAAACGCGCGAGACGATGATGCTGTGCGAAGCAGCCGGCTATGACATCATCCTCGTCGAAACGGTCGGCGTCGGGCAAAGCGAGTTTGTCGTCCGCGGGATGGTTGACTTTTTCCTTCTTTTGGCGCTAACCGGCGCCGGCGACGAGCTGCAAGGCATGAAGCGCGGCATCATGGAGCTGGTCGACGCCATCGTCATCAACAAGGCGGACGGCGACAACAAAGAAAAAGCGCGGACGGCGCAAAACGAATACAACCAGTTTCTCCATTACCTCCGCCCGGCCACGCCCGGCTGGGAGACGAAAGCATACACATGCTCAGCGCTGTTGGGCGAAGGGATCGCCGATATGTGGCGCGTCATTCAAACGTTCGTCGAGACGACGAAGCGATCGGGCGTGTTTTTCGACCGCCGCCGCCAGCAGCAAAAAGACTGGATGCATGCCATGATCAAAGAATATATCGAAACGCGCTTTTTCGCCGACCCGATCGTGAAAGAAACGCTCCCGATGCTCGAGAACAGCGTCATTTCCGGCGCCAAGCCGGTCACCGCCGCCGTCCGCGAGCTGATCGAAGCGTATGAACGGAAGCGAGGCGGTGAACTGTGATATGATAAAGGCAAACCGAAGGAGGTGTTGAGATGTTCCAATTTCAATTTCCGCTCTATCACGACATCGTCGAACAAGCGCGGCGTGAAGCGGTCGAAGCCGGATTTGAAGAGCTGCGCACGCCGGAAGACGTCGATGCGGCATTCCGCCGTCCGGGCACCACGCTTGTCCTCATCAACTCCGTGTGCGGCTGCGCCGGCGGCATCGCCCGTCCCGCAGCGGCCCACGCCGTTCATTACGACAAGCGCCCGGACCATTTGGTGACCGTCTTTGCCGGCCAAGACAAAGAAGCAACGGCCCGTGCACGCGAATACTTTGTCGGCGAGCCGCCGTCCTCGCCGTCGTTCGCCTTGTTAAAAGACGGAAAACTGTGCGCCATGCTCCACCGCCACGACATCGAAGGGCACGAACCGGTCGCCGTCGTGCAAAAGCTGCAGGCGCTGTTTGACGAATATTGTGAGGAAGTGTGAACCGAAACACCCGAAGCCAAAGAAGGCTTCGGGTGTTTGCGTGATTGTTGGAAACCCTTCTCATAAACATTGAACAAAAGCAGGGGCCAATCATTGTGTTTGCTTTCGCTCTATGCTATGATCATTAGTAAAGAAACCAAGAAATTTGGTTATGTTTTGGGGAGGAGGGGAATACTATGATACCATCAGATGCCATGACAAAGGAGAAGGTATCGATGGACAAACTCCCAGATGACAAGAAAAAACGTGTGAAGCGCATTGCTGTATCAAGGAAAAAACAAATTACAATCCCAAAAGATTTTTATGAGCAATTAGGGATTGGAAATGAAGTGCTGATTGAGCTGGCGGATAATAAATTAATTATTCATCCGATTCATGAGGACCACTTTGACTTTTCCGATCTGATTTTAAAAGACTTGATCAGGGAAGGGTATGCAGGTGAAGAACTATACAAAGAATTTGTATATCGTAAATCGCAAATCGCTCCTGCTTTAGATGCCATGATTGCTGAGGAAAGACCAAAGGCAAAAACGTATACGGCGGATGCGTTAGAGGAGTTATTTGGCGAAGATGATGAATCATAATCAACTGCAATTGCTTCCGAAAGCAGAAAAAGCCATTAAAAAATTGACAAAAAAGGATGCAGCTCTGAAGCAGCGTTTGATCGAAGCCTTGCGGCAGATTCTTACCGATCCCGCCGAAGCAGGGGAAGCGAAAACAGGTGATTTGGCAGGAATTTACGGTTATGACATTTATCATCGAGGCATCAATTACGAGATTGCTTATTTGATCGACCAAGATGACAGCGGACATGTTGTGGTCGTGGTTTTGGTGGGGACGCGTGAAAATTTTTACGAAGAGCTGAAGCGTTATATAAAGACGAAGCGAGCGCCGTTTTCGAAGGCATAGATGCAGATCCATTTAGGACAATGGGCAAAGGAGAACGATGGCATGGATGAGCGAGAATCGATTGTATTATCGTACCAGCATGCGTTTCGATTGTTGCTTCATTTGAAGAATGTCATTGCCGCGTCGGAACAAGTGGCGGAAGAGGATGAACTCTTGAGGGAAGTATACCGCGATTCGATTGTGAAAAAATACGAAATTTTGGAAGACCAAATCTAGAAGTTGCTATCGAGAATTTTCAAAGCGTCCGGTCTTGAATTGAACAACCCGCGGGCATGTTACCGCCAGGCGTTGAAAGAAGGATGGATCAAGAATATTGACGTATGGAACGATATATTGCACTCCCGCAATGCCACGGCTCATGTGTATAATGAAGACGATAATGAGCGGATCAAAAACCGAATTGCATCGGAATAATCGGAATATGTCCACGAAATCGAAGCGCTGCTCGAACATATCAAAAGAGAAGTGATCGACCGTGATGTATGGAATGAGCCCGACCGTGTTTGACGGTTGATGGCGTATTTCGCGGGCGAAGAAAATATACAAAAAGTCGTTTTGTTCGGCTCGCGGGCGCGCGGCACGGCCCGCTACAACTCGGACATTGACTTGTGCATTGACTACACCGGAAAACAGAAGTGGAAAATCAAAGAGGATCTTGACGAGATTGTCGGCATTTACTCATGTGATGTGCTCTTTTTCGACGCGCTGAACGAAGCGATCCGGCGCGAAATCGAGCGCGACGGGAAGACGATTTATGAGAAATCTCCGTCGTGAGCGTAGGCGGCTTGCCCTGCATGAGTGGGCGGCTGTTTTTTTTGTGTCCGGCGGCTATAGGACGGCGCGCACTATGTTAAAAAGGTGCAATTTCCACTCTTTGGACAAGGGAAAGAAAAAGTAACTCAATTACTAACTTATTGTTGATTTTTTATTATTATTGGCATTATAATGAAGATAGAAAGTTTTTTGGTCAATACTTAAAATAAGTAATTTTATTACTAAAAAAAAATAATGAGGTGACTTTTAAATGGTGTATGAAAGAGAATTATCTCATTTCATGGATCAGTTGCGCAGCGAGGCGAATATAAGCGTGATCGATTCTGTGCAGACGATTGCGTCGATTGCAAGCGTGAAATTTTTAGAACTGGATAAGGAGCGTTACAGTCTTCCAGACGAACTCTCTTTAGGGGCGATTTTAAAAGAAGGAGCTTTTTTGGCGGAGAAGGTAAAGGCAGTTTTAAATGAAATAGAAGCACATGTCCCTTTCCTAAAGGGAGTATATGAGCTTTCCGACTTGTTTGGCCGATTAAGCAACAATACATTATATCATTTGTTGTCGCGGATTCATTCTTTTGCATTCACGAAAGAGCAGTGGAAACAATGGATTGAATCGTTGTTTGTGTACGCAGGCAATATGGCCGATGTTGAAGGTGTAGAGCTGATCACGCCGGTTGGTGTTAATGAGCTGGGCATTCGCCTTTTAAATATGGAAGGAGGGGAGTTTTATGATGGTGTTTCAGGGCTGTCCGGCACGTTGTGCGCAGCAAGCGAATATGCACGGCGACATCATTGCGAAGTGGCGCTGTACGGTCAGGAAATCAACCAGCGAGCATGGGCGCTTGGAAAACTGCGTCTGTTATTTCACGACCGGACCGATGCTCATTTAGCCAAAGGAGATACGCTTACCGAGCCTGCATTTGTAGAGGGAAACAAGTTGAAAAAGTTTGATTACATTATGATGAATTTTCCGTTTGGCATGAGAATAAACAGCTATGAACAACTGATGAATGACCGTTATGATCGGTTTGTATACGGCCGATTGCCGCGAACGAGCGCTGACATGGCTTTTATTTTGCACGCTCTCTCTTCGTTGAAGGAAAACGGAAAAGCGGTTCTTGTTGTCACAAACGGAATGCTGTTTAGAGGAGGGCCGGAGGCGGTGATCAGGGGGCATTTATTGTCTGCCGATTTGATTGAGTCCGTGATCGCTCTGCCATCATCTTTGCTTGATGGTGCAGCCATTCAGATCAACCTTCTTGTGCTGAATAAAAACAAAAGTGCAGAGAGGGAAGGAAATATTTTATTCATTAACGCGGAAAATTATTATGGCGAACGGAGAAGAGGCAGAAGATATTTGCGCCAAGAAGATATCGACCGGATTGTGGCCATATATCATGAAGGGCTGGAGATCGATGAAGTAAGCAAATTCGTATCCGTCCGGGAGATTGAAGAAGCGAACCTTTTAAGCAACCGGTATTTGCAAAGCAGTGAATGGACGATCGAGCCGTATGGAAAAGTGAAGTTTTACCCTGATCACATAAAGAATTTGCCATGCGTACAACCATTGAAACGGATCGGCACTTTCTACCGCGGCATCAATATCTCAGCCAAAGACGCGGAAATAGAGAATGGGCCATATAAAGTGATTAAGTTATCTGACGTCCAAAATGGGGAGGTGTTGATCGACCAGCTCGCGTCTTATGAAATTACAAACAATGCCAAAATTGAATCATATCTTGTCCAAGAAGGCGATGTCATTATATCGGTCCGGGGGGCGGGGATCAAAATAGCGGTCATCCCGCCGCATGAGGGGGATATACTGATTTCCCATAATTTTATTGGCATTCGTCCGCACCGCCATGTTGACCCATTTTACTTAAAGGTCTTCTTGGAAAGCCCTGTTGGGCAATATCTTCTTTTGAGCAAACAGGCAGGGACAAATGTCACGATTTTGAATATGAAAGATTTGGAGAACATTCCGATTCCAGTGCGGCCGTTCGAAGAGCAGAAGGAAATCATCATGTCCTATCTCGAAGAACAAAAACATATTCAAGACATGATGAAACAACTCGAGAAGCAACGTCTTGAATCGAGTTTAAAACTGTACGAAAAAATGGGAATTCGTTCGACGTTTACACTGATGCAATCGTAAAACTCAAAACGCCGCTCTCCCTGTTGTCGCCTGCCGATAGTCTGGATGATAGGGAGAGTGGGGCTATAGGAAATTAGTTCCTTAATGGCAAAGATTTTTATGGTAAAATAGACTCTGGGAATCAAATTACATATCGTGTCAAACGGGAAAGGAGCAGCGACAGATGGCGACGATCGGTTTTGAAGAAAAGTTATGGTCCGCAGCCGATAAGTTGCGAAACAATATGGATGCGGCAGAATATAAACACGTCGTCTTAGGACTTATTTTCTTAAAATACGTGTCTGATACGTTTCAAGAAAAATGGGAAGAACTGATGAAAGAAAATCCCGATTTTGCGGAAGACCGCGACGCTTATATGGCGGACGGAGTGTTTTGGGTGCCGGAAACGGCCCGTTGGAGCTATATACCGGAAACGCCAACTACGCCTGGCTGCAGCATATGATCGACAAGCTTGGCCAAAACGGAAAAGCCGCCGTTGTGCTCGCGAATGGCTCGCTGTCCTCGATGACGTCCGGCGAAGGGGAGATTCGCAAAAACATTGTCAACGCAGATTTAGTCGACGCGATCATCGCGTTGCCAGATAAATTGTTTTATACAACGCAAATCCCGGTGTGCATTTGGATTTTAAACCGCAACAAGAAACATCCGAGGAAAACGTTATTCATCGATGCGCGCAAATTCGGCCAGCTCGTCACCCGGAAGTTGCGAGAGTTGACGGATGAGGATATCCGCAAAATCGCCGATACGTATATCAATTGGCAAAACAACGAGAACTACGAAGACGTGCAAGGCTTTTGCAAATCAGCGACGATCGACGACATTCGCGAGCATAACTACATTCTCACGCCCGGCCGCTACGTCGGCATTGAAGAAGAGGAAGAAGACGGGGAATCGTTTGAGGAAAAAATGGAGCGGCTGACAGCGACATTGGCGAAGCAATTTTTACGGCCGCTCAAGATATCCAGAGTGATCAGGCTGACGATATCGCTGGTTCGGGTTTGGCGTTGGCGATCCACCGGAACCAGCCGGTCAATCAGCTGGGGGAGGCCAAGATCCTTGAAGATGGCGTTTATGATAGTCAAATAGGAACGTTCATCAATCGCACGAATGCGAACGTCCATGGTGTGGAAACTCCTTTGCTTTCCTTGTGCACCAAGGATCGATTCGGCATGGGGACGAAAAAATCCTCCCGATGTTGGTCGAGAGGGTGCGAAATGTGAGTAATAAAGTAGAGAAATCCTTGGAAGAAAATGTGTCTCTTTCTGCTTTACGCGACACCCTTCTTCCCAAACTTATGTCCGGAGAAATTCGTGTCGTTGACGCCGAACGGGAGGTGGAAGTGTGTTTACAGAAGAGCAGCTAGAGCAAGCCGTCATTGAATATTTTCAAGAGCTCGGCTACCCATATATGCCAGCGAAGGAGTTAAAGCGAGATAAAAAGGACGTTTTATTGCTTGACCGTTTGGAAGAAGCGTTAGTGAAATTGAATCCAGAAGTGCCTGTTGAGATCATTCGCGAGGTGATGCGCAAAATCCACTATTTTGAAACGAATGACGTGCTTACAAACAACAAAATGTTTCATAAGTACTTAACAGAAGCGGTAGTAGTGCCTGAGCTTGTGAATGGAGAGACGGTTTACCATCATGTTCGACTCATCGATTGGGAAACGCCAGAAAACAACGATTTTCTCGTTGTCAACCAATTGGAAGTCATTGAAAAAGGACAGGAGAAAATTCCAGACATCGTGCTGTATGTCAAAGGTCTTCCCCTTGTTATTGCAGAGTTAAAAAGCACGTCACGCGAAGAAGTCGATATTGAGCGAGTGAATTTTTATGGCAAACACCATTACAAGCGGAAACGCGCAGCCATTTGAAAGAGTTGTTGGAACATCGGCAAACGGGCGGCATCGTTTTTTCAACGATTCAAAAGTTTGAAGAAGAAACCGGCTTGCTTTCTGAACGGGAAAACATCATCGTGATGGTTGACGAAGCCCACCGCTCCCAATACGGCGTTGATCCGAAATACGATATCGAAACGGGGGAGCAAAAGTACGGGACGTATATCGCATTTACAGGGACGCCGATTGAAACGACCGATCGATCGACGACCGGCTTGTTTGGCGATGTCATTGATGTGTATGATATGACCCAAGCGGTGGAAGACGGGGCGACGGTCAAAATTTATTACGAATCTCGCTTGGCGAAAGTGAAATTGGACGAGAAGAAAATGAATGAAATTGACCAAGAATATTGGCGCATGCAAGTTCACGAAGGTGTCGGCGACTATATTATTGAACAAAGCCAAAAAAGCTTGAGCCGCATGGAGCAAATCATAGGCGACCAAGACCGAATTCGCGAAGTCGTCACGGACATTATCCACCATTACGAGGAGCGCGAACATCTTGTCAAAGGAAAAGCGATGATCGTTGCTTATTCGCGCAACACCGCGTTTGCAATGTATAAAGAGATCATGCGTCAACGTCCGGACTGGAAAGACAAAGTGAAAATTGTCATGACCGAAAACAATCAGGATCCGGAGGAGCTCGCGAAGCTTGTCGGAAATAAACAAACGCGGAAACAGCGGGAAAAAGAATTTAAAGATGGCGATCATCCGTTTAAAATCGTCATTGTTGTTGATATGTGGCTCACCGGTTTTGACGTGCCGGCGCTCGATACAATGTATATTGACAAGCCCATGAAGACGCATAACTTGATGCAAGCGATCGCCCGCGTCAACCGCGTTTATCCGGGGAAAACAGGCGGATTGATTGTTGATTACATCGGCTTAAAGAAAAATTTAACGGAAGCGTTGCAAACGTATACGAAGCGCGACCAAGATAAAGTGCAAGAAAATACCCAAGCCCGCGACATCGCGTTAAACATCCTCGAAGTGTTGCACAATATGTTCCATTCGTTTGATTATCGCGCCTTTTTCGGTGATAGCGACACAAAGCGTTATGAAGTCATTCGCGACGGAGCAGAATTTGTGCAGCAAACGGAAAAAAGAAAATTGCTGTTTATGACGGAAACGAAAAAGCTGAAAGATGTTTATAAAATTTGCACCGGCTTGCTTTCGAAAGAACAAAAAGAGGAAATTTCCTATTTTATCGCTGTTCGTTCCTTTATTATGAAATCTTCGCGAACAGGCACACCTGACTTAAAAGAAGTGAATGAACGAATCGCGAAAATGTTGGAAGAAGCGATTTTGGAAGATGAAGTGATGGTGTTGACCCAAGCGGTTTCATCGGAAAGTTTTGATTTGTTGAATGAGGAGAACATCAAAAAATGACGCGCCTTGCCGCAAAAAAATATTGCGTCGACCATTTTAATGCGCGTATTAAAGCAAAAATTGCAAGATGTGAAAAAGACAAACATGACGGTGAGCCAAACATTTTCCAAACGTTTTGAAAAAATATTAGAAAAATACAACAATCGAAATGATTACACGGATGTGTATGAAGTATTTGAGGAATTGCTTAAATTTAAAGAAGAGTTGCAGGCGGCGATTGAAGAAGAGAAACAGCTTGGCTTAACCGAGGAGGAGAAGGCGTTTTTCGACGTGTTAGGTTCTGACCCGGATATAAAAAAATTAATGGAAGATGAGGTATTAATTCAAATCGCAAAGGATTTGGCGAAAACGGTAAAGGAAAACCGGACGCACGATTGGGATAAAAAAGCGCAAGCCCAAGCGCGCATGCGCCTTGAAATTAAGAAGGTGCTGCGCAAGTACGATTATCCACCAAATAACAGCCGAAAGCGGTGGAAGATGTGCTTGAGCAAGCGAAGCTGCAGTGCATGAATATGTAAGGAGATCAATCGGTGCTTTGAGGAGAGACAGTTATGGAGAATATGCTGTCTCTCTCCGCGAAATTCATCGTTTTGTCAATAGTTTATTGAAGTGGTCAAGATATAAAACAACATCCAGTCATTTTTGTAAGGGGTTCTGTTCATATGGAAAGAGCACTTAACCCGTTAGGACAACTTGTTCATGCGAAAAACGCACATAAGTATGGGGTTGTCTATACGTGTCCATGCTGTGGCGCGAGAGTATTTAAAGCAGAAGGAAGGGTGCAGTCCGCTCACTTTCGTCACGAACGCGGGCAAGGGTCTGAACGATGCGAACTTTATGTTCAACGTTTGTCAGGTTCATCCCATCTTCATGATTATTCAGTGATGATAAGCCGCCCCTTTATTACATTTGAACCATTGGAACATGAGTGGGAACTTTTTATTACCTTTCCTTATTTAACGCCTTTTCAAGCGATGCAATGTGACGCGCATCATTTGCACTTTAAAATAAAATGCAATGAAATGAATTCCTTTATCTCATCTGCACAGCTTTGGCCTAACTCTAGTGAAAATAAACTGCAGATTGTTCCGAAACAGGGTTACAGTTTTTCTTTTGCGACTAGAAAAGATGAAAAATGTTATGAGAAACTCGGCTTGTTTTGGCCTGAATATATTAAAGGGTTTCAAAACCATACATATTTGTTTCGGCCAATAAACCAAAGCTTTTGCATGATTGAGCCTAGAGAACTATCACTGAGTGATACGTTTTATATGATGTCACGAAAAAAAATAGAGTTTCCGAGGGAAATGGATGTAACACCATTAAATCAAAAGTATGGATGGTTTGCCTATAAAATCCGTCTTCCTTTTCTATTGGCGGAGCCGTTAATAGAGTGGTTTCGGCAATTTGGATATGACTTGAAACCGCCGTATTATTATTTGGATATAGTTGCCCCTTCAATTTTTGGCAGAAAAGGAGAAGCGATGTTAATCGGAACAGGAAAATGTAGAATCCAAATATCTTTTCGTGACTTTCAACCGCAAAAGTACAGCCTAGTTCATATCCAACCGGATTATACGAGTCGGGAATATCCGCTGTCGAGTTCTTATGTTGACATTATATTGCATAAAAAAGGTTTTCATACTTTTTATATTAAAAAACATGAAGGAAAGATGTTACATCTATTTTATGATCCAAACGCGAACCCATATTTTTCGGAACGATTGGAATCCGGGGTTGTGGTTGACCAGCGGACATTGGCGCTGTGTGAGGAAAAAAGCATCTTGAAATACACAACGGTTTCGGTAACAGATCCTCTTTTGTTTCCTTACTGGATCAAAGAAAAAAATCGGTTTGCCAGAGAGCTCAGTCAAGGGGGAGAGTTTTTTCATCCATCTGTTGAGAAGCTTTTTATTCCTGGGGTTTGGGCGTTTGACTTTTCTGCTCAAGAGATGTGCGATTTAGCCCATCCCGATTGGCGCAAAGTTTTATTGGCGTATATGCAGCTTGAGCAAACAAAGTGTTGTTGGATTTCAAATGAACAATATCGTTTTCTAGAGTTTTTGTTGCAAGATGTAGGGGATAAAATGTTGCGGGCAAAACTAGCCTACTATGTAAAGACGTATCGAAACAAGGTTCCAAAAATAGTAAAGGAATTTATTGATGGGAGGAGATCGTCGTGAAGACGATATTTGGGATTGTCGAAAAAGAAAGAAAGCCAAATAAAAAATACGTGTTTGTTAAAGTTTTAGCGGAATATCGCGATCACCAGTTAATCGAGGTTCAGGAAGCACGATTGCATTATCCAAGTGAGGGGGAAGTGATATGGTCTCCTGCTCCTGAAGACATTCACGCAGGGAAAGTGGGATTTTATACAGTTGAAGAAAGAAATGAGGAAGAATACACAGGAAGACCTGTATATTCAAAATTTATCGTAAGAAAAGAATTGGAGAATTTAAAATATTATGAGGTATTCCCAATACCGTTTTCACTTGCGCAAAATCATGACATTGTTTATTTGATTCAGAACGGGTTTGATGCTCCGCAGCGGTTTAGTTCAGAAATTTTACTCTTAACGAACGATGATTATTTAGTTGGACCTTGCCGTGTCAAACAGACAAAAGAACAAAAATGGGTGATTGATTCTTCCGAGGATAAGTTGCTCGAAATAAGAAAAAAAGGGATGCATCTCGTTAAATATAATGATAAGAATGTCGGAATCGAACGATACTTTGTATCGACGATGCTAGCGAGCCCTGTCGAAGATTATCTCGATTGTGCCACTAACGATCGGATTATGCGTTATGCTTTAAAAACGTTGAAAGACCAGCAACAGGTTCAGGAAATTTCACGAAAAGTCATCAGTCAGCTATCTGAGTTGGTTAGCGATCTCCCTCCGCAAGTTCGTTATGAGCGCATTATGCGAGCCATTGAATTGTTGGATAAATATCAAATAACAAAGGAAGATATTGGTCAATTTGAGGAGGAATTATTACAGTACCCAGTGATTCAAAGGAAAATAGAGGAAAAATTAGAGGGAAGGTTTGCTGCGGAGAAAGCAAGAATCGAAGATGAGCATCGAAAAGTATTGAACGAAACAGAACAGCTGCGTAGAAAAAAAGAGCATTTGCTCGTTGAGATGGAAGAAATCGGAAGGTGGATAAAAGAAAGGGAAGAAAGACTAAAAAAAGCCGATAAGGCATTGGAATTAAAGATCAAGGAAATGAAAGATAATATTTTCCACACTTTGGTTGATTTACTGCCTTTCACGAATTTGGGGTTAAATGTCCCTGTACATAACGCATCAGACGATCGAAATCATTCGGAATGGGTGGTGAAGGATGTTGATGAAACAACAGTTTATTATGAAGATATAAATCATTTAATGACATCCATTGCAGAAAACCTATGCATGATTGGCATGCAGGAGAATAAAGCATGGTTGACAGCGAAAACGATCATCGGAGCGATTTTGTTTCGTAAACCAGTCGTGGTCAAAGGAGAATTTAGTTTTGAACTGTCACAGGCAATCGGCTGGGCGGTTGCAGGAAACGATCATCTAACGGTTTTTCCAGATATACGGAATTTTACTAATAAAACGCTGATCAATTCCTTTTCTTGTTATACACGGCCTGACTGTGTAAAGTCTCTTCATTTATGCCAAATTGAAAATTCGCCTGCTGAATTGTATTTACAATCGTTTCTCGACCATTGGCGCGTGTCTATTGATGAGTCGTTGCCGGAATTGATTTTGATAAGCATAAAAGAAGAAAGTGAGTTGACCGATTCGTTCATCCAAAAGTTGTCGTTTTCGCCTGTGATCAGCGCAAATGAAATGATAACAACTCCTGATATTCGGTTACTAAGAAAGACGCATCGTCTAGTCTTTGGATCCATCCCTGCTCGATTACTTGTAGAAGGTAAAATATTAAAGGAAAAATCTAGTGAGTTCAATAATTTTGTGGAAATTGTGCAAGAAGTCATGTCGTTTACGAAACAAAAAGAAGCATTTAAAAAATGGTTTCGGTTATTAGAGGATGAACGGTTTGAGGAAGAAGCCGTGTCTGTATGGGTTGTCAAGGTGCTACTGCAGCCGTATGTTGACCGTGAGCAGGCAAAGAAAATCTTAGAAGAGTTTGACAGCGAGAATATTTTGATTTAGTAAGGGGGTGGAGCTCGAGAGATGTTGATAGATGCATGGGAGAATATAATTATACAATTCAGACAAATAAAACGTCATGTCCTTTCTTTGGTGCACTTTTATGCATTCGAGGACTATAAAATGAACCCGGTGCATTTTCAGCGGCTTATCCCGCCTTTGCAAAGATTGCTAAAGGGGCGCTTTTTTGAAGATCTTCGAAACGTTATGAAAGAAGAAGATCAAACCGAAGCACAGTCATTGCTCGAACTGTTATCTGGTTTGGGGGAAATATTGAAGCTTGCCAATGGATATTATTTGCCGTTGCCCCCGCGCTGTGTCGAACTTCCCGTGTCTAAAAGCTTGGTTGTGCTCAGCAACCCTGAAGGAAAGAGCGACAGGTATTACGGGTGCGGCAACGGTTATATGGAAGAGGGCAGTCATGTTCCAACGTTGATGATTGACGAATGGATGACTTCACCGACTGTAAATGAATTTATCGAAACACTCAAATTGCAGAACCCAGTAAAACTAAACGATGAACCAACAGAACTATTTTTGCCTCAAAAACGGCGCAAATGGCACCCATTTCAAATGAATCTTGCATCAAAGTCTGATTGTTATATTGCTAGGTATGCATTAAAAAACAGTCAACCGCTCTACTTTTGGGTTGAGAACATGGGGAGGGGTGATGCGCGTTATTACAAGATACCCGAATATTATTTAGAAACGGCTAAGTATGCCTTAGAGTATAAGGCTCAGGTGAAAACAACGATAAAGTGTGCAAAAATTCGTGAAGATATTATTTATGTCCGTCTTTTTAAAAAGTTTCCTGTGTTTGAACAAAAGATGGCGATGCTTTTTTGTTTCCCGCTTTCCTTTATCAAACCGATTGAGTGGATTGTGCCTTTGTGGCATTATTCAGATTTTATTTGGGTTTTGCGGCGCTTGGGGATTGATGAGGATTCAATACGATGGGAAGGAGTCGAAATGGGATGATGGAATTTACCATTAACTCCGTTTCTGCACGGCTGCATCAAAAATTGCGCGAATATATTGAAGCTCAATATCCAATCAGCCATCCCTCTTTGCTGTTAGAGCGCAGAGAGTTATTGGATTCACCAGGGGTCATTTCGAAGGAGCCTTATATTGAGGCCACTCCTGTTTATGAGCTGGGGCCTGCCTACGAGCAGATGAATTTACCTGCTCATTGTAAAGAAGCAATGACTTATTTTTCGGAGTTGTCTCCTAGTGTAGGAATTTATAAGAGGCCGTACGTCCATCAGCAGGAGGCGCTTGAATCATTTTTAGTGGATGGACATGATTTAGTTGTAGCGACTGGAACCGGCTCAGGTAAAACGGAATCATTCTTACATCCCATTTTAAACTCATTAATTGATGAAGGATTTAATAGAAGGGAACAGTTTCAAATACATGCGGTTCGGGCGTTAATACTATATCCGATGAATGCGCTAGTCAGCGATCAAATCACAAGATTGCGCCAGCTTTTTGGTGATGAGAGAGTGTCCAAGTACTTTCGGGATCATTTCGGCCGTCATCCATTATTCGGTATGTACACATCAAGAACACCTTACCCGGGAGAGCGGACAAAGGAAAAAGACGACTACCAGTTGAAGGAGATTATTGATTATTATTTGGATATTGAAAAGAATCGGCCGCAACTGGCGCTGGAAATGAAAAAAAGAGGGAAATGGATAGCGAAAAATTTAACAAACTTTCGTTCAGGCAAAAAAGGCGACTGGAAATCTCGATATTTGACCTCTCCTGACGACCGGGAATTGTTTACTAGACACGAGATGCAAACGACTCCCCCGGATATTTTGGTAACGAACTATTCCATGCTGGAGTATATGTTGATGCGCCCGATTGAGCGGCCAATTTGGGAGAAAACAAGACAATGGCTTGCAGAAGATGAAGCGAACACATTGATTCTAGTGCTTGATGAGGCGCATATGTACCGAGGAACGAGTGGTGCAGAGGTGGCTCTACTCATTAGAAGGTTGCAGGCAAGATTAGGAATTACACGCGATCGATTGCGCTGCATTCTAACGAGTGCAAGTTTGGGCGCGGAGGATGATAATTCTGCGGCTATTGAGTTTGCTGAACAATTAACGGGCAAACTGAAAAAACGTTCGTTTAAGTTGATCAAAGGAGTGAAAGAAAAAAGAAAGTCCGGAAGAATTGGCACGACAGAAGAGGCCTATGCATTCGCCTTGCTAGACAGCGAGCAGTTTACCAATCGCATTCATCAGTACGATACATTGCGGTCGAATCTCCAGGCTGTAGCAAAGCGGCTTGGATGGGGAGATGTCCCACATAATTTAGATGAGCTGCCGTCGTATTTATATAAAAGCTTAGACGGATTTGGACCGCTCGAATTAATTATTGAACAAATAAGCGGAAATGCTAAAAAGTTCAGCGATATTGCCAAGTTAGTATTTCCAAGTGTCGATATGAAAATGGCCCAAAAAGCGACAAGCCATTTATTAATGTTGGCCAATGCAGCGAAAAATAATGAGCGAGTGCTATTGCCGGTAAGGATCCATTTATTCTTTAAAGGTGTATCAGGCATTTATGTTTGCACCAATCCGAAATGTGAGGAAAAAAGAGTAAAAGGAAACGATTCGATTTTAGGAAAAATGTATGATTCTCCGAAATTACAATGTACTTGCAGCAAGGAAGCAAGGGTCTACGAATTGCTTACCCATCGAAAATGTGGAACTGCATTTATTCGAGGGTATATATCGAAAAAGGACGGCAACTACTTATGGGCTGAAAAAGGGAAAGGCATTGTTGGCGAGGAGTTGACAGAGATTCACTTGCTGGTTGAACCGCCCCATGAAAAAATACAAAAAGGAGAACGATCGGTGCGCCCTGTATGGCTCGATATCAGGACGGGATACTTAATGAAGTCGCCGCCGGAAGATCCTGAAGGTTATCTAAAATTGTATTTGCCTCATGATGAGGCAAATAAGAACAAAAAGAAAAAGCAAACAATTACATTCCAAAAATGTCCGTGCTGTATGAGAAAAGTGCAGGGAACGATTACAGACTTAAAAACAAAAGGTGAGCAGCCTTTTGCTAATTTAGTTCGCGAGCAATTTTTATTGCAACCTCCGGTAAAGCTGAATAAACAATTGCCTAATGAGGGACGGAAAGTGCTGCTGTTTTCTGACGGACGCCAAAAGGCTGCACGTCTTGCTAGGGATATTCCCCATGAAGTAGAGCTTGACTCTTTTAGACAGTCCATTTTATTGGCGGCTCAAAAATTAATTGATCAAGATATTGAACCGAAACTGAGCGGCGCTTTATATTGTTCGTTGCTGCAAGTGATTGATGAGCATAAATTATACTTTTTTGAAGGACAGGATCGAAAATCGTTGGCCTATCATGTTCAAATTTTACATGAGGATTTTGATGGCGACTATGAGGAGCTGATTGAAAACGGCGACATTGAACTGCTGCCTCGTTTCAAAACAGAACTTCTTCGCCAGCTTTGCCATCCACTCTACTCTGTTTATACAACGGCCACAGGCTACGTAGAGCCTGTTAAAAGAGAAATGGCAAGAGTAGAAAGAAAGCTAAAAGAGATATTGTCGAAAGAAGACATTTATGTACTGACTATGCTGTTTATTCAAGAAATGCTGGATAGAGTGGCCATAGATTCAACCATTCATTTCTATGAGAGGCTGAAGATTAGAGGGTTCGGGGGCGATGATTGGGGAGTTGAGAAAGGTTATATACCGAAAAACTTAGAGAATATCATTCATCTTTATGTTCAAAGTGAGGAGCATAAGAAGGAAATTGTCGATGCATTGTTTAAATTGTGTACAGAATCGGAAGGGAGATATTATTTATCCCCTAGAAAATTAAAACTGATTCCCGGCATTTATACAACTTGGTATAAATGCAATGATTGCAAAGAAATGAATATCGTTGCAGCAAAAAACAAATGTGTGAATTGTTTATCGGAAAATATCGAGATATTAGACGTGAACAGTAAACGGTTAGATTCAGAAAAAGGATTTTGGCGTTCACCTATACAAAAAATATTGACAAACCATGAGAAAATTTCGAACGTCACCGTTGAAGAGCATACCGCTCAACTGTCGCAAAAGGATGCGAAAATAGCGATCGCAACAACAGAAGAGTACGAATTGCGGTTCCAAGATATCATATTAGATGTTTTAGAAGGACCTGTCGATATTTTAAGCTGTACAACCACAATGGAAGTTGGCGTCGACATCGGTTCACTGACTGCCGTTGGACTACGAAATGTTCCGCCACAACGTGAGAACTACCAGCAGCGTGCGGGACGTGCTGGACGGAGGGGAACGGCTTTATCGACCGTAGTTACTTATGCCCAGGGAGGGCCGCACGATTATTATTATTTTCAACAGCCTGAAAAAATGATCAGCGGTTCGGCTCGCAAACCCATTGTTTATATTGATAATAAAAAAATCACCAAAAGGCATTTGAACGCATTTCTCATTCAAACGTATTTTCATGAAAACGTTTCTACAAGTGCCGTTGCGTCAAGCATTCTCAGCAGTTCGTTAGGTGATACAAAATCATTTTTTGAAGGTGCTCCGCCTTTTAATTATGAGCAGTTTAAAAAATGGCTGAATGACAATATCGCCTGTCGTTTTCGCGACTATCCGGTGATTTTTGACTTGATTCCGGATGAGGTTGTTTCGACAGAAGGAATATTAGGCGGGGATATGGTAGAACGAAAATGGTATATTGTTGAGGAAGCATGTAATGAGCTAGTAAGCGAGTTGGAACGGAATTATGAGAAAGTCAAACATACAATACAACCCATCGATGGTGACGATATAGCGGAAGTAAATCCGAACGATAAATTTCTCGATTTTTTGTTCAATCACGGCTTGCTTCCAACCTATGCATTTCCACAAGATTTATGCAGTTTTTACATCGAAGGGAAGGATGAAAGAACGGGGAGAATAATCGTTAAACAACGACCGCAATTGGAGATAAATAGAGCGTTGAGCGAGTATGCGCCAGGAAGACAAATTGTTGTTGATAAGAAAACATATCGAATAGGGGGAATTTATGTACCTAATCCACACGATCCGTTAAAACCGGCTAAAGATTTGTTGCTTGACAGTTTGCCGGTTATCACCTATTGTGAATCGTGCTTATTTGTTTCTTTGGATCCAATCCAAACGAAAAAATGTTCAGTGTGTGGTGGTGAGTTGAAAAACAGTCCGTTGTTGCGACCAACGGGGTTTTCGCCTGAGAAAGGGATGGAGGTGAAGGAAGGAGATAGGGAACAGGAATTCACCTATGCAGTTCCTCCTCAGTTACCTATTCCTGTGTCTGGCGAAAAACTAAGTTTGAAGGCTTATTCAGGTTCAGAGCGGCTTCAATATGCTAATGAGATGAACAAACAGCTTATCGTCATGAATAAAGGGACGGATCGACAGGAAGGATTCGAAATCTGCACGGATTGTGGGGCTATTTGGCCAGCAGGGGAGAGTGAACATAAATTGACCCATGATGTACCTTACAGGTTGAAAACACATCTTGGTCAAAGGGATAGCCGCTGTAGAGGAAGTATTATGAAAGTGTTTCTTGGAAATATATTTAACTCTGATTTATTACTATTGCGGATGAGTTTTGATGAAAAAGTCGATTTTCACCCGAATCATCAATGGGTTCATGACGGTTTGAAGACGATTGGCGAGGCGCTCGTATTGGCTGCAAGCCGGGTATTGGACATCGATTATAATGAGTTACTGTCTGGATATCGCATTCTTCCATTAGAGACAAAAAGTCCACAACATCTGTATCAAGCTGATGTTTACCTGTTTGATACTTTATCCGGAGGAGCGGGGTATTCACACATTGCAGGGGAAATGCTCCCTGATATTATTAAAATGGCAAGGGAAATTTTGTATGAATGCGAAAACCATTGCGAGACATCTTGTTATAAATGCTTAAGACATTACTCCAATCAATTTTATCATCATCAGTTAAATCGTTTTGTCGCCCTAGAGTTGCTTGATTATATCGTTAAAGGTGAATTGAAGACATTAACATTAACGGAACAACAAAAAGTGTTGGCCCCCATTAAGCGCATGTTAGAAATACACAATGAAAAATTCGAGGAATTCGAAGAAGGGGGACGATATCTCATTAAAGTCAAATCGAAAGGGAATCGCTTAATTGGCGCAAAAAATAATATAGAAAGAATGTTGGTATGCGCATACAGCCAGCCTGCTATTGCGTATGTTTCGGCTTATGAAGTTTTGCATGATTTGCCCAATGTATATTTAAATGTTGTAGAAGGCAAACAACAGTTGCTCGTTTGAGGATGGTTAGAATCAATGCTAATCGCTCAAAAAGAGGAATGGATTTATTTACTCAATTCGCGCAACGCCACGGCCCATGTGTATAACGAGGAAGACTATGAACAGATTAAAAACCGAAATTGTATCACAATATGTCCACAAAATCGAAGCGCTGCTGCAAAACATCAAAGAAGAAGTGATCGACCGTGATGTATGGAATGAGCCCGACCGTGTTTGAACGGTTGATGGCGTATTTCGCGGGCGAAGAAAATATACAAAAAGTCATTTTGTTCGGCTCGCGGGCGCGCGGCACGGCCCGCTACAACTCGGACATTGACTTGTGCATTGACTACACCGGAAAACAGAAGTGGAAAATCAAAGAGGATCTTGACGAGATTGTCGGCATTTACTCATGTGATGTGCTCTTTTTCGACGCGCTGAACGAAGCGATCCGGTGCGAAATCGAGCGCGACGGGAAGACGATTGATGAGAAAGCCCGCTCATAAACTATTTTTGTTTAGGATGGTCTGTCCCGTATCGGGGAGATGAGGTGGGGGTCGGACGGGGGGGCGTCCAACGAACGGAGAACACACCAGCAAGCCCCCACATTCCTCTGTTGGGTTCCGCCCTCGTTTACCAAAACTCCCGTCCAATCAAAATGGCGGCGATCACAATGCCCGCCCCCAGCCACATCATGGGGAGAAGGAGGGACAGCGAATCCGCCGGCGCTTGAAACAAAAACAGATGCGGCCACGGTCGTTTACCAAAACTCCCGTCCAATCAAAATGGCGGCGATCACAATGCCCGCCCCCAGCCACATCATGGGGAGAAGGAGGGACAGCGAATCCGCCGGCGCTTGAAACAAAAACAGATGCGGCCACGGCATGAACGTCCCTTGCGTCGCGACTTCCATAAACGTATAGACCGCGATGACGGACAAGGCGACATCCAGGCTGCCAAAAACGCCTAACAAGGCAAGCCCAATCAACTGGTAAAACCAAAACAGCAGAAACAGGTGCCCCAACACGGGGGCGGTGAGAAACATCGTTCCTTGAATCCCTATGACCGCCCCCACAAGAAGAACGATGCATCCCCCATGCAAAACGGCATAGCGAACCAAGTCGAAGACGACCGCTTTCCGGTAGTGCCATACCAACGCGTCTTTCGCCCCTTCGTCGTACAAATGGCGGTACAAAAAGACGAGATGCCATCCGGCGATCGGCACGGCAATGCCTTGGATGACGGTGTACGGCAAAAACGGTTCGTCGGAGCGGGCGGACAAGACCGCCATCAACCCGACGCACAGCCCATACACGAGAAACGGAAACCAGTACAATCGGCCGAGCAAGCGGCGGTCAAAAGAAAAATGATGGGCGATCGTTTTTTTATCCATGCGCTTCCGCCTCTTTCAACAACGCCAAATATCCGTCCATCAGCCGCGGGGCGACAGGCCGGCCGATGGGTTGTTCGGACAAGACGCGCACGACGACGTGGGAAGGCTCTTCGCTCATTTGAACGACTTCGTTGGCGGCCAGAACCGAGTCCAGCTCCTCCAATGGCACGTCCAACTCATACGTATAAGGGGCGGCTTTTTGCTTGAGCTCATCGGGACTGCCTTCAAACAGCACCACGCCGCGGTCCAACACCCCGATTTTCGTGCACAAAAATTCAATGTCCTCGACAAGGTGCGAAGAGATGACGATCGTATGATCGTGCCCCAGCCGCTTCAACAAATTGCGAAACCGCACGCGCTCGCGGATGTCAAGCCCGGCCGTCGGCTCATCAAACAGGAGGATGGACGGCTCCCGAAGCAGCAGCATGGCAATGCCGACCCGCCGCCGCATGCCGCCGGACAGCTCGCGCATTTTTTTGTTGAGGTGCGAAGACAAGTTGACTTGTTCGATGACCTTCTCGATTTTGGAGCGGCAGGCGGCGGGATGTTCTCCTTGCAAGACGGCGAGATGCTCAAGCACTTCATACATCGTCAGCTCCGGATACATCATAAACTCTTGCGGCAAATAGCCGATCTCGTTCACCCGCTTCACTCTCGTGCCCGTGCTGATCGGCTCGTCTCCGAGCGACACCCGTCCGGCATTAAACTCCAACAGTCCGGCCACAATGCGCATCAACGTCGTCTTGCCGGCGCCGTTTGGCCCCAGCAAGCCGTACACGCCGGAGAGGGTGAGGGAGACATCGGATAAAATCGGCTTCTTTTTCACGATTTTCGTCAATCCTTCAATGACGACCGCCAATGCCGTTCACCTCCTGCATCATCTCCAAGATGCGGTCCCATGTCCAACCGTCGTCCATGTTCGCATACCATATCCGCAAACATTGTTGCTTTTGGTCGACATCCAGCGGCTGAAACGCCTGATAAATGGCTTCAATTTGCTTCTTGACGGATGACGGCTGCGACTCGAACCACTCGCTTTTGGAGCTCCAGTCGATCACCAAAAGGCCTTGTTTTTGCATCAGCCAGCGGGTGGCCAGCGAAATCCACTCGTTGTACATGATCCGCGATCCTTTCGGCGGTACGGAAAGCCGAAGTATTTTTTCGTAAAAATTTTGTTCCATAATATATTGATCGATCCCATATAAGTCATCTGTGTTATATACAAGATGATCGTTTGCGAGAAACGAGGACAGTCCGAAACTAGAGAAGACAATCTTGTTCGGCAACGATGAAACCGCCGTGGATGCGATTTGTTGTACATGACGGAATGTTTTTTCCATCTGGCGGATGACCGTCGGCGCCCGTTCCGCCATGTGCGGCCAATCGGCCGGGTAGGTGATCTCATATCCTTGATCGACGAGTTGATGCCCTTGCCCTTTGATCAAGGTGACCGCCTGCGCTTTCCCTTGGTAACCCTTTCCACGCTTTGGCACATTGCAAAACAGCACATCGCCGTCCACGTTCAAGGTAAAGGTGTATGTTTCATTCGGAACGAATTGATCGGTGAACGCCCCATCCCAAGCTCTCGTTCCCGCCACCCGATATTCATAAGTCCGATACATGTGCGAAGCCCTCCTTTTCGGATACCACGCCCGGTCCGCCAGCAGGACGATGCGGCCGTTCGTGTACGGAATGAGCGCCGTGTCGACGATCTCATAGGAAAAGGTGAGCGTCGAGGCGCGTTTCGGCAGCCGCACGGTCACGAGATCGCCGTTTCTCGTAAACGTGACGGGCTGATGGTCCGCTTCAATCGAGTGGAGCGGATACAAATGGTACAGTTGAAACGTGGGCCGGTTCGTGTCCAACTGGGACAAGGCCACGCGCACGACCGCACGCGATCCATGCAAAGAAATGTCATACGACTGGATACGGTAGCGCAAATCGGCCTTGATGGTTTGCGGCATTCGACGGTACTCCTCGAGTTCGGTCGTCTGATCGGCCCGGGTGAACGCCTTGGTGTTCGTTTGCAAGGAGTGGAAAATGCGAGTATGAAAATAGTTTCGGCTTTTAAGCGGAACGTCATTCTTGACATGAACACCCATTTCATATGGAATGCCCTCTCTAATCATGAATTTGAAATGTTTGTAAAATTCAATGGCATTAAAAAAAAAAAAAAAAGAAGATGTCAACCTTTTATATGGAAATTCACAGTATATTCACAAATAACAGGAAAATCGTATTGTCATGATGACGATTTTTGGAAAATTTTGCGTCTTTCGGTGTAGGGAGTGTTCATTGTGCAACGTGCTTTTTTCGATGCGCTGAACGAAGAGATCAGGCTCGAAATTGAACGCGATGGGAAAACGATCTATGAGAAAGCCTGCTCATGAACTGCGCCTCTGTTGGTGTCTACGACGGTCTGTCCTATATGAACGGACAGCCGTCTTTTTTGTCCTTCCGTATGTTGGGGCCGAGCGGCTTTTGGTCGGTGTGTGAGGACAGGATTGTCCGTTTTTCCTTGCATCGAAAGCGCCGTCATCGGTACAATGAAGTCGGCAACCATTGGCAAAGGAGACTCGCGATGAAAATCGGCTATCGGACGTTGAAAACGGCGGTGGGGGCGGCGCTGGCGATTGCGATCGCTCAGCTGATCGGCCTGCATAATTTCGCTTCCGCTGGCATTATCGTCATTTTATGCGTCCAAGTGACGAAAAAGCGGTCGTTGGAAACAGCGCGGGCCCGTTTTGCGGCGTGCGTCGTTGCGATCGGGTTTGCGGCGTTGTTTTTTGCCATCTTCGGCTATCATCCGTGGACGATTGGGCTGTTGCTTTTGTTGTTCATTCCTGTGACGGTTCGCTTGAAAATCAATGAAGGCATTGCGACAAGCTCGGTCATTATTTTGCATTTGTATGCGGCCAAGGACATCACGTGGGGATTGGTCGCCAATGAGATCTTGCTGGTGGCGGTTGGCATTGGGGTGGCGCTGCTGATGAACATGTACATGCCGAGCGTGGAACGGCAGTTGAAGGAGCATCAACGCACGGTTGAAGATTTGTTCCGCATCATTTTAAAAGAAATCGTCCGCTACTTGCGCACGAATGAACTCGATTGGGACGGCAAAGAGCTGCCGCTTGCGGCGGAGACGCTCGACAAAGCGAAAAAGCTCGCCATGCGCCACGCCGACAATCAATTATGGCGGAATGAGGATGAATATGTCCGCTACTTCCGCATGCGCGAGCGGCAGTTGGAAATCATTGAGCATATGCTTCCGCTTGTGACATCGCTCGTCTACACGGTCGAGCAGCGGATGATGATTGCGGATTTTATCGACGAATTAAGCGACGCCATTCATCCAGGGAATACGGCGGACCGCTTTTTGCGGCGCCTTGCCGAGATGCGCGAACAGTTTAAAGCGATGCCGCTGCCAAAGACGCGCGAGCAGTTTGAAGAGCGGGCGGCGTTGTTTCATTTAGTGCGCGAATTGGAGCGATATTTAATCATCAAAAGCGAATTCCACCCCGGAAACGAACGAAAACCGCAGCGGCTGAAGGCATGATGCAGGGCATATGTCCATCTGTTTTGGCGCACACTATAGCCAAACATTCAAGCAAAGGATGGACGGATATGCGGGTATGGTTGGCCATTTGTTTCGTGCTCACCGCCGTGTTGGGAGCGCCTTTCCCAACAGCGGCGGAGGCAAAGCCGCTTGTCATTGTGAACAAAGCGATCAATAAGCTCGCGCTCGTCCGCGACGGCCGCATCGAAGCCGTTTATCCGGTGGCGACCGGGGTCAATGCCGATTTGACGCCGGAAGGGAAGTTTACGGTGACGGTGAAGGCGAAACACCCGTACTATCGGAAAAAGGACATTCCGGGCGGGGCGCCGAACAATCCGCTCGGCGCAAGGTGGATCGGCTTTAACGCGCGCGGGACGGACGGGCGCATCTACGGCATTCACGGCACGAACAACCCGGCGTCGATCGGCCGGTATGTGTCGCAAGGCTGCGTGCGCATGCACAACCGCGATGTCGAGCATTTGTATGAACGGGTGCCGCTCGGCGCCCGTGTGCTCATTCTTCGCAGCCATGAATCGTTTTACGCCATCGCCAAACGGCACGGCGCTGTCCGATGAAAAACGCAAGCTCGGAAACGGAGCTTGCGTTTTTTGGGCAGGTTTAAAACCACATGCTGATGCCGGCGAGGAGCGTCGTCAGCAGCATGCAAATAAGCATTACATACACGATGAATTTTTGCGTTTTCCGCGACAACGGTCCGTCCTCCTTCCGTCCGCTGTTCTACGTTTATTGTAACGGCAAACCGCAGGGCGGACAAGGAAAAATGCCCGATGCGAAGCGAACCGATCCAAGGCTCGACCGTGGCACGGACAAAGAAAAACAAAAAAGCAGGATTTTTTGTCGAAACGGCGAATGATAAAATGTTGGCCTCATCATTTTGCGGCAAAGGGGATGCAGATGATGGAAGTGAAAAAAGTCGACCATATCGGCATTGCCGTCCGTTCGATCGAGAAAGCGCTTCTGTTTTATACCGATGTGCTCGGCCTGCCGTTTCTCGGCATCGAGGAAGTCGAGTCGGAACAGGTGAAAGTGGCGTTTTTGCAGGCGGGAGAGGCGAAAATTGAACTTCTTGAGCCGCTGTCGCCAGAGAGCGCGGTGGCGACATTTATCGAGAAGCGCGGCGAAGGGATTCATCATGTGGCGCTTGGGGTGGAAGACATCACCGAGCGCATCCGCGAGCTGAAGGAGCACGGCATCCGCATGATTCAAGATGCGCCGAAACGCGGCGCCGGCGGGGCATGGGTCGCGTTCATGCACCCGAAATCGACCGGCGGCGTGTTGTATGAGCTTTGTGAACGGACGAAAACGGAGGGACACAAATGAGCGACATGTACGACAAAATCAATGAATTATATGACCGCCGACGTGAGATTGAACTGGGCGGCGGCGATGAGAAAATTGAACAGCAGCACGCGAAAGGGAAGCTGACGGCGCGCGAGCGGATTGATTTGCTTTTGGACGAAGGGACGTTTGTCGAGCTCAATCCGTTCATCGAGCACCGCTGCACCGATTTTGGACTTGGCGAAAAGAAGGGGCCGGGCGATGGGGTGGTGACCGGCTACGGGAAGATCAACGGCCGCACCGTGTTTGTGTTTTCGCAAGATTTCACCGTCTTCGGCGGGGCGCTTGGGGAAATGCACGCGAAAAAAATTGCGAACATCATGGATTTGGCGGCGAAAACCGGGGCGCCGGTCATCGGTTTGAACGATTCGGGCGGCGCCCGCATTCAAGAAGGGGTCTTGTCGCTTGACGGGTACGGACACATTTTTTACCGCAACGCCATTTATTCGGGCGTCATCCCGCAAATTTCCGTCATTATGGGGCCGTGCGCCGGCGGGGCCGTCTATTCGCCAGCCATCACGGATTTTGTGTTCATGGTCGAAAAAACGAGCCAAATGTTCATCACCGGTCCGAAAGTGATTGAAGCGGTGACCGGGGAGAAAATCAGCGCCGAAGATTTAGGCGGCGCCCGCGTGCACAACACGATCAGCGGCAACGCCCACTTTGCGGCAGCGAATGAAGAGGAGGCGCTCGCCGAAGTGCGGCGGCTCTTGGGCTATTTGCCGTCCAACAACAACGAAAAGCCGCCGTTCGGCCCGATTCCGGACGGGGACGACTACCGCCCCGATTTGGCCGATGTCGTGCCGATTGACGCTGTCCGCCCGTACGATGTGCGCCACGTCATCGCCCAAGTCGTCGATGACGGGTCGTTTTTTGAGGTGCAAAAAGATTTCGCGAAAAACATCGTGATCGGCTTTGCCCGCATTAAAGGCGAAGTGGTCGGGCTTGTGTGCAACCAGCCGAAGTTTATGGCCGGCGGGCTGGACATCGACTCGTCCGATAAGGCGGCGCGGTTTATCCGCTTTTGCGATTCGTTCAACATCCCGATCATTACGTTTGAGGACGTCACCGGCTTTTTCCCGGGCGTCAAGCAGGAGCACGGCGGCATCATCCGCCATGGGGCGAAAATTTTGTACGCCTACTCAGAAGCGACCGTGCCGAAAATTACGGTCATTTTGCGGAAAGCGTACGGCGGCGCCTACGTCGCCTTAAACAGCAAATCGATCGGCGCCGATGTCGTCTATGCGTGGCCGAACGCCGAAGTGGCGGTC
This sequence comes from Geobacillus thermocatenulatus, assembly GCF_002217655.1. GTDB lineage: Bacteria > Bacillota > Bacilli > Bacillales > Anoxybacillaceae > Geobacillus > Geobacillus thermocatenulatus. The sequence goes on from NZ_NEWK01000001.1 coordinate 1,298,534, forward strand.
ATGGGGCCGCAAGGAGCGGCGAACATTATTTTCGCGAGCGAAATTGAAAAAAGCCCGAATCCGGAAGAAACGAGGGCGCAAAAAATTGCCGAATACCGCGAGAAATTCGCCAATCCGTACGTCGCCGCGAAATATGGCATGATCGATGACGTCATCGACCCGCGCGACACGAGAATCAAGCTCATTCAGGCGCTCGAGATGCTTCGCCATAAGCACGAGGAGCGGCCGAAGAAAAAGCATGGCAATATTCCGCTGTAAACGAACGGGGGCCGAGGGGCCCCTTTTTTGTTGCTCGGCTCTTCATTTTCGCACGGGGATTCACGTATGTCAGGCTCTTTCCGATGCCGCGCTTTCCAATCGCTCATCGGATTTTTTCGCTTATATACGGACACGACATTTGATCCGGCAGTCCGCGCCGGTGCATTTCGAGCGCGTCCGTATGCGTCTTAGGCGTGCGGATCGTTCCGGCGTCCGGTTTGGCTCTTGGCGGAACATTTCGGTATACTTAAGGTGGAATACATAAGCAGGAGGAAGAAAGTTATGGTCAATGAACAGCGTCTTGTCGACGAATTTTTGGAACTTGTGCAAATCGATTCGGAAACGAAGCATGAAGGCGACATTGCGAAGGTGCTGAAGCAAAAGTTTGAAGCGCTCGGCCTCGAGGTGATCGAAGACGATGCCGCTGCAAAAACCGGGCACGGCGCCGGCAACTTGATTTGCACGCTCGCGGCGACGAAAGACGGGGTCGACCCGATTTACTTCACGTCGCATATGGATACGGTCGTGCCGGGCAAAGGGGTGAAGCCATCGATTCAAGACGGCTATGTCGTCACCGACGGGACGACGATTTTAGGCGCGGACGATAAAGCGGGCTTGGCGGCGATGTTGGAAGCGATTCGCGTGTTGAAAGAGCAAAACATCCCACACGGCGTGATCCAGTTTATCATCACCGTCGGAGAAGAGTCGGGGCTTGTCGGGGCGAAGGCGCTCGATCCGTCGCTGATCCAAGCGAAATACGGCTATGCCTTGGACAGCGACGGCAAAGTCGGCAACATCGTCGTCGCCGCGCCGACGCAGGCGAAGCTGAAAGTCGTTGTGCACGGCAAAACCGCCCATGCCGGCGTGGCTCCGGAAAAAGGAGTGTCCGCCATTACGATTGCGGCGAAAGCGATCGCGAAAATGCCGCTCGGCCGCATCGATGAGGAAACGACGGCGAACATCGGCCGCTTCGAAGGCGGCACGCAAACGAACATCGTCTGCGACCGCGTCGATATTTTAGCCGAAGCCCGCTCGCTCGTCCCAGAAAAAATGGAAGCGCAAGTGGCGAAAATGAAAGAAGCGTTTGAAACGGCGGCCGCGGAAATGGGCGGCCGCGCCGATGTCGAGGTCGAAGTGATGTACCCGGGCTTCAAGTTCAGCGACGGCGACCACGTCGTCGAGATCGCCAAGCGGGCGGCGGCGAAAATCGGCCGGCCGTGCAAGCTCGAGCGAAGCGGCGGGGGCAGCGATGCCAACATCATCGCCGGCTTCGGCATTCCGACGGTCAACCTCGCAGTCGGCTACGAAGAAATCCATACGACGAATGAACGGATGCCAATTGAGGAGCTGGTGAAGCTGACGGAGATGGTCGTCGCCATTGTCGAGGAAGTCGCCAATGCCGAATGAGCATCCCAAGTCCGGATGCTCTTTTTTCTTGAACCATTCGGTAAACATTCGGTCGGAATCAGCCGATAAAAAAAGCAGAATGCATCATGAAAGAGGTGGCGGGGATGGACAAATACGTGGTGTTTCGCGTCGAGCGGGAACAGTACGCCGTCTCGATCGCGTATGTTGTCTCGATTGAAAAAATGACGGCGCCGACGGCCGTGCCGCATATGCCGGACTGTATGGCGGGCGTCGCGCGCATCCGCGGCGAGCTCGTGCCGGTGCTCGATATGCGAAAGCTCCTATACGGGCGGACGATCGAAGAAACGGACCAGACGCGTCTTGTCGTCGCCGCGGTCGACGGGTTGTCAGTCGCGTTTATCGTTGACGAAGCAAAGGAAATTGTGGATATTGAACCGGAAGCCATCAAGCCGCTGCAGCTCGTATCCGCGGAGCGCACACCATATGTCGTCGGGATCGCGTCGATGCCGGAGCGGCTGCTGACGGTGCTGGACCCGCGCGTCTTGTTTGCCCATTTGGACGAAGCGGACGCAATTCGCGAGCAAGTGGCCGCCGCCCAAGCCGCGGCCCAGGCGATCCAAGAAGGAGAGGCGGTATAGGTGTTTGCCTATACCGTTTTTTCTTCCGCGCATATCCTAACCATGGAAATGAACTTCAACATATGAGAGGAGGCGCATTCCATGGTTCGACCGTTCGGTCCGTATATGGGCGGCTTTTACCCGCCTTACTATGGCGGCTACGGCCACTATCCGTATGGCTACTATCCTTATTGGCACGGAGGCTACGGCGGCTATCACCACTTTCCATACGGGATGCATGATGGCCACTATCCGTTTTCACCGTACGGCTTCCCGCACTATGGAGGCTACTAAGCATGAGGGGCGTTATACGCCCCTTTCCATATGAACATGTCAAGCAAAGCTCGTCGTGCAGCCCCGTTCCTAAATCGGTTTAGAAAAACTTGCAGGCAAACGCAGACGTATGGTATGTTGTTTGATGAACAAACCAAAACGGAAAGGGACGTTGGACAATGGCGAAACAGCAAATCGGCGTCATCGGACTGGCGGTCATGGGGAAAAACTTGGCGCTCAACATTGAAAGCAAAGGCTATTCGGTGGCGGTCTACAACCGTTCGCGCGAAAAAACGGATGAGTTTTTGCAAGAAGCGAAAGGCAAAAACATTGTCGGTACATACAGCATCGAAGAATTCGTCAACGCTCTGGAAAAACCGCGGAAAATTTTGCTGATGGTGAAAGCGGGCGCGCCGACGGACGCGACGATCGAACAGCTGAAGCCGCATTTGGAAAAAGGCGATATTGTAATTGACGGCGGCAATACGTATTTTAAAGATACGCAGCGCCGCAACGAAGAACTCGCGAAACTCGGCATCCACTTTATCGGCACGGGCGTCTCGGGCGGCGAGGAAGGGGCGCTGAAAGGCCCGTCGATCATGCCGGGCGGCCAAAAAGAAGCGCATGAACTCGTGCGCCCGATTTTTGAAGCCATCGCTGCCAAAGTCGACGGCCAACCGTGCACGACGTACATCGGTCCGGACGGCGCCGGGCATTACGTCAAAATGGTGCACAACGGCATTGAATACGGCGACATGCAGCTGATCGCTGAAGCGTACTTCCTGCTCAAACATGTGCTCGGCATGGATGCTGCAGAGCTGCACGAAGTGTTCGCCGACTGGAACAAAGGCGAGCTGAACAGCTACTTAATCGAGATCACCGCCGACATTTTCACGAAAATCGATGAAGAAACAGGCAAGCCGCTTGTCGACGTCATTTTGGACAAAGCCGGGCAAAAAGGGACGGGCAAATGGACGAGCCAAAACGCCCTCGATTTGGGCGTGCCGCTGCCGATCATCACGGAATCGGTGTTCGCCCGTTTCCTCTCGGCCATGAAAGACGAGCGCGTGAAAGCAAGCAAAGTGCTGGCAGGCCCAGCGGTGAAGCCGTTTGAAGGCGACCGCGGCCACTTCATCGAAGCGGTGCGCCGCGCGCTTTATATGAGCAAAATTTGCTCGTACGCCCAAGGATTTGCGCAAATGAAGGCGGCTTCTGAGGAATACAACTGGAACTTGCGCTATGGCGACATCGCCATGATCTTCCGCGGCGGCTGCATCATCCGCGCGCAATTTTTGCAAAAAATTAAAGAGGCGTACGACCGCGATCCGGCGCTTCCGAACTTGCTCTTGGATCCGTACTTCAAAAACATCGTCGAAAGCTATCAAGACGCGCTCCGCGAAATCGTCGCCACCGCGGCGATGCGAGGCATTCCGGTGCCAGGGTTCGCCAGCGCCCTCGCCTATTACGACAGCTACCGCACTGCGGTGCTGCCGGCCAACTTAATCCAGGCACAGCGCGACTACTTCGGCGCCCACACGTACGAACGCGTTGACAAAGAAGGCATTTTCCATACGGAATGGTTGAAATAAGTGAAAAACCCTTAGAGCCGAAGGCGGTTCTAAGGGTTTTTTTGTGCTTGATGAAAATTCTCTCCAACCGGTAAGTTGCCCGATATCATCGCCTCGCAGACCTTTCCGTTCATGCTGGGCATTTGATTACGTGCGTCGATCAATGGCATCGCCGACTATAATGGTAATGAAAACTGTAGGTGAGCAAATTTGCAACGGCTCTTTTCCCGTAGAGTCAGTCAAGACTTTGTGGAGAACTTTTTTCGGTTCATTCCTTCCCCCTGTCAGGGTGCCAAGTGTGAGCAGCAATAAGGGGGCTGACGCCAACAGCCCATATTTTGGCGTCAGCCTCTTGTTCACAGCGCCTTGCGAATCAGCTGTTTGTCATAACGAACGGACAACACCCCAAACAGCGAATAGCAGGCCGTGTACATCGCCATCACGGTCAACATCGGCGTCCACAGTTCGGTGCCGAAAAAGAACCAGCCGGAACGGACGGCGAAATAGCTGTGAGACAATCCCAGCAGCAACGGAATGCCAAAGTAGAACAGCTGTTTCCGCCGAATGCCCCCAAGCAAGTCTTTTTCGGTGAATCCCAGTTTGCGCAAAATCGTGTAGTTCGGCCGCTCTTCTTCGCCGGCGCCCATTTGCTTGAAGTAAAGGATGCAGCCGGATGTGACCAAAAAGGCGAGTCCTAAAAAGGTGACGACAAACATGATCAATCCGAACGTCTGCTTTTGGTGGCGGCTCATCATAAGGAGCGAATCGGCGATGGAGGAAAACTCCATGCGTTGAAACAACTGATCAGCCCGTTCGATATTGGTTTCATCGGTCAGGTGAATGCCGATGTGCACCTTTTTCTTTTGTGGATCGGTTTCTTTTTGCAAATGGTCAAACATTGTTTGGTCGACGATGACGGTCGGCATGCCGTACGTGAAATGATAGTTGACGTAATAGTCTTTTTTCATCCCAAGGTAATGAAGCGGGACCATGCGGCCGAACAGGGTGCGTATGGCAAAAAGAGCTTGAAGTGATGATCAACGGTGGGCTATCATGGATATTGAGGATGGATAAGGAATGGTCAAATGTCGGTGCTCGATTGTTTGAGCTATGCTATGCGCAAGGAATGTATAAGGAATTAGAAATCATCGTTTGACGGGGGATTGGAATGGGAACAACATTTAGGAAAGGTTTTTTATTTTGTCTCTTCTTGTTTATCTGTTTTTTCCATGTGTTTCCTTCCGCTAAAGCGGAAGCGGCCGGACCGCGTACGCAACAGCTTCCTGGGCGCGTGCTCGATTGGGTCATGGATGATCAAAATGGGTATATTTATGCGCTCACGGAAAAGGGGATGTTATTATTTATTGAAGCGAGCACATTGTCCATCAAAGAGCAGGAACCCGTTTCTCTGCGGGCATACAGCGCTTTATGGCGGAAATATACCCAGCGGTCGGTCACTCTTCTTTTGCGGGGCGGGAAGCTGTATGTGCCGTCTGAAACATCGATAGACGTTTTTGACGTCAAAACGAAACGGCTGATTCAACGAGCTCCGTATAACGGATTGCCGTTTGGCCTATTAGGCAACAAAATCGTAACTTTCGGAAAGCAGTACGGGCGCGGGAAGACAACGTATGAGATGTACATGTGGGATTTGGCGGCGAAACGCCAAACAAGCCGGCTGATTGCTGATCCTAACTTTTTTTCCGTTTTTTCAGAGGAAAATACGTTGTTTTTCGATGAGAAGCGAGGTCTGGCCTTCATCGGCCGCAATGTTTCCATTCCTGATTTAGCGGTATTGCGCCTGTCCGATTTGAAGGTGGTGAAGCGAGTTTCGTATCAAGGGCCGAGAGGCAGCGCGCCCACCCATCCGCTCATCGTTGACGGAAGCGATGTGTTTTTTGCGGGAAGGCGCATTGATGCCGGAAATATCAACATGGTGCACGACTGTTATAACGGCCCCGTTTTAGATGTTCAAGGGGTCTACGTGGTGACAAATAAGGCGGTGTATGACCGTTACACCTCTGCTAAGATAAACATGCTTCCATTCCCGACGAACTATGCGTTGATGGATGCAAAGTACAATTTGTATTTGATCAAAGAAGGGGAAAATCGAATTTATAAATATCCATTGCCGGCCGATGAGAGCTATTATGTTCGATCGTCCCATTATGCTTTCACCAATGTCCCCATTTCCCATTTGTCTTATGATTCGTCGACCGGATGGTTGTATGTGTTGTCCGCCGAAGACAGCAAACTGTTTGTCATTCGCGCCAGCGACATGAAAATGGTGAAAGAAATTCATCCCGGACCGCAGCCGACGGATGTAAAAATTGATGGCGGCAAGGTGTATGTTGCGCTATCGGGAGCGACGAAAATGGCGATTTACGACGCCAAAACAATGCGGTTTCTTGGAACGGTGCCGCTGATCGCTGCTCCCCGTTCATTGGCGATCGGGGACGGGAAAATTTTCTTCACGGACAATAGCCGCACGTTGACGGGATCGATTGCCGTTTATGATATGAAGACGAAAAAACAATGGCGAATCCCAAAGGTATTCATCAATCCGTTGATTGGGTATGACGAAAAACAAAATGTATTGTATGTCGGACAGGAAGGAACATCGGATCATGATCTGTATGCGGTGCGGCTTTCCGATTGGCATGTTTCGCCACTATTGTCCTTCCCTGGAGGGGATGATGCCTTTTTTATGAACGGCGGGGAGATTTTTTACGGAAAGGCGCGCATCAATCCAGCCCAGCCCAGCGCATTGGTGGCCGCTGAATTTCCGGAGCCGCTGCGGGCGGCGAGCCGTCAATATATCATCACCAGCCGCGCCATTTATAACCGGGCAACAGGAACGAAAATCGCCGATTTGTCATCTGAAGCGTTGCTCGCAACGGCTGGAGATGATGGAATGATCTTCACGTATCGAAAAGTGGCTACGAACCATTATTTGATTAAGCAAAAACTGTCTCAATAAAATTGCCATTGCTGGGAGCGTTGGTGCTCTCCAAAGCGCATGAAACAGTTTTCACAATGTCTAGACGGGCTCGTACCTCCGCCCGTCTAGTTTTATAAAGAAGCAAATATGTCATAATGAGGATGATGCCCAAGGGTGAATTTTCCAAGGCGTTCAATCACTGAAACACGTCTGTTCACAGATAGGAGGGTCTTTCCATGTCACAACAGCGTAAATCGATCATCCCCGACAACTTTTTATGGGGCGGGGCGGTGACGTCGTTTCAGACGGAAGGGGCGTGGAACGAAGGCGGCAAAGGGCTGTCGATCGTGGATGCGCGCCCGATTCCAAAAGGGCATTCCGACTGGAAAGTGGCGGTCGATTTTTACCATCGCTACAAAGAAGACATTGCGTTGTTCAAGGAGCTCGGCTTTACCGCCTACCGGACGAGCATCGCTTGGACGCGCATTTTTCCGGATGGGGAAGGGGAGCCGAATGAAGCGGGCTTGGCGTTTTATGACGCCGTGTTTGATGAATTGAGAGCGAACGGCATTGAGCCGGTCATTACGCTGTACCATTTCGACTTGCCGCTGGCCTTGGCGAGAAAATACAACGGCTTCGCATCAAGGAAAGTCGTCGACTTGTTTGAGCGGTACGCGCGCACCATATTTGAGCGTTACCGCGGGAAAGTGAACTATTGGCTGACGTTCAATGAGCAAAACTTAGTGCTCGAACAGCCGCATTTATGGGGGGCGATCTGTCCAGAGACCGAAGACCCAGAAGCGTTTGCCTACCGCGTCTGTCATCATGTGTTTATCGCCCACGCGAAAGCGGTGAAGGCGCTGCGCGAAATCGCTCCCGAGGCGAAGATCGGCGGGATGGTGACGTATTTGACGACGTATCCGGCGACATGCCGGCCGGAAGACGCTTTGGCCAACGTGCAGGCGAAAGAGCTGTTCCTTGATTTCTTCTTTGATGTGTTCGCCCGCGGCGCCTATCCGTGTTATGTGACGAATCATCTGGATAAAAAAGGAATCCTTTTGCCGTTGGAAGAAGGGGATGAACAGCTGCTCCGGGAGCAAACGGTCGACTTTTTGTCGTTCAGCTACTATCAAAGCCAAATCGTCCGCCATCAGGAACAGGATGAGCGGATCATCAAAGGGCTTGAACCGAATCCCTATTTGCCAAAGACGAAATGGGGCTGGGCGATCGATCCGATCGGCTTGCGGATTGCCTTAAAAGACGTGTACGCCCGCTATCAGATGCCCATTTTCATCACCGAAAACGGCATCGGGCTTGAAGAGGAGCTGAATGAGGACGGCACGGTCGAAGATGATGAGCGGATCGACTATTTGCGCCGCCATATCGAACAAATGAAGAGGGCGATGGAAGAAGGAGTCGAGGTGATCGGTTATTTAATGTGGGGGGCAACCGACTTGTTAAGCTCGCAAGGGGAGATGCGCAAGCGCTACGGCGTCATTTTCGTCAACCGCGACGACGAGAACTTGCGCGATTTGAAGCGCTATAAGAAAAAAAGCTTCTACTGGTTCCAGCGCGTCATTCGCACGAACGGGGAAGAGCTGTAAACAGAGGCGGGGAAGCCCCCGCCATTTTACCAGTCTTTAGGGCGGCCATGGCGAATATTCAATCGTTTAAAATGTTTGTCCCAAGTCACGACATCTTCTGGGGGATTCGCTTTTGCATGAGCGGCGATATATGCGTCGATGAAGTCCACCTTTTTCTCGCCATAATCTCGAAGCGCCTGTTGCACAACATCTTTTTCCTCTGTTTCGATCCCGATCCCGTTGGTAAACTTTAATAAGGCGGCGGAAATGTCGGACGGCGATGCTTGATAGACGGAGGCCAGCACCCAGCAACATTCTGCGACGACGAGCGGATTAAGGCGCAAAATCAATTCTCCTGCTTCTACTTTCTGCAACATGTCTCCAACTTCTTCCGCAAGCTCTTGAGGATGGCCGGTCATGATTCGAATCACGACATTTGTGTCAATCCACAGCTTGCGAGCCACCTATTTTTCCTCCCCGTCTTTCAATTCCTCTGCTCCCATCGTCCGATATGCTTCATCTCGGATTTCCTCAACAGGGCGGAACGGCTGATTGGTTTTGAGAATGCCGATTAATTGTGACAAGCGATATTTCTTCGTGACTTCCACTTTTATTTCTCCATCTTGGTTGACCATAAACGTCAGATCGTCTCCTTCGGTGAGGCCTAATGTTTTTCGGATTTCAACGGGAATCACCACTTGGCCGCGGCTCGACAGCTTGCTTGTCGCTTTCATGACGATCGGCGATGGTTGATCCGAAACATTCATTTTTTCCATTGGCGTGTTTCGCTCCTTCCTAAACACTTTTTATACTTATCTTTATTATATGTCTTATTTGTGTGTTTAATCAATCATTGAAAATCATATTATTTTTGGTGTAGTAAGAAATTATGTAGGGGGACAACAACAAGGATGAGAATGGACGTTGAACACTCTCTTGCCTACGCTCATACGTGGAAGAGGGGGCTTCTCGGTTTGAAAAGATCAAACAGCCGGTCCCATCGGGGGATCGGCTGTTTTTACGGCTCGCGGTCCAACAGCAAGACGCGCGCCGGTGCGGCGTCGGTGCCGACGAGTTTGAGCGGAGCGGCGACCATGAAATAGCGGCCTTCGGGGACGTCTTTCAGCCGCAGCCCTTCGATGATGATGACGCCGGCCGAAAAGAGCGTTTTATGGGTCGGATGGCCTTCTTGCGCTCGCTCAATGCCAAGGGCGTCGATGCCGACGCCGCGGATTTGTTTGTCGGCTAGATACCGGGCCGCGTCTTCGGCGACGAAAATAAACTCAAAGTTAAATGCATCATCAAAGGAGTTTTTCGTTTTAAACAGAACGAAGTCCCCTTCTTGAATGTCAAGATGCGCGATGTCGTCTTTCGTGATCCGGTCGTTGACATCGGTTAAATCGAACAGCTTGCACGGGCCGACGAGGTCGTCCAATGGAATCGTTTCAAACGTCGCCCCGCCTTCGACCATATGGAGGGGGGCGTCAATGTGCGTGCCGGTGTGCACGTCCATGTCAATGCGCGATTCGGTCACATAGCCGTTGGTGACGGTGGTGCGCTTCGGTTGTTTTTCCGGTTTGTTTTTATATACGGGCATGCCCTCGTAAATCGGGGCCGTGACGTCATACACCTTCATCGTTCATTCGCTCCTTTGCATGAGAGATAACGCTCGCTTGTCCAAAAGGGCGGCGGGCGCAAACGATTCGCGGTTATGGCCGCGGATGCTCGATCGGCCACCAGTGGAAGCCGTCTTGTTTGAGCAGCTCGTCCGCGGCCGCCGGGCCCATGGAGCCAGCCGCGTAGTTCGGAAAGTCGGAAGCTTTTGTGTTCGCCCACACTTCAGAAATCGGGTCGACAAACTGCCATGACGCTGCCACCTCGTCCCAATGGGTGAAGTTCGTCGCATCGCCCCGCATGCAGTCGTACAGCAGTTTTTCATACGCTTCCGGCGTGTTGATCCCGTCGATGCAGTTGTTGCAATAGTCGAGTTGAAATGGAGCTGTTATGGTCGTCGATTCCCCGGTTTTTTTGCCGTTTAAATGAAGGGTGATCCCTTCGTCTGGCTGGATGTGGATGACGAGCAAGTTCGGGGCGATCGTCTCATTCGTCCGGTAATACAAGTTCATCGGTACATCTTTAAATTGGACGACGATTTTCGTCGATTTTTCCGCCATCCGTTTGCCGGTGCGGATGTAAAACGGCACGCCGGCCCAACGGAAGTTGTCGATCAAAAGTTTCCCAGCGACGAACGTTTCCGTGTTCGAGTCTGGATCGACGTTTGGCTCCTCACGGTACGCCGGCACGTGTTTGCCGTGGATGGCTCCGCGCCCGTATTGGCCGCGCACGAAATAGCGGTCGACTTCATCGTGCGCAATCGGGCGCAAGGCGCGCAACACTTTCACTTTTTCATGGCGGATGTCATCAGTTGTTAGTTTGATCGGCGGCTCCATCGCCAACAGGGCGACCATTTGCAGCATATGGTTTTGCACCATGTCGCGCAGCGCCCCGGAATGGTCGTAGTAGCGGCCACGGTCTTCGACGCCGAGCGTTTCGCTTGATGTGATTTGAATGTTGGCGATGAACCGGTTGTTCCAAAGCGGCTCGAAAATGGCGTTTGAAAAGCGGATGACCTCGATGTTTTGCACCATTTCTTTGCCGAGGTAATGGTCGATCCGGTAAATTTCCCGCTCGGAAAAGACGCGGCGAATCTCGCCATTCAGCTTCTCGGCGCTCGCCAAGTCGTGCCCGAACGGCTTTTCGATGACGAGCCGCTTAAAGCCGCGCGTTTCCGTCAATCCTTCTGACTGCAAGCGGGACGTGACGGTGCCGAAAAATTCCGGCGCCATCGCCAAATAAAAGATGCGGTTGCCTTCGGCCGCGTATATGCCGTCGAGCTGTTCGAGGAGCGACTTTAAGCGCTGGTACGACTCGGCTTCCGTCACGTCGAACGGATGATAGTAGAAATGGGAGGTGAATCGGCCGTCGGTGAGCTTCTGCTGAAACGCCGTTTCGACCGAGTCGCGCACATAGTTCCGGAACTCATCGGCCGACAGCGGACGGCGCGCGACGCCGACGACGGCGAACTGGTCGTTTAGGTGCCCTTTTTCATACAGGCGGTAAAGGGAAGGAAACAGTTTCCGTTTCGCCAAATCTCCCGTTGCTCCGAAAATGACGATGATCGATTTCGGGTTCATGTTGTCCACCGTATGTACCTCGCTTTAGCCAATTTTTTCTCTTCAATGAAACCATTGTAGAGGTTTGCCGGTCGGAACGCAAACACTTTGTTGCGTTCCGGCGGCAAAGCATTTTATGTTCATGAAAGAGCCGGGCGCCAACCCGGCGTTTTTGAGCGCAAAAGAAAGTTGAAAAGCGGTTTTGACATTGGTACGCTAACAACAGGCCATATTGAGCGAGAAAAAGGAGTGAAGCGCGTTGGAACTGTTGTTTTTAGGCACGGGCGCCGGCGTGCCGGCCAAAGAGCGCAACGTATCGTCCGTCGCCTTGCAGCTGCTTGACGAGCGCGGGGCGACATGGCTGTTTGACTGCGGAGAAGCGACGCAGCATCAAATTTTGCATACCGCCATTCGCCCACGCCGCATCGAGCATATTTTCATCACCCATTTGCATGGCGATCATCTATTCGGCCTGCCTGGGCTGCTTGGCAGCCGTTCGTTTCAAAGCGGCGAAACGCCGCTTACGGTCTTCGGCCCGAAAGGCATTCGCGCGTTTGTGGAGACGGCGCTGTCCGTCAGCGGGACGCGGCTGCGGTATGAATTGAACATCGCCGAGATCGAAGAAGGAGTCATTTTTGATGATGAACGGTTTCAAGTCATCGCCAAACGGCTCGACCACGGCATGCCGTCATACGGCTTCCGCGTCGTGGAAAAAGATTTGCCCGGCCCGCTCTTGGTTGAGCGATTGCAAGCGCTCGGCGTCCGCCCCGGCCCGATTTATCAAGAAATTAAGCAAGGAAAAACGGTCGTGCTGGATGACGGCACGGTCATCGACGGGCGCGAATTTGTCGGGCCGCCGCAAAAGGGGAGAATCGTCGCGGTGCTCGGCGACACCCGTTTTTGCGAAGCGGCGATTGAACTCGCCCGCGATGCCGATGTCGTCGTCCACGAGGCGACGTTTGCCGCGGCGGAACAGCGGCTGGCCCATGACTATTTCCATTCCACGACCACAGACGCAGCCGAGGTGGCGAGGCGGGCCGGGGCGAAGCGGCTCATTTTGACCCATATCAGCTCTCGCTACCAAGGTGCGGCGGCGCTGCAGCTCGTCGCCGAGGCGCGCAGCGTGTTTCCGAACACCGAGCTAGCCGTTGATTTCGCCTCATTTTCGATCCCGCGCGGTTAAAACCGCCAGCCGCGCTCATATTGGACGGGCGCCGAGATTTTTGCGCCCAGCTCTCTCGCCGCGGCGTATGGCCAATACGGGTTGCGCAGCAGCTCGCGCCCCAAAAAGACGAGATCGGCGCGGCCGTTTTGCAAAATTTCTTCCGCTTGCCAGCCGGACGTAATGAGGCCGACAGCGCCGGTCGGGATGTCCGCTTCACGGCGGATCAGTTCGGCAAACGGCACTTGGTAGCCGGGATAGACGTTCATGCGCGCCGGCACGACGGCGCCGGAGCTGACGTCGACAAGGTCAACCCCTTGTTCTTTCATCCGCTTGGCGTATGGGACATAGTCTTTGGCCGTCAGCCCGTCCGGATGGTAGTCGGACGCTGAGATGCGGACAAAAAGCGGTCCGTCCCACACCTCGCGGACAGCGTCGATCACGTCGCCCAAGAAACGGTAACGGTTTTCCGGAGAGCCGCCGTATTCGTCTTGGCGCCGATTCGATAGCGGCGATAAAAATTCGTTAATGAGATAGCCGTGGGCGGCATGGATTTCAATGACGTCAAAGCCGGCTTCTTTTGCCCGCCGCGCCCCGTTTTGGAACGCCTGCACCGTTTCTTCAATGTCGGCTTTCGTCATTTCTTTTGGCGTCGGCGACGAATCATCAAACGGGACGGCTGACGGAGCGATGATCTCTCCCGGCACTTGCGATTTTCTCCCCGCATGGGCAAGCTGGATGCCGATGGCCGCTCCATGCTCTTTCACAAGCCCAACGAGTTCGCGAAGCCCGGCGATATGGTCATCGCTCCAAATGCCTAAGTCGCGTTCAGAAATGCGGCCTTGCGGCGTCACGCCAGTCGCTTCAACGATAATCAAGCCGACTTGGCCGACAGCGCGAGCCGGGTAGTGGATTTTATGCCACGTGCGTACGGCGCCGTCTTTCGTGTCGCACGAATACATGCACATTGGCGACATGACAATTCGGTTTTTCAGCGTCAGCCCGCGGATTGTATACGGCGAAAACAGCATCGTGTTCATGACAAGCAGCTCCTTTCTAGGCCAATGAATGGTTCATGACTGAATGATAGCACGCTGCTTATCAAAAGCAAAATAAAACGGATTGTCGCCGTGTTCGGGCTAGGCGGGAAAAGGAGCGGCGCGCTCCGGAGGTCCGCTCTTTACGCTTCGGCGATGGCAGCGAGAAGAGCGCTGCCGAGCTCTTCGGAGCGGGCCGTCGCCCGGCGGATGCAGGCGATGACCGCTTCTTGGAACCGGTATTGCTCAAGCACGCCAATGCCGGCTTCGGTCGTGCCGCCTGGGCTCGTGACTTCACGGCGCAGGACGGATGGGTGCTTGTCGGACGCTTTTAGCATCTCGGCTGCGCCGATGATCGTCTGCAAAATGAGCCGTTTGGCGACATCTCGCTCAAGGCCGATATCCGCCGCCGCTTTTTCCATCGCTTCGACCAAGTAATACACATACGCCGGACCGCTTCCGGACAGGCCGGTGACCGCATGCAAGTCCTTCTCCGGCACAACAGCGACGATGCCGACCGTTTCAAACAGCTGTTTGGCGATCTCAAGATGTTCTTTCGCGGCGAAGCGGCCGCCAGCGATGGCGGTCGCCGACAAACCGACGGCGGCGGATGTGTTTGGCATGGCGCGCACGACAGGAATGTTGCGCCCGGCGAGCCGTTCGATCGTTTCCGTTGTCACGCCGGCCAACAGTGAAAGAATAAGATGATCGGACCGGATGGATGGTGAGATGGCGTTCATGGCTTCGGCGATGTCTTTCGGCTTCATCGCCAAAATGACGATATCCGCTTGTTTGACGGCTTCTTGCGCGCACCCCGCTGCGCAAACACCGTATTGGCGCGCCAGTTCCTCGAGCCGAGCGCGGTTTTGTCGGTTGGCGACGACAATGTGCGCCGGATGGCAAAACGCTTTCGTCATGCCGGCGATGAGCGCTTCCGCCATCGAGCCGGCGCCGATGAGCGCGATCGTTCGTTCGTTGTTCATCATTCCACTCCTCCTTGCCTTGGTGTATCCATCCAAAAGAAAAAGGTTTCCCGTCCTGCAAAAGGACGGAAAACCTTCGTTTCCGCGGTACCACCTTTTTTGGCCCGATTTGGCCCAAGCGCCAAACAGGCCCGACTCTGCCCCGATAACGCCGGGGAGGCGTTTAGGTTGGCCTAACAGCTCCTAGGGTAGGTTCAACCGCAAAGAGGGCCGCAAAGCCTTCCAGCCGCGGGCTTCGCTCTCTGGTGCCGTTTGCGGTTTACTGGCCCTGTTCATCGCCTGTTTTGCCGTATCATGATTTATTTGTCATTATGCCGCGGGACGAGCACGGTTGTCAAGAGAGGAGAGCGAATTTTTTTGCAATTTCGTCGTGCGGAAGAAAAAGGCATGACAAATGGATGAAATCAGTGTAAACTGTAAAATAAAATATAATGAATCATTATTCATTTTGCATGATGAAACGGTTCGAACGGGATGGTTCATGAACTTTGGGAAAGAAGGGAACGCAATGAACGAAGAACGAGTGTATCGGATCACGGTGCCGACGCCGTTTCCGGTCGGCGATGTGCATATGTACGTGATCGCCGGCGATCGGTTGACACTGGTCGATGCCGGAGTGAAAACAGAGGAGGCATGGCAGCTGTTTGTGAAGCAGCTTGGCGAGGTCGGTTATGCGCCAGAGGATATTGAACAAATCGTCATTACTCATCATCATCCGGATCATGTCGGCTTGCTTGATTATTTTCCGCATGCGCCGATCATCGGCCATCCGAAAGCCGATCCGTTTTTGCGCCGTGAACGTTCGTTTATGGAACGGTACGTCCAATTTTTTCAGGAATTTTTTACGGAATGCGGCGTTGACCGCCGTTTGTTCAGTCAGCTGTCCAAAGAAGGCGGCTCGCTTCGCTACGCAAGCCGGCGCGGGCTTGACATCATGGTGACGGAAGGGGACGCGGCGCCGGGGTTGCCAGGGTGGCAGGTCATCGAAACGCCGGGGCATGCACAAAGTCATATTGCTCTTTACCGCGAGGCGGATGGGGTGTTGATCGGCGGCGATCATTTGCTTGTTCATATTTCCCCGAATCCAATGATGGAGCCGCCGGCGGAAGGGGAGACGGAGCGGCCGAAACCGTTGTTGCAGTACAACGAATCGCTGCAAAAAATGCTGCAATACGACATCGCTCGCTCGTTAAACGGCCATGGCGACGATGCGACCGATATTCCCTCGCTCGTTCGCGAGCGGCTCGATAAGCAGCGCCAGCGCGCCGAGCGGGTGCTCGAAATGGTGAAAGAACGCCCGCATACGGTGTTTGACGTTTGTCAAAAGCTGTTCCCAACAGCTTACGAACGCCAGCTCATGCTGACGATGTCGGAGACGATCGGCCAGCTTGATTATCTCGAGGCGAACGGGTATGTGACGAAAAAACAGGAAGCTGGCCGATACGTTTACGAAGCGGTGGGGGTGTCGGTGTGCGGCTGAAGGGGCGCCATGTCGTCATCACCGGAGCGTCGGGAGGAATCGGCGAGCAAATCGCCTATGAAGCGGCGCGCCAAGGGGGGGTGCCGGTGCTCTTGGCGCGCAGCGAAGAAAGACTGAAAGCAATCAGCGCGCGGATCGAAGCGGAAACCGGTATTCGCGCCCCGTATGCATCGCTTGATGTCAGCGACCGCGGCATGATCGAGGCGGTTGTTTCCCAGCTCATTGCGGATCTTGGCGCGATCGATGTGTTGGTCAACAACGCCGGGTTTGGCGTCTTTCGCTATGTCGAGGACATCGACTTGGATGAAATGGAGAGGATGTTTGCCGTCAACGTCTTCGGCCTCATCGCCTGTACGAAGGCGGTGTATTCTCATATGAAAGAGAGAGGAAGCGGCCATATTATCAACATTGCGTCGCAAGCCGGCAAAATCGCGACGCCGAAGTCAAGCGTCTACTCAGCGACGAAACACGCGGTCGTTGGCTTTACCGACAGCCTCCGCCTCGAGGCAGGGCGCTTTGGCATTTTCGTCACGGCCGTCAATCCGGGGCCGGTGGAGACGAACTTTTTTTCGACCGCTGATGAATCGGGAGAGTATGTGCGCAATGTCTCGCGTTGGATGCTGCGCCCGGAGGCGGTGGCGAAGCGCGTTGTTGCCGCGATGATGACGCCGACGCGCGAAGTGAACATGCCGCGCTGGATGGATCTCGGCAGCCGGCTGTATCGCTTTGCGCCGGGTTTGGTGGAAAAGGTGGCGAAACGGGCGTTTTTCCAAAAGTAAGTCAAAGAAGCTGGTCGAAAACGATCATGTTGTTTGATCGTTTTGCGTCTATGGAATGCGAGAGGGTGTCCCGAGCTTGTGGGACACCCTTTCACAATCGCAGCACCGCTTTTCTTTCTCATTAGGGGCATTTGACACAAGTCAGGTCAAGAACCGGCGATGAACCGGTAGACTGCGTCATGGACAAGTTCATACATGTCCGCGTTTGGCTGCCTCTCTTTGGCGGCGGCAATGCGGGTGCAAAGCTCGCGCCAGTCGTCTTCGTCAAGCGGCATCATGTCATCATCGTAGCCGTAATGCCGCAGACAGTTGCGCACTTGTTTTTGCAGCCATTGTTCATCCATCGACCTAACCTCCGTTGCTATTCAGTGGGCTCCGGTGACGGAGCGCGGACAACGGATTGGAAGCGGCCTTTGTGCGAGCCGTCGCAAAACGGTTTGTTGTTTGACAGCCCGCAGCGGCAGAGCGAAAACGTTTGTTTCGTCACAAACGGCTTTCCTTCTCCATCGAGCAGTTCCACATCGCCGGTGACGCGCAGCGAACCATTGTCATTCACTTTGATTTGCACGTTTGCCATCGCTTGTTCCTCCTTTGCTTTGACAGTTTCGCGTGTTGGCAGGTAAAATGAAAAGGAAAATCAATAAGGAAAAAGGAGTCAGGCATGAGTGTATCGATCACGTTTACGGATGCAGCCAAACGGGCGCTTGCCTCTATTGTAGCGCAATCCGAGCGGCAGTTAAAGCTGGCGTTTGACACGGACGGCTGCGGCTGTTTGGTCGACGGCGTGCCGGCGCTATGGCTTGTCGACAAGGCCGATGACGATGATGTGGCCGTTGAGACGAATTTCGCACCGGTGCTCGTGGAACGGTCGCGGCTCATCTTTTTTGATGAAGCGATGACGATTGACCTCAAGCCCGGAACGACCGTTTTTCAGCTCAAAAGCCCAGGGCAAACGTTGAATGGTCATATGCCGCTTGTCGAGGTGAAATCTGGCCATGAACGGTAAGCTAGAGCAGCTCGCAAAGACGGCGAAGCAAAAAACATGGGTGTCGTTCACCCATGAAAACGATCCGTACAGCTTGCTTCATTGGTCGGTCGCCGGCCCGTATCATGAAGCGAAAAACGTCTGGCTGCTGCAAAACGAAATGACGTTTGAAACGAAAGAGTTTCCGACGCTGGAGGCGGCCATTGCTTGGCTTGGCGAGCATATGCCGCACATCACCGAGGTGTTGTAAAGGGGCCGCCCCTAACCCGTTTCGGTCGGGGGCGCCCCTTTCCATCGTTAGAAGCCGTGTTTTGCGCCGAATGGCGCTTTCCAATGTTATTGCGGACTGTTTTGCCACTTAGTCGGATGGATTGCTTTTTCCAATTCTTCTTTTGCGATCACCGGCTTCACCGTATCGGCGGACGGTTTTCCTTTTTGGGCGCGGTTTTTCGCCATCCATCATCTCTCCTTTTCTTTGTCGTGTAGTTGTATCGTTTGACAAATGAACGATTGTTATGCAAGGGGGCGGACATGATGAAGAAGATCGGGCGAAAAAAAGAGCAAGGGACGGAGGCTTTGACGATCGCCGACCGGCTTGGCGCCGCGGTGGAGGCGAAGCTGCTTGAGAAAAAGCGCGCACTTGCCGAGGAAGAACAGCGGCGTCGGGCGGCGCAAGAGGAGCGGCGCCGCGAGGAAGCGCGCCGCCGTGAGGAACAGAAATCATTTGCCGAGCTGCTTGAGGAAAGCGAGCTTGACTGGCGGAAGTTTAAGTAGAGGAGGATGGAGGATGAAACGGAATGCGGCAACGGAGCGCGCTTCTTCCATTCCGTTATGGGCGTCCGCGGCGGTCGTCGCGCTGGCCGTCAATTTGCGCGCGCCGCTTACGACAGTCGGTCCGCTCGTTTCCCACTTGCAGCGGGAACTTGGCCTTTCCTACGCCGCCGCTGGGGCGTTGACGACGATTCCGCTTTTGGCGTTTGCCTTCTTGGCGCCGGCCGCCGCGACTCTCGCCCGCCGGTTCGGGATGAAGCGGACGCTCTTTTTTTCGTTGATCGTGTTGCTCGTTGGCGAGCTTCTCCGGCCGCTTTCCGACAGTTCTTGGCTGTTTGCCGGCACGGTGCTGATCGGTGCGGCCATTGCAGTGGACAACGTCTTGATGCCGGCGCTGGTGAAAGAATCGTTTCCTGAACGAGTAGGCTTCATGATGGGCATTTATACAGTGACGATGAACATGAGCGCGGCGTTCGCCTCCGGGATTGCCGTTCCGCTTGCGGATGGCTGGGGGCTTGGCTGGCAAGGGGCGTTTCGCTTTTGGGCTTTGTTTGCGGTGTTGGCGCTTTTCGTTTGGCTGGCGCAAGCGCGCGGCCGGGAACCGAACGGCGCGCCGTCGGGAAGCCGCCGCTCAACGCTTTGGCGGTCATGGCTTGCCTGGCAAGTGACGCTGTTTATGGGATTGCAATCGTTTTTCTTTTACTGCGTCGTCACTTGGCTGCCGGAGCTTGGGCAAAGCAAGGGGTTGGCGCCCGGTGCGGCCGGATGGCTGCTCTTTTTCTTCCAGTTCGCCCAGCTCCCGATGATGTTCGTCTCTCCGATGCTCGCGGAGCGGATGGACAATCAAAAGGCGCTTATTGGTTCAGCTGTGCTTGGCATGGGGGCTGGGACGCTTGCCTTTTTCGGCGGGCAAGGGTGGTGGCTGTGGGCCGGGGCGCTTCTTGCCGGCATCGGCGCTGGCATGGCGTTTTCGCTGGCGATGATGCTGTTTACGCTGCGGACGCGTCGTCCGCTCGCCGCCGCTCAATTGTCCGCCATGGCGCAATCGGTCGGCTATTTGCTTGCGGCGTCCGGTCCGCCGCTATTCGGCGTATTGTATGATGCGTCCGGACAGTTCACCGGCCCGCTTGGCATGTTGTTGGTCGTTTGTGCGGCCATGATGGTGTTCGGCTTAGGGGCAGCGAGGAATCAGTATGTGGAAGAGGATTGATCAGCTTTTGTGAAATGACCGGCCCATTTGGAAAAAAGAGCCCGTAACGGACATTGACAGCCGTTGGGCTCTTTTGGTTTGTTTTTTCGTTTTGCCTCTTGTCAGCGCTATGGACGCCGGCAAGTTCAGTGACGCATATAGGCAGGGAATAGAGGCAAGCAACGGCCTGCGGTTACCGGCTTCACCGGCAATCGGCGCCCTGATTGAGCGTGATAGCGTGCGCCCTGCGCTTATCGGTGCGCCTCATACACTGAGCGTTTTGTCATTTGTTTCAGCCATTCGTATTCGTCGCGGCCAAGCGGCGGAGCGGAAGCGGCGGCGATGTTTTCCTCGAGCTGCCGAAGACGGCTTGCGCCCGGAATGACGGCGGCAACGACCGGGTCATACAAGCAAAATTGCAAGGCGGTGGCGGTCAATGAGCGGCGTTTTTCGCTTTTTTCCTTCAGCTTCGGGATGAGCGCCTGCAGTTCTTCATATGAATAATCGAGGTAGCCGTGTTGTTTCACCGCGCTGCCCGCCTGCTCAAGTGGGCGGCTCGTGAGCAAGCCTTTTGCGACCGGACCGCGGGCGATCACGCTGATGTTGTGTTCGCGAAGAAGCGGGAACCATTCTTCCGGGCGGCGGTCAAGCAAGCTGTATTGCATCATGACGCTGACGATGTTCGAGCGCTTCACATATTCGCGAATGACGTTTGGGCGGATCGAGGAGATGCCGTACCAACGGATGACGCCTTCTTGCTTCAACTCTTCGAACGCTTCAATCGTCTCATCGATCGGGTCGTCGATCGTGCCGCCGTGGAGCTGGTATAAGTCAATGTAGTCCGTTTGCAGGCGGCGCAGGCTCTCTTTGACCGCTTGTTTGATATAGGCTTTTGACGGATCCCAGTCCCAGCCGCTGCCATCCGGCCGCCAACGGTTGCCGACTTTTGTCGCGATGATGACTTGGCCGCGTTTTCCTTTTACCGCTTTGCCGACAAATTCCTCGTTTAAGCCGCGGTCGTATAAATCGGCTGTATCCAAGTAGTTGATGCCGCGCTCCAATGCTTCATGGATGAGATAGATGGCATGGTTTTCATCCGTGCCGAGCGACATGCAGCCGAGTCCAATTTCGCTGACGTATAAGTCTGATGTGCCGATGCGGCGTTTGTTCATCTTTTACGCCCCCTTTCGCGATCGATGATGATATGTTCATTGTACAACGGAAGCGAAAAAATGGCCAAACATGTAGTACAATGGAAAAGAGTCCATCAATCGATAGGGGAGAAGAAGAATGGAGAAGTTGTATGAAAAAACCGTCCGCAAAGAGAAATTGTTCAGCGGCCGCATCATTGACTTGTATATCGAGGAAGTCGAGTTGCCAAATGGGAAAACGAGCCGGCGCGAGGTGATCAAGCACCCGGGGGCGGTGGCGGTGCTGCCGCTGTTGCCGGATGGGAAAATCGTTCTTGTCCGCCAGTATCGAAAAGCGCTGGAGCGCGCATTAGTCGAGATTCCGGCGGGCAAGCTAGAACAAGGAGAGGAGCCGCTCGCTTCCGCCCGCCGCGAGCTTGAAGAGGAAACAGGCTACCGCGCCCAATCGATGCGCCATCTCATTTCTTTTTATACATCACCTGGATTTGCTGACGAGCTCATCCATTTGTACGTCGCTGAAGGGCTTGAAAAAGTTGAAGATGGGGCCGGCCTGGATGAGGACGAGTTTGTCGAATTGCTGGAAGTGACATTGGAGGAGGCGCTTCATATGCTTCAACAACGTGACATTTACGACGCGAAAACGGCATACGCCTTGCAATATTTGCAGCTGCGCCGCGCGCTGGGGGAGCAAAATGCCGAATAAAAAAAACGAGCGCGGCCTCGGCCGTTATTACGCTGATTTACATATTCACATCGGCCGCACCGCCTCGGGCCGCCCGGTGAAAATTACTGGGGCGCGGACGTTGACGCTTGAGAACATCTTGCATGAGGCGGCGGAGGTGAAAGGGATCGACCTCGTCGGTGTCATTGACAGCCATGTACCCGAAGTGCTGGACGAGCTCGAGCGGGCAATGGAGAAGCACGGTTGGCGCGAACATGAGGGGGGCGGCGTCAGCGCCGGAAAGGCGACGCTTTTGTTAGGCAGTGAAATCGAAGTATATGACGACCATTGCCATGGACCGATCCACGTGCTCGTTTTTTTGCCGACTGTGCAGACGATGCGCACGTTTTCCGGCTGGCTTGGCAAACGGGTAAAGAACGTGTCGCTCAGTTCACAGCGCATTTACGTGTCCGGCCGTGAGCTACAAGCTGCCGCGAAAGAGCAGGGCGGCTGGTTTATCCCCGCGCATGCGTTCACTCCATTTAAAAGCTTGTACGGAAAAGGGGTCAAACGCAGCTTAACGGAGGTGTTCGACCCAGATTGGATTGACGCCATTGAACTTGGGTTAAGCGCCGACACGGCGATGGCGGACCAAATCGCCGAATTGCATCGCTACCCGTACTTGACGAATTCCGATGCCCATTCGCTGCGGAAAATCGCCCGCGAATATGAAGAAGTGCGGCTTTCCGCCCCGACGTTTGCCGAATTTGAAAAAGCGCTGCGCGGTGAAGACGGGCGCGCGATTGTCGCCAACTATGGTTTAAATCCCAAACTAGGAAAATATCACCGGACAGTGTGCGAGCGCTGCCTTGCGCCGGCTGCACCGGACGTCGACAGCTGTGCGGCATGCGGCCATCATCGCTTCGTGAAAGGCGTGTTTGACCGGCTGGCAGAGTTGAAAACGGCGGACCGCGGACCGAAACGGCCGCCGTACATTTATCAAGTGCCGCTTGAATTCATCCCCGGCCTTGGTCCAAAAGCGTATGAAAAGCTGCTCGCCCGTTTTGGCACGGAAATGCACGTTCTTCATGAGGCGGCGGAGGAAGAGATCGCGGAGACGGTGGGAGAAAAATTGGCCCGGCTGATCGTCCTTGCCCGTAGCGGTGCGCTCCATATCGAGGCTGGGGGCGGTGGGAGATACGGGAAAGTGCGGGAGGGGTAACCACTCGGGCAGCGCTCCTGCCGTTCATCATCATGCCGTGCGTGCTGCTTGGCCCAGCCCAGCCATGCGCCAATGGACCGAGGCGGCGTGCCGCCTGTGGAGTTGGCCACACGTCGGTGTTGAGCTGCTTTTTCATTCCATCATCAGCCTTTTCGAAAAACAGTCATACCGAAAGCGGATGGACATACAATCTACTAAGAGACAAAGTAGGAGGACGAAGCACAATGAGAACCCATCCGCTCAAATCAGCTGTCGCTGTCCATTGGCGTGAACATGCTTCGCTGTATGTGTTTGTCATCGTCCTGTTTCTCATGGGCGTCATTTTCGGCGCCATTGTCGTCAACAGCCTTGGTTTCAGTCAAAAGCAAGACTTGTACTATTACTTGACGCAATTTTTTGGACAAGTGTCAAAAGACAATATCGCAAGCGCCCATGATATGTTTCGGCAAAGCTATATGCACAACGTCAAATATACCGCGCTGATGTGGGTGCTTGGCATTTCTGTCATTGGCTTGCCGATCATTCTTGTTTTGCTGTTTTTCAAAGGCGTCGTCGTCGGCTTTACGGTTGGCTTTTTAGTCAACCAAATGGGTTGGCGCGGGTTTCTTTTGTCGTTTGTGTCCATCATGCCGCAAAATTTGGTGGCCATTCCACTCATGATCGTCATGGGCGTCATTTCGATTTCGTTTTCCTTGCACATGGTGCGCAACCAGTTTATGAAGCGGCCGCATGGATCGATGTTTCCGATGGTGATGCGCTATGCGGCAGCGATGGCGGCGGTCGCCCTTGGGCTGCTTCTTTCCTCGGCGGTGGAGGCGTATCTTTCGCCGGCCTTGATGAAACAGGCGGTTCAATGGACAATGAGTTTCATCATAATCAATATTATATAGTAACCATTATCATTTCTTCATAATAGTGATTTTACTTTGATACTTCCCTCGCGCATTTGTTATAATGAGGGGTGAATGGCGAGGGAGGAATGAAAACATGGAAGATCGTGTGGAACGAATCAAGAAGCAGCTGCATTCGGCGGGCTACAAGCTGACGCCGCAGCGGGAAGCGACGGTAAGAGTTCTGCTTGAACATGAAGAAGACCATTTAAGCGCGGAAGACGTCTACCTCCTCGTGAAAGAAAAATCCCCGGAAATCGGGTTGGCGACCGTTTATCGGACGCTCGAGCTGTTAACCGAGCTGAAAATTGTCGATAAAATCAATTTCGGGGACGGGGTGTCGCGCTATGACCTCCGCAAGGAAGGAGCGGCCCATTTCCACCACCACCTCATCTGCTTGGAATGCGGATCGGTGGCGGAAATTCAAGAAGATTTGCTTGAGGATGTCGAAGCGATTGTTGAGGAGAAATGGAAATTTCAAATTAAAGACCATCGTTTGACGTTCCACGGCATTTGTCACCGTTGCCAGCAAAAGCATGAAGAAAAATAAAAACCTTTTCCAGCGGGAAAGGTTTTTTGCGTATAAACAACCAAACAAATGGCATATCCTCATACTAGCAAGCTGACAAGCAGCTGATAGGGAGGATGCCATGAAAACCGTTTGGCAAATGGTGAAAGTGTTTCTTTTATTTACGGGATGCACCATTTTATTTTATTATAGTCTTGTATGGTTTAACCGCGAGTACGAGTATTACCACCGATACGATGAGCCGAAGGGATCGGCGGTCAAAGTATCGGCGGCGGAAAGTGCGCCGCCAAGTTGGCTCGACCGGCTGTTATTTTTTTATCGCGATGGGGAGTAGAGAGCGTTGGAATACGAGTTGAAAGATTTTCTGCATTATTTGACGGTGGAGCGGAATTTGGCGCACAATACGATCGTTTCTTATGAACGCGATTTGAAAAAATATGTCCGCTATTTGCGCCAAGTCGAGCAGCTTCAGGCGTGGGGCGAAGTGGAGCGCCTCCATATTCTCCATTTTTTAAAGTTTTTAAGCGAACAAGGGCAATCAGCAAGGACGATCGCCCGTCATTTGGCGTCGATCCGTTCGTTTCATCAGTTTTTGCTAAGGGAGAAAATCGCGGCGCAAGACCCGACCGTCCATATCGAAACGCCGCAGTTTGAACGGACGCTGCCGAAAGTGCTGTCGGTCGAGGAAGTCGAGGCGCTGCTTGCAGCGCCGCAAGTGAGCACACCGTTTGGGCTGCGCGACAAGGCGATGCTGGAGCTGTTGTATGCAACGGGCATGCGCGTCAGTGAGCTTGTGCAGCTCAACTTAAGCGATGTGCATTTGACGATGGGGTTTGTCCGCTGCTATGGAAAAGGGCGGAAAGAGCGGATCGTGCCGATCGGGCGCATGGCGATTGAAGCGCTTGCCCACTATTTGGAGCACGGGCGCCCGCAGCTTGTCAATCCGCGGCGGCGGGCAACGGAGGCGCTGTTTTTGAACCATTATGGCCAGCGGTTGACACGGCAAGGGTTTTGGAAAATTTTAAAGCGGCTCGCGAAAGAAGCCGGCATCGAAAAAGAATTGACGCCGCATACGCTTCGGCATTCGTTTGCGACGCATCTGCTTGAGAACGGAGCCGATTTGCGCGCTGTGCAAGAGTTGCTTGGGCATGCTGACATTTCGACGACGCAAATGTATACGCATGTGACGAAAACGCGCCTGAAAGACGTGTACAAACAGTACCACCCGCGCGCCTAGCAGCTGCTGTATGCTAGGCGCTTGTCTGTCGTTTTGGTTGTCAGACTTCTGACCAATTGGCCATAGGCGTGTTTTCGCGAAAATACGGGAACGATAGAAAGAGACTCCATTTTTCATTGCAGGCAGGGGGGAATGAATGTGAAAGCGACATACCGGCGCGTCTTTTTGATTGTGATGGATTCAGTCGGCATCGGCGAGGCGCCGGATGCCGAGAAATACAACGACAAAGGAGCGGATACGCTCGGCCATATCGCTGAGCATCGCGGCGGCCTCTATATGCCGAACATGGCGAAGCTCGGCCTAAGCCATATTCGTGAGATCAAAGGGGTGCCGAAAGTCGATCGACCGCTCGCGTACTATACAAAAATGAAGGAAGCATCGGCTGGAAAAGATACGATGACAGGCCATTGGGAGCTGATGGGCCTTCGCATCGACAAGCCGTTCCGCGTCTTTCCGAACGGGTTCCCAGATGAATTGATCGCTGAGCTCGAGCGGCGCACCGGCCGGAACGTGATCGGCAACAAACCGGCGAGCGGAACAGCGATCATCGAAGAGCTTGGCGAAGAGCATATGAAAACAGGGGCCATCATCGTCTATACATCAGCCGACTCCGTCTTGCAAATCGCCGCCCATGAACAAGTTGTGCCGCTTGATGAATTGTACCGCATTTGCGAAATCGCCCGCGAATTGACGCGCGACGAGCCGTATATGGTCGGGCGCGTCATTGCCCGACCGTTCATCGGCACACCCGGCCATTTTGAGCGAACCGCCAACCGGCACGACTATGCGCTTAAGCCGTTTGGCAAAACGGTGATGAATGAATTGAAAGACGCCGGTTATGAAGTGATTGCCATCGGGAAGATCGCCGATATTTACGACAATGAAGGAGTTACCCAGTCGTTGCGAACGACATCCAATATGGACGGAATGGATAAGCTCGTCGACACGCTCGGCATGGACTTTACCGGGTTGAGTTTCGTCAATCTCGTCGATTTTGACGCTAAATACGGCCATCGCCGCGACCCAAAAGGTTACGGCGATGCGCTCGAAGAGTTTGACGCCCGGCTTGCCGATGTGTTGCCGCGCTTGACAGCGGACGACTTGCTTATCATCACCGCTGACCATGGCAACGACCCGATTCACCATGGAACCGACCATACGCGCGAATATGTGCCGCTTTTGGTGTACAGCCCGCGATTTCGCGGCGGCAAGCCGCTCCCAGTCCGCGAGACGTTTGCCGATGTCGGCGCAACGATTGCGGATAACTTTCAAGTCAACCGGCCGCCGCACGGAACAAGCTTTTTGGCTGATTTGGACTAATGTTGGATGAGGGGGAAAAGAGGATGGATCGACAAGCGATTGAAAAAGCTGCTCGTCATTTGCGTCCATTGATGCCCACACCTCCTAAAATCGGCCTCATTCTCGGATCCGGGCTTGGCGTGCTCGCGGATGAAATTGAAGAGGCGGTTCGCATTCCGTATGAAGAGATTCCCGGATTTCCAGTGTCGACCGTTGAAGGACACGCCGGCCGGCTCGTATATGGGCGGCTTGAGGGGGCGAGTGTTGTCGCCATGCAAGGGCGGCTTCATTATTATGAAGGGTATTCGCTTCAGGAAGTGACGTTTCCCGTCCGGGTGATGAAGGCGCTTGGCGTCCGCGAATTGATCGTGACAAACGCTGCAGGCGGCATCAATGAATGGTTCCAGCCCGGCGATTTCATGATCATTTCCGACCATATCAACCTGCTCGGCACAAATCCGCTCATTGGTCCGAACGATCCGGAGCTTGGTCCACGCTTTCCGGACATGACGGAAGCGTACAGCCGGCGGCTGCGCGAGCTCGCCAAGGAAACGGCGGCGAGACTTGGCGTTCGCGTGCATGAAGGAGTATATGTCTCCAATACGGGGCCGTCGTACGAAACGCCGGCGGAAATCCGCATGATTCGTACGCTCGGCGGCGATGCGGTCGGCATGTCGACCGTCCCGGAAGTGATCGTCGCCCGCCACGGCGGCATTGAAGTGCTTGGCATTTCGTGCATTTCGAATATGGCGGCAGGGATGTCGGATGCTCCGCTTCACCATGATGAAGTGGTTGAAACGGCCGAGCGGGTGAAGACGGATTTTTTGCGGTTTGTGAAAGCGATTGTCGCTGAAATGGCGAAATCAAAATGAAAAAGGTGATCGCGATGCGAATGGTCGATTTGATTGCGAAAAAGCGCGACGGAAAGGCGCTGACGAAGGAAGAAATTGAGTGGATCATCCGCGGGTATACAGCCGGAGACATTCCCGATTACCAAATGAGTGCGCTCACGATGGCCATTTATTTCCGCGGCATGACCGAGGAAGAAACGGCCGCCCTGACGATGGCGATGGTGCACTCCGGCGAAATGCTCGATTTGTCGAGTATTCGCGGCGTGAAAGTCGATAAGCACTCGACCGGCGGCGTCGGCGATACCACGACACTTGTGTTAGGGCCGCTGGTCGCTTCTGTCGGCGTGCCGGTGGCGAAAATGTCTGGGCGCGGCCTCGGCCATACGGGCGGCACGATCGACAAACTCGAGTCCGTGCCCGGGTTTCATGTCGAGATCAGCAAAGACGAGTTCGTTCGACTCGTGAATGAACATAATATCGCCATTATCGGCCAAACGGGCGATTTGACACCGGCTGACAAAAAGCTATATGCGCTTCGCGATGTGACGGCAACCGTCAACAGCATTCCGCTCATCGCCTCGTCGATCATGAGCAAAAAAATCGCCGC
The DNA here is from genome assembly GCF_002217655.1 of Geobacillus thermocatenulatus. GTDB lineage: Bacteria > Bacillota > Bacilli > Bacillales > Anoxybacillaceae > Geobacillus > Geobacillus thermocatenulatus. The sequence continues at coordinate 1,327,148 of NZ_NEWK01000001.1, forward strand.
TGGGGCGGATGCCATCGTCTTGGATGTGAAAACGGGCGCCGGAGCGTTTATGAAGGAACTTGACGAGGCGCGCCGGCTCGCGCGGGCGATGGTCGACATTGGCAAGCGCGTCGGCCGCCGGACGATGGCGGTCATTTCTGACATGAGCCAGCCGCTCGGCTATGCCGTCGGCAACGCCTTGGAAGTGAAAGAGGCCATCGAAACGTTAAAAGGAGACGGTCCACACGATTTAACCGAACTTTGTTTGACGCTCGGCAGCCATATGGTCTATTTGGCAGAGAAGGCCCCATCGCTTGATGAGGCGCGCCGTTTGCTTGAAAAGGCAATTCGCAGCGGGGCCGCCATCGCAGCGTTCAAAACGTTTTTGGCCGCTCAAGGGGGAGATGCATCGGTCGTCGACGATCTCGACAAATTGCCAAAGGCGGCCTATACGTCGACCGTCACGGCGGCTGCCGACGGCTATGTCGCCGAGATGGCCGCCGATGACATCGGCACGGCCGCCATGTGGCTCGGCGCCGGCCGGGCGAAAAAAGAAGACGCGATCGATTTGGCGGTCGGCATTGTGCTCCAGAAAAAAATCGGCGATCGCGTGCAGAAAGGGGAAGCGCTCGCCACGATTCACAGCAACCGGCCAGATGTGCTTGACGTGAAAGAAAAGATCGAGGCGGCTATTCGTCTGTCGCCGCAGCCGGTTGCTCGACCGCCGCTCATTTATGAGACCATCGTATAGAGAGGGACGCTGGCGATCCGCAAGGAAGAAAGCAGTTGTTCAAGAAGAAGACGCCTGAAACGCGTGTTTCGGGCGTTTTTTTATTTTTTGGAAAATGAGCTGTTTTTTGTATAAAAATATCTCACCTGGAAAAAATGGCATGTATAAAGAATGGAGGTTTGGGAGATGAAAACGACAGTCACTCGTCTTCTTTTCTTGCCGTTTCTTCTTTTTCTTCCTCTTTCTGCCCATGCCGAGGCGAAAGAGATGAAGGAGGCGAACGTGAAGCTCGCCGATGAGGCGAAATCAGCCATTTTGATTGAACGCGACACCGGGAAAGTATTGTATGAAAAAAATGCCCATGAACCATTGCCGCCGGCGAGCATGACGAAAATTATGACGATGCTGCTAGTCATGGAAGCCATCGATGAAGGAAAGCTGTCCTACGATGAAAAAGTGCGGGCGAGCGAATACGCCGCGTCAATGGGTGGATCGCAAATTTTCCTCGAGCCGGGCGAGGAAATGACCGTTGATGAGCTGCTGCGCGGCATTGCCATCGGTTCGGCCAATGACGCCTCGGTTGCTATGGCGGAGCGCATTGCCGGGTCGGAAGAAGCATTTGTCGAGATGATGAATGAAAAAGCGAAACAGCTCGGCTTAAAAAACACCCATTTCGCCAATGCGACCGGCCTGCCAGCGGAACATCACTACAGCAGCGCTTATGATATGGCCATGATGGCGCGCGAACTGTTGAAATATGAGGATATTACGAAATATACGAGCAAATACGAAGACTATTTGCGCGAGAATACGGACAAAACGTTTTGGCTCGTCAATACGAACCGGCTTGTCAAATTTTATCCGGGCGTTGACGGCCTGAAAACCGGATATACAGCTGAAGCAAAATATTGTTTGACCGCCACAGCGAAAAAGAACGGCATGCGCGTCATCGCTGTTGTGTTTGGAGCGCCGACGCCAAAATCGCGCAATGCGCAAATTACGAAGATGCTCGATTACGCGTTTTCCCAATATCGAACTCACCCGGTGTACAAACGGAATGAAACTGTCGCCCGCGTCAACATAAGCAAAGGCAAACGGTCATCCGTCGAAGCGGTGACGTCGGAGCCGGTGTCGGTGCTGACGAAAAAAGGGCAGTCGGTCGAGCAGATCGAAAAAGTGATCAAAGTGAAAGACAATGTGAAAGCACCCGTTCGCAAAGGTGATGAGCTTGGCGTCCTCATTTTAAAACAGGATGGAAAAGAAATGTTGCACAGCCCGATCGTCGCCAAGCAAACGGTCGAAGAAGCGAGCTTTTGGGACTTGTTTAAGCGGGTGTTTGGCCGCTTCGTGCAGGCGGGATAATGTCAAGTTTTGCAGTCTTTTCGCTCTCTTTGGCGAACGACCACTAGTTTTGTCGGGCGGCAGGATTTCGGGCGGACAGCAGCGAAATGTCTCCATATCCTGAAATGGACAAGGGGGAACACGCTGTGAGTCTCGCGATCGACTTGGAAGTGAAGCAAGACGTGCTCATCGTTCGCCTGTCTGGGGAGCTTGACCATCATACAGCCGAAGAATTGCGTGAACAAGTGACGGATGTGCTCGAAAACCGAGCGGTCCGCCACATCGTGCTCAATTTAGGACAATTGACGTTCATGGACAGCTCTGGCCTCGGCGTCATTCTCGGACGCTATAAACAAATCAAAAACGTCGGCGGGCAGATGGTCGTATGCGCCGTATCGCCGGCCGTCAAACGGCTGTTTGACATGTCGGGTCTGTTTAAAATCATCCGCGTTGAGGCGGATGAGCAATTCGCCTTACAAGCATTGGGGGTGGCGTAAATGCGCAACGAAATGCACCTCCAATTTTCTGCCCGCAGCGAAAATGAATCGTTTGCCCGTGTGACCGTCGCGGCGTTCGTTGCCCAGCTTGACCCGACGATGGACGAACTGACGGAAATTAAAACGGTTGTCTCTGAGGCGGTGACAAACGCGATCATTCACGGCTACAACAACGATCCGAACGGCATCGTCTCCATTTCGGTCATCATTGAAGACGGTGTCGTCCATTTGACGGTGAGAGACGAAGGAGTCGGCATTCCTGACATCGAAGAAGCACGCCAGCCGTTGTTTACGACAAAGCCCGAGCTCGAGCGGTCAGGGATGGGCTTTACCATTATGGAAAACTTCATGGACGAAGTCATCGTCGAATCGGAAGTGAACAAAGGGACGACGGTGTATTTGAAAAAGCATATTGCGAAAAGCAAAGCGTTATGTAACTGAGGGAGACATGCCTATGGATGTCGATGTCAAGCAAGATCAGTCGCCAATCAAAGATCAGGAGATGAAAGAGCTGATCCGCCGCAGCCAAGAAGGCGATCAAGAAGCGCGTGATGAAATTATTGAAAAAAACATGCGCCTCGTCTGGTCGGTCGTTCAACGTTTTTTAAACCGAGGCTATGAAGCGGACGACTTGTTTCAAATCGGCTGCATCGGCTTGTTAAAGTCGGTCGACAAGTTTGACCTGTCGTATGACGTCAAGTTTTCGACGTACGCCGTGCCGATGATCATTGGGGAGATTCAGCGGTTTCTTCGCGACGACGGCACCGTCAAAGTGAGTCGTTCGCTGAAAGAGATGGGCAATAAAATCCGCAAAGCGAAAGACGAGCTGTCGAAAACGCGCGGGCGGGCGCCGACGGTTACGGAAATCGCCGACCATTTAGGCATTTCCCCTGAGGAAGTCGTTCTCGCCCAAGAGGCCGTCCGCTCGCCGACATCGATTCACGAAACGGTGTACGAAAACGACGGCGATCCGATTACGTTGCTTGATCAAATTGCTGACGCCGACGAGGCGTCATGGTTTGACAAAATCGCCTTAAAAAAAGCGATCGAAGAACTCGACGAGCGCGAGAGGCTGATCGTCTATTTGCGCTATTACAAAGACCAAACCCAGTCCGAAGTGGCATCGAGGCTCGGCATCTCTCAAGTGCAAGTATCCCGGCTGGAAAAGAAAATATTGCAGCACATAAAGGACAAAATGGACGGATAGTCCATTTTGTCCGCACGGAGTGGGCAACAAAATGGACGGATGTCAATTCATCGGCGGTGAACCATGAATCGCATCCGTCTTTTGGTGTGTAAGCGCATCTTGGAACGCTTTTTCCGGAGCAAGCAACAAAAGTCTAAAAAAGAATGGGCATTTTTTGCCCATTCTTTTCTATTTTTATGAAATCGATGGTGAACGCCGACAGGCCGCATGATCGGTGTTTTTGCCAACCAAACTAAAGAAAAACAAAATGGGGACAAAGGTGTGAAGCAAATGGCCAACACCGTATTTATCAAGCCGCGCCATCGCGTGCAAGTCAAGCCGGGGGCGGTGGTGACGCTCGGGCAGGCGGCCCAAATCGCTGCGCCGGATGGTGGGCTCATTCGGCGGTTGAAGACGATTCCGCTCTATCGCATCCAGCCCAGCGATAAAAATATCGTCATCATCGATATGATGCAAATGATCAGAGCTGTGTTTGATGTGGATTCCTCGCTTGATGTGCAGATGATCGGCCCATCGCAGACGATCATTGAAGTCGTCTATGAAAAACGGAACGTTTCGACCGCTTCCTTCGTTCTCGTTTGGCTTCTTTTGTTCGTCGGTTCGGCGATGGCGATCATGAACTTTCACGAGGACGTCAGCATGCAACAAGTGCATCGCCATCTGTACGAAATGATGACCGGCCAAGCGGTCGATAAACCGCTGCTTTTGCAAATTCCGTATTCGCTTGGGCTCGGCATCGGGATGATTTTATTTTTCAACCATTGGTTCCGCAAACGAATCAACGAGGAGCCCAGCCCTCTTGAAGTCGAAATGTTCAACTACCAGCAATCGATCGATCAGTACGTCATTTTGCATGAAAACAAAGAAAGCTTGAGGCCTCTTGACGACGCTTGAGATTTTGCTGGTAGTGTTCGTCGGCTTCGCCGGAGGGTTGGCGGTCGGAACCGGATTTGTCGCTTTTTTGGTCGTGCTTGGAGTCATCCCGCGCCTGACGCAGCTGACGAAAACGCCAAAACGCATTCACGCCTATGAATGGGGGGCTGTAGCCGGGGCCATCGTTGGCGGTTGGATGAGTTTGCGCCATTCGGTTTGGCATTTATCCAAATATTGGCTAGTGCCGATCGGATTGTTTCATGGTGTGTTTATCGGAATGCTCGCTGCCGCTTTAACAGAGGTGTTGAACGTTTGGCCGATTTTAGCGAAGCGGATCGGCGTCGATGATAAAATCGTCATTTTACTTATGGCCATCGCCTTTGGCAAAGTGGCCGGTTCGTTGTTTCATTGGCTTTATTTTGTCGATCACTTTCGCTGACAAAGGGGGAAGGAAACGTGGGATTAAAGTCCGATTATGTCCGCGAGGTGAAGGCGTTTCAGCCTTCTCCCCCATACGCCGCCAATGCGGTAAAAGCGTTTTTTGTCGGTGGGATGTTTTGTGCGTTGGCGCAATGGCTCGCTGATTGGTATGGCGGCACGTTTGCCGCTTCGCCGCTCGAGGCCCATCTGTGGGCGTCTATGGTGATGGCTGGATTGGCGATTGTGCTGACGGCCGTCGGGAAATATGATGATTTCAGCCAATTTGCCGGTGCGGGGGCGACGATGCTCATTACAGGGCTGGCCAATGCGATCGCCAGCGCCGCTATCGAGCATCGCAGCGAAGGATGGACGGCCGGGGTGGCCGGGCAGATGTTGAAAGCCGGTGGGGCAGCGGTCATTTATGGTCTGATTGCCGCCTATGTGCTTGGCCTTGTTTGGCCGTGACGAAAAGAGGGATTGGCCATGAAACGTGTCGGAAAGCAGACATGGGTGTTTGACGATGGTGTTTACATCCAAGCGGCCGCTGCCGCGGTCGGGCCGCTTGAAGCCGACGGGCCGCTCGGAAGTTATTTTGATGTTTGCCATCGCGACTTATATTGCGGCGAAGCGACGTGGGAGCTGGCCGAGCGGAGGCTGATGCGGGAGGCGGTGGACTGCTGCTTGCAAAAGGCGGGCGTCTCTGCCGAAGAAGTCGATCTATTTTTGGCCGGTGATTTGTTAAACCAAAATGCGACATCGAATTATGTCGCCCGCGAGCTGCCGATTCCGTTTTTATGCTTGTTCGGCGCCTGTTCGACCTCGATGCAAACGTTGGCGGCAGCCGCTGCGTTTGTCGCTGGTGGATTGGCTGATCGGGCGCTTGCGGCGACAAGCAGTCATAACGCGACGGCCGAACGGCAGTTTCGCTACCCGACTGAACTGGGGGTGCAAAAGCCGAAAACGGCGACGTTCACCGTCACGGGCGCCGGCGCCGCGCTCGTTGGCCGCGCGCCGGGACGTTGGCGCGTCCGGGCGGCGACGATCGGCAAAGTCGTTGACGCCGGGCTGAAAAACCCACTCGACATGGGGGCGGCGATGGCCCCGGCGGCGGCCGATACGATCGAGCAGCATTTCCGTGACTTAGGCGTCTCGCCGGGCGATTACGATTTGATTGTCACCGGCGACTTGTCGCGCGTCGGCAGCGTCATCGTCCGCGAGTTGCTTGCTGAATCAGGCTACGATGTGACCGACGTTTACAACGATTGCGGGCTGATGATTTACCGGCCAGATCAAAAGGTGTTCGCCGGCGGCAGCGGCTGCGCCTGCTCGGCGGTCGTCACGTACGGGTATTTGCTTCAAGAGCTCGCCCGCGGAACGTTTCGACGCCTGTTTGTCGTCGCTACCGGGGCGCTCTTGAGTCAAACGATGGTGCAGCAAAAACAGTCGATCCCAGCGATCGCTCACGGCGTCGTCATCGAAGCGGCTGGACAGGAGCCGGATTTGCCGCCGTAGGACGTCTTTTATTTGGGAATGATCAGGAGGGAATGTGATATGGAATACGTCCGTGCCTTTCTCGCCGGCGGGCTGCTGTGCGCCATCGTTCAGCTCATCATCGACCGCGGCAAATGGACGCCGGCTGGCGTCGCCGGTTCGCTTGTCGTCTTTGGCGTACTCCTTGGCTTTGGCGGCGTCTATGATCCATTCGTCGCTTGGGCTGGCGCCGGGGCGACGATGCCGCTATGCGGATTTGGGTATTGGTTGGCGAAAGGGGCCATGGCAGAACCGCGGCCGGAGGGATTTGTCGAAACCGGAGCAGCGGTGTTCCGATTTGCCGGCGCCTTGTTCGCTTTTATCGTGGCTGGCTCTTTTGCCGCGGCGCTCACTTGCAAACCGAAAGGGTAGAGATGATGGAAAAACGACGAGTCATTTTAGTAACGGATGGGGACGAGTTCGCCTGCCGGGCGATTGAGCGGGTTGCCGCCGAGATCGGCGGCCGTTGCATTTCTCGCTCGCAAGGCAATCCGACGAAACTGAGCGGTGAACAGTTGGTCGAACTCATTTTGCAAACGCCGCACGATCCAGTGTTTGTCATGTTTGACGATTGCGGCGCCCTCGGGGAGGGGGCCGGAGAGCAGGCGCTTCGCTATGTGGCGGGGCATGAGCAAATTGAGGTGCTCGGGGCGCTGGCGGTTGCCTCCAATACGCACCAGCATGAATGGACAAAAGTGCATGTGAGCATCGACCGTGACGGCGTGATGACCGAATATGGGGTCGATAAAGAAGGCGTCCGGGACCTCGAGATCGGGCGGATCAATGGCGATACCGTCTACTGCCTTGACCGGCTGAACATCCCGCTCATCGTCGGCATCGGCGACATCGGCAAAATGGGATATCGAGACCATGCGAAATACGGAGCGCCGATTACGCGCAAGGCGGTCGAGTTGATTCTCGAAAGGAGTGGTGGCCATGCCGGAAAAAGAAAAGAAACCGAAAGCGCCGATCGCGAAGCGGCTCGTTGACAACGCGAAGTTTTTGCAACAGCGGATCGGCGTCGGGACAAGCTTTGATTTAGGCGTGCGGAAAATCTATGTCCTAAACCGGGAAGTACATATTTACTACTGCAACGGTTTATGCGACACGCAATACATTATCGAATTGTTAAAACAAATTGTGCGCGTCAACGATGATGAACGCCAGGCGTCCCAAGCGTGGCAGATCATCGAAAATCGACTCGTTCATCAGCAAGTCAGTCCGGTGACGAGCCTCGACGAAGCGGTTGACAAGCTGCTGTCGGGCTTGATCATCGTCTTGATTGAAGGCGAATCGACCGGATTTGCTGTCGACGTCCGCAGCTATCCGGGTCGGCAGCCGCAAGAGCCGGATACGGAAAAAGTTGTGCGCGGCGCCCGCGACGGCTACGTCGAGAACATCATTGTCAACACGGCGCTCACCCGCCGCCGCATCCGCGACGAGCGGCTGCGCTTTGAAATTTTGCAAGTCGGCGAGCGGTCAAAAACGGACGTATGCATCGCCTATATTAAAGACGTCGCTGACCCGGGGCTTGTTGAACTCGTCAAGAAAGAGTTGCAGCAAATCAACGTCGATGGACTGACGATGGGCGACAAAACAGTCGAAGAGTTTTTAGTCAAGCAAGGATACAACCCGTACCCGCTCGTCCGTTATACCGAGAGGCCGGATGTAGCAGCGACGCACCTGCTTGAAGGGCACGTGCTCATTATGGTTGATACATCGCCAAGCGTCATCATCACGCCGACAACATTTTTCCACCACGTCCAGCATGCCGAGGAATACCGGCAGTCGCCAGGGGTCGGGACGTTTGTGCGCTGGGTGCGGTTTTTAGGCATTTTGACGTCGTTGTTTTTGCTGCCGCTGTGGGTGCTGTTCGTCCTTGAACCGTCGTTGCTGCCCGAATCGTGGGCGTTTATTGGGCCGAACAAACAAACGAACATCCCGATCATTGTGCAAATTTTGCTCGCTGATTTTGGGATTGAGTTTTTGCGGATGGCAGCCATTCATACCCCGACGCCGCTATCAACCGCGATGGGTTTGATTGCCGCCGTCTTGATCGGACAAATCGCCATCGATGTCGGGCTGTTTGTGCCGGAAGTGATCTTGTACATTTCGGTGGCGGCGATCGGTTCATTTGCGACGCCAAGCTATGAGTTGAGCGTGGCGAATAAGATTTCTCGATTGGCATTGGTCATTCTTGTCGCCTTGTTTAAAGTGCCCGGGCTCGTCATTGGCACGACCGTTTATTTGCTTTGGCTCGCCAGCATCCGCTCGCTTAATACGCCGTACTTATGGCCGTTCATCCCGTTCGATCCAGCGGCATTTATGCAAATTGTCGTCCGCCGTTCGGTTGCCGGAGCGAGAGTGCGCCCGAGCATCGTTCACCCGCAAGACCGGCAAAAACAGCCGTCATGACGCGAACGATCCATTTGGAAGCGGCCGTCTCCACCTATTGGCGGCCGCTTTTTTCGTTTTAGCGCTATTGCAACTTTTTTATAATTATGATAAGTTATATTTAATTGCTTGCACTGATGGTGCTTGCCTCAGTGCTTCGCACGTTTGCACGGACGGAATGGGCATGGCCCAGCGCGGGGTGTGCGGCCTTCCGTTTCAAGGCAGAGCCGATGGCGCTCTGCGGTTTTCCATTTTGTAAAGGCAGTTGCCGATTTTGCAAACTGTCTTTTTTGCTTTTGCCATGCGATTTCGATAGAGGAATGAGGGGTTTGCGATGTTTCTTCACGGGACAAGCCGCGTGAATGAACAAGGGCATTTGGAAATCGGCGGCGTCGATGTGGTCGAGTTGGCCAAAACGTATGGCACGCCGCTTTATATTTATGACGTTGCGTTGATCCGCGCTCGGGCGCGCGCGTTTAAAGAAGCGTTCCAGCGTCACGGCGTGCGGGCGCAAGTCGCGTATGCGAGCAAGGCGTTTTCCGCCGTCGCCATCGTGCAGCTGGCCGCTGAGGAGGGATTGTCGCTTGACGTCGTCTCAGGCGGTGAGCTGTATACGGCGCTTGCGGCCGGTTTTCCGCCTGAGCGCATCCATTTTCATGGCAACAACAAAAGCCGGGACGAATTGGCGATGGCGCTTGAACACGGCATCGGCTGCATCGTTGCCGACAACTTTTACGAACTCGAGCTGATCGAAGAGCTAGCGGCGTCATCCGGTCGGACGGTGCCGGTTTTGCTCCGCGTGACGCCGGGGGTCGAGGCGCATACGCACGATTACATTTTAACCGGGCAAGAAGATTCAAAGTTCGGCTTTGACTTAAACAACGGTCAGGCGGACGAGGCGTTTCGCCGTGTTATGGCATCGGCCGCGTTTCAGCTGCTCGGCGTTCATTGCCATATCGGCTCGCAAATTTTTGAAACAGCTGGGTTTGTGCTCGCGGCGCAAAAAGTGTTTGCCAAGCTGGCGGAGTGGAACAAGGAGCACGGATTTGTCCCAGCGGTTGTCAATCTTGGCGGCGGCTTTGGCATCCGCTATACGGAGGAAGACGACCCGATTCCGGTGACAGCGTACGTCGACTGCATCGTGGAAGAGGTGAAAAGGCAGGCCGAAGCTTGCCGCTTGCCGTTGCCGGAAATTTGGATCGAGCCGGGGCGGTCGCTCGTGGGTGATGCGGGAACGACGATTTATACGATCGGTTCGCGCAAAGAGGTGCCCAACGTCCGCACCTATATTGCCGTTGACGGCGGCATGAGCGACAACATCCGCCCGGCGCTTTACGGAGCGAAATACGAAGCCGCGCTCGCCAACCGGGTGTTCGGCGAGCCGACGGAAGTCGTATCGATCGCCGGGAAGTGTTGCGAGTCAGGCGACATGCTCATTTGGGACATCGCCCTGCCGGAAGCGAAGCCGGGCGATTATTTGGCCGTTTTTTGCACCGGCGCTTACGGCTATTCCATGGCGAACAATTACAACCGTCTGCCGCGCCCAGCCGTTGTGTTCGTTGAAAACGGCGACGCCCAGCTCGTTGTGAAACGGGAGACATATGAAGATTTGATCCAATATGATTTGCCTTTGAAAACGAAAGTGAAAAAGTGAAGGCCGCCGGTTGGAAAGAGAACGGCCTTCACAAAGAAAAGGCGCCCGCTGCTTTTTTTTCTGTGAAAATAATGAATCCATGAGCGGTTATTTTCATGCTTGGGTGGCGAGTAAAAGCTTACTCATGGATGTTTTTTGTTTTTAATTCAAATAAATATTTGAATAATAAAAGAAATGGGGTATAATATATTCGAACGGAAATTTGAATATGAAAGGGGGATAATGAATGAGTAAGAAAGATACATGTGAAATTTATTGTTATGACGAAGAAAAAGTCAATCGAATACAAGGGGAATTGCAAAAAGAAGATATATCCAGTGTTGTCCTGTTGTTTAAAGCACTGGCAGATGAAAATAGGGCAAAAATTGTCTATTCACTTTGCCAAGATGAAGAGTTATGTGTATGTGATATTGCTAATATCATCGGGGCTTCTGTTGCAACAACTTCCCATCATTTACGCACCCTTTATAAACAAGGGATTGTAAAGTATCGAAAAGAAGGAAAGCTAGCATTTTATTCGCTGGATGATGACCATATTAAGCAGTTAATCATGATTGCGTTAGTACATGAGAAAGAGGTGAAAGTCCGTGTCTGAACAACAAGCAAAATTATCTAAATCAGAAGCGAAAACCTACCGTGTTCAAGGATTTACTTGTGCAAACTGTGCGGCAAAGTTTGAAAATAATGTAAAATCATTGCCAGGTGTTCAAGATGCTAAAGTAAACTTTGGAGCATCTAAAATTACCGTTTGGGGTACAACAACCATCGAAGAATTAGAAAAAGCAGGAGCTTTTGAAAACTTAAAGGTTCGGGAAGATAAAGAAAAATCAGTCAAGCGTGAACCTTTTTGGAAGCAAAAAGAGAACATTAAAGTGTATATTTCCGCCGTTTTGCTTGTGATCAGTTGGTTTTTAGGGAAGCAATACGGAGAAGAGCATATCTTTGCGACAATTGGATATGCTGCAGCAATTTTAATCGGTGGATATTCGTTATTTATAAAAGGTTTCAAAAACCTAGTTCGATTGAATTTTGATATGAATACGCTGATGACAGTGGCGATTTTAGGAGCTGCAGCGATTGGTGAATGGGGAGAAGGTGCAACGGTTGTTATTCTATTCGCCATTAGCGAAGCCTTAGAGCGTTATTCCATGGATAAAGCTCGTCAATCCATTGAATCGTTGATGGATATTGCTCCAAAAGAAGCATTAATTCGTCGCGGAAATGAAGAAATGATGGTCCCTGTTGACGATATTCAAGTCGGAGATATTATGATCGTAAAGCCTGGTCAGAAATTAGCGATGGATGGAATCGTCATCAAGGGTACATCTACGCTAAATCAGGCTGCCATTACGGGAGAAAGTGTTCCAGTAACCAAAACAGTCGGTGATGAAGTCTTTGCAGGAACATTGAATGAAGAAGGGTTATTGGAAGTAAAAGTGACAAAACGAGTGGAAGATACAACTCTTTCGAAAATCATCCATTTAGTGGAAGAAGCTCAAGCAGAACGAGCACCTTCTCAAGCGTTTGTAGATCGTTTTGCCAAATACTATACACCAGCCATTATCATTTTTGCTCTTTTACTAGCCGTTATTCCTCCATTATTTATGGGTGCTGATTGGAGCGAATGGATTTATCGAGGTCTAGCTGTATTAGTGGTTGGTTGTCCGTGTGCGTTGGTTATTTCCACGCCTGTTTCGATTGTAACTGCCATTGGAAATGCAGCGAAAAACGGTGTGTTAATTAAAGGTGGTATTTATTTAGAGGAAGCAGGATCTCTAAAAGTCATCGCTTTTGATAAAACAGGAACATTAACAAAAGGTGTTCCTTCCGTCACCGATGTGGTCACTTATAATGGCGATGAAAATGAACTAATGACCATTACAGCAGCCATTGAAAAAGGCTCACAACATCCACTTGCTTCCGCCATTATAAGAAAAGCAGAAGAAGATGGATTGAATTTTAATGATGTATCGGTTGAAGAATTCCAATCCATTACAGGTAAAGGGGTCAAAGCCAAAGTAAACAACGAAATGTATTATGTCGGAAGTCCAGGTCTTTTTGAGGAACTTCTTCCAAATGGCATCCAATCAGAAATAAAAGAACAAATTACAACCCTTCAAACACAAGGGAAAACGGTCATGGTATTAGGGACGGAAAAAGAAATTCTGGCGTTAATTGCCGTGGCAGACGAAATAAGAGAATCATCCAAAGAGGTTATTCGAAAACTTCATCAAGTCGGTATTGAAAAAACGGTAATGTTGACAGGGGATAACCAAAGAACAGCCGAAGCCATCGGAAAACAAGTCGGCGTTTCCGATATTAAAGCCGATTTACTTCCAGAAGATAAACTGAATTTCATCAAAGAGCTTCGTGACAAGCATCAAAGCGTGGCGATGGTTGGAGATGGTGTGAACGATGCACCAGCTCTTGCAGCTTCAACCGTTGGTGTGGCAATGGGTGGTGCTGGAACCGATACAGCCCTAGAAACAGCCGATATTGCCTTAATGTCTGATGATTTAAGCAAATTGCCATATACGATTAAATTGAGCCGCAAAGCTTTAGCGATTATTAAGCAAAACATTACTTTCTCTTTAGGGATTAAGGCATTGTCATTACTGTTAATTGTGCCTGGTTGGTTAACGCTATGGTTAGCGGTATTTGCCGATATGGGAGCAACATTAATCGTAACATTAAACAGCATGCGATTGCTAAAAGTCAAAGAATAGGCTCTTCACCACAAGTTGTACTTGATCATTTAAGGTAGGTGTGCATAGAGGGTACAAAAAATGCGAATTTTCCTGTATGGTAAAGGTGACCAAACCAAACCATGGAGGGAAATTCGCATGTACTCTCAGTTTATCAAAGAACTCATCGATTGACCAGATGTTTTGATTCAAAAGGTGCGAAAAGAAGGGGAACGTTGGATTTTCGAACTTTCTCTACCCGAACAATGCCCGTTATGTCCTGTCTGCTTGAAGCGCACGATCAAAATGACAGACAAAAAGAAGCAATGGATGCATGGCTATGCTCAGCGAATCGGAATTTTTTGGATCGAACTTCCTGTCGAGCGCAGACGTTGTAGCACGTGTGGCGTGACGTTCAGCACGTCGTATCCAGCCATCTCTCCTCGAAGTGTGGCGACGGATGCTTTTCAGCGATGGGTCGCGCAATCTTGCATCGGAACATCCATTCAGGCGGTGGCTCGTATGCTCAAGCTTCCTTACACGACCGTTGAACGATGGTTTTATACCCATGCCCCTTCCTTCCTATCGAATGACGTCCAACCAAAGGCGGTTTGTGTCGATGAGTTTGCTTTTCGAAAAGGGCACGACTATGGAGTGGCGATCATGGATGCCGAAACGGGAGAAGTGTATGCCATGGAAGCAGGAAAGAACGAGGAAGCCATTGGGCGTGCATTGGCTCATGTATCTCGTTCCGTTCAGTATGTCGTGAGTGACTTGGCTCCAGCGATGAAAAAAGCGATTCAACGGGTTTGCCCAGAGGCGACACATGTCGTCGACTATTTCCATGTCATTCAGCTGTTTACCGATGCTTTAGAACGTTGTCGCAAATATTTGGGCAAAGGAGGCAAGAAACACGGAAATGTTCGTTACGTTTGCCGTTTATTGAGCCAATGCCCAGAGAAATTGACGGAGGAAGAACGTCAAATCATACGAGAATGGTGTAATGAAAGCGATTACTTAAAGTCTGTTTACCAATCGCTCCAACATGTTCGCTATGTGTTCAAAAGCAAAGATGAGCAACAGGCGAAACGACGCTTGAAGGCTTGGATTCATCGGTATTTGTTTTGTCCTTGTTCCGTTGTTCGTGCCATCGCAAAATCACTCGTCAAACGAACAGACGAAATGATATCGTGCATTTTATCCCATTATTCGAATGGGAAGATGGAGGGAACGAATAACAAGATCAAGCTGATGAAACGTCGGGGATACGGATACCGAAATATCCAGCGTTTTGCACTGCGGGTTCGGCTGGAAACAGCTAACATACTTTCATGACAGGTGCAAGTACATCTTTTGGTGATGAACCTCTTTTCGGGAAAGCATGCAGTAAATGGTGACAAGCATTCGGTGCGCGATCGCAACGAGTGCTTTTTTCTTTCCCCGGCGAGCCGCCAATGACCAAAATTTCGCCGCCAACGGTTGATTCCTGCATCGGGATAACGCCCATGCCGCCTCGCATAACGCGGATTTAATATGAGGACTGTAGATGAGCATTTTTCATTACAATAATTTCCATGGTTAGAGAGACAAACAGGGTCCCCCTTACGCGATACGGAGCTGTTTTTTGATCACATCAATGGGAATATCTTGCTTCGCGGCGTTATAAATGAACTCGACGACACTGTGGTCTTTCCGCGACCGAAGAAGCTCCAGCCCGGCGGAAAGGGTTTGTCGGGATTCGGCGATGCTGTACACGCAGGCCAAGAGCACCACCGCCCAATACCGTTTCACCGCCCGAATGTGGCGGACCCGGTATCCATCCAGCTTCAATTGGTCTTTTGCCTGCCGGAAAAAGCACTCGATCGTCCAACGCTGAGCATAGTAACGCAAGATGTCTTCGTCCCCGAGCTCCCGATCGGTGCTCAAGACGACATGGAGATGTTCCGGCGTCAGCGGCTGATCCGCCTTCCAAGCCAGCAGCACCACCGCATCATCGAGGCCATGGATGGCCCCCTCATAGCGATACACGCAATAACGCTCCTGACCCACCGTGACGAGGTGGGTGTCTTGGGGCTCGATATAGCGAGCAAACTGCTTGGCTTGGACGGCGACGCCATTCGGATAAAGAATCCGGTTCGTCTTGAGCATGGCGATGACATGGAATCCCTTTTTCAGACAGGCTTCGATGAGCGTTTGGGACGGATACCACGAATCCATGAGCACATACACCGGCTGAGCCCGCTTCACCTTGAGCGAGGAAAGCATCTCGATCGCCAAGTCGATTTTGCTCCTTCCCGCCGCCTTGTCATACAGACGAAACGCGAACGGAAACGCTTGCGTGAAGGTGTGCACCATCAGCCAAACGAGCGAATGCCCCCAAACCGATTGATGATCTTTGTGCGAGTAGTGCCAATCACACCCTTGAATGGCGTGTGCAGCCCGTGACGAAGGCTTCGTTTTTTGGCAAATCGTATCATCAATCGAGACAAAAAGAGGCTGATTCTTTCGCTCGACCAGGGGCTCGATTCGGCGGAGGATCCACTCTTGAAGCTTCCCAAGCAGCCTTTCCTCATCCCAAGGGCTTTTCGTGAAAAAGTGACTGAGCGTCGTTCGATGATTCGGATGAAAGCTCCAGTGATGAATATCGGTCAATGTTCCCGAGAATCCCTTGGTGGTCAAGGCATCGACGATATGAATGAGATGCTTGATGACCGGTTTGGAAAGCTGCAGCGTTAACCCCAAAGTGAAGAAAAACTTGTGGATTCCTTGGTGATGTGCTAATCTATTCATGAGACATGAACCTCCTTGTGTGAATGGGTTTTGAGCACATCTATTTTACCCAAGGAGTCCGGTTCATGTCTCCTTTTTTGTTTGGTTGTCAATTTATGTTAGTGAATTTGCTCATCTACAGATGAGGATTACCCTTTACCGTTCGTGTACTTTTGCGTTTTCCAGCGCTTTCGTGATTTCCCGGGGCCACCCCAGCCCAAGAAGCGAGGCGCTGCGGTGTCGGGAACTGTCCCATATCCACTCCGATTTCGGCGATGATGACGGCGGCGGTTTCCTTTTTCACTCCAGGAATCGTCATCAGAAGATCCACTTCCTGTTGATACGGTTGTAAGAGATGGTCGATACGTTGGTCCATCTCCTGAATCAAGCTTTCCAAATACTCGATGTGCTTCCACGATTGGCGAATCATGAACAACTCATGTTCGGTTAATGTCCCAAAGAGCGATTCCTGAATTTGTTGCTTTTTCCCTTTCATTCTTCCGTGAAGGCAAGCGTCGATATCGGCTTCTTCGATGTACCCCTGTTCCATTAAACGGGTCAAGAGTTTTCGGCCCGATACTCCGAAGATGTCGGAAATCACCGTACCCAGCTTGATATTGGAACACTCCAATACTTTATGAATTCGGTTTTTTTCCGCAATCAATTGACCCACCCACTTTTTGCGTAAACGGGTCAAGTCCCGCAATTCTCGAATTGGCGCGGGTGGCACAAAACTCTTTTCAATCAGTCCATAACGCAATAATTTAGCGATCCATTCCGCATCGGATACATCCGTTTTTCTCCCTGGGACATTCTTGATTCGCTGAGCGTTGGCCAAGGTAATGTCAAAGTAGTCCTCTAAAATGTTAAAGACCGGTTTCCAGTAAACCCCCGTACTCTCCATCGCTAGATGAGTGATTTCTCGATCCTCGAGCCATTTCAGGAGGCGAAACAAGTCTTTGGTAAACGTCGAAAACGTTTCGATCTCCTTTTGAATGTGGTCTTCTTCTCCCCAAAGCGCACAAACGACAATCGTTTTGGCATGAACATCTAAACCTGCGCAACGATGATAAAGCACATCCATGATCCGGACTCCTTCCATTGATGAATTCGCAAACAGTGAGTCCACTTGTTCGTTAGGCATTTTTCTGTTCGTAGTCACCTTTTCCAAATGAAAAGGGCTTACAATGGGTGGAACACCAAATGGACTCAAACAGTTTTTTGTACAGGGTCGAACCACCATTAAAAAGCACGTCTTTCCAAACTGTTTGCGTTCATCCTCCATTATGGAAGGAGAGATGGATTTTCATGCCTGGGTGGGGAGTAAAATTTACTCATGGATGTTTTTTGTATCACTAAAAAATATGATATAATATATGATATAATATATTATATAATATATTTAGTGAAAGAGAGGTGAGACAAATGGACATGACGTTAACAGCCAAAATCAAAATTTACCCAACAGCGGAACAAGCAGAAGTATTGAAAGCCACCCTTTCCGCTTATCGACAAGCGTGCAACGCTGTATCTGTTGTGATTTTTGACACAAAAGTGCTTGTACAAGCCAAGTTACACGACATGACCTATCGTCTACTTCGATCAAACTACGCTTTGCGTTCGCAAATGGCGCAATCTGTGATTAAAACGGTGATCGCTAGATACCGTTCCCTAAAAAGCAATGGTCACGAATGGACATTGGTTCGCTTTAAAAAACTTGAATATGATCTCGTTTGGAATCGAGATTATTCGCTTGTTCAAGGCGTATTTTCTGTCAATACGCTAGAAGGACGAATCAAAGTACCATTCGAACCAAAAGGCATGGAACAATATTTTGATGGCTCATGGACGTTTGGCACAGCCAAACTCGTCTACAAGCATAACAAATTCTTTTTGCACATTCCCTTGACCAAAACGATTCCAACCGTGGATGAACACAACATCCGCCAGGTGGTCGGTGTCGATGTGGGTGTTAACTTTCTTGCAGCAGCTTATGATTCGCAAGGGAAAACCACCTTTTTTAACGGGCGAAAAATCAAGCATATGCGTGCCAAGTACAAACGAATGCGAAAAACCCTCCAGCAAAAAGGGACGGCTTCTGCGCGTCGGAAGTTGAAAACAATCGGACAACGAGAAAACCGTTGGATGACGGATGTGAACCATGCTGTCACGAAGGCACTCGTTCGTCAATATGGAGAACGTACCCTTTTTGTATTAGAAGATTTAACAGGCATTCGTGAAAAAACAGAACGTGTACGTATCCATGACCGATATGAAACCGTATCGTGGGCGTTCTATCAGTTCCGTCAAATGTTAGAGTATAAGGCACGTTTGCATGGGTCAAAAGTGATGGTGGTTGCTCCGCATTACACCTCTTTGACATGTCCAAAGTGTGGTCATACGGAAAAAGCCAATCGAAACAAGCGTACACACACCTTTTGTTGCCGAACATGCGGATACACCTCAAACGATGACCGCATTGGTGCTATGAACCTTCAACGAAAAGGAATAGAGTACATCGTTGAAGGAACGACACAGGCATGACCTGCGTCGTTGGGTAGTTGTCAACCTGCCCCTAATGCAACCCCAAGTCAAGGAAGGAGGACGAAGTCCGCTCGCACTTCTGGGGAGTTGCAAGCCCCCACTTCAAGCGTTAGCGAAGTGGGGGTAGTTGACTGTTGATTTGAGGAAAATGCTGATTTGATCGCGTTCCAAATTTCTTTGAAGATGTCGATAAGGTTTTGAATGAACGTTTTCCCTTCTTCTGACTGCAAAAACGCCGATAGCTGTTCTTTCGCCTTGCTCAGCTGATCGTTCACTTGATCCCAATTAATATGGGCGTTTTGCATTTTATGGAAAAGGGAAATCAGGTTGTTGATTTCATTCTCGCTCAGCGTAATGCCAAGGTCGTTGGCGATTTTTTCAATAAGGGCGCGCAAATCAGCGTCCGTCTGCGGTGGGTTGTTGGCGATTTCTTGTTTGATTTTCGCCAGCAGGGCGACCGCTTTGTCCGCGCCGATCGAATCGGCGAGCTTCGCCGTCTGCACCATTTCCTCGTTCGCCACTTTTTTGACATCATCAGGGATGGCTTGGTCCGAGGAAATTTCATACGCCTTCATCAGCCCCGTCAGCGCTGCGGTGCCGGAAACCGGAAACGGGGCGGTGATGTAAATATCGGCATCTTTCACCCCTGCGGTGATCAAGGCGTTTGTATACATCTCTTTCGTCACCCATGTGATGTTGTGCGTTTCGACATGAAGCCCCGAGCCGGGCTCTTTTATCGTGATCATCGACGACGAGATGGCGCGCGTGCCGATTTGCGCTTTCGGAATGAGTCCGTCCAAATATTTATGCTCCTCAACGTTTGAGACGGTGATCGTTTGCGCCCCGTCCGGCGCCTTCATTTCGTCGAGCACTTTTTGCTTTTGTTCATTCGTTAAGTTTTCCCCGAGCGTCACAATGACATCGCCCGGCGCGGCATCGGCCGCTGCGATGCCCGGAGATGCCAAGAGCACCGCCCAAAGCAGCGATGAAGCGATCGTTCGTTTCACATAGCTCGCCTCCTGTTTACGAAAATGCATTATCATTATACCGTACGCTCGCCTGCTTGGCTATCGGCAAAAAGCGACGCGGTCAGGCGGCGTGCGAATTTGAAAAGACATTTTTTCTTTTGTTTCACTTGGCAATCATGGTATGATAAAAGCAGTTTCGATGTCGAAAAGGAGCTGGATGCTTGTGGCGAAAAAAGGATATATTCTAATGGAAAACGGCGGGAAAATCAAGTTTGAACTGTTCCCAAACGAGGCGCCGGTGACGGTGGCCAATTTTGAGAAGCTCGCAAACGAAGGCTTTTATAACGGGTTGACGTTCCACCGCGTCATCCCTGGATTTGTCAGCCAAGGAGGATGTCCACGCGGCAACGGAACGGGCGATGCCGGCTATACGATCCCGTGCGAGACGGACAACAATCCACACCGACATGTCACCGGCGCGATGTCCATGGCGCACCGCGGCCGCGACACCGGCAGCTGCCAGTTCTTTATCGTCCACGAGCCGCAGCCGCACTTGGATGGGGTGCACACCGTCTTTGGCCAAGTGACATCGGGCATGGACGTCGTGAGGACGATGAAAAACGGCGACGTGATGAAGGAAGTGAAAGTATTTGACGAACCGTAAACAGCGCATGAGCGAGGATGATCGGACTGTTCGAAACAACTGGCGCTTGTTTTTCTTTTTGCTTGCGGCCAGCCTGTTGTGGGGAGCGGCGTATTGGATTTGGGTTGCGGAATGATGATGCAGGGCGTTTCGTGTGGTATAATGAACATAACGATATAGTGATGCATCCTTCGGGGCAGGGTGAAATTCCCGACCGGCGGTGATGGGGCTTTCCGCCCCTCAGCCCGCGAGCCGAAAGGCAGGATCCGGTGCGATTCCGGAGCCGACAGTATAGTCTGGATGGGAGAAGGATGCCAATATGCGCACGGCTGTTTTCGGCCGGTTCAGACCCATGGGCAGCGTCTGTCGGCCGACTAGGCATGGTAGTATCTTTTGTTTCCGACCGGCCGGTATAGCCTGCTTAGCGAACGTGTGTTTGTTTGCGCATCATTGGTCATTCTCTCATCAATGAGCCCCCGGGGACATCCCGGGGGTTTCGTTTTTATTGAAGGAGGGAGTGCGGTGCATAACGATGAACATTATATGCGGCTCGCTCTCGATGTGGCCAAAGCTGGGGTCGGGCAAACGTCTCCCAATCCTGCAGTTGGCGCGGTCGTTGTCAACGGTGGGACGGTCGTTGGGCTTGGCGCCCATTTGAAAGCGGGTGAGCCGCACGCTGAAGTCTATGCGATCCGCATGGCTGGCGAGAAGGCGCGCGGTGCGACGGTGTACGTGACGCTTGAGCCGTGCAGCCATTATGGAAAAACGCCGCCATGTGCCGATTTGCTCATCCAGGCGGGCGTCCGTCGCGTCGTCGTTGCCACGACCGACCCGAATCCGCTTGTCGCGGGAAAAGGGATTGCCAAGCTGCGCCAAGCGGGCATTGACGTTGATGTTGGCGTATTAAAAGACGAAGCGGACGAATTAAATCGGATGTTTTTCCACTATATCGCCGCAAAAACGCCGTTTGTCACGTTGAAGTTCGCATGCAGCCTCGATGGCAAAATCGCGACGGCGACGGGGGAAAGCAAATGGATTACATCAAGCGCGGCGCGTGAGGATGTCCATCGCCTTCGTGCGCAGCATGACGCCATTTTGGTCGGCGTCAACACCGTTTTGACCGACAACCCGAAGCTTACCGTCCGCTTTGGGGAAAAGCGGAAAAACCCGCTGCGCATCATTTTAGATACAAAATTGCGTACACCGCTTGACGCCCATGTCGTCGCTGACAAGGAAGCAGAAACGTGGATCATCACCGGCGGCGTCAGTCGGGAACAAGCAGCGGCGTATGAGCGCCTTGGGGTGCGTGTATTTTCAATGCCGACGGCCCAGATCGATGTCCGCGATGTGCTCCGTCTGCTTGGGGAGCAGGGAGTCATGTCGCTGTTTGTCGAAGGCGGCTCGCGCGTTCATGACAGCTTCCTCCGCGCGGGAGCAGTCAATGAGGTCATCGCCTATATCGCTCCGAAGCTGATCGGCGGCCGCGGGGCGCCGACGTCGGTCGGCGGCCTTGGCTTCGCCCGGCTTGCTGAAGCGGTGGAGCTTGACATCCGCCGCATCGAGACGATCGGCCCGGACATCAAAATCGTCGCCGCGCCGAAACGGAAGGAGGAATCGTTGTGTTCACTGGCATTATTGAAGAGATCGGCACGATCGAACAAATGAAGCAAACCGGCGATGCCATCGTGATGACGATTGGCGCCAAGCGGGTGCTCGAAGATGTGCGGCTTGGCGACAGCATCGCCGTCAACGGCGTCTGCTTGACCGTCACATCGTTCACCGAACGGCAGTTTACGGTCGATGTCATGCCGGAGACGGTGAAAGCGACGGCGCTAAAGACATTAAAGCCGGGGGCGAAGGTGAATTTGGAGCGGGCAATGGCGGCTGGAGGACGGTTTGGCGGCCATTTCGTCACCGGGCATGTGGACGGCGTCGGGCGCATCATCCGGCAGTGGCCGAAAGCGAACGCCGTCTACTATGAAATCGAAGTGCCGGCCTCGCTGCGCGCCTATATGATTGAGAAAGGATCGGTCGCAGTCGATGGGACGAGCTTGACGATTTTCGGTCTGAGCGAGCGCACGTTCATCGTTTCACTCATTCCGCATACGCGTGAGGCGACGATTTTAGGCGAAAAGCGGCCGGGCGATCTCGTCAATATCGAGTGCGACATGATCGGCAAGTACGTCGCCGCTTTCCTCACCGCGAAAGCGACGCCGACCTCCAAATTGACGGTCGAATTTTTGGAGCAGCACGGCTATAAATAGTGGAA
This sequence comes from Geobacillus thermocatenulatus, assembly GCF_002217655.1. Lineage (GTDB taxonomy): Bacteria > Bacillota > Bacilli > Bacillales > Anoxybacillaceae > Geobacillus > Geobacillus thermocatenulatus. Next base: position 1,349,650 of record NZ_NEWK01000001.1, read on the forward strand.
AAGGGGGCAAGCTTGATGTTTGACACGATTGAAGCAGCGCTTTCGGCGCTGAAAAACGGAGAAGTGATCATCGTTTGCGATGACGAAGACCGCGAAAATGAAGGCGATTTTGTCGTGCTGGCCGAAAAAGCTACTCCGGATGTCATTAACTTTATGATCACTCATGGCCGCGGGCTCGTCTGCGTGCCGATTACGGAGGAATTGGCGGAGCGGCTCGAGCTTGAGCCGATGGTCACTCATAACACGGACGCGCATGGCACAGCGTTTACGGTGAGTGTCGACTACAAAACGACAACGACGGGAATCAGCGCCTACGAGCGGGCGGCGACGATTCAGGCGCTGCTTGATCCGAATGTGAAAGCGAGCGATTTTAAACGTCCTGGCCACGTTTTTCCGTTGATTGCGAAAAAGGGAGGCGTCTTGCGGCGCGCCGGCCATACAGAAGCGGCGGTTGATTTGGCCCGTTTGTGCGGCGCGAAGCCGGCCGGCGTCATTTGCGAAATCATTAAAGAGGACGGGACGATGGCTCGCGTTCCTGATTTGCGGCAAATCGCCGACCAGTTCGGATTGAAAATGATCACGATCAAAGATTTGATCGCCTATCGGAGCCAGCGGGAAAAGCTCGTGAAACGGGAGGTGGACGTTTGGCTGCCGACCGAATTCGGCGAATTTCGCGCCATCGGCTACACAAACGTGCTCGACGGAAAAGAGCATGTGGCGCTTGTCAAAGGAGAGATCATCCCGGATGAGCCGATCTTGGTGCGCGTCCATTCCGAATGCTTAACTGGCGATGTGTTTGGCTCGTACCGGTGCGACTGCGGTCCGCAGCTGCATGCGGCGCTCAGGCAAATCGAGGCGGAAGGGCGCGGGGTGTTGCTTTACATGCGCCAAGAAGGGCGCGGCATCGGCCTTATGAACAAGTTGCGCGCTTACAAGCTGCAGGAGCAAGGTTATGACACCGTCGAGGCGAACGAAAAGCTCGGCTTCCCCGCCGATTTGCGCGATTATGGCATCGGGGCGCAAATTTTGAAAGATCTTGGCGTGACGAAAATGCGCCTGCTCACGAACAACCCGCGCAAAATCGCCGGCTTAAAAGGGCATGGACTCGAAGTCGTTGAACGGGTGCCCATTCAGATGCCAGCGAAAAAGGAAAATGAAAAATATTTGCGCACGAAACATGAAAAATTAGGACATATGCTTCATTTTTAATGATGGGAGGAGCAACGAACATGCGCATCATTGAAGGAAACTTAGTCGGCACCGGATTGAAAATCGGCATCGTCGTCTCTCGTTTTAACGAATTCATCACGGGCAAGCTTTTATCTGGGGCGATCGACGGCTTGACGCGCCATGGCGTGAGCGACAGCGACATCACTGTCGCCTGGGTGCCGGGTGCGTTTGAAATCCCGCTTGTGGCGAAAAAAATGGCGGAATCGAAGCAGTTTGACGCTGTCATTACGCTTGGCGCCGTCATCCGTGGGGCAACGAGCCATTTTGACTACGTCTGCAGCGAGGCGGCCAAAGGCGTCTCCCACGCGGCGCTTGCAAGCGGTGTTCCGGTCATTTTCGGCGTGTTGACGACGGACACCATTGAACAGGCGATCGAGCGGGCCGGCACGAAAGCGGGCAATAAAGGATGGGAAGCGGCGGTGTCGGCGATCGAAATGGCGAACGTCTTGCGGACGCTTGCGTAATTTGCGTAAAAAGGCATGAAATGGTTCACAATATCGGTGAGAATGTTTATAATACGTATAGAGAAAATGACAAAAACTTTTCCATTTCGGAAAAGCGTTTGTCGATAATGAGGGATTTTTATGTTAATCCGTTACCGAAAAAACTATGAGAAAATCGCCATGGGACTGTTGTCGTTTATGCCGACGGAAAAAGACCTGAAACGGCTGCAGCAGACGATGAAACAGTATGAAACAAACAACGATTGGCAGCTGTTTTTATGGAAAGAAGGGGATGACATCGTCGGCATTATCGGCGTCCTGTTGCGCGCTCCTGATGTTGTGGAAATCCAGCACATCAGCGTCAATCCGTCACACCGCCACCAAGGGATCGGAAAACAGATGGTCAAGGCATTGAAAGAGGTGTACCCGGGCTGCCGATTGTGCGCCAACGAGTGGACCGCCTCGTTTTTCGATAAATGCCATGCGTGCAACGAATAACGAAACTAGCGCGGCTCCGCGCTCAGGCGGGCGGCGGAGGGGGAGGGAAGCCAACTCCTTCCGCTTTGGCCCGTTTTTTTTGTTCGCGTGCGGCGACGACGTCCGAGCGGTCGCGGCGCCGGTGTTTATCCACAAGATCAAGGTTGGCTAGGTCGCTGGCTTGCCCCCAAACGAGCTGCCGGTGGGCGCAGGCGGCCTGGCATTGCTCATAAAGGGAACGGTCGCGAATCGGCAGTTCGACGCTTTCGTACGGTTCGCCGCGAGTGATCCGCCCAGCCGTCTCGTCGAGCAAGCGGGCGAGCGCCTCGTCATCGAGGCCGAGCCGCCGGATCATCTCTTGCGCTTCGTCAAGCAGCGCCCGCGCCCGTCGAATGAGGCGCAGCGCTCCCGAGACGTTGCCGCGCCGGTAATGGTAAAAAGCGACCGCCGTTTGAATGAGCACAAGCCAACCTTTGTTTCGACCGTCTTGTTTCCAATGTTCCTCCAAAATTTCGTGGCATTCAAAATAATCGCGGTCGCTATGGAAATGGACCAAATACTCGATATACGCTTTTGGATACATCGGCCATCGTTCCTTTCAAAAGTGGGCCGCGCCATGTGAAGGCGGACGGCTCTTCTTCGATTATACGACTTCGGCGGCCTGCGGCGCAAAAAAGAGACTGTTTTCCGTTCGCTTCGCCGCTTCGTTATGATACAATAAATGTACTGCAGCTGGAGACGAGCCTACCGGGCGGTGGTTCTGGAAAAAATGGTGGGATGGATGTGCAATTGCCGTACAACGTCAAAATCGAAGCGTTTGAAGGGCCGCTTGATCTGCTTTTGCATTTGATCAACCGCTATGAAATCGATATTTACGATATTCCGGTCGCGCAAATTACGGAGCAGTATATGGCGTACATTCACACCATGCAGGAGCTTGAGTTGGATATCGCCAGCGAATATTTAGTGATGGCGGCCACCTTGCTTGCGATCAAAAGCAAAATGCTGTTGCCGCCCTCCAATGAGGAAGCTGTCGACGGCGACATCGAGTGGGGCGATGACGGGGACCCGCGCGAGGAGCTGGCGCAGCGGCTGCTTGAATATAAAAAGTTTAAAGAGGCGGCGCGCGAACTGAAGCGGCGCGAAGAGGAGCGGGCGCTTTTGTTTACAAAGCCGCCGAGCGACTTAAGCGCATACGCGGATGAGAAAAAGGCGGCGCCGCTGGATGTGAACGTATACGATATGCTTGGCGCCTTGTCGAAGCTGTTGCGCCGAAAAAAACTGCAAAAACCGATGCGGGCGAAAATCTCCCGCCAAGATATTTCCGTCGAACAGCGCATGGCGGAAATTTTGCATGAACTAAAGCAGGCGAACGGGCGGAAAAACTTTTACGAGCTGTTTCCGTCCTACGATCGTTCGTATATCGTCGTGACGTTTTTGGCCATTTTAGAGTTGATGAAGCAAGATGAAATCATCGTTGAGCAAGAACGGAATTTCAGCGATTTGTTTCTGGCGGTGAAACCAGCCGGTTGAGGCGGTGCGGTTTGGCCGCGGCGGTTCGCTGCGGCGGGCCGCTTTTCTTTTGTTGTTTGCCCATGCCATGATAAGGCGGAGAGCTGACTCACATTGGGGTGAGAAGACTTGGGAAACGACGAAAACAGGAGGAAAGGAGGAGGGGCGCCAACGAGTTTGGCGTGGCAGAAGGGCGATGGAACAAAACGAAAGAGAAAAAAAGGGCGCCGGTGCGCCAAATTCGGCAAAGGCGATCGTGGAAGCGCTGTTGTTTGCTGCCGGCGATGAAGGGCTGTCGCTTTCACAAATTGCTGCTGTGTTGGAAGTCAGCGAGCTAGAGGCGAAAGCGGTGATCGAGGAGCTTCAACAAGACTGTCGACGGGAAGAGCGCGGCATCCAGCTTGTCGAACTTGGCGGCGTGTTTTTGTTGGCGACAAAAAAAGAACACGCCCCCTATTTAAAGAAGTTGGTCGAAGCGCCGGGAGCATCGCCGCTGTCACAGGCGGCGCTTGAGACGCTCGCCATTATCGCATACCGCCAGCCGATTACGCGCGCGGAGATTGAGGAAATTCGCGGCGTAAAAAGCGACAAGCCATTGCAGACGCTGATGGCACGGGCGCTCATTAAAGAGGTTGGACGAGCCGAAGGAACCGGGCGGCCGATTTTGTACGGGACAACCCCGGAATTTCTCGATTATTTCGGGCTAAAAACGCTCGAGGAGCTGCCGCCGCTGCCGGAATGGGCGGACGATGGCGAATCCGAGCGGGAAGCGGATTTATTTTTCGAAAAATTAGCAGAAAATTTGAGCGATGGGCAGCCGGAATATGGTAAACTAAAGAAAAATGGCTGATCGGGAAGGAGAGCGCTCATGAACGTTTGCCGCCTGTACGGTGAAGAGCTGCAAAAGTCGCAATCGAACACGTTTGAAGACTATTTCAACCGCTCGGAAGTCACGTACCGCGACGGGGGCGAAGAGCGGACGCTGTCTGTGTTGTATTTGCGCCATTTTGAGGCGGCGCTGCTTGATTGGCTGCCGTATGAAAGCGATCCACTGTTTACGGCTAACGGGCGCGACATTCATTTGCGCGACATCATTGCTCTTGTCTGTTTATGGAAAAATCCGGCGTATCGGAAGCGAAAGCGCGTCTACATTCATGATGAAGAGGAATTGCGCCGTTATTTTGCTGAGGTAGACGCCAAAACGCTGCAGGCGCTTGTCAGCGAATGGGCGGAAACCGGCGAGTGCCGCTTGCCTGAACGGTCGGCGTAACGAGAAAATGCGGTTGGCGCCGCGTTTTCTGTGCGTCTGGACAAGGAAACCGTTTGGTGCAGCCGGCGGTTTGCCAAAGCAGCCTGCCTTTTTCAGAAAAAAGGGGGGGCTGACCCAAAACGCGAATATGTTTTGGGTCAGCCCGATTTTTTTGAGCGGTTTATCTATGGCTCATTTGCAGACCCGCTGCAGGGAAGCATCACCGCGATTCTGTTCTTCCTTGCTGTCTTTTCCTATGATGACTGCCCTCGCTCCTCTATGTATGAGCGGCCGGGAATTTGGGTGAATGCGGACAAGAACGATTTCCCCATGACAGCATACGATATGGCGAACAAAACAGGAGGAGGTTTTTACCAAATGGACGATCAGGTGTTGTTCGCCCAATATGCGGCTAGGGTGAACGAATGGGGAAATCAAGTCAAGGAGACGCTCGCTTTGCGTGGGGCAAGCACGGATGGCGCTTCGTCGCTGCTCGAGTTTATTGCCGAGCATGACGGCGAGTGGACGGAAGAGGCCGTCCGCGAGCTTCAGCGCCTTGCCGATGACGTGTATGTCGGTGCGCTTCGCCAGTATGTCATGGAAGCGGCTGCGTGGGGAAGACAAGTTGAACAGGCGCTGTCTGCACGCAGGATGGCTGAGGATGTTGGGCTTTCGTCTTTGTTGGCGTACATCGATGGACACGGCGATGAATGGACCGAAGAAGCGATTTACGAGCTCCAGCGTCTTGTCGATGACGTATACACTCGGGCCGTCCGCCTGGCTGATTCGTCAGCTGCCGATCGGGAAGAAGAGGCGACGCAAGAACAAGTCGAAGGGGAATCGGTGTCGCCTGAACTGGAGAGTGAAAACAAAGAGAACGAAGACGGATGGCTTGACACCAGCGGGACGGCAGAGCGGGTTGAGGACGCAAAAGAGCCGGCTTTTATGGCGGAGCTCTCCGACTCGCCGACTGATGCAGCTGACGGCGAGCCGGATCAAGTGGACAACGTGACCGATGGAAAGCGACGCTGGGTGGATGCGGACGACGGCGGTGAGCCGCGTCAACAAGTAGCGCCCGGCCGTCATGTCTTGCCGCCGCTGCCGTACCGTTATGATGCGCTCGAGCCGCATATTTCCGAAGAAATCATGCGCCTTCACCATACGAAGCATCATCAAAGCTATGTCGACGGTCTTAATCAGGCGGAGCGGATGATGGCCGAGGCGCGCCGGACGAACAATTTTGATCTGTTGAAACATTGGGAGCGGGAAGCGGCGTTCCACGGCTCCGGGCATTATTTGCATACAATCTTTTGGTACAACATGCATCCAGAGGGCGGCGGCGAGCCGCGCGGGGAGCTGCGGGCGCAAATCGAGCGCGATTTTGGCAGTTTTACCGCCTTTCGCCGTCATTTCACCGAAGCGGCGAAAAGCGCCGAAGGGGTCGGCTGGGCGCTGCTCGTTTGGGCGCCGCGAGCGCACCGTCTGGAAATTTTGCAGGCGGAAAAACACCAGCTCATGGCGCAATGGGATGTGATCCCGCTTCTCGTGCTTGATGTGTGGGAGCATGCCTACTATTTGCAATACAAAAATGATCGGGCGGCGTACATCGAACATTGGTGGAACGTCGTCAACTGGCGCAACGTTGAAGAACGCTTTCATGAGGCGCAGAAGCTTCGTTGGCAGCCGTTTTAAACGGGCGGGGGGGAACCCCCTGCCCGTTTTTTTGGGAGAGCAGGCGCTGCGATCCATCAGGACACCTGTCCGCCGTTTCAAGGAGCGGCTTTCTCTTTGCAGGGAAAATGTCATCAACGCGCCCAGCGCAAGCGCCGGAGCGGATCGTTCAGGCTGTCTCCCCTTGCAACAGCATTTTTTCATCATATTTGTCCCATCGAGGCATACACTTGTACAAAACGCGGCTTTGGGGTTCAGCCTGTTTCCGCCGCGACGTTTCTTCGGCTGCGGCCCGTTCAGCCTAATCGGAAAGGAGGAACAGGCGATTCCTCCCCGCTCCTTAAAGGAGGGGGATCCTCGCCGATATGAGATGAATAAGCAGAAGCGGCTCATTGCGCTCATTCTTGCACTCGCTGCGGGGATTATGGCATTTGTTCCAGAGCGGATGCGCGCTATGGATGGGGTGAGCGCAAAAAGCGCGATTTTGATAGAGCAGCATTCCGGGCGGGTTTTGTTTGCCAAGGATGCCTATACAAAACGGCGCATCGCCAGCATTACGAAAATTATGACCGCCATTTTGGCGATTGAATCGGGGAAGATGGACGACACGGTGACGGTCAGCGCCCGCGCTGTCCGGACCGAAGGGTCGTCAATTTACTTGCGCCAAGGGGAGAAAATCAAACTGCGCGATTTGGTATATGGGCTGATGCTTCGTTCCGGCAACGACGCGGCGGTGGCCATCGCTGAACATGTCGGCGGCAGCGTCGAAGGATTTGTTTTTTTAATGAACCAAAAAGCGGCTGAAATCGGGATGCGTGATACCGAGTTTGCCAATCCGCACGGGTTGGATGACGCGGAAAACCACTACTCAACCGCGTACGATATGGCGCTGCTCATGCAATATGCGATGAAAAACAAAGAGTTTCGGCGCATCTCGGGGACGAAGGTGTACCGCGCCCCCGCTCCGCCCGGCGAAGACGGCGCGCGTGTGTGGCGAAATAAAAACAAGTTGTTGACAAGTCTTTACGAATATTGCACCGGCGGCAAAACCGGCTATACGAAACGGGCCCATCGCACGCTCGTGACGACGGCATCCAAAGGCGGCATCGATTTGATCGCCGTGACGTTGGATGCACCGGACGATTGGAATGACCATATCGCTATGTACGAATATGGATTTTCTCATTATCACATCGCCAAAGTGAGCAGCGAGCGGGTGGTCGACAAAATTTCTGATCCGTTTTACCGCGGGCGGCTGCAGGCGGTCCGCGATTTGCGATATCCGGTGACCGATAAAGAGGAGAGCGGGCTGCGGGTGAAAGTGTATTTGCTGAAGCCGCGCAAGGAATGGGAAAAATACCCAGAACGGGCGCCGACAGAGGTCGGAAAGGCGGTGCTTTATTTGCATCAAAAGGCGGTTGATTCGGTGCCGCTGCTGTATGAACCGGGAAAGGAAGGAAGCGGCCGAGGGTTTTTATGGCAAGTATTTCGCTTTTTAGGTGTGAGAAGAGATGGTTAACCTCATTTGGGTGATGATGGCGGTCATTGGCATCGTCTTTGCGGCGGCCAACGGCACGATGGACGAAGTGAACAAAGCGGTGTTTGAAAGCGCCAAAGAAGCGGTGACGATCAGCATCGGCATGGTCAGCATTTTAGTGTTTTGGCTCGGGCTGATGGCGATCGCTGAACGCGCCGGCTTGCTTGACAAAGCGGCGCGCCTGTTTATGCCGCTCGTACGCCGCTTGTTTCCAGAGGTGCCGCCCGGCCATCCTGCTCTCGGCTATATCGTCTCGAATATGGTCGCCAACATGTTCGGCCTTGGCAATGCGGCGACGCCGATGGGCATAAAGGCGATGGAGCAGCTAAAAAAGCTCAACGGCGGCCGCGACGAGGCTAGCCGGTCGATGGTGACGTTTTTGGCCATGAACACATCAGGCATTACGCTCATTCCGGCGACCGTCATCTCGATCCGCATGACGTACGGTTCAGCGGCGCCGAGCGAGATCATTGGGACGACGATCGTCGCTTCGACGATTTCGACGATTGGGGCGGTATTGATTGACCGGTACTATTATTGGAAACGGATGCGGAAAGGCAGGAAGCCATAATGGCCATCGTCCAACTTCTTTCTGTTTGGCTGATCCCTGCGCTCATTGCTTTTATTTTGCTTTACGGTACAGCAAAGAAAGTGCCGACGTACGAAGCGTTTGTGGAAGGCGGCAAGGAAGGGATCGAGATCGCGTTTTCGCTCATCCCGTATTTGGTCGGCATGTTGGTGTCGGTCGCCATTTTCCGAGCCTCAGGGGCGCTTGATGCCATGATGGAAGTGATCAAACCGCTGGCTGATGCCATTGGACTGCCGGCCGAAGTCGTTCCGCTTGCGGCTCTCCGCACGCTTTCCGGCACGGCGGCGCTCGGCATGACGACCGATTTGATCGCTACTTACGGCCCGGATTCGTTCATCGGGCGCCTTGCTTCTACGATCCAAGGCAGTACGGAGACGACGCTTTACGTGCTCACCGTCTATTTTGGCGCCGTCGGCGTCAAAAAAATGGGCGATGCGTTAAAAGTCGGCATTTTGGCCGACATTCTCAGCTTTATTGTTTCTGTTTTCATCGTTTTGTTTGTATTCGGGCGCTAAACGGCGCCTTTTTTCGTTCCCGCCGTCCGGCGGGCTTTTTGTTTGCAAAGGGAACGGGAAAAATGAAAAATAAAAAGTGCTCTGCTTGTATCTGTTAGACGGAAAGGGTAAGATGATGAAAGAGGTGAGAGAGAATGGAACGGTTGCAAAAAGTGATCGCCCGCGCCGGCATCGCGTCAAGGCGCAAGGCGGAAGAACTCATTTTGCAAGGGCGGGTGAAAGTGAACGGCCGCGTCGTCAAGGAGCTTGGCGTCAAGGTCGGGCCGCGCGATGATGTCGAAGTCGACGGCATCCCGATCGAGCGCGAAGAGCCGGTGTATTATTTGCTGTACAAGCCGCGCGGGGTGATTTCCAGTGTCAAAGATGACAAAGGCCGCAAAGTGGTGACCGATTTTTTCAAAGATCTGGACAAACGCATTTATCCGATCGGGCGGCTTGACTACGATACGTCTGGACTGCTTTTGTTGACGAATGACGGCGACTTTGCCAACCTGCTTATGCACCCGCGGTATGAAATTGAAAAAGTGTACATTGCCAAAGTGAAAGGCATTCCAACGCACGAACAGCTGAAGCGGCTCGAACAAGGAGTGCAGTTGGAAGATGGCATGACGGCGCCAGCCAAAGTGAAGCTGCTCTCCGCCGACCGGAAGAAGGGGACAGCCATTGTGGAAATCCGTATCCACGAAGGACGAAACCGGCAAGTGCGCCGCATGTTTGAGGCGATCGGCTGCGAGGTGCTGAAGCTGAAGCGGGAGCGGTACGCGTTTCTCGATTTGAAAGGGCTGCGCCCCGGCGAATACCGCGAGCTGACGCCGCATGAGGTGAAGTTGCTGCGTGTCCTTGCCCAATCCGGGGGAAGAAAATGACGAAGATTGTCACATAACGTTCATATCCTTGCGCATAAACGAGCGAGGGACTTTGCTATAATGGAAAATGGGAGATTGTGGACCGCTTGCCTCCCCTCTAGCGTTGGCTGTGGGGGAGGAGAAACGTAAAGGGGTTTGAACGATGAAAAAACAACAGCGCTTAGTGATGAGGACAGCGATTTTGCTCGTGTTGCTCGCGGCGATCGGCTATACGATTTACACGAATTTTTTCACGGAGAAAACGGCTGTCGCTGTTGGTTCGACGGCGCCTGATTTTGTGCTGACCGATTTGAAAGGGCATGAACATCGTCTTTCAGACTATCGCGGCAAAGGTGTTTTTTTGAACTTTTGGGGAACGTGGTGCAAGCCGTGCGAGCGGGAGATGCCGTATATGAACGAGCTGTACCCGATTTACAAAAAACAAGGGGTTGAAATTTTGGCTGTCAATGTCGGTGAGCCGAAGTTGAGCGTTGAAAAATTCGCGGAACGGTTCGGCTTGACATTTCCGATTGTGATCGACCGTCAAGATCAAGTATTGAACGCTTATAACGTCGGGCCGCTGCCGACAACGTTCTTGATTGACAAAAACGGCGAAGTAAAACAAATCATTACCGGAACGATGACGAAAGAAGACATCGAACGGCATCTAGAAAGCATCAAACCGTAAGGAGTTTTGCGCCATGGAACACGTCAAATGCGAATGCGGCCATGTCAATCCTCATGGCACGGCGTTTTGTGAATCGTGCGGCAAGCCGCTTGCCGATTTGGGAGAAAAACTGATTTTGGACATGCGCTACGAAGGAAGCGCGCGCCGATCGCAAACATACAAAAAAACGATGATCGACCAAATTTGGGCGTTTTTCTCGTCGGTCAAAGTCGGGGTGGCGCTCATCGTCATCACGCTCATTGCTTCGGCGATCGGCACGATTTTCCCTCAGCAAATGTATATTCCGCCGAACGTCGATCCGGCGGAGTATTATAAGCAGCAGTACGGCTGGGCAGGGAAGCTGTATTATGAGCTCGGCTTTAACAACTTGTACGGCTCATGGTGGTACATTTTGCTCATCGCCTTAATCGGCGTCTCGCTCGTCATTTGCAGCTTGGACCGGGTCGTTCCGCTTTACCGCGCCTTGAAGCGGCAAGGGGTGAAGCGCCATCCGCGCTTTTTAGAGCGGCAGCGGTTGTTTGGCGTCTCGCATGTGAGCGATCTCGACAAGACGATGGCGGTGTTGAAAGAACGGCTGGCTGCGCGGCGCTACCATGTCCGCGAGGAAGACGGGCATTTGCTCGCTGAAAAAGGGCGGTTTTCCCGCTGGGGGCCGTACGTCAATCATATCGGCCTCATCATTTTCTTGATCGGGGCGATGCTTCGTTCCGTTCCCGGCATGTACATCGATCGGGTGATGTGGATTCCGGAAGGGGAGACGAAAGAAATTCCTGGGACGAACGGCCGCTACTTTTTAAAGAGTGAAAAATTTATTTTTGAAACATATGAGAAAGGCAAAGACAACGAAGTGTTCAACGCTGCCATCGACCGCGTCGGCAACGGGATGATCGCCAAAAACTATCAAACAAACGTCGTGTTGTATAAGCGCGTCGGTCCTGTGATCCCCGGCGCCAAGCCGAAGCTTGAAAAAGTGAAGGAGTATCCGATTCGCGTCAACGAGCCGCTGGAGTTCGACCATTATGCGCTCTACCAAGTCGATTTCCGCTTGAATGAGCCGAAAGCGATGTCATTTCAGTTGGCGGACAAGCAGTCGGGGAAAACGTTCGGCACGGTGACGGTCGATTTGTATGATCCGAAAGAGTCGTACAATCTCGGACATGGGTATCGCGTTGAGCTATTAAGCTATTTTCCTGATTTTGAGTTTGATGAAGACGGCAATCCGTCAACGAAGTCGCGCGTGCCGAACAATCCGGCGTTCGTGTTCAAAATGTACGCGCCGGACCGTCCGAAAGGGGAGACAAGCTTTGTCGCCATCCAGCAGACGATCGAACCGTTTGGCAACAACAAATACAAAATGGCGTTCGCGGGGCTTCAAACCCGCAATGTCTCCGGTTTGACCGTCCGCCGCGACTTTACGCTTTGGATTTTAGGGGTAGGCGGCGCGATTTTCATGATCGGGCTCATCCAAGGGATGTATTGGAACCACCGCCGCATTTGGGTGCAGCGGGTAAACGGCGAGCTATGGGTCGCCGCGCACACGAATAAAAACTGGTTCGGCTTGAAAAACGAACTGCGCCGTTTGCTTGACGGCACCGGCGTCATGATGCCGGCTGATCAGCTCGAAAACGACAAAAAAGCCGGACAAGGGGGACAAGTCCATGGACATGGCACAGCTTAGCAGCACGTTGCTCTATATCGCGTTCGTTCTATATTTAATCGGCACGTTCTTTTTTGGCGGCGCCATTCGCGACAAGCGAAAAGAACGGCAAGAGAAGGACCGTTGGTCGCAGCTCGGCATCTCCGTGACGATCATCGGCTTTCTCGCCCAAGTCGGCTATTTTGTGACGCGCTGGATCGCCGCCGGGCACGCGCCCGTGAGCAACTTGTTCGAGTTTACGACCTTTTTCGGCATGATGCTCGTCGCTGCCTTTATCATTATTTATTTTATTTACCGGGTGAGTGTGCTCGGCTTGTTTGCGCTGCCGGTCGCGTTGCTTGTGATTGCTTACGCAAGCATGTTTCCGCGGGAAATTTCGCCGCTCATTCCCGCCTTGCAAAGCGATTGGTTGCACATCCATGTGACGACGGCGGCGGCTGGTGAAGCGATTTTGGCCATCAGCTTTGTCGCTGGGCTCATCTATTTGATTCGCGTCGTCGATCAATCGAAGCCGTCGAAACGGACGTTTTGGCTCGAAGTGGTCATGTTTTGCTTAATTACCACGCTCGGCTTTGTCATCGTTTCGACAGCGTTCGGTCTTTCTGGGTATGAAGCGAAGTTCACGTGGGTCGACAAAAACAAGCAGACGGATGAGGTCAGCTACGATATGCCGGCGCTTGTCGGACCGCATAAAGGAGAGCTGATGAAAGAAAGCGCCGGCCGCATGGAGCCGCTTGTTGAGATGCCGGCGATCATCAATGCAAGAAAGCTCAATACGGTCATCTGGTCGCTCATAGCCGGAACGGCGCTGTACATCATGCTTCGGATTTTCTTGCGCAAGCGCGTTGCCGCCGCGCTCAAGCCGCTCGTGAAGAACGTGAACTTGGATTTGACCGATGAGATCAGCTATCGGGCGGTGGCGATCGGATTCCCCGTGTTTACGCTCGGGGCGCTCATTTTCGCGATGATTTGGGCGCAAATCGCTTGGACGCGTTTTTGGGGCTGGGACCCGAAAGAAGTATGGGCGCTGATCACTTGGCTGTTTTACGCTGCCTTTTTGCATCTTCGTTTGTCAAAAGGCTGGCATGGTGAAAAGTCGGCGTGGCTTGCTGTCATCGGCTTTGCCATTATTATGTTTAACTTAGTGGCGGTCAACCTCGTCATTGCGGGATTGCACTCGTACGCCGGAACATAATGGAAAACAACCGGATGCTCTGTTGGCGAGCATCCGGTTTTTCGGTAAACTAGAAAATAGGGAGTGTTTCCATTGATGATGGGAGGGTGCAAAGCATTGGAAAAACAAGAAAAAACCATCCGTGTTTTAGTGGTTGACGATGAAGAGCGCATCCGGCGGCTTTTGAAAATGTATTTGGAGCGGGAAAACTATGTGATCGATGAGGCCGGCGACGGCAATGAAGCGTTGGAGAAGGCGTTGACGAATGATTATGACGTCATTTTGCTCGATCTGATGCTGCCGGGCAAAGATGGAATGGAGGTGTGCAAAGAAATCCGCGAGCAAAAAACGACGCCGATTATGATGTTGACGGCAAAAGGCGAAGAATCCAATCGCGTGCAAGGGTTTGAAGTCGGCACGGATGATTACATCGTCAAGCCGTTCAGTCCGCGCGAAGTCGTGCTGCGCGTAAAAGCGCTGTTGCGCCGCGCGGCGAACGCCGCCTACGCGCCGGTGGAGACGACGGCGAAAGACGTGCTTGTGTTTCCGCATTTGACGATTGACAACGACGCCCACCGGGTGACGGTCGACGGCAAGGAAGTCAGCTTAACGCCGAAAGAATATGAGCTGCTTCTCTTTTTGGCCCGCTCGCCCGACAAAGTGTTCGACCGCGAACAGCTGTTGAAGGAAGTATGGCATTACGAGTTTTTCGGCGACTTGCGCACGGTCGACACCCACATTAAACGGTTGCGCGAAAAATTGAATAAAGCGTCGCCGCAGGCGGGAAAAATGATCGTCACCGTCTGGGGCGTCGGCTACAAGTTTGAGGCAGTGAACGACTGATGTGGCTGTTTCGCAGCGTCGTCGGCAAGCTATGGTTTACGATTTTGCTGCTCGTTTCGTGCGTGCTCTTTATTTTAAGCATTTTGCTTATTAAATTTTTGGAAGATTATTATGTGCAGGAAGCGGAAAACGACTTGACCCGCCTGGCGACAAAAGTGGCCGAGGTGATGCACGATTACCGCGACGAGCGGCTTGCCCGCTCGATCGCTTGGACGCTGGTGGACAATCGCACGAAGGCTGTCATCGTCGCTGATGAGTCGCACTATTGGTATTCGCCTGGCGATGCTGGTTTGGACAATATGCCGCTGTCGTCGATCCGCCAAGATCGGGACTTGCGGCGTGTGCTGACAGATGGGAAAACGGTGAAAAAGCGTTTGTATATGCCAGAGCGGCAGCCAAAAGAAAAGCTGCCCCGTGATATGATCATGGTCGGCGTGCCGATGTCGATGCCGGATGGCAGCCGAGGAGCTGTGTTTATCTATCAGTCGCTCGAGGCGATCGCCGACGCGACGGAGCGGACGAAAGAGCTTATTTTTCTCGCTGCGTTTATCGCCATTGTCATGACAACGTTTTTTGCCTTTTTCTTGTCGACGCGCATCACCGCCCCGCTTCGGAAAATGCGGCAAGCCGCGTTTGAAATGGCGCGCGGCCATTTTGACATGAAAGTGCCGATTTTAACCAATGACGAAATCGGGGGGCTGGCGATGGCGTTCAACCAAATGGGGCGGCGTCTGCAGTTTAACATCAACGCCTTAAACCAGGAAAAAGAACAGCTCGCCAGCATTTTAAGCAGCATGGCCGATGGCGTCATTACGTTTAACCGCGACGGGGAAATTTTGATTACGAACCCGCCGGCTGAGCGGTTTTTGCAGGCGTGGTATTTTGAGCAAGGGAACGACGCGGAAGCGATGGCGCCGTTGCCGCCGCAAGTGAAAGAGTTGTTCGCCCGCGTCGTTCACGAGGAGAAGGAGCAATCGACGGAAGTGACGCTGCAGGGGCGGACGTGGGTGATTTTAATGACGCCGCTGTACGGCAAAACGATGGTGCGCGGTGCGGTGGCTGTTTTGCGCGACATGACCGAAGAGCGACGGCTTGACAAGCTGCGCAAAGACTTTATCGCCAACGTTTCGCACGAATTGCGAACCCCAATTGCCATGCTCCAAGGCTACAGCGAGGCGATCATCGACGATATCGCGGCGAGCGAAGAAGAGAAGAAAGAGATGGCGAAAGTCATTTACGACGAGTCGCTGCGCATGGGCCGCCTTGTTAACGATTTGCTTGACTTAGCGCGCATGGAGGCCGGCCATATCGAACTCCATTATGAGCGCGTTCAGCTCGTGCCGTATATTGAGCGAATCATCCGCAAATTCCAAGGGCTGGCGAAAGAAAAGCAGATTGAGCTGACAGCCGAGTTTCGCGATCGGGACATCGAAATCGCTCTCGATCCGGATCGGATCGAACAGGTGTTGACGAACTTAATTGACAACGCCATCCGCCATACGGAATCGGGCGGCACAGTTCGCCTCATCATCGAACCAAGCGGCGACGGCGTGACGATCCATGTCCAAGACTCTGGTTCCGGCATTCCCGAAGAGGATTTGCCGTTTGTGTTTGAACGGTTTTACAAAGCCGATAAAGCGCGCACGCGCGGCCGTTCCGGCACCGGGTTAGG
Organism: Geobacillus thermocatenulatus; assembly: GCF_002217655.1. Taxonomy (GTDB): domain Bacteria; phylum Bacillota; class Bacilli; order Bacillales; family Anoxybacillaceae; genus Geobacillus; species Geobacillus thermocatenulatus. The sequence continues at coordinate 1,365,752 of NZ_NEWK01000001.1, forward strand.
CCTTGCCATCGCCAAAAACATCGTCGAAGCGCATAAAGGGCTCATCACCGTCCACAGCAAACGGAACGAAGGAACGACGTTTTCGTTTTATTTGCCGGCCCGCGGACCGAAAGGAGCGTAGCGCCGTTTGGAAGAGCGGGGAAGCCGCGGCTTCCCTGCTTCTTTCATGCTGAAGCGGACAGGTTGACGGATTTGTTTTAGTGGTATAGACAACTAGAATATATAATGTTATAATGAGAGACAGAAAGTGGGGAATCGCGATGAAGCAGTGGATATTGAAAAATGCGGCAGTGTATGCAGAAACAGGAAACATTGAACAAGGGTATGTGCTGATCGAAGGGGAAAAAGTGGCCGCGATCGGGCCGATGTCGTCATGCCCAACAGATGCAGGGGCGGAAGTGATCGAACTTTCCTCACGGTTTTCCATCGTGCCGGGATTCATTGACGTCCATATTCATGGGGCGGCTGGGGCGGATGTCATGGATGCGATCCCGGAGGCGCTTGACAAGATGGCCAACGCCTTGCCGGCGGAAGGGACGACAAGTTTCCTGGCGACGACGATGACGGCGCCAAGCGAACAAATCGAAGCCGCGCTTCGCAACGTCGCTCGCTATATGGCGGAGGCGAACAGGCCGGGAGCCGCCGAAGTGCTCGGCGTTCATCTGGAAGGGCCGTTTTTGTCGCCGAAGCGCGCCGGAGCGCAGCACCCGCGCCATCTCGCCGATCCGGACATCTCACTGTTCCAGCACTGGCAAAAGGCGGCGGGCGGCCATATCCGCCTTGTGACGCTTGCCCCAGAGCGGGACGGGGGGCTGGAACTGGCCTCCTACTTGAAACGGACGGGTGTGATCGCTTCGATCGGCCATTCCGATGCCGTTTACGACGAAGTAAAAGCGGCGGTCCATGCAGGGGTGACGCATGCGACCCACCTGTTCAATGGGATGCGCGGCATCCATCACCGTGAACCGGGTGTCGCCGGTGCGGTGCTTATGTTTGAAGAAGTCATGTGCGAGCTGATCGCCGACGGGCTGCACGTCGCGCCGCCGATGGTTCGCTTCGCTTACCGGAATAAAGGAAGCGAGGGGCTTATCTTAATCACCGACGCCATGCGGGCGAAATGTCTCGGCGATGGGCAGTATGATCTTGGCGGCCAGGAGGTGTCCGTCCGCGGCGGGGAGGCGCGGCTTGCCGATGGCACGCTGGCGGGAAGCGTGCTCAAGCTTGGCGAGGCCATCCGCCGTGTGCTCGACTATACGGGCTGCACGTTGGAAGAGGTGATCCGCATGGCGAGCTGGAATCCGGCGAAACAGCTTGGCTTGCTTGATCGGAAAGGCAGCTTGCGGCCCGGCAAAGACGCGGATGTTGTCGTGTTGAATGAACGATATGAAGTCATGATGACGTTTTGCCGCGGCGTTCTTGCTTATCGCAAGCCGGATGAAAGGAGGAAGAGCGATGGCCATAATGCTTTTGGAAGTTGCTGACTACGCAGAGATGAGCCGTCAGGCGGCGGACATCATCATCAAACAAGTCAAGGAAAAGCCGACCGCCGTTCTCGGCTTGGCGACCGGCTCGACGATGCTCGGCGTGTACCGCGAATTGGCCGCCGATCATCGTCAGAATGGGACATCGTATCGGCTCGTGCGCACGGTCAATTTGGATGAGTATGTCGGGCTCGGTCCGGATCATCCGAACAGTTATCGCCATTATATGAATGAGCATTTGTTTTCAAAGCTTGACATCCCGCTTCACGAGACGCATGTGCCGAACGGCTTGGCCGCTGATCTTGACGAAGAATGCCGCCGCTACGAACGGCTCATCGATGAAGTGGGCGGCATCGATTTGCAGCTTTTGGGCATCGGATGCAACGGCCATATCGGGTTCAACGAGCCTGGGACGCCGTTTTCATCGGCCACCCATGTCGTCGAGCTTGCCGCTTCCACGCGCAAGGCGAACGCCCGTTTTTTCCCGTCGCTTGATGCAGTGCCGCGCCAGGCGATTACGATGGGGATTGCGACCATTTTGCGGAGCCGCCGCATTCTGCTGTTGGCGTCAGGTGAGGAAAAAGCGGAGGCCATGGCCCGACTTCTCGAAGGCGTTGTCACACCGGACTTGCCGGCTTCCGCGCTTCACCTTCATCCGGACGTGACGATCATCGCCGACCGAGAGGCGCTCTCGCTCATCCCAAAGGAAAAGCGGTGGGTGGATGCGCCGTGATCGATAAACAGTCACCGATTCCGATTTACTATCAGCTCGAGCAATATATGAAAGAAAAGATCGAAAAAGGGGAGTGGCAGCCGGGCGAAATGATCCCGTCTGAGCGCGAGTTGGCGGAAATGTATGACATCAGCCGGATGACCGTTCGGCAGGCGGTCAACAATTTAGTGAACGATGGCTATCTCATCCGCCGGCGCGGGAAAGGAACATTTGTCGCCGCGAACAAAATCGAGCAGCCGCTGAAAGGGCTGACGAGCTTTTCCGAAGATATGCGATCACGCGGCATGGAGCCGGGCACGATCGTCCTTAGCTTTGAGACGGTTCCGGCTTCCGGGAAGCTCGCTGAAGGACTTGGCGTCACAGAAGGCGATGACCTTTACGAAGTCCGCCGTCTTCGGTTGGCCGACGGCTTGCCGATGGCGTTGGAGACGCTGTACATTCCGGTCAATCTCGTCCCCGGACTGACGCGTGATGTTGTAAGCGGTTCCGTCTATGAATTTATTGAAAAAGAAAAAGGGATGATCATCGGCTCCGCAGTTCAAACATTGGAAGCATCTGTCGCCCGCAAGGTGGAGGCGGAGCATCTGAAGATGAAAGAAGGGGCTCCAGTGTTGCTGCTTGAGCGCCGCACGCACCTTGTCGACGGTCGGCCGCTTGAAGTCGTCAAATCGGTGTACCGCGGCGACCGGTACAAATTTATGATTGAGATGAAAAGGGGAGGATCATGATGTTAGGGTTTTTGCAACGGCTTGGAAAAGCGTTAATGTTGCCGATTGCCGTATTGCCGGCGGCAGGATTGTTGCTTCGGCTTGGCCAGCCTGATTTATTGAACTTGCCATTTATCGCCGCCGCAGGCGATGCGGTGTTTTCCAATTTAGCGCTCATTTTTGCCATCGGTGTGGCCATCGGTTTTTCAAAGGACGGCAACGGTGCGGCGGCGCTCGCTGGGGCGATCGGCTATTTTGTGTTGACGAAAGGCGCTGCCGCAATTGATAAAGACATTAATATGTCTGTATTAGGCGGCATCATCTCCGGGGTGATCGCCGGGCTTTTATACAACCGTTATCATGATATCAAGTTGCCGGATTGGCTCGGCTTTTTCGGCGGACGGCGGTTTGTGCCGATCGTGACATCGCTTGTCATGCTCGTGCTTGCCTTGATTTTTGGCTATGTATGGCCGCCGATTCAAGACGGCATCAACGAGGTCGGCCATTGGATCGTCGGCGCTGGGGCGGTTGGCGTCGGCATTTTCGGGTTCCTCAACCGGCTGCTCATTCCAGTCGGATTGCACCATGTGTTAAACAGTTTCGTCTGGTTTGTGTTTGGCGAGTATCATGGAAAAACGGGTGATTTAAGCCGCTTTTTCGCCGGCGACCCGGATGCGGGCATTTTTATGGCCGGCTTCTTCCCGATCATGATGTTTGGTCTGCCCGCGGCAGCGCTGGCGATGATCGCGGCGGCGAAAAAAGAGCGTCGCAAAGCGGTCGCCGGCGCGCTCCTTGGCGTGGCGTTGACGTCGTTTTTAACCGGGATTACGGAGCCCATTGAGTTTCTCTTCATGTTTTTATCGCCATTGCTCTACGTTGTCCATGCCGTGTTGACCGGCTTGTCGCTCGCAGTGGCGACAATGCTTGACATCCACCATGGGTTTACGTTCTCGGCCGGGGCGATTGATTTTTTCTTAAACTACGGCATTGCGAAAAAACCGTATTGGTTGATTGTTCAAGGTCTTGTATATGCTGTCGTCTATTTCGTCGTCTTCTATTTCCTCATTACGAAGCTCGATTTGAAAACGCCGGGGCGTGAAGAGGAGGTAGAGGGCGAGTTTGCCGACAGCGGTGCGGCGCAGTCGGGCGTCCAATACGAGGACCTTGCTGCAAAATATATCGAGGCGTTGGGAGGAAAAGATAATCTTGCCCAAATTGACAATTGTGTCACACGCTTGCGCCTAAAAGTGAAAGACATGTCAAAAGTCAACGAAGCAGAATTGAAACGTTTGGGAGCGAAAGGTGTGCTTCGCCTCAACCAAACGGATTTGCAAGTGGTCGTCGGCACGGATGTCGAATTTCTGGCCAACGCGATGAGAAAATAAGGAACAACGAAGCCGTTCTTTTAAGGGACGCCAGAAAGGGGGAGCTCCGGTGAAGCGGCTGCTGGATTGCAACGCCTCCGATTTTCGTCGGATGACAGGAAAACAGTTAAAACAATCGATTCAAGCGTCAGAAGGCAGGGTGATCGTCGCGGAAGTCATCGGGGAATTTGCGCCGCTGTATCCGGCGGTCACCAACGCCGAACTGGCCGCGGCGTTTGGGGCGGATTTGCTGTTGTTGAATTGGTTCGATGTGTTCCGGCCGGTTGTGAACGGGTTGGACACGAACGAACCGAATCAAATGGTGGAACGGTTAAAGCAGTTGACAGGGCGCCCGGTTGGCGTCAATTTGGAGCCGGTTGACCCAAATGCAAAGCAGCTTGAGGAGCTTGCGGCGCTGCCAAAAGGGAGAATGGCAACGGCCGAGTCGCTGCAACAAGCAAAACAGCTAGGATTTGATTTTGTTTGCCTAACCGGAAACCCGAAAACAGGCGTGACGAATGATGAGATTGTGAAAGCCATCGAAACGGCGCGGTCCATTTTAGGCGAGGACGCTCTCGTGATGGCTGGGAAAATGCACGCGGCAGGCGTTGCCGATGAAGCGGGAAGCGGGATCGTATCGGAAGAAGTGGTGGTGCGTTTCATTCACGCTGGTGCGGATGTCGTTTTGATGCCGGCTCCTGGAACGGTGCCGGGGGTGATATTAGACAAGACAGAGAAGCTTGTTCAGGTGGCGCATGAACATGGGGCGCTTGCGATGCTGACGATCGGCACAAGCCAAGAAGGAGCTGACGAGAGTACGATTCGTCAAATCGCGCTTGCAAGCAAAATGGCTGGGGCGGATCTACATCATATCGGCGACTCTGGCTATCATGGCATCGCTGTTCCAGAGAATATTATGGCGTATTCGATCGCCATTCGCGGCAGACGCCATACGTATATTCGCATGGCAAGATCGCCGTTGAGATAAAGTGGAATATGATCAGTCGGTCCCAAAAGCATTCGCTTTTGGGGCGTTTTTTTGCCGGGAGAGGATAGGATGGGAGCCAAGATGATGGAAAAATAAGTTTGCGGATGTGGGAAACATTTGCCTTGTACTGCCGCCTCTATTTATCATCCTGAACCGAGAAGACCCCCACTTTCACGCGTGAGCGGAAGTGGGGGATGAATGGGGATGGGTCATCGCTCTTCCTCTTGCTTTCACAGAATAGAAAGTGTAAAGAACCGTGGGACGCACGGGGATGGCTTGGTGGACAGCCTGCCGTGGGGCGGGTGTTCTCAAGAATCTCCCACTTCTAAGCGTACGCGTAGGTGGGAGAGCGTTCAATTTGTGATCAAATGAAAGAACAAATTTGTGATAAAATTAAAAAACAAATGGGAAAGCATTGCGAGTGGCGGGGAGAATATGATGATTGCCGAGCCATTATTTCATCTCATTCTCATTTTCAGCGTATTGTTGCCGCTTGTATCGTTGACAGTGTTGGCGCTGTTGGGAGTAGCGGAAAAAGAAGTGGATTATTGGCAGTTGGAACATGCGCGCCTTCGATTGGAAAAAGAACTTCAAGAAAGCAAGTATATGCAACTCCATCAACAAATCCGACCGCATTTCTTTTTCAATGCGTTGAACGCTTTCTTATCCTTGGCGCGCTTAGGAAAAAATGAAGAAATGATTCGGGGAATGGAGCATTTTGCGCTGTTTTTGCGTGATAGCTATGAGACGAAACAGCCGCTTATTCCGTTCAAACAAGAATGGGCGCATACAAGCAACTATCTAGCGGTGCAGCAGCTTCGCTTCGGTTCACGGCTGTCGGTGTCGGTGCAAATGGATCCGGATGGAGAGCGTGCGCTCATTCCTTCTTATACGTTGCAAACGCTGGTGGAAAACGCATTCAAACATGGCCTTGAGAAAAAAGCGGGTGAAAAATGTTTGGCGATCGATTTTCGACGCCAAGGCAACTGGGTATATTTGCGCGTCTGCGATAATGGCAATGAAGGGAAGGAGTTATCCATCGCGAATGGAGGTGTCGGCTTGGATAATTTGCGCAAGCGGTTTGCTCTTTTGTTTGATTTGCCAACTCAGCTTGTGTTGCAAAAAGATGATCGCGGGTGGACAGAGGCGCTTGTCGTTTGGCCGTATGTTCCAGGGGATGAGGGATAAACGATGAAGGTGCTGATTGTCGATGATGAATATTTGGAATTGGAACAACTCACGTATTTGGTGAAGCGGAAATATCCGCATTGGGAAGTATGGCCGGCGGAGGATGCCGCAGAGGCGAAACGGTTGGCCGCATCCCATCGCTTCCGGCTGGCGCTGATCGATATCCACCTTCCTGGACAGTCCGGGTTGGATTTGGCCTATGAGCTCAAACAAAAACAGCCCGATCTTGCCTTGATCATTATCACAGCCTACCAAGATTTTGCTTATGCCAAACGGGCGATTCAGCTTGAAGTGCTCGACTACTTGGTGAAGCCGCTCATCGAGAGCGAGTTTGATCAAGCGTTGTCGAAATTTGAACAAAAGCATCCGGAAGCGCTTGTCTCGTCCCCGCTCATCCGCGCGGCGCTCGAATATGTGCACTGTCATTATGCACAAAAAATCAGCTTAACCGAGGTAGCCGTTGCCGTGCATGTACATCCAGCCTATTTGAGCAGGCTGTTTGTTGAGGAGATCGGCATCCATTTTAAGGATTACGTCAATCGATATCGGATTGAAAAGGCGAAAGAGCTGTTGACCAAAAAGCCGGATTGGTCCATGGCACGCATTGCTGAGGAGACAGGATTTTCTAGTCAACATCATTTCAGTCATTTGTTTCGAAAATATGTCGGCATCCCGCCTACGAAGTATAAGGAGACCAATGGATAATGGACTGGTATATGCTTTTATTCATGGCATGCGTACTGCTGCTTGCTGCTGTGCCGCATATTGGTCGCTGCAGTTTTATCGGAGCGGAGGCGCTTGGATTAAGCAAGGGGGTCAATGCCCTGTTACTGCGTTTCGCATCCGGTGAGCTGCTGTTGTTTGGATGTTATGCTTTTATTCATGGTGGGGTGGCGGCGGGGGTGGTGACGGCTATGGCGGTGTGGGCCGCCGTTTTTGTGCTTTGGCGTTCAGCAGTGGCCGTACGCTATCGTTCCCTAACAGAGGAAGGGGATCGCTGGCCGGACTGCTGTTTTACGGCGCGGGCTTTGTTTTTCTTTCGGTTTTTTGTTCGCCTTCTTTCGATCGGCCGGCTGCTTACCGTTGTCGTGTTATGTGCCTATTTGTTGCAGCAACTCTTTCGTTTTTCTCCGACTTTTTTATTCATTTGGTTCGTCTATGTGTACGTGTTTACCGTGCTCGCCGGTTGGTTGGGGATGCGGAAAATCGGAACGGTTCTGCTATACATTGTTTATATAGTGATGGGAATGGTTCCGTTTGCCTATTATCTAACGGGTGGTGTGGCGCGGCAATATGAGATGATTGTACGCACTGTCCCAGCTTCCCTCGATGTGAACATGGTTTCGTTGTTCGTGTTGTTTTGGGCTGTGCTGGCGGCGGCTGCCGGGCAATGGTTGGCCGACGAGTATGTATGGGATATTGCATCAATATTGAAAAAAGAACGCGTTGCGCTGACGTTTTCTATGGCCGCGTTTTGCCTTGCTCCGCTTCCGTTGGCCGTCGCAGCCTTATGCGTCCCGTATGCGGCGGCCGCTTCGACTGCCGCCATACTGAAACGGTGGCTGCTTCATTCTTCTGTCTTGATTGCTTGGCCGCTTACTATTGCCTTGCTGGCGGCGTTGTCACTTAGCTTATCCCTTTCCTTGCATTCCGTTGTGCAAATTTTTTGGCACAGGTGGAGCAGGCATCTCTCATGGACATATGTCATCTCTTTTTTGCTTGTACTAGCCCTCTTTTTTATTGCTCCTCTTCTTCCGATGCGGATGGTCATGTTTTCGACCGCCTTGCTTGCCTCCTCGTGTTTTGGGTTGGCTGCTTTACGGACAGGAGAGAAACCGATGGGGGTTATAGGCATGATCGGATGGGTATGTTTGTTTGCTATCGCCTGGCGATGGGGAATGCGCTATAATGTGCTGGAGGCCATAGCATGGAATGGGATTGGCGGTTTCTTGTTTACTCAGATTTATCGATTAATTCAAAAAATAAAGAAGTAACAAAAATGAATCAAAAAAATGCAAAATAGTTTGTTTGCTCCCTGTTATAATGAGACAAAAACGAAAGGGAGGAAAGCGGACATGTCATTTGTTCCATGCACAACGGCCATTTATGCATTTAGCAAAAACCACCAACCGGTTCGAACAGTCCAGTCAGGGGAAACGTTTGTCATCGAAACGTACGACTGTTTCCAAAATCAAATTACTTCAAGCGAAACGCCGTTTGACTCGATCGATTGGAATCATATCAATCCGGCGACCGGACCGATCTATATTGAAGGGGCGGAACCCGGTGACATTTTAGCGGTAAAAATTGAACAGATTCGCCTCAAAGGACAGGGGGTCATGGCTGTCGGCCCAGGGCTCGGGGTGCTTGGAGACCGGATTCCGCAGTTTGAGGCAAAAATGATTCCAGTAGAAGAAAACCGGGCCGTATTTGACGAGCATCTTTCTATTCCATTAAATCCAATGATTGGCGTTATCGGGGTAGCGCCGAGCGGTGAGGATGTGTCGTGCGGGATGCCCGGGCCGCATGGCGGCAATATGGATACAAAGCTCATTACAACAGGGGCAACCGTTTACTTCCCGGTTTTTGTCAAAGGGGCGTTGTTCGCATTAGGCGATTTGCATGCGGCGATGGGGGACGGCGAAATCGGCGTGTCTGGTATCGAAATTTCGGGGGAAGTGACGGTCACCGTCCGGGTGATGAAAGGATATTCGCTCAACCATCCACTGTTGCAAAACGATGATGGCATTGCGACGATCGTCTCGGCCAAAACGTTGGATGAGGCGGTCAAACAGTCGGTTGAGGAAATGGTTAATTTGCTGTTGCCGCACACTCCGTTGACGCTGAACCATTTGACGATGGTGCTTAGCGCTGTCGGTCAGACACAAATCAGTCAAGTCGTTGACCCGCTCGTCACGGCGCGTTTCTTTGTACCGCGATTTGTGCTTGAAGCGTATGGCATCCGCCTGTTTGAGGATTGAGGAGGGAACGGCGATGGCGCAACTTGAAACGAACACATCGGTTGAGTCGCTCGGTTATAAACAGGAATTAAAACGGTCGCTCACATTTGTTGATTTGTTGATTTACGGAATGGTGTTCATGGTGCCGATCGCTCCTTTCGGCATTTACGGGTATGTAGCGCAAGGGTCAAAAGGGATGGTCGCCTTAGCATACTTAATCGGAATGGTGGGGATGATTTTCACCGCCTTGAGCTACGCCAGAATGGCCGAAGCGTTTCCAATCGCTGGTTCCGTGTATTCTTACGCCCAGCGGGGAATGAATGAATATGTCGGTTTTATGGCAGGCTGGGTCATTTTGCTTGATTACATTTTTGTTCCGGCTCTTCTCTATTTGGTCAGCGCTGCTGCCTTAGCCGATATTGTGCCCCAAGTGCCGATTTCCGTGTGGCTCATTCTGTTCATTGGCATGAATACGATCATTAATATTCTTGGAATCGAGATGACGGCCAAAGCGAACAAAGTGATTGTTGTTTTAGAGCTCATCGTCCTTGCAGTGTTTGTGATCACAGGAATTATTGCGATTATAAAAGGCGTCAATGGAGCGCAGTTTACGTTCAAACCGCTGTACGATCCTAATCATTTCAGCGCGGAGACGGTGATGGGGGCGGTGTCGGTGGCCGTCTTGAGCTTCCTTGGTTTTGATGCGGTGTCGACGCTGGCTGAGGAAACAAGGGACGGGAAATCATCGATCGGCAAAGCGATCATTTTCGCTTTGCTCGTTGTCGGTGCGCTTTTCATCGTGCAAACATGGGTCGCCGCTCTCATTTGGCCTGATTATACGACGTTTAAAAACGCAGATGTGGCGTTTTATCAGATTGCGGAGCTGGCAGGAGGACCATGGCTGAAATGGACAACGATCATCGCCACTGCGCTTTCATGGGGGATCGCGAACGCGCTCGTCGCCCAGGCAGCCATCTCCCGCATTTTGTACAGCATGGGTCGCGACCGTAAACTGCCCAGTGTGCTGGCTAAAGTGCATCCGAAATTTCAAACGCCATACGTCAGCACATTGCTTGTAGCTGTGATTTCGCTCATTGTCACGACGGTGTTCGCCTCACAAATTGATAAACTCGCTTCGCTTGTCAACTTTGGCGCCCTGACGGCTTTCCTCTTTTTGCATGTATCAGTGATGAACTATTTCTTGCGCAAACAAAAGAGTAACGATTATATCAATCATCTCTTGTTTCCGCTCATCGGTTTTGTTATCATCGGCTATGTATGGATGAACCTGGACCCGCTCAGCAAAAAGCTAGGATTGATTTGGATCGCGATTGGACTCGTTTATCTGGTCTTTTTGCGACTCACGAACAAAGACTCCCGTCTAAGCGGGGAACTGTAGTTGCTTGTAAGGCCTGACGCCGTCATAAAAGGCGTTGGGTCTTTCGTTTTTTGCCGACGATGAAACATTTTTTCGATCGCGGCGTATTACAGAATGAGGGTACGGCGCCTTGTTAAGGCAAAACGCCGTTCATCCGCCAATAGGTGGGCGCCGATAAAACGCGGAAGGAGCCGGAGGAACATGAGCATGTTTGGAAAAGTCGCCGCCGATGTGCTTGGGCTAAGCGACATCGGCTCGGTTATTCAGCCGAAAGACTACGACAAAGTGGATGCCGATGATTATGTGATGCACGAGGATGGGGAAAAAATCTATTTCCTTATTAAATCGAAATCCGATGAATATTGCTTCACAAACCGCGCGCTCATTCATCTGGACGGCACGAGCGCCGCGAGCAAAAAACGGACGCTGCGCCGCTACGATTACTACAAGCATCCGATTTCCGACGTATCGCTCGAAACGGCCGGGACGGTCGATTTGGATGCGGAAATTAAATTTAAAATTGGACCGCATTCCTACTCCATTGATGTGCATAAAAAGCATATTGAGGAATTGAAAGATTTGTATAAATCGCTGCTGGCGATCGCGGAGATTTGCCATGAAAACGAAACGAAGTTCAACTATGCGGAGCGGAGTTTGGAACTGGCGGCCAAGGTGTTTGCCAACATGCGAGGCGACGGCGCCAATGTGTCGGCGGATTTTCAGACCGTGAATGAATACGCTTTTCGCTGGCTGACGGAAGCGAAAAAGAACTATACGGTCAAAGATTTTGGTTTTGTGTTTGACAAATATATTCAACAGTGACGAATGGAGCCGGCAGTCAGAAAGGCGTCTTGCATAAAGGCGGGGCGCCTTTTCCTATGGCGGTTAGGCGGCCGCTTGGCTGGGAACGCTGGTTTGGAGAGCTGGCTGCCAGTTTTCTATAAACCTGAATCCGTGACAGAAGTGCATCAAAAATGCTGGGAAACCCAATCGTGTCGAGACTTCGACTCCATTTCGAATGTTCACCTATTAGGTGAAGAACCCCGAGTGCAATATTTTGTTGATTGATCCAGTTTTCTTGGCAGCTTTGAACGCGTCTTTATCACGGATTCAGGATAAAAATAGTTGTCAAACGGCAAACGCTGTTTTAATATAAAAATATCCATATCCCATAACTGAATCCATTCGCAGCAAGGTGCCGAAACGGCTTAATAGGGAATCCGGTGGGAATCCGGAGCTGTCCCCGCAACTGTCAATGCGGACGAAATGAAATCGCCACTGTACGGACAGATGGGTTGCGCTGTTTTCCGTACGGGAAGGCTTCAGAGTAGGATGAAGCATGAGCCAGTAGACCTGCCTTGCTTGCCGCAGTTTCCGAATCTTCGGGGGGTGAGACGCGGAAACAGTCGCATCGGGCATTGTTGTGCCCATTGGCGGTCTGTTTCGCGCTCATTCCCAGATTTAGGCGGAATGGGCGTTTTTTATTGTACATACATCACTGAAGGGGGAATGACGGATGAAACGTTGGACATGGCCGGCGGTGCTGGCGGTGTTCTTCCTTTTGGCCGCCGTGCTCGTCGGCTGCGGCGGGGCGAATGGCAGCACCGAGCCAGCGAAAAAAGAAGAACCGAAAACGGAACAAGCGGCGTTTCCAGTGACGGTGAAAGACGGGCTTGGCGAGGATGTCACAATCAAAGCGGAACCGAAAAAGATCGTCTCGCTCATCCCGAGCAATACGGAAATCGCCTATGCGTTGGGGTTGGGCGATCAGATCGTCGGCGTCAGCGATTTTGACAATTACCCGGAAGACGTCAAAACGAAAACGAAAATCGGCGGCATGGAATTCAATGTCGAGAAAATCATTTCGCTCAAACCGGATCTTGTCTTGGCCCACGCGTCAAGCGCCCATAACTCGCGCGATGGCCTCAAGCAATTGAAAGACGCCGGCATCACCGTGCTTGTCGTGAATGACGCGAAGTCGTTCGACGATGTGTATGCGTCCATCGAATTGATCGGCAAAGCGACCGGGACGACAGACAAAGCGAAGCAAGTGATTGATGAGATGAAAGAGAAGCTTGCGCAAATTCAAGAAAAAGCGAAACAAATCCCGGCGGACAAGCAAGCGAACGTCTGGATTGAAGTGTCGCCGCCGCCGCAGCTGTATACGGCCGGCAAAGGGACGTTTATGGATGAGATGCTTCAAGTGATTTCAGCGAAAAACGTCGCCGGCAGCTTGGAAGGCTGGCCGATGGTGACGGAAGAAAAAGCCGTAGCCTATAAGCCGGACGTGATCATCACGACATACGGCGGAGCGAAGCAAGTGTTGGCGCGCGTCGCTTGGAAAGACGTGCCGGCGGTGAAAAACAAGCGGGTGTATGACGTCAACACCGACTTAGTAAGCCGCCCGGGTCCGCGCCTTGTCGAAGGGGTCGAGGAACTTGCCAAAGCCATTTACCCGGATGTGTTCAAGTAAAACGTGGATGTATATATTGGCCGTCACGGCGGCCATGTTATCGTTGCTCGTAGGGATATCGACAGGATCGCTGTCGATTCCCTTTTCTTCTATTGTTCACATTCTTGCGTCCGAATGGTTTGGTATGCCGCTTTCGTCTGACATTCCGGCCGATTGGGTGCCGATCGTGATGGCGATCCGCTTGCCGCGCGTCGTGCTCGCTTTTTTGGTCGGGGCGTCATTGGCGCTGGCTGGCGCGGCGTTCCAAGGGTTGCTGAAAAATGCGCTCGCCGATCCGTACACGCTCGGCGTCTCGTCCGGTGCTGCGGTCGGAGCGGTGCTCGTCATCTTTCTCGGCTGGCAATGGCCGCTCTTTGGCACGTTCACGCTGCCGATCGTGAGCATTTTATGCGGCATGGCGACGCTTGCCGCCGTTTTGGCGTTCACTCGCATGGTTGAACGGCAAATGTCGGTCGAGACGATCATTTTAGCCGGCATTATCTTCGGCGCGTTTTTCAGCGCCTTCATTTCACTGATGATCGCGTTGACCGGGGAAGAATTGCGGCAAATCATCTCGTGGCTGATGGGGAGCGTCGCAATGCGCGGATGGAAATACAGCGGGCTGTTGCTGCCGTTTTTTCTCGCTGGTGCAGCGGTGCTTCTCGCCAACGGCCGCGAGTTGAACGCGTTTGCTTTTGGCGAGGCGGCGGCGCTTCATGTCGGCGTTGATGTTACGCGCCGAAAAGTCATCATTTTGACGGCGGCGGCGCTGCTCACCGGCGCGGCGGTGTCGGTGTCAGGGACGATCGGCTTTGTCGGGCTTGTCGTTCCGCATATGGTTCGGCTTGTGTGCGGGCCAAACTACCGGGTGCTCTTGCCGCTGTCGCTCTTGTACGGGGGGGCGTTTCTTGTACTTGCCGATGTGGCGGCGCGGATGATCATTGAACCGCGCGAACTGCCGATCGGCGTCATCACCGCACTGATCGGCGCCCCGCTATTTGCCGTCTTGTTTTTCCGAAAAATGAAGCGAAAGATGGGATGATGATGCTCGAGGTGCGGGCCGTATCGCATCGGTATGGACCAAAGCAAGTGCTTGATCGTGTGACGTTTTCCGTGGAAAAAGGGGAGCTATTTGGCATCGTCGGGCCGAACGGCAGCGGAAAAACGACGCTGCTGAAACTCATTTGCAAAGAGCTTCCGCTTGCCAGCGGTGAGATCAAGATTCATGGCCAGCCGCTTTTGACGCTGTCTGCGAAGCAATGGGCGCGGTTTGCCGCCGTCCTGCCGCAGACAGCGGAGGCGGCGGCCGGCTATACGGTGAGAGAAACGGTGGCGCTCGGCCGCTACGCCCATCAGCGCGGCTTGTTTCCGACGTGGACGAAAGAGGATGAAGCGGCGGTTCAAGAAGCGCTTCGTGCGGTCGGCTTGGCTGACAAAATCGATGAGCCGCTTGAGCGGCTAAGCGGCGGCGAGCGGCAGCGCGCCTATTTGGCGCGGGCGCTTGCCCAAAAGCCGCAGCTGCTCTTGCTGGATGAGCCGACGAACCATATGGATGTGAGCGGCCAAGTCCGGCTTTTGGACCGGCTCGCGGAAGCTGCCCGCTCCCGCGGCTTGACGGTCGTCGCCGTCTTTCACGATATGAACGTCGCTAGCTTATATTGCGACCGGGTGCTTGTGTTAAAAGAAGGAAAAACAGCGGCGCTTGGAACGCCGACAGATGTGATGACGCCGGCGCTGCTTGAGGAAGTGTTTGCCGCGCCGATTGTGCGTCTGGCCCATCCGGCGACGGCAAAGCCGATGTTTTCGTTCGTGCCGAAAGGGAAACAAGAAGAATCGTCGGCCGGCGAGCTGCGTTTGTTCTTTCTTGATGACGCCGCTGTTCTGGCTTCCCGCCAGCCGCTTCGCGTCCTGTCCTCGGCATTGATCGGCGCTGGGTTTCAATGGGCGACCCATTTTGTCAATCGCCAAGTCGGGTTGGATTACGATTGCGGCGATGCGGAAGGAGACATGCGCCGCTATTTGGAGCAGCACGGGTTTTCGCTGGAACGAACGATCGGCATGATGACGGCGGTTGATGTCCGTGATGCCGTTTGGCTTCAGAAAGAAGGGGAAGCGTTTTCGGTGGCGGTCATGGCGACCGCTGGCGTCGGCAATGCGGTTGATGCCGCTCGAGCGTGGCAGCATAAGCCGCTTGCGGCAAGGCCGGGAACGATCAATATGGTGATTGTCATTGACGGAGTGCTGACGGAAGCGGCGTTTGTCCAGGCGATGATGACGGCGACGGAAGCGAAGGTAAAAGCGCTCGCCGACTGTTCGGTTTGCGACCCGGAAACAGGGACGCTTGCCACCGGCACGTCGACCGATTCGCTCGCCGTGGCGGCGACGCAAACCGGGCCGACGTTTGCCTATGCCGGAACGGCGACGGAACTCGGGCGCACGATCGGTCGGCTCGTGTATGAAGCGACGATCGAGGCGCTTGACCGCTACAAGCGGCGGAGGGGGCGGCGATGACGCATTTGCTGGCAATGACGTTGGCTTTGCTGTTGGATGCGCTGCTTGGCGACCCGCGCTGGCTGCCGCACCCTGTGCGCGGGATGGGAACGCTGATTGCGTGGTTGGACCGCCGCTGGAATCAAGGAACAAAGCGGCGGGCGAAAGGGGCGGCGGCCGTGGCGGTCGTGTTGGCCGCCGTCTACGGGTTGTCGGCGTTGGTCGTTTATGTGGGCTACGCGCTGTCCGTGTACGTGGGGGTGGCGATCGAGGCGGCGCTCATTTTCACCACCATTGCGACCAAAAGCCTCGCTGAAGCGGCTGAGGATGTGCGCCGGCCGCTTGAAGCGGGCGATCTTCCCGAGGCGCGGCGGGCGCTGTCGATGATCGTGGGCCGCGACACCGAGCGGCTCGATGAGGCCGGCATCACCCGCTCCTGCGTCGAAACGGTGGCGGAAAATACGAGCGACGGCATCACGGCTCCGCTCTTTTACGCGGCTTTGGGCGGCGCGCCGCTTGCCATGCTGTACCGAGCAGTGAACACGTGCGATTCGATGCTCGGCTATAAAAATGAAACGTATCGCGAATTTGGCTGGGCGGCCGCCCGGCTGGACGATGCGCTCAACTACATTCCGGCGCGGCTGACGGCGCTCGTGATGGTGTTGGTCTGCGGCGGCCGCCGCCTTCGTTTGGCGCTGTCGATCTTGTTTCGCGATGCCCGCCGCCACCCAAGCCCGAACAGCGGCTGGCCCGAGGCGGCGATGGCCGGACTGCTCGGCGTGCAGCTCGGCGGAACAAATACATACGGCGGCATTGTCTCTGAGCGGCCGACGCTCGGCGATCCCGATGTTCCGCTGCGCTCGGTTCATATTCGCCAGGCGGTCGGCATCATGATCAGAACGGTGCTCGCCTTTACGTTATTGCTGCTATGGATCGGGGGGATGATTGTTGCGTTGGCCGGCGCATGGGGCGAATCCGCGCGCGTTGTATGAGCAATGCGGATTGGCCCCTCCGAACGAATACATTGATTTCAGCGTCAATACGAACCCATATCGCCTGCCGCCGTCGGCTTGGCCGAACAGCGAGGAATGGATTCGCTGGGCCGGTGAGTATCCGGATTCGGAAGCGAAGGAGCTTAAGGAGCTTCTTGCCAAGCAAGAGCGGCTTCGGCCGGAACGAGTGTTGGTGACGAACGGGGCGGCGGAAGCGATTTATTTGTTGGCCGCGCTATTTGCCGGCCGTCGTGTCGGTGTTTTCGAGCCGACGTTTTCCGAGTATCGGCGCGCTTGCCTTGCTTACGGATGCGAAGTCAAGTCTTTGCTGGCAGAGGAAAGCGTCGGTTTTTCGTACGACATCGACAAAGCGGCGGCATGGTTGTCGGAATGCGACGCCGTTTTTCTCTGTCACCCGAACAACCCAACCGGAACCGTAATGCCGGAGCGTGATCTCCGCTCGCTCGTCGAGGCGGCAGACCAAACGGGGACGTATATCGTGGTGGATGAGGCGTTCTATCCGTTTTGGCGCGGCGGATTTACAGCCATGCGCTGGCTTGATCGCTATCCGCGCCTCATTGTGCTTCGATCATTGACGAAAATCCATCATCTGGCCGGCGCGCGCCTTGGTTATGTCGCTGCCGACGAGGCGTTGATCTCCTCTTTGAAAACGCGCCAGCCGCCTTGGAGCACAAGCCGCATTGCTCAACAATTGGCGCTTCGCTTCGTCGCGATGGAATCGTTTGTCAAGTGGGTGAGAGAACGGATCGTCGCCGAACGGGAGCGCGTGTTTCGGTCGCTGCCGGCCGGCCGGTACGCCGTTTCGCCGTCGGTCGTCAATTTTTACTTGCTGCGTCCACTCTCCGGACGGACAGAGGATTTGTTTTTCTATTTATTGCAGCAAGGAATCGTCCCGCGGCATACAATGAATTTTCCTGGACTGGACGGACGTTACGTGCGGCTTGCGGTCAAAACGCAGGTAGAGAATGATCGGCTGCTTGAAGCGCTTGCGAGGTGGGGCGGATGATGGTGTTTGTCAGCGGCGCCGCGCGCAGCGGGAAAAGTGAAGTGGCGGAAGCATGCGCCATCCGGCTTTCTCGCGGCGGCCGACTTCACTATATCGCCGCCGCGCAGGCAACGGATGAAGAAATGGAAGCGCGCATCCGCCGCCACCAAGAGCGGCGCGCCGCGCAGGCTGCGCATTGGACAGTGTGGGAAGTTCCGTTCTCTTCGCAGAAGATTGCCGCTTCCCTGCGCCCGGATGATGTCGTCCTGCTGGATTGCTTGACGGCCTGGCTGGCTTACGAACTGTTTTCCGGGGAACATTGGAAAACAGAAGAGGACGCCCGGGCCGCCGCACGCCGCTTGCTTGACGGAGTGCGGGCATGGGCCGCCGCCTGCCGTGCGGTTGTCGTGGTGTCGAACGAGCTGTTTGCTGGGGGTGTTCCGGATGATCTTGGCACATTTCGCTACATGAAAACGCTTGGCTCGCTTCACCAGCAGCTGGTCGCGGAAGCGGCGGCTGCCGCGGTCGTTGAATGCGGCCTTCTCCGCGTGAAAAAAGGACGGTGGCCGAGATGAAGTCGGCATGGAACGGTTGGTTGCTCGCGCTGCAGCTGTTTACGATCATCCCAATCCGCCGCTCGATCGAATGGAACGCCGCCCATGTCCGTTGGCTCGTGCGCTGTATGCCGCTTGCGGGGGCGCTGATCGGGGCGCTTTCGGCTGGAGTGTATGCACTCTTTTCCTCGTTTTCATTCAGCTCGCCGCTTGTTTGGGCGCTTCTTTTTCTTTGGCTTGGCATTTGGATGGCCGGGGGGATGCACGCTGACGGCTTTATGGATGTGAGCGATGCGTTTTTTTCGTACCGCGACGTCAAGCGGCGGCAAGAGATCATGTCCGATTCGCGCGTCGGCGCGTTTGCGGTGTTGTCGCTTATTTGTTTGTTGTCATTTCGTTGGCTGTTTCTGTACGAATCGCTCCAGACAGGCGTTCCGCCGGCGCTGTTCGCCGCCGTTCCGCTGTTGTCGCGGGCCGGGGCTGCCTGGCTTCTTTCCGTCGGCAAGCTGGCAAAGCCGACAGGAATGGCGGCATCGCTTCGCGAATATAGTTCATGTCGTGATGCCATTTGGGCGCTTGGACTCGCTTTTGTATTGCTTTCGCTTCTTTGTGCATTCACCGCCATTTCGGTGCAAACAGGGGCGGCGCTGGCTGCCGCGGCTGTCGTGTTGGCGGCGGCGGCAAAGCCGTGGGCAGAAAAACAGTTTGGCGGCATCACCGGCGATGTGCTCGGTGCGTTTATCGAAGGGGGAGAGACCGTTCTATGGGGCGTCATTTGGCTCTTACACTCATCCGCCCTGGGATGACGGAACAAAACCGACGTCGGGCGTATATTGGCTGGACGGATGCACCGCTTGCAGCTGAGGAGCGTTGCAGGTTGCACCGCTTGCAGATGGAGCGGCCATGTGCGGTCGATTGCCTTGTGACAAGCGACCTTCACCGTTGTCGAGAAACGGCCGCCTTGCTGTTTGGCGGACGCGGGGCCGATTGGTGCACCAGCCGCTGGCGCGAGCTTCACTTTGGCGCTTGGGAAGGAAAAACGTTTGCTGAGCTGGAAGCGGAGCCCGCCTACCGGCAATGGCTTGCGTCGCCCTTTTCCGCGGCGCCGCCCGGCGGGGAGCGTTATGCCGATTTTCAAGCGCGCATCAAACAGGCGCTTGCGGAGACGATTGCGTTCGCTGAGCGGGCGGGCGCCCGTCATGTGGCTGTCATCACCCATGGCGGCCCGATTCGCCTCCTGCTCGAGCAGTATGCGCCCGATGCCCGTTCGTTTTGGGAATGGGAGGTGCCATTTGCCGGCGGATATATGTTGGAATCGACGATCGAGCGTTGGAAAGGGGGAGAGCGGTGCATTTCGTTATCGGCGGTGCGTTTCAAGGAAAACGAAAATGGGTGCGGGAACGGTATGGAATAAATGATGGAGTTCATATTGTATGGCATAACGGTTATGTGGAGCCGTATAGGCCGCCGGATGGCATCGAAACGGCAAAAACGGTCGTCTTTGACGGGTTGGAAGCCGCCATCCGCCCCCGTCCGGACCCAGACGAGTGGGAATCCTATTTCCGCGCTTGGCAGCGGTGGGAAGCGGCGGTGTCTGGCCGCACAGTCGTCTGGGTCGGCACCGATGTGACGCAAGGCGTTGTTCCGGTTGATCCACAAGAGCGGCGCTGGCGCGACGCCGTGGGAATGTGCTACCAGCGACTAGCTTCCTTGTGCTGCCGCGTCGACCGCATTTGGTGCGGCCTTTCGGAACGATTGAAATAAAGGGGGAGAGGAAAAGTGAATTTGTATACGCGAACAGGAGACCAAGGGAAAACGAGTTTAGTCGGCGGGCGCGTGGACAAAGATCATTTGCGCGTCGAGGCGTACGGAACGATTGACGAGGCGAATTCGTTCATCGGATGGGCGCTTGCGTTATTGGCCGGCGATGAACGGTTTCGCGACCTTTGCGCTGAGCTGCAAAAAATCCAGCACGAGCTGTTTGACTGCGGCGGCGACCTGGCCATCGTCAACGGCAAGCTTCCGTATAAGGTGACCGAGGCGATGGTCACATTTTTAGAAGAGCGCATTGATGCGCACGTGCAAGAAGCGCCGCCATTGCAAAAATTCATTTTGCCGGGCGGCTCCAAAGCGGCTGCGGCGCTCCATATGGCGCGTACGGTGGCAAGACGGGCGGAGCGGTGCATCGTTTCCTTGCAAAAAGCGGAGCCGATCAACGATGTTGTGCTCAAATATATGAACCGCCTGTCCGATTATTTGTTCGCTGCTGCCCGGGTCGTGAACGCGCGTTTAGGGGTGAAGGACATCGAGTATGAACGGAGCGCGATTGTGTTCCGCGACAAGGAGGAGAAACAATGAACCGCCGCTTGGCTTGGACGGCCGTTTGTTTGGCGCTTTCGGCGATCGGATCGTTCATCAAGCTGCCGACGTTTGTCGGCAGCATCGCTTTGGACAGCGCACCGGCGCTTGTCGCCGCCGGGGTTCTTGGCCCGTGCGCCGGAGCGGCGGTCGCTGGGCTTGGGCATTTGGTTTCGGCGTTGATCGCCGGTTTTCCGCTCGGCCCAGTTCATTGGTTTGTCGCTCTTGAAATGGCGGGGCTTGGCGCCCTGTTCGCCGTGCTGCATCGGCGGGGATGGAAAATCGGCAGCGCCGTCGTCTTTTTCATCGGCAATGCGTTTTTGGCGCCGCTGCCGCTTGCCGTTTCGTTCGGCTGGCCGTTTGTTTTTGCCGTCATTCCGCCGCTTTCGGCAGCCGCGGCGGTCAACGTGTTGATCGCAGCAGCCATCATGCCGGTTGTCGTCCGGTTGGCGGCAAAAATGGGGGGAGAGGCGCCGCATGCGTGATGTGCTTTTCCTTCCGTTTGCCGACGGCATGGAGCTCGCCGTTGCGGCCGACGGTTCGGCGGCGGTCGGGGACAAGCCGGGCGATGCGGTGTCCGTCTCGGTGGATATTGTTGCGTATTTTTCCGCCCGCGTTGCCTTGATGGAATTGTTAAGCGTCGGAGCGGAAGCGAAAGCCGTCGTGCTGCAAAACTTCATCGCCGATGACCGGTGGGAAGCCCTTTGCCGCGGCGTCAGGAGAACGTGCCGCGAGTTGGGGATCGATCTCCCGATCACCGGCAGCACGGAATCGAATTTTCCCACCGTGCAGTCGGCGCTTGGTGTGACGGCCATCGGGACGGTGGCCAACGAACGGAAACGAATCGGCATCACGCCCGAAGAGGCGAAGTTTGCTGTCATCGGCCGCCCGCTCGTCGGCCTGGCCGTGCTTTCGCATCCGGAATGGGTTGCGCCGCTTCCGCTGTTTGTTGAGCTTCTCGCCTCTCCGTCTGTTTATGAGCTCATTCCGATCGGTTCCAAAGGCATTTACTACGAATGGATGCAGCTGTTGGCCGCCAACGGCCGCCAAGGGCGGGCCTGCGCATGCCCGCTTCCGCTCTTTTCCTCCGGCGGCCCGGCGACATCGGTGCTTGTCAGTTATGATCCGGATGGCGAACGTGAAATCAAAAAGCAAGCCGGCTCTCTCTTTTTTCCACTGCACGTCGAGTGGTAAAAGCCGGTTGCTTTTGGCAAAAAATTATTTCCTTTTTCGCTCGGACCCGTTATCATGAAGATAATGGGATTTTTTGTCGTGGTCCATGGGGGAGATAGGGGGAGAGAAGCGATGGACCCCGTCTTTGAACAGTTGTATGAAAAGTACCATCATGATTTGTTTAATTTTTTATTCTACATGGTGCGGAATCGAGAGCAGGCCGAAGATTTGGTTCAGGAAGTGTACGTCAGAGTGCTGCGCTCATACAAACGGTTTAAAGGGCAGTGCAGCGAAAAAACGTGGCTGCTGTCCATTGCGCGCCATGTGGCCATTGATTTTTTTCGCAAGCAAAAACGCCGGCGCCAATGGGCTCGTTCGGCGGAATGGAGCGAGGAACAAATCGGCGCCGACGAGCCGGTTCCGGAGGAAATGGCGATTCAAAACGAGGAGATTCAGCTTATGTACCGCTGTTTGGCGCGCTGCACGGTTGATCAACGGCTTGTGCTCGTGCTTCGATTCATCCAGTCGTTGTCGATTGCGGAAACGGCGGAATCGCTCGGCTGGACGGAAAGCAAAGTGAAAACGACGCAGCACCGCGCACTGAAGGCGCTCAAGCAATATATGGAGGAAGAGGCAAAACAGGAGGGGTGGCGGTGTGAAAAAGCTCAATTGGAATGAGCGATGCATTGAACATGGCCTTGAACAGTTGCCTGTCATCAAAGACCGGCGCACGAAAGAAGAAGTGTATGTCCGGCTGGTGCGCGCTCAGCGGAGGGCGCGCTGGAAGCGGCGTTGGCTCAAAGTGGTGGCGTCGGCGGCCGTGCTTGCATCGGCGGTTTATGTCGGTCCGCATTTTATTGTTCCAACGCGTTCGGACAAAAACGAGGCTTCCTCATCCCCTGTTCAGACGCTAGAGGCGGATGGCGCTTCCTCTCACCCAAAAGCGATGATGGCCGCCAGCGAACCGGTGAATGCAGTGGTGATTGCCTTGCCCGATGAGCGGATCGGCCAAGTGGTGCCAGTCGTTGTTCCTCTTCCTGGCCGTTTTGCGCCGAACGAACGGCTGTCTGCGGCGCTCGGTGAGCTTGCTCGTTCCCCGTTGCGCGAGGCGTCTGCGTGGCTCGACGGTGTGAAGATGGCCCCGGCGGCAGGCGATGGGCGTGTATGGGTTGTTCGTGTTCTAGCGAGCCATCGCGTGTTTGCCGCCGGCCATGAGGAACAGCGCCTCTTTTTCGACGCGGTCATGGAAACAGTGCGGCAGATGGGCGGGCAAAGCATCCGCTTTTTCACTGGGGAGGAAGAAGGGCTCGATTTGCCGGTGTTGGGTCGTCTAAAAACGGCAAAAATCAACCAGCAGAAGCGAATGTATTATCAAAACCGCTCCTCCTCCTTCGGCTATCCGGTGCTCATCCCGGCGCCAGGAAGCGCCCGCTCGTTTTCTGAGGCGCTCAAGCAGATGAAAAAATCGACGATCCATGGGCTTGAGCCGGCCATTCCACCAGGGGTGGAAGTTGATTCGGTCGATGTCGATGCGCGCCATGCGACGGTCCGGCTTCATTTGTCCGCTCGGCCAAGCGCGGAAGAAGCGGCGAGCATGGCGGAGGCCGTGCTGCTGACGGCGAAAGAGTTTGGGCTGCTTGACGTCACATTCGAGTCGAGCGGGTTATCGACTCTTGGCCCGTATCCGCTTGGGAAGCCGATCCACGTGCCGGCCGGACCGAACGCCGCGTTGCTGGCAACCGGCCCGTAGCCGCCAGCGTGAGCTCTTAGCGGTTTTTTTTGTTAATGTCGACGCGAGGTCGTTCTATCGGCGTTCGTTTTGACATAAGACATATATGGTGCGACATAGGCAAGGAGGGATGGAAATGGGCGATGTGATGAGACGCCTCTTGGCGGTGGCTGGTGTGGCGGTATGCGTCGGACTGTTGTTTCTTGTCGGCGCCAACGGATGATTGGATGAATATTCGCAAAACGGTTGTCCTTTCTTGCGGTAATGCGTTATAATGAGAAAAACAGCAGGAGAGGAGAAACGCCGATGTTGACCGATTACCATAACCATTTGGAACGAGGGACGTTGACGCTGGATTATTTGCGCCAGTTCACCGATGAAGCGGCGAAAAAAGGCATCCAGCATTTCGGCATTTCCGAGCACGCGTACCATTTTTACCAAACGAAAAACATTTTATCCAATCCGTGGGTCGACGCGCGCCGCTGCTACGATATGGACGATTATGTCCGGCTGTTCCACGAAGCGTGGGATGTGGGCCTCGATGTGAAAATGTCGATCGAAATGGATTATACGCCGGGCAAACACGAGGAAATGGCCGCCTTTATCCGCTCATACGAGTTTGACTATGTCATCGGTTCGATCCATTGGGTCGACGATTTCGGCATCGACTTAGCCGAATATCGCCACGAGTGGGAACGGCGCGATTTGTACGATACATACCGCAAATATTTCGATCAAGTCGTGACGCTCGCCGAGTCGAATTTGTTTGACATTATCGGCCACCTCGATTTGGTGAAAATTTTTCAATACGTCCCGGAAGATGAGGAATTTTTGCTTGAACAATACGACCGGGCGACAACAGCGCTCGCCAATTCGAAAACGTGCGTCGAAATCAGCACCGCCGGGTTGCGCAAGCCGGTCGGCGAACTGTATCCGGCCCCGCGCCTGCTTCAAATGTGCTATGAAAAAGGCATTCCGATTGTGTTGTCGTCCGATGCGCACGTGCCTGAGCATGTCGGCGCCGACTTTGACAAGGCGGTGGAACTCGCCCGCAGTGTCGGCTACACCGAGCTGATGACGTTCTCGAAAGGCGAGCGGAAGGCGGTGCCGCTCGGCTGAACGGAACTGACAAAACACCAGGGTGTCCCAAAAGGATCGGGACACCCTTTCTTAGTATGTAGGCGTAAAACAATCATGAAGAAACGATGCATGGTGTTTGGTTTAAGGAAAAACAACCGTTTGGGTCATGATCATCGCCTTTTCGCAAGAGGGAACGATACGATGCGAATGGCTGCTGTGGGGCTTGCTCGAACGAAAAACGCAGGCTCCTTTCTGGGAAGGCCTGCGTTTTTTGTATGATCTGCCCGCAGAAGCGGGTGGTTACGCTTCGAGCCGCTTCACCGTTTCGATGTCATCAATTTGCGCCAACGCCTGCAATACCTCATCATCGACCGGTTTGTCAAGCGATAAGATCATCATCGCCTTGCCCCCCGCTTCTTGGCGGCCGACTTGCATGGTGGCGATGTTGACATCGTGCGCCCCAAGCACGTTCCCGACTTTGCCGATCATCCCCGGCCGGTCTTGGTGCTGGATATACAGGAGATGGCCTTCCGGGGCAAAGTCGATGGCGACGCCGTCAAAATGGACGATGCGGTCGCCGTAGTTCGGCACGTGCGTTCCTTTGATCGTGAACGTTTTGTTTTCGCCATGGACGGTGAGCGAAATGCAGTTCGCATAGCCGTGCGTTTCATCGGAAAATTTTTCACCGTATGTGATGCCGCGCTCTTTGGCGACCATAGCGGCGTTCACCTCGTTGACGGTTGAGGCGACGCGCGGCCGCAGGAAGCCGGCGAGCAGGCTGCGGGTGATGTACGTCGTCTCCAGATCAGCGACCGTGCCGGCGTAGGTGACCGACAGCTCTTGCACCGGGATGTTCATAAACTGCGATGCAATCAAGCCGAGCTTCCGGCCTAAATGATAGAATGCTTGAATTTTTTCATAGACGTCTTTCGACAACGCCGGCAAGTTGATCGATGAGGTGACGGGCCGCCCTTCAAAAAAGTGGAGCAGCTCTTCCGCGACTTGGGTGGCGACGTTCAGCTGCGCTTCGACGGTCGACGCCCCTAAATGCGGCGTGACGATCACATTGTCAAACGCGAAAAGCGGATGATCCCCTGGCGGTTCTTGTTCAAAGACGTCGAGGGCGACGCCGGCGACATGCCCGCTTTCCAAGAACGGGATGAGCGCCTGTTCGTCGATGATGCCGCCGCGGGCGCAGTTGATCAAATAGACGCCCTTTTTCGTTTTCGCCAAGTTTTCCGTGCCAAGCAACCCGCGCGTTTCTTTCGTGAGCGGCGTATGAACGGTGATGATGTCAGCCGCGGCTAGCACTTCGTCAAGCGAGTGAATCGAGACGCCGAGTTTTTCGGCGCGTTCTTTCGTTAAAAATGGGTCGTACACGTGCACGCTCATGCCAAAGGCGCGCGCCCGTTTGGCGACTTCCGAACCGATGCGGCCGAAGCCGATGATGCCCAATTTTTTGCCAAACAGCTCGTTGCCGACAAACGCCGAGCGGTTCCACTCCCTCGATTTGACGGAAATGTGCGCCTGCGGGATGCGTCGGACGAGGGCGGCCATCATGGCAAAGGTATGCTCAGCGGCCGAAATCGTATTGCCGTTTGGCGCGTTAATGACGACGATGCCGCGTTTCGTCGCTGCATCGACATCAATGTTGTCGACGCCCACCCCGGCGCGGCCGATAATTTTTAAGTTCGGCATTTTTTCCAATAGTTCTTCCGTCACTTTGGTGGCGCTGCGCACGAGCAAAGCGTCAAAGGTGTGCAATTCCTCTTCCGCTTCGGTTGTTTTCTTTTGCACGATGTCGATCTGCGCCGATGCGCAGAGCGGCGCCAAACCTTCTTCACTGATGGCGTCGGAAACGAGTACGCGAAACACAGTGGGTGCCCCTTTCTGTTTCAAGGATGTTAAATTTCTGATAATTTAACATGCGAAAGCGGTTTCTGTCAATGGGGGGAAAAGAAGTCATACCAATGAAAACGTTTTTTTGAGCAGGAATGTTCGGGGTTTGAAAAAGAAAAGCGCCCATATCGAACGACATGGGCAAAATTGTTCGGAAATAGAAAAACGGCGTCTGGTGAAATGAGATGTTGGACGGATTACTTGTTTTTCTGTTCGTTGTAGCGGGCGATGCATTCGTCGATCAATTTGGCGGCTGCTTCCGGCCCCTCCCATGTGCCGATTTCCGTCCGTTTCCCTTGCAAGTCTTTGTAGCGTTCAAAGAAGTGGGCGATTTCTTTCAGTTTGTGCTGCGGGAGGTCTTCAATCGATCTCACTTCGTCAAAACGCGGATCTTCGACCGGAACGCCGATCAATTTCGCATCTTCTTCACCGCTGTCGACCATGTTCAAATAGCCAATGACGCGTGTGTCGATGACGCAGCCCGGGAACGTCGGATTTGTCGTGATGACCAAGATGTCGAGCGGGTCACCATCGAGCGCCAACGTGTTTTGCAAGTAGCCGTATTCAGCCGGATAAAACATCGGTGAATATAAGACGCGGTCGAGCTTGAAAATGCCCCGTTCTTTGTCGAATTCGTATTTGTTTTGGCTTCCGGTTGGAATTTCGATAAACGCTTCGACAATTTTATTTTCGAATGCCATAACCCGTTCCTCCTTTGTTGGTTATGTATACATGAAAACTTGTCCACCCAGCAGGCGCAGCGGACAAGCCAATCTTATTGTAGCACGTTCGTTCAAGATGCGCCACTTGTGATTTCACGCTTGCATCAAAAAACCCTCTTGCCGACCAGGCAAGAGGGGGAATGTCAGTCGAATTTATTCGGATCGCCGTCAAACGGCTCGTCAGCAACTTTGATCGATTCAGTCGGACAGCCTTCGAAGGCGTCCATCATATCGTCAATCAAAATCTCCGGCACTTCGACGATGCCTTGGTTGTCATCAAGAGTGACGTAGGCAATGCCGTCCTCGTCGTAGTCGTAAATGTCGGGAGCGGCGGCGCCGCAAGCTCCGCAGGCGATGCAAGTCTCTTTATCAACAATCGTATACTTTGGCATAAAAATCGAACCTCCCCAAGTTTATTGGAAACGGACGGGCCATCTCCGTGTTGCCTGCTCGGAAATGAACTTTTCACTTTTAATAATAAGACCGTACGGCCGGCTTTTCAACAAAAAAATCGCTCTCTTGTATTTTTACACATATGCATCTTATTTAGTTTTGTTATCATATGGCGGAACTGTCAACCGATCGATTTTTTCTGCCGACCGGTTGGGCGATTTTTGCTACAATAGAGGCGAGGGAGGAACGCAGAATGCGGCATGGCTATGCCTCATTTTTGCTCGCCCATTGCTTGCGCCGCTTCAACGGCGAACGGATGCTGGCGGCGGTGTATCATGTATTTTCGGGAAAAAAATCGGCGCAGACGCTCCAAGACAGCAAATGGTTTCAGCTTGAGCCGCTGTTTGGCACATGGAAGAATGTGACGATGGCAGCGCTCGAGGAGGCGGCAATGGCGCTTGTCGAACAGCGGCTCGCTTTATCCGCGAAACAACGGACATACACGTTGACCGCGGCAGGGGAAGAATGGCTTGACAAACATGCGGCGCTGTTCCCCCGCCATCTGAACGGCTGGCGTTATCATGAGGCGGAGCCGCTGTTTTGGCAGCGTCTTTCCTTGATCGGGCAGACATTGTCAAACCTCGTCCATGGGCGGCGTTTTGCCCCGATTTGCCGCGACGAGCGGACGCTTCAATGGGTGAAGCAATATTTGCTTGCAAAAGGATCGCGCCAGATGTTGGCCAAGACGTTGCACCAAGAGCTCGTCCGGCTGCTTGAGGCGGTTTCCGAAGAGGCGGCGACGATCTTTACGCTGCGTTTGACGAGCGCGGTTCGCATCGGCTGGACGATGGAGCAAATCGCGGCTCATTTGCAAAAGGAGGCGCTCTATGTGCAGTTTCAATTCCGCAACGTGCTCCATTACATGATGGCGGAAGCTGAGGTCGGACGCGCTCCGATGATGGCTGAATTGATGAGTGGACTGGCGCCGGCGGTGCTGACACAATCGGCGCAAAAAACGTACGAATGGTTGCGGAAAGGAAAAACGATGGAAGCTATTGCTGAGATCCGCCGCTTGAAGCGAAGCACGATTGAGGATCATATTGTCGAAATCGCTGCCAATGTGCCCGGTTTTTCAATCGCTCCGTTTGTCGATGATGAAAAGGCGGCGGCCATTCGAGCGGCGGCGCAGGCGCTTAGGACGCGGAAATTGAAAGAGATTCGCGAGGCGCTTGATGGCAAGGTCAGCTATTTTGAAATTCGGCTTGTGTTGGCAAAGGAAGTGGGACGTTGGACGAGTTGACGAAAACGCTGTATAGGCGGTTCGGACATGCTTCATTCCGTCCGGGGCAGCGGGAAGTGGTGGAAGATGTGCTTGCTGGGCGCGACGTGCTGGCGATGCTGCCGACCGGAAGCGGCAAGTCGCTTTGCTATCAGCTGCCAGCGTATTTGCTTCAAGGCAGTGTGCTGATCGTTTCGCCGCTTGTGTCGCTCATGGAGGACCAAGTCGAGCAGTTGCGCCGGCGCGGGGAAAAGCGGGTGATTGCTTTTCACAGCCTGCTTGATGCTGAAGAAAAATGGCAGGCGCTCGCTTCGCTTGCGGAGTTTCGCTTTATTTACGCGTCGCCGGAGATGCTGCAGTCGGCAAAATTTTTAACGGCGCTTCGGCGCGTATGCATTTCGCTTTTTGTTGTCGATGAAGCGCACTGCATTTCTCAATGGGGATATGACTTTCGCCCGGACTTTTTAAAGCTTGGGGAGATCCGGCGCGCGCTCGGGGCCCCGCCGTGTTTGGCGTTGACGGCGACGGCGCCGCCCGAAGTGCAGGAGGATATTATTCGCACGCTCGGGATGGATGGCGCCCGCCGCCATATTCATTCCGTCGATCGTCCGAACATCGCCTTGTGCGTGGAGCATTGTTCATCAACGGAGGACAAAGCGGCGCGCTTGGTCGATTATGCCAAGCGTCTCGAAGGCCCGGGAATCATTTATTTTTCGAGCCGTCAATGGGCGGAAGAGACGGCGCGCCGGCTCGACCAGTGCGGCGCAGGAAGGGTCGCCTATTACCATGCCGGCATGGATGGGGAGCAGCGGCTGCTCGTGCAACAGCAGTTTTTATACGGTCAGCTGGACATCGTTTGTTGTACAAGCGCATTCGGCATGGGCGTGAACAAAGAAAACGTCCGGTTTGTGCTTCATTTTCATATGCCGACCCAGCTTGAGGCGTACGTGCAGGAAATCGGGCGCGCGGGACGTGACGGAGCGCCAAGCCTTGCTGTGTTATTTTATGCGGACGGCGACCGGGCCATGGTCCAGGCGGTGGCCGAGGCCGAGTTGTTAAGTCCGCGCGAGCTGCACAACTGGTGTCAGCGGCTGCCGCAAGGAGCCGGATGGGAAGCAGCGATGGCGGCGCTCGAGGCTCCTGGATTCACCGACATACAAAAGCGGCTGTTGGCGTATTTTTTAGAACGGGAACAACGGGAGATGCCCGGCTGGCTGACCGCGGAGGCGAAAGGGCGGCTGTACGGCAGGATGGCAGCCGCCATTGAGGCGCGGCGGCGCTGGAAGCGGAAAAAACTGCAGGAAATGGATGAATGGGTGAATTTGTCCTCGTGCCGGCGTCAGGCGCTTGTCCGCGCGTTTGGCGAGGAGCTGACGGGTCGGCGGGATGTCTGCTGCGATCGTTGCGGGCTATCGCTTGACGGCTATGGAAGAGCCGTCCACCGTCCGGAGGCGGCGCCGGTTCGCCATTGGCGCGAGGAGTTGTGGGACATGCTTTTTGGCGAGGGACGGACGAATGAAGCGGCAAAGTGAACAAATCCGGCAGATGACGGAGCGCGAGGTGCTTTTTCACCTTTATGTCACGCAAGGGCTGCTTCTTCTGGCCGCCGGCGGCTGTTCCCTCTTTTTGTTCGATGGGGACGAGTGGCGCCGGCTTTGGCGGTTTGATCTCGCCGATGTGCTGCTGTACGGAGCGGGAGGCGCGTCGCTCGTGCTGGCGGTTGATTTTTTCACCATGCGCTATTTGCCGGATGATTGGCATGACGACGGCGGGGTGAACGAAAAAATATTCCGCGGCCTCTCGATTCCTCATCTCTTTTTTTTATGTGCGCTCATCGCTGTGACGGAAGAATGGCTGTTTCGCGGCGTTGTGCAGACGCATTGGGGGCTTGGACCGGCAAGCATCATTTTTGCTGTGCTGCATGTACGCTATTTGGAAAAATGGTTTTTGTTTCTCATGGTGATGCTTGTCAGTTTGTTTCTCGGCATGTTGTATGAGCAAACCGGAAGCTTATGGGTGACCATCACCGCGCACTTTTTGATCGATTTCGTGCTCGCGTTGCATATTCGGTCCGGAAAGGAGTGAAGCCATGGGAAGGACAGAGGAGCGCCGGACGCGGCCGAGCCTGAGGTCGGACGAGAGCGCGCCGTTCTCACGCATCAAACGACGGAAGGAAAAAGAAGAACAAAAGCGAAAATACGTCCCGTCCCGCCTGCTCGTGTTCTTGTTTTTGGTGTTGCCGGCAGCCGTGCTGGCCATCCACCATGTCCAATCGAAGTCGGGCTCTGTGACGGTTGTCCGTCATGAAGAAAGAGGGGGTGAGACCGTCCACATTATTCGAGGCGACGAAGGGAAGGAGTCAAAACAAACGGCCAAGCAGAAGCAAAAGAGCACCGCCGGTCGAGAAAACGCCGGCGGTCAGGAAAAGGTCAGCGATGAACAAGGAAAAATCATCACCCATGTCGTTGCCGCGGATGAAACGCTCTACAGCATTGCCATGAAATATTACGGTACGCCGGACGCCATCAATCTCATAAAAAAGGAAAACGGCTTATCGACCGGCCGCCTTCAGCCGGGGCAAACGCTGCGCATTCCGCTCCCCGCTCAAGCGGAATAATCGGCTGCGCCTGCTGACCGAAAAAATGGCCTCGTGCGTTCCCTTTGTTCTAATCTGTCTGTCGCCCGCATATGATGGACAATAGAACACGGACAAGGGGGAGAGCACATGGCCCGGTTTCCGGATGAATTTTCCCTCGATGAAGTGACAAAAGAAATGTTGCTTGCCGTCATTGAAAAAAAGAAAAAATGGGCGCGGCTTGAAAAGCGGTCGGCGCTTTCGCAGGCCGCCGCGTTTGCCGGCTTGGCCGCATTTCTTCTTTATATCATCGCCAACGCTGCGGCGATGACGGCATGGAGCGAACGATTCGCCTGGTTTTTTGCCGCCCCGATCCATATTTTGATCCTGCTCTTGTTATGTACGGTGTATTGGCTGGCTGTTTATTATAAAGGAAAAAGCGAAAAGGCGGAAGACGACTTTCATGCCCTACGCTGCGAAATTATTCAAAAAAGCATCGACTTATGGAAAAATGAAGAACAATGGAATGGGCGTCACCGGCTGTTTGAATGGCTGAAGCGGGAGTACGACATCAACCTGTATTATGAAAACAGCTGAATGGGGGCCCATCCAGCTGTGCTTTGTTTAGAATATTTTTTTCTGGCCGCGCTCTTCTTTCAAAATTTCCACCGCTTCGCGGAATCGCTGTGCATGGATGATTTCCCGTTCGCGCAAAAAGCGGAGCCCGTCGTTTAAATCCGGATCGTCGCTCATGTTGATGATCCACTGATAGGTGGCGCGCGCTTTCTCTTCAGCGGCGATGTCTTCGTACAAGTCGGTGATGGGGTCGCCTTTTGCTTGAATATACGTCGCCGTAAACGGGTTGCCGGCGGCGTTATGGTAAAAGAGGGCGCGCTCATGATCGACGTAATGAGGCTCAAGGCCGGCTTCTTTCAGCTGCTCCGGCGTCGCGTCTTTCGTCAGTTTGTACACCATTGTCGCGATCATTTCCAAATGGGCGAGTTCTTCGGTGCCGATGTCGTTAAGGAGCCCGATCACTTTCGGCGGCAGCGTATAACGCTGGTTTAGGTAACGGAGCGCCGCCGCCAGCTCTCCGTCCGCTCCGCCGTACTGCTCGATTAAATACTTCGCCAATCGCGGGTTGCACGTGCTGACGCGAACCGGGTATTGCAGTTTTTTTTCATAAATCCACATGATCCGTTCCTCCTTGCGTTCGTGATGAATCCGCTACACTTGCCAAGGCCAAGGCGCGTCATCCCAATTCCACGGGTAGTTGGAATAGCTGTGGCCAAACTGCTCAAGCGGGCCATAGGCGGCTTCAAACTGTTTTTTCAGCTGCTTCCGCTTTTGCGCGAGTTGGTTAAACTGTTGAATGGCTTGATAATCGTTCGGGTGGGTGTCCAAATAAAGCGTCAGCTCAACGAGGGCAAAATCGACGGCTTGCAGCTCCTCAAGCTGCTCGTAATACTCCTTTGGCATTTGTTTCATGAACCATCACCTTTTCCCTTCGTTTCGTAAGGGCTGTAATACGGATCGTAAAATACTTGCCAAAGCGTTCCTTTCATTAACGCCTCGCGCAGTGGAAACTGCGGCAAGTTTGGCGGTTGGAAGCCGACGTATAAGTTGGGCGCGGTGACGTACGTTTTGACGCGGATCGGCGGGCACGGGTCAAACGGGCTGATGTACGGCTCATATTGTTTGCGCGTCGTAAACATAAAACCCCCTCCTCCTTTTTGGCGAAGTTCAGTCTATATGTATGATAGTGGGTTGTTGTTCATGCCTGCTGATGATGGCGAATTGTTAAAGGAAAACGGAGGAGGGGAACATGGGCCGCCTATGGGTGACCGCCATGGCTACTGTTTTATGCACGTATTTGTTTTTTCGCTGGCTGCCGCCCCTTGAGCCATTTTCCCCAACCGTGTTTTTGACGCAGCTGTTGTTTTCCCCGCTTCGAACATGGCTTGCTTTTGCCTGTTTTTTGCTCGGCGTCGCTGCCAACGGGGCGCTTCTTAGCATCGCTGTAACCGGGACGGTGCGTTTGTTGTCCGGCCGGCGGCTGCGCTTAGGCCAATGGTTGCTCAGTTTGGCGTCGCTCGGCCATTTTTATTAGGCGTTTCAGTTCCATTGGCGGCTGGCGGCGCTTTTTTTCGTTTTTTCCTTTTTTTATGGTATGATGACGTTGAGAGGACGCCAGACGATGCCGCATCGCTGGCCATGACAGGGGGAAGTATGCTGATCCGGGGGAGCAACCGAGAAAAAATGCTTGTCTAAAACGGGGAAAACGATGTAAACTCATTAATAACAACAAACGAACCAATTGCCACTTGCGTCATACAATAACGGTAAGAGATGGCTCTGTAGGTAAGGAGGGGTGCCGATGCGTCTTGAGCGCTTGACCCACAACAAAATCAAAATTTTCCTGACGTTTGACGATTTGCTGGACCGCGGGTTGACGAAAGACGATTTATGGAAAGATACGTTTAAAGTCCATCAGCTGTTCCGCGATATGATCGAGGAAGCAAGCGAAGAGCTCGGCTTTGAGGTGAACGGATCGATCGCGGTCGAAGTCTACTCTTTACCGGCGCAGGGCATGGTCGTTATCGTTACGAACGAAGGCGACTACGACGACATGGAAGAAGAATTCGCCGACGATTATATTGAAATGCAAGTAACGCTCGATGAGAGCGATGACATATTTTACGAATTCCAAACGTTTGAAGATGTCATCCAGCTCGCTCATCGCCTGCATGCGGTCGGCTGCCTCGACGGCACGCTTTATTCCTATCAAGGCCGCTTTTACTTGCACGTCGCCGAAGAACCGCCGATTCCGCTCGACAACTTTGTCGCCTTGCTGGCCGAGTTTGGCAACCCGGCTACGATAACGATACATCGTGTGCAAGAATATGGGAAGCGGCTGATTGAACGCCGCGCGATCGAACAGCTCGTTCGTTATTTCCGCGCCAACTAAGGCATAGAAAGACTCCTTGAAATGGACAAGGAGTCTATTTTTTTGCGTCAACTGTTCGACGCCGCTTCGCCATTTTTCCTTTGCATCCGGCCACAGAAGGTGTATACTATGACATGAAAGGCGACAAATTATTATAGCGAGCTTATAGGAGGTTTACGTATGGCAGCCGATAAGCATACGGAAGAGAAAGAACAACAATACGACGTGCTGGCGTCGACACAAATTGTTATACATAGAGCGTTGGAAAAGCTCGGCTACCCGGAAGAGGTGTATGAGCTCTTGAAAGAGCCGATCCGCGTGCTGACGGTTCGCATTCCGGTGCGCATGGACGACGGATCGGTGAAAATTTTTACCGGCTACCGGGCGCAGCATAACGATGCAGTCGGTCCGACGAAAGGCGGGGTGCGTTTCCATCCTGATGTGACGGAACGAGAAGTGAAAGCGCTATCGATTTGGATGAGCTTAAAGTGCGGCATCGTCGACTTGCCATACGGCGGCGGCAAAGGCGGCATCGTCTGCGACCCGCGCACGATGTCGTTCCGCGAGCTTGAGCGGCTAAGCCGCGGTTATGTGCGCGCCATCAGCCAAATCGTGGGGCCGACAAAAGACATTCCGGCGCCGGATGTGTTTACGAACTCGCAAATTATGGCGTGGATGATGGATGAGTACAGCCGAATCCGCGAGTTCGATTCGCCAGGGTTTATCACCGGGAAGCCGCTTGTCCTCGGCGGTTCGCACGGCCGGGAAACGGCGACGGCCAAAGGGGTGACGATTTGCATCCGGGAAGCGGCGAAAAAACGCGGCTTGTCGCTCAAGGGGGCGCGCGTCGTCGTTCAAGGGTTCGGCAACGCCGGCAGCTATTTGGCCAAATTTATGCACGACGCCGGGGCGAAAGTCGTCGGCATTTCCGATGTGTACGGCGCGCTGTACGACCCGAACGGGCTCGATATCGACTATTTGCTTGAACGGCGCGACAGTTTTGGCACGGTGACGAAGCTGTTTAAAAATACGATTTCGAACAAAGAGCTGCTTGAGCTTGATTGCGATATTTTGGTGCCGGCGGCCATCGAAAACCAAATTACGGCCGAAAACGCTCCGCGCATTAAGGCGAGCATCGTCGTTGAGGCGGCGAACGGGCCGACGACGCTTGAGGCGACGGAAATTTTGACGCAGCGCGGCATTTTGCTCGTTCCGGACGTGTTGGCGAGCGCCGGGGGTGTGACGGTGTCGTACTTCGAATGGGTGCAAAACAACCAAGGGTACTATTGGACGGAAGAAGAAGTGGAACAGCGGCTTGAAAAAGTGATGGTCAAAGCGTTCAACAACGTGTATGAAATGGCGCAGACGCGCCGCGTCGACATGCGCCTTGCCGCCTACATGGTCGGCGTCCGCAAAATGGCGGAAGCGTGCCGGTTCCGCGGCTGGGTGTGAGGCGAGCAAGCGCCGATGTTTGCAAGCTTTGGTGAAATCCCCTATCATAAGATAGGGGATTTTTTGCTTCATGCGAGGTGGCAAAAACGATGAAAGAGGAGAAAATCATTATTGTCGGCGGCGGTCCGTGCGGGCTGGCGGCGGCGATTGCTTTGCAAGACGCCGGGTTTTCGCCGCTGGTGATCGAGAAAGGAAACATCGTCCATTCGATTTACCGTTTTCCGACGCATCAGACGTTTTTCAGCACGAGCGATCGGTTGGAGATCGGCGGCGTGCCGTTTATTACGGAAAACCGGAAGCCGAAGCGAAATCAAGCGCTTGCGTATTACCGGGAAGTCGTGGTTCGCAAGCAAGTGCGCGTCAATGCGTTTGAAGAAGTGAAAACCGTCAAGCCGCAGGAAGATGGCGCATTTCTGATTGAAACGACAAAAGGGGTGTACCGCGCGCAGTACGTCGTCATCGCCACCGGCTATTACGACCATCCGAACTATATGAACGTGCCGGGGGAAGAGCTGCCGAAAGTGATGCATTACTTTAAAGAAGCGCATCCGTACTTCAACACCGACTGCGTTGTCATCGGCGGCAAAAACTCGAGCATCGACGCGGCGATGGAGCTTGTGAAAGCGGGGGCGCGCGTGACCGTGCTGTATCGCGGCAACGAGTACTCGAAAAGCATTAAGCCGTGGATTTTGCCGGAGTTTGACTCTCTTGTGAAGAAAGGCGTCATCCGCATGGAGTTTCGCGCACATGTGAAAGCCATTACCGAAGATGCGGTTGTGTATGAAGTCGACGGGGAAACGAAAACCATCAAAAACGACTTTGTGTTTGCCATGACCGGCTATCATCCGGATCATCGCTTCTTGATGAACATCGGGGTGCAGATCGACCCGGAAAGCGGCCGGCCGCATTATGATCCGGAGACGATGGAGACAAACGTGCCGGGGGTGTTTATCGCCGGGGTGATCGCCGCTGGCAACGATGCGAATGAAATTTTTATCGAAAACGGCCGCTTCCATGGAGACGCTATTGCCGCCTGCATCGTCAAGCGCGAACGGGAGCGGGCAGCCAAGCAGCTGCAGTAGCGCTTCGTGGCCAATATATCGACTGGCATATGACGGCATGACCTCCTCGAACAATGAACGCTTTGCGGGCAAATGACATTTGCCCGCCGGCGTTCTTGTTCGAGGGAAGAGGCAGAAAAGCTTGTGTTCAGCCATATCATTCTTTGTTTTTTAGTAAAATAATGGATCATCAACAATCGTGTCATGATGCGAAAGCGAGAAAGCGAGGGTGGCTTGCGTGACGAAACGGAAAGTGGTGCTCCTGACAACCGGCGGCACGATTGCGAGCAAGCGAAACGAACGATCCGGCCGCCTGCGGGCCGGGGCGCTAAGCGGTGAAGAACTCGCGGCGATGTGCCATTTGCCGAAAGAAATTGAAATCATCGTGGAAAGCGTATTTCAATTGCCAAGCATGCATTTGACGTTTTCGCATTGGCTTGAGCTAAAAAAACGGATTGAGGCGCATTTCACCGATCCATCCGTTGATGGCATCGTCGTCACTCACGGAACCGATGCGCTCGAAGAAACGGCCTATTTCCTGGATTTGACGATCGATGACCCGCGGACGATCGTCGTCACTGGTTCGCAGCGGGCGCCGTCTGATTTGGGCAGCGATGTATACATCAACATCCGCCATGCCATTTACGCCGCGTGCGCCGAGCCGTTGCGTGGGGCGGGGACGGTCGTTGTGTTCAATGAACGCATTTTTGCCGCGAAATACGTGAAAAAAGAACACGCCTCGAACATTCAAGGATTCAACGCTTTCGGCTTCGGCTATTTGGGCATCATTGACAACGATGAGGTGTACGTGTACCAAAAGCCGATCCGACGCGAATATTACAAGCTTGTGCGCCCGCTTCCGCCGGTGGACATTGTGAAATGCTACTTGGAGGCGGACGGCAAGTTCATTAAAGCCGCCCGGGAAAGCGGCGTCGCTGGCATTGTGCTCGAAGGGGTCGGCCGCGGGCAAGTGGCGCCCAAAATGGTCGATGAAATCGTCAAAGCCATCGAAGCGGGGATCAAAGTCGTGGTGACGACGAGCGCCGAGGAAGGGGCGGTGTATACAACGTACGATTACCCCGGCAGCGCCTATGATTTGCATAAGAAAGGGGTTATTCTTGGCAGCGACTACGATGCGAAAAAAGCGCGCATTAAGCTTGCTGTTGCCCTTGCTGCCGACGCCGCCGTTGATGGCTTGTTCGCTTATTAGGCAACAAGCGGCCCAGCAATTCCTCTTTTTTTCTCCCCTGGTTCGTGGTACGATGAAGGTAAAAATGCCAAAGAAACGGGGATCGAGGATGTTTTCGTTGATTTCCGCCGGCGTCGCCCCCGGGGTGGCGCTGCTTAGTTATTTGTATTTAAAGGACGAGTATGAGGCTGAGCCGTTTTCGTTTGTGTTGCGCATGTTTTTGTTCGGCGTCTTGCTTGTGTTTCCGATCATGTTCATCCAATATGTGTTGGCGGCAGAAGGGATCGTCGCGTCGCCGGCCGCCGAGGCGTTTCTTTCCGCTGCGCTCCTTGAGGAGTTTGTCAAATGGTTTGTCGTTTATTTTTTTGTGTATGACCACGACGAATTTGACGAGCCGTATGACGGCATTGTGTACAGCGCCAGCGTCTCTCTTGGATTCGCGACGCTGGAAAACATTTTGTACTTGTTGGCCAACGGAGTGGAGACGGCCATTGCCCGGGCGCTTTTGCCGGTGTCCAGTCATGCGCTCTTTTCCGTCATCATGGGGTTTTATTTCGGCAAGGCGAAGTTTGCCGTAAAAAAGCGCCGCTATTATTTATGGGCGTCGTTTTTGTTGCCGTTTTTCCTTCATGGCGTCTATGACTGGCTGCTGCTCGCCAAAGAGCGTTGGGGCTATTATATGGGACCATTTATGCTCGCCTTATGGTGGGCGGCGTTGCGCAAAGTAAAACAAGCGAAAGGATACGCCCGCCCTCAAGCGGTGCCGCCTGTGAAAAGCCAAGCGTAAAAGCTTTGGCTTTTTTCTTTTTTTCGCATAAAAAAGGGAAACGGAAGGAAAATAGGGGTAAAAACGGTGAGTGTTGACGGGAGGTTCACATATGGCAAGAAAATGGGTTCTATTCATCGCATTGGCTGTTTGGACATGCATTTACCCATCAGGCCATGCTTTCGCGTTTTCCCCGCAAGTGATTCAGCGTGGAGCAGTTGGCGATGATGTCATTGAACTGCAGGCGCGGCTGCAATACCTTGGGTTTTACAACGGCAAAATTGACGGCGTGTTTGGCTGGCGAACGTATTGGGCGCTGCGCAATTTCCAATACGAATACGGCTTGCCGGTCGATGGATTAGCCGGATCGGAGACGAAACGGAAGCTTGTGAACGCTTCAAAATATTACGAGCAGTTTGTGAAAGAGCAAATCCGCCAAGGAAACGATTTCACCCATTATGGCGGCATTCCGCTCAGCCAGCAGGTGAAAAAACGCGGCAGTTCAGCGGGTTCAGTGCGAGCGGCGAAAACGACAGCATCCAATGTGCCAAAAGGGTTTTCGCAAAACGATATTCGGCTGATGGCAAACGCCGTTTACGGGGAAGCGCGCGGGGAGCCGTACATCGGACAAGTGGCGGTTGCCGCCGTTATTTTAAATCGGCTGGAGCATCCGTCGTTTCCGGATACGGTCGCCGGGGTGATCTTTCAGCCCGGCGCGTTTACCGCGGTCGCCGATGGGCAAATTTGGCTGACGCCGAATGAAACGGCGAAAAAAGCGGTGTTGGATGCGATCAACGGCTGGGACCCGACCGGCGGAGCGATTTACTACTTTAACCCAGCCACGGCGACGAGCGCTTGGATTTGGAGCCGCCCGCAAATCAAGCGGATTGGAAACCATATTTTTTGCAAATAAAAGGAGGGAGACGAGATGGTGCGAAACTTACTGATTGCAGCGCTTGTCGTCGCTGTCGTCGGCACTGGCTACTGGGGCTACCGCGAGCATCAGGAAAAAAACGCGATCTTAATTCATGCGGAAAACAATTACCAGCGCGCGTTCCACGATCTGGCCTATCAGATCGATTTGTTGCATGACAAACTTGGAGCGACGCTGGCGATGAATTCGCACGCCTCATTGTCGCCGGCGCTCGCCGAAGTGTGGAAAATCGCGTCTGAAGCCCATTCCGATGTCGGTCAACTGCCGCTGTCGCTTTTGCCGTTTAACAAGACGCAAGAGTTTTTATCGAAAATTGGCGAGTTCAGCTACCGGACGGCCGTGCGCGATTTGGAAAAAGAACCATTGACGAAAGAAGAGTATAAGACGCTCGAGGCGCTGTACAAAAGCGCCGGCGCGATCCGCCAAGAATTGCGCAACGTGCAGCATTTAGTGCTGGAAAACAATTTGCGCTGGATGGACGTCGAACTGGCGCTGGCGACGAACGACGAAAAAGGCGACAACATCATTATTGACGGCTTGAAAGCGGTGGAGAAAAATGTTGATACATTCTCAAGTTCGTCCGAGTTCGGCCCGTCGTTCATCGGCCTCGCCAATGAGGAAAAAGGCTTTGTCCGCGCGAAAGGGCGCCCGATTTCCAAAGCGGAAGCCAAACGGATCGCCCGCGAGTTTCTTGGATTAAAGGGAACGGAGAACATCAAGGTGACGGACAGCGGCAATGGGGCGGATGAGCGTTTTTACAGTTTAACGATTCACGATCCGAAAACAAAGGGCGACATTTATATGGATGTGACGAAAAACGGCGGATATCCGATTTGGGCGTTAAACAGCCGGCCAATCGGCAAGCCGAAGATCAGCCTGCATGAGGCGGCCAACCGTGGGATGGCGTTTTTGCGACGGCATCAATTCACCGGCTTTGAATTGTACGACAGCACGCAATACGATAATGTCGCCGTGCTGACGTTTGTCAAAAGCGAAGACGGCATCCGCATTTATCCGGAAGCGATCCAAATGAAAGTGGCGCTTGACAACGGCCATGTCGTCGGCTTTACGGCGCGCGACTATTTGTCATCGTCCATTCCGCGTCCGTTGCCCAAACCGACGCTCACCGTCGAGGCGGCGAAGAAAAAGTTAAACCCACATTTGAAAGTGATGGAAGAGCGCCAGGCGGTCATTATGAACGATTTGCAAAAACCGGTGCTTTGCTATGAGTTTTTAGGAACGCTTGGCGATGAAACGTATCAACTGTTCATTAACGCCGCAACCGGCCTTGAAGAAAAAGTCGAGAAGCTTGAAAGCGTGGAGCCGAATTACAGATGAAAACAAAGGGAGGAAAAGCTGGGGCTGTCGGCTTTTCCTCTTTTTTTTGGTCAAAGGCAGCCGGACGGTATGGTATAATCGTCATGGGACATCATGCGGATCGGCGAAACGATCGCCGGTTCGGCAGCTGACTGAAAAGGGGAAAAGGGACCATGATGATCAAAATCGGAGATTCGATCCGGCTTGAGCCGTCGGACGGCTCAGCGCGGCAATACCGAAGCAAGGCGCTCGCCGTTGCTGACGGGGCGGTTCATATCAGCTATCCGATCGATGAACAGAGTGGAAAAACCGTTTATTTGTTGAACGGGATGCAGTTTAAAGCGACTTTTGTCGGGCAAGACGGCGGTTTATACATGTTTGATACCGAAGTGAAGGGAAAAATCCGCGATCCGTTGCCGATGGTCGTCTTGGCTTACCCGGGCGAGGAATACGTCGTGCGCATCCAGCGCCGCCGTTATGTGCGGGTGAAAGCGAATGTTGATGCGGCCGTCCATCCGTCTGACAGCGAGTTCGCTCCGTTTACGACGATGACGGTGGATATCAGCGCCGGCGGCGCCGCCCTCCTTGTGCCGCCGGCGCACGCTTCGCTTCTTCGCCCCGGCATGGCGGTCGAGCTTTGGCTCGTGTTGGCGATGCGCTCCGGCGAATTCCATTACGTACAAACGAAGGCGTCGATTGTGCGCATGGCTGATGACGAGCGTGGCATGGCGAACATGTCGGTGGAGTTCACAGACGTCGCCCCCCAAGACCGCGTCCGGCTCATTCGCTACAGCTTTGAACGGCAGCTTGAAGAGAGAAAATGGGAGAATGAACAGAATAAATGAGCTGGGCGCGTGGAATACTGCTAGAAAAAGTGGGAAGCAGGAGGCTTGCGCCATGAAACGGATCGAACAGCTGTTGTGGAAGCTTGTCGTCATCCAGGCGATTTGTTTGCTAGTCGCCCAATGGCTTGTGTTGTACACGAAAGCGCCCTTGTATATCGGCAAGGTGTACGAATACGAAGGTGTAGCCAAGCCGGAAAAAACGAAAACAGTTGAAACGGCCGTCGACCGTTGACGGCGGATATGGTACAATGAACATGGAGACATGCAGGGTTTTCCTGCATTTTTCTTTGTGCACTCATCAAGCGATTTTCGGTAAAGCAGGAGGAAATGATGAAACGACGAATCAGCATCGCGATCGACGGACCCGCCGCGGCGGGGAAAAGCACGGTCGCCAAACGGATCGCTAGGCGGCTTTCCTACGTATACATCGATACCGGAGCCATGTATCGAGCGCTGACGTACCGGGCGCTTGCATGCGGCGTCGACATCCATGATGAGCAGGCGCTCCTGTCGCTGCTTCGCGATACATCGATTGAGTTGAAACCGTCGCCGCATGGACAGATCGTCCTAGTCAATGGCGACGATGTGACCGACATCATCCGCGGTGAGGCGGTGACGAATGCGGTGTCGTTTGTCGCGAAGCATCCGCTTGTGCGCGAGGAGATGGTCGCCCGTCAACGCGCCTTGGCGGAAGGGGGCGGCGTCGTCATGGACGGGCGCGATATCGGAACGCATGTGCTGCCGAATGCCGAAGTGAAAATTTTCCTGAAAGCTTCGGTCGAGGAGCGGGCGCGGCGCCGGCATGAGGAAAATCTTGCGCGCGGCTTTCCATCCGATCTTGAAAAGCTGAAAGAAGAGATCGCCCGCCGCGATCGGCTCGATTCAGAACGAGAGACAGCGCCGCTTCGCAAGGCGCCGGATGCGGTGGAAATCGACACGACATCGCTGTCCGTTGAGGAAGTGGTGGAGCGGATTATGGAGATTGTCAACGAAAGGATTGGATGACGGTGGATTTTTATTCATTCGCCAAAGGAATCGTCAAAGGAGTGCTCACTCCTTTGTACCGCATTCAAACGATCGGGGTTGAACAATTTCCGAAGGAAGGCGGCGTGCTTCTTTGCGCCAACCATATCAGCAACCTAGATCCGCCGGTCGTCGGCATTACGGCGCCGCGGCCGATTCGGTTTATGGCGAAGGAAGAGCTGTTTCGCGCACCGGTCGTGAAAACGCTTGTCAAAAGCTTGCATGCCTTTCCGGTCAAGCGCGGCATGAACGATCGCCAGGCGCTGCGCACCGGGCTTGAGGTGCTGAAGCAAGGCGAAGTGCTCGGCATTTTTCCGGAAGGGACGCGCAGCAAAGACGGCCGGCTGAAAAA
Source organism: Geobacillus thermocatenulatus (assembly GCF_002217655.1). GTDB lineage: Bacteria > Bacillota > Bacilli > Bacillales > Anoxybacillaceae > Geobacillus > Geobacillus thermocatenulatus. The sequence continues at coordinate 1,409,139 of NZ_NEWK01000001.1, forward strand.
GGCGCTCCCCGGCGTTGGCTTTTTCGCTTTGCGCACCGATGCCGCCGTCGTTCCGTGCGCCATTGTCGGTCCGTATCGTCCGTTTGCGCCGCTTAAGGTTGTGTACGGAGCGCCGATCGATATGGCGCCGCTGCGCGCGCGGAAAGCGAGCCCAGAAGAAGCGGCCGATTACATTATGGATCATATCCGCCGGCTGCTGGAAGAGCATCAGCGGGCATGAAAGGAACAGGCTGTTCGAGGCATCTCTTCCGCCTCCTCCATGAGCATTATAGTACATGTTGATTGAGAAAATATGGTATACTAACTAGAAAAGCGTCCTTATTTTGCCGACAGCCGGCCGCGGCCTCGGCGCGAGGCGCGCTTTTGACAGTTGTCAGTCGATGAAGGAGGGTTTTTGCGATGACAGAAGAGATGAATGTGCAAGTGAATGTGTATGAAGTGGGCGATATCGTCCGCGGCAAAGTGGTGAAGCTTGAGGACAAACAAGTGCTTGTCGAGGTGGAAAACAGCAAGCAAAGCGGCATCATTCCGATCAGCGAGCTGTCGAACTTGCATATTGAAAAACCGAGTGATGCCGTCGCTGTCGGCGATGAAGTGACGGCCAAAGTCAAAAAAGTGGAAGAAGGAAAAGACGGGGAAGAAGGGTTGCTCATTTTATCGAAAAGAGCGGTGGACGCCGAGCGGGCGTGGGAAGATCTAGAGCGCAAATTTGCAAGCGGCGAAACGTTTGAAACCGTCATTAAAGATATCGTCAAAGGCGGTCTTGTCGCCGACGTCGGCGTGCGCGGCTTCATCCCGGCGTCGCTTGTCGAGCCGCATTACGTCGAAGATTTTTCCGATTACAAAGGAAAAACGCTCTCCGTGAAAGTCGTCGAGCTTGACCGCGAGAAAAACCGCGTCATTTTGTCGCATCGGGCGGTCGTTGAGGAAGAACAAGCGCGGCAGCAAAAAGAACTGCTCTCCGGCCTTGAGCCGGGGCAAGTGCTCGATGGCGTCGTCCGCCGCATTGCCGATTTCGGCGTCTTTGTCGATGTCGGCGGGTTTGATGGGCTCGTACATATTTCCCAGCTTTCCCATACGCGCGTCGCTCATCCGTCGGAAGTGGTCAAAGAAGGCGATGCGGTGAAAGTGAAAGTGTTGGCCGTCGACCCGGAGAACGGGCGCCTGTCGCTGTCGATCAAAGAAGCGCTGCCGGGCCCATGGGAAGGCCTCAGTGAAAAAGTGAAACCGGGTGATGTCGTCACCGGGACGGTGAAACGGCTCGCTTCGTTCGGCGCGTTTGTGGAAGTCTTCCCAGGCGTCGAAGGATTGGTGCATGTGTCGCAAATCGCCAACCGCCGCATCGGCTCGCCGCATGAAGTGCTGAAAGAAGGCGACGTGGTGAAGGCGAAAGTGCTCGATGTCAACGAAGCGGATCACCGCCTCTCCCTCAGCATCCGCGCGCTGCTTGAGGAAGAGGCGGCCGCGCCGGCTGAGGACTACAGCCAATACACAAGAACGTCGGAAACGCGCGGCTTCCAGCTCGGCGAAGTGATTGGCGAGCAGCTGAAAAAATTAAAGTAATGTAGAGCCGCAAGATCAACTAGCTGGCAAAACAAAGCGAAAGCTCCCTTCTGTCCGATGGCTTGAGCCATCTGGACGGAGGGAGCTTTTTTGCTTGATTCATTGCAGTAGGGTGCGGCTGTTGCTCGCATCGGGACAAGAGCGGCCGCAAGGGAAGATAAGGACCGCTTTTTCTTAATGGCGGTTCCGTTCCCGCGCTTCCTCCGGCGTGTCGAGCCGAGCCGCTCCTTTATAGGAGAGGGACTGATCCCGGTCTGACTCGACGCGCCGCGATTGCTTCAGCTTTTTTTCCTGTCGATCTTTTCCCATTTCGCCATGGCTCCTTTCTGCTTCGGTACAGCGATCATTTTTACTATGAACGAATGCTGTTTTTTCTATACAGGAATGAACGTTCATAAAAGATGACATAATGAACATAATAAGGAGTGGAAAAGATGGAAGGGGCCTATTTTTATTTCTTTTTTTGGGCGTTATGGATTGCAGCGACATTTTTGATGAAAAAGACTGTCGAGCGGACGAAGCTGGCTGCATTTTCGCTATTCATGATCAGTTCGGCTTCCATGACAGTGAAGATCAGCCCCCTTCATATGGCGTTGTCCTTTTTTGTGCTTTTTTTCTCCTCTTGTTACGTGGCGGTCACACAGCGGCCATGCGGATGGCTGCGGATGGCGCTGTCAGCGTCCGGCTTGGCGTTTGCCTATGCCGCTTTTCGTCTGCTTGCCTTGTTTGATCCGGTCTGGATTTGGCTTGATGGCCAATGGATGCTTGGCTGGTGGATGGCCTTGATCAGCAGTCTGTTCCACCGCCGCATATCCGCCCGCCTTCTTTGTCTGGCGCTCGGCGGCTGTCAAGGGGAAGTGATGTACGCCATGTCCATCTTTCGCATGGCGCCGGGTTATGTGCTTGGGTCGTTTTCCTTTTTGGATGTGCTCGCCATTAGCGCATCATCTTTGCTCGTTTGGGAATCGATCCGCTTCTTCTCGCTGCAGCTTGAGGAAAAACGGCCTGTAAGGAGGACGAGGCAGCCGTGAACGAATACACGTTTCCGATTTTATACGGTGTTGCCGCTGGGGTGTTGACGCGGCTTTATTTGTTGCGCACCGATTACCGGCAATACCCGACGTATTTGCACGGTCGGACCATCCATATCGCCTTAGGGGCCATTGCCGCCGGCTTGGGAACGATCGCCGTGCCGGCGATTATGGAAAAAGAGTTCGCAGCGATCACGTTTTTGGCCTTGGCCGCCTCACAATTTCGCGACGTGCGCAATATGGAGCGCAATACGTTGAACGAGTTGGATCAGTATGAGCTGGTGCCGAGAGGAAAAACATACATCGAAGGCATCGCGATTGTGTTTGAAGGGAGGAACTATTTAGTCATTTTCGTCTCCTTTCTATCGACGCTCTTTTATTTAGTATGGGACATTTGGGCCGCGCTTGCCGCCAGTATCATCGGCCTTATGACGGCGCGGCGGTTTATGAGCGGAAGCCGGCTGAAAGACATTGCCGACGTCCAATATGTCAAGCCGCATTTTGAAGGGGCGGGGCTGTATGTTGATAACATCTATATCATGAACATCGGCTTGCCGGCGCGGCGCGAAGAAATTTTGCGCTACGGGATGGGGTTTATTTTAACGCCGAAAAACTTTAACGCGCGCACGACGATCGCCAACCTTGGGCAGCGGCAGGCGATTTTGCATGATGTATCGACCGCCCTCGGCATTTACCGCGACTCCGGAACGCCGGCGCTCGTGCCGCTCGCCAAGCGCGATTTGAACGACGGGCGCGTCGGCATTTTCATTTTGCCGCAAGTGGAGGATGTCGAGAAAGCGAAGGCTGTCATCGAAAACGTGCCGGTGCTTGAGAGCGCCATCCGCATGCCGAAGAAACGGCGATGGAAGCGGAAAAGGGGGGAGCGGCGATGACGCATGAAAAAATCATTTTGGCCATCATTACGATGAACGGCGGGCGCGTCGCCGGCGGTGCGCCGATCTTTATTTGCCAAACGACAGAGGAAATGGAACAGATCGCCGCGAATTTAGAGGCGATTTTGGATGGCATCGCCCATGAAGTGGGCGAGGGGCTTCTTATTATTGTCAAACATTAGTTGTTGAGCGTTTCGCTTTTTGATAAAATAAAGCAGTTGTAGCCTACCTTGGTTCATCGCTAAAAGATGCACTTGATTGGCAAAAAGTCATTTCCTTCCCAGCCTCGCAGTCAAGTGCCCTTGGCGTTGATGGACCGATGCCCTTCCGAAAAGGGCGTTTTTTTTCAGCGACAAAGGGTAAGGAGAAAACGAAGATAAAGGGTGGTAGCATGGCAAATCCAGTCGTGGCCATTGTCGGCCGTCCAAATGTAGGAAAATCGACGATTTTCAACCGCATTGTCGGGGAACGCATTTCCATCGTCGAAGACGTGCCTGGAGTGACGCGCGACCGCATTTACAGCCGAGCCGAATGGCTGAACCATTCGTTTTATTTGATCGATACCGGCGGCATTGACATTGGCGATGAGCCGCTGCTTGTGCAAATTCGCCAGCAGGCCGAAATCGCCATCGATGAGGCGGATGTCATCATCTTTATGACGAACGGCCGGGACGGTGTGACTGCGGCTGATGAAGAGGTGGCCAAGCTGCTCCGCCGGTCGAATAAGCCAGTTGTGCTCGCGGTGAACAAAATCGACAATCCGGAAATGCGTGATTTGATTTACGACTTTTACGCTCTGGGCTTTGGGGAGCCGTATCCGATTTCCGGAGCTCATGGGACAGGGCTTGGCGATTTGCTTGATGCTGTTGTCCGTCATTTTCCAAAGGGCGGTGGACAAGAGTATGAAGAAGACGTCATTAAGTTTTGCCTCATTGGCCGGCCGAATGTCGGCAAATCGTCGCTTGTCAACGCCATTTTAGGTGAGGAGCGGGTCATCGTCAGCGACATCGCCGGTACGACGAGGGACGCCGTCGACACCTCGTTTGTGCGCGAAGGGCAGGAATATGTTATCATTGATACGGCGGGGATGCGCAAACGAGGAAAAATTTACGAAAGCACGGAAAAATATAGCGTCTTGCGCGCGTTAAGGGCCATTGAGCGCTCGGACGTCGTGCTTGTTGTGTTAAACGCTGAGGAAGGCATCATCGAGCAGGACAAAAAAATTGCCGGATACGCGCATGAAGCGGGTCGCGGTGTCATTTTGGTCGTCAATAAATGGGATGCGATTGAAAAGGACGACAAAACGATGGTCGAATTTGAGCGGAAGATTCGCGACCATTTTCCGTTTTTGGACTATGCGCCGATTTTGTTCGTATCGGCGAAAACGAAGCAGCGGCTGCATAAGCTCTTGCCGCTCGTCCGGCTTGTGAGTGACAATCATGCGATGCGCGTCCAGACCAATGTGCTCAATGAAGTCATCATGGATGCGGTGGCGATGAATCCGACGCCGACGCATAACGGGCGGCGTCTGAAAGTTTATTACATGACGCAAGTCGCCGTCAAACCGCCGACGTTTGTCGCGTTTGTCAACGACCCGGAACTGATGCATTTTTCATATGAACGGTTTTTGGAAAACCGCATCCGCGATGCATTCGGTTTTGAAGGCACACCGATTAAAATCATCGCCCGCCCGCGGAAATAAGAAAAGCGGAGGCCGCGCGCCAAGCTCCCGAGGCAAAATGTTCTCCGCGCCGAGAAGTGCTTGCACTTCGAGGGCGGAGGTTATTTTGCGGAAGGGAGCTAGCGGCCGGAGCTAGACAGGAAGAAAAGCGGAGGCGAGCGGTTCGCCGCGACGGGCAAATGTTCTTCGCCTGGAGGGATTTACAATCCCGAAGGAGAAGGTTATTTGACCCCGAGCGGCGGCGAGCCGCAGCTAGACAGGAAGAAAAGCGGAGGCGCCGAGATTAGCTCTCGAAGCCAAATGTTCTTCACCCGCAGGGGGGCCTGCCCCCCGAGGGGGAAGGTTATTTGGCAGAAGAGAGCTAGGCGCCGCAGCTAGACAGGAAGAAAAGCGGAGGCCGCTTGCCCATCGGCGACACGCGCTGCGGGGCCGGCGAGGAGGCTCGAACCAAGGAAAGTTTGGTTCTGTGTGGGTGGTGTCACAGGAGCGTAAGCCATGTGTCGCCGCCGCGAAAGTCGGACGAACAGGAGCGAAGAGGCGGCGCGATTGCTATTTTTCAAGGTTGCGACAATCGGATAAAGGAAGTGGAAAACGATGGAGAACATCGCCGTATTGGGGGCTGGAAGCTGGGGAACGGCGTTGGCGCTCGTGCTGGCTGACAATGGGCACCACGTCCGGCTCTGGGGTCATCGGACCGAGCAGATCAACGAAATCAACGAAAAGCGGACAAATGAAAAATATTTGCCAGGCGTTCGCCTGCCGGACGCCATTATCGGCTATGACGACCTTTGTGCTGCGCTTGACGACGTTGCGATCGTTGTGCTCGCCGTGCCGACGAAAGCGATCCGTACGGTGCTTGCGGACGTGCGCGCCTGCTTGGCCAAGCCGATCACCGTCGTTGCTGTCAGCAAAGGAATCGAACCAGGGACGCATAAGCGGGTGTCGGAAATGGTCGCCGAGGAAATGGGGGAATGGCTTGCAGATGTTGTCGTTCTCTCCGGGCCGAGCCATGCCGAGGAAGTCGTGCTCCGCCACCCGACGACCGTGGCGGTATCGTCGCCAAATATGGAAGCGGCGCGCCGCATTCAAGACATCTTTATGAACCATCACTATTTTCGCGTGTATACGAACCCGGATTTAATCGGCGTCGAAGTCGGCGGGGCGCTGAAAAATATCATCGCCTTGGCCGCCGGAATCAGCGACGGGCTTGGCTATGGGGATAATGCCAAAGCGGCCCTCATCACGCGCGGGCTCGCTGAGATTGCCCGCCTCGGCTGCGCCCTCGGCGCTAATCCGTTGACATTCGCTGGTTTGACGGGAGTCGGCGATTTGATTGTCACGTGCACGAGCGTCCATTCCCGCAACTGGAGAGCCGGCTACATGCTCGGCCAAGGAAAAAAGCTGGACAAGGTGCTTGAGAGCATGGGGATGGTCGTCGAAGGGGTGCGAACGACAAAAGCCGCCTATGAGTTGGCGAACGAACTCGGGGTGAAAATGCCGATCACCGAAGCCCTCTATGAAGTGCTGTTTGCGGGGAAAGATCCGAAAGAGGCGGTCGATTCGCTCATGGCGCGCGGAAAAAAAGAAGAAATGGATGACTTAAACAACATTTTTGCCAAACAAGAATGATGAAAATAGGCCAATGGCGGTACAAGTCGTCTTCGTTCTGCATACAATATGGCGAACCATCATCGGCTTGAGCTTCCGGAAGGGTATGAGGGGATGCTGAAGTAAAGAAAGCCCCGCTTTACTTCAGCTTTTTTTTTGCCAATGCTATAATGATAGTTGTCGAAAAAAAGGAGGAACGTCCATGTCACCGGCGTTAGCGAAAATGTGGATCGCCATCGCCTCGATGGTGTTTATGTTTATTTCCGTCGGATTCATTTACTTAAGCCGCTACAAAGTCAAGATGAAATGGCTCCGCTTTCTGTTGGCGCTCGTCGCCTACATTCTTTTGATTTTCGCCGGCATCATCATCATTTTCGTCGTATTCAGCGGACCGACACCGCAATAGGCAAAAAGGTGGGAAAGATGAAACGAATCGCTCGCTTGTTGTTGTCATGTATATGTTTGGCGCTGCTTTCCGGCTGCTTGTATCCACAAGAGCGGCTGAAACAAAACCAAATTCCTTACAAAGACCAAGTGGCAGCCGTTCAATCGGCGGTGGATGAGTACCGGAAGGCGACCGGCGGGCTTCTGCCGATCAAGACGCGCGATATGAACACGCCGATGTATTTGAAGTATCCAGTCGATTTTCAAAAGCTCGTTCCCCGCTATATGCAGGAGCCGCCGGGAAATGCCTATGAAAGCGGGGGCGTCTTTCAGTATATGATCATCGATGCGGAAACGAACCCGACGGTCAAGCTGCTTGATCTGCGCTTAGCCGAACGCATCCGCGATCTGAAGCTGCGGCTTAGCATGTACACGGACAAGCATAAATATCCGCCGTTTCAAGACGTCGTTGCGCCGGGCGTATTTACGCTCGATTACAAAAAGCTCGGCTATAAAGAGCCGCCTTATGTCGTCAGCCCGTTTTCCGGCAACAACTTGCCGTTTGTCATCGATGGGAATGGAGAAATTTACATTGACTACCGTTCTGATTTGTATGCGGCGTTGAAAAAATATCCGCACCACTACAAGCCGGGTGACGATATTCGCCCGATTTTGACCGACCATTCGCTGTTTGTGCCGGCGTATTCGTTGCCCTATACGATCGACGCCAAGACGAATGAACCGATTTTTTTCACAAAATGAGTCATCTTCCCTTCTCTAGGAAAATACATTCTAGAGAAGGGATTTTTTCTATTTTAGTCATAACCGAATCGGACAACATCATATGCATATAGTGTCCGACTATGCTAGCTCATTCCACTGTTTCTTATAACGACCGAAGGACTGGAGGGGAGTCATTTGGAAAAGGTCGATATTTTTAAAGATATCGCCGAGCGGACCGGCGGCGACATTTATTTAGGGGTCGTCGGCGCCGTCCGCACCGGAAAATCGACGTTTATTAAACGGTTTATGGAGTTGGTCGTGATTCCGAACATTAAAAACGAAGCCGATAAAGCGCGCGCCCAAGATGAACTGCCGCAAAGCGCCGCCGGCAAGACGATCATGACGACAGAACCGAAGTTCGTGCCCAACCAGGCGGTGACGGTGAAAGTCGACGAGGGTCTTGAAGTCAACATCCGGCTTGTCGACTGCGTCGGCTACGCCGTGCCCGGCGCAAAAGGATATGAAGACGAAAACGGGCCGCGGATGATCCACACGCCTTGGTATGAAGAGCCGATCCCGTTCCAAGAGGCGGCGGAAATCGGGACAAGAAAAGTCATCCAAGAACATTCGACGATTGGAGTCGTCATTACGACGGACGGCACGATCGGGGAAATTCCGCGCCAAGCCTATGTCGAAGCGGAAGAACGGGTGATCAGCGAGCTCAAAGAAGTCGGCAAGCCGTTCATTATGATCGTCAACACCGTTCGGCCGCACCATCCGGAAACCGAGGCGCTCCGCCGCGAGCTCGCCGAAAAGTACGACATCCCGGTGCTCGCCATGAGCGTGGAAAGCATGCGCGAAGCCGACGTGTATAACGTGCTTCGCGAAGCATTATATGAATTCCCGGTGCTTGAAGTGAACGTCAACTTGCCGAGCTGGGTGATGGTGCTGCGCGAAGATCATTGGCTGCGCGAAAGCTACCAAGAAGCGGTGCGCGACACCGTCAAAGACATCAAACGGCTGCGCGACGTCGACCGGGTTGTGCAGCAGTTTGCCGAGTACGACTTTATCGAAAAAGCGGCGCTTGCCGGCATCGAAATGGGGCAAGGGATCGCCGAAATTGACTTGTATGCACCGGATGAGCTGTACGATCAAATTTTAAAAGAAATCGTCGGCGTCGAAATCCGCGGCAAAGACCATCTGCTTCAGCTCATGCAAGACTTCGCCCATGCGAAAGCGGAATATGACCAAATCGCCGACGCGCTGAAAATGGTCAAACAAACCGGCTACGGCATCGCTGCGCCCGCCTTGTCGGACATGAGCTTGGATGAGCCGGAAATCATCCGCCAAGGGTCGCGCTTTGGCGTCCGTTTGAAAGCCGTCGCGCCGTCGATTCATATGATCAAAGTTGACGTCGAATCGGAGTTTGCCCCGATCATTGGCACAGAAAAGCAAAGCGAAGAGCTTGTCCGCTATTTAATGCAAGACTTCGAAGACGATCCGCTGTCGATTTGGAACTCTGACATTTTCGGCCGCTCGCTCAGCTCCATCGTCCGTGAAGGCATCCAAGCGAAACTGGCGCTCATGCCGGAAAACGCCCGCTACAAGCTGAAAGAAACGCTTGAGCGCATCATCAACGAAGGCTCTGGCGGCCTCATTGCGATTATTTTATAGAAAAGCGGAGGCGAGCAGTTCGCCGCGACGGGCAAATGTTCTTCGCCTGGAGGGATTTACAATCCCGAAGGCGAAGGTTATTTGACCCCGAGCGGCGGCGAGCCGGAGCTAGACAATAAGAAAAGCGGAGGCGAGCGGTTCGCCGCGACGGGCAAATGTTCTTCTCCTGGAGGGATTTACAATCCCGAAGGCGAAGGTTATTTGACCCCGAGCGGCGGCGAGCCGCAGCTAGACAGAAAGAAAAGCGGAGGCGCCGAGATTAGCTCTCGAAGCCAAATGTTCTTCACCCGCAGGGGGGGGCCTGCCCTCCGAGGGGGAAGGTTATTTGGCAGAAGAGAGCTAGGCGCCGCAGCTAGACAGAAAGAAAAGCGGAGGCCGCTTGCCCATCGGCGACACGCGCTGCGGGGCCCGCGAGGAGGCTGTTGCCGCCGCAGAGGGACACGCAGCGTCGCAAGCCGATAGCGGCCGGAGCTAGACAGAAAGAAAAGCGGAGGCCGCGCGCCAAGCTCCCGGCAAGGGGGCTTTTTTTGATGCCATTTTTTCCGTTTGCAAAGCGGCGAAGGGAAAAATGGACAAAACCCTTGAGAAATCAGGATTGGCACTTGATTACGGGCATGGCGTTATGGTAATCTTTTATCTGAAATCGTTGTTTTGGTGAAATATGCCTAAAATTGGCCGTTTTTGCGAAAAAAGATGTTGAATTTCCGTGGTCAATTGGTTAAGATTAGGCATGTCACCGCCTGTTGGCGGGAAGAAGGCGGTTTTCCTCGCCCTTGGCTTCGTTTGCGCCCGGCGAAAACAGGAGAAGCCCAAATTGTTGGGAAGGGGCTTCAGCCGGCGGCATAGGTGCATCTTAGGCGGACTGTCGCGGGGCAAACATAGAATGATTGGCTGCGCCGGCGCGCGGACCTTCTTGCCGCTGGAATTGGATGTCTATGTATAGAAAAGCAGAAAAGTGTGCACAAATGGTAGTAAACAAGACCAACCCCTTGGGAGGAGGTGAATGGCATGAACAAAACGGAATTGATCAACGCAGTCGCTGAAACAAGCGGTCTTTCCAAAAAAGATGCGACAAAAGCCGTTGATGCGGTGTTTGATTCGATTACAGAAGCGCTGCGAAAAGGCGATAAAGTGCAATTAATCGGTTTTGGAAACTTTGAAGTGCGCGAGCGCGCCGCCCGGAAAGGACGCAACCCGCAAACGGGCGAAGAAATGGAAATTCCGGCAAGCAAAGTTCCTGCATTCAAACCGGGCAAAGCATTGAAAGATGCCGTCAAGTAAGCCTACATAGCAGGAGCGCAGGAGGGAAGGGCAGGTGATCCACCGGCCCTTCTTTTTTGTTTTTTTTGGCTCCCTATGCTAGAATCGGATTACATGCAGCTTTTCTAATGCAGGAGGATGTTGTTTGTATGCCAGAAATCAATTTTGCGCAAATTGAATATGCGGTCCGCCTCATTCTTGAGGCGATCGGGGAAGATCCAAACCGCGAAGGGCTCATCGATACGCCGAAGAGGGTGGCGAAAATGTACGCCGAGGTGTTCGCTGGGCTGCAGGAAGACCCAAAGAAGCACTTTCAAACCGTATTCAGCGAGGAACATGAGGAGCTTGTGCTCGTCAAAGATATTCCGTTTTATTCGATGTGCGAACACCATTTAGTGCCGTTTTTTGGCGCTGCCCACGTCGCCTATATTCCGCGGGAAGGGAAAGTGACCGGGCTGAGCAAGCTCGCTCGAGCCGTTGAGGCGGTGGCGCGCCGCCCGCAGCTGCAAGAACGCATCACGGCAACGATCGCTGATTCGATCGTCGAGGCGCTTGAGCCGCATGGGGTGATGGTCGTCGTTGAGGCGGAGCATATGTGCATGACGATGCGCGGGGTGAAAAAACCGGGGGCCAAAACAGTGACAACAGCGGTGCGCGGCGTGTTTGAAACAGATGCCAACGCCCGCGCTGAAGTGCTTTCGTTAATCAAAGCGTAAGGAGGGAAGAGGATGTACACAAACAGCGATTTTGTCGTCATTAAAGCGCTCGAAGACGGGGTGAACGTCATCGGGCTGACGCGCGGCGCGGACACAAGATTTCACCATTCGGAAAAGCTTGACAAAGGCGAAGTGTTGATTGCTCAGTTCACGGAACATACGTCGGCGATCAAAGTGAGAGGAAAAGCGTATATTCAAACGCGCCACGGTGTGGTTGAATCGGAAGGGAAAAAGTAAACCGGCAAATTTCTAGCAAACTAGAGCGTTTTCGACAAAATTATGTTATAATGGAGTCCGTCATGGCGGTGCGGATATTTTTTGGGGGACAAGGGTGAGAAGAGTGAATGACATCATGGTGAAATTGGCGTCATTGAAGGAACAAATCGAACGGCTGCTTGACCATCCGTATTTGCGCGCGCATGTGCCGGCGCCGGCTGTTGATGAAGACCGGCTGCTGCTTTCGCTGTCGATGATGATGGATGCTCCGGCGGCGCCAAATGAGCCGGACCGGTGCATCATCGCCATGATGCTCATGCAAATCGCCCTTGACACCCATGATCAGGTGACAGACCGCGGCGGCGATTTGCGGACGCGGCAGCTTGTCGTTTTGGCCGGCGACTTGTACAGCGGGCTTTATTACGACTTGCTGGCGCGCTCGGGCGATGTTGCGCTCATCCGTTTGTTCGCCGAAGCGGTCCGCGAGATGAATGAGCAAAAAGTGCGGCTGTATGAAAAAAAGGTGGAGCGGATCGAGACGCTGTTCGCCGCGGTCGGCACGATCGAGTCGGCGTTGCTTGCGAAGCTTGCCGAGCGCATCGGGGCGCCGCAATGGGGGGGATTTTCCGGCCATTACTTGCTGTTGCGGCGCTTGCTGCTCGAGCAGGAAGCGTTCGTCCGCACTGGGTCATCGATGCTGTTTGAGCAAATGGCGCATATCGCCTTTCCATGGGCCAAAGGGCTGACGAAAGAACAAAAGCGGCATTTGCTTCGCCTTTGCGAGCGTTATATTGACCATTGCAAGGAAGCGCTGCTGGCGGCGAATTTGCCGATGAACGACCTGCTGCGGTTTCGCATGGCGGAACTTGCCGGCGGATTTCAAGCCATCGTCAAAAAGTCGGTGGAAGAAGGGTAGAACGATGCATCAATCGAAAGAAGAGCGAGTCCATCGCGTATTTGAAAACATTTCTGCACATTATGACCGGATGAATTCTGTCATCAGCTTCCGCCGCCATTTGAAATGGCGCGAAGACGTCATGCGGAGGATGAATGTGCAAAAAGGGAAAAGGGCGCTCGACGTTTGCTGCGGAACGGCCGACTGGGCGATCGCGCTGGCTGAGGCGGTCGGGCCGGAGGGGGAAGTGTACGGCCTTGACTTCAGCGAAAACATGCTGAAAGTCGGCGAACAAAAGGTGAAGGCGCGCGGCCTCGGCAATGTCAAGCTCATTCACGGCAACGCCATGCAGCTGCCGTTTCCCGACAATTCGTTCGATTATGTGACGATCGGCTTTGGCTTGCGCAACGTTCCTGATTATATGACGGTGCTTAAGGAAATGCACCGCGTCACCAAGCCGGGCGGCATGACCGTCTGTCTGGAAACGTCGCAGCCGACGTTGTTTGGTTTCCGCCAGCTTTACTATTTTTATTTTCGGTTTATTATGCCGCTGTTTGGCAAGCTGTTGGCGAAAAGCTATGAGGAATACTCGTGGCTGCAGGAATCGGCGCGCGAATTTCCAGGGCGGGACGAGCTGGCCGAGATGTTCCGCGAAGCCGGTTTCGTCGATGTCGAGGTCAAACCGTACACGTTCGGCGTAGCGGCCATGCATTTAGGCTATAAACGATGAGTCAAGGTGAACACCATGAAGTTAAAGGCGATGTATTCGTTTTTAAGCGATGATTTGGCGGCGGTCGAAGAGGAGCTGGAGCGGACGGTCCGATCCGAATGCGGGCCGCTCGGGGAAGCGGCGCTCCATTTATTGCAAGCGGGCGGAAAGCGCATCCGTCCCGTTTTTGTCTTGCTGTCCGCCCGCTTTGGCCGTTATGATTTTGAACGGATTAAACATGTAGCCGTAGCGCTCGAACTCATCCATATGGCATCGCTTGTCCACGACGATGTCATCGATGACGCCGACGTGCGGCGCGGCCGGCCGACGATCAAGGCGAGATGGAGCAACCGCTTTGCCATGTATACAGGCGATTACCTCTTCGCCCGTTCGCTTGAGCGGATGGCGGAGCTTGACAGCCCCCGTGCTCATCAAGTGCTGGCGAAAACGATCGTTGAAGTGTGCCACGGGGAAATCGAGCAAATCAAGGATAAATATCGATTTGATCAGCCGCTTCGCACGTACTTGCGGCGCATCCGCCGAAAAACGGCGCTATTGATCGCCGCCAGCTGCCAGCTTGGCGCCCTTGCCGCCGGCGCGCCGGAGGCGGTGGCCAACCAGCTGTATTGGTTTGGCCATTGCGTCGGCATGTCGTTTCAAATTACCGATGACATTCTCGATTTCACCGGCACGGAAGAGCAGCTCGGCAAGCCGGCTGGAAGCGACTTGCGGCAAGGAAACGTCACCCTCCCCGTGCTGTATGCCCTTTGTGATGAACAGGTGCGGGCAAAAATTACGGCGGTCAACGCGGACACGGATGCCGAGGAGATGGCGGCGGTGCTAGCGGCCATTAAACAGACGGACGCCATCGAACGATCGTATGCGCTAAGCGACCGCTATTTGGAAAAGGCGCTCCGCCTGCTTGGCGAGCTGCCGGCCAACGAAGCGCGCACGTTGCTTCATGATCTCGCTCTCTACATTGGGAAAAGGGATTATTAGCGCTTTCAAGGACGCTGTTGCCAACGGCGGAAAACAATGATACTATGATGGGTGGGAATCCGTTTCCCAGTACATACGACAGTAGAGGTGGAGAGCGAATGGCAGAACGGACATTCATCATGGTGAAACCGGACGGGGTTCAGCGCAATTTGATCGGCGAGATTGTCGCCCGTTTTGAAAAAAAAGGCTTCCAGCTTGTCGGCGCGAAGCTAATGCAAGTGTCGCGCGAACTCGCCGAGCAACATTACGCTGAACATAAGGAGCGCCCGTTTTTTGGCGAGCTTGTCGACTTTATCACCTCGGGGCCAGTGTTTGCCATGGTGTGGGAGGGCGAGAACGTGATCGCCGCCGCCCGGCAAATGATGGGGAAAACGAATCCGCAGGAGGCTGCTCCTGGCACGATCCGCGGCGATTTCGGCTTGACGGTCGGCAAAAACGTCATCCACGGCTCCGACTCGCCGCAAAGCGCCGAACGCGAAATCAGCTTGTTCTTTAAAGAAGAAGAGCTCGTCAGCTATTCGAAACAGATCAATGCATGGCTGTACTGATGCGAAGACCGGCCGCCATTCGGCCGGTTTTTGCCGTTTTTGTACATTGACAGGGGAGAGGGACAGGCGATGATGGACGATTATGCGCAGTTCATTGCCAAAGTGAAGCGAAAAACAGGCATTGACTTATCGCTATATAAGGAAGCCCAAATGAGGCGGCGTTTAGCGTCGTTGTACATGAAAAAAGGGCTAAAGAGCTTTGCCGAGCTGTTTGCAGCGATGGAGAAAGAGCCGGCGCTATGGCATGAATGCTTGGATCGGATGACGATCAACGTCTCGGAGTTTTACCGGAACGCCAAGCGTTGGGAGGTGCTTGAGCACACCATTTTGCCGCGGCTATTGGCGGAAAACCCGCGCCCGAACGTGTGGAGCGCTGCCTGCTCAACCGGCGAGGAGCCGTATACGCTCGCGATGGTGCTCGCAAAACGATTGCCGCTTCACCGCGTGTCGGTGTTGGCGACCGACATTGACGATAATGCGCTCGCCCGCGCGCGCCTCGGTTTGTACAGCGAACGGTCGCTTGTAGAGCTGCCCGAGGAAATGAGAAAAAAGTTTTTTACGAAAGAAGGCGAGTATTATAAAATAGACGAAAAGATTAAACAAACGGTCAAGTTTCAAAAGCACAACTTGCTCGCGGATCCGTTTCCGCGCAACATGGATTTGATCGTCTGCCGCAACGTGCTCATTTATTTTACGGAAGAGGCGAAGCGGATGCTGTATCGCAAATTTCACGACGCGCTCCGGACGGGAGGCGTGCTGTTTGTCGGCAGCACCGAGCAGATTTTCAATCCCGGCCTGTACGGTTTTGAAGTCGAAGAGACGTTTTTTTACCGAAAAAAATAGCTCGCGCCGGCTTCTTTTTTTCCTGAAACTATTTTCATTTTTCGAATTTATGATATATTTTTACTTAAACGCGTTAAAGAACTGAAGGGAGAGACAAACATGCGGTATTTGACGGCAGGGGAATCGCATGGGCCGCAATTGACGGCCATTTTGGAAGGAGTGCCGGCCGGGCTTGAGCTGCGAGCCGAGCACATCAATAAAGAGCTGGCGCGCCGGCAAAAAGGATACGGACGCGGCCGCCGCATGCAAATTGAAAAAGATGAAGTGAAAATCACAGGCGGCGTTCGGCACGGGAAAACGCTCGGCTCGCCGATTGCGCTCATTGTCGAGAATCGCGATTTTAAACATTGGCAAACGATTATGGCGGTTGAGCCGATTGATGACGAAACGGAAGTGAAGCGGAAAGTGACGCGTCCGCGCCCAGGGCATGCCGATTTAAACGGCGCTCTGAAATACGGACATCGCGATATGCGCAACGTGCTGGAGCGCTCGTCAGCAAGGGAAACGACGGTGCGCGTGGCGGCTGGAGCGGTGGCAAAACGCATTTTGGAGGAGGTCGGCATCCGCGTCGCCGGGCATGTCATCGAAATCGGCGGCGTGCGCGCAAAGAAGCTCGATTATCGTTCGCTTGAAGAATTGCAGGCAGTGACGGAAGAATCACCGGTGCGCTGCTTTGACCCGGAGGCGGGGCAAAAAATGATGGAAGCGATCGATTGGGCGAAGAAAAACGGTGATTCGATCGGCGGCATTGTCGAAGTGATTGTTGAAGGTGTTCCGGCCGGAGTGGGCAGCTACGTCCATTACGACCGAAAACTTGATGCGAAAATCGCGGCCGCGATCGTCAGCATCAACGCGTTTAAAGGCGTTGAATTCGGGATCGGCTTTGAGGCGGCACGCCGCCCGGGAAGCGAAGTGCACGATGAAATCATTTGGAGCCCAGAACAAGGCTTTTCGCGCCGGACGAACCGGGCGGGCGGCTTTGAAGGCGGGGTGACGACCGGGATGCCGATCGTCGTGCGCGGAGTGATGAAACCGATCCCGACGCTGTACAAGCCGCTTCAAAGCGTGGATATCGAGACGAAAGAGCCGTTTGCGGCAAGCATTGAGCGATCGGACAGCTGCGCCGTGCCGGCGGCGAGCGTTGTCGCTGAGGCCGTTGTTGCCTGGGAAGTGGCAGCGGCGATCGTTGAGCAGTTTGGGCAGGATCGGATGGACTTGATTAAGGAAAATGTCGAGCGCGCCCGCCGCTATGCAAAGGAGTTTTGACGATGATCGAATGGATGATTGAAACGGCGACGAAGCGCTATCCGCTTCTTTTGGGCGACGGAGCGGCCCGCGAGTTGCCAAGCTTGCTTCGGTCACTCGCCTGCCCCCCGGGGACGAAGCTTTTCATCATCACCGACGATACAGTAGCACCTCTTTATTTGGACGAGGTGCGCGCGACGCTCGCCGCCGCTGAGTATGATGTGTACGCCTACATCATTCCAAGCGGGGAAGCAGCTAAGTCGTTTGACAACTATTACGCCTGCCAGACGGCGGCCATCAAGTGCGGGCTCGACCGCCGCTCGGTGATTGTCGCGCTTGGCGGCGGCGTTGTCGGCGATTTGGCTGGGTTTGTCGCCGCCACCTATATGCGCGGCATCCGTTACATTCAAATGCCGACGACACTCTTGGCTCATGACAGCGCCGTCGGCGGCAAAGTCGCCATCAACCATCCGCTCGGCAAAAATATGATCGGCGCCTTCCACCAGCCGGAAGCAGTTGTGTATGACACCTCCTTTTTGCGCACGCTGCCCGAGCGCGAGCTTCGGTCTGGGTTTGCCGAGGTGATCAAACATGCGCTGATCCGCGACCGCCGCTTTTACGACTGGCTGCGCGCGGAAATCAAGACGCTCGCCGACTTGCGCGGCGAGAAACTCGCCTATTGCATTGAAAAGGGCATTGACATTAAGGCGTCCGTCGTGCGTGAGGATGAAAAAGAAACCGGGGTGCGCGCCCATTTGAATTTCGGCCATACGCTCGGCCATGCGCTGGAAAGCGAGTTAGGCTACGGCGCGCTCACTCACGGGGAGGCGGTTGCGGTTGGCATGCTGTTTGCCGTCTTTGTCAGCGAACGGTTTTACGGCCGGTCGTTTGCTGAGCATCGACTGGCCGACTGGTTCGCCGGATACGGCTTCCCGGTGTCGCTGCCGGCAGCGGTTCAGACGCGCCGCCTGCTTGAGAAGATGAAAGGCGACAAAAAAGCGTACGCCGGAACAGTGCGGATGGTGCTTCTCTGTGAGATCGGCGACGTGGAAGTGGTGGAACTCGAAGACGACAACCTGCTCACGTGGCTGGACGAGTTTTCCAGACAGGGGGGGAAAGGATGATTCGCGGCATTCGCGGAGCGATTACAGTGGATCGAAATGACGCCGAGGAAATCGTGGCGGCAACGGAAACGTTGCTTCGTGAAATGATCCGCGCAAACGATGTCGCCGCTTCTGATGTGTCGTTTGTGCTCATTTCCGTCACCGACGACATCACCGCCGCGTTCCCGGCGCAGGCGCTGCGCCGTTTGGACGGCTGGACATATGTGCCGGTCATGTGCACGAGGGAAATTCCGGTGCCCGGTTCATTGCCGCGCTGCATTCGCGTCATGATGACGGTGGCGACTGAGAAACAGCAAGAAGAGATCTGCCACGTGTATTTAAAAGGGGCGGTCGTGTTGCGCCCGGATTTGTCGTTGACAAAAAAAACAGAAATGTAATATAGTGAAAATAACCTCTTTGCCCCCTGAGACATCGGGGGCGTTAGAAGTGGAGCGAGAGTGGAGAGCGAGCGTAGGGTAGATGAGAATGAGCGAGTTTAGCTGAGGTGAGCGTTTTTTCATTCGCCGACATCTGCCCAAAGACGGTCGTCTTTGGGCGTTTTCTTTTCCCTCTCTTTTTTCGCCTCATAAACCCTCATTCTCCGCCCGCTGATCATGAAGGGAGGAGAAGTGATGTCTGCTGATGGGCTGGCCGCTTTTTTGACGGAAGCGAACGAATTTCGAACCATCCCGATTGTGCGTAAATTTGTAGCCGATGTCATTGAGCCGCTCGGCGTGTTTGCCAATTTGCGCGAGGAAGCCGTGTTTTTGCTTGAAAGCAAGGATGACGAATCGCCGTGGGCGCGCTATTCGTTCATCGGTGTGGCGCCGTTTTTGACCCTAGAGAGCGAAACCGGCGAAACGTTTTCGGTGAAGGACGAAAACGGGAACGAACAAATCACCGCACCGACGCTGAAAGAAGCGTTTCAATGGGTCGAGCGGACGCTTGCCGTCAAGCCGCTTGCCGAGATGGTGCCGTTTACAGGCGGTGCAGTTGGGTTTTTAGGCTACGATTTCATTTCCGCCATCGAAAAAGTGCCGCGCCACCAAAACCGCGATGTGCCGATGAAGACGGCCTATTTCGTGTTTTGTGAATCGCTGTTTGCGTTTGACCAAAAAAAGCGTGAGTTGCTCGTCATTCACTATATTCGGTTGAGCGGCAACGAAACGGAGGAAGAGAAAATCGAAGCGTACCGCGCGGCCGAACGGCGCATGGCCGATCTCGCGGCGAAAGCGGCCCGCCCTCAAGCCGAGCAGCCGCTCTTGCCGGCGGAAAGCGAATCGGGGCGGACCGCCTCGTTTGCCAAAGCGGTGTCCAACTATGACAAAAAACAGTTTTTGCGCGATGTGGAGGCCGTGAAACGGTACATCGCGGCCGGCGATGTGTTTCAAGCGGTTCTGTCGCAGCGCTTCTGCGTGCCGGTTCAAACCGGAGGCTTTGCCATTTATCGGCTGCTCCGATACATCAACCCGTCGCCGTACATGTTTTATTTCCAGCTTGACGGTGTGGAAATTGTCGGCAGTTCGCCGGAAAAACTGATTCAAGTGCACCGTCGGCGCGTTGAAATCGATCCGATTGCCGGCACACGGCGGCGCGGCCGATCGCCGGAGGAAGACGAGAGGTTGGCTGATGAGCTGTACCACGACCCAAAAGAACGGGCTGAGCATTATATGCTTGTCGATTTGGCGCGCAACGACGTCGGCCGGGTCGCCAAGTACGGAACGGTCGAGGTGCCGGTGTTGCTTCAGATCGGCAAGTTTTCACACGTGATGCACTTAATTTCCAAAGTCGTCGGTGAACTGGACGACAACGTCCACCCGATCGATGCACTCCTTGCCGCCTTTCCGGCTGGAACAGTGAGCGGGGCGCCGAAAGTGCGGGCGATGCAAATTTTGCAGGAACTCGAACCGACAGCAAGGGGGCTGTATGCCGGAGCGATTGCCTATATCGGGTTTGATGGCAACATCGATTCGTGCATCGCCATCCGGACAGCGGTCGTGAAAGACGGCTATGCCTATGTGCAAGCCGGCGCCGGCATTGTCGCCGACTCCGTTCCGGAACTGGAGTGGAAAGAGACGCGCAATAAGGCGAGCGCCTTGATGAATGCGATTGAACAAGCGGAACGACTATTTGCGAAAGGGGAGAGGGCCGTATGTTGAAGCAGCTGCTTGTAAAATGTGCGGAAGGAAAGGCGTTGACGGAAGACGAAGCGTATGCGGCGATGAAGATCATCATGTCCGGCGAGGCGACGGACAGTCAAATCGCAAGTCTGTTGTCCATGCTCCGCCTGCGCGGAGAGACAGTCGATGAGCTCGTCGGATTTGTGCGGGCGATGCGCGACCGGATGACGGCCATTGAGGCTAGTGATGATGTCATCGATACGTGCGGCACGGGCGGCGATGGGGCGGCGACATTCAACGTTTCCACCGCCGCGGCGATCGTCATTTCGTCGCTTGGCGTCAAAGTTGCCAAGCACGGCAACCGCGCTGTTTCGTCAAAAAGCGGCAGCGCTGATGTGCTCGAGCGGCTCGGCATCGACATTCAAACGTCGCCGTCGGCCGCCAAACAGGCGTTGGAAACGAAAGGGCTGGCGTTTTTGTTCGCCCCGCTCTATCACGCGGCGATGAAACACGCCGCCGGGCCGCGAAAGGAAATCGGTTTCCGCACCGTTTTCAACTTGATAGGCCCGCTCGCCAATCCGGCGCGCTGCAAGCGGCAAGTCGTCGGCGTCTATTCGACCTGCTACGCTGAGAAATTGGCGGAGGCGATGCGCCGCCTCGGCTCGGAACATGTGTTGTTTGTCACCGGGCGCGATGGGCTTGATGAATGCAGCATCACTGCAGAAACGGATGTCGTGGAGTTGAAAGACGGTGCGATCCGCCGCTTTGTCATCGCACCAGAAGACGCCGGCTTGCCGCGCGGCGAGCTTGCCGATGTGCAAGTGCGCGATCCGGAAGAGAGCGCCGCGCTTCTTGAGGCGGTGATGGAGGGAACAGCGCCAGAGAGCGCCATCAATATCGTGGCGCTGAACGCCGGCGCCGCCCTGTATGCCGCCGGCAAAGCCGAAACGATTGCCGAAGGAGTGGCGATGGCGAAAGAGGCCATTTTGTCCAAAACCGCATACGAACAACTGCAACGCCTGCGGGCGAAGGAAGTGGTTCATGATGCTTGAGCAAATTTTAGCAGCCAAACGGGAAGAAGTGGAAACGTTGACGCTGCCGGCGCCATTGCCAGAGCGAAAGCGCCGGCCATTTGCGGAGGCGCTCCGTCGGCCGCGGCGGATGCTTGGCTTGATCGCTGAGGTGAAAAAAGCATCGCCGTCAAAAGGCATCATTCGCCCGGATTTTGACCCGGTGGCCATCGCGAAAGCATATGAGCGCGCCGGTGCCGACGCGATCAGCGTGCTGACGGATGAACGGTATTTCCAAGGGCATCGCCGCTATTTGCGAGCGGTGAAAGAAGCGGTTAACGTTCCCGTGCTGCGCAAAGATTTCATCATCGATCGGCGGCAAGTCGAGGAAAGCGTCCGACTCGGGGCGGATGCGATTTTATTGATCGGCGAGGCGCTCCCGCCGGAAACACTCGAGCAGCTCTATCATGAAGCGTACAGCTTGGGGCTCGAATGTCTGGTCGAGGTGCATGCAAAAGAGACGCTCGAGCGGATTTTCGATCGGTTTACGCCGGAGATCGTCGGCATCAACAACCGCGACTTGCATACTTTTGTGACAACACTTGAGGCGACCAAAACGCTTGCTCCGCTCATCCCGCCATCATGCGTCATCGTCAGCGAAAGCGGGATCGGTTCCTTCCATGATGTGAAGACGGTCAAATCGTACGGAGCGCAGGCCATGCTCGTCGGCGAGTCGCTCATGCGCCAAGATGATGTGGAGCGAGCGGTCTACCGGCTGTTTGGGGAGGAAGATGGGGATGATTCGAATTAAATATTGCGGCAACCGTTCGGCTGAAGACGTGCAGGCCGCTATCGCGAGCGGGGCTGATTACCTCGGCTTTATTTTCGCCGAAAGCAGGCGGAATGTCTCTCCGAGTGAAGTGCAGCAATGGCTCGCGCCCCATAAGCTTGGCGCAAAGCAACTTGTCGGCGTCTTTGTCAACGCCCCTGTTAGGCGGATCGCGGCTGTCGCCGCCGAGCTGCCGCTTCATGTCATCCAATGCCACGGCCGTGAAACGCCGGCGGAGCTGGCGGCAGTGAAAGAGGCGGTGCCGCTTTCCATCTGGAAGGCGATCCACCATGGCGACGGTGCGCTTGCGGCGATGAGGCAGTACGCTGGCATTGCCGATGGCTATGTCGTTGACAGCCGCGCCGCCGGCGCCTGGGGGGGGACGGGCGTCGCTTTTGATTGGGAGGCGGTGCCGCACTATTTGGAAGAGGCGGCCCGCCAAGGCGTGCCGTGCTTCATCGCCGGCGGCATCACTCCGGACAATATCGAGCGGCTGCTTGTCTACCGCCCGGACGGCATCGATATCAGCAGCGGCATTGAAACGGACGGATGCAAAGATCCAACGAAGATGAAACAAATCGAAGAAAAAATAAAGAATTACGGGTGTCGATGATCCGTTTTATGCACGAAAAAACACAGAATGATATGCTGAACATAAGCTTTTCTGCCTTTTCCCTCGAACAAGAACGCCGGAGGGCGAATGGCATTTGCCCGCAAAGTGTTCATTGTTCGAGGGGGCATGCGGCAGCATGAGCGAGCCGCTTGCCGACTACGGCAGAAAAGCTCGGACTAGAGCCTTCTCGACAGACTTTTTATTGGTTCATCAACACACCTGATAAAAAATAACAAAACGAAGGGCCAAAAGACGGCGCTGACGCTCGGACGATGAACAAACGCAGGCTCTCTGAAGAAATGCGGCTCTTCGTCTTTCAACTTTTATGAAGGAGAAGGTGGGGTTAGATGATGGAACGCGTTCCGAATGAATACGGCCGGTTTGGCGATTTCGGCGGCAAGTTTGTCCCTGAGACGCTCATGCTTCCGCTTGAGGAAATCGAAGCGGAGCTTGACAAAGCGCTTGCCGATGAATCGTTCAAACAAGAATACATCCGCATTTTGCAGCATTACTCCGGTCGCCCGACCCCGCTCACGTTCGCGCCGAATTTGACACGGCAAGTCGGCGGCGCGAAAATGTATTTAAAGCGCGAAGATTTAAACCATACGGGCGCCCATAAAATCAACAACGCGATCGGCCAGGCGCTTTTGGCAAAACGGATGGGCAAGAAAAAGCTGATCGCGGAAACCGGAGCCGGCCAGCACGGCGTCGCCGCGGCGACGGTGGCCGCCCATTTCGGCATGGATTGCATCGTTTTTATGGGCGAAGAAGACATCAAGCGGCAGGAGCTGAACGTGTTTCGCATGAAGCTGTTGGGCGCCGAAGTCGTGCCGGTGTCAAGCGGCAACCGAACGTTGAAAGATGCGACGAACGAAGCGATTCGCTATTGGGTCGCCCACTGCGACGACCATTTTTACATGATCGGCTCGGTCGTCGGTCCGCATCCGTACCCGAAAATGGTGCGCGAGTTTCAGCGCGTGATTGGCGATGAAGCGAAAGAACAGTTTCTCGCCCGTGAAGGGAAGCTGCCGGATGTCATCGTTGCCTGCGTCGGCGGCGGCAGCAACGCCATCGGCATGTTTTACCCGTTTTTGCAAGATGACGTCCGCCTCGTCGGCGTCGAGGCGGCCGGCAAAGGGATCGACACTCCGCACCATGCGGCGACCATCACAAAAGGGACGAAAGGGGTCATCCACGGGGCGATGACCTACCTGTTGCAAGACGAGTACGGACAAATTCTCGAACCGTATTCGATCTCAGCCGGCCTTGATTACCCCGGCGTCGGCCCGGAACATGCGTATTTGGCGAGCATTGGCCGCGTCCGCTACGAAAGCGCGACCGATGACGAGGCCGTCGCTGCGTTTCAATTGTTGGCGCAAACGGAAGGCATCATTCCAGCCATCGAGTCGGCCCATGCGGTGGCGAAAGCCGTCGAGCTCGCCCGCGAGATGCCGCCGGATGAAACGGTGCTCATTTGCCTGTCCGGCCGCGGAGATAAAGATGTGCAAACGATGATGCGCCATCTTGGTGCGAGGGAAGGTGAAGACATTGCCACTGTCCGTTAATCCGCCGCTATTTATCCCGTTTATCGTTGCTGGTGATCCGGCTCCCGATGTGACGATCGATCTCGCCTTGGCGCTTGAGGAGGCCGGCGCTGACATATTGGAGCTTGGCGTGCCGTACTCCGACCCGCTCGCTGACGGACCGACGATTCAACGCGCCGCCGCAAGGGCGCTTGATGGGGGCATGACGCTGCCGAAAGCCATTCAGCTTATTGGCGCGATGCGAAAAAAAGGGGTAAACATTCCGATTATTCTCTTTACGTATTACAATCCTGTGTTACAATTAGGAGAAGAATCCTTTTTTGCTTTAGCGCAGGAAAATGGCGCCGACGGCGTGCTCATTCCCGATTTGCCGTTTGAGGAAAGCGGTCCGTTCCGCGAACTTGGCGAACGGTTTGGTCTCCCGCTCATTTCGCTTGTTGCGCCGACGTCGAAGCAGCGGATCGAGCGGATCGCTTCGGCGGCGCAAGGGTTTTTGTATTGCGTCTCCTCGCTAGGCGTTACAGGCGTGCGTGAGGCGCTGCCGGAGACGCTCGGCGATTTCCTCCGCGAAGTGAAGCGGCATAGCCGCGTCCCGGTCGCCGTCGGTTTTGGCATTTCGGCGCCGGGGCAAGTGGCGATGTTGAAAGAGGTGTGCGACGGCGTTGTCGTCGGCAGCGCGCTCGTGCAAAAAGTCGAGCAGCTGGCTCCGAGGTTGCAGGCGCCGGACGAAAGGGAAGCGGCCGTCGCCGAGTTTGCTGCCTACGCCCGTTCGCTTGCCGCGCCGCTTCGAGAAGCCTATTCTTCGCGCTAAAAGTTCCGAATTGAAGGAGTTGGCGACAATCATGCAAGTAAAGGAATCGCTCCGGGGTCTTTCTCCGTACCAGCCGGGAAAATCGATCGAAGAAGTCAAGCGGGAATATGGCTTGCCTGACATTATCAAACTTGCTTCTAACGAGAATCCGTACGGTTCGTCGCCAGCGGCCAAAGCGGCCATCGCCGCTGAGCTTGACCGCCTCGCCGTCTATCCGGACGGCTACGCCCGCACGTTGCGCGAAAAGGTGGCGAAGTATCTTGGCGTCAAGGAAACACAGCTTCTGTTTGGCAACGGTTCGGATGAGGTGGTGCAAATTCTTTGCCGCGCCTTTTTAGAGCCGGGGGCGAATACGGTGATGGCGGCGCCGACGTTCCCGCAATACCGGCACAATGCCATCATCGAGCGGGCCGAGGTGCGCGAAGTGCCGCTTGTTGATGGGCGTCATGATTTGGAGGCGATGCTTGCTGTGATCGATGAAAACACGCGCATCGTCTGGATTTGCAATCCGAACAACCCGACGGGCACGTATGTGAATGACAACGAGCTGCGCGCTTTTTTGGATCGCGTGCCGCGTCATGTGCTTGTCGTCGTGGACGAAGCGTACTACGAATATGCGACGGCGCCCGACTACCCGCAGACGGTGCCGCTTTTAAACGAGTACGAGCAGCTTGTCGTCATGCGCACGTTCTCGAAAGCATACGGGCTCGCTGCGCTCCGCGTCGGCTACGGCGTGGCGAGTGAGACGCTTATCCGTGCCGTCGAGCCGGCGCGCGAGCCGTTTAACACGTCGACCATCGCCCAAGCGGCCGCGGCGGCCGCACTTGACGATCAAGCGTTTATCCGCGCCTGCGTCGAACGAAATCGCGCCGAGCTTGAGCGGTATTATCGCTTTTGCGAGGAGAACGGCCTGAAGTACTACCCGTCGCAAACAAACTTTTTGTTCATTGATTTCGGGTTGGACGGCGACGAAGTGTTCCGCTATTTGCTGGAGCGCGGCGTCATTGTCCGCTCTGGCCAAGCGCTTGGGCTGCCGACCGGCGTGCGTGTGACGGTTGGCACGAAAGAGCAAAACGACCGGGTGTTGGAACTCGTTTCGCAACTGCTTCGGGAAAAACAGCTCGCCTGACCGTTCAGGGGCGGGATGGATAGAAAAGATCGGCCCGTTGCTTTTCGAAAGCGGCGGGCGTACGTTTACATAAAGTAGGTGGGACGATTGGAAGGAAAAGTGTTCATTGTCGGCCTCGGCTTGATCGGCGGATCGATTGCATTGGCGATTAAAAAAGCGCATCCGGAGGCGATGATCATCGGCTACGACGTCAATGAGCGGCAGCTCGGCTTGGCGCGTTCCCTCAAGGTGATCGACGAAGCCGCCCGTTCGCCCGAAGACGGATACGGACAGGCGGATTTGATCGTTCTGGCCGTTCCGGTCATGCAGACGGAGGCGCTGCTTTCGTCGATGCCGATCGAGCGGTTGAAGCGCGGCGTGATCGTGACCGATGTCGGCAGCACGAAGCAGCGCATCGTCCAAGGCGCCCGCCGCCTGTTGGATCATGGCGTAGCGTTCATCGGCGGCCATCCGATGGCTGGGTCGCATAAAAGCGGTGTGGCAGCGGCAAGGGCTCATCTGTTTGAAAACGCCTTTTACATTTTGACGCCGACGGACGATGTGCCGCCGCAGCAAGTCGAGGCGTTGAAACAGTGGCTTGCGGGAACGAAAGCGCAGTTTGTCATCTTAACGCCCAAAGAGCACGACCGCATCACTGGCGTCATCAGCCATTTTCCGCATTTGATTGCGGCGAGCCTCGTTCATCAGGCGCGCGAATACGAGTGCGAAAACGCCCTCGTCAGCCGGCTGGCGGCTGGCGGCTTCCGCGACATCACCCGCATCGCGTCGAGCAATCCGGAAATGTGGCGCGATATTTTTATCCATAACAAGCATGAACTGCTTGCGCTCTTTGACCGCTGGATCGCCGAAATGGAGCGGCTGCGTTCGTTTGTCGAAGAAGAAAACAGCATCGCGATTTACCATTACTTTTTGGAGGCGAAACAGTTTCGCGACGGGCTGCCGTCGAGAACGAAAGGAGCGATTCCGTCGTTTTACGATTTGTATGTCGACGTGCCGGATTATCCAGGCGTCATCTCCGAAGTGACCGGCTATTTGGCCGAGGAAAACATCAGCATCACGAACATCCGCATCATTGAGACGCGCGAAGAAATTTACGGCGTGCTCCGCCTCAGCTTCCAAAGCGAAGACGATCGGGCGCGGGCGAAAGCGTGCCTCGCCAAACATACGAACTATGCCACCTATGAAGGGTAGCAAGGAAAAACAATGGAGGGATTTTGCATGCAGTTGCCAACCAACGTGTCGTCGCTCCGAGGAATGATCGAAGTCCCCGGCGACAAATCGATTTCCCATCGCGCCGTCATGCTCGGGGCGCTTGCTTCTGGACGGACGGTGATTGACCATTTTTTGCCTGGGGCGGACTGTTTAAGCACGATCGACTGTTTCCGGAAACTCGGCGTTGACATTCGCCAGGACGGGACGACAGTCGTTGTCGAAGGAGCCGGTCCCGGCGGGCTGCGCGAGCCGGCCGCGGTGCTTGATGTCGGCAACTCCGGAACGACGGCGCGCCTGCTTTTGGGCATTTTGGCCGGCCAGCCGTTTCACGCCTGCCTTGTCGGCGATGAATCGATCGCCAAGCGGCCGATGGGGCGGGTGACGAAACCGCTTCGCGAAATGGGAGCGCGTATTGACGGGCGTGAGGGCGGCAATTATACGCCGCTTTCCATCCGCGGCGGCGCGCTTCGTCCGCTTCGCTACACTTCGCCGGTGGCGAGCGCGCAAGTGAAATCAGCCGTTTTGCTTGCGGGCTTGTTCACCGACGGTGTAACGTCGGTCACCGAGCCGCACCGCTCGCGCGACCATACCGAGCGGATGGTTCGGTTGTTTGGCGGTGAAGTGAATGTGGATGGCTTGACTGTCTCGGTGACCGGTCCGCAACGCTTGCGCGGGGCGCACATTTACGTTCCCGGCGATATTTCGTCAGCTGCCTTTTTCCTTGTCGCCGGCGCTATTGTGCCGAACAGCGAAATTACGCTGAAAAACGTCGGCTTAAATCCAACGCGGACCGGCATCATCGATGTGCTTACACAAATGGGGGCGGATATGGCGATTGACAACGTCCGCAACGAGGAAACCGAGCCGGTCGGTGATATGACCATCCGCACGTCGATGCTTCAGGCGGTCGAAATCGGCGGGGATCTGATTCCAAGATTGATCGACGAAATTCCGATCATTGCCTTGCTCGCGACGCAGGCAGAAGGAACGACCGTCATCAAAGACGCGAGCGAACTGAAGGTGAAAGAGACGAATCGGATCCATACGGTCGTCACTGAGTTGAAAAAACTCGGCGCTGACATCGAAGCAACCGACGACGGCATGATCATCCGCGGCAAAACGCCGCTTTATGCCGATGGGATTGTTGTCGACAGCCATGGCGACCACCGCATCGGCATGATGCTCGCCGTTGCTGCCTGCATCGCTAAAGGGACGGTCCGCCTCGAGCGTTCGGAAGCGGTCGCCGTTTCCTATCCGGCGTTTTTTGCCGATCTCCGCTCGCTGCTGTAAAAGGCCTCCCGCCCCAAGCGGGCGGGCGGTCATATTTTGCGTTGTTCGTTCATATATTGTCAGTGAGAGGAATTGGCTTCGCATTTTTTGAAAGCGGATACATTCCCGGTTTCCGGCCGAAAAACGGCGCACCTTCCAGACAGCGAGCGGTTTGGTTGCGGAAACGGCCATGATCGATTATCATCATTCATGTTCCCGTTGTAACGGTACATAACGATTTGAATGGCAAAGGCGGATGGGCTCCTGTGGGCGCCCGGCCGCCTGCCGCAAGAGAGGGCTGACGAAACCATGACACGCGTCGAACAAATCATTCGCTTAGTGGAAAACGGAAACGTCGACCAAGCGTTGGCGCTCGTGCCGAAAGTGAAAAAATATGGAAGTGATGAAGAAAAATACACGCTTGCCGACTGCTTGTACGGATGGGGAATGCCGGAAGAGGCGAAGGAGCTGCTTGAGGAGCTGACTGCCCGCTATCCGGATGACGGCGACATTCGCCTGTTTTTGGCGGAAGTGTATACGGAGCTTGAAGCCGAAGAGGAAGCGCTCGCCATTTTGTCGGAGATCGACGAAGACGATCCGCAGTTTGTCCGCGCGTGCCTTCTTGCCGCCGATTTGTACGAAATGCAAGGGCTGGCGGAAGTGAGTGAGCGGAAGCTGCGTCAAGCGTACGAGAAAGCTCCAGATGAGCCGATCGTGCAGTTTGCGTTGGCTGAGTTGTATTTTTCGCACGGTGAGTACTCAAAAAGCGTGCCGCTTTATGAACAGGTGCGGAAGACGAACAAGGAGATGGCCGGCGTCTTGATCACCGAGCGGATCGCTGAGGCGCTCAGCCGTTCCGGGGAATTCGAGGCGGCGCTTCCGTATTATGAGGAGGCGCTCAATGAAAAAATGGACAGCCGGACGCTGTTCGCCTACGGATTCACCGCGTTGCAGGCCGGCTATACGCAAACGGCCATGGATAAGCTCAGCGCTTTAAAAGAGCTCGATCCGGACTACACTCCGCTTTACCTTTATTTGGCGAAAGCGTATGAACAAGAAGGACGGCTCGTGCAAAGCTATGAGACGGCGCTTGAGGGCATCGGCGTCGACGAATGGAACAAAGAGCTCCGCCTTTACGCAGGCAAGCTGGCGCTCAAGCTGAACAAGCCGGAGGAGGCAGAGGAACATTTGAAAAAAGCGCTTGAGATCGATGGCGGGTACATCGAGGCGCTCACGGTTTTATCAGCGCTTTGGCTAAATGAACAGCGCTATGAGGATGTCGTAGCGCTTCTTGAGCAGGCGATGGCCGATGGCGAGTACGATCCGCAGTTTGAATGGGACCTTGGGCGCGCCAAACATCGGCTTGAGATGTACGACGATGCATTAAATCATTACGGCGAGGCATATAATTTCTTTAAGCACAATGTCGAGTTCCTCGAAGAGTACGGATATTTTCTCATCGAGGAAGGAAATCGGGCGGCGGCGAAAGAAATATTTCAACAGATCGTCCGTCTCGACCCAACCCATACGGAGGCGGCGGAGATGCTGCTTGAGCTCGAAGAGTAGGGGAGAAGCGGTGGCCAAACCTCTTTCTTGGAAACCGATCGAGGGGGAAGCGCAGAATGACGCACGTATCCGTCAATGAGAAAAAAGAGTTTATCCGTTGGTTTTTAAGCCACTATCAGTTGAAGCGGCGCGAGTGTGTCTGGATTTTAAACTATTTGATGAGCCATGACCAGCTCATGCAAAAGGTGCATTTTGTCGAGAATGCCCAATATTGCCCGCGCGGCATCATTATGTCGACTCACTGCGTCGACGATGTGCCGTTCCGTTTTTACAAAGGCAATGTGATGACAACCGATGCAGAGAAATCGTTCCATGACATCCGTTTAAACCGCGACGAAGATATTTACATTCAACTGAATTTCCGCGCTTCTTTTCACTCGCCGCAATATGTTGCTGTGCTTGAGGAAAATCCGTATGCGCCGAAGCAGGCGCAAGTGAGCGAAAACGACCAGCGCCTCGCCGAGCAGTTTTTGGAACGCTCCATTTACGAATTCCGGCGCGGGCGGCTCATGAAGCTGATCGATGAGGCGCTTGACCGCCATGATGAAGAGGCGTTCCGCCGCCTGACCGATGAATTAAACAAATTGTAAAAACCTTGCCGCCGGCAAGGTTTTTCTTTTGCCGAAAAATATGGTATGGTGATGAAGGGAAGAAACTTTAAGGAAAAGGAGAGTACGAATGAAGTGGACAGGCGAGGACGTCGCCCTCTATGAACGAGAGCGCGACTACATCGACACGGCGCTCCTTCCGCTTTTGCCGGTGGCTTTCGGCCAAGGAGCGAAGCGGCTCGCTTCCGGCGGGGAGCTTGTCGGGCTCATCGCGGCTGAGGTCGAGCGACAGCTGAAAGGCCGGTTGTTTTTGATGCCGTCGTTTGTGTATTTTGCCGATGAGCCGCGGGCGCTGCTTACCGAAAGGCTGGCCGATTGGACCAACCGGCTTAGGCGGGAAGGAATGAAGCATCTGTTTTATGTGACGTGCGACCGTGCGTGGCAAGAGGGCGAAGAAGCTGACCGCGTTTGGTTCGTTCCCGTTGTTCCGCTCGAGAGCATGGGTGAATCGTACAAGCACGAGCTTGTCAGAGAGCAGGCCGCCGAGCTGCTCCGCTTTCTCATCGGTCGATGGGCGCAAGAGTAGATGCGGCAAAGTCCGACGTTTTGCCGCCTGCGATATTGACCTTGTCCAGCAATTGAGCTATCATTAGAATGTCCTAGTTTTCCATATGTGTTATACATACAATCGTCCGGTGCGGACTTGATTTTGCATAGAGGGGGGAAGACGATGAGCGACAACAAACATCGTGTAACGAGACGTCAGTTTTTAAACTACACGCTGACCGGCGTCGGCGGTTTTATGGCGGCAGGGATGCTGATGCCGATGCTCCGTTTTGCTTTTGATCCGCTCTTGAAGGATGAAGCAGGGACAGATATGGTCGCGGTGGCAGACGTCAAAGAGATTACGACCGAACCAAAGCGCTTCGACTTTAAAGTGAAGGTGAAAGACGCTTGGTACGAGTCGGAAGAGCCAAAATCAGCATGGGTGTATAAAACGGACAAAGGGGAGATCATCGCCCTGTCGCCGATCTGCAAACACCTTGGCTGTACGGTCGACTGGAACACGGACAAAGAGCATCCGAACCAGTTTTTCTGTCCATGCCACTATGGGCGCTATGAAAAGGACGGCACGAACGTTCCGGGGACGCCGCCGCAAGCTCCGCTTGACCGTTACGAGTACAAAGTGAAAGACGGCAAGCTGTATTTAGGCAAGGCGAAACCAAGAAAGGAGGCGTAATGCGTGTTAAACAAGCTGTATGACTGGGTCGATGAACGCTTAGATATTACGCCTTTATGGCGGGATATCGCCGATCACGAAGTTCCGGAGCACGTCAACCCCGCCCATCACTTTTCCGCCTTTGTCTATTGTTTCGGTGGGCTGACGTTTTTTGTCACGGTCATTCAAATTTTGTCAGGCATGTTTTTGACGATGTACTACGTCCCGGATATTAAAAACGCATGGGAATCGGTGTATTACTTGCAAAACGAAGTGGCGTTCGGCCAAATTGTGCGCGGCATGCACCACTGGGGGGCGAGCCTTGTCATCGTCATGATGTTCTTGCATACGCTGCGCGTCTTTTTCCAAGGGGCTTATAAAAAGCCGCGCGAAATGAACTGGATCGTCGGCGTATTGATCTTTATGGTGATGATGGGTCTTGGCTTCACCGGCTACTTGTTGCCGTGGGATATGAAAGCGCTGTTTGCGACGAAAGTTGGTTTGCAAATCGCGGAAGCGACGCCGCTCATTGGCCCGGCCATTAAGACGCTGTTGGCTGGGGACCCAGAAATTGTCGGCGCGCAAACGTTGACGCGCTTCTTTGCCATTCACGTCTTCTTCTTGCCGGCCGCTTTGCTCGGCTTGATGGCAGCGCACTTTTTAATGATTCGCAGACAAGGCATTTCCGGTCCGCTATGATCGGTCGATCCCGCGTTTAGAGGCGATAGAAAAAAGGAGGGAACCACGCAATGCATCGCGGAAAAGGAATGAAATTCGTCGGCGATTCTCGTGTTCCCGCGGTGAGAAAGCCGAATATTCCAAAGGACTATTCGGAATATCCCGGGAAAACGGAAGTGTTTTGGCCGAACTTCCTGCTCAAGGAATGGTTGGTCGGATCGGTCTTTCTCGTCGGTTTCTTATGCTTGACGGTCGCCCATCCGTCGCCGCTTGAGCGGATCGCCGACCCGACGGACACGACGTACGTGCCGCTGCCTGACTGGTATTTCTTGTTCTTATACCAATTGCTCAAATATTCATATGCGTCTGGTCCGTATACGGTCGTCGGGGCGATCGTCATCCCGGGGCTGGCGTTCGGCGCGCTTTTGTTGGCGCCATTTTTGGATCGCGGTCCGGAGCGCCGCCCGTGGAAGCGTCCGGTGGCGACTGGTATGATGCTGTTGGCGCTTGCGGCGATGATTTATTTGACATGGGAATCGGTCGTTACACACGACTGGAAAAAAGCGGCTGAACAAGGAAAAATTCGTGCGGAAGTGAAAATTGACACGAATGCGGAAGGCTATAAAATCGCTCAAGCGAACACATGTACATCGTGCCACGGACAAAACTTGTCCGGCGGCGCTGGTCCGTCGCTCATCGGCACCGGCTTGAAGCCGGAAGAAATCGCGAAGATTGCCAAGGAAGGGAAAGGCAACATGCCGGCTGGCGTCTTTAAAGGAACGGATGAAGAGCTGAAAAAGCTGTCCGAATTTATTGCCGGACTGAAAGCGGAATAATCGTTTCGACACGAAAAAGCTGACTCGCGTTAGTCAGCTTTTTTCGTGCCAACATGAAACCGAGGCGAGGTGCAGATGATGGCATGGCTTTATGCGCTGTTGGCTTCCCGGCCGGTTGTTTGGCTGCTCTTGTTCGTCAACGCAGCCGGCACCATCTATGGATATTATTGGTATCGTTATCAACTTGCCGATACGCCGCCCGTCTTTTTGCCGTTTGTTCCCGACAGTCCGACGGCAAGCCTTTTTTTTCTTGTCGTCCTTGTGGCATGGCTTTTCGGCAGGTCGGCGCCGCTTTTTGAAGCGTTGGCTTTGGTGACGCTTGTGAAGTATGGAATTTGGGCGGTCGTGATGAATGTGCTCGTTTGGCGCGTTACCGGCACGCTGGATTGGGCCGGCTGGATGCTCATCGTTTCGCACGGGGCGATGGCGATCGAAGGAATGCTGTACGCCCGGTTTTATCGATTCCGCTTCCTTCACCTTATGCTGGCGGCCGTGTGGACGCTGCATAACGATATCATCGACTACGTTTTTGGCATGATGCCGCGCTATAGTGTGCTGGCTGACTACGCCAACGAAATCGGCTATTTTACGTTTTGGTTGAGCATCGCATCGATTGCCGCTGCGTATCAGCTTGGCGTCCGCTTCCGGCGCCAGCCGCTTCTGCCGGGCGGCATGTCTTTCCGGCAGGCATCAGAGTAGAACGTTGAACACAAGGAGGAACGTTGGGCGGCAGCTTTCTATATAGATGCAACGAAGAAGTTTACCATATCCTTGACGAAAAAAGCGGTTTGTCCATTTTCGACTGTCGAAGGCAAGCCACAAGCTTGCCTCCGTCACGCCTTGGCGTGACGGAAGACCGAACAACCGCCTGCCCCCCTAGACCCATATATGGGTCTGGAAGCGGCGTTGTTCGGTCCCCCGACAGTCGATCGAATACTCGGTAAAAGGTGCAAATGGTAAAGCTTCGAATTACATCTATATAGCAGTTGCCTGGTCTACTCTTGTCCACTCCTTCATACATTGTACTAGTGGATGAGGGAGGGACGATGATGAAGCGAATCGGGCTAGCCATGTTGTTGTCGCTCGCCTTTTTATGGCCAGCGCCCATTGGCGCGGCTGGACAAACAAACGGTTGGGAGCAGTTGGACGATCTTTCCGACGAGGCGCTGCAATTGGCGAAAAACGGTCGTTTTGCCGAAGCCAAAGAAGTGCTCCGCTATTTTTCCGATCGGTTTTTCTCCCTTGGGGCAAAAGAACGGTTGAAATCGGCCGATGAATTGCGGGCGGTGACCGTGACGCACGAGCAGGCAGTCAAGGCGATGACGGCGCCGATCTCCGCGGAAGACAAAGTGGCGGCGATCACCCAGTTTCGCCTTGTTGTTGACGCCATCCATTCGACATACCAGCCGCTTTGGACGGAGATGGAGCCAGCTGTCATGGAGGCGTTTGCCGCGGTCGAAAAGGCGGTGCAACAAGGCGAGCAGAAAGCGTATGCCGCTGCCCTCCGCCAGTTGCTTGACCGTTATACATTGATCGAGCCGAGTGTGAAAATCGACGTGCCGCCGGATATCGCGACAAAGGTCGATGACGATCTTGAGGCGTTGCAGGCCGCCGCGTTTTGGCAGCGCAGCGAAGACGAGCAGCGTGAGCAGCTCGCCGATGCGCGTCAAGATCTTGAAGCGCTGTTTGCTGGAGTGAAAAAGGACGAAGCTGA
Source organism: Geobacillus thermocatenulatus (assembly GCF_002217655.1). Lineage (GTDB taxonomy): Bacteria > Bacillota > Bacilli > Bacillales > Anoxybacillaceae > Geobacillus > Geobacillus thermocatenulatus. Next base: position 1,444,328 of record NZ_NEWK01000001.1, read on the forward strand.
TCCGTCGCTGATTTGGGTGATGATTTCCACTGGCGGAGTGATCGTGTTGACGCTGACGTACGTTGGCTGGCGGAAGTACAAAGGAGAAAAGGAAGAGAAGCGGGCGCGGCAGCCGGAAGACTAAGCACCAGCGCTTTTTGCGAGGGGGGAAATGTTTCCCCCTCTTTTTTGTTTTCCCGTCGCTTTGTGCAAGCACCGCCCCGGCACTTTCAAGCGGCGCTTGCCGGGCTTGTCCCGGTTGGGCTTTCGCGCCAGCGGCTTTTCATGGCTCCAGCGGCTTTTCATGGCTCCAGCGGCTGCTTTTGTTCGTCGAGCGTAAACCCTTCGCCGAGTACGTCATGCACATCGGTCACGGCGACGAACGCATGCGGATCAACGGATATAATGACACTTTTTAAGCGCGGCAGTTCGTTTTTGGCGACGACGCAATACAAGACGTCGCGGTCGCGCTTCGTATACGAGCCGCGCCCTTTCAGCACGGTGACGCCGCGCTCCATCTCTGTCAAGATCCGGTTGGCGATCTCTTCGCTTTTTTCTGAGATGATGGTCGCCCCTTTTGCCGCATAGCCGCCTTCCTGCAGAAAATCAATGACCCGGGCGGCGATAAAGACGGCGACCAACGTATACATCGCCTCGCGGTATGACAGGTAAAGAAGAAGCGACAACGTGATGACGGCGGCGTCAAAGGCAAACATCGTTTTGCCCATGCTGATGCCTTTATATTTATGGACGAGACGGGCGATAATATCGACGCCTCCGGTTGTGCCGCCGTAGCGGAAAATAATGCCGAGGCCGACGCCGATAAAGACGCCGGCAAACAAGGCGGCGAGCGTCATGTCATGTCGAAGCGGCATATGAATCATGTAGCGTTGAAAGATGGACAAAAAGACGGAAACGGCGACCGTGCCGATGACGGTATAGAGAAACGTCTGGCGGCCGAGCAGCTTCCAGCCGATGAAAAAGAGCGGAATGTTGAGCGCCAAGTTGGTGATCGCTGGATCCAGTCCGAACAAAAAATAAAGAAGAAGCGTAATGCCGGTAAACCCGCCTTCCGCCAAATTGTTTTGCATGTTGAAATGAACGAGCCCGAAAGCGAAAATGGCGGCGCCAAGCAAAATAAACAAGCAGTTTTTGATCTTGAGTCCAAAAATCATACCGTCCCTCCGTCCGCAAAAATAGTCGGCGCCCTTAATTATAGAGGAACTTGTCCATATAGGCAATGACGAGCGAAAACGGACGGAATTGACAGCGGGCGAAAACATTTGTCAAATGCGCCGCTTTTCGCTAACATGAAAACAGACGAGGTGACAAGCCATGCAGGAGAAAACGATGAAACAAATGCAACAGGAAGTGGATGACTATATCAGTCAATTCAAAGAAGGCTATTTCAGCCCGCTCGCCATGCTGGCGCGGCTGACGGAAGAGCTCGGCGAGCTGGCGCGCGAGGTGAACCATTACTACGGGGAAAAACCGAAAAAGGCGACCGAACAAGAAAAAACGGTGGAAGAAGAGCTGGGCGATTTGCTGTTTGTGCTCATTTGCTTCGCCAATTCGCTCGGCATTGATTTGCAGGCGGCGCACGACCGGGTGATGGACAAATTTCGCACCCGCGACCGCGACCGCTGGACGCGGAAGGAGGAAGGATCATGACGATTCGCATTGTCATCGCGGGGCCGCGCGGCCGCATGGGCCGAGAAGCGGTTGCGCTCGTACAGCAAACCGATCACTTTGAACTGGCTGCGGTCATCGACCGCCGTTACGATGGACAAAATTTAGCGGAGATCGACGGATTTTCCGGCGTCAACGCCCCGATTTACACCGATGCGGCCCGCTGTTTTGCCGAGGTGAAGCCGGATGTATTGATCGATTTGACAACGCCGGAAGCCGGAAAGCGGCACACCGAGCTGGCGCTGCGTTACGGCGTTCGTCCGGTCGTCGGCACAACTGGATTTACGCCGGAAGAGATCGAGCGGCTCACCAAGCTGGCGGAAGAGAAAGAAATCGGCGCCATCATCGCGCCGAATTTTGCCGTCGGAGCAGTGTTGATGATGAAATTCGCCCGCATGGCGGCCAAATATTTCACTGATGTGGAAATCATTGAATTGCACCATGATCAAAAGCTTGACGCACCGTCCGGAACGGCGTTGAAGACGGCGCAGCTCATTGCCGAAGTGCGACCGTCGAAAAAGCAAGGCCACCCGAACGAAAAGGAAACGCTTGCTGGCGCGCGCGGCGCGGAATATGACGGCATCCCGATCCACAGCGTCCGTCTGCCGGGCTTTGTCGCTCATCAAGAAGTGATTTTCGGCGGCAACGGCCAGACGTTGACGATCCGCCACGATTCGTTCGACCGCCGCTCGTTTATGTCCGGGGTGAAGCTGGCAGTGGAAACGGTGATGCATCTACATACGCTTGTCTATGGGCTGGAGCATATTTTGGAATAGTGTGCAAACTGTGCAAACGGGGGAGAATGGAATGAAAATCGCGTTAATTGCCCATGACCAAAAAAAGGCAGAGATGGTCGCATTTGCGACCGCCTATGCGCCTGTGCTTGCAAACCATGAATTGTACGCCACCGGCACGACCGGCTTGCGCATCCAGGAGGCGACCGGTCTTCCCGTTCATCGCTTCCAATCGGGGCCGTACGGAGGCGACCAAGAAATCGGGGCGATGATCGCCCGCAATGAAATGGATCTGGTCATTTTTTTCCGCGATCCGCTCACCGCCCAGCCGCATGAGCCGGACATCAGCGCATTGATGCGGCTTTGCGACGTCTATGCCGTGCCGTTGGCGACGAACATCGGCACGGCCGAGCTGCTCATCCGTGCGTTGGAGCGCGGCGATTTGGCATGGCGCAGCATTGTGCGCGGCCGAACAAAAGGCGGGGAGGAATCGAAAACAGAAAGGTGACAGCGATGATGGAAACGTGTGACTTGTTGGCGTTCGGCGCCCATCCGGATGATGTTGAAATCGGCATGGGAGGGACGATCGCCAAATACGTACGCCGTGGGTGCCGTATTGTCATTTGCGACTTGACGCAAGCCGAGCTTTCGTCCAACGGCACGGTCGACGAGCGGCAGAGAGAGGCGGCCGAGGCGGCCCGCCGGCTCGGTGTATCCGAGCGGTTGAACCTTGGGCTGCCTGACCGCGGCCTTTACGTCGAGGAAGAGACGATCCGCCAGATCACAGCGGTCATCCGCCGCTATCGGCCGCGTCTTGTATTCGCCCCCTATTGGGAAGATCGACATCCGGATCACGGGCGATGCGCCCGCCTTGTCGAGGAAGCGGTCTTTTCCGCCGGCATCCGCCGCTATGGCGCCGGAGAGCTTGGCGATGCGCACCGCGTTCGGGCGGTGTATTATTATATGATCAATGCCTTTTGCCGCCCGCATTTTCTCATCGATATTAGCGAAACGATCGATGACAAGCTGGACAGCCTGCGCGCGTACGAAAGCCAGTTTCAAAAACGGCCTGGCTCGGTTGACACCCCGCTGACCAACGGCTACATCGAGATGATTGAAAGCCGCGAGCGCTGGTTCGGTCAACAAATCGGCGCGGCGTATGCGGAAGGGTTTTTGACGAAAACGCCGATTCATCTTTCCAATTTGTTTGAGGAGGAGCGATGAAGCTGAAAATCGGGATTGTTTGCTATCCGACGGTCGGGGGCTCCGGAGTGGTCGCCACTGAGCTTGGCAAGCTGTTGGCGGAGCGGGGGCATGAGATTCACTTTATCTCATCGAGCATGCCGTTTCGTTTGAATAAAGTGTATGGCAACATTTATTATCATGAAGTCAGTGTCAACCAATATTCCGTCTTTCAATACCCGCCGTACGATTTGGCATTGGCAAGCAAAATTGCTGAGGTGGCAAAGCGGGAACGGCTCGATGTGCTTCATGCCCATTACGCCGTTCCTCATGCCGTCTGTGCGGTGTTGGCGCGGCAAATGGTCGGCGAGCTGCCGATCATCACGACGCTGCACGGTACGGATATCACCGTGTTAGGCTATGATCCGTCGCTTTCCGATATGATCAAATTTGGCATCGAGCAGTCGGATATCGTTACGGCGGTGTCTGACGCCCTTGCCCGGCAGACGTATGAACTGCTCGATGTGCAAGCGACGATCCATACCGTCTACAATTTTGTCGATGAACGCGTCTACCGTCGTCGGGAAGCGGGCCATTTACGGCGCGAGTACGGCATTCGCGACGATGAACGAGTTGTGATCCATGTCTCGAATTTCCGGAAAGTGAAGCGTGTGCCTGATGTAGTGCGAGCGTTTGCCATCGTGCGCCGGCACGTGCCAGCTAAGCTCTTGCTTGTGGGCGACGGTCCGGAAATGACCGTCGTCTGCCGGCTTGTGAAAGAGCTTGGGCTGCAAGATGATGTCCGCTTTTTAGGAAAACAGGATAAACTCGAAGAGCTGTATTCGATCAGTGATGTGATGATGCTTTTGTCGGAAAAAGAAAGCTTCGGGCTCGTATTGCTTGAAGCGATGGCGTGCGGCGTTCCGTGCATCGGCACGGCCATCGGCGGGATTCCGGAAGTGATTGAGGATGGGAAAACCGGGTTTTTATGCCCGCTTGGCGATGTCAAAGAGGCGGCAAGACAGGCGATGGCGCTGTTGACAGACTGCCGGTTGCACGCTGAGATGGCAAGACAGGCGGTGCAAACGGTTGAGCGCAAGTTCCGCTCGGCCGACATCGTCGGCCAGTATGAACAGCTGTACACTTCGCTTGCGGCAAGGAAGGTGAAACGATGAAACCGCCGTTTGAACAGGCGCTCGGCATTATCCGACAATTGAAGCGGCATGGCTATGAGGCGTATTTTGTCGGCGGCGCGGTGCGCGACTTGTTGATCGGACGTGCGATCGGCGACGTCGATATCGCGACAAGCGCTCTGCCGGAAGAAGTGATGCGCTTGTTTCCGAAAACGATCGACGTCGGTTCGAAACACGGCACGGTCGTCGTTGTGCATGAAGGAACGGCGTACGAAGTGACGACATTCCGCACGGACGGCGATTATGAAGACCATCGCCGTCCGGAGTCGGTGACGTTCGTTCGTTCGCTTGAGGAAGACTTAAAGCGGCGCGATTTCACGATGAACGCCATCGCCATGGATGAACGCGGAACGATCATTGATCCGTTTGGCGGACAAGAGGCGATCGAGCGGCGGCTCATTTGCACGGTCGGGGCGGCGGACGAACGGTTTCGCGAAGATGCGCTCCGCATGATGCGGGCTGTTCGCTTCGTCAGCCAACTTGGATTTGCCCTTGCTGAGGACACGAAGCGGGCGATCGTCCAAAACGCACCGCTTATGGCCCACATTTCGGTCGAACGGATGACCATGGAAATGGAAAAACTGCTCGCCGGTCCGTTCGTTGCCGAGGCGCTGCCGCTGTTGGCCGATACCGGGCTGTTCGCTTATTTGCCTGGGCTGGCCGCAAAAGAGCAGCTGCTGCGCTCGGCCGCCGCCTTTCGCTGGCCATGGCTTACAAAGCGCGAAGAGCGCTGGGCGCTTCTTTGCCGCGCGCTTGATGTCAAAGACATCCGTCCGTTTTTGCGCGCCTGGAAGCTTCCCAACAAAGTCATCGATGAAGCTGGCGCCATTTTGGCGGCGCTCGATGATGTCCCTAGGCCGGAGGCGTGGACGAACGAACAGTTGTTTTCAGCCGGCCTCGAGCGGGCGCTATCGGTTGAAGCGGTGCGCGCCGCGTTTTGCGGCGCGCTGTCTGAACTGCATCATGAGGAGCTCCGCCGCCGCTTTGCGGCGCTGCCGATCAAAACGAAAAGGGAGCTTGCCGTCAACGGGAAAGACGTCATTCGCTGGGCTGGAAAACCTGCCGGTCCGTGGGTGAAAGAGACGCTGGATGCCATCTGGCGGGCGGTCGTCAGCAGCGAAGTCGAAAATGAGAAGGAGCGGATTTACGCATGGCTCATGGAGCGCAATCGGACACACGAAAAAAACTGTTAGAGTTGTTTGCCGAAGCGAACGGCGAGTTTTTGTCCGGGCAAAAAATCAGCGAACAGCTCGGCTGTTCGCGGGCGGCGGTATGGAAGCATATCGAGGAGCTGCGCAAAGAAGGATTTGAACTCGAAGCAGTGCGCCGCCTTGGCTACCGGATTATCAGCACGCCGGATAAAGTGACGGCCAACGAAATCCAGCTCGGCTTAAAAACGGAAAAACTTGGCCACGCGATCCACTTTTTTGACGAAGTCGATTCGACGCAGCGCATTGCGGCAAGGCTCGCGTATGAAGGGGCGCCGGAAGGAACGCTCGTCGTCGCGGAAGAGCAAAAGGCCGGGCGCGGGCGTTTGGATCGGAAATGGTTTTCCCCAAAAGGGACGGGCATTTGGATGAGCCTCATTTTGCGGCCGGCCATCTCGCCGCAGCGGGCGCCGCAGCTGACGCTGCTTGCCGCGGTGGCCGTCAGCCAGGCGATTCAGGAAGTGACCGGGCTTGTCCCAGACATTAAATGGCCGAATGACATTTTGCTTGACGGCAGAAAGTGCGTCGGCATTTTAACAGAGCTGCAAGCCGACCCTGACCGCGTCCATTCCGTCATCATCGGCATCGGCATCAACGTCAACCAAACGATCGAGCAGTTTCCGGAGGATATCCGGGCCATCGCGACATCGCTGGCCATTGAAAAGGGCCGGCCCGTAAAGCGCGCCCCGCTCATTCAGGAAATTTTGTTCCGGCTTGAGCGGCTGTATGAGCAATATTTGGCGCATGGCTTCCGTCCGATTAAGCTTCTTTGGGAAGGGTACGCCGTTTCGATCGGCAAGCCGGTGACAGCGAGAACGCTGAACGGCGTGATTCACGGCATCGCCCGCGGCATCACCGACGACGGGCTGCTCATCCTTGAAGATGAGCAAAAAAACATCCATTACATCCATTCTGCCGATATTCAGTTCTAATTTGCCACTAGAAAAATTGTAACAATTTTGTTAAAATACAAAGCGAGGAAAAGGGCAGTATCTTTCGCAAGAAGAACTGCACCGAGGACGACAGCACGAATAGGTGAAGGAAATGATCTGCCTTGATCCTTTTTTGAAGGACTAGGACAGAGGGATGAACGAAACCGACGGCGGTTTTATGGCGTCCTTCTTTCTCAAGGCGGGAAAGAAGGACGTTTTGTTTCGGGCGGTTCATCTCCTCTGCAGTCAAAGAGGAGGGAACGAAAATGAAAGCGAAAACCGATTTTTTCCACATGAAGCAGGCGGGTGAGCCGATCGTGATGGTGACCGCCTACGATTTTCCGTCCGCGAAGCTTGCCGAGCAAGCCGGCGTCGACATGATTTTGGTCGGCGATTCGCTCGGCATGGTTGTGCTTGGGTATGATTCAACGATCCCGGTGACGGTCGATGATATGATCCACCATACGAAGGCGGTTCGCCGCGGTGCGCCGAACACGTTTATTGTCACCGATATGCCGTTTATGTCGTACCATGCGTCCAAAGAAGAGGCGCTGCAAAACGCCCGCCGCATCATGCAAGAGTCAGGGGCGAACGCCGTGAAAGTCGAAGGGGCGGATGAAGTCGTCGATAGGATTGCCGCGCTGACGAAAGCCGGCGTGCCGGTCGTCGCCCATCTCGGGTTGACGCCGCAATCGGTCGGCGTTCTTGGCGGCTATAAAGTGCAAGGCAAAGATGCTGAAAGTGCGAAAAAGCTGCTCGATGATGCGAAACAATGCGAGCAGGCGGGAGCGATCGCCCTTGTCTTAGAGTGTGTTCCGAAGCAGCTCGGGGCGGCCATGGCCCGGGAACTCACCATTCCCGTCATCGGCATCGGCGCCGGGGCGGAAGTCGACGGCCAAGTGCTCGTGTATCACGATTTGCTTGGCTACGGTGTCACCCGCGTGCCGAAGTTTGTGAAACAATACGCGTCCATCCAAGAGACGATCGTCGAGGCGTTAGCCAACTACGTCGCTGATGTCAAACTGCGCCAGTTCCCGGAGCCGGCGCACACGTTTACGATGAAGGAAGAAGAATGGGTGGCGCTTTACGGAGGAAAGCAAGGATGATCGTGATGGATCAGATTGCAGCGATGCAGGCGCTCATGCGCCAATATCGCCGTGAAGGAAAGACGATCGGGTTCGTTCCGACGATGGGCTATTTGCATGAAGGGCATACCTCCCTCATCGATCGGGCGCGCGCGGAAAACGACATCGTCGTCCTAAGCGTTTTCGTCAACCCGCTTCAGTTCGGACCGAACGAAGACTTTGCCCGTTATCCGCGCGATTTCGAGCGCGACCGGCGCATCGCCGAACAGCATGGAGTCGACGTCTTGTTCCATCCGGAAGCGGACGAGATGTATCCGGAGCCGCTTACCGTACGAGCGATCGTTCAAGCGCGCGCCGACGTGCTGTGCGGACGGTCGCGCCCCGGCCATTTTGACGGCGTGGCGACGGTGCTCATGAAGCTGTTCAACATTGTGATGCCCGACCGCGCGTACTTTGGGATGAAAGATGCCCAACAGGTGGCGGTCGTCGACGGTTTGATCCGCGATCTCAATTTTCCGATCGAGCTCGTGCTGGTGCCGACGGTCCGCGAGGCGGACGGGCTGGCGAAAAGCTCGCGCAACGTCTATTTGTCGCCGCAAGAACGGAGTGAGGCGCCGGCGCTGTATGCAGCGCTTCAAGCAGCCGCTTCCGCCGTCGAACGAGGGGAGCGGAGCGCAGCGGCCATCCGCCGGATGGTTAGAGAGCATATTGAAGCGCATACGCACGCTGAGATCGATTATGTCGAAGTATGTTCATATCCGGACTTGACGCCGCTTGAGACGCTCGCCGGGACAGTGTTGATCGCTGTCGCCGTCCGATTTGCGAGCGCCCGGTTGATCGACAATATCATGATTGAGTTGCCCAAAACCGGCGAACAAGGGGATGGAAAGGGGGAGCAAGCATGTTTCGCACGCTCATGAACGCCAAAATTCACCGCGCTCGTGTAACAGAGGCCAATCTCGATTACGTCGGCAGCATTACGATCGATGAAGATATTTTGGATGCCGTCGGCATTGTGGCGAATGAAAAAGTACAGGTCGTGAACAATCATAATGGAGCCCGTTTTGAAACATACGTCATCCCCGGTGAGCGCGGCAGCGGCGTCTTTTGCCTAAACGGCGCCGCCGCCCGCCTTGTGCAAAAAGGGGACGTCATTATCGTCATCTCATATGTGCTCGTTCCAGAGGAAAAAATCGCCGCCCATCGACCGAAAATCGCGATTATGGACGAAAACAACCGGATTGTGCAGCTCATTGCCGAAGAGCCGGCGCATACGGTTTTATGAGGGCAAAAAGGGGCTTTCCGCCCCTTTTCGTTTTGAGGTGATCGTTTATGGCAACGCGCTTTGTCATCATTGACTTGGAGACAACCGGAAATGGGCCGAAAAAAGGCGATCGGATCATCCAGCTCGGCATGGCGGTCGTCGAAGATGGCCTGATTGTCGAACGGTTTGCCAGCTTTTTTAACCCGGAACAGCCCATTCCGCTGTTCATTCAGCAGCTGACGAACATCAACGAACAGATGATCGAAGGAGCACCGCTGTTTGCTGACAAGGCGAGCGAGATCGCCGCCATGATGGAGGGGGCGTATTTCGTCGCCCATAACGTCGATTTTGATTTGCCGTTTTTGCAGGCGGAGCTCGAGCGGGCCGGGCGTCCGCCGTTTGCCGGCCCGACGATCGATACGGTGGAACTCGCACGCATCGTGCTGCCGACGGCGGAAAGCTACAAGCTTGGCGATTTGGCGAAACAGCTCGGCCTTCGCCATGACCGCCCGCACCAGGCGGACAGCGATGCGGAAGTGACCGCCAAACTGTTCATTGCCTTGATCAAGCGGCTCTCCCGTCTGCCGCTTATGACGCTTGAGCAACTGCGCGGTCTTGCCCGCCGCTTGAAAAGCGATATTTACTTGCTCCTTGATGCGGTCATCGCCAAAGAGCGGAACAAGGCGTCGGCCGACCGTGCTGTCGCCGTATACCGCGGCATTGCGTTGAAACAACCAGCGCCGGAGCCAGATGAGAGCGATCGGCGCCCCGCTTTGGCTTCGTTCGCTGCCTTTTGCGAACAGGAGCCGCCCCTTCCGCTTCTCGGCTACAAGCGGCGCGCGGGACAGTGGGAGATGATGCGGCTCGTTTATGAGGCGCTGTCGACGTCCCAGCACGCGCTCATTGAAGCAGGGACCGGACTTGGCAAATCGCTCGCCTATTTGATTCCCGCTGCTTTTTTTGCCTGTGAGCAGCAAGAGCGGGTCGTCATCAGCACGCATACCCTCCAGCTGCAGGAGCAGCTCATTCGCCGTGATTGGCCGGTATTGCGGCAAATCGCGCCGTTTCCGCTCCGCGTCGCCGTTTTGAAAGGAAAGCAACATTACTTATCCCTTGACAAGTTCGCTTCGTTTTTGTCGGAGCCGTCTGACACGTACGATGCGGCGCTCTTGAAATGCCAGGTGCTCGTTTGGCTGCTTGAGACCGACAGCGGCGACTTGGACGAATTGAATGTGTCATCCGGCGCCCGTCTCCTATTGTCCGCGCTTGCCATCGGCGAAGAGGAAGACGGCGGGCGGCATTATTTTTTCGCCCGGGCGAAAGAGCGCTCCGAACGGGCGGATGTGGTCATTACCAACCATGCGCTTTTGCTTCATGATTTGACCGGCCCGGCGCCGCTTTTGCCGCCGTTTCGCCATTTGATCATCGATGAGGCGCATCGGCTTGAAGATGCCGCCGCCCGGTGTTTTGGCGAGCAGATTGGCTATGTGTCGTTTCGCCTGCTGACCGCCAAAATCGCACAGACGATCGCGAAATGGCAAGAAGCAGAACAGGACGCACCGAATGGGGCTCTTGTCCGTTGCCAGCAGCGCCTTGAGGAGCTGCAGTTTGAAGGGGACGAGTTGTTCCGCCTGTTGCGCCGCTATGCGCTCGAGAAAAAGCCGGCTCGCGCTGGACGTTGCCGCTATCGCTTTTCGCCGACGGACGAACAGAGCCGGGCGTGGCAGGCGGCGGTGGAGTTATGCTGGCGCCTGCGCGATTTGGCGGCGGCGCTATCCGCTGAAGCGAAGCCGCTTCTATCCGCTGATACGAGTGGCGATTTCCCACCATCCGCCTTGCTGTCGGCTGATTTGGCGGCTCTCAACCGGCAAATGGCTGCGCTTGTGCGTTTGCTGACCGAAAAGGAGCCGGGTGTCGTCCGGTGGATCGAAGCGGACGAAAAAGGGGCGGCGAACGCTGTCCGCCTTTACTCACAGCCGGTTGACCTTGCTGACTTTTTCGCCGATCAACTGTTTATGAAAAAACGGAGCGTCGTGTTGACGTCGGCGACGCTCACGGTCCGCGGCCGGTTCACGTATATGGCGGCGCGTCTTGGTCTTGAGGATTTTTATCCACTTTGCCGCTCGTTTCCGCCGCCGTTTCGTTACGAGGAGCAGGCCGCGCTCTTCGTGCCGGCGGACATGCCGCTCGTTTCTGCCGTGCCGCTTGAAGATTACGCCGAAGCGGTCGCCGCTTCGGTGCTTGCGATCGCCCGACGCCTCGGACGGCGGGTGCTTGTGTTGTTCCCTTCGTATGAACTGTTGAAACTGACGGTTGATGCGTTGAAGACGGAGGAAGAAGGCGAGCCGTTTGTTTTGATCGCTCAAGGGGTGCAAAGCGGCAGTCCGGCAAAGCTCTTGCGGACGTTTTTGCAGTTTGAGCATGCGGTGTTGTTTGGGACGAGCAGCTTTTGGGAAGGGGTCGATCTGCCAGGTTCAGCGCTCGATGTGCTTGTCATCGCCCGCTTGCCGTTTGCGCCCCCGGACGATCCCGTGATGGAGGCAAAAAGCGAGCGCATTCGCCTAGAAGGCGGCGATCCGTTTTCCGAGCTGGTGCTTCCTGAGGCGGTGCTTCGTTTTAAGCAAGGGTTTGGCCGCCTCATTCGCACGGAAGACGACAAAGGAGCCGTATTTGTGCTGGATCGGCGGCTTTTGGCTTCCCCGTACGGCGCGGATTTTCTCGCTTCCTTGCCGCCGCTTTCGGTGCATGAAGGCGTGCTTTCTGAGCTGCTCGACAAGGCGGAAACTTGGCTTTCGTAAAGCGGGCTTTATTTCTCATAAAGATGGACGAAACGGCGCAATCTAAAGGTGTCAGGCGGCAAAAAACCCCGCATGAAGCGGGGGGAAGAAGCAAATTGGCGTTGACGGTGTAGGCGGGCAAATTTGTTATGAAATGATCGGACAAACCTGCTATAATAGGGAAGAAGCACAACTGCGATGACAGTTTGCGCCTTGCCGTTTGGCTTTGTCGGCTTGGCCGCAGAGGTGCGAAGAAGCACGCCTTTTGTCATCTTCGCTGTATTTGTATTGTTGCCGGAGCCGCCGGCGTGTATAAGTAACAAAATTTGCGCCGCACAGGAGGAAACGACGAAAATGGAAAGCAAAATCGAAGTGCTCGCTACCGTCAAAGTTCAGCACTCCGACGACTTGTACAAAATTGTCGACTGCTTGAACCGAACGCTAAAGCGCGACAATTTGATGTTTGGCCTTGCCTTGGATGAAACCGACAAGCGCCAGGCCATCTTTACGATTTATCGGACGTGATCACGATGAAAAAGTGGGGTTGGTTCACTCTGCTTTTTTTTGGATTCCTCATTTGGCAGGCATGGTCGATTTATGACGAGGCGATGGCGCCCAAACGGCTGATGGTGGAACATGCGTTGGCGCGGGCGAAGGAAGCCGCCGGGCTTGCTGATGTGAAGAAAGTCTATACATATTATGGCGACGAAGCGTGCACCGTATTCATCGGAAGAACAAAACAAGGGAAAGCGGTCGTCGTTTGGGTGCCTGAAAAAGAGGGAAATGTCGTCGTCAAGGGCGTGGACAGCGGCATCAGCGAGGCGGAAGCGCGCGCCATTTTGCAGCGCGACCGCCGACCGCGGCGCATCATCGACGCGACGCTTGGCATGGAAAAAGGCGTGCCTCTTTGGGAGTTGACATATATTGATGCGGAAGGAAGGTATTCGTTTTATTACCTTCACTTTGCGGATGGGGCCTTCCTGAAGAGGTACAGTTTTCAACAGTGAGGACGTGAGGGGGAAGAAGCGATGAAACTGGCAAAACGGGTGGCGTCGCTGACGCCATCGGCGACATTGGCCATTACGGCGAAAGCAAAGGAACTGAAAGCGGCCGGATACGACGTGATCGGCCTTGGGGCCGGCGAGCCGGATTTCAACACGCCTGAGCACATTATCGCGGCGGCCATCAAGGCGATGAATGAAGGGCATACGAAATATACGCCATCAGGCGGGCTGCCGGCGCTGAAAGAGGAAATCATCAAAAAATTTGCCCGCGATCAAGGGCTTTCATACGAGCCGGCGGAAATCATTGTCTGTGTCGGGGCGAAGCATGCGCTTTATACGCTCTTTCAAGTGCTGCTTGATGAAGGCGATGAGGTCATCATTCCGACGCCGTATTGGGTGAGCTACCCGGAACAAGTGAAGCTGGCTGGCGGCGTTCCGGTTTACGTTGAAGGGCTGGAAGAAAACGACTTTAAAATGACGCCAGATCAGCTGAAACAGGCGATTACCCCGAGGACGAAGGCGGTGATTATCAACTCCCCGAGCAATCCGACCGGCATGATTTATACGGCCGAGGAGCTGAAAGCGCTCGGGGAAGTATGCTTGGCGCATGGCGTGTTGATCATTTCGGACGAAATTTATGAAAAATTGATTTACGGCGGGGCGAAACATGTGTCGATCGCCGAACTGTCGCCGGAGCTGAAGGAGCAGACGATCATCATCAACGGCGTATCGAAATCACACTCGATGACAGGGTGGCGCATCGGCTACGCGGCTGGACCGAAAGACATCATTCAAGCGATGACCGATTTAGCAAGCCATAGCACATCGAATCCGACATCGATCGCTCAATATGCGGCCATTGCCGCCTACAGCGGGCCGCAGGAGCCGGTCGAACAAATGCGCCAAGCGTTTGAAAAGCGGCTTGACATCATTTATGACAAGCTTGTGCAAATTCCAGGCTTCACCTGCATCAAACCGCAAGGAGCGTTTTATTTGTTCCCGAACGCCCGAAAGGCGGCGGATATGGCCGGATGCCGCACGGTCGACGAGTTCGTCGCCGCCTTGTTGGAGGAAGCGAAAGTCGCGCTCGTGCCTGGTTCTGGGTTTGGGGCGCCGGATTACGTCCGCTTGTCGTACGCGACCTCGCTTGAGGCGCTCGAGACAGCGATCGAACGCATCCGCCGGTTTATGGAGGCGCGGGCCTAAGGCGCTTTGCGCCAAGGTGTCAGAGTGGAAAGAAAAGGGCGGCTTTGTTTGGCGCAAAGCCGCTTTTTCCGCGTCGGTCTGTCGGCTGGCTCCGGGCGGCTGCGCCGAAGGGCGATTGGTGGGGGCAGCATCGTTTTGCGCTGCTTTGGCTGGTCATTGCCGTGACGCCGACGGAACGGTATAATAGCGAATGATGGACGTGTCGATTATTGGAGGGAATCAGTGCGTGAAAACGACGACGATTGCGGAAGTGAATCAATACGTAGGACAACAAGTGACGATCGGCGCTTGGCTCGCGAACAAGCGCTCAAGCGGGAAAATCGTCTTTTTGCAGCTGCGCGACGGCACTGGGTTTATTCAAGGCGTCGTCGAAAAGGCGAACGTCTCGGAAGAGGTGTTTCAACGCGCCAAAACATTGACGCAAGAAACGTCGCTCTATGTGACGGGCACGGTGCGCATCGACGAGCGCTCCCCATTTGGCTACGAGCTGTCGGTTGCCGATTTGCAAGTCATTCAAGAAGCAGTGGACTATCCGATTACGCCGAAAGAGCATGGCGTCGAATTTTTGATGGACCATCGCCACCTTTGGCTTCGGTCGCGGCGCCAGCACGCGATCATGAAAATTCGCAACGAAATCATCCGGGCGACGTATGAATTTTTCAACGATCGCGGGTTTGTGAAAGTCGACGCTCCGATTTTGACTGGCAGCGCACCGGAAGGAACGACCGAACTGTTTCATACGAAATATTTTGATGAGGATGCCTATTTGTCGCAAAGCGGCCAGCTCTACATGGAAGCGGCGGCGATGGCGCTCGGCAAAGTGTTCTCATTCGGCCCGACGTTCCGCGCCGAAAAATCGAAAACACGCCGCCATTTGATCGAGTTTTGGATGGTGGAGCCGGAAATGGCGTTTTATGAGTTTGAAGACAATTTGCGTCTGCAAGAAGAGTACGTCTCCTACCTTGTGCAGTCGGTGCTCGAGCGCTGCCGGCTTGAACTCGGGCGGCTCGGGCGCGACGTGTCGAAGCTTGAGCTGGTCAAACCACCGTTTCCGCGCCTAACGTATGATGAGGCGATCAAGCTGCTTCATGAAAAAGGATTGACCGACATCGAATGGGGCGATGACTTCGGTGCGCCGCATGAGACGGCCATCGCCGAAAGTTTTGACAAACCGGTGTTCATCACCCACTATCCGACCTCTTTGAAGCCGTTTTATATGCAGCCGGACCCGAACCGCCCCGACGTTGTGCTATGCGCCGATTTGATTGCGCCGGAAGGATACGGGGAAATCATTGGCGGCTCGGAACGGATTCACGATTATGAGCTGCTCAAGCGCCGCCTTGAAGAGCACCATTTGCCGCTTGAAGCGTATGAATGGTATTTGGATTTGCGCAAATATGGTTCTGTGCCGCATTCAGGGTTCGGGCTCGGCTTGGAGCGCACCGTCGCTTGGATTTGCGGCGTCGAACATGTGCGCGAGACGATTCCGTTCCCGCGGCTGCTCAACCGGCTTTATCCGTAAAAAACCCCCTGCAAAAAGGGGGTTTTTTCGCCGCCGTCATGTTATACTATAGTTGAGGTGCATCGGCATGGAAAAGAAAAAGGTGGCCGAATGGCTGGCGCAAGGAAGCATCGCCGTCCCGAAGCTGCTGCTTGGCCACTACAAGCAGCTTGGGTTGGGCGAGGGGGAGCTCGTCTTGCTTTTGCATATGCAGTCGTTTTTCGAAGAAGGTGTCTTGTTTCCGACGCCGGCTGAGCTGGCTGAAAGAATGACGGTCTCGGCAGCGGAATGCATGGAGATGGTGCGTCGGCTCTTGCAAAAAGGGATGATCGCGATTGAAGAGCATACGGATGAACAAGGCATTCGCAACGAAAAATATACGCTTGAACCGCTTTGGGAGAAGCTCGTGCATCATTTGTACACCCACGCAGCTCAACAGGGGGAACTCGGCCGGCAGGAGGAAGAGGAGAGCTTATACACCGTTTTTGAGCAGGAGTTTGGCCGCCCGCTCTCCCCGTTCGAGTGTGAAACGCTTGCGATGTGGATCGATCAAGACGGTCATGAGCCGGCCATCATTAAAGCGGCGCTGCGCGAAGCGGTGCTGTCGGGGAAGTTGAATTTCCGCTACATCGATCGGATCTTGTTTGAATGGAAAAAGAACGGCATTCGCACGATTGAACAGGCGCACGACTACGGCAAAAAGTTTCGCAAGCCGTCCTCCCGTTCGGCGAAACAGACGGCGGGAGAATTTAAACAGACGATCCCGTTTTTCAATTGGCTCGACTCGTAACGAGAGAGGCGCTGTCTCTCGTTTTTGTTTGTCCAAAAATGGCCAATCGAACCGGTAAAAGGTGTCTTTTTGTTCGGGCCAATATGGCAATAAGGAGGAGACGAGGTGCTGACAAAGCAACAAATCCGCTACTGTTTGGATGAGATGGCCAAAATGTTTCCGGATGCGCATTGCGAGCTGGTGCACCGCAATCCGTTTGAGCTGCTGATTGCGGTTGTTTTGTCGGCGCAATGCACCGATGCGCTCGTCAACAAGGTGACGAAACGGCTGTTTGAAAAATATCGGACGCCGCACGATTATATGGCGGTGCCGCTTGAGGAGCTCGAGCAAGATATCCGCTCAATCGGCTTATATCGGAACAAAGCGCGAAACATTCAAAAGCTGTGCGCGATGTTGATGGACAAGTACAACGGCGAAGTGCCGCGCGACCGCGATGAGTTGATGAAGCTGCCGGGAGTCGGGCGGAAGACGGCGAACGTCGTTGTGTCCGTTGCGTTCGGCGTGCCGGCCATCGCGGTTGATACTCACGTCGAGCGCGTCAGCAAACGACTCGGCTTTTGCCGCTGGGACGACTCGGTTTTGGAAGTTGAAAAGACGCTGATGAACATCATCCCAAAAGAAGAATGGTCGATCACCCACCACCGAATGATTTTTTTCGGCCGCTACCATTGCAAGGCGCAGTCTCCGCAATGTCCGTCATGTCCTCTTCTTCCTTTATGCCGTGAAGGAAAAAAACGGATGCGAAAACGGGAGGAAAAAGCGGCAAATCAGAAGTGAACGGAGCCGTGAAAGGGCTTGGTGAAGAAGGGCCAGCAGCATGCCGGTCGGTCATGAAAAAACGGATGGCTTTTGCGCCATCCGTTTTTTTTGGGAATGCAACGGTTATGGACGGGTGCCAAGACCCGCTCCGGATCCGTTTTTTAACGGCGGGGAGACAGGCGACGTTCCGCTGTTTGCACCCGTTCCACCGTTCGTTCCGTTCGTTTGGCCGCTGTTGTTCGTTCCTTGGTTGTTTGTTCCATCCGTTTGGCCATTGTTTTGGTTGGCCCCGCCGCTGTTGCCATTTTCTTGTCCGCCGCTTGCGCCGCCGTTTTGTTCATTGTTGTTTCCCTGACCGTTTTCGTTTCCGTTATTCCCGCTGTTGCCTTGATCGGTGCCGCCGTTTTGCCCGCCGCTGCCTTGGCTGTCATCCCCCGGTTGTTGTGGCGCGGGAGTTTGATCTTCGCCACCGGGGACATGAACGCTGGCTATGGCCGGTTTGCTCATTCGTTCGCCGTCTTTTGCGTACACGGCGATTGTGTACGTCCATCCTGGCGTCGGATTGGAAATCGTGATCGAACGGTCTTTTGTGGTGATCGTATTCGTTTGACCTTGGCCATCTTTGACGCGCACCTCGAAGATCGTCTCATCGGTTTGCTCATCGTATGACCACGAAACCGAGATGGCGTTCGCCGCTTGGTCGTACACAGCGGTCAACCCTTTCACCGTCGGCAGTTCTTCCGGCACGTCGTTCGCCGTCTCCGTCGGCTCAGTGCCGCGCACGAACAATTCATACGTAATTTCGCTTTCCGGCGTGTATTTGCCGGCAAGTTTCGGCGGGTTCGTGCCTTTTTTGATCGGCAATCTGACGACGCTCTCCGGCTGCTTGAAGCTTCCGCTGCCGTCATCGATGTGGGACATTAAGTTTTTCAACAAGTATTTCGGGATTTTTTGTTCCTCACTACTAAGCTTTGCCGTGCTGCTTCGCTTGCTGAAGCCGACCCAAATGGCTGCCGTATAGTTTGGCGTATAGCCGACAATCCAGCTGTCCGGCACATCATCGCGGTCAAGCCCAAATTTCGCGCCGTCTTCGCCATAGTTTGTCGTTCCTGTTTTGCCCGCGAGCTCAAGCCCTGGGACATTAGCCAACACGCCGGTTCCGGAGCGGATGACCGACTTCAGCACATCGGTGATCATGTAGGCGGTATAATCATGCATCACCCGTTTCGGTTTCGGCTGCAAATCCATTTCCGTGCCGTCCGGGAAGACGATTTTTGTCACCGCATACGGCTTCGTATAGACGCCGTTGTTGCCAAACGCGGCGTAGGCGCCGGCCATTTGCAGCGGCGACACGTAGTGAGACACCCCGCCGATGGCGTAAGGATCGTACACTTCATCAAAGCCCATGCCGAGCCGGTTAGCGAATTCTCGCGCCCGTTCTTTGCCGACGGCTTGGAACGTTTTTAATGCCGGGATGTTGCGTGATTTTGCCAGTGCCGTCCGCAAGGTGATCGGCCCCATATATCCCCCGCCGGCGTTGCGGATTGGCGTGCCGTCTGAATACGTATACGGTTCGTCAACTAGGATGTGCGCGGTTGACCATTTTAAATATTCAATCGCAGGCCCGTAGTCCAAAATCGGCTTGATCGTCGAACCGGGCTGGCCGACGGGCTGGATCGCGTAGTTGAAGCCAAATTCGATGTTGCCGCGGTTGCGCCCGCCGCCCAACGCACGGATGGCGCCCGTCTTCGTATCCAAAACGGCGATGCCGGATTGCAAATCTTTTTTATTGGTGAAGTATCGGCCGGAATTTAATAGTTTTTCCACATACTCTTGGGCGTTTTGGTCAAGTGTTGTATAAATTTTCAGTCCGTCTTCAAAGACGTTGACGTTCGCCTTATCTGTCACTTCTTTGATCACTTCATCAATGAAGGCGTCATATGGTACGTCATTTTGCGTTTTTTTCCGTTTCGCCAACATCGATTGAATGGGCACTTGTTTCGCTTTTTCCGCTTCTTCTTCGCTGATGAAGCCGTGTTTCGCCATAAGCGACAATACGGTGTCACGCCGTTTTTTCGCTGCTTCCGGATGGTCGTACGGATTATACCGGTTTGGGGCCTGGGGCATGCCAGCGAGCAAAGCTGCTTCCGGAAGAGTGAGTTTTTTCAAGTCTGTCTTGCCAAAATAATATTCGGCGGCGCGTGCGACGCCATAAATGCCGTCTGAATAATAAATTTTGTTCAAATACATTTCCAAAATTTCATGTTTCGAATATTTTTGTTCAAGCTGCAGCGCGAGCCACGCTTCTTGCGCTTTCCGTTCCAACGTTTTCTTTGATGAAAGGAATGTCATTTTCACGACTTGCTGGGTGATCGTGCTGCCGCCTTCCGCCCCAAATCCTTCCTTGATGTTGGCGAGGACGGCGCCGGCCAAGCGGACGATGTCGATCCCGTGATGTTCATAAAAGCGGGCGTCCTCTGTTGCCAAGACGGCATCTTCAAGCACTTTCGGCACGTCTTTATACGAAATGTACGTTCGCTTGTAGCCGCCAAGCTCCGCTACTTGTTTTCCATTCATATCGTACAAGACGGAAGAAAGCGGATCTTTAATTTTGGCCTCATCCAGCGGAGGAGCGTCCTTAACGAAATAGGCGAAAGTGGCAATACCCCCGATGGCGCCAAGAACCATCATCAGCAATATCGCAATGGCGACGGTTTTCAACCATGACCTTCCTCGTTTCTTTTTGGCTTTCTTCTGTTTGGTCTGTTTCGCTGCCTGCTTTCGTTCTACGCGAGAACGATATTCACCAGACATAAGCAAATCCTGCCTTTCTTACAAGTTTTTACTTCAACGGGTGAAGTACACGTTGTCTACTACACTAATATAATCAATTCTCGGCTGGTAGCCAAGCGGAATGGAATGTCCATGCCGTTCGATCTTTTGTTTCGGAATCGACTTTCGTCCGCCGGCTTCCTGTTTGTTCCACCAAGCGATCAAATGAGAGGCGTCAAGCAAATACGTTTCATTGAGCAAAGAAAAACGCAAAATCGCAAAACAAATGCCGCCGTGGGCGATGACTTGCTCCATATGGCGGATTTGATGAGCGTGGAAATTTTTGAGCGGAAACGCCGTTTTGTTTCTCGTCTCCTTTGCCTCAAAGTCAATGTATTTGCCGCGATAGACGCCGTTGTAGTCGGTCGTCGACGCTTGTCGGAAGTAGGCTTCGGTAATGACGGCGGCGCTCCGTTTCGGATAGTCGACGCGCACGATTTGCACCGGGGTCGGCTTTTTATGGATGACCGCGATGCCGCGTTCCCGGTAATATTCATTGGTCGCGTTTAAGTCGTCTTCGAGCGTCATGCCGCGGTTCGCATAATCCGCCGCCGGCCGGATCGCAGCGTTCGGCTTGTTTCCGCGATACTCTTTTCCGTTCGGGTATTTGAGTGCCATCGCGTTCATCTCCTTTGAATGGTTTTTATTATACCATACGCTTTGGTCATATGTGCTCTTTTCTTTTCCTCCTTTCGACTGAAGGCAAGCGAAGGAGGTCAATGTCGAATGGCGGCTGCTTGCCGCTTTCTTTGCCGAATTCGTTCTACTTTTGTCGCTGCGGCAGGAGTCGTCCTTCCCGCCGCGAATGGAATATCATCATGCGAGAAATGGGGGAGAGGGAATGGAAAAACGGCTCGTGAAAAAAGAGGAGATCGAAAAGCAGCTGCAGGAAATTGTGGCACTCATTGAGCAAGTTGATGCGAAAATGGAAAAAGTGATCGCCGATGTCATCGAAGAGCGTTATGCGCAAAATCAAGCGCAGCTCGGGCGCCTTGAAGGGCAGATCGCCGGCGTGGAACAGCGGCTTGAGAAGGAGAAGCAGAGCGCTGCACTTCGGCTTTCGTCGAAATTGTATTTCGTGTAAGCCGGCCGGTATGGTATGATCAAATAGAAGCGCATCGCGGCAAAACGCATCCGTTCCCCGGGCCATAGGACACATGGGCAAACCGGATTTGCCGGCATGGATAAGGAGGAGTCGCCATGGAAAAAGAGCTTAAGGCGTTGACAAAGCGGCTGCAACAATACAACGAACAGCTGCTTTTGATCGCCCGGCGCGCCCGCGAGCGGAACGAGGAGCCGGATTTTTTTGGCGACGTGAAACCGATGGCCGAAGAGGTGCAGGCCGTTGTTGAACAGTGGAAGGACGCCGCTTCCTGCTGGGTCCGCCATGCGCGGCCGAAATATGTCCATGAGCGGCAAATTGAGGCCGCCGCCGACCATATGGCGAAGCTGTGCGTTGAGGCCTTTTATCCATCCGTCCCTGAGCGCCGCATCAAGCAATACAGCCAAGCCGTCGCTTATACGCTGGCGCTTGTCAGAAAACGGCTTGACGACACGAGCGAAGCAGACAAGGAGCGGCTTTGACGGAGCAGGAGAAAGCGGTCGCACGGAAAAAGGGGCTGACCCAAAACGTAAGTGCGTTTTGGATCAAGCTCCTTTTTTGTTTTATCCTCCTGAACCAATTCATCCCCCGCTTCCAGGCGTGAGGGTAAGAGGGATAAGTAGGGGATGAATCGGTATGGGTCATCGCTCTTCCTCTTGCTTCCGCAGAATAGAGGGGGTAAAAAAACGTGGGACGCACGGGGATGGCTTGATGAACAGCCTGCCGTGGGGCAGGTGTTCCCAAGAATCTCCCACCTCAAGGCTCAAGCGTAGGTGGGAGAGCGTTCAAGTGTCTTTGCCTGTTGTGATCGAGACAGGGCCGCCTTCTGCAGCAGCGACGGTGTTGATCTCGTATTCGACCCGCTCCGTATGCTTGGGCGGCACTGGTTTTCCATGTTTCGGCTTTTCATGGTCATGGCCTTTCAATTTATGGTTAAAGTGGACGCCTCGACCCATCGCCAATCCCTCCTTGTACGACAATTCCTCTTGCCTCTTTAGGGTGGGAAGAAACATCGTTTTTTATGCGTCTTGAGGAACAGGGGCAAAAAAAAGAAGGGAAAAGCTCCCTCATCGTCCTACAGCCCAGCGTATTCCCCTGCTTCATCCGGCTGAAAGGCGCCGGCTTTTTCGAGCTCACGCACGAGATCGCGGTACTCGGCGAGCGAAATTTCCCCACGCAAATACAGACGGCGGGCAAAATCAAGCAGTTCGTTCGCCTCAGCCGGTTCGCAATGTTTGACCGCCATAAACTTATGCTTTAACTCTGTCACGTTCATTGATGCTTTTCCCCCTTCCCCCTTTTTTACATCGTACCATGAAAATAGGAAGAAAGAATGATTTCGGAAAATTAAAACTTCCGACAAGAGGTGACATGTCCGTACACGTCGTCAGGCGTTTGCACATATACTAGTGGCAGCTCGCCTCCTTAGCCTAGGGGGAATCGATTATCAAACATGGGGGAGAGGAGACATGCACCGTTATCCGCGCCCAGTTTCGCCGTCGGTTTATGGACCATACGGCTCAGGCGGCCATTATAGTCCTTATTTTCACTATGGGGTTTCATCCTTCCCATCGACGCCGGTTCACTGGCCTCATCTTCCGTCCGGCCATGCCGCGCCTCTTTCATATCCAATGCCGTATCCAAAGCCAGGGCCGCTTTTGCCGCCGCCGCGCCCATCGTTTCTTGCCCAGTTTAAAAACAGCGACGGAACGTACGATATCAACAAAATGATGAGTACGGTGGGGCAAATGATCAATACGGTCAATCAAGTGAATGGCGTGTTGAAAGGATTGCTCGGTACGTTTAAAAAATGAAACCGCGTCATGGCGCGACGGTCGAGCGCGCTTGAAAAAGGGAAACCGCTCCGCCGTTTGCACGGGGAGCGGTTTTCACGCTGTCAAATGAGCAGCTCATACACTTCATTAAGCTGATATACGCGCTCATAATCGCGCTCATCCATCGCATAGCGGATTTCATGGGGCAAAATGCGGTCCAAAAAGGCGCTTTCTTCTTGCGTCAAGTCGCGGACAAATTCCCCTTCGCCTCGGTATGGTTTGCTGATCAGTTTTTTGTAAATGCGTTTTGGGGTGTCGCCGTGGTGA
The DNA here is from genome assembly GCF_002217655.1 of Geobacillus thermocatenulatus. Taxonomy (GTDB): domain Bacteria; phylum Bacillota; class Bacilli; order Bacillales; family Anoxybacillaceae; genus Geobacillus; species Geobacillus thermocatenulatus. The sequence goes on from NZ_NEWK01000001.1 coordinate 1,467,667, forward strand.
TCCAAATAGTTGGACAGCACTTCGCGCAAGTAAGCGAGTGTTTGTTCCATCATCGTCCGCCCCCTTCAAAAAAAGAGACAAACTCTTTGCTTGTGTTTGTGCGGTCTTGGACGTACGGATTTTCTTCCGTCACGCGGTCCGGGTCGAGGTTTGTTTTGATGACAAGCATCGGCTCATCCGACGGCTCGTTGATCAGTCGGTCGTTCAATTGTTTGAAATCGGGCAGTTTCGCCATTCGTTTTGCACCTCCTATCAGTAGCGTAGCTTGTCAGCCGAGAAAGTATGTATGCATCGTTTTGGCCGCGGCAAGGCAAGCGAATGGCAAACCATAAGGGGGCGGCGGTGACAGACCGCAACGACAACGGGAAGCGGAAAAACAAATACACGAACAACCGTGAGGAAATCGCCAACGAATGGATGATCAAAAAAGGAACGCCGGAAGAGGGCGAACGTTCCGGAATTTCACTCCATAAACAATAGAAGATGGACAAGAAACAAGCCGCTCCCCATGCAGGGAACGGCTTGTTTCACGCCCAAGCGCGGCGCTGGCCGTTGCCAAAATGGTTTTTGAACGCATACACAGGCTGGATCGTCTTCAATCGATATCGATATATTTCCGTTTTTGCGGCAGCCGGATGGTGAGCGTCCCATTTTGAAACGAGGCTTTCACCTCATGCTCAGCGACCGGATACGGAAACGGAATCAGCCGCGCCACGCGCCGCCGTGCGTGGCGTCGTTCGTATACATGGCCGTGATGATCTGCCGATTCAATGGTTTCATGGTGATCGACGATCAACTGCAGCCCATCTTCCTGCCATTGCAAGCTGATTTGTTCCCTTTTGATGTCAGGCAGCCGGACAATGATTTGGTAATCGTGCTTCGTCTCTTTCACCTCGATCGGAATGTACGCAGCAGCAAACGTTTGTGCGAAATAGTCATCGAGCGTTTCAAACAGTTTTTGCAGCGGCCGTTCATCAAACCATTGATTCATCATTTTCCGCAAATGATGGAACGGGTGATGGCCTTCCCCATTGGCTGGTGGTTGAAACGATTCATTCATTGCGCTTCCCTCCCTTTTTTCAAAACAGCGAAATGATTCTGTCGGGACGCTTGCCGATTGGCAAGGCGATTCACTGTCAATGTATGTACGGAGCGAAAAAAAGCTACTCCGTACTTTTTTAGGGAGCTTTCATCTTGTTTTAACCCAGACGGAATATAATGACACCACCATCCATGAGGTGCACATCAATAACGCTGTCGGTTGTCCGGCGGCGGGAGGAGGGATGGCGCGATGCATTGGATTCATTGGCTGGTGACATTGTTTTTTTCTGGAACAGCCGTGTCGCTTCTTTCCTATCAAGCGTTGGAAATCGTTCAAGCCATTGTCGATTGGATCGTTGACCGCCACTCGTAAACAGCTGCCTGCACCGCTTTTGGCCGATTCATTTTTGAGGGCGTCTCGAACAGGCGCCCCATTCTTTTTTGACTGCTGGCTGCCTGTTGGCGGTGGACGATTTGTTGTGTATAGTGAAAGATGTATAAAGTGAAAGCAAACAGCCGCAATGAAGGAGGAGCAGCTGATGAACGGACGTATTTTATTGATTGAAGATGAGGCCGGGCTCGCCCGGTTTTTGGAGCTTGACTTAAAGCATGAAGGCTTTGACGTGCATGTGTGCGCCGATGGACGCGAAGGGCTCGAGCTCGCTCTTTCGGAGCAGTGGGATCTCATTTTGCTTGATGTGATGCTGCCGAGTCTCAATGGCATGGAAGTATGCCGCCGCATCCGGGCGGCGAAATCGACGCCGATCATGATGATCACGGCGCGCGACAGCGTGTTTGACCGCGTCATGGGGCTCGATAACGGGGCCGATGACTACATCGTCAAACCGTTTGCCATTGAAGAGCTGCTCGCCCGCATCCGCGCCTTGTTCCGCCGCGTTCATCCGGAAGCGAACGCCCAAGTGTTGACGTTTAAAGATTTAGTCGTTGACGTGCAGGCGCGCACGGTGAAAAAAGGAGACGAGTTTATTGAGTTGACGAAGCGGGAATACGACTTGCTCGTCGCCTTTATGCAAAACATCAATGTCGTCTTGACGCGTGATGCGCTCCTTGACAAAGTGTGGGGGTTCGACGCCGAGGTTGAGACGAACGTCGTTGACGTCTATGTCCGCTATTTGCGGCAAAAGCTTGACGAACACGATAAAGAGCGATACATCCAAACAGTGCGAGGCACGGGATATGTGATGCGGCCATGAAGAGGGAGGCGATTCGCCGGCTTTCGCTGAAAGGGAAGCTGACTATTTTGTCCGCTGGGGCGATTTTCATTATGTATTTTGTGTTTACGTTTTTGCAATATCATGTGGTGAAACAATGGCTGCTGAAAGAAGAAGAAAAAACGATGGAACAAACGGTGGCGGAAATTGAAACCTATTACGCGGAAAAACGTAATCTATCATGGGAGGAAATTCACCGCAGCCGCACGTTTTTGGAAAAGCTGAATGAACGCTACCAGCTCATTCGCATCACGGATGAGAAAGGAAACGTCATCGTCTCCGTTTCCAATGGGGCGGCGGTGTCGCTATCACCGAGCGAGATGCCCGACAAGCGGAAGATGGATGAGCATTTCATCAACAATGAGCGATTTTTGCTGCTCCGTCAGCCGCTTCATATCGGCAACTTGCATGGAACGATCGAAATCGCCCGCCGGCTGGCAAGGTTTCAGCAAGTGACCAATACGCTCTTTCTCATCATGACGGCGATCGGCTTTTTGGCCATGGCGGCAAGCGCTGTCGCCGGCCGGTTCGTGGCGCAAAGTTTCGTCCGGCCGCTGCAAACGCTGGCCAAAACGATGGCGGACATTCAAAACAACGGGTTGAAACAGCGCATTGATGTGCCTCCGGCGCGCGATGAAATCGCGGAACTGATGGTGATGTTCAACGGCATGATGGATGAAATTGAGCGGTCGTTCGCCATGCAGCGGCAGTTTGTCGAGGATGCGTCCCATGAACTGCGCACGCCGCTCGCCATTTTGCAAGGCCATCTTTCGTTGCTGCAGCGATGGGGAAAGCACAATCCAGAGATTTTAGAAGAATCGCTCGAGGCGGCGGTGAAAGAAGCGGAGCGGCTGAAGCGGCTCGTTCTCGAGCTTCTGGACTTGTCGCGCGCCGAGGCGATCACGGTGCCGGATGAGGTCGCGCCGATGGATGCCGCGGCGGCTGTCGGACAAGTCGTCAAAAATTTCCGCGTCTTGCACCCGGATTTCCAATTTCTGATTGACCAGCCGGATAAGCCGATGGCGCGCGCGGCGATGGCGAAGCATCATTTTGAACAATTGCTGTTCATTTTGCTTGACAATGCGGTAAAATATTCTCAGCGAGTGAAACAAATCGCGATTTCCTTGCGCGAGGAAGGGCCGTTTGTCATCGTGTCCATCCGTGATTATGGCATCGGCATTCCGAAAGAAGAGCTGAAAAACGTTTTTTTGCGCTTTTACCGCGTCGACAAGGCGCGCAGCCGCGAACAAGGCGGCGCCGGGCTCGGCCTTTCGATTGCCAAGGAAATCATCGATAAGTACGGCGGGCAAATTGTATTGGAAAGCGAAGTTGGGAAAGGAACGACGGTGGAGCTCGCCATTCCGAAAGCGGAATAGGAGAGGAGCGTGAGGGCAGTGGGACATCCCCATGAGGAAGAGGCGGCAAGCAAAAAAGGGATTCATCACCTCGTTGAGAAATTCCGCAAGCGCGGGGTGAAAATCGCGACATGCAAACCGCGGACGATGATGTCACTGTCATGTTTAGATGAGATTGAGAAAATGAGAGGATGAATCGAAGGAAAGAAAATGGAAGCGAAACAACGCATCATTCCGGCCATTAAAACGATGAAGCAATTTGACGCCTTTTTGTCAAGCGGTTACACGATCGGCGTGTTGCTTGAGGTGCATATTGCCCAGTTAAAAAGCATCTTTGCCTATGCGCGCCGGCATGGCAAGGAGTTGATCATTCACGTCGACTTGGTGCAAGGGCTGAGCCATGATGAACATGCGGCGGAATACCTTTGCCAAGAGTTCCGCCCGCATGGCCTCATTTCCACGAAAGCGGGCGTCATCATGAAAGCGCGGCAAAAGCACGTGCTCGCCGTGCAACGCATCTTTTTGCTCGATTCTCATGCGTTGGAGAAAAGCTATCAGCTGATCGCCAAAACGAATCCGGATTGCATTGAAGTCATCCCGGGCGCCATGCCGCACATCATCCGCGAAGTGAAAGAACGGACCGGAAAACCGATTTACGCCGGCGGCCTCATTCGCACCCCGGCCGATGTCGAGCAGGCCTTGGAAGCCGGCGCGGCGGCAGTGACGACGTCAAACGAAACGCTTTGGCGCCATTATGACCGACCCCGCGGTGAGGAAGCCGGTGGAAGTTGTTGAAGCGTCGAGCTAGCCAAACGGGCGACGATCTGTTATAATGGAATCAACAAGTTAATTACCAGTCAGGAGACATGGAGAGACCATGCATGCATGGTAGGCGTCATGCTTATCGTGTTTGCGATGGTCTCTTTTTGTCTTTTTTACAAAGGAGGAGTTTGACATGGCGTTCTCAAGCAAACAGCGGAGCGATGTTCTTCAAGCGATGAGTGAAAAACAATATGATCTTCTCGTCATCGGCGGGGGGATCACCGGCTCGGGCATCGCCCTTGATGCCATCTCGCGCGGCATGACGGTCGCGCTTGTCGAGATGCAAGATTTCGCCGCCGGCACGTCAAGCCGGTCGACGAAGCTCGTTCACGGCGGCTTGCGCTACTTGAAGCAGTTCGAGGTGAAGCTTGTCGCGGAAGTCGGGCGCGAACGGGCGATTGTGTATGAAAACGGCCCGCACGTCACCACACCGGAGTGGATGCTGCTGCCCATTTATCGCGGCGGGACGTTCGGCAAATGGAGCACGTCGATCGGCCTTTGGCTGTATGACCGGCTGGCCGGCGTCAAGCAAAGCGAGCGGCGCACGATGCTGGATGCCCGGCAGACGTTGGAAAAAGAACCGCTCTTAAAGCGCGACGGCTTGATCGGCGGCGGCTATTACGTCGAGTATCGGACCGACGACGCCCGTTTGACGATCGAAGTGATCAAAAAAGCGGTCGAGCTTGGCGCCGACGCCGTCAACTACGTCAAAGCCGAACAGTTTTTATACGACGAGCGCGGCCGCGCAATCGGCGCCCGCTGCCGCGACATGCTCGGCGGCCTCTTGTATGACATCCGCGCCAAAAAAGTCGTCAATGCCGCCGGACCTTGGGTCGATGCGCTGCGCGACAAAGACGGATCGAAAACCGGCAAGCGGCTTCGGCTGACAAAAGGCGTCCATATCGTCATCAATCAAAAGCGTTTTCCGCTCAAGCAGGCGGTCTATTTTGACACTCCGGACGGCCGGATGGTGTTTGCCATTCCGCGGGATGGGAAAACGTATGTCGGCACGACCGATACATTTTATGACGATGACCCGGCTCATCCGGCCATGACCGAAGAAGACCGTGATTACTTATTGCAGGCGATTCACTACATGTTCCCGTCTGTCGGCGTCACCGCCGATGATGTCGAGTCGAGCTGGGCTGGCGTCCGTCCGCTCATTTATGAAGAAGGGAAAGACCCGTCGGAAATTTCCCGCAAAGACGAGATTTGGACATCGCCATCCGGCCTCATCACGATCGCTGGCGGCAAACTGACCGGCTACCGGAAAATGGCGGAAACGGTCGTTGACCTCGTCGCCAAACAATTGGAAAAAGAAGAGGGAAACACGTTCCGCCCGTGCCAAACGAAACAGCTGCCAATTTCCGGGGGCGATGTCGGCGGCTCGCACCGGCTGCCGGTCTTCATCGCCGAAAAGGCGAAGGAAGCGGCGCGCTATGGGCTGACAGAAGAACAAGGGGCGCGGCTGGCAAAACAGTACGGCACAAATGTCGACCGCCTCTTTGCCTTAAGCAACGAGTACGACCGATCGTCCGGCTTAACGCGCGAAACGTTCGTCCGCCTCGTCTACGCCATCGAGGAAGAAATGGCGGTCAAACCAGTCGACTACTTCATCCGCCGCACCGGAGCGCTGTTGTTTGATATTGATTCGGTCCGGCGTGAGAAAGAGGCGGTTGTTGCGTTTATGGCGCGGTATTTTGGGTGGACCGAGGAAGAGCGGGACATGTATGGGAAGGAACTCGATCAGGAACTGCGGCGTGCGGTGTTGGCGGAGGAAGGATAGGAGTGAATGATCCTTTGAAGGAAATGATGAGCGCCTGAATCCAGGGCGCTTTTTCGATGGATTTTTTCGTAAAAATTAAGTAAAATTTAAACAAAAACAAAGCGGGGGAAGAGAATGTCAGTTGCATACAATCCGCAAACGAAGCAGTTTCATTTGCGGGCGGGAAAGGCGAGCTACGTGATGCAGCTTTTCCGCTCCGGCTATTTGGCGCATGTCTATTGGGGAAAAGCGGTGCGCGATGTTCGAGGCGCGCGGGCGTTTCCGCGGCTCGATCGCGCGTTTTCCCCTAACCCCGACCCATCCGACCGCACGTTTTCGCTCGATACGCTGCCGCAAGAATATCCAGCCTATGGGAATACCGATTTCCGGGCTCCGGCGTATCAAGTGCAGCTTGAGAATGGCTCGACGGTGACCGATTTGCGCTACAAAACGCACCGCATTTACAAAGGGAAGCCTAGACTGAACGGGCTGCCGGCGACATACGTGGAGCATGAACAGGAAGCGGAGACGCTCGAAATTGTCCTTTTAGATGCGCTGATCGGTCTAGAGGTCACGTTGCAGTATACGGCGTATGAAAAATGGAACGTCATCACGCGCGCGGCCCATTTTGAAAACAAAGGCGGCGAGCGGTTGAAGCTGCTGCGCGCGCTCAGTATGAGCGTCGATTTCCCAACTGCTGACTATGATTGGATCCATCTCCCCGGAGCGTGGGGGCGCGAGCGCTGGATCGAGCGCCGCCCGCTTCTGACCGGCGTGCAAGCGGCGGAAAGCCGCCGCGGCGCGAGCAGCCACCAACAAAACCCATTTATCGCGCTCGTCGCCAAAAACGCCGATGAACACCAAGGCGAAGTATACGGGTTCAGCTTGGTGTACAGCGGCAATTTTCTCGCCCAAATCGAGGTGGACCAGTTCGGCACTGCCCGCGTCTCGATGGGGATCAACCCGTTTGATTTCACATGGCTGCTTCAGCCGGGTGAGTCGTTCCAAACGCCGGAAGTGGTCATGGTTTACTCCGACCAAGGGTTGAACGGGATGTCGCAAACCTACCACGAACTGTACCGCACCCGCCTGGCGCGCGGCGCGTTCCGCGACCGCGAACGTCCGATTTTAATCAACAATTGGGAAGCGACGTACTTTGATTTTAACGAAGAAAAAATCGTCAACATCGCGAGAACAGCAGCGGAGCTTGGCATCGAACTGGTTGTGCTTGACGACGGCTGGTTTGGGGAGCGCGACGACGACCGCCGTTCGCTCGGCGATTGGATCGTCAACCGGCGCAAGCTTCCAAACGGCTTGGACGGGTTGGCGAAACAAGTGAACGAACTCGGGCTGCAGTTCGGCTTATGGATCGAACCGGAAATGGTGTCGCCAAACAGCGAGCTGTACCGGAAACATCCCGACTGGTGCCTCCATGTGCCGAACCGCCCGCGCTCTGAAGGAAGAAATCAGCTTGTGCTCGATTATTCCCGCCAAGACGTGTGCGACTATATGATTGAAACGATCTCGAACGTGCTTGCGAGTGCTCCCATCACTTATGTGAAATGGGACATGAACCGCCATATGACGGAAATCGGTTCGGCCGCCCTGCCGCCCGAGCGCCAGCGCGAAACGGCGCACCGCTATATGCTTGGGCTCTATCGGGTGATGGACGAGATCACCGCGCGTTTTCCGCACATTTTGTTTGAAAGCTGCTCAGGAGGCGGAGGGCGGTTTGACCCGGGGATTCTCTATTATATGCCGCAAACATGGACGAGCGACAACACCGACGCCGTCTCGCGCCTGAAAATCCAGTACGGCACAAGTCTCGTTTACCCAGTGAGCGCCATGGGCGCCCACGTCTCGGCCGTGCCGAACCACCAAGTCGGGCGGGTGACATCGCTCACGATGCGCGGCCATGTGGCGATGTCAGGCAACTTCGGCTATGAGCTCGATATCACGAAATTGACGGAAACAGAAAAACAAATCATCAAGGAACAAGTCGCGTTTTACAAGGACGTGCGCCGCCTCGTCCAGTTCGGTACGTTCTATCGGTTGTTAAGCCCATTTGAGGGCAATGAAGCAGCATGGATGTTCGTCTCTGCCGACCGCTCGGAAGCGCTCGTCGCCTACTTCCGCGTTCTGGCCGAAGCGAACGCCCCGCTGTCATACGTGCGCTTAAAAGGTCTTGACCCGAATCAAGACTATGAAATCGAAGGCCTTGGCGTCTACGGCGGCGACGAGCTGATGTATGCCGGAGTGGCGGTGCCGCACCGCTTGGGCGATTTTATCAGCATGATGTGGCGATTGAAAGCCGTTCAACGTTAGGAAGGGATGCTGCCGCTCGAGCCTATGCAACAGCCCAAAACGATTCGAACCCGGTGTCGCTTAGACATCGGGTTCGAGTTGTTTAAGCTTCTCGATAATGCGCCGCTTCCGATAAAGCATCTTCCCGGTTTCGGCGATGTCTTCCATAAACGATTTGTTAAACAGCGAACCGAAAATGACGCCGATGATCGGAACGGCTTGAAACAGCTTTTTCCACCCGTACTGGTCGCGGAACGTCATCATCACTTCCCGCCAGCCTTGCAGTTCGGAAAAGACGCGCCCGCGTTCATGGGAGAACGACGAAAGTTCGTCCAAAATCGCTTTTTTCCCGACAATGTCCGCCGCGGCAAACTGCAGGCATTTGACGACAAACACGCGCTCCTCTTTTTCCTTCGGGTCATATCCGTACACGATGGCGATCTCTTGCAGCGTTTTCAGCGCTAAGCCGAGAAGCGCCGGAATGTCCACCGCCAGCGTCAGCGCCCCGCCCATTCCAGTCGCCGCCCCTTGCAGCTGGGCGAATGTGACGCGCGCATCGATCAACTCGTCGCAAACGCGATCCATCGTCGCAAGCGGCAAGTGCGGCACCTCGGCCAACGACGATACGCCAAGCTTGTCCAATACCTTTCCTTCATTCACCAAGTATTGCCCGCCGCTTTGAATATAGCTGCCCAGCTCATCAAGCAGCTGCCCAAGTTTTCGATGGACGATTTTGGGGGTCAGCTTATCGAGCACTTGAAACGGCAAGCGGCCGAGCTTTTCCCAAAACCATAGGTCTTTTTGGGAGTGTTCCCACTGTTCGATTTGCTTTAGTTCTTTTTGCAGCTCCAGTATGGCATCCATGCTTGGGCCTCCTGTTCCTTCTTTATGTTTAGGATAAGTTGATTGTAACGAATTATACGGATGAAGGAAGGGCTTTGTTTCTAACAAGAAGCTTGTCGGTATAATCAAAATCGGAATTTTTCGTTGACGGATAGTAAAATTTTAACTAAAATATTTATTAGACTAGATGACCTTAAGGAGGCCTTTTCATGATCGCAGCTTTAAAACAACAATTTACCCAACTTTTTGGCGGCTCGGACGAAGCCATCCGCACCTTCTTCGCCCCCGGCCGCGTCAATTTGATCGGTGAGCATACGGATTACAACGGCGGGCATGTGCTGCCGTGCGCGCTTGCGATCGGCACGTATGCGCTTGTTCGGCAGACGAAAGAGCCATTTGTCCGCTTTTATTCGCAAAACTTCCCGGAAACGGGAGTGATCACGGTCTCTTACGACGACTTGTCTTATCGTCGCGAACACGGCTGGGCGAACTACCCCAAAGGAATCTTGGCTGCGTTTCAAGCGCTTGGCCCGCTTGAGACCGGATTGGATATTTTGTATTACGGCACGATCCCGAACGGCGCCGGGCTGTCGTCATCGGCGTCGATTGAGCTTGTGACCGCGGTGATGCTCAACGAACTGTTCAGGCGCGGGCTTGATCAGCTGGAGCTTGTGAAAATGAGCCAAAACGTAGAAAATAAATACGTTGGGGTCAATTGCGGCATTATGGATCAGTTTGCCGTCGGCATGGGGAAACAAGATTGCGCCATTCTATTAAACTGCCAGACGCTCGAGTACCGTTATTTGCCGCTCGTGCTCAACGATTGTTCGATTGTCATCGCGAACACAAACAAAAAGCGCGGCTTGGCGGACTCGGCGTACAACGAGCGGCGGGCGACGTGTGAGGCGGCGCTCGCGAAGCTGCAAAGCGTGCGGAACATCGCCTCGCTCGGCGAGCTGACAAGCGCGGAACTGGCCCGTTATGCACATCTTCTTTCTCCGCTTGAACAAAAACGGGCCCGCCATGCGGTGACGGAAAACGAGCGGACGCTTGAAGCCGCCCGGGCGCTTGAGCGGGGAGACCTGATCCGCTTTGGCGAGTTGATGAAACAGTCGCATTTGTCGCTGCGCAATGATTACGAAGTGACAGGCGTTGAACTCGACACGCTCGTTGAAGCGGCATGGTCGCACGAAGGAACGGTCGGGGCGCGCATGACTGGAGCGGGATTCGGCGGCTGCACGGTGAACATTGTGAAAAAGGCATGCGTTCAAGATTTCATTGAACGGGTCGGAAACGCGTATGCCGAAAAAATCGGTTATGAAGCAAGCTTTTATGTCGTTGAAGTTGGCGGCGGGGCGAGGGAACTGATCGAACAGGAGGAGATGAGCCAATGATTTTAATTTGTGGTGGGGCAGGGTATATCGGCAGCCATGCGGTGTACCGCCTGATCGAAAAAGGCGAGAACGTGGTCGTGGTGGATAACTTGCAGACGGGGCACAAAGAAGCGGTTCACCCTGATGCGGTGTTTTGCCAAGGCGATATTCGCGACCGCGAGTTTTTGCGCGAGGTGTTTCGCCGGCACGACATTGAGGCGGTCATTCATTTTGCGGCGAACTCATTGGTCGGCGAAAGCATGGAAGAGCCGCTGAACTATTACGACAACAATGTGTACGGGACACAAGTGTTGCTTGAAGTGATGAGAGAATTTGGCGTCAAGCAAATCGTCTTTTCTTCAACCGCCGCGGTGTATGGGGAGCCGAAACAAATCCCGATCATCGAAACCGATCCGACCGAACCGACAAACGCGTACGGAGAAACAAAGCTTGCGATGGAAAAAATGATGAAATGGGCGGACCGCGCCTATGGCATCCGCTCGATTTCGCTCCGCTACTTTAATGTCGCCGGGGCGTACGGCACGACAATCGGTGAGGACCACAACCCGGAGACGCATCTCATTCCATTGATTTTAAAAGTGCCGCTTGGCCAGCGCGAGGAAATTTCCATTTTCGGCGATGACTACGACACGCCCGACGGCACGTGCATCCGCGACTACATTCATGTGCTTGATCTCGTCGATGCCCATTGGCTGGCGCTCGAGAAATTGCGGAGCGGGGCAGACAGCGATGTATACAATTTAGGCAACGGAAATGGATTTAGCGTCAAAGAAGTGATCGAAGCGGCGCGGCAAGTGACCGGACACCCGATCCCTGCCCGCGTCGTGGCGCGGCGACCGGGCGACCCGGCGAGGCTTGTCGCTTCATCGGAAAAAGCGAAGCGCGAGCTTGGTTGGGAACCGAACTACCCGTCCATTGCGGACATTGTCGCGTCGGCGTGGGAATGGCACAAAGCGCGGCCAAACGGCTATCGGGGTGTGTGAGCGATGGAACGAATTTGGACGGCGATTGAACAACTGATCCGTTATGCCGAGCAACGCGGCCTTTTAGCGCCGGAAGATGTGGTGTACGCGCGCAACCGCCTGTTGGCCACGCTCCGGCTCACGGAATGGCAGCCGGCCGAGGTCAAGGACGTTCCCTTGGCTTCGCCGGCCCCGGTATTGGACGCTATAATTGATTGGGCGTATGAACAAGGATTGTTGGAAACGAATACCACAACCGAGCGCGATATATGGGATGCGAGACTGATGGACTGCGTCATGCCGCGGCCGTCGGAAGTGATCCGCGCCTTTTACGAGCGATACCGCCGCAGCCCGCAGGAGGCGACGGACTGGTTTTATTCGTTGAGCCAAGCGTCCAATTACATTCAAACGGCGCGCATCGCGCAAAATCAGCAATGGAAAGTGTCGACCGCCTACGGTGAATTGGACATCACCATTAACTTGGCAAAGCCGGAAAAAGACCCGAAGGAGATCGCCAAATTAAAAGAGATGCCGTCATCTTCGTATCCAAAATGTGTATTATGCAAAGAAAACGAAGGATATGAAGGAACATGGCGCCATCCCGCCCGTTCCAATCATCGCATCATCCCGATCACGTTATTGGATGAACAGTGGTATTTCCAATATTCTCCCTACGTGTACTATCATGAACATTGCATCGTCTTTTCCGCCGAACATGTGCCGATGAAAATGGAGCGGAAGACGCTTGAGCGTTTGCTCGATTTCGTCGAAAAGTTCCCGCACTATTTCATTGGCTCAAACGCCGATTTGCCGATTGTCGGCGGCTCGATTTTAGTGCATGATCATTTCCAAGGAGGGTGCTATCCGTTTGCGATGGAAAAGGCGGAGATCGAAGAGTGTATCCCGCTGCCATCGTTTCCGTCCGTCACCGCCGGCATTGTGCGCTGGCCGATGTCCGTCATCCGTTTGACTGGACCAAAAGAGGACGTGTTGGATGCGGCTGCCTTTTTGTATGAAACATGGCGGACGTACAGCGACCCAAGCGTCGAGATTATGGCCTACAGCGGCGATGTTCCGCACAACACGATCACCCCGATCGCCCGGCGGCGCGGCGATTTGTTTGAGTTGGACATCGTGTTGCGCAACAATCGGACATCAGCAGAACATCCGTACGGCATTTTCCATCCGCATGAAGAATTGCATCATATTAAAAAAGAAAATATCGGCTTGATCGAAGTGATGGGGCTGGCGGTGCTGCCGGCACGACTTGCCGTGGAACTGGAGACGCTGGCCGATTATCTCGTGCATCGGACAAAGAAAGAAGACTGGGACGAGGCGATGCTGAAACATTGGGATTGGTGCGAAGCCATTCGCTCGGCCTATCCAGACATCACGAAGGACAACGTCCATGACATTTTGCGGCACGAAGTCGGACAACGGTTTGTGACCGTGTTGGAACATGCCGGGGTGTTTAAACGGGACCAAAACGGGAAAGAGGCGTTTCACCGCTTTATGCGCCGTGCAGTGGAGCGCATGTCGTCTCTTGTTTAAATGCGGCGAAAAAACGCGTTTCATATGAAACAGAAAGGGGGCGCGAACAGACGATGGCTACGCTAAAAGAAATCGCGGAAAAAGTCGGCGTTTCGGTCGCGACGGTGTCGCGCGTGCTTAATTACGATGCGACGCTGTCCGTTTCCGATGAAACGAGAAGGCGCATTTTTGAAGTCGCCCAAGAGCTGAACTACAAAACATTGCGGGAACGAAGCCAGCAAGCGCGCGAATCGTTTCGCTTCGGGCTCATTCACTGGTATTCGGAGCGCCAGGAAATCGATGACCCCTATTATATGGCGATTCGCCTTGGAGTGGAAAAAGAGTGTTTTGACCGCGGCATCGAACTCGTCAAATTGTTTAAACAGCACGGCGCCTATCCGATCGAACGGATGGAGGCGCTCGATGGCATCATCGCCGTCGGAAAATTCGGGCCGAAGGAAGTCGAGGTTTTTGCCACCGGGGCCAAACAAATTGTGTTTGTCGACTGTTCGCCTGATGAGCATCGGTTTGATTCAGTCGTCATCGACTTGCGTCAAGCGACGGTGACGGTGCTTGATTATTTGCTTCGGTTAGGGCATACGAAAATTGGTTATATCGGCGGCCGGGAATATGTCGACGAAGGGACGCCAATCTGCGATGAGCGCGAAGCAGCGTTTTACGAATATTTGTATGTCAAAGGACTGTATGATTCCCGCTATGTATGGATCGGCGCCTTCACGGCTGAAGATGGCTATCGGCTGATGAAAGAGGCCGTTTCAGGCGGCGACCTGCCGACGGCGTTTTTCATCGCCAGCGACTCGATGGCGATCGGCGCCCTGCGTGCGCTGCATGAAGCCGGGATCGCTGTTCCGGAAGAGGCGGCGATTGTCGGATTCAATGATATTCCGACGGCCGCATTTCTTCACCCGCCGCTTTCGACGGTGAAAGTATATACAGAATTTATGGGGGAAACAGCGGTTGAGCTGCTCATCGAACGGTTGACGACGAAACGAGCGATTTGCAAAAAGGTCGTCGTGCCGACAGAGCTCGTCATCCGCTCAAGCAGCGAGGGCAACGAAAAGGGGAGCGGTCGATAAGCCGCTCCCTTCCGCCTTAATGGAACTCGATATCAACGCGTTTTTTCGTTCCTGTCGTTGTTTTCGGGATATGAATGTCCAGCACGCCGTTTTTGTACGTCGCGCGAATGTTTTCCGTCGCCGCATCCGCCGGCAGGGTGATCGACCGTTGGAAGCGACCGAAGAAGCGTTCACGCCGGTGCATTTGTTCTTCTCTTACATCGTGGTGCCGCTGAATCGTGCCGCTGATGGTCAACATGTTGTTCTGCACGTCAATGTGCACATCCTCTTTCCGCTCCAGCCCCGGCAAGTCGCACGAAACGACGTACTCGTTTTCCGTTTCATGCATGTCGATGCGCGGCATCCAGTGCTGCTCATCCATATGAGTGAACAGCGATGGAAAATCACTAGCAAAAAAGCGGTTCATATCCCGGCGAATCGATTCCAAGTGCCGGAACGGGTCATACGGAATTAACGCCATAGCTGCTTTCCTCCTTGCCAGCAAGAAATGTTTTTCCGCTCAGTAGTGTGAACCGGATTCGTCTGTTTTATGTATGATTGGCTTGCAATTGTTCCATCACCGTCAAATACGCTTGAATGAGTGCTACTTTCATGCCATCCGGCAAGTCAGAAGCGGCCACCCGCTTAACGGCGTAATAAAACTTCACTTCAGGCGATTGTCGCACGCGCGGATGCGTCCATTCATCGCGCAGCTCCTGCCTGATCGTTTCATACAAAAGAGTTTGGCTTTCTTGTTCATCAAGCGGTCCGTCCGCGAGCGATCGGTTCGGCCAAAGGCGGCGGTAGGCGTCAAGCAAAACGGAAAATGAATGATTCATCGCATCCATTCCTCCTTCGTTGATGCTCGTTTTTTATCTTATTACATTACATTTACATTATAGTTGATGTGAGCAGCCATTACAGGGGGGCAGTCTGCAACATTGCGAATGGAAATTCCAGTTGACATAGAAAGTCAGGCGTAATATAATCAAAATCGCCGCTTCACGACAGCGCGATGCCAAGAGGCAAACGGCAACGAAACAATCAAAAAATGTGGTTGACAAACAGCGGATGATAAGTATAATAAAACATTGCCGCGACGTAATAAACGGATAAACGCGGCAGAAACAAAGCAGAGAAAACAACGCTTGACATTTTGAAAGATTTGTTTATAATAATAGTTGTCGTTAAGTTACAAAAGCAGTTGCTTGTTCCTTGAAAACTGAACGAAACGAAGCGCGACGAAAAGCTGAGGCCGCTTGCCTATCGGCGAAACGCGCTGGGAGGCCCGCGAGCGGGCTTAGCCCGCCAAAGCGGGACACGAAGCGTCGCGAGCCGATAGCGGCCGAAGCTAGACAATCCGAAAAGCCAATCAACTTTCTTTTGGAGAGTTTGATCCTGGCTCAGGACGAACGCTGGCGGCGTGCCTAATACATGCAAGTCGAGCGGACCGAACGGGAGCTTGCTCTCGTTTGGTCAGCGGCGGACGGGTGAGTAACACGTGGGCAAGAGATTTCCCACCGCGTTAGGCGGGTAAGATCCCTCGAAGATGACGAGGTCGATAGGTCCGAGGTGGAAGCGTGGCGACACGTGGAGCTGACGGATACTAATCGATCGAGGGCTTAACCTAGAAAAGCGCAGGCGAGCGGTTCGCCGCGACGGGCAAATGTTCTTCACCTCGAGGGGTGCTGGCACCCCGAGGGGGAAGGTTATTTGGCAGAAGAGAGCTAGGCGCTGGAACTGGACAAAGAAAAGCGCAGGCGAGCGGTTCGCCCCGGCTTCTTCCCGAAACGGTTATCTAGTTTTGAAGGAATGAACTTCCTTCACCATTACAACGCGGAAGTAGTTCAGTGGTAGAACACCACCTTGCCAAGGTGGGGGTCGCGGGTTCGAGTCCCGTCTTCCGCTTCCCAATATGCGCTCGTAGCTCAATTGGATAGAGCATCTGACTACGGATCAGAAGGTTAGGGGTTCGAATCCTCTCGAGCGCGTTTCATTATCTTTAAAAAAGATATTGACAAAAAAGCAATTTGCCATTATATTTTTATTGCGATCGTTTTTAAGACAAGTTCACTGATATGGATTATGCGGGTGTAGTTTAATGGTAAAACCTCAGCTTCCCAAGCTGAAGTCGTGGGTTCGATTCCCATCACCCGCTTTCCTTTATTTTATCGTGAATATTGTAGAGTATGCTCTGTTGATGATGCTCCAACAACTTGGCAGGATCGAGCAACGAGCAATAGCTTCTTTGGAACAACTATGAGTTGCCCCGACGCATCAGGCTTCTTCGAGTAAGCTTGTAGAGGAAGGGGCAGCGGAAATAATGAGAGTGTCGTGATTGCTATGTCCCAGTAGCTCAGTAGGATAGAGCAGCGGCCTTCTAAGCCGTCGGTCGGGAGTTCGAGTCTCTCCTGGGACGCCACTTACATACGATTGGTCAGGGTTAACATTGCTGAAATCCTTGATATGACCGCATTCGCGGTCGTTTTTCATTTTTTGGGAATCTCGAAAAAACGATAGGATCCGAAAAAATTTTGCACGAATTTTGCACTGTGATCACAAAGGCATTATTTTGTTCCTTCTCGTCTATGATGTGAGAGTAGAAATCTTCATTTGAAAGAGCGTGCAAACGTTCCAAAAGAATGTACAAAATCTGGAACAATCCGCAAACATTTTGCGCATGATTTCCGAATCCTCCTGAAATGATTTGAAAAAGGATTCTGAAATAATGTGATAATTTCCATTAGAATATTATGAAGAGAATGCTAATTATATTTGAATTATAATAAATATTGAGAAAAAAATGATTAGTGTTAGTATTTGTATTGAATGTAATATTCAGTATTTTTTAGGAGGTGGTTCTATGTTAACTAAGACAGGAATTGTTCTAGATCAGGTCGAAATAAATAGGAGAATAAAAGAAAAAATTTTGAAAGATTGGGAATTAGAATGTTATCAAAGTTTTAGAGATAATATTCTAGATAAGGAACATCCTTATCCTTGTTATTTTGCAGTAGAAGCTGAGAAAAAAAGGTTTGTCACGATATATTTTTGTACAGTCGACAACTAAAGATGAATTATTAAGACTACGAGACGGTTTATATGAATACATTAAGACATATAGAAACATTGGGAAACGAACTGCTTTAGTAACATTTTTTAAACCTCCGAAAGAAGTTGTGTATGCAGAATATTACAAAGGACAGTTTTGGAAAGTGTTACAATTTTTAACATCTTTCCGAAAGAAGTCTCCCACTTCGAAACGAAGTGAAAGTGGGAGATGAATTTCGGGTAGGTACAGCCTAAAGTTGTCTCTTTTTTTGTGTGTTATGATATAATCAGTTTTAGAAAAAATATATCGAAAATCAAAGTATGAAGTGATGTGGCGTCGATATGGCAAACAAAGCCTATCAGTTCCGTCTATACCCAACAAAAGAACAAGAACAACGGCTCACCAAAACCTTCGGTTGTGTCCGTTTCGTGTATAACAAAATGCTTGAAGAGCGCATACAAATGTTTGAACAGTTCAAGGACGATCAAGAATCCTTGAAACAGCAAACATGTCCGACCCCTGCCAAGTACAAAAAGGAGTTTCCTTGGCTAAAAGAAGTGGACAGCCTTGCGCTGGCAAACGCCCAATTGAATTTGCAGAAAGCGTTTCAACACTTCTTTTCTGGCCGCGCTGGATTTCCAAAGTTCAAAAACCGCAAGGCGAAACAGTCGTACACCACAAATGTGGTGAATGGCAACATGAAGCTTTCAGATGGCTATATCAAGCTGCCCAAACTGAAATGGATCAAGCTCAAGCAACATCGGGAGATTCCTGCCCACCATATCATCAAGGCTTGTACGATCACGAAAACCAAAACAGGAAAATACTATTATTTCTATTCTCACAGAGTACGAACATCAACCTGCACCAAAAGCAGTACAAACTGTTGTTGGGCTTGACTTTTCCATGAATATGCTGTATGTCGATAGCGAGGGTAAGAGAGCCAATTATCCTCGATTCTATCGCAAAGCATTGGAAACATTAGCGAAAGAACAGCGTAAATTGTCTCGTAAAAAGGAAGGCTCGAATCGTTGGCATAAATTCGTTTGGTGTAGTAAGTAGCCCACGAGAGCAAGCCCAGCACTTGGAGTAATCGCTTCATCTGTCAACACAAACCGAATCGGGAAATCTTTCATGACATTCACCTACTTGATGAAAAGTCGTTAACGTCGTTTTCCCTTATCGTATCCATGGTTTGCGACTATTGTAAAGATGTTTTGTCACGGATTCAGGTTTTATGTGACAGATGAAGAAATTGCTGAAATTACTTACAAATGTAAAAGCACTTAACCAATCAAAACGGTTATGTGCTTTTTTATTTTCTCGTCTTTTTAGCATTTGTAGACGTTAAAGAACAAAGCAGTTCGCGGCCGCAACCACCATTGAAAGTTCCTTTGGTTGGCCTTATCGCATATTGGATCGAATTTTGTTTTGCAAATGAAAACAAATTGAAACGTTCCTTTCGGCGAAAGTTTGTTAAAATGTATAGGATAGAAATAAAATTCGAAAACGTGCCATACAATGAACATGCATGGCAAATATACGAGTCAGGTGATCGACATGGGGTTTGAACAGCAGCTTGTTCATAAAACATTTTATGAGACGCTTGTCGAGGCGGGGGAACGCGACGTTGTCAGCGCGCTTGGCGAGATGTTTTTCGCGGCGCATCGGGATGGCGCTGATTTGTCGTCGATTCGCTTTGCCCAGGGGGAAGTGTATTTCCACCGCCGCGATTATGAAGCGGCCATTTTTAAATGGGAACAAGTCCATCGCGATGATTTGCGCCCGTGGGCGCAAAAAAACATCGCCGACAGCTGCTATGAGCTTGGCCGTCTCGAGCTGGCCGAGGAGCTGTACCGTTCGATTGAGACGGAAAGCGAAACGTTGCAGGCGGAAATCATGTTGCGTCTGTTTTCGCTCTACCGTGAGCTGGGGGAAAATGCGAAAGCGGATGATATGATTAAGCGCGGGGTGTCGCGGTATCCGGATTATCCGAATATGACCGAATGGGCGCGCGCCTTTTTCGAGGAGCAAGGTGATTGGGAAAGCGCCCTCGAGCTTGCGTTAGGAGAGACGTTGCGGACATCGGCGCGCCGCTGGGTAGACATCTTGATCGGTTATGTGGAACAAGGACATGCGAGAACGATGGCGCCTGAGCGATTTTCACGCTGCCTGGCGCTGCTGTATGAAACCGATCGGGTGAAATTTGAGCGGCTCGTGCAGGCGCTATGGAACGGGTATCGAGATGGCGACCTTTATTTTTCGTGGCTGGCGGAGTGGAACCGCCTTTATGAGGAGTTGGCGATCGGCCGCGACTATGACTGGAAGAGAATTCCTAGCCTTTTAGGGGAAGCCTATGCAGGATTGATGAAAGGCCCGTACCGATTAAAAGAGTTGGTGGAAGTGGTGCCGCCGCTTGTGAAAAGCTGGATGAGTTTAGCCGACGGTCCGGAGGCAGCAGAAGCGGCAGCTGCCTTGTTGGCGTGGAGCGAGAAATTTCCTGAGGCGTTTCAAGAAGAGACGATCAACGACGCCGCTAAGCGGCTCGTTCATGCGAAACGGCCGGCTCGGGAAACGGGTGTGTCGCTGTTTGACGAAATAGCCGATTGGGCGGAAGAGCAGCGGGCGGGTTCGCACTTCCGCTTTCGCTGGGTCGTGCGGCAGTTGTCTGATTCGCGGACGCATTATGTTTTGGTCGCTGGAGCGTCGCGCCATGAACGGTTGGCGTTTTTGCGGACGCTGGTCGGCGAGGCGGCGTTGGCGGCTCCGTCTGCGCCGGTGCTGGCATGGAGAAACGGTGGGGAGATGGAAGTGGCGAAAATCAGCGACGATCAGTTTACCGTTTTCTCGAGCATTGATGAATTTCAACAGGCGGCGGGAGGACGCGCCAGCCGATTTCCTGATGATGCTGTCATTGAATGCGCGGCGCCGTTTTCACTCGTGCCGCAAGGGATTGTCTTGCTGGATATCGGGCCGCTCGGCGGGCGCGCTTCATTCGACCATGAAGCGTTCGTATCGCTTTCGCTCGCTGACAGCGTTCTTTTTCTTCTGAACGGCGAAGACCCGCTTTCCAGCGCTGATGAGCAGCTGTTGCTGCGGCTTCATGAGCGGGCGCCGCATGCGCCGATGTACGTTTTGCTTCCTCCGGGTGACGGGATGGTGGATGAAGAGGAGACGGCGCGAATGGTGGAGGAAGTGGAAGCTCACGTTCGTGCGATCGTGCCGGAAGCCCGTGTTATCGTCTATTCCCCGCATGCGCCAAGCCGCAAACAGCAGCAAGCCCTCATCGGCTTGCTGGAGGAGATGCGCCGATGCGTGTCTCCTATCCGCCGCGAGGAAGCGATTTTAACGACGATCGGCCGGTTCATCGCTCATTTGTTCCGGCAGCGGGCCGAGGCGGAAAGCCGGTTGGCGGAGCTGGTCGTATGGAAAAGAGAAATGGCGGCCAAACTGAGCGGCGCCATTCATCAGCTTGGCGACCTGCAAGAGGAGAAAACGGTCAAAGCGGCCAAGTCGTTCCACACCGTCTTGGCGGACATGCGGGGCGAGCTGTTGACGGCGATTCCCGATCTGTTGCGCAACATGGCGGAGCTGGTGAGCGAAGACAGCGATTTTTCCCGTTTGCCTCTTGAACTGAACGACAAAGCGAACGAACGGCTTCGCGCTTATCTCAACGAAGAAGTGTTGCCAAAGTTGCGCCGCGCCATGGAACAGTGGATTGCAGCGACGGAGGACGAATTCAATGAATGCCAGGCGTTTTTGCGTGAAATGGGCGAAGGGTTTAACGCCATGTTCGGCGAGGAAAGGCTCAAGCTGGAATGCGAGTTTCGCATTCTCGCCGATTGGCGGCGCGACACAGATCGATTGATAAGCGGAGCGCAAATGGAAAAGGTGAACATTTTCCTGCGGAGAACGCCAAGCCAGCTGCTGTTGAAAGGAGCGGGCAAACTGCTCGGCGCCTTCGCGCAAAACAAGGCGATGCTGGCGCAAAAGTATAAACAGTTCATCCAGACGCAAGATTACGCTGAGGCGGCGGAGGCGGTCATCGAGCAGTTGCTGCTGCCGTTTGAATGGTTTGCCAAATCGCTTGAGCGCGACGTTGCCCAATTTTTCCACGCGCCATTGACGGAGCTTAAGGAAACGCTGAAACAGCTGGAACTGGAGATCGCCGCCCAGGAAGGAGAGCTCAAACATATGCGCAAAAATCCAGAAGCATACCGCGACCCGCTTGTCCTCTTTGGCATCCGTTTGCGGCAATGCGAACAGCTGGCGCAGGCGGCTGCGGCGACGATTCACGTGTAACCATCGGCTGATTGCTGGTGTTGGGCGGGCTCAAACGGACTTTTCACCGCAGGGCTTGCGTATGTGATCCGTTTGACGAAAAAAGAGCGAAAACTGCGCCAAAACGGCCATCCCCCGGTCGATGCGGGGGAAAGATGGAAAAAGGCTGTTGACAAAAGGGGCTCGCCCCGCTTTTGGCAACAGCCTTGTTTTCTTGCCAGAGCAACTGTGAAATGGAGGGTTATTGCAGCTCAAACGCCCAGTTGCCGCTGCGGAAAATCGGCTCGCGCTTCCCGTCTTTCGTCACGCCGTCGATGTTCAGTTCGGCCGAGCCGATCATAAAGTCGACGTGGACGAGGCTGTCGTTGACGCCGCGGCGGTCAAGCTCCTCTTTGGAAAGAGAGGCGCCGTTTTCGATGTTCGTCGGATACGCCTTGCCGAGCGCCAAATGGCAGGCGGCGTTTTCGTCAAACAGCGTGTTGTAAAAAATGAGATTGGACAGCGACACCGGCGATTGGTGCGGCACAAGGGCGACTTCGCCGAGGCGGCGCGCCCCGTCATCGGTGTCAAGCAAGTGCTTAAGCGTCTCATATCCTTGTTCGGCGCTGAAGTCGACGACTTGCCCGTCTTTGAACGTGAGCGTAAACCCATCGATCACGTTGCCGTTGTAATTGAGCGGCTTCGTGTTGCGCACCGTGCCGTTGACGCCATCTTTATGCGGCATCGTAAATACTTCCTCGGTTGGAATGTTCGGATTGAAGCGCACGCCGCTTTGGCTCGTCGCTGCGCCGCCGTGCCAGACGTGCCCATCGACGAGCTCGACTGTGAGATTGGTGCCGGGTGCTTCGTAAACGAGCTGTTTGTATTGCTTGTTGTTTAAGTAATCGACGATGCGGGCGAGCCGGTCGTTATGTTCGCGCCAGGCAGCGATCGGATCGTCATGATCGATGCGGGTGATGCGGAAAATCGCTTCCCATAGTTTGTCGATGGCTTCTTCATCGCGCAGATCGCCAAATACTTTTTGCGCCCACGCTGGCGTGGGGACGGAAATGAGCGACCAGCAGTTCCGATCGGCCATAATGGCGCTCCGGTAGTTGGCGAGCGCTTGCGCCGCTGTTTTATTGGCGGTCGCGATCCGCTTTGGATCGACGTCTTTTAACAAGTCCGGGTTCGGGGCGTAGATGGATAAAAAGGCAGCGCCTTGTTCGGCGAGTTCTTCCATCGCTCTCGCCCGCCACATCGGATATTCGGAAAACGCTTCCTCGGGGGCGTGGTGAAATTTGATGTATGTAAGCGCCTCGTCGTTCCACTCGACATACACGTGCTTCGCCCCAGTTTCATACGCGGTTTTGGCGATTTTGCGGACGAGCGGCGCCGCTTCGAGCGGGGCGTTGACGAACAGCGTCTGCCCGGGCTGAATGTTCACTCCGACTTTCACCGCCAGTTCGGCGTATTTGTCCAATTCCTTCTCCCAACGGTTCATCTTGTTCACTCCTTTTTTGGATTCATCTCCACTTTATTATAATTCCCGCCGCCTCGCAACTTAGGGAGCTTTACATGTGGATGCTGTCCGGACGAGAGCGAAACGTTCCGATGTAGGACGCGCCTCATATTGGAATAACAGGATAGGTTGACACATATGTAAAGAGTAAAAGAAGGTTCCATGGTGAAGAGCAACAAACTTCGTTGTCACCGGCACTATCGTCGCAGCCTGATGATAGTGCCATTTTTATGAAAAGGGGGTGGGATGGCGGAGCAAAAAAGATAGGGACGTACTGGCATCAAGTGTGCGCCTGCGCAAAACCACACAAACAGGGAGGAAACAGCGATGAATGGCATCATCTTGGCGGAACTCGTGCTGTATTGTTTTGTGATGGCGGTGCTTGGCTATTGGTATGGAAAAAAGGAGATGAGCCACTCCGACTTTTTGCTTGGCGGAAAAAAACTCCCCGGTTGGGCGCTCGCGTTTTCCGAGCGGGCGACAGGCGAATCGGCATGGCTGTTGCTTGGCTACACGGGTTTTGTGTTTGCAAGCGGCCTTTCTGCCATTTGGGTGGCCGTCGGCATTGTCATCGGCATTGTGTGCGCCTGGCTCTTTTTGGCGGACCGTTTCCGCCAAGAAGCGGAGCGACATGGAGCGCTGACCTTGCCCGGCTATTTAGCCAAGCGGTTCGGCGCCCACGGGCAAACGATTTTATGGCTTTCGACCGTCCTTATTTTTAGCTTTATGATGTTTTACTTCAGCGCGCAAATTGCGGGAGCGGGCAAGACGTTGTTTGCCGTGTTTCATATCGATCCGAAGCTTGGCATGGTCATCAGCGCGGTGATTGTCATCCTTTTGTCGTACACCGGCGGATTTGTCAGCGTCGTCTGGACGGATATGATTCAAAGTGTGCTCATGTTGGCCACGCTCGTCATTTTGCCCATTGTGGCGCTCGTGGAAATTTATAGCGGCGGGTTGTCGATCAGTGAAGCGCTCCATCACGCGAAACCAGGGCTCGACTCATGGACGGGGGGAGTGACCGGTGTGGCGCTTGGGCTATTGTTGTTTAACAATTTTGCCTGGTTTTTCGGCTATCTAGGCGGCCAGCCGCAGCTAAGCGTCCGCTTTATGGCTCTAAAAGACGCCCGTGAGGCGAAAACGGCGAAGACGGTCGCCATCGTTTGGACGCTGTTGGCCTATGGCGGAGCGTTTTTGATTGGTCTGGCGGCGATCGCCCTTTACCAAGGGCGCTCATTTGCCGATGTTGAAACGGTGTTGCCGCACATGGCGCTCGACTTGCTGCCGCCGTGGCTCGCGGGAGTGCTTTTGTCCGGCATTTTGGCCGCAATCGTGACAACGGCCGATTCGCAGCTGCTCGTGATCACGAGCGCCATTAGCGAAGACATTGTCCGCCGCTCGCTACGCCTCCGCCTGTCGGAAAAACGGCTTGTCGCGCTTTCTCGGGCGGTGGTGGTCGTTGCCGGGCTGCTCGGTTTAGTGCTGGCGATGACATCCGAGTCGCTTGTGTATTTTATTGTCAGCTGGGCGTGGGCGGGAATCGGCTGCACGTTGTCACCGGCGATTTTACTCTCCTTTTTCTGGAAACGGTATTCCGGCATTGGCGTCATCGCGACGATTGTGGCCGGTTTTGTCAGCACGGTCATTTGGATTTCCTCTCCGCTTGAGGCCATCGTTAGCTCGCGGTTTACGACATTTGCCATTGCGCTGGCGGCCGGGGTGCTGTTTAGCCTGTTGTTCCCTCACCGGCAGCGGGCGATGTGACCGATCACGTCAGTACATGAACATGAGGGTGTCCCGAAAGAGGCGGGGCACCTGTTTCGATTGTTGTCTATCTACACGGAATGCTTGATTTGAGAAAAGGCGGGCGTTTCGGCCGGCCTGGTGCTGTGTTGATCGCCGTTTTGTCAACGCTGTTCGCTGTCCAAACATTGACGTGCGATCTGGGTGCACGCCTCAAAGACGCTCTTATGTCAACGTTTAAGGAAAAGTCATATTCGTCATGATTTAGCCATAACTTTTTGACTGTATTGTGAAATAATGAACAAATTCATTTCATTGAGCCAAAAACGGATTAAGGTAAAAGTGTAAAGAACCATTTGAAAAACGAAAGGGGAGAAACACGATGGTTGTCAAATGGCTGCGCGAACATGTCACGGCATCGGCGTTGATGGTAGTGCTAAGGTTGTATTTAGGGTATGAATGGATGATGGCGGGATGGGGAAAAATCACGCAAGGGTTTGACGCCACCGGATTTTTAAAAGGAGCGTTGGCGAAAGCCGCGGGCGAACACCCGGCCGTGCAAAGCTGGTGGGCAGGTTTTATCGAACACGTGGCGCTGCCGAATGTCGGATTGTTCAACGTTCTCGTGCCATGGGGTGAATTTCTTGTCGGGATCGCGCTTATTCTCGGATTGTTTACGACGTTTGCCGCCCTCATGGGAGCTGTGATGAACTTCGCCTTCATGTTCTCAGGCACGACGAGCACGAACCCGCAAATGGTGCTTCTTACCGTCTTTCTCCTCGTCGCCGGGGCCAATGCGGGACGCTACGGTTTGGACCGGTGGGTGTTGCCATATCTCCGTCACTGGTGGACGGATAAAACGCATCGTCCGCACCGTCCGGCGGCAGCGCATCAATGACCGCCATCAAGCCGCGTGCGCTGCTTCAGGCTTCCTCCTTTTCCGAACGGCCGCTCCTTCTCCAACGTGGAAGGGGGCGGCCGTTTGCCGCGTCGGAGAAAATAGTTGGGCTGTTCGAGAAAGGAAATTGACGAATGACGGCGAAATGATATGCATATGGATGAAGCAGGAGACGTGAACAAGTGTTTGAAAGCGTTTTCTAAAAGGGGACATACTAATCGTTCAGTATTTTTAACATCTTTCTGAAAGAAGTCTCCCACTTCTAAACGAAGTGAAAGTGGGAGATGAATTTCGGTTAGGTATAGCCTAAAATGGTCTCTTTTTTGTGTGTTATGATGAAAAATGAAAGGCTGTTGTATCAATGAAATTAGACAATAATAACCATTCAGTGTTCCTATTGTATTATCATCTTGTGCTGGTTGTAAAATATCGCAGACAAGTGATTGATGATCTATGCAAAAGATATGTTTGTGAGATTGGGTAAAAATTACAATATTTCCTTGGTCGAATGGAATCACGATATGGACCATGTGCATATTTTGTTCAAAGCACATCCAAATAGTGAATTATCCAAGTTCATCAATGCCTATAAAAGTGCAAGTTCTCGACTGATCAAAAAGCATTTTCCGCAAGTGAAAAGAAAACTGTGGAAAGAATATTTTTGGTCAAGAAGCTTTTGCCTGCTTACAACGGGTGGTGCGCCCATTGAAGTAATCAAAAAATATATCAAAAATCAAGGTATGAAGTGATGTGGTGTCGATATGGCAAACAAAGCCTATCAGTTCCGTCTATACCCATCAAAAGAACAAGAAGAATTGCTCGCCAAAACCTTCGGTTGTGTCCGTTTTGTGTATAACAAAATGCTTGAAGAGCGCATACAAATGTTTGAAAAGTTCAAGGACGATCAGAATCCTTGAAACAACAAACATTTCCGACCCCTGCCAAGTACAAAAAGGAGTTTCCTTGGCTAAAAGAAGTGGACAGCCTTGCGCTGGCAAATGCTCAACTAAATTTGCAGAAAGCATTTCAACACTTCTTTTCTGGCCGCGCTGGATTTCCAAAGTTCAAAAACCGCAAGGCGAAACAGTCGTACACCACAAATATGGTAAATGGCAACATCAAGCTTTCAGATGGCTATATCAAGCTGCCCAAACTGAAATGGATCAAGCTCAAGCAACACCGGGAGATTCCTGCCCACCATATCATCAAGGCTTGTACGATCACGAAAACCAAAACAGGAAAATACTATATTTCTATTCTCACAGAGTACGAACATCAACCTGCCCCAAAAAAAGTACAAACGGTTGTGGGGCTGGATTTTTCCATGAGTACGCTGTATGTCGATAGCGAGGGTAAGAGAGCCAATTATCCTCGATTCTATCGCAAAGCATTGGAAACATTAGCGAAAGAACAGCGTAAATTGTCTCGTAAAAAGGAAGGCTCGAATCGTTGGCATAAACGTGTTGCGGTCGAGTCAAGGAGTCTCTATCGCTTTCTGAGCGTACATTCCGCTGTGAATGTGGATTCGAGAGAGACAGGGACGTCAATGCGGCCATCAATATCAAACATGAGGGCATGAAACGATTGGCGATCGTCTAATTTGTCCTCGAACCGTGGGGCACACGGGGATCGCTCGGTCAACTTCCCATCATGAGATGGGATTACCCGAGAAGCCCCCACCTCTAAGCGAAGCGTAGGTGGTGGGAGTATGTCACTAAGGGATGGTGAAACGGATGAACAAAACACGCCCGTATTGGCCGAGCGGGCTGGCGCAGGAGCTTCGCTATGGGCTCGGCGAACAGCCGCTCTATGGCTATTTGCACCATCGCGGCGAGCAGGAGGCGGACAGGACTGCGTACATCTTCTATAACAAGGTGATGACATGGGGAACTTTGCTTGACCACGTCCGCCGTTTTGCCCGCTATTTGCGGGAAAAAGGGGTGGAAAAAGGAAAGGTGGCGCCGTCTGACTTGATCGAATGGGCGAAAGCGCTTATGGAGGCGTTCAAATATCCGCGCTATATCGAGTTCATCGATGAACTGCCGGCGACGCCGTCAGGCAAAGTATTGCGAAAGCTGCTTCCGAGGGAATAATATCGCGGCGGGGTTTTGGAGCGGGCCGCCCCGCCTTTTCTGGAAAAGGGGGATCACGGTGGAGAATTTGCGGCAATTAACAGACGAATTGATGGTGAAAAAAGCGAGCGCTTGCTCGCCGCTTGGCCGACGGGGTTTTAATGGAAGCTAATGGGAAATCCCCCCTCCGCCAGTGGTGGAGGGGGCTGCGCTTGGCTGTTTCTCTTTCATCGAGGGGCAGCGGTCGGCCACCGCATGTGAAATGTGAAAAGTCGGAACATACATTGACAATCCAATGGAAATGGAATATTCTTTAATTAGAAAGATGTCTAAATATCGAATGTTTTTGTCTGTATTTAGATAATTTCCTAAATATCTAACTATAGACCGGCATGAAAAATCGGTTGCATGCGCCGCATACGAAGCCGTGATAAACGAAAGATGCCCCTTCCTTTAGCGGTTTATCCAACGAAAACTCGTTTGCAAGGTGGGATCGCTATTGTCATTCAACGAAGTGTTTAAAGCGATCGCCGATCCGACGCGGCGGAAAATTTTATCCTTGTTGCGGAATGGGGAGTTGACGGCAGGGGAAATCGCCTCGCATTTCGATATGCAAAAGCCGAGTGTATCGCATCATTTGAAAATTCTCAAGCAGGCTGATTTGGTGCAAGACCGGCGTGAAGGGCAGCATATCTACTACTCTCTGAACACGACGGTGTTTCAAGATTTGCTTCGCTGGTTTTGCGATTTTGTCGAAAAGGGGGAGAAACACGGTGAAGAGTAATCGGCTTGCGATCGTGCTTACGGTTTTCGCCTATGTCATCAGTCTGGCTGCCATTCCTTATTTGCCGGATCAAGTGGCCATTCACTGGAACGCATCGGGTGAAGCCGACGGCTTCAGCAACAAATGGTTGGGCGCGTTTCTTCCGCCCTTATTGATGACATTTCTCATCATGTTGATGGGAGTGTTGCCGAAGTTTGACCCGAAAAAAGAAAGTTACGGCCGTTTTCAAAAAAGCTATCGCATTGTCAACGCGGCGCTCGCCTGCTTTTTCTTGCTCCTGCATATCGCAACATTGGCGTACAATCTCGGGGTTTCGGTCGATATTGGACGGCTCGTGCCGCTTGGCGTCGGAGCGCTGTTGATTGTGCTTGGAAACTACATGCCGAAAATCAAACCGAATTATTTTATCGGCATCCGCACGCCGTGGACGTTGGAAAGCGAAACCGTTTGGAACAAAACGCACCGCCTCGGCGGCAAGGTGTTCATCGTCATGGGAATGTTGTTGATGTTGACCGCGTTCTCGCGCGGAGACATACAATTTGTTCTCTTGATGCTCGTCATCGTTTTCGGCAATTTGTATTTGATCGTCCAATCGTTTCTTTATTTTCGAAAAGAACAGCGCAAACGATCCTAAATAGGCGGAAGGGGGACTTTACATGGGCGCGGCGGGCTAGGTGGCGCAGTTGTGCATGTCGTTGTTCGTTCCGATTGGACTCGTATGGTACGGAAGGAAAAAAGGATGGCTTTCGTGGAAGGCGTTCGGCGTCGGGGCGCTGATCTTTCTCGTGTTCTCGCAAGTGTTGGAAAAGGCGCTCCACATTGCCGTGCTTGAACCGGGACGCCCGGCGCTGAAGGGAACGGACAGCGTCTGGCTCTTTGTGTTGTACGCCGCGCTCGCTGCTGGCGTGTTTGAAGAAATCGGCCGCTATGTCGGGTTCCGCTGGCTGCTAAAGCGACACCGGGAATACGGCGATGGCTTGTCGTTCGGGCTTGGGCACGGCGGGGCGGAAGCGGTGTTGCTCGGGGTGTTGGGCGCCGTCAACGTCATGGTGCTTTCCATTCTCATTCAATCCGGAGCGTTCGACAAAACGATCGCCCCGTCGCTTCCGGTCGGCCAGGCGGAGCTGATCAAGAAGCAAGTGCTGCACACGCCGTTTGCGATGTACGTGTTAGGGGGCTTGGAGCGGCTGTTTGCCTTGGCGGTGCACACGGCGCTGTCGCTCGTCGTTTTGCTTGGCGTGCGCAAGCGTCAGTTCCGCTATGTCGTCTACGCCATCCTCATCCATGCGGCGATGGATGTCCTGCCAGCGCTTTACCAGGCGAAAGTGGTCACGAACGTTTGGGCGGTTGAAGCGGTGCTATTGATTTGGGCGGTCGCCGCTGTTTCGTTTATCTGTCGCATAAAACCAGCATTCGAACAGGGAGGAGAGAAACGATGATTCGTGTCAAACGGCTTGACCATGTGCAAATTTGCATTCCGTTCGGCGCGGAAGACGAAGCGCGCGCCTTTTACACCGGTGTGCTTGGTTTTCAAGAAATCGAAAAGCCGGAATCGCTGAAAGGAAACGGTGGACTTTGGTACAAAGTCGGCGATATTCAGCTTCATATAGGAGCAGAAAACCGCGACGGCTACAACAGCAAAAGCCACCCAGCCTTCGAAGTGGAAGATGTGGAAGAAGCGCGCCGTTATTTGGAAGAACGCGGCGTCGCGACGCAAGACGAAAAACCGATCCCAGGCGTGAAGCGCTTTTCATTTCGCGATCCGTTCCGCAACCGGATCGAGCTGTTGGAAAGAGGATAAATCAGCCGTCGGACCGGGCAATGCGCGGTTGTTCGTTCCGCGATACGTAACCTCCTATGATTTGGGGCATGCTAGAGGCGAAGGAGGGAATGGAATGGAAAGGAAAGCGAACAACAAGCGCGGCGAGAAACTTGCCCGCGCCGCTGACACTCGGACGGCAGGCCGGCCAGTGATGAAGGAGCAAACGGTGCAAGAGGCCTACAAAGAGCGGGAAGAGCTGACGGCCGACTAAAATCAAAAAGCGGGAGAAAGGGCGATTCCTTTCTCTCGCTTTTTTGCGGTTAAGCATGCTCTTGTAAGCTGGCGACCGGCACGCTTTGCTTTTGATTCGGGTTGTCAAGCGGATGGATCGTGGCTACGCCTTTTTGTTGGTCGACATGCTCAATGTAAATGCGCTGGCCGTTGTACGTGACGTTTGCCATCACCGGCGACGACGCGATTTCTTGCGCCCGACGGACATCCATCTGAAACACCTCCTTATTTGCCGATAACACGCATAGTATGACATGTTTGCGATTGAACTATGCATGTGGCTGAGATCGGAAAGAATAATTTCCAAAACAATGTGCTAAATAATCAATTAACAAAACCGATCATCTTTTCCTAGCCGATTCGCATGTTTTAATGTAAACTATTTTTTATAAATAGTTTACATATAAGGAGGATGGAGATGAAAACGGAACTGACCGCCCAGTTGCATGAATGGGAACAAAAAGCGCAAAAGCGCCAGCTGCGCCGGGCAGAGGCGTCAGGCGCTTCGGTCATGTTGGACGGAAAGCCGATGTTGAATTTAGCGTCCAATAATTATTTAGGGTTAGCGGATGATAGGCGGCTGATTGAGGCGGGCTGTGAGGCGATGCGAACCTACGGGGCTGGAGCGGGCGCATCGCGGCTCATCGTCGGCAACCATCCGCTTTACGAACGGGCGGAAGCCGCGTTGAAACAGTGGAAAAAAGCAGAGGCTACGCTTATTTTCAACAGCGGCTATACGGCCAACATCGGCGTGTTGACAGCGTTAATTGGCCGAGATGATCTTGTCTTTAGCGATAAGTTGAACCATGCGAGTTTAATTGATGGCATCCGCTTGAGCAAAGCCGCCTGTTTCCGCTATCGTCATAACGACATGAATCAGCTGGAGTCATTGTTGAAGCAATCTCCGCCCGATAAGCGGAAATGGATCGTCACCGATGCCGTCTTCAGCATGGACGGCGATTTGGCGCCGCTCGAGGAGCTGGTCGAGTTGAAGCGGCGCTACCGCGCTGTGTTGATCGTCGACGAAGCGCACAGCGGCGGTGTGTTCGGACCGAACGGCGAAGGGCTGCTTCACCATTTCGGGCTTGAGAAGGAAGAGGATGTGATCGCCATCGGCACCTTCAGCAAAGCGCTCGGCAGCTTCGGCGCGTATGTAACAGGAGAGCCGTGGCTGATTGAGTATTTGATCAACAGCGCCCGTAGCTTCATTTTTACGACCGCCTTGCCGCCGGCGGTTCTCGCCGCCAATGAAGCAGCTATTCATATCGTTCAATCCGAGCCGGAGCGGCGCGAGCGGCTGCACGCCCTAAGCGAACGGTTCCGCACGAAACTGAAACAGCTTGGGTTTGACACAGGCGGCAGCGAGACGCCGATCGTTCCGGTGATCGTCGGCCCGAACGACCAGGCTGTGGCGATGAGCGAGTTGCTGCAGGAAGCGGGCCTTGCCGCAATCGCCATCCGGCCGCCGACCGTCCCTGAGGGAACGGCGCGCATTCGCTTTTCCGTCACCGCCGCCATGACGGCAGAAGACGTTGATATGGCTGTTGACCGTATCGCTTGGGCAGGAGGGCAGATCGGATTGATTTCATAGGGAAAAACGGCGTCACGAGGAGGAAACGCGTGAGAGAACAAAAAAACCAGCCGAACGTTTTTTCGGCTGGTTTCCTTCGATCGGGATGACAGGATTTGAACCTGCGACCCCACGCACCCCATGCGTGTGCTCTACCAAGCTGAGCTACATCCCGAAATGGTTTGTCAGACATACTTCATTATACAAGAAAAACGGGATAAGATCAATGGCTAATTTTTCATGAAACCATTCGCTCCAATTGTTCGCGAATATCGCCGCGGCATGCTTCACCGTGGTAACAGATGACCGTCTCGATATCAAATTCAAGCAATTTTCGGACAGAGTGCATGGCTTCGCCCATATCAGGTGTGCCGCCGAATTCCGCCCATAAAGTCGCCCGGCTTCGGCGGAGAGGGCGTCGCCGGCGATCAACAGGCGGTTAAACACCTTGAAACACGAGCGCAGTGTCCATCGTTCCGATCACAGAATCGAACGTTTCTCCGCAGGCGATGATCGTCTCGGCGTATCGATCATGTTCGAGTGTGCACTGACGGATCGTTTTGTTGTATGGGTCAACGATCCAGTATTCTTCCACTCCGTAGGCGCAGTACAAATCTTTTTTCAGCGTCACATCGATTTTGTAGGTTGACGGGCTGACCACTTCGATGACGATGAGCGGCCGCCCCTTATAGCCGCCGATGATTTTTTTCCGGCCGTTCGCAATAGACAGCGACATCCGGCTGGATCAACTCGTTCATCACGTTTCCGTTCTTCTCGAGTTTCACGGACAAATTGGAAATCGGTTGACATGGGCTTTTTCCTTTGATCAAGGAAACAAGATTGGCGCAAACGATTTGATGTTCCCATGACGGGGATGGGGACATGTTGATGGCTTCTTGCACGCTCCTCACCTCTTTTTTTATTATACTTGAAACGGTTCTCCTTTGTCTGCAACGGGTTGTTGAGAAAAAGAAAACGCTAGGTTGCCAGGTGGTATTCAAGTATAGTAAAAAGAAAAGAGGAAAGGAGGCCGTTTTCATGCCAGCGCCGGAAAAAGGGCAGCCGTTCACTTATGCGCAATATATGATGCTTGACGAAGATGTACGCTATGAGGTCATTGACGGCCAAGTCTTCAACATGTTTCCCGTTCCAACGCCGAAGCATCAGGCCGTGCAGCGTGAATTGCTGGTGGAATTTGCGGCCTATTTGCGTGGGAAAACATGCACCGTATTTGGCGCTCCGATCGACGTTTGTTTGGCGGATCGGGATGATCCGGAACAAATTCGCGAATGGGTTGAGCCGGATCTCGTCGTTGTCTGCGACAAAAGCAAAATTCGTGAAAAACGAATTGTCGGCGTGCCGGATCTCGTTGTGGAGATTATTTCAAAATCGACGGTGCACAAGGACAAAATCGTCAAATTTCACCGTTACGAGCGGGCAGGGGTGAAAGAATATTGGATTGTCGATCCGATGAATGAGACGATTGATGTCTATGTGCTCGAAGAAGGAAGATTCCGCCATCAAGGGATGTATGTCCGCGATGATACGATTCCTGTCCGTCTGTTTCCCGGATTTGCGATCGAATTAAAAAACGTATTTGCCGAAGAAGAATAAGAAAAACGGCTGCTGTTCAAACCGCATGCTCCCCTTGTTCGTTTGCTGGGACGGATCCATTTCGCGGGGGGTAAGAGGTGGTTGTTTGCCACATTTGGGCATAGAAACGGAAAAAACAGGCGATACTAACGATCGGTGATGCCTGTGTACAGTCAAGAACAATTGGTTCGCTTTGTCGAAGAAGCGAAACAGTACGCCCGCTATGGAAAAGTAGCCGATTAATTCCCGCCTTGGGCAAGGCCGATCCAAATGAACTGTCAGTTGCCGTTTACACCCCGGACGGCAAGGTGGCAAGCGCCGGGGATGTGACGGTGAAAGTGACGCTGCAAAGCATTTCCAAAATTCTTGCCCTGGCCCTTGTGTTGATGGATCACGGAGAAGATGAAGTGTTCCATAAAGTCGGCATGGAGCCGACGGATTATCCGTTTCATTCCATTGCCAAATTAGAGGAAAAGCCTGCCAAGCCGCTGAATCCGATGATTAACGCCGGCGCTCTTGTCGTCACGTCGATGATTCAAGGCGGCTCGGTGTCCGAACGGCTGGAACGGCTGTTAGCGTTCGTCCACCGTCTCGCTGGCAACGAACGCATTTCGTACTCCGACGAAGTGGCCCGCTCCGAATTTGAAACAGCGTTTTTAAATCGTTCGCTTTGCTATTTTCTCAAGCAGCATCGTATCATTGACGAAGATGTCGAAGAGCTGATGGAATTGTACACGAAACAGTGCGCCATCGAAATGACGTGCATCGACCTGGCGCGCATCGGCTTGGTGTTCGCGCTCGACGGGCGCGACCCGCATTCGGGTGAGCCGCTCATGCCGCTTGATGTCGCCCGCATTTGCAAAACATTTATGGTCACGTGCGGCATGTACAACGCATCCGGGGAATTTGCGATTAAAATCGGCATCCCGGCGAAAAGCGGCGTCTCAGGCGGCATTCTCGCCGCCGTCCCGGGCCGGTGCGGCATTGGCATTTTTGGTCCGGCGCTTGACGACAAAGGAAACAGCCTGACTGGGATCAAGTTGCTCGAGCGGCTGTCAAAAACGTATTCATTAAGTATTTTCTAAGGAGGACATCACGATGAAAACATTTACGGTTCAGTTTCACCGCGAAGACGACGTCGAAGCGATGAACGTCGGCAAATTGAGCCAAGAGGATTTTGATAAGGCGACCGAAGGCGGGACGCGGCATCTGTTTGACCTCGACACCAATATCGGCTATTTCGTCTTTTTCGACGCTGAGGACAACGAAGGCAAGGTATCGTATTTAATGCTTCAATATGAAGAAGACAACGAAGACCCGAGCGCGTGCTACAGCTTTGAGCTGAAAGACTTTTACGAATTTATGGCGCTGTATTTGAACGACCTTGAATTCGCGGAAGAAGAGGAAATGACGGAAGACGATGAGGAAGAATACGGACCGATCCACCACCTGGCGCATTTGCTTTATCATATCGTCGAGGAAGGGAAGACGGTGGAAGTGTGAAGGAACATCCCAAGCGAGTTTGCTTGGGGTTCTTTGTTTATAAAGCAAAAAAAGCATTTAGGGACTTGACGAACGATTTTTCGGCAATGTAAGATGGTTTTGTAATCGATTACATAACCAGGGTGCAAAAAGAAGCTGGCAAAGCGGGCAGGGTGACCGACGGCCTAGACAGGTTGCTTTGGTTGAACAGGGAAGCGTGGGAACACTGCACGTTTTCAGCTTCGAGAGGAAAGCAAGAAAGAAGCGGACATGAGGGTGTTGGTCGTTTTTGTATGTAATCGATTACAAAAATGTGTATAGACAAGCAGTGGGGGATGCCAAATCAAACGTCAATGGATGTCATGTTCAGGAGGTGATTCGGGCAGTCGAAGCAACCACTATACGCGATGCCATGCGGTGTTTGACAAATCCAAAATTTAAAGGGGGAGAATGACGGTGAAAAAGACGTTCAAAACATCGGCTGTTTTGTTAGCGCTTACGATGGGGCTCGCGGCATGCTCCGGCGGCCAAAGCGAGAGCCAGACGGGTCAAGACAGCAAAAAAGAAGAAGGGAAAACGAGCCAATCTGAAAAAGTGAAAATTGTCTATGCCCGTGGCCAAGATTCCACGAAAGCGACCGAAAAAATCATCGAAGCGTTCGAGAAAACGCACCCGAACATCGATGTCGAATTTCGTGAAATGCCGGCTGACACTGGGAAGCAGCATGATGCGTATGTCACGATGTTAAATGCGCAGTCATCGGAAATCGATGTCATGGATCTTGACGTCATTTGGCCGGCGGAGTTTGCACAAGCGGGTTATACGCTGCCGCTCGACCGTTTTATTGAGAAAGACGGCATTGACCTCAGCAAATACAACCAAGGGGCGCTTGCGGCCGGCAACTTCAATGGCAAGCAATGGGCGATGCCGAAATTCATTGATGCCGGCATGCTGTTCTATCGCACCGACCTGGTGCCAAAGGACAAAGTGCCGAAAACATGGGATGAACTCTTAAAAGAGGCCAAAGAACTGAAAGGAAAAGGCGGCACGAAATTCGGCTATTTGATGCAGGCCAAACAATATGAAGGATTGGTGTGCAACGCGGTTGAATTTATCGCCTCTTATGGCGGGCAAATCGTCGATCAAAACGGGAATGTCGTGATCAACAGCCCAGAAACGATCAAAGGGCTGAAGAAAATGGTGGAAATCGTCAAGTCCGATGTGGTGCCGAGCAACATCACCACCTTCACGGAACCAGAATCGCATACCGCGTTCATTGAAGGGCAATCGCCGTTTATCCGCAACTGGCCTTATCAATACGCGTTAGCGAACGACAAAGAACAATCGAAAATCGTCGGCAAAGTCGGCGTGGCTCCGCTTCCGGCCGGAGACAAAGGTTCGGCTGCCGCGCTGGGCGGCTGGATGACCGCGATCAACAAATATTCGAAACATCCGAAAGAAGCATGGGAATTTGTCAAATTTATGACAGGGCCGGAGGGGCAAAAAATTTCTGCGATTTATGGCGGCTTAGCGCCGACGCTTCCGGAATTGTTTAAAGATCCAGATGTCTTAAAAGCCAATCCGTTCTTTGCGGAAGAAGGATTTGTCAATGCGTTGAACGCCGCTGTGCCTCGCCCGGTCGTCCCGAACTATCCAGAAATTTCCGAAATCATCCAAATCAACGTATCCAAAGCGCTGGCCGGGGAGCTGACGGTCGAACAAGCCGTGGCCAATATGGAAAAAGAAATGAAAGCAGCCTTGAATAAGTAAGGCGAATGACTGGGCCGGCGCTTGTGGCCGATCTGAATCCGGCCAACGCCGGCCAATCCCCCATCAGCCAAACACGTTGCTTGACCACTTTCGGTTCATTAGCCTTCAGGCCGTCATCTGCCCGGTGCTGAAGGCTAATATCCTTTTCCAAGCAGAAGGGAGAGAACAGCGATGAGGAATGAAAAGCGAATGGAGCGCCTACTAGGCTATTCGCTTGTCGCGCCGGCCATGCTGCTCATTTTAGCGATTGCCATTTGGCCTGTCATTCAGTCCTTTTATTACAGCTTGTTCGACTATCGGCTCAACGACCCGACCAAATCGTCGATTCACTGGAGTTACAGCCTCGATCTGGAAGGATATCTGCAAAACTATCCGTTCCTCAAAAGCGCTCTTAAGCAGGAAATGGCGGCGGCGGATGGACAAACGAAACAAACGTTGGCGCAAATCGAACAAAAGCTTGCGAAACTGGACGCGGCGATCCGTTCGAATGATCAAGTGGCAAGGCAATATGACAAAGTGAACGAAGTGCTCGACAATTTCGAGACGCCAAGCGATGAGCTGAAGATCGCCGAGCTGGACAAACAGACGGCCGAGCGGCTGACCGACACGGTTCATGATGTCGTCCGGGCGCTGAAGGAGATGAAAAAAGCGGGCGAACTGCAGCAGGCGGATAAAGTCGTCGGCTTGGCCGAAGGGCTCGAAGGGGTTGTGATCGAGCCGAACTTTGTCGGCCTCAAGCATTATAAGGACAGCTTCAGCGACATGCGCTTATGGAAAGCGTTATGGAATACGACGTTCTTTACGGTCGTGTCGGTCGCCATTGAGCTGGTGTTAGGGCTCGGAATTGCGTTGCTCATCAATAAGGCCTTTTTTGGCCGAGGGTTGGTGCGGGCGACGATTTTGATTCCGTGGGCGATTCCGACCGCCGTATCCGCTCTGATGTGGAAATTTTTATACGATGGACAAAACGGCATTGTCGCCCACTATTTTGAAACGATCGGTTTGGTCGATCGGATGGGGGATTTGTTGACGACGGAAGCGGGGGCGATGTTTGCGGTCATTTTTGCCGATGTATGGAAGACAACCCCCTATATGGCGCTCTTGTTGCTGGCTGGCTTGCAAACAATTCCTCATTCACTATATGAAGCCGCCTCGATCGACGGGGCCACCAAATGGCAGCAATTCACCCAAATCACGCTGCCTCTGTTAAAATCAAGCATTTTAGTCGCGTTGTTGTTCCGCACGCTCGATGCGTTCCGCGTGTTCGACCTGATTTACGTCTTAACCGGCGGAGGGCCGGCGAACTCGACGGAGACGATTTCGATTTTAGCGTATAAAGTCATGTTCTCGCAGACGAATTTCGGCGCGGGATCGGCGCTGGCGGTCGTTGTATTTCTCTGCGTAGCCATCATTTCGATGATTTATATTAAGTGGCTTGGAAAGGATTTGCTGTCTGACAGCGCGAGTGTGAAACGATAAGCGAGGTGGGATCATGACGAAAAAAGCGGGTCCGCTCTTTTACGTGTTTTTAGCTCTGTTTGTTTTCTTTGTGATGTTTCCGTTTTTATGGGTTTTGCTCAGTTCCGTTAAGCCGCTCAGCGAATTGTTTGGCGACAAAGCGTTCAATTGGTTGACGAGCCATCCGACGTTGAAGTCCTATATATCCGTATTTGTGAATTATCCGTTTTTGCGCTATTTGTGGAACAGCACGGTCGTCGCGACTGTAACGACGGTGTATACGGTATTCGTCGCCGCGTTTGCGGCCTATGCGATTGCGCGACTGGAATTTAAAGGAAAGACGGTCATTCTCGGCTTGGTGTTGGCTGTATCGATGTTTCCGCAAATTGCCACCCTCTCTCCGATTTACATGTTTGTGAAAAAGTTTGGGTTGACGAACAGCTACCTAGGATTGATCATTCCGTATACGACGTTTGCGCTGCCGCTCTCGATCTGGCTGCTCGTCACCTTTTTCCGCAAGATTCCGTTTGATTTGGAAGAAGCGGCGAAAATGGACGGGGCGACGCCGATGCAGACGTATTTTAAAATCATTTTGCCGCTCGCTGTGCCGGGGGTGTTTACGACATCCATTCTTGTGTTTATCGCCGCATGGAACGAATTTTTATTTGCCTTGACGATCAACACAGCGGAAACATACAAAACCGTTCCGGTCGGCATTGCCATGTTCCAAGGCCAGTATACGATCCCGTGGGGCGAAATTTCCGCGGCGACAGTCGTGGTGACGATCCCGCTTGTGATCATGGTGCTGTTGTTCCAGCGCCGCATCGTCTCCGGGCTCACGTCCGGTTCTGTAAAAGAATAAGGAATGACAAAGGGTGCCGGTCGGGCATCCTTTTGTTTTCGGAAACATGAAGCGTGGAGGAGCAGTTCTATCCGCTTCACTCCGTTCATATGTTAATGACAGACGGCTAGCGGGGAGGGATGCGCAAAGGAAAATCTACACAGTAAATATTCTGAATATTAGAAAAAATATAGCTGTCAGACCGGAAGGGGGTGGAATTTCATTTTACTCTTTTTTGGACCAATCAAGAGGAGGGGAAGGCGTGCGATTTGACCGTCCGTTTGAACAGTATGCGCTTGGCGAGCGCCACCGTTCGCGCGGACGGACGATTACAGAAGCGGATATTGTGCGGTTTGCCGGCGTTTCGGGCGATTTTTACCCGCTGCACATGGATCGGGAATACGCCAAGCGGACGCCGTTTGGCGAACGGATCGCCCATGGGATGTTGACGCTGTCGGCAGCGACGGGGCTGTGGATGATGGAGCCGGGAGTGGTTCTGGCGTTTTATGGCATCGATTCACTCCGCTTTGTCCGTCCTGTCAAAATCGGCGATA
Organism: Geobacillus thermocatenulatus; assembly: GCF_002217655.1. GTDB lineage: Bacteria > Bacillota > Bacilli > Bacillales > Anoxybacillaceae > Geobacillus > Geobacillus thermocatenulatus. The sequence continues at coordinate 1,507,643 of NZ_NEWK01000001.1, forward strand.
CGATTTACGTGGAATCGGAAGTGAAGCGGTTGACGGAACGGGGCGAGGAAGCCGGGCTTGTGACGGTGCATCAACGGATCGTCAACCAGCGGGAAGAGACGGTCGTCGATGCCGTTGTGCATGTGCTTGTGGCGCGGGAAGGAAATGCCTCTGCAAGAGCTTAGCGGCAAATGGGAGGTTTCGAGAATCGGTTGCAAGCGGTTTCAAAGAAGGGTAAAGATGATTCTTGAAAAAAATGGGCCTTATTGATCGATTTTTCCTGCTGTCAGATCAAATGAACGGGAAGGAGTGTTGCCGATGGCGATGTCAACGATGGATGCGGCCGAATTGAAACGCCAAAAAAAGCGGGCCGCCATATCGAGTGTGGTCGGCACGACGATTGAATGGTACGATTTCTTCCTTTACGGAACGATGGCCGCTCTCGTGTTTCCACAATTGTTCTTTCCACAAGGAGATTCGTACGTCGCCCTGATGCAATCCTTTACCACCTTTGCGTTAGGATTTATCGCCAGACCAGTCGGCGCCGCGATTTTCGGCCATTTCGGCGACCGCATCGGGCGGAAGGCGACGTTGGTGGCCACTTTGTTGCTGATGGGGCTGGCGACAGCGCTGATCGGCCTGATGCCGACCTATGAACAAATCGGCCTGTGGGCGCCGGTGCTGGTGACCGCGCTGCGTCTCATTCAAGGCATCGGGGTTGGCGGCGAATGGGGCGGTGCTATTTTGATTGCGATGGAGTGGGAAGAAGGGAAACGGCGCGGGTTTATGGCCTCGCTGCCGCAAATGGGCGTGCCGTTCGGGCTGCTGTCCTCTTCCCTTGTGACGACGCTGATGCTTGCGGCGGGCGGCGACAGCTTTTATGCGTGGGGATGGCGCGTTCCGTTTCTCATAAGCTTCCTTCTCATCGCCATCGGGCTGTACATCCGGCTGAAAGTGTTGGAGTCGCCGCTGTTCCAAGAAGCAATGAAAAAGCAAGAAACGAGCAAGATGCCGGTCGGCGAGGTGCTGGCCAAACATCCGCGCGAAATTCTTTGGTCAGCGCTTGCGCGGGTGATTGAAAACGGGTCGTTCTACATTTTTGTCACATTTATCGTCAGCTATGGGACGACATTTTTAGGGATGGAAAAAAGCATTTTTGTCAATGTGACAATTATCGCTGCGGTGATCAACGCGCTTTCCATCGTGTATTCCGGGCATTTGTCCGACCGGTGGGGCCGCCGCCGCGTCTACATGACGGGCACGATTTTGTTGATGCTTTGGGCGTTTCCGTATTACTGGCTGGTCAATACGAAAAGCGTCGGACTCATCTTCTTGGCGACGGTCGTGGCCATGGTGTTCCATGGCATGCTGTATGGCCCGCAGGCAGCCATGATCGCGGAAAACTTCCCGACGCGGCTCCGCTACAGCGGCGCGTCGCTCGGCTACCAGCTGGCCTCGATCATCGCCGGCGGCCCAGCCCCGCTCATCAGCACGTGGCTGTTGCACAAATACGGCAGCGCCACCGCCATCTCCTTCTATATCGTCGTCATGGGCTTGATTTCACTCGCTGGGGTGAAAATGCTGCAAGACCGCGCGCGCCAAGCGATTGATTAGATGAATCGGACTGAACACCACTATGGGCGCCTTTGCGTTCGGGCAAAGGCGCTTCTTCTTGCCGCCTGCTAAGGATGCCGGTGGGCGGGATATGTTTGCCTTACACGTTCATGCTCATGATAATGGTGTGGTGCTTGAATCCGAATGTTTCATACAGTTTCATCGCTTGATTTCCTGCATATACACGCAAACGAACCTCTGAATATCCATCTTGTTTCAAATGTTCGATGCCGGCTTCTATTAATTTCCTTGCCATTCCCTTTCCTCTAAATTCTTCTAACACAAACAATTCATAGATGAATCCATATCTTTTCTCACTAAGCGGGTCTTGGCTTGCTCCGATTAGAATCCAACCTATCAGATGATTGCCTTCCGTTGCGATCAAATAATAGCTCCCTTTCTGCAATAATGGCTCAATCAGTTGTTTGACTTTTTCCTCTGACGGTTTTGCTTCGCCTAATGTGCCTTCGAATAATGCTTGTGGTGTGAGTGATAAAATCGTTTTGTATTCCAAATCGTTTGGTTTTCTAATTTCCATGGAGTTCTCTTCTCCCAATGATTCATAGATGGTTGGTTAGGCTTTTTTAAGCACTGGATCTTCGAAGGTCACGGTCTTCACAAACACGGCGGTCTTCGGGCATCTTTAGGCCATGCCGTTCGTACGACGATCGGTTGGCCGCTTGTCGCCGCCAACCGTCTTCCTTGGGTATTTTCCAGGGTCATCCACTTGCTTTTGATTTCCCTACTTTTCAAGCAATCCCCGAACATCTTTCTCTGGAAGATCCACCAACCGGGCAATGTCTTCCACCGTCATTCCTTTGCGCGCCATGTTGCGGATTAGTTGCTTCATTCCTTGCTTGATCCCTTGTTCAATCCCGCGTTTCATTCCTTCTTCCAATCCCTCTTTCCTTCCCTTTTGCTCATAGGAAATGATCAGCTCCAACACTTTTTCTCTTTCTTTCGTTTCCATTGCCTTCACCTCTCTTTGCAGTTGTTGCTCTTCCTCCTCCGACAGCCTCACATACGTTTCAAAAAAGCCCAACAAGAGCCGCTGCCTCGCTTCATCCAGCTCCAATCGCACCAACATGCGCAAAAACTCTTTTTTCAACTCGATTTTCTCACTTTCAGTATACCCCATTTTGCCAAGGAGGGCAGCTGCGATCGGATTGTCATGACGAATATAATCCCGCCAATGTTTCTTGCGCAGCTCTACGGGGAAAAAGCGAAACTGCAGCACGTCGCCAAAGGGAAACGCGATTGAGAACACGGATGGTTCCTCGCGAAGGGCATCATGGCTGAAGACAGCGATCGGAACGTCGCTTGGATTTGGAAGGAGGATTGGGGGAGTGAATATATTTTCGGACGGTTTTCCGATCGATCCCCAATTCCCTCGCAATATCGGAAATACTCATTCCCCTTTCATACATCTCTTTGATCATAAAAAATTCCCCTCTCGTCATCATGAACCATAGCTCCTCTCGTTGACACTATGGTTCTATTGTAAGTGGGGAATTTTATTCCGGCTATATTGGGGATTTTATCATCGACTTTAACAGGAATTTTATGTTAATATATTTGTAGAGGTTATTCAACTACGGGGAAGATTAGTTCAATATAATTGTTAATACAATAATCTTTTTTATTATTAAGGGAGAATATTATGAATAAAATTCTTTTACACCTAGAAGGGGTAGCTATCCTATTGTTAAGTCTTTATTTTTACTCTTATAATCAATTTAGTTGGCTTTTGTTTTTCGTTTTGTTATTAGCTCCAGATATATCAATGATAGGTTATTTATTCAATAATAAGGTTGGTGCAGTGCTTTATAATTTATTTCATACATATAGTTTACCAATTGGAGCTGTTATCTTAGGAGTATTGTTATCAAACGAAGTTGTTTTAGAGATAGGTTTAATATGGTCTGCCCATATCGGAATGGATAGGATGATTGGTTATGGATTAAAATATCCAACACATTTTAAAGACACGCATTTAAATCGTGTTTAAATAAACTATTCAACTAAAGGATGTGTTGGTTCAATAAGAAACAGTAAATGAGTATTAAAAACGCTCGGATTTTCATTCCGAGCGTTTTTCTTTGCGATTTATATTGTTATTTTAGTGTTAAATATATTGCTAATTACCTTGTTATTTGGTGTATTTTTTAACATTTTCCCTCCCTGAAGTGAACCCGCTAGATTAAACATGTACCTCTTGTTGAAACTTCTGAAAGCTGTTATAAAGTTAGCTATTCTTAGATGTTTAGTGCAAAATAAAAATACAGAGTTCTGCAACGAAACGTGCAGAGCCTAAGGCAAAGAAAAAAGGCTTGCCAGCCCCTAACATTTCCTCTACTGTGGAAGTTGTGAACACATAAACCAAACAGTGGAGGAGCGAAAGGATGCTGGCAATGCCCGAAATGAATCGTATCAGAAAACTGCGTGAAAAGAAAGGGTTATCGAGCGCACCCTAGGTCTGTAAGATATCCACAAAACTGAAAAAGGATGTAAGGGATTTTGTCGAAAAATATTTTTTGGACACCCCTGAGAGGCCGAAAAGCCTTGATAGATCAACATTTCTAGAGGGAGGGGAAGGAAGAAGAACGATCGGTTTTGATCATGAGCTTTCCATATAGCAACGCTGCGTTTGCTTATCCGCTGCCGGCGGAAAACAGTGAATGCTTCCTCCATGGGTTGACGCAGCTGTTTCGTCAGGCTGGGGGAGTGCCAAAGGCATTGCGCATTGACAATTTGTCCGCGGCCATCGTGTCGATTCGAAAAGGGGGAGAACGCCAATTCACCGAGGCTTTTGAGAAATTTCAACTCTACTATCGGTTTGATGTACAAGTGTGCAATCCATACAGCGGACATGAGAAAGGACATGCGGAGCGAAAAGTCTATTACACTCGCAACCTTTGTTTCGTCCCGGCTCCGTTGATCGAGTCGGATCCGGAGCTGGTGGAGTGGCTGCATCGCAAGATGGTCGAGGACCGAAACCGCCCTCATTATGAAAAGGGGCGGTTGATAGAGGAGCTATGGCAGGAAGAGCGGCCGGAGCTGTTGGCGTTGCCGGAACAAGATCTTCCGATCTTCTCCCTCGATCACGCTTACGTGAATAAGGACGGAGAAGTGATGGTGGATGGGAAGGCGTTCGTCGTCCATGGCCTGTCCGTCCCCAACCGGGTATTGGTGAAAAAAGAGTGGGATCGTTTCTTTGTGCTCTCTCCTGATGGAGGCATACATCTTGAGATGCCAAGGCCGTATACGAACGTGAAACGCGAGATCCCTTGGAAAGAGATTTTCGCTGAGTGGGAGACCAACCCCCGGGTTGTCGGGCATTCCCGATACCGGGCGTACTTGCCGGAAGCGATCCGAACGTATCTGGCTGGCACCCCGCCCCAGGTGGCGGTCCGTTTGAAAGGGCTGCGAGCGCTGTTGGATCGTTGCACGCTTTATGAAATCGCCCAGTGGCTCGATGAGAACCAGCGATGGGACTTGGCTCCTCATGAAATCGGGGTATTGATGGAAGCCGAGCAATCCCATTACCCGGCCAAGTGGAAAGAATCGTACACCCCTTCCGTCCTGATCGACTATGAAACGGACTTAACGGTGTATGATCAACGTCTTCATCCTGTTCGGGAAGGGGGTGTCCAGGGATGAGAGCAGAGGTGAAAGAGATTTGTAAAGCACTGCATTTGGCCTATATCGCGGATCGATTCGAGGAGGTGATGTTCGAAACGAAAGAACAGTTTTTGCGGGATGTATTGGCGCTGGAGCTGTCGTGCCGCCAGCAGGCGAAACAGGCCCGGCTGATCAAGAAAGCCAAGTTTCGGGAGTTGAAATGGCTGAAGGATTACGAATGGTCGGATCACATCCACTGGCCGACCACGACATCGAAGAAGGAATTGTGTGACCTTCGCTTTTTGGAGCGAAAGCAAAACGTTCTGCTTTTAGGCTCGCCCGGGACAGGAAAAACCCACCTCGCCACAGCGCTCGGCATCCAGGCGTGCCAACAAGGCCATGAGGTTCGGTTTTTCCGCGTCGCGGATCTCGTCGCCGTGCTGGAAGAGGCATTGAAAAATGGCACGCTCGGGCGGCTGAAACGAAGCATCGATGCGTGCGAACTGTTGATATTGGATGAACTCGGCTATGTGCCGTTTCAAAAGCAAGGATCGGAGCTGTTGTTTCATATTATCGCCGACTGTTATGAGCGAAAAAGCGTCATCGTGACGTCGAATCTGGAATTTGGACAGTGGAATCGGGTGTTTGGGGACAACCGCTTGACAGCTGCGCTGGTGGATCGCTTGGTTCACCATGCCCTGATTCGGTCTTGTTGTACCTTGATGAAACACATATCCGCTCTTACCATGTCTTGCGGTCCACATGGTCGGAAGTCGGCCGCCAAAAACAAGTGCCGACGTTCGGCCATCATGCCCACGTATCGCTGTTTGGCGCGGTCAACATCCACGATGGCGAAACGGTGCTTCATCAAACGACCGCTGCCAATGCCGCAACGTTCTTGGATTTCTTGAGAATGCTCAAAGAGCGCTATCCGGACCGTCTCATGGTCTTGGTGTTGGATCACGCCCGCATTCACCATGCCAAAATGGTCAAGGAGTTTTTGCGGGAAGAAGGGCAGTGTTTTCACTTTATTTACCTTCCTCCCTATTCGCCACAGCTGAACCCGATCGAACGCTTATGGAAATGGCTGAAAGATACGGTGATTGCCAATGTATTTCACAAGGATCGCAACGATATCATTCAAGCCATTACTCGGTTTGTCAACTACATCCACGAACGTCCGGAGGAAGTGCTGCAGCGCTTAGGGTGTGCAGGATGACTGAGAAGTTAACTCTTCATGTTGCATGTATATAGAACCATAGTAGTACGACTGAATGGTTAAGGTTTCTTTCGTTTCCTTGATTGTGAATACTAAGTCATCTCCTCGACGGCTCACTTCGATTTTTTCTGGTGTCACGCCTAATTTGATCGTATCCACGTTTCCACTTGTGTAATCATTATCGTAAATGGTGTCGTGACCATAGCCTCGACCAAAAATGTACGTATCGTTGCCATAACCACCATCTAAGTAGTCTACTCCTGCTCCTCCATATAACGTATCATGGTCATTTCCTCCATATAGCTTATCGTCGCCGGCTCCACCATGCAAAACATCATTACCCTCATTACCATAGATAGTGTCATTGCCCTCTAAACCAGCTATGGCATTGTCTACATTAATACCATATAGGGTATCACCGTTTACCGTTCCCTTTGTAGTATACATCCCAGCACTATCAATAATCCAAGCAAGTTCATCACTCTGTGATGCAAATGCTTCACGGTATTGATCAAATCCTACCTCATTTTCAATCTGGTAGCTTCGGATCACTCTCGTAAATTCTCTCAACATCGCTTTTCCGCTTTCTTTATCTAGAGACAGCTGTTCTTGTATCGCATTTGTAATGGCCGCCAAATCAACATAAATTTTCTGATTCGATTCATCCAATTGGTAAGTAGCTAATTTCATTAAATCTTTCAAATGCGTTTGTGTTATCATTTTCGCATATAGGCTTTCCTTTAGTCCATGGTAGGACCGCTCCAAGAGCGCCGCAGCGTTCACATTGGGGTTCCCAGTGCCCTCTACTCCCATAAAGGATTGCCCATAAAATTTTTCAAGGACAGCGAGCTTCCGTGCATCAAAATTTCCACCCCGACTGGTAGTTTTAATATCTGCAAAGGATTTAAGAGATGCAGAACCCCAGGCGCGTTAAAGGTAACCGCAGACAGATCATTATTCGCCGCCAACACCTGAGTTATTGCTCCTCCTAAAGAATGTCCCGTTACGGTGATACGATTATTTCCAGCTTTAGTTAATACTCGATTATAAAATGATTGGGCAGAAGCGAACTGGCTTAGTAAAGCTTCATCGGTAGAAGGGTTTATTAGTGCAAGGTCTTGAACACCATCTGCCCAATCTTGTGTCCCACGATTGGCAATGACTACTTCACCCGTTGTCTTGTTTTCAAAGGCAACTCCGTAATAACCATTCCAGCTACTTTCAAAATCAATGACTTTCCAATTCTCCAACTCTGATTGATAGTCCTCCCAATTATCTTTTAGCCAATCTCCTTTATTCCATTCCTCTAAGCGATCTGTTTGAGATAATTGGTAAACACTCTCTAGTCTCTTGTCAGCATCATCGAAGTTAAAATACGCAAGTTGACTTAAGATCAGATACTCTTTATCTGTTGGCATTTGAATTCTCCTTTCTAATGTAATTCTATAAAATCAAGAATTTTTTAATCATTAATTTTTTTAAGATATTTTGTTACATCTTCTGGTGTTTGAATGGATGGGATATCTTCTGCTTCGATGTCAAGAGAATACTGTAGCTCATCCCAAAATTTATGAGTATGATACTCCTTCAACACTTTCTCCCCTTTCTTTTCTAATTTCGGATTATAGTAACTTATTGTAATACCAATTCTTGGTATACCTGTTTCCTTTAATTGTTGTATTAAATCAAAAACTTTTTTCATTTCTACCTGCCTATTTTCTTGGGTCAATTTCTTAAACAAAACAAGTTCAAAAGATAAAGTCATCTCATTGATATAGTGTTTTCGAGCCTCTTTCAAGCTTGGAACTTTAGTAGATTTCTGTAATTTGTCTATCGCATCTCTATTAATAATAATGTCTGCTCTAAATGGCGGTGACTCAGGGTAAAATTTTTCTACTAAAGGCTTTAATTCCTCTTTCGATTCCTTATCCCAGAGTTTACCAATATAATCATCCGAAAATTCATCACCTGTAGATGGTGCATACATAGTAATAGTCACATCAGGGTTATTTAATGAATACGCTTTGATTTCAAAGGTATTGTAAGGATAACAGTTGAACTTTACCCTTGTAATCTCAAACTCTTGTTCATACTTTTCTGTTAAATATTCAAGGGCATCTTCCTTGACTACCTTTTTATCCGGATGAGGTTCGCAATAAATTCCTGTACCAATATTCCAAGAAGTAAATATCAATACAACAGCGACAATAACACCAATAACAAGTTCAACGTATAAAGATTTGTCTTTTTGATTTTTATCTCTTTTTGGAGCATAAATAATGGCATCAACAATTCCCCAAATCCATAGAACAACGGCAGGCATTCCTAAAAATCCCATAGTAAATATACCGACTAAAATAAAAACAAATTGAAGAAGCATCGCAATAAGTCCTTTATTCGTTTGACGGTTGTAGATTTGCCCTAGTCCAGGAAATAGCAAAGATAAGAGTCCTGCCATTACCCAAGGTTTCAATATCCTTCACCCTTTTCGATTATTTGGTACTGTCAAAAGTTTTAAAGACGTACCCCGATTTTTTGTTGATTTTACGCAATGAATGATAAAAAAAGCTTGCCACCCCTGTTGTTTACGGTATGATTGAGGCAACGACACCTACCAACCAAAAACAGCAGTGCAGAAACAAAGGATTTTTTATTCATTTTTTTAAAATATTTTTTGAGCCAACACAACAAGCGATGGAAATCCTTTTTTTACCATCACTCATCGTTCCTTATGAGATTAGACGTAAATGCTTTCGTCCATTCCCAACTCTTGCAGAATCCTTCGCTGCTCGTAGGTGAGCGGTTTACCTAACGCGCGTTGGATTTGCCCATCCGGCAGCTCCAACAGGACGACTTTCATATACCAGAACAACTGAAAAATCGCCTGCCCGGTCGGACGGGTCAGCTTGCGGCCTCCTACGCCCTTTAACGGGCGCTCCGGCGTAATAAACTGACGCACCCGGCGCTGGAAGACGCGGTAAATGGCCAATGCGAGGAGAAACAAACAGCCCAACACCGCCACTCGTTCCGGTTTTTTCACGTTTTGCATGACATTTGCTTTTTTCTACCGCGCTTCGCTTGGTGGCCCCGACGAGTGTCGCGAACAAAAGTTCGCAACCCTCGTCGGGGATCATTTCGGAATGTCACCCACAAATATTTTACTCACACAAAGTCGATATCCGTCAAGTGTTTGATCTTCCTCCTGTGACGATCGAGGTGACACAACATGAGCGTGAAGTGAAATCCTGCCCACATTGCCGATGTGTTCAACAAACCGAATTCCCATCCCATGTCACGAATCATGTGCAATACGGTTCACGTCTCACGGCACTCGTTGTTTATTTGCATCATATCCAATTGATCCCATAGAAAATACAATTTGTATCACAATAGCAATTGTTAAAAATACTAAAATGATCATACTTAAATGTTTCAAGTCTGAGCCAAGATCTCCCCCACCATAAATCAAGCTAAAATAACTGTTTACACCATAAGTTGCAGGAAGTAAGTTACCAATCTCATAATAAAAAGTTGGCAATAATTCACGTGGTACCATCGCTCCTGAACTTGCAATTTGAATCGCTGTTAAAGCAATGTTAAAAATCATACCTGGAATTCCAAATAACATAACGAAAACTTGGGATAAAACTAAAAAGCTAAAGAAAAGAATCGACTGAAATCCCCATAAAACAAAAAAGTTATGATTCAATTCAATATGAAACAGATTCATTAAAAAAATGCTTAATAAAGAGAGCCCGAGCGCTAATAGAACATTAATCATCTGTCTACCAACGAACAGCGAAAATCGACCATACTCATTAATTAATCTGCCATTTGCAATCTGCAAATATTGGCTAATAAGCATAGCGCTAATATAGGAGGCTAATACAATTAATAGCGGAACCATCGTAATAGCAAATCCTTCTTTGTTATTTGTTTTTACTATATTGGCCTCTACGGGATCCATTTTCATACTTTTCTGCACTAAATCAATAATTTGCACGGCTATATCTTTGATCATGACTTTCATTTTTTCATCAGGAACTTTTTCTGTGACTAATTGCGGAATCCTTTTTGCGATCTGAGTATTGATTGTTTCTCTGAATTGATCATTGAGAGCATCATTCATTTTATTCGCTGCTTTTTCCATCATTTGTTTTGTTAAAGTTGGCGTGGCTTGATTAATATAATAATAAACTGTTATATTACTATTTTTTGTTAACTTTTCTATTATTTTATCAGGTAAATGAATAACCATATTAACGTTTCGTTTGTCTAAAGCTTCTAGTGCTCGATTTAGTTCTTCAAACATTTTTAATTGAAATACATTTTTCTCCTCCAACTTCTTTATGATTTCTTTCCCCAATTCATCATCATTACTAACAATTCCTACTGAAAATTGATTTGTTCGGTCATAGACACCGTCATAGGCGGTTAACCAAACAGTAACAAATATAAGTTGAAAAGCAATCGCTGCGGCAATTCCCACTAATGTTTCTTTCTGTTTGAAAAAACTTTTCATGATTTTCATTCATGTTCCCTCCCTTTAATATCGAGTTTTATCACAAGTTTTATGACTGACCGTCAGTCTTTATTAGGCACTATAAATGGATTACATATGGTATGCCAATACACTCTTTATAAAACTCTCTACAGATTCCCAAAATGCTTTAGGTTTTTCTATCATAGGACTATGACCACTATTTTCGACTACTTTCTGTTGTATCTGTGAGTTGAGAGTAATGGAATCCTTCCAAAGTTCGAATGGTGAAACATTGTCTTGATCTCCCCATAATAGTAATATTGGGCACTTTATCTTAGGTAAAATTACCCTAGCGTCATAGCGATCTGCTTCTTTTGCTAATCGAATCATATTTAGAAAGTTTCGTTTATCACTAAAAAACTCGGCTACACGAGATAGTTGTTCATCAGTGATACATTCTTGATTTACAAATAACTTCTCTTTTAAATAAACAAACCACTTTTTCAATCTTTCCTCGCTTCCTATTTTAGGTGGTCCAATCCCAAGATTCGCGCTTCCCATACCTGGTGCGCCGCTCACCACGATTGCAGCTACTTTTTCTGGGGTTGATGAAGCTAAATCCATAGCAAGCAAACCACCTAAAGAATTACCTATAACAATTGCTTTATATTCAATGAACTCGTTTAAAAACTTGATGAACATTTCACGTAACTCACTAATTTTATGACCATAAGCAGAAAGTGGCTCTCGTAGACGAATAATATTGTATTCGGTTTTAGAAAAATATGAAGCAGCATCTCCCCATATCCAATCTCCAGCAAACAAGCCAGAGATAAATAATATAGGAATTCCATTTCCCTCTGATTTAAAACTTTCCATACCGTCCTCCCTCCTCTATAAAAGACTGACAGTCAGTCATATAAGTATTATATTCCATTTTTTGATAATATTCAAGTACGACATCAGTAACAATACATATATGTGCGAACAAAGCTTTTAAGGTCATATCATCGCCCTTTTAGTGCCTTTCTCAGCAATGAATCAATAGTATGAAGATAATCATCTATACAGTAATCTGAATGGTAAATAAAACAGTCATGAGCTACATGTTCCACCATACCAACAATTAGTACGGCAGTCATTTCAGCATTCAACTTACGGTTAAACTCACCCGATTTTTGACCATTTTCGATTAGGGTCTTTAGAACATTATAGTACGGTATGCGAATTTCTTTTTCTACTTTCCACTGATCTGTCTTAAATGCACTAACAGCATTAAATATAGGAAAAACATCACGGTAACTTTCTATTACAATAAATGCTATTTTAATAACTTGGACAAGCTTTTCAAAGTGATCCACATTCAAATTGGTTACTTTTTCTGCTTCGGAAAGTATTTTCCCCTGCATCTCACGAACTAAGGCAAGAACTAAATCTAATTTAGAAGGAAAGTATATATAAAAAGTACCTTTTGCAACACCCGCCATTTGAGCTATTTCAGACACTTTTGTATCATCGAACCCTTTCTCCGCAAAAACATTCCGTGCAGCAGCTAAAATTTCCTGATAACGTTCATTTTTTCCTGTCATTTGATGCTTAACCTCCCTATATCAAGACTTCTTGGTATATTAAGGTGCCAAAAATATATTTCCACAAAAGTCATTATGTACTTTTGTGTTTTTGCTGACCTTCCAATGTTGGTGTTTATCGAAAAAATTTGGCATAAAATGTTGGTTTCCATGATATCAAAATACCATAGTTCTATAAAAAATCAAGTACACCTTTTGCTGAAAGGACATTGAAAAATATTTTTTAAATCAATAACACATAAAAATTAGCTTCTATGTGGGACTGGTTAAAACATATTCAACAACTTCTTCCACTGTTCATAATACACATCTTTTGGGAGTCGATACCATGTGTGAATTTTATTATGCCCGCTACAAAACTCATCTCCTTCTAAAACATACACATAGCCACGCTTTTCAAAAATAATAATATGCCAACTTTGTTCAATGTCAAAAAAAGGTCGATCAATTGTGCCGATCGGAATATCATGTTCATCCCACATTCCCAAAAATTCCTCTGCAAAATCCCACCATGGAAATGTAGTAAGAATTTCATTTCGTTTTGCGCTATAAAAGTAAATATGTTTTCCCCATGTTTTGTTACTTTTAGCCGTTATTAAAATTTCAAAATCATCAATGATAGGAAAAGACTTTAAATCTAATGCCCTTAAGGTAGACTCGCCTACGTTCGTTAGCACTTTTTTATTGTTCAACGCCCGGCTTTTTCTGCGACAATGAAACAATCCACTTTTTGTTCCTTCCACTAACATACATATTCTCCTCTACTTCGTCCTACCGAATCGCTTCTAATACTTCCGCAAACCGCTTGCGCTCGCCATCCCACTTTGCTTCTTCCAATCGCAACGAAATTGGGATATCGCAATGAATGGCTGCCAGTTTGCGCGATAAATGAAGCAAGTCGAGATGTGTTGTTATTTTTTGCTGCTGCGCGTTTGTTAGTTGTGCTAAGTTTTCCAAGATTCCTTCAATTGATCCGTACTGTTGAATAAGTTTAAATGCTTGTTTTTCGCCGATGCCGCGCACGCCTGGATAATTGTCGCTTACATCCCCCATAAGCGCCTTCACATCAATAAGCTGATGAGGCTGAATCCCTTTTTCTTTAATAAAGCGTTCGAGCGTATACGCCTCATAGTTGCCAATGCCTTTTGCCAACAAATAAACGGGGACATGTTCCGAAAGAAGCTGAAATAAATCGCGGTTTCCTGTAATAATAGAAATTTGCATATGTTCGCGATATTGCTTGACGAGCGAGCCGATGCAATCGTCCGCCTCGGCACCGAGCACGCCGATATTCGGAATGCCAAGCATCGCAACCACTTCTTTCGCTAAATCAAACTTGCGGAATTAATTCATGCGGCGGCTCACCACGATTTGCCTTATAGCCCGGAAACCATTCGGTGCGAAACGTCGTACTCCCCATATCCCAGCAACAAACGACATGCGTTGGTTGAAGTACATTTGTCGCCGCTTCGATTTGTTTCACTACCCCATATACCGCATTCGTCGGCACCCCACGGCTATTCATCATCCAACGTGGTGCTGTCGCATAAAACGATCGAAACAATAACGCCATCCCGTCGATTAATAACAAATGTTCTCGTTCCATCACTCGTTGTCCTTTCTATGTATCGATGCAACAAGTATAACAAAAAACCACCCCATATGGGATGGTGGAATCGTTCGAAAAATATTTTGTGCAACGTATCATTCATTGCAAACGTCTTCCTGAATCCGTGATGGGTTGACGTCGACTTTGATTTTGTTGCTGGCTTTATGGATGTTTGATCCATCATTCCCTTTTTATGTTTAAAACAGATGTCATCTTCACTCTCGGAAATGAAACAAATATCTGTTAACGACTTTTCATCAAGTAGGTGAATGTCATGAAAGATTTCCCGATTCGGTTTGTGTTGACAGATGAAGCGATTACTCCAAGTGCTGGGCTTGCTCTCGTGGGCTACTTACTACACCAAACGAAACTGGATAAACGACTAAACGCGCTTCGGCTTCCAACCGTTCGTCGAGACGTGCACATTTCCCATAGCGACGTCATTCGCTCGATGATCGGCTTGCTTGCTACAGGAAAAACGGATTTTGATCATATCGAAGCGTATCGTCAGGACGATCTCTTTTCGACATCGATGGGGATTCAGCACCATACCCATCAAGTTAAGAATTTTGGTCTTTGTGCATCATCAAAAACATGGTATCCTTTCTAACGAACACTCCACGTTAGAAAGGATTTTTTTCATGGAAAAACAAATGCAAGCATGGATTCAAACCATTCGTCAACTCTTTTCTCCCGAAGAATTAACCCGTCTCGCACGGAAAACAGGATTTATCCGGCGGCAGCGTTCGTTAACGGCGGAAGCTTTTCTGACTCTCTGTGCATGGGGAGATGGATCACTGGCAAAACAGTCGCTTCAGCGGTTGTGTGCGGCCTTGACGCTCTGGCATGGCTGTTCTCTTTCAAGCGAAGGCTTGAATCAGCGTTTTACCGATCCGGCCGTGGCGTTTTTGCGAGAAGTGTTTTTCCTTCTCCTCCTGCATCAACGTCCGTTGCTTTTGTCAGCCATTGAGACCTATCGAACTTGTTTTACCCGCCTGCGGATTTTGGACTCAACCAGCTTTTTGGTTCCCGCTGACTATGGGGAAGACTATCGAGGTTCCGTTTCGTCGGGGGCGAAAATTCAATTTGAATATGACTTGTTATCCGGCGCCTGCCTTCCGCTATGCGTTCAATCGGCCAATGACTCGGACGCCCGTTTTGCCTATCATGCCCAGCACACGATTTTCCCGAATGACCTATGCATCCGGGATTTGGGCTTTTTCTCCGTTGCCGCACTGGCCGAGATCGACGCCCGCGGAGCGTATTATATGACTCGGCTCCGTTCCGATATGAAAGTGTATATCAAGGAGAATGGCCAGTGGAAGGAATGGGATTGGGAATCAATTAGAGGAAGGGGAATCAGTGGAAATGGAACATGTGTACATCGGTCATGAACGCTTGTATGTTCCACGGTTGGTTTTCCGTCGTCTGACGGCGGAAGAATGGCAAAAACGGATGGCGTATGTGCGGAAAAAGGAAAAAAGAAAAGGGAAGGCGCTGGCACGCCAAACCCTCGAACAAAAGAAATACCACATCTTACTGACGAATTTACCACAAGAGTCGTTTGATGGTCAACAGGTTTATGAGCTCTATTCCCTGCGCTGGCAAATTGAATTGTTGTTTAAAGCCTGGAAATCCGTATTTGATTTGGAGAAAGTCAAGGAGATGAAGAAAGAACGTTTCGAATGCCATTTATACGGGACGTTGATTGCCATTTTGGTCACCCAGACGTTTTTGTTTCAAGCTCGGATGTATTGGCATCAAAAGGAAGACATTCAAATCAGTGAACGGAAAGCGCTCGATCTTCTCCAATCGTATTGGCACCAGTTGCTTTTGCGTTCGCATATTGCGGAAATCAACCTTTCCTCTCTCCTTTCCCTGTTACGAAAACATGCCAAGAAAGATCGAAGGAAAGGGGAAGAAACGGCATCGGATATCTTAACGAAATTAGGGATATGGTAGAATCATACATGGATATAAATACCCCTCTTCTGGAGGGGGATTTGGTATGCCCAATAATGGATGTTATCCCCATCATTCACTGGGGAGATGAACACGAGTATCGTCTTAAAAATTTTATACCGCTAAACTTGACGGGTATGGGATTCAGCACGTGCCTTCCTCCCCAACCTTGCGACAGCGACTCGATCAGCTCGCTTGTCTTCCGATGACCGAAACGATTCTTTGGGAGGAGTCCATGCGTCTGTTGATTCAACGACATGCCACCTTTTCGTTATCTTCATCGGCTGATTTTAAATCCTGGATATCTTTCATTGGGTTCTGTTCAATCTTATGGTGTTCCACCGCCCACGCATAGAAGCTTCGCAACGAATTCAGACGGCGATTGATCGTGGAGATGGCCAAAGGTTTCCCTTCCTCCGGATTTAACATTTGATGGATCCATTTGCGAATGTCGGCCGACGTGACGTAATCGCCTGGACGAAGATGCAAGTCTTTCAAAAACTGATTCACGTCATTGAGATAGGAGATCACGGTGTTAGGAGAAAACCCCTTCTCTTGCAAATATGTTTCATATTCGTGCAGCATCTTTTTCATCCTTTCACTTATACGACGAGTTTAAAAGGATTCGATGAGCAAAAAATCGATTGAAAAAATAACATTATATGACGAGTATATCATAAAACAGAATAGATTGTTAGTCATATAATGTGAATTATATGGCTAGTTTAATCATATAAAAATGGGCATATACAAAAG
This sequence comes from Geobacillus thermocatenulatus, assembly GCF_002217655.1. Classification (GTDB taxonomy): domain Bacteria; phylum Bacillota; class Bacilli; order Bacillales; family Anoxybacillaceae; genus Geobacillus; species Geobacillus thermocatenulatus. Next base: position 1,524,475 of record NZ_NEWK01000001.1, read on the forward strand.
ACGAGGAAACACCTCGTCTCCTAATAACTATTAAAGCTGTAGAGTATCATCGAGCGTTAGTTCAACGAGTTAAAAGATACTGGGCTGGAACAACCGCGATGGTATGGCTTTTTGCTTTATGTGTAATTATACATAATTTTTGTTTTGCAACACCATTTTATATAGAAAGATGTTAGCTAAGAATTAGACTAAGAAAAAACAGGTCTTCCTGTATTGGAGAACCAAAAAGTTACTTAACCCCCTTCTCAATTTATTAAGAATTAGCAATATGGCTTTTTATCAATATTTACGAATTGCTAATTCAATCTCTCTAGCAGCAGCAACAACTAGTTGAGATAAACGTTTTCCTGGTTCTAAACCTAAACGGGAGATGGGACCACTTACACTCACTGCAGCTATTAAATTACCTTTGGGATCCAGAACTGGTGCGCTAACGCTTGCTACACCTTGTTCTCGTTCAGCAATGCTCTCTGCCCAACCTTGTTGACGAATTAGTTTATCTTGTTCTGGATTATTCCCTAGCCCTAACCAAGCTGAAATTACTTTTCCGGCTGATCCAACTTCAAGTGGGAACACAGCACCTACAGGTACAGTGTTTTTAAGACCCATTGCTGGCTCAATAGAAACTAAACAAACTCTTTTATCACCTTCTTTTACATAGAGTTGTGTACTTTCTCCAGTTAAATCCCGCAACGAAACCAAAGCAGGTTTAGATGCTTCAACAAGCAATCTAAATTTCGAACTTTCCCCCCATCCTACTATTCTTGAACCTAAAGTATAACCTTCTTGTGTACGCACAACAAGATGATGTGTCTCAAGTGCCATTAATAGGCGGTGAGCTGTAGATCGAGATATTCCTGTCTTACTAACGATCTCTGAAAATTCAGAGGGACCCTCTTCCGCCAAATAGGAAAGGATTAATACAATTTTATCCAAAACTCCAACTCCACTATTGCAATTACCTTTTTTATATTGTAAAATATTGTCCATCATACGGATATTTTATCCCAAAATATGAGATAAGTAAAGGGGGAGAGGATGAAATGCCAAAAACACTATTTGAAAAAATATGGGAAAAGCATGTGGTACGGAGTACTGAAGGTGGACCAGATTTGCTTTATATAGACTTCCATTTAATGCACGAGGTAACGTCGCCACATGCTTTTAATAAATTAAGACAATTGGGACTTAAAGTTCGAAGACCAGACCTTACAATTGCAACCATGGATCATCAAGTTCCAACTAATAACTTAGATCTTCCTGTAGAAGATGAAATTGCTGCTCAACAAATGGAAGCTTTACGTAAAAACTGTGCAGAGTTTGGTATACAATTGCATCCATGGGGGACTTTAGGACAGGGAATTGTTCATGTTATTGGTCCGGAAATGGGTTTAACACAACCTGGTATGACTATTGTTTGTGGAGATTCTCATACATCTACTCATGGCGCGTTTGGTGCTTTAGCATTTGGAATTGGTATTAGTGAAGTTGCCCATGTTTTAGCAACACAGACATTACTACAAAGAAAACCAAAGACAATGGCTGTCACAGTAGAAGGGAAACTTCCTAAAGATGTCACGGCTAAAGATCTTATACTTGGTATCTTAAAGAAAATCGGTACTGACGGTGGAGTAGGACATGTAATTGAGTATAGAGGCGAAGCAATACGTTCATTATCTATGGAAGGTAGAATGACTGTATGTAACATGACAATTGAGGCTGGAGCAAGGGCTGGTTTGATTGCACCAGATGAAACTACATTTGAATATCTAAAAGATAAGCCATATGCCCCAAAAGGGGAACAGTGGGAAAAAGCATTAGCAGAGTGGAAAGAATTATATACAGATGAAGGAGCTGTATTTGATAAGGAAGTTAAAATAAATGCTGAAGAACTTGTACCGTATGTAACTTGGGGAACAACTCCTGATCAAGTTGTCCCTCTTGATGGTGAAGTTCCACAACCAAGAAACTCAAATGAGGAGCGGGCTTTAAAGTATATGGGACTCGTGCCTGGAACTAAGATTAAAGATATTGAAGTAAATGCTGTATTCATTGGTTCATGTACTAACTCTCGGATCGAAGATTTAAGAGCAGCAGCACAGGTAGTGAAAGGACATAAGGTTAAAGAAGGTGTTCGCGCCTTAGTTGTACCTGGTTCTATGAAGGTAAAAAAGCAAGCTGAGGATGAAGGATTGGCTGAAATTTTCCAGCAAGCTGGCTTCGAATGGAGAGCTTCAGGCTGTTCAATGTGTGTAGGAATGAATGCAGACTATTTGCAACCTGGTGAACGATGTGCATCAACTAGCAATCGTAACTTTGAAGGAAGACAAGGAAAAGGTGCTAGAACTCATCTTGTCAGTCCGGTAATTGCAGCTGCTACAGCAATACTTGGCCGATTTGCTTCTCCTTCAGATATTAATGTATTAATGAATCGGTAAAGAAGGTGATCATATGAAAGCAATTAGGAAAGTATCTGGAAAAGCATTACCTTTAGGTTACTCTGATGTTGATACAGATCAAATCGCACCGAGCGATACGATGAAATTTTCTGAGAGAGTAAACTTAAGTGATTATTTATTTAGAGATTGGAGGGAAGACCCTAACTTTGTACTTAATAAACCAGAACATAGAGGATCGATAATCATACTTGCAGGAGAAAACTTTGGATGCGGTTCTAGTCGTGAGCATGCACCTTGGGCTTTGCTGGATTATGGATTTAGAGCAGTTATTGCTCCTTCTTTTGGTGATATTTTCAAAAATAATTGCTCAAAGGTTGGACTTCTTGCAATTGAATTACCAGATGAAATCGTTAAAATACTTATTCAAGAAGTTGAAAAAAATCCAGAAGCTGAAATTACAATTGATTTGGAAAAGTGTGTTGTAATAGGTCCAAATGTAATCAAAAACTTTATGATAGATGAGTTTACTCGTCAAAAACTCCTAAAAGGTTTAGATGATATAGAATTGACTTTGCTATATGAGAAAGATATAAAAGAATATGAGCAATTAAGGCCTTCATACTACCCTAGTATTAACTCATAAAAGTCTCTTGAATGTACTAAAAATTATGTTATTTATTATTTATTTAACTAAAAATTATGTTTCGATAATTAAAATATCATATTTAATAATTTTGAGTCTTCATCATTTTCCGTGAAAATGCAGCGCCTTGAGCAGTCATTTTCATGCCGGGTGGAGGGCAAAGCACGCTGCCCATGAGACTTTTCTGTGATTTCCACTCAATCCTAGAAACATGGTAGCTGGATGAAACAGGTTCATCAGCCGGGATCCTTCTTCCGCATACGGACCACCAAGTTGGTAGAATGGAAACAAAGTGCTTTCCTTGACGGGTTCCATTCTACCAACTATCATGCCGATAGCGGAAGAAGTGCGCGCTTAGGCAGCCTGGCTGCCTGTAGTGTTCCCTGTACACTCCAGAAACACACGCAAACGAAACCGTTCCAGATTTCGATAGCCATAGGTCCGGCATTTGATGTTTTTGATCTTGTGATTCGTCCCCTCAATTCGGGCATTCGTATATGGGTACAACAAAATTTGATTATTAAACATAATTTTTACATAAATTAATATTAAACTGTAGTTGAGTAAATTTACTAACATAAATTTACAACCAAACAAAAAAGGAGACATGAACCTGATTCCTTGGTTAGAATAGATGTGCCAACAAACCATTCAACACAAGGAGGTTCATGTCTCATGAATAGATTAGCACATCATCAAGGAATCCACCAGTTTTTCACGATGTTGGGGTTGGCGCTTTATTTTTCAAAACCTGTCATGAAGCATCTCGTTCATATCGTGGATGCGATGATCACGAAGGGCTTTTCGGGAACATTGACCGACCTTCATCATGGGAGCTTTCATCCGAACCACCGCACGACACTCAGCCATTTTTTCACGAAAAGCCCTTGGGAGGAAGAAACGCTGCTTCGCAAACTCCAGCAATGGATCCTTCATCGCATCAAGCGAATCGCCAAACGGGAGAATCAACCCCTTTTTGTTTCGATTGATGATACCATTTGCCAAAAAACGAAGCCTTCGTCACGGGCTGCACACGCCATTCAAGGGTGTGATTGGCATTTCTCCCACAAAGATCATCAATCGGTCTGGGGGCATTCGCTCGTTTGGCTGATGGTACACACCATGACTCAGGCATTCCCGTTCGCGTTTCGTCTTTATGATAAGGCGGCGGGAACAAGCAAAGTCGACCTAGCGATGGAGATGCTTTCTTCGCTCAAGGTGAAGCCGGATCATCCGGTGTATGTGCTCATGGATTCATGGTATCCCTCCAAAGAGCTCATCGAAGCCTGCCTGAAAAAGGGATTCCATGTCATCGCGATGCTCAAGACGAACCGGATTCTCTACCCGCAAGGCATCGCCGTCCAAGCCAAGCAGTTCGCCCGCTATCTCGAACCGCGAGACACCCGCCTCGTCACGGTGGGGAACGAGCGCTATCGTGTCTACCGCTACGAAGGTGCGCTCAACGGTCTTGATGATGCGGTGGTGCTGCTTACTTGGAAGGCTGCTCAGCCGATGACACCCGAACATCTTCATTGCATCTTGAGCACCGATCGGGAGCTGAGTGACGAAGACATCTTGCGTTACGATGCCCAACGCTGGTCGATCGAATGCTTTTTCCGGCAGGCAAAAGACCAGCTGAAGCTTGATGGGTACCGTGTTCGCCACGTTCGGGCGGTCAAACGGTATTGGATCACCTTGTTGTTGGCTTGCGTGTACAGCATAGCCGAATCTCAACAAGACCTCTCCGCCGGACTGGAGCTTCTTCGATCGCGGAAAGGACACAGCCTAGTTGAGTTCATTTACAACGCGGCGAAGCAAGATATTCCCATTGATGTTGTCAAAAAACAACTCCATGTCGCCTAAGGGTTACCCTGTTTGTCTCTTTGTTAATGGAAAATATTGTAATGAAAATTACTCATCTACAGTTTATGATATCGATCTGTGCCTAAACTAAAAACAGGCAATGCCAAAAAACTCCTTTTTCTCCGTTCCCCTAGAAGGCCGGTGATGTAGTGAAACATCACAGAAAACGGACTCTCTTCTCAAATGGAGAAGACTTGTCAAATCAATGCTTCTCTGTCAGCTGAAAACAAGGGTTTCAGCGGAATCGGCCGTTTTTCACCAGCCTTCTAGAAAATTTAGGATTGTTCTTCTGCCGCTTTGTGTTACATTGTTAAAACAATGCGGCCATTGATTTGGCCTTTTTCCATCCGTTCAAATACTTCGTTAATTTTTTCTAATGGTACCGCTTCCACAATGGGGCGAACTTTTCCGCGTGCGGCGAAATCTAAAGCTTCTTGCATATCTTTTCGTGTACCGACGATCGAACCTTTTATTGTAACGCCATTTAATACAGTGTCAAAAATAGGGATCGGTAGTTCATCGTGAGGCAGTCCAACGATGACAAGGCAACCACCGCGTCGAACGGATTGATAGGCTTGTTCGAAAGCTTTTTTCGTTACAGCAACGCTAATAGCTGCATGCACTCCGCCTACTTTTTCACGAATTGTTGCTACGGGGTCTTCACGCAGGCCATTGATTGTAATATCAGCTCCTAACTTTGCTGCAAGCTCTGCCTTTTCATCACTGATATCAACAGCAACGACATTTAATCCCATTGCTTTGGCATATTGAAGAGCAATATGGCCCAATCCCCCGATTCCATAAATAGCGACCCATTCACCAGGCTTGGCATTTGAAACTTTTAATGCTTTATACGTTGTGACTCCAGCACAAAGAATAGGAGCAACTTGTACAGGATCGAGATTTTTAGGAATTCGTGCGACATAATCGGCCGGGGCTTTGCAATATTCTGCATAACTGCCATCGACAGAGTATCCACCATTTAATTGATGTGGACAAAGTGTTTCTTGACCGCTTAAACAATATTCACATTCACCGCATGCCGAGTATAACCATGGAATGCCAACACGATCGCCAATTTTGATTGATTTCACTCCCTCGCCGACCTCAACAACGATTCCTACTCCTTCATGACCAGGAATAAGCGGAAGTTTCGGTTTTACTGGCCAATCTCCATGGGCCGCATGCAAATCGGTATGGCAGACGCCACAAGCTTCAATTTTCACAAGCACTTCGCCATACCCTAGTTTTGGTTTCTCCACTTCTTCAATTTGAAGTTTTTGTTTGAATTTGTGAACAACGGCGGCTTTCATTCTCACCATCTCCTTTATAAAGTTTTTTTGTTTCACCTGCTATGAAACGCAAAAATCGTGCCAAGCAATAGTGACGGGGAAAAGGGACCGGTGGTAAAGTGAAAGAACTTTTCAAGCAAGCAAGTTTCTGAGTTTGAAAAGCAATACGGCCGCCGTCTTCTTTAGGATTTGCGAATAAGCGGTTGAGAAGAAATAAATGTGTTTCGCCAGCGCCTAACTCACATTTCGCATCCAGACCATCCCAAGATAAAGGATTTTTTATTTACTTTTCAAAAATAATTTCCGGCCCAACACGATAAGCGATGGCAATCCTTTTTTTACCATCGCTCGTCGTTCCTTATCGCCTCACATTTCGCACCCCAGCAGTGCAGAAACAAAGGATTTTTTATTCATTTTTTTAAAATATTTTTTGAGCCAACACAACAAGCGATGGCAATCCTTTTTTTACCATCGCTCATCATTCCTTATGAGATTAGACATAAATGCTTTCGTCCATTCCCAACTCTTGCAGAATCCTTCGCTGCTCGTAGGTGAGCGGTTGACCTAACGCGCGTTGGATTTGCCCATCCGGCAGCTCCAACAGGACGACTTTCACATACCAGAACAACTGAAAAATCGCCTGCCCGGTCGGACGGGTCAGCTTGCGGCCCCCTACGCCCTTTAACGGGCGCTCCGGCGTAATAAACTGACGCACCCGGCGCTGGAAGACGCGGTAAATGGCCAATGCGAGGAGAAACAAACAGCCCAACACCGCCACTCGTTCCGGTTTTTTCACGTAAATCTCGTCCGTAAAGAACGGATCTTTCAGGAAGGAGAAGTTCATTTCCACCGAGATCTGCCCTTTATACAGCTTCAAGATCTCTTTCGCGTCCATTCGTCGGTCCTTCCATTCCTCCGGCACCGTCGTGACGAGAACAAACCGGGACGCTTTCCGTCTCGCCTGTTCCCACGCGTCTTGGTCGAATTCCACGCTCAGGCGAAGGGTGTACAGCGTCTCCATTTCCGGTTCCGCCCCTTTTTTCGGCCGTCCGCGCCGTTTTTTCGGACGCACGATCTCTTCGACGACGGCCTCCACTCGATGGAACCGGGGACGAAGGGATGCCTTGAGGGAGGCCAAGGCTTGTTCGGCGTCTTCCCGGCACGAAAACGGGTGGCGCTCCCAACGGGCTTGTTCCTCGTGAAGAAACTCCGCTTCTTGTGCTCGTTCTGTTTCGAGCGTCTTTCCTTTCCGTTGGTCGAGGGCGCTCGATTCGACGACGACCAGCCGAACCGGATGGCCTTCATACGTCGATGCCGTTTCCCATACCCGATACGTGGCGCCGTTTTTCTCTGCCAGCGAAAATGGATCGCTCCACGTCGTGTCCCTGGCATCGGCTTCGGCCAGCGCGGTTTTCACGATCCGGAGCGACGACGGGCCTCTGGTGATCAAAAAGGCGTTCGCCGCTTTCGTTTGCGCCAGCGTGTTCCTCGTCATCGCGGCGGAATCCGCCACGTAAATCCATTCGTCCTCGATCTTCGCTTGCTTCAGCTGCTCATGGACACGGGACAGCACCTCGGGATTCCACGTTTTGTCCGGCAGGTTGCCGTCGTGCACATCTCCATAAAAAGGAACGCCATCCTCGTTGCCGATCAGTCCGAAGCCGATCTGCTTTTGCCAATGGTGTTGCCGGTTGTAGCCATGGGCAATATGCAGGGTATCCGGCGAGGCCGATTCATACGTGCCGTAAACAGATACATCGGTCGTATCGGCATGGAACACCCGAAGGGGGATGCCTTCCTTCTTGTAGATCTGCACAAGGCAAGCCGAAATGACTTGATGGATGTTGGCATCATAGAGGCGATCCAGATGGCGGGCGATGGCATCGTCATTGAACCAAGAAGGGTGGAGCTCCGGCCGGATCAGCTTGGGCAAATCGATTTCATGCGCCCATCGTTCCAAATGAACCAGCGCTTGACGGCCGCTTAAGATATCCAGGATGAGCAGCCAGACCACATCGCTGGCTCGGGTTTGGCATTGGGGATCCACCGGAACCAGCCGGTCAATCAGCTGGGGGAGGCCAAGATCCTTGAAGATGGCGCTTATGATATTCAAATAGGAACTTTCATAAATAGCCCGAATTCGAACGTCCATGGTGTGGAAACTCCTTTGCTTTCCTTGTGTACCAAGGACCTATTCGACATCGGGATGAAAAAATCCTCCCGATTTTCGTCGGGAGGGTGCGAAATGTGAGGATTAACCTGTCCGCAATGCCAAGCACCCTCTGCCTATTTGTATGCCAACAATGGCGGAAAGGGACAGTATCCGTGCAAAGTGTGCAATGGTCGATTCAATCACCGAAGCCGTTTTGCCAAGCAAGTCATCATGCGTTGTCCGCACTGCTTAAAGACACTGGAGAAAATCAAAGAACGCAAGGATTACTACATCTACAAGTGCAAAAACGATGATCGTTCGTTTTACCAAACGAACCTTCGGCGCATGAACAAAAGTGAACGGAAACGATTTAAACAGAAACCCCATGCCTTTAAAGTTCGGTACCTTTACCGCGAATTTCTGTTTGACTTTCGGCCGTTGGCACCGTCCTCTCCGAAAAAGCCAAAGGTGGATTTGTCCCGTCTGTCGGTGTCTTCTCACATCCTTGGGCTGATTTTGACGTATCACGTCAACTACGGGATGTCTTCCCGAAAAACAGCGGGCGTCATGAAGGACGTGCATGGGGTGTCGATTTCCCATCAGACCATCATTAACTATGCCAACAGTGTCGCGCTGATCGTCAAGCCTTTCATCGATCACTTTCCTTACGAGCTGTCTGGCTCCTTTTGTGGGGACGAGACGTATATTCGCGTCAAAGGACGTTGGCATTACTTGTTCTTTATGTTGGATGCCGTGAAAAAGATCGTATTGTCTTATCGCGTTTCGCCCAATCGAGATACGCTGTCTGCGATTCGTGCCATGGATGACGTCCTAAAGAAGTTGCCTTCGATTCCAGAGGCACTCTCTCTTGTCGTCGATGGGAACCCGATTTATTTATTAGCGCAACACTTTTTCGCCCAACATGGCATTCATTTCGATGTTCGACAAGTCATCGGGTTGACCAATGAAGATCCCGTGTCGGAAGAGTTTCGACCATTGAAACAGATCATCGAACGATTCCACCGAACATTTAAAGGGAACTATCGACCGACTCACGGCTTCGGTGCAGAAGAAGGTTCGGTTTCCTTTGTCACGCTCTTTGTGGCGTATTTCCACTTCTTGCGCCCACATGGGGCATTAGAAAACCGAGTGCCGGTCGTCCTCCCAGAGTTGGACAGCCTTCCACATATGCCTGCGCGTTGGGGCAAGCTGATTGCCATGGCGCAAGACTTTCTGAAACAACAGGCTGTCTAGTAGGGATTCGGCGGAGCGCACCCTTGACCATCCGAACCTCGCCAAAGGTAAAATAAGGGTAACTATTCAGCCACATGATCGCTGAATAGTTTTTGTATTTCTTGGCTATGATGTGAATATTGATAGACAAGGAGGTGAATCACGTGTTGACGGTACAACAAGCTGTATTTACGGTTGAGAGCTTAATCAGCAAAGTCCAACAACAAAAACAGCTCATGCATCAACTCGTTCAAGAAAATGAACATTTGCGTCACGAAATCAAACAACTACGCAAAGAAAATGAACAACTGAAGTATCGCGTTCAAGAGTTGGAAGCACGTACGAACAAAAACAGCTCCAATAGCCATTTGCCCCCCCCCATCTTCTGACCGTTTTCATCCCCTTTCTTCTCGCAAGCCATCGGGCAACAAGCCAGGCGGACAAGAAGGACATCAAGGAACGACGCTCCGCCAAGTGGAACATCCACATCATCGCATCGTTCATCGTGTGCATACGTGTCAAGGATGTGGGGCTTCTTTGCGTGAAGTCAAACCGTTCAAAGTCGATGAGTCAGTCAAGACTTTGTGGAGAACATTTTTTCGGTTCACTACGGGTGTTGTCAATCACTAGTTAGCGAACCATTTTCAGGAATTGATATCGTAAGCGCTTTCGGACTCTCATCCCTCATCTTGAGGTGATGATATTGTATTCCATTTTTTTACATCCAACCAAAATCCCGAAGCGCCGACAACGCTCGATGGATCGGCGTCCCGGATGACCGCTGCAGACACGGTAGATTCTGACGCACCACATCTGCCCACAACCGTCCTGCCTTCCGTTTGGCCTGTTCAACCCGCTTGGACTTCGTCGAGGCCGAGGCTGCCGTTCGGGTCTCTTCTTCCTCCACCAACTGCCCATTTCTCCGCCAAATCCCGTCGATTCGGGCTGCCATCGCCCTCAGAAACGCCCGAAGCCCTTGGTCTTTCCAGCTGCGGCGGGATTTCACCCGATGCGCAAACCGGCTCATCACGCTCTCGGCGTGGCCCATCGGACGCATGCCGGTCGTCTCCACCCCCCCATTGAGCACATTCACCGCCCCAAATACAGAAACGTGGGCATGATGGCCGTACGTGGGCACTTGTTTTTGCCGGCCTGCCTCCGACCAAGTGGCCCGCAGGATTTGATAAGACCGGACATGAGTTTCATCGGCATATAAAAGAATCGTATCGGGAGTGATCAGTTTTTTTAATGAGATCCATTTGTTTCTCAAACGCCTGCTATTGTTCGGCATCGCCTTTGGCCAGGGTATAGGTGGGACGAGTCCAAGACCATCTCATTCGATGTAAAAGTTTGCGAATTCCTTCCCGGGACATGTCCACCTCGTAGTGTTCGCGGATATAAGACTGAAGAATCCGCGCATTTCAAGAAGAAGCCAGTTCGGCCGGGGTGTGGGTCAAGATCGTCTGTTTCAGTTCCTGTTGCTGTTCCAGTGTCAAAAACGGCTCCCGGCCCGGCGGATATTTCCGATCGAGCAGGAGACCGAGCCCTCCTTCGTTGAATAAGGAGACATAAAATGCGACGCTTTGGCGGCACAGGTTGAGCATGGAAGCGACGTCTTTGCCCAGATACCTTTCCATGACGAGGCGAACGGCCATGACGTGTTGACGCAGGGAAATGTTTTTGATTTTTTCTCTTCCTTTCGAAGGGTTCGTGGCGTCCATCCATGGTCATTGGTGATTTTCAATCGTTTCATTCCGTTTCCGCTCCTTTGCTTCGTGAAGTACCTAGGACAGTATAACCGGGGTGGAAGCCACTTATACGGACGTTAATGTTTCAATGTGCATCTATATATATTATACATATTTACCAGTGAAATGAAATTATAGTTTAAAAAATTCTTTAAATTATGTACAATAAGATAACATACTAATTAAGTATACTTTTTCAGAAAGAGGGGAAAATCAAATGAAATTGAAGTTAATACCTTTTGTAGTTCTTTTAATAATTACAATCTTATTAACAGGATGTAACGAGGAAAAAAACAAGAAAAAGTATGATTCAGCAATTAATCAAGTGATTACTTTAGAAAATAAATACTTACAAAAAGAGAAAATATTTTCTGATACCCAAATTTTAAAAAGAGAAGACACAGGTATTATTGTTTTTAAAGACGGAAAATTTATTGAGCTCATATATGATGTTTCAGGAAAACAAATTGAATCCTTATATAAGAGAGATATAGATAATAACTATAAACGTTACCCGAACACAAAAGAAGAACTAGAAAAAGTGGATAAAGATCTTAAAATAATTGATTACACAGAAAATATAGGATTAAAATAAAGATTCTTCACTATACCCGTGGTGCTAGATAAACTCAAACAAGCATAAAAATAGCCCTTGCATGAGGTGAACATATCCCTGTCAAGTAGACAGTGTGAAAAATACCCACCTTCTTCAGCTGCTTGTAGCTCACATTTCGCAACCTCCCGAGCAGAATCGGGAGGATTTTTTGAGGGGGATGCCGAATAAATCCTTGATACACCGAGAAAGCAAAGGAGTTTCGGCATCATGACCATTCGGATTCAGGCGATTTATAATGTCATACGACTGGATACGGTAGCGCAAATCGGCCTTGATGGTTTGCGGCATTCGACGGTACTCCTCGAGTTCGGTCGTCTGATCGGCCCGGGTGAACGCCTTGGTGTTCGTTTGCAAGGAGTGGCAGGCGGTTAGGACGATCAGAAACGGGAAGACGAGCAGCGCTTTCAGGACGGCGTTTCGCTCCTTTCTCGTCTGCGTAAAGCGGATCGACGACAACAACGCCAATCCGACAAGGGAAAGAAACCATGCGGTCCATTTCCATTCCCCGCCGCGGTCGACCTCAAACCCGATGTAGGAATCATACGCTCGTTGAATCGCGTGTTTTCCGATAAACAGCAGCGACGTCCAGTCGCGGGCATGAACGGTTTGGGACAAATCGATGAACAGCTCGGTCGTCATCGGGCCGGTCAGGATCCATACAAGCAACATAGCGAAAAAACTGACCTTTTTCGTTTCCAACAGCAGCGCGATGATGACGCCGTACAGGACGGTGAGCACGAGCGGTCCGAACTGGTAGACGACGAGAAACCGAAGCAGCGACCAATACAGATCCGAAGGCTCCACCCCAACGAAGAGATACACGAGTGAAAAAACGCCGCAGCTCATCATCAGCATGATCCCTTGGCACAGCGCATGAACCGCCAGCAAGGCGCTCATTTTCTCCAGCAGAATCCGGTAGCCGTCGGCGAACCATGACGAAACGCCGTAACGAAGCTCGTTGGAGTAGAGAAGGTAGAACCACACGATGTAAAAGAGCGAAACGATTTGAACAAGCATGAACACTTCAGAAGGCAGCTCCACAGAGTATTCCATGCCTGCATTCATATCGTCTGAAAAGAATAAAACGAACCTGACAAGCAGCAAAACAAAAAATAGGATGCTGGCGCCAACGTATAACTTGCTTTTCAACAATCGTTTCCAATAAAAAACAAACAGCCATTTCCACCTCATCGTCGATCAACCGCTTTCTGTCCAAGAAGTTGACAAAAGAAAAATGCGGTCAGGGATCGCCGCATTCCTTTTTAGGCGTATCCCCTGACTCCCTCATCATCCGGATTCGGTATATTTATTTGACGGTAATAGTCACATATCCTCTTGAGCCAACCGTTTGACCAACAATTTGGCCATAATACTTATCGTCTTTGGTTTGTGGAAAACTGCGCGTTTCTTCTTGCCTAGGATTGAGCCAGTTGGTGGAGGCGACGACGCTGTCGGGCCACCAATTGATCAATTTGTAAGCATAGCCTCTCGTTTGGATGGGAAGCCGTTATTTGCCGCCAAACGTCAATGATCCCCTGTCTGCTTTTATTGAGGTTTCCGATCTCCTTTGCTGATCCAGACAATGGTGATGAATGCTGCTAGAAAGATGGACAGCGTTAACATGATGAATTTGTTGATGAGCATCGGTTCCCAAACCGGCGGCTCGAACAAAAAGATATGCGGCCAGGGCATGAACGTTCCTAATGTGGCCACTTCAAGCACCGTATAAATAAAAATGACTGTCAGTGCGATATTGGTGTTTTTTGTAAGAACAAGGGAGGCAGTGCTGAAAAATAGGTAAAAGAACGTCAATAGAATGAAATGAATGAGATTCAAAAAAGACAAAGAAGAAACTCCATATTTCCACATGAATGCCCCGCTTAGCACGACAACCCCCAACAAATGGATGAAAGAATAACGTACAATATCGATCCAAACCCATTGCCTATAGTAAGGGACAAGCGTCTCTTGCGCTCCGTCTTCATACAGTTCGCCGAACCGATAGATGAGGCACCAGCCGGAAAACGGGATGAACAGCCCTTGGATGATAATCACATTGTCGTAAATACTTGGCGATTTGCGGGGAACAAACAAAATAAGCAACAGCGATAGGATGAACATCGCCGGTGGAACAAAAAATGCTCCGCCCATTGTCTTGCGGTCAAACACGAATGCGGTTCGCATCCATTCGATGTAAGCTTTCATCTTGGTTCCCCTCTCCTGACAACAGCCAAATAGCCGTCGATCAATCGCGGCGCCACCCGTCTCCCCCCTGTTCCCCCGTTTTTGGAGAATACTCGCGCGTGAATGCCATCCTCTTCTTCGAGAAGCTGCACCACTTCTCTCGTTGCGATCAAGTCATCCAATTCTTCGGGGTGTATGCAATATTCCCATACGCAGCCTTTTGCGCGGGACTTCAGCTCAGACGGCGTGCCTTCAAACAACACTTGCCCTTGTTTTAAAACCCCAATTTTGGTGCACAAAAACTCAATGTCTTCCACAATGTGCGAAGAAATGACAATCGTATGCTCGGAACCAAGCTGTTTGAGCAGATGGCGAAAGCGGATTCGCTCTTCAATATCCAAGCCGGCAGTCGGCTCGTCAAACAGCAAGATGGACGGCTTTCGCGTCAATAAATGAGCAATTCCCACCCGTCGCCGCATTCCGCCGGACAGCTCGGACATCTTTTTCGTCTCATGGCCGTTCAAGTTCACTTTTTGAATTGCTTCGGCAACGGCCGCGTGCCGTTCGCCTTTGTCCATCATTCCTTGCAATAAAGCGAGATGGTCAAGCGCTTCTTCGACCGTAATGTTTGGATAGACCATGAAATCTTGCGGCAAATAACCGATCCGTTCATGAGCTTTCACATATTTTCCTTTGGTGCAGCTTCGTTCGTCGATCGCCACCTGCCCTTCATCCATGGGTGTCAAGCCGGCCAATATTTTCATCAATGTCGTCTTGCCGGCTCCGTTCGGTCCGACTAACCCGTAAATCCCTTCCATGCAAAGCGATACGTTCGATAAAATGAGTTGTTTTTTGATTCGTTTCGTGACGCTGGATGCATGGATCATGTTTGTCCCTCCTGAACCATGCGGATGAGTTGTATCACTTTCTCCCAGCTGCCATCTGCTCCTTCCCTCATTTGTTTGTACCATAAAGCCAAAAATGTTTGTTTTTTTTCATCGGATAAGCGTTCATACTCCCCAGACAGCTGCCTCAGCACTTCCTCTGTTTTCCCGTCAGGAGAGTCGACTGACAAAGTCAAATCAAACGTCAAATCTCCTCCGGAATAGGGAAGGGCTAATTGTTGTTGGAACCATCTTGCCAGCAACGCTTGAAACACTTCTTTTTGCATCGATGAATGTGCTCCCCTCCAAAGAAGTCCTTCTGTTATGATTTCCGGCAAATACATCAATGTTCCTTCTTGGGAGCGAAGGGAATATGGCGTATCAATTTGAAGAAGCAAATGATCGCTGCTATATACGCTCCGTTGTTCACCATGGGGAGCGAGCAACACGATGTTCGTCGGCAACTTTGCCTCTTTTAAATCGAACATCTGCACGATGTCATGGTGGATGCGCCGTACATGACGTTCGAAAACCGGCCAATCCCGCTCAAGATTCGGCCAATCGGCGGGGTGCACGATCTGCCACGGCCCGATTTTTTCCTTCACAAACATTCCCGCTACGGCTGTAATGCCGCCGGACACAACTCCTTCGTACGTTCCGTCGCTTCGGCGCAGCAAATTCGTATAAAACGGCGCCGTTCCGTGAAACGACAACGTATAGCGGATCGGATGGCTC
The DNA here is from genome assembly GCF_002217655.1 of Geobacillus thermocatenulatus. Lineage (GTDB taxonomy): Bacteria > Bacillota > Bacilli > Bacillales > Anoxybacillaceae > Geobacillus > Geobacillus thermocatenulatus. Next base: position 1,540,224 of record NZ_NEWK01000001.1, read on the forward strand.
GGTTGCATCGATACAGGCACCGGACTGGAATGAACGTTCACAAAGGCAAACGGCGCATGTTCGGCTTTTGTCGGCACCCAGCTGAAATCGCTCGGCAAAAACAAATAGTGCGGTGAAATCGGAATTTGCGCGGAATCGTTCATTTGATACTCAAATGTCCATTCGTCGGTCAAGCGATTGGGTGAACGTTTGACCGTGATGACATCCCCTTGTTGAATAAACGGCAGCTGTTTTCCGGTTTGATCAGTGATTTGCTTCAGAGAAAAATGATGATAAAGCACGAACGACAGCGTGTCGCCCCGAATTTGTCGCAAGGTCACTTTCACTTTCGCACGGACACCGTTTTTGGCCTCCAGCTGAATGTCGTACCGTTCAATCGAATAGTGCAATGTGCTTGGTTGGATGGTTGGATCATGAGTTTGATAGTAAACATTTTCTTGAGCCAAATCAGCGTAGCTAAACACCAGTTTGCTTCCTGTGAAAATATGCGGAAACAACCAAGCATCACCCGACAAAAGCAAAGCAACGCCCATGATAATGGCCGCCTTCTCCTTTGTCGTGCGGGCCGTTTTCCAAAGAATGGCCCATACCGCCATCATCGACGTTAGAATCCAAAACAATAGTTTCATGTACGTCGGAAGGCTGACATTGTATCCAACGACGTCACGAAATACATCGTCCATATTCAACGGACCGATGTAGAACAAACTACGGATGTCGGAAAAGGGGATGCGATGGAGATAACGGGAAAACAATTGTGTATTCATCGGGCCGATGGCCAGCCAAATGACCATCATCCAGGCAAAGCTTAATCGATTTTTCCCAAACAATAGAGCAGTGAAAATACCAAGAAAAAAGGCAAATATGAACGGCAACAACCAATACGCCGCAATGTACGACGCCGTTTCGGTATACAACGAAGAAAAGGGAAGACCCCATGTGCGGTAAAATTGCCATACAAGTGCAACTTGAAGACTGGTGAAAAATGAAAGAAACAGCAAGTGATTCACAAACAAGGCGGCGATTTTCAACGCTGTGATGCGCAGTGAACCGGCAAACAAAAGATTGGCGCCAAATCGGTATTCATCAGAGAACAACTTGTAAAAAAACACCATAAACAGCAGCATTGTCGCTTGGACGATTAACGTCATTTCCCCGACAAAATTTCCATAATCCGTCTTGCCAAAGGAATCGTACTGGCGAATGAGAAAGCGCATCATCAGCATGATGAACCAAAATGTGTATGTTCCCATATAGAGAATGCTTTTTCCCATCTGTTTGGCGTAAAACCACGATAGGCGAGTAAACAACATCATAAGGGGTCACTCCATTTTTCAGCATGGTCGCATCCATCAACGATAAAAGGAAGCAAGCGAATGCCGGTGTGATGGAGCGGTGTTGACATTCGCTTGCTTGTTGAATGAAGCGTGCAAACTTAATTCACGGTCACTTTTGCTTCGCCATAAATAGATGTCGCGTTGGCTTGTGTGTATGCTTCAGCATAGTAGAAAGACCCGTTTTCAGCTGTAAAAGATTTTTTTACTGTTTGTGATGGATAGGCTATTGCCGAAGCAACTGTTGAATCAGGCCACCAGTTGATTTGATCACGGAGAGACAAGGGAGATGGTCCCCATGCCAATGGTACTTTTCCTTTCCGACAATCACGTTGACTCGTGTGCATGTTTTCGTTTCTACATTGGAGTGAAGCGTTCCGGATGAGTTGATATCGTAAAGCGTTGAATCCATGGACTGCGGATACCAGTTGGCAAGCGACTCGGTGCTCTTCGTACAGCTTCTTTTGCAGCTTTTGGCTGATATACCCTTTGTCACCGAGGTTATACGATCGTTGAGCCGATACAAAAAGCAAAATCGATGCATATTGTTTTGGAAGTTTAACACGATCTGTTGTAAAATGAAAGTGCTCTTGCATGGGAACTTCTTCTTTTGATGTTTGGTTGCACTTTCATTTTAAGGAGATCCTCATGCAAGGGCTATTTTTTATGCTTGTCTGATTTTATCTAGCACCACGGGTATCTATATACATCCAAATTGACATCTTAATCTCTGATTTGTGCAGCACATCCGGTAAGGGGAGCACCTCATTTGGATGCTGTAAGATCTATTGTTCACAGCATGTAGGGGCAGTATAATCATGAAAAAGGGTTCATACAGAAGTCATTACTTTAATTTGATGCAAAAAAGCTTTCACCATATACATGCCCATTAAAAGATTAACCTTCGTATAACCAGTGCCCACTCCGGTTATCCTGTTTCGAAGGAAACCAATGGAAAAGGAGCGGGATCATTTATGAAACGTCCGCGCATCACCAACGATCACGGATGGACACCTCGGACACTTCGCAAACAGGAACGGAAAATCAAAAATGCCCTTCTTCGCCAACGGGTGATGGCGGTTCGCCTGGTCATGGAAGGCTATTTGGGCAAAGAGGTGGCCTCCATGGTCAACGTGTGCCGACAAACCGTTTCCCATTCTGTGTCGCTGTTCAACGAAGGCGGTCTGGAGCTCTTGCTTCATCGGGATTTCGCCCCCGGGCGGGAGCCGTTTCTCACCGAAGAACAGCAGGAAGAGATCAAACAGCTTGTGTTGACCACCACTCCCGTGGGAACTGGGCTGGGACGTCGCTTCGACGTGGAACACCAAACTCCTGCAATCCTATGTCGCCAAGCAATTCGGTGTTTCCATTTCCCGCGAAGCGCTGCGAAAACTCCTGCACCGTCAAGGTCTGTCATGGACTCGCCCGACGTACACACTGGCGAAAGGAAATCCGGATCGACAAAAGCAATTGGAAAAGCAAATGGATCTGATCAAAAAACTTGGCAATCAAGCGAGGCTCATTCAGCAACAGGGCGGCTATCGATCCATTCAAGCCCTTCGCACGCGTTGTGAGCATGTGTTCGCTGAAGGGAAGGAATGTCACGGGCTGGACCGGATCCGAAGCCGGGGTCTTTATGCCATGGAAGAACAGGCGCTGTTGACCGCCGTCGTGCAAAATCTGAAGCGATTGTGCCGGTTTCGAAAAAAAACGAGGGGAGACCGGCTCTTTGGCGTGCGCAAAACCGAAATTGGGAGCAGGAAGTCCTGCTCGTCTTCCCATCCTTTGGCGCCAAATGGCGGGGAGAATGGCCTCCAAAATTCGACATGTGGGAAGTCTATGCCCCATTAATTCACCGGCCTTCTATATATATGCTCATTGAAAAGTTAACCTTCGTATAAGTGGTGCCCACTCCGGTTATACTGCTCCTAAGGAAAAGTATGGAAAAGGAGCGGAATTCTGCATGAAACGTCTCAAAATCACCAACGATCACGGATGGACACCTCGGACACTTCACAAACAGGAACGGAAAATCAAAAACACCCTTCTTCGCCAACGGGTGATGGCGGTTCGCCTGGTCATGGAAGGCTATTTGGGCAAAGAGGTGGCCTCCATGGTCAACGTGTGCCGACAAACCGTTTCCCATTCTGTGTCGCTGTTCAACGAAGGCGGTCTGAAGCTCTTGCTTCATCGGGATTTCGCCCCCGGGCGGGAGCCGTTTCTCACCGAAGAACAGCAGGAAGAGATCAAACAGCTTGTGTTGACCACCACTCCCGCCGAACTGGGCTGGGACGTCGCTTCGGCGTGGAACACCAAACTCCTGCAATCCTATGTCGAAAAGCACTTCGGTGTTTCCATTTCCCGCGAAGCGTTGCGAAAACTCCTGCACCGCAAAGGGCTGTCGTGGACACGGCCGACCTACACATTGGCGAAAGGTGATCCGGATCGACAAAAGAATTTTGAGAAACAGATCGACTTCATAAAAAAAACTTAATGGATCCTGATTCGGTCTTGTTGTACCTTGATGAAACACATATCCGCTCTTACCATGTCTTGCGGTCCACATGGTCGGAAGTCGGCCGCCAAAAACAAGTGCCGACGTTCGGCCATCATGCCCACGTATCGCAATGTCATACGACTGGATACGGTAGCGCAAATCGGCCTTGATGGTTTGCGGCATTCGACGGTACTCCTCGAGTTCGGTCGTCTGATCGGCCCGGGTGAACGCCTTGGTGTTCGTTTGCAAGGAGTGGTAGGCGGTTAGGACGATCAGAAACGGGAAGACGAGAAATGCTTTCAAGACGGCGTTTCGCTCCTTTCTCGTCTGCGTAAAGCGGATCGACGACAACAACGCCAACCCGACAAGGGAAAGAAACCACGCGGCCCATTTCCATTCCCCGCCGCGGTCGACCTCAAACCCGATGTAGGAATCATACGCTCGTTGAATCGCGTGTTTTCCGATAAACAGCAGCGACGTCCAGTCGCGGGCATGAACAGTTTCGGACAGATCGATGAACAGCTCCGTCGTCATCGGTCCGGTCAGGATCCACACAAGCAACATAGCGAAAAAACTGACCTTTTTCGTTTCCAACAGCAGTGCGATGATGACGCCGTACAGGACGGTGAGCACGAGCGGTCCAAACTGATAGACGGCGAGAAACCGAAGCAGCGACCAATACAGATCCGAAGGCTCCACCCCAACGAAGAGATACACGAGTGAAAAAACGCAGCAGCTCATCATCAGCATGATCCCTTGGCACAGCGCATGAACCGCCAGCAAGGCGCTCATTTTCTCCAGCAGAATCCGGTAGCCGTCGGCGAACCATGACGAAACGCCATAACGAAGTTCGTTGGAGTAGAGAAGGTAGAACCACACGATGTAAAAGAGCGAAACGATTTGAACAAGCATGAACACTTCATGAGGGATATCCCCATAACTCTCCATATTGTACGGATCGGTAAAAAATAGTGTAAACCGTACGGCCAGCAAAAGAAAAAACGAGAAACTAGCACCAATGTATAACTTGCTTTTCAACAATCGTTTCCAATAAAAAACAAACAGCCATTTCCACCTCATCGCCGATCAACCGCTTTCTTTCTGAGAAGTTGACAAATGAAAAATGCGGTCAGGGATCGCTTTATTTTTTTAGGCGTATCCCTGACTCCTTTATCATCCGGATTCGGCATCGTTATTTGACCGTAATGGTCACGTATCCTCTTGAACCAACCGTTTGACCAACAATTTGGCCATAATATTTATCGCCTTCTTGTTGTGTAAAATTGCGCGTTTCTTCTTGCCTAGGATTGAGCCAGTTGGTGGAGGCGACGACGCTGTCGGGCCACCAATCAATCGATTTGTAAGCATAGCCTCTCGTTTGGGTATTGGCACCATTATTTACAGCATGAATATTCCCTGTACCATTTGTATTTGCTCTAATAGTTTTTGTATTGCTGTAAGTACTTGACCCATCTAAAAAGGCTGTTGCGGATTCTGCTCCCGCTGCACCGGCAGTGGCTATTACTGCTGCTGCAAGCGATAAAGATGCCCATTTTGATTTCCATTTCTTTTTTCGGTTCACGATCATGTTATCCCTTCTCCTCTCCAAATATTATATCGCTTGTTCTCGTCTTTACTGCGGTTCCAGCTTCATTTCGTAAGAGGCTATGGAACCAATAACGATGAGCTTTTCCATTTTTCATTGTTGTTTCCTAACATTCTTTTTCACCTCCTTTCAAAGGCAACTAATTTTGCATTATGAATTTGATAAATTGAAAGATCAGTAAATCCATTCTCGATTCGGTTGCTCAAGATCATATAGTTTGCATCCGCAAAATCATGACGTAAAAAATGGTAAAAGCGTTCTAAGTCTTCGAAGTCAAAGTGTTTCGTCGGCTGATCGAAAATGAAAACGGTGCGATTTAGCGACTGTCCAAGGGAAACAAAATAAATCAGCCGTTGAAACATCGTCAATGAATCGATGGATGCATGGGAAGGGAGGCGATATTTTTTCCATAGCGCCGATTGCTGAAAAGGACGATTCAGCCATATCGAAATATCTTGCAAACGATAGTTTCTCCACAGTTGGTGGTAGTTCTCAGGAATCACGAAAAATACGCTTTTATTCGTTTTTTCTCTTGCTTCCTGTTCATCGAAATGGATTTCCCCTTCATCGATAGGATGAAAGCCGGCAAGCGCTTTGGCGACAATATCTGTGCGAATGTGATTTTTGGCTAGAATGATGGATTGGGAAGGAAGATTGACGGAACAATGATGCAAAATCAGTTGGCGACGGTGCTTGAGAGTCACATTTTTCAATTCCATCATTTGTCTCCTTTCCTCCTTTCTTGCGCTAGTTGAATCAATATGTTTTCTTTTTCTTTTATGGATAGTGCCATGTAGTGCTCCCACGTTGTTGAGTCGATGGAGGATTTTTCCGCTATCCTGTTTCCATATCCGATAGATGGAATATGTAGTTTTTCCATTAAATATAAGCCGGCAAAGAGACTGATCTGTTCGTTTTCGAACAATCGGTATGGGATGAAAAACGCAGCCAACTCCTGAATATGTTTGGTTGCCGGGATGCCATTGACGTCCAAGAACGGATCAACATAAAACGTGTAGGTTCCGTCAGCCACCGTGCTGTCGTAGAGCGAAAGGTTTGTGGTGTTGATGCTTTTTGGGATGATTGAGACGCTCTTGACTTCTTTTGTGCAATAATCTGTATTTGCAAGATTCGGAAACAAGTGGCATAGCTCATTGCGGATGGAAACGAGTTGATGCTTCAATTCCATATAATTTCTTGTTGTAGTGAGAAATGGTTTATAAACAAGGAAACGAGTATGTTGCACTTGAATTTGTTTGTAAGGACCGTTGATCACGGAGAGACAAGGGAGATGGTCCCCATGCCAACGGTACTTTTCCTTTCCGACAATCACGTTGACTCGTGTGCATGTTTTCGTTTCTACATTGGAGTGAAGCGTTCCGGATGAGTTGATATCGTAAAGCGTTGAATCCATGGACTGCGGATACCAGTTGGCATGTCGATAATAGATCGTCATGGATGGGGCACCGTTGGTCTGCACCTGAACAACGTTTCCTTGTTGTTGAAAGGGCAAACGCTTCCCTCCGCCTTGGATGTGATCGATTTGAAATTGCTCGTTGATCGAAAAACGAACGGTGTGTTCGTTCGGATGCAGAGAGAGTGTGGCTTTGATCGGATACGTGGATTTCGGATTCACCTCGATCTCCTTGATTTTCCAATATCCATACAACGGGATGTTCTTGGTTTGATCCTGATGTTTGATTTGTTGATAGAGTTTGGCGTCGTTTGCCAACAGAATGTCATCCAACTGGAATTTTGATTGTGCATGTTGAAGGAAAAATGTGACGAAAATAACGAGAGTCACACCAGCCGCAAGCCCCGCGAAGGATCGCCGCATACTTCGAAAAACGCCATAAACGGCAATGGAAGAAAGGATATACGCCAACTTGATCAGCACGCGTTCTTTTTGGAAGGTTAGGCTGAATAACGGGTCAATGTAAGGCCAACGATGGTTTCCCCACAAGGAGAAGGATGGATTGCGATATTCTAAAGAAAACAGCACGATGATCCACAAAACGAACACACCAACGAGCAACATCGCTTTTTTGGAAGAATGATAGGCGTAAACAGCGCCTGCGGACAATCCGATCATCCACGCCCATAGAAATGGGAGAAGAAAATGAATCAAATACAACGGAAACAGAAAAGTGAAAAGATCCCAACCCGCTGAATAGTTGATCACCACCGCCCCGGCGATGATCCCAGCCAAGGCCAGTTGCCAAGCGAAAAAACAAACAAACGCGATCAAAGCTTGGCAGAAGACGATCGTTTGCGGGTTTGGCATGATGTCATTCATCGCGATCCAGTGAATCGGCGTCGAAGTGAACAACGATACATGCAAGCGGAAGCTGAAGAACAGCCAGACCGCCATTCCAATCGGAACCAAGTATTTTGTATATAAGATCCATTCCGCTGGATTGATCGTATGGGGATTGAGGCAAACAAACATCAAAACCCCAGAAAATGCGAGTATGAAAATAGTTTCGGCTTTTAAGCGGAACGTCATTCTTGACATGAACACCCATTTCATATGGAATGCCCTCTCTAATCATGAATTTGAAATGTTTGTAAAATTCAATGGCATTATAAAAAAAAAAAAAATTCTCCACATGAACGATGATCAGCCCATTTTCCCCTTTCAGCTTCGTCTCGACCAATAGATCGACGCGGTATTTTTCACCTGCCGTGACATCAGTGAACAGTTCTTCGGACAGGAAGGACAAATGGCTGAAATCAATGTGTTCGTGCATGTCGGGGAAAAAGAGGAGAAGAAACTCTTCGAAGAACGTTTGAATCAGCTCTTTGAACAATCGGTCATGGTCAATGGCCATTCGATCACCTCGCTTTGAAATGTTACATTATCAACTGATTCGTGAGCAGAAGAAAAAATCCTGCATAGAAAATAAAAGATTGGATCACTAGGAAAAATTTCTGTTTTGTATTTACTTCGCGTCATACAAGCATTGGCCTGCCAACACCACAAATTCCCTGAACTGTTTGCTCTTGTCGAAAGAGCGGGGTTGCGCTAGTCTTGGACAATGCCTACCTGTGGTTGGAGGTGGAAGCATCGATTCATCTCATGATTACGCTTGCGTAGAAGCTTTCGTGATGCGAGATGATCTTTTTCGCCGATGAGAAAGGAGCAACCCATGTCTGAGACGGATAGGAAAAACAACGCTTGACAACCGTCCTGTCTTTCCGATACGATGGTGATGTAATCGATTACATAAGCGAGAGGACTACGACCAATGGCAAGCATAAAAGACGTGGCGAAGCGGGCGAACGTATCGACGGCGACCGTGTCGCGCGTGTTGCGCAACACGGGCAATGTCACCGAAGAGACAAGGCAGCGCGTGCTTGAAGCCATTGAAGCGCTGAACTACCAGCCGAACGTGCTCGGCCGGTATTTGCGGCGGATGGAGACCGAGACGGTGCTCGTCGTCGTGCCCGATATTACGAACCCATTTTTCTCGAAAGTGCTGCGCGGCATTGAAGCGGTCGCCCTCAAGCACGGCTATCAAGTGCTGCTTGGCGATACGCAAAACGATGCCCGGCTTGAGGAGCAATATTTGAACGTATTGCCGCAGCGGCAAGTTGACGGGATGATTTTTTTGACCGCCCGCATCCGCAAAGAGCTGATGGAAGAGATGGCGGAGCAGTTCCCCATCGTGTTGGCGTGCGAGTATTTGGAAGGAGCGGATATCCCGACCGTTTCGATCGACAACATCAGCAGCGCCCGCAAAGCGACAGAACACTTGATCCGCCTCGGCCATCGCCGCATCGCCCACTTATCCGGGCCGATGAACATCATTTTAAGCCGCGACCGGCTGCGCGGCTATTATCAAGCGCTGGCGCAGCACGAGATCGAAGTCGATGCGGCGCTCGTGCAGGAAGGCGATTTTACCTATGAGTCCGGATATAATTTGACGCTCAAGCTACTCGCCTTTGAGAAGCCGCCAACCGCGATTTTCGCCGCCAACGATGAGATGGCGATCGGGGCGGTTAAAGCCATTCGCCATCGCGGCGGGCGCGTTCCCGACGATGTCGCCGTTGTCGGATTTGACGACATTCAAATGGCCTCGATTTTTGAACCAAGCCTTACAACCATCGCCCAGCCGATGTTTGAGATCGGCCAAAAAGCGATGGAGCTGCTGCTTCGGCTCATTGAAGGAATCGATGTCGAGCGGCGCCAGCTCGTTCTTCCCGACCGGCTTGTCATCCGCGATTCATGTGGAGGCGGGCGCTCTGTCTGAAGAACTGGACAGAGCGTCCCATTCCGGTCCTGGGGGACGGGCGGATTTTCCGGTGATGATGTAATCGATTACATCACGAGGAATGATGGGAGAACCGATGGAATATGGAAGCCGCAAACATAAAATGCAAAGGGGGAAAAGGACATGGGAAACACGATTCCAATCCGCCTCGGCTTGATTGGAGCCGGAGGGATTTCCAAAGAACATATCAAGGCGGCGCTCGCCCTGCCCGAGCGCGTCGTCTTGCAGGCGATTTGCGACGTCAATGAACAAGCGGCCGCGGAAAAAGCGAAAACGTACGGCATCCGTGAAGTGTATCGCGACTACAAGGAATTGCTCGCCTCACCAGATGTCGATGCCGTCATCATTACCGTGCCGAATTTTTTGCACGCCCAAGTGTCAGTCGACAGCTTGCGGGCCGGGAAACACGTGCTTTGCGAAAAGCCGATGGTGACGAAAGCGGAAGAGGCGGACGCCATCATCCGCGCCCGCGACGAATCGGGAAAACAGTTTATGGTTGCGCTGAACAACCGCTTCCGCCAAGCGGCGCAATGGCTGCATGAGCGAATCCAATCCGGTGCGTTCGGCGAGATTTATTACGCGAAAACGGGCTGGGTGCGCCGCCGCGGCATTCCCGCATGGGGGGCATGGTTTTTTGACCGCGAGCGCTCCGGCGGCGGTCCGCTCATTGACCTGGGCGTCCATATGCTCGATGTGACCTTTTGGCTGCTCGGCAATCCGAACCCGGTTGCCGTGACGGGGAAAACGTACGCGAAGTTCGGCCCGCGCCGCCAAGGGGCATGGCCGGGAACGGCGTTTTTGCCTAATGCCGTCTATACGGTCGAAGATTTCGCCTCGGCGTTCATCCAGCTCGAAAACGACGCGACGGTGCTGCTGGAGACGAGCTGGGCGTCGCACATTGAAGAAGAGCGGGCGTATGTCGAATTTCTCGGCACGGAAGGCGGCGTGCGCTGGGAGTGGAATGTGGCTGACAACCGCCAAGAAGTGAAATGGTTCCGCAACGAACACGGCGTTCCGGCCGATGTCACGCTCCATTTTGACGACCAAAGCGAACGGGTGGCGCTCCTTGACCACTTTGTCACGAGCATCACGGAGAAGACGACACCGCTTTGCACGGCGGAACAAGGGCTTATGATCGCCAAAGTGTTGGAAGCGATTTACGAGTCGTCCGACCAAGGGCGGCAAGTCCGCATTGAATGGTGAGAAGCGGTTCTGGCTTCCCGCGAGCTGTGAACCAAAAACAAGCCGTCCTTGCCTTTATGCACGCAATCCGAAAAAACCAAGGGGGATCCATGAATGACTACACCCATCCGCGTCGTTGTGTGGAACGAATTTCGCCATGAAAAGAAAGATGAACAAGTAAGAGCCATTTATCCAGAAGGAATGCATACCGTCATCGCGCGCTACCTGGCTGAAGCGGGGTTTGACGCTGCGACCGCTGTCTTGGACGAACCGGAGCACGGCTTGACCGACGAGGTGCTCGACCGGTGCGACGTCCTCGTCTGGTGGGGGCATATCGCCCATGATGAAGTGAAAGATGAGGTGGTCGAACGCATCCACCGCCGCGTGCTCGAAGGAATGGGGCTCATTGTCCTTCATTCCGGCCATTTCTCGAAAATTTTCAAAACGCTGATGGGGACGACATGCAATTTGAAATGGCGCGAGGCGGATGAAAAAGAGCGCCTCTGGGTCGTCGCCCCGGGCCATCCGATTGTGGAAGGAATCGGACCGTACATCGAGCTTGAGCAGGAAGAAATGTACGGCGAGTTTTTCGACATCCCCGAGCCGGATGAAACCATTTTCATCAGCTGGTTTGAAGGCGGAGAAGTGTTCCGCAGCGGCTGCACGTTCACGCGCGGGAAAGGGAAAATTTTCTACTTCCGCCCTGGCCATGAAACGTATCCGACGTACCATCACCCGGATGTGCTGAAAGTGATCGCCAACGCTGTCCGCTGGGCAGCGCCGGTCAACCGCGGGGAAATCGTCTTTGGCAACGTCAAGCCGCTTGAGCCGATCAAAGCGAAACAAGGAGGGATGACGCCATGAACTGGATCAATGTCGGCATCATCGGCACCGGCTTTTCCGCTTCCTCCCATATTGAGGCGCTCCGCCGCCTGCCGTTTGTGAACATTGTCGCCATCGCTTCAAGCAGCCAAGAAAAAGCGGAGGAAGCCGCGCGCCGATTCGGGATTCCGAAAGCGTACGGCGATTACCGCGCCTTGGTGGACGACCCGGACGTCGAAGCCGTGCACAACTGCACGCGCAACGTCCTCCATTTCCCGATCAACAAGGCTGCGCTTGAGGCGGGAAAACATTTGTTGTCGGAAAAGCCGCTCGCCATGGACAGCGAACAGTCAGCGGAATTGAAGCGGCTCGCTGAACAAAGCGAAAGCCTTAGCGCGGTCTGCTTCAACTACCGCCACTACCCGCTCGTTGTCGAGGCGAAAGAGCGGCTCGCCCGTGAGGCGAAGCGCGTCCATTTCGTGTATGGCGGCTATGTGCAAGACTGGCTTTTGTATGACACGGACTACAACTGGCGGCTCGACCCAGCGCAAAACGGCCCGTCGCGCGCCATCGCCGACATCGGTTCGCACTGGTGCGACACAGTGCAGTATGTGCTCGGCAAGAAAATCGTCGAAGTGTTTGCCGACTTGCGCACCGTCCATCCGGTCCGCTACAAGCCGAAGCAGGAAGGGAGCACGTTCACATCCGGCCGCAGCCAAGACGCCGAGCCCGTCCAGATTGACACGGAAGACGGCGGCAGCGTAATCGTTCATTTTGACGACGGCACCCACGGGACGTTTACGATTTCACAAGTGAGCGCCGGCCGGAAAAACCGACTCTATTTTGAAATTGCGGCCGATGAGATGACGCTCGCTTGGGACCAAGAGCACCCGAACCGCCTCTGGGTCGGGCGCCGCAGCGGCCCGAACGAAGAAATCGTCCGCGACCCGGCGCTTTTGTCGCCGCAAGCCGCCGCTTACGCCCATTATCCGGGCGGCCATGAAGAAGGCTGGCCGGACGGGCTGAAAAATTTGTTCCGTGATTTTTATGGCGCCATCATCCGGAAGCAACGCGGCGAGGCGCTCGGGGAACTGCCGTTTGCGACGATCGCCGACGGCCACCATACGATGAGGATCGTCGACGCCATTTTGGAAAGCCATCGCACGAAACAATGGGTGCGGGTGGCGGAATAAGCGTGGGAGTTCGTTCGATCCGCTCATCCGACGAGAAGCAACAACAGCGCGGCGCGGCGGCCGTCCGGCCGTTGCGCGCCGTCAAAAGGGGGAGAATGACAAAATGAAAGTAGGCGTATTCACCGTCTTGTATCAGCAGCTGCCGTTTGAGGAAATGCTGGACAAAGTCGCCGCCATGGGCATCGAAGCCGTTGAGCTTGGCACCGGCAATTACCCGGGCAGCGCCCATTGCGATCCCGACGCGCTGTTGGATCAGCCGGAAAACATCAAAGCGCTGAAAAAAGCTGTCGCCGACCGCGGCCTCGTCATCAGCGCGTTAAGCTGCCATGGCAACCCGCTTCATCCGGACAAAACGTTCGCGAAACAGTCACATGACACGTGGCGGAAAACGGTCAGGCTCGCCGAGCAGCTCGAAGTCCCGGTCATCAACGCCTTCTCCGGCTGCCCGGGCGACCATCCCGGCGCCAAATACCCGAACTGGGTCACATGCTCCTGGCCGCCGGATTACTTGGAAATTTTAAAATGGCAATGGGAAGAAGTCGTCATTCCGTACTGGCGCGAAGAAGCCGCGTTCGCCAAAACGCACGGCATCACGCAAATCGCTTTTGAAATGCATCCGGGCTTTGTCGTCTACAACCCGGAAACGCTCCTCAAACTGCGCGAACACGTCGGCGACGCGATCGGCGCCAACTTCGACCCGAGCCACCTGCTTTGGCAAGGCATCGACCCGGTCGAAGCGATCAAACTGCTCGGCCGTGAAAAAGCGATTTTCCATGTGCATGCGAAAGACACGTACCTAGACGAAACGAACATCCGCAAAAACGGCGTGCTCGACACGAAACATTACAGCCAAATCCTCGACCGCTCGTGGGTGTTCCGCACCGTCGGCTACGGGCAAAGCGAAAAAATGTGGCGCGACATCGTCAGCGCCCTGCGCGCCGTCGGCTACGACTACGTGCTGTCGATCGAACATGAAGACATGCTCGCTTCGATCGATGAAGGGCTGTCCAAAGCCGTCGCGCTTTTGAAAAAGGTGCTGTTCAAAGAAGAACTGCCGGAGATGTGGTGGGCGTAAAAAGAAGGCGGCAAGGAGACCGAGGCGCTCTTTGCCGCCTGTATGTTTGCTTTGACATGTGCGCCAAGAAGACCTCGCGTATTCGCATGCGGACATTCGTCCAGCCGCAAACGGTTTCTTTGGGAAAGCCAGCGTGTTCTCTTGTCCGTTCGGGCGCTTTCGTGAGGTCATGAACGCCAGCGGACGGACTCTTCCCAGCGGTTGATCCACTTCATCAGCATCCGAACGGAAAAGGACAGAAGAAAGATCGTGACAAACGAATGCATCCATGTCCATGCATGATATCGAATCAAATTGGTATGCCTTTCATAAAGAACTTCCACGAACGTCAAAGCGGCTGTATACAAAGCGCATTGTCCGACAATGCCGAAAAAGCTCGAATGGTACGATGTTCGATAAAAATACACACACATGATCGGATACAGAAAGTATTCAAACAAGATGCTCGTGTCGAAGTATTGCCCCAAAAACCTCACGGGATAGTCGAGCAAATGCTTTTCCACCACAATGACGCCAAAAAAAGTGGAAAAATAAGCTTTCAATAAAAACACAAGAATCACGTCTTTTATGGGCGGTTTGCGCAAGCTGAGAACCAATAGGATGAGGCCCAGCGCCAGCAACACCCATAAGTGGATTCGATCCATGTCTTCATCCTCTCCTGTCAGAGGTTCTGTTGTCCAGCCTGTGCGGCCGATGAGAAATGTCATAGATCCACCGGGCGTTTGATTTAGGCACGGGCGCAAGCGCGGCTGTAGACCGATTCATGCAGGGCATCGAAGGCGCAGCCGCCGTTTACATCGCGTGCGCCGTCTCGCGGCCGACGCGCCCTTTCATGAACAGCAGCCGGTGCCCGTCCACCGTCAAATCGATCATCGCCCCGTTCAATATGTCTTCGCCTGATTTCCGCCCGTTCGCCTGCAAATACTTCACCCGATACCATTTTCGTCCATATTCAAAATAGAGATACTGTCCGCGCCGGAAATCGATCCAAAACTTCACCCGCTCGCCATTTACGTTCTTCCATACATACCCCCACGCCCGGTCTTGGCGGATCGGCGCCATTTTTGGACGCGCGGAATTGATGGCTTCATAATACAGGCGGTGTTTGATGTCAAACAGCACCATCCCGTTTGCCTCCTTTGGGACATGATACTATATGTATAGCGCCAAACGGGCAAAAATAGACATGCTGGCTCACTCATTTCGTCTCAGCATTCGCCCAGCGAGCAACCGAACGGCCAACGTCAACAGAAACATTGTAACGAGCGAGTATTCCCACTTCCAGGCATGATATTCGATCAAATCGGTATATCGCTCAAAGACAACCTCAAGGGCCGTCAGCACCGCCGCATACCCCGCGCATTGCGCCGTCGCGCCGGCCAGCGCGCCCGGCGCGAGGTGGCATAGACGTACACACTGACAACCGGATAAAGAAGATATTCAAAAATGACGCTGTTATTTGTATAAGAAGCAAAAAAACGGACCGGATACTCGAGCAGCCCGGTCCCCGCCACGATCGAACCGAAAAAACTCGCCGCATATGCATTGAGCAAACACGAAAGCCATACTTCCCTTGGTGAAAAAACGCGGAAGCTGAGCCCCAGCAAACCGATGCCCACCGCAACAAGCGCCCAGAGAATCCATTGTTCCATGATCGCCCCCTGGATGCGAATGATGTCGATTTTTCTTAGTATGGGATGAGGGAGGGGGGAGTATGTGAATTTTTTCGTGTTTTCATTTTACGACAGCGCAATAGGCCTTAGAAATGATGGTCTCCTGTATGTTCTGTCCTATGAAAAAAAAGCGGAATCTTGTAAAATAGTAGTATAGTTTTGTAAATGGAGGAATGAACATGCCAATATACAACAAACTCGTCCGCGACCGCATCCCCACCATTATTGAACAATCAGGAAAAACGTTCACCGCCCGCATACTTGACGATAAAGAGTACCGAAAAGAACTGCAGAAAAAAGCGTTTGAGGAGCTGGAGGAATACGTCCAAGCAGAAACGGACGGGGCGGCTCTTGAAGAGCTCGCAGATGTGTTGGAAATTATTCATGTTTTGGCTGAATGCCATGGCGCTTCGATCGGACAGGTGGAACAAATCCGCGCCAAAAAGGCAGAGAAGCGCGGCGGTTTTCGGGAGAAAATTTTCTTAATTGAGGTTCACGATGAGTAAGGTGAAATTGATTTCCAACCGCCTCCTTGACAAGCTGCAGGAACAGATGAGCCGCTCGTCGACGATATACATACTGACATCGTTTGCCATGAAGTCCGGCGTTCACCTGTTGAAGGACAGTTTGCGGGCAGCTGCAGAGCGGGGGGCGGATATCAAAATTTGCGTTGGTGATTACTTGTTTGTCACCCAGCCAGAGGCGCTGCGTGGGCTCATATCTGTTCATCCAGACATTGAAGTTCGCTTGTATCGGAGCAAGGGCATATCCTTTCATCCGAAAGCGTACCTGTTTGAAGATGCAGAAGGCGGCTACTTCATTGTCGGTTCTTCCAACTTGTCCCGTTCAGCGCTCACTGACGGTGTCGAGTGGAACCTTGGATTGGATAAGAGCGTTGATGAGGATGTATTTGCCGAAGCGATGGAGCAGTTTTTAAAGCTGTTTTACGCCCCGGAAACCGTGCCGATCAATCGAGAAACGGTTGCTGACTATGAAAACGAGTATCAAAGCTGCCATCAGCGGCACCCCAATTTGGCCCGCATATGGGCGGAGACTGAGGAAATTGAGCTGATGCTTCCGACGGAAACGGAGAAGAAGCAAGAGAAGGAGATGACGGACAAGACCGATGTTGTCCATGAAGCGGCGGCGCCATACGGAATGATCCAGCCGCGCTTTGCCCAAGTTGAGGCGTTGGAGCGGCTGGAAGCAGCCTATGAAGAAGGATATGACAAAGCGATGGTGGTCATGGCGACCGGGCTCGGGAAAACATACTTGGCCGCCTTTTTTGCCCGCCGCTTTTCGCGGGTGCTGTTTATCGCCCATCGTGAGGAAATTCTCCGTCAAGCGAAGCGCTCGTTTGAACGCGTGATTCCTGATCGGACAGCAGGACTGTACGATGGCAACCAAAAAGACAGAGATGCCGACATGGTATTTGCCTCGATCTTTACGCTGAGCATGAAAAAACATTTGCATTCGTTTCGTCCCGATGCATTTGACTTGATCATTGTCGACGAGTTCCATCATGCGGCGGCCCGCTCGTACGACCGCGTTCTTCGATATTTTCAGCCGAAATTTCTTCTTGGCATCACCGCTACCCCGGATCGGAGCGACAACAAAGACGTATACGCCCTTTGCGACGGCAATGTCGCGTATCGCATCGATTTTATCCAAGCGGTGCAGCGTGGGTGGCTGGCCCCCTTTCATTATTATGGGGTTTACGACGATACCGACTATTCGCAAGTCAAATGGCTCGGCAACCGGTACGATGAAGAAGAATTGCTTCAAGCGCAGCTTCGCGAGGAGATGGCAGAGAAGATTTTGCGAGCGTGGGAGAAGTATAAGAAAACAAGGGCGCTTGTTTTTTGTTCATCGATCAGGCAAGCTGATTTCCTGTCCGAATATTTCCAACGCCGCGGATACCGGACGGCCAGCCTTCATTCAAAGCAGACGGCCATTTCGCGCCAGCAGGCCATTGCCATGTTGGAGCGCCGTGAATTGGACGCTATTTTCACCGTGGACTTGTTCAATGAAGGAGTGGACATTCCTTCCGTTGATACGCTCTTATTTGTAAGGCCGACGGAATCCTTAACTGTCTTTACCCAGCAAGTCGGGCGCGGGCTACGGCTGTATGAAGGGAAAGACTACTGCGTCATTATCGACTTAATCGGAAACTACCGCAATGCGGATGTCAAACTGCGTCTGTTTGATACGCGGCGAGAGGAAACAAAGAAAACGGCGCGGGAACCCGTTGTGCCAACCGTTCCAGAAACGTGCGAACTGCATCTCGATATACAAGCCATCCATCTTCTCGAGGAGATGCAGAAAAAACGCCAGCCGCGCAAAGAACGGTTGCTTGCTGATTATCGGGAGCTGAAACAGGAGCTTGGCAGACGGCCGACGTATTTGGAGTTGCATCTTCATGGCCGAAGTGAAGCAGCGGAGTACAAACAAGAGTTCGGATCTTATGTCGGCTTTTTATATTGGGCGGGGGAGTTGTCAGAGCTGGAAAAGGAAGTGTTCCTAAAATACGAACCGTGGCTTGTTGAAGTGGAGCGCACGGTGATGTCGAAAAGCTACAAAATGGTGGTCCTAAAAGCTATGCTGGAGCGCGGGTCATCGGGCTGGCATGAGCCAATTACCCCGCAACAAGCGGCGGCGTTCTTTCACCGGTACTTAACGGAAAAAGAATATCGGAAGCGCATTGATTTTTCCGATGGGGAAACAGAACGCCTTTGGCAGTACGACGAGGAAAAGGTGAGCAAACTGATCGCCCGCATGCCAATGACGAAATGGAGCGGCAGTTCAAGGGGGCTGATTTCCTTTGAAAACAACGTGTTTGCGCTCCAGTTTTCCATTGCGCGCGAACACGAAGAAATATTGTACAACTGGACAAAAGAGATTTGCGAGTATCGGTTGCATGTGTATTTTGAGAAAAAGGAAGGCTTGATGAACTAGGAGGTCGGTGATTTAGTACAAAATACTGCCAGCTCCACATGTTTCTCAATTAGAGAAAAACGGTGGAATCAGCCTTCTTTTTTGGCGAAATACCGTTGATTTGCTCGTGACAGCAGGTTTGTCACCGTCCTTCTAGAAGTGCTGCAATTCCTTAATCCAAAAACTCTGAGGCGGTTAGAAATACTTTGATCGATCGTTTCACATCAAATAAATTTAGAAGTCGGAAGAGAAGAAACAAATTTATTTTTCCAAAAGACAAATTCCGACAACATTTTTAGTCAAAATACGGTAATATGTAAGTCAAAAGGAGGTGCGTCATGAGGCTTACTTGTTCATTCAAAGTGGAAAGAATGCCTGTTTCATACCGCATGATGTTGGTGTCGGTGATAAAAGAAGCATTACGAGTGTCGGATGAGCAATATTATGAGCGTTTATACAACAGTTCTTCAATGAAACCATTTTCATTTTCTACATATTTAAGAAATTTTCGATTTGCCGGCCAAGAGGTTTATTTAGATGGAATAACAATGACTGTTAGTTCACCTGATCATGAGTTTCTCTTGCACTTATACAACGGTTTGCAACAAAAGCAAGTATTTTCATACAAGCACTATCAGCTTGTGAAAGAAAAAATCCGCATGCTACCGGAGAAAACGATCACAGATTCTATCGTGGTGTTTCGCACCCTTTCTCCGATGTTGATTGAAGATAAAAACCAGAAGCCGGTCAGTCCAGATGCTCCTGATTATGAGGAGCACGTGAATTATTTAGCAGATCTGATTTTGCGGCAGTATCGGGGAAATGGGCTATTGTCGCCCTTGATTGTGCGGCCGTTGCGATGGCGCAAGGTGGTTGTGAAGGAGACGAATCATGAATTTGAGGCAACGCATGGGGGCGGCGACGTTTTATATTTTACAGCCTACCAAACTCTCTTTTCGCTAACTGGTCATCCAACCGATTTGCAACTGCTGTATCAGCTCGGGTTGTCGAAACGGCGCAATCAAGGATTTGGCTTGCTTGAGGTAGAGGAGGTGCGGGGATGAAGCTCGAACTCCGCATGGGCGAGTGGATGGTGACAATGGGGCTTGTCGGGCTGTACCGTGTTTTCGAATACGGGCTGGAAAATCGTTTGATTGATCAGCAGTACAAAAACAGCATCCGAATCGTTCCACAGGGGCTTGAGTTGGAGACAGGCGTACTTCCACTATTACCGCGAGCATATTTTCATTATTTGCTCGACGAATACAGTACGGCAAAGCGAACTAGAGAGAGATTGCTTTCCTACCTTGGACAGGCCAAAAAGGAAAATTTGTTTTCAACGGCTCTGGCCAATATAAAAAAGACGATTACGGATACGGGGAAGAAAATTCAACAGTATTTCCCCAATGAGCAGGTCGATCCATTGCTTGAAACAATCAAGTCGATCAAAAAACCGGAACAAATCGAGCAATTGGAGCAATGTATTGCGGAATTCCAACAACTACTTTCCAAAGCAGACATTAATGAGAAGCTGACATTAAATTATTTTAAAGCGGCTGTTCTCAAATCTTTCTTTGGACAAGTATCGTTCTTAAATGTTTCGAAAAATCATTTGGATTTGGAAGGGCATATCGAACAATTTCAAGCCGATTATATTGTTCCGGTGCAACGCGATCTTCAATTGGAACAAATCTTGCGCTCTGCTTCTGCAGAGAAAGACGTTCTTCATTTTTTGGATGAGCATGTTGAATATGAGCCGTTTAAAGCGTTGAAGAGAGCGTGGAAAAAGAAGCCTTTGCCACAAATACAAGAAGAACTGAAATCCGTGTATGAATGTATGCTTTTCCCTGGCCGCATTGCTTTTTATAATTTCGAAGAAATGATTTTTTCCCCGATTGGGATAACAAGTAAGGCTTTTAATTTCAATTGGGACTTGCAGGACAAGCAACCGAAACCGATTTCATCTTTGGCGAAACTTGTGTTGTTTTTTGCGCCTGCTGGTGCGGCCATTTACTTGAAGAAAGAAGGACTTCAAGACCAAACCGAGTATCGCATGTACGCAGGCTTTGTCCAATCCGATGCGCCATTCCCGGAGATTTTACAGAAAAACAACCATCTGAAGCAGATGAAGCAGCAAAAAGATCCGTTTGACCGCATCGTCAGCAAGCTCGTCCAAAGTGTAACGAAAGAAGCAAGCTATGTGATCGACCATCTATTTTTCTTAGAATTTTCTTCTGACTATGACAGCAAAAAAACGCATTTGCACTATTACCATCTTCCATTGTATTTAGCCCGTTATTTTGTCGAATATCCAGGAAAGTTGGATTACGTCCACTATGACTATCGTGAACAATTCATCCAAGACGTGTTGCGTGGAGCGGATCCTGCTCGAGTCATTTATCAATATTTGCGTGATTGTATTGAAAATGGACGTTCCCACATCGGCCCTTACATCGCTATTCGCGAACGCAGCCGAATTATGCAGTTGAAAAGGGGAGGAAAAGAGATGGAAAAAACAGACAAAAGGGTATATGCCCTATATCGGTGCGGCCAAGAGATTCGAAAGGCATTGGAACAGGCTGGAAGCCCAAAAACGACCGACCGTTATTCTGCGAGCCCGAGTAAAAAAATTAGCGCCATTGCCTATCGGTTGTTAAACGCAGCGAAAGCGGGGGATCGGAAAAGCTTCTTGGATACGTTGTTCCGGCTTCATATGTCAGCGGATCAGCCCATTTCTCCGCTTTTCTTAAATGCGCTGCATGAGCGGGATTTGGATTTCCCCGCTGTAGCCAACGCCTTTATTGCTGGGTTGCTGTCTCAAGAAGGACAAGGAGAACAAGAGGAGCATTCCCGTTAGGAGCTTTTCCGGGGACTTGATCAAAAAAAGCCCTCTTGGTATGATGCAGGGGTGTCAAACAACACCTACCATCATGCCAAGGAGGACTTCAGATGAATTGTACACAAAACCTCATAAGGAATGATGAGCGATGGTAAAAAAAGGATTGCCATCGCTTGTTGTGTTGGCTCAAAAAATATTTTAAAAAAATGAATAAAAAATCCTTTGTTTCTGCACTGCTGGGGTGCGAAATGTGAGGTTTAATCTGAACGGAGAGGGATTTAAATGACGATATTTTAGCTGAGATGCTCGGCTGGGAAGTCGTTTAATCTGAACGGAGAGGGATTTAAATGCTATCGAAAAGCACCGAAAAAATGAGCAACGCCCAAAAGTTTAATCTGAACGGAGAGGGATTTAAATTAAACACAACTATTGTCTATCCTACACAAACATGATCGTTTAATCTGAACGGAGAGGGATTTAAATCATGTCTGTCTTGGAAGAAAACAGCGCTGCGTTCGTTTAATCTGAACGGAGAGGGATTTAAATATGAAGAAACAAAAGAACTTATACAAGCAGGAAATTATAGTTTAATCTGAACGGAGAGGGATTTAAATATGAAGAAACAAAAGAACTTATACAAGCAGGAAATTATAGTTTAATCTGAACGGAGAGGGATTTAAATTTCAGCTTTTTGGAATGAGTTTAATTCGTTGAATGTGTTTAATCTGAACGGAGAGGGATTTAAATGTCACTAGCGTAAACGGAAAAACAGGCGCTATCACAGTTTAATCTGAACGGAGAGGGATTTAAATTTCTCATAACGATCGCAATATCGATTCCTTTTTCCTTCGTTTAATCTGAACGGAGAGGGATTTAAATCCATCCTGACGACATCACAGAGGTTGTCGTCGATAGTTTAATCTGAACGGAGAGGGATTTAAATCAAGATATAGTTTAGATGGGCGCCCGTACGAATTTTCGTTTAATCTGAACGGAGAGGGATTTAAATCTTCAGATGGCGTTGGTGCAGTTGAATAGAAATGCAGAGTTTAATCTGAACGGAGAGGGATTTAAATTGTATTGTGACGCCTATGCTAACTATGTTAAGTGCGTTTAATCTGAACGGAGAGGGATTTAAATATCCAGAAGGGATTGAAAATATTCGCGCCAAGCTCAGTTTAATCTGAACGGAGAGGGATTTAAATGACCGTTTCTTCAGCCAGCTTTTGAAGAAAACAAAGGTTTAATCTGAACGGAGAGGGATTTAAATGGACGTCGCGAAATCGGGATCACTTCAGCAGTATTGTTTAATCTGAACGGAGAGGGATTTAAATTTCTCCTTTGCGTCTCGATGGCACCGTTGTTCCTCCGTTTAATCTGAACGGAGAGGGATTTAAATAGAAGGGCGAGCGTCCCTCGAGGATGATGCCGACAAGGTTTAATCTGAACGGAGAGGGATTTAAATTGTAATACCACTCCTTCACAACAATGCTCGTAATTCGTTTAATCTGAACGGAGAGGGATTTAAATATTAAGCTGCTTATAGGTACATTTAGCGCAGATGCGTTTAATCTGAACGGAGAGGGATTTAAATATTCATAAAGTCGGTTTGTAACTATTACGAAGAGAAAAGTTTAATCTGAACGGAGAGGGATTTAAATTTCGCAAAGCTCTATGACTTTCTCTAGCTTCTCGTTTGTTTAATCTGAACGGAGAGGGATTTAAATTGACAAACGCGTGAACGTTCTTTCTCTTCTCCTCTAAGTTTAATCTGAACGGAGAGGGATTTAAATGATGAAACCGCCAAAAACGTTTTTAAAGGACACTTTTGTTTAATCTGAACGGAGAGGGATTTAAATTGAACTAGACCGGCTTTCATAATCGAAAGGCAGTCATTGTTTAATCTGAACGGAGAGGGATTTAAACATGGGACATCGTACATATGACACATTATCCGATCTGTTTAATCTGAACGGAGAGGGATTTAAACAGTTCATTCGCTATGAAACAAAGACTTTTAACATGCGCGTTTAATCTGAACGGAGAGGGATTTAAACACAATTTGATTGCCTTGTACAATAACACCTTTAGCGTTTAATCTGAACGGAGAGGGATTTAAACAGCGACACGGCCAATGACATTTGAGGAGCATATGGGTTTAATCTGAACGGAGAGGGATTTAAACGGACATGCAATACACGTTCAAGTATGCGGCGCCGATTGGTTTAATCTGAACGGAGAGGGATTTAAACACATGATTCTCGCAAAACCGGGTTTGGTGGGAATAGTTTAATCTGAACGGAGAGGGATTTAAACAGACTTCGCACGCTCTACCGTTGCATCCGGCGCGAGTTTAATCTGAACGGAGAGGGATTTAAACTGGGTTGCCTCTCGCTATGACACAATGAGGATCTTGTTTAATCTGAACGGAGAGGGATTTAAACTTGTTACGAAACGAGGTATTCCGTATTTTTGCGACTAGTTTAATCTGAACGGAGAGGGATTTAAACTGGTCGCGATCAACTAAACGATAACCGGGCGGAATCGTTTAATCTGAACGGAGAGGGATTTAAACTGCTCTCTAAATGGGGTATCCTCTCGATCGAAATGCAAGTTTAATCTGAACGGAGAGGGATTTAAACAGGCTGTTGCGGTCAAGAACAGATGGCCGGGAGTAGTTTAATCTGAACGGAGAGGGATTTAAACATAAAAACTAACTCTCTTTCAGTTCTTAACATTTACGTTTAATCTGAACGGAGAGGGATTTAAACAAAGAAGCACATCATCTAACGTAATGACACGATTGGGTTTAATCTGAACGGAGAGGGATTTAAACAATGCTCATATGGCTATTCTAGCGTACACCGGATCAGTTTAATCTGAACGGAGAGGGATTTAAACACAGATAGTGATGCGAATGAATTCGCGAAAGCAAAGTTTAATCTGAACGGAGAGGGATTTAAACTCGAATGGGTTACGAGGGATTTTTTCGAGTTTTACCGTTTAATCTGAACGGAGAGGGATTTAAACTCATGCATCCAATCCCGAGAATTAAACATAATACCGTTTAATCTGAACGGAGAGGGATTTAAACAGTCCTCCCAACTTGCGTTCATATCGATTTCTTGCGTTTAATCTGAACGGAGAGGGATTTAAATCATATACTGTAGATGAGCAAATTCGCTAACATAAATTGACAATCAAACAAAAAAGGAGACATGAACCGGACTCCTTGGTTAGAATAGATGTGCTACCAACTACCCACAAGGAGGTTCATGTCCCATGAATAGATTAGCACATCACCAAGGAATCGACAAGTTTTTCTTCACTTTGGGGTTGACGCTGCAACTTTCCAAACCGGTCTTGAAGCATCTCGTTCACATTGTCGATGCCTTGACCACCAAGGGATTTTCGGGAACGTTGACCGATGTCCATCACTGCAAAACCACAAGTATCCGGCATGCATGGGGAGGATCTCATACAACTCCCGCTCGGAGTGATCAAACAAATACGAGAGCAGCATCAGGCGAAGCAGCCGTTCCGGATCCGCCGCCGGGCGACCCGTTTTTTTCCGTGTACAGGGGAGCCACCCAATCGTGAATGACGGAAACGTCAACCGTTTCGTTGATTTGGCGCAAGATATGATGTGGGGGAACTAGGTCCTCCATGTCGATGACTTAAAACAGACGAGGCTGAGTCGAAGGGTTTTTGGGGCTTTCATGATCCGCTCACACTCCATTCCAACCATTTTTCTTCCTTTTTCGACATAAGCCCCCTAAATCCCTGCCTCAGGGTGTACTTTTTTCACCGGCCTTCTAGAACTTTGGCAATGCCTCTACTGCATCTGCCAAATCACTATAACTGTCCTTTAAGTACCGTGATGTGGTGGTGATATGACTGTGTCCAGCCAGACGTCGCACTTTTTCGATGTCGTTGTTAGTTGCCTTCAACATCCACTTACAAAACGTATGACGAAACATGTGCGGCGTCAGCTTCTTACCCGAAGGGCTGTAGCTCTCAACCATCCGCTGAATGCCGCGCACGGAAAATTTCGGCGAGCGCTGGCTATAAAAGACGTATGGTGATTCGGCCACATGCGGTTTCTTTTTCGCCATTTCCGCGCGAAACTTAAGCCAATCCTCGAGTTCTGCCAACAAGATATTCGAGATCGGCACCGTTCTTACCTTCATCCCTTTTCCCACAATTCGAATTCGTTTCATCTCTAAATCTAAGTCCGTTAATTTTAAATTGGATAACTCTTCCACTCGCAATCCCGCATAGGTAAGCAAATACACCACCGCACGATCCCGGCGATATTTCTCCTCAGGATCGACTCCTCGGCTTTGAACTGGTTTTTTCCGCATCCGATGCAATAAGTCCTCGAATTCTTCTTCCGTCAGCCACATGATTTTTTCGTTATCTTCATCGGCTGATTTTAAATCCTGGATATCTTTCATTGGGTTCTGTTCAATCTTATGGTGTTCCACCGCCCACGCATAGAAGCTTCGCAACGAATTCAGACGGCGATTGATCGTGGACGCACCCTAGGTCTGTAAGATATCCACAAAACTGAAAAAGGATGTAAGGGATTTTGTCGAAAAATATTTTTTGGACACCCCTGAGAGGCCGAAAAGCCTTGATAGATCAACATTTCTAGAGGGAGGTTGTATCATGACGAAAACGGTCACGATGACGATTGTCTTTCAAGCGGGATCGCTAAACTATGGAGAGGGCATTGCGAATATTTCCGAATTGAAAAAGTTTCATCGCGGCAATGGAGAGGCGTACACATACGCATCGCGGCAAAGTTTGCGCTACGATATCGTGCGTTTAGGAAATGAACTGTTTGGCTGGAACTTAAATACCGTTGATAAAGCGAGCGGGGTTGTTCAGTTCAAAAAAGATGTCACCATCGAAGATTCCGTTGAAATGGATTTATTCGGGTACTTAAAAACGGATAAAAGCTCGCAAAAACGCGCTGCTGTCGTGCGTTTAAGCCATGCTGTTTCCCTTGAACCGTATAAAAGCGATTTGGAATTTTTGAATAACATGGGGCTAGCCAGCCGAATTGGGGCTGATCCGAATTTGGCTCAGATCGAGCAGCACCAAAGCTTCTATTGTTACACCATCACGATAGACTTGCATCGCATTGGCGTCGATGGGGAGGTCGAGCTGTCCAATCAGGAAAAAGCGAAACGCGTCCAGCAATTGCTTGATATTGTGAAATTGCTGAATCGGAATATTCGTGGCCGTCGCGAAAACTTGTCCCCGCTATTTGTCATCGGCGGAGTATACGATGTAGCGAATCCGTTTTTCCTTGGGAAAATTCGCCTAGCTTCTTCGCCGCGAGGGTGGGAAATTGATCTTGCCCCGATCGAGGACACCATGGCGCAAACATTCGCAGGCAAGCCAGTTGCAGACGGGACGCGCATCGGGTTAGTAAGCGGCATATTTGCGAATGAAGATGAATTTGCACAACGATTTGCAGAGAAGACTGGATCAGTGGAGCAGTTTTTCCGCCATATTGCTGAACAAGTTCAAACATATTATGGTGAATGATAATGAAGGCGTTGCGTTTAAAACTATTTCAAGAGACAGCGTGCTATAAAAAGCCGTTCGCTTCAAAGGTGGCGGAAACATATCCGCTTCCGCCTTATTCTACGGTTAAAGGAATGATTCACGCGTTGCTTCGCGCGGATCGTTTCATCCCCATGCGCCTAAGCGTCCAAGGGGAGTATGAGGCGAAACTGCTCGACTATCAGCGGCATTACTTTTTTAAAAAACGAGATGTCGCTGCTTTTCCGCTGATCCTTGACGGGATTCAGGATGAGTTGTTTTCGTACGATGCCAAAGAAATCACGACAATGCCCATTTATACACATTTGTTGTACCGAGTTGATTTGCTGATTCACGTTGAGGCAGAAAAAGAAGTTCTTGAACGGATAATTCAAGCCATCGAAACTGGCGAAAACCATTATAGTTTAGGCAGATGGGAAGATTTGGTCCGAATTGATGAATATAAAATCGTTCAGGTAGATGAATTGGATGAAGAGAAAGATTTGCGCTATTACGCTTACATTCCTCATCATTTGCTCGATATAGACATAAAGCATATCCCATATGAGCTCCCTTGGAAATACGAAGTCGTGAATGGAGTGAGAAAATGGGAGAAAGTCAGCGTGGGATACGTTCGAAAAGGGACGACAGCTCCAGAGGGAGCATGTATTGATGAAGATGGGGAGCTTGTATTTTTCCATTTGTAGAAATAGGAGGAAATCAAACGGTCATGTTTTATGCAAAGTCCGAAACGAGAGAGACGATCCGTGAACATACGGATCGTCTTCTTGATAATTGGCGATTGCTAAAGGACAGTTATGGAGACCGATTGATTCGTGTCAATGAACGAATGTGGGAATTGCTTCGATTAGCGATCGAGTATCATGACATCGGGAAAGCGAACACGGTGTTTCAAAACAAAATCCGCCGGGCCATTCACGAAGAACTGTTGGAAACTGATTGCGACGCCAATGTACCGCATAACTATCTGTCTGTCGGACTTGTTCCATTTGAGCAATTGAATTTGACGAAAGAAGAAATGCGGCTGTTAACTCATGCCATCGGCTACCATCATGAGCGGGATAAACGGCCTGATAAAGAAGCGATCCGTGATATTTTAGAAAATGATCTACAAAAGCAAAGAGAGGATATTGCCCATCATATGCGACTGCCTTTGGCTGAAAAGGTATCGTTTCGATTTGTGGATCGGTTGCTAAAACGGTATACCATTCATGACGGGGAGTCATTTTGGGATTATGTATTGTTAAAGGGTCTCTTGCAACGGATTGACCATGCGGCCTCAGCGCACCTTCCCGTCGAATCGGACGTTCATCAAGATGTTGGCGTCTATGTGCGACGGTATATGGAGAATAAGTTGTTTCATCTCAACGATTTACAGCGTTTTACAGAAGGTCACACCCATAAAAATGTGATTGTGATAGCACAAACAGGCATGGGAAAAACAGAATCTGCCTTATTGTGGATCGATCGGGATAAGGCATTCTTCACCTTGCCTCTTCGCGTCAGCATCAACGCTATTTATGAACGAGTTCGCCGCCAAATGGGGTACGATGCCGCAGGTCTTTTGCATTCTACAAGCGCTTTCTATTTGGTGGAACGGGGGGAAGAAAACTGGGAGGCGATTAAGCAACAATCGCAGCAATTGTCTATGAAGCTGCTTTTCACAACCGTTGACCAAATTTTAAAGTTTCCTTTTTATTATCGAGGATTTGAAAAAGAATTGGCAAGCATGGCAAACGCCAAAGTGGTGATCGATGAAATCCAAGCGTATGATCCAAAAATTGCTGCGATGTTGATTAAGTCATTAGAAATGATTAAAAAAGTAGGCGGTCGATTCATGATTATGACAGCCACATTGCCAACTTTATATTTGGATGAACTCAAGCGCCGAAGTATTATCGATGAAGAAGACACCGTTTTCGGCGAATTTATTGACAGCCAAAATCACCGTCACCGTATTCAGCTCCATGATGAAGAAATAACAGAAGGAATAGAGGACTTTGTCAAAATGGCGCGTTCATCCCAAGTGTTAGTCATTGTGAATACGGTTCGTCGGGCGATGGAATTGTACGAACGATTATCCGAAATGGGCAGCGATGTACCTGTTCATTTGCTGCATTCACAATTTACGCAAGAAGATCGTCAATGGCTCGAGCGGCAAATTCAAGAGTTCAATGAAGCAAAGGTGAATGGGATATGGGTTACAACCCAGCTTGTCGAAGCAAGCATTGATATTGATTTCGACTATTTATTCACAGAAATGTCTCCACTGGATAGTCTGTTTCAACGTCTTGGGCGCTGTTATCGAAGAAGAGTGGTTGAAGGGGAACAATGCAACATCCATATTTTTACACAAAACGTTTCTGGGGTTCCATCCGTATATGATGGACATCTCGTGTGTGAAAGCACGGAGTTGTTGAGGCCTTTTGACAGACAAATTCTCGATGAAAGAACAAAAATTGAGTTGGTTGGCAAGTTGTATGAACGTGAGAGATTGAAAGGAACTTCGTTTTTGCAGGAGTTCGAAGATGCGTTAGCTATGTTTGACCATTTAGATCCGTATGAAATGAGCAAGAAAGAGGCGCAGCGGAAACTGCGTGACATTCAGACCGTTCCCATCATTCCACGGCGAATTTACGACGAAATCGCCGATGTCATCGATGAATGCCGTCGTTGCCGAGACTGGCAAAAGCGGATTCGTTTGCGCATGGAGATCGAAAAGAAGACGATCAGCGTCCACCGTTTTCTTGCGGAGAAATTTGTCTCAGAACGATTGCCCAAACCGTTTGACCATATATACATTGCCGATGTTGAGTACGATTTTGATCGCGAAGTGGGGAGAGGGATTCAGTTTGATACACCACTGTCAGCATTTTACTAAGGAGAGTGCAGTGAATGGCGAGCGGTGTTCAAATCCATTATTACAAAGTGTGCAAGCGGAAATTATGGTTGTTTTCCAAAGGAATTGGAATGGAAGAAGAGCACGAACGAGTGATCGAAGGAAAGATTCTGCACGAACGGGCGTATCCACGCTTGGATGAGAGAGAAATTTTGATTGATGACACGTTTAAGCTGGATGCATTAGAGGAAGAGTACGTTCGTGAGATCAAAATCTCTAGCAAAATGGCCGAAGCGGACCGTTTTCAAATGTTGTACTATCTTTACGAACTGAAAAAACGAGGCATTCATAAAAAAGGATTGATCAGCTATACGAAGGAAAGAAAGACGGAGGAAGTGATATTAACAGAAGAAGACGAGCGAAAGGTGGAAAAGGCTTTAAAAGACATCTATCAAATTTTGCAACTTCCCTCTCCCCCACCTCTTGAAAAACTATCATATTGCTCGAAGTGTGCATATTACGAATTTTGTTATGCACTGGAAGGTGACGAATGATGTTGAAAGATCATTATATCTTTTCGAACGGGCGACTCAAGCGAAAGGACAATACGATTTATTTTTTAGATGAAAAAGAAAACAAGAGATCGCTTCCTGTACATCAAATCGAAAATTTATATGTATTTGGGGAAGTGGACTTCAACTCCGCTTTGCTTAATTTGTTAAGCCAGCATGAGGTCCATTTGCATATTTTCAACTATTATGGGTTTTATGCAGGAACGTTCTGTCCACGAAACAGGAAAGTGTCTGGTTTTACTGTTGTGCAACAGAGTGCCCATTATCTCGATAAAGGAAAACGGCTGTATATAGCAAAAATGTTTTTGGAAAGCGCTGTGCATCATATGTTGCGGAATATTCGCAGACATAAAGAAAAGACCGAAGTCTATATCCATCAAATCGAAGAAGAGGCAAAAAAATTGGACACCGTGAGTACCGTTCAAGAGTTAATGGGAATTGAAGGACGGATTCGCCAACATTATTATCAATCCTTTAACGAGATTTTGAAGCAAGACTTTACGTTTGAAAAGCGGACAAAGCAACCTCCGCGCGACCCACTGAATGCCTTGATATCATTCGGGAATTCCTTATGTTATACAACTGTTTTGGGGGAAATTTACAAGACGCCGCTTGATCCCACGGTTAGTTTTTTGCATGAACCGTCGACAAGACGATTTTCGTTAAGTTTGGATTTAGCTGAAATCTTTAAGCCATTGATCGTCGATCCGGTTATTATCGCCTCCATTAACAATCGGATCATTACCAACAAACATTTTGATGATATCGATGGAATGGTGTTTTTAAATGAGGAAGGAAAGAAAAAGTTTATTATGGAGTGGGAGAATAAATTGGCCACATCCATTCAACATCGGAAGCTGAAAAGAAAAGTGAGTTATCGGCATTTTATACGATTGGAATGCTATAAGTTGATTAAACATTTGATCGGGGATGAACGATATAAACCGTTGAAAGCGTGGTGGTGAACCATGTTTGTTATCATTACGTATGACGTAGCGGAGAAGCGGGTCAACAAAGTTTGCAAAAAATTAAAGGAATATCTCACTTGGACGCAAAATAGCGTATTTGAAGGGGAGATTTCGAAAAGTCTGCTGATGAAGTGCATGTATGAATTAGAGATGATCATCGATAAACAAGAAGACTCCATTTACTTATACGAAGTAGAAAACCCGAAGAATATAAAAAAGCGGGTATTTGGTCAGGAAAAGAATTTTGATGAGTTGTTCCTCTAAGCTTTAAGAATTTGCAGTGAACCGCATTTTAGAGGATGAATGGGAGAAATCTTGATTTATCAAGGGCAGTGCTTCATTATTTGCGTAACATTAAAAACACGATTATCACTTTACTGCAAAATACGGTATAATTGATGCGTAGGCATTAGCGTGAATTGCTTGCTACATCAATAAATATTATTTTGTAACTGATAGGGTTTAATCTGAACGGAGAGGGATTTAAATTACTGCTTCAGTTGTCACTGAATCGCGTTTTACCAGTCGGTTTAATCTGAACGGAGAGGGATTTAAATGCAAACAGGTTGATGTTGATTTTTGGCAGCGCACGTTTAATCTGAACGGAGAGGGATTTAAATATCGACCACCACACCCACTATTGACCGCCCCCTAAGTTTAATCTGAACGGAGAGGGATTTAAATGGATACCGTCTTGAGGCTTTATCTCGTGGTGTCACTTAGTTTAATCTGAACGGAGAGGGATTTAAATGGCGGTGAGCCGTTGAACAATCCTGATGATTTGTTGTTTAATCTGAACGGAGAGGGATTTAAATTGGAAATAAAGTATTTTGACACTGATGCCTTTTTCGTTTAATCTGAACGGAGAGGGATTTAAATAGGTTGCCGCGAGTTTGAGCAGTACACGAAAAAGGAGTTTAATCTGAACGGAGAGGGATTTAAATGATATGCAAGACGTATCAGCAACCCAACAATATCAGCGTTTAATCTGAACGGAGAGGGATTTAAATCAAGTTCGGTTTCGACTTTATTTTTGTCGCTCAGTCGTTTAATCTGAACGGAGAGGGATTTAAATTGTCATCATTGACGAGGCTGGCATCATGTTTAATAGTCGTTTAATCTGAACGGAGAGGGATTTAAATAGCGATGAGCGATCACAAAGATGCCGGCTGGATCAAGTTTAATCTGAACGGAGAGGGATTTAAATATTCAACCCCAACTCAAGCGCATGATACGACTTACCGTTTAATCTGAACGGAGAGGGATTTAAATGATAGTCCGTTTCAGACACAAGATTTCAATGAGACTCTTGTTTAATCTGAACGGAGAGGGATTTAAATACATCTTTCCGCCTCTCCCGTGAGACACTTGATATGTGTTTAATCTGAACGGAGAGGGATTTAAATCAGCCGCCTGTGCGCGGAGCTGGGCGATTTTGTTGGTTTAATCTGAACGGAGAGGGATTTAAATATTTTTTTTCCAGTTCACTTAGGGGGGATGCATCTTGGTTTAATCTGAACGGAGAGGGATTTAAATGTGTAAACTTAAGCGGAACAGTCATGCCGGCAATATGAGTTTAATCTGAACGGAGAGGGATTTAAATTTTTTTGAATTGTAATAAATTCAACGTATATGCTGTGTTTAATCTGAACGGAGAGGGATTTAAATGAAACAATCCTAACGACAGGCGCCGCAAAAGCAGGTTTAATCTGAACGGAGAGGGATTTAAATTCAGTATTATGTGTTTGAGGAGCAGTTCGCCGAAAGGTTTAATCTGAACGGAGAGGGATTTAAATTGAAAGTCGATGTTGCTGAATTGGAGAAAAAATTGGCGTTTAACTCACATTTCGCACCCTCCCGACGAAAATCGGGAGGATTTTTTCATCCCGATGTCGAATAGGTCCTTGGTACACAAGGAAAGCAAAGGAGTTTCCACACCATGGACGTTCGAATTCATGCTATTTATTTTTATGATCAAAGAGATGTATGAAAGGGGAATGAGTATTTCCGATATTGCGAGGGAATTGGGGATCGATCGGAAAACCGTCCGAAAATATATTCACTCCCCCAATCCTCCTTCCAAATCCAAGCGAAAACCAAGAAAAAGCAAGTTAGATCCATTTAAGCCGTATCTTCAAAAACGGATGTTAGAAGATGGGGTGTTTAATAGCGAAAAGTTGTTTTTTGAAATTCGACAACAGGGCTATACGGGAGGAAAGACGATTTTAAAAGACTATATGAAACCTTTCCGAGAGACGGCGAAAAAGAAATACACCGTTCGTTATGAAACGCTTCCTGGCGAACAAATGCAAGTCGATTGGAAAGAAGTTGGGGAGGTCGTGATCGAAGGGAGAAAAGTCAAGTTATCGCTATTTGTGGCTGTGTTAGGCTATTCGCGGATGAAATACGCGGTATTTACGGTCAGCCAGGATCAGGAACACTTAATGGAATGCCTGATTCAGAGTTTCAAGTACTTTGGTGGGGTTCCGAAGAAGGTGTTATTTGACAATATGAAGACCGTTACAGACGGGCGAGAACAAGGAGTGGTGAAATGGAATCAACGATTTTCCGAATTTGCGAGTTACTACGGATTTATTCCAAAAGTATGCCGGCCCTACCGAGCCCAAACAAAGGGAAAAGTCGAACGAGCCATTCAGTATATTATGGATCACTTCTATGTAGGAACATCGTTTGAAAGCATCGAAGAATTAAATTTCCTTTTACATCGTTGGCTCGATCAAGTGGCAAATCGGAAGCCAAACGCCACTACCGGTATTTCTCCGCAAGAGCGTTGGGCCGAGGAGTCACTCAAGCCTCTTCCGTTGAACGATTACGATACGAGCTATCTTTCCTATCGGAAGGTGCATTGGGATGGCAGTTTCTCCTACAAAGGGGAACAATGGCTCTTATCGGCGGAGTATGCGGGCAAAGAAATTCTGGTGAAGGAGCGATTAAATGGAGATATTCAATTGTACTTTCGAGGGGAGGAGATTTCTCACGTGGACCAACAGAAAAAAGTGATTTCATTCGCCGAAAAAATAAAAAAGAAACAGACAGAAAGGGCAGCCGCCATTTCGCCTGTTTCGGTGGAAGTGGATACTCGTCCATTGTCCGTTTATGACGCATTCCTGCGAGGGGAAAGCTCATGAAAGAACGAATACACGAGTATTGCCACCAACTCCATTTGCCTGTCATGGCGGAGCGATGGTCCGCCATGACAGAATACGCCTCTACTCATAATATATCATATTCAGAGTTTTTATTCCGCTTATTAGAGGCAGAAATCGTCGAAAAACAGGCACGATCGATCCAAACGCTCATCAAGCTGTCCAAACTGCCGTATCGCAAGACGATCGATACGTTTGATTTTACCGCGCAGCCTTCGGTGGATGAGCGCCGGATTCGAGAGCTGCTGACCTTGTCGTTTATTGATCGAAAGGAGAATATTCTTTTTCTCGGTCCGCCGGGGATTGGGAAGACACATCTGGCCATTTCGATTGGAATGGAGGCGATCGCAAGAGGATATAAAACGTATTTTATTACCGCTCACGATTTGGTCAATCAGTTAAGAAGAGCCGACCAGGAAGGAAAGTTGGAGAAAAAGCTTCGTGTCTTTGTGAAGCCAACCGTTCTCATTATTGATGAAATGGGGTATCTAAAACTGGACCCAAACAGCGCTCATTACTTATTTCAAGTGATCGCTCGTCGGTACGAGCATGCCCCGATTATCCTCACCTCCAACAAAAGCTTCGGGGAATGGGGAGAAATCGTGGGAGACTCGGTGTTGGCGACAGCGATGTTAGATCGATGACTGCATCATTCCATCATTTTCAACCTAAAGGGGGAAAGCTATCGATTACGGGAAAAGAGGCTCCAACAAGAAAAACAGAAGGATCAGTGAAAGGTCCTTCTGGGGAATTTTAAACCGGCGATTTTGGGGAAAAAATAATCGGCCTTGACACTCACATTCGTCTCTTACGTTCGGCCACGATGCATGAGTCCGGATCTCTACGATCCGAACTAACAAGAGGGCCAGCCAACTGAGCAGCACATGCGCCCGGATGCGGTCTTCCAAACGATGATACATGGGACGCAGCTCAAGTGTCGATTTCAACGTCCGAAAGGCCTGCTCGATATCCACCAGCTGCTGATACCCGATGGCGACATCTTCCGCAGACAAGGTATCGTCGGATGTTCGAATGAGATATTTGCCGTCATACTTTTCCGCTTCACGAACCGCCTGCTTGTCGATGCGAATCGTTCCATCCTTCAATTGACGCAAGTATTTTCCGTAGGACGGATGGGAACGCAGCCGGCAGGTGGCCTTATGATGAGCTTCATTAGGGAGTTGGCGAAGCCCCTCCAACTCCTCTTTCAGCGATTCGAGCAGCGTTTCCCGTTCCTTGCGTTGGCGTTCGGCTTCGCTGGGATTGTACACGAGAACATAGCGTTGACGGGCTTCTCCGTCGCCGACGATGATTTCTTTGATATGCAAGTTCTCGCGAACTTGTTGGTAGCGCCCACGGCGGCTCAACGCCTCTTCGACGGCGGCTTTGCCAGATCGCATTTTTTCGCCGACAATGTAGTGTCCCCCGGCCTGTTGCAAGATTCGCAAATTCTCTTCAGAGGAAAAGCCGCGGTCCATGACGCTGATCACACGTCCAAGCTTCCAGCCAATCAAGTCTTGTTTCACCTGTTTGATGACCGTCATGTCCATGGTATTGCCAGGCCATACCCAAGCGCGAATCGGGATTCCTTCCCGGGTGACAGCCAGTCCAATGACGATTTGAACCAAATCAGGACGCTTATCTTTGGAAAAACCCTGCTTTCGAAGCGATTCTCCTTCCGGTGTTTCCGAGGGATCCACTTCGAAGTACGACGAAGTCGTATCAAAGTAAATCAAATCGACTTCCAGGTTCAATAAATCGGCCACGGCATGGAACACTTGGCGTTCCAATTCCGGCTGCACAGCCAACAGCTCATCCATCGCCCGGTATAACTGGTGGCTGGCGACTTGGGGAAGATGAGGGATATGCACGTCTTTCTCCACCCAATCCTCCATCGCCAACTTGCTTGACGGATGAAGGGCACGATTCGCCACCATGGCAAAAATGAGCCGTTCCAACGGAATCTGATGATGTCGGGAGGCAAACAAGGAGTGGAGAATCTCTCCCAATCCCAGTTGTCTCCAGAGCTGATCCAAAAGCCAAGCGCCTCGACTGCGGAACGCTCTCTCCGCGATCCAGCCGTCCTCTTCCCCCGGTCTAGAACCTTAAGTCTTGAGCTGGCAAGCCTATGTATTTTTTCTTGCACTTCTCTGCATTTTTTGCTTGCAAAAAACATACGTTTAATCTGAACGGAGAGGGATTTAAATTGATCAAGTGTTTTATATCATTGATCGGGCGGTGATGGTTTAATCTGAACGGAGAGGGATTTAAATTGCTGTCGCGGCTTGTGTCGTACTAGTGCTTGTAACGTTTAATCTGAACGGAGAGGGATTTAAAGGGCGCTCAATGTGTTCCGTATGGAGCTGTTGGGAGCGTTTGATCTGAACGGAGAGGGATTACAAGGCCGCTTGTTTGCAGCGGCCTTAGTTGAGCACTCCAATGAGCGCATCCTTGGTATCACAGTGAGGCGCTAACTAATCGCCACTCCTGCACTCGCATATCCCGTGACGGAAGCGGCAATCGAAAGGCCGGAAGTGGTGGTGAAAAACGCCATGAGCAGCCGGTCGCCAGCATTGACAGGCACGTTTAATCCTGTGACGATGCCGCTGGCGTTTTGGGCTAGGGAGATGGGAAAGGTGATTGATGGCGTTAATGTAATGAGCGTGCCTGGAATAGGCGAAAATACGTTGCTGGACGGAGAAGTGGCGATATACAATTGGGCGCGGATCGTAGCCGTTCCTAAAAGCGCTGTGCCCGCTGTGGCGGAAAAATTCGCTGCGATAGCAGTAATGATCCCTGAACGCGGGATGGTAAAGGAAAAATTCGATATCCCGCCAAGGTTTATGGTTCCTCCCACTAAACTGATGCTTGAAGCAGCATTTCCAAATCCGATCAAACTTGCGGTGTCGGCCAGCCCAGCTATAGTGGCGGTCAAGACAACCGTTGTTCCAGAAGCGAATGGAATGATGGCTCCTGCTCCAGCCGGTCCTGTCGGTCCCGTGGGTCCTGTGGGTCCTTGAGGTCCGATGGGTCCCGTGGGTCCGGTTGGCCCAGTGGGTCCTTGAGGTCCTGTGGGTCCGGTCGGTCCTGTAGGTCCTGTAGGTCCTTGAGGTCCGATGGGTCCCGTAGGCCCAGTTGGCCCCGTGGGTCCTGTGGGTCCTTGAGGTCCGATGGGCCCCGTGGGTCCTGTGGGTCCTTGAGGTCCGATGGGTCCCGTGGGTCCAGTCGGTCCCGTGGGTCCGGTTGGCCCAGTGGGTCCTTGAGGTCCGATGGGTCCTGTAGGCCCGGTTGGCCCCGTGGGTCCTGTGGGTCCTTGAGGTCCGATGGGTCCTGTAGGCCCGGTCGGCCCCGTGGGTCCAGTCGGTCCCGTGGGTCCCGTCGGCCCCGTCGGTCCGGTATAGATTTTTACAATCGGCGGCCATGTTCCGCATAAAGGGGAAAGACATTTTACTCGAATAGGACGTCGGTCAGACAAGCGGCATAACCTCCTTTCATCACGATTCATCGGTTTGGTGGAACGTGCTTTCGGCGGCGAGAATGGATTGCAGCAAACATTCGTTGTGCAAAACCGCGGGATGATGAGGAACGTATTGTTTGGCTTTTTCGTTATGTTGGTATGCTAACTCGTACTCGCCCATGTAAAAGTAACATACACAAAGCTGCAAGTGGGGAAGCCAAGTCCAGCAAGCATGATGAACAAATCCCCAGCTGTCGGAAGGCATTGTGAGTTGAGTGGCTAAATGGTACCAAAAGGCGGCAAGACGATATTGCTTGCGCTGAAGAAAGTAATAGCCCAGCCGGCAGCAGCATTCAGCCCGAGGGGTATCGTATTCGAACGATCGGAACGCATATCGCAATGCCTGTTCTTCATCACCGAGTGCATCAAAACAGTCCGCTACCTTTCCGCAGGCGGCGATGCAATCTTCCACCCATCCTTGTTTGGTCTGCAAAAACCGTTCATAATACTGAATGGCCCGCTCGTATTGTTGATGGTCGAACAGTTCGTTGGCGAAGTAAAACAGATCTCTTGGGGAAAATTCTTTTCCTTGTGCCAACTGTTTCTCATAGATTTGCAAATTTCGATCTGAAGCGCAGCGGTTGGGTTGATGAATAATGGTAATATCGCTGTTGAGAATCGTTCCCCATACTTCTAGATATTCATGAACCACCCCATGCCATCGGAAGCCGTTGGATCGTTTGACGAGGCGGTTTCGGCGGACGCTCGAGATCGTCTTTCCATATTCATCTTGGGCAAGGCTGTAAATCATGGTGACGGAGTCGATGTCAGAAGAAAGGGTGCGCTTCAATGTGAGAAATTTGGTCTGCTCTTCTGCTGGCAGGATGTCGTCTGCGTCCAGCCAAAAAATATAGTCCATGGTGGCGTGGGAAAAGGAGAAGTTTCGCGCCGCCGAGAAATCATCGCTCCAAGGAAAGTCGATGACTCGTGCGGTGTAGGAGCGGGCGATTTCTTTCGTGCGATCCGTTGATCCTGTATCTACAATCACGATTTCGTCTACGAGATGTCGGATGCTGTCCAAACAGCGGACAAGGACGTCTTCTTCATTTTTGACGATCATGCAAAGACTGATGGTGATCAATTTCCTTGCACCTTCCTTTCGACCATGTTGCTGTTTCACTATATGCATCATGCGGGAACGTGCTTATGCCAATGCCGCATGGCGCTGTGAAAATCGAGGAAAAAGGGCGGAGTGAAGGAAATCCCTTCATCCCCGGAATCAATGGGGGATGAAGGGGGTTATTTGCTTCGCGGTTGACCTTAGTTGTGAATGAGCGCCCTGCTGTAAGGCGGTGCTCCCGCAATCCTCTCGCTTTGAAACGCCAGCCTCAATCGGGAGGGGTTACACCGCTTCAACAGGAATAAATTCCCATTTATTTACATCAAATAATCCTTGGTCGGTCAGCTTGAGCTCTGGGATGACCGGCAAGGCGAGGAAGGACAATGTGATGAATGGGTTGAACGAGCCATTGGCGCCGATGGCTTTAAGGGCTTTGTCAATCTGCTTCAATCCGCTCAGCACCTCGGTATAGTCTTTTCTTGTCATTAAACCGCCGATCTCAAGCGGCAGGCTGGCAAGCACCGCTCCGTCTTTGATGACCGCCAAGCCGCCGTGCTGCCGGCGGAGCTGTTCGATGGCGGCGGCGAGGTCGCGATCGTTTGTTCCGGCGGCGATGATATGGTGTGAGTCGTGCGCGATCGAAGAAGCGATGGCGCCTGCCTTGAATCCGAAGCCGCGGACGATGCCAAGGCCGATGCCGAGGCCGCGATGGCGTTCGACGACAATAAGCTTCAGCAAATCCCGCTCGATCGAGGGGCAGAAAGCTCCTTCCTGGACATCAACGTCCGTGATGAGGTGGTTCGTATGCAAATGGTTCGGGATGATCTCGATGACATGGGCTTTCGTTCCTCTTTTCATCGGGATGCGAAGATCGGTTTCGTCCACTGCTTGGCAACGGATGGAGTGAAGCAATGGCTGTTCAAGGCTTTCTGCCGATCGTTCGGCTGGAAACACCGTCTGTCCATGTTGGGCCACCAGTCTTCCCGCTTTGAAGACGTGGGTGATGTTCAATGTTTCCAAATCGTCAACGAACAAAAAGTCGGCGTCATATCCTGGAGCGACAGCGCCTTTTGTCGGCAAACGGTAGCACTCTGCGGCGTTCAGCGTGGCCATTTGGATGGCCAGGAGCGGGTCGAGGCCGGCCTGAATGGCGAGCCGCACGTTATGATCGACGCTGCCTTCAAACCATAAGTCATCAAGATGTTTGTCATCCGTGCAAAAGAGAAAGCGGCGCGCGTTGTGCTCATGGATGGCGGGGAGAAGTTTTTTGAGGTCTTTGGCGACTGAGCCTTG
Source organism: Geobacillus thermocatenulatus (assembly GCF_002217655.1). Classification (GTDB taxonomy): domain Bacteria; phylum Bacillota; class Bacilli; order Bacillales; family Anoxybacillaceae; genus Geobacillus; species Geobacillus thermocatenulatus. The sequence goes on from NZ_NEWK01000001.1 coordinate 1,580,646, forward strand.
GCGAATGAGCACGTACATGCCGCGGCGAACGCGTTCCAGCGCTTCGTCGGGAGTGACGCATTCATGGTCCGTATGGATGCGGGCGCTTCGGTAGACGTTGACGGCATCAGCGTCAAGCCCCGCCAAATGGCCGTCGATCAGGCGGTTGGCGTTGGCAGCGAGCGCCAGTTTGTCAAGCATCGATGGATGTTGTTCCCGTAATGATGGATAGTCCATCACTTCCGCCAATCCGAGCACTCGCTCATCGTTGAAAAACGGTGCCAGTTCCGCGGCGGATAAGACGGCTCCGGCATGTTCAAACGAGGCGGCCGGCACGCACGACGGCAGCATCATATACACATCGAGTGGCGTCCGTTTTGCCTCATCGAGCATAAACTGGATGCCGCACACACCGGCGACATTGGCGATTTCATGCGGATCGGCGATGACGGTCGTCACGCCGTGCGGAAGAACGACGCGGGCGAATTCGCTCGGAGGAACCATGGATGATTCAATATGCACGTGTCCGTCGATCAGTCCCGGACAAATGTAGCGGCCCTCGGCGTCGATCGTTTTCTCTCCTTCATAGCGCCCGATGCCGACGATCATTCCTTCCGCAATGGCGAGGTCTCCTTCGATGATTTCGCGCGTGAACACGTTGACGATTTTCCCATTTTGGATGACGAGATCGGCTTTTGTTTGTTTGGCGGCGGCGGCGATTTGGTTGTGCAATGTCGAATGCATGCAGTGATTCTCCTCTCTTTATGATGTGAATCGAGATGCCAGTGGAAATTGGCTTTATTGTAATGGGCTTGACGGAAGATGTCAATCGCTTTGGTGCTGATTTTGACACACCCCCTTTACAACGTAACAGTGTTATGTTACATTTATGATTGTGAGGGGGTGATGCCACGATGGAACCAGAACTCATCTCAAAAAAAGAACTGCTCGAGCTGACCGGCATTTCGTACGGCCAGCTGTACCGCTGGAAGCGGAAAAAGCTCATTCCGGAAGAATGGTTTATTCGCAAATCGACATTCACTGGGCAAGAGACGTTTTTTCCGAAAGAGAAAATCTTGGCGCGCATTGAGAAAATCAAAGAGCTGAAAGATGAGCTGTCGCTCGATGAACTCGCGGGTGTGTTTGCGCCGAATCCGGCGGCGGTCGTTTTGACGAGAGAGGAAATTGTAAAACGTCACATTGTTTCGGATTTGGTGCTGCAATGGTTGGATGATGAATGGGGAGGCCGCCAAGATGTGTCCTTTGCCGAGCTCCTGTCCCTTTACATCGTTGACCGGCTTCTTCGTTCCGGTGAGATCAGCATAGAAGAAGGAAAAAACATATGGAGGATGTTTGGGAGCCATTATCCAAAATTGCAAGGGAAGTCATGCGAGCTTGTCGTTTTGCGCAAAATGGGGGTCACGGTTTCCTTTCTTGTGGAAGGGACAGCAGCTTTGCATGTGGAAGAAGGGGCGAAGCTCATTGCGCGGCTGCACGTGCCAACGTATATTGAAGAGTTGAAACTGGCCATTTCGGAGGGATAAAAGGATGGAGCGTCGAGATTTGGTCATTGCCGGGACGGGTCATGCGTCCGGCGGGCTGTACAATTTGGTGAAATTGTCGGGAAATGGGAAGCTGTACGGCGACATCGACTGCCTCGAGCTGCAGGTGCAAGGAAACGCGGCCGTGGAAGGAAGCGTGAAAGCCAACACGGTCCATATTGCCGGGAAAGGAAACGTAGCAGGCGGGGTGGAGTGTGAGTGGATGAAAGTGAGCGGGAGTATAAGAATTGAAGAAAATGTGCAATGCCAAGAGGCGACCGTTCGCGGCCGCGGGGAGGCGAAAGGCTCATGGGCCGCGGAGGTGGTTCGCGTCCATGGCGAGCTCAATATCGGCGGTGATTGTTCGGCTGAGCGGATGGAGGTGGAAGGGCATTTTGCGGTCGGCGGGCTGCTGAACGCGGACTATCTCGAAGTGAAGCTGTTGGGCCCGAGCCGCGTAAAGGAGATCGGCGGGGAGACGATCGTCGTCAAGCGGCAAGGAAGTTCGCTGTTCAAAAAATGGTTTTTTCCAGCGGAGTTGACCGCCGATGTCATTGAAGGGGATTCCGTCCATCTCGAACATACGAGCGCGAAAATGGTGCGCGGCAATCGCGTCGTGATCGGGCCAGGGTGCGAGATCGAGCGAGTCGAATACCGAGAAAAGTTGGAATGCGATGAAGAGGCGAAAATCGGCACGATCGAGAAAGGGTGAAAACGATGGCGGAGAGAAACTTGACGATTCATGGATCGGCGCTTTCTGGAGGCGGTGTGTTCCATTACGTCACGATTCGCGGCGATGCGATGATTCGGGGCGACATCGAGTGCGACCGCTTGAAAGTGTTTGGCGCAGCGGACATGAAAGGAGCAGTTGCGGCCCGCACGTTTCGCCTATTTGGCCAAGCGAACGTGGACGGTCCCGTACAGGCGGAGAAAATGGGGGTGTTCGGGGAAGTGGACATCCGCGGACACGCCCGCCTTGGGCATCTTCAGCTGCGCGGGATGGCGCAAGTCGAGGGGGGCCTCGAAGCCGATGCCATCCGCGGTTACGGCGAGCTGTCGGTGTCGGGAAGCTGCGAAGCAGAGAGCGTTGCGTTGACCGGAGTCGTGCACATTGGACAGACGTTGAATGCGGAGCAGGTGGAACTGTCGCTCTGTTTTGCCGACAGCTCGGTCAAGGAAATCGGGGGGCGGACGATTCGCATTAAACAGGGAAAAACATGGAAGGCTGTTCATTGGTTGACGCGTCTTTCTCCATTGACCGCTGTGTTAGTGGCGGACACGATTGAAGGGGATGACATTTATTTGGAACATACAAAAGCCGCGGTCGTCAGGGGGGATCGGGTGACAATCGGTCCGGGCTGCGAGATTGGGCTTGTGGAATATCGGATGGCGTTTGCCCAAGATGAGCAGGCTGCGGTAAAAGAAAAAAGACAAAGGTAGAAGGAGACGGGACGATGGGGAACAAAGAAACGAAAACAGGGTTAGTGGTCATTGCATTGTTGCTCGGCATTTTTGTCGCTTCCATGGACAATACGATTGTGGCGACCGCCATGGCGACGATCGTCGCGGATCTAGGCGGGCTCAAGCAGTTTGTTTGGGTGACGTCAGCGTATATGGTGGCCGAGATGGCCGGGATGCCGATTTTTGGGAAACTGTCCGATATGTACGGGAGGAAGCGATTTTTCTTATTTGGCATCATAGTGTTTTTGCTTGGTTCGATTTTATGCGGCATGGCGCAAACGATCGTCCAGCTCAGCATCTTCCGTGCCATTCAAGGCATCGGCGGCGGGGCGCTTGTGCCGATTGCGTTTACGATTATGTTTGATATTTTTCCACCCGAGAAGCGCGGGAAGATGGGCGGACTGTTTGGAGCGGTGTTTGGCCTGTCCAGCATTTTCGGTCCGTTGCTTGGGGCGTACATCACCGATTATTTAAACTGGCGCTGGGTGTTTTACATTAACATTCCGCTCGGGATTGTCGCGTTTTTGTTGCTGTGGATGTATTATCGCGAATCGCCAAGGCATGCGAAACAAAGCATTGACTGGCTCGGCGTCATGACGCTCGTGCCGGCGATCGTCTGCCTCATGTTTGCGTTGGAGCTTGGCGGCCAGAAGTATGACTGGGACTCGGCCGTGATCATTGGGCTGTTTTCCGCGTTCGCGTTGTTGTTTCTCGCGTTTTTGTATGTGGAAACGAAGGCGCAAGAGCCGATCGTGTCATACCGTATGTTCCGCGAGCGACTGTTTGCGTCAACGACCTTGGTCGCCTTTTTCTCCGGCGCAACGTTTGTTGTCGCCACTGTGTACATCCCAATTTTCATCCAAGGGGTGACGGGCGGTTCGGCGACGAATTCCGGGCTCATCTTGTTGCCGATGATGCTTTCGACGACGGTATCGGCCCAGCTCGGCGGCTTTTTGGCTGGGAAAACGAGCTACCGCAACGTGATGTTCGGGTTTATGCTCTTGTTTGCGGCCGGGATCGGGCTGCTTGGCACGATTGATGAACAGACCACGCGGCTTGTCGTGACGTTGTACATGATCATTGTCGGATTAGGGGTGGGCGCTTCGTTTTCCGTCCTCGGCATGGCGGCGATCCATCATTTTTCCGAAGCGGAGCGGGGCGCGGCCAGCTCGACGAATTCGTTTGTCCGGTCGCTTGGCATGACCGTCGGCATTACGGTGTTTGGCATCATTCAGCGCAACTTGTTTACGGATCAATTGGCTGAGCAGTTTCACGGCATGGCGCAAGGCGCGTTTGGAAGCAGTGTTCACGACCCGCGTGCGATGTTGTCGCCAGAAACGCGGGCGCACATCCCGGCTCCGGTGCTCGATCGGTTGACGGAAGCGCTGGCTTCTTCGATCGCCGATACGTTTTTATGGGCGCTCATTCCCGCGGCGCTCACGATCGTTTGCGTGCTTTTGATGTCCAATGATCGGCTCGCCTCGTGGACGGGTGCGCGGGAACGAGCAAGTGAGAAATAAAAGGGGCATGATTGGAAGAAAAATAGAGTCCATGCAGCGGACGGGTGCTCATCATGCGGTTAGGGTGAGCCGTCCGCTTGTGGTTTATGCCGGGCTTTTGGCGAGATGTTGCCATTTCAGTTCTAATTGCTTAAACAGCGTTATTACATCTGCTGGACGTTGAAAGTGATAACGAATCGGGCGCCTCGCCAATAGCGGCAAGGTGTTTTTTGTGTGAAGATTGACAATGAATCAGCTGAGGGCTAATATACCTGTATGGGTAGTCAGATCGCATTGGTTTCGATCATTCTAAGCATGAAAATCCGCTATTGGTTGTCAGTGTTGTTGCATCGGTGGATGTGATCGAAAAAATAGTGGAACCGATGAGTGATGATTGGATCATCGATCATAAAAGAGACGATCCGGCAAGTTCGTGAAAAGGGGGAAAAGGTGGATGAAGGAAGAAAGACCAAAACAGACAGAGGACTCCAAATATATTCAGCAGCACTTAGCCAATGAACGGACGTTTCTCGCTTGGATTCGCACCTCGATTGCCATTATTGGAATTGCGTTTTTAATGATCAATTTGCATGAAAAATCAACAAGCAACGCATTGTCCACGGCTATTGTCCAATTGATCGGAGCATTGGCGGTGGTCATCTCCCTCTGCACGATTGTGTTTTCCACTATTAGTTATGTCATGAAGACGAAACAAATTAATGAACAAACGTTCCGGCCATCGCGTTCGCTCATTTGGTTTTTGGCTTCTTTGCTGTTGCTGATTACCGGGTTGTTTGGCTATTATTTCTTCACTTTGCTTTAATCGACTCGATCGGTCGCCCGGATTTGGCTGGGAAAGCGCAAGACTGGGGCGATGATCTGCGGGAGACGCTTTACCGACGTTACAAACAGCTTGCAGATGATTTGATTGTATTGCCGGCGCACTATATGGGGCCGAAGGAAATGAATGAGGGCGGCAGTGTCGCCGAACGGCTCGGTGTGCTTTATAAACGGAACCACGGTTTGAATATCTCAGATGATGAGGAGTTTCGCCGCACTGTCACCGAAAACTTACCGCCGCAGCCGAATGCTTACAAGGAAATTCGGCAGACCAACATGGGGAAATTGCATCCGACGGAAGAGGAACAACGGGAGATGGAAATCGGTCCAAACCGTTGCGCCGTTCGGTAGGGAAGAGGAGCCGGCGTTTTCCAATGCCAGCTTTTTTCCTCTCTTTACGAGTATAATGAAATTGAAGTGAGGAATAGGAGGGAAAAGGATGACAGGGCATCGTTTTCATTACGAACATGCTGAACGATTATTGGATCTGAAGCGCAAGGAATGGATCGACCCGCAACGGGTCATTTCGGTGTTGTCTGTGAAACCGGATGACACGGTCGTCGATTTCGGCTCGGGGAATGGTTATTTCACGATTCCTCTCGCGCAGGCGACAAACGGAAAAGTGTATGCGGTCGATGTGCAGCCGGAGATGATCCAGTTATTAAAAAAACGGGCGCAGCAGTTTGCGATCACCAACATTGAATATCAGGTGGCGGATGTCGCCTCGACCGCCTTGCCTTCTCATTCAGTGGACAAAGGAATCATGGCGTTCGTCTTTCATGAAGTGGAACGAAAAGAAGCCGCCCTTGACGAAATTCGCCGCGTGATGAAGCCAAACGGGCAGTTTCTGTTGATCGAATGGGAAGCGATGGAAAGCGAAATGGGGCCGCCGCTCCATGAGCGGATTCCGTCGGATGAGCTGTTTTCCTATGTGAAGCAAAAGGCGGGCAACGTGGAATGGGTCCATTTTCATCCAGCTGTCTATGGTCTGTTGATTCGGTCTGTTGATTCGCTGGGAATAACGAACGGGTGGGGAAAATCTTTTTTGTTGCTATTATACCATATAGGGTATATAATGATCGTGCATATGGCGAATGGAGGGGGGTGAACCGTTGATTGTCATCAGTTTGGTATTCCTTCTTATTCTTTTGGGTGCGGCGTTGTATCTACGCTACTATCCTATCAAACATATCCCATGCGTTCCGGTAGAAGAGATGCCGGACGGCTTGCTTCTTGTCGACTTGCGCGATTATAATGAAAGCAACGGCTCCATATTTGGCCAAGCGTTGCATATTCCGGTGGCGTATTTGAAACGGCATGCGCGGGATATTCCGCGAAAGCCGCTTCATATCATTGCCCAGGATGCCATCGAAAAAAACGTCGGCATCCGGCTGTTGCGCCGCTATGGCTATGAGGTGAAAAGCTATTCGATCACGGCTTGTGATTGTCAAGAAAGGGGGCGAACGAGCCGATGGAATATAACAAAGAGATCAAAAACCGCTTAAAACGGATTGAAGGACAAATTAAAGGCGTCCTTGGCATGATGGAACAAGGAAAAGACTGCAAGAGCGTCGTTTCCCAGCTGTCGGCGGCGCGCAATGCCATTGACCGCGCCATTGCGGTGATCGTCAGCACCAATTTGGAACATTGTCTTCGTGAAAGCATGGAAAAAGGGGAAAGCACAGACCATTTTGTCAAAGAAGCAGTGGAACTGCTTGTGAAAAGCCGTTAATGCGTTGCTCAACAAAAAGGTGTTGACAACGTTCTTTTTCTTGTAGTAATATACCCATAGGGGTAATGGTAATAAAACATATGATGTCAAGGAGGTTATCAAAATGAACGCAACGAAAGTATTGGATGCAAAAGGATTGGCTTGCCCGATGCCGGTGGTGAGAGCGAAAAAAGCGATGGACGAATTGCAATCAGGTCAAGTGCTCGAGGTGCACACGACCGATAAAGGGGCGAAAAACGATTTGCCGGCATGGGCGAAAGCAAGCGGCCATACGATGCTTGATATAAAAGAAGACAATGGTGTATTGATGTTCTGGATCCAAAAAGGATAATGTGTGCACATTTTTATACCCATATAGGTATAAAAGAAAGGAGGCAGCCAGATGACACAGTCGAAGAAAAAGACGACGATCATCTTGTTCAGCGGCGACTATGACAAGGCGATGGCGGCTTACATCATCGCCAACGGCGCCGCTGCCTACGACCATGACGTGACGATCTTTCATACGTTCTGGGGGCTGAACGCTTTGCGGAAAGAGGCGCCGGTTCCGGTGCAAAAAGGGTTTCTTGAAAAGATGTTCGCGAAAATGATGCCGCGCGGCGCGGACCGCATGGGGCTGTCGCGCATGAATTTTGCCGGCATCGGCCCGAAGTTGATCAAAAAGGTGATCAAAAAGCATAACGCCATGCCGCTTCCGCAGTTGATCGAGATGGCGAAGGAGCAAGGCGTGAAACTCGTCGCTTGCCAAATGACAGTCGATTTGCTTGGGCTGAAGCCGGAGGAATTGATCGACGGCGTTGAGTTTGCTGGTGTCGCTGCGTATTTGGCTGATGCGTCGGAAGGGAACGTAAACTTATTTATTTAACGAGGGAATCATATGTCGCAAACCATCATCAACATCATCCTGTTTGTTTTGCTTGTTTGGTTTTTTGCCAGCCGCTTCATCCCGCCGAAAGGGGTGCGGATGATCACAACAGCGGAATTGAAACGCCGGTTGAAAGAGCCTGGAGTGCAATATATTGATGTGCGCACCCCGATGGAGTTTCGTTCTTACCATCTGCCAGGGTTTCGGAACATTCCGCTTCACGAATTGACAGCACGCGTTCACGAACTATCGAAAGAAAAAGAAGTGATTGTCATTTGCCAAAGCGGGATGCGAAGCCAAAAAGCGAGCAAACTATTAAAGAAAATGGGATTTGAACATGTCACGAATGTCCGAGGAGGCCTAAACGCTTGGCAGTAGAGGAGGATGAGGATGAAAACAATCACACCGAAAGAGGTAGAAGAACGGCTTCGCGCTGGAGAATCGCTTCATATCATCGATGTGCGCGAGCCGGAGGAAGTCGCTGCAGGCAAAATTCCCGGAGCGGTCAATATTCCGCTCGGTTTGATCGAGTTTCGCATGCATGAATTGGACAAAAACGAGGAATATATTCTCGTCTGCCGTTCCGGCGGGCGGAGCGGCCGTGCGGCGGAGTTTCTTGACAGCCGCGGTTACCGCGTCCTCAACATGACAGGGGGCATGCTGGCCTGGGAAGGGCCGATCGAATAAACCATCAAGGAGGGAATCTGCCAATGATTAAAGTCGATATGACTGTAGACGCGAAAGGATTGTCCTGCCCGATGCCGATCGTTCGAACGAAAAAGGCGATCAATGAATTGCAACCGGGTCAAGTGCTGGAAGTGCAGGCGACGGATAAGGGATCCAAAGCCGATATCAAAGCATGGGCGGAAAGCACAGGGCATCAATATTTAGGAACGATTGAAGAAAATGGGGTTTTGAAACATTATATCCGCAAGTCAGCGGAAAATGAAACACGCAAAGAAACGACATTCCCTCATGTCGTATCGAATGAAGAATTGCAAGAAAAACTTCACGATCCTGATTCGTTTGTCTTGGATGTCCGCGAACCGGCGGAGTATGCGTTCGGCCATATCCCGGGCGCCGTTTCGATTCCGCTTGGGGAGCTTGAAAATCGGATGGCCGAGCTTCCGAAAGACAAAACGATTTACGTCGTGTGCCGCACAGGGACGCGGAGCGATTTGGCCGCGCAAAAGCTGGCCGAAAAAGGATTTGACCGTGTGCGCAACGTCATTCCAGGCATGTCGCAATGGAACGGGCCGCTTGATTCCGCTCAATCGTAATGAGCGGCCTTTTTCAACAATCAAATATACATTAGGGGGTATGTTGATATGGTGAAAGAAATGACCGTGCAACAAATGACGGAAAAGGTGTTCAACAAAGAATCGTTGTTCATCTTGGACGTCCGCAACGAAAGCGATTTTCGCGATTGGAAAATCGAAGGGGAAAACTTTGACTATTTGAACGTGCCGTATTTTGAATTGATTGATGGGGTTGACTCGATTGTCGACCGTCTTCCGAAAGACAAAGACATCGTCGTGGTGTGCGCGAAGGGCGGATCGGCGGCGTTTGTCGCCGAACAGCTGACGGAAGCCGGGTTTGACAACGTTTATATGCTCGCTGGCGGGATGCAGGCGTGGAGTGAGCATCTCCATCAAGCCAACGTATACGAAGATGATCTGTTGAAAATTTACCAATTCATCCGCGTCGGCAAAGGATGCCTGTCGTATATGGTCATCTCCGGAAGCGAAGCGCTTGTCGTCGATCCGTTGCGGTTTATCGATGTGTACGAACAAGTGGCCCAACAAGAAGGGGTGAAGATCACACATATCGTGGACTCGCACTTGCATGCCGACCATCTTTCCGGCGGCAAGGCGCTGGCCGAGCGGACCGGCGCGGCGTACTACTTGATGAAAAGCGAGGGAGCGGTGTTTGATTTTAAGCCGCTTGAGCAACATGACACGATCGACTTCGAAAACGTTCATTTGGAAGTGTTGGCCGTGAAAACGCCAGGCCATACGCCAGGCAGCGTCTCGTTCTTTGTCAACGGCAAATGGCTGTTCTCGGGTGACACGATTTTTGTCGGCGGTCTCGGGCGGCCGGACCTTGGCGGCAAAGTGGCCGAATGGGCCGTAGATTTGTATGACACCGTGTACGAAAAAGTCGCGGCCATGGCGGATGATGTGATCGTCTTGCCGGCTCACTACGCGAACTTAGATGAAGAAATCAATGCGGAGGGGTATGTCGGCGATACGTTAGGCCGCATCCGCGCCCGCAATGAGATGATGCAAAACAAACCGAAAGACGAATTCATCGACCTCGTCATCCAAAGCGCCAAGACGGAAACCCCGCCGAACTTTGAAGACATTGTCGCCATCAACCGCGGGCTCAAAACCGTTGATATCGAAACACAACGGGAGCTTGAGATCGGCCCGAACCGCTGCGCGCTGCATCATGCCCATGTCTAAAAAAAGCGGCACAGATTGACAGGGGGCGGGGGCGTGCCTCGTCCCTTTTGAAACGAAAAGGGAGGAATGATCGATGGATGTTTCGCTCGCGTTTCTCATTGTCATCTTTTTCATCGGTTTTGTCGGTTCGTTTATTTCTGGGATGGTGGGGATCGGCGGGTCGATTATTAAATATCCGATGCTGCTGTATCTTCCGCCGTTGTTTGGGCTGGCGGCGTTCAGCGCCCATGAAGTGTCGGGGATCAGTGCGGTGCAAGTGTTTTTCGCCACGATCGGCGGCGTGTGGGCGTATCGAAAAAGCGGTTACTTGAATAAATCGCTCATTTTGTATATGGGGATAAGCATTTTGGTCGGCAGTTTTGTCGGCGGTTACGGCTCGAAGCTGATGAGTGAGGGAACGATTAACGTCGTTTACGGCATCTTGGCGGCATTGGCGGCGATCATGATGTTTGTGCCGAAAAAAGGGATCGATGACATTCCGCTTGACCAAGTGACGTTCAACAAAGGGGTGGCGGCTGCGTTGGCGCTCCTCATCGGCGTCGGGTCCGGCATCGTCGGGGCGGCGGGGGCGTTTTTGCTTGTGCCGGTCATGCTCGTTGTCCTGAAAATCCCGACGCGAATGACGATCGCCACGTCTTTGGCCATTACGTTCATTTCCTCCATTGGCTCTACGTTCGGGAAAATCGCCACCGGCCAAGTCGATTACATCCCGGCGCTCATCATGGTCGTCGCGAGCTTGCTTGCCTCTCCGCTAGGGGCGAAAGCGGGGCAAAAACTAAACACGAAAGTGCTGCAAGTCATCCTTGCCGTGTTGATTTTGGCGACGGCGGTGAAAATTTGGGTGGATATTTTATGAGTGGATCGATGGAAAGACGATGAACGACGGAAAACGATATGTGTGAAGGCGAAAACGGATCATGTTTCGCCTTTTGTTTTCTACAGATCCATTTGGACATGATAAACAGTGAGAAAATCTTCACGAAGGGAAGAATGAGCAATGTTCCATTACACGGTTGACGTGCCAACAGGCATGGACGAAACGATCGAGCGTTTGGAAGAGAACTTGAAACAAGAAGGGTTTGGCGTGCTCTGGCGGTTCAGCGTGACCGAGAAGCTGCAAGAAAAGGGGCTTGATTTTTCCACGCCGATGGTCATTTTCGAAGTGTGCAACCCGCAAGAAGCGGCGCGGGTGTTAAATGAAAACTTGTTGGTCGGTTACTTTTTGCCGTGCAAACTCGTTGTCTATCAAGAGAACGGCACAACGAAAATCGGCATGCCGAAGCCGACAATGCTTGTTGGCATGGTGAACGAGCCGGCGTTGAAGGAAATCGCGGAAGATATTGAGAAAAGGTTGGTCGCTTGCATTGACCAATGCCGTCAGTGAAAAGGAAAAAGGTGTCCCACATGACGGGGCACCTTTTGGTTGTGCACATATACACGGAAACGCAGGTTTGCCGAAAGAAAAGCGCTCTTTTCCCCTCTTCGCCGCTATTTGATCCACATAGGAGGCGGACGGCCGCAAAGCCAATCCTTTCTACAAATTCTCTTGCCCTGCCGCTTTTTTTGCTTTTGCCCGTTTTTTGGCTGCGCGCGGCTGTTTTTCCGTTTCCAGCTCGCGATGCACAATCCGGTCGGGGTTGAGCCCGTTGCCGAGCGTGCCGTACACATGGCCTTGCTTCGGCTCGATGAGCTCGTTCAGCTCGTAATAGACGCGCGGCGTTTTCCAAAGGGCGGCCAACGCTTTTCCCATCGGCATTTCGTGGTAGCGGTCCGGCCACATTCGTTTAATGTGTGTTTTGACGAGCGGATAGTACTTCGAGCTCATCGCCGGAAAGAGATGGTGCTCGGTGTGGTAGGAGAAGTTGAAGTGGAGCACATCGATCCACTTCGGCACCGTGACGGACAAGCTGTTGGCCAACGGATCGTTGACCGACACTAACGGATTGAGACGGTGGTTGGTTGAGATATAGCTCATGACGATCGTGTTGGCGACAAGCAGCGGAAGCAAAAAGGCGAACAGCCATTTTTCCCAGCCGACCAGCCATAACAGCCCGAGCCATGACGCCCAAGGCAGGAAAAACTGAAACAGGACGATCGCGCGGTTCTTCCGGCGAAAGTCGTGGAAAAAGTAAAACAGCATCCGCACCGAATGAAGGGTAAACATCACGGACAAGGAACTAAACGCGAAAAACGCGCGAATCGGAAACGGGATGCGGTATACCCAAGAAAGCAGGCGGCTTTTCGCTAATTTCTCCATGCTTGGCCACGCGTCCGGATCTTTTTCTTCGTGCTGGGTATGCACATGGTGGCTGGCGTTATGCCATTTTCTCCACAACTTCGGACCGGTGCAGAGCGGCCAAAACGCGATTGCGCCGAGAAGATCGCGGAGCCAAGGTGTACGGACGACGGTGCCGTGCAAAATTTCATGTCCTAAAAATCCTAGTGCGGCAAAGCTGAAACCAAGCACAACCGAGATAAGGAGGTTCCATACAGGATGGAGATGAAAAAGGGACACGGCGAGGATGCCGGCAATGACGAGCCCTACATAAGCCAGACCTCCAAACAAGCGGGACTTCACAGGTTGAAACGCTTTTTTCGGCAAATGCGGGGCTATTTTCGCCGCATACCAGCCGAACGGGTGAAAATCATTCATTTAGTGATCTCCTTTCCAATCACTCTCCGTTTGACAAGCAGCGGCGAAGCTATTCACACACTCTTGGTCGCAACGAAGACCTTATTTCATGAGGTGATCCCAAAAGCTGTCCTCTATGCCGAAATGATGTGGAAGGGCGAGAAAAGCTCTAGGTCCTATAAAAGTCATCATAACATCTTTTGGATCGTCCTGTCTATAGGCTTGATGGAAAACTGCCAAAATTGAGTATGGCGGCAATGTTTCGAGAAGAACAGGCTAGACGCTTGAGACGGCGGCTGGCTAAAACATCATGATCAATGTCCCGATGGTAATGAGCAGCACCCCGATCACCACTTTCGCGGACAGCGGTTCGCCGAGAAACATCGCCGCAAACAAAATCGTCAGCACCAAGCTTGATTTGTCAATGGCGGTGACGCGCGAGACATCGCCGATTTGGATTGCTTTGTAGAAACAAAGCCACGACAATCCGGTTGCTGCTCCTGAGAGGCAGAGAAACACCCAGCTTTTCGTTGAGATCGCTTTGACGCCTTGATGAGCCCCTGTCATCCAGACGATCATCCATGCGAGCACGAGCACGACAGCGGTGCGAATGGCGGTCGCGACATGGGAATTGACGTTTTCAATGCCAATTTTGGCCAGAACCGATGTCAGCGCCGCAAACACTGCCGCCAGCAAAGCATACACGATCCACATATCGATCCCTTCGCTTTCGTTGAGAATGTTTCTCATCTATTATACTACGAGAAAGGAGAATATTTCACCATTTTTCCATTCGTTTGTTATAATGGAGGACAAGCAGACAGGAGAGGAAGTGGAGAATGATCTATCAGTTGAAAGTGCAGTTGAAACATACGAGGCCGCCGGTTTGGCGTCGGTTGCTTGTGCCGGGGGAGATGACGTTCGCCGAGCTGCATCGCGTGTTGCAAGCCGCGTTCGGCTGGATGGACCAACATTTGCATACGTTTTACATGACAAAGGTCGGCGGAACGGCGCGGCTGCGCATTGAAATCGGCAACGAAGCAGCCGGGTGGGACGGCGCCGATTATGATGAGCGGGAGGAAACGATCGGGCAATGGTTTGTCGAAGAAGGTGACCGCGCCCAATACGTGTATGATTTTGGTGATATGTGGGAGCATGAGATCGTCTTGGAAAAAATCGTCGATCCGCTTCCTGGCGCGTTGTATCCGTGCTGCATCAAGGCCGTGCGAGCGGGTTTGAAAGAGGATAGCTGGGGAGAAGTGCAAGCCATAGAGGAAGAGATGAGCACAGCGGAGCTGACGGCGAACGTGAATGTGGCGCTCGCCCCGTTTCAACGAAAAGTAGTGAAGGAAGAAGGTGAGGCGAAAAAAACGAAACGAGCCGCAAGCAAAGGCAGAGTCGAAGAAGTGGAACAGGATGTATGGAAAACGCTGTTCGATCAAGCACTCGCCTACAGGGACTTGGCCCCGTGGACATGGATGGACGATGATCAAATTTTTGCCGTGGTGACTCCTGATGGGGAATCGTTGTATTGTACGGTGATCGGAGCGCTTGGCCAGGAGTACGGCCTTGTCATTTACATCGGTGAGGAAGGGTATGCATGCTTGCAAGATATTTTATCTGGAACGTTGCATCCAAAAGACGCTGTGTTTAAAGAGCGCGCATTGCTCGTGTCGTTTGCGCCCCGAAACGACTTGGAAAGAGACGATAAAGCGATGTTGCGGAAGTATCACATTCCTGTGAGTGGAAAACAGCTGTTGCCGATGTTCCGCAGTTTTGCCCCTGGATATTATCCATGGTTTCTTTCGGAACAGGAAGCGGCATGGGCGGCTATGGCATTGGAACAAGCGGTCGTTGTCGCCGAGAGGCTGCGCGGTGGCGAGTTGTCCCTAGCTTTGTCCGCTCGCGGCAACCGATTGTTTGCCCGGATTGCCGAACGGAGAGAAGACGGGCTTCATTGGCGCGACGGCTGGGTGTCGCGCCCGAAGGCAAAGAAAAAGGAAACACCGGTGCTTGAAATCGGAACGGACGAGTTGGAAAAGGTCAAGGCGCTCGATCGCGCCCCGCTGTTTGCGGAGTTTTCGATCGCTTATGTGAACAAGCCGATTCAGGAGCGACGCTGGGAGCGCCCGTATTTTCCGCTGCTGGTGCTGGCTGCCGATGCAGCGAGCGGAGTCATTTTGCATCACCAAGTGTTTCGCGGCCAGCTGGAGGCGAAGACGCTGCAACAAAGTTTTCTCGCATTTGCCCGCGCGCTCGGGCGTGTACCGAGCCATGTGCGCGTCACGAAGGAACAAGGTCCGTTGCTGGCCCCGCTTTTGCGCGAGTTGGGTGTGAATATGAGCACAGGTCCAACCCCTCGTTCCGATGAAGTGAGGGAATTGTTTGAACAGTTTGCAATCTAACAGTTTGGTGATTTAGTAGAAAACACTGTTAGTTCCGATTGTTTCTCAATTAGGAAACCTTGCGAAATCAGTCTTCTTTTTTGGTGAAATGCGGCTGATTTGCTCGTGGACACTGTTTTTCACCGGCCTTCTAAGAAAGAAGCCGACAGTGATGCCGAACAGGAGAAAGAGATGCAGAACCAAAACAGATGGAGGCAGGCGCTGACGTGCGGAGAGAAGAGTGCGGGAATTTCCAGCTTTCCACTAGCCCCTGCTTCTGCCAGGATTCCGTTTTTCTAAGAGCGCTTTGCACGACGCAGAAAGAGGGATGAACATGTTGATTGCACTTGATATGGACGGAACGCTATTAAACGGGGAAGGAAAAATCAGTGAACGCAACCGGGCGGCCATCACCGCGGCGCAGGCGCAAGGCCACATCGTCGCCGTCGTGACAGGGAGGGCGCGCAAAGACGCGCTCGCCCCGCTTCGTGAGGCGGGGATTGTCTGTCCGATCGCCAGCTTAAACGGCGCGGTCGTTTCGCTCGAAGACGGCACGGTCATCAGCGAGGCGCCGCTCGAGCGGGAAATCGTCCGTCCGGCGCTTGAGTGGGTGCGCGAACAGTCGGATTTGTATTGCGAGACGTACACGGGCGATGCGGTGTATGTCGGGCTCCACAACCGCGCCCAATGGGAAGCGCTCGCTTCCGAGATGGCCAATGCGGCGCCAGAGGTGAAGTGGCTCGTGAACAAGCAGTTCCAGCAGGCGCGGGTGACGTATGTCGACGACATCCGCACAGTGTGGGACGACCCGCAGCTTACGTTATACAAACTGCTCATTTTTGCCCTTGATCGCAAGCGTCTTCGCGATGCGGCCTCCCTTTTTGCGGCGCTCCGTGACGTCACGGTCACCTCGTCGCACCCGCACAATATTGAGATGAACAACGAACGGGCGACGAAAGGAGAGGCGCTCAGACAGCTCGCCGCCCATTACGGCATCGATCTGCGCGACACAGTCGCCTTTGGCGACAGCCATAACGATTTGTCGATGTTTAAGGTCGCAGGCTATCGCGTGGCGATGGACAATGCCGAGCCGGAGCTGAAAGCCAACTGCGACATGGTGACGTCCTCCCACGAAGAAGATGGGGTGGCGGCGGGGCTTGAGCGGGTGCTTGCGAAACGGGTGTAGCGGCACCCGTTTTTTTTCGATTGGACGTTCACGGCATCGCTTTGGATGTAGAGAGGCTCAGGCTTCCGGTGCTTGCCCCGTCTGCTGAAACGTGAATGCGTGACGTGCTGTCGGCGGGTAGGTGAATCGTTTTCACAGCTTCTTGATCTGTTGTTTGCTGACAAAGCGTAATATCATAATCTCATAGTATGACAACGAAAGGGGAGAACAATGACGGGCGATCGCATTCAAGACTGGATTGGAATGTGTCGGGTGCCGGTGTACACAGCGACGGTGGTGCTGTATGTTGTCGCGCGGTTTGTCGAGACGGCCCCCGTTCACTATGCTATGGGAGCTGCAGCGCTGTCGGCGTTTATTGTGTCCGCGTTTTTCGCCCGCGGGGTGTACCAGGTGTCGGGAGCTCTGTTTTTTGCATTTGGTGTTGGATTGTTTTTGTTCTATGGCGATGCATGGCCGACGTTTGTCCTGCATTTTGAACGGGTGTTGGGGCTGTTGGCGCTGTTTTTTGTGTTGCCGTTTATGAATACGCTCATTCGCGTCGGGCGGTATGACCAAAGTTTAAGCGAATGGCTGAAGCGGAACGTCGGGGGCGTTTCGTCGTTGTACCGCCGCAGTTTCAGCGTTTGTCATTTGCTTGGGTTGTTTTTGAACATTGCCACGATTCCGCTTCTTGTTCGTTCGCTGCGCACCGCGCTGCGAAATGTAGGAGGACGGAAGGCCGAGTCGTTTTATGTTCGGAATTTGCTGCGGGCGTATGCGCTTTGTTTGACGTGGAGCCCGATGGAGGTGATGGTCAGCACGACGATTGATTTCACCGGTGTGCACTATTATGAAGTGGTGCTGTTTTTGTTGCTTCTGGCTTTTACGATGGCGATGATCGATTGGAGAACGGCTGCTGTTGCGTACCGTGGCATTCCGTTGGAAACCGGTGCAGAAACGAATGGGAACATGGCGGTTTCGGTCGGACAAAAAGCCGCCCAGCTGCTGCTGGTGCTCGTCGTGTTTACGGTGCTCGTGTCGCTCGTTCAGCGTTGGCTCGGCAAAGGATTTTTGTTTTCGATCGTCTTATTGCTTGTCCCGTTTTGCTTCGGGTGGGCGTTGCTTGTGCGCCGGGTGAAGCGGTATGCGACGGTGGCGCTCTGCCATTGGAAAGAGCGGACAGAGGGATTGGGAAACTACTTTTTCATGTTTTTAGGAGCCGGGTTGTTTGTTGAGATGCTGTCCCGGTCTCCGCTGCTCGCTGGGCTTGGGAACTGGTTTCGCGTCGGGGCGGATCATTCCGTCTGGCTGTATGCGATGATTGCTGCTTATTTTTTCATGACGTCGCTTGTCGGGTTTCATCCGCTGGTGAGCTTGACGTTGCTCATGCCGCTGCTTGAGCCGGTGCGGCTGCTTGTTCCGGCGGTGCCGTTGTCGATCGTGCTCATTTGCTGCAGTTTGGCGACGGTCATGTACAGCCCGTACAATATTTCTGTTTCCTTGCTGGCGGAGGAGCTGGGTGACAATCCATATCGGATCGGCAGGAGGAATGTTCCGTTTGCGCTCGGTTATATGGCCGTGGGAATCGGCATTGCGCTGTTGGCGGAGCGGCTGTTTTTCGGCTGATATCTATGGCGTTGTGGGGTCGTTTCCTTCTTTTTTTCAAAGAAAGAAGATTTTTAGGTTGACAGCGTTTTCATTGGAACGATATAATGAGGTTGAATCGATTGAATTGTTTGTCATTTCTATTTTTTAGATCGATCTAATAAATAGGCGGTGCCCAGTTGGTGCGCTCGGGATCGTCCGCTTAAATGGAAACAAAGAAGATTTGTTCTGCAGATTTTTAGATCGATCTCATTTTCATTCTTTTGTTTTAGATCGATCTACTAAAATTCCATTCTTTTAGATCGATCTACAAAGAGCGGCAAAGGGGGATCGACTCGGATGAAACAGCGAAGTGCGCTCGATATGTACGCCGATGGAGGGGCGTGGTGGGAGACGTCGATCAGCGACGTCCGCAAAAACGAAATTCTCATCCGCGGTTATCCGATTGAAGAACTGATTGGCAACGTCTCGTATACGCAAATGCTTTACCTTTTATTATGCGGGGAGATATTGAGCGAGAAAAAGGCGAAGTTATGGGAAAGCGTTCTTGTCGCCGGGGCGGATCACGGCCCGCGCGCGCCGTCGATTGCAGCGGCCCGCATGGCGGCGACATGCGGCATTTCGTTCAACTCGTGCGTGGCGACAGGCATCAACGTGCTTGGCGATGTGCATGGAGGAGCGGTGGAGAAGGCGATGGCGCTGTTTTATGAGACAAACGAGCAAATCGAAGCGCGCGGCGGGGAAGGCGCGATGGCCGATGTGATCGGCGAGCGGTTTGAACAGTTTCGCCGTGAAGGGCGGAAGCTGCCGGGATTTGGCCATCAGCTTCATGATGACGACCCGCGCGTCAGACGGCTGTATGCATTGGCGGGCGAGCTTGTGGAAGAAGGGGAGATCAGCGGGCGGTATTTAGCGATTGCCGAAGCGTATCGCTCCCATTTGGAGAAGGCGAAAGGGAAGCGGATGACGATGAACATCGACGGGGTGGCGGCGGCGATCCAGTGCGAGCTCGGCGTGCCGGCAGCAGCGGCGAAAGGCGTGTTCGCCCTGTCGCGCGGGATGGGCATTGTCGCCCATGCGTTTGAAGAATGGCAAAACGGTGTGCTGATCAAAGGACCGTGCCCGAACCGCGATGATTTAGTCCGCTATACCGGACCAGCCAAACGTCATTTGGAAAAGTAGGTGATCAAGATGAGAAAAGCACAGCTGTATATTAACGGGACATGGATCGAAGAACCGCGTGCGGCGGAGCTGGTGAAAAACCCGTATACCGGGGAAGTGATCGGCGAACAGCAGCTGGCAACGCCGGAAGATGTGGACAGGGCGCTCGCCTGTGCGTTTGACGCAAAAAAAGAGATCGCGAGAATTCCGGCCTATGAGCGGGCGCGCATCTTAAAAAGGGCGTCGATGCTGCTGGAGGAGCGGAAAGAAACGTTTGCCCGCTGGATTTCGGAAGAGCTTGGAAAGCCGTTGAAAAACACGTTGGATGAAGTGTCCCGCTCCATTGAAACGCTTGAGCAGTCAGCTGAAGAAGCGAAACGGCTGTTTGGGGAAACGATCCCGGGCGACGCCTCGGCGCGCGGGACGAAAGCGGTGGCAGTGACGTTTCGCGTGCCGGTCGGCGTCGTGGCGGCGATTACGCCGTTCAACGCCCCGCTGAACTTGATTTGCCATAAGGTCGGACCGGCGTTTGCGGCGGGCAACGCCGTTGTGTTGAAACCGGCGCCGCAGACGCCGCTGATTGCGGCAGAGCTGTTGAAGCTGCTGCTGGAGGCCGGTCTTCCGCCGCGCGCCATCAACATGGTGCTTGGCGGCGCCGAGGTCGGGCAGCAAATCGTCAAAGACGACCGCGTCAACGTCATTTCATTTACCGGCGGCGTCGTGGCAAGCCGCAACATCTGCGCCCTGGCCGGCATGAAAAAAGTGCTGCTGGAGCTTGGCGGCAATGCGGCGACGATCGTCCATGAAGACGCCGATTTAAAACGGGCGGCCGCGCTGTGCGCGAAAACCGGCTACAGCAACTCCGGGCAAAGCTGCATTTCCGTTCAGCGCATTTACGTGCATGAGTCGGTCGTTGGACCGTTCACCGAGTTGCTCAAACAGGAAGTGGAAGCGTTGAAAGTCGGCGACCCGTTGCTGGCGGATACAGATGTCGGATGCATGGTCGATGAGCGAGCGGCGGATCGGGTGATGAGCTGGATTGATGAAGCCATCGCTTCTGGCGCGACGCTGGTGTGCGGCGGAAAACGGCGCGGGGCGACGGTGGAGCCGACGGTGCTCTTCAACCCGCCGAAGCGAAGCAAAGTCGTTTGTGAAGAAGTGTTCGGCCCGGTCGTCAGTGTCATCCCGTACCGGACGATTGACGAAGCGATCGCAGAGACGAATGATTCTGCCTTTGGCCTGCAGGCTGGGCTGTTTACGAACCGGATGGACATCGTCTATCAAGTGGTTGAGGCGCTTGATGTCGGCGGGGTCGTTGTGAACGGCACATCCAACTTCCGGTTGGATCACTGGCCGTATGGCGGTGTGAAAAACAGCGGCATCGGCCGCGAAGGCCCGCGGTATGCGATTGAGGAAATGACGGAAATGAAGATGATCGTATGGCAGTTTCCACAGTGATGATAGGTGGTGGCAACATGTTAGCGCTTTATGTGGCAAAGCCGAATGAATTAGAACTGCGGCGCCTCGATGCCGTCCGTTCCCCTGAGGGGGATGAGGTGAAAATCAAACTCGTCTATGGAGGCATTTGCGGTTCGGATCTCGGGGTGTTGAAAGGAAAACTTCCGCACGCGAACTATCCCGTTCGCGCCGGGCATGAGTTAGTCGGCGTCATTGTCGAAAAGGGCGAACAAGCCGCCTACGACATCGGGACACGGGTCGTTGTGCTGCCGAACACGTATTGCGGCGCGTGCGACTTGTGCCAAAAAGGGTTGACGAACATCTGCCGGCATAAACAATCGCTTGGCATCAACACGGACGGCGGGTTTTCGCATGAATTCGTCATCTCGTCCAAGTACGTGCTTCCTGTTCCGGATGACCTTTCCGATGAAAAAGCGGTGCTCGTCGAACCGTTCGCCGTTGTCGTGCATGCCTTGAGCAAAGCGCGGATCGAACCCACCATGCGCGTAGCGGTCATCGGCTGCGGAAATGAAGGGATGATGGCGGCCGTCCTCGCCCGCCATTTCGGAGCGGACGTGACGGCGGTCGATGTGAATCCGTTGAAGCTTGAGACGGTGAAAGCGATGGCCGACATCCGTACGCTTGCGCCCGCTGCACTGTCGGGGGAAACGTTCGATGTCGTGATCGAGGCGGCAGGAACGCGTGAGGCAGTGGAGCAGGCGGTCGAGCTTGTCGCCCCAGGCGGCCATCTTATCTTGATTGGATTAGCGAACGAAGCGACGTTCCCAGTGGTACGTCTCGTCCGCAATGAAGTAACCGTACATGGCTCGATCATTTACCGTTTTCCGGATGATTATTTGCAGGCCATTCATTATTTGCGGACAATGCCGCATCCGATTGAACGGGTCATTTCCCGCATTTTCCCCGTCTGCGACTATGAGCAGGCGTATGAATTGGCGTCATCCGGCAATGCGGGCAAAGTCGTGCTAAGCTTTCGAGAGGGGGAAGAACAATGAAAAAACAAGTGGCTGAACAACTCGTGCGGTATTTAGAAGACCGCGGCGTCACGCATATTTTTGGGCTTTGCGGCCATACGAACATTGCGGTGTTGGCAGCGCTTGAGCATAGCTCGATCAAGTTCGTCAACGTCCGCCACGAACAAATCGCCGCGCATATGGCTGACGGCTATGCGCGGGCGAAAAAGGAAACGGCTGTCGTTCTCTGCCACGTTGGTCCGGGGCTGACGAACGCGGCGACAGGCGTCGCCAATGCGGCGCTCGACTCCATTCCGATGGTCGTCATCGCCGGCGATGTGCCGAGCCATTATTATGGAAAGCATCCGCATCAAGAGATCAACTTGCACGCCGATGCGTCGCAGTATGAAATTTATCGTCCGTTTGTGAAGCGGGCATGGCGAGTTGATCGGCCGGACTTGTTCCCAGAGATTTTAGAAAAAGCATTCCAGCTGGCGGAGAGCGGTCGCCCAGGGCCGGTGCTTGTCTCTGTGCCGATGGACATTTTCTCCAAAGAAGTGGATGTAGCGCTGTTTGAAAAGCAAAAGCGGCATACGAAAACGTTGCACAAGCCGTCGATTGACGATGAAACGGCGAAACGGATCATTGAGAAGCTGATGCAGGCGGAACGTCCGCTTGTGTACGTCGGCGGCGGGATTATGCTGGCGGATGCAGCGGAAGAATTGAAAACGTTTGTCGAACATTTCGACCTCCCTGTTGCGCACACGCTGATGGGAAAAGGGGCGTTGCCGGATGATCATCCGCTGGTGCTTGGGATGAGCGGATTCTGGGGGACGAAATTTGTCAATGACATGTGCCGCAGCGCCGATGTCATTTTGGCGTTGGGAACGAGATTTTCCGAAGCCGATTGCAGTTCGTGGGAGCCGGAGTACACGTTCAACATTCCGGAAACGAAGCTCATTCATATTGATATCGATCCGAATGAAATCGGGCGCAACTACCCGACGGAACTCGGCGTCGTCGCTGACGTCAAGCAGGCGCTGACCGTGTTGAACCGTGTGGCGAAACAAACCGTGCCGCAAGGGCGGACAGACGAGGCGCTGAAAGAACGGATTGCGCATTATAAAGAGGAATTCCGGCAACAAAACGCACAGCATATTCACGATGACAGCTATCCAATGCGTCCGGAACGCATTTTGCATGAAGTGCGGGAAGTGCTGCCGAAAGATGCGATCATCACGACCGATGTCGGCTGGAACAAAAACGGGGTCGGCCAACAGTTTCCCGCGTATGGCGCAGGGACGATTTTGACGCCGGGCGGCTATGCGACGATGGGCTTTGGCGCTCCGGCCGCGCTCGGGGCGAAAATCGCCTGCCCGAACCGCGTCGTCGTGTCGCTCGTCGGCGATGGCGGATTCGGCCAAAACCCGGCGGTGCTGGCGACCGCCGCCGAGGAAAACATCGCCGTTGTGTGGGTCATCATGAACAACTACGCTTTTGGCACGATCGCCGGGCTCGAGAAAGCGCATTTTGGCACGACGCACGGGACGGTGTTCCAAAAGGACGGCAAGCCATATTCGCCAGATTATGCGGCCATTGCCCGGGCCTACGGAGTAGAAGGGGTGAAAATCCGCTCGGCGGAGGAGTTTAAACCAACGCTCGAACGGGCCATTCAAGCGAACAAACCGTTTGTCATCGATGTGGAAATGATCAACGTTCCGACGCCGACGTCCGGACACTGGAATATTATGGACATCTATTCCCCGGGCAAACGCGTTCACCATGTTGCGGTGGAAAGGTAAGGGGAGTTTAAGATCGGGAGGGGAGACAGGACATGGCGAGAACGTTTTCCTTGGCCCATTTGACGGTGCTCGGCTGCCCGCCGCCGGAGATGGCGCGCATCGCTGCCCGGACAGGGTATGATTACGTCAGTTTCCGGATCATCTACATGGGGCTTCCGGGCGAGCCGAACTATGCGTTGGCGGAAAATCCGCAGCTGTTGCGGGAGACGAAAGCGGCGCTGCGGGACACCGGCGTCAAGCTGCTCGACATCGAACTGGCCCGCATTGATGCCGATACGGATCCCAAACGGTATGAACCCGCTTTGGAAGTGGCGGCTGAGCTCGGCGGCCGCCACGTCTTAAGCAGCGTTTGGACGACCGACCGCAGCGCTTACATCGAGCGGTTTGCCGAGCTGTGCGAACTGGCGAAACCATACGGATTGACAGTCGATTTGGAGTATGTGCCGATTGCGGCAGTGACGAATTTGGCTGGGGTCATCGATGTGTTAAAGACGGTAAAGAAAGACAATGCTGGCGTTATGATTGATTTGCACCATTTCCACCGCGCCGGCGATTCGCCGGAAGCGTTGGAGGCCGTGCCGCGGGAGTGGTTCCATTTTCTCCATCTTTGCGACGCGCCGGGTGAAATTCCGGCGTCAAAAGAAGAGATGACAAGAATTCTCCGCGAAGAGCGGCTGTATGTCGGCGAAGGCGGGATTGATATTGCCGGCATTGTCCGCCGCATTCCAGAAGTTCCATGTTCGATTGAGCTGCCGAACATCAAGCGTGTCAAGGAGCTCGGCTACGAAGAACATGCGCGCCGCTGCCTGCAGTCGGCCAAAGACTATTTTGCCCGTCATATTGCAACGCAAAGCGATCGATCGGCGTGACTAGTCAACAGAGAAATATGGCAGCGCTTCCGATACGGGAGGCTGCCATACAGATATTCTTAATTATCGGAAAATTTTATATATTAATTCCGTTGTTAGAAAGAAATGGCTTGCTCATTTGGTTGTTTCCCGCATGACCGGACGTTGTCGCGAGAGAACAGAATGGCGTGCGGCCAAACGGGAATGCGGGTTCAACATACAACACGATGCCAGCCGGTTGATCCGTTCGGCTGCATCAATTATTGCACTATGGAGGAAAGAAGGGGGAAAACGGAATGAAAAAGATGTTGGTGTTGTTGTTTGCCTGCCTGTTAGTGCTTGCGGGGTGCTCATCGAAATCCGAGCCGCAAGGGGGCGGCGCGGCGAAGAAAACCGAACCGAAAGTAATGAAAATGGCCGTTGCGACATCGAAGGATCGTTCGCTGACGAAAGGATTGTACAAATTTGCGGAAATTGTGGAAAAAGAAACAAACGGCTCGATCAAAGTGGAAGTGTATCCGGATGGACAGCTCGGGGGAGACGTGGCCGTGTTTGAAGCGCTGAAGATGGGTACGATTCAAGGATCGACGATGTCGACCGGTCCGATCGCTTCATTCGCTCCACGCATCGGGGTGCTAGATTTGCCGTTTTTATTCAAAGATCGAGAAACCGCTTACAAAGTGCTGGATGGGAAAATCGGTCAAGACTTGCTCAACGATTTGCCGTCTGTCGGCGTGATCGGCTTGAACTATTGGGAAAACGGCTTCCGCCATTTGACGAACAATAAGCGGGAAGTCAAAAGCGTCGACGACATTAAAGGGTTGAAAATTCGCACGTTGGAAAACGATCTTCATATTGATTTGTGGAAAGAGTTGGGCGCCACACCGGTGCCGATGGCATTCACGGAGTTGTTCACCGCTTTAGAGCAGCACGTGGTCGACGGCCAAGAAAACCCGGTCGGGAATGTGGCGATCAATAAGTTTTACGAAGTGCAAAAATATTTGACGAAAACCGGCCACGTCTACAACGCAAGTCCGTTGCTCATCAGCAAAAAGTTTTGGGACACGTTGACGGACAAGGAAAAAGACATCATCAAAAAAGCCGCGGAAGAAGCGAGAGACTATCAGCGCAAGCTCAACCAAGAAGAAGATGAGAAAATGTTCGACTATTTGAAACAGCAAGGCATGGTCATTACCGAACTCTCTCCGGAGGAGAAGCAAAAATTTGTCGAAAAAGTGCAGCCCATCTATCAAAAATACGCGCCGAAATTCGGCCAAGATCTCGTGAACGAATTGGTTAACGCAGGAAAATAACCGAATGGCAAAGCCGGCTCTTAAGGGGAGTCCACCCCTTAAGAGTTCTTCCATTCTTGCAGACTTGGAGGGGACAGCGATGAAAAGGATCGGAGCCGTTCTGGAGAAGGCGCTGAACGCCTTAATGGCGTTCTGTCTCGCGTTTATGTCCATTCTTGTATTCGGCAACGTCGTGCTCCGCTATGCATTTAACTCCGGCATCACGTGGTCGGAAGAAATGTCGCGCTTTCTGTTCATTTGGATGTCGTTTTTAGGCGCGGTCGGTGCTTTGAAAGACCATGACCATCTAGGCGTCGATACATTGGTGCGGAAGCTGCCGACCGGCGCCAAGCGCGTCGTGTTTGTCATCAGCAATGCGATCGTGCTGTATGTTCTCTATTTGCTTTTGGATGGAAGCTGGAAGATGACGATGAGCGGCTTGGAAAGCAAAGCCCCGGCCACCGGGCTGCCGATGGCGTTCATCTACGGAACCGGGCTTGTCGTGAGCATCGGGATGGGCCTCATCATTTTGTGCCATTTGTATCAGGCGCTGTTTCGCCCCGGGGCGATTGAGGAGCTGACGAGAATGAAAGAATCGGAAGAAGAAATCATGACGGCCGCTCCCGTCGAGCACGAAGCGGCAGAATGGGCGCACGGGCGAACGCAAGGCGCCGCTGGAGGTGAGCGGTAAATGGCGTTGGTCGTTTTTATCGGGTCGCTGTTAGGGGTCATGGCGCTCGGATAAATAGCATGAATTCGAACGTCCATGGTGTGGAAACTCCTTTGCTTTCCTTGTGTACCAAGGACCTATTCGACATCGGGATGAAAAAATCCTCCCGATTTTCGTCGGGAGGGTGCGAAATGTGAGATATATCGTCTTTTTAGAAAGGAAAAGCTGTTAAAAGGAACATTCCAAAAGACTGCTGGCAAGAAGGATATTACGTATGACCTAAAGAATGAGTACAAAATAAAGTGGAAAGAAATAAAGGGAACTGAAGAATATTTTATAGCCAAAGTTGAGCGGAGCTAATATATTCTGTTTGTTCTTTCTCCCTCGGGCAGTTTATAAAGGATTTAGGTGTAAAAAACGTGTCATTGGTAAGCGATGATAATAGAGAGAACCTTCAACAAAAAAGAGCCAGCTCTTTTATTTTTTCACGAAAGACAAGGGTTTTCGATGTTGTCGTTTTTGTTGTACATAAGCTTTGACTTCATCCGAAAGTGTGGCATTCAGATGGAGTTCTTTTGCAATGACATGTAGCATCTTCGCCACATCTTCTACCCGATGACGGTCAAGATCAGGGAGTAAACGAGAAACGGTTTGTTTGGCAACCTCTGATTCCAAAAGTGGAACAACGCTCCCGACTTTACGAGCCACTTCTAACGAAAGCTCTGCCGTTTTTTGACGATAACTCGTTCCTCCGTTTAGATGAAATTCCCATTCTTTTTGCAACTCATGAAGGAAGTCTGCGAAAGATACTACATGTTCTTTTCCCATTACTTCATCCATTCTAAATGCCTCCTTTCCTTCAGATTGTTCATCTTTATCTTATTATATACCCTTTTCTTTAGGCTCTAACATAACTACGGATAACTTTTACTGTTATTTCATTCGTCGATGTACCAATTTGTTTTGGCGTGGTTGTCTGTTAAATGTTGATTTTTGATGAATATTGTTGGGAAGTGCGTGATGTTATATGGTATTGATAAATATTGCGGAAAAGAGAAAAAAATGCAATAGAGCTTAATCCATAGCGATTAAAAGAAATGTTTAACCACTATAGTGGTTAGAAGAAATGTTTAAGCAGTAATTTGCTAAATCAGGCTACCATTTTCTATGGTATTATTTTCTAAAAAGAAAGATGGAGGGGTTGAGGATGAGAGAAGCAGAGTTTAGAAATTTCTTAATTAACGACAGTAATATTAAAAGCAAAGTGAAAGCTGTTAATTCAAGAGTGGCAAAAGCTCTTAAGGTGGAAAGAGAGTTCAACATCAATTTAGACGATGTTGTAAAAAATGATGAAGCTATGTACAATTTGTTGCTTCAAATTCAAGAGAAGCTCAATGATAAGCAATGCCATAACGCTTATCAAAATGCGGTACGAAAATATTATTTGTTTGTTAATGGGAAAGAATTTCCTAGATTAAATCAATGTTAAAAGACAAGAAATATTTATTTACAAACATGTTAAATAGAATTCTTAAATATAAAGTCTTATTGTGCAGTTATCCCCATAACGATAAGGCAAAACAAAAACCTCTCCGTTATGGGGAGGTTAAGATCTTTTTTTATCACTTATTTTTACGTTGAATTTTGATCAACCAGAATAACCACACGAAGTCAAAGGTGAACAAAAAAGAGCTTCATTATGAAGCCCTCTTGAGTTATTCCATTCATCGTTCAAGAAATCTCTCCATTTCTTTTTCACTGAGTTCCTGGGGGATAACTCTTTTTTGTTTACAGTAGTCATATAATGCTCGGACTTTCACTTTTGGTTCTTTTGAAGAACGTGGAACAGCGTACACACCGTCTGGAAATGCATCATCAAGTTGTTTTATGTCATTTATCAACATTTTTTCACTCACCTTTTTTAACATTATAACCTTTTTCTGTAGGAAGTGAAACATCTATTCAATTTTTAGACTAACATCAGTAGTATGCAATAATTGTTCATTCGAAAAATTCTGTACCTGTTCTCTTGAAGAAGAACTTGAAGAAGAAAAAGGATCAAAGGGGACATGGGCAATATGACTTTGGAAATGTGTGGAGTTTTACATCAGATATCCTTTTTATTGAGCGAAGGGGCTAGATAATGCCACCATACTTAGGTTGCGGCATTAGGAGGTAAGGCATGAACACTATTTGGATGATCTTCATCGTAGATCACGACAGAGATTTTCCGAATTTCTTTCCTATCGCTGCTTATTCATCACAAGAAAAAGCACTCAATAAGTTGGAATCACTACCGAAAAATCATAATTATCAGTTGTTCAGGATTCCAATCGATGATTTTTTTGGGGTGATTACTAACAATAGGGAAATATGTAGTGGAATGGGCAATCTTTATCATGAACATTTCCACTATCTTGATGGCGATAGTTAAAAATATCCATGTAAAAAACTATTCGGATTAATAATACAGGAGGAAATCGTATGGAGAAAAGCTATTTTGGAGTTCATGACGTAGATGATAAGGGAAATAAAATTATAATCACATGTGAAGGTGTAGATGATCAACAGTTAGCACATTTTGGTGGTTTAGATTTGCATGTGAAAGCGGTCAAGACGCTAATTCGTAATACCAACGGAACAGACTTTGCTCGTAAAGCAGGAGATTTCTTTATCGAAGACAAGGTAATCGCTTTGTACTTGAATGAAATTGGTCGACTCATTAGAAACTTTTCTGATGAAAGAGAATGGTTAAAAGACTACTCCAATATGGAATTGGTTCAAAATTTTTTGGAACATTGGCAAGATAATAGCGAGATTGTAGAACTTGTGAATGCAGACAATCAAGCAATGGAAAATGCGAGCAAGGAATTCAAGAGAGAAGAAGATGAAATTTGGGAGAATATAATAAGCGAGCTGCGTTCCGAGAAAAAATAGAGTAAATAGGGAATAGGATTTAGCTTCTCCCTATTCCTTACGAAAAAAGCTGGTAAAGGTATTGGGGAGGGTGCAAAGGAAGGATAAAGGTTACTAAGGATCAATTTTTTCAATTGTTTTTTGCTATTTTATTATTTTTTTGCACTAGTCTTAGAAAAAAGAAAATTAACTATTGACATATTCTAGTTCTTATGTTATTTTATAACTGGATTTTGAATTTTATATATTTTAATGTTTTGTTTTAGTATTTTTG
Source organism: Geobacillus thermocatenulatus (assembly GCF_002217655.1). GTDB lineage: Bacteria > Bacillota > Bacilli > Bacillales > Anoxybacillaceae > Geobacillus > Geobacillus thermocatenulatus. The sequence continues at coordinate 1,610,209 of NZ_NEWK01000001.1, forward strand.
GTTTTTGCTATTTTGGATTATTTTCCTTTGTAGTAAATTCAGCATACAAGAATAGGGCTGAATTACTCAGAGGTGCATGTTTACTTAGGTCTGTTTAGTTTACTTAGTAGTTTCACCAAGGGGGGAGTATACCCTTTTGGTGGTATGGACCTATAGCATGCACCTCGTCGAGTAGTTCAGCCCTTTTGTTTTGTATTGTTCCTTGAAAACTAAATAACTCTCCCTTTTGTTTCATCGTACTTACTTCTGTTTACATAGGGAGTGGCAAGATGACTTTTGCATTGGTTGTCTTGTCTAATCTCCTAAAACACATTTTTGAAATGGAGGGAAACAAAATGAATCAAGGACAATTATCTAAGAAAATAAGTAATTTTAAATGTTATAACTCACATTTCGCAACCTCCCGAGCAGAATCGGGAGGATTTTTTGAGGGGGATGCCGAATAAATCCTTGATACACCGAGAAAGCAAAGGAGTTTCGGCATCATGACCATTCGGATTCAGGCGATTTATCTCACATTTCGCAACCTCCCGAGCAGAATCGGGAGGATTTTTTGAGGGGGATGCCGAATAAATCCTTGATACACCGAGAAAGCAAAGGAGTTTCGGCATCATGACCATTCGGATTCAGGCGATTTATGAAAGTTCTTATCTTCATATAATCAGTGCCATCACCAAACAGCTCGGCCTCCATCAGCTGATTGACCGGATGGTTCCGGTCGATCCCCAATGCCAAACCCGGCCGAGCGATATCGTCCTCCTGTTGTTGCTGGATATTTTTAGCGGCCGGCAAGCTCTGGTTCATCTGGAAGGGTGGGCGCATGAAATGGATCTCCCGAAGTTGATTCGTGAAGGCGTTCAGCCTTCGCAGTTCAACGATGATGCGATAGCCCGCCATTTGGATCGCCTCTATGATGCGGGGATCCATTCCATTGTGTCGGAGTGCTTGCTTCAAATTTACCAAAAAGAACGCATCCCTCTTCGGGTGTTCCATGCGGATACGACCAGCTTTTCTCTTTACGGGGCGTATGAATCCGCCTCTTCGAAGACATTGAACATTACCTACGGCTACAGTCGGGATGGCCGCTCTACCGAGAAACAAATCCAATTCGGACTGGTCGGCAATGAAGAGGGGCTCCCCCTCTACGCCGATGTGCATGATGGCAACTTGTCCGATAAAACATGGAATCCATCGGTTCTTTCCCGCGTTCATGAACAACTCCAGCGAGCGAAGATCGAGGGGGAGTGGGTGTATGTTGCGGATTCCGCCGCGATGACGGCCGATACCCTGCGCGAGGCCAAGGCCGCCCAGGCGTTGGTGATTACACGGGGGCCGAATTCGCTCCGAATGGTGAAGGAAGCGCTGGCCCAGGCCGACTCCGATCAGGCTGTCTGGAGCGAGCCCTTCTCCTTGGCCGAAAAGAAAGGGACGTCTTACCGGGTGTGGGAGACTTCCGCCTCTTATCACGGTGACCCGGTTCGTTTGATCGTCGTCGAATCGGAGGCCTTAGACCAACGAAAAGAACGCACCTTCCAAAAGAAACGGATGAAAGAAGCGGAGCTTCTTCAAAACGAACAAGAACGCTGGTCCCGCCATCCGTTTTCCTGCCGGGAGGATGCTGAAAAGGCCTTGTCCTCTTTCCAGAAGTCCCTGCGTTTGGAGTTTCATCGGGTTCAAGCCGTCATCGAAGAAACGGTTCGTCCGAAAAAACGCCGTGGACGCCCGAAAAAAGGTGTCGAGCCGGAGACAGAAACGCTTTACACGATCCGTCTAGACGCGGGATTCGATCAAGAGGCATGGGAAAAGGCCCGGCGAAGAGCCTCCCGTTTCGTCCTCGTCACCACGGTGCCGACGGAATGGAACGGCCGGCTCATGGACGGAAAAGAAATCTTGGCGCTGTACAAAGGACAAATTTCGGTGGAAATGAATTTCTCTTTCTTAAAAGATCCATTCTTTACGGATGAAATTGATGTGAAAAAGCCGGAACGCGTGGCAGTACTCGGCTATCTGTTTCTTCTCGCGTTGGCCATTTACCGCATCTTTCAACGGCGGGTTCGCCAGTTCGTTACTCCTGAGCGTCCATTAAAGGGCGCTGGGGGGCGCAAACTGACTCGTCCGACCGGCCAGGCGATCTTCCAGTTGTTTGCGTACGTCAAAGTGGTGGTACTGGAGCTGCCTGATGGGCAACAGCAGCGATCATTGGGTAAACCACTGACGTACGAACAGCGAAGGATCCTGCAGGGACTCGGGATGGACGAAGGGATTTACGTCTAAACGCGATAAGGAACGACGAGCGATGGTAAAAAAAGGATTGCCATCGCTTATCGTGTTGGGCCGGAAATTATTTTTGAAAAGTAAATAAAAAATCCTTTATCTTGGGATGGTCTGGATGCGAAATGTGAGCAAACAAGCGCAACTCTTTACGGCTCTAGGGCTGGAGCCTCCTCCGAAGATCCTAGGCATCCATCCTCGCGCCTAGATACACGCCCGAAGTGTGCCCAAATGTCTCTCGTCCCTTTTGCATCAAGGGCGAGAGGCATTTTGTTTGCCTAGTGACTGTCGAACTCGGGTGCCTCAGGTCGAGTGTTTGCCTCCAGCTTCCTTCAGATTCCACCTCGCGGTGGACACCCTTGCCTTCAGCTAACGGTAGGCGCTCGCCAGCCCCCGTTCGGGACTTTCACCCTATAGCATCGCACCCATGCCGGGCGTACAAACAAAAAATTCTCTGCCACTCGGCAGGGATTTTTTTGTTTTTAATGCAAAAAAGCCCTCTCATTCGAGAGGGGTTCAGTTTGTCGACAAAGCCGACAAGCTGAACCTTCTATGATATTTTGTTGTATTACACCCTTTCTTCATATTTTGAAATTAGATATTCATCGTTTCCAACTAGTCCTAGCTTAAACGCTTTATTGACAATTTCAGCTATCTCTGTTGAGAAAAAGACATTTGTACCGTACTTCAATTTGTCTTCAAGTATTTGTTTATGGTATTTTGAAGTTTCTCTAGATAAATTTTTGTTAACAACTTTATCCTCTTCAAGCGCTTTTTGAAACTCTATGAAATCCATAGATTTATTTTGGCCTTCTCTCCCTCCAAAGGGCTCACCGTTTCGAATATGATTTCTAAACTTAGCTCCTAAAGTTAATTGTGTATAAGCGGCAAATGCAGCTTTATTGATATTCATAATCCTCCTCCTCCTCTGCTTTTACTCTACATTTATATAAAGATTATCGTAAAAAGTATTATTAGGTGGATAATAGTCTCTTGCAGATACAGTAAATTGTCCACTTTCTACTTTATCTAGTGGTATTTCATAATATTTAATCCATCCAATAACCATTCCGCTTGAATCTGTTACTGGTTCTCTCATATCAATAATTTCTTTTGCAATACTTGTTATGTCTTGTCCCTTATTAATTATATACTGTAGATGAGCAAATTCGCTAACATAAATTGACAATCAAACAAAAAAGGAGACATGAACCGGACTCCTTGGTTAGAATAGATGTGCTACCAACTACCCACAAGGAGGTTCATGTCCCATGACGCACCCTAGGTCTGTAAGATATCCACAAAACTGAAAAAGGATGTAAGGGATTTTGTCGAAAAATATTTTTTGGACACCCCTGAGAGGCCGAAAAGCCTTGATAGATCAACATTTCTAGAGGGAGGTAGGTAGTGGTTATGTCATCCATTGACAAGCAACAAATCGCTGCCAGCGTTCCCCAGCGCGGCTTTTTCGGCCATCCGAAAGGGTTGTTTACGCTCTTTTTCACGGAATTTTGGGAACGCTTTTCGTATTACGGCATGCGCGCCATTTTAGTGTATTACATGTATTATGAAGTATCGAAAGGCGGGCTCGGGCTTGATGAGCATCTGGCGCTCGCGATTATGTCGATTTATGGGGCGCTGGTGTACATGTCCGGAATCATTGGCGGTTGGCTTGCTGACCGGGTGTTTGGCACGTCGCGCGCGGTCTTTTACGGCGGCCTTCTCATTATGGCCGGCCATATCGCCTTGGCGATTCCAGGCGGGGTGGCGGCGCTGTTTGTGTCCATGGCGCTCATTGTCTTGGGAACTGGGTTGTTAAAACCGAACGTTTCGAGCATTGTCGGCGATATGTACAAGCCTGGCGATGACCGCCGCGACGCCGGATTCAGCATTTTTTACATGGGCATTAACCTCGGCGCCTTTTTAGCTCCGCTTGTTGTCGGCACCGCAGGGATGAAGTATAACTTCCACCTCGGCTTCGGGCTTGCGGCCGTCGGGATGTTTCTCGGGCTTGTCGTATTTGTGGCGACAAGAAAGAAAAATTTGGGGTTGGCCGGTACGTATGTGCCGAATCCATTGACGCCAGCGGAAAAGAAGAAAGCGATTTCGATCATGGTTGCAGGAGCGGTCGTGATGGCCGTGCTGCTAGCCATCTTGATTCCGAACGGTTGGTTCACTGTGGAAACGTTTATTTCCCTTGTCGGCATCTTAGGAATCATCATCCCAATCATCTATTTTGTCGTCATGTACCGCAGCCCGAAAACAACGGCTGAAGAGCGGTCGCGCGTGATCGCTTACATTCCGTTGTTCGTCGCTTCAGCGATGTTTTGGGCCATTCAAGAACAAGGGTCGACCATTTTGGCAAACTATGCGGACAAGCGGACACAGTTGGATGTCGCCGGCATTCACCTTTCACCGGCTTGGTTCCAATCGCTGAACCCGCTGTTTATCATCCTCTTAGCGCCGGTGTTCGCCTGGATGTGGGTGAAGCTCGGCAAACGGCAGCCGACGATCCCGCAAAAATTCGCGCTCGGCTTGTTGTTCGCCGGCCTGTCGTTCATCGTCATCCTCGTTCCGGGTCATTTGAGCGACGGAGGGCTTGTCCATCCGATTTGGCTCGTGTTGAGCTACTTCATCGTCGTGCTTGGCGAGCTTTGTCTGTCGCCGGTCGGCCTGTCAGCGACGACGAAACTTGCGCCTGCGGCCTTCTCGGCGCAAACGATGAGCCTCTGGTTTCTATCGAACGCCGCCGCGCAAGCGATCAACGCCCAGCTTGTGCGCTTCTATACGCCGGAAAACGAAACGGCCTATTTCGGCACGATCGGCGGGGCGGCGATTGTGTTAAGCGTCATCTTGTTTTCGCTCGCGCCGAGCATTCAGCGGCTGATGAAGGGCGTTCGTTAATATCGCGCTGACTTTTGTATCAACAGAGAAAACAGATGATCAAAAAGGTTGTAAACTTGTGATAGGATGCTCTGCATTGGCAGGGCGTCTTTTTTTTATTCAAAAAATATTTACATAAATCAAAAAATAAGTTCAGATGGTGTTTACAAAAATGGATTACGATGGAATAGACAAGAGGAAAGGGGGAGAGAAGCGGATGGCGTTTCTTGAGCTGGTCGAGGTGACGAAATCGTATGGTGGGAAAAAGAGCGCGGTCGAGAATGTGAATGCCGCGATTGAATCAGGAGAATTTTTTGTTCTTGTCGGCCCATCGGGATGCGGCAAAAGCACAATTTTGCGGCTGATCGCTGGCCTTGAGCCGCTGACGTCAGGATATGTGTTGATCGACGGGCAAGTGGCGAATGATTGGCCTCCTCATGCCCGCCGGTTATCGATGGTCTTTCAAAACTACGCGCTATATCCGCATTTAACGGTGGAGCAAAATATGCGGATTGCCTTGCAGGCGCAAAAGATCCCGAAAGAAGAACAAGTGAAACGTTGCATGGAAGCAGCGGAACTGCTCGGGCTGACCGATGTATTGCATAGGAAGCCGCGGGAATTGTCAGGGGGGCAGCGTCAGCGCGTCGCCTTAGGACGGGCGATCGTCGCACAAACCCCGCTTTGTCTAATGGATGAGCCGCTCTCCAATTTAGATGCCAAACTGCGGGCAAAAATGAGGAGCGAGCTTCGCCGTTTGCAGCGTCAGCTCGGCATGACCGTTATTTATGTCACGCACGATCAGACGGAAGCGATGACCATGGCTGACCGGATGATGATTTTGCATGACGGCCGTCCGCAACAAATCGGCAGTCCGCTTGATGTATACAATAGCCCAGATAACACGTTTGTCGCTTCATTTATTGGAACACCGCCGATGAATTTGGCGGAAGCGCATGTGCTGGACCATTCCCTCTTATTGCAAAACGAACGGCCCATCCGCCTCATGCGCCGTTCTTTGCCGAAGGCTGAACGGGTGATCGTCGGATTACGGCCGGAACATATTGAGCCGGCGGAATTAGGAGGAGAATCTATGGCTGTCAAAGTCAGCCATATCGAGTGGCTTGGCAATGAAACATTGGTGACGTTTGAGTTGGCGAAAAATCTTTATTGGACGGCACGATGGAACGGACAATGGCGTATCCGTTTGGGAGAAGTGGTGCCGTTGGCGTTTGATGAGCAGGCTCTTCTTTTTTTCGATGAGCGTGGAAAGCGGATCGGGACGCCGTCCATCAAGCGGGAGGAGGTGCGAATTCGCCAATGAATGAGCGCATTTCACCATTTTCCCCTCCAACGCCATGGTCGGTCCGAACGAAGCGGACGGCGCGGCAGGCTGCAATGAAATCGTGGCTGGAAGGGATGGTGTATCTTGTTCCTTCGCTCCTGCTGTTTGGTGTGTTTCTCTTTTACCCGTTGGGGAGGACGATGTATTTAAGCGTGTTTCACACCGATTATCAAGGGCAGCCGACGGAATTTGCGGGTTTGGCGCATTTTGTTGCCCTGCTTCAAGATGCATCGTTTTGGCATAGTTTGAAGGCGACGATTCTGTTTGCGGTGCTCACTGTTCCGACAACGGTCGTCATTTCGTTCGGTTTAGCGTTGCTCGTTCATGAAAGACGAAAAGGAATGGGGATCTTTCGGACGATTTTTGCTTCTACGATGGGGATGAGCGTGGGAGTCGCTTCGGTGATTTGGATGTTTATGTACAATCCGGCAATCGGGATCATCAATCGGTTGTTGTCTGCGATCGGCGGGAGTCCTGTTTCATGGCTTCTTGATCCAGACACAGCATTGTATGCCGTGGCGGCGGCGACGATCTGGATGAATATCGGGCTGACCTTTTTATTGTTGCTAGCCGGCCTGCAAAACATCGATCCATCCTTGTACGAAAGCGCACGCATCACTGGAATGAGCTATTGGCGGCAGCTGTGGACAGTGACTGTGCCGTTGTTGTCGCCGACGTTGTTTTTTGTCACGACGGTCTCGCTTATTCAAGCGCTGCAGACGTTCGGACAAATTGACTTTTTAACGAAAGGCGGGCCGGTGGAGGCCACGAATGTGTTCGTTTACGCAATTTACCGGGAAGCGTTCGTCAACTATCAGTTTGGTTCCGCGAGCGCACAAGCCATTGTCCTTTTTCTCATCATCGCCCTCGTCACGTTTTTGCAGTTTCGGTTTGCCGAGAGGAAGGTGCATTACCAATGAGAACAGCGCGGGCAACGGCTCACTATGTGTTGTTATGCCTATGCTCGGTTGTCATCTTGTTTCCAGTGGCTTATGCTCTTCTGATGAGTTTGATGGATGGAGCCGCTATTTTGTCAGGACGCCTATGGCCTGAGAATTGGACATTGGTCAATTATGAGGCAGCGTTTCAACAGGCGCCGCTTGGGAGATATTTATGGAACAGCTTTTTTGTGGCTTTCATGATTACATTGGGGCGCCTCATCGTGTCAAGTCTCGCCGCTTTCGCTTTTGTGTTTCTCCGCTTTCCGGGTCGGGATCGGTGGTTTTACATTTGCATTGCCACCATGCTCGTTCCATGGGAAGCGACTGTGATCCCAAACTTTTTGACAATCCAAGCGCTTGGCTGGACAAACCGTTACGTAGGGCTCATCGTGCCGTTTTGGGCCATGGCGTTTGGCATCTTTTTATTGCGGCAGCAGTTTAAGCAAATTCCGCACGAGCTGTATGAGGAGGCGCAGTTGTCCGGCATCGGGAATTTCCGCTTTTTTTGCCGCGTCGTGTTGCCGCTTTCAAAAACGAGTTTGGTGACACTGGCTGTTTACAGCTTTTTGGACGCTTGGAATATGTATTTATGGCCGCTGCTCGTTACAAACGATGATCGCGTCCGCACCGTGCAGATCGGGCTCAAGCAGCTGCAGACGCAAGAGATCGCCAGCAGCTGGGGCGTCGTCATGGCAGCGGCGGTTATCGCGATGCTTCCGACTTTGTTGCTGTTGTTTGCCGGACAGAAGCAATTGCGCAAAGGGCTTATGCAAGGAGCGATTCAATAGTGGGGAGGAGAAACAAGATGAGAAAGGTTTTGGCCAGTTTCTTAACCTTGATGTTTATTGGGCTTGCCGCGGGATGCTCAAATGAAGATGCGAGCAAAGCGGCGGGAGGCAAAACAGAAGTAGTGTTTTGGCATTCGATGAGCGGGGATTTGGAGCCGGTACTGAATGACATTGTCGCTGATTTTAACCAAACCCATCCAGAGATTGAGGTGAAGCCGGTGTTTCAAGGCACCTATGAAGAGGCGCTGACGAAATGGAATGCGGTAGCCGGGACAAAAGACGCGCCGACGATCATGCAGACGTTTGAAGTCGGGACAAAGCATATGATCGACAGCGGAAAGGTCGTCCCGGTGCAGACATGGATCGATAAAGACAAGTATGATGTTTCGCAATGGGAGAAAAATATTGTCAATTATTATACCGTGAACGGGCGGATTTACTCGATGCCATTTAACTCATCCACCCCTGTGCTCATTTATAATAAAGATGCGTTCCGCGAAGCCGGGCTTGATCCGGAAAAACCGCCTCTCACCTATAGCGAGTTGAAGGAAGCGGCGAAAAAGCTGACAAAGAAAAAAGGAAAAGAAACCGAACGGTACGGATTCTCGATTTTGAACTACGGCTGGTTTTTCGAAGAAATGGTGGCCGTGCAAGGCGGGTTATACGTGAACAATAACAATGGCCGGAGCGGTGATGCGACAAAAGCGGTATTCAATGGAGATGAGGGGAAACGTGTATTTGAGCTGATCCGCGACATGTACCGAGACGGCACGTTTTACAACGTCGGTCAAAATTGGGATGACATGCGCGCCGCCTTCCAAGCAGGAAAAATCGCCATGTATTTGGATTCGTCCGCTGGCGTAAAAACATTGATTGACAACTCGCCGTTTGAGGTCGGCGTTTCGTATTTGCCTGTCCCGGATGGCGTGGAACGCCAAGGCGTCATTATCGGCGGCGCTTCGCTCTGGATGGTGAAAGGAAGCAGTGAAGAGGAACAAAAAGCGGCATGGGAGTTCATGAAATACTTGACGACCGCTCCCGTCCAAGCCAAGTGGCATGTCCGCACAGGATATTTTGCCATCAATCCAGCTGCGTACGATGAGCCGCTCGTCAAAGATGAATGGGCGAAATACCCGCAATTAAAAGTGACGGTGGACCAGCTGCATGAAACAAAATCAACCCCTGCCACCCAAGGGGCGCTCATCACCGTCTTCCCTGAATCTCGGCAACATGTCGTGAAAGCGATGGAACGGTTGTATGAAGGAATCGACCCGCAAGAAGCGCTCGATCAGGCGGCCGAAGAAACGAACCGGGCGTTGCAGGGGGCCGGAAACTGACCCTACTGACCGGACAAGCGTCCTGGTGGAGCTGCCGAATGGGCAAATCCAATGATCGTTCGGTACACCGCTCACCCTCCTGATCAGCGAAGGGTTCTGCAGGGATCGGGCATAGATGGGAGCATTTACGTGTAATGTCATACGGAACGATTAGCGATGGCAAAAAAAAGATTGCCATCGCTAATCGTGTTGATCGGAAAGTTATTCTAATTTTTTAAACTGTAGGGTGCGAAATGTGAGTTGTATCGATTTTATTTTTTAAATACTGTAGTTGAGCAATTTTTGTTACAATAATTACTACTTAAAAAAGACCAACATGGTATCCCTTATGCCACATGAAGCTTTGGCAAATCGTATCATCAATCGAAAGGAAAAGGGGCTGCTTCTTCCGTTTGGTTAGGCGTTCGACCCGACAAAGGATCCACGCTTGAAGCTTCTCAAGCAGCCTTTCCTCGTTCCAAGGGCTTTTCGTGAAAAAGTGACGGAACGTCGTTCGATGATCCGGATGAAAGCTCCAGTGATGAATGTCAGTCAATGTTCCTGAGAATCCCTTGGTGGTCAAGGCATCGCCGATAGGAATGGAGATGCTTGATGACCGGTTTGGAAAGCTGCAACGTCAACCCCAACGTGGAGAAAAACTTGTGGATTCCTTGGTGATGTGCGAATTGATTCATGAGACATGAACCTCCTTGTGGGTAGTTGGTAGCTCATCTATTTTACTCAAGGAATCCGGTTCATGTCTCCTTGATGAAAAGTCGCTAACGTCGTTTTCTTTTATCGTGTCAACGGTTTGCGGCTATTTTAAAGATGTTTTGTCACAGATTTAGGGAATATATTGAAGAATATCAAAGCGCCAAAATCATCGGGTTTTTTGTGATACATCGGTGACTATGTTGTTGACAATGGTGTTGTTATTTTTTGTCGTTGCTCCGTTTGCCGGAAAATCGTTTATCGAGAAAGAGTTAAGCGGTGGTGTCAATTGTTGCAGGGGGCAGACGAGTGGCAGTGATGGGGGCGTTTGCTAACGGCATTTTGATTTCCTTCCTGCCGTCATTGTTGCTTCCGGTACTTGGTTTGCTTGGGTTTGAAGGAATGACAATGACGTTTGGGGATTAAAATCTTGGAATCGTGAGGGATCTTGTTGGAATATTTGATGAAGTGGTTTTTCTAATGGAAATAGAGTGTTTAGAACCGGGCATGGAGATAGAGTATATTTTAAAAAATATTGACAAATAAATTTATTATGAATATACTGATTATTAGAAATTTGTTTTGGTCTATGCTTACATGTTCATAAGTGGTAAGGCAAAGGTGCCTACATATGCAGAGAATATCCTCTGTATATAGGCACCTTTTTTGTTTCGGGGAGGTGGAAATATTGTGATTGGAGAACCAATTAGGGCGAAAGTGTTAGCTAGTCGAATCATCTCAAATGTTGATCCTGGTTTAGCAATTAAATTAAATTTAGCAACCCATATTCGAAGTCTTGCTTTAGTTACATTAACAATTGATGATGTTGGATATACGGCCTTAGATGAAGCTACCAAAAAAGCAGCGGTCGAAGTAGTATATGCCAAATCCTTCTATGCTGGCTCTGCTCATGCATCGGGGCCTCTCTCTGGAGAGTTTATCGGGATTTTGGGGGCGGAAAATCCTTCTGACGTAAAGAGTGGATTGGAAGCAGTGTTTGAGGTGATTGAAAATGGCCCTTGCTTTTATTCATTAAATGAGGAAGGCAACCATGCATATTATGCTTGTACAATATCGAGAACAGGCAGTTACTTATCAAAGATTGCTGGGATTCAACAAGGTGAGCCGTTAGCTTATTTAATAGCGCCCCCCCTTGAAGCAATGTACGGATTAGATGCGGCACTAAAGGCCTCTGATGTGAAAATTTGTGAACTGTATGCCCCTCCGACTGAAACAAATTTTGGAGGAGGATTATTAACTGGAAGTCAATCTGCATGTACAGCAGCAGCTCGTGCTTTTGCGGAAGCAGTACAGGATATTGCACGGCACCCTCATAAATCTTTTTAGAAAAAGGGATGATGACGGGGCATGACGATGAAAAAATATGCACTTGGTATGATTGAAACAATAGGGTTGACTTCGTTAATTGCAGCGGCTGATGAAGCTGCAAAAGCAGCTGATATCCAGATAATTACATATCATAAACCCGATGCAGGAATTGTGACAGTTTATTTTATTGGGGATGTAGCATCTGTGAGAGAAGCTGTTTCAGCAGGAGTCAAGAAGGCGAAACAGATTGGAGAGTATCGTACCTCTCATGTCATTCCACGCCCTAGTAGTAATGTAATTAATGAACTGGTTAATAAGGGGAGAAAAAAGAGCGAAACAAGGAAAAAAAGTCGAGCTAGAGATAGTAAAAGTATTGATGTAGCACAAGTAGCTAATATGTATACTGCTCAGGGAGGTGAGACACTCAATGATGATGGCAGACTTTGATTTATTATCGGTTCAGGAAGCAAGGAATCTTCTCTATAAAGCTAGGGAAGCACAGAAAAAATTGACAGAATCGTCTCAGGAACAGATTGATCGAATTGTGGAACGTATGGCTTTAGAAGCAGAAAAACAGGCGGGTTTTTTAGCCCGAATGGCCGCGGAAGAAACCGGATTCGGCAATGAAACAGATAAAACGATAAAAAATATTTTTGCGGCAAAAGAGGTTTATGTTGCTATTAAAGATATGAAAACGGTCGGAATTATCAGTACTGATAAAAATAAACAAGTTTGGGAAATAGCAGAGCCTGTTGGTGTGATCGCAGGAGTGATTCCTTCGACGAATCCGACATCCACCATCATCTTTAAATCTCTTATTGCGGTAAAATCACGAAATGCGATTGTTTTCAGTCCTCATCCTTCAGCGCTCAAGTGTTCGCTAGAAGCTGCAAAGATTATGGCAAAAGCTGCAAAAGAGGCTGGAGCACCGGAAAATATTATTCAGTGTATGGAATATCCATCTTTACCGGGAACGAGGGAACTAATGTCGCATAAATTGACGGATGTCATCCTTGCAACCGGCGGTCCCGCGATGGTGAAAGCAGCTTATAGTTCTGGCAAGCCTGCCTATGGGGTAGGGCCAGGAAATGTTCCTGTGTACGTTCACACAAGCGCCGATTTGGATCAGGCGGCGCGGCATATCATTGAAAGCAAATCGTTTGATTATGGCACCATTTGTGCTTCAGAACAAGCTGTTGTTGTAGAAAGAGAAATCAAACAGGATTTTATCGATAAGCTCAAAAAATATGGTGCGTATCTATTGTCAGAAATAGAAAAAGAAAGAATCGAATCAATCCTCCTCACTGGCGGAACCTTAAACCCGAAAATTGTAGGAAAATCACCTCAAGCAATCGGTAAGATGGCAGGGTTATTTTTTCCTGCAGAGATCAAAGTGCTAATAGGGGAAGAAAAAGAGATTGGAAAACATATTCCTTTTTCGATTGAAAAACTTTCTCCGATTTTAGCCTTGTATACAGTAGATGGTTGGGAGGAAGGATGCGATGTTTGCATTAAATTATTAGAGGCAGGAGGATTAGGACATACATTTGGGATCCATTGTCAAGATCAAGCAGTAATCAAAGCATTTGCTTTAAAGCAACCAGCTTCAAGAATTGTGGTGAACTCTGGAACGGCATTTGGAGGGATAGGAGCAACAACAGGAATTTTTCCATCTTTGACACTTGGATGTGGCTCTTATGGAAACAATATTACATCTGATAACATCGGACCACAGCACTTGATAAATATAAAACGAGTAGCATTTGGCATAAAGGGGATGATGATCAAGACTACCAAGAGTGGAACTTTGCAGCCAGCCAAAACGGCGGATGCTTCTGAAACGGAAAAAAACATTTCCGTAGATCGAGGCGGGAATGTAACAGTCAGCAGAGAAGAGATTGCAGAGATTGTTAAGAGAATACTGTCGGAAATGAAAATCTAACATCATAAAACTTTGGGGAGGTTATTCAACATGGCGAGAGAATATTCGGCGCTTGGGATGATTGAAACAAAAGGGTTAGTTGGAGCCATTGAAGCGGCAGATGCAATGGTGAAGGCTGCAGATGTAAAGTTAATTGGGAAAGTGCAAGTGGGCGGCGGATTGGTAACAGTTTTAGTAAGAGGAGATGTTGGTGCGGTAAAGGCAGCAACAGACGCGGGTGCTGCAGCGGCAGAAAAGGTTGGAGAATTGATCTCTGTTCATGTGATTCCGCGTCCCCATGCAGATATCGAACTTCTTCTTCCAAAAGCGGGAGAGTAGGTTAGAAGTCAATGGCGGTAATTACGGAAACGTATTTAAGATCGGAAATGTTAAAAGGAACGTTATCAAATCCTTATTTCATTTCGCATCAACATCGACTAACGCCCGCTGCCCAAGACTTTTTGCGTGATCGAGGAATAAAAATTGAGGTAATGGGCAGCAACTCCATTCGAACTATCGCTAAATCAAAGGAATTGAGGATTCCAGTAGGAGTTTCTAATCGACATGTTCATCTCTCGCACCATGAGGTGGAAGTCTTATTTGGAAAAGGATACGAATTAACGCCGTACCGTTCACTCTCACAGCCAGGACAGTTTGCTGCGGAGGAAACCGTGACTCTTGTTGGGCCTAAAGGCGTTCTGTCGAAAGTGAGGATCTTAGGTCCTGCTCGAGAACTGACTCAAGTAGAGATTTCGCGCACTGATGGATTTACTCTTGGAATCCATCCACCCGTCCGTCTGTCTGGCTCGATTGAAGGGACGCCTGGTATTACACTTGTTGGAAAAGCTGGTTCTATAACAATTTCACAAGGTGTTATTGTTGCAAAAAGTCATGTTCATATGTCTCCAAACGATGCAAAGGAGTTCAATGTGAAAGACGGCGATCGACTTATTGTTCAAGCCATATCAGATCGATCGATTATTTTTCCAGAAGTCGTTGTTCGAGTAAACGAGAGATTTACCCTTGATTTCCATATTGATACCGATGAGGCAAATGCGGCGAACTTAAAGACAGGGGATTTTGTAAAAGTAATCGGGAGAAATGGCGAACCTTTTAGCGTAAATGCTTAGAGGTGATGAAATGGAGCATAATACGAATTTAGAGTTGAAAGTATTAGTCGAAACAATTGTGCGTGACCTTTTGGAAAAAGCTAATAGTGCTCAAAAGGTGCACAAAAAGGTATTATTCATCTTTTGTGATAGTTCAGCCCACGAATTATTTACAGATCAGCTAATCCAACTTGATAATACAGAAATTGGATACGATCTTTTATTCTTAGATGGGGAGACGTCCGCATGGCTTGGCCTTCATCAAATTGAGTCGACAGGGTCCACGAAGGTGATTGCGGCGGACGAATTGGCTCCTGCTCCTTTAGAACTTCCGAAAGAATATGAGGCAGTAGTAATTCCGGAAATTGACTTAGATAATGCAGCAAGGATAGCGCTTGGGCTCAAAGGCTCGGTTAAAGCGGAGATTGTGTTTTCTGCATTAACTTTGGGGAAGCCAGTCATCATTGGTGAGGATGTGCCGGGGATTAAGCGTGCTGATCGAAGAACATTAAAAAAATTATCCTTGCCGCCCGCTTACCAAAAACTTTTCATTCAATATAAAGAAGATTTAAAAAACATGGGAGTGATCCTTACAAAACAAGAACGAATATACGAAGCAATTTTAGAAAAGTTGAGCGGTTCTCCAACACATTCATCAGAGAGTGAGGACAAAGGAAAAAGATTTGAAGGAAACGTAGTAACAGCAGACTGGGTACATTACTATTTAGAGGAAAATGATTCATTGATAGTCAATAAGAAAGTATTAATTACACCGCAAGCAAAAGACCTATTAAATGAAAAGAGGATTGATGTCAAATTTGTATAGGAGTGATCCTCTTGTTTCTTGGGAAAGTGGTGGGGAGTGTTTGGGCAACGCAAAAAGAGGTCGGAATGGAACATTTAAAACTTTTGTTAGTTCAGCCCATCCACGCCGATGGAACGGATGCAGGCACACAAGTTATATGTGCTGATCGTATAGGTGCGGGACAAGGTGAGACGGTCATTGTTTCAAGGGGAAGCTCTGCTCGAATATTAATCAGTAAGGACTCTCCTGTTGATGCAGTTGTTGTAGGAATTGTCGATTCTTTCGAATACTGCAAAGAATAAGGAGAAAGATATGGAGAGAAAAGAGCGGATTATTCAAGAGTATGTGCCTGGAAAACAATTGAATCTAGCTCATATTATTGCCAATCCTGATGAATCGTTATATACACGCCTTGGCATAAATGAGGCGGGAGCTATTGGAATTTTAACGGTGACTCCAACCGAGACCGCCATTATTGCTGCGGATATCGCGACAAAATCGGCCGATGTAGAGATCGGTTATTTAGATCGTTTTACAGGTTCAGTCGTTATTACCGGCAATGTTTCTGATGTGGAAACAGCGATACAAAACATAAAGGAGTTTTTTGTTAAAACTTTAAAATTCTCAACTGCGGAGATTACAAGGTCATGAACAAAGGAAAAGTACTTGTTATTGGTCCGGTGGGATCTGGAAAGTCTACGCTGACGAAAAGACTTCTTGGCATGGAAGATGTTCCAGTCAAGAAGACACAATCGTTGGAATATACAAACTGGATTATCGACTCCCCTGGGGAATATAGTCAAAATCCAATGTATTATCGTACATTAATGGCGACAGCGTTGGAGGCAAAAGTTTTATTAATTGTTCAAGATGCTACACGAAGGGATTGTGCTTTACCCCCGAACTTTGCATCTGGATTTCCTCTTAATCCTATTGGAGTCATAACAAAAATAGATCATCCTAACGCAGATATCGAGACAGCTACCCGATTTTTAAGAACTGTACTGCCTGTAGGAGATATTTATTTGACTTCTTCTGTTACTCTTGTGGGAATAAAGGAATTAAAAGATCGAATTTTGTCGTACCTTTAGTAAATGTTGTCTAGAAAGTTTTGTTTACCAATTGTTAAAAAAATGAAAAAATAAAGATAACTAAACAGAAGAGAAGGGGAGTTGTAGAAACTTGATTCTCGAGGTATCTGCGTTGGCTTCTTTTTTAAGAAAAGAGGATATCAAAATTATAGAAGAGCTGTCCAAGTATTTGCAGTTATTTTCTGATCTATCACAATCAGATGTGTTTATTGATTGCTTGTTACCGGGGGGAGAAGAAGCGATCGTTGTCGCTGAAGCTCATCCAATGACAGGTAAATCACTCTATAGAGAACCAGTTGTTGGGAAAATTGCTTATAAGGAAAACGAGCCTGGGGTATTCTTTTGCTTTAAAACCGGCAGACCTGTTATCGGATCAAGAGGGGTTTCTCAGGAAAATGTAAACATGCAGCAAAATGTAATGCCCATCGTAAATGAATTTGGAAAGATAATAGGTGTATTAATCATGGAGCAAGACATTACTGAAAAAATACAACAGGAGAAAAATGTAGAGTTGTTAATGGAAACAACAGAGCAATTAAGTGAAACGCTTTATCACATAGCAATGTCAGAAGTTGCAATTCCAGACTTGATGCATGAAGGGTTGCTATTATTTGATTGCGATTATCAAATTATGTTTGCCAATGATCGAGCAAAAGAGATGTTTGAAGCAAATGGACACTTATTAGTTGGCAAGAAAGTGGATTCACTACCTTTTGGTTCCATGATTAAAGAAGGGCTTAATATACAAAAAGGAATGTTTTTTCATGAATTCGAACTAGGAGAGCATTTTCTTCAATTAAAAGCTGTTTCGATTCAACGAAATAACCGAACAGTAGGAGGGGTGCTTCTTTTGAGGGATTTATCAGAATTGAAAGAAAAAGAAAAGCAATTAATGATTAAATCAGCTGTTATTAGAGAAATTCACCACCGTGTTAAAAACAATTTGCAAACGATTGCCAGTTTGTTGCGATTACAAATGAGGCGAATAGACTCCCAGGAAGTTGAAAAAGTTTTTCGAGAAATCATCAATCGAATTACGAGCATCTCAATTATTCATGAAGTTCTTTCATTGGAAGGAACGGATATGATTGAATGCAAAGAAGTGATTGAATTGGTGTCGAATGCCATTATTTCATCTATGAAACAATCAGAACAAAAGATTACAATTCAAGTAGAAGGATGTTCTCTTTATTTACCTTCTCAAAAGGCTAGTTCTTTAGCTCTTGTCATTAATGAATTGGTACAAAACGCCATTAACCATGCGTTTATCAATCTTGATGAGGGAGTTATCCGAATTGAGTTGAAAAAACAAAATCAAATTGTAAGCCTTGCAGTAACAGATGACGGTGTAGGGGTTGATGTTGAAAAAGTACAGCAAAAAGGACGGCTAGGGCTTCAAATATGTCAAACGCTCATTTCGGAAGATTTAGGAGGAATTTTAGAGTTTGAAAATAATCACCCTGGGACCAAAGTGACCGTTACTTTTCCGCTTCCCAAGGAGGGCCTAGTGACATGAGTACATTGAAACTTATTGTTGTAGATGATGATCCAATCACTCGCATGGATATCAAGGAAATGCTCATGCAGGCGGGATATGAGGTGGTGGGGGAAGGGAGAAATGGAGAGGAGGCCATTGATTTAGTATATCAGTTCAAACCGGATATTGTTATTATGGATATTAAAATGCCAAAAATGGATGGGATAAAGGCAACTAGAATAATCAGAAAATTCAATCTATGTGCTATTGTTTTACTAACTGCTTATAGTCAACGTGAGCTTGTAAATGATGCAAAAGAGGCAGGAGTAACCGGTTATTTAGTAAAGCCTGTTTCAGAAGAGGATTTAATTCCAGCCATTGAGATTGCGAAAAGCCAACAGGAGCAGTTCCGCTTGTTAGAAAGAGATATCCAACTATTAAAAAGGTCAATAGAGGAACGAAAAATAATCGAGAAGGCAAAAGGCAAGCTAATGAAACGATTTTCTTGTTCAGAAGAAAAAGCATATGAATGGATGAGAAAAAAGAGCATGGAACACCGTATTTCCATGTTTAAATTGGCAGAAAAAATTCTCGAAAAATATGAGAATTCGATGACGAATAAATGATATGTAATCATTTCCTGAGGTGTGATTATAGTGGAAGGTAAAACAATTATTAGTGTAGGGATTGATATCGGAACAAGTACGACAAAATTTGTTGTCAGTCATTTAAAATATGCAAAAGTATCCAACCATTTTTCGTTGCCTCGTTATGAAATTGTTGAAAGAAACGTTGTGTATGAGAGTCCGATGTACTCAACACCGCTAAAAGGAAAACGGGATGAAATTGATTTGGAAACCCTTGTAGGATGGCTTGAAGATCAATATCAAAAAGCAGGGGTCGACATACGTGATGTAAAATCTGGAGCTGTTATTATAACAGGCGAAACGGCGACGAAAAAAAATGCGGAGAGCATCTTGCATTATTTGGCTGAAAAATCGGGGGATTTTGTAGTTGCCATAGCTGGCGCCAGTTTGGAAGCACTACTTGCAGGCAAAGGATCGGGTGCTTTTTCGAGATCTAAAGAAGTAAAAGGAATCATTGCTAACCTTGATATAGGGGGAGGAACAGCGAATGTTGTTCTTTTTCAGAGAGGGAAAGTATTAGGTACTATTACCTATCATGTTGGTGGGAGACTAATCGAATTAAGTCAGAATGGAGAAATTACATTTATATCTCCATCTATTCAATCTTGGTTGGATTCAAAAAATTATCGACTGTATATAAACCAAAAAATTAGTTTTACAGAAATCCAGCAAATTGTCCAGCAAATGTGCAATGATATGTTAGATTCGTTAACTGGTCAGCAACCGATTCGATCGGATGATTCACTAATTCACAGTACGAGCTTTCAAGTGATTCCGCCTATCGATGAAGTGATGATTTCGGGAGGGATCGGTCGGTTGCTTGAGGAAGAAGCACCTAAAACAATCTATGATACAGCTATCTATGGAGATGTTGGTCCGCTTCTTGCTCATGAAGTAGTAAAAGCAATTGAAAAGTGTTCATTAAAACTAATCAAAGCAACGCAAACATCTCGTGCAACCGTAATCGGAGCCGGGATGCAAAGTACAGAAATTAGCGGGGCTACTATACATGTTGCTTCATCGCGTCTCCCTATTCGTAATTTACCCATTATGATGATTGAGCTAGATCATCACCAGATAAACAATAGAGATTATGTGTATAAGCAAATCAAACAAGCCATGATGGATTGGAAGCAATACATCCAAGAAGATCAAGAACTTCCTTTTGCGATTTGTATGAAGGGAATTTTTCATTGCTCTTATTCTGTATTAAAAGAAATAGCCAAGATATTGTTTTTACTTTATGAAAAGAATTTCCCCAATCATTCGATTATAGTTGTCATTTGTGAAGACGATATTGCGAAAGCGTTTGGACAATTGCTAGTACTTCAATCGAAAAATAAAGTAGATATTATTTCAATTGATCAAGTTATAGTTGAACAAGGTGATTACATTGACATAGGGGAAACAATCAATCAAAGTATGGTCCCTGTAGTAGTCAAAACATTAGCTTTTACGAAGAGTTAGGAGGTGATTCTATTTGAAAACAACGATCACTCTAATGGGGAAAACGTATCAATTTAAAGGTTTAAAGGAAATTATGGCAAAAGCAAATGAAGAAAAATCTGGCGACCAGCTGGCAGGCATTCATGCCCAAGATGCACAAGAACGCATTGCAGCGAGACATGTTTTATCAGACCTAACCCTTGCTGATATTCGAAACAACCCTCTTTTGCCGCCCGAGGAAGATGAAGTGTCGCGTGTCATCGAGGAAGGAGTTAATGAAAAAATTTATGCATCCATTCGAAATTGGACAGTTGCGGAACTTCGTGAGTACCTTTTGTCCCCGAACGTCACGAACAATGAAATCTCTCATATCCGTAGAGGGTTAACAAGCGAAATGATCGCGGCTGTAACAAAGATTATGACAAACTTAGATTTGATACAAGCTGCATCAAAAATTACGGTAGAAACGCGTTGCAACACAACAATCGGCCAAAAGGGGCGATTGGCGGGAAGAGCGCAGCCCAATCACCCGAATGATCATTTACAAGGAATCAAGGCAGCCATTTTCGAAGCTTTGAGTTATGGTGTTGGAGATGCTGTTATTGGAATTAATCCTGTAATCGATACAGCAGATAGTGTAAAAGCCATTTTAAATATGACAAAAGAATTGATGGAGAAATGGGGTATTCCTACACAAAACTGTGTTTTAGCGCATGTCACGACGCAGATGCGAGCAATCAAACAAGGAGGAACAGCAGATTTATTGTTCCAAAGCTTGGCCGGTACAGAACTGGGAAACAAAGCATTTGGCATTAGTGTGGAATTGCTAGATGAAGCAAATGAATTAATCTTAAAAGAGGGGACGGCCGCTGGTCCAAATGTATGGTATTTCGAAACAGGACAGGGGTCAGAACTATCCGCAGATGCCCACCATGGTATAGATCAATTAACATTAGAAGCTAGGTGCTATGGGCTGGCGAAACGATATAATCCGTTTATGGTAAATACGGTAGTGGGCTTTATTGGTCCGGAGTATTTATACAACAGTAAGCAAGTTATTCGCGCGGGACTTGAGGATCACTTTATGGGGAAACTTCATGGTTTGCCGATGGGAGTAGATGTTTGTTACACCAATCATATGAAAGCAGACCAAAATGACATGGAAAACTTAGCCGTTCTGCTCGTTGCAGCAGGTGTGAACTTTTTGATTGGGGTGGCGATGGCAGATGACTGTATGCTAAATTATCAATCTCTTAGTTTCCATGATATTGCTACATTAAGGGAGTTGCTCCATATGCGGCCCGCTCCGGAGTTCGAGCGATGGTTAGAAAAAATGGGAATTATGGAGAACGGAAAGTTAACATCAATGGCTGGTGATCCCACTTTATTTTTATAAAGTTCTGAAGGCGGGTGATTTGCGAAAATGAATCAAGTGGATATTCAACGAATTGTTGAGAAAGTGATGGTGGAATTAGAGACTAGAGTATCTCGACAATTAAAAGAAAACATTGATGAAAAAGAATGTGAAAAAAAGTTTCATTATACGACGTTTGATTGGTTAACCTCCGTTCCAAATCCGAAATTTCCTGAAGGAATTGACGAATTGCGAAAAGTCACGCCCGCGCGTATAGGGGTATGGAGAACAGGAACACGCCCGTTGACTAAAACGATTTTAAAATTACAACTTGATCATGCCGCTGCCGTTGACGCTGTGAGTGGAGAAGTTCTTGATAGTTTACTTGAAGAATTTGGTTTATTTACGGTCGAGACTTGTTATGAAAACAAAGAAGTTTATTTAAAGAGACCAGACAAAGGACGCGTTCTTACGGAAGAAGCAGTCAAAACCATTCAAGAAAAATGTGTGAAAAAACCTCAAGTACAAATTGTTGTTTCTGATGGATTAAGTGCAAGTGCGATTGAAGCAAATCTTAGAGATATTTATCCAGCATTGTTGGATTCATTAAAGGTAAACGGGTTAACACAAGGAACTCCTTTTTTTGTTAAAGGTGGAAGAGTAGCATGTATGGATCATATCGGTGAAATTTTGCAACCAGAAGTACTCGTTCTTTTGATTGGAGAGAGACCGGGCCTTGTTTCTGCCAATTCCATGAGTGCGTATATGTGCTATAGACCGAGAAAAGGAACAGTAGAGTCAGACAGAACTGTGGTTTCCAATATTCATTCAGGAGGCACACCTCCCGTTGAAGCCGGTGCCTATATTGGTACGGTTTTAAGAAAAATGATTGAGCAAAAAGCTAGTGGGGTGCGTCTAGAGCTATAGTAATCATTTGAAGGGGGAAGGATAGCATGGCCAACAATACGAATAACCATTTGCATAAAGAGTTAAAACCCATTCATTTATGGGGTATTGCAGTCGGAATGGTGATTTCAGGTCAGTATTTCGGGTGGAATTACGGATTTGAGCAAGGTGGAACGATAGGATTAGCGATTGCTGCGATTATTGTGACTGTTTTTTATACGACTTTTATATTTAGCTATTCAGAGCTTTCTACATCTATTCCCCATGCTGGAGGGCCATCGGCCTATGCAAGAAAAGCAATGGGCCCTTATATGGGGTTTATGACGGGGTTAGCATGTTTACTTGAATTTGTTTTTGCTCCACCGGCCATTGCTGTAGCAACAGGAGCCTATATTAACTTTTTATTTCCAAGTATTAATGCTGTGTATGCTACAGTAGCCGTTTTTTTATTCTTTATTTTCATTAATCTTATAGGAGTAAAAGGGGCTGCGATCATTGAACTGGTAGCTACGGTTTTAGCCTTGATTGGCTTAGGCGTTTACTATGTTGCTGGACTGCCTCATGTAAATGGCTCAGCCATATTTAGCAACATGTCAGCTTTTAAAGGTTGGACAGGAATATTTGCCTCTATTCCTTTTGCTATTTGGTTTTTCCTTGCTATTGAGGGGGGAGCGATGGCAGCAGAAGAGGTGCGTAATCCCAAAAAGGATATACCAAAAGGATTTATTTCGGGAATCTTGACATTAGCAGTTGCAACCGTTCTTACGTTGCTTGTAACAGCCGGGCTTGGTGGAGGAGAAGGAAAACCTGCTGATTATCCGCTTCCTCAAGCTCTAGCCAGTGTTTATGGTGAAGAACATATTTTGCCTAAAACAGTCGCTATCATTGGTTTGTTTGGATTGATTGCAAGCTTACATGGCATAATTATTGGCTACTCTAGACAAACGTTTGCATTAGCCAGAGCAGGGTACCTCCCTGGATTTTTAGCTAGCTTATCGAAAAGAGGGGTTCCACATTGGGGATTAATTGTACCTGGCATCATAGGAGTAGCTAGTGCCGGTTCTGCCAGCTTTGCCAATGCATTGATCATTTTATCTGTATTTGGTGCGATTACGATGTATTGTTTGAGTCTCATATCGCTCTTTATATTAAGAAAAAAGGAACCGCATATGGAGCGACCGTTCAAGGTGAGTTACCCAGTTGTTCCAGGAATCGCACTCTTTTTAGGGATTGTTTCGTTCTTTTGCGTACTGAAGTACAGTGTGTTAACTACTAATTTGCCGTTTTTTGGAATCGAAATCCCATTAATCGCTATCATTTTGTTCGTATTTGGCCTGGGCAGCGCTTATTACTTTTTAATAGGTTCGAAGAAAATTCGCCCAATATCCGAAGAATTTGTATCGATCGAAGATATCGCTTCTAGCCAAAAAAATGCATCGTTGTAATTTATTGCGGGAGGGAAGATGAATGGTGGTTCGACTAGAGCGAAAAGGAAGATTTTGTACGATTATTCTTAGTCGGCCGGAAGTGAGGAACGCGGTTGACCGCGAAACAGCTGAGCAGTTGGCACATGCTTTCCGAACCTTCGAGCAAGATGATGATTTATATGTTGCGGTGCTATGGGGGGAAGGAGGGAATTTTTGTGCAGGAGCCGATTTGAAAGCGCTTTCTGAGGGAGATGAACAAAGAGTTAACCGTTTAAACATAGACATGAGCCAAGATGGCCCAATGGGGCCGACAAGAATGAGATTAGGAAAACCAGTTATTGCTGCAGTAGCGGGATAAGCGGTGGCAGGAGGCCTAGAGCTTGCCTGTTGGTGTGATTTACGTGTTGTCGAGGAAGATGCGGTGTTTGGAGTTTTTTGCCGGCGTTTCGGCGTCCCTCTCATCGATGGGGGCACTCAGCGCCTTTCACGCCTAATCGGTATGAGCAGAGCTTTAGACTTAATTTTAACGGGACGCCCGGTAGGGGCAGAAGAAGCGTTAATGATTGGTTTAGCGAATCGTGTTGTCCCTACTGGCCAAGCAAGAATAGAAGCGGAGAAGTTGGCAGAACAAATAGCGAGTTTTCCGCAAATTTGTTTACGCAGTGATCGGCAAGCTGTTTACGAAGGAATAGGTTTGGACTTGCAAAAGGCAATGGAGTTGGAATTCCAATTGGGCATGAAAGTGATCCAAAGTGGTGAAACGAGACAAGGCGCCCAGCGTTTTTGTGAGGGAGAAGGAAGACACGGGCGATTCTAATTGTTTTTGCCAGACAAAATAACGATGAAAAAAGGGGTTTATGATATGCATGCACGCGAATTAATTCAAAGAGGCGCAAAATATTATGCGAATCATATAGTTACCCGTGGTGCTAGTTGAACGCTAGCGCTCAAATGGCAGCCTATTGCTTTTGAAACTTGGACCGACCTGCAGGAACATGAAAGTGCTCTTGCATGGGGATTCTCCTTTCCAATGTTTGATTGTACTTTCATTTTAAGGGGATTCTCATGCAAGGGCTATTTTTATGCTTGTTTGAGTTTATCTAGCGCCACGGGTTTTACACATTTTGGAGTTCGGGTATTTTCAGGATGCAAACAATTTGAAACGTTAATGTTTACGCTCTGTTATGGAACTAGCTGGTATTTTACCGACTGTTGGGTGATTGAGCAACATCACTTCCGGACTTATCCGTGGATTCAGGAAGTGGTTGGTTGTTCGGTCTTCTGTTACGCCTTGGCTTGCCTCCGGCAGTTAGGAAAAGTGGACAACACGCTTTAGGATCAACAATATGTTAAACCTTCCAGTTGCATTTATATATAGAAGGTTAAACGTTGTATCGGCCGTGTTACTCCACCTTCTTCAGCAAATACATCTCCTCCTCCACTTTCGCGATGCGGCCAAGTTGATAATCAAGCCGTTGATGAATGAGGGAGATGTCTTTTTTTGTCGCCATTTGCTCGCGGAGTCGGGAAAGATCGTCTTTTGTGGCCATCTGCTCGCGAATGGCGGCCATGTCTCCGCGGAGGTTGGCGATTTCATGGCGCATGCCGTCTTGGATGCTGCGCTGTTCGAGTTGATTGTCGCGGATCGCTTTGATCATGTCCGTGTTTTCTTTCATCTGCTCCTTCAGCCAGCGCAGCTCTTCTTCCTGCTTGTCCATCCGTTGCTCCAGTTTGTCCATCCGCTGTTCAAACGTATCCATCCGTTGTTCCAGTTTGTCCATTCGTTGTTCCAGTTGACCCAATTTTTGCTTCACCGTTTGCATGTCTTGCTTCAGGACGGACATGTCATCGACAAGTCCTTGAACAAGTGTGGTTAACTGCCGCAACAGCTCTTCCATGAAGAAACCTCCTTATCGAGAGGGGATTTTGCTTGGGGCGTTTCAATCATGAAACGTGAGGAGTCCGAGATGTGGAAATAGAGGGGGCGCCTGCAAGCTCATTATATCATGGCTTGGCTAGGCCATCACTCCTAAATTGAGGGGGAAGGAAAGGGATAAATAGGGTGTGTGTTGAATATGTGTTTAGCAGAAGTTTTGGCAGTTTGAAGAAAATAGATGGATAGGAGAGGGAGCATGAACGGATGGATGAAGGGGAAAAATGCGGCGCTTCTGTGTATGGCGTCCGTCTTTTTATTTTCCTGCAACAATGCGGCTGATCGCGGCGCCGAGGAAGTGCTGGCGGCGCCAAATGAACCGGCGGGGCAAACCATCGAGCATCCACCGCTGCCGGGTCCTGTCGACAAAGCGGCGCTGGCGCTCGCTGCAACGAAACAAGCGGCGCCGAAACCGAGCGAGGTGCGCATCGTCGTGAGCGCGGCAGGAGATGTGACGCTCGGGCGCGATGAAAATTATGGCTATGCGTATTCGTTTGATGAAGAAGCAAAGAAGCACGGCTTGCGCTATTTTACGAAATACATTGAGCCGATCTTCAAAAAGGACGATTTTACGACCGTCAATTTGGAAACGACGCTGACAACCTCGACGCGCAAGGCAAGCAAGACATTTCGTTTCCGCGGCCACCCGAGCTATGCGAAAATTTTGACCTACGCCGGCATTGATGCGGTGAATCTGGCCAATAATCATACATACGATTATTTGCAAAAAGGGTATAACGATACGATCGCCAATCTAAAAAAAGAAAAGATCGGTTATTTCGGCCGGACGCTTCGGCTGATGAAAACTGTCAAGGGCATTCAAATTGGAACGCTCGGCTATGAAGGCTGGAGCAATACAAGCACATTGCGCAAACAAATTGCTGGTGACATTCGCGCCTTGCGGAACCAAGGAGCCGATCTCGTCCTCGTTCATTTTCATTGGGGAGTCGAACGAAGCTATGTGCCAAACAGCACCCAAAAGGCGTTCGGGCGCTTTGCGATTGACAGCGGCGCTGATTTGGTCGTCGGCCATCATCCGCACGTCATTCAAGGGATTGAGGAGTATAAAGGGAAGTTCATCGTCTACAGCCTCGGCAATTTTATGTTCGGCGGAAACAAAAACCCGAGCGACAAAGATACGTTTGTTTTCCAGCAGGTGTTTTCTTTTCAAAACGGCAAGCGGACGGCCAAAAAAGAAATCCGCGTCATCCCATTTCGCATTTCATCGGTGACGACAAGGAACAATTATCAGCCGATGCCGTTAGCCGGAGGGGAAGCAGCCCGAGTGAAACGGAAAATTGTCTCGCTGTCGGCGAAAATCAAAAAGCCGACTTGGACCGCGTACGAGGTCAAATGAAAAAGGGAGGGTGTCTCGAAAGGGCGGGACACCTTTTCTTATTGATGACACTATGTTGTATTTGTCGAAAAAGGCTGGCGGTTTGATGAAAAAGCAACCCAAAACCGGCTTTTCTGCTAGCAAACGCCCTGTTTCAACGAAACCAATCATTTTTCGCCGCTCTTCTAAGGAAAACACCTTTTTGGGCTATCCCTTCGCCTGTTTTAGGCTTTACGGAACGATGGATGCGCATGCTCTTCTGCTTTTATCTTTTTGGCAGCAAGCCTTCGTGCGTTAACGTTTTCCATGTATGACTTCCCCTTAACAACGTATATTAACCGTTGAAACGGAAGCCGTTAGGCGAAGGAGGTGTGTGTTGAATGAATCGTCTGTTTCAATGGTTTCGCATCCAGCGCAACCACCGTTTCTGGAATTCATGGTTGGCGCTTACCGGACGGCGGAGAAACAATGGCGCCATCTGGACGTTTGTCAGCTTAGGGGTAGGTGCGGCGGCCGCCGCGATGGTTGGCGCTAGAAGGAGATCGGGCATAGGGTGGATGACGGCAGGACCGATGCAAAATATGATCCGCGGCCTAAACCGCTGGATGGGGCGGCGAATGGGCACGACGCGTGTTGCTCCGGCGGAGTTTGCCGAAGAAATGGCTCCTTGGCGGCGAGACGGCCAAGGGAATCAGTAACGGTTTTTATTCTTTTTGCGGGCTGGCAGTGCGGCGCTTAACAGCTTGTTCCTTGCCGCATGCGGCCCGCCTTGTGTTTTGATCATGCGTCATTGCTTTTGGAAAAAGCAAAGGGGTAAGCGCCAGTTTGTAAACTGCGTGGTAAAAAGAAGGGGAAGGGCGGCCGGCGCTCTGTTTTTTTTGCGGCAGTCATTGGCATTTTCTCTTGAAAAACAAGGAAATTTGCACCATAATAAAAGAAAATTCGAAATATAAAGATATTGGAGTCTGTTGGCGAGCAGCTTGAACGGTAGTCGTCGATTGAGGGAAAGAATCAAGGGAGAGGGGAAAGAGATGGCGCATGTCAACATTGAAGCGGTGGGGGATGGGGTATATCGTGTTCCGATTCCTGTCCCCTTCCCAATGAAATATGTGTATTGTTATGTATGCCGTGAAGCGGATGGTTGGAGTATAGTGGATGTTGGGTTCCGCTATATTGACGCGATTTCTGCTTGGGAAGCTGTCTTCCAACGACTAGGAATCAAGCCGCGGCACGTTCGCGCCATTTACATCACGCATTTTCATCCTGACCATTTTGGCTTGGCCGGTTGGATGCAACAGCAGACGGGGGCGCCTGTCTGGATCAGTGAGCCCGATTATGCGATGGCGGAACGGGTTTGGGGAGAAGAGAGTGTCCAGACAGGAGAGGTGGCGGCTCTGTTTCGCCGCCATGGCGTCCCAGACGGCCTTGTGGCGGACATCGAAGAGAGTATGGAGAAGTTGTCGCTCCGCGTTAGTCCGTTTCCTGTGTTAACGGTACTGGCTGACGATGAAATTGTGCTCGGCCAACGGCGGTGGACCGTCATTCCGGTTCCGGGGCATAGCGATGGGCTGGTCAGTTTTTATCAGCCAGAGTCACGCCAGCTGCTTGTCTCTGATCATGTGCTTGACCGCATTACCCCAAACATCGGGGTATGGCCGGGCGCCCATCCGAATCCGCTCGAGCAATATTTTGTTTCGCTGCGCAATGTGGAGGCTCTCCATGTGGAGGTGGCTTTGCCTGCTCATGGCGCTGTCATCCGTCAATTTCGCGAGCGGATCCGTGATATTTTCCGCCATCACGAGCACCGGTTGAAAAAAATGAAAGCGTTGACAGAAAAGGGGCGCACCGCTTATGACATCGCTGATCTTGTGTTCGGCCATAAGCCGTTGACGGCGCATCAATGGCGGTTTGCGGTGGCGGAAACGTTGGCGCATTTGGAGTATTTAGTATCCATTGGCCAAGTACAAAAAGATGAGCGGAACGGCGTGTTCGTATATGAATCATGATTGTCCTCTGCTATACGCGGAAAAGTCTCATGGGCAACGTTTTGCCCTTCACCCGGCCATGAAAATGACTGCTCAAGGCGCATGCATTTTCACGGAAAACAGCTGAAATTTTTGCATGTTGAGACAATTCGGTTTTGTGCTTCTCTTTGCACGGCCACGGTGTATAATAGAAAAAGGTAGGACCAGGAAATGCGAACGCGCCCTTGAAGGCTCGATGTGGAGATGAAACCGATGTGGCAAACGATCAATCACATGCTGGAAAAGGTGCTGCCGGTGCTTACGCCGGCGAGCGTGGCGGTCGGCGTATGGCTGTCGGATGAATTGCGCGGTTATGCGGTGCTTGTTCCGTGGCTGTTTGCGTTTATGACGTTCAGCGGCAGTTTGCGGCTGCGGTTGGCTGATTTGAAAGAGGTGCTTATTCACCCCGGTCCGATCGCGACGGCGCTATGTTTGCTTCACCTCGTCATTCCGCTTTGGGCGTTTGGGCTTGGGCATCTATTTTTTGGCGGCGACCGGTTGACGGTGATCGGCTTTGTGCTGGCCGCAGCCATTCCGACCGGAGTGACGAGCTTCATCTGGGTGTCGATCGGACGGGGAAACTTGGCGTTGGCGCTGTCCGTCATTTTGATTGATACGTTTTTGTCGCCGGCTGTTGTGCCGCTGACGTTGCTGCTGTTTGCGGGAAGCGCGGTTGAGATCGATGTTTGGCAGATGATGCTCGGGTTGTTTTTTATGATCATTTTGCCGTCGCTAGGCGGCATGTTCGTGAGCGAACGGCTGTCCAATCAGGTAAATGAACGGCTTGCCATGGTATTGTCGCCGTTTTCCAAATTGGCGCTTGTCCTTGTTGTCATGATCAATAGCGCGGTTGTCGCTCCGTATTTTGGTCATGCTGACGCCCGCTTGGTTTTCATGGCGTTTCTCGTCTTCGTAATTGCGGGCTCCGGTTATTTCCTTTCTTGGATGGCGGCCCGCTGGCTGAAATTTGCCCCGCCGGACATCATTGCGTTGACGTTTACCGGCGGCATGCGCAACATCAGCGCCGGCGCGGTGCTGGCGATCACTTACTTTCCGCCGCCGGTGAGCGTGCCGGTTGTGCTTGGCATGCTGTTTCAGCAAGTGCTCGCGTCTATGTACCATCGCCTGCTGGACAAAACATATCATTTGTCGTCGGGCAGTCAGGCGCCGTTTGCCGGCAGCGCTCGATAGACAGCGGGAGGCGGGCAGCGGCGTCCGGCGAGGGAGCGGAGGGCCAAGGCGAAGGAGCGAAGAGCCAAAAAGATTGCTCATCCGGGATCGGACGGGCATGGGCAACAAGCCAAAGAAAGGCGTGGCCGGCGCCATCATTTCGCGGATGGGCGATGGATCTGCTGCGGTGGAGGGACGGGGCTGAGCCGGGTTAGCGGCTTGGCGCATGTTCCCGTTCCGGTGAACGGATGAGGTGGCGGCGAAGAGGAAGGTTGAGTTCGACAATTCCTTCCACGACGAGCCGGGCGATTTCCTTCGCCCCTCGCTGGTGAAAGTGGGTGTTGTCGCTGATGCCGTCCGGGTAATTGGGGTGTTCGCCCGGTGCGAGCCATAAAAACCACCGTTTCGTCCGCTCCGGACCGAGCTGTTCAAACCGCTGTTTGCTTTTCGCCGTCAAATCGATAACCGGCACATGTTCTTGTTTCGCCAGCGCTTTCATGGCGGCAGGATAAAGTCCGTGGGAATCGAGCGCCTGCCCGTCGGCGGAAAAGCGCCGCCGCTCGACCGGGGTGATGAGGACAGGAGTCGCCCCTTTGGCGCGGGCGCCGTCAATATACTGTTTCAAATATGTCTGATAGGTGGTGAACGGATCGGTGTGGCGCTCCGGGTCGTTCACCTTTTCATCGTTATGGCCAAACTGGATGAACAAGTAATCCCCTTTTTTCATCTCATGCAACAGGCGGGCCAACCGCCCCTCCTCGACAAAACTTTTCGCGCTGCGGCCGGAAGCGGCCATATTTTTCACCATGACGTTGTCATCAAACCAATCGTCGAGCATTTCACCCCATCCGGCCCGAGGAGCGCGGGAGCGGGGGGCGGCGGCAACGGTCGAATCGCCTGCCAAGTAGATCGTCATGACGGCCCGTCCGCCCGTTTTGGATGCTTTCCCGTCCGTGTCCGGTTGGGCGATGAGGGCAGCGCTGGCGGCGATGACAGCCAAGCAAAGGAATGCGGCTTTTTTTCTTCTCAATCGGATTCCTCCTATCCGACAGCTGCTCGTCTTTTCGGTTTGTTCCCCGTTATCGTTGCTCGCCGCCATTGCCTTTATGCGCCATTCGTGCTAGTCAACCGTTTGGAATCGGCGGTAGAATTCCCATATTATTGAAAGAAAAAGACCGTAACCGGCAACTGAATACCAATGGCTCCATTCAGCCGTGTGGGTGAACAAACCGTACGTCTCGGCTGTGGCCTCCAATGCGGCCGCCAATGCCGCCAATGCAGCGATGAGCCCAATGCGCCCAAGGCGGCTAAGCCGCTCCATGAGGGCAAGAAAGAAGACGGCGCCGAGCGGAAGAACGACGGCCGTAAAGAAAATATCGATCGAAAAGACAGAAGGAAAGGGCCGTTTCGGGAACGCATACAGCCCTTTTCCCGCCAAATACAAATCCAAATACGTCCCCGTCCAAGACGCAAGCAGCGCTGAAGCCACGTAGGCGCGACGGCGGCTAGCGCGCATGAAAGAAGGCGTGTTTGGCGATGATCGCCAGCTCCATTTTTTCGAGCGTTTCACAATAGGCATCCACAATCTCTCCATTCGTCGGTCGTTCCGGTTTTACAAGATAGCCGACAACGTGCGGGTCGGTAAACCAATCGCCGGGTTCGGCTGCTTCATGGACGACGTTTTTCCACGCGTGACGAAGCTGTGGGCTGTACAGGCGCGGGGCGCCGGGAACGATTCGGCAATCGCGGATGCGGCGGCGGTACGGCTCCCGTGGGAACGATTCGCATACGTCGTTAAACAGCTGCGGCCAATAGTCTTTGCGCGAGCCGGTGTGCGGATGGCGCACCGCCCAGCGCACAGCGTTTTCCAATGTTTCTTCATCGTCAAACAAAATCGAGTACAACCGTTTGCCAAGCAAAATGCGTTCATGGAGCGACTCAAACTCGTGGAGTGTTTGGCCGATCAAGGCGGTGCCGCCCTGGCCATCGCCATGCGGAAATAAAATATGGTTGAAGTGAAGCAACTCTTGCAATTTAAATTCGAGGGTCCGAAAGACGGTTTGCCGGAACACAGGATGTTGGATGACCCGCTGTTCTAAGTAGCTTTGTTCATTAATAACCAAGGCGATCGCCAGTGTATACGGATCGCCGCGGTTCCAAAAATGGCGCCATACCGTTTCCATAAACGTTGAGACGCCAAGCCACGGCAATAAATAAAATAACGGCTCCCCCCGCTTTTTGCTTTCCTCATACAACAAAAACTGTGGATAAATGTCTTGAAAAATGAGCCAATTGCCGCGCTCCAAAAAGGCGAAAAACGACTGCCGCTCGCCTTCCGAGAGCAGCCTCATGAGCAGTTCCCCTTTTAAGTCGGTCATATTCCAGCCGCCGTTGCGCGACACCATATGCCCTAAAAACGCCCAGTGGATTTCGCGATGGCGCAAGTAAAACGCAAGGTAAGCCGCTGTCCGGGTGACATTGTTTTCGTTTTGTTCCGCCGTCATCGCCTGGATGCGGCGGATGAGCTGCTGCTCTTTGGCCGTCAGATCGCGTTCTGATATCGTTGTTGCTTCTTTCTTTCTCTTTTTCTTCAGCTCCCGATAAAGATCAACGAGAGAAAGGGGAAGAGACGAGGTTTTTGATTTTCGGCAACGCATGATGAATCCCCCTCTTGGCGCATCGCGGGTTTGCGAATCGAATAAATATGGAAAGAAGCAGATTTTCGAAAAAGAAAGGCGATGAATAGTGGCGGATGAACGAAGCGCGCTCATCGATGTGCTCAAACGGTCGCAAAGCGCCGACGGATCGTGGCGGTTTCCGTTTGAAACCGGCATTTCGACAGACGCCTATATGATCATTTTATTGCGGACGCTCGGAATACATGATGAACCGTTGATTCAAGCGCTCGTCGAGCGGATCGAAAGCCGACAGGAAGCGAACGGGGCGTGGAAGTTGTTTGCCGATGAAGGCGATGGCAACGTGACGGCGACAGTTGAGGCGTATTATGCCTTGCTTTACTCTGGATATCGAAAAAAAACCGACTCGCACATGCAAAAGGCAAAAATGCGCATTTTGGAAATGGGCGGTTTAGAACGCGTCCACTTGTTTACGAAAGTGATGCTCGCATTGACCGGACAGTACCCGTGGCCAAGACGGTTTCCGTTGCCGCTTGCCTTTTTCCTTCTCCCCCCGTCGTTTCCGCTCAATATGTATGACCTTTCCGTGTACGGAAGAGCGAACATCGTTCCGCTTCTCGTCGCCGCGGAGCGACGGTACAGCCGGAGGACGGCGAAAAGCCCAGACTTGTCCGATTTGGTTGTTCCCCGCAACGACTGGCGGCTGCCTGAAAGCCGATCGCTATGGTCGTACATCAAGCGATCTCTCATCGGACTTCCGAACCAGCTGCATCATGCCGCCGAACAGCGCGCCGTCCGTTATATGTTTGATCATATTGAGCCGGACGGAACGTTGTACAGCTATTTCAGCTCGACGTTTTTGCTGATTTTTGCGCTGCTGGCGCTCGGCTATCCGGCAGACGATCTGCATATCGTCCGGGCTGTTCGCGGTTTGCGCTCACTGCGGACCGAAATTGATGGGCATACGCATATGCAATATACCACCGCTTCCGTTTGGAACACGGCGTTGGCGAGCTATGCACTGCAAGAAGCAGGCGTGCCCTTGATGGACCGGACGATTGAAAAAGCGAACCGCTATTTGTTGTCGCGCCAGCACATTCGCTACGGCGACTGGTCGGTGCACAATCCGCACAGCCTGCCGGGCGGCTGGGGATTTTCTGATGTGAATACGATGAATCCGGACGTCGACGATACGACGGCCGCGTTGCGCGCCATCCGCCGGACGGCAGCGAAAGAGACGGCGTTTCGCCATGCATGGGATCGGGCGAACCAATGGCTGTTTTCGATGCAAAACGATGACGGCGGGTTTGCGGCGTTTGAAAAGAATGTCGGCAAACGGTTTTGGCGGTATTTGCCGATCGAAGGGGCGGAATTTTTGTTGATGGATCCATCCACCGCCGATTTGACCGGACGGACGCTTGAATATTTCGGAACGTTCGTTGGATTAACAAAAGACCACCCCGCCGTCGCCCGCGCCGTCGACTGGCTGCTTGACCATCAGGAAGCCGACGGTTCGTGGTATGGGCGCTGGGGGATTTACTATGTATACGGCACATGGGCGGCGGTGACGGGGCTTTCGGCTGTCGGCGTCCCGGCCGATCACCCGGCGATGCAAAAAGCTGTTCATTGGCTTTTAAGCATCCAAAATGCTGATGGCGGCTGGGGTGAATCGTGCAAAAGCGACGGAGCCAAGACGTATGTGACGCTTGGCGCCAGCACGCCGGTCCATACCGCCTGGGCGCTTGATGCACTGATCGCTGCCGCCGAACGACCAACCGCGGAAATGAAAGCCGGCTTTCGCACCTTATTCCGCTTGCTTCATCATCCGAACTGGACGGCTTCCTATCCAGTCGGGCAAGGAATGGCCGGCGCCTTTTACATCCATTACCATGGCTACCGCTACATTTTTCCGCTGTTGGCGCTCGCCCATTACGAGCAAAAGTTCGGGCCGTTTGTGGATTAGCCAACCATCCGTACGAGGCCGTGATGGAACGCTGCCATGCCAGAGTGCAGCCACTTTCCATTGTCGGCGGGAAACGAAATGCGTCGGCACAAACATGCGCTTTTCTCTTTCTCTCACAGAAAAACCCGACAATTGCCGGGATTGAATCAGTTGGTTGATATATATAGAATATTCAGGTAATTATGAACAAAAAGACTCCGTTTATGTGAGGGGAGGAGAAGGATAGGATGATGAAAGGCTGCCGGGTGATGGTTGTGTTGCTTGGATTATGGTTTGTGTTCGGCCTGTCGGTCCCGGGAGGGCGGACGGAAGCGGCATCCCCACGCGCCAATGATGCACCCATCGTGCTTCTCCATGGGTTTACAGGATGGGGGCGAGAGGAAATGCTTGGATTCAAATATTGGGGCGGCGTGCGTGGCGATATCGAACAATGGCTGAACGACAACGGATATCGTACGTATACGCTGGCGGTCGGACCGCTCTCGAGCAACTGGGACCGGGCGTGTGAAGCGTACGCCCAGCTTGTCGGCGGAACGGTCGATTATGGCGCGGCCCATGCGGCGAAGCACGGCCATGCGCGGTTTGGCCGCACGTATCCGGGCTTGCTGCCGGAATTGAAAAGAGGCGGCCGCGTCCATATCATCGCTCATAGCCAAGGAGGACAGACGGCCCGCATGCTTGTGTCTCTCCTAGAGAACGGAAGCCAAGAAGAGCGGGAGTACGCCAAGGCGCATAACGTGTCGTTGTCGCCGTTGTTTGAAGGCGGACATCATTTTGTGTTGAGTGTGACAACCATTGCCACTCCTCATGACGGGACGACACTTGTCAATATGGTCGATTTCACTGATCGCTTCTTTGACCTGCAAAAAGCGGTGTTGAAAGCGGCGGCTGTCGCCAGCAATGTGCCGTACACGAGTCAAGTATACGATTTTAAGCTCGACCAATGGGGGCTGCGCCGCCAGCCGGGTGAATCGTTCGACCATTATTTTGAACGGCTCAAACGATCCCCTGTTTGGACGTCGACGGATACTGCCCGCTACGATTTATCCATTCCCGGAGCTGAGAAGTTGAATCAATGGGTGCAAGCCAGCCCGAATACGTATTATTTGAGCTTTTCCACCGAACGGACGCACCGCGGAGCGCTCACCGGCAACTATTATCCCGAACTCGGAATGAATGCATTCAGCGCGGTCGTATGCGCCCCGTTTCTCGGCTCGTACCGCAATGAGGCGCTCGGCATTGACGACCGCTGGCTGGAGAACGATGGCATCGTCAACACGGTTTCGATGAACGGTCCAAAGCGTGGATCAAGCGATCGGATCGTGCCGTATGACGGGACGTTGAAAAAAGGAGTTTGGAATGATATGGGGACGTACAACGTCGACCATTTGGAAGTGATCGGCGTTGACCCGAATCCGTCATTTGATATCCGCGCCTTTTATTTGCGACTTGCCGAGCAGTTGGCGAGTTTGCGGCCTTAATGAAGGGATGATCAGCCAAACGGGCAAAAAGCCATCTCTGTCAGATGGCTCTTTTTTTGTGGAGCAAGCACCTGAGTTGTATGACGGCCGCGGATGTCCGATGGTATAATAAGGGTAAAGCAAGCGGATGGGGGAATGGACGTGAAGCCAACCGAGCGGCAAAAGGAACGGTATACGTATCAAGATTATGTCAAGTGGGATGGACGGTGGGAGCTGATCAACGGCGTACCTTACAACATGGCACCGGCCCCTTCATTTGTCCACCAGTCGATTGTCGGTGAATTGTATGTCGCTTT
This sequence comes from Geobacillus thermocatenulatus, assembly GCF_002217655.1. Classification (GTDB taxonomy): domain Bacteria; phylum Bacillota; class Bacilli; order Bacillales; family Anoxybacillaceae; genus Geobacillus; species Geobacillus thermocatenulatus. Next base: position 1,646,812 of record NZ_NEWK01000001.1, read on the forward strand.
GCGAGCGTTTTTTCGCGAAAAAGGATGTGCGGTTGTCATGGCACCGTTTGATGTGCGGTTCGATGAACAGGCCGACTATGAACAAGCCAAGCATGTCGTGCAGCCAGACATCTCGGTCATTTGCGATCAAAGCAAAATCGGCAGCCGAGGCTGCGATGGTCCGCCTGACTTGGTGGTGGAAGTGCTTTCGCCGAGCACTGCGCTGAAAGATCGGAACGAAAAATATAAGCTGTACGAACAGTTTGACGTCAAGGAATATTGGATCGTCGACCCGCTGCATCGGACGGTGGAAGTGTACGGCCGCGGTGAGAAAGGGTATGAGAAGCGGAGCGTCTTTGGCGAAGGCGATGTGCTCGTCTCGTTTTTGTTCGCTGATTGGACGGTTTCGCTGGCTGGCATATTTCAAAATATAGAGGGTGAGGGATAACGATGCGGTTAGCGGAAGAGGAAGTGCAAGCGATGCTTGAAAAAGCGGACGGCTGGAAGCTGACGGATGAACGATGGATTGCGAAAAAATACCGCTTTCAAGACTACTTGCAGGGAATTGAGTTTGTTCGGCGAATCGCCGCGATTTCGGAAGACGCCAACCACCACCCGTTCATTTCGATCGACTACAAGCTGATTACGGTGAAACTGTCCTCATGGCGGGCGAAAGGGCTGACGAAGCTCGATTTTGACTTGGCGAAGCAGTATGATGAGGTGTACGAACAGATGAAGCAGGGGGGAGGGGAATGATGGAACATCGCACAGCACTCATCACCGGCGCAGCGCGTGGAATCGGCTATGAAGTGGCGAAAACGCTGGCGGAACATGGCGCAAACGTGGTGCTCGTTGATTTGCGTCAGGAAGAAGTCGAGCAAGCTGCTCGTTCGCTTTGGGAGTTGGGCTATGAAGCGGTTGGCGTGAAATGTGATGTGACGGTTGAACAAGAGGTGAAGCAAGCGATCAACGAGGCCGTCAACCGTTGGGGGCGCCTTGATGTTGTCGTGAACAACGCCGGATTGCAACATGTGGCGAACATCGAGGATTTCCCGACGGAAAAGTTTGAGCAGCTCATCCGCGTCATGCTTGTCGGCCCGTTTTTGGCCATCAAACATGCGTTTCCCGTTATGAAACAACAGCGCTACGGCCGCATCATCAACATGGCGTCGATCAACGGGCTCGTTGGGTTTGCCGGCAAAGCGGCGTACAACAGCGCGAAGCACGGGGTGATTGGCTTAACGAAAGTGGCAGCGTTAGAAGGGGCGCCATACGGCATTACGGTGAACGCCCTTTGCCCGGGCTATGTCGATACCGAACTTGTCCGCGGCCAGCTCGCCGATTTGGCAGCGACCCGCAACGTGCCGCTTGAGAAGGTGCTTGAGGAAGTGATTTACCCGCTTGTGCCGCAACGGCGGCTGCTGTCAGTGGAAGAAGTCGCCCATTATGTCCTCTTTTTGGCGGGCGAACAAGCCAAAGGCATCACCGGCCAGGCGGTCGTGATCGATGGCGGGTATACGGCGCAGTAAACTCCCTCCCTTCGCCTTGCTTGAAGCGGGAGCCTTCCTTTCGGGATGATGATCAAACGCCCCCGGCATTTTTAGCGACGGGGGCGTTTCGCTTCGAACGCTCAGCTCAAGGCAAATTCAAAGCTCGCGAGGATTTTGACTTCTTTCCCGACGAGGAATCCGCCGGTTTCGAGCGCGACGTTCCATACCAATCCGTAGTCTTCGCGGTTGATTGTTCCTTCGACGTCAAAGCCGACCGAGATGCCGCCGGTGAGCGGGTTTTTCACTTGGCCGTTGTATTCGACTTTGAACGTTTCCGTTCTCGTCACGCCGCGGATCGTCAGCTTCCCGGTCACTTCATATTCCGTGTCGGACAGCTTGCGCACGGATTCACTGACAAACGTAATGGTTGGATAGTTCTCGACATCGAAAAAGTCGGCCGAGCGGAGATGGTTGTCGCGGTCGGCGTTTTTCGTGTCGATCGAGGCGGCATCGATCGTCGCTTTCACGTTCAGCGACTCGAGTTCGTTGATGTCGCCTTCGACCTCAACGTCAAAGTTGGTGAATTCCCCTTTCGCTTTGGAGATCATCATATGTCTTACTTGGAAGGCGACAGAGCTGTGCGCTTTGTCGAGTTGGAATGTTGTCATCGCTTTTCCTCCTCTTTGCGATTCATATTCACACCATTATCATAACAAATACATATCTTGAATTCAAATATTTTATGTTAAAGATTTTTTGGTGTGGAGAATAGGGAACTGTCCATGATAAGATGAAAGAAAAATGGTGCGCGGAAAGGGAGAAACAAGATGAATGAACTCGGCCTTTTAGCTAAAATCAAACAGCAAATGGAACGGTTTTCACCGGCGGAAAAAAAGGTAGCCGCCTACATTCTCGACCATGCCGAACTCGTGCCGAATATGACGACGAAGGATTTGGCCCAGGCGGCTGACACAAGCGAAGCGAGTGTCGTTCGTTTTTGCAAGGCGGCCGTCCGTTTTGCCTCATTCGTTGCTACTGAAGAGAAGAGCAGTTGGCCTGACGACGGAAAACATTTGACCTGTTTCTCAAGGGGACATCATCATAATTTAGAAGGCTGGCGATTGAACAAGAAGCGGAGCGTCGTCCCTCGTTTCGAGTTGAGAACCTTTTATAAAACCTTGCTCTTCTTCGCATTCGCGCAACCGCCGGCTTATATATTATATAAAGAAGCAGCTATTTTATGGCCTTTTAGACCCGCTTCAGCTCAAAGAAGAAAGCCGTTAAAAACTTCCGCACATTCATGCGGCATTCCGTCTCCATTTGGCCGCGTTCGAGTTCGTTCATCCGCCGGCGGATGTCGCCGAAATCAAACAGCCTCGGTGCGAAATGCTCGAACGTCGGGTTCGTGTAGTCGGTCAGGCCGAGGGAAGCGAGGTGGGTGAACGCCTGCAGGACGAGGCGGCGGATGCGCTGTTCCATCGCCCGCGCTTCCTTGGCAGTTTCGCCAGGGGGGAGGCCGTATTCCCGCTCGACGAGTTCGGCGTACAGCTCTTTCAGCGGCGGCAGTTCGCGCACAGGCTGGCCTTTTGCTTCCTGTTCTGCCAACCAGCGCACCACGAGAAGCACGTCCGCGCTGCCCGCTTCTCCAGCGACCCCGAGAAGAAGGAGAAGCTGTTCGGCCTGCTGTTCCATGACGGACGGCTTGGAAACGGCGGTGTCGGCCGTTTGCGGCTCAAGCCCTTTGAGCACTTGACGGATCGACTCAAGCGAGCGGACGGCGGAGAGATGATCGGCGACGCGCTTGAGTACAGACAGCACTTCATAACGGTTGATCGGTTTTTGAATGTATGTGTCAATGCCGTGCAAATAGGCTTGGCCGATCATTTCTTTGTTTTCCACTTGCGAGATCATGATGAATGTCCCCCGAAATCCTTCTTGCCGCAGCGCTTTCATCGTTTGAATTCCATCACGCCCCGGCATTAACAAGTCAATGAGCACCACATCCACGTGAAGCAAGTCGGCCGCGCGGACGTTCAGCCCGTCTTCCGCACAGCCGACCACCTCGCCGAGCCCGGATTCATGAATCAATTTTTCAAGCATCTTTCTGACAACAGGGTCATCTTCGATTAGAAAAAAACGAAGCGCCATCTTCCTGTTCTCTCCCTTCCTTGACTTGCCTATATGACGGCATTCCCTTGCCGGTCGGCCTCGCGATCGGAGGGTATTTCGGCGCCGGACAGTGTGTCTTGCAGGAGGCGGGCTGTCGGCACGGCAAGGCGAAACACCGTATGACCCGGCTCGCTTTTGACGAGCTGGAGATGTCCGCCAAGTGTTTGAGCAATATCGCGCGCATGGGTGAGACCGATGCCAGTCGACGGGTTGCCGCGCCGATCGTATTTCGTTGTAAATCCAGGTTGGAAAATCCAGGCGATGTCATCGGCCGCAATGCCGGGGCCGGTGTCTTCCACTTCGATGATCAGTTCGCTTCCGTGAAGACGCGCATGCAAGGTGACAGCCCCCATTTTCTCAATCGCCTCGACGGCGTTCGATACCAAGTTGTTCAACACGGAAAGAAGTGGATACAATTGGTCGGTCATGAGATCGATATGGCCGTTGTACGAAAAGGCAATCGTCTTTCCGGACAAGCTGGCGTACTTCTCATTGGCGCGAATGACCATGGCGCACAGCTCGGCAATCGGCACGCGTCCGCGCACGGATTGGCGCCCGATAAGCTTGGAAAGGCCGGCGAAAATGCGCTGCATATCCTTTTTCGTCTCATGAATATGTTCGGCAAGCTCTAGGGCGACGCGCGGTTCAACGTGCTTTCGTTCGATCAACTGCGAGTAAAGGTCATAGCTTTGGCGCGTCATGTCTTCCATGAGAGCCATTGATTTTTGCAAGTAAAACATTTCTTCATATAATCCGCTGCTCACCATCATGAGCCGCTCGAGTTCTTGCTTTCTCGCTTCGGCGAGCGAGCGGACATGTTTTGTCACCCACATGTTGTAAACGCCGATGACGCAGAAACTGCGCAAAATGGCGAACAACCATAAGACGATGATCGTTTGGCCGCTGAAGGAAAACGGTTCGCCCATCCCATATCGGATCCCTAGTTCACAGGCGTTCGCCAAAAAATCAAGCGCTGCTCCAACCGCTCCAGCGCGAATCGGTGCGGCCATTCGCTGGCGAAAACGAACGGCAGCCGCCATCATGGAAAAGCTGATATAATACCCGGCTGCCGGAAGGTGGGTCAGCACACTTTCTGAAGCGGACATTTCGCCCGTCAATGAGTCAAGAAAGACGCGAAATCCAACGACTGCTGCTCCCGTGCTGGCGCCGATGACAAACGGCGAAAGGGAGCGAAAGGCGACAAGCCCGAGAAAAAAGACAGCGCTGCCGAGCGAGACGCGAAACGGGCTGTCAAACGGGTTCATTTTCATTTCGCCTAGAAACGCGGCAGCCGAAAGCAAAAGCAACAAGAGCCAAAGCGGTTCTTTTTTTGCTGGTGTCAGTGGACGTCACCGCCTTTGTGAAAGTCGTGAACGAATCTCCAATTCTATTATATAACAGGAAAGTGAAAACAACGGGTGATTTTCGTGAAAAATATTCATTCCCCTTTTGACGCCTCAACGAGCGATGGAAATGGACGCTCAGGGAGCCAGCGGTGCAGCGAATGGCAAGAAAAAACCGTATGCCCCAGCTGAAAAAAGGGGATACGGTTTCCTTATCGCTGGCGGTATTCCAACCGGCGCGAAACGAGCGACAGTGAATAGTTGACGATAAAGTACATGAACGCCACCAGGATGAAAATCGGGATGACAAAATTGACGTTGCGGCCGTTAATGATTTGTGCATGGTTCATCAATTCCGGCAAGGAAATGACAATGGCGAGCGACGTATCTTTCAATAAGGAAATAAACTGGCTGACGATCGGCGGCACCATGCGCCGCAACGCTTGCGGCAAAATGATGTACCATAGCGTCTGCCCATACGTAAGCCCCGATGAGCGCGCCGCTTCGATTTGTCCTTTATCGATTGACTGCAGGCCGCTGCGGACGATTTCCGACAACATGGCCGATTCAAAAATGACCAAGGCCGAAATGGCGGCATATAGTTTATCCAGCTTTAATCCGACTTCCGGAAGGGCGAAATACGTAAAGAAAATGATCAAGAGCAGCGGCAAGTTCCGGATTGTTTCGACCAGCACAGCCAGCAGTTGGGAAAGCACCGGGATTTTCGTATAGCGAATGACCCCGATGACAATGCCGAAGATAAAACTCAAAACAATGGAAATGAACGCCACTTCCAACGTGACGAGAAACCCTTGAAGCAAAAACTTCAAATGGGCGGGCGCATAGGCACCGGCAAAATCCATCATTTGGCCTCCTTTCCTACCGCGCCTTGAGCAGCCGGCGTTCTAAGTAGCCGACGCCAAGGCTGAGCGGGATCGTTAAGACGAGGTAAAACAAGGCGACGAAAATGTAAACGTCAAAGGTGACGAACGTTTTCGAGGAAATCAAGTCGCCGTAATACATTAAATCCAACCCGGCAATGACGCCAAGCACCGAAGAGTTTTTCACCAAGTTGATGAACTGGTTGCCAAGCGGTGGAATGACGATTTTCACCGCCTGCGGCAAGATGACGTAACGCATCGCCTGCAAGTAAGTCAACCCGGATGAGCGCGCCGCCTCCATTTGTCCTTTCGGAACGGCTTGAATGCCCGAGCGGATCGCTTCGGCGATAAAGGCGGCGGTATATACCATCAACCCGAGCGTTCCAGCGGTAAACGAGTCAAAACGAATGCCGACGGCGGGCAAGCCCATAAAAAAAACGAACACGATCAAGACAAGCGGGATGTTGCGGATGAATTCCACGTACGCCGTTCCGATCCAATTGAGCGGGCGAATCGGGGCGATGCGGAAAATGGCGATGATGGTCCCTAAAGCCAAGCTGCCGATGAGGGCCAGCACGCTGGCCTTGATCGTATGGCCAAACCCTTGCATATACAAATCCCAATGTTCAACCAAAATGGAAAAGCGCAACAAAACAAAGCGCCTCCTTTCTTTGCGGAATCATAGCCTTTCCTTTGGGCAAACAGGTGGGCGGATGTGTTCCGCCCACCGTTTCACCTGTTATTGTTGCGGCTTTTTGCCGATCCATTTTTCGTAGATCTTGTCGTATTCGCCGTTTTCTTTGATTTCTTTTAAGTATTCGTTGATGACTTGCAGCAATTCTTTGTCTCCTTTGCGGACGGCGATGCCGTACGGCTCTTCCGTGAACGTTTCATCAAGGACGCGGTAGTTCGGATCTTGTTTCGCCATGCCCCAAAGCAGCGCGTTGTCGGTCGTGAGCGCATCGCCTTGGCCCGCTTTCAATGCAGTAAACGCTTCCGCGTAGTTTTCAAATTCAAGCACGTTGACTTGCGGGGCCGCTTTGCGGATGTTTTCCGCCGATGTCGAGCCTTTCGCCGTCAAGACCGTCATGCCTTTTTTCAAGTCTTTCACGCTGTTGATCGGGCTGTCTTTTTTCACAAGCAGCGATTGGCCTGCCATAAAGTACACATCCGAGAAATCGACTTCTTTTTTCCGTTCCTCGGTGATCGTCATCGTCGCGATGATCGCATCAATTTCCCCGTTGTTCAACATCGGGATGCGCGTTTTGGACGTCACTTCTTTCAATTCAATTTTGTTTTCATCGCCGAGAATTTTTTTCGCCAGCCCTTTGGCAATATCAATGTCAAATCCTTCGACTTTGCCCGTTTCCGGGTTTTTCAATCCGAATAAGTTCAGATCGTATTTGACGCCAACAACAAGCTTGCCGCGTTGTTTAATTTTTTCAAGCGTATTGGTCGCTTCCGTTTTTTCTGACGATGTCCCGCCTTCCCCTTTGTCCGTCGTGCTGCAGCCCGTCAACGCGACAGCGCTCAATAAGGCCGTCAAGGCGACGGCAATCCACCATTTCCATGCTTTCTTTCTCATGAGAAAAAACCCCCTTTGATTGACCGGAATTAATGGTTCAAAATGCGGCTTAAAAAGACGCGCGCCCGTTCTTCTTTCGGCGCCGCGAAAAACTCCTCAGGCGGCGCTTCTTCTAAAATGCGGCCTTGGTCCATAAAGACGATGCGGTCGGCCACCTCGCGGGCAAATCCCATTTCATGGGTGACGACAACCATCGTCATCCCTTCTTTCGCCAGCTGCTTCATGACATCGAGCACCTCGCCGATTGTTTCTGGGTCCAGCGCCGATGTCGGCTCATCAAACAGCATGATTTTCGGTTTCATCGCCAACCCGCGGGCGATGGCGACGCGCTGCTGCTGGCCGCCGGACAGCGCGGACGGATAGGCGTTCGCTTTGTCTGGGATTCCGACTTTTTCCAAGTAATACATGGCGATCTCGTTCGCTTCTTTTTCGGACATGCCGAGCACTTTGCGCGGCGCCAACGTGATGTTTTGCAAAACAGTCATGTGCGGGTATAGGTTGAAATGTTGGAACACCATGCCGATATTGCGTCGCAGCTCGTTGATGTTGACGCCTTTGTCGTTCACTTTGACGCCGTCCACGATCAATTCGCCGCTTGAAATCGTCTCAAGCCGGTTGATGCAACGCACAAGCGTGCTCTTGCCCGATCCTGATGGCCCGATGATGACGACGACTTCCCCTTGGTTGATCGTCAAGTTAATGTCTTTCAACACATGAAAATCCCCGTAGTATTTGTTGACTTGGTGGAAATAAATCAATAGCCCCCCTCCTTTGTGACAAATTTGTGAATGTTTTTCGAATTCATTGTAAATACACACCTACGAAAATCTACGGAAATCTACAAAAATTTTGTGAACCGGAGAAAAATCGATGATGGAGGCAAAGAGACGGAAGCCGTTTTTTGAATAGTAAGGCAAATGTCTTTGCAAATCCGCAGTCGAGGATTATAATGGGACATGAAGAATTTGGCATTGATGGCCGCTGAAAGGAGAGGAAAACGCAAATGAAGTATCGAAAACTCGGCCGCACGGGGCTGAAAGTCAGTGAGATTAGTTTAGGCAGCTGGCTTACATATGGAAATTCGGTAGAAAAAGAAACCGCGATCCGCGTCATTGACAAGGCGTACGAACTTGGCATCAACTCGTTTGACACGGCGAACGTCTACGCGCGCGGGGAAGCGGAAAAGATCGTCGGCGAGGCGCTGCGCAAATATCCGCGCGAATCGTATGTCATCGCGACGAAAGTGTTTTGGCCGATGGGCGACGGACCGAACGACCGCGGCCTGTCGCGCAAGCATGTGTTTGAACAGCTCCATGCGAGCTTAAAGCGGCTGCAACTGGATTATGTCGATATCTACTATTGCCACCGCTATGACAAAGAAACGCCGGTCGATGAGACGTTGCGTACGATCGACGACCTCGTCCGCCAAGGAAAAGTGCTGTATGTCGGCGTGAGCGAATGGACGGCCCAGCAAATTCAAGAGGCGCTCGGCGTGGCCGACCGCTACCTGCTCGACCGGATCGTCGTCAATCAGCCGCAATACAACATGTTCCACCGCTATATTGAAAAGGAAGTCATCCCGGTGTGCGAACAAAACGGCATCAGTCAAATCGTCTTCTCGCCGCTCGCGCAAGGGGTGCTGACCGGCAAATACAAGCGCGGCCAACAACCGCCAGCGGACAGCCGCGCCGCCGACCCGAAGGCGAACGCCTTTATTCAGCGGCTGCTGAATGATGACGTGTTGGCGAAAGTCGAACAGCTCGAAAAAGTCGCCGCTGAGCTTGGCATTACGTTGTCCCAGCTCGCCCTCGCCTGGGTGCTGCGCCAGCCGAACGTCGCCAGCGCCTTAATTGGCGCCAGCCGCCCGGAACAAGTCGAAGAAAACGTCAAGGCGGTCGATGTCGTGCTCAGTGATGAGGTGCTGGAGAAGATTGAGGGGGTTTTGGCGTAACAGGCCAACGAGCCGTTCTCCCGAAGATAAGGTTTGCGTCGGGAGGATGGCATTTTTTATGGCTGTTGATTGTGTTTAGGAGGACTTTTATTTGCCTTTGTTGAAATAAACAGCGCCATTGTACAGAAATAAGGGCAAATTTCATTATTTTATATTGACTGTTCGGAAAATTTTGATTAACATAAAAATATCAGGCCTGATTAACTACATTAATAAACATTGTTTTATAATATAAAACAAATTCGATTGGATGTTTTTAATTTTTTACTGTTTTTCAAAACTAAGTTCTACTATATCAAACCACACAATGTTAGTTTTTTAAACAGGCATCTTCCAACGTTTAGAAGCGAGTTCAGAAGCTTGTCTTTTGAAAGTGCTTTCTGAAAGCGCTTAATATCCATCTTAGTAGTAGTAGTTAACCCTCCATTTTCTCTGATATAAGAACAGTGTTGCAAAAGGAGTTGATAGTATCATGAGACGAATGGCAGTTTTTGCTGCTGTCTTATCCCTGTTGCTTCTGTTACTTTCCGGTTGTGGGAGTTCCGGATCCAAATCAACGGTCGGAGGAAAAGCGGGTGGAACTAGGGTAATCAAGGTGGCCAATTATTTTGCCGAAAGTCACCCACAAAATGTTGCGTTGCGTGAAAAGTTTAAAAAGATTGTTGAGGAGAAATCCGGCGGCAGTCTTAAGGTCGAGATTTATCCTAATAGTGCTTTAGGTGCAGAGCAGGAGTTTTACAACGGTGTTCGCAATGGCACGATTGAGATGGGGATTCCGGGGTTGATTATGCAAAATGACATCCCCAAAATGGGAGTTCCTGAATGGCCGTTCTTATTCAAAGATTTTGAACATGTTAAAAAAGTGTTGAATGGTCCGATCGGGAAAGAAATTACTGCAGAGCTTGAGGCGAAACATGGTGTTGTTCCGCTGGCGTGGAGTGCAAATGGGTTCCGGATGTTTTCTTCAAATAGAACGATCGACTCAATCGACGATTTTAAAGGATTGCGCCTGCGGATGCCTAATATCCCGAACTATATTACGATTGGAAAATTGTTGGGAGCTAACGTGACCCCATTGCCGATTTCGGAAGTGTTCACTGCTTTAGAGCAAAAAGTGGTAGACGGGCAAGACAACCCAATTGCGACATTGCGGGCTTCCGGGTGGTACGAAGTTCAAACAGATGTATTGGAGTCAAAGCATATGTTTAGCCCGAATGTGTATGTGGTCAATAAAAAGTTTTGGGACAGCTTGACGGACGAACAACGGAAAATTATTCAAGAAGCAGCTAAAGAGGCAGCCAACTATGAATTTGAGCTGATGGAAAAAAGTTACGAAGAAGACAAGAATTTTTTGCAAGAGCATGGGATTAAATTCACCACTCCTAGCGATGAGTTTGTGAAGCAGATGGAAAAAGCTGTACAGCCGCTGTATGACGAGCTGTTCAAAAAATATGACTGGGCTGAAGACTTGTATAAGAGAATCAAAGCAGAGGCGGAATAAATAAGATAAGCCAAAAGTCAAAAGGGTGATGGAATTGTTCAAAAAGGCAGGGAAATTTTTGGATGGCGCTCTGAATGTATTGATGGCCGCGACGCTTGCTTTCATGTGCATTTTGGTATTCGGCAACGTCGTGCTCCGCTATGGGTTTAACTCCGGTATCACCTGGTCGGAAGAAATGTCGCGCTTTCTCTTCATTTGGATGTCGTTTCTTGGAGCCATTGGTGCTTTGAAGGACAATGACCATCTAGGCGTCGACACATTGGTAAGAAAACTGCCGACCGGTGCTAAGCGCATCGTATTTGTTATCAGCAATGTCATCGTGCTGTATGTGCTTTATTTACTGTTGGACGGAAGCTGGAAAATTACGCTCAGCAGCGTCGGAAGCCGAGCCCCGGCCACCGGTCTGCCGATGGCGTTCATTTACGGGACCGGGCTTGTCGTCAGCATCGGCATGGGCCTCATCATTTTGTACCATTTGTATCAGGCGCTGTTTCGCCCCGGGGCAATTGAGGAGCTGACGAAAATGAAAGAATCGGAAGAAGAAATCATGGCGGCCGCTCCCGTCGAGCACGAAGCGGCAGAATGGGCGCACGGGCGAACGCAAGGCGCCGCTGGAGGTGAGCGGTAAATGGCGTTGGTCGTTTTTATCGGGTCGCTGTTAGGGGTCATGGCGCTCGGTGGCGAAAATCAACATGGAAGACATCATGAAAGGAGTTTGGCCGTTTTTGCTGGTGGAGACGCTTCTGTTGCTTTTGTTGATTTTCTTTCCGTCTCTTGTGACTGTGCCGCTTGGGTGGTTTACGGGCAGTTGATGAATATTCCTATTAAATATTAAGGGGGTTGCGAGGGCTATGAAAAAAAGAAATGTGATCCGAAAGATAATGACCGGCTGCATAGCTATGGGCTTGCTTTTCCTGACCGCGTGCAGTTCAGGAACGACTCAAGGAGGGGATGCTGGCAAGAACGAATCGAAAGGAATTCAATCACGAGTGATTAAAGCCGGAATTGGCCTGAACGAAGACCATCCTCAAGGACAAGGTTTGCTTAAGTTCAAGGAAATCGTCGAGCAAAAAAGCGGCGGCAAACTCAAAGTTCAAACATACTTCAGTGCTACTTTGGGTGACGACTTGAAAATGACCGAGGCACTTCAAGGCGGGACTCAGGAAATTACAATTCCATCGACTTCGCCGCTTGTTGGAATGATTAAGGAGTTTGGCATTTTCGATTTTCCGTTCCTTTTTAATACACCTGAAGAAACCGATGCTATTTTAGATGGGCCGATTGGAAAAAAACTGTTGGAAAAGTTGCCAGAGCACGGGTTGATTGGGCTTGGTTACTGGGAAAACGGATTTCGGAACGTAACAAACAGCAAACACGCCATCAAGACAGCCGGCGATTTTAAAGGATTGAAGTTGCGGACGATGCAAAACGAAGTGCATATTGATGCGTTTAAAGCGCTTGGCGCCAATCCGACACCGATGCCTTTTTCAGAAGTGTTCACAGCACTGGAAAGCAACACTATTGATGGTCAAGAAAATCCATTGGCAACGATTAAGTCAAATAAATTTTACGAAGTGCAAAAATATTTGAGCTTAACCAAGCACGTTTACACTCCATTCGTATTCCTCGTCAGCAAGAAGTTTTGGGATCAGTTATCGCCGGAAGAACAAAAGATTTTACAAGAGGCTGCAATCGAAGCTGGAAAATATCAACGTCAACTGAGTCGGGAAGAAGATCAAAAGGCATTAGAAGAGTTGAAAAAGACAGGTATAAACATCAATGAAGTCAGCGATCAGGAACGTGAAAAAATGGCTGAAATCATTAAACCTGTCGTTGAGAAATACGCGAAAGAATTTGGCGAAGACCTTGTCAATGAACTGTACAGCGAATTAGATAAAGTGCGGCAGTGAAAACAATATGCCGACAGTTGAAAGAAGGGGGCAATGAGCGTTTGCCCTCTTCCTTCCGAAATGCATTGAGGATTAAGCGATCAATTAGAGATCGAGGGAAGATACAGATGAAAATCATTCATGATATGCTCAAAAATATTCCTATTCCTAAAATGATAAAGGTAAGGCAAAATTTTTACGCTCCTGAAATTGCTGATGTCCCTAAAGCAGTTCATCAAAGCATCAATCAGGCAGGTGTTTTGAAACGGATTTCTCCAGGCGATCAAGTCGCTATTGCCGTTGGAAGCCGAGGCATTGCCGATATCCCGATAATTGTCCGGGAAGTCGTAAATGCCGTAAAACAAGCGGGAGGCATCCCGTTTATCGTGCCGGCGATGGGGAGCCACGGGGGAGCGACGGCGGAAGGACAGAAAGAGGTGCTCGTTCATTTAGGGGTGAAAGAAGAATTTGTTGGGGCGCCGATTCGCTCGAATATGGATGTTGTTGAAGTTGGAAGGCTGGGTAACGGGTTGCCGGTCTACATAGACAAACACGCTTATGAGGCAGACAAAATTATTGTTATCAATCGAGTTAAGCCTCATACAGCGTTTCGAGGCCCGGTAGAAAGTGGATTAATGAAAATGATCACGATCGGGCTTGGTAAGCAAAAAGGGGCTGAAGCGGCCCATCAATATAGCTTCAAATACATGGCTCGACACGTAATAGATATGGCGAAGATTGTCATTCAACAGGCGCCGATTATTTTTGGTGTCGCTGTGTTGGAAAATGCGTACGACCGTCCGGCTAAAATCGTGGCGATTCCGGCCGAGCAGTTTGAAACGGTGGAACCAGAATTATTGGTTGAAGCAAAATCGCTCATGCCGAGAATCATGTTTAATCCAATCGATGTGCTTGTCGTCGATGAAATCGGGAAAGATATTTCCGGCGACGGGATGGATCCAAACATTACAGGAAGGTATGCGACCCCTTATGCAAGCGGCGGCCCGGATGTCACACGAATTGTTGTACTGGGGTTGTCAGAAAAAACAGATGGCAATGCTAATGGAATTGGCTTAGCCGATATCACAACTAAGAAAGTGAAAGAACAGATCATTTGGGAAAAAGGGTTTGCAAACGCCTTGACAAGCACTGTCGTTTCTGTTGTCAAGTTGCCGATGTTTTTGGAAACAGAAGAGCTGGCAGTCAAAGCGGCAATTAAAACGTGCAATGCGTTTGATCTAAAAAAAGTGAGAATGGTCAGAATCGAAAATACATTGGCGCTTCGGGAAATTTGGATTTCCGAAAGTCTTTTAGATGAAGCGCTCCAAACGGAAGGGATTGAGATTTTGTCATCGCCGATGGAAATGGATTTTTCGAGCGAACAAACATGGGGATAAGGGGAGATTTATAATGCCAGCGGTTGCTTATCCGCGAATTGAGAGTCAGGTTAACCCATATCGCGACAATGTTCAAGGAAAGGCCAATGAGCCGATATGTGTTGCTGGTTTGTTGGACCGTTCAAAACAAATTTTAGCTTCTGAGTTAAAAGGAGTGCAGCCAGACTGGACATTAGAGGAAATCTACGATCGGCTGCACCATAACGCCCCTCGGATTGCGATTATAGGGGGATCGCCGGATCATCCTGCGCATATCATGGATTTTCAAACGATTGCCCGGGCAGCCATTCGCATTTGGCAAAATGGCGGTGTGCCGTTTCAATTTTCGACACCGGTGATGTGCGACGGGACGGCGCAAAGCAACCAAGGAATGAGCTATTCGCTGCAAAGCCGCAACGCCGTGGCGCAAATGATTGTAAACCAACTGGAAGCGCACAGCTACCACGGGGCGTTTGTCATTCAAGGGTGTGACAAGCAGCCGCTTGGCGTAGTCAGCGCGTTGGCCCATCTTGACCGCGTCCGTCGGGAGCGGGGAGAGCCGCCGTTCTTCGCGACATTTGCGCCAGCCCATGTATTAAAAGGCGGGACGATTCCGCCTAAGTTGTATGCCGAGCTGGAAGAAGTCGCCCGACGGGCGGAACTTGCCGGGGAAGAAGACATTGCCCATGACTTGCGGGATGCGCTCGCGTATATTTTGCAGTGCTCTTCCAACACGGCGTTTCAAGGGGTGCTCGAACGGGCGAGAGGAAAAGGGCTCATCACGAAAGAGCAGCACGAAGACTATGAAAAACGGTTGGCGGTAGCGACCTGCGACAGCCAAGGAGGCGTTTGCGCCTTTAACGGAACCGGCAACAGCTCCCGGCATTTGATCGCCGGATTGGGATTGATTCATCCCGCCTTGGAATTGCTCGCCGCCCCGCCGACGCAGGAACAAATAAATATGGCGTTGGACAGCCTCGCCCATTTAATGAATGATCCGGTGTATGGAGTGGCCAATATTATGGCGGCCAACATCAAAAACGCGATTCGCATCCACAGCGCCACCGGCGGATCGACGAACATTATGATGCATATTGTGGCGGCTATGCTTTATGGGGGCTATCAGTTCGACCTGTGGGAGTATGATCGCATCCACCATGAAGTGCCGGTGCCGGATTTATTTGACTATAGTTTAACGGAAGGAAGAGACATTTTCGCACTGGCTGTTCAGTGTTGCAGCGGGAAGATCCGGGGAATGGAAACAGTATTCCATGAACTGATGAACAATGGGGTGCCGATGGATGTGGATGCTCCGACGGTAACCGGAACGACATGGCGGGAACGACTGTCTGTCAACCAAGCGCAGCTGTCGGCGCAAAACGTCGAGCACAATCCGGTCATCTTATCCAAACCGAGACGTCCGTTTAGCGGGGTCGACGTGTTGTCAGGCAACTTCTTTGAAAGTGCAGTGGTGAAAATCAGCGGCATGGCGACAAGGCAAATTGACGAGTTTGACAAGAAAGTCGCCTTTGTCCTGTATTACGAGAACGAAGACGATGCCAACGAGGGGCTGCTTGATGTTCATTTATTGGAAAAAATCAAACAAAACCGCTGTTTTCACCATCAAAGCTTGCTCGCTGCCTTGAAACATAACGCGCCGCATTTGTTTGAGCCATTGAAAGATCATGAATATGACGACCTGTTTGATGCGATGGCAAGGGAAGGGGCGCTGAAAATCGCGGTTGTGATCTCCGGCCAGGGGCCAGAGGCGTTCGGAATGCCGGAAATGTTTACTCCGATGCAACATATTAACGCAAATCGGCAATTGAAACGAATCGCGACTTTAATTAGCGATGGACGATATTCGGGTGTCACGTATGGAGCGGCCATCGGACATATGACGCCGGAAGCCATCCGCGGCGGAGGCATTTTGTATTTAAAAACGGGGGATCTTCTCTACATTGGCCTTCGTGAGCGGAGAATCGAATTTGTCAATGAATTGGCGTTCCGAAATGGAACTCTACGGTTCGAGTTTGAATCGATCAAGCAGGAAAGAACGGAAATTGCCAACCAACGCGTGGCGGCGATGCGCAAGCGCCAACGGCGGATTGCGGCGAGCAACCGATTGATTGGGCATACCGATGCCGCCCATGGAGTTGTTCCGCTGCCGATTGCCGAAGAGGCCGTGTATGACTACAAAAAGGATGTTGTCCTTCCTACAGTCAAACGATCATAACGGGAGGATTGAAGTGATTTATGCCTTTCACCCTCCTGTATTATAATAAAGTTAAGACGAATTTCTCAGTTGTCCAGGTCATAAGAATTCTAGCAAAGAGGGTGAAAGCATTGCCATTAATTCAAGCAGTTGATCGTGCTCTCCGTATTCTAGACTTATTTGATGAATACGAAACAGAGCTAAAAATCACTGATATCAGCGAGCGGATGCAGCTTCATAAAAGCACGGTGCATTCACTGTTGAAAACGCTGCAGCACCATCATTATATTGAGCAGAACCCAGAGAATGGGAAATATCGATTAGGAATGAAGCTGTTTGAGCGGGGAAACCTCGTCATTCGTCATCTTGACATCCGCTCTATTTCCAAAAAGCATTTAATTGATCTTTCCATTAAAACGGGGAACACAGTTCATTTAGTAATTCTTGATGGAAAAGAAGGGATTTATATTGACAAAGTTGAAGGGACATCAGGAACAGTGTTGTATTCTAGGATTGGACGCAGGGTCCCGATTCACAGCAGTGCAGTCGGGAAGGTGCTTGTTGCTTTCAAAAACGAGAAAGAGCTGAAGGAACTTTTGCAAGGATATGTGTATAAACGGCACACCGCCAATACTATTGCAAGCGAGGAGGAATTCCTTCAGGAGCTCGAGTGGGTGCGGAACAACGGTTATGCTTTAGATAGAGAGGAAAATGAGCCTGGCATTACGTGCGCCGCTGTTCCTGTCCATGACCATTCGGGGAATGTCATTGCAGCGATCAGTATATCTCAGCCTTCCGCGAAAGTGGACGATGTTGTCCTTAATGAGGAAATTCGCTTGCTTCAAAACGCTGCCGAACAAATTTCACGAGAAATGGGGTACGTTCAGCATAGGCATCTTTCTGTTTAAACTGTGTGATTTCTTTTTTTGGCAGGATTATAAAACCATGTTTTTTAATATAAAACAATAGAGGGAGAGGACTTATGAGAATTATCCGGTATATTGAAGATTCGCGTACCGTATTGGCTGCCTTAACAGACGATCATACTATATACCCATTGCCGTTTGCAGATTTAATGGATGTCGTACACGAAGCCAAAAAGAATCAACTGTCCGTTTTTCGCTACATTCAAACTGTAATCAGCGGGAAACAGGGGATGAAAAAAGAATTAGCCGAATTGCATCTTCTCGTTCCCATCGTCGCTCCTGAAGTATGGGCTTCTGGGGTCACATATGAGAAGAGCCGGGATGCGAGGAACTACGAAACATCTGAAAAAATAGATGGTCAAGAGACGTGCTATGATCGGGTGTACGATGCAGAAAGGCCGGAAATCTTCTTTAAATCCACTGCTGCTCGTACAGTGGGCCCCAATGCTCCCATTTACTTGCGCAGTGATTCCAATTGGCAAATTCCTGAACCGGAATTGGGACTGGTGATTACAGGAGAAGGTGAAATCATTGGTTATACGATCGGAAACGACATGAGTTGCCGGGATATCGAGGGGGAAAACCCGCTGTATTTACCGCAAGCAAAAATATGGAAGCACTCATGTGTAATCGGCCCTGCCATCCGCTTAGCGGAGACGGTGGATGATCCGTATAACTTGCAAATTATTTGCCGCATTTACCGCAACGACCAACTTGTTGTTGAGGAAAGTGCCAATACAAGACAGTTGAGAAGAAGATACGATGAGCTAGTATCTTTTTTGCTCCGAGACAATGAGGTGTTTGATGGTACGGTATTATTGACAGGAACATGCATTGTTCCGCCGAATCAGTTTACCCTTGAAGATGGGGATCGAATTGAAATTGAGGTTCCTGGGATCGGGGTGTTATCTAATCCAGTAAAATCGTTGGTAAAACAAACTGTTACTAAATAGAAGAGGGAGTGGGAGAAAAGATGGCTGTGCAAACAGAAATTAAAACGTATTTAAACTACATTAATGGCACTTGGGTTGCCCCAGTCGGAGAAAAATTTGAGCCAAGCGTCAATCCAGCTAATCGAAACGACATTGTCGGGTATGTTCCTCGTTCGATGTTGGAAGATTTAAACGCGGCTGTAGCTGCGGCCAAACAGGCGCAAAAATTGTGGTGGAAACGATCTGGAGTCGAGAGAGGAGAGTATTTGTATAAAGCGGCCCATATTTTGGAACAACGTCTTCAAGATATTGCTGAAACGATGACAAGGGAAATGGGAAAAACTTTGGCCGAGTCCAAAGCGGAGACGATGAGAGGCGTTCATATATTGCGTTACTATGCAGGAGAAGGGGCACGAAAAATCGGTGATGTGATACCCTCGAGCGACAGTGAGGGTCTTCTGTTTACGACCCGTGTTCCTCTTGGGGTCGTTGGGGTCATTTCGCCGTGGAATTTTCCGGTGGCGATTCCGATCTGGAAAATGGCGCCGGCGCTTGTGTATGGAAATACAGTCGTGCTCAAACCAGCAAGCGAAACAGCGGTGACAGCGGCGAAAGTGATCGAATGTTTCCACGAAGCGGGCTTCCCGAAAGGAGTCGTCAATATGGTGTGCGGTTCTGGATCCGTTATTGGTCAAGGGATCGCGAACCATCCAGATATTGATGGCGTCACCTTTACCGGTTCCAACACAGTTGGAAAACAAGTCGGGAGAGCGGCATTTGAGCGCGGAGCCAAATATCAGCTCGAGATGGGTGGCAAAAACCCGGTCATTGTGGCCAAAGATGCCGATTTGGATCTCGCAGTTGAAGGGACGATCAGCGGTGGATTGCGTTCAACGGGGCAAAAATGTACAGCTACAAGCCGTGTTTTTATTGAGCGAGAAGTGTATGAACTGTTTAAAGAAAAACTTCTTGAACGGGTAAAACAGCTAAAGATCGGGAATGGCATAGATGCTGACACGTGGATGGGGCCATGCGCCAGTGAATCGCAACTTAATACGGTTTTATCCTATATTGAAAAGGGAAAAGCTGAAGGCGCCAAATTGATTTATGGGGGGAATAGATGTACGGAAGGCGAACTGGCCAACGGTTTTTATGTCGAGCCAACAATTTTTGAAGACGTAGAACTCCATATGACGATTGCCCGTGAAGAAATTTTTGGACCTGTGTTGGCGTTGATTCAAGTAGAAAGCGTCGAAGAGGCAATTGAACTAGCCAACGATACAGAATACGGGTTGAGCGCTTCGATCTATACGAAAAATATCGGGAATATTCTTGAGTTCATTAAAGATATCGAGGCGGGATTGGTCAAGGTCAACGCAGAAACAGCAGGGGTTGAATATCAAGCACCATTTGGAGGTATGAAGCAATCAAGCTCACATTCTCGGGAACAGGGACAGGCAGCCATTGAATTTTTCACAACGATCAAAACTGTATTCGTGAAAGCCTAATTAAGGACTTGATCTTTAAAGAACAGAATATAGGTGCCCCTTGATAATGGGGCACCTTCTTGACAGATAGTGTTATGGACAATCACGACGGAAAAGGGGAGATTGGGTTGGCGGAATATCTAGTGCAGAAGAGAAAACGACTTATCCATATTATTGAAGAAATGGGAAATTTGTTGGTGGCTTTTTCCGGAGGAGTAGACAGTACATTTTTATTGGCAATGGCGAAAGAGGTTCTAGGTGATCAGGTGCTTGCCGTGACCGCTGTTTCGGAAACATTTCCAGCCCGTGAAGTGCAACATGCAACTAAGCTGGCGAAGCAAATAGGGGTTAAACATATAAAAATCCAAATTAATGAACTTCAGAATGAGGACTTTGTTAAAAATGACGTCTATCGCTGTTTCCACTGCAAAAACAATTTATACACCCACTTAGGGGAATTAGCTCGAAAATATGGTGCGAATTACACTGTTGTTGATGGTTCCAACATGGATGATCTAGGAGAATATCGTCCAGGGCTTCAGGCGGCCAGACAACTTGGAGTTCGGAGTCCTCTTCAAGAAGCGGAGCTATACAAAAAAGAGATTCGAATTTTATCGAAAGAAATGGGCCTAGAAACATGGGATAAACCGTCGTTTGCTTGTTTATCTTCTCGCATTCCTTATGGACAAAAAATTACAAAAGAGAAAATCGAGCAGCTTGATCAGTCTGAGGAATTCCTTTTCAATCTCGGCTTTCGTCAGATTCGTGTTCGTCACCATGGAGAAATAGCGAGAATCGAGGTGTTGCCTGAAGAAATGGAAATGGTGATTAGGCATCGTCAAACGATTTATAACAAGTTGAAAGAGTTTGGTTTTTTATATGTGACCCTTGACCTTAGAGGATATAAATCCGGAAGTATGAACGAGATGTTAGAAAAAGGAATGGTAAAATGAGTGAGATTATAAAAGAAACGCTGAACAAGTTAAAAGAAGGGAGCATTTCGGTAGAGGAAGCGTATCGAACTCTTGCTCCCTATGATCATCTTGGGTATGCCACATTAGACATTCAACGGGAACGAAGAAAGGGATTTCCAGAGATCATTTTTGGAGATGGAAAATCAAAAGAACATTTACTTGGTATTTTTGAGCGGTTAATGAGATTTCATAAAAAGGTGGTTGCTACACGCGTTAATCAAGAGAAAGCTTCTTACCTGATAGCTAGTCTCAAAGAACGTTATCCAACGGAACATTTTGAGTATCGAAGTGATTGTAATATGTTTTATTGGATTTCTCATGATTATGTCGAAATAAAAAAAACTGGTTATGTAGCAGTTGTGAGTGCGGGAACATCGGATTTTTCCGTCGCTGAAGAGGCAGCGGTAACGGCGGAGCTGCTAGGATGTGAGGTAAAGCGGATATATGATGTAGGTGTTGCGGGTATTCATCGATTACTCGACAAAATCGAGATAATTGAACGTTCCCGTGTCGTCATTGTAGTTGCTGGTATGGAAGGAGCACTGGCGAGTGTGGTCGGTGGACTTGTTTCAAAGCCAGTCATCGCTGTTCCTACAAGTGTTGGATATGGTGCAAACTTTCGAGGGCTCTCAGCTTTGCTTACTATGTTGAATTCATGTGCAAGCGGTGTTTCCGTCGTGAATATTGATAACGGGTTTGGTGCGGGGTATTATGCTGCCACAGTTATGGCTGTTATTGAGCAGGCTGTTGCTGAGGCCAAAGTGTTAGGGAGAGAAGAAAAATGAAGATTTTGTACTTGGATTGTTTTTCGGGAATCAGCGGCGATATGATGGTGGGTGCTCTTGTGGATGCGGGCGTGCCGTCGGAGAAAATCGAGACAGAACTGAAAAAACTCCCCCTGTCCGGTTATGAACTGCAATGGGGGAAGGTAGTGAAAAAAGGAATTTCCGCTACGAAATTCGACGTCATTATTCAAGATAACATGGGGGATGACCACCATCATAAAAGCCATCATGCCCATAGGCATTATTCAGATATTATCAATATGATCCATCGTTCGGAACTAAGTGAGGAAGTTAAACAACGGGTCGAACAAATTTTTCATTGTATTGCTATCGCAGAGGCGAAAATCCATGGCATTCCCATTGAAAAAGTTCATTTTCATGAGGTTGGAGCTGTTGATTCAATTGTCGACATTGTCGCTACAGCGATTGCACTCACGGAACTTCATATTGATTATGTTGTCTCTTCCCCTGTCCCGTTAGGATGCGGGTCGATTCGTTGTGCACATGGTGTATATCCTGTTCCAGCCCCGGCAACGTTAGAAATTCTTCAAGGCGTACCAGTTGTTTCTAACCATTTGCCGTTTGAGTTGACGACTCCGACCGGAGCCGGGATTATCAAAAGTCAAGTGAATTCATACGGACCAATTCCATCAATGAAAATATCAGCAGTTGGATATGGTGCTGGAACACGTGACTTGCCTGATCAACCAAATGTGTTGCGGGTGGTAATTGGGGAGGAAGTCCGTATTACGACGGGAGGTCCACAGTTATTCCATTCCAAAGAAGAGACGGTTTATATTCTAGAGTGTCAGTTGGACGATATGCCAGGCGAAGCACTTGGATATGTGATGGACGGACTCTTTGAAAAAGGTGCGCTTGATGTATTTTATACTCCTGTTTTTATGAAAAAAAACCGCCCTGGCGTTCTTTTGACAGTTTTGACATCGGAAACTCATGTAGAGCAGTGCGCCCAATTTGTGCTAAAAGAAACAACGACTCTCGGTATTCGAAAAGATACATGTGTGAGAGAAGTTTTAGAAAGGGACGTTGTGACCGTTTCTACATCATATGGAAATATTCGCGTCAAACAGGCTATACACAAGGGAAAGGTAATCAGGCAAATGCCGGAGTATGAGGATGTGAAGGAAGCTGCGCGCACTCATCAAGCAGCCTTCTTAGATGTTTATGCAGAAGCTGCAGAAGAGGCTAGACGAAGAGTAAAGGGAGAATGATCAAATGGAGCTGGGGATCGTTTCAACGTTAATAGCAGGTCTGCTGTTAGGGATAAAGCACTCTTTCGAGCCAGATCATGTAATAGCCGTTTCAATCATTGCAAGCAAAAGCAAAAGTTTGTTTCGTTCTTTATTAGCGGGTGTATGTTGGGGATTAGGTCATAGTTTCGTTTTGCTTATGGTTGGTTTGTTGGCTATTGTGCTCAAATTTCAAATTCCTCCGAAAATCGAATCAGGTTTTGAAATCGCGGTTGGGATAATGCTTGTTTATTTAGGGGGAAGCTCGTTGTTTGCCATGAATAGACGAAGCGGTTATCTTTCTTTGGATAAAGTGAATAACATGATCTACGCCAAATCGATCGCAATTGGCGGAATACATGGCCTAGCAGGAAGTGCAGCTTTAACCATTCTTGTCTTGTCAACAGTAGACGACGCTGCCGTTGGAGCTTTATACATTTTGGTTTTTGGTGCAGGAACCATTATTGGAATGGCTTGTTTTACTACTGCTTTAGCGCTTCCTATTGTGCTGGGCAGGACGCGTCTCAATATAGGGAAAGCGCTAGAGTTTACAACAGCATTAGTCAGTCTTTGTTTTGGAGGATATTATTTATACTGCCATGTATGAGAGGGGGAACAAAAATGTCTTATGACTTGAAAGGTATTATTCCTCCAGTTGTCACTTTATTCAATGAGAAGGGCGAGTTTGATTGGGAAGCAAATTATCTTCTCGCCGACTACTTGATTGAGCGAGGCGTTCACGGATTGCTTTACATGGGAAGCACAGGAGAGTTCTCCACGTTGACGACTGAAGAAAGGAAAAACTTTACGGAACGGATAATACGGTACATAGATGGACGTGTCCCAGTTCTCATTGGGACAGGGTCGACATCGCTAAAGGAGACAATTTTATTATCGCAACATGCTGAATCAATCGGGGCTAGTGGTGTGCTCGTCGTTAATCCATTTTATTGGAAATATACAGAACGACAGCTGTATGACTACTATATAAGCATAGCTCAAAGCATTCGTATTCCTATGTTGATTTACAATATCCCGTTGCTGACTGGACAGGATCTGTCTCCGGATCTTGTGCTGAGGCTCGCACTGAATCAGGAAAATATCGTTGGAATTAAAGATACAACAGAGAAATTAGGGCATATTCGTCAGTTAATCCGCATTAAGGAACAGAGAAAGGATTTTGCTGTGTTTGCCGCTTTTGATGATCTTCTTTTACCATCCTTACAAATGGGGGCTGCAGGTGCTATCAATGGTACAGCTGTGTTTTGTCCCGAGCTGTCCGTTAGGCTGTTTGAGAGCTTTCAAGCCCAGCGATACGAAGAGATGTTCAGGTCGAATGAATTGATTTTGCAGCTTATGGAGATTTACGAGCTTTCTCGACCGCTGTTTCTTGCCATTAAAGAGGCCGTTCATCAGGTGGTTTTGGGGCGGCAGACAGCACTGAGGCCGCCTTTAAAAGAGTGCGTAGATTTGAAGGAACGTGTCCATATGTTTCTGAATAAACACAATTTTTATATAAGTAAAGTGAGAAAATAGAAAAGAGCGTTTTCAGAATAGCCACATAGGAAATGAAAGGGTGGTCAACATGTTTATGAAGGAAACACGAGAGTTTCTTGAATCGCTAGGTTATCCAGGTGGTGACGGTTACGATCTTCCTACTTCCGCCAAACGATTCCCCGATGGAGCGCAATACCGGGTGGAAATTCCAAGCGTCGAGGGCCCGCGGGCGCTCGAGGCCGTCCTTGAAGAGGCGGACCGCCTAGGGGTCATCGTTCACCGGGTGTCGCAGGGGAGCGGCATTATGCTGTTGACGGATGAAGAAATTAGTGACATGTGTGACATGTGTGCGAGCCGTGGAATTGAGCTCAGCCTTTTTGTCGGCCCAAGAGGCACATGGGATATTAGCGCGTTGCCATTGACGCCTTCCGGAAAAGCGTCCGGGCTGAGACATGAAGGGATGGACCAGCTCGTTTATGCCATTGAAGACTTAAAAAGGGCGGCCCGCCTAGGAGTAAGAGGGGCGCTGGTTGCGGACGAAGGGCTGCTGCTGTTGACGAAGGAAATGAAAAAAAGCGGGCTGCTGCCGCAAAATTTTGTCGTCAAAGTATCGGTACAAATGATGGCATCCAATCCGGTTTCGATCAAGCTAATGCAGGAGCTAGGGGCGGATACGTATAATGTCCCGACTGCGTTGACATTGCCGAAGTTAGCAGCAATCCGCCAAGTTGTTGACATTCCTCTTGACATGTATGTTGAAGTGCCTGACGGTTTCGGCGGTTTTATCCGGCATTATGAAATTCCAGAGATCATTCGCATTTTATCGCCGGTTTATATTAAATTCGGTTTGCGCAACCATCCAGATGTTTATCCGTCAGGGAAACATTTGGAATCGGTCAACATTGAACTGTGCCGGGAACGGGTGCGGCGGGCTGCACTCGGCATGCGGATCGTTGAACAGTATTATCCGGAAGCCATTACATCGAAACTAGGGGCTGAAGGATTGGGTGTTCCAGTAGCCGGGGCGTTGAAACAGAGCGAGGTATGAGTTCGGGGGAAGGGAAGGAGCGATACGATGCCCTCTTATCGTTTTGTCATCCTGAATGCGAAAGATAATGTGGCCACTGCACTAGACGATATTCCGGCCGGAAGTGTCGTGAGCATCACCCGCCACGGTCGTGAGTATGAAATCACCATCAATCAAAAAATTGAATTTGGGCATAAGTTTGCGATTGCGCCGATCAAACAAGGAGAGGATGTCATAAAATACGGGGAAGTCATCGGGGTCGCCTCGAGCGATATCGTCGAAGGGGAGCATGTGCACATCCACAATGTTGAAGGAAAAAGGGGAAGGGGAGATAAGAAAAATGGAAACCGCTCAATTTTGGGGGTATAGACGCCCTGATGGACGGGTAGGGGTTCGGAATCATGTGCTTATTTTGCCCACTATTGTATGCGCCACCCAGGCGGCAAGGCAAGTGACGGAGCTTGTCCATGGCACGGTGTCTTTCATCCATCAGCACGGATGTGCCCAAGTTGGGGTGGATTATGAACAGACGTTTCGCACGTATGTCGGCATGGGAACGAATCCAAATGTATACGGCGTCGTGGTGATGGGGCTTGGCTGTGAAACCCATCAAGGGAGAAGTGTGGCCCAAGAAATTGCGAAAAGCGGCAAACCGGTTGAGCTTGTATCCATTCAAGACCATGGAGGAACATTGGGTGCCATTGCCGAGGCGGCGAGAATCGCCGCAAAAATGGTGCAAGACGCTTCCGCGTTAGTGCGTGAGCCGTTCGATATCAGTGAATTGATCGTCGGAACAGAGTGCGGCGGGTCGGATGCGTGTTCCGGACTTTCAGCTAATCCTGCCGTCGGGTATGTCAGTGACATGATTGTTGACCGCGGGGGAACTGTCATTTTAGCGGAAACAACTGAACTGATCGGGGCTGAACACCTTTTGGCTAACCGGGCTGTCGATGACCGGGTGGCGAAAAGAGTATACGAGGTAATTGAAGCCATGGAAAAGCGCGCTCTGATGATGGGAGTTGATATACGCACTGGGAACCCAAGCCCTGGAAACCGAAAAGGAGGGCTGACCACGCTGGAAGAAAAGTCTCTCGGCGCTGCAGCAAAAGCCGGGACACGGCCGTTGCAAGAGCTGATCAACTATGCTGAGCGGCCAACGAAAAAAGGACTCGTTTGGATGGACACTCCTGGACATGATATTGAGCAACTGACGGGAATGGTTGCTGGTGGAGCGCAAGTCGTTTTGTTTACAAGCGGCCGCGGTACACCAACAGGTTCGCCGATTGCGCCGGTGATCAAAATCGCGACAAACACCCCGATGTTTGAGCGAATGAGAGAAAATATGGATGTCAACGCCGGTACGATCATTGAGGGGAAAGAATCGCTCGAATCGGTGGGACGGAGAATTTTCGAGGAATTGTTTCTGACGGCTTCAGGGAAGCTGACTAAATCCGAAATCTTAAAACAGCATGATTTCGGCATTTGGAGAATTGGGCCGACATTTTAAACTATGTTCGGGGCTGTTGTGATGAAAGCGAATATGTGGAGGGCTCATCATGAAGATGCTTGATGTCGTCACGTTTGGAGAAACGATGGTTTTATTTGCATCTGAAGCCATGACCCCAATTGAGTATAGCAACAATTTTTCTAAGCAAATTGGGGGAGCGGAATCGAATGTTGCCATTGGATTGCAAAGACTCGGCCATTCTGTCGGGTGGTTCAGCAAACTTGGGAATGACCCGTTTGGAAGATACATCCACAAATTTATCAGAGGTGAAGGAGTCGATACGTCCCGATGCATTTATACAGATGAAGCTCCAACCGGGATTTTCTTTAAGGAAAACCGCTCGCCAAACAATATAAAAGTCTACTATTACCGCCAACACTCGGCGGCGAGTTTACTGTCCCCAGGCGATCTTGATGAGGAATATATCGCTGGCGCTAAATTTCTTCATGTGACAGGGATAACCCCGGCCCTTAGTCCATCATGCCGGGAAGCGGTTTTTAAGGCGATCGATATTGCCAAACGGCATAAGGTGAAAGTCGTTTTTGACCCGAACATCCGACTGAAACTTTGGACGATGGAGGAAGCAAGGCCTGTGTTGCTTGAGATGGCCGCTGAGGCGGATGTTATTTTGCCGGGGTTTGATGAGGGGAAATGGCTGTCCGGACGGAACACGCCTGAAGAAATCGCCAGCTTCTTCGGAAATGAAAAGCTCGTCATTATCAAGCTAGGGGAGCAAGGGGCGTATTATCGGTTCGGAAACGAACACGGATATGTCAAAGGTTTTGTCGTGCCGCAGGTTGTGGACCCGGTCGGGGCGGGCGACGGGTTCGCGGCCGGAGTGATCAGCGGACTGTTGCGGAATGAGCCGATTCCCGAGGCGGTGAGGCGCGGGAATGCCGTCGGAGCCATTGTCGTCGGAACGAACGGGGATGTGGAAGGGCTGCCGAGCAAGGAAGAATTGGAAGAATTTTTGCAAGGTGTTCGCTATGCGGATGTAAGGCGGTAGGGGGGAAAGAGATGAATAAGATTGATCATCTTAGCCGGTTGAAAAATTCAAAATTAGTGGCGGTGATTCGAAAGCCGAAAAGGGCGCAAATTTTCCAAATCGCCGAGGCGCTTGTCGCCGGAGGAGTTGAGGTGCTCGAGGTGACGGTCGACACTCCCGGCGGTTTCGAAATGATTGCCGAACTAAAGGAAACGTTCGGCGCAAAAGCGATTGTCGGAGCCGGGACTGTATTGGATGCCGAAACGGCTAAGCGGGCGATTGAAGCTGGTGCGGACTTTATTTTTTCTCCCATTTTTGATGGGGAGACGATCTCGGTGACAAACCGGTACGGGAAAATTTCCATCCCAGGCGTGATGACGCCGACGGAAATCGTCAAGGCCTATCAAATGGGGGCTGATTTGTTAAAAGTATTTCCGGCTGGCTCCTTAGGACCTCAATACTTTAAAGAGCTGAGCGGGCCGTTAGGTCATATTCCACTCATGCCAACCGGCGGCGTTACATTGGAAAATGCAGGGGCGTTTATCCGAAACGGTGCAGCGGCTGTGGGAGTCGGCAGTGCTCTATTAAATAAACAGGTTATTGAGGAGGGGCGGTTTGATCTTCTCAGGGAAACAGCGAAGAAGTTTGTAGAGACGGTGAGAAACGCAGCGGAAAGAGAGGGGAAATAAGAGAATGAAAATTACAAAGCTCGAGACGTTTCTTGTCCCGCCGCGCTGGCTGTTTTTAAAAATCAGTACAGATGAAGGGATTGCCGGATGGGGTGAACCGATTGTCGAGGGAAGGGCGAACACTGTGCGCACAGCGGTGGAAGAGCTGAGCGACTATTTAATTGGAAAGGATCCGATGGCGATTGAAGAACATTGGACCGTTCTTTATCGGGGAGGGTTTTACCGCGGGGGGCCTATTTTGATGAGCGCCATTTCCGGAATTGATCAGGCGCTTTGGGATATTAAAGGAAAATACTTCAATGTCCCGGTTCATCAACTGCTTGGCGGTCCGGTTCGCGATCGTATTCGGGTTTACAGTTGGATCGGCGGCGACCGACCAAGCGACGTTGCCGAAGCGGCTAAAAAAGCAAAAGAAGCAGGGTTTACAGCGGTAAAAATGAATGCTACAGAGGAATTGCAATACATCGATTCGTACAAAAAGATTGAGGAAGCAGTCGAACGGGTGGCTGCCGTGCGCCAAGTGGCCGGCAAGGAGTTCGGAATCGGCATCGATTTCCACGGCCGTGTTCACAAGCCGATGGCAAAAATGTTGGCCAAAGAGCTTGAACCATACCATCCGATGTTTATCGAAGAACCGGTACTGCCAGAACATAATGAAGCATTGAGGGAAATCGCTAGGCACTCAAATATCCCGATTGCGACCGGAGAACGAATGTTTTCGCGATGGGACTTCAAAACCGTTTTATCAGAAGGGTATGTCGATATCATTCAGCCGGACCTTTCCCACGCGGGCGGGATTACAGAAGTGAGGAAAATTGCAGCAATGGCTGAGGCGTATGATGTCGCGTTGGCGCCGCATTGCCCGTTAGGCCCCATCGCGTTGGCCGCCTCTTTGCAAGTGGATGCGGTGGCGTATAACGCTTTTATCCAGGAACAAAGCCTTGGCATCCACTATAATCAAGGGAACGATCTCCTTGATTATTTAGTCGATCCTTCTGTATTTGAGTATCAAAACGGGTATGTCAAAATTCCGCAAGGGCCCGGACTAGGAATTGAGATTAATGAAGAGTATGTGAGAGAAATGGCAGCTATAGGGCACAACTGGAAAAATCCTGTTTGGCGTCATGCCGATGGTTCGGTGGCCGAATGGTAGGAACAGCGCAATGACAAGTAGATGACTTTTACATTTTTTAAAAGAGCGGGGGAGGAACGATATGGAAAAATTCAAAGTTGTGGTGACAGACTATGAATTTCAAACATTAGCGCCCGAGCAAGAGGTGCTTTCGCCTCTTAACGTGGAGTTTATCGCCGCCCAGTGCCGCACCGAGGAAGAAGTCATTGCCGCCTGCAAGGATGCTGATGCCATCATTAACCAATATGCGCCAATATCGGCAAACGTGATCGCTCAGCTGGAGAAATGCAAAGTCATTTCCCGGTATGGGGTCGGCGTCAATACCGTTGACGTGGATGCCGCCACCGAAAAGGGGATTATTGTAGCCAATGTAACAGACTATTCGGTGGACGAGGTGTCGGACCATGCGTTGGCGCTCTTGCTTTCGTTAGCCCGCAAAATTGTAAAGTTAAACCACGAAGTGAAAAACGGGGTATGGGATTTTAATGTGGGCAAGCCGGTTTACCGGCTTCGAGGGAGAACGCTCGGTCTTGTAGGGTTGGGAAGAATTCCGCAGGCGTTGGCGAAAAAAGCTCAATCTTTCGGTTTGTATGTCATTGCCTATGACCCGTACGTTCCAGCGGAAGTGGCAAACGAGCTGAATGTTCAGCTTGTTGGGCTAAACGACTTGTTCCGGCAATCGGACTATATTTCCGTCCATGCGCCGTTAACGAAAGAAACAAAAGGAATGATCAGCGACGAGCAGTTCAACCTGGCGAAAAAGGAATTGATCATCGTCAATACGGCCCGCGGTCCGGTCATCGATGAACCGGCTCTCATCCGGGCTCTGCAAGACGGAAAAATTGCCGGCGCCGGGCTTGATGTGACCGAATGCGAGCCGATTCAGCCGGACAACCCTCTGCTTCGGCTGGAGAATGTTGTGATTACGCCGCACGTCGCTTGGTATTCCGAAGAATCCGAACGGGAGTTGAAACGGAAAACCGCCCAAAACGTCGCCGATGTACTGTCAGGGCATTATCCGAACTATTTCGTCAACCCTCGTGTAAAAGAAAAAGTCCAGTTGAAAGAAAAGCAATTCGTATAAGGACATCATTCCCTAGGACAGTCGATCTGAAAACCGGTACTTCGATTCAAGGGTGTGCTGAATGAGGGAGATTGGAACCGCGGCCGAACAGCCGAAAACAGCGACCGCTGAACTTTGCACGATCTTGTTGCGGCAAGCGCCTGTTTCCCGGCGTTATGAGCTGAGCGTCGCCGGCGGCCTCGATTGCACAGGTCGTTCGAAGCGGGACGGAGAAGTCGCAGAGATGGCGGATGTCACTTAAAAAATTGGAACAAGAGGAGGGTGTCTCAGAAGCGATGGGACACCCTTTTCTTCTTATTCGGAATGAGCTTATTATTGTGTATTTTGTGCTGCAAGGGAAAATCACTATATTCTGGAAAAGCTCCCCTTTAGGCCGGCTCATTTTGATACGACCGTTTTTCCTCCATGATTTTCAAGAAAAAGAAAAGAAGGATTTTGGGTGCAAACGGCGAACGGTACGTGAAGAGAGAATAGCGGAAGGGGATGGCGATGACGGTTGGTCAAGGTACAACGATAGTACTTTACTCCCATCAAACATTGCGGGAAGCGATGGAGCTGCTCTTGGCGCATACGATGGACGCTGTTGACATCATCGACGAGCACGGCCGAACGATCGGGCGGTGCACACAGCGGATGCTGCTATGGGCAGCAGCGCGTGAGATGGACCGCACGACGCCGATCAGGAATGTATTGGCGGCGTTTTCATCGGAAGCAGGACGTGAAGACAGCGGCGCAGAGACAATGTGCATGGAAGTCGACTCCGCCGCGGCTGCCGAGTTGGAACGATTGCGGCATGAACTGGAGGAAGCGCACCGTCTGGCGGAGACGATGAAAACCGTATTGGATGCGGCGTATGAAGGCGTAGTCGTTGTTGACGGGAACGGTGTGATTCGCGAAATCAACCGGGCGTATTGCCAGTTTCTCGGCATCCGCCGCGAAGAAGCGGTCGGGAAGCACGTGACGGACGTGATCGAAAACACCCGTTTGCACATTTGCGTTCAATCCGGCATTCCTGAACGCGGATACATCCAAAAGATTTACGGCCAGCCGATGGTGGTGCACCGCATTCCGATTTGGCGCGACGGCAAGGTGATCGGGGCGATCGGGATGCTTATTTTCCAAGGGGTATCGGAAGTATATGAAATTTTCCGCCGCCTGCAGGAGCTGTCGCGCGAGGCAAGCCGGAAGGAGAAGCAAGAGACGGAAGCGAAACCACAGGAGACGGCCGCTTCCGCCCCGAAAGGAATCGAGCGCATCATTGGCCGCCACCCAGCGATCGCAGCGGTGAAGCAGATGATCCGCCGGGCGGCGCGCGTGCCGTCGACGGTGCTGATCACCGGTGAAAGCGGGACAGGGAAAGAAGTGGTGGCGCGGGCGATCCACGAAGCGGGCCCGCATGCGGATGGACCGTTCGTCAGCGTGAATTGCGCCGCCATCCCGGAGTCGTTGTTGGAAGCGGAGCTGTTCGGCTATGAGGACGGGGCGTTCACCGGCGCGAAAAAAGGGGGCAAGCCCGGCAAGTTTCAACTCGCCCATCGGGGGACGCTGTTTTTGGATGAAATCGGCGATATGCCGCTTGCCATGCAGGCGAAAATTTTGCGCGCCCTCGAAGAAAAGAAGGTGGAGAAAGTCGGCGGACTATACGAAACCGAGGTGGACGTGCGCATTATTGCTGCGACGAACAAGCCGCTCGAGGAGATGGTGCGGAATGGAACGTTCCGGGAAGATTTGTTTTACCGCTTGAACATCATTCGCATTCATCTCCCACCGCTGCGCGAGCGGAAAACGGATATTCCGGCGCTGTTGGCTTACCATATGGAACGGATGTGCCGGCAGTTTGGCGTCGCGTTGAAGTCGTTTACCAAAGAGGCCATGGAAGTGCTTGTCCACTATTCATGGCCGGGGAACGTCCGCGAGCTGGTCAACGTCGTCGAATGGCTGATCAGCATGGTTGAAGGAGATGTGATCGAACGAGAACACTTGCCAGCGTATTTGTCGACCGTTCAACCGGCCGTCTCCGCTTTGCCAGATCAGGGTGTGAGAATAGCGGACCTATGGAAAGAAATGGTTTACCAATCCGAGCGGGAACGAATCGCTGCGGCGCTGGTGGCGGCGGGCGGCAACAAGACGGAAGCGGCAAGGAGGCTCGGTATTCACCGCTCGACGTTATACGAGAAACTGAAAAAGTACGGATTGTAGCCAACGGCAGTGGTGCTGTTGGTTCTTTTTTCATGGTTGGTTGCCAAGGAGCGGGAGAATGCGGCGAACCTTTTGGATTGCACCGACACGTTGGGAGCCCCAGGCGGGTGAGGATAAAAGTGTCGGGGAAATGTCTGAAATGTGTGGGTGGTGTCGGGAGAGTGTCTGTTAACGTTCGGGAATAGACAACGGTTTTTTGTGCTGTTTGTGCTTTTTTTCGTTGGCACGAAACTTGCTTGTAGATGATCGTGAAACCGCTGCCAAAAAAGTCCTGCGGTAATATGTCAAGGTGAAAAATCATCGAAATTGGAAATTCGATTGTCCGATGATCCGAAAAAAGGCAATACTTAAGAAGCCCAGTCTTGCCTGATGTCATTAACTGGGTTTTGATACAAAATCAGTTAGATCGATACCCCTATCGATCTTCCCCCTTTCTTGGCGTGTAGATTTGACCGTTGCGTAGCAGCGCATCGATCACACGCACGAGTTTTCGCGGCCGCTCCCGTCGAGCACGAAGCGGCAGAATGGGCGCACGGGCGAACGCAAGGCGCCGCTGGAGGTGAGCGGTAAATGGCGTTGGTCGTTTTTATCGGGTCGCTGTTAGGGGTCATGGCGCTCGGGATGCCGATCGCGTTTGCGCTCTTGGTCAGCGGCGTCGCCTTGATGTTTTATTTGGACATTTTTGATACGCAAATCATCGCGCAAAACTTGATCAGCGGCGCAGACAGCTTTCCGCTGATGGCGATTCCGTTCTTTATGCTCGCCGGGGAGCTCATGAACGCCGGCGGCATTTCGAAGCGGATCATCCGCTTTGCGATGGCGCTTGTCGGCCATATCCGCGGCGGGCTCGGGTATGTGGCGATCATCGCGAGCGTGCTGTTCGCCGGGTTGTCGGGGTCGGCGGTAGCTGATACAGCGGCGCTTGGGGCCATTCTCATCCCGATGATGGTCAAAGCTGGGTACAACCGCAACCGGTCAGCCGGCCTTATCGCTGCCGGCGGCATCATCGCCCCGATCATCCCACCGAGCATCCCGATGATCATTTTTGGGGTGACAAGCGGCGTGTCGATCACGAAGCTGTTTATGGCCGGCATTGTTCCCGGGATTTTGCTTGGCATTTCATTGGCCATCTGCTGGTGGTGGGTGACCCGAAGAGATCAAGTGGAAGTGCTTCCACGTCAATCGGCGAAAGAGATTTGGCGGGCGACCCGCGAGGCGTTTTGGGCGCTGCTGCTGCCGGTGATCATTGTCGGCGGGCTGCGCGGAGGGGTGTTTACGCCGACCGAGGCGGCGGTCGTGGCTGCGTTTTACGCGCTGTTGGTCGGCTTGTGCATTTACCGCGAGCTGAAAGTGAAAGACTTGTTCCACGTGCTCGTGGCCGCGGCGAAAACGACGAGCGTCGTCATGTTTTTGGTGGCCGCCGCCATGGTGTCGGCCTGGCTCATTACAGTCGCCAACATTCCGTCGATCGTGACAGATGTGCTCGCACCGTTTATCGACCACCCACTGGCGCTGCTTTTGGCCATTAACGCCTTGGTGCTGTTGGTCGGAACGGCGATGGACTTGACGCCGACAGTGCTCATTTTGACGCCGGTGCTGATGCCGATTATTGAAAAAGCGGGAATCGATCCGGTATACTTCGGGGTATTGTTTATTTTAAACAACTGCATCGGGCTGCTCACGCCGCCGGTTGGCACGGTGCTGAACGTCGCCTGCGGGGTGGCGAAAATCAACATGGAAGACATCATGAAAGGAGTTTGGCCGTTTTTGCTGGTGGAGACGCTTCTGTTGCTTTTGTTGATTTTCTTTCCGTCTCTTGTGACTGTGCCGCTTGGGTGGTTTACGGGGCATTAAACGGATGGATGTTGCGTTGAGGCGGCGTGCAGCTTGATTCACCGCAAAGCCACAGCATGGAAAGACGCCTTCGCCGCGTTGGACGAAGGCGCTTCTTTTTCGCTATCGCACTTTTATATGTCCGATGCTTGCGTTTTGCGTTGTTTCCGGCCGAGCCATCGGCTCAATCGGCTCTAAATCCGTCAGCAGGAACAAATAGCTGAAAATGCCGGCGAGCAAAATGAGCGCCGCGACGAGAAACGCATACATGAACGAGCCGGTCGCTTGAACGATGAACCCCGTCACGATCGGGGCGACAATCGCCATCGAGTTGTTGCCGAACGTCAACAAGCCGGTCAACGTCCCGACCGTGCCTGGCGGCGCAATAAATGTCGGAATGCTGTAGGCAATCGAGGACGTGATGACTAGGCCGCCAAGGGCAATTGAAATGCAAAGGATCGCGATGTTTGGGTTTGTCGTGAAAGCGGCGCCGATGACGGACAGCCCAAGCAGCATGCCGATGACCAAAAACGTTTTTCGCACGCGCGTTGAATGGCCTCCTTTGTTGATAAGCCGATCGACGAGCCATCCGCCGATCGTGATCTCCGAAATCGTACCGACGATCCACGGAATCGAGGCGTACCAGCCCGATTTCAGCACCGACATGTGCATTTCCGTCGCCAAATAGCCGGGAAGCCACGTGAGAAACAAAAACCACGAGTAGCCGTAGGCGGCAAACCCGATCAATGTCGCCCACACTTTTTTCTTCGTCAGCAAATACCGAATTGTCTCCCAAACGTTTCCCGATGTTTCGTCTGATTTTTGCGCTCCGCCTTGGACGATGTAGTTGTACTCTTCTTTCGACAACCGTTTGTCTTCATGCGGGTCGCGGTATGTCGCCCAGAACAGGATGGCGTAAATGAAGCTGAGCACTGCGGTCGTATAGAACCCAGCCCGCCATCCCCACTCGGTGATGATCCACGCGATGATCGGAGTGCCGATGGCGTTTGACAGCTTCGACTGGGCGTCGTAAAGGGCAATCGCGGTCGCCCGCTCATGGCGCGGGAACCATTGCCCGACTGCTTTGGCGGCTGATGGGAAATATGGCGCCTCCCCGATGCCCAACAAGACGCGTGATAACATGACAAGGCCTTGGCCGCTGGCGACGGCGGTCAAGAAACACGCCACCGTCCAAATGATCGTCCCGATGCGCGTCACCCATTTGACGCCGATTTTATCCAAGATGACGCCGGCTGGGATTTGCAAAATGGCATAAGACCAGGCAAACGCAGACAACAAAATGCCGAGCTGTCCGGGCGTGAGGCCGAATTCTTCGGAAAGCGGCTGGATGCCGACGGACATGTTGATGCGGTCGAAATAGTTGATGATGACGCCTAACGCGATCAAAAACGCCATCGCCCAACGTCGTTTGTGCTTCATCTTTGTTCACCATCCTTGTTTTGATGCGAGAAAACGGATACAGTGTTAGAGCGAAAAAATAGCGAGATCCCTTTCATTGGACATCGCGTTTTGGTGTTTCCCATCATTCCGTGAAGTGATCGATTCTCAAATGTTCGCTGATCATCTCTCCTTCCTTTGTTCCATTATGTGTAACTGATTTTCTATAAATGGAATTCCTGATTGGATTATAACAAAGTTCGTTTTCGTTTGTCCATAATTTGCTGAAAAATTTGAACTGTTTATGCAATCCGTTCAGACAATGGACGGGCAGGAAGACAGGCCTAACGCAGCATATGTCCCTTCACACAGACGTTTGAATGAAAAAAGGCTTCGCCGCCTTTTCCCTTGTTGAAACCGAAAAGGAAGGAAACGCGAAAAAAAGCTTGAACGGCGGTCAACGAAGATGCTAAAATGGGAGTAAGGTTCCACTGAAAGAAATAAAATTCCGTTGAACGGAACATAAGGAAGGGGGGACAAACAGGTGAAGGAAGAAAAAAAGCACGAAGCCGGCTTGCGCACGGTGCAGCGGGCCATTGACATCTTGTATTGTTTTACCCTCGAGGAACAAGAGCTATCACTCACGGAAATTGCGAAAAAGATTTCGCTCGCCAAATCGACGACGACGCGCCTGCTCGCCACGCTGGAGCAAAACCGCCTTATCGTCAAAGATCCGGAGACGTTAAAGTATCGTCTTGGACAAGGGTTGTACTATTTAGGATACATTGCCGGCAAATCGATGGAAGTGCGGGAAATCGCGCGGCCGGTGATGGAGCGGCTGCGCGACGAGACGCGGGAGACGGTGAATTTGTATGTGCTCGAACAAGACGCCCGCGTTTGCATCGAACAGTGCGAAGGGCTTCAAGCGCTGCGCCATATGGTGAGAATCGGCGAGCGGCTGCCGCTTTGGGCGGGGGCGGGGGGAAAAGTATTGTTGGCCTATCAATCGCCCGAAGTTCAAGAGCGGATTTTTGCGCAAGTGCCGACAAAGGAACGATTGGATCGTCTGACGGCGGAGCTTGAGGCGATTCGCGAGCGCGGTGTGGCATCCAGCGTCGATGAGCGGGAAGTCGGCTCTGCAGCCGTTGCGGCGCCCATTTTCGACATCCGCGGGGAAGTGGGCGCCTGCTTGTCCGTTTCCGGGCCGGCGCATCGGTTTACACGGGAAGTGATGGAACAATTCGAGAGGCTCGTAAAAGAAGGAGCACAAGCCATTTCCGAAAAACTAGGTTATCGACCATAAGGGGGAGAGCATATGGCGATTGCAAAGCGCGCTGTCCGTGTGCGCAGCATATTGATCGGGGGAGACGAACCGTGCATTTGCGCCCCGGTCGTCGGAGCGGACGCGAAGCAAGTGTTGGAGGAAACAAGGCAAATCACGGAGAAAAAGCCGCATCTCATTGAATGGAGGGCGGACTTTTTCGAGGCGATTCGGGACGAACAGGAAGTGGCGGCCACATCGAGAAAGATGCGGGCGATTGCTGGAGACATCCCGATTTTGTTTACGGTTCGTTCCGAACAGGAAGGCGGGCAGCCGATTTCGTTGACGGAAGAGGAAAAGATTCGGCTGTTTGAAACCGTCTGTGAAAGCGGGGCGATCGATTTGCTTGATTACGAGCTTGCCCATGGGCCGCGCATCCCGATCGTCCGGGAGCTGACGCGCCGCTATGGAGTGCGCCTCGTGTTGTCTTACCACAATTTTGATCATACGCCATCGAAGGAAGAGCTTGTCGCGAAAATGCGCCAAGCGGAACAATGCGGCGCCGACATCGCGAAAGCAGCTGTGATGCCGAAAACGCGGGGGGATGTGCTCACGCTGCTGCAGGCGACGGAAGAAGCGCGAAAAGAGGTGGACATCCCGCTGATCACGATGTCGATGGGGGCATTGGGCGCCATCACCCGCCTGGCAGGCGGATTGTTCGGCTCTGCCGTCACCTTTGCAGTCGGACGGCAAAGCTCGGCGCCGGGGCAAATTCCGATTGAAGACGTCCGGACCGCGTTGTCGGTCATCATGACATACGGACAATAAATCGAAATGGGGGAGGAGAGTGTCATGGCGCGTTTGCCGCTGGAAGGCGTCAAAGTGCTCGATGTGTCGACAATGATCGCGGCGCCGTTTGGCGCGGTTTTGCTCGGTGATTTTGGCGCCGATGTCATCAAGGTGGAATTGCCAGGAAAAGGGGATACGCTCCGCCATGTCGGGCCGTTCAAGGATGGGGAGCCGCTTCGCTGGCCGGGGCTGGCGCGCAATAAACGGTCGCTCACGTTGGATTTGCGCAAAGAAGAAGGAATGAACATTTTCAAACGGCTCGTCCGCCACGTCGATATTGTCATTGAAAATTTCCGTCCCGGCACGCTCGAAAAATGGGGAGGCGGATATGAAGAGCTGAAGCGGATCAATCCGAGGTTGGTGATGATTCGCGTCTCGGGCTACGGGCAAACGGGTCCGTTTCGCGAGAAAGCCGGATTCGGCACACCGGCGACGGCGTTCAGTGGGTTTACGTATTTGCAAGGGTATCCGGATCGTCCGCCGGTCAGCCCATCGTTTTCGTTGACGGATTACATTACCGGCATTTATGTGGCGTTTGCGGCGGTGACGGCCATTTACCACCGCGATGTCCATCCGAATGGCGAAGGGCAGATGGTCGATATCGGTCTTTACGAATCGGTGTTCCGCATGATGGAGTTTTTGGTGGCGGAATATGACCAATTGGGCAAAGTGCG
This sequence comes from Geobacillus thermocatenulatus, assembly GCF_002217655.1. Classification (GTDB taxonomy): domain Bacteria; phylum Bacillota; class Bacilli; order Bacillales; family Anoxybacillaceae; genus Geobacillus; species Geobacillus thermocatenulatus. The sequence goes on from NZ_NEWK01000001.1 coordinate 1,685,680, forward strand.
CGAGCGGTCGCCGGGATTGTCCGGCCATTCGAGCCCGGCGGGCACGTTTATGACGAAAGACGGGCATTGGGTTGTGCTCGTCACAAGCACCGATTCGACGTTCGAGCGGCTGGCGAAAGCGATGGGGCGGGAAGATCTGTTGACGGATGAGAAATTTTGCACAAACGAACGGCGGCTCGCCCATCATGAAGAGACAAACGGCATCGTCGCCGACTGGATCCGCACGAAGGCGCGCGATGAATTGCTCCGCATTTTGGATGAGCATGGCGTGCCGGTCAGCCCGATTTTGAGCATTAAAGATATTTTTGAACACCCGCATTACCAAGCGAGGGAAAATATCATCGAAGTCGCCCATCCACGCCTTGGCAAAATTAAAATGCCCGGCATTGTGCCGAAATTCGAAAAAACGCCAGGCGCCATCCGTTGCACTGCTCCGGATTTAGGCGAGCATACCGAAGAGATTTTGCAAACGATGCTTGGCATGTCCAAGGAAGACATTGAGCGGCTGCGAGAAAACGAGATCATATGAATGAACGAACGGCGGCGGCTTGCCGCCTTCCCGGCTCCTTGCCTTGTGCGAGGCTGCCGGGTTTTTTTGTTTCGAAGTTTGTTTTCCCGGCAGCCCACGCCTTGCATTGACACTGCTTGCCGCCAGCCTTTATACTTTTGATAGGTGAAAGCGACGGTAAAGCAGGTGATTCGAACGGTGTCAGATAAAAAGCGTTCCCGCGTGACGCTCGAACAAGTCGCCAAACACGCCGGCGTGTCGCGGGCGACCGCCTCTCTTGTCGTCCGCGGGAGTCCGAATATTTCGAAAGAAACGCGAAAAAAAGTGCTCCAAGCGATGAAAGAGCTTGGTTATGTCTATGACCGCGTGGCGGCCAATTTGCGTTCGCAGCGTTCGTCGACAGTTGGTCTTATTATCACCGAACTTGACAACCCGTTTTTTTCCGAATTGCTCGTTGGCGTCCATGAGGCGCTCGATCAGGAAGGATATACGGTCATTTTAGGCACGACGTTTGACCGGCCGGAAAAGCAAGACGCCTTGTTGTCGACGATGTTGGAGCATCGGGTTGGCGGTGTGATCATGAGCCCGGTTCCAGGATGTTCAACCGAGATGCTCGAGCGGCTTCGGCAATGGGACATCCCCGTCGTATTGTTCGCCCGCGAAGAGCTTCCGCCCGGGTTGTTTGATTATATTGGGATTGACAATGTGGCCGGCGGGCGGATGGCAGTCGAGCATTTGCTCGAACGCGGCCATCGGCGCATCGCCTTTATCGGCGGCTCTCCGCAGTCGTCCGTATGGAAGGCGCGCCGGGCAGGATACGGCGACGCCTTGCGCACAGCAGGCATTGAAGTGGATGACACGCTGCTTGTGCCATCCGCAACGACAAGGCAAGGCGGGCGAATGGCGGCCAAACGCGTGCTGCAGCAACCAAACCCGCCGACAGCGCTCTTTTGTTACAACGATGTCGTCGCGTTCGGCGCAATGCTTGGCTTAAAAGAGGAAGGGATCGTTCCGGGGCGTGACATTGCGGTCGTCGGCTTTGACAACATTCAAGAATCCGGGCTGTTTCAACCGCCGCTAACGACGGTGGCTGCATTCCCAGAAAAGATCGGTGCGTGCGCAGCGCGGCGATTGCACGAACGCATGAAAGGGGATGACGGCGAGCCGAAACGGACGATTTTGCATCCGGAGCTCGTTATCCGCCAGTCTTCCGGAAAGAGAGAGTAAAAAGAGGTGAAGCAACGTGGAGAGGCAAACCGCCATCCCGCTCCGCGAGCGGAACATCATTTTGATCGGCTTTATGGGAGCGGGGAAAACAACGATCGGGCAGCTCGTGGCAAAGAAGCTATACCGCGACTTTATCGATGTCGATGCGGAAATCGAGCGGCGGCACGGGATGTCGATTCCGGAGATGTTCGCGCAAAAAGGGGAAGCGTATTTTCGACAGATCGAGCGGGAACTGATCGTCGATTTATGCACGAATACGAGGTTGAAAATCCTTTCGCTCGGCGGCGGCGCGTATTTGCAGGAAGACGTGCGGCGCGTCTGTCTGGCCCACGGCATCGTCTTTTTCCTTGACTTGTCGTGGGAGCATTGGAAGGAAGAGCGGCTGCCGCTCATTGTCGACAGCCGCCCAGTGTTGAAAAACAAAACGTTGGAAGAAGTCGAACAGCTCTTTTTCCAACGTCAATCGGCCTATGCGCTTCATCATTCCCGCGTTGTGATCAACGAATTGGAAGCGGAACAGGCGGCGAAACAAATCGTCGATTCCATCAAATGGACGTGGGACGTGTATGAGCCGAATCGCTAAGGAGGCATGTTGGCGGGCGGGCAAGCTCCTGGCAAGGGGCTTGCTTTTTTTGCTATGATTTGAAGGGCGATGAATCGCAAAGGGAAATTTACTGCCATGCCCGCTCGTTCTTGCTGGACAATCTTTCCTTCTGTTATAAGGGAAATAAGGAGGGAACGGGGGGAGTGGGGAGATGGAGAAACGGGCATTCCGTTGGCTTTATGTATATCTTGTCCTTGTCGTGTTGCTTCTTTCCGCGCCGTATTGGCTTTGGTGGCTGAAACCAGAAGCGAAGCTCGATTTGCTTATTGTCGACAAAACGGTGCCGGACCGGTCGTACCGCGAGCACCAGGGGCTCGTTTGGCTTTTGAATCAACAAAAATATGTCCATTATAACGGAGAGCGATACGAAGCTGCACGCGATTACGCCGGGTTTGCGCCGAAAAAGGATGGAGCGTATGAGGTGCGGCCGCTGCCAAAGGAGATGGCGAGGTACGATGCGGTCTATATCGCCGACACATACGGGGTATATGAGGAAGAGTTCGTCCGCAAGCAAACAGACGGCGCGCGGTCGGCGAAAGTGTACGGCGGGCTTGAGCGGCAGGAGATGGAGTCGCTTTGGCGGTTTGCCCGCCAAGGCGGGAAAACGTTGATCGCTGAGTTCAATTCGATGGCCCATCCGACAGAAAACGAAGTGCGCGCCTCGTTTGCCCAGCTGTTCGGCCTTGAGTGGACCGGCTGGATCGGCCGTTATTTTTCTGACTTGAGAAGCCGGGAAGTGCCGGTGTGGGTGAAAGAAAACTATAAAGCGCAATACGGAAAGCCGTTTTCGTTCCGCGGGCCGGGTATGGTGTTGGTCGATGAGTCGGATCGGCTTCTTGTCCTCGATCGGCGCGACCTTGGCGGCGGTGGCGTCATGTTTTCCTCCACAAAAGCGGGGGAAGCCCGTTGGGGCGGCAAGATGCGCACATCGTATTCGTATTGGTTTGACATCGTCAAGCCGCTTGATGAGCGCATGGTGCTCGCAACGTACACGCTGTCGCTGTCTGAGCGCGGGAAAGAGAAGCTGCGGGCGATCGGGCTGCCGTTTTCCTTTCCGGCCGTTGTCCGCTATGAGACAAAGACGTATCAGTCGTATTACTTTTGCGGCGATTACGCTGATCAAGGGGAACCGCCGGCTGTTTCCCGGACCGTTGGATTTGACGTGTGGCGCAAATGGACGTCGGATCACCGACCAGACAACGGCGCGGCCTTTTACTGGAAGGCGTACGTTCCGATGATGAAAGTGATTTTGCGCGAAATAGAGGGATACAAAAAGAAAGGAAAGCTGCAAGTCCAAGTTCAAACAGCCAAGCAGGAAGGGGTCCGCTTGGCGGGAACGGTCGGGCGCGACTATCTTCAAGTATATCGCAATGGACGGTGGGAGCGGCTGCTGATCAAAGGCGTCAACCTCGGCATCAGCAAACCCGGCGCGTTTCCGGGAGAGGCGAAGATTACGAAGGAAGAATATTTCCGCTGGCTGCAGTACATCGGGGCGATGGGCGCAAACGCTATCCGCGTCTATACGATCCATCCGCCGGCGTTTTATGAGGCGCTGTATGAGTACAATCAGACTGCCGAGCAGCCGCTCTATTTGTTCCATGGCGTCTGGATCGATGAAGGGGCGATGCTGCGGACGAAGGATGTGTGGGCGCCCGAAGTGAACGAAGCGTTTCGCACCGACATCCGCCGCACGATTGACCTCGTTCATGGCAAGGCCCGCATTCCAAAACGGCCAGGTCATGCCGGCGGGGTGTACCGATACGACCTTTCCCCGTATGTTCTCGGCTGGATTTTCGGCGTCGAGTGGGATCCGGAAGTCGTGGCGGCGACGAACGAAAAACACCCGAAGCAGGGCGACTACCGCGGCAAATACGTGTACACGAAAGGGGTGAGCCCGTTTGAGGCATGGCTGGCCCGCGTGATCGACGAAGCGGTGGCGTATGAAACGGAGACATACGGCTGGCAGCGGCCGGTCAGTTTTACGAATTGGGTGACGACCGATCTCCTCCGCCATCCGGCCGAACCATTTGTGAAAGAAGATTTTGTTTCCGTCAACCCCAATGTCATGTACGCCACTCACGAGCTGCAGGCCGGGTTGTTTGCATCATATCACATTTATCCGTATTATCCGGATTTTTTCAACCGTGAGGAAAAATACGTCAGCTATGTTGACCAACGCGGCGAGCGCAACAGCTATGCCGCCTACTTGCATGACATGAAGGCGGCGCACCGGATGCCGATTTTGGTCGCTGAATTTGGCGTTCCTTCTTCGCGCGGCATGGCGCATCGAAATGTGCACGGGAAAAATCAGGGGTTTTTGTCGGAACAGGAGCAAGGAACGATCGACCGGGAGCTGTTTGAGGACATCGTCCATGAGCGGATGGCGGGAGGGCTGTTGTTTTCCTGGCAGGATGAATGGTTCAAGCGGACGTGGAACACGATGGAGTACGACAACCCGAACCGGCGTCCGTTTTGGCTGAATGCGCAGACGAACGAACAACATTTTGGGCTGCTTCGGTTTGAGCCACGTTCAAGCGCGGCCGCGATGATCAAGGTCGACGGGCGGAAAGACGATTGGACGTTCAATGGAATCCGGCCGGTTTGGACAGAGGGCAAGCGGGCGCTGTACGTCACAAGCGATGAAGGGTATTTGTACGTGCGGCTTGACAGCGGGTGCATCACCGATCGGACGACGGTCTACATGGCGTTTGATACGATTCCGAATCAAGGGCAATCGCGCCTGCCAGGCCTTTCTGGCGTCCGGACAGCGGGAATCGACTTTGCCTTAGTCATTCATGGAAAACAGAGCGCCCGTCTGCTTGTCGACAGCTACTACGACACGTTTTCCTTTCATTACGGAAAAGAGCTGCATATGATGCCGGCGGCGCCGTACGCCAATCGGAAAGATAACGGCGTCTACCACCCGATTCGCCTGACGTTGAACAAAAAATTGGAAGAAGCCCGCGGCAAGGCTGTGCCGTTCGACTCATATGAAACCGGGGTGTTGCGGTTTGGCACGGCCAACCCCGACGATGCGGCGTACAATTCGCTCACCGATATTAGTGTAAGCCGCGATGGCGATATGTATGAAATCCGCCTGCCATGGGCGCTTTTGAACGTGACCGATCCGAGCCGGCGCGAGGTGATGGGCGACATGTGGTCGAAAGGCGGGCTCAACAGCCGTGTCATGATTGAAGGCATTCGCCTTGGTTTGTACGTCGAGGATGGAGACGATTCGTTTTCTTTCCCGGCGATGAACGGGGCCGTGCTGCCAGCAGAGCAGTTTTATGAGTATGCGTGGCCGGTGTGGGAAGCGCCGCGCTACCACGAGCGGCTGAAGCAGTCGTATGAGGTGATGAAAGAGGCGTTTTCACGCGTGGACATCGCAACACAGCAGAGGGCGGAATAAAAAGAAAAGCGCTTGCTTCCTCTCGACATCGCGATCATTCATCCAAGCAGGCGCCTGTTCAAACAACAGAAGATAGAAGCCAAACCAACCGTCAAGCAGGAAAGCGCGGGCGGCCGGTTTGGCTTTTTTCGTTTTTAGGAGATTTCGTTTTGTCCAGCCCGGGAACGGAGTTTTCGTTCATGTTGGAGGGTTTTGCGGGCGAGGAAGTCGACGGTTTCCTGTGTTTCCGACCATTCAAGGCGCCAATAGTTCATTTTCGTTTCCAAGCGCTCAAACCGAGCGTCGGTGCGTTTTTCTAGATCCGAGAGTTTTTGGTGCAACCGGTCTTCCGTCTCGCGAATTTGGGCATACAGCCGATTTTCTGTATCTTGGATTTCAGCGCGCAGTCGGTTTTCCGTGTCTTGAATTTCAGCGCGCAGTCGGTTTTCCGTGTCTTGAATTTCAGCACGCAGTCGGTTTTCCGTGTCTTGAATTTCAGCACGCAGTCGGCTTTCTGTATCTTGGATTTCGGTGCGCAGCCGATCTTCCATTTCCTTCATTTGTTGTTGAATTTTTCCGCAATGCAAGTCGAGCGCCTTTAAAATTTGTTGCACGATGGTGGCTCCTTCCACAAGATTCACCTCCCTTCGCCTTTTATCATAGCACACGTCTGCGGTCAGCGAAATGAAAACCTTGTCCATTCGCTCGATTTTTTCACCAAACTTTCACCAACACGGGGTAACGTAACGGTAGGAGACGAAGAACATGACGGAAAGGGAGAGTCGATGAAGAAAATACAATGGAAATGGGATGGATGGATTGCTGCGATCATGGCTTGGTCAGCTTTTTTGCACTTCTATCAAATTGGAAACAGCGGTTCCAATGTGTATTATACGGCGGCGGCGAAAAGCATGGCCGCAAGTTGGAAGGCGTTTTTCTTCGCCGCGCTTGATCCGGAGGGATTCATTACCGTTGATAAGCCTCCGGCCGCGCTTTGGCTGCAGGCGTTGAGTGTGAAAGTGTTCGGAGTGAGCGATTTTAGCGTGCTTCTTCCGGAAGCGTTGGCGGGGGTTGCCTCGACGTGGATGATGTACGTGATCGTCAAGCCGTGGGCGGGGCGGATAGCGGCGCGCTGGGCAAGCTTCGTGTTTTCCTGCACGCCGGTGTTTGTGGCCGTGGCGCGTACGAACAACATTGACGCCGTATTGGTGTTTACACTGCTTGTCGCGGTTTGGATGTTGATGAAGGCCGTCATGACCAAGCGGCTCGCATGGCTGATCGGCAGCTTTGCGGTTGTTGGGGTGGGGTTTAATATGAAAATGCTGCAGGCGTACATGGTGCTGCCGGCGTTTTATTTGTTCTATTGGATGGCGGCGAAAACATCGTGGAAAAAACGGACGGGCCATTTGACGATGGCCACAGTCGTGCTGCTTGCCGTTTCCCTTTCGTATGCCGCCGCTGTCGCTTTGATTCCGGCCGATAAACGCCCGTACATTGGCGGCAGCAAAACCAATTCGGTGTTGGAGCTGGCCCTTGGCTACAACGGCATTGAACGGCTGACGGGGGAGGCCGGACCGGGCGGCAGGATGGGGGCGGATTTGAATGGGAGAGAGAGGTCGACGGAAACGAGCGGCATCACTGCACTGCCAAACGGTGGAGACAATGGCGCATTTCTTTCAGAAGGAGCGCCGCCTTCGATGTTCGGAGCGCCAGGCGCCCCTCTTTCTGCTTCGGGAGGCGGCATGGGCGGCATCGGCCGCGGCGAGATTGGCGATCCGGGCGTTTTGCGGCTGTTCCAGCTTCCTTTAGCCGGACAAGCGAGTTGGCTGCTGCCGTTTGTGATGGTGGTCGCTGTCGGATGGGTGGCTGATGTATGGCGCCGCCGCCCAATGACATCGTTTCATCGTTTCTTGCTCTTTTGGCTCGCTTGGCTTGGGCCGATGATGGTGTTTTTCAGCATCGCCGGTTTTTACCATCGTTACTATTTAAGCATGCTGGCTCCGGCGATTGCGGTGTTGGTGGGAGCTGGAGGAACGATGCTCGCTTCGTTTGGAACCGGTGAAGGTCGAATGACATGGCTGTTTCCGACGGCTCTTTTGGCTACTTATGCGTTTGACACATGGATGGCTTGGCAATATCACGAGTCATTGCCAGCTGTGTGGCCGATGGCGGTCGGATTTTACGGACTGGCGGTCGTTTGCCTCTGGTTGGCGATGGAAGGGCGCGAGCGTTGGCGGCGGATCATCTATGCGGCTGGGTTGTTTGGCTTGCTTGTGCTGCCGGCGTATTGGTCACTGACGCCTGTGTTGTACGGAACAAACAGCACGATTCCATATGCAGGGCCCGATTTGCGTCGGGAAGGAGGGGCCATGCCGACCGCAGGGATGCCGGCGGGGCAGGACGGGCGCTGGCGGCAAGGGCAAAGGGATGTGCGCTCGGATGAAGGGACTGAGCTTGGAGGCCGCCATTCATTGGTCGCTTTAGTGGCTTATTTAGAGCAACACGCTGGAAAAACCAAATACTTGGCTGCGACCATTCGAGCCACTGAGGCGGCGCAGTTGATGCTTCATACCGACCGCGCGGTGATGGCGATGGGGGGATTTGGGGGAACCGATCCAGTGTTGACCCCCGCGAAGCTGGAGAAGATGGTCCAAAACGGCGAAGTGAAGTATTTCCTTCTCTCTGGAGAGGGACGGGGCGACAATGAGCTGGTGCAATGGATCAAAACGCATTGTCAAGAAGTACCGTCGTCACAATGGGGCGGGGGGCAAAGCGAGACCTTTGGCGGCATGGGCCGCGGAGGAATGACGCTGTACGTGTACAACGGCTAGCCATCCGGTGCTCGAGTATGTTGGCGAATGCACGTTATCGCGTTTTTCCACTTGTCACGGGAGCGCCATGCGGTTTTTCGCGAAATCATGGGACGCCGCACGCGAAAAGTGGCGCGTTGAGCACGATGGTGCAAAACGATGTGGTTTGCATCGCTCTCTTTTTTCGGGGTGTCAGGATAGAGGCATGTGTGAGCTGTCCTTTTGCAGAACAATGCAAGAAGCGAACGAAGGAGGGGACATGAATGGTGACGTATTCTGTTATTATCCCTGTATATAATGAGGCGCTGGTCATCCGCGAGACGTACCGACGGCTGAAAACGGTGATGGAGCAAACGTACGAACCGTATGAATTGTTGTTCATTAACGACGGCAGCACGGATGAGACGCTGGAGATCTTAAGGGAATTGGCTGTAAAGGATGACACCGTGAAGTACATTGACTTTTCCCGCAATTTCGGCCACCAAATCGCTATTACTGCGGGGATGGACTATGCCTCGGGTCAAGCCATCATCGTGATCGATGCCGATTTGCAAGATCCTCCTGAGCTCATGTTAGAGATGATCGAGCGCTGGAAGGAAGGGTATGAAGTGGTGTATGCCCGGCGCGTCAAGCGGAAGGGCGAGACGGTGTTCAAAAGATGGACGGCTTACGTGTTTTACCGATTGCTGCGGGCGGCGACCGAAATCGACATTCCGGTCGATACAGGCGATTTTCGCCTTATTGACCGGAAGGTGTGTGATCAGTTACGCTATATGAGAGAGCGGAGCCGGTTTGTTCGGGGGCTGGTAAGTTGGATCGGCTTCCGGCAGACGGCGGTTGAATACGAACGGGAGCCGCGTTTCGCCGGCGAGACGAAATACCCGCTCAAAAAGATGATTCGGTTTTCGCTTGATGGCATCACCTCGTTTTCATACAAGCCGCTGAAGCTGGCCAGTTGGCTTGGATTTTTGTTGTCGGCGGCCAGTGTGGTGGGGATGTTCGTTGTCCTTTATCTTAAATGGTTTGCTCATTCAACGGTCGCTGGCTGGGCGTCATTGTTGATGGTCATGCTGCTTGGCAACGGGGTGACACTGCTCATGCTCGGCGCGATTGGCGAATATATCGGCCGGATTTACGATGAAGTGAAAGAGCGTCCGCTCTATATTGTCAACGAAACGTGGGGAGTCGGAACGAAACATGAACGAAAGCCTTCGTATATTCCGTAAAGAAAAACAAGCCGTATGGCGGTTTGGCCTCGTTGGGGTGAGCAATACCGCGGTGGACTTCGCCGTCTTTTTTTTGTTGACTGCTGCAGGCGCTAAGGCGGCGGTTGCCCAAGCCGTTGCCTACGGCGCCGGGATGGCGAACAGCTACATTTGGAATCGGCGTTGGACGTTTCAAGTCAAACGGAAAGCCAATATAAAGGAAGTTTTGCGCTTTCTTGTCGTCAACGGGCTGTCGTTCGGTGCATCGCTTGCCGTTTTGCTGGCCGCGGAACGGTTTGCATCGCTCTGGCTGGCGAAACTGGCGGCGACAATCGCCGGGATGGCGGTGAACTTTATCGGCAGCCGCTATTGGGTGTTTGTGGAAATGGAAAAATAAGAAAACGATCCGGAAGCCATGCGTTGGGTCCGGATCGTTTTATGCTTTAGAAACTTAGTGAAAAAGGAAGCCGTCTTCGTTGCAGCCATCGTTATGACTCCCGAATTTGCCCCGTCCCGTACACGAGCGATTTCGTTGTCGTAATGGCGACAAGCCCCATCGGACCGCGGGCGTGCAGCTTTTGCGTGCTGATGCCGATTTCCGCTCCGTAGCCGAACTGTTCGCCGTCCGTGAAGCGGGTGGAGGCGTTATGGTACAAGACCGCCGCGTCGACCGCCTGGAAAAAGCGGCGGACGTTCGCTTCGTTTTCGGTGATGATCGCTTCCGAGTGCTTCGTCCCGTAGCGGCGGATATGGGCAATCGCCTCATCGACATCAGCGACGAGCTTAACCGCTAAAATCGGCGCCAAATATTCCGCGTGCCAGTCGTCTTCTGTCGCCGGTTTGATGAACGGGTGCGATGACGCGAGGCGGTCGTCGCCGCGCAGCTCAACGCCGCGGGCGTGCAGCGCCTCAAGCAAGTCGTCGGCATATGGCCAACGCTCATGAATGAGCACCGTTTCGATGGCGTTGCAGACGGACGGACGCTGCAATTTGGCGTTTAGGACGATGTTGATCGCCATTTGCCGCTCGGCTGATTCGTCGATGAACATATGGCAGTTGCCGACGCCGGTTTCAAGCACGGGCACGGTGGCGTTTTCGACGACCGAGCGGATGAGCCCGGCGCCGCCGCGCGGGATGAGAACGTCCAAATACTCGTTCAGGCGAAACATGTGCTGGGCCGTTTCCCTGCTTGTGTCTTCGAGCAGTTCAATCGCCGTTTCCGGAACGGTCGTCGTGCGGAGCGCCTCTTTCATGACGCGAACGAGCGCTTTGTTCGAATGAAGCGCTGATGTGCTGCCGCGAAGCAGGACGGCGTTGCCCGTTTTCAAGCAAAGACTCGCCGCATCGACCGTGACGTTCGGGCGCGCTTCGTACACCATGCCAATGACCCCAAGCGGCACGCGCACCGTTTGGATGCGAAGCCCGTTCGGCCGCGTCCACTCTGCGATGATTTCTCCGACCGGGTCAGGAAGCGAGGCGACTTGGCGGACGCCGTCGATGATTTGGTCCAGGCGTTCATTTGTGAGTTGGAGCCGGTCAAGCAAAGCCGGTGACAGCCCTTGTTTGCACCCTTGGGCCATATCTTTCTCGTTTTCTTGCAAAATGAAGGCGCGTTCGCGGTCAAGGGTTTGGGCGATCTGTTCCAACGCTGCATTTTTTTCCTCCACTGACAGCATGGCGAGCGTTTGTGAGGCGGTTTTCAACCGTTCGGCTTTTTTGAGCAGTTCACTCATTTCGATACACTCTCCTTTCGCAACGTGACCCAATTGTCGCGGTGAATGACTTCCGGGCGGTGAAGGTAGGAATATTGCCGAGCTTCCTCGCTCGGAAGTCCTTTCACTTTCTCTAAATCGGCAGCGGCATAATACACTTGGCCGCGTCCGATCGTGATTCCTTTTTCATTGACGACATCCACGACATCCATGGCGTGAAAATCGCCGGAAACAGCTGTGACGCCGGCGGGAAGCAAACTTTTCCCACGCATAAGCAACGCTTCCTCAGCCCCGCTGTCGACCGTGATCGTGCCGGCGACAGGAGCATGATAAGCAATCCATTGTTTGCGCATTTGCATTTGTTTCGGCAACGGAGCGCCGATGTACGTGCCGTCTCCTTTCCCAGCTAAAATATCAGCCAGTTTTTCTTTGCCGCTCCCTGCGCCGATGAACACGCTGACGCCAAACGAGAGTGCTTTTCGAGCCGCGAGAAGCTTCGAGCGCATCCCGCCGGTGCCAACGGCTGAACCGATGCCGCCGGCGGCTTCGATCATCTCATCGGTGATTTCCGGCAAAAAGGCATATTTTTTCGCCTGTGGATTCGTTTTCGGGTTGGCGTCATACAGCCCGTTAATGTCGGTAAGCAAAATGAGCGCATCGGCGTGCAAAAAGCCGGCGACAAGCGCCGAAAGCATGTCATTGTCGCCAAATGTCAATTCCTCGATGGAAACGGAGTCGTTTTCATTAATGATCGGCACGGCGCCGTTCTCAAGCAGTGTGGTGATCGTGGCGAACAAGTTGCGAAACCGTTCGCGGCTGTAAAAGTCGCTGCGCGTCAACAACAATTGGGCGGTCGTGAAGCCAAAGCGGGCGAATGCCGAGCTGTACGCCTGCATGAGCAAGCTTTGCCCGACGGCAGCTGCGGCCTGTTTGCCGGCGATCGTCGTCGGCCGCGCCGGGTAGCCGAGCGGCCCGAACCCGGCGGCGACCGCCCCGGACGTGATGAGAATGACGTCATGGCCGAGCTGTTTGAGATAAGCGATCGCCTCAACGTGATCGAACAGCTTGTCATGGCAAAGGCCGCCTTTCGGATCGGTGAGCGAGCTGCTGCCGATTTTGACCACCACGCGCTGCCGTTTCATCGCGTTCTTCCCTCCTTTGCGGGTTGAATGGCATGAGTTGGATTGCCTAGCCGTCCTGCGAAGCGGCAGGCCAATAAAAAACGCTTTTCCTCCTTTTTTGCAAAAGGACGGAAAAGCGTTCCGCGGTACCACCTTTTTTGGCGCCTAAAGCGCCCCCTCGAGCCTGTAACGCAGGCGTGCGGCTTATGTTTGCATAAGCGGCCGTCTAGGGCAGGTTCAACCGGCTTCCCGCGAGGAACCTTCCAGCCTGTGGGTTCCACTCTCTGGCGCGTTCCCTCGGTTTACTAGTCCCGTGCCGTTCTCATTGTTTCATTGTCAAGGATAGACTTGCGATTTATAATTTGTAAGAAATTATGACGCCAAATGCTCCGGTTGTCAAGAGGAGCGGCTGATTTTTCTGACTCGTTTTCGCAGAGCAGATCATGAAAACGCATTCAGAATAAAGGTAATTGTCTTTCTATTAGAAAAAGTGGTACAATACTAGCAATCAATCAAACCGCATGATGGAGGGACCGATGATGAAAAAACGGCGCAGCGACATGATCAAAAAAGGATTCGACCGCGCTCCGCACCGAAGCTTGTTGCGGGCGGCGGGCGTAAAAGAAGAAGACTTTGACAAACCGTTTATTGCGGTCGTCAACTCCTACATTGACATTATTCCCGGGCACGTCCATTTGCAAGAGTTTGGGAAAATCGTCAAGGAAGCGATTCGCGAAGCGGGCGGCGTGCCGTTTGAAATGAACACGATCGGCGTTGACGACGGTATTGCGATGGGCCATATCGGGATGCGCTATTCGCTGCCGAGCCGGGAAATCATCGCCGATTCGATCGAAACGGTTATCTCGGCGCATTGGTTTGACGGCATGGTGTGCATTCCGAACTGCGACAAAATTACGCCAGGGATGATGATGGCGGCGATGCGGCTCAACATTCCGACGATTTTCGTCAGCGGGGGGCCGATGAAAGCCGGCGTAACGAAGGATGGGCGGAAAATTTCACTGTCATCTGTATTTGAAGGCGTCGGGGCGTATTTAGGCGGAACGCTCGATGAGAAAGGGCTTGAAGAACTCGAACGGTACGGCTGTCCGACGTGCGGATCGTGCTCGGGCATGTTTACGGCCAACTCCATGAACTGTCTCGCTGAAGCGCTCGGGCTCGCTTTGCCAGGCAACGGCACCATTTTGGCGGTTGACCCAGCGCGCAAAGAGCTTGTCCGCCAGTCGGCGAAACAGCTCATGTATTTGATTGAACATGACATCAAACCGCGCGATATCGTGACGGAAAAAGCGATCGACAACGCGTTCGCGCTCGATATGGCGCTTGGCGGCTCGACGAATACGGTGCTGCATACGCTTGCGATCGCCAACGAAGCCGGCATCGACTACTCGCTTGAGCGCATCAACGAAGTGGCATCGCGCGTGCCGCATTTGGCGAAACTCGCGCCCGCGTCCGACATTCATTACATCGAAGACTTGCATGAAGCGGGCGGCGTCTCGGCCGTGTTGAACGAGCTGGCGAAAAAAGAAGGCACGCTGCATCTTGACACGCTCACCGTCACGGGCAAAACGCTCGGGGAAAATATCGCCGGCTGCGAAGTGAAAAACTATGAGGTCATCCGGCCGATTGACAACCCGTATTCGGAAACGGGCGGGCTCGCCATTTTGTTCGGCAACCTGGCGCCGGACGGCGCCGTCATTAAAACCGGGGCGGTCCAAGGCGGCATCACGCGCCATGAAGGGCCCGCGATCGTCTTTGACTCCCAGGAGGAAGCGCTCGAGGGCATCGCCAGCGGCAAAATCAAGCCGGGACATGTTGTCGTCATCCGCTACGAAGGGCCAAAAGGCGGCCCAGGGATGCCGGAAATGCTGGCGCCGACGTCGCAAATCGTCGGCATGGGGCTCGGCACCAAAGTGGCGCTTGTCACCGACGGCCGCTTCTCCGGCGCCTCGCGCGGCCTATCCGTCGGCCACGTTTCACCGGAAGCGGCCGAAGGCGGACCGATCGCGTTCATCCAAGACGGCGACATCATCGAAATCGATACAGTGAAACGGACAATTAACGTCAAATTGCCCGATGAAGAGCTCGAACGCCGGAAAGCGAACTGGAATGGCTTTGAACCGAAAGTGAAAACCGGCTATCTCGCCCGCTACTCGAAACACGTCACCTCGGCGAGCACGGGGGGGATTATGAAAATTTAGGCGAAATAGGATCAAGGAAGGCGGTGCTCCATCAGCATGAGAGCTGCCTTCTTTTTTATTTTCCAAACTTTCCTATAATAAGAAACCATCTAAAAGCCCAAACTGCCATCCGCCCTCTTCTTGGCCCTCAAAAAAGAGTATTGACATTTTAAAATATTTCACCTATTTTAAAATTAAATATAATAGTTTAAATATATAACGTTTATATAACGTTATATATTTAACATTATTTGAAAGCGTTTTAATAGAGGGGGCGGAAACGATGATTTTGCATGATATCGAAACGGCTGCGCGCAGCGAGCTTGAGGCTCTCCAGCTTGAGCGGCTGCGGGCGACGGCGGCGCGCGTGTATGAGCAGGTGCCGTTTTATCGGCAACGGTTCGATGAATGCGGAGTGAAGCCGGACGATATTCGCACGCTTGAGGATGTGCGCAAACTCCCGTTTACGACAAAGCGGGATTTGCGGGATCATTATCCGTTTGGCTTGCTTGCGGTGGATCTTTCCCAATGCGTCCGTGTGCATGCATCAAGCGGCACAAGCGGGAAGCCGACGGTCGTCGCCTATACAAAGAGAGACATTGACCATTGGGCTGACATTGTGGCGCGGGCGATTGTCATCGCTGGCGGAAAACCGGGGGATGTCATTCACAACGCCTACGGATACGGGCTGTTTACCGGCGGCCTTGGATTGCATTATGGCAGCGAGCGGCTCGGGGCGGTGACCGTGCCGGTATCCGGGGGCAACACCGACCGACAAGTGATGATCATTGAAGATTTTCAGCCGACCGTCATTTGCGCCACACCGTCTTATGTGTTAAACATCGCCGAGCGGATGAAAGAACTGGGCAAAGATCCCCGGCAAACGTCGTTGAAATATGGAATCTTCGGTGCGGAGCCGTGGTCCGAGGAAATGCGGCGCACGCTCGAAGAGACATTTGATATGAAGGCATGCGACATTTACGGACTAAGTGAAGTGATCGGCCCAGGGGTGGCGATGGAGTGTCATGAAGCGCAAAACGGGCTCCATATCGCCGAGGATCACTTCTTGGTGGAGGTCATCAATCCGAAAACGCTTGAACCGGTGGCCGAAGGGGAAGAAGGAGAGCTTGTGTTTACGAGCTTGACGAAAGAAGCGTTTCCAGTCATCCGCTACCGAACAGGGGATATCGCTTCTGTGACGAGGGAACGGTGTATTTGCGGGCGGACGACGGCGCGCATGTCGCGGGTCAAAGGGCGGGTTGACGACATGATCATCATCCGCGGCGTCAATGTGTTTCCATCGGAAATTGAGCATCATCTGCTTCGCGTCTCGGAACTGGCTCCGCACTATCAGCTGCATCGTCTCCGCCACGGTCATTTGGAAGCGCTCGAGCTGCATGCGGAAGTGACCGATCGTTTTTACAGCGAGGTCGGCGGAGATTTGCAAAGCGAGCAGGCTGCTCTGCTTGCCCGGCGCATTCAGTCATTGTTGAAAACGCACTGTCTCATTTCGATTGACGTCCGTCTCCATTCGCCGAAAACGCTCCCGCGCTCAGAAGGGAAAGCGGTCCGCATCGTTGACCGCCGCCATCTTGAAGCGCCGCAATCCATCTGACTAGAGAAAGAAAAAAACGATTGCAAAATATATAACATTTAAATATAATAACGTTAAACAAACGTTATATATTTTAATCGAGAGGTGTATGGGGGATGGCCGCTATGATGACGTTCACCCGCCTGTCAGATGAGGAGAAATACGAACGGTTTATGCAGCGCATCGAGGCGGGGGAAAAGATCGAAGCCGATGACTGGATGCCGGATGAGTATCGGGTGACGCTGATCAAGCTCATTGCGATGCATGCGGTGAGTGAAATTATGGGAGCGCTTCCGGAAAAAGAATGGGTGCCGAAAGCGCCGTCGCTGCGCCGGAAGCTTGGCATCATGGCGAAAGTGCAGGATGAAATGGGGCACGGCCAGCTGCTGCTTCGGGTGGCGGAAGATTTGATGGCGCCGCTTGGCAAAACGCGGGAAGATATTATCGAAGATTTATTGAACGAACGGTTGAAGTTTCATAACGTGTTTCATATGCCAGCGCCGACGTGGGCGGACGCCGGGTTGATCGGCTGGCTCGTCGACGGAGCGGCGATTATGACGCAGACGAACATGCTGGATGCCTCATACGGACCGTACGCCCGGGCGCTGAAGCGCATTTGCGCCGAGGAAGTGTTTCACGCCCAGCACGGCGAGTCGATCATTTTGGCGCTCGCCGAAGGGACGAAGGAGCAGAAAGAGATGCTGCAAGAGGCGCTCAACCGTTGGTGGGAGGCGTTGCTCATGTTTTTTGGCCCTCCGACGGCCGATACGACGGGAACTTCGAAGCAAGACATCACGATCAAATACCGCATCCGCACGAAAACGAACGAGCAGCTGCGCCAAGACTTCTTTACGAAATATGTGCCGCGCATTTGGGCGCTCGGACTGGAGATTCCTGATGAGACCATGCATTTTGACAAAGAGAAGGGCCAATGGATTTACCGGCAGCCGGATTGGGAGCGGTTTAAAGAAATCATCCGCAACAACGGGCCGAAGTCGCAGGAGCGGCTTGAGCTTCGGCGGACGGCATACAAGCAGAACGCGTGGGTGCGCGCGGCGCTTAGCGCCGTACGGACGGCCGGATGAGGAGGGATGGCCATGGCGGGGAAAGAACAAGGATTTTATCAAGTGTTTGAAGTGTTCAGCCGCAAAGCGCCCGATGCGCCGATGCAGCATCAATTCAGCCTGCTTGCCCCCAATGAGGAGATTGCGCTCGTGATGGCGCAGGAGAACTTTATGCGCCGCGAGCCGGTCGCGGATCTTTGGGTTGTGAAGCGGGACTATATCCGGCGAATGAGTGAGGAGGAAAAAGCAGCGCTCAAGCGGCTTGACAACAAAGATTACCGGTTGACGCGAGGATATGGGGATTTAAAGAAACGATGGCGCAAATATGAGCAAAACGTGCTTGATGAGAAGGAAATTTTGTCATGGAAAGGCGAGATTCGGCGATGAGCGAAAAACCGATTCACTTCCATCCAGACGGTCAAGAGGCGCTTGTCGAGCTATTGTTTCAGCTCGCGGATGATGATTTTTTGCTTGCCTACCGCGGCTCGGAATGGCTTGGGTTGGCGCCGCATATCGAGGAGGATATTGCGTTTTCTTCCATCAGCCAAGATACGATGGGGCATGCGGCCATGTATTATCAGCTGCTTGAAGATCTTGGCTGTGGATCAGCCGACGAACTGGCGCACGCCCGCCCAGCTTCGGCGCGGCGCAATGCGGTTTTGCTCGAACGGGTAAACGGCCCGGGGCATTATTTGCGTGAGCCTCGCTATGATTGGGCGTTCACTGTTGTTCGCCACTATTTTTATACGCAGGCGAAGCGCGTTCGTCTCGAGTCGCTGACCAAAAGCAGCTATGCCCCGCTCGCGGAAGTGGCGGCGAAAATTCAAGTGGAGCTGCATTATCATTTGCTTCATTGGCATACGTGGTTTGTCCAGCTGACGAATGCCCATTTGGAAGCGCGGACGCGAATGACGAAAGCCATCCAAGACGTAGCGGCCGATTTTGCCGGCGTGTTGACGCTTGGGGCGAAGGGAGCGGACATGGTGCGATGGGGATTGATTGACGACGAAAAGGTGCTGACAGAACGGACGATCGCCGCGCTGGCGCCGGCGTTTGCCGAAGTGGGGCTTGATTGGCCGATGCCGTTTGGCATGAAACATGGCAACGGCCGCAACGGCGAACATACGCCGGATTTGGACGAAGCGCTGGCGACGTTGTCAGAAGTATACCGCGCCGTCCCGCATGCGATATGGTAATGTCCATGATTCCGTCCATCAAAGGGCGGTGTTGGGCAGATGGCGGCAAAGCGCTTGTTCGAGAGGCAAAGCGGCGCCGCCCGACGGCCAAAGCGGGAAAATGAGAGGGATCACGATGACAAACGAAGAGGTTTGGAAAGCGTTAGAAACGGTGAAAGACCCAGAAATTCATTCGATTAGCATTGTCGATCTTGGGATGGTGGAACAGATTGACGTTCGGGATGGAGCGGTCTCGGTCTCTTTGCTGCCGACGTTTCTCGGGTGTCCGGCGCTTGACATCATCCGCGCCAGGGTGGAGGAAGCGGTGAAGCAGGCAGGGGCTTCGGCGGTGACGGTGGAGTTTCTCCGCCATCCGCCGTGGACGTCCGATCGGATCAGCGAAGCCGGGCGGGAGCGGCTGAAGCAGTTTGGCATCGCCCCGCCGCCGCGGCAAATGCCGTCAGGGGCATGGCAAGTGGCGTGTCCATATTGCGGGGCGGAGCGGACCGTTATGGAAAATTTGTTTGGCCCGACCGCCTGCCGCAGCATTTTCTATTGCCAACAATGCAAAAATCCGTTTGAAGCGATGAAGCCTGTATTGGTTTCACGATAAGAAAAGGGAGAGGAGATGTTCGCTATGTTTAAAATGATCGCTTTGTACAAACAGCCGAAAGATAAGGAACAGTTTGACGCCCATTACTACGGAACGCATGTGCCGCTGACGGAAAAAATTCCGGGCCTGCGCAAAATCACAGTGACGAAAATTACAGGCACACCGATGGGGACGGAAAGCGAGTATTATTTGTTGTGTGAAATGTATTACGACAGCCAAGAGGCGTTTCAAGAAGCGATGAAAACGAAAGAAGCCAAAGCGTCGGCCAAAGATGTCATGTCGTTTGCCGGCGATCTCGTCACCTTTATGGTTGGTGAGGAAGTAGAGCATGAGTGAATGGAATTCCATTGCGGTGCGGCAAGAAGGAGCGGTCGGGATCATCGAACTCGCCCGTCCGCATGTGTTGAACGCGTTGAGCCGTCAAATGGTGGCGGAAATCGTGGCGGCGGTGGAAGCGTTTGACCGGGATGAAACGGTGCGTGTCATTGTGCTCACTGGGCGTGGGCGGGCGTTTGCGGCAGGGGCGGATATTCAAGAGATGGCGGATGATGACCCGATTCGCCTTGAGTGGCTGAACCAGTTTGCCGATTGGGATCGCCTGTCCATCGTGAAAACGCCGATGATCGCCGCGGTGAACGGATTGGCGCTCGGCGGAGGTTTTGAGCTGGCGCTTTCGTGCGACTTGATTGTCGCGTCCGCCACGGCCGAATTCGGCTTTCCGGAAGTGAACCTTGGCGTCATGCCAGGTGCGGGAGGCACGCAGAGATTAACGAAACTCATTGGACCGAAGCGGGCGCTTGAGTGGCTATGGACTGGAGAGCGCTTGTCGGCGAAGGAGGCCCACAAACTGGGCATCGTTACGCGCGTCGTCAGCCCGGAACTGCTAATGGAAGAAACGATGCGGCTGGCGCAGCGCCTCGCCCAACAGCCGCCGTTGGCTCTCCGGCTGATCAAAGAAGCGGTGCAAAAAGCGGTCGACTATCCGCTTTATGAAGGCATGCAATTTGAGCGGAAAAACTTTTATCTGTTGTTCGCCTCGGAAGACCAAAAAGAAGGAATGGCGGCCTTCCTCGAAAAACGAAAGCCGCGCTTCCAAGGAAAATAAGGGGGGCGCTTTATGTACGAAACGATCCGGTATGAAGTAAAGGGGCAAGTGGCCTGGCTGACGCTCAACCGTCCGGATCAGCTCAATGCGTTTACGGAACAAATGAATGCGGAAGTGACCAAAGCGTTCAAACAAGCAGGGGCGGATCCAAACGTCCGCTGCATGGTGATCACAGGCGCGGGGCGGGCGTTTTGCGCCGGGGAAGATTTGAGCGGCGTGACGGAAGAAATGGACCATGGCGACGTGCTGCGCTCTCGATACGCGCCGATGATGAAAACGCTTCATCTTCTTGAAAAACCGGTTGTCGCGGCGGTGAACGGGGCGGCGGCCGGCGCGGGCATGAGCTTGGCGCTGGCGTGTGATTTCCGGCTCCTTTCGGAAAAAGCGAGTTTCGCTCCCGCGTTTATTCACGTCGGTCTTGTGCCGGATGCGGGCCATCTGTACTATTTGCCGCGTCTTGTCGGGCGGGCGAAGGCGCTTGAGCTGGCGGTGCTCGGGGACAAAATCTCCGCTGAACAGGCCGCCTCGCTCGGGCTGGCGACAAAGGTGATTCCTCTCTCTGATTGGGAGGAGGGAGTCAAGCAGTTTGCCGAGCGGCTCGCTGCCATGCCGACGAAGGCGATTGGACTCATCAAACGGCTGCTTCGCGAAGGCGAGGAAACAACGTTTGACCGCTACTTGGAACGGGAAGCGGAATGCCAACGCATTGCTGGCATGACGGCAGATCACCGCGAAGGCGTCAAGGCGTTCTTTGAAAAACGAAAACCATTATTCCAAGGAAACTAAGCAAGGGGGATGAAACGATGGCGACTGTGAAACAAAAGAAAATGGAACCGATGCCGACCAAACGCGATTTCTATCATTTGATTGTGAACGGGGAGCGGGTGGAAAGCGCCTCGGGCGAAACGTTTGTGGTCACCAATCCGGCCACTGGCGAACCGGTCGCCCGCGTCGCCAAAGGGACGCGCGAGGACGCTGAACGGGCGGTGCAGGCGGCAAGGCAAGCGTTTGACCGTGGGAAATGGCGTCATTTTCCGGTGCAAAAGCGGGCGCGCATCTTGTATCAAATTGCATCCATCATGCGCGAACGTTTCAATGAATTGGTGGAATTGGAAATTTTGAATACCGGCAAAGCGCTGTCAGCTGCCCAAGGACAAGTGATGCAGGCGATTGAAGACTTTGAGTTTTTCGCTGGGGCGATCATTGGGCACCGCGGGGCGGTCAACCCGATGCCGGGGGCGTTTCACAACTATACGGAAAAAGAGCCGGTCGGTGTGTGCGCCCAAATCATTCCGTGGAACTACCCGCTCATGATGGCGGCTTGGAAAATCGCGCCCGCCATTGCCGCGGGATGCTCGGTTGTCGTCAAACCGGCGTCGCTGACGCCGCTCACCTGCCTGGTGCTGGCGGAAATTTGCCACGAGGCCGGGGTGCCGGAAGGGGTCGTCAATGTGGTGACCGGAGCTGGGTCGGAAGTCGGGGACTATTTGGTGGAGCATCCGCTCGTCGACAAAGTCGCGTTTACCGGATCGACGCCGGTCGGGAAGGAAATTATGGAGAAAGCGTCGAAAACATTAAAACGGGTGACGCTCGAGTTAGGCGGCAAATCGCCAAGCCTTGTGTTTGCGGACGCCGATTTAGAAGCGGCTGTCGCCGGCTCATTGTTCGGCATTTTCTACAACAGCGGCCAATCGTGCGAGGCGCGCTCCCGCTTGTATGTGCATGAAAGCATCTATGACGCGTTTATGGAAGCGTTCGTGGCCAAAACGAAGCAGCTGAAACTCGGCGATCCGTTCGATGCCGGCACGCATGTCGGGGCGATCATCAGCCGCGGGCAGCTGGAAGTGATTGACGAATATGTGCAATCGGCTGTCGCGGATGGAGCGACGATCGCCGCTGGAGGGAAAGAGGCGGTTGTCGCTGGGTTTGAAAACGGTTACTGGTATGAGCCGACGATTTTGACGAACGTGAACCATCAAATGAAAGCGGTTCGTGAAGAAATCTTCGGACCGGTTGTCGTTGTGATGAAATTCCGCGATGAAGCCGAAGCCATTGAATTGGCGAACGACAGCGACTATGGACTGGCCGCCGCGATTTGGACGAAAGATCATGGCCGCGCCGTTCGCGTAGCGAAGCAGCTGCGCTCCGGCATTGTCATGGTCAACAGCCCATTCTCCGCTTTCCCGGGCACGCCGTTTGGCGGCTACAAACAGTCGGGATTTGGACGCGAGTTGTCTGTCGAGGCGCTCGATTTGTACACAGAAACGAAAAGCGTGCTGTCGTATTACGGGCCGCGTCCGCTTAATCCGTTTGGCGTCTAAGGGCTTTTGCCGTTTGGCGTTTGCCAACATACGAGAGCGGATCGCGTCCTTGGACGCAACGTTCAAGTTGCCGCCCTTGAAGGCAAGAGCGAATTCGGGCAAGCGTGAAGAGACGCGCCCGCTCGTTTGCCAAGCACCCCGTCGCGCGTGATGGGGTGCCCATTCATTTGACGGCGTCCGCCGCTTGGCGAAAGGCACGCCGGCTTGATGCATCAGCCGTCATATGCGAAAACACGAGGGGGGGAAGACGATGATCGAACGTCTTGTTGTCGTCGGCAGCGGCGTGATGGGGAGAGGCATCGCGTATGTCGGCGCTGTCGGCGGGTTTCAGACGACCTTAGTGGACATTAAGCAAGAACAATTGGAGAGCGCCCAGAAGGAGATTGCTTCGATTTTTGAACAAGCGGTCGTTCGGGGGAAATTGACAACGGGCGAGCGGCAAGAAGCTGAGGCGCGTCTGTCGTATTCGCTTGATTTGGCAGCCGCTGTGCGCGATGCCGATTTGGTGATCGAGGCCGTGCCGGAAAAACTTGAATGGAAAAAGCAAGTGTTCGAGACAATTGACGCCCATGCGCCAGCGTCGTGCTATTTCGCCACGAACACGTCCACGATGAGCCCGACCGAAATCGGTTCGTTCACCAAACGGCCAGAGCGGGTGATCGCCATGCACTTTTTCAATCCGGTCCATAAAATGAAGCTTGTGGAAATCATTCGTGGCCTTGAGACGAGCGACGAAACGGCGCAAGTGGCGAAGGAAGTCGCCGCGCGGATGGGGAAAGAAACCGTTATCGTCAATGAATTTCCGGGATTCGTCACGAGCCGGATCAGCGCTCTTGTCGGCAATGAAGCGTTTTATATGCTGCAAGAAGGCGTGGGGACGCCGGAAGAGATCGACAAAGCGATCAAGCTCGGCCTCAATTTCCCGATGGGTCCGTTTGAGCTCGCGGATTTAGTCGGGCTCGATACGAGATTGAACAACTTAAAATATTTGCACGAAAAACTCGGAGAAAAATACCGCCCGGCGCCGCTGTTGGAGCAATACGTCAAAGCGGGGCGGCTCGGCCGCAAAACAGGCCGCGGCGTCTATGACTATACGAATCGGGAAAACGGCTGATCTGCCGAAAAGGATGGGGGAGAACATGAACAGAGAAGTTGTGATTGTCGATGCGGTGCGCACGCCGATTGGCCGCTACAAGGGAGCATTGAAAGACGTCAGACCGGATGATTTGGCGGCTGTTGTCATTCGGGCGCTCATCGAGCGAAATCCGGGTTTGCCGGTCGAACAAATTGATGATGTCGTTTTTGGCAACGCCAACCAAGCCGGCGAGGACAACCGCAACGTTGCCCGCATGGCGGCGTTGTTGGCCGGGCTGCCGATTGAAGTTGCAGGGGTGACGGTCAATCGGCTGTGCGGTTCAGGGCTTGATGCGGTCAATTATGCGGCGCGGGCGATTTTGGCTGGTGAAGCGGACATCATGATTGCGGGCGGCGTGGAAAGCATGACGCGCGCCCCGTTTGTCATGCCGAAACCGTCAAGCGATTTCCCGCGCGGCAACATCGAGATGTATGACACAACGATCGGTTGGCGCTTTATCAATCCGAAAATGCACGAAATGTACGGCACCGACAGCATGCCGCAGACGGCGGAAAACGTAGCGAAACGGTTCGGCGTAACGCGCGAGGCGCAAGATGAGTTTGCCTACGAAAGCCAAATGAAAGCGAAACAAGCGATCGAAACGAATCGGTTTGCGGATGAACTCGTGCCGGTTGTGTACCACGATCGAAAAGGCAACCGCGTCGTTGTCGACAAAGACGAGCATCCTCGTCCGGATACGACGTTGGAGAAGCTGGCGAAGCTGCCGCCGTTGTTTGAAAACGGCACGGTCACAGCCGGCAACTCGTCCGGCGTCAATGACGGGGCAGCGGCGCTGCTCGTCATGAGCGTGGAGAAGGCGAAGGAACTCGGCCTCAAGCCGCTGGCTTCGTATGTCACCTCCGCCGTCGCCGGCGTCGAACCGGCCGTCATGGGAATCGGCCCGGTTTTTGCGACGCGCAAAGCGTTGCGCCGCGCCGGGCTGTCGCTTGACGACATTGGGCTTGTCGAGCTGAACGAAGCGTTCGCCTCACAGGCGCTAGAGTGCATTCGCCAGCTAGAGCTCGACCGGTCGAAAGTAAACGTCAACGGGGGAGCGATCGCCCTCGGCCATCCGCTTGGGGCGAGCGGCGCCCGCATTTTGACGACATTGATTTACGAAATGCGAAAACGCGGCGTCGCCTATGGCTTGGCGACGATGTGCATCGGCGTCGGCCAAGGAATCGCCACCATTGTGAAAAACGCAGACGAACGGTGAGAGCATTTCGCCAGGTTGGCCTTGTCGCGGCGGCTTGGCGAAATGACGCCGGATCGGGCTGCGGCCGCCCGTTGGCGCGCCGCCGAGAGCCGCCTGCTTTTTAGCGGTGCGGCTCTTTTTTATTCCGTTTGTTTTTCGTCCGTCTTGCCAGCGTGAGAAAAGTTTGTTACGATTATAGTTCGAAAACAAGATAAAGGGAGTTTCATTGGATGAATACGCGCTCACTCATTTTTACCATTTACGGCGACTACATCCGCCGCTACGGCGGTGAAATTTGGATCGGGAGCCTCATCCGCCTCCTTCGCGAATTCGGCCATAACGACCAAGCGGTGCGGGCGGCGGTGTCGCGCATGAGCAAGCAAGGATGGATTCAGGCAGAAAAACGCGGCAATAAAAGCTACTATTCCCTTACGGCGCGCGGCGTCAAGCGGATGGAAGAGGCGGCGCGGCGCATTTACAAAACGCGTCCCGAGCATTGGGACGGGAAATGGCGGATCCTGATTTATACGATTCCTGAGGAGAAGCGGCATTTGCGCGACGAACTGCGAAAAGAGCTTGTTTGGAGCGGGTTTGGCACGATGTCCAACAGCTGCTGGATGTCCCCGAACAATTTGGAGCAGCAAGTGTACGACTTGATCGACAAGTACGACATCCGCCCGTATGTCGACTTCTTTTTGGCCGAATACGACGGTCCGCATACGAACAAGCAGCTTGTGGAAAAGTGCTGGAACTTGGATGAGATCAACCAAAAATACGAGCAGTTTATTGCCGTCTACAGCCAAAAATATGTCATTGACAAACATAAAATCGAGCGCGGCGAAATGTCGGATGCGGACTGTTTTGTCGAGCGAACGAAGCTCGTCCATGAGTACCGGAAGTTTTTGTTCATCGACCCCGGCTTGCCAGAAGAGCTGCTGCCGAACGAGTGGATGGGAAGCCATGCCGCCGCCTTGTTCAACGACTATTACCAACAGCTCGCCGCGCCGGCCAGCCGTTTCTTTGAAGCGGTGTTTCAAGAAGGGGTAGAGCTTGACAAAAAAGAAGAGGAAGAGACCTCCGTGGAATGAACCGGGATGCACGGCGCAACAGCAGCTGGGCATCCCGGTTGCCGTTTATGGAACGTTTGGTGCGGCGTCGTGGAAGAAGTATGTTGCCGTCCAAATGATCATCATTGGTGTGGGTGCCTCCTCATCATTGTTGAGTGTTCACCACTGTGGGGGACTGGGGCAGCCTCACTGACGAAAAACAGGCTTCAAAGGGAATTCATACGGTTGAATTGGTGTTCGTTTTTTTCTACGTTATAGAAATCAGCCATTCTCATCTTCGAAAAAATATGGTATCGTTTATATATAACGTATTTTTTACGGCGTGTGAATGTAATGAATGATATTTGCCGTTTGCTCAATCTTCGTTATCCAATCATCCAAGGGGGGATGGGCAACATCAGCAACGCCGAGCTGGCTAGTTCGGTATCAAAGGCGTGAATGCACTTGGGATCATCAATGTTCATTAGTGTGTTATTCTGTCCTGAAAGGGAAATTTGTTCATAACGATGGACCGGGAAACGAAATTGCTGGGGGGGATGGTATGAGGAGATATATCTTGGTGAGTATTATTTTGTGTTCCATAGCATTATTATTCTTCTTTAGTGAATATAGCGCGAATCGCTCTCCTAATCAAGCAACTGTTTCGGAAGGTTTTATTATTATGAAAGAAGGGGAAGTCTATTTAGTTGAAGATCAAGATTTTATTCAAGACGACGCCAATAAATTATCCATACAGGAATTAAGAAGAAAATACCATATGAGTAAGTTATGGATTACGGGAGCTGGTGCTTTGGGAGGAATAAAAAACGGGCAAAAGGTCAGAGTGTGGTATTCAGAGATTCTAGAATCGTATCCTAGCAAAATTAAAGTTACGAAAATTGAGTCTATTAAATAATAATTGAAATAAAAAGGGGGGGGCTTTATGAAAAAAATTGTGCTTATCATTTTTGTCATGATTGTGGTTATCATGTCGTCTATAATGAATACCCGGGCAACCGTTCTTGCTCAAAAAAACAGTCATAATGCTTATGACATGATCAATTCAAAAGGCGAAATCATTAAGTATGAAGATTACATGAAAAAGTTAAAGAATTCAAGAGTTTTCGTCACAGAGGGATCGGAAGGCACCGGTGAAGTTCTTCCAAAGGCAGAGATCAATATAGATTTCAAAAAAAGCAAGCCTTACAAATATAATTTAAACCCTGAAACAACATATATCGGTGATAAATCTCCGAATGAATATTTTCCTCAGGTTGTGATTGGTGCTGATGGTCGTACAAAGGTCTCCAATACTTCAGTTCCCCCTTACAGACAAATTGCGTACATTGAATTGGAATTTAGAGATGGTTGGTATGCTTGCACTGGAACTATTATTGGGAAAGATAAAGTTCTTACAAATGCACATTGTGTGATGGATGTTATGAATCAGTCCGGCGCGATAAATGGTTATGTATATCCCGCCATGAATAATAATATATATTCATACGGTGTATATCAAATAGTAGATTATTATATTACGAGCAACTATGTTCAAACAGGAGACCCAACCCAAGACTTTGCGGTGCTTAAGCTTAGCACATATTTAGGGAAAAATATTGGTGATGTAGTCGGGTACCTTCCGTTAAGACAAGTATCTAATATTCAAGGTACGTCAGTAAAGATTTATGGATATCCAGGGGATAAAATCGAACAGTATCAAAGAAATATCTCAATGGGGAATGACTGGCTCTGTTTCCAAAGAAACCAATGAACTTGCATTTTATCAAATTGATACTTATAATGGGCAATCCGGTTCTTCTTTACTAAACTCATCAAACGAAATCGTTGCTGTTCATAGAGGGAGCTTTAGCATCAATAGTACTACTTACAATGGGGGGCCGAAAATGATTAAACCGGTATATGATTTTATTCGAGCAGCAATGCAAAATTAACTATAGGAGTGTTTGGAAGTTGAATTAATGGATCGTATGCTTTCCCGATTTTAAAAACATGGACTTACTATTTCTAAAAGGTGTGAACAGATCATGAATGATATTTGCCGTTTGCTCAATCTTCGTTATCCGATCATTCAAGGGGGGATGGGCAACATCAGCAACGCCGAGCTGGCGAGCGCCGTGTCGGAAGCAGGGGGGCTCGGAACGATCGGCGCGGGGACGATGCCGCCTGATGAGGTGGAGGCGCTGATCGTTGAAACGAAGCGGCGCACGAATCGCCCGTTTGCGGTGAACATTCCGCTTCAAGTGACGCCGCACGCCGCGGAGATCGCCGAACTCGTCATCCGCCATCAAGTGCCGGTCGTTTCGCTTTCCGCCGGCAATCCGGCGCCGTGGATTCCGCGTTTTGCGGAACATGGCATCAAGGTGCTTGTCGTCGTCGCCTCGGTCAACCAAGCGCAAAAAGCGGAGGCGGCCGGGGCGGATGTCGTCGTCGCCGAGGGGTATGAGGCGGCAGGCATCAACTCGCCGCTTGAGTTGACGACGATGACGCTCATTCCGCAAGTCGCCAGCGCCGTCCGCATCCCCGTCGTCGCCGCGGGCGGCATCGGCGATGGGCGCGGGCTGCTCGCCGCCTTCGCGCTCGGCGCCCAAGGGGTGCAGCTTGGCACAAGGCTGGTGGCCACGAAGGAAGCGCCGTTTCATGACGCGTATAAACGGCGGCTTGTCGAGGCGAAAGAAAATGAAACGGTCATCGTCGGCCGCTCGGTCGGGCGCATCCGCCGCATCATGCGCACGCCGTATGCCGAGAAGCTGCTTGAGTATGAACAGCAAGGCATGCCGCTTGACGAGTTTCAACAATATACATCGGAGGATCGTCATCGCCGCGGCGCCCTTCTTGGCGATTTCCATGAAGGATTTATCAATGCGGGGCAAATCGCCGGCCTCATCGATAACGTGCCAACGGTGGCTGAACTGTTTGAACAAATGATGACGGAAGCGAAAACGCAGTGGCAATCATTATCCGAACTGTTTCGCTGATGTACGAAAGACGCCTGTCAAACGGCGTCTTTTTTTGGCGATGAAAAATGGGTTGGCAGAGGGTTGACACGGGTAACCAACATCGTTACTATAAAAATAGTATAACGTTATTATAACGTAATAATATTTTTTGTTATATTAACTTGAAAACGCTTTCAAGCAGTAAAGCAAAGGAGAGGGGACGCGATGAAGGTCATGCTATCGCCAAACATGTCGCAAAACTTCGATTTGTTTTTCCACATGCGCGAACACGAACAGGTTGTGTTTTGCCACGATGAAGCGACTGGCCTAAGGGCGATCATTGCCATTCACAGCACCGCGCTTGGGCCGGCGCTCGGCGGCTGCCGGATGCATCCGTATGCCACGACGGAAGAGGCGCTTGCCGATGCGCTGCGGCTGTCGAAAGGGATGACGTATAAATGTTTGGCCGCAGATGTCGATTTTGGCGGCGGCAAAGCGGTGATCATTGGCGACCCGCGCAAAGACAAATCGCCGGAACTGTTTCGCGCGTTTGGCCAGTTTGTCGAGTCATTAGGCGGCCGGTTTTACACAGGCACCGATATGGGGACGACGCCGGATGATTTCGTGCACGCCATGAAAGAGACGAATTGCATCGTCGGTGTTCCGGAAGCGTATGGCGGAAGCGGCGACTCATCCGTGCCGACGGCGGAGGGCGTCGTGTACGGCATTCAAGCGACAAACCAGGTGGTGTTTGGCAGCCGGCATTTGCAAGGCAAAACGTATGCCATCCAAGGGCTCGGAAAAGTCGGAAAAAAAGTGGCGTTTCGCTTGCTTGAGGAAGGGGCGGACCTGTACGTGTGCGATGTAAACGAATCGGCAGTCGAAGAGGTTGTTGCGTACGGCAAACGAATCGGAGCGTCCGTGAAACCGGTGGATGGAACCGACATTTACCGGGTGGAAGCCGATGTGTTCATCCCGTGCGCATTCGGCGGCGTCATCAACGATGACACGATCGCCGTCCTGCGGGTGAGGGCGGTCGTCGGCTCGGCGAACAATCAGCTGGCTGACAAACGCCACGCCCGAATGTTGAAGGAAAAAGGCATCGTATACGCCCCTGATTATATCGTCAACGCTGGCGGGCTCATTCAAGTGGCCGATGAACTGTACGGGGCGAACAAAGAGCGGGTGTTGGCGAAAACGAAAGCGATTTACGATACATTGCTCGCCATTTATGCACGGGCTGAATCAGAAGGAATGACGACGGTTGAGGCAGCTGACCAATTTTGCGAAGAGCGGCTCGAGCAGCGCAAACGCCGCAACCATTTCTTCACTCATCAAAAACGGCCGAAGTGGGATGTTCGCCATTAACGTGCATTCATGTGAAACGATTTATCTGAAAATAAATAATCGCATTATCTTTCAAAATAAAAAGCGGAAGAAGTCGTGGGGGGAGAAGGATCATGAACCAGATCGTGTCACGATTGGCCATTCCCGTCTTGTTCGGAGCACTCATGCTCTCTGGCTGCGGGGGAGGGGAAAAGACGGCGACCAATGGCGGAAAAGAAGAAGCGGCGGAGAACAAAACGGTTACGATCGGCGTCACGCAAATCATTCAACATCCATCGCTCGATGCGGCCTTCAATGGGTTTAAAAAGGCGCTTGAAGATGAGGGTTTTCAGGAAGGGAAAAACGTTCGGTACAATGTTCAAAACGCCCAAGGGGACATGAACAACAGCCAAACGATCGCCAACAACTTTGTGTCAGATGGGGTTGATCTCATTTTTGCCAACTCAACGCCAAGCGCGCAAAGTGCGCTCAACGCCACGAAAGACATTCCGATTGTGTTTACATCCGTCACCGATCCGGTCGGCGCTGGTTTGGTTCCGTCGATGGACAAGGCGGGCGAAAACATCACCGGGACAACGGACAGCCATCCCGATGCCATTCGCAAGATGATTCAATTCATCGATGAGCAGACAGATGCCAAAACCGTGGGTCTTATTTATAACGCTGGCGAACAAAACTCGGTGGCGCAAATTCAAAAAGTGAAGGAGGCGGCGAAGAAGACGGATTTGAAATTTGTAGAAGCGTCAGTGGCAACAACAGCAGAGGTGAAGCAGGCAGCAGAATCGCTAGTGGGCAAAGCGGATGTGTTTTACATCGTGACCGACAACACCGTTGTATCCGCCATTGAATCGGTTGTCAGCGTTGCCAACGAGAAAAAAATCCCTGTTTTCACGGGAGAGCTCGATTCGTTAAAACGAGGCTGTTTTGCGGCGTATGGGTTTGACTACTACGACATCGGCTACCAGGCAGGGCAAATGGCGGCCGCCATTTTAAAGGGGGAAGCCAAGCCGTCTGAGATCAAACCGGAATATCCGAAAAAGCTGAAGCTCGTCATCAATAAACAAGCGGCCGAAAAGCAAGGAATCAAACTGAAGCCGGAGTGGGACCAAATGGCGGAATACATGGAATGAAAGGATGAGTGCTGTTGTTGACATCCATCACAGGAGCAGTGGAATCGGGACTGATTTACGCCATTATGGCGCTGGGAGTGTATTTGTCGTTTCGTGTGTTGGATTTCCCGGATTTAACCGTGGACGGCAGCTTTGTGACCGGAGCCGCGGTGGCGGCGACGTTGATCGTCCATGGCGTCAATCCGTTTGCCGCGACGTGTCTGGCGCTTTTCGTTGGATTCGCCGCCGGGTGTATGACCGGGCTTCTTCATACAGCCGGGAAGATCAACCCGCTTTTGTCAGGCATTTTAATGATGATCGCCTTGTATTCGATCAATCTTCGCATCATGGGACGTTCGAACGTGCCGCTTTTGAATGAGAAGACGGTGTTTACAATCATTCAAGAATGGGGGACGAACATCGGACTTGACGCAGCCGCAGCCAAAACATGGGGAATTCTCCTGTCGATGACATTGCTTGCTCTTTTGTTGAAATGGTTCACCGACTGGTTTTTGCAGACGGAAATCGGGCTTGCGATTCGGGCGACGGGCGATAATCCGCGCATGATTCGCAGCCTGTCGGCCAACACGAGTTCGCTCATTGTGTTGGGGCTCGGGCTGTCCAACGCCATGGTCGCGTTTTCAGGGGCGCTTGTCGCCCAGTACGGGGCGTTCGCCGATGTCGGGATGGGAATCGGCATGATCATTATCGGCCTTGCTTCGGTCATTATCGGTGAAGCGGTATTGGGAACGAAAACGATCGCGCGAACCACGCTCGCCGTGATCGGCGGGGCGATTCTATACCGCATTGTCGTGAGTCTTGCCTTGCGCGTCCAATTTCTTGAGACAGGGGATGTGAAGCTGATTACAGCATGCATGGTCGTTTTGGCCCTTGTGGTTCCACAGCTTGTCCGCCAACAGCAAGAGAAAAAACGAAAAGAAGCAAAAAGACGAATCCAAGCCGAGGCGGCAGCGGCGGCCGCTGTTGGAAAGGGTGGGGCGGATGTTGCAATTAAACGGGATTTATAAAGTGTTTCATGAGGGGACGCCTGACGAAAAGATCGCGCTCCAAAACGTGCATCTGTCGCTGCAAAAAGGCGATTTTGTCACCGTGATCGGCAGCAATGGCGCGGGCAAATCGACGTTGATGAATGTGATTTCAGGAGTAATGCTCCCTGATGAAGGAGCGATTCAGATCGACGGTCAAGATGTCACGATGATGCCGGAATACGTCCGCTCCCGCTATATCGGAAGAGTGTTTCAAGATCCAATGGCGGGAACGGCGCCAAACATGACGATTGAGGAAAATTTGGCGATGGCGTACGCCCGCAATCAAACGCGCACGCTCCGCCGCGGGGTGACGAAAAAACGGCGCGATGAGTTTCGTGAGCTGCTCGCGACCCTTCATCTCGGGTTGGAGGATCGCCTCCAGGCGAAAGTCGGCTTGCTCTCGGGCGGGGAGCGGCAGGCGTTGTCGTTGCTGATGGCGACCTTCACCGAACCGTCCATTTTGCTTCTCGATGAACATACAGCGGCGCTCGACCCAGCGAGAGCGGAATTGATCACCAACTTAACCAAAGAGATTGTCGAGCGTTACCGCCTGACGACCTTGATGGTCACCCATAATATGCAGCAAGCCATCGAGTTAGGAAACCGCCTCATCATGATGGATAAAGGGCAGATTATTTTGGAAGTGGATGAAGCGGAAAAGAAGCGCTTGACGGTGGAGAAGCTGTTGGCGGAATTTCGGCGCATTCGTGGGGAACAGCTTGCAAGCGACCGCGCGGTATTGAGTTGATATTGTCAGGATGAGGGGGAATGGTATGGAACTCAACTTCCCGATCGTGCAAGTATTGAATGAAGACGGAACGGTCGTGCAGCCTGAGTATCGTGAACGAATCACAAAACCGTTAACGATGACGATGTACCGTCATCTTATTCGAACGCGGACGTTTGACCGAAAATGTGTCAGTCTCCAACGGCAAGGCCGCATCGGGACGTATGTGCCGTACGAAGGGCAAGAGGCGTGTCAAGTTGGAAGTGCGCTCGCGCTCAACGATGGGGATTGGATGTTTCCGACCTACCGCGACCATGGAGCGATGATGACGTTCGGCCGGCCGTTGACGACAACCCTTTTGTACTGGAAAGGGCGGACGGAAGGATGCGTTCCTCCTGAAGGGAAAAAGATTGTGCCGCCAAGCGTCCCGATTGCCACCCAGCTTCCTCAAGCAGCGGGGGCGGCATGTGCGGAAAAGTGGAAGGGAACGAACAACGCAGTCCTTGTGTACTTCGGCGACGGCGCGACATCGGAAGGAGATTTTCATGAAGGGTTGAACTTTGCGAGCGTTTTTGACGCACCTGTCGTCTTTTTCAACCAAAACAATCAATATGCGATTTCCGTTCCGATCACCCGGCAGATGAAGACGAAAACGATTGCCCAAAAGGCGCTGGCGTATGACATTCCCGGCATCCGCATCGATGGGAATGACGTGTTTGCCGTCTATTTCCACACGGCTGAGGCGCTTGAACGGGCGAGAAACGGAGGGGGGCCGACGTTGATTGAAGCGGTGACATGGCGTTACGGCGCCCATACGACATCCGATGATCCGTCCAGATACCGCGACCAGGAAGAGAGCAAGAAACGGCGTGAAACGACCGATCCGATCAAACGGGTCGAGCGTTTGATGCAGCGGGAAGGATGGTGGGATGAAGAATGGGCGAAGCAAGTGCAAGCGGAAGTGGACGCGGAAATCGAGCAGGCAGTGACGGAAATGGAACGTTATCCAAAGGCGGATGCGACGGATATGTTTGACTTTGTGTTCGCACAGCCGACATGGACGATCGCCGAACAAAAAGAAGCGTATCTGCAGTGGAAGCGGGGGATGGCAACATGATCACCGAGGTGGGGACGAAATCGCTTACCCTTGTGCAAGCGGTCAATGATGCGCTTCGCATTATGCTGAAAGAGCGTGAAGATGTCATCGTGCTCGGAGAAGACGTCGGGAAAAACGGTGGGGTGTTTCGCGCCACAGACGGATTGCTAGAGGAATTTGGCGAACAGAGGGTGATCGACACCCCGTTAAGCGAAGCAGGATTTACGGGAGCGGCAATCGGAATGGCGCTTGGCGGATTTCGGCCTGTCGTCGAAATTCAGTTTTTAGGGTTCATCTACCCGGCGTATGAACAAATTATGACCCACGCGGCGCGCATGCGGTCACGGACGAGAGGACATTTTGCTGTGCCGTTGGTCATTCGCGCGCCGTATGGCGCAGGGGTGCGGGCCCCGGAAATTCATTCGGACAGCACGGAAGCGCTGTTTACCCATATGCCGGGGATCAAAGTCGTCTGCCCCGCGTCGCCGTACGACGCCAAAGGGATGCTGATTGCCGCCATTGAAGATCCGGACCCGGTTTTGTTCCTCGAGCCGATGCGAAGCTACCGCGCGTTCCGCGAAGATGTTCCGGAAGGGAAATATGCGATTGAAATTGGCAAAGGGAAAAAACTTCGTGAAGGGGACGACGTGACCGTCATCGCCTGGGGCGCTATGGTGCCGGTCGCCATGAAGGCTGCGGAAGAGGCGGCGAAAAAAGGGATTGATGCCGATGTCATCGACTTGCGCACCCTTTACCCGCTCGATAAAGATATGATTGCCGAGTCGGTGCAAAAGACAGGAAGAGCCGTCATTGTCCAAGAAGCGCATGCGACCGGCGGGTTAGCCAATGACATTCTTGCCGTCATCAATGACACATCGTTTTTCTATCAACATGCACCGGTCGAACGGGTGACGGGATTTGACGTTCCGGTTCCGTTTTTCGCCTATGAAGACGACTATTTGCCAACGCCGTCGCGCGTGTTGCACGCGATGGAAAAAGTGATGCGTTTCTAGTTGCATCCGACATGATCGGAAGCGCAAAGAAAGAGCCATGCCTTTTCGGCTGGCTCTTTTTCTTGCTTTGATAAGCCGTACGAACTGACGGCTGCGTCTATCGTTTTTTGCGCAGCCATCTCGTTGATGGGGTGGTGCTGGTGTCACTCCCGATGATCGGCCAGCTGTTTTCGATACTCTTTTCCTTTTTGCACGTATGTATCAATCGACAGCTGGATGAGCGCAAGGTCTTTGTCCGTCAGTTCACGCACCACTTTTCCAGGCGAACCGACAACGAGCGAACGGGGCGGAATCTTTTTGCCGGACGGAATCAACGTGTTGGCGCCGACGATGCACTCTTCGCCGATTTCGGCTCCATCCAAAATCGTCGACCCCATGCCGATGATCGAGCGCCGGCGGATCGTGCAGCCGTGAAGGATCACATTATGCCCGACCGTCACCTCATCTTCAACGACAAGCGGCGACCCTTCGTACAAATGGCAGGTCGTATTGTCTTGAATGCTCGTTCGGGCGCCGATTGTAATCGGTCCTTCATCCCCACGCAGGACCGCGTTGAACCAAATCGTCGATTCCGGACCGACAGTGACGTCGCCGATCAAATAGGCTCCCGGGGCAATGAATGCGGTTTCATGAACATTCGGACGTTTTCCGTTATACGGGTATAGCATTCCCCACATCCCCTTTCATTTGGTGAACTGTTTCATGATCAGTATAACACATTTTGTACGGGAGCGGAAATAAGCGGAATGCACGATATCTTTTCCGCTGCCAAGAACCATCCATTCATGTACCAATGCCTTACGGGGCGAGCAAAAGCGGCAATGAGGCGGTCGTCAGCCTTTGATGGCAAATGATCAACGAAAAGCGGAAAAAGGTTTTTTCTGTACGATGAAAAGACGTATTTTTGTTTTTTATTCGAATAATATTATTTTTCTTAATGTTTCTTTTTATAACATGAAATTATGAATCATGCAAAATTTTTTTGACAATATAAACATAATGAATTATTATATTAAAAGAATTTAAAGGAGCATTCCCGTTAGGAGCTTTTCCGGGGACTTGATCAAAAAAAGCCCTCTTGGTATGATGCAGGGGTGTCAAACAACACCTACCATCATGCCAAGGAGGACTTCAGATGAATTGTACACAAAAC
>NZ_NEWK01000002.1 GCF_002217655.1 Geobacillus thermocatenulatus
TAGTCAAAGCTACAGGGGGAAGAAGAGTGGCCCCGATGATCCTCAAGATCATTATCCAGGAACATCGCGAAAAGTCCAACCCCGATGTGGTGCGATCCACGGGGGGGAGGGGCGCGCCCCTCCCCCCCGTGGGCAAATCACTCAAGCATATACGATTGTCAAGGAGCATATCCAACTGGAAATTCGATTTAAAAATCTTTCTAAACATACTATACGAGGGGGAGAAAAGGTGTACGAGTTGCTCATGCCAAGCCGGGTGGTGTATGGACGCGGAACGTTGGGGGAGGTGGGCCAACAGGCGAAGGCATTTGGGATAAAAGCGCTCATCGTCAGCGACCCGGTGATGGAAAACATCGGGGTGGTTGCCCGCTGCGCGCAATATTTGCAAGAAGCAGGGCTGCCGTTTGCGAAGTATACAGGAGTCGACAGCGAGCCGACGGATGTTCATGTGAAAGAGGCGCTTGACGTCTGCCGAAGCGAGCGGTGCGATGTCGTCATCGCCATCGGCGGCGGCAGCAGCATCGACGCTGCCAAGGCGGTCGCCGTCATGATGACAAATGAAGGGGAGATTGGCGATTATGTCGGCAATCAGAAACGGTTTGCCGAAAAGCCGCTGCCGCTCATCGCCATTCCGACGACGGCCGGAACGGGTTCGGAAGTGACGAAAGTAACGGTCATTATCAATACGAAGACGGACGTCAAAATGATGATTTCCCAGCCGGCGCTCCTTCCCGCTGTGGCGATCGTCGACCCGCTGCTCACGGTTTCGTGCCCGCCGTCCGTCACCGCGGCCACGGGCGTCGATGCGCTCTGCCACGCGATCGAGGCGTACATTTCCCGGCGCGCCCATCCCGTGACCGATGTGTTGGCGCTCTCTGCCATCGAAGCGATCGTCGGTTACTTGCGCCGGGCGTACGAAAACGGCCAAGACATCGAAGCGCGCGAGAAGATGGCAGTTGCGGCCATGAAAGCCGGCATGGCGTTCTCCAACGCTTCCGTGACGCTCGTGCACGGCATGTCGCGGCCGATCGGCGCGCTCTTCCACGTACCGCACGGCGTCTCGAACGCGATGTTGCTGCCGGGGGTGCTTGAGTTTACAAAAGACAGCGCCATCGAGCGGTTGGCGGTTATCGCCCGCATCATCAAGCCGTCTCTCAAAGATGTTTCCGATGCGGAAGCGGCTGATGCGCTGGTGGAGGAAGTGAAGCAGCTTTGCCGCGATTTGCGCATCCCGAATATGAAAACGTGGGGCATTGACAAAGCGGCGTTTGACAAGGCGGTCGATAAAATGGCAACCGACGCGCTCGCGAGCGGCAGTCCAAGCAACAATCCGAAAGTGCCGACCCATGAGGAAATCGTCGCCTTGTACCATTATTGTTACGACTATCAGTACGACACAAATCCCATTAGCCACGGATAAGGCAACGCCCAAGCCGCTGGCGCAATCGATTCGCTGCGTAGGGAAGTACACGTGCACGGTTGGCGATCAGGCATGCGGCGGGCGTTTGCATCGATTCGCCCGCCGGCGTGCCCTTGGCGCTCTCTTATACTCGATTTTCTAGAAAGGTGGTTTCGTTCATGAGTTTTGTCACGGAAACAAAAACGTTGAAAAACTTTATTGGCGGCCAATGGGTCGCGTCAACATCCGGAAAAGAGGAAATTGTGCCGAACCCGGCCACTGGGGAAGTATTGGCGAAAGTGCCGCTTTCCTCGCGCGAGGAGCTTGATGCGGCGGTGGCCGCTGCGAAAGAAGCGTTCCGCGAATGGCGCAAAGTGCCCGTTCCGCGCCGCGCCCGAATTTTGTTCCGCTGCCAGCAGCTGCTTGTCGAGCATTGCGAAGAACTTGCCCGCCTTGTGACATTGGAAAACGGCAAAGTGTACGAAGACGCATACGGCGAAGTGCAGCGCGGCATTGAGTGCGTCGAATTTGCGGCGGGAATTCCGACGCTTATGATGGGCCAGCAGCTGCCGGATATCGCGACCGGCATTGAATCGGGCATGTACCGCTACCCGCTCGGCGTCGTCGCGGGCATTACGCCGTTCAACTTCCCGATGATGGTGCCGTGCTGGATGTTCCCGCTTGCCATCGCCTGCGGCAATACGTTCGTGCTGAAGCCGTCCGAGCGGACGCCCATGCTGGCCAACCGCTTGGCGGAGTTGTTCACCGAAGCCGGCCTGCCGCCGGGAGTGCTCAATATCGTGCACGGAGCGCACGAGGTGGTCAATGGCATCCTGGAGCATAAAGACATTAAAGCCGTCTCGTTCGTCGGCTCGCAACCGGTCGCCGAATATGTGTACAAAACAGCCGCCGCCCACGGCAAGCGCGTACAGGCGCTCGCCGGCGCGAAAAACCATTCGATCGTCATGCCGGACGCCGACCTCGACATGGCGGTGACGAACATCATCAACGCCGCGTTCGGTTCGGCAGGTGAGCGGTGCATGGCGTGTTCGGTTGTCGTCGCCGTTGGTGATATCGCCGATGAGTTGGTCGAACGGCTCAAAGAAGCTGCCGACCGCATTCAAATCGGGAACGGACTTGACCAAGGCGTCTTTTTAGGCCCGGTCATCCGCGAGGCGCATAAAGAACGGACGATCAAATATATTGAAATCGGCGAAAAAGAAGGGGCGCTCCTTGTCCGCGACGGCCGCCGCGACTCGGCGACAAGCGGAAAAGGGTACTTCATCGGCCCGACAATTTTCGACCATGTCAAACCAGGCATGACGATCTGGACGGATGAAATTTTCGCCCCGGTTCTGTCGGTCGTCCGCGCCCGCGATTTGGACGAAGCGATTGAGATCGCCAACCGGTCGGAATTCGCCAACGGCGCCTGCATCTACACGGACAGCGCCAAAGCGATCCGCCAGTTCCGCGAAGAAATCGACGCCGGCATGCTCGGTGTCAACGTCGCCGTCCCGGCGCCCATGGCGTTCTTCCCGTTCTCGGGCTACAAAAACTCGTTTTACGGCGACCTTCACGCCAACGGCCGCGACGGCGTCGAGTTTTATACGAGAAAGAAAATGGTGACGGCGAGATATCAATAGATAAACAATGAAGCAGCCCGCTTGGATTCGGGTTGCTTTTTTATCGCCCTGAATTGGCAGGAAAATCCTTAGGGGAATTTATCGATGTATTGCGTTCGAAGGCGATTCCTTGGATGGAATATACGGAGGAACACATCAAAGATAATTGGGACACGGTGCAACAATTGAGCAATGAAAATTAGGGATCACAATGAGTAGGGTTACGGTCAACTCTACACCGATTATAGGTCTGTCGATCGTTGGTCAATTGACTCTTTTGTCTGACCTATTTGATGGAGTATATGTTCCGGAAGCTGTCTATCAAGAAATTGTTCATCACCATGCCCCACGCCATTATGGAAAAGAAGAGCTCAAACGATTGGTCAATGAGGAGGTGTTTCGACTATACCATGTAAAAAATCGCAGCCTTGTTGAAAGTTTATATGGAAAATTCCATGCCGGGGAGTTAGAAGTTATTATTGGAGAGAAAGAACTTGGCGCTCAAGCCGTTGTGATGGATGAGCATGCTGCTAGATCATTGTCGAAACAATTCTTTTTAAGGCCTATCGGTACAATTGGAGCTTTGATTCTGGGGAAGAAAAACAGGAAAATAGCGGAAGTCAAGCCGCTGTTAGATAATCTGCTTGACAATGGATTTTATCTCTTCCAACGTCTCTATCGAGAGGCGTTGTCGTTGGCAGAAGAAACGCCGTAACCCCGCCCGCCGCGCGGGGCTTTTCTTTTTTAACCCCTGTCAACAACCCCCTTGACAAAATCGCGTTTACTTCTCATTGAAGGCCGGTTGTAAGCGTTTTAAGATAAAGGTACAGTCAAGCAGAAAAGGAGGAACAGCTTTATGACGCATACAACCGGAAACGAAACAGGCTTCCGTGTGAAGATTCAGCGGTTTGGCAGTTATTTGAGCGGCATGATTATGCCGAATATCGGCGCATTTATCGCCTGGGGGCTGATTACCGCCCTGTTTATCCCGACCGGGTGGCTGCCGAATGAGACGTTTGCGAAGCTTGTCGGACCGATGATTACGTATTTGTTGCCGCTGTTGATTGGCTATACGGGCGGCAAAATGATTTATGACGTCCGCGGCGGCGTCGTCGGGGCGACGGCGACGATGGGGGTCATCGTCGGTTCGGACATCCCGATGTTTTTAGGCGCGATGATCATGGGGCCGCTTGGCGGTTATGTGATCAAAAAAGTGGATGGATTGTTCCAAGGGAAAGTCAAGCAAGGATTTGAGATGCTTGTCAACAACTTCTCGGCCGGGATCGTTGGCGGCGTGTTGACGCTGCTTGCCTTTAAAGGAGTCGGCCCGGTCATCTCGCTCATCAGCAAAACATTAGCGGCCGGAGTGGAAAAAATCATTGACTGGCATTTGTTGCCGCTGGCGAACTTGTTCATCGAGCCAGGGAAAGTGCTGTTCTTGAACAATGCCATCAACCACGGCATTTTAAGCCCGCTTGGCGTCGAACAGGCAGCGAAAACGGGAAAATCGATTTTGTTCTTGCTGGAAACGAACCCTGGTCCAGGGCTGGGGATTTTGCTCGCGTATTGGTTGTTTGGCAAGGGGATGGCGAAACAATCGGCGCCGGGGGCGGTCATCATCCACTTCCTTGGCGGGATTCATGAAATTTACTTCCCGTACATTCTCATGCGCCCGATTTTGATTTTGGCGGCGATGGCGGGCGGCGTCAGCGGGGTGTTCACGTTTACCATCCTCAACGCCGGGCTGGTGGCGGTGCCGTCGCCGGGAAGCATTTTCGCTTTGCTGGCGATGACGCCAAAAGGGAACTACTTCGGCGTGTTGGCGGGCGTGTTCGTCGCCGCTTCGGTATCGTTCCTCGTCGCGTCGGTGTTCTTGAAATCGGCGAAACAAAAAGAAGAGGAAGAAGACTTGGCGAAAGCGGCGGAAAAAATGCAACAGTTAAAAGGGAAACAAAGCCAAGTGGCGGCCGCGTTGCAGCAACAAGAGGAAGTGGCAGCGGCGGTGGCGGAACAGGCCGTCCCTGTACGGGTGAAAAAAATTGTCTTTGCGTGTGATGCCGGAATGGGCTCAAGCGCGATGGGGGCGTCGATTTTGCGCAACAAAGTGCAAAAAGCCGGCCTCGATATCGAAGTGACGAACACGGCGATCAACCAGCTGCCGGCTGATGCCGACATCGTCGTCACCCACCAAAACTTAACCGACCGAGCGAAAGCAAAATTGCCAAACGCCTACCACGTATCGGTCGAAAACTTCTTAAACAGCCCGAAATACGATGAGTTGATTGAACAATTGAAAAAGAATGCGTAAATCGGCATGAAGCGCAGGGGAATGGCGTTCCCCCTGCGTTTTGTTTTGCGGAATCCGGCTGTTTCGGTGGGGCAGCCAGCGGGTTTCGTTTGGTGCCGAAACAGGAACTGTGAATGTGAAATTAAAATCTGTCAACAATAACAATGACGAAAAAGAAACATCTATTCATTGTCAAACAAAGAAAAAAGCCCTTACAATAAGTGATGAGGAACTGATTGGTTAATGTAAAACTGTCAACAATACGATCGAAGATGGGAGGTGAACGGCGATGTACGTATCGGCACGGGAGCGGAAGTTGCTTGAGCGTTTGTTGGCGAGCGACCGTGATTTGACCGTCGGCGAGCTGGCCGAGGAGCTGAACGTCAGCGCCCGCACGGTCCACCGCGATTTGCAAGGGCTCGAATCGGTGTTGCGCCGTTACGGGCTCGAGCTTGTCAAAAAGGCGGGTGTCGGCATCCGCCTTGTTGGGAAGGAAGAAAACAAACAGGCGTTGGCCGCAGAGCTGCTCCGCCTTTCCCATCATGAATATACACCGGAAGAACGGCAGCTCATGATTTTAATCGCGCTGTTGGAAGCGGCCGAGCCGGTGAAACTTGTCTCATTGGCGAACGACTTGAACGTGACGGTGGCGACCGTCAGCCTTGATTTGGACAAATTGGAACAAACAGTCGGAGCGTACGGGCTTTCGCTCATCCGCAAGCGCGGGTACGGGGTGGAACTGGCTGGTTCGGAATCGGCGAAGCGGCGCCTGATCAGCGATTTGTTGTTCCGCCATGTCAATGAACACGAATTTTTGGCATTGATGAAAGAGACGATCCAAAGGCGCGCTGACGAGCCGCTTGATACGATGGCGGAAAAATTGCTCGGGTTCGTCGACCGGAAAAAGCTCGCCATCATCGAGCGGCAAATCGAGCAAGTGAAAGAAACGTTCCCGTTTACGATGGCCGATAGCTCGTACATCGCCTTTGTCGTTCACCTGGCGCTTGCGATCGAGCGCATCCAACGGGGAGACGCGATCCATTTTGACCCGCATGATTTACAGGCGCTGCAAGCGACGAACGAATACGAAATCGCCCGTGCGCTCGCCGAATCGCTGGAAAAGGTCTTTGGCGTTGACATCCCGAACGAAGAGATCGGCTATATGACGATGCACTTGATGGGAGCGAAATGGCGCAGCCGCCAAGGGACGATGATGGAGGAAACGAGCTTAGCTGTCGGCATGAAAGCGCAGCAACTCATCCGCTTTGTCAGCCGCGAACTTGGCATCGATTTATCTGCCGACCGCACGCTGTACGAAGATTTGATCGTCCACTTGAAGCCGGCTCTGTACCGTTTGGAGCACGGGATGGGAGTGTCCAATCCGCTGCTTGCGCAAATTAAGCGGGACTATGCGGAGCTGTTCGCCATTGTCGCAGAAGGGGCAAAGCAACTGTTTGGCAGCGTTCCGATGCCTGAGGAGGAGATCGGTTATTTGGTGCTCCATTTTGCCGCCGCGCTTATGCGGGAGAGAAAAGGGTGGCGGGTGCTCGTCATTTGTTCGAGCGGGCTCGGCACGGCGAAAATCTTGGCGACAAGGCTGAAAAAAGAGAT
Organism: Geobacillus thermocatenulatus; assembly: GCF_002217655.1. Classification (GTDB taxonomy): domain Bacteria; phylum Bacillota; class Bacilli; order Bacillales; family Anoxybacillaceae; genus Geobacillus; species Geobacillus thermocatenulatus. Next base: position 6,920 of record NZ_NEWK01000002.1, read on the forward strand.
TCCGGACATCGTTTCGCTGGAACAAGCGTCCGTGTTTGAATGGAAAGAGAAAGATGCAAGCGCGTATGATCTTGTCGTCTCGACCGTGCCGCTGGCCGATGAAGCCGGCTCGTATTTTACCGTCAGCCCGATGTTGACGGAAGAGGAAGCGTGGGCGATTCGTGAATTTTTAGAGCGAAAATCGGCCGCTGAAAAGCGGATGAGGAAAGAGTCAACCGCACAGAGAAACAGGCCAGCGCTCGAGGCGATGAAGGCGGTTCGGCGCATCAGCGAGACGATCGTCCACCTGTTGGACGGTTTTTCCCTCGAGGTGGTCAAGGGGCGCTCTGTTCATGAACTATTGGCGGACGCGTGCCGCCGCCTTGAACGAATTGGCGTCATCGTCGATGCCGATGTCGTCATCGAGGAGCTGCGGCGCCGTGAGTCGCTTGGCGGGCTTGGCATCCCCGGCACCACATTGGCGCTGTACCACGCCCGAAGCTTCGCGGTTCTTCGCCCATCGCTTACGATGTACCGGCTTGATGCGCCGCAAACGGTGCCCGGCATGGACGGAGAGCCGATGGAGATCAACACGGTTGTGCTGCTGCTCGGGCCGTCAGATGCCGATAAGGAGATGCTCGCTGTGTTAAGCGAGGTCAGCTCCTTGCTCGTGAAGGATGAGCAAATCCTTGCCGTTTTGGCGCATGGCGGCGAGGAAGAAGTGTATTCACTTGTCAGCGCCCATTTGGAGCAATTTTTTGATCATTACTGGACATCAACGAAGGAGTGAAAAGGATGGCAGCTCATTCGATTTTAAACAAAGAAAACATTGTGCTAAATGCCCAACCAAAAACGAAAGAAGAGGCGATCCGCCTTGCCGGTGAAGTGCTCGTCAAGCAAGGGTATGTCGATCCGGCGTATGTGGATGCGATGCTTGAGCGGGAAGAACTGACAACCACGTATATCGGCAACAGCGTCGCCATTCCGCACGGAACGGAAGCAGCCAAAGCGCTTGTGAAACGGTCCGGCATTTCGATCGTGCAAGTCCCGGGAGGCGTCGATTTTGGCGGCGGCAATACGGCTCTGATTGTGATCGGCATTGCTGGCAAAGACGGGGAGCATTTGGATATTCTGTCAAAACTGGCGCTCGTCTGTGCGGAAGCGGACAATGTCGCCGCCATGGCGAACGCGAAGACAGAAGACGATATTCTTGCGCTGCTCCATGAGGTGAACGGCTGATGCAGGCGGTTCATTTTGGCGCTGGCAACATCGGCCGCGGCTTTATCGGCAGCTTGCTGGCGGCGTCGGGATATAAGGTCGTCTTTGTCGATGTCAACGAACAAATCGTCCGCCTGCTCAAGGAGCGGGGGGAGTATCGGGTCATTGTTGCCGGCGAGCGGCAAGAAGAGCAATGGGTGCGCGACGTTTCGGCGTTGAACAGCCAAACAGAGCGGGAGCAAGTCATCGCGGCGATCGCCGCCGCTGATTTGGTCACGACCGCCGTCGGCCCGCACATTTTGCCGGCCATCGCCCCCCTTGTTGCCGATGGGCTCAAGCAGCGGCTGGGCGTCCAGCAAACTCCGCTTCATGTCATCGCGTGCGAAAACATGATCGGCGGCACGGAGACGTTGAAGCAACACATATTTGCCCATCTTTCTGAAGCGGAACAACAGCTGGCGGGCGAATCGGTTGGCTTTCTCAACTGCGCGGTTGACCGCATCGTGCCGAACCAAACGAACGATGATCCGCTGGCGGTGACGGTCGAGCCGTTTTTCGAATGGGCGGTTGAAACGCGCAACGTCATCGGCGCGGTTCCATCCATTCAAGGGGCCCACTTCGTCGCCGACTTAGGCCCGTATATTGAACGAAAGCTGTTCACCGTCAACACCGGCCATGCCCTTGCCGCCTACTTAGGCTACCTAAAGGGATGCGAAACCGTGCAAGAGGCGATGAAAGACAGCGCCATTCGGGCGGGCGTCGAACAGGCGCTCAGCGAATCCGGAGCGGTGTTGGTGAAAAAGCACGGTTGGGAGGCAGATGCGCACCGCACGTATATCGAGACGACGATTGGACGATTCATGAATCCGGCGCTGTCCGACGACATCATCCGCGTCGCCCGCTCGCCGATCCGCAAACTTGGACCGAACGACCGCCTCGTCGCGCCAGCCGTGCAATATTGCGCCTTATTTGGCAACGTCCCACACGGCTTGGCTAAAGGAATCGCCGCCCTCCTGCGATTCGATGATGCCCGCGATGCGGAAGCCGCCGCCCTTCAACAAACAATCGCCCAGCACGGGATCGAAGGCGCGCTTCGGCAATATGCAGGCCTTGAGAGTGGGCACCCGCTTGTGGCGGCGGTGAAGGACGAGTACGGAAGAATGGAGAAAAACAAAAGCTGACCGTCTTGCAAATGTCGTCGACCTCCAATCGTGCAAAAATCCCGGGGGATCGACGACAATGTTTTTTTGCGTCAAAATCCTACAAACAACACGGCTGAACGGTATTGACAGAATTTTTGAAACGTGATATTCTGAAAACAACTCAGAGAGAAAAAGCTTGATTTGATGCGTATGGTTTGGGTTTTTATCGTACCTATGAGGGATTGAAACTTTTTTGTGTAAAAAAAGCGGAGCTATCACTCCGCGTTTTTATCGTACCTATGAGGGATTGAAACCATCAAACTGGGAAAACCAAAAAAGCGTTACTTGATAGTTTTTATCGTACCTATGAGGGATTGAAACCAAAAATATATTACAATAATCATGAAATAAAAGAAAAGGTTTTTATCGTACCTATGAGGGATTGAAACATGTAAAACATGCCCCCTATATGCTTTTCAATTGCCCTGAGTTTTTATCGTACCTATGAGGGATTGAAACTAATTTTATTATTCCCAACCTGCCAACCGTTTCCGGTTTTTATCGTACCTATGAGGGATTGAAACATTTTTTCACGTCTGAATATCCAATTAGCTTCATGTGTTTTTATCGTACCTATGAGGGATTGAAACCAATGCAAGCCATTTCGCTATTTTCTGCGTTGTTAGTTTTTATCGTACCTATGAGGGATTGAAACTTGTAGTATCAGACAGCGGCGCTGAACCGCTGGCGTTTTTATCGTACCTATGAGGGATTGAAACAAAGTTCAATACCAGCACCAAGGCGCAATAGCTTTGGTTTTTATCGTACCTATGAGGGATTGAAACATAATTGCGCCTCCGCCTCGATTTCTTCCCGTGTGTGTTTTTATCGTACCTATGAGGGATTGAAACGTAAAGGCACACTCTCGGCAGGCGGAAGTGAAGTGGTTTTTATCGTACCTATGAGGGATTGAAACGTAAAGGCACACTCTCGGCAGGCGGAAGTGAAGTGGTTTTTATCGTACCTATGAGGGATTGAAACAGAGATCCATCCAGCAATTTGCTCCTCATCTACTCCAGTTTTTATCGTACCTATGAGGGATTGAAACTAATATTCAAAATCTTCTGCTGCCACGATGAAACTGGTTTTTATCGTACCTATGAGGGATTGAAACATTTTTTCGTTCCGAATCTTTTTGGCGACTTCGGGTTTTTATCGTACCTATGAGGGATTGAAACCCGCAAGGGAATGGTAAACTCCCGCCGCGACGGCCGTTTTTATCGTACCTATGAGGGATTGAAACGATATTATTTTTGAGGGGTATAACGCGTTTAAGACTGTTTTTATCGTACCTATGAGGGATTGAAACTGGGGTCATGGTTTCGTGCATATAAGAGCGATAGAGTTTTTATCGTACCTATGAGGGATTGAAACTTTTGTTAATGGTGCTTATGTTTTTAGGGCTGTGAGTTTTTATCGTACCTATGAGGGATTGAAACCCTCGTCTATTTCCTGCTCAACAAAGCCATCACGCGTTTTTATCGTACCTATGAGGGATTGAAACAGTCCGATCAGGTTGTCCAAGTCGAGCTCAATGACAGCGTTTTTATCGTACCTATGAGGGATTGAAACCCGAAAAGATTTGATAATCCTTCACCGCTACGACAAGTTTTTATCGTACCTATGAGGGATTGAAACTCGCGTGTCGCAAGTTGATTCCGATTTCGGTACGGTGTTTTTATCGTACCTATGAGGGATTGAAACTCCTTCTCTCTTTAAGGACTCGCTGGCGTCCTTTCTGTTTTTATCGTACCTATGAGGGATTGAAACACACACCGAGGGAACAGGCATGACACAAGATATTCCGTTTTTATCGTACCTATGAGGGATTGAAACCTTCAGCAAGTTCTTGTTGATACTGTGTCACAAGGTTTTTATCGTACCTATGAGGGATTGAAACACTGTTGCGATGACGCGCTTCTTGTCGTCAATAATCTTGTTTTTATCGTACCTATGAGGGATTGAAACTGACGAATGGTCGATCCCATGCGCTCGCTCAACGGTTTAGTTTTTATCGTACCTATGAGGGATTGAAACATTTTTCGTCAAATGTTATTTTTTTGTAGATTACTTGTTTTTATCGTACCTATGAGGGATTGAAACTCGAGAATTGCGAGTTGAGCGAAGAAATCGCGAGCTTAGTTTTTATCGTACCTATGAGGGATTGAAACCGTTGGTCGGAGGCGGCATATTGATTATTCTTTATGCGTTTTTATCGTACCTATGAGGGATTGAAACTAAAATAAGATACCTGCAATTCCACACATAGGCTTGTTTTTATCGTACCTATGAGGGATTGAAACTGACGATCACTTTCCCACCGTCAACCGCTATGACGTTTTTATCGTACCTATGAGGGATTGAAACTCCCAGCGCACGCTCGGATTCATCACGCGCGGAACAGTTTTTATCGTACCTATGAGGGATTGAAACACAGCTCGAACGCTTTCTCTGACACGTTGCATTCCGTTTTTATCGTACCTATGAGGGATTGAAACTCGCTTGACTGACGTTGCCGTTGAAAATATATGACTCGGTTTTTATCGTATCCTATGAGGGATTGAAACCCAGCCTAAATCGCGACTTGGCCTATTATGTTGGGTTTTTATCGTACCTATGAGGGATTGAAACAAAAGTGAAGCACATCGGATAGCTCCTCAAAATAGCTGCGTTTTTATCGTACCTATGAGGGATTGAAACATTCCAACAAAAACACGGCGTATTGCTCCCATGTCGTTTTTATCGTACCTATGAGGGATTGAAACTTTTTCTATCGCCGGTCTCAATATAACCGCTTTTCGTTTTTATCGTACCTATGAGGGATTGAAACTATAACACTTTTGCATATGTAGATGTCATGGTGATCGGTTTTTATCGTACCTATGAGGGATTGAAACTATTCATAAAGAGCTTTTACTTCATTCATATTAAGTTTTTATCGTACCTATGAGGGATTGAAACAGTTTTGTTCCCGTCTTCTCGATCCCTCCCGAGTTTGTTTTTATCGTACCTATGAGGGATTGAAACGCGCTAATCGCCGATAAACTATTAACGTTCAGCTTAGTTTTTATCGTACCTATGAGGGATTGAAACTTGTGCAATTTGTTGTAATTCAGTAATTACATTTCGCCAGTTTTTATCGTACCTATGAGGGATTGAAACCATCGAATGGTTAGAAAGAAATGACAAAGGCGCTATGGTTTTTATCGTACCTATGAGGGATTGAAACGTTTCCATATTTCTCAACCAGAGAGCGAATCGAATCGTTTTTATCGTACCTATGAGGGATTGAAACAACCGCGTCATCCCCGACGCGGCGGCGGGATAGAGGGTTTTTATCGTACCTATGAGGGATTGAAACTTCACCAAAAGACAAGACAACGAACAACGAGCGGGTTGTGTTTTTATCGTACCTATGAGGGATTGAAACGTTTACGCCGTAATATCGCTCTCCCATGTATTTCGAGTTTTTATCGTACCTATAAGGGATTGAAACTCTTGGAACTGTGGCAAAAAGCATTAGTTGCCGCAACGTTTTTATCGTACCTATGAGGGATTGAAACCGTATAACCCATATAAATACAGTAGCTTTGTAACGTATGAGTTTTTATCGTACCTATGAGGGATTGAAACTATTTTTCATTCAAACGAATAAAATGAAAAACATTAGTTTTTATCGTACCTATGAGGGATTGAAACACACATCTGTTCAACAGTTAAATCACGTGGTACAGGAATACATTTTTATCGTATCTGTAGAGGACTGAAACACTACAGTACCGTACAACATTTTCCCTCTCCGATGCAGGAGTTTCCGTCTGTACTTGCGAATGGATATACTGGAACACGTTCAAAGAGAGGTGATCAAATGGCCATTGATCATGACCGATTGTTCAAAGAGCTGATTCAAACGTTCTTCGAAGAGTTTCTTCTCCTCTTTTTCCCCGACATGCACGAACACATTGATTTCCGCCATTTGTCCTTCCTGTCCGAAGAACTGTTCACTGATGTCACGGCAGGTGAAAAATACCGCGTCGATCTATTGGTCGAGACGAAGCTGAAAGGGGAAAATGGGCTGATCATCGTTCATGTGGAGAACGTTCCGATCGCTGTCTTCAGCCATGATGCCCTTCGCGAGGAACCATCCGTGTTCTCAATCGCGTTTCCCTTTGGCGACGTGCTGCAGTTTCGCTTTTTCCCCGTAGAGCTGCGCAAGAAACATTGGAGAGACTACATCCGGCATGACAATCCGATCGCGGCTGCCCTCCTTGGCAAAATGGGGTATACTGAAAGTGAGAAAGTCGAGTTGAAAAAAGAGTGTTTGCGCATGTTGGTTCGATTGGAGCTGGATGAGGCGAGGCAGCGGCTCTTGTTGGGCTTTTTTGAAACATATGTGAAGCTGTCGGAGGAGGAAGAGCAACAACTGCAAAGAGAGGTGAAGGCGATGGAAACGAAAGAAAGAGAAAAAGTGTTGGAGCTGATCATTTCCTATGAGCAAAAGGGAAGGAAAGAGGGATTGGAAGAAGGAATAAAACGCGGGATTCAACAAGGAATCCAGCAAGGAATGAAGCAAGGAATGAAACAAGGAATGAAACAAGGAATGAAACAACTGATCCGCAACATGGCGCGCAAAGGAATGACGGTGGAAGACATTGCCCGGTTGGTGGATCTTCCAGAGGAAGATGTTTGGGAATTGCTTGAAGAGTAATGGAATCCAATACAAAAGGCGGCCATTTAACGAGGACAGTTGGCGGCGGCAAAAGAGGCAGATGAAATCACTGATTCGTAAGTGATCGATTGTAGAAAACGGATGATCGTCCGGTCACATGAAAGAGGAGGAACAAAAATCAGAAAGTATGTACCGTGCCAACGTTTTATGCACCGTCGGCCTTGAAAGGCAGGCGGCCTTTTTTTGTTATGGGGCTCCGGCGTTCCGCTAGGCGTCTTGGCCATATGAGATCATGTCGGCTATATGTCCATGAACAAAATGCACAAAATTCATTTTATTTTCAAAAACTTCACACTCATCCCACAGCATGGTAAGGTTGTGATTGAAAACGTTATCAAAAACAAGGGGGCAAGGGAGAAATGAAGAAAACGAAATGGTGGGGATTGCTCGCCGCAGGGATGATGACACTGGCTTTGGCGGCCTGTGGGGGCAATGAATCGGCAGGGTCGAAATCATCCGGTTCGAACTCTGGCTCATCGGCCTCAAACTATCCGACGAAGCCGATTACGATTGTTGCTCCGTCTGGGGCGGGCGGCGGTTGGGATTTAACGGCCCGCGCCATTGTGAAAGTGCTCGATGAGACGGGGCTCGTCAAACAAACGATGACGGTCGAAAACAAACCGGGCGGCGGTGGGGCGGTTTTTATGGCTGAGTACGCCACCCAGGATGTCAAAAACGATTATAAGTTGTTTGTCAACTCGCCGCCGATTATCATCAACAACCTGAAAAAAGAAGGGAACAGCCCGTTCGGCTACAAAGACACAACCCCACTCGCCCAGTTGACAAAAGACTTTGGCGCGATTGTCGTTAAAGCGGATTCGAAGTTTCAAACGTTGACCGACTTGCTGAACGCCATTAAGCAAAATCCGAAATCCGTCACCATTGCCGGAGGGTCGGCGCCAGGGTCGATGGACCACTTAGTGGCGATTTTGCCGATTTACAAATCCGGCATCGATCCAAAATCAGTTAAGTACGTTTCGTACGATGGCGGCGGAGAAGCGATGGCGGCGCTGCTTGGCGGCAATGCGGATGTGATTGCGACGGATGCGTCTTCGGTTGGCGAATATTTGAAAGCCGGCAAAGTGCGGGTGCTGGCGGTTTCCGCTCCGGAACGCCTCGGCGGAGTGCTGAAAGACATGCCGACGATGAAAGAGCTTGGCGTTGATGCCGAGTTTACGATTTGGCGCGGCGTGTTCGGGCCGAAGGAAATGTCTTCGGAAGCAAAAGCGTTTTGGGAAGAGACATTGAAAAAACTGTCTGAGCATGAAAAATGGAAAGAAGAGCTGCAAAAACAAGGTTGGGAAGCAGAGTACCGCAATTCCGAAGAGTTTACGAAATTTTTACAAGAGCAAGAGCAGCAAGTCGGCGACCTGCTGAAGTCGCTTGGGATGCATAAATAACTCGAGGGGGAAGAGTATTCTTCCCCTTTTTCCAAAAGCGGGAGGGAAAGCGATGAACAAAACGGCTGACCGTATCGCGGCGGTGGCGTTTTTGGCTTTGGGCGCTTTGTTTATGGTGGAAAGTTTGCGCATATCGAAAAGCGCCTACGGCAGCGCTGTCGGGCCGAATGTGTTTCCGTTTTTGCTTGGACTTGTGTTGGTTTTCTTAAGCATCAAACTGTTGTTGGAGACGAGACGTTATTCAGAGGCAACAAGCGAGAAACAGGCTAGGCAATATAAAAAGTTTCTTGTTATTTTCATCGCCGCCATTTTCTATGCGGGGCTGCTTGAAATGGTTGGATATGTGATCACGACGTTTCTGTTTCTTGTGATTGGGTTTCAAACGATGGAAAAAGGGGCGCTGTGGAAATCGATCGCCCTTGCGGCTAGCTTTTCCCTCGGCGTATATGGCCTTTATGTGAAACTGCTGCAAGGAACATTGCCGAGCTGGCCGATTTGGTTCCAATGAAAGGAGGGGCATCATGGACACACTATCGTTTTTGCTTGAGGGGTTTCAAACGGCGCTTCAGCCGCATAACTTGTTGTTTGCGTTTATCGGGGTGTTGATCGGCACGGCGGTCGGCGTGCTTCCTGGGATTGGGCCGATGAGCGGGGTGGCGCTGCTCATTCCGGTGACGGCGTCGATGACAGCGGGCTTGAGTCCCGAGCAGGCGGCCGCCAGTTCGATCATTTTGTTGGCAGGCGTCTATTACGGAGCGATGTACGGCGGGTCGACGACGTCAATTTTGTTAAACACGCCCGGGGAATCATCGTCTGTTGTCACGACGCTGGACGGCTATCAAATGGCGCGTCAAGGCCGGGCTGGGGCGGCGCTGGCGATTGCGGCGATCGGCTCGTTTGTCGCCGGGATTGTGTCGCTCATCGGCCTTGTATTATTAGCGGAGCCGCTGTCCAATGTCGCCTTGAAGTTCGGTCCGGCCGAGTATTTTTCGCTCATGCTGCTGGGGCTTGCCGCGGTGAGCGGCCTTGCCGGCAAGTCGATGACGAAAGCATGGATCATGACCGTCTTTGGCCTGCTTCTTTCCACGATCGGGCTGGACAATGTCTCTGGCGTCGCACGCTTCACGTACAACATTTCCTATTTGTACGGGGGGCTGGAGTTTTTAACCGTAGCGGTCGGGTTGTTTGCGTTAGGGGAAGTATTCAAGTCCATTCTCCATAATGAGATGAACGACGGGGACATTGCCAAAATCGGGCGCATCTTGCCGACCAAATCGGACTTGAAAGAAAGCGCCGGCCCGATCGCCCGTGGGTCGCTGCTTGGGTTTTTCATCGGCGTGCTGCCGGGAGCCGGAGCGACGTTGGCCTCGTTTTTCTCTTATATTCTTGAAAAGAAAATCAGCAAACATCCAGAAAAATTTGGACAAGGGACGATCGCCGGCGTCGCGGCGCCCGAGTCAGCGAACAACGGCGCGTCTGGAGGCGCCATGATTCCGCTGTTGACGCTCGGGATTCCAGGGTCTGGGACGACGGCCATTTTGATGGGAGCGCTCATTATGTACAACGTCCAGCCAGGTCCGCTATTGTTTGATGAACATCCGGCTGTCGCCTGGGGATTGATTGCGAGCATGTTTATCGGAAATGTGATGTTGTTAATTCTCAACATGCCGCTTGTGAAACTATTTGCGAAAATCATCCAAACACCGACGAAGTATTTGTTGCCGCTGATTATCGCCATTTCTATATTCGGTGTGTATGCGGTGCAAGTGACGACGTTTGACGTGTTTCTATTGTTGGCGTTTGGACTGCTCGGCTATTGGCTGGCGGAACACGACTACCCGCTTGCGCCTCTTGTATTGGGGCTTGTGCTGGGGCCAATGATTGAAAACAACATGCGCCGGGCGTTGACGGCATCCAACGGGGACTATCTCGTGTTCGTTGAAAAGCCGATTTCGCTCGTCTTGTTGGTCATCGCCTTGTTGTGGATTGCCGTGCCGTTTTTCATGAAATTACGAGGAAAAACCGTCATTGTCAATGAAGATATGTAATAATAGAAAGAAAGGCTTTCTTCCTTAAATAGTTGGAGGATGGTCTTTCTTTTCATTTTTTCGTTTGGGGGACAGCACGATGAAATTGCAAACAAGATTGATGATGATCATTTGTTCGCTGCTTTTGTTTGTCATCGTGTTTCTTACGTTTTTATTCCAACATATGTTTGCTGAGACGCTCAAACAACAAATCGGCATGCGGGCGCTGAACGTGGCGGAAACCGTCGCGTCCACGCCGCTTGTGCGCGAGGCGTTCCGCGACCCCGATCCGTCCGTGCGCTTGCAGCCGTTTGCCGAATATATTCGCCGAAAGACAGGGGCGGAATACGTCGTCATCGGCAACCGCCAAGGAATCCGCTATGCTCACCCGCTGCCGGACCGGATCGGCAAGCCGATGGTCGGGGGCGACAACGGCGAGGTGCTCAAAGGCAAGGCCATTATTTCGGAGGCGGTTGGTTCACTCGGTCCAGCGATCCGCGGAAAAGCGCCGGTTTTGGATGAAAACGGACATATGATCGGCATTGTTTCGGTCGGTTTTTTGCTAGAGGATATTCGACAAACGGTGTGGTCATATAGCCTGAAGATTTTTCTCTTCTCTGTTCTTGCCCTTTTGCTCGGAGCGGTGGGGGCCGTGGCGATCGCCAAGGCGGTGAAGAAATCGATTCATGGCCTTGAACCGGAAGAAATCGGTTTGCTCTACCAAGAAAAGCAAGCGATTTTAGAGGCGATTCGCGAAGGAATTGTGGCCATCAATCAAGAGGGAACGATTACAATGGTCAACCGAACGGCACTGAAGCTGCTTGGGTATGAGAACGAACGCGATGTGCTGGGAATGCCGATCTTGCAGCTTATTCCCCACTCGAGACTGCCTGAAGTCATTCGGACGGGGCAGGCGGAATTTGACGATGAAATGGCGTTAGGTGAAGAAACGGTCATTGCAAATCGCATTCCGATTAAAGATAAAACGGGCCGCGTGATCGGAGCGGTGTCGACGTTTCGAAACAAATCGGAATTGTATCGCTTGACCAAAGAGTTATCGCAGCTTCGCAGTTATGCCGATGCCTTGCGCGCGCAAACGCACGAATTTTCCAACAAGCTGTATTTGATCTCTGGCCTGATTCAACTAGAATCATATGAGGAAGCGCTTGAACTGATCGCAAAAGAGACCGACTTGCAACAAAACATCGTTCGGTTTGTGATGAAGGAAATTCCCGATCCGATCATCGGCGGGCTGCTGATCGGCAAGTTCAATCGCGCCAACGAGCTGAAAATTGTGTTTGAGATTGATCGGGAAAGCAGTTTCCGTGATGTGCCGCCATGGATGGACCGGGACCATCTAGTAACCATTATTGGAAATGTAGTAGATAACGCCATGGAAGCCGTTCTCCATAACGGAAAGAAAGAGAAACGGGTGGCCGTTTTTTTGACTGATCTTGGCGATGATTTAATTATTGAGGTTGAGGATAACGGATTAGGCATTGACCCAGCTGTAGCGGAACGGATCTACGAGCGCGGTTTTTCAACGAAGGCTGCCGGAGGGCGGGGGTATGGGCTTGATCTAGTGAACCGAGCGCTCGCGATGCTTGGCGGGCAAATCACCTGCCAGTCGAAACAGGAAGAGGGGACGGTGTTTACCGTCATGATTCCGAAAAGGCTGAACCGCGCCCATCTATGCTGAAAGAAAGCGCGGGTCTATGCATCACAATATCTCGGAGGGAAGCAGAGGGATGATTCGTGTACTCATTATTGAAGACGACCGCCGCATTGCGGAAATTAATCGGCGCTTTGTCGAGAAAGTGAGTGGTTATGAAGTGGTCGGCATCGCCACGAACGCTGAAGAGGCAAGGGAATTGACGGAGGTATTGCGGCCAGACATGTTGTTACTTGACGTCTATTTTCCCAATATGAACGGCCTTTCGTTTTTGAAATGGGTGCGAGAGCGTTTTTCCGATATCGATATTATTATGATCACCGCAGCACGGGAAGTGGAGGCGCTGAAGCAAGCGCTGCATGGCGGAGTGTTTGATTACATTATCAAGCCGATTATGTTCGACCGATTCGTCGACACATTGCATCGATATAAAGAGTACTATGACAAAATGCAACGGTGGGTGAAAGAGAAAGAGTGGATTGGCCAAGAAGAGGTTGATGCCTTAATGGGAAGAGAAGTGTCCGTTAAGGAACAGCCCATGTTGCCTAAAGGCATTCAGCCGTTGACCTTAGAAAAAGTGTTGGCGGTTGTGAGACAGTGCCCGGAAGGCATCACCGCTGAAGAAGTGGGGCGGCAAATCGGCACGAGCCGCACGACGGCTCGTCGTTACTTGGAGTATCTCGTCTCTGTCGGCCAGGTGACGGCCGATATTGCCTATGGATCCGTTGGGCGGCCGGAACGAGTTTACAAGAAGAAAATGTAGATATGGATTTTCAAAAATGAAACATGCATTATATGGATAAAGAAAGAGAGGAGAGCGTCTTGGCTGTTTTTAGCGGCATTTTATTGCAAGTGATGGTTCCGATGTTATTGATTGTCGGCTTGGGGGCAGGGCTTCACCGCTTCTTTCATCTTGACCTCAATACGTTATCCAAATTGAACATGTACGTCCTGTTGCCGGCAGTCGCATTCATCAACGTGTATGACAGTGAGTTGAATGGAAAGGTGTTGGCGGCCATCTTAGAATTTCTCTTGTTGCAAAACAGCGGACTGATCGTTTTGAGTATGATGATGGCCAAGTTGTTCAAATTAGAACGGAGTTTGTCAGCCGTATTTCAAAACACCATTGTGTTGAACAACTCAGGTAATTTCGGCATCCCGGTCAGTCAGCTTGTATTTCATCAACATCCGCTCGGGGCGACGATTCAAATTATGGTGACGATCTTTCAAAATTTCTTGACGAATACATATGGGGTATATCAGTTCGTATCCGGGAATGGAAAAAGGGAGAAATGGACTGCGGAGATATGGAAAAATCCCGTCCTTCACGCGCTGTTGCTCGGTGTGGTCTGTCGATGGCTTCACATCTCCATCCCATCATTTCTATGGGCGCCGCTTCAGCGGGTCGCCGATGCGTTTTTAGCCATCGCTCTCTTTACGTTGGGAGCGCAAATCGCCTACGCCCGGTTTACTGCCTTGCCGCCGCTTGTGTATGTGAGTGTGCTTGGGCGCCTGATGGTGTCGCCGCTGTTGGCTGCGTCTTTGATCTTTCTATTAGGAATGGATGGCGTGACGGCTCAAGCGTTGCTGATTGCCAGTTCGTATCCATGTTCACGCAATACGGCGCTGTACGCGCTCGAGTATGACTGCCACCCCGATTACGCCGCCCAGGCAGTGCTGGTGTCGACCTTGTTGAGCGCCATTACCGTGACAGGCACAGTATATGCGGCCCGCCTGCTGTTTCCGATTGGCGGATGAAAACAGGGGGCAAGCTGTCGTCGACCCCCAATCGTGCAAAAATCCCGGGGGATCGACGACAATGTCTTTTCGCGTCAAACTCCTACAGCCAACGCAGCTAGACCGTATTGACAGAATTTTTGAAACGTGCTATTCTGAAAACAGCCAAAAGGGGAAAAGCTTGATTTTATGCGCATGGTTTTGGTTTTTATCGTACCTATGAGGGATTGAAACCTCTTATGCTTCTCATATGCTTCTTTCGCTTTTTCGTTTTTATCGTACCTATGAGGGATTGAAACTACGTAAAACTGGATGTCCACGATTTTGACGCAGTCGTTTTTATCGTACCTATGAGGGATTGAAACCCTTTTACTCAAATGAGAAACCAAATCCGTCGACAAGTTTTTATCGTACCTATGAGGGATTGAAACTACGTAAAACTGGATGTCCACGATTTTGACGCAGTCGTTTTTATCGTACCTATGAGGGATTGAAACTAATTTCGTTAAGTTTTATGTTCAGAATCAATTGTAGGTTTTTATCGTACCTATGAGGGATTGAAACATAAAGGAGAGGATTCTATTATGAAAAGCCTTGTGGTTTTTATCGTACCTATGAGGGATTGAAACTCGTTTTTCTTTTTCCTTTTTCGGCGACAAAATACACCGTTTTTATCGTACCTATGAGGGATTGAAACTTTTTACCGTAGAGGCGTTGACAAGTGACCAATACGAGTTTTTATCGTACCTATGAGGGATTGAAACTCAAAAAACGGTTCGAGCCCATGAAGGAACACAGCTGGTTTTTATCGTACCTATGAGGGATTGAAACACGCTAAAGACAGCTTAAAATATGGAGATTTTTATTGTTTTTATCGTACCTATGAGGGATTGAAACCTTTGAACGCCAACTTGAAAAATGTTACAATTTCTAGTTTTTATCGTACCTATGAGGGATTGAAACCTGGGTGTGGTTCGAGGAAGCCTTTGAAATCGAGACAGTTTTTATCGTACCTATGAGGGATTGAAACCGTCCGATCGCAAACGAATATTAATTCGCTCATCTCGTTTTTATCGTACCTATGAGGGATTGAAACTAATCGGTCTAAATGCTCCTTGATAAAGACATTCGGCAGGTTTTTATCGTACCTATGAGGGATTGAAACACAGAAGAGCAAGTCAAGGCATTCCGAATTGCAGACAAGTTTTTATCGTACCTATGAGGGATTGAAACTTCATCGTGCAAAAAATCATGTTCCAGACCAAGGTCGTTTTTATCGTACCTATGAGGGATTGAAACTGAAACGACAAACATTCGGCAATTTCGCGTCACGACAGTTTTTATCGTACCTATGAGGGATTGAAACTCAAGTGGTAATTTTGGACCGGCTGAATTTTAGGATTCGTTTTTATCGTACCTATGAGGGATTGAAACTTCAAATTTCATCACATTGTCTACATAACGAATCAGTTTTTATCGTACCTATGAGGGATTGAAACAAAAATTCGGCGTAATGCAGCACCTCGAAAACGCCGGTTTTTATCGTACCTATGAGGGATTGAAACAACGTACCGCCACGCCACCTTTCGGTTGCGTTTGCGTTTTTATCGTACCTATGAGGGATTGAAACTTTCTTCGTTGGCTAGCGTTGGTCTTTCGGTGATGGTGGTTTTTATCGTACCTATGAGGGATTGAAACCCAGACGACCGGAAAGAAAGTCCGGTCGCTTCGAACTGTTTTTATCGTATGAGGGATTGAAACTCTTTCCAGAACGGGATAATTTGCTCGCTCGGAATCGTTTTTATCGTACCTATGAGGGATTGAAACTAAAGGGACGTCCGGAGCATCATGTGTCCAACTTTGTTTTTATCGTACCTATGAGGGATTGAAACAAACGAAAGTCATGACAATGTGACGAGGGTAACGAGTTTTTATCGTACCTATGAGGGATTGAAACTTAGCTTTTCCGCTTTTGATTGCAGATGTTGCTAACGTTTTTATCGTACCTATGAGGGATTGAAACAATTTCAGTGCCAACTGTGTGATCAAATGGAATTTGGTTTTTATCGTACCTATGAGGGATTGAAACTACTTTTTTCTATTTGCTTTCGTACGGCATTTCCGTTTTTATCGTACCTATGAGGGATTGAAACCCATCTGAACGTCAAGAAATCGACAACCTTGCCCGTTTTTATCGTACCTATGAGGGATTGAAACAAAGATGACGATATCGTGATATTCAGTCATGACAATGAGTTTTTATCGTACCTATGAGGGATTGAAACAATTTACAGCCACTTTTGGCTTCTTTTGCGACGTTGGTTTTTATCGTACCTATGAGGGATTGAAACCTTCATTCATGACGGCGCGCTTTTCATATTCTGCGAGTTTTTATCGTACCTATGAGGAACTGAAACTATTTCCCGCCACAGCTGAGCCGCCGCTGAGTTCAGCTTGTTTTACCGCTCGACATAGGAAAAGAGCAAATGCGAAATGGCGCATGCCCAAAAAACGTGGGAGGGATAAGGAGGAATTTGGACGCGAAGAGCGAATACAGTACGGTGAATCCGACAATGCAGGGAGGGAAAATGTGGCCAAACAGCGCGTCGATCATGACCGGTTGTTCAAAGAGCTGCTGTCGACGTTTTTCGAAGAGTTTTTGCTTCTTTTCTTTCCTCACGTGTACGAGCACATCGATGTTCACCATCTCTCTTTCCTCTCCGAAGAATTGTTCACCGATGTGACGGCTGGGGAAAAGCATCGCGTCGACTTGTTGGTCGAAACAAAGGTGAAAGGGGAAGACGGGCTCGTCATTGTCCATGTCGAGCATCAAAGCTACACCCAGCGGACCTTCCCCGAGCGAATGTTCCTCTACTTCAGCCGCTTGTTTCAAAAATACCGCCGCCGCATTCTCCCGATCGCCATTTTCAGCTATGATGAACAATACGACGAACCTTCCTCATTGGTCATCCAGTTTCCGTTTTTGACCGTTCTCGACTTCCGCTTTTTAACGGTGGAGCTATGCAAACTGCCGTGGCGCGCGTACATCCGCCAGGACAATCCCGTCGCCGCTGCCTTGTTAAGCAAAATGGGGTATAATGAAGAGGAGAAAGTCGACGTGAAAAAGGAATTTTTGCGCATGCTCGTCCGTCTCGAGCTGGATGAAGCGAAACAGCGGCTGTTGTTCGGTTTTTTCGAGACGTATTTGCGGCTATCCGAAGAGGAGGAAGCAAAACGGCGACACGAGGTGAGCCAAATGGAAACGAAGGAAGCAAAACGTGTGATGGAGCTCATCGTCTCATACGAACAGCGGGGGCTGGAAAAAGGAATCCAACAAGGAATCGAACAGGGGATGAAGCAAGGACGCCAACAAGGAATCGAGGAAGGGAAGCTCGACGTGGTGAAGAGAATGCTGGCGAAAGGGTACGATGTCGACACGATTCACGAACTGACCGGGCTGCCGGTCGAGACGATTGAGAAGGTGAAGAAGTAAGTTGGATGCTCTCTGACTGGAGCGAACGTCGCCGCCCGCAATGGCGTCAAATTCTTCATAAAGGGCGGCGGCCGTCTCGTTAAAGCCTTCGGACGTTTCGTTCTCAGGGGAGGTTTTTTGGAAACGCCGTGTTTTGGGCACTTTTTCGACTTATGAACGGTTTCGACTTATGAACGGCGTTTTTCTTTTATCATCAGTCTTCTAATTTTTTACCGTTTTCTTATGAATTTCACAACCATAAAAACAGCTAAAATAACGATACCTATAAAAAGGTAGCCGAAAATAGACGTCATGGTAGTCAGCATGTCCCATTCTCCTTTTCTCTAATTGGTACCGGTATACAATGTGTGATTCTTCACACGAGCATATAAATAAATCGTCCATTCTCCACCCCAAATGCTATTAAGGGTTAGATGATATCTAGCTTCGGCCGGTAAAGTATATGTTTCTGTTTTTCTAAGAATAGAGACCCAATCTTTTTTAACAGTGTAAGGCGGAGTTATAAAATACCACCCATTATAAGCTCGCGTTATTGTGGCTAACCCAGTACTACTAATATTAATATCCACATAAAAATGATAATTGACAGTTCCAGAATACCAATAAATCTTCCAAGTACTATTCCCTGTACCGATTTTATATGAAGCTAAAGCTGATATCATTTTGTCATTTGATCCTGCCGAGAGCACAGGTTCAATACCAAGAGTCCCTACGTACTCACTATTTTCATTATAAATTTTTTGTTCTTGTCGTTTTAATAAAGATAAGTCAAATCAAACCCAACACTTTAATTCAAAAAGAATCCAGTTTACCAGCTTTTTCATTCCCCTTCATTCTCAATCGTTCAACAAGAACATGTTATGGTAAACCAACTATATATTGGTTCATCACCACAACATGTACTTGACAAGCAATGCGGTTTCCTGTACAAAGATGTGCAAAAATCATCCATTTACTGATTTTTCAGCACAAGTGTAAATAGGGGATGTTCAGAAAAAGTCAAGTGCAACTTTTGGTGAAGAACCTATATATTTACAATTAAAATTTTATTGGAAATTAAAATTAAAAAAAGGAACTTTATTACCATATCAAAAATAGGTATTTGTTCATAAAAATGAATCAATTTATTGTTTAGTGCAAAATGAAAGTACAGAGTTCTGCAACGAAAAGTGCAGAGCTTCATGGCATAAAAAAGGCTTGCCAGCTCTTAAAAAATCCTCTACTGTTTAAGGTTATATCGCTGATTCTACGAAGCCGTTTGGCGCGATCCATTCGGGCGGAATGGCATCACTCGATTGGCAAGCTGTCACGGCCGCATACCGTTCAGTGATTTTTAGGATTTTCATCAAAAACTATTGTAAACCGCTTTCATTTGGTTTATAATAAAGCTAAACCGGTTTATGAAAACGTTTTTGAACTAAATCGATTTAGTGCGAGAGAGGGATCCCTTTTGAAAAAAGTAACGATGGCCGATGTTGCGAAATTGGCCAACGTTTCGAAAAGCACCGTGTCGCAATACTTAAATAAGCGCTATGAGTATATGAGCGAGGAGACGAGAAAACGCATCGCCGAGGCGATTGAAGAGCTTGGGTATCAGCCGAACATCATCGCCCGCAGTTTGAAGCAAAAGACGACAGCGACCATTGGCGTGATTGTTTTTAATATGCTTCATATGATGACAACGCAAGTGCTGCACGCCATTGAAGAGGAATGCCAAAAGCGCGGGTTTCAAGTGATCGTCTGCAATTCCGGCGATGATCCGGATAAGGAAAAAACATATGTTGATACGCTGCTGGCGAAGCAAGTGGACGGGTTGATCGTGTTTCCAACAGGGAAGAACGAGGACGTCTATCGCCGTCTTGTCGAGGAACGGTTTCCGCTTGTGTTTGTCGACCGGATGGTGCCGGGAGTGGAGGCAGACAGCGTGCTGCTTGATAATGCAGGTGCAGCGGAAATGGCGGTTCAGTATTTCGCTTCCCAGGGACGCGATCGGATTGCGATTGTCACCCCGCCGCTTGTCTCTTACAACGTGCCGCGGATGGAGCGGTTGGAAGGGTTTCGGGCGGCTATGCGCAAAAGAGGGCTGGACGTTGAAGATGGGAACATCATCGCCGCTGATCCGGACGCGCTGCCGGAAGTGTTGAAACAGCGATTTGCCGAACCGAGGCGGCCTAATGCCTTGTTTGCGATCAACGACTTGACGCTGATGGGGGTTTTGCGGTTTGTGAAAGACGCAGGGGTTCGTGTGCCGGATGAGGTGGCGATCATCAACATCGATGATGTGCCGTTTGCCGATATTTACACGCCGGCGCTGACAACGATCGCCCAGCCGACGTTTGCGATGGGGAAAAAAGCAGCTGAGCGCGTGTTTGAACAAATGAAAGTGAAAAAAGCCGACGGTCCGCGCGTATTTCGTTTCTCCCCGACATTGATGGAACGGACATCGATCAGGCGGGGGAAGGAATGAAGAAGGGAGGAGAAACGATGGCGATTCATGAGGACGTCGTCATTGGGATTGATATTGGAACGACAAGCACGAAAGCGGTTGTGTTTGACGGACAGGGGAAGGTGCTGGCTTCTCACGCCGTCGACTATCCGATCATCCAGCCGCATCCGGGGTTTGCCGAGCAGGATCCCGATGAACTGTTCGCGGCGGTCGTTCAAGCGGTCGGGGCGGTGACGATCCGCCACGGCATCCGCCCAGAACAGGTGAAAGCGATGGGTTTGAGTGCGGCGATGCACTCAATTATGGCGCTTGACGAGTCGGGCCGGCCGCTCACCCGTCTCCTCATTTGGGCGGACAACCGAAGCGTTGCGCAAACGGAGCGGCTGTTGAAAGAGCAAAACGGGCTTGCCATTTACCGGCGGACGGGGACGCCCATCCATCCGATGTCGCCGCTATCGAAATTGCTTTGGCTCAAGGAAGAGCAGACGGACGTATTTCAGCAAGCACGGCGGTTTGTGTCAGTAAAAGATTATGTGTTGCACCGTCTGTACGGCGACTATGTCGCCGACCATTCCATGGCATCGGCGACGGGCTTATTTCGGTTGGACACGCTCGATTGGGACGAGGAGGCGCTTGCGCTTGTCGGCATTCGCCGCGACCAGCTACCGCGGCTCGTTCCTGCCACGCATATTATGACTGGCATGAAAAGAGAATGGGCGGAAAAAATGGGAGTCGCTTCAGATGTGCCTGTTGTCGTCGGAGCAAGCGACGGCGTGCTCGCCAATGTCGGCGTCGGGGCGGTGCTCCCAGGTGAAGCGGCCATCACGATCGGAACGAGCGGGGCGGTGCGGACGATTGCCGCGGCTCCGACGACGGACGAAAAAGGGCGGACGTTTTGTTATGCGTTGACGCCCGGCTATTGGGTCGTCGGCGGACCGACGAACAACGGCGGCATTTTGCTTCGCTGGCTGCGCGACGAGTTCGGCGCCCACGAGCGGGAAGTGGCGAAAAAGCTCGGCATGGATCCGTATGACTTGTTGACGAAATACGCGGAACGCGTCCCGCCGGGGGCGGAAGGGCTTGTGTTTTTGCCGTTTTTGTCGGGTGAGCGGGCGCCGTACTGGAATGCGAACGCGCGCGGGACGTTTTTCGGCCTTGGCCTTCATCATAAGCGCGAGCATTTCATCCGCGCTGTCATGGAAGGCGTCTGCTTCAGCATTCTCTCGGTCGCTTTAGCCATTCGCGACGTCACCGGGCCGATGACGGAAATCCGCGTCTCGGGCGGATTCGCCAAATCGCCGTTTTGGCGGCAAATGCTTTCTGATATGCTCGGCAAACCGCTCATCGTGCCGCAGACGCACGAGGCGTCGGCGTTGGGGGCGGCTGCGGTGGCGCTTTACGCATTAGGCGAGCTGCCATCGCTGGAAACGGTAAAAACGTGGATCGACACGACAGCCCGTCATGAACCGAAGGAAGAACATACGCTCATTTACGCTGAACTGTTTGACTTGTATGCCCGCTTGTATGAGCGGCTGAAAGCGGAGTTTGACATCATCGCCGCGTTTCAGCGGCGGAGTGGGTAAAGGGAGGAAAACTAAATCGATTTAGCTAGCTATGATCGGGCGCTAAATCGATTTAGCTCTTGCCTTCAAAGAACTGAAAACGTTTGCTTTGTTCACTAAATCGATTTATCTCAAAGATAAAGGAGGAGCTTGTGATGGGAATCGCCATTGTTGTTGCTGCTATTATCGTGTTATTATTGCTCATTACTATGGCGAAAATGCATCCGTTTGTCGCACTCATTTTAGTGTCTGTCGGCGTCGGACTGGCGATGGGCATGCCGCTTATCGCGCCGTCTCCGGAAACGCCGGGCATCATTGATTCGATCAAGGCGGGGCTTGGCAATACGCTCGGCTTTTTAGCGATTGTCTTGGCGCTTGGGACAATGCTCGGCAAAATGATGGCCGAATCAGGCGGCGCTGAGCGCATTGCGAAAACGTTGATCGACCGCTTCGGCCAAAAACGCGTCCATTGGGCGATGATGGTCGTCGCCTTTTTAGTCGGGATTCCGGTCTTTTTCCAAGTCGGGTTTGTCTTGCTTATTCCGCTTGTCTTTACGATTGCGATGGAAACGGGCATTTCACTGGTCACGATCGGTATTCCGCTTGTCGCTGGTTTGTCCGTCGTGCATGGGCTTGTCCCTCCGCACCCGGCGGCGATGGCGGCAGTCGGCATTTTTAAGGCGGATGTCGGAAAAACGATCCTTTACTCGATCATCGTCGGCTTGCCGACTGCCATTATTGCCGGTCCGCTGTACGGCAAATGGATCGGTTCGCGCCTGTACAAAAAAGTGCCGACGGAGATTGCCGAACAGCTTGTGCAGCATAAAGAAGCACGTGAGCTTCCTGGCTTTGGCAATACGCTGTTCACGATTTTGCTTCCGGTCATTTTGATGTTGGTTGCCTCGGTTGCGAATGTAACGCTGGATCAAAAATCGGAAGCAGCGAAAGTGCTGCGCTTTATCGGCGACCCGATTGTTGCGCTTTTGATTGCGACGGTTTATTCGTTCTTTAGCTTGGGTTACGCCCGCGGATTCAACCGGGACAAGGTGCTTCAATTCGCCAATGACTGCCTCGGACCGGTCGCGAACATTCTGCTTGTCATCGGGGCGGGCGGCGCATTCAACAAAGTGTTGCTTGATTCCGGCATCGGCGAACAAATCGCGGAAGTGGCGAAACACTCGCACTTCTCTCCGCTCCTGTTAGGATGGGGCATTGCGGCGCTCATCCGTGTAGCGACGGGGTCAGCGACTGTCTCAATGATGACCGCTGCCGGCATCGTTGCCCCCATCGCGGCTACCATGCCGGGAACGAATATGGAACTGCTCGTCTTGGCGACCGGCGCGGGTTCATTGATCTTGTCGCACGTCAACGATTCTGGCTTCTGGATGATCAAGGAGTATTTCGGCATGACGGTAAAAGAAACACTCATGACATGGACAGCGATGGAGACGATTATTTCGGTGGTGGCGTTTGTCTTCATTTTGTTATTGAATATGGTTCTCTAGCCTTTTCTAGGCAAGACGCTCGTTTTTAGAAGAACGGGCGTCTTATTTTTATATGTCCTTTTGTCATATTTTATATTATAATTATGTAATAAAAAATGACATAAGGAGTGACGCCTGTTGATTTTTGCGAGACGTGGGGAACGAAAAACAAAGTGCGAACTGGATCAGCCTCGACGTGAGGACACTGAGGGAGGATCGCAACAAATTGCAAGGCAAATTGTCGTGGCTGTCGATCAGCTCAAAGCGGTGATGGAACAGATGAAGATAGCAGCGCTTTCGCTGAATGACATTTCCGATTCAAGCCGGAACAGTGCGGCAGAGCTGATGGATCACAGCGAGAAAACGGTGGAGTATACGGAAAAAGTGGCGAACAAAATGCGGACAATCGAGGAGGCGGCTAGAGAAATCGCTGCATCTTCGCGTGATATGTATGCGAGCAGCCAGCAGTTTTCCGAACATTGGCTGCATTCATGGAATTCATTGGAGACGTTGCAAAAAGAAATTCGAACACTGCGCTCCCATCATGAAACGTTGTTGAAACAAATGGACCATCTCGTTCATCATTCGCGACGCATCAATGAAATTATATCAGCGATCGGCGATATTTCACAGAAAACGAAAATTTTGTCGCTCAATGCCAATATTGAGGCGGCTCGTGCGGGAGAACATGGGCGCGGGTTTGCGGTTGTGGCGCGGGAAATCGGCATGTTGGCGAACCAAACGTCGGAAGCTGTCCAACAAACACAGGATATTTTGTCTCTGATTCAACGCGAAATCGCAGCGACAACCGATATCGTTCGCGAAGAAACAAAGCAAATCGATGTCGAAGAGAAAGAAATGGAAGCGATTATGTCATTCCTTCATTCGCTGCAGCGGCGGCTGAATGATATGACGGACCTCGTCTCCTCTTCTGTCCGGTCAGCGTCTGGGCAGTCGGACAGCGTGAAAGAAATCGCCGTTCTCCTAGAAGGCCGGTGAAAAACCGCTGTTTGCCTTGATCGATGGGTGAACGCGTGAAATTAGGGACTGATGCTACAAGTTTTTTTACTTGGAGAGCGGTTTCAAGAAGCTGTTCCTAGTGTAAATCACCGGCCTTCTAGAAGAAATCGTGCAATTGAGCCGGGAAAATCAACGGTTTGTCGAGCACGTGACGGCGGATATGAACGAACAGCATGAAAGCGTCGAACAGATTTTACGCATTAATGAAGCGCTGCAAAAGACAGCGGAGGAGCTGCAACAAACGGTCGGGCGTGATTGGATGAGAGAAACGATTTCTGTCGATGATGCGGTCGTGAAAAACATGATTCAGAAACTATCCGCTTTGCTTCAGTCAGCTCCGTTGGAACAGATGGATGAGGCCATGCACCGACGCGTGCTGGACCGATTTTTATCTGAGAATGGAGAGATTGAGGCTGTCTGGTCGAATCGTCTTGATGGGGCGTTTGTCTATTCCAATCCGCCGGCGGGCTTGGTCAACGCCAAAGTCCGGTCGTGGTTTCAGGAAGCTTGTAGAGGGACAGTGTATGTTTCCGATCCGTATGTATCGGCATTGACAAAACATCTTTGCGTCACGGTGTCCGCTCCTATTACGGATCATAACGGTCAAATTGTCGGAGTCATCGGAGCGGATTTGGCGCTTTCGAAATGAAAGATGCCCCAAAAAGGCGCACATGCGCCTTTTTGGGGCATTTTTTGTTTTTCAACCTGGCTGATTGATCGGAAGATGATTGATAATAAATATAACAAAATTGTGTAATAAAATATGACAATTTTGTTGAATCCGTGAAACATGGGCCTTATACTGCGAATCAAGAACAAATCCTCAAAACGGAGAATACTCATCACTTTTGAGGAACAAGGGAGGGATGTGCTCTTTTAGATGAATGAGGTATAGGAATTCATCGATTTTCGAAATGAATAGGGGGAAGGGTGTGCAAATGAAACCAACATTCATGTGGAAATTATGGCTGCTTTTATGCGTCAGTGTTTTTGCTCTTGGGGGATGTGCGGCGTCATCAGCAGTGGATCAAGCCAAAAACGAGAATCAAAATGATTCATCTTCGGCTGGCAAAGAAGGGGATGTGGTCAAAGTAGGAATCCTTCACTCGTTAAGCGGAACGATGGCCATCAGTGAAGTATCGTTGCGCGATGCCGAGTTAATGGCCATTGAGGAAATCAATGCATCGGGCGGGCTGCTCGGCAAGAAGATTGAACCGATTGTGGAAGATGGAGCGTCCGACTGGCCGACATTTGCCGAAAAGGCGAAAAAATTGCTGCAAAAAGATCAAGTGGCCGCCATTTTCGGCGGTTGGACATCGGCGAGCCGCAAGGCGATGCTTCCGGTTGTGGAGCAAAACAACGGGCTGCTTTGGTATCCGGTGCAATACGAAGGGATGGAGTCGTCTCCGAACATCTTTTACACTGGGGCGACGACGAATCAACAAATCGTTCCGGCGGTCAGCTGGCTCTTGAAAAACCGCGGCAAAACGTTTTTCTTGCTTGGATCGGATTACGTCTTTCCGCGGACAGCGAACAAAATCATCAAGGCCCAGTTGAAGGCCGAAGGTGGGCAAGTGGTCGGGGAAGAATATACGCCGCTCGGCCATACCGATTATAGCACCATTATCAGCAAAATCAAACAAGTGAAACCGGCTGTCGTCTTCAATACACTCAACGGCGATAGCAATGTTGCCTTTTTCAAACAGTTGAAAGACGCTGGCATCACACCGAAAGACGTGACGGTGATGTCCGTCAGCATCGCAGAAGAAGAAATCCGCGGGATCGGGCCGGATGTATTGGCCGGTCATTTGGCTGTGTGGAACTATTTTCAGACGACCGATACACCGGAGAATAAGGCATTTGTTCAAAAGTATAAAGAAAAGTACGGGCAAGACCGCGTGACCGATGACCCGATTGAAGCGGCGTATACAGCCGTTCATTTATGGGCCGAAGCAGTGAAAAAAGCCGGCTCCTTTGATGTGGATCAAGTGAAAAAAGCGGCGGCCGGCCTTGAATACAAGGCGCCGGAAGGAACGGTGAAAATTGACGGGGAAACGCAACATCTATGGAAAACGGTGCGCATCGGCGAAATCCAAGCCGACGGACAATTCAAAGAGTTATGGAATTCCGGTCAGCCGGTGAAGCCGGATCCGTATTTAAAAAGCTACCCATGGGGGAAAGGATTAAGTGAATAGTTGCATGGGAGGAAGGCGTGTCCTTCCTTCTCGCCCAGCGGACATGAAAGGGGGACGGCGATGCTTATTGACCAATTATTCAACGGGCTGAGCGTCGGTTCGATTTTGCTTTTGATCGCCATTGGGTTGGCGATCACCTTTGGATTGATGGGCGTCATCAATATGGCGCATGGTGAACTGATGATGGTCGGCGCGTATACAACCTACGTCATTCAACAAATCTTTGCCCATCATGCGCCGCAATCAGCGGGGATGTACTTTGTCATTGCCATTCCGTCGTCGTTTCTCATCGCTGCCTTGCTTGGATGGGGGTTGGAAAAAAGCTTGATCCGCCATTTGTACCACCGCCCGCTGGACAGTTTGTTGGCGACATGGGGGATCAGTTTGATTTTGCAACAGACGGCCCGTCTCATCTTTGGGGCGCCCAACGTGGCGGTTGTGCCGCCAAGCTGGCTGGATGGAGGAATCCACTTATTTGGAGCGGTGTTTCCGTATAAACGGTTGTTTATTCTCTGTCTTGTGTTGGTGATCGTTTTCTTTCTTTATATGTATTTAACGAAAACACGAGCTGGCCGACGCATTCAGGCTGTCACCATGAACCGGCCGATGGCGGCCTGTCTCGGCATTGCCACGCCAAAGGTCGATGCTTACTCGTTTGCGATCGGTTCAGGATTGGCAGGGGTGGCGGGATGCGCGTTGACCTTGCTTGGGCCAATCGGGCCGACGATCGGCACATACTATATTGTCGATGCTTTTATGGTCGTCATTTTAGGGGGAGTGGGAAAACTGGCTGGGACGATGGTGGGAGCGTTTGGCATTGGTTTGATTTCGACGTTCGTCGAATATTCCACAAGCGCCACCATCGCTAAAGTCATTGTGTTCGTTCTCATTATTGCGTTCTTGCAATGGAAACCGTCCGGTCTTCTTCGCTTGAGGACGCGGTCGCTCGATTGAGGGGAGGGAGCATCGTGAACAAACGTTGGGGATACTGGCTGTTTTTCGCCGCTTTGTTTCTTGCGCCATTTTATTTAACTGAGTTTCGCTTGTCTTTGCTCGGCAAATTTCTTTGCTTTGCCATCGTGGCGGTCGGCATTTCTCTCATTTGGGGACATACCGGCATTTTGAGCCTTGGCCATGGGGTGTATTTCGGATTGGGCGCTTATTGCATGGCGATGTATTTGAAGCTCGAAGCTTCGCGAGGGCATTTGCCTGATTTTATGGAATGGAGCGGCGTGCGCGAACTGCCGTGGTTTTGGAAGCCGTTTGCGCATCCGATGGTGGCCATCGCCGCCGCGATCGCTCTTCCTACATTGCTCGCTGCGCTATTAAGCTATTTCACGTTTAAAAATCGGATTCAAGGCGTCTATTTTTCTCTCCTTTCCCAGGCGGTTGTTGTCGTGTTTGTTACGCTGTTTATCGGCAAGCAAGAATGGACGGGTGGAACGAACGGCTTGACCAATTTTTCGACCGTGTTCGGCTTTTCGTTATCATCGCCGCTTACGCAAATTGTGTTGTATTGGCTGACAGCAGCTGTTCTTGCCCTCATTTTCGTTATGACGCGCCGTCTAACGACTGGTCGGCTAGGAAAAGTGCTCATTGCCATTCGCGACGCTGAAAATCGGGTTCGTTTTTTAGGGTTTAATCCGACCGTCTATAAAGTGTTTGTGTATAGTTTGTCAGCCGCCTTTGCCGGAGTGGCAGGCGCATTGTTTGTCCTGCAAGTCGGGCTCATTTCCCCGGAGATGATGGGGATTATTCCTTCAATCGAAATGGTGCTGTGGGCTGCTGTCGGCGGACGCCACTCGCTCATGGGCGCGATTATGGGCGCGATCGTCATGAACACGGCGAAAAGCTTTTTAAGCGAAAATTATCCAGATCTATGGCTGCTTTTGTTAGGCGCCTTGTTTGTCGTTGTTGTGCTGTTTGTTCCGAAGGGATTGGCGGGCATTTATGAATCGCTCGCTGCCGTTCGCATCAAAGAAAAAAGGGGGCATGAATGTGAAGCCCGTGTTGATGTGTCGTGACGTCGTCGTTGACTTCGATGGATTTCGCGCTTTGCAAGGCGTCGATCTCGTGGTTTACCCCCATGAAGTGCGATTTTTGATCGGTCCGAACGGAGCTGGAAAAACGACGCTGCTCGATGTCATTTGCGGGCGGACGAGAGCGACGGACGGGCGGGTGCTGTTTTTTTCCCATGACATCACGCAACGGCCGGAATATGAGATCGTGCAAATAGGGATCGCCCGGAAGTTTCAAAGCCCTTCCATTTTTCCGTTTTTGACGGTGTGGGAAAATATGGAGTTAGCCATGCGACAAGATCGGCGTCTGCGTTCCGTTTTGCGGGCGAAGCTGACTGGAGAAGAGAAAGAAATGATGGCAGCACAGCTAGAGAAAATTGGATTGCTCGATGAACGTCATCGCTTAGCGGGCTCGCTGTCTCATGGCCAAAAGCAGTGGTTGGAAATCGGCATGCAGCTCATTCAGCGTCCGCAGCTCCTCCTATTGGATGAGCCGATCGCCGGCATGAGTGCGGCGGAGCGGGAGCGCACGGGGGAATGGCTCCATGAAATGGCCGAACATTGTGCGGTCATTATTGTCGAGCATGATATGGACTTTGTCCGCCGCTATTCCAAACAAGTGACCGTCATGCATGAAGGAAAAGTATTGTGCGAAGGATCGATGGATGAAGTGCAGCAAAACGAACGAGTGATCGATGTGTACCTTGGAAGGGGGAAAAACGCGTGCTGCGCCTCCGGGATGTAACGGCTGGCTATGACGGGAGTGTGGTGCTCGATCATGTTGACATGAATGTTCCTCTTGGTCGGGTGACGGCGGTGTTGGGCAGAAACGGGGTTGGAAAAACGACGTTGATGAAGACGATCATCGGGTTGATTCGCCCGATGTCAGGCGTCATCGAATGGGAGGGGGAAGATATCACGCGCTGGCCGCCGGAGCGGCGGGCGCGAGCGGGGATCGGCTATGTGCCGCAAGGGAGGGAAATTTTTTCTGCGTTGACGGTGGAGGAAAATATTCTTCTCGGGCTGGAAGCGCAGGCCGAAAAAGTCCGTCCCCAGCCGACCCTTGATGAAATGTACGCGCTGTTCCCGATTTTAAAAGAGATGCGCCAGCGAAAAGGAGGGGATTTAAGCGGCGGACAGCAGCAACAGCTGGCCATTGCCCGTGCGTTGGCCGGCCGGCCGAAACTGCTGCTGCTTGATGAACCGATGGAAGGCATTCAGCCCTCGATCGTTGCGTTGATTCATGATGCGATTATGAAAATCGCCGAAGAAAAGCAGGTTGGCATCATATTGGTCGAACATAACGTGGAACTGGCGTTTGCTTGTGCCGATCATTTCTATATTTTCGACCGCGGCGCTGTCGTGGCGAAAGGGGATGTCGATGGCGCTGATCTGGATCATATTCAATCGTTTCTTGCGGTTTAAGCAACAGGAGGATTTGGTGAAGTTTCGCGTTGGCAAATGAGATATTTCGCTAAAAGAACGGTTATAAGCGTCTTTCTCAAAAGAGCGAACATGGTAAAAACCGCCCATTTTTCGTATGAGCAAGTTTATCATGTTTTGCCCGCAATGTAATGAGTGAAGAATGTCCAACTCGGTGTAGAAGGAGGGAGGAACGATTGAA
Source organism: Geobacillus thermocatenulatus (assembly GCF_002217655.1). Classification (GTDB taxonomy): domain Bacteria; phylum Bacillota; class Bacilli; order Bacillales; family Anoxybacillaceae; genus Geobacillus; species Geobacillus thermocatenulatus. Next base: position 36,726 of record NZ_NEWK01000002.1, read on the forward strand.
GCTGACTCCGCGTGAACAGGAAAAGTTGTTGATTGTCGTTGCCGCCGATTTGGCGCGCCGCCGGAAAGAGCGGGGCTTGAAGCTAAATTATCCGGAAGCGGTGGCGTTCATTACGTATGAACTGATGGAAGGAGCCCGCGACGGGCGGACGGTGGCGGAGTTGATGCAATACGGCGCAACGATTTTGACGCGCGATGATGTGATGGAAGGCGTCGCTGACATGATCGACGAGATTCAAGTCGAGGCGACGTTTCCGGACGGCACGAAACTCGTCACGGTCCACCAGCCGATCCGGTCATAAAACGATGGATCAGCAGCCTCGCGGTGGCGACGGTTCGTATAAGCAAGGTGCAAAAACGAGGAAAGAGGTGCCAACATGATTCCCGGAGAATACCGATTGCGCGACGAACCGATTGTGTGCAACCGGCAAAAGCCGGTTACGAAGCTGACGGTGGTCAATCGCGGCGACCGCCCGGTGCAAGTCGGTTCCCATTTTCACTTTTTTGAAGTCAATTCGTTTCTCGAATTTGACCGACAGGCGGCGTACGGAAAACATTTGAACATCCCTGCAGGGACAGCGGTCCGTTTTGAACCCGGGGATGCGAAGCAAGTGGAGCTCGTCCCGTTCTCCGGCGAGCGCCGGGTGTACGGATTAAACAATATGGTCAACGGTCCGCTTGATGACAACGGGAAGGAGGGAGTAAGAGAATGAGTTTTTCCATGTCAAGACGGCAATACGCGGATATGTTTGGGCCGACGACCGGGGACTGCATCCGGTTGGCGGACACGGACTTATGGATTGAAATTGAGCATGACTATACCGTTTACGGCGATGAAGTGAAATTCGGCGGCGGGAAGGTGATTCGCGACGGGATGGGGCAGCATCCGCTTGCCACCCGCTCTGAAGCGGTCGATTTAGTGTTGACGAATGCCGTCATTGTTGATTACACCGGCATTTACAAAGCCGATATCGGGATTAAAGATGGAAACATCGCCGCCATCGGCAAGGCCGGGAATCCGCTGTTAATGGACGGCGTCAACATCGTCATCGGTCCTTCCACAGAAGTGATCGCGGCCGAAGGGAAAATCGTGACAGCTGGAGGAGTGGATGCCCATATCCATTTCATTTGCCCGCAGCAAATCGAAACCGCCCTGTCATCCGGCATTACGACGATGATTGGCGGCGGGACCGGACCGGCGACCGGAACGAATGCCACGACGTGCACGCCGGGAGAGTGGAACATTTACCGGATGCTTGAAGCCGCCGAAGCGTTCCCGATGAATCTTGGGTTTTTAGGAAAAGGCAACGCGTCGGCGAAAGAGCCGATCGCGGAGCAAGTGCGCGCCGGAGCGGTTGGACTCAAGCTTCATGAAGACTGGGGAACGACGGCGGCAGCGATTGATGCGTGCTTGCAAGTGGCTGATGAGTACGATGTGCAAGTCGCCATTCATACCGATACGTTGAATGAAGGTGGGTTTGTCGAGCATACACTGAAGGCCATTAACGGACGTGTCATCCATACATACCATACGGAAGGGGCGGGAGGCGGACATGCACCCGATATTATGAAAGTCGCCAGCTTCCCGAACATTTTGCCTTCTTCCACGAACCCGACGCGGCCGTATACGAAAAACACGCTCGATGAGCATTTAGATATGTTAATGGTGTGCCATCATTTAGATCCGTCCGTTCCAGAAGACATTGCCTTTGCTGATTCGCGCATCCGCAAAGAAACGATCGCGGCAGAAGACATTTTGCACGACATCGGCGCCTTCAGCATGATCAGTTCCGACTCGCAAGCGATGGGACGGGTCGGTGAAGTCATTTTGCGCACGTGGCAAACGGCCGACAAAACGAAAAAACAGTTTGGCCGCTTGCCGGAGGAAACGGGGCGAGGCGATAATGTCCGCGTCAAACGGTATGTAGCCAAATATACGATCAACCCGGCTATCACTCATGGCATCGCGGAGTATGTCGGGTCAGTCGAAGTCGGAAAATTCGCGGATTTGGTCGTTTGGCATCCCGCTTTTTTCGGGGTCAAGCCTGAGCTCGTCATCAAAGGCGGGATGATCGCCTACAGCGTGATGGGCGACCCGAACGCCAGCATTCCAACGCCGCAGCCCGCACTGTACCGCCCGATGTTCGCCAGCTATGGCGCCGCCGTCGCGAAAACGTCCATTACGTTTTTGTCTAAAGCGGCGTTCGAGCGCGGCGTTCCTGACAAACTGCGATTGCACAAAATCGTCAAACCGGTTGGAAACATTCGCTCGTTGACGAAACACGATATGGTGTTCAACAACGCCATGCCTCAAATCGATGTCGATCCGCAGACGTATGAAGTGAAGGTCGACGGGCGGCTCATTACGTGCGAACCGGCTGAAGTCGTGGCCATGGCGCAGCGATATTTTCTTTTTTGAGGTGATGATGGTGATTATTGAAACGATTGTCGGCAACATTCGAACTCTTTCTTCTCTCCCGCCGCACATCGAACGGGTGTACATGCCAAGCGACGATTTAGTGAAACGCATCCAGCGGGTCGTGACCGACCACGGGCGGGAAATTGGCATTCGCTTGAAAGAAGCAAAAGAATTGGTAGACGGAGATGTGTTATGGATGGATGACAACAATGCGATTGTGGTGTCCGTTCTTCCGGATGATTTGCTTGTCATACAGCCGGTTTCCATGAAACAAATGGGGGAGATCGCTCATCAGCTCGGCAACCGCCACTTGCCAGCCCAATTTGAGGAAGGGGAAATGCTCGTCCAATACGACTATTTAGTCGAAGAGCTGCTTCAGCAGCTCGCCATCCCGTACAAGAGGGAAAAGCGAAAAGTGAAACAAGCGTTCCGCCATATCGGGCATCGCCATGACTGACCAACAGCTGCTGTGGCTGCTGCAGCTCTCCGATTCCAATTTTCCATCAGGAGCGTTTTCCCATTCCTTTGGGTTTGAAACTTATATGTACCATGAACAAATTCGTGATGCCAAAACGTTTGGCGACGCGCTCGTCGTGTATATCCAAACCCAGCTGACGTATACGGACGGATTGGCGTGCCGGATCGCCTATGAGCAGTTGGAAGCCGACCGTATGGAAGGACTGAAGCGGCTGAACGACACGCTGTTCGCCCTCTGTCTGGCAAAAGAAACGCGAGAAGGAACACGAATGATGGGCGAGCGCTTATGGAAACTGTGCCGCGACATTTACGGAGTCGATGAATTGGATGAGATCGTGCAAACGACGCGGTCCATTCATCCGACCATTGTGTTTGCGGCGGTTGGCCGCAAAATCGAAGCGTCGAAACGAACGACTGTGTTGACATATTTGTTTACCGCCGTGCAAACGATGGTGCAAAACGCGGTTCGCGGCATTCCCCTCGGCCAGACGGACGGGCAAAAGCTGCTCGTCATGGCGCAGCCATATTTGATTCATGCCGCGAGCATCATCGAGACGCTCGACGAAGAGGAGTTCGGGGCGGCAGCCGTCGGCTTGGAAATCGCGCAAATGCAGCATGAACGTCTTCCTGTTCGATTGTTTATGTCGTAAATCTTGTTTGACGTGGAACGAAAGAAGGGCAGAGAAGGGAGAATCGAAAATGGAACCGGTACGAATCGGCATCGGCGGCCCGGTCGGCGCCGGCAAAACGATGCTCGTCGAGAAGCTGACACGGGCGATGCATCGCCGCTTTAGCATCGCGGTCATTACGAATGATATTTATACAAAAGAAGATGCCCAATTTTTAATCAAACATAGCGTCTTGCCGGAAGACCGGATTATCGGTGTCGAAACGGGCGGGTGCCCGCATACGGCCATTCGCGAAGATGCATCAATGAATTTTGCGGCCATTGATGAACTGAAACGGCGCCATCCGGATGTGGAGCTCATTTTTATCGAGAGCGGCGGAGATAACTTGGCGGCGACCTTCAGCCCGGAGTTGGTCGATTTCTCCATTTACGTCATCGACGTCGCCCAAGGGGAAAAAATACCGCGCAAAGGCGGGCAAGGGATGATGAAGTCGGATTTGCTCGTGATCAACAAAATCGACCTTGCCCCTTACGTCGGCGCCAGTCTGGAAGTGATGGAACGGGATGCCAAAGCGGCACGCGGGGCAAAACCCGTCATTTTCACCAACTTAAAAGAAGAAATCGGGCTTTTTGACGTTGTGGATTGGATCGAAAAACAGGTGCTGCTGGCAGGGCTGGAAGAATGAGCTGGACAGGGCGTTTGCAATGTACAGCGGCCTTCAAAAACGGCCGCACCGTCATTTTGGACAGCTATGGCGAAGGGGCGCTGAAACTGATGCGTTCTGTTTACCTCGACTCGGCTCATCCGACGTTATATCTTGTCCACATCGGCGGCGGGTATGTCGACGGAGATTCATATGATATGGAAATCTTCCTCGAGCCCAGCGCCCGGTTGATGGTGACGACCCAGTCGGCGGCGAAAATCTACAAAACTCCTTCAACACCTGTAAGGCAGTATACACGATTGTCACTTGGGGAGCAAAGCGTGCTCGAATATTTTCCCGACCCGACGATCGCCTATGAGCATGCGCGGTTTGTTCAAGAAACGACGGTGTACATCACGCCGAGCTCCACGTTTGTGTACGGGGAAATCATTACGCCCGGCTGGTCGGAAAGCGGCGAGCTGTTCCGCTATGATTGGATTCGTACAAAATTAAAAGTGCATCGAGAAGGGACGCTCGTGTTGTTTGACCACTTGTATTTACATCCATCGCACCATCTTACTGACATGTTGCAACTCGGACATTATACGCACGTCGGATCAATGGTTGTTCTCTCTCCATTTATCACCAAAGGCGTTCTTGAATCATTTGGTTTCTTGATGGACCAGATGTCGGATGGGATTTACTGCGGCTTTTCCGAAACAGCAGCTCCCGGATTTTCAGTGCGGGTGCTGGCCCATGATACGATGGCCATTGAAACATTGTTTCAACGTATTCATCAGTTTATTCGCCCGTTATATGGAGAGAGAGAACCCGTTTTCTGGAGGAAATATTGATAAAAGGAGAAAGGACGATGGGAACGATGTGGCCTGTGCTCTTGTTTGGATTGTTGCTAGGAATGAAGCATGCGACGGAACCGGATCATGTCATTGCCGTTTCGACCATTGCCAGCCGGACGAAAAAACTGTCCCTTTCATCACTGGCCGGCATGTTTTGGGGAATCGGCCATACGTTGACGCTGCTTGTCGTCGGGATGGCGATGATCGCCTTTGAGCGGCAAATTCCTGAACAGATTGCTTCTTATCTTGAAATGGGCGTCGGCATCATGATCGTTATTCTAGGAATGGCTAGTTTCCGTTCGACAATGAGTCTGGATCATCATCGCCATGGCGAGATTCATCATTTACATGTTAAATCGACATTGATCGGCATCGTCCATGGTTTGGCCGGCAGTGCTGGGATGGTATTGTTGACGATGACGACGGTCAAAGGAACTTGGATGGCGCTTGCTTTTATTTTGATTTTTGGCCTAGGAACGGTCATCGGCATGATGCTGTTCACGACGTTTCTCGGGATTCCGTTTGTTTGGATGAAAGCGAGACAGCAAGTCATGAATCAATGGATCGTGAAAACCGTTTCCCTCATCAGCATCGCCTATGGGATCTATTACATGTATCATATCGCCGCCGAAATTTGACGCTCCTCGCGGCTGGCGTCATAGGTGAAGGAGTGTTCAAAACATCGAAAGAAGCACCGGTCTTGGGAGAAGGCCGGTGCTTCTTTTTCGATGCGGCGTCATCGCCACTTCGTGTCACGCCAGTGGTTTTACAAGCAACAACTCATCTCGAATAGGAATGCCGTCAGAACTTGTTTTCGGAATGCTTGGCTTGATTTGCCGCGCCTTGTCGACAGCGTTGGGAAAGACGTTCACAATTTGATAGCCGCGCTTTTGATAGAAACGAAGGGCATGCAAGTTGTCGTTGGTAGTGATCAGTTGAACAGCCGTGCACCTTTGTTGTCTCGCCCATGCCTCTGCCTCATGCAAAAGGGCGCTGCCGATGCCGCGGTTTTCCATTATGCTGTCTAGCGAGATGATCTCGCATTCGCTGCCACGGATGATGAATGTAATCAGTCCGATGATCCGCTGACCGTTCTCAACAGCCGCAAATCCATCCAGCTCGCTGCAGTTATAGATGCCGGTTGAAACAACCATTTGCGGACTTCCCCAATGGTCGTTGAAAAATTGGTTGACGATGGCGCGGTCCAACTGTTTGGTTGGAACGATGTTCAAGGCGCTCCTCCTCCTTTGTGCAGATGAAGATTTTTGATCACCCCAATGCATAAGACGTTCACTTCCGTGCGTGAGGTAACAGGGGATGTCCACATCCGTCCTCCTCTTGTGTCAAAGGGCGGAGTCTTTTTGCATCATGGCTCGTTGAAACGATTGAAAAACGGCAAAGGAAATGAATGTGAGCGCAATTCCTGCTGCATATGGCAAACTGGACTTTAAGGTGAACAACCAGCCGGCGATCGCCGGACCGCCGATGCGGCCGAGCGAATCGAACGATGATAAGACGCCTGTTGCGCTTCCTTGGCCATCCGCCGTATATTTCGTCAACAACGCGGAGACGCATGGGCGAATAACGCCGTTTCCAATGCCGAAAATCGTTAAATAGAGCGCGGCTGTCCAAAAGCTGTGAACGAATAAAATGAGAAAAAAGCCCACTGCTGACAAGAACAGCCCGACACGAATGACAGCTCCTTCCCCGAATGAGCGGATCAGTTTTCCAAGCAGCCCTCCTTGAACGACGGCTCCTGCAAGCCCCATGATCATGAACGCGTAGCCGAGCTCCGTCGACGAAAGCCCCGCTCGTTCAGCGGCAAAGTAGGCGAACGTCGCCTCAAGTCCGGCGAGGGAAAACGTTGTGATCAGCTGCAGTAGGTATAGGCGCGCTACAGGCCCTTGGAGGGCGGCCGCAAGCGATGGCCGCTTTGTTCGTATATTCATTCGTTTTTCTCTCGGAAGCGACTCATGCAAGAAAACGAAAACGAATAGAGCGGTCAAGAGCGCCAAGCTGCCTGCCATCCAAAACGGAGCGGTTAAGCTCGCTTTCGAGAACACGCCGCCGATCCCCGGTCCGAAAATGAATCCAAGCCCAACGGCCGCTCCGATCATCCCCATTCCTTTGCCCCGGTCTTCTTCCGTTGTCACATCTGCGACGTACGCCATAGCGGCCGGCATCGTGGCCGCCGATAGACATCCGCCAATGATGCGAGCGGCAAACAACATCCAAAGCTTTGTCGCGACGGCGAGCAAGAAAAACGAAAGAGCCAAACCGAAAATGCCGACAAGCAGCATCGGCTTTCGTCCATAGCGGTCCGATAAATTCCCCCACATCGGCGCAAATAAAAATTGCATGAAAGAATATACGGCCATCAACCAGCCGAGTTGTGTCGGGGAAGCGCCGATTTTTTCTGCGTAAAATGGAAGGACAGGGATAATGATGCCAAACCCGGCCATGACCAAAAACATCACAAGAAACAAAAGCGATAAATCGCGGCGATTGCCCATGTTCATCATCTCCACGATAGGTTTGCCTCTTTCATCATAATGGAAAGACAGGCATTTTTCAAAGCGGATTGCGCCTCGCTTGACAGCTCGGCGGGGAACTGCAGCTTTGTTGGAGAAGCACTCTTAAATGGCGCCCGACCATCATTCCCTTCCGTCCCCATTGACAATGGAAGCGGTTTTCGCGAGACTGAAAGTAAACGGTTTGACAAACAATGAAGCGGGCCTTCGACCGGCATCCGACAAGGATGAGAAATGACAAACATGCATGGGAGAGAATGGTGCATGATGACCAAAAACGAAATCCAAAAGCGGATAAAGGAATTCCCGCTGCTTAAAACGATCATGGCGGCCGAAGAGGTGTTTTGGCGCAATCCAAAATATCACACGTTTGCGCAAGCTATTCGAACGATTCCTTTACGCGAAGGCGATGTCAAGGAGGCGGAAGAACGATTGCACCGCTTCGCCCCCTACATCGCGAAAGTTTTTCCCGAGACGCGGCCGGCCCATGGCATCATCGAATCCCCTTTAGTCCGGATTCCGAACATGAAACAGCGTTTAGAAAAGATGTTTCAGACCAACATCGAGGGGGAGCTGTTGCTAAAATGCGACAGCCATCTCCCGATTTCCGGGTCGATCAAGGCGCGTGGGGGCATTTACGAAGTGTTGAAACACGCGGAAGATCTTGCGCTCGCAAACGGTATGATCGCCATAGGAGAGGACTATGCGGTCATGGCCAGCGAAGAATTCCGGCAGTTCTTTTCCCGCTATTCGCTTGTCGTCGGTTCGACAGGAAATTTAGGCTTGAGCATCGGCATCATCGGGGCGCAGCTTGGGTTCCGCGTCACCGTTCATATGTCAGCCGATGCGAAACAATGGAAAAAAGACTTATTGCGAAGCAAAGGGGTCACCGTCATGGAACATCTCACCGATTACAACCAGGTGGTAGAAGAGGCGCGAAGACAGTCGGCCGAGGATCCAACGTCGTATTTTATCGATGATGAGAACTCGATCCATTTGTTCTTGGGATATGCAGTGGCAGCGTTGCGGCTGAAAAAGCAGTTGGATGATATGCACATCACCGTTGATGGCGACCATCCGCTCTTTGTCTACCTTCCTTGCGGCGTCGGCGGCGGTCCGGGCGGGGTGACGTTTGGGCTGAAGCTCGTGTACGGCGATCATGTCCATTGCTTTTTCGCTGAGCCGACGCATTCGCCTTGCATGCTGCTGGGGCTGATGACCGGACAGCACGACCGCGTGTCGGTGCAAGAGTTTGGCCTCGACAACAAGACCGAAGCGGATGGGCTGGCGGTGGGGCGGCCGTCGAGGTTGGTGGGAAACATGCTTGAGAACGTCATCAGCGGCGTCTATACGGTGGACGATTCGACGCTTTACCGTTTGCTTGCGGCCATGGTCGATACAGAGAATATCCGTTTAGAGCCATCCGCATTGGCAGGGGTGGCGGGGCCTGTTCGGCTGTTTCGTGATTTGGCGGGGCAAACGTACGTAGAGGCAAACGGTTTGAAAGAAAACATGAAAAACGCCACCCATATTGGCTGGGCGACAGGCGGAAGCATGGTGCCAAAGGATGTGATGGAGGCCTATTATCGGGAAGGCGTGCGCATCGAAACGATGACAGAGAACGGTTTTTCTGAAGGACGATAAGATCATTCCATGGAGTGTTGCAGCGAAGACGCGAGATGTTGGAGGGATTGGATGAAAACCGAAAAGGAAAAGATGTTGGCGGGACACTTGTACAACCCCGCCGATTTGGAGCTCGTCAAGGAACGAGAGCGGGCGCGGTGGCTCGTTCGCTTGTATAACGAAACGTTGGAGATGGAATATGAAAAGCGAACCGCTCTGCTGAAGGAGCTGTTCGGTTCAACGGGAGAACGGCTGTTTATCGAGCCGAACTTCCGCTGCGACTACGGCTACAACATTCACGTCGGTGAAAACTTTTTTATGAACTTTGATGGCGTGATTTTGGATGTATGTGAAGTGCGAATCGGCGACCATTGTTTTATTGGTCCTGGTGTGCACATTTATACGGCGACTCACCCGCTCGATCCGCACGAACGAAATTCCGGGTTGGAGTACGGAAAGCCGGTTGTGATCGGCCATAACGTCTGGATCGGCGGGCGGGCCGTCATCAACCCGGGCGTCACGATCGGCGACAACGCTGTCATCGCCTCAGGGGCGGTCGTGACAAAAGATGTCCCCGCCAACGCGGTCGTTGGCGGAAACCCGGCGAAAGTGATCAAATGGCTCAAATAGCCCAAGGCCGCGCCCTGCGCAAAGCATGTGCGGGGCGTTTGGTTGCATCATCCTTCTTTGTTACGCCCACTGCACCGCCACCGCCCGAACAGGCGAACCGTCGCAGCCAGGCAAGGAAAGAGGGAGGGCAATAATATACGGGTCATCAAAATCGATTCGCTCGAAGTTCACGAAATTTTCCCCGATCACCCCGTTGGCGCCAAGAATAAGTTCGTGGGCGCGGAACGAAGAGCCGTCCGGCGGGTCGATGTTGAGCGCGTCGATGAAAAACGTCCGCACGCCTCGCTCCAGCATCGCTTCAATCACCTCCGGTGCGACGTACGGATGGGAAAAATACCGCTTTGTTCCGGCGTATTGCGACCAGCCGGTATGAAACAACACAATGGTTCCCGGCGACAGCTTCGGGATATACGGAGCGGCATCGGCCATCGTCACCGCTTCGCCTTCCGCTTTCCCGGTGGCATCGATCACGATGCCGCGGCCGAGGAAATAGGTGAGCGGCACGTCATCGAGCCGCCAACCGTGTTCGCAAAAGTGAAACGGCGCATCCACATGCGTGCCGCTGTGCGACCCAAGCACAAGGCGGCTGACGTGATAGCCGTCTTGGGCGAACGTCGCCGCCGGTTCGATTTTAGGCTTCGGATCCCCCGGGTACACCGGAGTTTGGGCCGTGATCGGCATGGTGAGGTCGATGAGTGTTTTGATGTTCATTTCTAAATCTCCCTCTACACTATTTTTGGCTGCTTTTATCATACAACAAAAACATAGGAGAAGGAGGAGTTAGAAAGCAATCATCATGCCTTGCGGAGCTGGACGGTTAGCTGGGGAAATGTTGCGCCGACGTTGGGCGGCCGGTGACCAAGGGCTATGTTGCTTGTCTTTCCACGAACAGGGGCAAGCAGTTTGGCGGCAAACCGAGCGACGGAGTGTTATCATAGAGAGGGGAACGTCACCGTAACGAGAGAGGCGAATGATGGCGCTGCATGGCAACGGACGGCTTTCGTAAACAAAGGACAAGTGGAAGGATTTTCACGCGCGATGTCGAATGAAACAAATAAACAGGGCATGCGGGACATATACTGAAGAGGAAAATTTCGGCCGCGTGCCTAAAAGAAGGGAAGGGTGAAAAGATGCCAACCGCGGTGCAGAAAAAGAAGTTATACATCAACGGCGAATGGCGGGAAGGGAAGTCTTACACTGAACTGAAATCACCGTATTCACGCGAGACGATCGCCGAAATCCCTGTGGCCACCGAACAAGAAGTCGACGAAGCGATCGCGGCGGCGTACGCCGCGCGGCAAACGATGGCTGCTATGCCTGCTCATGAGCGGGCCGCCATTTTAGAGCGGGTTGTCGAGCAGCTGAAAGCGCGGCAGGAAGAAGCGGCGAAGTTGATCGCACTGGAAGCAGCCAAACCGATCACCACGGCGAAAGGGGAAGTCGCCCGCACGATTCAAACGTACAAATTCGCCGCCGAAGAAGCGAAGCGCATTCACGGGGAAACGCTGCCGCTTGACGCCGCGCCGGGCGGGGAAAACCGCATCGCCTTGACGGTCCGCGAGCCGATCGGCGTCATCGGGGCGATTACGCCGTTTAACTTCCCGATGAACTTGGTGGCCCATAAACTTGGCCCGGCCATCGCCTCGGGCAACACCGTTGTGTTAAAACCAGCCAGCCAAACGCCGCTGTCCGCCTACTTTATTGCCGAACTGTTCGAGAAAGCCGGTTTGCCGAAAGGGGCGCTCAACGTCGTCACGGGAAGCGGCCGCACGGTCGGCGACAAAATCGTCACCGACCCGCGCATCAGCATGATCACCTTCACCGGCAGCCCGGAAGTCGGCATCGCGATCCGCAATAAAGCTGGCTTAAAGCGGGTGACGCTCGAGCTCGGCTCGAACTCGGCCGTGATCGTCGACGAGCAGGTCGATCTGGACCGTATCATCCCGCGCTGCGTGTTCGGCGCGTTCACGTTCCAAGGACAGGTGTGCATTTCACTCCAGCGCATTTACGTGCATGAGAATTGTTATGACGAATTCGTTGAGAAATTTGTCACGGCGGCCAAACAATTGAAGACGGGTGACCCGCTCGATCCGAATACCGATGTGTCGGCCTTAATTACGCCAAATGACGTCGACCGGGCGCTCTCTTGGATCGAAGAGGCGAAACAAGGCGGCGCCAACGTTGTTCTTGGCGGCGAGCGCGACGGCAACATCCTGCTTCCGACCGTCATTGTCGACGCCGAACCGACGATGAAAGTGTCGTGCCAAGAAGTGTTCGCCCCGATCGTCTTGATCAACCGCGTCCGTTCGATCGATGAAGCCATTGAATTGGTCAATGACTCGCGCTACGGCTTGCAGGCGGGCATCTACACCGACAACGTCCATACCGCGTGGAAAGCGGCGAAACAACTGCACGTCGGCGGGGTGCTGATCAACGACATCCCGACGTTCCGCGTCGACCATATGCCGTACGGCGGCGTGAAAGAAAGCGGGTTTGGCCGCGAAGGAGTTCGCTATGCGATCGAGGAAATGACGGAGCTGAAGTTGATTATTTTTAACGAAAGTTAAAGCGGGATGAGAAGAGATTGGAGTAAAGTTTATTCCTAAAATTCTAGAAGAATGGTTGCGCAGCCTTGGAGAGAGTGGCACTCCAAGGCTGTATGTTTAAGTGTGCTTTTCCAAAATATATCCCCAACGGTTTGAGGCAAGAACAGACAGGTGGTACTCATGCACGAGCTGCTTGCTGAACCAGGCTTTTTTCACGAGAAGCAAGCTTCGGCTTGTATGCAAGAATGTTTTCAACCCTCCGCGCCGAGGTTTGAGGTCATTCGCAAGTTCTGCTGTCAAGACCGCATTTTGCGGCCAGCGGCCTTTCTCGTGCAACGGATGGTACATAAACAGTTCGTATCCATGAACAGGCCTTTGGGCGGTCTGCTGAAGCAATGCCAGTTCGAAATTTGGCTTCGGATGATGGAGATCATGTTGAATATTCGTTTCATAAAACGATGCGACGAACAACAGACCGGCAAGCAGCAGCCCGCGCGCCCCCCTCGTTCCTTTTCTCCATAATTGACTTGCACAAATGCCAATCAATAGGCAAAGCGGCGGATAGACAGGGAGGATGTACCATCTGATTTTCGTCTTCGCTATGGTAAACATGAGAAGCGGGACGCAAATCCAAAGCAAAATCCCGATCACATCTTCTTTCCGTCGATGGTCTGCTCCTTCAAACGCTAAAAGACGAACGCCTTGCATGTAACTGATGACCATGATTCCGACCAAGAGCGCCAGCCACCAAAAGAAGAAATGAACAAGAATGACGCCGTAATAGGCTTCATCACCGATATGACCCTCAATGGGCCGAGTGGAGCGCAGCAGCAAGTCATATTCGATCATTTGTTTAAAAAAGTGGAATCCATCATAGTGATAGCGGGCAAAAGCCCAAGCGAGCACAGGAACCGCGAAACTGACGACTGCCCTCCACCATATACGCCAGCGGCCTGACTCCCACTGCCTAGTGATGAGAAAATATAAGACCATGATCAACAGAATGTTCCCCGCATGCCAACTTTTCGTTAAAAACGCGAGTGAACAGGCAAGGCCCGCTGCATACAACCATCGCGTCTGCCGTCTAGCAGCCAGCAAAGAAAGGATGGATAACGTAAAGAAGAAGACAAAGAGCGAATCCGCATCTCCTGTGCGAGCGCAATGGTTGAGAAGATATTGGGTGCTAGTAGACAAGGCAAGCAATGAGACGATTGCGGCCATGCTTCCAAATCGTTTTTTCACAAACAGCGCAATGGCAACGGCCGTGAGGATAGCGCAAATGCCAGACATCAGCCGCAAACCAAGCGCGTTCAGCCCGATCAGCTTGTAGCCAATCATGATCGCCCAGTAGCTGACAGGAGGCTTTAAATTCCAGTAATCAGGATGCCCAAGGTATGTGTTGACGATCAAATTTCCATGCCTCAGCATTTCGTATGCATTGACGCCATGACGCGCTTCGTCCCAGCTTGAAATCGGGAATGTCCCTAGATGATAAAAGACGTTGTAGACCATCATCGAGAAGATCAACGCCGCCGTTAGATAAAACGAGATGTTTCGTACACTTGGATTTCTCATGCGATCCACTCCTTTATCGGCACGCTGTGCTTCAAAAAAGCAACACCGACATAGAAGCTATTACAAGATGAAGATGTCAAGCATGGATGAGTTGAAGAACATGATAGTTTTGCCGCCAACAAGGAAAAAACAATCTTCATGGCGAATGAAAAGAAATGAATCATCATTCAGAGGAGGAGAACCATGGAAACGGTTGTGCTGACATTTGACCAAAACAAAGCGATATTGGAACTGAACCGTCCGCAGGCGTTAAATGCCATGGATGTGCAAATGCTTGAGGAGCTCGTCGACGCGCTGCGGAAAATCAAGGAAAGTGACGCTTCCGTTGTCGTCATCCGCGGCAGAGGAAGAGGATTTTCGGCTGGGGGCGATATTAAGACGATGCTCGCTGTCGATGATCCAAGCCAGTTTCAGACGGTGATGAATACGATTCGGGAGATGATCATGCTCTTGTATACGATGCCGAAAATCACCGTTTCGCTCATCCATGGCCCTGCGGCAGGCCTTGGATTCAGCTTCGCCTTGGCAAGCGATTATCTTATCGCCACGAAAGAAGCGCGCTTGGCGATGAATTTCATCGGCATCGGCCTCATCCCAGACGGCGGCGGGCATTTCTTCCTGGCGCAGCGGGTCGGCACGGCGAAAGCGAAACACATCATCTGGGAAGGAAAACCGATGAGCGCCGACGAAGCGCAGCAGCTTGGGCTCGTTGATTTCGTTGTCGAGAACGAGGAGCAGGCCGAACCATTCATTGCTTCCTTGCAGGAAAAACCGCTCCAAGCCATGATCGCCACGAAAATGCTGTATGTCGAACAAACAAAAGAGGAGCTGCTTCGCGTGCTCGAACTTGAAACCGACGCCCAACAACGCATGCGGCAAACCGAAGACCACCGCGAAGGCGTCCGCGCCTTTTTAGAAAAACGGAAGCCGGTGTTTCGGGGGAGGTAGAAGCGATAAAAGCGTTGTCCAAACCGGCTGAATAGAGCCGGTTTTTCCATATGTTCAAAGAAAAAAAGGGGGGCTGACAATGCATCTTGTGTCGGTGAAAAACATGCTGCAACGGGTATGGGATGGGCACTTTAACATCTTTCCGAAAGAAGTCTCCCACTTCGAAACGAAGTGAAAGGGGGAGATGAATGTCGGTTGGCGTTAGCCAACGAGTATGATAGAATATGGCTAGAACGGACACCTTCGGAACGAAGGGAAGCGTAAAGGGTTCTTGTGTGTGGCTTACCGTTCGGCGAACACACACAAGTCGCTTGAAGCCCCCACCTCTAAGCGAAGCGTAGGTGGTGGGTAGTTCACTATCAACAACAACTTGGAACTCACTCAGTTCATTTTGCTGGGGGCCTAGGGAGGAAGAAGCGCCAGTCATTTTGGCGGTGAGCCTAGAAGGCCAGTGAAAAAAGTACACCCTGAGGCAGGGATTTAGGGGCTTATGTCGAAAAAGGAAGAAAAACCGTTGGAATGGAGCGTGAGCGGATTATGAAAGCCCCCAAAAACCCTTCGACTCAGCCTCGGCTGTTTCAAGTCATCGACATGGAGGACCTGGTTCCCCCGCATCATATCCTGCGCCAAATCAACGAAGCGGTTGACGTTTCCGTTATTCACGATTGGGTGACCCCACTATACACGGAAAAAACGGGTTGTCCAGCGGCTGATCCGAGACGGCTGCTTCGCCTGATGCTGCTCTCGTATTGGTTCGACCACTCCGAGCGGGAGTTGTATGAGATCCTCCCGATGCATGCCGGATACTTGTGGTTTTGCGGTCTCGACTTTGAATCCGTGCTCCATCCGGATCCTCATCACCCCACACTGCCGGATCGAACGACGCTCGTCAAAACACGGAAACGCTGGCGCCAACATGGAATCTTTGACCGGCTGATGACCTATGTGGTGGATCCATGCATCCGTGACCATGGATTTCAAGGCTCGTATCGCACCGTTTGCGCGTACGTGCAAAAACGAAGACCGCAGCTCAAACTCGAGAAAGAACAGCGCTATGAACGACTTGAGCACCCGCCAGGCGAGGCGCAGGTGGATTTCGGGAAGATGACGGTGGTGACAAAGGAGGATGTAAGAGATTTTGTCGAAAAATATTTTTTGGACACCCCTGAGAGGCCGAAAAGCCTTGATAGATCAACATTTCTAGAGGGAGGGATGCAACCATGGCTCAATATCATATTACCCTAAATGCTGAACTTTTGCACGGGTTATTCACTAGAGATGAGGGATTAGCGAAGCTGCTGGAACAAGTCCTGAATCAAATCCTTGACTACTTTGGCATCATCAGCACGAATGGACGATCAAAGCGTCGAAGAAGAAAAAGCACGTGCTTTGTGAAAAGCCGGCTGCCTTATGTGAAGAGGATGTCCGGTGCATGATCCAACAAGCGCGGGCGCTCGATGCTTGCCGCACATCGATGAAAACGGGGGCGGTTGTACGGTTATGAAGGAAGGAGAATCGAGATGAACATTACATACGAAAAGTGGTCCGAATTAAATGGAAACGACGTGTTCTTATTCACCTTGACAAACGACCGCGGTATGGAACTATCCGCGACAAATTACGGCTGCATCGTGACGGACCTCCGCGTTCCCGACCGGAACGGCAACATCGAAAACGTCGTGCTCGGGTTTGGCCGGTTTGAACCGTATTTGACCAACGCCCCTTACTTTGGCGCGGTGATCGGCCGGGTGGCGGGGCGCATTCGCGGGGCGAGCTTTGAGCTTGAGGGCGTCACGTACCGGTTGGCGAAAAACGAACACAACAACCACTTGCACGGCGGACCGAACGGATTCCATCGTGTGCTTTGGCAGGCCGAGCCCGTTCAACGCGACGATGTGGTCGGCGTCGTCTTTTCGTACACAAGCCCGGACGGGGAGGAAGGGTACCCGGGAACGGTTCATGTTCAAGTGGAATATTGGCTGAACAATGACAACGAATGGATCGTCACACACCGAGCTCGTTCGGACAAAACGACGCTCGTCAATTTGACGAACCATACGTATTTTAACCTAAGCGGCAACGGCAAGCGTGATATATTGGATCACACGTTGACGATCCAAAGCTCGCGTGTGCTGGAATTGAATGAGGAGCTGATTCCGACGGGCCGCATCTTGGATGTCGCCGGCACGCCGTTTGACTTGCGGCAAGGAAAGGCGATACGGGAGGCGGTCGAATCCGGGCATCCGCAAATTGAACTCGTCGGCGGGGGTTATGACCATCCGTTTTGGCTCGATCGGCATTATGACAAGGAAATTGTGCTTTCCGACCCGGAGAGCGGGCGGGTGCTGACGGTGGAGACGGACGAAGTCGGCGTGGTGGTGTATACATCGAACCAGCTGCCGGAAGGGTTGGATCTAGGCGGCGTGCCGTCGCGGAAATATCTCGGTGTTTGCCTTGAAACGCAAGGGTTGCCGGATGCGATCCATCATCCGCAGTTTCCGTCTTGGATATTGCCAGGAGGAAAAGAACGAGTATCGGTGACAAAGCATCGGTTTGATATTGGATGATGTTTCCTTTGAAGAGCGGTACAAAAGCTATACGGAAGGCATCGGCCGCGAGATCGTCGAAGGGACGGCGGACTTCAAAAAGCTTGAGGAGTACGCCTTGCAGCTTGGCGACATTCGCAATACGTCCGGCCGTCTTGAGCGCTTGAAAACGCTGTTGAATCAATACTTGTTGGAAGTCAGCGTGCCGAGCGCATCCCGTTCGTGAAAGAGGGATGAGGATGGAATACGTCATTGGCGTCGATTTAGGAACGAGTGCCGTCAAAGTGCTGCTTGTCGACCGACACGGCGTGGTGAAAGGGGAATGGACCGAGTCCTATCCCCTTTACCAGCCGCATTCCGGTTATAGCGAGCAGCGCCCGGACGATTGGGTGGAAAAAACGATCGTCGCGCTCCGCCGCGTGTGGGAGACGGCGGGCGTTTCCCCCGAGTCGATCGCGGGGATTAGTTTTTCCGGACAGATGCACGGGCTTGTGCTGCTTGATGGCGATGGGAATGTCGTGCGCAACGCGATTTTGTGGAATGATACGCGAACGACGGAAGAGTGTCGGGAAATTGAAGAGAAGGTCGGCCGCGACCAGCTGCTTTCCATTGCCAAAAATGAGGCGCTCGAAGGGTTTACGTTGCCGAAACTGCTGTGGGTGAAAAATCATGAACCCAAACTGTACGAGCGGGCGCGGGTGTTTTTGTTGCCGAAAGATTACGTCCGCTTCCGCTTGACCGGGCACATGGCGATGGATGTATCGGATGCGGCGGGGACGCTGCTGTTGGATATCCAAACGAAAACGTGGAGCGAGGCGATCGCCCGGGCGGTCGGCGTCGATCTTTCGCTTTGTCCGCCGCTTGTCGAAGCGACGGCGTTCGTCGGGACGCTGCGCCCGGAGGTGGCCGAGCAGACCGGGCTGCCGTCATCGGTGAAAGTGTTCGCCGGCGGGGCGGACAATGCGTGCGGCGCGGTTGGCGCGGGCATTTTGGCAGAAGGCCGCATGATGTCAAGCATCGGCACATCGGGTGTTGTGCTTGCCTATGAACAAAGCGGGGAAAAAGACTTCGCTGGACGTGTGCACTACTTCAACCACGCTGAACCGAACGCCTACTATATGATGGGTGTGACGCTGGCGGCGGGCTACAGCTTTGATTGGTGGAAGCGGACGTTTGCGGAAGACGTGCCGTTTGCCGAGATCGTCAAGCGCGCTGCCGAGTCGCCGATCGGTGCGAACGGCTTGTTGTTTACGCCGTATTTGGTCGGCGAGCGGACGCCGCATGCGGACGCCGATATTCGCGGGTCGTTTATCGGCATCGACTCGCGGCAGACGAAATGGGATTTCGCCCGCGCGGTCATGGAAGGGATTACGTTCTCGCTCAACGAGTCGGTGGAGATCATCAAAGCGAGCGGCAAAACGATCGACTCGGTCGTCTCGATCGGCGGCGGAGCAAAAAGCGTCGAGTGGCTGCAAATCCAAGCTGATATTTTCGGCCTGCCGGTTGAGAAGCTGAAAAACGAACAGGGGCCGGGGCTCGGCGCCGCGATGATCGCGGCCTGCGGCGTCGGCTGGTTCGATTCGCTCAAGCAATGCGCGGATGCGTTCAAACAAGTCGAATCCGTCGTCGAACCGCGGCCGGATGCGGTCGCCAAGTACAAAGAGCTGTTTTCCATTTATCGAGAGATTTATCTGCATACAAAAGAGCTGACGAAACGGTTAAAGGCGTTTCGGCCGTGACGACAAACTCCCTAAACCAGTGGATGGTTTGGGGAGTTTTTTGTTTGATCAGGCCACGGGGCAGGATAACACGCCATGCTTGTTGAAAGAAGAACTGAACAGGGGGAAGCGAAACATGGACATTCGAAAAGAATTTGAACATCTTCAATATTTCTTTGACTCGTATTACAATCAGACGTTTTATAATGCTGAATTGGAAGAACAGCTGTTGCAATTTCTAGCGGATGAGCCGAAATGAGTGGTTCGTGCCTTGAAGTTGGAAGTAGAGAAACTCGAACGCATCCATCATCGCAGCGATACGGAGACATGGGCAAAAATCGAAGAACTTGTCCATGAAAACAGCATGCGCTATTTTTCGTTTGAGGATGGCAAAATGTTTATCGAAGTGGCCAGCCGTTTGTTAAAAGATGTTGAATAAAGCGACCAATGCACAAACAAGCAGCCCGTTTGTTGGACGCCGGGGGAACAGCGATTGGACATGGTTCGTGTCGTCTATTGATCGAACGGGAGATAGATAACATCTGTATAGTATTTGAGGTGTGAAACGGACTATGCTGGCCGGGTAGCTGCTGGCATCGTCAGACGCAAAGATTCGTGTGCCAAGGGGCAGGAAATCCCTGCACGAAGCGCGAAAAAATAGGAGAGGGGCAAAACGGTTTTAGCCGAAAGAAGGGAGATACGCATGTTCTCTACACTTCCCATCCTTATCATTCAAGCGCCGATGGCAGGCGGGGTGTCGACGCCTGAACTGGCCGCGGCGGTGTCGAACGCCGGAGGGCTTGGATTTTTGGCCGGCGGGTACAAGACGGCGGAGGCCATGAAGAAGGAAATTCATGAGCTGCGGACGTTGACGGACCGGCCGTTTGGGGTGAATGTGTTTGTGCCGGGGGACAAAACAGTGGATGAGGAGGCGGTCGAACGGTACCGTGTAGCACTGGCGGCGGAGGCGGAGCGGTTTGGGGCGTCAGTCGGCGAGCCGAAATGGGAGGACGACGACTGGGAGGCGAAGCTTGATGTGCTTCTTCGGGAGCGAGTGCCGGTTGTGAGCTTTACGTTCGGTTGCCCGGACAAAGAAGTGATCGCTGCCTTGCAAAAGGCGGGATCGTTTGTGATCGTGACGGTCACGGCGGTGGAGGAAGCCGAAATGGCCGCCGAAGCTGGGACGAATGCGCTTTGTGTGCAAGGGGCGGAAGCGGGAGGGCATCGGGCGTCGTTTGGCAACGATCCGGAACAGGATGAGGCGCTTGAGTTGTTTCCTCTGCTGGCCCGAGTGCAGGCGGCGGTCCGGATTCCGCTCGCGGCGGCGGGCGGGATCATGGATGGGCGCGGCATTGCGGCGACGCTTAAAGCCGGGGCGAGCGCGGTGCAGCTTGGGACGGCGTTTTTGCGCTGCCCGGAAAGCGGGGCGCACCCGCTTCATAAACAGGCGCTTGCCGATCCGCGTTTTGCCGAAACGGCCGTGACGAGGGCGTTTACCGGCCGGCCGGCGCGCGGGCTTGTGAACCGGTTTATGGCGGAGTATCGCGCCCTGGCGCCGGCGGCGTATCCGCATGCGCACCATATGACGAAGCCGTTGCGCGCCGCATCCGCCAAGGCAGGCGACCCGGAGGGAATGTCGCTTTGGGCCGGGACGGGATATCGGCTGGCGCGGGAGCTTCCGGCGGCGGAGCTTGTCGAAGAGCTGAAGCGGGAGCTCGAGGAAGCTTGGCAAGCATAGGAGTTTCGTTATGCGGATGGAAAGAAAACGCGTTCATTCTTCCGAAAAAATGCTGAATAAGGGGGAGAGGAAACCATGACCGCATCTCGCATCGTCTTTCCGCCGCTCAGCTATGTCGGCTGGGGGGCGCTTACGCAGTTAGTTCCGGAAGTAAAAAGGCTTGGGGCAGCACACGTGTTGGTGATCACCGATCCAGCGCTTGAAAAAATCGGCCTCGTCGAGCAAGTGACGTCCCCGCTCCGGCAAGCAGGGTGCAGCGTGCATGTATATACGGACGTCGTGCCGGAGCCGCCGCTTGAAACGGGGGAGAAGGCGGTGGCGTTTGTCCGCGGCGGAGAGTTTGATCTCGTCATCGGCGTCGGCGGCGGCAGCGCGATGGATTTGGCGAAACTGGCTGCTGTGTTGGCCGTGCACGAAGGTCCGGTTGCTGATTATTTAAACTTGACGGGAACGAGAACGCTTGAGAAAAAAGGATTGCCGAAAATATTGATTCCGACGACATCAGGCACCGGGTCCGAGGTGACGAACATCTCGGTCTTGTCGTTGGAAACGACAAAAGACGTCGTGACGTATGACTACTTGTTGGCCGATGTGGCGATCGTCGATCCGCAGCTTACGGTTTCCGTCCCGCCGCGGGTGACGGCGGCGACTGGGATCGATGCGCTTACCCATGCGGTCGAGGCGTACGTGTCGGTCAATGCGAGCCCGACATCGGACGGCTTGGCGCTTCAGGCGATGCGTCTCATTTCCCGCTCATTGCGCAAGGCGGTGGAAAATGGAGCGGACAAACAGGCGCGCATCGATATGGCGAACGGCAGCTATTTGGCCGGTTTGGCGTTTTTCAACGCCGGCGTGGCGGGCGTGCATGCGCTCGCGTATCCGCTCGGCGGGCAGTTTCATATCGCCCACGGCGAATCGAACGCCGTGCTCTTGCCGTATGTGATGGGCTACATTCGCCAAAGCTGCACGAAACGAATGGCGGACATGTTAAACGCCCTTGGCGGCAACTCAAGCTTTTTATCAGAGGAGGAGGCGTCGCGCCGTTGCGTCGAGGAGCTCGAGCGCCTCGTCGCCGATGTCGGCATCCCGAAGACGCTCGGCGGTTTTGGCATTCCGGAAAGTGCGTTAGAAAGCTTGACAAAAGACGCCATTCAGCAAAAACGGCTGCTCGCCCGCAGCCCGATGCCGCTTTCGGAAGACGACATCCGCACGATTTATCAAGCCGCGTTCGCCGGCACGATCGTCGAACCGAACAACGAATGAGGAGAAAAACAGGGGCTGCTTCAGGCTCCTGTTTTTTCTTTGGATGTTGGGAATTAGGATCCGGCTTCTCAGGTTGGATCCCCTTTCCGCTCAAGGGGCGACGTTTTTCACGTTTTCTTGATGGAGAAGCAGGAATTTCCACACGTTGGGGCGAACCCATATACATCAGCCGCCGAAATTCGACAAAAGAAGATTCCAGTTCCGTTGAGGGGGAGCGTTCATGTTTACGACTGTCATTACGCCGCGCGTGTCGGAAACCGACGGCGTCGGCCATATTAACAATACGACCGTGCCCGTTTGGTTTGAAGCGGGGCGGCATGAAATTTTCAAGCTGTTTACGCCTGATTTGTCATTCAAACGTTGGCGGATGGTGATCATCCGTATGGAGGTTGACTACGTCAACCAACTGTATTATGGGCGCGATGTGACCGTATATACCGGCATTGAACGCATCGGCAACACAAGCCTGACGATTTATGAAGAAATCCACCAAAACGGGGTGGTGTGCGCCAAAGGACGGGCGGTGTATGTCAATTTCAATTTTGACACTGGGCGCCCCGAACCGATTCCGGATGACATTCGGGCGAAATTGCGCGAACATGTATGGCAACCAAGAGAGTAGATGAAAGGAGGTGACAGTGTGAAGGAGCATCATCTTTGGGAGCAAGTGAAAACGAAGCTTGCGCAAAAGCTGTCCGGCCCGTCGTTTGACACTTGGTTTGCTTCGACGTCCGCGACGGTGGATGACGATTGGCTCATCATCGAATGCCTCAACGACATTCAATGTGAATGGCTGCAAACAAGATACGGCGAACTCATCAGTGAAACCGTCCGCGAAGTGTTCGGCCGCGAGATGCGCATCTTCGTCTCTGTCCACGGCGAGCGGCAGAAAATCGAAGAGCGGCTCGAACAGCGATTCGGCGCTCCGATGACCTTCCGTCAATACGTCACCCGCCTTGAGCGGCAGATGGAGGAGCTGGAGCGGCGCATTGACCACTACGCGCGCATCATCGATGAACTGCTGGAATCCCGTCCGATTCACTGATGATCCCCTAATGAGCAACCTCCAATAAGAAGCGGCCTCCGCGCCATCAGCCGGGAGGCCGCTTTTTGTGCATCTTTTATGTTATAAAAAGTTACGCAATTGTGGTGAAACCGTATATTCCCTCTGATTTTTATGCGATCGTTCATATTTTTTTGTTAAAATAATGTTATATAATCTAACATAAAAAATGCGCACTTCGTTTTTGACGTGATATGATGGGCACAACCAAGGCAAAGGGGGAATGTGAGGGTGATGAAAACAAGAACGGTCGGATTATGGGAGATGCTGGTGATGACGATCCGGCTTTGGCTGCATCGATGACAAGAAGTATGGAGGGATGACGATATGAAACGAAAACTCGTGTTAATCGGCAACGGCATGGCGGGGGTTCGCTGCATCGAGGAGATTTTAAAACTTGACCGCGAGGCGTTTGAGATCACGATTTTTGGCAGCGAACCGCATCCGAATTATAACCGCATTTTGTTGTCGAAGGTGCTGCAAGGAGATACGCGCCTTGATGACATTACGTTGAACAGTTGGGAATGGTACGAACGAAACGGCATTCGGCTGTTTGCCGGCGAAACGGTGACGGAAGTCGACATCAAGCGGCGGCTTGTCCGGACCGACCGTGGGCGGGTAGTCGAATACGATGAATTGATTTTCGCGACAGGGTCGAATCCGTTTATCTTGCCGGTGCCGGGGGCGGATTTGCCCGGGGTGACGGCGTTTCGCGATATCCAAGATTGCGAGCGGATGATCGAATATGCGAAGACGTACAAAAAAGCGGCGGTCATTGGCGGCGGCTTGCTTGGCTTGGAGGCGGCGCGCGGCCTGCTTCACTTAGGGATGGATGTCGATGTCATCCATATTTTCGACTATTTGATGGAACGCCAGCTTGATCCGACCGCTTCCAAGCTGCTGCAGCGGGAGCTGGAGAAACAAGGGATGAACGTTTTGCTTCGCAAGGAGACGGCCGAATTGTTCGGCAACGGCCGTGTGGAGGGAGTGCGGTTTAAGGACGGTACGTCCATTGCCGCCGACTTGGTGGTGATGGCGGTCGGTATTCGTCCGAATGTTGATTTAGCGCGGAGAAGCGGCATTGAAGTGAATCGAGGAATCGTTGTCAATGACTACTTGGAAACGAGCGTGCCGCACATTTACGCGGTCGGTGAATGCGCGGAACATCGCGGTGTTGTGTATGGGCTCGTCGCTCCGCTTTATGAGCAGGGGAAAGTGCTGGCAGAGGCGATTTGCGGCCGAAAAGGAAAGCCGTATGAAGGATCGGTCGTTGCGACTCAGCTGAAAGTGTCCGGTGTCGACGTGTTCTCGGCTGGTGAATTTATGGATGGCGAAGGGACGGAGTCGATCAAACTGTATGACGAAGCACGCTCGGTGTACAAGAAAGTCGTCGTTCGCCAAGGGAAAATCGTTGGTGCAGTGCTGTTTGGCGATACGAGCGAGGGCCGAAAGCTGTTCGATATGATCCAGCGCGGCGATTCGGTTGAGGCGCTCTCGCTGTCGCTGTTTGCCCCAACCGCTTCAGGCGGGAAGGGAAGTCTTGCGGCGGCGATGGCCGATGCCGATGTGGTTTGCGGCTGCAACGGGGTGACAAAAGGCGCGATTTGTCAGGCGATTGCCGAACACGGACTTAAGACAGTCGCCGAGGTGCGCGACTATACGAATGCGTCTCGCTCGTGCGGCGGCTGCAAAGGGCTTGTCGCCGAGCTGCTTGAGCATATGCTCGGTGAAGAAGCGAATCGGTATGCGGTGAAAGAAACGATCTGCGGCTGCACGGACCTAAGCCGCGAGGAAGTGATTGCGGCCATTAAAGAAAAACGGCTGATGACGGTCAAAGAGGTCATGAGCGTATTGGGATGGAAAAACGAGGAAGGGTGTTCGAAATGCCGTCCGGCGCTCAATTATTACCTGGGCATGCTTTATCCGGGCGAGTACGATGAAGAAGCGGAATCGTTGTTTGTCAATGAGCGGCTGCACGCCAACATCCAGGCCGACGGCACGTACTCCGTTGTGCCGCGCATATATGGCGGGGTGACGACAGCCGAACAGCTGCGGAACATCGCCGATGTCGCGGAAAAATACAACGTGCCGATGATTAAGATCACCGGCGGGCAGCGCATTGACTTGCTTGGGGTGAAAAAAGAAGATTTGCCGCGCATTTGGGCCGATCTCGGCATGCCGTCAGGCTACGCCTACGCCAAGGCGCTTCGGACGGTGAAAACGTGCGTCGGCAAGCAGTTTTGCCGCTTTGGGACGCAAGATTCGACCGGGCTTGGCATTCGGATGGAACAAACATTTGAGCGGCTGAAAACGCCGCATAAAGTGAAAATGGCCGTCTCCGCCTGCCCGCGCAACTGCGCGGAATCGGGCATTAAAGATGTCGGCATCGTCGGAGTCGAGGGCGGATGGGAGATTTATGTCGGCGGCAACGGCGGCACCCATTTGCGTGCAGCTGACTTGCTTTGCACGGTCAAGACGGAAGACGAAGTGATCGAGATGACCGGTGCTTTTTTGCAATATTACCGCGAGTCCGCGCATTATTTGGAGCGGACGTCCAAATGGGTGGAGCGCGTCGGGCTCGAGCATATCCGCGAAGTGTTGTTCGATGTGGAAACGCGCCGCGCGCTGCTTGAGCGGCTTTATAAAGCCCTTTCGGCGACAAAAGATCCATGGCGGGACATCGTCGAAAACGAGGCGCTGCAACAAACGTTGTTCCGTGATATCGGCGACAAAGAGCCGGTGCCGGTGGAATGAAGGGGAGGAGGAAAAGTCCGATGCTCCGCCGTCCGGACTATTTTTGAACGAAGAGAAGGGTGGTGACCGTAGTCCAGTCGAGAAATGAGGTGTTCGTTTTTGAAACGCTGATTTTACGTTGTTGTTCATGAAATCTTGCTCAGCTTGTAAAGGAATGGTCACACAGGCTGGTTTTGGTTCAGACATCGATGCGGGGAGGGCGAAGAGAGGATGAAGGTGAAAGTGGGAACATTGGAACAGCTGCCGAAGCGGCTCGGAAAATGCGTGCGGGTCGGGAATCGTGAGCTGGCGTTGTTCCGGACGGGTGACGATCAAGTATTTGCCGTCGAAAACCGCTGTCCGCATAGAGGCGGCGATCTGTCACAAGGCATTGTGAGCGGCGAGTTTGTGTTTTGTCCGCTCCATGATTGGAAAATTTGCCTGAAAGACGGCCGGGTGCAGGCGCCGGATGAAGGGTGTGTCAAAACGTACCGCGCGGCGGTGAAAGACGGCTTGGTATACGTCGAGCTGTAGGAAGTGGGTGAATGGCGATGACGAATGAATTGCTGCGCTACTTTCGCGCCAAGGAAAAAGAACGGGCGTCAGAAACGGCTGCTGCGACGCAATGTCCGTTTTGCAGCGTCCAGTGCACGCTTCAGCTGGTGGAGGAGCGGATTGTAGAGCGGCGCCGCTACAAGGCGGTCCCAACCGACAACCCGACGTCCAACGGCCGCCTTTGTTTAAAGGGGATGAACGCCCACCAGCACGCTTTGCATCCCGAGCGGCTGTTGTTTCCGCTTGCGAAAGTGGACGGCCGGTTTGTGCGGGTCAGCTGGGAGGAGGCGCTTTCGCTAATCGCGGAACGAATCATCTCCATTCAAAAGAAAGATGGAGTCGATGCGTTTGCTGTTTACGGCGGCGGATCATTGACGAACGAGGAGGCGTATTTGCTTGGGAAATTTGCCCGCGTGGCGCTCAAGACGCGGCACATCGATTACAACGGCCGTTTTTGCATGTCGGCGGCCGCGGCCGCGATGAACGACGCGTTTGGTCTTGACCGCGGGTTGACGAATCCGCTCTCCGACATTCCACTCGCCCAGACGATCATTTTGGCTGGGACCAATGTCGCCGAATGCCAGCCGACGTTGATGCCGTATTTTTATGAAGCGAAGAAGAACGGCGCTTTTATCATCGTGGTGGATCCGCGGGAAACGAAAACGGCGGCGTTGGCGGATCTGCACCTGCCGCTCAAGCCTGGAACGGACGCGGCGCTGGCCGTCGGCATCGGGAAAGTGCTGCTTGACGAAGGATTTATCGATGAAGCGTTTGTGCGCGAGCGGACGGTTGGGTTTGCCGAATGGAAACAGCACATGGAAGCGGTGGAGATGGATGAGATCGTCCGCATGACTGACGTGCCGGCTGAGAAGATTCGCTTGGCGGCGCGAAAGTTCGGGGAGGCGGCCGATGCGATCGTGCTCACCGCTCGTGGCTTGGAGCAGCAGGCGGACGGCTATGCGGCGGTCAGACAGTGGATCAACGTCGTGCTGGCGGTGGGGAAAATCGGTCGCCCTGGCTCCGGGTTTGGCTCGATCACCGGGCAAGGGAACGGGCAGGGAGGCCGCGAGCATGGACAAAAAGCCGATCAACTCCCGGGCTATCGAAGCATTGAGCATCCGCAACACCGGCGGTATATCGCAAGCGTATGGGGCGTTGCGCCGGATGAGCTGCCGCGAAAGGGGGTGTCAGCGTATGAAATGATGCAAAAGATCGAGGCGGGCGAGATCACCGGGCTGTTGGTCATGGGGTCGAACCCCGTCGTCTCGGGCCCGAATGCGGCGTTTGTGGCCAAAGCGATGCAAAAACTGAAATTTCTTGTCGTTGCGGATATGTTTTTGTCCGAAACAACCGAGCTGGCCGATCTCGTGCTGCCTGTTTCGTCGTATTTGGAAGACGAAGGCACGGTGACGAACGTCGAAGGACGGGTGTGCTTTCGGCCGGCGGCTCGGAAGCGTCCTGGGGAGGTGAAACATGATTGGGAAATTTTATGCGCGATTGCGCACAAGCTTGGCAAGGGCCGCTTCTTCCCGTTCACGTCAGCCGAAGAGATTTTCAA
Organism: Geobacillus thermocatenulatus; assembly: GCF_002217655.1. Classification (GTDB taxonomy): domain Bacteria; phylum Bacillota; class Bacilli; order Bacillales; family Anoxybacillaceae; genus Geobacillus; species Geobacillus thermocatenulatus. The sequence goes on from NZ_NEWK01000002.1 coordinate 64,777, forward strand.
TGAACTGCGGTTGGCGAGTCGCGGCGGCAAAGCGGATTATTACGGTGTGACGTATGAGCGGCTTCGGCGCGAACGTGTCTACTGGCCTTGCCCCGATGCGCATCATCCTGGGACTCCTCGGTTGTTTACGGAACGGTTTGCTCATCCGGACGGCAAGGCTCGGTTTGCGGTTTTGCCGTTTCGGCCGGAGAAAGAGGAGACGGATGAATGGTATCCGCTTTATTTAACGACAGGAAGGGTGCTCGCCCATTATTTGAGCGGAACGCAGACGCGGCGGAGCCCGGCGCTTTCGGCGCGGCAGCCGGAGGCGACCGTTGAGATCCATCCGAGGACGGCCAAACGATACGGGATCGGCCCAGGGATGCTTGTGCGCATTGAAACGCGGCGCGGTGCGGCGGTCGTCCGCAGCCGTTACAATGATCAAATTCGCGAGGATACCATTTTTGTCCCATTCCACTGGAGCGGCCTCGGACAAATCAACAACGTCACGTCCGATGAGCTCGATCCGCATTGCCAGATGCCGGCGTTTAAGCGGTGTGCGGCTCGGGTGCGGCCGGTGGTCGATTTGAGGAGAAATTGACTTGTGTGGTTCATTTCGCCGGAAAAAGCGCTCTCTTTTCCGTCTGCGGCGGGGAATCATCCCCAGCGGGGCGCGCGGACCGAGACGCGCCATAAGAAAAAAACTTCCCGGCAATACGGCGGGAAGTAGGTGGAGAAATCGCTTTCATTTCCATTTTAACATAATGAACATTCTGTGCCAAGGGGGAGTCGGGGGAAGATGGCGAGGAAATCGTTTTGGCGCGTCGGGCATGCGCCGACGCTTTTATCGTCGTTTTTGTACTTTGACATCAGCTTTATGATTTGGAACTTGCTTGGGGCGCTTGGGGTGTTTATCGCCGAACAGTTTGCGCTCACGCCGGCGGAAAAAGGGTTGATGGTCGCCGTGCCGGTGCTCGGCGGGGCGATGCTTCGCATTCCGATGGGGCTTTTGGCCGACCGCTGGGGCGGGAAGCGGGCCGGTCTGCTTGGCATGGCGGTGACAGCTGTGCCGCTTGTGTGGGGGTGGCAGTTCGCGGACCGGATGTCGGATGTGTATGCTCTTGGATTTTTACTCGGAGTGGGCGGGGCAAGTTTTGCCGTTGCACTGCCGCTGGCGAGCCGCTGGTATCCGAAAGAATATCAAGGGCTGGCCATGGGGATCGCTGGGGCCGGCAACAGCGGGACGGTGCTGGCGACGTTGTTTGGGCCGCGGCTGGCGGAAGCGTACGGATGGAACGCGGTGTTCGGATTGGCGCTCGTGCCGCTTGTTGTCGTCTTCCTTTTGTTCGCTTGGCTGGCGCGTGAATGTCCAACAGCAGCGAAGCCCGTTTCCTTGCGTGAATACCGAGCCGTCCTCCAGCGAAAAGAAGCATGGCTGTTTTGTTTTTTTTACAGTTTGTCATTCGGCGGATTTGTCGGGCTGACGGGATACTTGGGCATTTTCTTCTTTGATGAATACAGCGTCAGCAAAGTCACGGCCGGCGATTTCGTCACCGCCGTCGTGTTCGCTGGCAGTTTCATCCGGCCGATTGGCGGCTATATCGCCGACCGGATCGGTGGAATGCGGCTTCTTTCCTTGTTGTTTGCCGCTGGTGCGGTTTTGCTCGTTTGCATCGGCGCCTTGCCCCCTCTGTTTGTCGTGTTCGGCTTGATGCTTGTTCTCTTTCTTTGTTTCGGCGCGGCGAACGGCGCGTTGTTTCAGGTTGTTCCGACATGGTTTCCGAAAGAAGTCGGTTTGTTGACGGGCATCATCGGCGCCGCTGGCGGACTGGGAGGGTTTTTGCTGCCGAACGTGCTCGGGGTGATGAAGCAGTGGACTGATTCTTCGGCGTATGGGTTTTGGATGCTTGCCTTCGTTTTCATGGTCGCGGTGATGACTGCTCGTCGCCTTCAAGGGACGACGGTTGCGATCGAATCGTTCTCTCAAAAAGCAGCAGAATGAATGGTGCACCTAAAAAGATGTGGGAGACTTTCAAAGGAAATCGTTTGATTGAACGAAAAACGCTGGTGGAAAACAGTTCTTTCTTTAGGTTGAGAAAGAGGGGGCGATTTTGCGGCGTTTCTTAAGTTTTTCCAGCCTTGGCGCTGATTTCGGAAGGCTCTCACCTCTTTGACACTCCGCAGTATCATCAATTAGAGCGCGAACAGAGATAGAATTTTTCTTCGTTTAACAAAATGTGTAAAAAAACAAAGAGGGCTGACTCTAAAAGTCCGCTTCTGGGCGTGCTTTTGGGTCAGCCTCCTTTCTTGCACGCATGTCTGTAAAGAAACGGGCGATCTTCCTTCAGAAAACCTCCAACGGGTTTCAGACGAAGAGGGAGATCGATATAATAGGGAGGAGGAAGGTGTCAAACCTTGAAAAGAAATGGAGGAAGAAAACGTGTCAAACGATCATGCGCTGCGTTTAGACCATCAGCTTTGTTTTGCCATTTATGCTTGTTCTCGTGAGTTGACGAAGTTATATCGTCCTTTTCTTGAAGAAATAGGGATTACATATCCGCAATATCTTGTTTTGCTCGTGTTGTGGGAGCAAGGGGAGACGACAATGAAAGAGCTGGGAAAACGATTGTATTTGGATTCCGGAACACTGACGCCAATGTTGAAAAGAATGGAGGAGAATGGTCTCGTTCAACGGTTGAGATCGCCAGAAGACGAACGGGTTGTGCGCGTTGTTTTAACAGAGCAGGGCAAGAAAATCAAACAAAAGGCACAATGCATACCAGAAGAAATTGTCAAACGAGTAGGGCTTTCCAATCAAGAGTGGAGCGAATTGTTGATGTTGCTGCGGTCGTTGCTTGGGCGGCTGAATGATGAACAACATTCTTCTTGGTCAAATTAAATCTTGTGTTTTTCTATTATATTTTGTAAAATTTAATTGTACACAATTTAATTTTGAGGAGGAGAAACGAAATATGCAACCACTATATCAGACGGCAGTGAAAGCGCAAGGTGGGCGGAATGGGAAAGTGGTGTCTGACGATGGGGTGCTTTCGTTAGACGTCAAAATGCCGAAAGAGCTTGGAGGATCAGGAGGAGCCACGAATCCTGAACAGTTGTTTGCCGCTGGGTATGCCGCTTGTTTTGACAGTGCGTTGAATTTGGTCATCCGTCAAAGAAAGGCCAAGGTAGAAGGAACGGAAGTGACCGCCCAAGTGACTCTCGGAAAAGATGAGGCGGATGGCGGCTTTCAGTTAGCCGTTGTTCTTCAGGTGCGCATTTGGGGGGTCGATCGAAAGACCGCTGAAGAGCTTGTGCATGCAGCCCATCAAGTGTGCCCGTACTCCAAAGCTGTCCGCGGCAATATTGATGTAACCCTGTCGATTCAAGAATGATGATGAGAAAAGGTGCCCGTGAAGAAATTCAGGGCACTTTCTCATGATCGTTTTATAATCGATTTTGCAAAAATCGAAGCAGCTCATCTGCTCGGTTGCCGATGAGGGCGATCAACTGTTCAAACATCGCATCGCGCTCCAGATCGAGCTCAATGATGCGCTTGGCCAGTTCGAGGGCTTGTTTGTCCATGGCGGCGTCCTCCTTTGATCGTCTGGGCGGGGTGGAATCGTTCATATTCGCGTCGCAGTTCGGCCATTGTCCATTCTTCAAGCCGCTCGCGGTCGGCGGCTAAGCCGAACCGTACGAGCTGTTCGATGTAAAATTGCTTTTTCTTCCGCACGGCGCTTCTCATCCATGTCCCCATTCGATTCCCTCCCTGTTTTTACCTTTACCATATCATCTTTTTCTTCAGCATACAGCAAATGTGTTAAGCACATTTACAGGAAATTTAAAAAATATGTTAATTTTATTTACAAAAGTTAGCGAGCTAACATCATTTTTTGTATAATTACGTTAGAAAATATAACGTATTGAGGTGAGGAGTATGACAGCTCATCCGCAAGAAGATCACTACAAATACAAAAAAGTCATTTCGATCGGGGTTGTCAGCGAACTGACCGGGCTGTCGCAGCGGCAAATTCGTTATTACGAGGAACGGAAGCTTGTGTTCCCTGACCGTTCCAAAGGAATTCGCAAATATTCGTTCGCCGATGTGGAGCAGTTGATGAAAATCGCCAATCAGCGCGAGGAAGGGGTATCGACGTGGGAAATCCGTCAGGAAATGACGAAAGAGCTGCGTGAGCGGATGTTGAAAGGGCAAATGAATGCGCATTTTCGGATGCGTTCCTGAAAGGTTGGTGATTTAGTACAAAATACTGCCAGCTTCACATGTTTCGCAATTAGAGAAAAACTGTGGAATCAGCCTTCTTTTTTGGCGAAATACCGTTGATTTGCTCGTGACAGCAGTTTGTCACCGGCCTTCTAAGGATGTAGGGAAAGCAAAGGATGAGGAAGGTTTGAACAATGGTATGACTGTGGAGACCGGCAGAATAGGAAGACAGCGCCATCGGTATGACAAATTCGTATTCGTCACGGTAAGCACCCGCCGCTAAATGGCGCCTGCCTTCTTGAAACGCGAAGGCGGGCGCATTCGTTGTTGGGCTCGCTCCCCTCGGCTTGCCCCTGATGCTCAACGAACCGGCACGGCGGCTAAAAACCGCTCATACAGGGCAAGCGCCGGGTCGGTGAGCGAAAGGGTGCGGTGGTATTCGTCCATCTTGGCGAGGCAGCGGGCAAGCGCCGGCGAACGGAGGATGGAGAGGATGGCTTCCGACAGCGACGGCAACGACCGCCAATGGCGAAAATCGAAAACGAGGCCGTCCGCGCACAAAAGGCGAAAGTTCATTTCCTCTTGCCCCGGCAGCATGGCGTAAATGAACACCGGCTTCCGCTTGTGAAGACATTCGCTTAAAGTGACGCCGCCCGGCTTCGTGAGCACAAAATCCACTTTGTCGTAAAGGGCGCTCATGGCTGCAGGCGATGAAATATAACGGAGCGGGAGAAGGCGCGGATGGTTTTTCTTCCTCAATCGCTCATACAGCTGTTCATTTGTGCCGCACAACACATAATAGTCAACCGGGTCGTTCGGCGCGATTTTGCTGAAGAGACGCTCCCAATCGCCAAGGCCGAGGCTCCCGCCGCTAATGAGTCCGATAGGCCAAGGGCGCGCGGCCGGCGGCGCCGATGGATGGGCGGCGAATGCCGGATGAACGGGAATGCCGGTGACGGCGATTCGCTCGCCGGCAACCCCTTTTTGCTCGAGCGTTGCCTTCATGGCCGGATGACCGACAAAATGAACGTCGATGGCGGTTTTCCCCCATAAGTTATGGGCAACATAATCCGTATACACATTGACGACTGGAACGTCGATGTCTCCGCGCCGCTTCAGAAGGTCGAGCAAATACGATGGAAACGCATGTGTACAAACGACGAGCGCCGGTTTGAGGCGGCGGATGAGCTGCTTTAGATGATCGGCAAACAGCCACTCGTAAGGCGGGAAAGACAGCGGTTTTGGGCTTGGACGCAAAACGGAGCGGTGGTATAGGGCGCTATACGCTCGCGGTGCGTGGCGAATGCAGCGTAAATAAAGGCGGGACACCCACTGTTCCTTGGCGCCGAGCCGTGAGGAAAGCAATTCGATTTTTTCGCACGCCACGGCGCGGTCAACCGACCGCAGCCCCTCCGCCAGCGCCTCAGCGGCCCGATGATGGCCGGACGGAAGCTGAAGAAGGGGGAGAAAAAGCACGGTTTTCATGACGATCACAACCTAGGCCAAATTTGGAGTTCGATTTCAGTATGTGCGGCCTGTAATCGGTTATGCGGCGGCGCAGTTCTCCTTTTTTCCCCATTTATAATGCACCGGCGAATGTCTCACAATGTAAATGCATAGCACTAACGAAACGAACAGAAAGGAGGAAAGGCGACTCCTCCCCTGCTTATCCTCCCTTTGGCCGTTGAAGTGGGGGCCTCTTGCCAAAGATGATGAAAGAGAAAGCGGTACAATGCTTGTTGGCGATGTGGGGGGCTGTTGATCCCATTTATTACGCCTGTTCCCCGCTGGAATATGCCGGCGAGGAGGCGGATGGGCGCCGCTCGATTTTCCGTGTTCGTCCGCTTCAGTATAGAGGCGAAACCATTCGGCTTTCGGATGGAACGACGATTGAAGCGAACGACTGGCTGTTGAAAATTCATCTCCATAACGTCCGCCTCGTTCGGGAATTGCTCCATTGCAAGAGCGACATTAAAAAAGGGCGGTATATTTTTGAGCAAGTGAAAACCGGGCTGCCGTATGTTGCTTACCATCTTTATCATCATGAACAATCGGCGCGCATGAAAGGAATTATTGGCATTACGATGTTGAACAAAGGCTGTGAGCGGCTCGGATTTGAAATAGTAGATATTGCCAATCCGCTGTATCGCTGGTTCAAAACAGTCTCGCTGCTGCCGCTTATGACGGTGGCAAAATCTTGCATGTCGCCGTTTAGTCGCCCGCCGAAATATTTGGTGATGTCAAAGGAAAAATTGTTTTCGTTGTACGGCTGCCATCTCATCCACTAACTCCCTCTTTCTTCTCTCCTCTATTTCACTATAATGGGTATCGAGGGAGGAGAGAAGACGATGACATTCTTTTTTGTTTTTTTGGCAATCTTGTCATTGCTTGCTTTGGCCATTCGCAAAGCCCACCGCAACACGTATGAAGCGGTTTTGCATAAAGTCCAAGTCGGCCGTTCAGAGGATGGAGACGGAGCCCTTCGGATTTTGCAGCTATCGGATTTGCATCTTGAAAAACTGTCGATCACCCCGGACGATTTATACGAAAAGCTGAAAGAGGAAGCGATCGATTTGATCGCTTTGACGGGCGACTTTTTGGACCGTGAGGAAAGCATTGTCAAACTCGGTCCGTATTTGACGGCGTTGAAACAGTTGAATCCGACATATGGCATGTACGCCGTGTTTGGCAACCACGATTACGTGCTGCAAGGCGAGTCGTTCGAGCGCCTGAAAGCGACGCTTGAGGCGCACGGCTGCGTCGTCTTGCAAAACGAGACGAAAACGATCACCGTCAACGGTCAAACCGTCAATATCATCGGCATCGATGACTTTTACACGGGGCGCAGCGACATTGAAAAGGCGTATGCGGGCGTCAAAGACGGCCTTAACCTCGTGTTGACGCACGATCCAGACATCGTGCCGCATATGAAAGACTATCATTTTGACTACTTGCTGTCCGGCCATTTCCACGGCGGACAAATTCATTGGCCAAAGCCGTACCATTTGGCGAAAATGAGCAAAACGCTCACCGAACGGAATATGATCAAAGGCTATCACGAATGGGACGGGAAACCGTTTTACATTAACGAAGGGCTCGGGCAAACCGGGGTGAACATCCGGATCGGCTCGAAGCCGGAAGTGACGCTCCACTTGTTGGCGCTCTCGTCTCGCAGAGAAGCGGTGAAAGCTGTCTAATTGGCAGCTTTTTATTTTTTTATTAGGCAGGAAAGCGGTTTTGTACGCGTATGCCATCTTGTACGGCTTTTTTTCGCAGCCGTTTCCGTGTTGTTGGATGAAGGTTCACGGCAGATTGCATAGACAAGAGAAACAATCGCCATACTTTTTAAAGAAAGGAGTGAATGGCCAATGGAACCGTCGTGGAAAGCTCTCTTGCCATTTTTCGTCGTCATCCCGATTTCGATTTGGACGAAGCAAGTCATCCCGGGGCTGTTTGTCGGGCTGTTGGTTGGCAGTTATTTGATGACCCCGTCCTTGCTTGGCGGGCTGCGGACGATGCTTCATTACGTTGTTGACAACTTAATGCAGACGAACAACATCCGCATTATCATCTTCTTGTATGTGTTCGCCGGTCTTGTCAGCATGATCAAATACACCGGCGGAATCAAAGGATTCGTCCATCTCGTCAGCCAAAAAGTGAAATCGGCGAAAACTGCTATGCTCTTGACGTGGATGTCAACGATGGTGACATTCAGCGACCCCGATTTTCGCATCGTCACCGTCGCGCCGATCATGAAGGCGCTGCGCAAACGGCTCGGACTGTCGTCCCAGCAAATCGGCTTTGCCATTGAGGTGACATCCAACCCGGTTGTCGCGCTCATCCCAATTGCCACTGCCTTTGTCGGCTATATGGTGTCGGTCATCGACAAGGCGCTTGATACGGCTGGCATCGGCGCGGAGCCGTACATCGTGTACGTCCGAAGCATTCCGTTTAACTTTTTCTCGTATGCCATTATTGCCGTCGGGCTCTACTACAGTTTTTTTGTCTATTCGCGCCAAAAACAAGCAGCAGTAAACAAAGAGCGGAACGAGGCGCCGATTCGGAGCTGGAACGAGCGGTTGGCGCTTGAAATGGCGGAAGAACAGCGGCCGGCTGACCATGAACCCAATAAAGCGCAAGGGGAAGAGGGAGATGCGATGCAGACGTGCCCGCGCGCCTACCAAAGAGAAACGCCGGTCAAGCCATGGAATTTGATTGTTCCGCTTTCGATCGTGCTTGTCTTGACGTTGTTTTTAAGCTGGTGGGACGGCCGCCGAGGGGCAAGAACGTTTTGGCAGGCGTTTTTGCAAAGCGATGCGCTCGGCGCGATGTTGGAGGCGCTGTTGTTTACCGTCATCGTGACGGTTGTGTTTTTCCTTTGGCAGCGATTCAAATTGAACGATTTGTTGACTCATTTTGTCAAAGGTGGCAATGAGCTGATTTCCGTCATTTTAATGCTGGCGCTCATTTGGGCGCTGTCGGCTGTGGCTGAGGACTTAGGGTTTTCGCAATACATTACGGGCCATGTCAAACAATGGATTCCATCGTTTTTTGTCGCCCCGATTTTGTTTTTGCTCGGCGCCGTTATTTCCTACTTCATCGGTTCGTCATGGGGGACGTGGGGGATGTTGATGCCGCTTGGTGTGACGCTGGCGAGCCAGTCGGGAACGAACATTTTGCCGGTCATCGGCGCGGTGTTTGCGAGCGGGACGTTCGGGGCGTTTGCGTCGCCGCTTAGCGACAATACGGTGACGCTTTGCACCATTTTGGATTTGCCGGTGATGGAATACGCGCGAACGAAGCTGATTCCGTCGTTGATCGCCGCCGGCATCGCCGCCGTTTTGTTCGGCGCGACATCGTTTCTTTTGCATTAACGCCGTTATCGCCCTCTTTCGCCTTCCGTGATACACTAAAAGAAAAAAGAAAGGGGAACGCTGATGGGAGAGGCGGAACGGCGGCTTGAGGAGCTCGGCCAATGGCGGGAGGAAGATCCGAAAGAACGGCTCGAGCAGCTGAATGAGCGGCTCGCGGTGGAGGATGCGTATTATCGGGCCGCAGAAGATGAGCGGGCGCGCGAACGGTATTACCGCCATCTGCCGCTTGAAGGGGATGGATTGATGTTGTTTGTCCGCTATCATGAACTAGCGGCGCGCACCCATAAGCGGCGGCTGCCGTATTTTTTCAGCAAGGATGAGTATTTGTACACATGGGTCGACTTGCAGCCGGACGGAACGGTGCGCAGCTTGTATTCCGGCGAGCGGAAAGATCCAAGAACACTGATCGTTCAAGATGTGGAAACGATGAAGCGGCGTTATGAAGAGTTTCGTCAACTGTTGAAAAGGACGAAAAATGGATGGGGCGATGTGCACGAGCGGGTGAACACGATCGAGCAGCAATGGAAATTCAATGCGGAACATGTCGTTCCGCAGTCGTGGTTTGGCGCGCGTGAACCGATGAAAGGCGATTTGCATCATTTGTTCGTCTGCCAGCCGGAGTGCAATACGATGCGGTCGAATTTTCCGTACGCGGATTTCCCGTTTTACAATCCGGAAGATCCCGACGAACAAATCCAAAACCGCTGCGGCGTCGTCCATAACGGTTATTTCGAGCCGGAATACGGCAAAGGGACGGCGGCAAGGGCGATGCTGTACTTTCTGCTTCGCTACCCGAAGGCAATCGCGAAGTCGTTTCGGCGCAAAATCGATATTCCGCTCCTTGTCCGTTGGCACGAACAATTTCCGCCGACAGTGTATGAGCATCATCGCAACAGCGCGATTTTTTTCATCCAAGGCAACCGCAATCCGTTCATTGATTTCCCGGAACTAGCGGGAAGGATGGTGTTTCCGTTTGAGGGGGCGTTGTGAAATGAGGTTGAAGGCGAATATCGGCTTTTTTGTTTCCAAAGCGCATCTGAATCGCTTGGAAGTGGAGAAACAAGAGTGATGGCAAAAAAGCTGTCTCCCGAAATAAACGACCGTCTTTCGGGGACAGCTTTTTGCCTTGCTGCTAGACAAAGTGTGAAAGAGATCAAGCGGAAATGGTTTGTTCGTCCGCCGCGTGGCGGTCTGCTTGTTTGCGGAAGTATGTTGCGACAATCGGACCGGAAATATTGTGCCAGACGCTGAAAATAGCGCTTGGAACGGCGGCGAGCGGCGAAAAATGGGCGGTCGCTAAGGCCGCACCAAGCCCAGAGTTTTGCATGCCCACTTCAATGGAAATCGCCTTTTGCTTCGGCGACGACAGGCGAAACAGTTTGGCAAACCAATACCCAAGCAGCAGCCCCAATCCGTTGTGAGCGACTACAATCAGAAAAATCAGAAGCCCGCTTTTGGCAATGGCGGCTTGGTTTTGCCCGACGACGGCGGCGACGATGGCTACAATGGCGATGACCGAAACGAGCGGCAACGCTGGGATGCACGCTTTTACTTGCTTTTGGAACAACGCCTGCGCGATGAGCCCTAATATGATCGGAATAAGCACAACTTTGACAATCGACCAAAACAAGGCGGCAGCGGATACGGACAGCCATTTTCCAGCTAAAAGCAAGATGAGCGAAGGCGTCAAAATCGGCGCCAAAATCGTCGAAACCGAGGTGACGGCGACCGACAGCGCCGTGTCCCCTTTCGCCAAATACGTCATGACGTTGGACGCCGTTCCGCCCGGGCAGCAGCCGACTAAAATAATGCCAAGCGCCACTTCACGCGAAACCGGCAAGAAATAAGCGAGCAAAAACGCGACAAGCGGCATGATCAAAAATTGGGCGACGACACCGATGAGCACGTCAAGCGGGCGTTTGAACACTTCCTTGAAGTCATTCGCTGACAGCGTCAATCCCATGCCAAACATCACGATGCCTAGAAGCGGCACGATATACGGAGCGATCCACGTAAATGCGCTGGGAGCGAAAAAGGCGAGCGCTCCAAACAGAAGCACCCAGATGGCAAAGGTGTTGCCGACAAAGTTGCTGATTTTTCCTAGTGTGTTCATTGAGCTTCCTCCTTGAGCAAAGATGGGAAAGATATACAAAAGATTATATACACTTTTCAGAAAAATTCAACTGATGAGGTGGCGAATTTTGAAGAAATGGTGACAATGAGGAATGATTGTGAAAAATGTCACTCCTTTTTTCTTAGCTTATGGTATGATTGAAATTGAGAAGAAGAATCATTATTGAACCACAGGAGAGCGGATAGAAAAACAGGGGGAAATGATCATGGTGCTGACTGATTTGTATAAAGGGGAAACAGCGGTCGTCGTCCGTCTGGCCATTGAGCAGGAGGCACTGAAACAGCGTCTTCTTCATCTAGGGGTGAAAGAAGGAAAAATGGTGCGGTTGAAAGCGGCGATGCCGTTTGGCGGACCGGTGATGGTCGAAGTCGATGGGCAGGCAATCGGCTTGCGGCGCAAAGAGGCGGCGTCGATTGAGGTGAGATAAATGTATGTCGCTCTATTTGGCAATCCGAACACCGGCAAAACGTCATTGTTTAACTGCTTAACTGGGTCTTATGAATATGTGGGCAACTGGAGCGGGGTGACGGTCGAGAAAAAGGTGGGGGTGCTTCGCCAGCACGGGGTGCCGGTCGTCGATTTGCCCGGCGTGTATTCGCTTCAGCCACTGTCTCGCGATGAAGGAGTGGCGACCGATTTTTTATTGACCGAGCCGTGCTCAGCGATTGTCAATATCGTTGACGCGTCGCAGTTGCGCCGCAATTTGCATTTGACCGTTCAGCTGCTGGAATTTGGCTGTCCCGTTGTCATCGCGCTAAACATGGTTGATGTGGCGGAAAAACGAGGCGTGAAAGTGGACGCCGCTAAACTGTCGAAGTATCTTGGCGTTCCTGTTATCCCGGTCATCGCCCGAACCGGAAAAGGAACGAACGAATTGGTTCACGCCGTTTTGGCGGCAAAAGATAAGCCGCACCCGGCAATCGCAATCGATTACGGCGCCGAAGTGGAGAACGCCATCAGACGCATTGCCGAGCAGCTGCCGGACGATGTGCCTGGAAACAAACGATGGGCGGCGTTGCAGTTCCTTGAGGGAAACGAGCGCATGGCCGCCTATTTGCACGGACGTTTCGATTTGTCACCGCTGGCGGCGATCCGTGAGGAGACGGAACAGGCGCTCGGCTATCAGGCAGCCAAGCATATTTATGAAACGCGTGACCGTTGGATCAGTGAAGCGATTGCTGTGACGGCCATCGAGTTTGAGCAAAAACCGCTGACGCTAACGGAAAAAATCGACGCGGTGGTGACGAACCGCTACGTTGGGCTGCCGATTTTTTTGGCGCTGATGTATGTGGTGTTTATGCTGACGTTTAACTGGCTTGGAACGCCCCTTGCCGATCGGCTTGACGCGTTTTTCTCAGGACCGCTCACGGATTGGCTGTCCCGTCTTCTTCATTGGACAGGGGCATCGCCGTTTATCAAGGCGCTCGTCTTGGACGGCGTTGTTGCTGGGGTCGGCGGGGTGTTGGTGTTTGTGCCGCAAATTTTCATTTTGTTCTTTTTCATTTCTTTGCTTGAAGACTCCGGATATATGGCGCGCGTGGCGATGGTGATGGACCGGATGATGGAAGCGATCGGGTTAAACGGCAAGGCGTTTATCCCGATGATCATTGGCTTTGGCTGCAACGTTCCTGGAGTGATGGCGGCGCGGACGATTGAGCAGCCGAAAGAGCGGCTCATGACGATCTTGGCGCTGCCGTTCATGTCATGTTCCGCCCGCTTGCCGGTGTACGCCTTGTTTGCCGGCACATTTTTCGCCCGCGAGCAGGCGCTTGTCGTGTTTTCGCTTTACGTGCTTGGCATTGTAGTGGCTTTGGGGCTTGCCAAGTTGTTCTCATCGACGCTCTTGAAAAACGAAAATTCGCTGTTTGTCATTGAATTGCCGCCATACCGCGTGCCGCAGGCGCTCACACTATGGCGGAGCACATGGGAAAAAGGGAAAGGATTCATCCGCAAAGCAGGAACCTTTATTTTCGGCGGTTCGGTCGCCATTTGGCTGCTGACGTATGTCGGGCCGCGTGGGGTTGGCGTTCCAATGGATGACAGTTTGCTGGCTGCGATCGGCGGGTTGATCGCACCGTTGTTGTCGCCGCTTGGCTTTGGCGCCTGGCAGGCAGGCGCCGCGTTGATCACCGGTTTTTTGGCGAAAGAAGTTGTGGTGTCGACGATGAATATTATTTACCACGTTCATGAAGCAAGCGGGCTGAAGAAAGTGATTGCTGCCCAGTTTACGCCGCTGTCGGCGTTCAGCTTTATGGTGTTCGTTTTGCTTTACACTCCGTGTCTGGCAACCGTGGCGGCGATCCGCAAAGAAACCGGATCGTGGAAATGGACGCTGTTGTCGATTGGCATCGCCTTAACGGTTGCTTATATGATTTCACTTCTTGTCTACCAAGCTGGAAAGATAGTAGGTTTTCCATGAAAGGAGAGAATATGATGATGGCGAATATCATCATTGGCGGAGCGATTTTTGCCTACGCCGGCTGGACGCTGGTCCGACACGTGAAAAAAAGCGCCAAAGGGGCGTGCGCGTCATGCCATGCAGCGGACCATTGCCGAGGCAGCTGCGGGACGGAGAGATAATCCGTTCAAGACAAACGGATTCCTGACGATCATCGGAATCCGTTTTTTCATTTTCCGACGAAAGACTTTCGCTTCCATGGTTGTAGGATAGCCAAAAAATAAGCGGGGATGCAATGGGTAAACTTTCGTTTCAACGGGCTCTGGAGGACAAAAGATCAGGCCGCTCTTTGTTTTGGCTGTTGGGTGTTGTTGCCTCAATGATGGCCGAAACACCGGGGGTAGAAAGCTTTTTTCGTTCAACCGTTGAAACTCAAGGGAAGACCGTGAGTGTGGAGGATAAACTTTTGACAATACCCAATACCTGCCGCAAGGTAAAAGTATGAAAAGCTGCGAATAGCGAAAAGGCGGCTTTGGATCAAGGTTCGCACAGTTGCGTAAAAACAAAGCAGCAAAAAACGACGTTGTGGTCCTGTCATCCAAGTTTACTGGGTTGGCGATGGAATTTCACGCAATAATTGAACTTGACCCGGCTTTGGCCCACTCTTTTCCTCATTCTTTATTCTTTTCGTTTTTGGATGGGGCGGATGTAACCTTCTAATTCGTGGACAAGATGCTGGATGCAATCATTTCCTCGGAACTTGGCATCCTCGACAAGGTACACTGTGAAATTTTCCGCTTCTTTATTGGTCATCGTGAACTCATATCCATTCAAATCAAGGAACGTGACGAATACGGTTAAAGCCGTCCGCTTATTGCCGTTGTGGAAAATATGACCTGTCGCGATGGAATGGTAATAGCAGCACGCCTTTTCGATAATCGAAGGGAACTGTTCCTCCCCGAACAATTTCGCTTTCGGCCTTTCCAACATCCACGCGAATTTATCGGGGAATTGGATCCCCGCTTGTTCTGCGTCGTCGTACATTTCCATGACCGTGTAATGGATAAATAGGATTTCTTCCGCTGTCAAATAATAAACCATGTTTTCCTCCAGCTGCTCCTTTATCGATATTTCAAGTTGCGCAGCGCTTCGTCATATTTGGAGATCGCGCGGTTCATCGCCATCGCGACTTCAGGACGGACTCCTTTTGGAATTCGGTTTGCGCGTTTCATCACGATTTCCCCTCGTTCCTTGTCGTAATATATTTCGATTTCATCGCCTTTATTTAGGTTTAGCATCGTGACTAAATCTCTCGGGATGCTAACGGACAAACTATTCCCGACTTGGTTAATCCGACGTGTATACGTTTTGTCATCCTTGCTTCCCAACATTTCCGCGTCCATTTCTTTTCCATCTCCTTTCCATAATATGGACAAAAAGGACGTTTTTATCCATAAAACTATTACTGTATAAACAATTATAACAATAATCTTCCGAAAAGCAATACGGAATAATAAAAAAGGCTTTTTGTCTTTGAACGAGAAAAACGCATGCCGCATTTTTAGAATCGATGTCGTTAGAAGGGAAAGAGGAGTGGCGCATAAAGTGAGCTTGTACGGATATACCGTCTGTGTGTTATGCCATGCCGGACATAGTGAGGTCGGAAGCGTCAAGCAGTGAAACATGAAACAGCCGCGCCACGGAACGGATCAACGACGGCTATCTTTATTATTGCTTGGGGGGATTTAGTGGGTTTATCAAATACCTTTGTCTTGCCGGAGGAATGAGGAATATTCATTGTTGCGACGGATCATCCGTTTGTCATCTTGCGCCGTGAAGCCAATCCCCATAAGCGCGGAAGCGGAACGGTGAGATGAGCGAGTACGGCTTGCTGGCTGTGGGCAAGCGCGCCCAAGAATCTCCTGCCGCTAAGTGTTTGCGCAGTCGGGGGATCATTCCATTGAGGGTAGGTTCTTTTTCACTATTCAATGGATATACATGCCGCTGTTTTTGTCGTTTCTTGTTTCGAAGAATGGCGAAAATGAAAAGAAGGAAACGATATTCATCAAAATTTGTTTACAGTTAGGACGAACGGACTATTTACATGGAATGAAAAAAACGGTAAAAATAGAAGTGAGGACAGCAGTTTAGAAAAAAGAGAAAATTCTGTTTATCAAGGGGACAGCATTATGGTTTACGATGGAATCATTTTGTCGTTGTTGATCGGCTGGTTTCGCGGCGGAAGCCTGAAAGGGTTGGCCAACATGAAATTGCGCGGCGGTTGGTTGTTCCCGATCTTATTGGCCGTGCAGTTTGCGGTCTTTTTCTTGCAAGAGCGGGTCGTATGGATCTCGAACATGAGCAACGGCATTTTTCTCCTTGTCTACATCACCGGGCTCGCGTTTCTATGGCTCAACCGCCATCAGCCAGGGTTTTTGGTCATCTTCGCCGGCGTCTTGCTCAACTTTATCGTCATGGCTGTAAACGGCGGACGGATGCCGGTATCGATCGAAGCCGCCCAATTTCTCGGCCGCGAATACATCGAAGCGTTAAAAGCCGGTTTGTACGGCAAGCACCAGGCGATCACATCGGATACGCTTCTGCCGTTTCTCGGCGACATCATTCCGCTGTCTCCGCCGTATCCGCGCCAGCAAGTCATCAGCATCGGCGACCTCGTGATGAACGTAGGGGCGTTCTTGTTCATCCAGCATCTGATGCTCAGCGCACCGCGGCATGGGGCAGACGATGCTGAAGAAACAACGGGTGCTCCTGCGATCAATAAATAAAATTTTAAGGGGGAAAAGGACATGAAATTCAAAGCAAAACAAGTATTGATCAATTTGTTCATCCTCGGTTCGGTGATTGTGGCGTTGACGTCGGGGTTTAAACTCATTGAGTAGACAATAATGTTGACCTATATACATGCAACATGAAGAGTTAACCTCTCCGTTTTCCTGCACACCCTAAGCGTTACAGCACTTTCTCCAAAGATCCTGCAGGTTCAATCTGCAAGCTGAGTCACGGAGGAAGTTAGTTGCAGAAGGAGACCAATGTTAATTTGGGCATGTATATAGAAAAACTGGTTCATCACCAAAAGATGTACTTGACTTTTAACATCTTTCTTTCGAAAGAAGTCTCCCACTTCGAAGCGAAGTGAAAGTGGGAGATGAATGTCGGTTGGCGTTAGTCAATGAATAGGATAGAATATGGCTAGATCGGACACCTTCGGAACGAAGGAAAGCGTAAAGGGTTCTTGTGTGCGGCTTACCGTTCGGCGAACACACACAAGTCGCTTGAAGCCCCCGCCTCTATAAGCGAAGCGTAGGTGGTAGGTAGCTCACAGACAAACACGATAATCATGTTGCCCAAAGGGTTATGAGGTATAAAAAGGAAAAATGTTGTTTTGACTTTCTTTATCATGATCATTTTTTCTTTATTAAGTACACTTTGTAGTGAAGAGCCGAAAAACATACAGGGATTTTCCTGCACAGAAGCGGGGGAGACAGACTTTTCAGGTAGTCAAAGCTACAGGAAAGGGAAGAGTATCCCCCATGATCCCCAAGATCATTATCGAAGAACGTTGCGAAAAGTCCAACCATGTTGTTGTGCGATCCACTGAGGGGGGAAGTACCCCTCCCTCCGTTGGAAAATCACTCAAGCATATACAATGGTCAAGGGACATATCCAAACGGGAATTTCGGTTCAAATAAACTCGACGGCGCTGTGTCCTTGCCAGTCCAGAAGTAGCTCCAGTCCAGCGGAAAGGTTTGTTGGGATTTGGCGATGCTGTACACAGAGGCGGAGAGTACCATCGCCCCATACCGTTTCACTTCCCGGGTAAGATGTCTTCATCGTCCAATTCCCGATCGGTGCTCAAGACGACATGAGGATTCCCTGATCCATCAGCTGGTCCATCTTCCAAGCCAGCAACACCATCGCGTCATAGAGGCCATGGATCCCCCCTCATAACGATACACGCAGCAACGCTCCTGCCCCACCTTGACGAGACGGAAGGCTTCGAACTAAGAAGGAGTCCATCAGCACATACATCGATTGAGTCAGCTTCCCCTTGATCGAGGAAAGCATCTCGATCACTAGGTCGATCTTGCTTTTTCCGGTCTTCTTGTCATATAAGCGGGACGCGAACAGAAACGCCTGCGTGAAGGTGTGTACCATCACCCAAACGAGCGAATGCCCCCAGACCGATTGATGATCCTTATGCGAGTAGTGCCAGTCGCACCCTTTCAATGGCGTGCGTTGCACGTGACAAAGGCTTCGTTTTTTGGCCAATCGGATCATCGATTGAATCACCGATTGAAAGGAAAAGGGGCTGATTCTTCCGTTCGGTGAGGCGTTCGACCCGACAAAAGATCCACGTTTGAAGCTTCCCAAGCAACCTTTCCTCATCCCAAAGGTTTTTCGTGAAAAAATGGGTGAGTGTCGTTCGATGATGGGGATGAAAACTCCAGTGATGGAGATCCGTCAGCATTCCCGAGAATCCCTTGATGGTCAAGGCATCGACAAGATGAACAAGATGCTTTAAGACCGGTTTGGAAAGTTGCAGCGTCACCCGAAGAGAAACTGGTGGATTCCTTGATGATGTGCTAATCTACTCGTGAGACATGAACTTCCTTGTGAATGGTTTGGTAACACATCTATTTTAATCAAGGAATCAGGTTCATGTCTCTTCTTTATGTTGAATGGTAAATTTATGTTAGCGTATTTGCTCATCTATAGTCAGGAATCTTTACATACTATATGAGGGGGATAATAGATGAAAGGAAAGAGAAGAAAGTTTGGAAAGGCTATTGCCTTTTGTTCAGCATTGTCTTTGTTGTTTATGAATAGGGGCGTCGTTGCTGCTATGAATGATTTGCATTTTATTCCAGATAAAGTTTTTGACCGTAAGATTCCTTCTTTCATGAAACCGGGAACTATGGTCACGTTCGATGAGATGGGGAAGGCGATTATTTTGTCTGAGGGAAGGGACGAAATCGTTTCCCTCTCTCCAAAAGATAAGGAGGTAGCCGAAACATTTCGGTATATGACTGACGAAGATTTGCCTGAAATAGAACCTGGAATGGTAGTAGTATATGACGCACTAGGTGCACCAGTTGTAATTCATCAAGGGCAAGATCAATCTCTGAAAATCAAATGGAAAGAAATAAGGTTAGATGAAAACAAGATGAATAAGGATGGACTACAAGATAATCGCAATACATCGCAACCAAATGTGACGCAATTGCAAACTGAAACCGGCTACATATCATGGTATGATGGCGAAGGAAAAAAAGGAGCAGCAGGAGTTGTGCTGAATGGGAAAAGCGCTGCTCATAAAACTATTGATTTCTATACAAAAGTAAAAACAACTAGCTTGGAAAATGGAAAAAGCACGATAGTAGAAATATTGGATCGAGGACCATATATACAGGGTAGAATACTTGATATGGTAGAAACGGCATTTTCCAACATTCATAACACAAGAAAAGGGCTTTTTAAGGGGAGAATCCAATGGCCTATTCAAAATTAAAGTGGATTATAGCGATTTTATTGTTACTATCTTTGTCATTTATGTTTTACAACTATAAAGGAAGAGCGGCGAAAGAAAATGTGTTGGTTGAAAAACTTCTTATTCCAGTATATAAAAAAAACGGAAAGTCTAGTATGTGGGAATTCTTACCTAATAAAAAAACAGAACGTTTGCTCCTTAAAAACAGGGAGGTGATGATATTTGGTGACATTTCAATTAACGAGAAGTGGTTGGCTTATGCAGATGCCATTGGAACGGGTCCTTGGGAGCTTTTTGTGAAAGATTTAAAAAAAGAAAAAATATATCAATTAACAAATAATGATCAAGCTGGAGAAATCGATATCGAAATTCTCAATGAGCAACCTTTAAAAATAGGTGTATCAAGGGTTGGATTGAGCTCTCCTAAGCCAAGAATATGGATTTTTGATATTGACCATAAAAAAGCGAAAATGGTGCATCCGATAAACGATGATCTAGTATTTGATAAGATTGAGGCGATTGATCAAAATCATATTTTGGCTGTTGCATATTCATCTAAAGATGAAGAGAAAATGTTTGAAAATCCATCGACTGTCGATGCTATCAAACATACAATCTACATGATCGACTTAAAAACTGAGAAATACAAGAAAGTGACGGAGTTCAAAGCGGGATCTGTTCAATCCATAAGTTATGTGCCGGGTAAAAACGTCATTGTTTTTGGTGCAAGTCATATGTATTTAAACTCTGTGAGCAGAAGGGGAGAAACAGGTATATACAAGTTCGATTTGGACTATCGAGTAATCAAGCCACTCTTGACTGAAAGCATGTTAAAGAAAATGAATGATACTCCTGTTGAACAGTTTGGTTATCCTATCGCTGGGTATTTAAGTGGGAATGAAACAAAACTGTGGTTTAGCGGTATTCCCAAACACGCTAGAAAACTGATATTTGGTGAAGGAATTGAAGCATACCCAAACGCTGTCTTTGAATATGATCTGCACAAACAGAAAGTGCGAAAAATATTTGAGAAAAAAAATACATTTATTACGAAAATGAGCATATCTTACGGGATATAAAGGATATTTAGTTATTTTATGGAAATATCACGATTCATCCCACTCCATCTCCGGCACCTGTAAAAACACAAAAAGAAACGGAAACGCTGGTAACGCATTCTTTTCCGACCGGCTGCATGAGAAGATTCGCAACACCCAGATGATTTGCGAAAACCAAAGTGATCTGTCGGAAGGAGTGGCGGGGGCGTAACATACAACAGAACCACAAACTGGCCAAAAGCATGGCTGACGCCAGTTGGTTCATAACATTTAGTATGGAAAACAGGGGGCTTTCCATGATAAGATGAAAGAAAAATGATGTGCGGAAAGGGAGAATAAGATGAATGAAATCGTCCTTTTAGCGAAAATCAAACAGCAAATGGAACGGTTTTCACCGGCGGAAAAAAGTAGCCTCTTATATTCTCGACCATTCCGAACTCGTGCTGTGCGGGGGGCTGCGTAATCGAAAAGTTAATTTTTTAAGGTGCATTGATATAAAAAGAGGGAGGCGATACTCCTTCTTTAAAATTTTTTAGCTGAGAGTGATTTTGTATGGTTTTTGAACGGTTAAAAAACAAAGAAAAACTATATACTGTTGTTGTCTCTCTTTTAGGGATGTGTATATTTGCTACAGAGGTTGATATCCATTCTCAATCTTTAAAAGATTGGGTTTTAGTATATATATTGACTGGCTCTGTCGTTTTGTTGAATCTTTTTCCCATTATATTGCCCCCTAAAGCTAATTCTTTTTCAATGGATTCTGCTGTTTACTTGGCTACTCTGTTTTTATATGGATTGAACTTTACGTTACAGGTTCTTTTTATTTTTAGTGTGATAGAATTGTATCGTAATCAACGAATGTCTGCATGGAGACATTTATTTAATTTCTCAATGTATTGTTTGATGATATCAGGTGCCTATTACTCATTTTTATTCTTCGATGGGGATATTGGGAAGATAAATGTCCATCATCTATTCCCTTATTTGATTAGTTTGTTAGTTTATTTCAGTATTAATGTATTATTGATTTTTCTTTTCTTCTATTTCATTGGACAAATATTTAAAGGCGCTCTAGAGTTAGGTGTCTTAAAAGAGGCGTGTGTTGGTTATTCAGTAACATTGCTTCTTTCAATGGTTTTAGCCATTTTATTGTCGGAAGAGAAATATTTTGGCTTGTCCTTATTTATTATTTTAGTAACGATATTGTCCATTGTTTTTAGGAAATTCTTAGAATTATACCAACTAGTCTCCAACCGCGCCAACAGAGACCACCTCACCGGCCTATACAACCACGGTTTTTTCAAAGAAGCGCTCAAGGAGCAGTTTTCCGACTGCAAGCTGTTGAAACAGCCGTTGACCTTGGCATTTCTGGATTTGGACGATTTTAAAAAATACAATGACCGGAACGGGCATTTGCAAGGAGATCGTTTGTTGGCTTTTTTTGGGAAGCTGCTGCAAAAAGCGGTGGACGGGACGAATTTTACGGTCGCCCGCTATGGCGGCGAAGAGTTTGCCATTTTAATGCCCAATACGACGAAAAAAGACGCGTACGCGTTTTTAAACCGGCTGCGCAAAGAAGTGAACGATACATATTTTGACGGCGTCGAGCATATTCCGTACCGCTGCCTGTCGTTTTCGTGCGGCATCGCCGAGATGGAAAAAGATATGCATGAAAGCGATGAGCTCATCCACCGCGCCGATCAGGCGCTTTATTACGCGAAGGCGCAAGGGAAAAACAACGTCCAGCTGTATGATAAACATAATATGAGTTTGGACGAGATTCGCTTCAAGCAAGATTTGGAAGCGCTCGAGCAGCAAGTGAAGTTTTTTCTTTCCAAAGATGTCTATACATACCGCCATAGCAAACGGGTGTTTAAATACGCGTTCGAGTTTGGCAACCGCCTTGATGAGTTGACCGATCATGAGCGGCAGACGCTCGTTCTAGGGGCGCTCATCCATGATATTGGCAAAATCGAAGTGCCGCGCGATATTTTAAATAAGCGGGGAAAGTTAGAGAAGCATGAATGGGAGATCATCAAAAAGCACGTGACGTGGGGGCGCGAGATTGTGGCGGCGGAGAAGCGGTTTGATGAGTTGCTTCCGCTTGTCGAGCTGCATCACGAACGATATGATGGAAAAGGGTATCCGTACGGGCTGAAGGGGGAAGAAATCCCGAAATTGGCCCGCATTTTGTGTATTATCGACTCATTTGACGCCATGACGACCGAGCGGCCGTACCAGCCGACGAAAACGTTTGAAGAGGCGCTTGAGGAAATCGGGCGTTGCGCAGGAACGCAGTTTGATCCGGTCTATGCGGCGAAGTTTATCGCGTTTGTGCGGAAGCATTATTTGCCGCTTGCCGAGATGGAGCAACTGAATTAAGTGAAAGAAGGCACTTGCCGATGGCAAGTGTTTTTTATTTTGGTTTTGAATGTTTTTGAATGATTTTTCTCCTTTATTGAATGATATTGATAGAAAATGAATGTTTTTGATTGATTTTTTCGTTGTCTTGGGATATGATAGAGTTGTAAGCGATATCCCCGGTGATCGGAGGTGGGAGTGTGCTGACCGAAGAACGCCATCGCCTCATTTTGGAGCAGTTGACGCAAAAAGGGGTTGTCAAGCTGCAGGAGCTTGTGGAGGCGACCGGGGCGTCGGAGTCGACGATTCGCCGTGATCTGACGCAGCTTGAGACCGAAAAGAAACTGCGCCGCGTGCACGGCGGGGCGGCCTTGTTGCAGCAAAAACGTGAAGAGTTAAGCGTGTCAGAAAAATCGCTGAAATATATCGAAGAAAAGCGGCGGATCGCCGCCTATGCGGCCAGCTTGGTGCAAAAAGGAAACTGCATCTATTTGGATGCGGGAACGACAACGTGGGAAATGATTCCGCATTTGGCTGGCAAAGAGGTCATTGTGGTGACGAACGGCGTGATGCATGTCGAGCGGCTGCTTGAGCATAACGTCACGACGTATTTGGTCGGCGGCATGATCAAGCCGAAAACGAAGGCGTTGATCGGGCGCGGCGCCATCGAGTCGCTGCGGCAGTACCGCTTCGACCAATGTTTCATCGGCGCGAACGGTGTTCATTACGACTATGGTTATACGACGCCGGACCCGGAAGAGGCACTGGTGAAATATACGGCCATGCAGCTGGCGCAGCGTGCGTATGTGCTTGCAGACCATTCGAAGTTGAATGAAAGCGCGTTCGCAAAAATTGCGGATTTGCATGAAGCGGTGTTGATCACCGATGAATTGGATGAAGAGTGGAACGATTTGTATCGAACAAAAACAACAGTAGAGGTTGTGGCTCCATGATTTACACATGTACGTTGAATCCATCTGTTGATTATATCGTTCATCTCGATGAGCTTCATGTTGGCGAACTGAATCGTTCGGTGAAAACGTTCACATTTCCGGGCGGGAAAGGGATCAACGTGTCGCGTGTGTTGAAGCGCTTGGGTGTTGACAGCACGGCGCTTGGATTCGTCGGCGGATTTACCGGCGGGTTCATTGAAAGCGAACTTCGGAAAGAAGGCATTGCCTGCGATTTTGTTCATGTCCCAGGGCAAACGCGCATTAACGTCAAACTGAAAGCGGGGCGGGAGACGGAAATTAACGGTGAAGGCCCGATGATTGCCGATGACGATGCCGCGCAATTGATCGCGAAAGTCGGAGCGCTTTCAGCTGGCGATGTGCTTGTTCTCGCTGGAAGCGCGCCGACGTCGCTGTCGGCGGACATGTACGAGCGATTGGCGGCTGAGTCGGTGAAGCGGCGCGTTCGCCTTGTTGTTGACACGAGCGGTCCGGCGCTCGAGAGGCTGCTCGCCTGCCGGCCGTTTTTGGCTAAGCCGAACCATCATGAGCTGGCCGAACTGTTTGGTGTTGCGATGGTGACAAGAGAAGACATCGTGTTGTATGGACGACGACTGGTGGAAAAGGGAGTGGAACATCTCATTGTGTCAATGGGCGGCGACGGGGCGTTTTACTTCAATGAGGAAACGGCGCTGTTTGCCGAAGCGCCGAAAGGCGCAGTGAAAAATTCGGTCGGGGCGGGCGATTCGATGGTCGCTGGATTTTTGGCTGCCCAAGCGAACGGGAAATCGATTGAGGAAGCATTCGCTTACAGTGTCGCCGCTGGGAGTGCGACCGCGTTTTCGGAAGATTTGTGCACGAAAGAGGAAGTGGAAGCGCTCGTCGACCGCGTCCATATCGTGCATTTATAAATTGAAAATGAAGGGGGATTGGACCAATGAAGATTACGGATTTGTTGACAAACGAAACGATGATTCTCGCGCTTCAAGCCAAGACAAAGGGCGAAGTCATCGATGAACTGGCCGAAAAGCTCGCCGAAGCGGGGGCGGTCAGCGATGTGGAGGCGTTCAAACGAGCGATTTGGGCGCGCGAACAACAAAGCACGACCGGCGTTGGAGATGGCGTCGCCATTCCGCATGCCAAAACGGCGGCGGTCAAGCGCCCAGCGGTGGCGTTCGGCCGTTCAGCGGAAGGCATTGATTATGAGTCGCTCGATGGCAAGCCAAGCCATTTGTTTTTCATGATCGCCGCACCAGAAGGCGGGGAACAGACGCACCTTGAGGCGCTTGCCCGCTTGTCGTCGATGTTGATGGATGCGTCGTTCCGTGCTCAGCTTGAAACCGCTTCAAGCGAAGAGGAGATTGTCCGTTTGTTTGCTGAGAAAGAAAGCGAGCAAGAAGCTCCTCGGCAAGCCGCACGGGCAGAGAACGGGAGGAAAGTGCTGGCGGTGACCGCTTGTCCGACCGGAATCGCTCATACGTATATGGCCGCTGATGCACTGAAAGCGAAAGCAGCGGAAATGGGTGTGACGATCAAAGTCGAGACAAACGGCTCAGATGGAGTGAAAAACGAGTTGACGGCGAAGGAGATTGAAGAAGCAACGGCGATCATTGTGGCGGCGGATAAACAAGTCGAGATGGACCGTTTTGACGGCAAACATGTCATTCAAGTGCCGGTCGCCCGTGCGATCCGCGAGCCGGAGAAGCTCATCGAGCAGGCGCTGCGCCAAGACGCGCCGATTTATCGAGCAAGCGGTGCGGCACGGGACAGCGTGGGAGCGGCGAAACCGAGAATCGGTTTTTACAAGCATTTGATGAACGGCGTATCAAATATGCTTCCGTTTGTCGTTGGCGGCGGGATTTTGATTGCCCTTTCCTTCACGTTCGGCATTAAAGCGTTTGACCCGAACGATCCGTCGTATCATCCGTTTGCCAAACTGTTAATGGACATTGGCGGCGGCAATGCGTTCGCGTTGATGGTCCCTGTGCTCGCTGCATTCATTGCCATGAGCATTGCCGATCGGCCGGGGTTTGCGCCGGGGATGGTCGGCGGCTTTCTGGCGGCGAACGGCGGAGCTGGGTTTTTGGGGGGATTGATCGCCGGTTTTTTGGCCGGGTATTTGGTTGTCGGGCTGCGCAACCTGTTCAGCCGTTTGCCGCAGTCGCTCGAGGGGATTAAACCGGTGTTGCTCTATCCGGTATTCGGCATTTTTCTCACCGGCGTCATCATGATGTATGTGGTCATTGATCCGGTGAAAGCGTTGAATGAAGGGTTGAAACATTGGCTTTCCGGCATGGGGACGGCGAATTTAGTGCTGCTTGGCGCGGTGTTGGGCGGCATGATGGCGGTCGATATGGGCGGACCGATCAACAAAGCGGCGTATACGTTTGGGCTGGCGATGATTGAAGCGGGCAACTTTGCGCCGCATGCGGCGATTATGGCCGGCGGGATGGTGCCGCCGCTCGGCTTGGCGCTGGCGACAACGTTCTTTAAGAAAAAGTTCACAAAAGCCGAGCGCGAGGCGGGCAAAACGTGCTATATTATGGGGGCCTCGTTCATTACCGAAGGGGCGATACCGTTTGCGGCAGCTGATCCGGTGCGGGTCATTCCGTCCATCATTGTCGGTTCGGCTGTGGCAGGGGCGCTGACGATGTGGTTCCATATCGGGTTGCCGGCGCCGCACGGCGGAATTTTCGTCATTCCGATCGTCAAAGGCAGCGCATGGCTTTACATCCTTGCCATTTTGATCGGCTCCATCGTGACGGCGTTGATGGTCGGACTGTGGAAAAAAGAAGTGGAAGAATAACAGAGAAAGGAGGGTGTCCCGAAAGCGACGGGACACCCTTTCTTCATGACAAGATGCAGGGACAAACCACTTCGGTGACACGATAGATTGTATCTCTCTTAAAGAGAGACGATCTTTTGGGACGGCCTCGTTTTCTATTTTTTTTACCAAATTTTCATGACAATGGTCGTTTCTCATGGTAAAATGAACGGTTGTAAATGAGAGGAGAACCTACGATGAACACGTTTTTGCAGCTGAACACGATTTTTATCAGCATCCTGATTGAATCGTTGCCGTTCGTCGTGCTCGGGGTGTTTGTTTCCGGCGTCATTCAAATGTTTGTCAGTGAAGAGACCGTGCAACGATGGGTGCCAAAAAACCGGGGCTTGGCAATTGTGTATGCGGCGTTGATCGGGGTTTTGTTTCCTTCGTGCGAATGCAGCATCGTGCCGATCACCCGCCGTCTCGTCGCCAAGGGGGTGCCGCTTTACGCGGCCGTGCCGTTTATGTTAACGGCGCCCGTCATCAATCCGGTTGTGCTGTTTTCGACGTATATCGCCTTCGGAAGCAGCTGGACGATGGTATTGTACCGGGCGCTGTTCGCTTGCGCCGTTGCCGTTGCGATCGGTACGGTGATCGCGATTCGGCATGAAGGAAGCGAACTGCGCCATGAGAGGCGCGAGATCTCGATGATGCCTCGTACGTGGAAAGAGAAAATGGTCGGCACCCTGCGCCATACGATCGATGAATTTTTTGCGACCGGGAAATATTTGATCATTGGGGCGTTCATTGCTTCGGCGATGCAAACGTATGTGAAAACGTCGGCGCTTGTGTCGATCGGCAATGGGAAAGTGGCGGCCTCCTTGGTCATGATGGCGCTCGCCTTCGTGCTGTCGCTCTGTTCCGAGGCGGATGCCTTTATCGCCTCGTCATTTCAAAGCACATTTCCGTTTCACGCGCTGGCAGCGTTTCTCGTTTACGGGCCGATGCTCGATGTGAAAAATACGCTCATGTTGTTTCAGTCATTCCGCGCCCGGTTTGTGTGGAAACTGATTTCCTATATCACGTTGTTTGTGTTTGTCGGATCGCTATTGATCTAGCAAGGAGGTGGCGGCATGATTCGCATGTATATTTTGCTTGGGTTTGCGTTTTTGTTTTTCCATTTGTATATTACGGGAGAGTTGAGCCAATACATTAATATGCGGTATGCGTATATTTCGTTTAGTGCGATGTTTGTGTTTGCTTTCCTCACGATCGTGCAGTTTGTGCTGGCAAGCCGCAGCGAGGAGCCGCATGATCATGGGGAGGAGTGCTGCGGTCATCACCATCATGAACCGTCCGCGCGCTGGCAGCGGGCGTTGAATTACCTTATTTTTGTTTTTCCGCTTGTTTCTGCCTTCTTGTTTCCCGTTGCGACGCTCAATTCCGAAGTTGTGAAGGCGAAAGGGATTCATGTTCCTGGGATGGCGTCTGACAGCAGCGATCCGTTTGCCCAGCGGCAGTTTTTGCGTCCGGATACGAGCATGTATTATGGGCGCGACGATTATCAAAATGCCATGGAAAAAGAGCTGAAAAAATACAGCCGTCTCGCTCGCTTGGAGTTGAATGACCAAAATTATTTAAATGCCATGGAAACGATTTATCAGTTTCCTGGCGAATTTGCCGCCCGTGGCATCGAATTCACCGGGTTTGTCTACCGGGAGGAAACAGCGCGCGCCAATGAGGCGTTTCTCCTTCGCTTTGGAATCATTCATTGTGTTGCGGATTCAGGGGTGTACGGGCTGCTCCTTCAGTTTCCAAAGACGGTGCCGGTTCATAATGATGAATGGATTCGTGTGAAAGGAACGCTATCTACCATGTATTATCAGCCGTTTCATATGACGATTCCTTATGTAAACGTGACGTCATGGGAGCGGGTGGCCAAACCGAAGGAGCCGTACGTATACCGCCAATTCAATGAATAAGAGCGGGCCGTGGATTGGCTCGCTCTTTTCGGCCATGCTGCGATCATTCTTTTGGCCATGCTTGTTGTTTCTCCGTGGTGACCGCGTCTGTTTGGCTGAACGTATTGTCGAATGGGGAAAGGGTCGTCAACGCTTGGGCGGCATCGATCACCTCGCCGAGCTTCAAGCAAAGCAAGCGCTCCTCTTCCAACCCGCGCCGCCGCCATTCAGCCCATAGGCGGTCGAGCGCTTCTTTCGGTGTATCGTCGGCCAAGCGGAACGCCCCATAATGCATCGGCACAAACAGCCGGGCGCGGCAGTCCAAAAACGCCTGCACCGCTTCTTCCGGGGTCGTGTGCTGCGGCCCCATGAACCATTCCGGCTCGTACGCGCCGATCGGCAAGAGCGCATAGTCGATGGAAAAGCGGTCGCCGATGTCGCGAAAGCCTCGGAAGTAGCCGCTGTCGCCGGCGAAGTAGATGGTGGGGGCGCCGTTTGATGTGATCACCCATCCGCCCCAATGCGACGTGTTCGTGTCCCACAGCGTCCGCCGTGTCCAATGTTGGGCTGGAACGAATGTGAGCGTCACGCCGCGGAATTCGGCATTGTGCCACCACGACAGCTCAGTGACATGGCGGAAGCCGCGGCGGTGGAGCAGACGGCCGAGCCCCTCGGGCACGAACACGTGCGGGTCGCCCGGCAAGCGGCGGAGGCTGCCGATATGCAAGTGGTCATAGTGGCCGTGAGAGATGAGCACAACGTCCACGGGCGGCATGTCCTCAAGCGCGATGCCCGGAGCTGACAAGCGTTTGGCCGTGCCCATCCGCTGCGCCCAAACCGGGTCGGTGACGATCGTAACGCCGGCCAGCTGCATGATAAAGGTCGAGTGGCCAACCCAGCAAAGCTGGGGCCGTCCGCCGGGCTTGTGAAGCCGGTCGGATTGCGGCGGCTCCATGCGGGGTACAACGTATGACAAATCTTTTTGTTTTTGTTTTCGCTCCCGCTGCCAGCGGTAAAAATCGGCCCATGTTTTGTGTGTCGAGACGTTGTCGAGATTCGTGTATCGTTTCGGCACGGCAGTTTCACCCCAATGGATCATCTTTGCTAGGATACTCCCGTTTCCATGCGGTTATGGCAGGTGGGAGACCGTTCCATGCGTTATAATTAAAGGGTAGCAAATTTTGCTTTGTTCTACAAAATGTTTGTTCGGGAGGTGAAAGATATGTTTCAATCCTTTTCGCTTCGCACGACAAAGCGCGATGAAATGGTGGAGATTACGTCACTTGTCGAAGAAACGGTGCGCCAGTCCGGGGTAGAAGAGGGGGTGGCGATCGTTTATTGCCCGCACACGACAGCCGGCATCACGATAAACGAAAACGCGGATCCTGATGTGAAGCGCGATATGATGCGACGCTTTGATGAAACGTATCCGTGGGAGCATCCGCTTGACCGTCATATAGAGGGAAACAGCGCCGCCCATATGAAAGCAAGCACGGTCGGCGCATCGCAACATGTTATCATTCATGAAGGCCGGTTGCTGCTTGGCCGCTGGCAAGGCATCTATTTTTGCGAGTACGATGGGCCGCGCCATCGGACATTTTATGTGAAAGTGCTGAAAGGGTAGTAACCATAATTATATTATGTAAACAAAGAAACAGGAGAAAGCAATGGCAACACAGCGACCGCAACGGTCTGACGGGAATAGAGAGAAGGGAACGAAAAACCCGGGCAAACGTGTACCCGGGTTTTTCGAATGTCGAAAAAATCAAGCTGTTGAGAACAAGAACCATCTGCATCCTTACGCCGGCGTCGTCAAAATGAGCGGTCCGTTTTTCGTAATGGCGATCGTATGTTCATATTGCGCTGAATAAGAGCCGTCAATGGTGCGCGCCGTCCAGCCGTTCGGATCCATTTTGCTTTGCCATGCCCCCATGTTGACCATCGGTTCGATCGTGATGACCATCCCTTCCTTTAGACGCATCCCTTTTCCTTTTTCACCGAAGTGAGGGACATACGGTTCTTCGTGAATCGTCGGGCCGATGCCGTGTCCGGTGAAATCGCGTACGACGGAAAAGCCGCGCGCTTCGACGTACGTTTGAATGGCGTGGCCGATGTCGCCGATCCGATTGCCGAGAACGGCTTGCTCGATTCCTTTATAGAGCGACTGCTCGGTGACGTCAAGCAGCTTTTCCACGTCTTCACTGACGTCGCCGATGGCGTACGTCCAGGCGGAATCGGCGAGCGCTCCACGCAAATTGACGACAAAGTCGATCGTGACGATATCACCTTCTTTCAGCGGCTCGTTGCGCGGAAACCCGTGGCAAATTTCGTCGTTCACCGAGGCGCACGTGGCATATGGATAGCCGCGGTATCCTTTTTGTTCCGGTTTGGCGCCGTATTTGGCCAAAAACGTTTCAACGAACCGGTCGATTTCGATCGTTGTGACGCCCGGTCCGATGCGTTTGGCGATCTCTTGATGGCAGGCGGCCAAGAGTTTCCCCGCCTCGCGCATCAATTGAATTTCCCGTTCCGTTTTGACGTGAATCATGCAACTGTCTCCTTTTCCCTTGATGTGTTTCGCTTCGATAAGTATTGTAGCAAAAAGAACGGTGATGTGAAACCGCGGCAATCCATTCTGAACTGCGGATCGATTCCAAGATTTCACCTCAAAATAGGATGCGAAAGAGGCGAAGATGCCTAGGAAACAGAAAGGCCCTTTGATGGGGGCATACAGAACTTTGATTGATCCTTGCCTGCAAAGAGCTTTTCTGGCTCGTCTCTGCTATGTCACAAGGCGGCAAACAGCTGTTTTTCTTTATCAGAAATCGTTGAGGAAGAAGGAGACGGTGCGAGCGGCAAATAAATCGACACCGTCGTTCCTTTATGTATTTCGCTTTCGATGCGAATCGTTCCGTTCATCGATTCAATGATGCGGTAGACGACCATCATCCCGAGCCCCGTGCCTTTGACGCCTTTCGTCGTAAAGTACGGTTCGCCAAGCCGTTCGAGCTGTTCTTTCGTCATGCCAACGCCGGTATCGGCGATGCGGATGAGCACGCGTCCGTTGTCAATGGAGACGTATACTTGCACCGTCCCGCCGTTAGGCATCGCTTCGATGGCGTTTTTCATTACGTTGAGCAAACATTGACGGAATTTTTCGCGCTCACCGATGACGGAAAAAGGGGCAAGCGTCGCCTGAATATCGACGCAGCTCATATTGGCGAGCGGGCGGAGGATGTCAATGACCCGTTCAATCTCGAGCTTGACGTTCAGCTTTTCCGGCGTCTCGGGCGCCGGCTTGGCGAACGTCAAGTAATCGGTGATGATCGCTTCCGCTCGGTCAAGCTCCTCAATGGCGATGCGCGCATACTGGCGGCGTTTGTCGGCAGTCAGCGTCTGCTCTTCAATCAGTTGGATAAACCCACGCGCCGCGGTGAGCGGATTGCGAATTTCATGGGAGATGGAAGCAGCCAAATGGGTGACGGCTTCCATTTTCTCGGCGCGAATCACCCGTTTGCGCAGCGCGATGCTATGATTCATCATCTCCCAAAACGAACAAACGACCAGCATGCTGATCGGCTGTACAAGCAGAAAAATAAGTGTGACTGAAGATGGGGGAGAAACAGTGGCCCCCGCCATCCACTCCGTCAGGATGACCGTCAATACACCAGAACCAAAACTAAGGGATGCGGCAAACAGTGCCCGTTGCTTGGCCGCCATTCGCAAAAACCGTTTTGTCCATACAATGCTTGTTGCTGCGATGGCGATGGAAACGACGGCGGTGACAACGACGCCAGTTCCGCCAAACAGCGAGCGGTAAACGATCGATGTCAGCGCCAAAAAAGCGGCTGCCCCTGCTCCGCCGTACAAACTGCCAAGCCATAACGGAATTTGTCGTAGATCAAAGATAAAATCACTCCGTTCTCCGACTGGAAGTGTGATGCATAATACGATGACGACGGCGTAGCAAATGGTCGGCAAATAAAGGTGGCTCCGTTGTCCTCCCTTCTCCTGATCCGTACAGAGGGGAACGAGGAACACCGGCAGAAGGATGAAAAACAAGTTGAGCAAAAAGTCTTTGAAAATATTCAGCATCGCGGCACCTTCTTTCCCATCGTCAAGCTGCATAACCAGAATTTCTACAAAAACTGCGAATATATTACATTGTAACCGGAACATCACTGTTCTGTTAAGGTGAAATTGATAGTCTTTTTTTGCTATAAATCTCGTTTTTTCGACAAACATAGGCAGAAGAACCGTTGCATTTCTAGCGAAAAATTCCCTTTCCAAATCATTGAGGTTTTCTATCAATTGGACATATAGAGAGGTGTTTTTTGAAGAAACGATCGATCCCATGTCGACACGGTTTGTCAGTCGCTCAGACACGGTTTGTCATCCGCTCGTCGAATTTGTTGATTTTTCTTCACTCCCCCTTCCGTCTATTTCTTTATATAATCATGGATAGGGATGAGTGAGAAGGGAGAGCGAATGTAATGAAAGGATTATATCAACAGCTGTCGGATTGGATTGCCGAGAAGCAACCGGTGCGTGTAAAAACCTATCAAGGGGAAGTGGTCGTGTTGCCGGTTAAGCTGTATCAGGACACGCGCAAATTGTTCGTTTACAACCGTCAAATGCGGCTGATGAATATTCCATTGGACTGGATCATTTCCGTCGAGCCGACGCGTATCATCGGTTCCTTTGACCGTCGGGGAGAAGAGGCCATGGTACATACTCGTTGAACGGAGGGCACGCGTTTTTGGGCGCGTGTTTTTTGATGGCGGTCGGCTGTTTCTGCCTGCGGTCTGTTCTGTTGCGCTGGGCGCTATACCCAATGAAGGCGGCATTCGCGTTGCGATGTGCCAGCGAGTGGGATGGTTTTGGTTGCATCGGCAAAGACCATCTTTTAGAATGGAAAGGACGAACGACTGACCATAAGGGGGAAGGGACATGCATGGCAAACGGATTGCCTTGTGCGCGTCACGCAAACTGGACGAAATGACAACGCTTATTGAAAAGCAAGGAGGAACGGCCATCATTCGTCCAGCGCAAGGGACCGTCTTTTCAAAGGGAAGCGAACTGGGAGAAGAAATGCGAACCGTCATCGCCATGCGGCCGGACTGGATCGTATTTACGACGGGAATCGGCTTTGAGGCGCTGTTGGAAGCGGCCGACCGGGAGGGAATGGCTGCCCAATGGCATCGAACGATCAAGGAAGCGAACGTGGCTGCCCGCGGCTATAAAACGGTGACGGCGTTGAAACAAATCGGCGTCACTCCGGTGGCAGTAAGCGAGGACGGGACGACGAAAGGGTTGATTGCTGCTCTTTATGGGCACGACTTTGCGGAAAAAAACGTTGTTGTACAGCTGTATGGCGACACTGCGCCAAGGCTTCGGCAATTTTTCCTTGAGCGTGGCGCGTCCTATACGGAACTACTTCCATACCGGCATGTCGCTCCGGATGAGAAGACGCTTGAGACGCTATACAATGAAGTTGTCGGTTGTGAGGTCGATGCCGTCTGTTTTACGTCGGCCATGCAAGTCCGCTTTTTCTTTTCGTTTGCCCGCGAGAAAAAAGAAATCGCACCGCTGCTTGACGCGTTTCGCACCGATGTCGTGGCCTGCGCTGTCGGCAAAGTGACAAAAGAAGCATTGGAAGAAGAGGGAGTCGATCGCGTCATCGCCCCGGAACATGAGCGGATGGGAGCGATGATCGTGACGCTCGCTCGGTATTTTGATGCCCAAGCCCTTTAGGAGGGTTGAGGCGCATCATATTTTGGATGAGCACTTCATGAAAGAAGAAAACGTGCTCTTCCCGATGGCCGAGCGGCTGTTGTCGGACGGGGAGAAAGAGGAGCTGTTTGCACGCATGAACGAGTGACGATGGAATGGAAAAACGGGATGCTTCTTTGTATGGAGCATCCCGTTTTCTTCATGGCGCGCGGATGAGTCGGGTTGGCGCCGATCCGTGACGGAGGGGGACGGGAGGCGGATGAACGGCATCCCGTTTTCCGTGACGATGCTCGTTTGCGAGATTTAGGTTGTCTTCCGCATTACTGGGCGCGGTCAAGCGAGTCGACGGATTTGGGCATCCGCTTCCGGTAGACGACGTAGCTGCGCTGCAAGTAGCGGAGCGGGAAGCTGAATACGTGAACGAGACGGGTGAACGGCCAGACGGCGAACAAGCCGAACGCGGCGAGAATATGGATTTTGAACCAAAGCGGCACCGTTTCCATATAGGACGGGTTCGAACGGAATGTGAGGAGGCCGCGGAACCACGGACCGATCGTCGTCCGATAGTCAAACCCGTGCGAATCGACGTTCAGAAATGTCGATGACAACCCGCTGGCGATCACGACGAGCAAAAATCCGAGCGCGATCCAGTCGCCGATGCTGCTTGTCGCCCGCACGCGCTTGACCGCCAGGCGGCGGCGGAATAAGATGACCAATCCAACAAACGCGGCCAAGCCGGCCGGAATGCCGCCGGCTAAGGCGATGACGTGGTACGTCTCTTCCGTCACGCCAAGCGCTTCGTAAAACGGCTCGGGAATGAGAATGCCCATCACGCGGCCGACAAACACGAACAAAATGCCCCAGTGGAAGAGCAGGCTGCCAAGGCGCAGCTGTTTTTTCTCCAACAGCTCGCTTGATTTCGATGTCCAGCCGAGCTGGTCGCGCTGGTAGCGCCAAATATGGCCGGCGACAAATAGGACAAGCGCCAAATACGGAACAATCACCCAGAGAAATTGGCTGACCATGCCGTTGCACCTCCTTTCGGGATCGGCGTCACGCCGAGTTGAGTGAATGTGTGATGGAGCGCGTCAAACAGCTGTGCATACGGGCTGCCTGCCGCTGCCAGCCGGTCGCCGATTTCGCGGATATGGCTGACATAATCGGCGAGTAAGGCGATTGTATGCTCTTGATCCGCATACGCCATCCATTCGAGCATCAGCGGCAAGTAGTCGGGCAACTCATGTTCGGAGACGGCGAATCCAGACGCCTCGTAGCGCGCTTTTAAGACGACGAGCTCGATTCCGCGCTCCCGTTGCTCGCCGTTTGTCATATACGTAAGATACAAATTCGTTTTTTTGCCGAAATCAAATGTTTCGGCATATTGCTCCATCCGCTCTCGAGCCGGGGTGACCGCGAGCTGTTCGGCCACTGCCAAAAGCGGCTTGCGGACGGTTTCATCCTCGAGCGAACGGATGGCTTCGAGGCAGTCGGAAAGCGATTCCGCCCACTGTTCGTCCGGGTAAGACAACAAATACGACACACACAAAAAGACCGTTTGCTGTTGTTCGCTGTTCATTGTGAATCCTCCATTTTTGTTGTTCAAGGAGAAAGGGGCGGGGGCCCCGCCTTCTCCCTTTACAGCGTGCCGCAAACGCCCGGGACGCCGGCGAACGCCAGCCCGCAGCTGCCTTGTTCCGCGTACAAGTCAGCGACTTCTTCGCGGTGCGACGCCGGAATGACGAACCGGTCTTCGTATTTGGCGATCGCGAGCAGACGGTACATCTCTTCAATGTCCTCGCGGCTTAAGCCGAGCGATTCGACGAGGCGGATGTCCGGCTGTTTGTTCGTTTGTTTCGCCCGCATGTACGAGCGCATCGCCGCCATTTTTTTCAATGTCGTGCGGATGTGTGCCGTATCGCCCGCCGTCAGCAAATTTGCCAAATACTCGATTGGAATACGCATGTTGTCAATCGCCGGGAAAATGTCGTCAGCGCTGGCGTTGCTTCCTTTTCCTTCGATTGTATTCATGATCGGGCTCAGCGGTGGAATGTACCATACCATTGGCAGCGTCCGGTATTCCGGATGGAGCGGCAAAGCGATTTTCCAGTCGACGATCATTTTATAAATCGGTGAGCGCTGCGCGGCGGCGATCCATTCGTCCGGAATGCCGGCTTCTTTCGCGGCGGCGATGACGGCCGGATCGTTTGGGTCAAGGAACATATCCAGCTGGGCGTGGTACAGCTGTTTCTCATCTGTGACACTTGCCGCTTCTTTCACTTTGTCAGCGTCATACAGCATGACGCCGATGTAGCGGATGCGGCCGACGCACGTTTCCGAGCAAATCGTCGGCAGGCCGGCTTCGATGCGCGGGAAGCAGAGCGTGCATTTTTCCGCTTTGTTCGTCTGCCAGTTGAAATACACTTTTTTGTACGGGCAGCTTGTCACGCAATACCGCCATGCGCGGCAGGCGTTTTGGTCGACGAGGACAATGCCGTCCTCGTCGCGTTTGTACATGGCGCCTGACGGGCAGCTTGAGACGCATGACGGGTTGAGGCAATGCTCGCAAATGCGCGGCAAGTACATCATAAATACGTTCTTAAATTCCGCTTGGATCGATTGCTCCATTTTGATGACGTTCGGGTCGACTAAGCCCGTGACATGGGCGCCGGCCAAGTCGTCTTCCCAGTTTGGCCCCCATGACAGTTCCATCCATTCGCCGGTGATGCTGGATTTCGGCCGGGCGACCGGCTGGTATTGTTTTGGCGGGCTGTTCGTCAATGTTTCATAGTCGTAGTTCCACGGCTCGTAATAGTCATCAATCGTCGGCTGGTACGGGTTGTAGAACAAATTGACGAGCCGCATCGCTTTCGAGCCGGATTTGAGCCGCAGCTCGCCGTTTTTCAACTCCCAGCCGCCTCTATATTTCTCTTGGTCTTCCCATTGTTTCGGGTAGCCGATCCCTGGCTTCGTTTCGACGTTGTTAAAGTACATGTATTCAGCACCGGGGCGGTTCGTCCATGTGTTTTTGCATGTGACGCTGCACGTGTGGCAGCCGATGCATTTGTCCAAATTCATGACCATGCCGACTTGCGCTTTCATCTTCAAGCCAATCAACCTCCTCAAGTTTGCGGATGACGACGTACAAGTCGCGTTGGTTGCCCGTCGGTCCGTAATAGTTGAATCCGTAGCTTAATTGTGCGTATCCGCCGATCATATGCGTCGGTTTCACATGGATGCGCGTCGGGCTGTTGTGCGTGCCGCCGCGGTTGTTCGTCAGCTTTGTGCCCGGCACGTTAATATGACGGTCTTGCGCGTGATGCATGAACGCCATGCCGCGCGGCAGCCGGTGGGAAACGACGGCGCGGGCGACGACGACGCCGTTTTCGTTGAAACATTCGATCCAATCGTTGTCGCTGATGCCGGCTTCCGCTGCGTCATCTTTGTTCATCCAGACGGTCGGCCCGCCGCGGAAAAGCGTCAACATCGGCAGCGAATCGAAATACATGCTGTGAATCGACCATTTGTTATGCGGCGTCAAATAGTTCAGGACGACTTCTTTTCCTTTTTCCGTCGGCCGTTTGTTTGAAAACGGACGGTGCGGCAACACCGGCTTGAACGTCGCCATCGTTTCGCCGAACTCGTGCATCAGTTCATGGTCGATGTAAAACGACTGCCGGCCGGTCAACGTCCGCCACGGGATGAGCCGTTCGACGTTCGTCGTAAACGGCGAGTAGCGCCGCCCGCCTTTTTCCGAGCCGCTGAACGCCGGCGAGGTGATGACTGTTTTCGGCTGGGCGGTGATTTGTTCGAACGTGAAGCACTCTTCTTCGCGTTCTTTCGCCAAGTCGGCGAGCTCCAAATCCGTCTTTTTCTCGAGCGCCTCCCACGCTTTGACCGCCATTTTCCCGTTGGTGGTTGATGACAGCGTCAAAATCGCTTCCGCTGCTTTTTTCGCTTCGCCAATGTCCGGGCAGCCGTCGGCGATTGAAGCGCGCCGGACGGTGCCGAGCCGGTGTTTCAACTGTTCATACTCGTCTTTCGCTGACCAGGCAATCCCTTTTGCGCCGATCGGCTGGCGGGCCACATTCGGGCCTAAGGCGGTCATTTGATCGTAAATCAGCGTGTAGTCGCGCTCGATGACGTGAATGTTCGGCATCGTTTTGCCCGGGATCGGTTCGGTTTCGCCTTTGCTCCAGTCTTTCACTTCGCCGAACGGCTGCGCCAGCTCTTGCGCCGTATCGTGCAACAGCGGGGTGGCGACGACTTCTTTCATCGGCTTTAAGCCGGCTTGTTTCGCGACATCGGATACCGCTTTGGCGAGCGATTTGAAAATGTCCCAGTCCGAGCGGGCTTCCCAAAGCGGAGGCACCGCCGGGTTGAACGGATGGACGAACGGATGCATATCCGTGCTGCTTAAATCATGTTTTTCATACCAAGTCGCCGCCGGCAAAACAACGTCCGAGTAAAGCGCCGTTCCCGCCATGCGGAAGTCGAGGTTGACGAGCAAGTCGAGCTTGCCTTCCGGCGCTTCGTCGCGCCAGCGGATTTCTTCCGGGCGCAGGCTGTCGCGGTCGTCGTTTAACAAGCCGTTCGTTGTGCCAAGCAAATGTTTTAAGAAATATTCGTGTCCTTTGCCGGAGCTTGAAATTAAATTGGCGCGCCAGACGATCAAGTTGCGCGGGAAGTTGGCCTCATTGTCCGGGTCTTCAATGGCAAACTGCAGCTTTTTCTCTTTCAGCTGTTTCGCGACATAGGCGCCGATTTCTTCCGGTGTGCGGGCTCCGTGGCGGACCGCTTCGTTGTACAGCTCGATGCCGTTTTTGTTAAATGTCGGGTACGACGGCAGCCAGCCGAGCCGCGCGGCCAAGACGTTGTAGTCGCCGGGATGCAAATAGCGCACTTTTTTGGCCAGCGGCGAGACGAGTTCGTCGACCGGCCGCTCTTCATAGCGCCATTGATCGGTCGCAAAGTAAAAGAACGATGTGCCGTTTTGCAGTTTCGCCGGTCCGATCCAGTCGCGCGCCATGGCGATTGTCTGCCACCCTTCCACCGGCCGCAGCTTTTCCTGCCCGACGTAATGCGCCCAGCCGCCG
Organism: Geobacillus thermocatenulatus; assembly: GCF_002217655.1. Classification (GTDB taxonomy): domain Bacteria; phylum Bacillota; class Bacilli; order Bacillales; family Anoxybacillaceae; genus Geobacillus; species Geobacillus thermocatenulatus. The sequence continues at coordinate 103,816 of NZ_NEWK01000002.1, forward strand.
CCGTTGACACCTTGGGCGCCGACGAACAACACTAAGTTCAACACGGCGCGGTAAATCGTATCGGAGTTGTACCAATGGTTGATTCCCGCACCGACGATCACCATCGACCGGCCGTTCGTGTCAATGGCGTTGTCGGCAAATTCGCGGGCGATTTTGATGACAAGTTCGCGCTTGACGCCGGTGATCGCTTCTTGCCACGCCGGGGTGAACGGAACGTTGTCATCGTACGAACGGGCAACGACACCGCCGATGCCGCGGTCGATGCCGTAGTTGGCCAAAATCAAGTCATAGACGGTCGTGACATACACGTCGCCCGCTTCGGTGTGCACTTTTTTCGCCGGAACGGCGCGTTCGATCGTTTTTCCGCCTTCAGCGGTGAAATACGGAAGCTTTATCGAAATGACCTCATCTTCGCTTCCCAAAAACGACAGGCGCGGTTCAATGGGCTGCCCCGTTTCCTCGTCGACGAGGCGCAAGTTCCATTTCCCCTTATCCTCCCAGCGCGCGCCGATCGTTCCGTTCGGCACGGCAAACGAGTCGGTGTTTTCATCATAGACGACCGGCTTCCATTCGGCGTTTCCGGTTGGTTTGCCAAGGTCTTTCGCCAAGAGGAAGCGGCCGGGCGTCCATGTGCCGCCATCTTGTTTCAACGTGACGACAAACGGAAAGTCGGTGTACGTTTTGGCATATTGTTCAAAATGCGGGACGGTTCGTTTGACATAATATTCGTTTAAAATGACATGCCCCATTGCCATCGCCAAGGCGCCGTCCGTTCCTTGCTTCACCGACAGCCAGTCGTCGGCGAATTTCGTCGACTCGGCGTAGTCCGGGCTGATGGAGACGACTTTCGTGCCGCGGTAGCGCACTTCGGCCAAAAAGTGGGCGTCCGGCGTCCGGGTGAGCGGAATGTTGGAGCCCCACGTGATGATGTAGCCGGCGTTGTACCAGTCGCTTGATTCCGGCACATCGGTTTGATCGCCCCAAATTTGCGGCGAGGCTGGCGGCAAGTCGGCGTACCAGTCGTAAAAGCTTAACATCGGGCCGCCCATCAGCTGCATAAACCGAGACCCGGCGGCATGGCTGACCATCGACATCGCCGGAATCGGCGAGAAGCCGACGTTGCGGTCCGGGCCGTATTTGACAACCGTATACAATAAAGAAGCGGCAACAAGCGTCAATGCTTCGTCCCAGCTGACGCGCACGAAACCGCCTTTCCCGCGCGCCTGTTTGTAGCGTTTTGCTTTTTCGCGGTCTTCGACGATGCTTTTCCACGCTTCAAGCGGATTGTTCGGATGAGCCGCGAGCGCCTCGCGCCACATGTCAAGCAAGATGCCGCGGACATACGGGTATTTGACGCGCAGCGGGCTGTACATATACCAGGAGAAGCTCGCGCCGCGCGGGCAGCCGCGCGGTTCAAAGTCCGGCATATCCGGCCCGGTCGACGGGTAATCGAGCTGCTGCCCTTCCCAGGCGACGATGCCGTTTTTGACGTAAATGTTCCAGCTGCATGACCCGGTGCAGTTGACACCGTGGGTCGAGCGGACGACTTTGTCGTGCTGCCAGCGGCGGCGGTAGGCGTCTTCCCAGGCGCGGTCGCCGTAAGTTGTCTCACTGTGGCCGTCGGCTTGGCGCTCAATCGGCCGAATATATTGGAAACGGTTGGCAAGCGGGGGGCGTTTTCGTTTCATTATCGTTCACTCCTTATTCGCGTTTTGTACTTTTAACGATAGCCATGATGTCAATAACGCGATGTTAACTTTGTCACACTTCGCGGCATTGTCACAAATTCGTCAAAGAAACGAACAAATATTCTTTCGTGTGGTATAATGGGGGAAAACGATAGACGTTTGAGGGGATTTTTGTGCGGTATTCAAGTCATGTCATTGCCTCATTATGTCTCGGCGCGGCGGTGTCCGCGCATACAACGCTGCCGTTTACCGCCGCCTATACGGCGGGGCTTGTCATCGGCAGCCTTCTTCCTGACATTGATGAGCCGTCGTCGTATGTCGGCCGCCGTTCGTTTGGCGTTTCGGACAAAATCAAAGAAGCGTTCGGCCATCGCGGCATGACCCATTCGCTCATCGCCTGGGGAGTGCTCGCCGTGCTCGTCTGGCGCGACTCGGCGTCGCCGTTTGCCATGGGGCTTGTGCTCGGCTACTTGTTTCACATTGTGGAAGATTTTTTTTCCGTCCAGGGAGTGCCGCTGTTTTGGCCGTTTTCGTCCAAGCGGTGGAAAGTGCCGCTCTATCGGACGGGAAAAGGGGTGGAGAAAGCGCTTGTGTACATGGCATTGGCCGGATTCGTTTACTTTGGCGTCAACGGCTTGTTTTACGAATGGTGGCGGTCATGGTTGGCGATGTGGTAACGGCGACCGATAAGAAAAGGAAAAAAGAGGCGCGGCGGCGAATATGGTGAAAGGAACGAATTGACTAGATAAGGGGGAGAGGAAGATGAACGAACAATATCCGGTACTGCCTGGCGCGGAGCCGTTTTACGCCGAAAACGGGCCGGCCGGGGTGCTGCTCGTGCACGGGTTTACCGGCACGCCCCATAGCATGCGCCCGCTCGCTGAGGCGTATGCGAAAGCGGGGTATACCGTTTGTCTGCCGCGTTTAAAAGGCCATGGGACGCATTATGAAGATATGGAGCGGACGACATTCCGTGACTGGATTGATTCGGTCGAGGAAGGGTACGAATGGCTGAAGGAACGGTGCGGGACGATTTTTGTCACTGGGCTGTCGATGGGCGGGACGCTGACGCTTTATATGGCGGAACGTTACCCGTCCATCCGCGGCATCGTCCTGATCAATCCGGCGATTGACATTCCGGCCATTCGCGCTGGTCTGGCGGCGGGGGACGAGCTGCCGAGATATCTCGATTCGATCGGTTCCGACTTGAAAAATCCGGATGTGAAAGAGCTGGCGTACGAGAAAACGCCGACCGCTTCGCTTCTTCAGCTGGCTAGGCTGATGGAGCAAGTGAAAGGCGAGCTGGAACGCGTGGCATGCCCGATTTTAATTTTCGTCTCGAACGAAGACCATGTCGTGCCGCCTGAGAACGCGGACATCATTTTTCGCGGCGTCCGATCGTCAGACAAAGAGATCGTTCGTCTGAAAAACAGCTATCATGTCGCGACGCTTGATCATGACCAGCCGCTCGTGATTGAACGGTCGCTCCGTTTTTTCGCCAAGCATTCGAAATAGCCGGACCCGACGTTTTGCCCATTCCGGCCAGAACGGGATGGGTCATTTCTTTTGTCGTTATTTTTCTTAAAAAATAGATGGCTGTTTCCGAAGGATTGTTCTAAACTTATTAGATAGCAAGATGAAATGAAGGAGTTTCGTTATATGAAAATAGAAATGATCGCATCGCTTGTGAAAGAAAAACGAATCGTCGACGCCCTCGCCGGGGTGCGGCCATACCTTGAGAAGACCGGCCCGTTTCAGTGGCGGCCGCTCATGGCGTCCTGGGACGAGATTGAACCGTTTCGGACGCTTGTCCGCCTGTTTGATTACGCGCTCATGTACCGGCATAGCGGATTGGTTGCGCGGTACGCCCATCGGAAGTTCAACACGCTGCAGACGCTTGCGTGGTTGTGCGACGAATGGCTCGATCAACGCCGGCCGCTCGATGTGGAGGAGGCGCTCACTCCGCGCCTGACCGCCGCGCTCGAAGGACGGGTGGAGGAGCCGAGGGAAGCGATCGCCCGGGCGGCGTTTGCGTTGGTGCGCGCTTTATTGGATATGCAGCGGATCGATGAGGCGCGGGAATGGATGGATGTGGTTGCCCGTTATGAGACGGTGCCGATGCATGACAAGTGGGGCTATTTTTATATCGAAACCGGCGACCGGAAGCGAGCGGAACAAGCGATCCGGGCTGGGTTGGACGACCCGGAGCGCGGCGACATGTGCTATTTGCTTCTTGCCGATTTGTGTGCGCTCGATGGCCGCCACCACGAGGCGCTTGCCGTTCTGGAGGAAGGAGGGCAGCGTTTTCCGCAAGTGATGGCGTTTTACGCTGAGCGCGTGCGCCGCTTGCGCGATGTGCGCGCCTACCGCGAGGCGCTCGCGGCGATGGATGAACTTGACCGCCTGAATCCGCTTCATATGCATCGCCGTTATTTCGCCCATTTGCGCGCCGAACTGTATTACCAGCTTGACGAATGGGAGAAGCTTGAATCGCTTGTGAAAGCGGAGCCGCAGCTTGAAAAAACGCCGTACGCCCGAGCGCTTGGGCGGCAAAGGAAACGGTCGGTGGCGCTGCCGCTTGTGCCGGTCGTGCAAAAGCATAACTATTGCGTGCCGGCGAGTTTGGAAATGATGCTTCGATTGCTTGGCTCCCCCCGCACGCAGGATGAAGTGGCCGAACATATTTTTGATGTGCGCGGATCGAAATTGTCGACGACGGTTCATTATTTGGAAGAGCTTGGCTTTGTTTGCCGCTTTTTCGTCGGCTCGCCGCTTCGTTGGAAGCGGCTGATTGATGAGGGCGTTCCGGTGCTGTTAAGCGTCGATTATGAACAGTCATCGCACGTGCAGGTGTTGTTTGGCTATGACGAGCGGCTTGGGGCGTTGTACGTGCAAGACCCGAATCTATTTGATCCGTTTGTTGTTTCCGAGGACGAGCTTGCCAAATGGTATGCAGGGACGCATTATTTGTCGATTGTGGTGCTTCCCCGGGAAAAAGCGGCGCTCGCCGCCGAGCTCCCTAAAGAGGAAGACCGCTATTTCCGCGAATTGCACGCGTTGGCTGAAAAGATGGACGAGGACGAACAGGCGCATTTCGCCGTGTTTGTCGCCTTTTTGCGCCAGCATGAGCACATCCCGTACACATGGCTGTATGTCATGAAGCATTTTAGCAGCGATGAGACGAAGCCGCTTGTATTGGAGTATACGGAACGAGTCTTGAACGAGTATCCGGAACATAACGACTTGCTGCTGATGGCGGCGAAAGCGTACGTCTACACGCAAGAAATGGAGAAGGCCGAAGACGTTCTCAAACGGGTGAAAGGAAAGGCGCAAAGCCCGCTCTACCATTATTTGCGCGGCCGCATTGCGTTTTTTGCCAGCCGCTACGAAGAGGCGGCCCGCTATTTTCGCACCTCGCTCCAGTTGGACCCAGACCAGCCGGAAGTGTGGAGCTATTTCGGGCTCGCCTCGGCGTACGCCGGTCATATCGAAAAAGGGCTCATCTCTTCGCGCGTGGCGGTCAGCCTGTATCCGGGCGATTTGTTTATCGAAACGAACCACGGTGTGCTGTTGTTCCACGCGAAGCGGTTCGCCGAAGCGCGCGCCTGGTTTGATCGTCTTGTGCGCCGCGAACGGCGGGATGCCCAGCTTTGGTATGAGCGGGCCCGCTGCGACATGGAGCTTGGCCGCCGGCGCAAGGCGGAACGCGGCTTTTGTGTCGCCAAAGCGCTCGACCCGCAGGAACCGCACCCGTATTTGATGTTGGCTGACTTGTATGATGACGACGGCGATCGGGAAAAAGCGAAAGCGGTGCTGGAAGAGGGGCTGGCCGCTGCTAGACGCTTGGCGCCGCTTTACGTCCGTCTTGGCGATCTCTATATGGAGGAAGGGGAGGCGGAACAAGCGGTTTCGTGCTATAAAGAGGCGGTCCGTCATGACCGCGATGACGTGTTCGCCCATCTCGGCTTGGCGTCTGCCCTTGCGGAGCGCGGGGATATGGATGAGGCACGCCGGTATGTGATCGAGCAGCGCGCCCGTTTTGCCGCCAACAGCGAATATTGGCTGAACGCGGGAAGATGGCTTGTCGCCCATGGGTTCGCCGATGAGGAGGAAGGACGCGAGACGGCGCTGTCGTGGTTGGAAGAAGGGTTGCGTCTGGCTGAGTTTGAGGCGGAAGAAGCGTACGAGTTTTACCTTGATCAGCTGGCAACGCCGTCTTTAGAGGAACGCGGCCGGGCGTTTTTAGAGCAGCTTGTCTCGGCTCGCCCGACACTCGCTTCGGCCCATTCCGCTCTCGGCGTCCTTTATGAGCGGCGAGGCCGGCTGTCGAAGGCCATGACGTTTTACCGAGAAGCTGCCGCCATGGGCCATGCGCTTTCCCTCTTCCGGCTCGCGGAGCTGTGCGCCTCGCTTGGACGCCACGAAGAGGCGAAACAACAGTATGAGGCTTGTCTCAAAGCCGATCCATCGTTTGTCCTTTGCCATTTTCGCTTAGCTTCACTCTATGAGGCGGAAGGAAACGAAGAGCGGCAGCACGCGCATTTGCTTGAGGCGGTGCGCTTGGCCCCGAAGCGCGTCGATATGGAGCAGCTTGCCGCGATCGTGGAGCCTTCCGCGCTTCTCCGCGCGTTGGCTGACGCCCGTCCGCATGCAGGGGAGGCGTGGTATTACGACAGCCTTGGATATGTTTATGGAGCGCTCGGCCGGCGCGATCAAGAAAAGGCGGCCGTCGAGAAGGCGCTTGCTCTTGACCCGGACCATCCTGAAGTGCTCCGCCATTGGGCGATCGTGCTGATCGCGGAAGGACCCCAAAAAGAGGCGGCGAAACTGCTCGAACAGTTGATGGTGCGCCATCCGGATGATGAATCGTTGTACCCGTTGTATGTTGCTCTCTTTCCGAAAACGATGCGCGGCTTAGGGAAGCTGCGCCATCGACTCGAGCGGCTAAAGGCAAGCCGCGAGGCGAAAAGCGTGATGTATCGGAACACCGCCTCGGCTCTTCTCCCGTATTTTGGCGAGGAGCAGGGGGGGCATGACGAACCGGTGCGATGGTGGACAAAAGCGAAAGAATGGGTCGGCACCGTTGTCTTGTTTTCGATTGTGACCGATTTCTACGACGAAGCGATTCGCCTCAACCGCAGCGATGCGGAAGCCTACAGGCGGCTCGCCCGCTTATATGCCGCGCTCGAATTGGACAGCGATGCCGTGAAAACGTGGCGCAAAGCGCTCGCCCGCGTTTGGGATCCGTCTTTGGCGCAAGAATTTGTGGAATATTTATTGGCCGCCGATGAGGAAAGAAAACGCGAGGAAGCGAAGCGCTGGCTGGAGCGGCTGCTGGCTGATGACCCGGATGATGTCGACCTGCGCGTGCTGCAGGCGGTCGTTTGGCTTCAAGAAGGACAGCGCGAGAAAGCCGAGCGGCAGCTCGAGGCGATCGTGGCGGAAGAACTGCTCGCCCGTGAGGCGCTCATGTTGCTTGGCGAACAGTATATGGAAACGGGCCGCTGCCAGGAAGCGGCGGCGCTTTGGGAGCGCTATGCCGATTGGTATCCTGAGAATGAAGAGTTCCATATGCAGCTTGCGGCTGTTTATGAAGAAGCGGGGCGCATCGATCAAGCGCTCGCGGCCATCGAGCGGTGCGTCCATATGGCCAACGATGCCCGGCTTCGCTACGAACGAGCCCGCTATCTCGCGCTGCTTGGACGCTTCGATGAGGCGAAAGAAGAGCTTCGGGCGGCGCTGGCGGCCGATGAAAGCGGGGAGCTGGCCGTCTTGGCAGCCGACGAGCCGGCATTTCACCGCTTGGAGCGGATGTGATCAATTGTTGCTTTTCTTTCGGTTGAAAGTTTGCTATTGTATGGAAAGAGAACAATCGACAGGCGAAAGGGAGGTGGACGCATGGAAGCGCCTATTGATTTGCTTGTCTATATGTCGCTTGTCGGCGCGCTATGGATCATCATGAAAGGACATACGAGCGCGCGCCGGATGGCAGGTTCGCTGTTTTATGAACCGGCGTTGGCCGCGGTTCGCGAGCATGAAGCAGAGGGAGGCGCCGAACGGGCGGCGCTTCCATGGCGCCCGCTGTTTTTGCCGCAGCGGCGGAAAATTCCCGTTCGGGAACGGACAAGCCGAACGGATGAGGATGGAAGGCCCTTTCCTTTATGTTGAAACGGCATGATTTTGCAACATGATCAAAGGAGGGCTTTTCATGAAAAAATGGGGATTGGTGCTGCTTGGCGCCGTTTTGCTTCTTGCCGGCTGCAACCGCAACGAACCGATCGACGAACATAGCCAAGGCATTTGGAACCATTATTTTGTCTACCCGATGTCGAAGCTTCTTTTGACGCTTGGGCACTGGTTTGGCGACAATTACGGCATCGCCATTATCGTGCTGACGCTCATCGTCCGCTTTTGCTTGCTGCCGCTCATTTTGAAGCAGTTCCGTGCATCGATCGCCATGCAAAAACTGCGCCCGGAGCTTATGAAGCTGCAAGAAAAATATAAAAGCAAAGACCCGGAAACGCAGCGCAAGCTCCAGCAAGAAATGATGCAGCTGTATCAAAAGCACGGCGTCAACCCGGCGAGCGGCTGCCTGCCGGTGCTCATTCAAATGCCGATTTTTATGGCGCTGTATTACGCGATTTCGCGGACGCAGGAAATTAAAACGCATTCGTTCTTATGGGTCGAACTCGGCCATCGCGATCCGTATTTCATTTTGCCCGTTTTGGCGGCGTTGACGACGTTCATCTCGCTCCGCCTGTCGCCGTCGATGGCTGAAGAGCAAATGCCGCAAATGGCGATGATGTCGTACATCATGCCGGTGATGATTTTTATCGGCGCCAGCTCCGTTCCGTCGGCGCTGTCGCTCTATTGGGTCGTCGGCGGCTGCTTCTCGATCATCCAGTCGCTCATTTTGCGTGCTCAAATGAAGGCGGCCAAAGCGGCGGAAAACAGCTGAAACGACTTCGACAATCCCCTGTCCGCTTCCAGCAGGCAGGGGATTTGTTGTCTTGTCTGCTGTCAATGCTGATATGGTATAATGGTAGAAAAGTCCAACAAGATGTAGGCGAGATGGAAAAGCAGCAACCCGAACCGTGCAGGAAGAGGAGAAGGAGTGAATGGGAATGAACAAGGCGCTTATTAACATCGACTACACCGTCGATTTCATCGCTGATCATGGCGCGCTCACATGCGGGAAGCCGGGTCAGGCGATTGAAAAAGAGCTCGTGCGGGTGACGAAACAGTTTATTGACAACGGTGATTTTGTCGTCTTTGCCATTGACAAGCATGCGGCGGGAGACGACTATCATCCGGAAACGAAGCTGTTTCCGCCGCATAACATTGAAGGGACGGAGGGGCGAAAGCTGTACGGGGAGCTCGAGGCGGTGTATCAGGCGAACAGGCATAAAAACAATGTGTATTGGATGGACAAAACGCGCTACAGCGCGTTCGCCGGGACTGATTTGGAGCTGAAATTGCGCGAGAGAGGCATCACGGAGGTGCATTTGGTCGGCTGCTGCACCGATATTTGCGTCCTTCATACGGCGGTCGATGCGTACAACAAAGGATTTCGCATCGTCGTCCACCGGCGGGCGGTGGCGAGCTTCGACGCGGCGGGACATGAATGGGCGCTTCGCCATTTTCGCCATACGCTAGGCGCGGAAATAGTGGAATAATGGAGAAAACGTGATAGAATAGACGATGAACATTGTTTTATTCGGCGGCGCCGTCATTCGTGTGTTGGAGGTTGCACATTCATGAAGACATATGCTGATGACAGTTTGATGCTTCATACGGACTTATATCAAATCAATATGGTCGAGACGTATTGGGAAGATCGTATGCATGAGCGCCGCGCTGTGTTTGAAGTGTTTTTCCGCAAGCTGCCGTTTGGCAACGGCTATGCGGTGTTCGCTGGGTTGGAGCGTGTCATTCAGTTTTTGCAGCAGTTCCGATTCTCTGACAGCGACATCGACTATTTGCGCCAAGAACTTGGTTACCGCGACGATTTTTTAGACTATTTGCGGACGCTTCGCTTCACCGGCACGGTCCGTTCGATGCGCGAAGGGGAAGTGGTGTTTGCCAACGAACCGATTATGCGCATTGAGGCGCCGCTTGCGGAGGCGCAGCTCATCGAAACGGCTATTTTAAACATCATCAATTTCCAGACGCTCATCGCCACGAAAGCGTCGCGCATTAAGCATATTCTCGGGGACGAACCGGCCTTGGAGTTTGGCAGCCGGCGGGCGCAGGAGATGGATGCGGCGCTATGGGGCGCGCGCGCGGCGTATATCGGCGGGATTGAGGCGACATCGAACGTGCGCGCTGGGAAGCTGTTTGGCATTCCGGTCGCCGGAACGCATGCCCATTCGATGATTCAAGCGTACCAGGATGAATACACGGCCTTTTTGAAGTATGCACGCCGCCACAAAGACTGTGTCTTTCTTGTCGATACGTACGATACGTTGAAGTCGGGGGTGCCAAACGCCATTCGCGTCGCGAAGGAGCTGGGCGACCAAATCAACTTTATCGGCATCCGCATCGACAGCGGCGATTTGGCCTATTTGTCGAAAGAAGCGCGAAAAATGCTCGATGAAGCCGGATTTCCGAACGCGAAAATTTTCGCCTCGAACGATTTGGACGAAGATACGATTTTAAACTTAAAATCGCAAGGAGCGAAAATCGATGTGTGGGGGATCGGCACAAAGCTCATTACGGCGTACGATCAGCCGGCGCTCGGCGCCGTGTACAAAATGGTGGCGATCGAAAACGAACGCGGTGAGATGGTCGATACGATCAAAATCAGCGGCAATCCGGAAAAAGTGACGACGCCGGGGCTGAAGCGGGTGTACCGCATCGTCAACAAAATCAACCATAAAGCGGAAGGCGACTACATCGCCTTAGAGAGCGAAAACCCGCAGCAAGAAGAGCGGCTGAAAATGTTCCATCCGGTGTACACGTTCATCAGCAAATTCGTCACCAATTTCGAAGCGCGTGATTTGCATGTGACGATCTTCGACAACGGCCGGCTTGTGTATACGTCGCCCCCGCTTCCGGACATTCAAGCGTACGCGAAAGAAAGCTTGCGCTTGTTTTGGGAGGAGTACAAACGGACGCTCAATCCCGAGCAATATCCCGTCGATTTGAGCCAAGCGTGCTGGGACAATAAGATGGAAAACATCCGCAAGGTGAAAGAAAAAATTGCAGGCGCATCTTTAAGTGAATAACCGCCTTGGCTGCGGGGCAAGCGCATGGTGTCGCTTTGCGCGCGATCGACCGCCTTAACCGGTCCCGCGCGTTGCAACGCAAAGCGATATTCTTTTTTCCGCCGCAATAACAAAGGTGTCCCGAACGGCGCGGGACACCTCTTTCATGTAGACCGCTGACGGTTTTGGCTTGGCAGCTGTCGATCGAGTTCGTCAACGAGTTCGGCGAAATGACCTAAGACCCGCTCGATCGGTTCGGGGCTTGTCATATCTACTCCGGCACGTTTGAGCAGACGGATCGGGTCATCGGATGCGCCGGAGCGCAAAAATTGTTTGTACCGCTTCACCGCCCCGCCGTTTGCATCGGTTTGGATGTCGCTCACAATGGCGTACGATGCGGCGAGCGAAGTGGCATATTTGTATACATAAAAGGCGTCATAAAAATGCGGGATGCGCAGCCAGCCGCGCGCGGCGCCGGGATCGGCGGCGTACGCCGGGCCATAATACGTTTTCAGCAGGCCAAGCCAAAGATGGTTCAGTTCGTCCGCCGTCAAGCTGCCGCCTTGGCGCACCTTGTCATGAATCATCTTCTCGAATTCGGAATACATCACTTGCGTGTACAACGTGCCGCGGATTTGCTCGATTTGTTCGATGAGCAGGCGGAGTTTTTCTTCTTTTGTTTTCGCCTGTTTGTATAAATAATCGAGCATGAGCCATTCGTTCGCGGTCGAGGCGACTTCGGCGGTGAAAATCGAATGGCCGGAATAATGGTACGGCTGCGCACGGTTCGTGTAGACGGAATGCATGGCGTGCCCAAGCTCGTGGGCCATTGTCAATACGCCATCAAGCGAACCGTTGTAATTGAGCAAGATGAACGGATGGGTGTCATACGCTCCCGTGTTGTAGCCGCCGGTATATTTTTTCGGGCGCGGGAAGACATCAAGCCATCGTTCTTGAAACGCTCGGTGCACCTGTTTGATATAGTCGGCGCCGAGCGGCTTGAGCCCTTCCAAAATCAACGTCTTCGCTGTTTCGACCGGAATCGGCTTCATTGTTTCACCGACAAGCGGCACGTACAAGTCATAGCTATGGACGCGGTCAAGCCCGAGCGCGCGCCGCCGCAGTTCGACATAACGGTGAAGCGCCGGCAAGTGGCGGCGGGTGGCGGCGATTAAGTTGTCGAACACTTCCTTCGGGACATCGTCGGCGGCGAGAGCCGCGGCAAGGCCGGATGGATAGCGGCGCACGTTCGCATACAATTCATCTGCTTTGACCGAGGCATACAGCGTCGCGGCTGCGGTTTGTTCCATGGCTTCATAACTTTTGGCTTTCGCTTCAAACGCCGCCTTTCGATAGCGGCGGTCCGGGTGCTCGAGCATGGCGGCGTATTGGTCGTCGGTCAATGTCACCGTTTTTCCGTTCGGCATCTTGACAGACGGCGGCTCGTAATCGCCGCGGGCGGCGTGGTCATAAATGTTCTCCGCTTCGCCGAGCGCCGGCGATAGTTTCGCGAGCAGCTGTTCTTCGCGTTTCGTGAGCGTATGCGGCTTTTGCTCACGCAACTCATGGAAGTAATAGCGGTACGCCTTCAGCGGTTTGCTTTTTTGGAGCTTCCTGAGCGTCCGGTCTGGAAGGGCGAGCAGTTCCGGCTCGATAAACGCTGTTTTCGCCGCATATTGGGCGGCGAGCGCTTCCACTTTTGCCCCGAGCCGGGCCGCCGTTTCATCTTCAATGTTGATATCGCGTTTTAAATGGGCGTAAAGCGACAGTTTTTCGAGCTTGCGGGCCGTTTGTTCGTTTAGGGCGAACAGTTTGGCGATCATCTTTGCATCGTCAAGCTTCCCTTCAAACGCCGCCAGTTTCGGCAAGGCGTTTTTCACCGCCTTGTAGTCGCGCATCCATTCGTGTTCGGATGGGTAAATGTCGGCCACATTCCATTCGTATGCGGTTTCGGCGGCTGATGTCGGCCATGGGGAGGCCAAAAGAAGCACGGCGGCGAGCCCAAGAAGCCAGCGCTTCATATCATCACGTCCTTTCCGTTTTTTCCTCTTGTTGGTAGTATGCGCAAGCGGAACGATTTTAGCCAAAACCAAAAAAAGAAAGGGAGACGATCAATGGAACGAATCCGGTTGGCGGACGATTTGACTTTTTCCCGCCTCATTCACGGCTGTTGGCGGCTTGCGGACTGGGGCTATTCGCGCGAGCAGCTGCTGTCGCTCATTGAATTTTGTCTTGAGCGCGGCATTACGACGTTTGACCATGCTGATATTTACGGCGACTATACGTGTGAATCGCGCTTTGGCGAAGCACTGGCGTTAAAGCCAAGCTTGCGCGGTCAGATCGAGATCGTGACGAAATGCGGCATCAAGCTGCCGTCAAAATACGGGATGAAATTATATGATACAAGCAAAACCCATATCATCGCCTCGGTCGAGCAGTCGCTCGCCCATTTCCGCACCGATTATATTGATGTGCTGCTGATTCACCGCCCGGATCCGTTCATGAATCCAGAAGAGGTGGCCGAGGCGTTTGTTCGGTTAAAGCAAGATGGGAAAGTGCGCTATTTTGGCGTTTCCAATTTTAAGCGTTCGCAGTGGGAAATGCTTCAGTCGTATTTGCCGTTTCCGCTCGTGACCAACCAAATCGAAGTATCGGCGTATCGGTTGGAAAATCTTGAAGACGGCACCGTTGACCTTTGCCTTGAGAAGCGCATTCCGCCAATGGTATGGTCGCCCCTTGCCCGTGGAGCGATTTTTTCCGCTGACGATGACCGGGCGGTGCGGCTGCGCGGGACGCTTGAACAAGTGCGGAGTGAGGTGGGCGCTGAGACGATCGACGAAGTGTTGTATGCGTGGCTTCTCGTTCATCCAGCGCGGATGATGCCGATTGTCGGCTCGGGGAAACGAGAACGCATCGAGCGGGCGGTGCGGGCGCTGTCTTTGTCGCTTTCCCGCGAGCAATGGTTCGCCATCTTGCAAAGCTCCATGGGGCATGATGTGCCGTAAGGGGAGAGGACGATGAAAGTCATTATCGCGGAAAAGCCGGACCAAGGGGCGACGCTTGCCTCTATTTTTCCGCATCAAAAGCGGCAAGGATATATCGAAATTAAGCCGAACGACTTGTTTCCGGACGGGGCGTATATGACATGGGCGATCGGGCATTTGTTCCAGCTCGCCCCGCCGGAGCGGTATCGGCCGGAGTGGAAGCGGTGGACGCTCGAGGCGCTGCCGATCATCCCGGAACGGTTTGAGTATGAGATCGAAAAAGCGAAGGCGAAACAGTTCAAGGTTGTGAAAGAACTGCTGCGAAAGCCGGAAGTGACGGAAATCATCCATGCCGGCGACGCGGGGCGCGAAGGGGAGCTCATTGTGCGCAACATCATCCGCCTAAGCGGCGTGAACAAGCCGATGAAGCGGCTTTGGCTGTCGTCCTTGACCCCGAAGGCGATCGAGGAAGGGTTCCGCCGCCTGCTTGATGAACGGACGACGCGCCCGCTCTATGAGGAAGCGTACGCCCGCGCTTGCGCGGATTGGCTCGTCGGCATGAACGCCTCGCGCGTGTACAGCCTCTTGCTGAAAGAGCGCGGGATGAACGATGTGTTTTCCGTCGGGCGCGTGCAGACGCCGACATTGGCGCTGATCGTCCGGCGTGAGCGGGAAATCGAACAGTTCCGCCCTGAACCGTTTTGGGAAGTCGTCGCCTCGTTTGTCATCGGCGATCAGCGCTATGAAGGAAAATGGACGGATGAAAACGGCCAAACGCGTCTTGGGGACGAGGAGATGGCGAAAAAGATCGCTGCCTTTTGCCAAGGAAAACGGGCGGAAGTCGCCGACGTCCGCACGGAGCGGAAAACGTATCAGCCGCCGCTGCTGTTCAACTTATCGACCCTGCAGGCGACAGCGAACAAGTTGTACCGCTTCTCGCCGAAAAAGACGCTTGATGTGCTGCAATCGCTCTACCAAAAAGGGATTGTTTCGTATCCTCGTTCCGATTCGATGCACGTGACGAAAGGGGAAGCGGAAACATTCCCAGTGATTTTACAAAAGTTGTCATCGTTTCCAGCGTACGCGCCGTATTTTCCGTTGCCGCAGCCATCGATTTTACAGAATAAGCGTTATGTAAACGAGAAAAAAGTCACCGACCACTACGCCATTATCCCGACCGAGCAAGTGGTGGATCCCGAGAAGCTGTCGGCCGACGAACGGAAGGTGTACGATTTGGTTGTCCGCCGCCTAATTGCCGCCCACCATCAGGCGGCGGTCATCGATTATACGACCGTCACGACGCTCGTTGACGGTCGGGCTCGCTTCGTTTCGAAAGGAAGACAAGTCGTCGAGGAAGGATGGCGCGCGGTCATCCGCCCGCATGAGGAGGAGAAAGATGCTGCGCTGCCTCCCCTTGAGCGAGGGGAGGTGGGGGAAGCGGCCGCTGTCAAGGTGAAAGAAGGGAAGACCGAGCCGCCGAAACGGTATACAGAAGGCGAACTCATCACTTTGATGAAAACAGCGGGAAAATTTTTGGATGACGAAGAACTGGAAAAAGTGCTCGCCAAAACGGAAGGGCTTGGCACGGAAGCAACAAGGGCGGCGATCATTACCATGCTGAAAGAGCGGAAGTATATTGAAGTGAAAAAGAACCTCGTATATGCGACCGACAAGGCGAAAGTATTGATCGAGGCGCTTGGCGGCACGATTCTCGCCTCGCCGGAAATGACGGCGAAATGGGAGCAGCGCTTAAGCGAAATCGGCGAAGGGAGCGCCTCATCAGCCGCCTTTATGGAACAGGTGAAAAAGTTGGCGCAAAAAGTGGTCGCTGACGCCATCGCCGCCGCGCCGAATTGGAATTTCAGAGGGGTTGACACCGCCTCGATCCAGCGGACAAGGAAGAAAAAAACGATGGGCGAGAAGCTTGGGACGTGCCCGCTTTGCGGCGGGACCGTCGTCGACAAAGGAACGTTGTACGGCTGCGACCAGTACGCGAAAACAAAATGCTCGTTTACGATCTCCAAACGAATTCTTGGCAAATCGATTTCGGCGGCCAATGTGAAAAAACTGCTTTCTCAAGGAAAAACGAATGTCATCAAAGGATTCAAAAAAGGCGAGAAAACGTTTGACGCTATTCTCGTTTGGGATGAAAATGAGAAGAAATTGTCGTTTCAATTTCCGAAGCGGTGACGAAGGCAACAGGCGTTGGGGACGGGAGGCTTGGCGAAAAAGGCGGACCGATGGCGGTCCCCCGATCTGGCCTCCTTTTTCTCAAATGATGCACCGAATCGGGTCAAATGGGAACAGTTTTGTTTTGAAAACCATAATAATGTTATGTAAACTCAAATTCCGACAGTCTCCCCGCAGGTCAATCAATGGCAGGGCGGCGGCAGGCGGCAATGCGGCCAGGGCGGTCTGGATAATCGGTGAATAGGCCGTCAACGCCCATGGCGCATAGGCGAGCGAGATCGTGTGGTTCATTGACGGTATAGACATGAACCATGAGTCCGCGGCCATGGGCGGCGCGCACCCACTCTTCGGTGACGGCTGAGAGCGGCAAGCCGATGCCATCGGCATAGACGGCGATTTGTTGCAACAGCTCGTCGCGGCCGCTTCGCGCTTCCTTTTCGCCGACCAATTGAATGAGCGGGACGCCGCGCGGGATGAGCGGCCGGAGCGCCTGCAAACTTTCTGGATGGAACGATTGAAACATGACGCTTCCGCGCTGGAGAACGCCGTGTTTTTGCAATAGGCGGGCGACCGCCCGTTCGATGCCGGGCTGTTTCGTTTCGACGTACAACGGAACGTTTACACGTTCCGCTTTCAGCATCCGAACCACCTCATCAAGCGTCGGAACGCGTTCGCCGGCAAAGCGTGGATCGAACCACGATCCGGCATCCAATTTTTTGAGCTCACGCAATGAAAAATCGCTGACCCGCCATGGCGAGCGGTGCGGGTAAACCGTTTCGACATTTGTCGTCCGGGCGAGCGTCGCATCATGCAGGGCAACGAGCTTCCCGTCTTTCGTTGCGCGCACATCGACTTCGATATAATCGGCATTCATGAGGGCGGCGAGGCGGTAGGATGAGAGCGTATGCTCCGGCGCGTGTCCGGACGCGCCGCGGTGGGCGATGACGGCGGTTTTCGGCTGGCTGGGTGGCTGCCAGGCAGCTGTGGCCGCTAAGACGATCGGCAGCGATAGCCAAAACAATGCGCAAAGATAGAAGCGAAAAACCATGATCTGGCGCATAGACATCTCTCCCTTCCAGTATCATATCGGGAAAACAAGTGCGAGAGAAAACGAGGGGATATAGCAGGGAAAGGATGTTTGTACCGATAGTGTCGCACATCAAACAAAGGGATATTCAGTTTGATGCATAAAGTGCGTTATCATGCCGCATACTGTAAACGACAACAAAACGTTGGGCTATAGCCAAGCGGTAAGGCAACGGACTTTGACTCCGTGATGCGCTGGTTCGAATCCAGCTAGCCCAGCTGAATCGCCGGACGGGGTCCGCTCGTCCCGGCAGCCCAAACGGCTTCCGCCATGTTGTGCGGGGCCGTTTTTTCGTTCGCCGGAAAGCGGGGACGAGAACATCTTTTTATCGTTTTCAGCGGTCCCGCAAGGATACGCATCCGATTCCCGAGCAGAAACAGCGCGGCAAAAAATGTGGAGTCGGCAGGATTTTGACGAATGGCGGCGAATGAAAAAAGCGAAAGGGGAGAGGGTCATGAAAACAGCTGATTTATGCGATCAATGTTTAGATGAGCTGCAAGTCTGCGAGTTGCCGTTTCAATCGTACGGCGGAAAACGGATGTTTTTTGGGCCGATCGCGACGGTCGACGTGTTTGAGGACAACGTTCTTGTCCGCGAAGCGCTCGAGACGGTGCCGCCGGGGACGGTGCTCGTGGTCGATGGAAAAGGCTCGCGCCGCGTCGCGCTATTAGGCGACCGGTTGGCGCAAATCGCCTGCGACCGGGGGCTTGCCGGCGTCATCATCCACGGCTGCATCCGCGATTCGGCGGAAATCGGCCGCATGCCGCTTGGGGTCATGGCGATCGGCACATGCCCGGTGAAAAGCAAAAAAGAAGGAAAAGGCGCCCGCGACGTTGTGCTCGAGTTCGGCGGCGTCCGCTGGGAGCCGGGCGCATACGTGTACGCCGATTCCGACGGGGTTGTCGTTGCTCGTGAAGATGTCCGTCTAAAAAGCGATTGATGGTCGTCATATAAGGGAGTTACACTGTGATTGTACGAAGGCGTTTCGATGTTTGGACAGTGATATAACGGATACAAAGAACAAGTTGAGGTGATCGAGATGAAATGGCAGGAGGTGCGTTCATCGTATCCAAACCAGTTCGTGAAAGTACAGATATTGAAATCCCGCTTACAGGGGGACCGAGAAATCATTGAAGAAGTGGATGTGATGGGAACCGTTTCGAATGAGGATGCAACTCGGGAGTTGTTGCAATCAAAAGGGAATCAGCTTGTTTATCACACGAGCCACAAGGAAATTGTTTTAAAAGTTCGGAAAGCGATTGGCCTGAGAGGGAAAGCTCACGATGCAGATTGAATATCGTGATGGATTGCTGTTTGCATCGATCGAAATCGTTTATCAAGGAAGGTCTAAGTTGATTCATAACATGGTGATTGATACTGGTGCGGCGAAAACAGTGATTTCTCAAAATGCAGTAGAGGACATCCATTTGTGGGTAGAGCCAGGCGATCGTATTGTGGCTTATTACGGAATCGGTGGGAAAGAGTACGCGTTTACAAAAAAACTAGACTGTATTCAGCTAGATTCTTTCCAGCTAAGAGAGTATGAGATTGATTTTAGCGGGATGGACTATGAAGGGATTAACGGTTTGTTAGGATTGGACATATTGCTGGACGCTGGATTTGTCTTAGACCTAGACAAGTTGGAGATGTATCGATCTGGTTGAAATGGAGCGCCCGCGACGTTGTGCTCGAGTTCGGCGGCGTCCGCTGGGAGCCGGGCGCATACGTGTACGCCGATGCCGACGGCGTTGTCGTGGCCCGTGAAGATTTGTCAGCAAAAAACGGTTGACGGCCGCCATCAAGTTGTACTACGATGAAAACGGATGCTTGTTCCATGACAAGATCAATAGGCGAGAAACAAACAAGGTGCCTAAGCCTGCTTAAAGGCTTGGGTGAAAAGGGAAGCCCGGTGAAAGTCCGGCACGGTGCCCGCCACTGTGATGGGGAGCTTTGCGGCAGCAAGTCACTGAAGGATGCTTCGGGAAGACGCCGCCAAGCGATGATCCTCAGTCAGGAGACCTGCCTTGTTTGGATCGGACGGATGCCTACGGGACTATAGGCAGACGTGCGGGAGAATGATGGCTGCATTAGGCCTGTTTGGGCCGTTTACGGCTTTCGTATACATTTTTCTGCACCTCTGCTGTAGAGGTGCTTTTTCTTTTGCCGAAAACCTGCCCGTCTGTCTGCGTCTAAATTCTATCATTCTAGCCAAAAAGGGGGGATTCGGTGGCGACATGGGATTTGCGGGGAATGAAGCATCATGTGCTCATTTGCAACGGAGGGACGTGCCTCCGCCATGGCGGAGATGACGTGACAATGGCGGTGCGCGAGGAGATCGCCCGCCTCGGGCTTGACGACGCTGTCCATACAACAAGGACGCGCTGCAACGGACGATGCCAAGACGCGTGCGTGATGATCGTCTATCCGCAAGGCGTCTGGTATCGACAGATGACGCCGGAGCGGGCGAAGGAGGTTGTGCGCGCTCATTTGGATGAGGGGTTGCCTCTTTTGAAATGGGCGACGTATGAATATGAAGACGAATTGGTGTTGACACCAGCTGGCGAACGGGAGGCGCCAAGCGGAAAACGGAAAACGGAACATGCTGCGAAAGGAGTGAAGGGATAAATGAAGAGAGCGGTTCGATGGAGCGGAATGGCGGCTTTGTTCGTTTTCTATTTTTTGTTGACGAATGAAAATGAAGCGTATGCCATGCACATTATGGAAGGATTTTTGCCTGTCAAATGGGCGCTGTTTTGGTGGCTGTTGTTTTTGCCGTTCTTTGTGTTCGGATTGCGGCGGCTTGTGCATACGCTGAAGCAGCACCCCGAACATAAGCTTCTGATGGCGTTAGCTGGCGCGTTTACATTTGTATTGTCGGCGTTGAAAATTCCATCCGTCACCGGCAGCAGTTCCCATCCGACCGGGATCGGCTTCGGCTCGGTTTTGTTTGGACCGTGGGTGATGGTGGTGATCGGCACAGTCGTTCTTCTCTTTCAAGCGCTGCTTCTTGCCCACGGAGGAGTGACGACACTTGGAGCCAATGCCATGTCGATGGCGATCGTCGGCCCGTTCGTCGCGTATGGAGTGTATCACCTGTGCCGAAAAGGGGCGGTATCCAATCGAGCGGCTTTGTTTCTTGCCGCTTGTTTGTCTGACTTGGCCACATATGTCATGACGTCCCTGCAGCTTGCCTTGGCGTTCCCTTCTCCTGATGGGGGAGTCATCGCCTCGTTTCTGAAATTCGCCGGCATTTTTGCCATTACACAAGTGCCGTTGGCGGTGACGGAAGGCATCATAACGGTGATCGTCTGGAACTGGCTTGCTTCCTATCAAGCTTCTCCGCTGTTCAAAAAGGAAAAGGGGGCGTAATGCGATGAAGAAAAATGGCTTGCTCGTGTTGCTGGCTGCTTTGCTTGTCATCATTCCGCTTTGGTGGGCGCGCGGATCAGAGTTTGGTGGAACGGACGATCAGGCGGAAAAAGCCATTCAAACGCTCGACCCGCATTACCAGCCGTGGTTTGAGTCGATCTTTACCCCTCCAGGCGGCGAAGTCGAAACGCTTCTGTTCTCGCTGCAGGCCGCGCTTGGCGCCGGCGTGATCGGCTACGTCGTCGGGTTGTACAAAGGGCGTTCGGAGCGGAAAAACAGCCATGATTCGCGAGTTTGACCGTTGGGCGTATGACAACCGGCTGCGGGCATGGCGGGCGGAGTGGAAGCTTATCGTGGCGTTTGTTATGCTTGCCGTTGTTATGATGGGCGGCTGGCGCGAGCAATGGCTTGTGCTCATCGGAATGGCGTATTGGATTGTTGCTCGCGCACGAGTGCCGTTTTCCGTATATGGAAAAGCGATGCTGGCGGCATCTGTTTTTTTAGGGATCAGCCTGCTGACGCTTGTTGTGTCTGTGTCGGTTCCTTTTCGAATAACTTTCATCGACAGCCAGCTGCAGCCGGCTGCAAAGCTCGCCGTCCGCTCTCTCGCTGCCTGGTCGTGTTTGTTTTTCCTTCTTATTACGACGCCGGCGCCGGACTTGATTGCGTTGCTGAAGCGAATGCGGCTACCGGCGGCGCTTGTGGAACTTTGTTTTCTTATGTATCGTTTTATCTTTTTGCTCGAGCAGGCGGCCGCAGAGCTGATGCTGGCGCTGCGAGCCCGCAGTGGGGGAACGCATTGGCGGCATGGTGGGATGCTGATGTACCAACTGTGGGTGAAAACGTGGCAGTCGTATGAATCGTTCAGCCGTTCGCTTGCGGCGCGTGGAGGCGTCGTGTCGTGCGGGTACAGGCATCAGCAGGAAAAGGCGCATGTGCCTCTTGCCGATATTGCGGCCGGCATCATTATGGCCTTGCTGCTTGGTTGGGCATGGCGGAAGGGGTGAAAACGTTGCTGCTGCGGATGGAACGAGTGAAATACGCTTACCAGGCGGAACGGTATGTGCTAAATGGGGTTGATTGGGAAATTCCAGAGCGAAAAAAATGCGCATTGATCGGGCCAAACGGCTGCGGCAAAACAACGTTGTTTCTTCATTTGAACGGGCTGCTGCGGGCGCAGGAAGGAACAGTGTATTGGAAAGGGCGCAACATGTATGAACGAGGAGCGGATTGGGCGCAATGGCGGCGTGAAGTCGGCATCGTCTTTCAAAACCCGGAGCATCAAATCCTTGCTCCGCTCGTGCGTGATGAATTGGCGATCAGCTTAGTCCATGCCGGAATCGATCGAGAAAAAATGAGGGAGGCGCTTGCCGCGATTACGGCGGAATACCACCTTCAATCTTGGCTGGACCGCCCGACCCATCAATTCAGTCTCGGACAGAAAAAATGGCTGACGCTCTGCTGTACGATGGCGGCCAAGCCGGACTTGCTCGTATTGGACGAACCGACCGCCTATTTGGATCAGCATCAGACAAAGCAGTTTCTCAAACAAATTGACGCCATTCACCAGGCGGGGACGACTGTGTTGATCGCCACCCATGACATGGATTTCGTCTGGCAGTGGGCGGATGTCGTCGCGGTCATGCACGAAGGACGGATCGTGATGCAAGGGGCACCCGAAGACGTATTCGCCGACCGCCAGCGGCTGTTGGACATTCGCTTGGATGTTCCGCTGTTCGTGCGGCTTTGGCAAGCATGGCGGCCAGAGGAAAAGATCGTCCCCCGATGTGTTGCGCCGTGAAAGGGACATGAGCGGCGAATGGAGTGTGAAAAATGGGTGCTAGGCGGCAAAAGGAGGGATCATGATGAGCGGCAAATTGCTCATTGTCGGCTTCGGCCCGGGAAGCGTCGACCATATGACGAAACGGGCTCGGGAAGCGATTGAAGAAAGCGACGTCATCATCGGCTACAAAACGTACATCGAACTTGTGCGCGATCTCATTGCTGGAAAGGAAATCATCAGCACCGGCATGACCGAAGAAGTGAGCCGCGCCCAAGCGGCGGTGAAGTGGGCCGAGCGCGGCAAAACGGTTGCCGTCATCTCCAGCGGCGACGCCGGGTTGTACGGCATGGCGGGGCTCGTGTATGAAGTGCTGATCGAAAAAGGGTGGACGAAAGCGAGTCCGATTGAAGTCGAAGTCATCCCCGGCATTTCCGCGATTCATTCGTGCGCCGCTTTGCTTGGCGCCCCGATTATGCACGATGCGTGTACGATCAGTTTGAGCGACCATTTGACGCCGTGGGAGCTGATTGAAAAGCGGATTGCCGCCGCCGCCGCGGCCGATTTTGTCATCGCGCTGTACAATCCGAAAAGCGGGCGGCGTACTCGGCAGATTGTGGAAGCGCAGCGAATCCTGCTCCGCCATCGTGCGCCGACAACACCCGTTGGACTCGTGAAAAGTGCGTACCGAGAACGGCAGCATATCGTCCTCACCGACTTGGCGCATATGCTGGACCATGAAATTGGCATGTTGACGACGGTCATTATCGGCAACTCGACGACTTTTGTTCACGATGGGCTCATGATCACGCCGCGCGGCTACCAGCGCAAATATCAGTTGACGGCCGACGTCCAGCCGCTCAAGCCGCATGAGCGGCTGCGCAAAGAGGCGGAGCCATGGGCGCTTGATCAGACAAAACCGCTGGAAGAGCTGGATGAAGGGAACGGAGGAGCGTTTCGGCCGTTTGCTGCGGCTGCCTCCGCTTTCGGCGACGAGAAAGACCGCGGTTTGGCCGCCGTGGCGGTTTGGCCGCCGGCTGTGGACGTGGCGGCGAAGGAAGTGGGATTGGCGCCGGCAGCTTCCGCTTTTCCGCTGTCGGAGGAGCCATTCGTCCAAACGGAAAACCGGCCGTCATCCGCTCTGTTGCATCGGGTGAGAGAAACAGCGGAGGACGCGCTTGCAGCGTTGGATAGAAGAACGACAAAGAAGGCGTCCGCCGTGCTGTTCGAAGCAGCGGTGAGCCCAGGGGTGGCCAACAAGCAGTTTACTCCGGAGCAGCTCATCGCGCTCGCCGAAGCGGTCGGACCGGACGGGAAAATGACGTACACGCCGGATCATTATATCAAAATTGAGCGGGTGACAGAGGATCCAAAAGGGCTTGTCGATCGGCTCGCTGCCGCCGGGCTGATGGTGATGCCGGTCGGTGATGTGCTGACGTTGAAGGCATGCGACTTTTGCGACGGGGAGAAAAAAGACGCGATTCCATATGCCGAGGAATTGGCGCGGCGATTTGGGGGCATGGCGCTGCCGAAAGAGCTGAAGCTTGGCATCAACGGCTGCGGCATGGCATGCTACGGCGCGGTGCGCGAAGACATTGGGCTTGTGTACCGGAAAGGGAAATTTGACTTGTTTTTAGGCGGAAAAACGGTCGGCCGCAACGCCCATCCCGGCCGGCTCGTTGCGGAAGGCATCCCGCCGGAAGAGATGGTGGCTATTGTGGCGGACATCATTGAACAGTACAAAGAACACGCTCATCCGAACGAACGATTTCATAAGTTTTTTGCCCGTGTGAAACAAATCGGCCGCTTTTCGTACGAGGAGGCCAAGACAGCGGCGAAGATCGAAACGCCGGCATGCGGCGAGTAACCTCGGATGGAGCGATATAAGAGAGGAGAACGAATATGAGAGCCATTTTGTTTGTCGGCCATGGAAGCCGCGACCCGGAAGGGAATGAGCAAGTGCGGCAGTTTGTCGACCGCCTGCGGCCGCGTCTTTCTGCTTCTTTCCATGTTGAAACGTGTTTTCTTGAGTTTGGCCGCCCGTCGATCAGCGAAGGAATTGATCGGTGCGTTGAGGCCGGAGCGGCGGAAGTGGCGGTCATTCCGCTTATTTTATTGCCGGCCGGGCATTCGAAGCTGCATATCCCGGCGGAAATCGATGACGCGAAAAAACGCTATCCGCGCATCACGTTTCGATATGGACGGCCGATCGGCGTTCACGAAGAGACGTTTGCGATTTTAAAAGAGAGACTGCAAGAAATCGGTGAGCGTCCGGAAGAGCCGGACGACGGCACAGCGGTCATTTTGCTTGGCCGGGGCGGAAGCGACCCGGATGCGAACAGCGACTTGTACAAAATCGCCCGCCTCTTTTGGGAGCAGACCGGCTATGCGCTCATTGAACCGGCGTTTATGGGCGTGACGACGCCGTCGCTTGATGACGCCGTCCGCCGCTGTCTCATGCTTGGGGCGAAGCGGATCGTCGTCTTGCCGTATTTTTTGTTCACCGGCGTGCTCATCAAGCGGCTTGAACGGCAAGTGGCGCAATACCGCCTCGATCATCCGCACGTCTCATTTGCGCTGGCCGATTATTTCGGCTTTCACCCGAAACTGATCGATATCGTGCTTGACCGCTTGCAAGAAGTGCTCGATCAAACCGTTTCAATGAACTGCGACGTCTGTCAATACCGGCTCCACGTTTCTCACCATCACCACCACCACCATCATCATCACTAAAAAGCAAAAAGGGGGAGCGCTGATGATTTTGATGTTGGCAGGGACGAGCGATGCCCGCGAATTGGCGGTGATGATTCAACAAGCCGGCTATTCGGTAACCGCAACGGTCGTCACCGATCACGCGGCCGAACAGCTTCGGTCATCCGGCATTCGCGCCTATGTCGGCCGCATGGATGCGTCCCAGCTGGCCGAGCTTGCCAAAGCTGAGGGAGCCAAAGCGATTGTCGATGCCAGCCACCCGTTTGCCGAAGAGGCGTCGAAAAACGCCATGCAAGCGGCGGCTGTTGCCGGATTGCCGTACATCCGCTATGAGCGGCAGGCGTCTTCGCTTTCATTCGAGAAGGTGACATTTGTCGACAGCTATGAAGAAGCCGCCGAACTGGCGGCGAAAAAAGGCGGCGTCGTGATGCTGACGACCGGCAGCAAAACGCTCGACATTTTCGCCGCCAAACTGCTCAATCGCCCAAACGTGAAGGTGATCGCCCGGATGCTCCCGAGAAAAGACAATTTGGACAAATGCGAGCGTCTTGGGTTTTCGCAAGAGCAAATCGTCATGATGCAGGGGCCGTTTACCCAAGAGCTCGACCGGGCGCTGTACCGCCATTTCGGCGTCACGGTCGTCGTCACGAAAGAAAGCGGCAAAGTTGGGTTTGTGGATGAGAAAATCGCCGCCGCCGAGGAGCTCGGCATCGAGGTCATCGTCATCCGCCGCCCGCGGCTGTCATACAGCATCGTGCACCACGATTTTGCCGGCGTGCTTGAGTCGTTGAAGCAGCATGCCCCGCTTCCGACGGGGGAAACGAATGAACATTCCTCCATGACGCCGAGCGAAGGCGTGCGAAACGGATGATTGAGGCAACGGGATTTCACTGAACATCAAGCGAAAAAAGGAGCGAGTGAAAGATGGAGTTTCATACCACGTTCCGTCCGGCCACCGTCCAGCCGGAACAAATTGAAGCGCGCAGCTTTCAAATCATTGATGAAGAGATCGGCGAGCATTCGTTTACGGAAGAACAATACCGAATTGTTCAGCGCGTCATCCATGCATCGGCTGATTTTGAGCTGGGCAAAAGCCTCATTTTCCACCCAGATGCGATTCGCTCAGGCATTGATGCCATCCGCAGCGGCAAGCTTGTCGTCGCCGATGTGCAAATGGTGCAAGCCGGCGTCAACCAAGCGCGGCTGGCGAAGTTCGGCAGCGCGGTGCGCGTCTATATTTCTGATGAAGACGTGATCGCGGAAGCGAAACGGTTGAATACGACGAGGGCGATCGTGGCGATGCGCAAAGCGGTGAAAGAAGCGGAAGGCGGCATTTTTGCCATCGGCAACGCGCCGACAGCGTTATTGGAGCTCATTCGCCTCATTAAAGAAGGAGAGGCGCGGCCGGGATTGGTGATCGGCTTGCCGGTCGGATTCGTCTCGGCGGCCGAATCGAAAGAAGAGTTGGCGAAGCTCGATGTGCCGTTCATCACCAACCGCGGCCGCAAAGGAGGAAGCACGGTGACGGTCGCCGCCTTGAATGCTTTATCGTTGCTTGCCGAGCGGGCGTGACGAACGATGGAAACGAAAAAAACGCTGCGTGAAGGATATACGACTGGATCGTGCGCGACAGCGGCCACGAAAGCCGCGCTCACGGCGCTCATCACTGGCCAAGTGCAGGCGGAGGCGACGATCCGCCTTCCGATTGGGCGGGTGGTGACCTTTTCGCTTGCCTCTTGTTCGTTCGATGGCGAAACGGCGACCGCGGCTGTGGTGAAAGACGGCGGTGATGACCCGGATGCGACGCACGGCGCGCTCATCGTTTCCACTGTCTCGTGGACCTCGTCGCCGGGCGTTCATATCGACGGCGGTGAAGGGGTCGGACGCGTCACGAAACCGGGGCTGCCGGTGCCGGTCGGGGAAGCCGCGATCAATCCAGTGCCGCGGCAAATGATCCGCGAAGCAGTCAACGAAGTATTGGCGCAATACGGTCTACATCAAGGGGTGAAGGTCGTCATTTCTGTGCCCGGCGGCGAGGAAATCGCCAAAAAAACGTTAAATGCGCGCCTTGGCATTATTGGCGGCATTTCGATTTTAGGGACGCGAGGCATCGTCGTTCCGTTCTCCACCGCCGCCTATCGGGCGAGCATCGTGCAGGCGCTTCAAGTGGCGAAGGCGAACGGCTGCTGTCATGTCGTCATCACGACCGGGGGGCGGAGCGAGAAATACGCCATGCAAGAGTATCCGCATTTGCCGGAAGAAGCATTTATCGAAATGGGCGATTTTGTCGGCTTTACGCTGAAACAATGCAAACGGCTTGGCATCAAGACGGTGTCGATGGTCGGCATGATGGGGAAGTTTTCGAAAGTCGCTCAAGGAGTGATGATGGTGCACTCGAAAAGCGCCCCAGTCGACTTTGGCTTTTTGGCTGCCATCGCCGAGCAGGCAGGTGCTGGTCCAGAACTGGCGGCCGCGGTGCGCGGCGCGAATACGGCGGCGCAAGTCGGCGACATGATGCAAGAGGCCGGTTGCACGAAGTTTTTCGAGCTGTTGTGCGAGGCGTGTTGCCGGGCAGCGCTCAACGAAGTGGGAGGCGGCCTGACGGTGGCCACGTCCATTTACACGATGAACGGACAACGATTAGGAAAGGCGGTGCAGACCGATGGGGACGATGAAGTTGATCGGTGTCGGTGCTGATGGGCAAGCAAGCCTTCCTGAGCTGTATCGACGCTGGATTGATGAAAGCGAGCTGCTTGTCGGCGGCGAACGGCAGCTGGCGATGTTTCCGGAATACAAAGGAGAAACAATCGTCATCCGCCGCGGACTGGCGGAGCTGGTCGAGCGGCTTCGGCATGAGACGCGCAACACGGTCGTGCTGGCGTCTGGCGATCCGCTCTTTTATGGGATCGGCAGCTATTTGGCCGGCAAATTGCCGATTGAGGTGTATCCGGCCATTAGCTCGGTGCAATGGGCGTTTGCGAAAATGGGCGAGTCCTGGCAAGATGCAGCGTTTGTCAGCGTCCATGGCCGGCCGCTCACCGGCTTGGCTCAGCGGATCGACGGGCGGCGCAAGGTCGCCATCTTAACCGATGAGACGAACTCGCCGGCCGCCATCGCCCGCTATTTGCTCGAGTATGGCATGACCGAGTATGAAGCGTTTGTCGGCGAGGAGCTCGGCGGGCCGAACGAGCGATGCCGGTTTTTCAAGCTAGAAGAAATGGCAGAAACCGAGTTTCTTCCATTAAATATAGTCATTTTGCGGCAAACCGCTCCCGGTCCGGTTTGGCCGCTCGGCATTGACGATGATGAATTTTTCCAACGCAAGCCAGACAAAGGGCTGATTACAAAGAAAGAAATTCGCGTCTTAAGTCTAAGCGCCTTGCGCTTGCGCCCGGACAGCGTCGTCTGGGACATTGGGGCGTGCACCGGTTCGGTCGCGATTGAAGTGGCGAAAATCGCCCGCGACGGCGCCGTGTTTGCGATTGAAAAAAATGAACAGGACATCGAACTTTGCCGGCAAAACTTGCGCAAATTCCGCGTTGACATCACGCTTGTGCACGGCAGGGCGCCCGATCGGCTCGATGAGTTTCCTGACCCGGATGCCATCTTTATCGGCGGCACGTCCGGCGCGATGGCTCCGCTGTTGGACGTGTGCTGCCGCCGCTTGAAACGAAACGGGCGCATCGTCATCAATGCAGCGACGATCGAGACGCTTTCCGAAGCGAGCCGCGAGCTCGGCGAACGCGGATTTCATGTCGACATCACGCTCGCGCAAGTGTCGCGAAGCAAACCGATTTTGAACTTGACGCGCTTTGAGGCGCTCAATCCGGTGTATATCATGACAGCCAAGCGGGAGGGAGACGAATGACCGGCACGTTGTATGGCATCGGTGTTGGCCCGGGCGATCCGGAGCTCATGACGGTGAAAGCATACCGCCGCCTAAAAGAAGCGGATGTCATCGCCTATCCAAAAAAAGGGCGGCAAAGCAAAAGCTATGCCGAACAAATTATTGACGCCTATTTTGCCCCGGAGGAAAAACGGCGGCTCGGCCTGCATTTTCCGATGACGAAAGACCGAGCCGTGCTTGAACCGAAATGGAACGAGGCGGCGGACGCCATTTGGGCGGAGTTGTCGGCCGGGCGCGATGTCGCGTTTGTGACTGAAGGCGATCCACTGTTGTACAGCACGTTCATTCATTTGATGCACGTGATGGAGCGACGCTATCCGGAAGCGCCGATTGAAGTCGTCCCCGGCGTCAGTTCGGCCAACGCTGCTGCCGCTAGGCTTCGTCTGCCGCTGGCGGATGGTGATGAAACCGTGGCGATCGTGCCGGCGCATGATGATTACGAAGCGATGAAAGCGGCGCTTCTTCGTCACGATTGCGTTGTCTTTTTTAAAGTGGCGAAAGTGATCGATTTGCTGGTTCGTCTGTTGCGGGAACTCGATTTGCTTCACCGCGCTGCTGTTGTGACGAAAGTGACGTCCGGCGAGGAAGTCGTGTGGAAGGTCGAGGAGCTCGACGGAGCGGAGCTCGAATATTTGACATTGATGGTGGTGAGAAAGTGAAGCTGTATATCGTAGGAGCGGGGCCGGGAGCGCCGGATTTGATCACGGTTCGCGGCGCCGAGCTTCTCGCTGCTGCCGACGCCATTTTTTACACCGACTCGCTAGTGAGCGCGGAATTGATCGAGCGCTACCGGAAGCCGGGTGCTGACGTTTTCCATACTGCCGGTATGCATTTAGAAGAAATGGCCGCGGCAATGGCGAAGCAAGTGAAACAAGGACGGCTTGTCGTGCGCGTCCATACCGGCGATCCATCGATTTACGGGGCGACGCTTGAGCAAATCGCCTTGTTGAAAGAAGAAGGAATTGAAGTAGAAATCGTCCCCGGCGTCAGTTCGGCGTTTGCGGCCGCGGCCGCCGTGCAGGCGGAGCTCACCGTCCCGGAATTGACGCAGACGGTCATTTTCACCCGCGCCGAGGGGCGGACGCCGATGCCGCCGCGTGAGAAATTGCGGGAGCTGGCGCGGCATCATTGCACGCTCGTTCTTTTTTTAAGCGCGACGCTTGCCAAAAAAGTAAGCGCGGCGCTCCTTGAAGCGGGCTGGAGCGGTGATACGCCTGTCGCGATCGTCTACAAGGCGACATGGCCGGATGAAATCGTGATTCGTTCCACCGTTGCCACAATGGCTGACGATATGCGGCGCCATGGCGTGACGAAGCACGCCATCATGTTGGCCGGTTGGGCGCTCGATCCCCATATTCATGAGCGCGGCTACCGTTCGAAGCTGTATGACCCGGCGTTTACGCACGGATATCGAAAGGGGGAGGCGTAAGGTGGGGGCTGCTGCCATAAACAACGAAAGACACGGC
This sequence comes from Geobacillus thermocatenulatus, assembly GCF_002217655.1. Classification (GTDB taxonomy): domain Bacteria; phylum Bacillota; class Bacilli; order Bacillales; family Anoxybacillaceae; genus Geobacillus; species Geobacillus thermocatenulatus. The sequence goes on from NZ_NEWK01000002.1 coordinate 134,205, forward strand.
GCCTATGCGGTCGTGGCCATTACGAAACACGGGGTCGAGATCGCCCGACGCCTTGGCGGCGCTCTTGCGGGAGCGGACGTTTATTATACGGATAAATTCGCCCGCGGCGATGAAGCCGAGCACGGGATCCGCTTGTTTTCCGGCAACGTGAAGATGTTGCTGCCGGAGTTGTTCGCCCGCTACGACGGACTCATTTGCATCATTTCGCTCGGCGCGGTCGTCCGGATGATCGCTCCATTGTTAAAAGATAAAAAGACCGATCCGGCGGTTGTCGTCATTGATGATAAAGGAGAACATGTCATCAGCGTATTATCCGGCCATTTAGGAGGCGCCAACGAACTGACGCGGCGTGTGGCCGCCATATTGGGCGCCCGCCCGGTCATTACGACCGCTTCCGATGTGCAGCAGACGATCGCTGTTGATCTATTCGGCCGCGAATTCGGCTGGGAATGGGAGTCGGATGACAACTTGACGCCGGTGAGCGCGGCTGTTGTCAATGAAGAACCAGTCGCCGTTGTGCAAGAGTCAGGAGAACCAAATTGGTGGCCGGCGGGCCGCCCGCTGCCGAAAAACATCACCGTGTACGGCTCGATCGCGGAGGCGCTGGCCGCCCGCCCGACGGCGGCGCTTGTGGTCACTCATCGCCTGCTTGCGCCGGAAGAAGAGGCCATTTTGCAAAACGGCGTTTTGTATCGCCCGAAAGTAATCGCGATTGGCATCGGCTGCAACCGCGGCACCACAGCCGAGGAAATTGAAGCGGTCATCCGCGAGACGCTTCGTGCGCTTCGCTTTTCGCTCAAAAGCGTCAAGGCGGTATGCACGATCGAACTGAAAAAAGATGAGCCGGGGCTTCGGGAAGTTGTCGGCAAATACGGATGGGAATTTGTGACGTACACGCCGGAACAGTTAAACGAAGTGCCGATCGAAGCGCCGTCGGAAACGGTGTACCGCTACACCGGCGCGTATGGGGTGAGCGAGCCCGCGGCGAAATTGTACAGCGGGGCCGATCGGCTGGCGCTGGTGAAAAAGAAGTCCGGCAATGTGACGATTTCCGTGGCGCTCATCGATCATCAAAAGAAAGCAACCATGCAGGGAAAGGGGAAAGAGGCATGCGACGGCTTGTCATCGCCGCACCGGGAAGCGGCGCCGGCAAAACGACCGTGACGCTTGGGTTGATGGCGGCCATGAGGCAGCAAGGATATACGGTGCAAGGGTTTAAATGCGGTCCGGACTACATTGATCCGACGTACCATACGGCGGTCACCGGCCGACCGGCGCGCAACTTGGACAGCTGGATGGCCGGCCGCGCGAACGTGCGCCAAATGTTGGCGAACGGCTGCCAAGGGGCGGATCTCGCCATCATCGAAGGGGTGATGGGGCTGTTTGACGGCAAGCAGCCGCTGTCTGATGAGGGATCGACAGCCGATATTGCGGCATTGACGGAAAGCCCGGTGCTGCTTGTCATTGACGCCGCCGGCATGGCCCGCAGCGCTGCTGCCATCGTCCACGGGTTTCAAACCTTTCACCCCAACGTCCGCATTGCCGGCGTGTTTGCGAACCGCGTCGGGAGCGAAGGGCATTTCCGGCTGATTCAGGCGGCCATCGAGCAAATGTGCGGCATCCCGGCGGTCGGTTATTTGCCAAAAGACGAGGCTCTGACGTTGCCCGAGCGGCATTTAGGACTTGTTCCGTCGGTGGAGCGCGGCGAATTGGATGCTTTTTTTGCCGCCCTTGGGGAAAAAGTAGCGGAAACAGTCGATTGGGAGGCGTTGCTTCAGATCGCCGAGTCCGCTCCGCCTCTGGAGGCGCCTGCGCCGCTTGTCCAACCAAGCCGGACGTATCCGGTGCGCATCGCGGTGGCGAAGGATGCCGCCTTCCACTTTTACTATCCAGAAAACTTGGAGATATTGGCCGCCTATGGCGCGGAACTTGTTTATTTCTCCCCGCTCGCCGGCGAGCCGCTTCCGGAAGGCGCCGACGGGCTGTATATCGGCGGCGGCTTCCCGGAGGAATTTGCCGCTGAGCTGGCGCGGCAGACGGCGGCGAAACAGTCGATCCGGGCGGCGATTGAATCCGGTTTGCCGACGCTGGCTGAGTGCGGCGGATTTATGTTTCTCACCGAACAGCTTGTGACGACGAGCGGGGAGGCGTACGACATGGTCGGCGTCATTCCGGGGAAGGTCGTGATGAAGACGAAGCTCGCGGCGCTTGGCTATCGCGAAGTGCGCGGGCGGAAAGGGAATTTTCTATTGCCGGAAGGAGAAACAGCGCGCGGACATGAATTCCATTATTCGGTGTACGAACCGCGGAGCGAGACGCCGTTTGCTTATGACACGAGCGGCCGGAAAGGAACAAAGCCGGACGGTTGTCTAGTGCACCGGCTTGTCGCCGGCTACGTCCATTTCCATTTCGCGTCCGCCCCGGCGATGGCTGAACGATGGCTCGCCGCATGCGAGCGGGTGAAACGCGATGGCTAGAGCGCTGCCGATCATGTTTCAAGGCACCCATTCCGATGCCGGCAAAAGCGTCATCGCAACCGCCTTTTGCCGCATGTTCGCCCAAGACGGCTGGAAGACGGCGCCGTTTAAGTCGCAAAACATGTCGTTAAACTCATATGTAACGCCGGACGGGAAAGAAATCGGCCGGGCGCAAGGCATTCAGGCCGAAGCAGCCGGAGTGGCGGCGCGCGCCGAGATGAATCCGATTTTGATTAAGCCAAGCCGCGAGCATGAATCGCAAATCGTTGTGCTTGGCAAACCGTACGGCAATATGCAGGCGTTCGCTTACCGGAACGAGTTTTTCCACCAAGGGTTGGCTGTCATCCGTCAGTCGCTCGAAACGTTGATGAATGAGTATGACCGGATTGTCATTGAAGGAGCGGGAAGCCCGGCGGAAGTAAACTTAAACGACCGCGAGCTCGTCAACATGCGCATCGCCCGCCTCGCCAACGCTCCGGTCGTGTTGATCGGCGATATTGAACGGGGCGGGGTGTTCGCGAGCCTCGTTGGAACGATGTCGCTGCTTGAGCCTGAGGACCGAAAGCGGGTCATCGGCGTCATCATTAACAAGTTTCGCGGCGATGTGTCGCTGCTTAAACCGGGGCTTGATTGGTTTGAGCAGCACACCGGTGTGCCGGTGCTCGGCGTCGTTCCCTATTTGCCTGATTTGGCGATCGATGCGGAAGATTCGCTGTCGCTTGAGCGGTTTGCTTCATCTGTCGGGGGAGAGGAAGCGATTGATGTCGCGGTCATCCGCTGTCCGAAAATCGCCAATTTCACCGATATCGACCCCCTTTTGGCTGAACCGGACTGCCGCGTCCGGTTGGTGACGCACGCGGGTGAACTCGGCAAGCCGGATGTGATCGTGCTTCCCGGCAGCAAAAACACGATCGAAGACTTGATTTATATGAAGAAAAGAGGACTCGCTTCCCGCATTGTGTCGCTTGTCAATGAAGGAAAAGCGAGAGTCGTCGGCTTATGCGGCGGCTATCAAATGCTTGGCGCCGTCATCCGCGATCCGTATGGAGTCGAGACACCGCTCCCGGAAGTAAAAGGGCTTGGTTTGCTGCCGATTGAAACGACGCTTGAGCGGACGAAAATCACGATCCGTACGGAAGGGATGCTTACGTGGGCGGGCGAGCGGTTTTCGGTGCAAGGATACGAGATTCATATGGGCCGCTCGGCGCCGCTTCCTGGCTATGCGCCGCTTATTGAGGCGGACGGCCGTCATGAAGGGGCGAAGCACAGTGATGAGCGGGTGCTGGGCACGTACATGCACGATTTGTTTCATAACGATGCGTTCCGCACCGCGTTTTTCAACAGCATTCGTCGCCAAAAAGGAATCGCTCCTTCTGGCGTCCGACTCTTTCGCTTGCTCAAAGAAAAGGCGTTCGACCGGCTTGCCGCCCACGTTCGGGAACATGTGGACGTTGAACGGATTGAGCGAATGATGGGTGAATTTCAGTAGCCGTGATCGATATAGCGATCATGGCGGTATCGAAGAACGGCCGATATGACGCTCTTTTGCCGAGCGATTGGCTCGATTTGGGGGCTGCGAATTTCTCCTGTAAAGCGGGGGTGTCCGGCCCTTCTGTTGACAGGAGGGGCCCTGCATGTTTGCTTCTCAATCATAGACGAGAAAGGAGGAAGCGCCTATTCCCGCTTGATGGGGATATGGTGCGCCCATGATGAATGTTTCCATCCCACCGATCCGCCGTGAAATGGTTGAACAAGCGCGTGCCTATATCGATCAATTGACCAAACCGCCCGGCAGCCTCGGCCGTCTTGAAGAAGTGGCGGCAACGCTTGCTGGCATGACCGGGGAGCTGCTTCCACGCGTCACTCCGCCCGGAGTGCTCGTGTTTGCGGCCGATCATGGCGTCACGGAAGAAGGGGTGTCTGCCTATCCGGCCGAAGTGACGGCGCAAATGGTGTACAACTTTGCCAACGGCGGAGCGGCGATCAACGCCTTCAGCCGGCAAATCGGCGCGTTGCTTCAGGTGATTGATGTCGGTGTCGCCGTGCCAATTGCTGATGAGCGCGTCATTCAGAAAAAGGTTCGCCCGGGAACGAACAATTTCGCCAAAACGGAAGCGATGACGCCGTCCGAGGCCGAACAGGCGCTTCATGTCGGTTACGAACAGGCGGCGTTCATCATTGAACAAGGCGTCCGCACGCTCATTGTCGGTGAAATGGGCATCGGCAATACGACCGCCGCGAGCGCCTTATTGGCCACGCTCGCCAATGAGCCGCTTGAGCGCATCGTTGGCAAAGGAAGCGGCATTAAGGAGGAAATGCTTGCCCATAAACAGGACGTGATCCGACGGGCGCTCTTGCTTCATCGGCCGGATCCGGCGAAGCCGCTTGAATGGCTTTCGAAAATCGGCGGGTTGGAGATCGCTGCTATGGCCGGGGCGATGCTGGCAGCCGCCGAGCGGCGCATCCCGATTTTGCTTGACGGCTTTATTTGCACGGTGGCTGCCCTTGTGGCCCGCCAGTTTGCCGGGAACGTCACAGACTATATGATTGCCGGCCATCGTTCCGAAGAGCCGGGGCACAGCATAGCCCTTCGCTTGCTTGGGAAAGAGCCGCTTTTGGATCTTGGCATGCGCCTTGGCGAAGGAAGCGGCGCGGCGGTAGCGTTTCCGCTCTTGATTTCAGCAATGGCGATGGTGAACGAAATGGCGACATTCGCTTCGGCGGGCGTTTCCACGGCCAATGCGAAAGGGGAGAAGGGGCGATGACCGTCGGCAAAGTGTATTTAGTCGGCGCCGGGCCGGGTGATGAAAAGCTCATCACGGTTTACGGCCGCGAATGCCTAGAGCGGGCGGATGTCATTATTTACGACCGGCTCATCAACCGGAAGCTGCTGCGCTACGCGAAGCCGGACGCTGAGCTTCTTTACTGCGGCAAAGAGCCGGGAAAACATGACACCGTTCAAGAACAAATTCACGAGCTGCTCGTTTGTCATGCGCAACAAGGCAAAACGGTCGTCCGCTTAAAAGGCGGCGATCCGTGTGTGTTTGGCCGCGTTGGCGAAGAAGCGGAAGTGTTGGCGAAAGCCGGCATTCCGTTTGAAATTGTTCCTGGGGTGACATCCGGCATCGCTGCGCCCGCGTACGCCGGCATTCCGGTCACCCACCGTGATTACGCCGCCTCGGTGGCGATGGTCAGCGGGCATCGGAGTGAGCGGATCGATTGGGAGGCGCTGACTCGAGGATGCGATACGATCCTTGTCTACATGGGAGCGGCCAATTTGCCGGATATTTGCGGCCGGTTGATGGCGGCCGGAAAGCCGTCGGATACGCCAGCGGCCATCATTGAATGGGGGACGACTGAGCGGCAGCGCACGGTGGCGGCGACGCTTTCGACGCTGTCAGACGAGGCGGAACAGGCGGGCATTTCCCATCCGGCCATCATCATCATCGGCGATGTCGTTCGTCTGCGTGAGACGCTCCAATGGTTTCCGGAGCGGCAAGGGGGCGTGGTCGATGCCGACGCCTCGTCGTAGCGGGCGTGTCATCGTGTATACGGGCGACGGAAAAGGAAAAACGACGGCCGCATTGGGGCTTGCCCTGCGTGCCGTCGGCCGGGGAATGAACGTCGCGGTTTTGCAGTTTGTGAAATCGCCGGAACGGACATACGGCGAGCAGTTGGTCCTAGAGCGTCTTGGCGTCGACGTCCGTCAGCTCGGCGCCGGCTTCACTTGGACAAAAACGCCGGACATCCACCGCGAAGCGTTGAAGCGTGCCTGGGCGGTGGCCAAAGAATATGTGTATTCCGGACGGTATGATATGATTGTGCTCGATGAACTGAACAATGTGTTGGCCATTGACCGCTTTCCCGTTGAAGATATCGTATCAGTCAGCGAGGTGCTCGAGCTGATCCGCACGCGCCCGCCGTCGCTTCATCTTGTCATCACCGGGAGATCCGCGCGCCCAGAGCTGATGGCGGCTGCCGATATTGTGACGGAAATGAAGCTCATCAAGCATGACTATGAACAAGGAAGAACCGCGATGAAAGGGATTGAATTTTAGAAGCAAACACGCGGCCGTGTCTTGGCCGCGTGTTTGCGAGTCAGGCGTGTTCATCGGTTTTGTCGTTTTGCATTTTGTTTGGCCGCCGTCCTTTGCTGTTATCGCCGGAAACCGGACCGCGGAGCAAGGTCATCGGATCTTGCGTTGGCGCGTTTTGATTGCGGCTGCCGTTGTTTGGGCGTTTCGTCATGAGCTCCACCTCCTTTGGCTGCCGTTGTCATACGTTTAGCATGGACGATGCCTTCATTCCTATGCATGGTTGTCTACAGCCCAGCATAAAAAAGCGGGAAGCGTTCGTGTTCCCGCTTTCCCGCTGCACGCCGGCCGGATGCTGGCAAACACGGCGGCCGGAGAAAGGGATTACGGTTTAGTAAACGTAGCCGCCGAACGCAGCCCCGACAATAATGAGCAAAATAAACAAGACAACGATCAGCGCAAAGCCATTGCCATGCCAAGCGCCCATCCCGTTCACCTCCCTGCAAAATCTACTATATGGTATGCCATTCATTGCACGAAGGAACGGGGCAATTGTCGGAAAATGACAAAATAAGAAAAACGCCTTGCTAGGAAAAGCAAAGGCGTTATTGTCGAATGATATTTTCCTTTCATTCCCAAACGTAGGGCGTTTCCTGATACACGTAATAGTTCAGCCAGTTGACAAACAACAAATTCGCATGCGAGCGCCATGTGTTCAGCGGCGGCTGGCTTGGATCATCATTAGGGAAGTATGATTCCGGGATGTGAATCGACAACCCTTTCGCCAAGTCGCGTTCATATTCTTCTTTGAGCGTTGTCGCATCATATTCTGGATGGCCCGTTAAGAAAATGCGGCGCCCGTCGTTCGATGCGACGAGGCAAACGCCGGCTTTGTCAGACATGGACAAAATGGTGAGATCTGGCACTTTTTCGATGTCTTCGCGTTTGACGTCTGTATGGCGGGAGTGCGGCATGCGGAACACATCGTCAAAACCGCGCAATAGTTTTACGTTTTTCACTTCCACCGTATGGTTGAACACACCGAAGCATTTTTCCGGCAATGGGTATTTCGGAATGCCGTAGTGATAGTATAAGCCAGCTTGTGCCCCCCAACAAATGTGCAGCGTTGACGTGACGTTCGTTTTCGTCCATTCCATTATTTCCGTCAACTCTCCCCAATAGTTGACTTCTTCAAACGGCATTTGCTCGACCGGCGCCCCGGTGATGATCATCCCGTCGAACTTGCGATGGCGGATATGCGGGAAAATGGTGTAAAATTGTTCTAAATGATGTTTGCTTGTCGTTTTCGGCTCATGGGTCGCCGGGCGCAAAAAGGTGACGTTCACTTGCAGCGGCGAGTTGCCGAGCAACCGCAATAGCTGTGTCTCTGCTTTTTCTTTTTCGGGCATCAAGTTTAAGATGACGATGTTGAGTGGACGGATGTCTTGGGAGTAAGCCCGTTCTTCGTCCATCACGAAAATGTTTTCTTGTTCGAGTATTTCTTTCGCCGGCAAGTCTTTTGGAATGTTGATTGGCAATGGTGTCCCCTCCGTTTCTGTCTCGTTACTAAATACCTTAATTATAAAAACTTTGTCAACATTCTTCAATTGATTTTTTGACCTTAAAACAGCTGGTGAACAAAAAGGGGGAATCCCGATTGGATCCGACCGCCTTTGACAATTTAAAAACGGTGTTGGAAGGAGCGATATATGACGCGGACTTGCAAGGGCGCATTGCCGTGGTCGATCGCCGCGATCTTGCCGATTTGGCTCGCCTGTCACGCGAGTACGTCATTTCCTTTCAACAAGCGGGGGCGCCTGAGCCGCCAGTCGTCTGCACGGTGCGGCTTGCGATCGATTTTGCTGAATTGGTGAATGAACGTCTCCAGCACGGCCGGGCTGGCTGCCGGCTCTCTCTTCTGTTTACCCTTCCGGTTCGCCGTTTGTCCGTTTGTGAGCTCATTGAAGGAACACTGCGGACGATTTGGGGCAAGGAGCGAATCATCCGGCAAACGCTCCGCTTTCCGTTTCCGCATGAAAACGGCCCGTATGAAAATGAAGCCGCGGTCGAATTCGCCCGCCTCATTTACGAGGAGAACGCCGTCGATTTGCCGGAAATGGTGCCGTATATCATTTCCTCGCTCGAACAGCTGCAGCCATTTGTTGGCGAATAACGAAGCAAAAAGTGGAAACAAACGGAGAAATCCGTTATGATGAGGATGAGGTGAGAACGTGATGAGTGTATATGAATTCAGCGCCAAAACGATTCGTGGCGAGGAGCAACCGTTGTCCGCCTACAAAGGGAACGTGCTGTTGATTGTCAACACGGCGAGCCGATGCGGATTTACCCCGCAGTATAAAGAATTGCAAGAGCTGTATGACGAATACCGCGAGCGCGGGTTTGTGGTGCTCGGTTTTCCGTGCAACCAGTTCGGCGGCCAAGAGCCGGGGACGGAAGAGGAAATTGAGCAATTTTGCCAGTTGAATTACGGTGTGACGTTCCCGCTGTTTGCGAAAGTGGATGTGAATGGCGATAACGCCCATCCACTGTTTCAATATTTGAAAGAAGAGGCGCCGGGGGCATTGGGAACAAAGGCGATCAAATGGAATTTCACGAAGTTTTTGGTCGACCGCAGCGGCAAGGTTGTCGCTCGTTTCGCACCGCAAACAAAGCCAAGCGAGCTGAGAAAGGAAATTGAAAAGCTGCTGTAAGGCAAGGAGGGGTAACGCTTGCGCATTCAAGCGATTGAGCCGACGCCAAGCCCGAACACGATGAAAATATTGCTTGATGAAGAATTGCCTTTCGGCGCACGCTATAACTATAAACCGGACAACATGAGCGAAGCGCCGCCGCTTATTCAAGCATTGATGCGCATTGACGGAGTGAAAGGCATTTACCATGTCGCTGATTTTTTGGCGATTGAACGCCATCCGAAATACGACTGGCGCGACATTTTGGCGAAAGTGCGCGAAGTGTTCGGCGAGAAAGCGGATGACGGCGCCGAGGCAAAGCCGAAAGGAAACGAACATTTCGGCGAAGTGAAAGTGTTCGTGCAAATGCTGTACGGTCTGCCGATGCAAGTGAAGCTTGTCGATGGGGAGCGCGAACACCGCGTCGGGCTGCCGAAACCGTTTATGGACGCGGTCATTGAGGCGCAAAAATACGCAGGAAATGTTGTGCTTGAGCGCAAATGGGTCGAAAAAGGAGTGCGCTACGGCACGTTTGAGGAAATCGGCCGCGAAATGGTCGAGGAATTGTCGGCCGCCTATCCGCTCGAGCGGCTGGAGCGGATCGTCAACATGTTCCGCCGCGGTGAGCAGGAAAAAACGGTGCAAAAGCGTCCAAGCCTCAAAGTGACGAGCGAGATGCTCGATGACCCGGATTGGCGCAAACGGTATGCCGCGCTCGAACAGATGGCCGAGCCGACCGAGGACGATATCCCAGTGTTGGCCAAGGCGCTCAAGGATGAAAAAATGGCCATCCGCCGCCTGGCAACAGCGTATCTCGGCATGATCGGCGGCAAAAAGGTGCTTCCGTATTTGTATGAAGCGTTAAAAGATCCTGCTGTCGCTGTCCGCCGCACCGCCGGCGACTGTTTGTCCGACATCGGCGATCCGGAGGCCATTCCGGCCATGATCGAAGCGCTAAAGGACGAAAGCAAGCTCGTTCGTTGGCGCGCGGCTATGTTTTTGTACGAAGTCGGCGATGAATCGGCCTTGCCGGCGTTAAAAGCGGCGGAAAACGATCCGGAATTTGAGGTCAGCTTGCAAGTGAAAATGGCGATCGAACGGATTGAGGGCGGCGAAGAAGCGAAAGGATCCGTCTGGAAGCAAATGACGGAAAGCCGAAAAAAAGAGAACAAGCCGGAGAAATAAAAAAATCGCTTCTTGGTAAGTCGACGCGGTTGCGCTCGAGGTCGGAGCGAGGCTGTACGAGGTGGAAAAGGGGAAGCTGACATGGAAAACAGCCGAACCGCCGCCGAAAGGGGCGCCGATTATTCTCCCATTTATTACAATCAAAAACGACTTCGAAATGTTCTGCGCAGCAGTCACTGACCGCAACAAAGCCTTGGGGTTGATTCTCCAAGGCTTTGTCCGTCAGCTGCCAAAATAATGCTCAACAAGATCTTGAAAGAGTGGAGAAAGCTCGTTTGGCCATTCATGAAGAAAGAAAAATTTTACCTCGAGCGATTCTTTCCCGTCCTCTCCCAGTTTCCCGCCGCGAATATCGCGGGTGCGGTAGACGATCGTGACCGGGTAGTATTGGTCGCCGTTTGGCAGCCGAACAAAGTATTTTTGGCCGGAAAACACATCGATGAGTTCAAGTTCACCGATCTCCAGCCCCGTTTCTTCCAACACTTCCCGCCGCGCCGCTTCTTCGGTTGACTCGCCGAGCTCCAGCAAGCCGCCGGGGACTCCCCACAGCCCGTCTCGACGCTTTTGCAGCAAAATCCGCCCATAGTCATCGATGACGGCGACGCCGACACCGGCTAAAATGAGCGGCCGGGTTCCGACGATTTTACGCAACTCTTCAATGTACCCCATCGACTGCGCTCCTTTCGCTTCCTCGTGCCATTCACGATTCAGTATATGTCGAATGGCAGCCGATGGTCGCGGCAGTTGCTAGAAACGGAAAAGAAAAGGGCGACGTTGGCAAGGAATTTCGTGGTTTGCGGCTGTTTCCCAGCCGATGCTGCTTTGGAGGGGCGTCTTCCCCCATCCATCGCTCTTCACTTGCCGCCGGCAGCGTCTTCGTTGATTTTTTTGTTCGAAGTATAGTATGCTGATAGCACAACGATGATAGGGTGGAGGGATGATGGTTATGTCAATGGCTTACGAAGACTATATGCGCCAGCTCGTGCAGCCGATGCGGGATGAGCTCGTCCGCGCCGGTTTCCGCGAATTGCGCACGAGCGAGGAAGTCGAGCAGTTTATGGAACAAGTGGAAGGAACGACGTTTGTCTTTATCAACTCAGTGTGCGGCTGCGCCGCTGGATTGGCGCGCCCGGCCGCGACGCAGGCGGTGCTTAGGAGCGAGAAAAAGCCGGACCATTTGGTGACGGTGTTCGCTGGCCAGGATAAGGAAGCGACAGCGAAAATGCGCGAGTACTTTGTCGGTTATCCGCCGTCTTCGCCATCGATGGCGCTTTTAAAGGGGAAAGAAATCGTTCACTTCATTCCGCGCGAAGACATCGAGTTTCACTCGATGGAGGACGTGATGGAAAATATTTTGGCTGCGTTTGACCAATATTGCGGCTGATGCGGTGCGAGCGAGGAGCGAACCGCTTGCGTTGATTCGCTTTCGTTCCGCATACAACGGCGCGTTGGCGGGAACGATAAGGTCGGAGGTGATCGGGCGTGCCGAAGCGGAAAAAAGATCGTTCGAAAACGGGCGTCAGCGCTCCAGATGTCAGAGGGCAAGGCACGACGGAGACGGAGACAGGCGCCTTCGAGCTTGACTCTGCCCGCAAAAAAACAAAAATCGATTAAAAAGGAGCTCCCGATGCGGGGCTCCTTTTGTCGTTTTCACGCGTAAACTCCCTTCGCATCCAACAGAATGCCAAGGGAGCTGGATGGATCGCCAAGAGCGTTTAGGCGTTGGCGATACAACTATAAATAAAGTAAAGCAATGTAATGAGGCTGGCTGCAAAAAAGACTGTGTTCACGTTCCGTTTTCCCGCCTTTCTGTCTATATTTTCCCCGAGAACATATGATACACTATTCATATAACCATAGTATATATCAACAAAAGCAAAAAGAAAATGCCGTTTTGGTCTTGTCAAGGGAGAGGAAGACGAAATGAAAAAAGCGAAACGAATGAACGCGTTTTCGGCATCGATTTTCGCCGAGTTGACGGCGTATCGTCAAAAGCAGCGCCACCTTCATGATGAGTGGATCGACTTGAGCGTTGGCAGCCCGGATTTGCCCCCGGCGCCGTTTGTGCGTGAGGCGATCGCCCGCTACGCCAGCGAGCCGAATGCGTACGGCTACACATTAAGGGGCATTCGCGAGTTTCATGAAGCGGTCGCCGATTATTATCGCACGGCGCATGGCGTCGTGCTCGATCCGGAGACGGAAGTAACGTACGTCATCGGATCACAGGACGGGCTCGTGCATTTGCCGATGGTGTTCGCCGACCCGGGGGATGTCATTTTATTGCCGGATCCCGGGTATCCGGCGTATGCGGCGGGGGTGGCGATGGCGGAAGCGGTGCCGTATTTTCTGCCGCTGAGGGAGGAAAACAGCTTTTTGCCGGATTTGCGTGCGATCCCGGAGGACATCGCCAAACGGACGACGATCATGTTTATCAACTTCCCTGGAAATCCGGTTCCAGCTGTAGCGACAGAATCATTTTATCGCGAAGTGGTCGAGTTTGCGAAGCGGTACGATATCCTCGTTGTTTCCGATTTTGCTTACGGCGAGCTGTATTATGATGGAAACAAACCGGTGAGTTTCTTGTCCGTCCCGGGGGCGAAAGATGTCGGGGTTGAGATCAATTCGTTGTCGAAAAGCTACAACATGGCCGGCTGCCGGGTCGGCTACTTGTGCGGAAATGCCGAGGTGATTCGTGCGTTTGCCGAGTTCAAGTCCAATTTGGATTACGGCATTTTTTGGCCGATTCAAAAAGCGGCCGCGGAAGTGCTCCGCCATGGCGCCGGCTTTTGCGCCCAGAGCCGCATGATGTATCAAGCGCGCCGTGATGTGCTCGTGGATGGACTCGCTGACATCGGTTGGACGGTTGACCGTCCGCAAGCCGGCATGTTCGTGTGGGCGAAAATTCCGGACGGCTTTACATCGCTTTCGTTTGCGAAGGCGCTCATCGACCAAGCCGGCGTCGTTGTGACGCCTGGGCACGCGTTTGGGCCGAGCGGCGAAGGGTATGTGCGCATCGCCCTTGTCCAGCCGGAAGAAGTGTTGCGCCGAGCGGTCGCCAAATTAAAAGCGACCGGCTTGTTCGCGTCTTTGGCCGCTGATCGGCGGTAGCGGGAGGTGAAGGCGATGAAGCTGCCGTCTTGGCTTCGAAAAACGCTTGTTGCCGCCATTACCGTCTGCACGTTTGGACTCGTCACACCGCCCGCTTCGTTGCTCGCGGCCAAAGAGCCGCCGTCAGATGATGCATCGTCTTCCGACTGGCAGCACAGTCCAACAAGTCGTGCCGAGGAAGCGGTTTCGTTGACGCGAGCTCAATTCATTGAGCGGACGATGGAAAAGGCCGTTGCCCAGTCCCATGAAAAATTTGGCCGCAAAATCGCTCCGGTCATTGAAGATGAGTTTCGCGCCGTCATTTTGCCGCGCATGGAAGAAGTGATCGCTGAGCTTGCCGATCGTTATCCGGAAGAGGAGCTCCGCTATTTGGCTGTTTCGGAAAATCCGTCCGGCGGGCAAGGGGAACGCATTTTTCATTTGTATCGCATGGACACAGGGGAAGATCTCGTCCGCTTTCACGTCCGCCGCGAGCATCCGCCGCAAGACGGATATTGGTTTCAGTTTCACTATCATACATGCGATGATGGGTTTCAAGCCCATCATGAACTCGGGAAAATCTACTGGTCTAAAAATACGCCGCCGAATTGGCGTACATAATCGCCTACGGTTCTTTCCTGATTTTGCGCGTTTTTCCCCGCTTCGTTCTATGATATGATTTTCATAGATTGAAAGAAGTGGGGGAACCACGATGAAACGGCTGTTCACTAGTTTGCTGGCGGCGCTGTTCGCCATTCCGCTTCTGTCGTTCTCGCCGTATCCGGCTGCCCATGGCGTGCTGCTTGAAGAAAGCAGCCTTGGCCTTAGGGGTGTTCCGTCTCATGATGTGCTTGGCCGCATCATCATCGTGCCGGAGACGGAGTTTTCCGCCTCTGAAGCGAATGAAATGATCCGGACGCTCGCCCGCATTGATCGCACGATTTTAGAGCAGGCGGCGGACCACCATATTTACATTCAACTGTTGACCGGCCCGATCACCGATGAGCCGACGGCCCGCCATTTGCGCGGAAAAACGCCGCGCGGCTACATGCCGGGTTCAAAGACGTGGGACGAGGTGCCGGGCATCGGTGGGTCGCATTTAGTGCTTGTCCGCCTCGGCCATAGCGAAAAAGGAAAAGGGCATGGCTCGGTCAATTTGGAGCTGCATGAGTTTGCTCATTCGCTCGATTACATCGTATTTGACCGCATTCATGAAACGCACGAATTTCAAGCGATTTGGCGGGAGGAGGCGCCGCGGCTCTTTCCTGGCGAATCTTATTTTTTGACCTATCCGGAAGAGTATTTTGCCGAGTCGTTTGCCTATTATTATGCAAGCGGCAAGACGCGGCAAACGTTGCGGGCGGCAGCGCCGAGAACATATGCGTTGATCCGCGGATTGGCGGAACGGGCCTCGTAAAAGGCTCGTTTTTTTATGGACAAGTGGTTCACCATGCGTTGCTTTATGGTATGATAGAGCGTGAGGTGAGAACATTGCGGCAATATTTGCAGCTTTTGGAGGATATTTTGGAAAACGGCGTCGAAAAAGAAGACCGCACGGGCGTCGGCACGCTGTCGGTGTTCGGCCGCCAGCTCCGCTTCAACTTGCAAGATGGATTTCCGCTCGTGACAACGAAAAAATTGCATACCCGCTCCATCATTTATGAACTGCTTTGGTTTTTAAAAGGCGATACGAACGTCCGCTATTTGCAGGAGAATGGCGTGACGATTTGGGACGAATGGGCGGATGAAAACGGCGACCTCGGCCCGATTTACGGCGCGCAATGGCGCTCATGGAAAGGGGCGGACGGGAAAACAATCGACCAGATCGCGTGGGTCGTCGAAGAGATCAAACGAAATCCGAATTCACGCCGGCTGCTTGTGAGCGCTTGGAACGTAGCGGAATTGGACGAGATGAAGCTGCCGCCGTGCCATTATGCGTTTCAATTTTATGTGGCGGACGGTCGCCTGTCGTGCATGTGGCAACAGCGCTCCGTTGATACGTTTTTAGGGTTGCCGTTTAACATTGCCAGCTACGCGCTGTTGACGCATATGATCGCCCAGCAATGCGACCTCGATGTCGGCGAACTCATTTTCACCGGCGGTGATGTCCATTTGTACAAAAACCATCTCGAACAGGCGAAACTGCAGCTGACGCGCGAGCCGCGCCCGCTGCCGAAGCTCGTGATCAAACGGAAGCCGCCGTCCATTTTCGATTACGAATACGACGATTTTGAAATTGTCGGCTACAACCCGCATCCGACGATTAAAGCACCGGTGGCGGTGTAAAGGAGAGGACGCGATGATTTCGCACATTGTGGCAATGGATGAAAACCGGGTGATCGGCAAAGACAACCGCTTGCCTTGGCATTTGCCGGCCGATTTGGCGTATTTTAAACGGGTGACAATGGGCCATGCCATCGTGATGGGGCGCAAAACGTTTGAAGCGATCGGCCGGCCGCTTCCCGGCCGGGAAAACATCGTCGTCACGCGCAACCGCTCGTTTCGCCCGGAAGGCTGCCTTGTGCTTCATTCTCTCGAAGAAGTCAAGCAATGGATCGCATCGCGCGCTGATGAAGTGTTTATCATCGGCGGGGCCGAACTGTTTCGGGCGACGATGCCGATGGTCGACCGGCTGTATGTGACAAACATTTTTGCTTCCTTTCCTGGCGATACGTTTTATCCGCCCATTTCTGACGATGAATGGGAAATCGTTTCCTATACGCCAGGAGGGAAAGATGAAAAGAATCCGTATGAATACGCCTTTGTCATTTATGAGCGGAAAAAGGCGAAATAGACGGCACACGGGCATGGACATGCGTTTGTCGTCGGCGTACGAAACATTTGTCAAGACGCCCCCAAAAACGGGGCGTCTTTTTGTTTGAGATCCGAACGTGTTTCTGCATAGAAGCGGGGCGAAAATGGAACGATAATCAATAGAACCACAATGGAAATGGAGGAAGACGATGAAACATATCGTTCCGTTTGCCGTCAAGCTCGCTGCTTGGAGCGTCGTCTTGTTTTCAATCTTTACGATCTTTGATGCCCCGCTTGCCTTGATTTCGCTCATGACGATCGTGACGGCGCTTGTTTCTTATATCATCGGCGATCTGTTCGTGTTGCCGCGCGTCGGCCATTTTGTCGCTGCCGCTCTTGACGTGCCGCTTTCTTTCTTGCTGATTTGGCCAGTCAGCTTTGCCCTCATTGCCCCGTCCGTCAACATGGCATACGGCGCGTTTTTCAGCGCCTTGGCGATCGGGGCGGTTGAAGCGTTTTTCCACTTGTATATGGAAAACCATGTTCTCGAAGAGGCAAGGAGGGAAGAAGCGCACCGCTGGTATGATGAAGGAAGATGGGCGACGGAATTTGCCGAGGAAGAAGAGTTCAAAAAAGAGGACGACCGGTCATAGCACCGGTCGTTTTTTCTGTCTGCTTGTGGATTATGCTGCCCAAGTTGCGGCATTGCCGTCTGGCAAGACAGCTGGGAAGAGGTTTCAAGCGGGAAGGACGGCGCTCATCGGATGGCGTCAGGCCAAAAGCGCGAATCTGGCCGGCGGAAGCGTCCAGTATCTGGTAAATTGGGGCCATCGCGATGTTCACGAGCCCGCTTCCCTTCATCTTCATAAAACTTTTCGAAAATTCCCTTTTCTTTTTGCGAATTTGTGATATAATCTACAAATCAAAGACAACTTAGAAAAGAAAGGGAACGAGAACATGGAACAACAGTTGAAACGGAAGCAAGGGGCAGTATACGTCGAGGACATTTTGATCGCGTATCATACACTGAAGGATGTTGTTTTCCATACGCCGCTGCAAAAAAATCCGCTCTTGTCCGAACGGTACGAATGCAACGTCTATTTGAAGCGCGAAGATTTGCAAGTCGTGCGTTCGTTTAAGCTGCGCGGGGCGTACAACCGGATGAAGCATTTAACCGATGAGGAGCGGAAAAACGGGGTGGTATGCGCCAGCGCCGGCAACCATGCCCAAGGGGTGGCCTATTCATGCCGGGCGCTTGGGGTGCACGGAAAAATTTACATGCCGGCGACGACGCCGCGGCAAAAAGTGTCGCAAGTGCAGCTGTTTGGCAAAGACATGGTCGAGATCGTTCTTGTCGGCGACACGTTTGACGATTCCTACAACGAAGCGGTGAAGGGCGCCGAGGCGGAAGGGCGGACGTTCATCCATCCGTTTGATGATGAATACGTCATCGCCGGACAGGGGACGATTGGCGTCGAGGTGCTCAACGACTGCGATGAACCAATCGACTTTTTGTTCGCCAGCATCGGCGGCGGAGGATTGATGGCGGGACTTGGGACGTATGTGAAAAGCATTTCTCCGTCCACCAAAGTCATCGGGGTCGAGCCGGCTGGCGCCCCATCGATGAAAGCGGCGCTCGAGCACGGACATGTGATGACACTCGATGAAATCGACAAGTTCGTTGACGGCGCTGCCGTCAAGACGGTCGGGGAAAAGACATTCGCCTTATGCCGTGGGGTGCTTGATGACATCGTCGTCGTTCCGGAAGGAAAAGTATGCACGACGATTTTGGAGCTGTACAACGAAAACGCCATTGTCGCTGAACCGGCAGGGGCGCTGCCGATCGCCGCACTCGATTTTTACAAGGAACAAATCCGCGGCAAGACGGTCGTCTGCGTCATAAGCGGCGGCAACAACGACATCGACCGGATGCAGGAAATCAAAGAGCGCTCGATGATTTACGAAGGACTGCAGCACTATTTCATCGTCAACTTCCCGCAGCGGGCTGGGGCGTTGCGTGAGTTTTTGGATGAAGTGCTTGGGCCGACCGATGACATCACCCGGTTTGAATACACGAAGAAAAACAACAAAGAAAGCGGACCGGCGCTTGTGGGCATCGAGCTGAAACGGCGCGAAGACTACGCGCCGCTCATCGAGCGGATGAAGAAAAAAGGCTTCCCGTTCCAAGAGGTCAACAAAGACCCGAACTTGTTCCATCTATTGATTTGACGAAAAAAGTTGGAACAAATTCGCCGCATTCCGACATACTTTTTCACCGGATTGGTGTATAATAAAAGTAAATCGGTGAAAAAGAGGATTGATATTTTGCTATTCAAAAGCCTCGAGTTCAAAAACGCATATGGACAGAAGGTCAAGATTATCGAAATTCCTGTATTGGAGGAAGAGAACACATACCGATTCATGATCCAACTGCGCTTGGAGGCGTTTATTGCAAAAGTGTATCGGTCGAGAACAAACCGTTCCGTTTACTCGTTCCGCGAACATTTGAAGAAAGTGCTGAAATGGCCGGTATATGAGCAGATCTTTCAAGAAACGGCGTTAAAACATAATGCATGATTGCTGTTGTTTTGTCCTTGGCGGCAAAACAACTTTTTTTTGGTGGGATTTTCGCCGGCTTCATTATATAATGGAAACGAGATCATCAGTATTAGGAGTGAACGAATGAAATCAATCAAAATTGTAACCGACTCAACGGTCGATGTGCCGTTTTCTGTACTTGCGGAGCACGGCGTTGAAGTCGTTCCGCTTCATTTGACAGTGGATGGGGAGGCGTTGATCGACCGTGTGACGATCACCCCGGAACAATTTATGGCGAAAATGAAAGCGGTGCTTGATGAATAAACGACGTTGTTGACGGCATCAACATATTTTGGTCGAAAAGGAGCATTCCCGTTAGGAGCTTTTCCGGGGACTTGATCAAAAAAAGCCCTCTTGGTATGATGCAGGGGTGTCAAACAACACCTACCATCATGCCAAGGAGGACTTCAGATGAATTGTACACAAAACGCGCACCCTAGGTCTGTAAGATATCCACAAAACTGAAAAAGGATGTAAGGGATTTTGTCGAAAAATATTTTTTGGACACCCCTGAGAGGCCGAAAAGCCTTGATAGATCAACATTTCTAGAGGGAGGACCTATCGATGATGTGGAAACGAATCGCGCTTTTTCTCGTTGTTCTGTTGCTCGCTGCGTGCGGAAAAACGATTCCGGATGCCAAAAATTGGCCGGTGGAGGACTTTACGTTTGTCGATCAGACCGGCAAGCCGTTTGGACTTCGCGACTTGAAAGGAAAAGTGTGGGTCGCCGATTTTATTTTTACGAATTGCGAAACGGTGTGCCCGCCGATGACCGCCCATATGGCCAAACTAAAGGAAATGGCAAAGAAAGAAGGACTGGATGTCGAGTTTGTTTCCTTCAGCGTCGACCCGGAAGTCGACACGCCGGAAAAACTGGCGGCGTATGCGAAACAATTTACAGATGATCTAGCAAACTGGCATTTGCTGACCGGATACAGCCCGGCCGAGATCAGCGAGCTGGCGCAAAAAAGCTTTAAAACGATCGTGCAAAAGCCGGCCAATGATGATCAAGTCATTCATGGCACAAGCTTTTATCTTGTGGGTCCAGACGGCAAGGTGGTCCAAACGTACAGCGGCGTGCAAGATGTGCCGTACGATACAATTTTAGAGCATATCAAAATCGTGCAGTCGTCTCAATGAGGCAAAAACGGCTACCGCCTTTTTTGCCTTCTTTTCGTCTTTCCTCTTGTTGCGGCAAAAGGCAGGTGTCAAACGATGAAACGATGGGGATGGTTGTTGTGCTGCTGGCTGCTCGCCGGATGCATGTCGCTTGCGGCGGACGGAAAGCCGGAGCGCCTGCCTGAAGCGGCTGTCAAGCAAACGGAAGCAAAGCCGCTTCCGAAAGATATTCATTTGGTCGCTTTGGGCGATTCATTGACGGAAGGAGTGGGGGACGGCGAAGGGAAAGGCGGATATGTCGGCCGCCTTGTCCCGCTCCTTTCGGCAGAAGAGGGGGTGCGGACCGTCACCGTAGCGAATTTCGGGAAGCGCGGCCGGCGCATCGCGGAGCTGGAGCCGGTGATCAACGCTCATCAAGACGAGCTCCAACGAGCGGATTTGATTTTGCTGACGATTGGCGGCAACGATGTGATGAACGTCGTACGCTCACATTTTTTCGACTTGTCGCGCCAGCGGTTTCAGCAAGCCGCGGAGCGATTCGCTGGCCGATTGGACCATCTACTCATCGCGCTTCGCACGATCAATCCCGATGCGGTCATTTTGCTTATTGGCTTATACAACCCGTTTTCCACGACGCTGCCGAACATCCCAGAAATCGATGATGTCATTGCCGAGTGGAACAAGGCAAGCCAAGCGGTGCTTTCCCGTTATGACCGGACGATGTTCGTGGATATTCAAGACATCTTTGCCGATCGTGATGATTTGCTCTACCGCGATGAATTCCATCCGAATGCTGCGGGATACGAACAGATGGCGATGCGGGTGTATGAAGCGCTAAAAGAACGAAAAGAATGGTGGATAGGGAGTTTGCTGCAATGAATTGGAAACGAGCGTTTTGGATGTTGGCGGCTGTCAACGCCGCGGTTCTCGTTTGGGCTGTCGCTTGGCTGTTCGAACCCGCTTCACCGGTGAAGCGGCCAGCGCGCCCCAATATGGAGGGAGCTTCGTTTACAGTATACTCGAAGAAGGAGCATTTGAACGCCGTCATAAACGACTATTTGACAGAAAAAACGAAAGGCCATCGGCTCCAGTACGATGTCTGGCTTGCCGACCGCGTCTATGTTTCAAGCGAAATCCCCATTTTAGGCCGTTCGGTCGAACTTGTCGTCTCGTTTGTGCCAAAAGTCGTCAAAGGGGGGAATGTCGAGCTCACCGAGCCGACGATTTCGCTTGGCGATTGGAAGCTGCCGGTGACGTCTGTGCTTCGCTACTTGCAAAAGCACGCTCCGCTGCCGGATGAAGTGGCGATTGACCCGGAGCACACCCGCGTCTACGTCGCGCTCACGGACATTCGCTTTGGCAACGGCTATCAAGTGGCGGCGAAAAAAATCGATTTGGCCGCCGATGAGATCGTGTTTACGTTAACGATTCCGACGAAGCAGCATCAGTAAAAAAGGGCTGACCTAAAACGCACCCGCGTTTTGGGTCAGCCCCTTTTTTGCGATTGGGAGCTCCTTTGCCATCTGCTTTTCCGACGTTTTAGACGAGGCGCAGCCCTTTTGGATAAAAGTTTTTCACTGTTCCTTTCACTTCTTTCCCCCAGGCGAACGGAAATCCATCCACGGCCACAAGCAGCCAACCGCGGTCGCCGCCGGTGGAAAGCGTCTCGCCGCGCCAATAGCGGACGATGTCCTCGCTTGTGCTTGCCAGATCGAGCACATGTCGTGCTTCTTCCGTCCGCAACGATAGCGCGAGGGCGTGATTCGGCTCCAACCGCTCCTTTTTTACTTCACCCAAGTGCAATCCAGCACGCATGACTTTCATGCCGGATAAATCCGGACAGCGTTCGGGCAACATAGCCAAATGGGGGCCAAATGACATGAACGTGCCGTCTCGCTCTGTCCGCAATGCCTCTTGTTCAAACTGGCGATACAGGCGGATCGCGGCTTTTGGCGCGCTCGATTTCGCCCACCGCCCCCGCCAAGGTGAGGTGGAGCGCTGCTTTTGCAGTTTGGCGACAAAATGCCCTTCCCCTTTCAGACGGTGCGGCCAAAGGCGGGCGGCGTGGACGAGATCGGATCGATTGGTTTTCGTCCATTCTGGACGCCCTGGCTCAAGCCCTCCCGCTTTGGCGATCGGCAACAGCCGCAAGTCATCGTGCGCCTCAAGCAGCCATTCAATCGTTTGCTCGTTTTCCTCCGGAGAGAACGTGCACGTGGAATAGACGAGAATGCCGCCTTCTTTCAGCATCGCATAGGCGCTTTCCAAAATGCGCCGCTGTCTGGCCGCACATTCTTCCACATAAGCCGGGCTCCAAAAGGAAACGGCGTCTTCATCCTTGCGAAACATGCCTTCGCCGGAACAGGGGGCGTCGACTAAAATTTTGTCAAAAAAGCCCGGAAACCGCTCGGCAAGCGCCTCGGGAGTTTCATTGACGACAACGGTGTTCGTCAAGCCGAACCGTTCGACGTTCTCTGCGAGCGCTTTGACCCGTTTCGGGTGGATTTCGTTGGCGACAAGCAGCCCTTTGTTTTCCATCATCGCTCCAAGCTGGGTCGTTTTTCCGCCAGGGGCGGCGCACAAGTCAAGCACTGTCTCCCCAGGGGCGGGACGCAACGTTTCGGCGACCGCCATCGCGCTCGGTTCTTGAATGTAATACAGGCCGGCCGCATGGTACGGATGCTTTCCCGGCTGTTCGTCCGGCTCATAATAAAACCCGGTCGGGCAAAACGGCACCGGGGAAAGGGAAAAGGGCGCCGTTTTTGCCCATGCGCCCGGGTCGGTTTTCAATGGATTGACGCGCAAGCCGTTGATTTTTTCGTTTTCATAAACAGCGAAAAACTCGTCTGCTTCTTCATCAAGCAGCTTCTTCATTTTCGCGACAAATGCTTCCGGCAATCTCAACGCAACAAACTCCTTTCTCCGTCCGTCGTCATGAGCGTTTGCCTGGCCATTTCACTTTTGGCTCCGTTTTGTTCAAGATGCGCTTGATGTTGGCGCGATGACGATAAAAGATAAACGAAGCCAGCAACAACACTGCCACCGTCAATGGAATGTCGTCCGTGAAAAAGACGGTGTACACGACCGCGTACAGCGCCGCGGCCATCGATGACAGCGAGACGTAGCGTGAAATGGCCAAGACGACAAGAAACACGGCGATGAGCGACAAAAAGAACAACGGCGAATAAAACAGCATCACCCCGCCCGATGTCGCCACCGCCTTGCCGCCGCGGAACTTGGCGAACACCGGATACATATGGCCGACAACTGCCACCGCCCCGGCCAAAAGCGGATGCACGGGGACGGAAAAAAGCATCGGCAAGCTCGCCGCCAGCGTCCCTTTTAGCATATCGCCGACAATGACGATCGTTCCCGCTTTCGCCCCAAGCACGCGGAACGTGTTTGTTCCCCCAAGATTGCCGCTCCCGTGTTCGCGGATGTCGATCCCGTAGCCGATTTTCCCGACAAGAAGGCCAAACGGAATCGAGCCGAGAAGATAAGCAAGAAGCAAAATGAGTGCGGTCATCGAATCAAACACCCTTTACTCAACAAGTTTGTGCATGTTTCTATTTTAACATGCACGAGCGAAAACGGTAGACAGGAATTTTGCATTTCAAGAATATAGCCGCTAAACTGAAAAGAAGAAACGGGCTGTCGGAACGTCCGTCCGACCCCGGACCGATGAAGAAAGGAGCGACCATGATGAAAACGACGGTTGTATGGAACGGAAACATGTCATTCAGCGGCCAAAGCGCTTCCGGTGTCACCATTCCGATCGACGCGGCCAAAGACGTCGGCGGCAACGATTCAGGCGCTCGGCCGATGGAGCTGTTGCTTCACGCCTTAGCCGGCTGCACCGGCATTGACATCGTTTTGATCTTGCGGAAAATGCGGCTTGATGTCCGCGCGTTTTCGATGGAAGTCGAAGGAACGCGCGCCGATGACCATCCGAAGCGGTTTACCGACATTCATATTCATTACGCGCTCGAAGGCGATTTGCCGGAAGACAAGGTCGTCCGCGCCATTCGGTTGTCAAAAGAAAAATATTGTTCCGTTTCCCATTCGTTAAATGCCGCCATTACAGCGAGCTATTCGATCAACGGCGTGCGCGGGAAGGAGACGATCTAACAAGGAGAAGGGCTTGACGTTCATGGCCGTTTCGCGTGGCATAGCGCTGAATGACAATACGATGAAAAAGGTGTTCCGATCGTTTGCGGAACACCTTTTTTGTGTTCGAACTGAAAAAGTACGGAAAAGCCGATCCAAGCATGGTCATGAACGGTGTATTGTCCGGTCTGGTGGCCATTACGGCCGGTTGCGCCTTCGTTTCGCAATGGAGCGCGGTGCTGATCGGTCTTGTGAGCGGCGTCATCGTCGTCTATGCGACGCTGTTGGTCGATGCGTTGAAAATTGACGACCCGGTCGGTGCGGTGGCGGTTCATGGGTTTAATGGGGTGTTTGGCACGCTCGCCGTCGGCTTGTTCGACTCGACGCAAGGATTGTTGACGACCGGTCATGCGTCGTTGTTCATCACCCAACTGCTTGGCGCGTTGACGGTCATCGTTTGGGGCTTCGTCAGCGGTGCGCTCATCGCGAATGTGTGCGACAGCACGGTCGGGCTCCGGGCGACAGAGCGTGAGGAAGAAGAAGGACTCGATATGGCGTACCACGGCATTCCGGCTTACAATGAACTCGAGCGGTTTGCCGATCTCCCGGGCGGGTTGTACGATTTTGAGGAGACGACCGGCATTCGCGTTGCTCCGTTAAACAAGAAAAACGCGGTCGGTTGAACGCTCTCCCACCTACGCTTGTGCTTCGAGGTGGGAGATTCTTGGGAACACCCGCCCCACGGCTGGCTGTCCACCGAGCTAAACAAGGAAAGGCTGTCCGATCAACAGACTCTATCGGGCGGTCTTTTTTTGTTTCTGTTGTTCTCAACAGTTAGTTGTGAATTTACAAAATATTTACAAAAAAATCACCCTTTCTGCTCTATGATTGTATGGACTCGCAAGGATATAATGGGAGTGAACGAGAAGGCGAGAGAAAGGGGAACCGGGAATGAAGAATTCCAAACGATGGGGAAGACGGGTGCTATCCGCATTGGCCGCTGCAGCGGTGCTGGCCGCCACTCCAGTCGGGGCGGCAGGGAACGGGAAAAGCAAGGGGAAGCCGCCTGCTTCCTCGCACCGTTATATTGAGGTGCAGTTATTGGGCATGAACGACTTCCACGGCCAGTTGAATGTGACGAGAAAAGTCGGCGGGCGGGAAGTCGGACGGGCTGACTATTTGGCCGCCTATTTGAAACAGCGGGAGGCGGAAAACAAAAACACGCTGCTCGTCCATGCCGGCGATGCGGTCGGCGCCAGCCCGCCGGTATCAGCGCTGCTGCAAGATGAACCGACGATCGAAGTGCTCAATAAGCTCGGCTTTGACGTCGGCACCCTTGGCAACCATGAGTTTGATGAAGGAGTAGCGGAAATGCTCCGCTTGATCCATGGCGGATACCACCCGGCGACCGGCGATTTCGCCGGAGCGGATTTTCCGTACGTGAGCGCCAACGTCGTTGATGCGCAAACGGGAAAGCCGATTCTCCCGCCATATGTGATTAAGCGGGTCAACGGCATACCGATCGGATTGATCGGCGTCACGCTCACGGAAACACCAACGATTGTGACGCCAAGTGGCGTCGCGGGAGTCAAGTTCATCGATGAGGCAACAGCGATTAACAAAGCGGTGCGAGAACTGAAGAAAAAAGGGGTGCAAACGATCGTCATTCTCGCCCATAACCCAGGCGCATCCAATCCGGATGGGACAAACGCCAGCGGGGAAATTGTCGATATCGCCAAAAATATCGATGATGAAGTCGATGTGATTTTCGCCGGTCATAATCATGCCTATTTAAATGCGGTTGTGGACGGCAAGCTGCTCGTTCAGTCGTATTCGTACGGCACGGCGTTTTCTGATGTCGATTTGAAAATCGACCCGCGTACGAAAGACGTCGTCGCCAAAAAAGCGGAGATCGTGACGACCTATCATGACGGCATCACTCCGGACCCGGAAATTCGGACGCTCATTGAAAAATATGAAGCGAAAGTGGCGCCGCTTGTCAACCAAGTCATTGGCGCAGCGGCCGAAACGATCACCGATGAACAAAATGAAAGCGGCGAGTCCGCCTTGGGCGATTTGATCGCCGATGCCCAGCGGGCGGCGATGAAAACCGATTTCGCCTTTATGAACCCGGGCGGCATTCGCGCTGATATTGAACAAGGCGAAGTAACGTGGGGCGAGCTGTACAACGTTCAGCCGTTCAACAACCAGCTTGTAAGCATGACGCTCACCGGCGCGCAAATCCGCCAGCTTTTGAACCAACAATGGCAGCCAACCCAAACGCGCATGCTGCAAATCTCCGGCCTCCGCTATACATGGAGCGCCAGCAAGCCGGTCGGAGAAAAAGTCATTGACATTCAGCTTCCTGGTGGCACACCGCTAAAACCGGACGCCGAGTACACGGTGACGGTCAACAGCTTCCTCGCCGACGGCGGCGACGGGTTCACGGTGTTGACGCATGGGACAAACCGCGAGGTCGGTCCGGTCGATTTGGATGCTCTTGTTTCGTATATTCGCGGTCTTGAGCAACCGTTCTCAGCGCGGATCGAGGGGCGGATCAACCGGCTTCCGTAACAGGTGTCGACTGAGGAAAAAGGATGGAAGGGCGAACGGTCGCTTATCTAATGAAAAAGGTGTCCCCAAAAGACTCGGGACACCTTTTCTTTACTCCTAACGGGCGGGCTTGCAGCCGCTTGTGCTTGGACGATAGAAAAAGATCGTTCAAGAGAGGTTTTCCGTAGATCAAGATGCTTTTTGCTCGAACAGCTTGATGATCTCCACGATCACTTCGGCCGCTTTCACCATATTGTCGGCGGAAATGTATTCGTAGCGGCCGTGGAAGTTTTCGCCGCCGGCGAAAAGGTTCGGCGTCGGCAGCCCCATATACGACAGCTGCGACCCGTCCGTGCCGCCGCGGATCGGTTTCACCTTTGGTTCAATGCCCAAGTTCGTCATCGCTTCGTGGGCGATGTCGACAATGTGGCGCACCGGCTCGATTTTTTCGCGCATGTTGTAATATTGGTCGTTGATTTCGAGCGTGATTCGGTCGTTTCCATATTTTTGCGCAAGCGAAGCCGCGATCTCGTTCATTTTCGCTTTGCGAGCCTCGAACTGTTCGCGGTCAAAGTCACGGATGATGTAGTGAAGCTTCGTTTCCTCTACACTGCCTTGGAACGAAAGCAAATGGTAAAACCCTTCGTATCCTTCCGTATGCTCAGGCGCCTCATCGGCTGGCAGCTGTTGTTGGAATTCCATGGCGATTTTGATCGAGTTGATCATTTTTCCTTTCGCTGTGCCCGGATGGACGTTTTTTCCTTTGATCGTGATTTTCGCTTCGGCAGCGTTAAAGCTTTCATACTCCAATTCGCCAAGCGGCCCGCCGTCGACCGTGTAGGCAAATTGGGCGCCGAATTTGGCAACGTCAAATTTATGCGGCCCGCGGCCAATTTCCTCATCCGGCGTAAAGGCGACGCGCACTTTGCCGTGCTTGATTTCTGGATGTTGGATGAGGTAGTTCATCGCGGTCATAATTTCGGCGATTCCGGCCTTATCATCGGCGCCAAGCAGCGTCGTTCCATCGGTCGTGATGAGTGTATGCCCTTTGTAGCCAGCAAGCTCTGGGAAATCGTTTGGCGACAAGATGATGCCTTGTTCTTTGTTTAACATGATGTCCCCGCCGTCGTACTGTTCGATGATTTGTGGGTTGACGTTGGCTCCCGTAAACTCCGGAGCGGTGTCCATATGAGCCAAAAAGCCGATCACGGGCACGTTTTTGTCCGTATTGGCCGGCAACGTCGCCATGACGTAGCCGTTTTCGTCGACTGTGACGTCTTCCATGCCGATCGCTTTCAGCTCTTCAACTAACATGGTTGCCAGCTCCCATTGCCCTTGAGTCGACGGGCATGTGCTGCTTTCTGGATCGGACTGGGTATTCACTTTGGCGTAGCGGATGAAGCGTTCGATGAGTTCCTGTTTCATTGGTTCATCTCCTTTTTATGTATGAGTGTTGGGTGAATCCGCGAATCGCTTCCGCCAATGCAGCGGAGAGGTTCCGTGTTTATTT
This sequence comes from Geobacillus thermocatenulatus, assembly GCF_002217655.1. GTDB lineage: Bacteria > Bacillota > Bacilli > Bacillales > Anoxybacillaceae > Geobacillus > Geobacillus thermocatenulatus. The sequence continues at coordinate 162,319 of NZ_NEWK01000002.1, forward strand.
TATCATATGCGATCTCCAACAGGGAAAGAGGGGGCGCCATGCGAGTCAGTCAAGACTTTGTGGAGAACATTTTTTCGGTTCACTACGGGTGTTGTCAATCACTAGTTAGCGAACCATTTTCAGGAATTGATATCGTAAGCGCTTTCGGACTCTCATCCCTCATCTTTTTTGCATGACATTTGCTTTTTTCTACCGCGCTTCGCTTGGTGGCCCCGACGAGTGTCGCGAACAAAAGTTCGCAACCCTCGTCGGGGATCATTTCGGAATGTCACCCACAAATATTTTACTCACACGCGCCATGCGGCGCACGAGTTTTTCCACGGCGGGCGAGGCGGCCAAGAGAAGCGTTATGATATAATGAAAAAGCAAGGGCCTCGTCCAAAATGAGAACGCAGCTGCTTCCTGCCTTGTGCAGATGAGCGGAACAGAAAGGAGAAGCCAAACCATGTCATTCAGCTACGTGTCTCATCTGTATTGTCCGAAATGTGAACGTACATACGATGTCGACCACATTCATCAACCTTGCGAATGCGGGTCGCCGCTTCTGGTCGCGTATGATTTGGAGTCGATGCGCCAAAAAGTCAAGAGGGATGTGCTGAGGGAACGTGAAGCGAATTTATGGCGTTATCATGAGTTGCTGCCGGTAAAGCATCCTGAACATATCGTGTCGCTCGGCGAAGGGATGACGCCGCTCGTGCCGATGCCGCGGCTCGGCCGTAAAATCGGCATTGAAGCGCTCTACATGAAAGACGAAGGGGTCATTCCGACCGGAACGTTTAAAGCGCGCGGAGCGGCTGTCGGCGTTTCTAAAGCAAAAGAATTAGGGGTCAAACAGCTCGTCATGCCGACAAACGGCAACGCGGGTGCGGCGTGGTCGCTGTATGCGGCTCGGGCGGGCATCCGCGCGACGGTCGTCATGCCGGTTGACGCGCCGGAATTGACGCGCAAAGAATGCGCCATCGCAGGAGCGGAATTGTATTTAGTCAACGGTTTGATCAGCGATGCGGGCCAAATTGTGGCGAAAGCGATCCGCGAATACGGATGGTACGATGCGTCGACGTTGAAAGAACCGTACCGGATTGAAGGAAAGAAAACGATGGGGCTTGAGATCGCCGAACAATTCTCATGGCGGCTTCCGGATGTCATTTTGTATCCGACCGGGGGCGGCGTTGGGTTGATCGGCATTTACAAGGCGATCAAAGAATTGCAGGCGCTCGGCTGGGTGGACGGCCGCATGCCGCGGCTTGTTGCTGTGCAGGCCGAGCATTGCGCGCCGATTGTGAAGGCGTGGCAGGAGAAAAAACGCGAGTCCGAGTTTTGGCCGAACGCTCATACAGTGGCGTTTGGCATCAATGTGCCGAAAGCGCTCGGCGACTTCCTGGTGCTTGAGGCGGTATATGAGACAGACGGCTGCGCGGTTGCCATTGGCGATGAAGCGATTTTGGCCGAGCAGCGGACGGTGGCGGAGCTCGAAGGAGCGTTCATTTGCCCGGAAGGAGCGGCGGCGTTTGCGGCGGCCCGAAAATTGCGCGAGAGCGGCTGGATTCGCGACGGGGAGACGGTCGTCGTGCTCAACACGGGGACGGGATTGAAATACGCCGATTTGGTTCAAGTCGCCCCACCGGTGCTCGAACCGGGAGATTCGCTTCCGATGCGGGAATAATCAAGCTGTGAGCAAAAAAACATAGACAAATCGAAAACAGGATTGTATACTAAACTCATCAGAATAATCAAAAATGAAAAACGATTCATCTTCGGGGCAGGGTGAAATTCCCGACCGGCGGTGATGAGGCGCTTCGCCTCTCAGCCCGCGAGCCGCAAGGCAGGATCCGGTGCAAGTCCGGAGCCGACAGTATAGTCTGGATGGGAGAAGATGAAGGTTTGCCGGCGTTCGTTTTGGCGCATGCGAACGTCTAGTTGCGCACACCCTTTTTCTCCCTTAAGCCTCGTCCGGTTTAAGGGAGTTTTTGTTGGCGCTCACGGCGGCAGCCTTCTTCTTGTGAGGATGAATCACGAGAAGGGGAGGAGAACAAGCATGAAACGCATTTCCATTCGCGCCTTTGTCGGCATCGGAGCGTTGGGCGCCATGGCGCATGTGCTGATGATGCTCAACTTTCCGCTGCCGCCGTTTCCCAACTTTTTGCTTGTTGATTTCAGCGACATTCCGGCGCTCATCGCCGCCTTGTTGTACGGCCCGCTCGCCGGCGTGGCGGTCGAACTATTGAAAAACGTGCTGAACTACGTGTTCGTCGGCAGTGCGACCGGCGTTCCGGTCGGCCAGATCGCCAACTTCACTGCCGGGGTGGCGTTCCTTTTGCCGGTTTCCCATATTTATCGGAAAGCCGCATCGAAAAAAGGCTTGCTGCTGGGGCTGGCGGCGGGAACAGTGACGATGGCGCTCGTCATGAGCGTGCTCAACTACTACGTCTTTCTGCCGGCGTACACGCTTTTCCTCGGCGCTCCGCAGATGAGCGCGCCGGAAGCGAAGGCGTTGGTGGTATCGGCGATTTTGCCGTTTAACGCCGTCAAAGGAGCGATGGCGGCCATCGTATTTCAGCTTCTCTTTTGGCGCCTTCGTGCTTGGCTTGAGAAACAAGCGGCATCCCGCCAAGCCGCTTGATGAACAAAAAGCGAGGGTTTTTCCCTCGCTTTTTTGCGTTTGTCAAAAGCGAATCCGCGGCACCCAGTCGGCAAACCGCTCCTCTTTAAACGGATTGGCGGTCATCGAATAGCCGCGCTCCTCCCAATAGCCCGGCTCATCTTCCTTCATAAAGCGGATGCCCGACGTCCATTTTGCCCCTTTCCATAAGTAAAACGTCGCTGGCGGGATGAACCGGAGCGGATAGCCGTGCTTCGGCGAGATGTCCTGCCAGTCGTGATGCTTGTCTTTCCATCGATAGACAAACAAGGCATCGTCGCCCATGAGCGCCTCAAGCGGCAAGTTTGCCGAATAGCCGAACCGGTCGCCGTTTAAGTAGCCGTAAATTTTCACATATTTCACATCGGGATCGAGATCGACGAAGCGCAAAAACTCGCGGAAAGCGATGCCTTCAAACGTCGTATCAAATTTCGACCACGTCGTCACGCAGTGCATATCCACGGTCGAAATCGTCTTCGGCAGCCGCATCACTTCCTGATACGACAGCGTCACTTCCTCTTTCACATCGCCGAACAATCGGAAATTCCACGCCGCTTCATCGAACTGGTACACATCGCCTTCATGCAAAATCGGCCATTTTTCCGTTTCGAATTGGCCGGGAGGAAGTTGTTTGGTCATGGGAGGCACTCCTTTTTCTGCTAAATTTCTCTTAATTATTCATGATACAAAATAGGGGAAGGGGATGCAATAAAAAGGGGCTCGGTTCAGTTGCTGCGGCGGTGTTCAGCGAGGACAAATTCCACCAAATATTGATTGATTTTTGACTTTTCTTAATTATATAATGAAAATGATGAAATTGGAACGATTGTTCCGAAATACGGAACGATTGAAGGAAAAGGGGGGAGGCAGGAAAAGTCGGTGGAGGAATAAGGCAGCGAGATGGACGGATCACAATGCCAATATGATGTTGGGAGAGGAGAAAGGGAACATGGTGCTCATTGGCGTGTTGATTGTCATCATTGGTTTTATCGTTCGCATTAATCCGCTTCTTGTCGTGACAGCGGCTGGATTGGCGACAGGATTGCTCGCTCATCAATCGCTGTATGACATTATTGAACAGTTTGGAACGGCGTTTACGACCAACCGGTATATGGCGGTGTTTATTGCTACATTACCCGTCATCGGCCTTTTGGAACGCTTTGGGCTGCGGGAACAGGCGGAGAGTGTCGTGGCGAAAATCAAGGCGGCGACAACAGGGAGAATCTTGACGGTCTATTTAATCATCCGGGAAGCGGCAGCCGCGGCTGGGCTTACTTCCATCGGCGGCCATGCTCAAATGGTTCGCCCGCTCGTCGCTCCTATGGCAGAAGGAGCAGCGGAAGCGAAATACGGAAAACTGCCGGATCATGTGCGGGATGATATTCGCGCTCATTCCGCAGCGGTGGACAATATCGGGCTGTTTTTTGGCGAGGATGTGTTTATCGCCATCGGAGCGATTTTGTTGATGAAAGGATTTTTTGATCAAAACGGCATTCCTTCCGATCCGCTTCATATGGCGCTATGGGCGATTCCAACCGCTGTCGCCGCGCTGATCGTTCACAGCATCCGGCTGCATCGCTTTGATCGCTCGCTTCACAAGCTCTTTCATCGGGAGAATGGAAAGGGGGAAAAGTAAATGTGGCTGTCTATTGAAACGGTGTACATATTTTTAGGCATTGTCGTTGTGCTAGGAAGCATGTGGACCTTTGCCGATCGTCAAAACCCGAAGCGCTTCACATCAGGGGTGTTTTATTTCCTTTATGGTGTGACACTGCTGTTCGGCAGCATCATTCCTCCGTTTTACACCGGGTTGCTTGTGCTTGTCATGGTGGCCATTGTCGGGACGGGAGGCTTGAAACTAGGAAGCTATCAAGAGGCGACCCGGGAAGAGAGAAGTCGGCATCGCGATCGCTTGAAACACCGCCTGTTCATCCCGGCGCTGTTGATTCCCATTTTGACGGTCATCGGTGTGACATGGCTGAAAAATGTCAAGGTTGGGAACGCGTATCTTTTCGATCCGAAAAACGTGACCCTTGTGTCTCTTGGACTAGCGACGTTTGTGGCTTTGCTCGTCAGCATGGCGATGACTCGATCGACGCCGTTTATGGCGGTTAAAGAATCGCGCAGGCTGCTGGAAACAATCGGTTGGGCTGCTCTCTTGCCGCAGATGCTGGCGACATTAGGGACGATCTTTACGACCGCTGGGGTGGGCGTGGCCGTGTCCAATTTGGTGAAAGCCATTATTCCGACTCATTCGTTGTTTTGGATTGTGGCCGCCTATTGCATCGGGATGGCTTTGTTTACGATGATCATGGGCAACGCTTTTGCGGCATTTCCCGTGATGACGGCGGGGATCGCTGTTCCGCTGCTGATAAAACAATTTGGCGTCGACGCGAATCATGTGGCGGCTCTCGGGATGTTTTCCGGCTACTGCGGCACTTTGATGACGCCGATGGCGGCGAATTTCAACATCGTGCCCGCTGCCCTGCTTGATTTGAAAGACAAAAACCATGTGATTCGCGTGCAAGTGCCGACAGCGTTGATTCTGTTGGCGTTCAACATCGCCGCAATGTATGTGGTTACACTCATAGATTTATAAATTTCATCATCAAAAAGGATGGAGATGCGATGAAAAAAGTGCTCGTGACCGGATTTGATCCGTTTGGAGGAGAAACGGTGAATCCATCGCTGGAGGCGGCCAAGCAAGCAGCTGGATGGAAAACCGATCGGTATATCGTTGAAGTTCGGGAGATTCCAACCGTATTTGGCAAATCATTAGCCATCTTGCATGACGCAATCATGCAAGTGGATCCCGATGTGGTGATTTGCGTCGGACAGGCAGGAGGGAGAGCGGATATTTCTGTTGAAAGAGTGGCGGTGAACATCAATGATGCCCGCATTCCCGACAACGAAGGCCAGCAGCCGATTGACGAACCTGTTGTGGCAGGCGGGCCTGTCGGTTATTGGTCAACCTTGCCGGTCAAAGCGATTGTCGAGGCGTTGAGGCGTCACGGCATACCAGCCTCTGTCTCTTATACAGCGGGAACGTTCGTCTGCAACCATGTGTTTTATGGATTGATGCATTACATCACCCAATCGAAGAAGCCCATTCGCGGCGGATTTATCCATATTCCGTATTTGCCGGAACAAGCCGCCCGGCATCCCGGGCAGCCCAGCATGGCATTAGAGACGATCGTGGAAGGGCTGCGTCTTGCCATTGACGTGGCGGTCGAACGTGAAGAAGATATCCAAGCGGTTGGCGGGCACATTTGTTAAGGCGGATTCGTCCAGTTGCCTTTGACTTCAGCCTGTCCCTTCTGCTCGGCATGGATTTGGCTAAACAAAAAGCGGTTGCCATGGAGGTGGGAATGCAAAACTCCGGATTGGGCGTGGCGATCGCCACAGCCAATTTCTCACCCTTGGCGGCTGTTCCAAGTGCGATTTTCAGCGTGTGGCACAACAATATATATATCCGAAGCGATCCTCGCGGCGATTTTCAGCCGGAGGGAAGAGAAGGACCATCTGATAGGATTAAAGGAAAAGTCAAGGGTGTAGAAGCAGGTGTAAACAGCGGTTTCGTAAGAGAGAGGCCGCTGTTTTCTATTTTGTATTGTAGTGGGGAAGCTATCTATCATAAGTTGTCCTTAATATTTTAAGATAGGTGTGCATAAGAGAAAATAGAAGGGGCAAAAAATGCGAATGAAGAGGGGATTGAGAAGAACGCGCAGCCCCCCTTTTCATAAATCACCACCCTCTTCGACCGTCCTTAGGAATAATTTTCTCCTAATTGCACATCGTATCCAATAGAAACTTGGAAATAGGAGCGTCATGCCGATGGACGTACAAAGCGAGCGGCGATTTTTCCTTTTGGCGCTTGGCGTCATCGCCCTTTACGTGTCCCCGCTCTTTCTCCTTGGCGAAAACGCCCATATTCGCGTCCACGATAATTTGGATTCCAATATCGCTTGGTATAAGGTGCTCTCCGAAAGTGGAAAAATCACCGGACCGCTTGACGCGAACATTCCGCAAATTGCTAACGGCCAGTTGTCAAGAAACGCCCTCGGCTCGGAGCTGACCGGCATCGTCTGGCTGCACGCGTTATTTCCCACGATGACTGCTTATGCGCTCAGCCAAACGATCACGAGGGTGGTGGCGTTTGTCGGTATGTATTGGTTGTTAAAAACACATTTCCTGCCCGAGCCGCGTTGGATGGCCGTCCGCATCGGCGTGGCGCTCGCATTTGCCCTGATGCTGTTTTGGCCGTCGGGGATGTTAAGCACGCTGGGCATGCCGCTTGCGCTTTGGGCGTTTTTGAGCATCCGAAAAGGTGAGGGGAAATGGAGACATTACGCCGCACTTACGCTTCTCCCGTTTTATTCCAGCTTTGTGCTCGGATTTTTCTTTTTTCTTGCCGCCATGGGCGTTTTTTGGCTTGTTGATGTGCTGCGCGGAAAGGGGTGGAACATCCGCTTTTTGACTTCCATCGCTTACATGACGCTGCTTTATTTGCTTGTCGAGTACAGGCTTGTCTACTCGTTTTTATGGGAAGACGAGCCGACGAGCCGGGATGAGTACTTCCATGCCCGTTTGTCGTTTTGGCATTGCGTCCGCTTGACGTGGAAAAACTTTCTCCTCGGGCACCATCATGTCATGACCGAGCATACGTTTTTTATTTTGCCAAGCTGGTTGGTGGCGTTGTATCTCGTTTTCGTGAAAAAACGGTGGAAGCAAGAACGGTTATTTCTTTTCCTATTCGGACTGAATTTCGCCCTGTCGGCGTGGTATGCCTTTTGGTTTTATAAAGGGTGGCTGCCGCTTACGGAGCGGTTTCATTTTTTAGACACGTTTAACTTTGCCCGCTTTCATTTTTTGCGCCCGATGATCATTTATGTGCAGTTTGCGCTGGCGTTGAAAATCATGTGGCAATATAGCGAAAACGGGAGAAGGTGGGCGAAGCGGCTGCTAGCGGCTCAAGTGATCTTCGTGTTTTTGATCAATGAAGAAATCGTCTTCCGCTATGAGCCGACGGTAAAGCAATTTTACGCGGAAAAACAGTTCCAAGAAATCAAAGAATACATCGGGCTTCCCGTAGCCGATTACCGCGTCGTCAGCATCGGCATTCACCCCGCCATCGCGCAATACAACGGGTTTTATACGCTCGATACGTACAACAACTTTTATCCGCTGTCATATAAATACGAGTTCCGCAAAATCATTGAGCGTGAACTGGAAAAAAGCAAAACGATCCGCACATATTTTGACGAATGGGGCGGGCGCTGCTATATTTTTACAGAAGAACTTGGAAAACGGTACATGTTCACAAAACATTCGAAGAAGCGGCTGAAGAACTTGCAGCTGAATACAGAACAGTTGAAAAAATGGGCGGCCGCTATATTTTCTCGGCGGTTCCGATTGACAATGCGGCGGAAAATGGACTCGTGTTGGACCGTGTATTCACGTCCGATGAGTCGGCGTGGACGATTTATTTGTATAAGGTGAATTGAAAACAGCGGCTTCTCTTGAAAAGAGAAGCCGCTGTTTTACGAGCCTAGCTACGGGGCTGATCCAACCGCGCAAGCTGCCGGTCGTGCCACCTCGAGAGCAGCCATAGGGCAATCACTGTCCCAATCAATGTGCATACCATATCCCATTGCGTGTCCCAAATATCGCCTTGCGTGCCCAAAAAGTCTTTCGATGCCTTTCCTCCTTTGGAGATGATGGAGACGAGCCATTCGATGATTTCATACAGGGCGGCGATGGCGAGCGACATGCTTGTGACGATCGTGAAAAGCCAAGGGCCGCGCGACAGCGGCGTTTTCCGCAGCGCAATCTCCCTTAGGACGAGGGCGAACGTCCCTTTGAGGAAATGGCCAAACCGGTCATAATGGTTGCGTTCGAAATGGAACGCATCTTTGATCCAGTTAAAAAAAGGAACTTTGGAGTAAATATAATGGCCGCCGATCAACATGAGAACCGCCAGCATGGCGATGATGACATACGACATCGTTGTCAGCCGGAAGCGTTGATACAGGGCCATCACGATCACAAGCCCCACAAGCGCTGGGGCGACCTCAAGCGCCCACACCGCATAGCTGGTTGGACGAATGGCCGACCAAACGAACACGGCAGCGACGATCAGCAACAACAGCCCATGAATGCGGGTTTGCCTTGCTTGTTCCACCTTTTTTCCTCCTTGGAACAGCGAGATTTGTCTATGGTCATTATTCGGAAAAACGCGGATTTTATACAAATGAATTTCATGCGGAGAAGGGGCAGAACGGGTTTGTGTTGAAAAGAATATCGACAAGCGAAACAACAGTTTTTCGAATGTCTGATGAAAACGCCGGAGTTTCAGCGGTTATAGGAGCCACTGTGGAAGCAGCGAGAAAAGAGGCGTTTCCTCCATGGATAGGGAAACATTCCTAATTTTCAACGAGGATGCGAATGTATATTCGCATTTGTTTGATTTGATGGTATAATGAAACATGCACAGCCAAATGCAGGGTGGGCAGTGGCCACTCCCTGAACGAAAGGGGGTGGTGCTGATGATGTCGATTGCCGACGCGCTGACGCTCATGATTGCGTTTGCGTCACTCATCGTCGCGGTGATCGCCGTATCCAAAGACAAAAAGTAACCCACCCTGCTAGGCCGAGGCGAGGGTAGGTTACGATGCCCGAGGCTTGGGCCACTGCGCTTCTTGCAGCGGCTGTGTATGGACAGGGCATTGGTGGCCGCCAATGCCCTGCTTTATTGTACGTTCCTTCTTCTTTTTATTATACGCGTATAAAGAAGGGGATGACAAGAACTTTCGAGAAAGGGACAGTGAAGATCGAAAAAAAATGAAAAAGAGGGTTGACTCTTTCGTTTTTTTATAGTAAATTTTACATTGTCGTTCCGATTCTGAAGGAACGGAAACAAAAAATCCTTGACAAACTGTTTGATTGTTTTATAATAAGTATCGTCGCCATTGCCTAGTGGTGATAGCGGAAGGGAAACACCCGTTCCCATCCCGAACACGGAAGTTAAGCCCTCCAGCGCCGATGGTAGTTGGGGCCAGCGCCCCTGCAAGAGTAGGTCGCTGCTAGGCAATTGCGTGGAGTATTAGCTCAGCGGGAGAGCACCACGTTGACAGCGTGGGGGTCACTGGTTCGATCCCAGTATACTCCACCATGATGGGGCGTTAGTTCAGGGGGAGAACGCTTCGCTGGCAGCGAAGAGGTCAGGGGTTCAAATCCCCTACGCTCCACTTCTATGTATGCGGTCGTGGCGGAATGGCAGACGCGCTAGGTTGAGGGCCTAGTGGGGGCAACCCCGTGGAGGTTCAAGTCCTCTCGACCGCATCGCTCCAAACAGCTATGGAGGAGTACCCAAGTCTGGCTGAAGGGGTCGGTTTCGAAAACCGATAGGGGTGTCACAGCCCGCGGGGGTTCGAATCCCTCCTCCTCCGCCATAAATATTGATTTAGCTCAATTGGTAGAGACGAGCATCTGCTTCGTCGAATCGACTTCGAGTTGTCCCGACGCATCCAGCGTCTTCGAATTGGCTGGGAGAGGAAGGGACACAACAGAAGCCAAGGAGTCACGGTCTACTTCTATCATGCCGACTTAGCTCAATTGGTAGAGACGAGCACCTGCTTCGTCGAGTTGGCTTCGAGTTGCCTCGACGCATCCTGCTTCCTCGAAACAGCTTGTAGAGGAAGAGGCACAGAGCACAACAATGAGCCACCTTCTTGTATTTATTTTATGCCGACTTAGCTCAATTGGTAGAGCAACTGAATCGTAATCAGTAGGTTGCGGGTTCGAGTCCTGCAGTCGGCATTTTTTATTTTTATTATGGAGGGGTAGCGAAGTGGCTAAACGCGGCGGACTGTAAATCCGCTCCCTTTGGGTTCGGCGGTTCGAATCCGTCCCCCTCCATATTTTATCCATAAACGGGCCTATAGCTCAGCTGGTCAGAGCGCACGCCTGATAAGCGTGAGGTCGGTGGTTCAAGTCCACTTAGGCCCATTTTTTTATGACAGATGGCAAGAGCAATTCTTGCCATCTTTTTTTATGCCATCGCTAACGGAGCGATGGGCCTGTTTATGCGGGCGGGAATCGGGCAAAATAAGCGGCGGGGAACGGCATGTTTTTGCGGAAGGAGGGAAGAGGATGGCCGAAGCCACCTTTTATATCGATGGGGCGACGTCGCCGCAGCCTATTGCGCGTATTGAACGTCTTCTCAGCGGGCTCGACGGTGTGGAGCGTTCACTCGTCGACACGGAAGATGGGGAAGTGAAGGTTCAATTTGATGAAAAAAAGATTTCGAAGGAACGCATCATCTTGACGTTGCAGCAGCATGGATTCCGCTTCCAGTAGCAAAACGCCTTTGGTGGCCGCTGTCTGACAGTGTAAGGGTGTCCAATCGGGACACCCTTTTTTCTTAGCAACGGCCTGTCGCTGATCATTTGTAAGTGCAGGTGGAATCGTTCCGTCAATGGACGTACTTTCCATAATCCGGGACAGCGATGCGGTCAAAATCACGGGCGAGCTTTGTCAGCCCAGCGCGCAATTCTTCTCCTGCCACTGGGGCGCCGTGTCCGGTGACAGCAACCGATGGAAAGAGTGCGGCCAATTTGCGCACCGATTCGCGGGCGGCTTCCCAGTCGGTGGTATAGTAGCGCGGCGGGCCGGTAATTTCGGTTTGCTGGGTCAACACTTTATACAGTGAATCTTGGCGGACCGTGACAAACGCATCGCCAGCGATTAAGGCCGCATCGCGAGGACGGAATAAGGAGATGTGGCCCGGTGTGTGCCCGGGGGTGTGCAACCAGCGGAACTCCGGCAAGTGCGGGACGGTGCCGTCTTCAGGGAGAGGCTGGACGCGGTTGCCGAGCTGGATCGGTTCGTTTGGGAAAAACGGCGAGATTTTGGCGAGAAGTCCGCCTTCAACGGACGCGTCCGGTTCGGGATAGCGCGCTTTGCCGGTTAAATACGGCAGTTCGTCTTTGTGGGCGTACACCGGCACATTCCATTCCCGGATGAGTTCAATTAATGCTCCGACGTGGTCAAAGTGGCCGTGGGGTGAACTACCCACCACCTACGCTTCGCTTAGAGGTGGGGGCTTCAAGCGACTTGTGTGTGTTCGCCGAACGGTAAGCCACACACAAGAACCCTTTACGCTTCCCTTCGTTCCGAAGGTGTCCGTTCTAGCCATATTCTATCATACTCGTTGGCTAACGCCAACCGACATTCATCTCCCACTTTCACTTCGTTTAGAAGTGGGAGACTTCTTTCGGAAAGATGTTAAAATCCCCCTCCTTTGAATCATTGTCCAACGATAGCATGCCGCATCGACCTGTCTCCTATACAAAAGAGCTGCCGTCTAGCTCGACATGGATCGCCAAAGAATGGTACAATAAGGAAAACACAATGGCACAAGGAGGCTGCAAACGAATGAGCATTTTGAAAAAAGGATTGGCATTCGGGCTGGGATTGGCGATTGCAAGCAAAGAACAAGTGGAAAAGATTATTGACGAGCTTGTCAAAAAAGGCGAATTGTCGCTTGACGAATCGAAGGAAGTGATCGATCAATGGAAGCAGCAGACCGAGGCGCGGAAAACGGAAGTGCAGCGGCTTGTACGCGAGCAAATCAAACAAGTGATCGACAAGCTTGAATTGGCAACAAAAGAAGACGTGCGGCAGCTTGAAGAGCGAATCCGCCGTCTTGAAGAAAAGGAACAAAGCGGGCAGTAAACCGATGCGGCCTGTCCGCTCGCTTTTTGCCGCCTTAGGAGAGATGTCCCGATGATCGGAAAACGGATGCGCCATATCGGAAGGTATCACGAAATCGCCGTTGCCTTGCTTCGGCACGGATTCGGGATGATCGTCGATGAGCTCGGCTTTTCGTCTTTTCTTTCTTTGCCGCCGCGATGGAGAGCGGAGCAAGGGAAAAAGGAAGGAAAAACGGTTGGGGAGCGGCTCCGCCTTGTGCTTGAGGAGCTCGGCCCGACGTTCGTGAAGCTCGGACAAATTGCTAGCACCCGGCCGGATTTGATTCCCGCTCCGATCATCAGCGAGCTCGAAAAACTGCAAGACCAAGTTCCGCCGTTTCCGTTTGCCGACGTTCGCCGGAGGGTGGAAACAGAACTTGGGGGCTCGCTTGAAACCTTGTTTCGTTCATTTGACGAAACGCCGCTCGCGGCCGCTTCGCTTGGGCAGGTGCACCGGGCGGTTCTTCCTTCCGGACAAGCCGTGGCGGTGAAAGTGCAGCGTCCGCACATCGCTGCGCGGATGGAGACGGATCTGGACATTTTGCAAGATTTGGCCGTGCTGGCGGAACGTCGTCTCGATTGGGCGGCAACCTACCAATTGTCTGAGATTGTCGATGAACTGGCGCGTTCATTACAGCAGGAGCTGGATTATACCGTCGAGGCGCGCCATGCGGAACGGTTTGCACAGCAGTTTGCCGACGATTCGTCGGTGTATGTCCCGAAGGTGTTTTGGGATTATACGACGAAAACCGTGCTCACGCTGGAATATGTCGAAGGAATGAAACTTGGGGAGCTCGAGCGGCTGAAAGCGAATGGCCACTCCTTAAAAACGATCGCCGAGCGTTTGGCTGAAGCAACCTTTAAACAAATGTTTGAGCATGGATTTTTTCATGGCGACCCTCATCCTGGCAATGTATTGGTTCTTGATGATGGAACGCTTTCCTTCATTGACTTTGGCTTGATGGGCCGCCTTCGCCCCCATGTCAAACATCATCTTTCTTCCCTCATCATCGCCTTAATGCGTCAAAACACGGATGGGGTGTTGGGTGCGATCTACGGCTTAGGGATTGTTCCTGACGGAGTCGATGAAGGAAAACTGCGTGATGATCTTGACGAGCTGCGGGAGAAATACTACCGCATCCCGCTCGGTGAGATCAGTCTTGGGGAAGCGGTGGAGGATTTGCTTTCGGTGGCGTTTCGCTACGGCATTCGTATTCCAAGTGATTTGACCTTGCTTGGAAAGGCGCTGTTGACGGTCGAAGGGGTCGTGGAGACGCTTGACCCGCAGTTTCGCATCATGGACGTTGCCGAACCGTTTGGGAGAAAGCTGATGAAAGAGCGTCTTCGGCCTGATCGCGTGGCAGAAACAGCGTGGAAGCGGATTTTTGATTATGGTGAATGGCTGCTCCGACTGCCGGAGGGCGTAAAGGAATGGACGAAAATGATGCGGCATGGCAAGCTTCGATTGGAAATCACGGCTCCTGATTTGGAAGCGCTGCTAAAGAAGCTCGACCAGATTACAAACCGGCTGTCGTTTAGCATCGTTCTTCTTTCGCTGAGCATCGTCCTCGCCGGACTGATGATCGCTTCATCATTGGGGCGTCCGTCGACGCTGCTGTGGAAGATTCCTGCTGTCGAAATCGGATTAGGTGCGTCCGCTTTTCTATTTGGTTGGCTGCTTTACTCGATTTTTCGTTCGGGAAAGTTTTAGCGTTTGGGGCGCCATGATTTCACCGCGTTCGGATTCACCGAGGGTGTCCAAACGCCAAAGTATGTTTGTTGTCAAGGATTTCGGTATAAATTCCGCGCATTGAATGATACTAACCGTGCTGTCTCACTGCGTTTAAGGAGTGGAAAATGGATTTTAGGGAGGATCGATGATGATCGTTTCTCTACCTGTCGTTTGGGCGGTGGAACTTCTAGCGGTCACGTTGAGTGTCGTAGGAAGTTTTTGGATTGCCAAGCAGCATGTACGAACATATGCGGTTTTGTATGCATTCAGCGCGGTGACAGGCATTGTTCTTTGCCTTGCGTTTGTCTATGCCGGATTTTACTCCTTTCCTGTCAAGCTCGTTCCCTATACACCGATTCCGCTCGTGGAAATGGCAACCGTTATTCCGTTTTTCGTTTTGTTTGGGGTCAAGTACAGTCCGGAAAGCTGGGCATGGAAGCTCCCTTTTTATTTTGCGATGGTGCAGTTGATTATGTTGTTCGAGTTGGTTGCGCTTGTATCGCCGCTCTCTCTGATTGATTATAAGAAGTGGGATGTGTGGGATTCGTACACCGCCTGGTGGCTGTATTTGCTTTTCTTTGAGTGGGTGGGCGGAAAAATCGTCCCCCCAAAGGCCCGCTCCCCCCTTGCGTCTTCTTCTTTCCGCTACGGCCGGTGGGGATGGATGATCGTCCATGCGATTGCCATGACGACCGTTTTTTTAGCTGGAGTATATGCCGGGTGGAACATAAAATAACTGGCAGCAGATCATCCATGTTCGGACAGCCAGCAAACAAAATGTCTGGATGCGGACGAGAAAGCGGATCGATGCGTAGGCGATAAATACGATGTTCAAGTTTGCGTCTGTTGTGTCCGGCCTAGGATGTGTGGGCGCCGTGCGAAAAAAGATCGATGATTTTTCCTCCATCATTATTCTTGGTTGGGCAGGATTTTGATCTGGCTGGAGCGAAACTAGTACAGCAAAAAGGAGAATAAAGGAAGGAGAGACCTCGATGTCCATTGTCAACCCAAGCCGGGAAGAAATCGGTGACATTTTGCGCAAGGCGAAACGGATTGCCGTCGTTGGGTTGTCCAACAATCCGGAGCGCGAGTCATATATGGTGGCGAAGGCGATGAAAGACGCTGGATACGACATCATTCCGGTCAACCCGATGATCGATGAGTGGGAAGGCATTCCCGCGGTTGATCGACTCACCGATATCGAAGGCCATGTCGACATCGTCGATGTGTTCCGCCGCCCTGAGCATTTGCCGGAGCTCGCCCGCGAGTTTGTGCAAATCGACGCCGACGTGTTTTGGGCGCAGCTTGGCGTCGTCAATGAGGAGGCGTATCGCTTTTTGAAAGAAAAAGGCTGCACGGTCATTATGGACCGCTGCATTAAAGTGGAACATGCGCTCACCAAGCGTTCTTAATCCATGAAACGGCCATCTTGTTCGAGATGGTCCTTTCGTTTTTTTGTCGCACTTGTCCGAATTTGTCGGGGGATGTCAAAAGGCAATGGACAGTTGGGAAGTTTATGGTACAATAGAAACAGATGTTCTTGTTTTAGCAGGAAGGGGTGGCCTTGTGGCAAAGCGAGCGACATACGAATATAACGAAGATGCCATTCAAGTGTTGGAGGGGCTTGAGGCAGTCAGGAAGCGGCCGGGGATGTACATTGGCAGCACCGACAGCCGCGGCTTGCATCATCTTGTCTACGAAATTGTCGACAATTCGGTCGATGAAGCGTTGGCCGGATACGGAAATTACATTTTGGTGCAAATACATAAAGACAACAGCATCACGGTTTTGGATGAGGGGCGCGGCATGCCGGTCGGGATGCATAAGCTCGGCAAGCCGACACCGGAAGTCATTTTGACCGTGCTTCATGCCGGCGGCAAATTCGGGCAAGGCGGCTATAAAACGAGCGGCGGCCTGCACGGGGTCGGGGCGTCGGTTGTCAACGCTTTGTCGGAATGGCTCGTCGTCACGATTCATCGCGATGGCTTCATTTACCGGCAGCGGTTTGAGCATGGAGGCAAACCGGTGACGACGCTGGAGAAAATCGGCACAACGAACAAAACCGGGACCATCATTCAATTTAAGCCGGACCCAACGATTTTCAGCACGACGGTGTTCGATTATGAGACGTTGAGCGAGCGGCTGCGTGAATCGGCGTTTTTGTTAAAAGGGCTGAAAATCGAACTCGTTGACGAACGGACGGGTATGCATGATGTGTTCCATTACGAAAACGGAATTGAAGCGTTTGTCGCCTATTTGAATGAGGAGAAAGATGTGCTCCACCCGGTTGTGTATTTTTCTGGCGAGCAACACGGCATTGAAGTCGAGTTTGCGTTCCAGTTTCATGACGGTTATTCGGAAAACGTGCTGTCGTTTGTCAACAACGTGCGCACCAAAGACGGCGGCACGCATGAAGCGGGTGCGAAAACGGCGATGACGCGCGTGTTTAACGAATACGCCCGGCGCGTCGGCTTGCTCAAAGAAAAGGACAAAAACCTCGAAGGATCCGATATTCGCGAAGGGTTGTCCGCGGTCGTTTCGGTGCGCATTCCGGAGCATTTGCTGCAGTTTGAAGGGCAGACGAAAGGCAAGCTCGGGACAAGCGAGGCGCGTTCGGCCGTCGATGCGGTTGTTTCCGAGCAATTGACGTACTTTTTGCAAGAAAATCCGGACGTGAGCACGATGCTCATCAAAAAAGCGATCCGGGCGTACCAAGCGCGTGAAGCGGCCCGCAAAGCGCGTGAAGAGGCGAGAAGCGGCAAAAAGCGGAAAGGGAAAGAGGCGCTCTTAAGCGGCAAGCTGACGCCGGCGCAGGGGCGCAATCCGCAAAAAAATGAGCTGTATTTGGTCGAAGGCGATTCGGCGGGCGGCTCGGCGAAACAAGGGCGCGACCGCCGCTTCCAGGCGGTCCTTCCGCTGCGCGGAAAAGTCATCAATACGGAAAAGGCGAAGCTTGGCGATATTTTGAAAAACGAGGAAATCAATACGATCATCCATGCCATCGGCGGCGGCGTCGGCGCTGATTTTTCGCTCGAAGACGTCAACTACGACAAAGTGATCATTATGACCGACGCCGACACGGACGGTGCCCATATTCAAGTGCTGCTGCTCACGTTTTTCTACCGCTACATGCGTCCGCTCATTGAAGCGGGGAAAGTATACATCGCCTTGCCTCCGCTTTACAAAATCAGCAAAAAAAGCGGCAAAAAGGAAGTCATCGAATACGCATGGACGGATGAGCAATTGCGGGAAATCACGAAACGAATGGGCCGCGGCTATACGATTCAGCGCTACAAAGGGCTTGGCGAAATGAACGCCGATCAATTGTGGGAAACGACGATGAATCCGGAAACGCGCACGTTGATCCGCGTGCGCATTGAAGATGCGGCTCGCGCCGAGCGGCGGGTGACGACACTGATGGGCGATAAAGTCGAGCCGCGCCGCAAATGGATTGAAACGCATGTTGCCTTTGGGCTTGAGGAAGAGCCAGGGTGGATCGGCTGATGGCGGCGCGAAAAGACGCCGCCATGATTGCGCCGATGTCTTGTAGGAAAGGAGAGGTATGATGGCAGAGCGATTGTTGGAATTGCCGTTAGAAGACGTGCTTGGCGACCGCTTCGGCCGCTACAGCAAATACATCATCCAAGACCGGGCGCTGCCCGATGCGCGCGACGGGCTGAAGCCCGTGCAGCGCCGCATTTTGTATGCGATGTACATGGATGGCAACACGGCTGATAAACCGTTTCGCAAGGCGGCGAAAACGGTTGGAAACGTGATCGGCAATTTTCATCCGCATGGCGACTCGTCAGTGTACGAGGCGATGGTGCGGATGAGCCAAGAGTGGAAGCTGCGCAACGTGCTGATTGAAATGCATGGCAACAACGGCAGCCTCGACGGCGACCCGCCGGCGGCGATGCGCTACACGGAAGCGCGCCTGTCGGCGATTGCCGCCGAATTGCTTCGCGATATTGACAAAGAAACGGTTC
This sequence comes from Geobacillus thermocatenulatus, assembly GCF_002217655.1. Lineage (GTDB taxonomy): Bacteria > Bacillota > Bacilli > Bacillales > Anoxybacillaceae > Geobacillus > Geobacillus thermocatenulatus. Next base: position 180,427 of record NZ_NEWK01000002.1, read on the forward strand.
CGTTTGTGCCGAACTTTGACGATACGACGGAGGAGCCGACGGTTTTGCCGGCGATGTTTCCGAATTTGTTGGTGAACGGCTCGACCGGGATTTCGGCCGGTTATGCGACCGACATTCCCCCGCATGCACTTGGCGAGGTAATCGATGCTGTCCTGATGCGGATTGACCGGCCGGATTGCACCGTTGAGGAGCTGATGACCGTCCTTCCCGGACCCGATTTTCCGACCGGCGGCATCATCCAGGGGAAAGACGGCATCCGCAAGGCGTATGAGACCGGCCGCGGGAAAATCATCATCCGCGCCAAAGCCGCCATCGAGCAGGCGAGAGGCGGGAAAAAGCACATTGTCATCACGGAGTTGCCGTATGAAGTGAACAAAGCGCATTTAGTGAAAAAAATTGACGAGCTTCGTTTGGACAAAAAGCTTGACGGCATTGCTGACGTCCGCGATGAAACGGATCGGAACGGGCTGTCGATCGTCATCGAACTGAAAAAAGACGCCGATGCCGAGGCGATCCTTAACTATTTATACAAAAACACCGATTTGCAAGTGCCATACAGCTTCAACATGGTGGCGATCCATGAGCGCCGGCCGAAGCTGATGAGCTTGCCGGAGCTGTTGGATGCCTACATCGCCCACCGGAAGGACGTCGTCACGAACCGTTCGCATTTTGAGCTCAAAAAAGCGAACGAGCGGAAACATATTGTCGACGGGTTGATCAAAGCGCTCTCGATTTTGGATGAGGTGATCGCGACGATTCGGGCGTCCAGCGACAAGCGCGATGCGAAAGATCGGCTGATGGCTCATTACGGATTCACCGAAGCGCAGGCTGAGGCGATCGTGACGCTCCAGCTGTATCGTTTGACGAACACTGACATCACGGCGCTGCGCCAAGAAGCGGATGAGCTCGACAAAACGATCGCCGAGTTGACCGCGGTCTTGGCCGATGAGAAAAAGCTGTTGTCCGTGATTAAAAAAGAATTAAAAGCCATGAAAAAGCAATACGCCGATGAGCGGCGGACGGCGATTGAAGAGGAGATTGAAGAGCTGAAAGTGAAGGTGGAGGCGCTCATTCCGGCGGAAGATGTGATCGTCACCGTGACAAAAGAAGGATATGTGAAGCGGACGAGCTATCGTTCCTACAGCGCCTCAAACGGTCAAGACATGGGCATGAAGGAAACGGATCGGCTGCTCGCCCAGCTCGAGATGAATACGACCGATGTGCTCTTGCTTTTCACCCGCCGCGGTTATTATTTATACTGCCCGGTGCATACGCTCCCTGATATCCGTTGGAAAGAGGTCGGCCAGCACATTTCCTATCTCATTCCGCTTGAACGCGACGATGAACTCGTCGCCGCTGTTCCAGTCTCTTCCTTTAACACCGGGGAGCAGCTCATCTTTGTGACGAAACAAGGGCTCGTAAAGCGAACGGAGCTCGCTCAATACCAAGTGCAGCGCTACACCCGCCCGCTTGTGGCCGTTAATGTGAAAGAGGATGATGATGTCATCGCCGTCTATGCGACGGATGGATGCGGCCATCTTTGGCTTGCGACGCATGATGGACATGCGCTCTTGTTTGCCGAGGAGGAGATCAGCTTAGTCGGCGTGCGCGCGGCTGGCGTGAAAGGGATTCAATTGAAGGAAGGGGATTTTGTCGCCGCTGCGTGCCCCGTTCGCCTAGAAGAAGGGGGCTCATTCATCATCGTCACGCAGCGCGGGGCGGTGAAAAAAGTGGCGCTTGGTGAGTTTGAGCCGTCTTCACGGGCGAAGCGCGGCGTTGTGGTCGTCCGTGAGGTGAAATCCAATCCGCACCGAGTTGTCGGCGCCGTCTTTGTCCGTGGTGACGAGGAAATGGTCGGATTGCGGACGGAAAAAGGGGTGGTCGAGACGATCGAAGCCGCTTCCCTTCGTCCCTCTGACCGATACAGCACGGGTTCGTTTGTCGTTGACACTGACGAAGCGGGGGTGGTGGTGGACGTCTGGAAAGAGCCGGCGAAACTGCTTGGAAAAGGGGAAGAAGGATGAGGTTTAAACGTCAAGAACCGTTCCGGTATCAGTTTGGCCGGCCGCTCCCGGCTGAACTGCGCATAGCTGATCAACACTACAGCGTTTTGATTCATGATATAAGTCCGCATGGAATGAAGTTGGAAGCGGCAATCCATCTTCCATTTTCCCACGACGGACCGTTGGTGGAAGTGTCATTTGCGCTGAGCGGCGCTTCCTTTGCGTTCCGCGGCCAGCTTGTATGGGAAAAGCCGTTTGCCCGCATCCACTATTACGGTGTCCGCCTCTATGCCGCCAAACAAGAAGAAGCGCGCTTGATCGAAGCCATCAAACGGCATGTAGCCGAGAGCCGCCGAATATGACCAAAAAAGGGCCCGCGTTTTGGCGGGGCCCTTTTTTGATTTTTGACGGAGGGATGGCGCATGCAAAACGGGTGCCCTTGTTACATACATGGATGCCAACATCGTCTCACCAAAACTTCCACCATTTATTTGCCCGTGTTCGAGCAGCGCTCGTGCTCGCAGCGGTTTGCCGAAACGACAACACGAGCTCGCGAAACGCTTTTTCCCGTTCTAAAATGCGCAATTCGAGCTGTTTTCGCTCCTCTTCCTGCCTTGCCTTTTCCTCGTGACAAAACGCAACGACCGTTTCCAAATGTTCGTGCAGCTGTTCCGTTTTTTGCTGCCATGCGTCCTCGTAATCGCGGAGTGAACGGCGCACCGTTTCGGCAGCTGCCGTCGTTTGCTCCTCGATGTAGTCGAGGCGGCCTTTCACCTCATCCAGCGCTTGCCGGACCGTGGCTGTCGTTTCCTGTTTCAAGGCGTCGACGATATCGTCTTTTAAGCGGGCCGCCAACTGCTCGGCTATGTATGGCATCCCTTGATGCAGCAGGCGGGGCACATCAATGATTTCCCCTTCCATGACGGCGGTTTCCACTTGAGCGGCTGTCTCGTTGGCTCGATCTACCGATTGTCCGTCCATTTGCCTGATCATTTCAGCCACTTCGTGCGGATGGCGGCCGTCCTCAAGCCAAGTGCGGATATGGCGAAACCGATCGATCAGCTCGTCGGTGTACATGCGTGCTCCCTCGGTTGTGCGTGGGACGGCAATCGATCCGGCGAACTGCTTTTCCCATTGTTTCAAATCACGGGCGGTGACCCCGATTTTTTTCGCTGCTTCGCGGAGTGTATAGGTTTTCATCGCATTCCCTCATCCTTTCTCGTCTTTTGGGCATTGATTTGCGTTATGTTTTATTTTCCTACTCGGTCGTTGATTTTCCTGCCGCTTGACAAAACATAACAAAAGAAGTGAAAAATAGAAAAAAACAAACAAGAAATGTCGAAATATCGCGGTTTTAGTCGAAAAACATTGACAAACTTGTATATACAGGATAAAATGAAGGTGAGTTGTATATACAAGTTTGTTTGCAACCGGTTGCTGAAAGCGATTTAGCTTAAGAGTAGCGATTGTGAGAAAAGGGAGGCGTTCATCATGGGGGCATACCAACAAGCAGCCGCGCAAATCGTGGAAGCCATTGGCGGAAAAGAAAACATCGTCGCCGCCACGCATTGTGTGACACGGCTTCGGTTTGCGCTCAAAGAGGAAGGAAAAGTCAATAAGGAAGCGCTTGAGCGCATCGATGTCGTCAAAGGGTCGTTTTCCGCAAACGGCCAGTTTCAAGTCGTCATCGGCCAAGGGCTTGTCGATAAAGTGTATGACGACCTCATCGAGCTGACGGGCATCGGCCGGGCGACAAAGCAGGAGATGAAAGACGCTGCGGAAGCGAAGCTCAATCCGCTGCAACGCGCGATTAAGACGCTGGCTGATATTTTCATTCCCATCTTGCCGGCGATCGTCACAGCTGGTTTGTTGATGGGGATGAACAACGTTTTGACAGGACCAGGCATTTTTTACGAAGGGAAATCGTTTATCGAGGTGCACAAAGAATGGGCCGATTTGGCGAACATGATCAACTTGATCGCCAATACGGCATTCGTCTTCCTGCCCGGTTTGATCGGCTGGTCGGCGGTGACGAAATTCGGCGGCAGCCCGCTTTTAGGGATTGTCCTCGGTTTGATGCTCGTCCACCCGGATTTGCTCAACGCTTGGGGCTGGGGAGCGGCGAAAGAAAAAGGAGAGATTCCGGTTTGGAACTTGTTCGGCTTTGAAGTGCAAAAAGTCGGCTACCAAGGACAAGTGCTGCCGGTGCTGGTGGCTTCCTACGTGCTGGCGAAGCTTGAGCTGTTTTTGCGCAAGCGCATTCCAGATGCGTTTCAGCTGTTGCTTGTCGCGCCGCTTGCGTTGCTCATTACGGGCTTTTTGGCGTTTATCGCCATCGGGCCGGTCACATTTGCGATCGGCAATGCCATTACCCACTTGTTTGTCACGATTTTTGACACGGTTCCGGCTCTTGGAGGATTGTTGTATGGAGCGTTGTATGCGCCGCTTGTCGTCACCGGAATGCACCATACGTTCTTGCCGGTTGACTTGCAGCTGATTGCCAATACCGGCGGCACATTCTTATGGCCGATTTTGGTCATGTCCAACATCGCCCAAGGTTCGGCAGCGTTGGCGATGATGTTTGTCGCGAAGGAGGAAAAGCTGCGCGGTTTGTCGTTTACGTCGGCTGTTTCCGCGTATTTAGGCATCACGGAACCGGCGATGTTCGGGGTCAACTTGCGCTTTCGCTTCCCGTTTATCGCAGCGATGACAGGGGCGGCAATCGCCGGCATGTTTATTACGCTCAATAAAGTCATCGCTCCGTCGATCGGCGTCGGCGGCCTGCCGGGTTTCTTGTCGATCGTGCCGCAAAAGTGGACGCCGTTCTTTATCGGCATGGCGATCGCGATTGTGGTGCCGTTTGCGCTGACGTTTGTCTTTGGGAAAGTGCGCAAAGCCGCCCGCTCATGATTAGTGTGTGTGGAAGCAAGGGAGCGATGTGCGAAATCATCCATTTACCACCATACCATTGGCCGCCGATGCCAATGGTATGTTTTTATCCTGACGAACGAGGTGAAGAGAGATGCCAGCAATCCCTTGGTGGAAAAAAGCGGTCGTTTATCAAATTTATCCGAAAAGCTTCTGCGACACAAATGGAGACGGCATCGGCGATTTGCCGGGCGTGATCGAGAAGCTCGATTATTTACAAGAACTGGGCGTTGATGTCATTTGGCTGACACCGATCTACGCGTCGCCGCAGCGCGACAACGGTTATGACATCAGCGATTATTTCCGCATCCATCACGAATACGGAACGATGGACGATTTTGACCGTCTGCTTCACGAAGTGCATGCGCGCGGCATGAAGCTGGTGATGGACATGGTCGTCAACCATACCTCAACCGACCATGAATGGTTTAAGCAGGCGCGCTCCTCGAAAACGAACCCATACCGCTCGTTTTACATTTGGCGCGACCCGAAGCCGGACGGCGGAGCGCCGAACAACTGGCAATCGAAATTCGGCGGCTCGGCGTGGGAATACGACGAACAAACCGGCCAATATTACTTGCATTTGTTCGATGTGACACAAGCGGACTTGAACTGGGAAAACGAAGAGCTGCGCCGCCGCATTTATGACATGATGCATTTTTGGCTCCAAAAAGGAGTGGACGGCTTTCGGCTTGACGTCATCAACTTGTTGTCAAAAGACCAGCGCTTCCCGGATGACGACGGTTCGGTGCCGCCGGGGGACGGGCGCCGCTTTTATACAGACGGACCGCGCATTCATGAATTTTTGCAAGAGATGAACCGTGAAGTGTTTTCGAAATATGACGTCATGACGGTCGGGGAAATGTCGTCGACGACGATCGATCATTGCATCCGCTACACGAACCCGGAAAACCACGAGCTCCATATGACGTTTAACTTCCATCATTTGAAAGTCGATTACCCGAATGGGGAAAAATGGGCGGTGGCCCCATTTGATTTCTTTGCCTTAAAACGCATTTTGTCCGAATGGCAAGTCCGGATGTATGAAGGCGGGGGCTGGAATGCGCTCTTTTGGTGCAACCACGATCAGCCGCGCATCGTGTCGCGCTATGGCGATGATGGGGCGTATTGGAAAGAATCAGCCAAAATGTTGGCGACGACGATTCATTTGATGCAAGGGACGCCATACATTTACCAAGGCGAAGAAATCGGCATGACCGATCCGAAATTCACCGATATTCGCGACTATCGAGATGTCGAGTCGCTCAACATGCACCGGATTTTGCGAGCGCAAGGCAAAAGCGAGCGGGAAGTGCTTGAGATTTTGCAGCGAAAATCGCGCGACAATTCCCGCACGCCGATGCAATGGGACGACAGCCCGCATGCCGGTTTCACGTCCGGGACGCCGTGGATTCGCGTCGCCGACAACTACCGGCGCATTAACGTGAAACAGGCGCTCGCCGATCAGGACTCGATTTTTTACCATTATAAGCGGCTGATTGAGCTGCGCAAACAGTATGATATCATTACAACCGGCCGCTATGAGCTGCTGCTGGCGGACGATCCGCATATTTTTGCCTATATGCGTCATGGCGATGGAGAAAAGCTACTTGTTGTCAACAATTTTTATCCAGTCGAAACGACGTTCACGCTGCCGAAAGAAGCGGGAGCCGATGGCTATACGGGAGAACTGCTGCTTGCCAATTATTCGGACGCGCCGGCCGATTTTCGCCGCATGCGGCTGCGCCCGTACGAATCGGTTGTTTATCTTTTGCGCCGGCCGTGATACAATACAAGCGGTGATTCTTATGCATGAAAACAAATATTTAACCATTTACCATGACCTCATTTCCCGCATCCGCCGCGGAGAATGGAAGGCGTACGACAAGCTGCCATCGGAACACGAGCTGGCCGCCCGGTATGAGACATCGCGCGAGACGATTCGCAAAGCGCTCCATTTGTTGTCCGAGCACGGCTATATCCAAAAAATGAAAGGAAAAGGATCGATCGTCCTTGACGTCGGCAAATATGACTTTCCCGTATCCGGATTGGTCAGCTTTAAAGAACTGGCGCAGACGATGAAGCAGCCGGTGCGGACGATCGTGCATGAACTGGCGATCATCAAGCCGGATCGCGAGCTCAGGCAGCAGCTGCGCGCCTCAAGCAAAGACGAAGTGTGGAAAGTCGTGCGCGTCCGGGAAATCGGCGGAGAGCGGATTATTTTGGATAAGGATTTCTTTTTGAAGAAGCATGTGCCGCTATTGACGAAAGAGATTTGCGAAGACTCGATCTATGAATACTTGGAAACGAAGCTGCATTTGCCCATCAGCTTTGCCAAAAAGGAAATGTCCATTGATGGGGCGACGGACGAAGATCACCGCTATTTGGACTTAAACGGCGATGACCGCGTCGTGGTCGTCAAAAACTACGTGTATTTAAGCGATGCTGCATTGTTTCAATACACGGAATCGCGTCACCGGCTCGACAAGTTCCGATTTGTCGATTTTGCGCGCCGGAAATGACAACGCCTTCTGTGCCCCAGGTTGTTTGTGAGCCAGTCTGGGGCGGATGGAAGTGTGGGCCACGCTGCAAACTGCAGCGCGGCTTTTTTTGTTTGCGCGGGCAACATAAATTTTATAAGTAAAACTATGTTCTAAATCATCAATGAAAATCATAAAAAACCTACATTATGGCTATCCTTCTTGGTAACAACAGTACGTGAAGGAGGCGCCGACGTGGAAGGAACATGGTGGTCGCTGTTGCCTTTTTTGCTCATCATTCCATTGGCAATATGGTTGAAAGAAATTTTACCCGGCCTCGTGGCCGGATTGCTCGTCGGGGCGTTTTGCCTTGAGCGGTCGGCTGTTGGCGCGATTGAGCGCGCTGTTTCCGCCATTCTTCACGCTCTTACGGATTCGGAACATATGAAAGTGGCGGCGTTCTTATATTTGTTCGGCTCTCTTGTCGGCATGATGCAAATTACCGGCGGGATCAAAGGGGTTGTCGAGAGACTTTCCGGCCGCATCCGCTCGAAGCGGGGGATTTTGTTGTTCGTTTGGCTGACGGTGCCGGTGACGTTTTTTATGCCGATGTTTCGCATTATGCTCCTTGGACCAGTGATGAAAGCGGTCCTTCGCCAGTTTCGCATCGACCGCCGCCGCATGGCGTACATGATCGATGTCTCAACCGAACCGATCATCGTGCTTTTGCCGGCGGCAACGGCATTTGTCGGCTTTATGACTTCCGTTGTCGCCGCGGCGCTTGAGCAAAACGACATTCACGAATCGCCGTATGACGTGTTTTTGCACAGCCTGCCGTACAACTTGTTTGCGATTTTCGCTCTGGCCGTCGGGGTGTTGACGACGATGTTGAACATCCGGATCGGCAAACCGCGAGCGAAAAAAGAGGAAGGGGAAACGAATGAACTGCACGGACTCGGGTTGCGCAAGGAGCTGGCGCTGATCAACGGAGAGCCGCTTCATTTATTCGTTCCGTTGGCGCTGTTGCTCGGCTTGACGTTTGCCTTTTTTGTCTATGACGGTCGGCGGCGCGGAGCAAACCGCTGGATTGAGGCGTTTTCCGCGGCCGATGCGACATGGGCGATGATGTTGGCGTTGTTTGTGACCATCCTTTTGTCGATGGCGTTTTATTTATGGCGTCGACAATCGCTTTCAGAGCTGACATACCATTTTTTTGCTGGAGGTAACGAAATGATGGCGCCGATCGGCATGCTCGTTCTCGTATGGGCGGTCTCGGCGGTGGCGGGGGAACTAGGATTTGCGGAGTACGTGTCGTCGACGTTCGGCACATGGCTGCCGGGGGCATTCGTGCCAGCGGCCGTGTTTTTGGTCGGATCGTTTTTATCCTACTTTATCGGTTCTTCATGGGGAACGTGGGGCATTTTGATGCCGCTTGGCGTCACGCTTTCCCATGCGACCGGAGCGCCGCTCGAAGTGACAGTCGGCGCCGTGTTTGCGAGCGGGACGTTTGGCGCCTTTGCTTCTCCGCTTGGCGATACGACGATCACGACCGCAGCCATTATGGATATGGACTTGATGAGCTATGCGAAATATAAACTGCGCCTCTCTCTCCTTTGCGCCGGCGCGTCGCTCGCAGGATACGTTCTTTTGCCGCTTTGGATGCCATGAACCAGCGGAACGCGCCGCCGGCCGGTCTTTTCAAGCTTCCTAATAGGTGAACAGGTTGGGATGTTCACCGTCTCATTTTATAATTATAAAAAATGTTCTAAATAATCAATAAATCAACAATTGAAAACAAGAACAAACCAGAGTATGATAAAAATAACATACTGACTAGTTGGTAGCTGCAAATCCAACTCAGCCACGCCCCATGCTCACCCAAACGAATATTGTGGGCGAAAGGGGCAAAAAAAGGAAAGAAAGGAAGAGGGAGAAATGAAGACGCACATTATTACCATCAACCCACGCTTTTGTGAAACGGATGCGCTTGGACATTTAAGCAACATTAGCTATTTTATTTATTTAGAAGAAGCGCGCACCCGCCTGTTTGATGAATGGCGTTACGGCGGGCGAACGGACGACTGGCATTTTATTTTAGCTTCCACCAAGTGCGATTTTATCAACCAAGGATTCTTCGGACGACGATTGCGCGTGGAAACCAATGTCTCCCGGATTGGCAATAAAAGCTTTCAATGCATTCATCGCATCATGGAAGAGGAAACAGGGAGACTGATCGCCATTGGAGAGGCAGCGGTCGTCCATTTCAATTTCCAAACCCAAACGAGCGAACCATTGCCCGATGACTTGCGGACCATGCTTGCCGAATACCTTGTGCCGTCCGTGGGGGAAACGATTTCGCCGGCATCGTGCAAAAAAAGGGAGTGAATACCATCCGCCTGTACGGCGGATTTTTCATTTTCAACTTTCCCACGTTTTTTGGACCGAACCACCGAAGGCGACATACTTTGTAAATAGACGAAATGGCGGAAAGGGGGAATCAACATGGCCATTCACGCTGTGATCGGCAATGCGGTGTATACATGCCGCGGGGAGCTTGAGACGTATTTTCAGCCGTTTCGCGATGGAACGATCGGCCGCTTTCATCCGTTTTCTACGCCGTTTGGCAAACAGCGGCTTATTTACGCCGACTGGACGGCAAGCGGGCGGCTGTACCGGCCGATTGAAGAGAAGCTGACGCATGAGCTCGGTCCATTTGTCGGCAACACGCATACGGAATCGAATGTAACCGGAACGAAAACGACGCTTGCCTATCGCTATGCAAAAGAAATCATCAAACAGCACGTTCATGCCGGGAAAAACGACGTCTTGATCATGCAAGGCGCCGGGACCACAAGCGCCGTCAACAAGCTGCAGCGTCTGCTTGGCTTGCGCGTACCGGAACGATGGAAGCACCGCTTGTCCCTTCATGATGAGGAGCGGCCAGTCGTCTTTGTCACCCATATGGAGCACCATTCCAATTTATTGCCATGGGTGGAAACCATCGCGGAAGTCGTGGCGGTCCGGCCGACCAAGAACGGGGATGTCGATCTTGACCATTTGCGCGAGCTGCTGGAGCGCTACCGAGATCGGCCGCAAAAAATCGGTGCCTTTACTGCTTGCTCGAACGTCACGGGGTTGGAAACCCCATATCATAAGCTGGCGAAAATCATGCACGAGCATGGCGGCCTTTGCTTTGTCGATTTTGCCGCTTCCGCTCCGTACGTCCGCATCGATATGCATCCGGACGACCCAATGGAGCAGCTTGATGCCATTTATTTCTCCCCCCATAAGTTTCTCGGCGGGCCGGGAAGCGCCGGCGTGCTTCTCTTTAACAGCCGTCTTTATCATCAGCACGCTCCGGATCACCCCGGCGGCGGGACGGTGTACTGGACTGACCCGTGGGGGAACTATGAATACATCCAAGCCATTGAGGAACGCGAAGATGGCGGAACACCGCCGTTTTGGCAAACCATCAAGGCAGCGTTGGCCATCCAGCTGAAAGAGCAAATGAACGTAAAACAGATGCGCGCCCGCGAAAAGGAACTTGTTTCCCTTCTTTTGCCGGCGCTCAAAAGCATTCCCGGCGTCCGCGTGCTTGAAGGACATCGGGACGACCGTCTTGGCATCATCTCATTTGTCATAGATGGATTGCATTACAATCTTGTTGTCAAACTGCTGAATGACCGCTTCGGCATTCAAGCACGCGGCGGCTGTTCCTGCGCCGGACCATACGGCCACTATTTGCTTGGCATCGACAAGGAACAATCCGCTATGTTGCTTCAAGAAGTCAAAAACGGCAATCCTCTCGCCAAACCAGGATGGGTGCGTCTGTCGCTCCATCCTACGATGACGAACGAAGAAGTGTATGCGATCATCCACGCCATCCGTCAAATCGCCCGCTATGGCCGCCGCTGGCAGGAGGAATACGAGTACGATGCTGGGAAAAATGAGTTCGTCCACCGTGACGATGATCGGTACATTCGGCATTTCTTTCTCTTTTAAGCTTCCGAGAGCAAGGACGGTCATTTTTTCATGCGTTTTTGTTTTCAGTCCTAGCCAGAACTCGGTACAATAAAGGCATCTTGACCAAAAGAAGGGGAGAACCGATGAACGAATTGTACCATTTGCTTGTGCGAACCGATCGGGAGCAACAATTGTACAACCAAGCGCGTCGCCTTGCGGAACGGTTTGCGGAAAGGGCGGCGCATGATGACGAACAGGCAACGTTTCCATTTGCCGATTTTGCCGATTTAAAAGAGGCTGGATTCCTTTCCTTGACCGTCCCAACTGAATACGGCGGCCAAGGGGCGTCGCTTTATGAGCTCGTGCTCGTGCAAGAAACGATCGCCCAAGGCTCTGGGGCAACCGCCTTGGCGTTCGGCTGGCACGCAAGCATTCTCATGCGTTTATTTTTGCTTCGCCGCTGGCCAGAATCGGTGCTCACTCATTTGGCGAAAGAAGTCGTTTGCCGCCACGCGCTCATCAACAGCGCCCACTCTGAACGGACAACTGGCAGCCCGGCGCGCGGCGGTAAACCGGAAACGACGGCCGTCTTTCGCCATGGCCGCTTTGTGCTTCGAGGGCGAAAGACATTTGCATCGTTAGCCCCTGCGCTCGATTACGTATTGATTTCCGCCACGATGGAAGACGGTCGGGTCGGTGAATTTCTCGTGCCGATGTCTGCTTCAGGCATCCGCATCGAGCCGACGTGGAACACGCTTGGCATGCGGGCGACGCGCAGCGATGATCTTGTTCTTGAAGAGGTCGAAGTCGACCAAGAGGCGCTCGTCGAGACGCTCGGAGAAGCGAATGAAGCCGCTCCGGCGCAAGGATGGCTGTTGCACGTGCCGGCTTGTTACTTAGGCATCGCCATTGCGGCGCGCAATGAGGCGCTTCGCTTTGCCAAGACGTACCAGCCTAATACCCTGCCTCACCCAATCGCCTCGACGCCAGAAGTGCAGCGGAAAATCGCGGAAATGGAATGGCGCCTCACCCATGCGCGCCATTTCCTGTACGCGGTCGCCGATTTATGGGATCGCTATCCGGAAAAACGGATGGAAATGAAAGAGGAGTTGGCAACAGCCAAATTGGTCGCCACCAATACCGCGCTTGAAGTCGTCGATTGGGCGATGCGCATTGTCGGCGGACAAAGCTTGTTTGCTGACAACCCGCTCCAGCGGCATTACCGTGACGTCCGCGCTGGACTCTACAACCCGCCGGCGGATGACTTGACGTTTCAATGGCTTGCCAAGCGGGCATTGTCTCACAACCCACCTGCTCCATAAAACAGAACGGACTCAAGAACACGAAAAAGCTGTCCCGGCTTTGTGGGGGACAGCTTTTTTGATGCCAAGCGGTTATTCCACCTCAAGCGCCGAACGCAAAAACTCGGGCAAGGCGAAACATTGACGAAAGACCGCATCATTGACGTATTTCGTGTCGTTTGGAATGGTTGTTTGCGCCGGGAAAACGAGCGGCCGTTTCGAGCCGATCGTAAAGCTCCACAATCCGCCTGGATACGTCGGCACCACAGCGGTGTACACAAGCACATGCGGGAACAGTTCGCGAATGTTGCGGTACGTCCGTTTCAAAATATCCAAGTGGAAAATCGGCGACTGGCTTTGGCAGACCATCAGCCCGTCCGCTTTCAAGGCGCGATGGACGTTGGCGTAAAACTCCGGTGAAAACAAGGCTTCCGCCGGGCCGACAGGGTCAGATGAATCGATCATAATGACGTCGTAGACGCTTTCCTTCCCTTGCACAAACACGACGCCATCATCATAAACAAACCGCACGCGCGGATCCGATAAGTTGCCGGAGACAGCTGGCAAATGCTCTTTGCACGCCCGGACGACTTTTTCGTCGATTTCCACCATGTCGATGGCTTCAAGATGAGCGTATTTCGCCGTCTCACGAGCTGCGCCGCAGTCGCCGCCGCCGATGATGAGCACCCGCTTCGCTTCCGGATGAAACTGCAGCGGCACGTGCGAAATCATTTCGTTATAAATATGGCCGTCAATCGAGGTCGTTTGCACGACGCCATCGAGTACGAGCATGCGGCCAAAATCGTACGAATCCAAAATCATCACATGCTGGTACTCGGACGGCTCGGCAAAAATCACCTCTTTGATTCGATAGCTGATTTTTAAGTTGTCGCGATCATCTTCGGTGAGCCAAAGCTCTCCATTGTCCATATGCAAGTAAGGTGGCAAAGCGTTTCTTTCGTGTTTCATTGTGACCTCCTTTAGTCATGCAGATGTTTTCACACCTTTCTAATCTTAATATATTCTTCGTCTTGTGGCAAACAAAGGGGATGTGATCGGCCGGTGCCGGACGGACGTATTCATCCCGCCGCCCATGTTTGACGACTGGTTTCTTTTTTCCAATTGATGATCGTTCTTGCCGCCACATCCCGCGCAAAGGCCGAGCGCCAAGGTGCCAATCGCCGCCAAGGCCGCCATCGGTTTCGCATCATCCCGCGTCTTCCTTCCGTAGCGCGATGCTTGGTGATCGTGTGCCTGCCAAACGCCAAAAAACTCTCCAGCTTATAGCCAGAAAGTTTTCTCAACCGCGCCGCTCTTTCAATAAAGAACGAAGCGACGCTCGGTCTTCAAGCAAGTCGGCGAGCGTATACGCATCCAGCACACGCAAAAACGCCTCTAACGCCTCGTGAAGTGCGAAGCGAAGCCGACATACCGGCGTTAAGACGCACTCATTGCCATGGGCGGCAAAACACTCGACAAGCGATAAGTTTTCCTCCGTTTCGCGAACAACCGCGCCGATGACAATCTCCTCGGGGCGTTTCGCCAGGCGGATTCCACCGTTGCGCCCACGGATCGTTTCAATGTAGCCGAGTTTGCCAAGCTCATGGACGATTTTGCTTAAATGATGCTCTGAAATGGAAAAGGCAGCGGCAATGTCTTTGATGTTTGTTTTTTCTTCTTCATCAAGCGCGCCTAAAAACAAGAGGACGCGCAAGGCGTATTCCGTATAGTTCGTCAACTGCACCGTGATTCACAACCTTTAAGCGGCATTCTTGATCCCATTGTACCACACCTGATTCGAACGGAGAATTGTGAACAATTTATTAAAGATGTATTTGAAATATTGCTTTTTCGTAGTGCTCATGATTGAATAAAAGATGTATTAAAAATACATGTTTTTTAAGGGGATGAAATCATGACAACGACAACGAAATTGCATCCAAAAACGATTGAAATGGTAAAATCAACGGTTCCTGTCTTGGAAACACATGGTGAACAAATTACGAAACGGTTTTATGAACTCATGTTTTCCAACCATCCGGAGCTGCTCCATATTTTCAACCACGCCAACCAAAAGCAAGGGCGGCAGCAACGCGCCTTGGCCGCAGCCGTGTATGCGGCAGCGCGCTATATCGACCAGCTTGATGCGATTTTGCCGGTTGTGCGGCAAATCGGCCATAAACACCGCAGCTTAGGAATCAAACCAGAACAATACCCGATCGTCGGAAAGCATTTGTTGCTGGCGATCAAAGACGTGCTCGGCGACGCCGCCACCGACGAAGTGATCACGGCTTGGGCGGAAGCATATGAAGCCATTGCGTCCGTTTTCATTCAAGTGGAAAAAGAGCTCTACGATGAGGCAGCGGCCAAACATGGAGGCTGGCGTGACTTTCGGCGATTTGTCGTCGTGAAAAAGGTGAAAGAAAGCGGCGTCATTACTTCGTTTTATTTGAAGCCGGAAGACGGCAAGGCCATCAGTGATTATTGGCCGGGCCAATACGTCAGCGTCAAACTGTCGATTCCGGGCGAGACGTATACGCATATTCGCCAATACAGCTTATCGGATGCACCTGGAAAAGGGTATTACCGCATCAGCGTCAAACGGGAAGCAGCTACAGAGGACAAGCCGGCCGGCATGGTTTCCAACTATTTGCATGATCATGTCCAAGAGGGCGATGTGCTCGATCTTAGCGCTCCAGCCGGCGATTTTACGCTTGATTTGTCCAAAACGACGCCGGTTGTGTTCATCAGCGGCGGCGTCGGCATCACTCCGCTTTTGAGCATGGCGCATACGTTGGCCATCCGCCAACCGGCCCGCCCAGCGACGTTTTTGCATGCTGCTTTGAATGGCCGCGTACACGCATTTGACGAGGAGCTTCAGATGTTGGCGGAACGCCCGTCATTTTCGTATCATATTTGTTATGAGTCGCCGTCCGACGAGGACCGCCGCCATCCGCATTTTGGCAAAGAAGGGCGGATTGACCTTGCATGGATGCAATCCGTGATCCCGACGAAAGACGCAGACTTTTATTTCTGCGGCCCGGTGCCGTTTATGAAAACCGTCTATCGCGCTCTAAAACAATGGGGCGTGTCAGAGGAGCACATCCATTACGAATTTTTCGGCCCGGCCGGCGATTTGACGAAAGACTGAGAGAGGTTTTTCGCTTGCCAAGGAGCTGACCCAAAAGGGTCATTTTCCTTAACAAAACACAACATATTGTTTCTTAATGATTATCTTATACCTATATACGGCAATAAGAAAGGGTGTCCTGATCCTTTTGGGACACGCTCTTTTGTTATCTCCCTGTTGGCAAGCTCATGAATTTTTTGTATGATGAATGGCAAGGAAAAGCAAGAAAAGGGAGAGACAACGCATGACGACATTTCGCCAACATCGCTGGCAATCATTTTTGCAAGGTTACGAGCAGCGCGCTCGAATCCTTATTTCCTGCCCAGATCGCCCGGGCATCGTCGCGGCGGTGACGTCGTTTCTGTACGAACAAGGGGCGAATATCGTGGAATCGAGCCAATACTCGACTGACCCTGAGGGAGGGACGTTTTTTCTCCGCTTGGAGTTCGACTGTCCGAACATCGCCGAGCGAAAAGAAGAGATCGAAGCGGCGTTCGCCCCGATCGCGGCTGAATTTCAGATGCGTTGGCAGCTTCGGCTGCACAACGATATTCGGCGAATCGCGATTTTGGTCTCCAAAGCCGAGCATTGTCTGCTTGAACTTCTTTGGCAATGGCAGGCGGGAGAGCTGATCGCCGACATCGCCCTTGTCATCAGCAACCACCCCGACTTGCGCGAGACGGTCGAGTCGTTTGGCATCCCGTATGTGCATATTCCGGTGACGAAAGAAACGAAAGCGGACGCCGAAGCCGAACAAATTCGTCTGCTTCGTGAGTATCAGATCGACACGATCGTGCTTGCCCGCTACATGCAAATTTTGTCGCCGGCGTTTGTGGCTGAATTCCCGGGACGGATCATCAACATCCACCACTCATTTTTGCCCGCCTTTATCGGCGCGCGTCCGTATGAGCGGGCGTATGAGCGCGGCGTCAAATTGATCGGCGCCACATCGCACTACGTCACCGACGATTTGGATGAAGGGCCGATCATTGAGCAGGACGTCGCCCGCGTGGATCACCGCCACCATCCGGACGACTTAAAGCGGATCGGCCGACTGATTGAAAAAACGGTGCTCGCCCGGGCGCTTCGGTGGCATTTGGAAGACCGGGTCATCATCCACGGAAATAAAACGATCGTGTTTTATTGAAACCAAGCGGGAGAGGATTTTTCCTTTCCCGCTTGATATAATGAAGACAAGCAGGATTTCGCCGCCCAAAGAGCGAAATTTCATCCGTAGGGAAGGAGGGAAAAAGCCTATGGGAGAAAAACGGACGCCCAGCGGTTTTCTGTTAAAACAACGTGCGTTTTTAAAATTGTATTTGATTACGCTCACCGAACAGGAGCGGCTGTACGGACTGAAGCTGCTTGATGTATTGCGCCAAGAGTTCAAGCCGTTTGGCTACCGGCCGAACCACTCCGAAGTGTATAAGGCGCTGCACGATTTGATTGAAGACGGCATTTTAAAGCAAGTGAAGCAGAAAAAAGAGGGAATGAAGTACCAAGAAGTCGTCTACTATCGGTTCGCCGAGGGCGGACAGGAAAAGGCGAAGCTGTACAAACGCCAGCTCAAGGCGGAACTTGATCGGTGCGCGGCGCTCATTCGCAAGGCGATTGAGGACAACTTCGGTTGAGAGCGCCTCGTTTTTTCTTTGTTAAATTTACATAATATATTTATGGTCTAATTCTTTTGTTTTGCGTCCTGCCGGGCGATCTAGTAGAATGAGAGGGGAAGATCGCCACAGAGAGGAAGTCAGAAGATGGGAACATGGCCGTTGACGGTCACGAAAGAAATGGAAAAGCGAAAAGAACTGTTCCGCCGCGATCCGGATCGCGCGTTGATTGGAGCGGGCGGGTACAAGGCGGCAGATGAGGCGATCGTGCACGATGCCGCCATTGCGCTCGCGCTTGGGAAAAACGTGCTCTTAAAAGGACCAACCGGATCGGGAAAAACGCGGCTTGCTGAAACGTTGTCCGCTTTGTTTGGTCAACCGATGCACAGCATCAACTGTTCCGTGGACTTAGACGCCGAAGCATTGCTCGGTTTTAAGACGATCGTGCACCAAAACAGCCAGGCGGTAATCGAGTACGTGCCCGGACCCGTCATCCAGGCGATGACAAAAGGGC
This sequence comes from Geobacillus thermocatenulatus, assembly GCF_002217655.1. Taxonomy (GTDB): domain Bacteria; phylum Bacillota; class Bacilli; order Bacillales; family Anoxybacillaceae; genus Geobacillus; species Geobacillus thermocatenulatus. The sequence continues at coordinate 198,356 of NZ_NEWK01000002.1, forward strand.
ATTTGCTATACATTGACGAAATTAATATGGCGAAACCAGAGACGCTGCCGATTTTAAACAGCGTCCTTGACTACCGACGTCGGCTCACCAATCCGCTGACTGGCGATATCGTACAGGCGAAACCGACATTTGGCGTCATCGCCGCGATCAATGAAGGCTATATTGGCACCGTACCGCTCAATGAGGCGCTCAAAAACCGGTTTGTCGTCATCAATGTGCCGTATGTGCAAGGAGAAACATTAAAATCGGTATTGTTGGCGCAAACTACATTAACGGATGAAACGTTGATCGATCGTTTCGTCGCCCTGTCGGCTGATCTGCTTGTGCAGGTGCGAAACGGACAAATCGCCGAGGAAGCGGCTTCGGTGCGCGCTTTGGTGGATGCGTGCGATTTGGCGGCGTACATGCCGCCATTGCGGGCCATTGAACGAAGCATCGTCGATAAGCTCGACGATGAACGGGAACAGGTCGCAGTGCGCAACATCGCTGAAACGTGGTTTGACGAATAGGAGGCTCGGCATGGAGCGGTTTATGATGTTCAATGACCGAACGGTCGACTCGAGTTTGGTCATGCAGCTGTCTGACCTCGCCCAAACGCTCATGCGCCGCCGCGACGTTGCCATCCAGTTCGCCGCCCATTCCGGCGTGCATTCTGTCAAGCCGGTCGTTTACGTCAGCCATTTTTGGGATGGGTATCCACCATTGGAGCGGGAAACGGCGATGAAAAGCGACGTCGGCTTGCGCATCATCGGCACGCGGCGGCATACCGATCCATTGGCGGTTCGCGCCTTCCGACATGCGGTGGAATCCCGGCCGCTCTCCAAGCTTTCCAAACAACTGTTTACATTCGCTGAAGATCTTCGCTTGGAAGCCGTCTGCGAGCGGGAACGCCCCGGGATGAAGCGATGGTTCCACACGCGCCGCCGCATGTACCGCCGCTACTTCACTCAGCAATGGCAAGCAAACAGGACGCGCGGTGCTTGGGCGGATCAGTTTTTGGCGGGGATGTATTTGCGGCTCACGGCCGATTCGCCGCTTGATGATGCGCCGCTGGCTCCGATGGTGGATGAAGCGGTGCAGGCGCGCCTTGAAACGTTATGGCCGCAATTTTTTGATGCTTCCTCGACAGCCGAGGTGGCGGACTGGGCGTTCGCCGTTGTGGAACTGATGGAGGACGTGCTGCCTCATGATATGGTCAATGCCTATACATCGCTGCCAATCGTTGAGGATGATGCGGACGAGAACACGATGACGCTTCAAGATCTCAAACGGACCAACCCATTGGAAAACCGCGATACCCTTCAAGAGGCGGATGGAGAGGCCAAGCGGCAAGTGCTGCCAACGTGGCATCGGGAAACGAGCCGAGCGGGTGGAAGCTTTCTCCGCTTTGAGCTCGAACGAGGCAGCCGCACCGAGATCATCAGCGATGAGGCGAGGCCGGGTGAAGACGGCGATCAGGCGCTGGCCGTCGTGAAAGGAACGTCTCGGCCGACGGCGCGAAACGAGTATGGCCTGGAAGCGCAAGCATCCTTCAGCGAACAGCCGCCGGCTGGAAACAGTGCGCCGTATGGCGAGGCCAACCGCCAAGCCGATCTTGTGCTTCTTCCTTCGTCGCCAAACCTCGCGCATCTTGAGCAATACCGCGCCAAACAGGCGGCGGTGGCGCCGTATCGAAAACGGCTTGTGCGCATCATGGAACAATGGCTTGAACACCAGCGCTCCGCTTGGCGCACGAACTTGCCCGTCGGTCGGCTGCGCAAACAATTGGTGTCGTTTTTCACTGATGAGCGGCCGCGCTTGTTTTACAAAAAAGGCGAGCCGACGCGGCGGTTTGATGCGGTCTTCGGCCTGCTTGTCGATTGCTCGGCTTCGATGCATGACAAAATGGAAGAGACGAAAACCGGGCTCGTTCTTTGCCATGAGGTGCTGAAAACGTTGCGCGTGCCGCACCAAATTGTCGGATTTTGGGAAGATGCGAACGAAGCAACCGCTTCGCGTCAGCCGAACTATTTGCAGATGGCGGTCTCATTCCATCGCTCGCTTGAGCCGTCGAGCGGCCCGGCGATCCTGCAGCTCGAGCCGCATGAAGATAATCGCGATGGATTGGCGATTCGCTGGATGACCGAACAGCTTCTCAAGCGCCCGGAAGCACAAAAAGTGCTGCTTGTCTTCTCTGACGGCGAACCCGCCGCGTACGGATATGAACAAAACGGCATCATCGATACGCACGAAGCAGTCGCCGAAGCGCGCCGCCGCGGCATTGAGGTCGTCAATCTCTTTTTAGGCCACGGGGCCGACGATGAGTCAACGCGGCGGACGATTGAAAACATCTATGGTCGTTTCCGCGTCTTTGTTCCGCATGTGAGCGCGTTGCCGGATCGGCTGTTGCCGCTCTTGAAAACGTGGTTGCAAAAAAGTTTGTGACAAAAAGGTGGGACCCCATGATCAAATTATTCACTGACAGCGATCTAGACGGCATCGGCTGCGGATTGCTCGCGAAGCTGGCGTTTGCCGAGGTGAACATTTCGTTTTGTTCCTATCGCAATTTGGATGAACGGGTCGTCCAATTCTTGCAAAGCGACGAGGCCAACGGCGCCATGTTGTTTATCACCGACTTGGCCGTCGGCAAGGAAGTGGAACAGCAACTCGCTGAACGGGCGGCGCGCGGCGGCCATGTGCAAGTGATCGACCACCACGTGACGGCGCTTCATTTCAATGACTACCCGTGGGGACAGGTGGTGCCGGTGAGGGATGATGGCAAAAAGACGTGCGCCACCTCGCTCTTTTACGACTATCTCGTCCGCGAGGGAAAACTCGCACCTAATGAAACGCTAGATGGGTTCGTCGAGCTCGTCCGCCAATACGACACGTGGGAATGGGAAGAGAATGGGAATTTGCAAGCGAAGCGGCTGAATGATTTGTTGACGATTTTCGGGCTTGACGGCTTTTGGGAGACGATGAGCGAGCGGCTCTCCTCCAGAGAACCGTTCTCCTTGACCGAGACGGAAGAGCTGCTTCTCGATATGGAAGAGAAGAAAATTCAGCGTTACATTCGGCAAAAGCAAAAACAGCTTGTTCAGCGCTGGCTTGGTGACTATTGCATCGGCGTCGTCTTTGCCGAGCGCCATTTGTCGGAATTGGGCAATGCGTTATCCAAGCGTTATCCTCATCTTGACTTGATCGCTTTAGTCAACATGGGGACGAAACATATTGGCTTTCGCACCATTCATGATGACGTCAACGTCGCTGAGTTTGCCCAGCAATTCGGTGGCGGCGGCCATCCCAAGGCGTCCGGCTGTTTGATCGATGATACAACATTTCCGCTGTTTGTCGTCGAGACGTTCCCGCTTCTGCCGGTATACGGTGATGCGGAACAAAACCAATTGAACAAAAAAGACGAGGCCGAAGGAGTGTTTTGGACCAATCATCATGGACAATGGTGGCTGAGTCGCAAAACCGCTCAAGGTTGGAGCGTGTATGCCGATGGGGGAGAGACCCATACGTTCCCAGAGGAAATCGCCGGCGAACGCTGGCTGAAGCGGCAGTTTGCCGCTGGCCTTGCCCATGATGCAGCCGTGCTCGACTTTTTAAGCGTTCGGCTCGGACGAGACAAAGATGCCATTCAAGCCGACTATAAAGCGGCTGTCAAACAATACAAGCAACAAACCGGCATGGAATCATGATGCCGCCGCTGTGGACGGCACGGTCGTTCGGTATGGGTGGAGTGAACTCGGTGGCTGGCGGCTGACCATTCGGACAAAGGCCGGGCTGTTTCTCTATTATGCCCACTTGCAAGGATATGCGGCGAATCTGTCGGAAGGACAAGCTGTCGTGAAAGGACAGCTCGTCGGCTTTGTCGGCGACTCTGGCTACGGTCCGGTCGGCACGACTGGAAAATTCGCCCCGCACTTGCACGTTGGCCTGTATGATGCGAACTGGAATGCGATCAATCCGTATCCATACCTAAAATATTGGGAACAAAACGGATTGCGGCACTAACCGGCAAGATCATCACAACCCGCAAGGTTCAACAGCCACATATGCGCAAAAAGAAAAAGGTGTTCCGATCTCTTTTAGGAAGGATTGGAACACCTTTATTGGTTGCGGAAAGGCCGAAGAGAAAATGTTAACATAATTGTAACAGTTTTTGTGTTTAGGAAAAACAGTCTTTGATTATAATAATAATAGGGAGGTGAAGACGGTGAAACAGTATGTCTTTTCCTTCTACACAGTCCAAGGGAAAACGATTGTGTGGGAAGAGGCCATTCCGGCATCTGGGATGATGGAAGCCTTTTCAAAAGCCCAACGGCTTCTGGTGAAGCATAAGCAAGAAAAAGGCGTGCCAGTTCGCGTTCGGTATAAAGGCGTCCGCTATCGTCAAACGGATATTGCCTAAACGAAAAAGGATGAGATCATGCGGTCCCTGCAGCTGCCGACGCGCAGTGGGTAACGTGCAGCTTCTTGAATGAGAATCAAGAGGCTGCGCGTTTTTATTTTATTTTATTTTAGGTGGGCGTGTCGATGGGCGTTTTTTTGTTTTGTCTCACTATTATGAGATTACTTGTTATCGAAACAGACTCTTTCATAACTTCTTATAATTTATATTATGTTAACTTAAGATGGGAAAAAGAGAGAAAGGAACGTCACGATTCCCTCTACTCCCCCCTCGACTCGCTTGCAACCGCAGCGCAGTGAAAAGCAGAAAACTATATGTAGTTCAATATTTCACGAGGCGCAAAGTTGTCGATTTTCTGCAATTCGTCTTTGCTCCATCATTTGAGTCCTTTCAGTGTGTCTTTTTCGTTCTTTGTCATATGTTCGATAGACAACACCGTATCGGATTGGATCGTGATTTGATAATAAATTTCCCGGCTAATAAAAGAACCTTGTTTTCCTTCAATCCATACATCCAGTTGGAATATGGGCTCACCGAGAAGATCAACCACTATGCCTAGTTCTTCGTATAATTCCCTTTTTAAAGCTTCAGCTGGGGTCTCGTTTTCTTCAATGCCCCCTCCTGGAGTAACCCATAACGCTTTGTTTCCTGCCACGTCCCGAAATTCAAATTGCTGAAGAAGAATTTCGTTTCGCTCATTGATGATCACTGCTCTAGCACATTTGCGTATCCTCATCGGGCGCTCCTTTCCAGATCTATTTTACAGATGCAGCCGGCCATGACTGCCGAACTCGGGTTTCATAAATGGCCCGAATTCGAACGTCCATGATGGGAAAACTCCTTCTTTTCTTTGTGTGTCAAAGATTCATATTTATTGATAAAAAACTAACTAAGAGAATCATAAAATAGAATAATTCCTACCCCGCCCTTCAATCTGATCCTTGTATCCGATCAGTGTGTTCTTCATGGTATTCGGATAGCCTGTCTTGAGTCTAAGCTCTTTTAGAGGCATCGCTGGATTCTCAACCATGATCTTTTGAATTCGTATTATTTCTTGTGAATCATATGCTGCTTTATAAGCCATAAAAGGTGATACATAGTCGCTGATATTGACAAAGGTGAGTTCTTCGTGTCCCGTCCATTTATATAGTTTGATTTGCTGTTGAAACTTCATTAAGTTATTTCCTTCAATAAGGAACCGGTATATTAAATCACTTTTTATCTTGGCAGTATTGGACGATTCAAGATAATTTTGTTCCAACAAAAATATAACCATCCCCATAAATGTATCCACTATTTGCAAAGGTATTGATTTAACAGAGTTTTGAGAAAGGACATTAACAACGCGGTAATTTTTATTGCGATAAGCCGAATGTGCATTCATCTGTTCAATGATTTTCGTTTCAAGAAAAAGCTTATCATACTCATCATTCTGGTCTACCTTAATCTTCACCTTAATCGTTCCAGATTCTTGACTTGATAAATCCCGAGTCATTCCATAAAATAATCTTTCCGGTATTTTGATATAGAATAAGTTTCTTAGTTCAGTCGCCGTTAATCCGATTTTCTGTGCCGCATACAAAGCATCCCTATTATTAACGGTTAGAATATTAATCTGTACATTCTCATTAATAACCGTATGAAGAGTTTGAAAATATTTTTTGACAAGGTTGTCTTTCGTATACTCTCGAAAATGAAGTTCACTAAAAGAATTACACTGTTTAAAAATGTTTCGAACTTGCTTAACAACCCTTGCCATTGCGGCATCGGTTCCTCCGTAAGCCCCATAGTAAGAATAGTCAGCGTTAAACTGGTCGAGTTTATTGCTCTCATCAAAATAGATTAAGTAGTGCATATTTAAAGTAAACTCCTTTACTTTCCATACATAAATTCATTTTGTGTTGACTAAAACACGTTTATACCTTACAATCATAAAAAGAAGGTGTTGTTTTCCCCGCCGCCGCTGGGCAGGGCTGATAACATCTCAACGTACGGAAGGATAGCTTTTCCCCGCCACCGTTGGGCAGGGCTGAGCTATCTTTTTATTTTGACGTGAACGTTTGTCCTGTCCCTTTCCCTATGCTATTTGATCTTGATTTGATTCTGCCGCAATCATACTGAAAAACACATAATTTGTCAATAAAATACATACTATTCTCAAAGATTCTCCGAAGGCTCTTTTCTCTCTGCAAATCTCTGACACATAAGCATAAAAACAGGTAATTGAGCGCTCTAGTTTCCTTTCAACGAATCTTTCCCTTTTGATCCACAACAAGTCTAAGAAAGAATCCCTGGATATGAATATAAAAAAGCAGCTTGCCCCTTAAACGGACAAGCTGCTTTTTTTGCTGGTTAAACTGTGACCGACTCTTTGGCTTGTTTCAAATGAATGTCAAAGCGGTCGGCGTTCATCACTTTCACCCATGCGTTGATAAAGTCGCGGACGAATTTTTCGCGGTTGTCGTCTTGGGCGTAAAATTCAGCGTACGAACGAAGGATCGAGTTGGCTCCGAAAATAAGGTCAACCCGGGTGGCCGTCCACCGCACTTCGCCCGTTTTCCGGTCGCGGATTTCATAAATGCCGCTGTCTGTCGGCACCCATTCATAGTTCATGTCGACTAAGTTGACAAAGAAGTCGTTCGTCAGCACCCCGACGCGATCAGTGAAAACTCCGTGCGGGAGATCGCGATAGTTCGCGCCCAATACCCGCAGACCGCCGATGAGCACGGTCATCTCAGGTGCGGTCAACCCTAGAAGCTGCGCTTTGTCGATAAGCAATTCTTCCGGACCGACGCTGTACTCTTTCTTTTGATAGTTGCGGAACCCATCGGCGAACGGTTCGAGCACCGAGAAGCTCTCGACATCGGTTTGCTCTTGCGTCGCATCACCCCGTCCTGGAATGAACGGCACTTTGACATCAAAGCCGGCGTCGCGCGCCGCCTTTTCGACCGCGGCGCTGCCACCAAGGACGATGAGATCGGCGAGGCTTACTTTTTTCGGCAACTCGCGCTGGATGTCTTCATACACCGAAAGCACTTTGGCGAGCCGCTCTGGTTCGTTCACTTCCCAATCTTTTTGCGGCGCAAGGCGGATGCGGGCGCCGTTGGCTCCGCCTCGTTTATCGGAGTTACGGAACGTGCTGGCTGAGGCCCAAGCGGTTTTGACGAGTTCGCTGACGGTCAGGCCCGAGTTCAAAATTTTCGCTTTGATTTCTTCAATTTCGGCATCGGTCAATTCATAGTCGACCGTCGGAATCGGGTCTTGCCAGATGAAGTCTTCTTTCGGCACTTCCGGACCTAAGTATCTCGTTTTCGGCCCCATATCGCGATGCGTCAGTTTGAACCAGGCACGGGCGAACGCATCCGCAAACTCTTCAGGATTTTCATAGAAACGGCGGGCGATTTTTTCGAATTCCGGATCAAAGCGAAGCGCCAAGTCGGTCGTCATCATCATCGTCGGCACTTTTTTCGACGGATCTTCGACATCTGGCGCAAGATGCTCCTCTTTTGGATCAACCGCCATCCATTGCCATGCCCCAGACGGACTTTTCGTCAGCCACCAGTCATAGCCAAACAGCATATCGAAATACGACATGTCCCACTTCGTCGGCGTCGGCGTCCACGCACCTTCGATGCCGCTTGTGATCGTATCGCGGCCTTTTCCTTTTCCGTACGAGCTGATCCATCCCAATCCTTGCGCTTCAATCGGGGCGGCTTCCGGCTCTGGACCGACGTGTGAAGCAGGGCCTGCGCCGTGCGCTTTGCCGAACGTGTGGCCACCCGCAATTAAAGCGACGGTTTCTTCGTCGGTCATTCCCATACGGCGGAATGTTTCGCGAATGTCACGCGCCGCCGCTTTCGGATCCGGCTTGCCGTCAGGGCCTTCCGGGTTGACGTAAATGAGCCCCATTTGCACCGCGGCGAGCGGATTTTCAAGTTCGCGATCCCCGCTGTAACGTTCTGAAGCGAGCCATTCTTTTTCCGCGCCCCAATAAATGTCTTCTTCCGGATGCCATACGTCTTCTCGGCCGCCGCCAAAGCCGATCGTTTTGCCGCCCATCGATTCGATGGCGACGTTGCCGGCAAGGATCATCAAGTCAGCCCAAGAAATTTTGTTTCCATACTTTTTCTTGATCGGCCACAATAGCCGCCGCGCTTTATCCAAGTTGGCGTTGTCCGGCCAGCTGTTTAACGGGGCAAAGCGCTGTGTGCCGGTCGAAGCGCCGCCGCGGCCGTCGCCGATGCGGTACGTCCCCGCCGAATGCCACGCCATGCGGATGAACAGCGGACCGTAATGGCCATAATCGGCCGGCCACCAGTCTTGGCTTTCGGTCATCAGTTTGCGCAAATCTTCTTTGAGCGCCCAATAGTCGAGTTTTTGAAACTCCTCAGCATAATTGAACTCTTCATCATGAGGATTCGTTTTTCGGTCGTGTTGATGGAGAATGCTTAAGTTCAGCTGGTTCGGCCACCAGTCTTTATTGGTTGTTCGGTTTGAGTTGTAGCTTGTGACGCTGCCGTGATACGGGCATTTGGAAGCATTTTGTTGGTTCCCCATTATTTCTTCCCCTTTCTACAATTGATAATGATTAGTACATTAGAATTATAATAAATTAATATTTATTTGTAAAGGAAAAACAATATTTTTGATCGAATTTTCTGGATCAAAGCAATGACCCTTGATTATAGGTTTCTCTCTCATTTTTTAAAAAAATAGTTATTCGTCAGAATCCATTTTTGTAGCATCATCATTTAATACAGTAGTATCAAATCTAAAAATTTATGAAAGGATGATAGACGAATGGTTTGTGTGTGCAATAGTGGATTGTTTCCCCAATTGTTTTTTACGCAGTCTTCAACGGATTTGCCCATTACCATTCCTCTGACCGGAACTGCCGTCACGGAAGTGCTTCGTTTGCAGCCGATTACGACCCTCAGCGGCGATCGCGTCAAGCTTGATTCGATGGTCGAGTTGGAACTGGCTGTTTTAGCTCTTCTATCCGGTGCTACTTTAACAGGAATCACATATCGGCTGGAACGGTCAACAAACGGAGGAGCTTTTGTCCCAATTGCGTCACTTGATGTCGAATCCCTTCTACCCGTACTCTCACTCGCCGCGAATACAACACTTTTCCCGAACTTGACATGGGTCGACGCACCGGGCGTAGGGACGCATGTCTATCGCATTGTCATTGAAACGAACGGTGGGATTTTATCCACCTTGCTAAGCGGCATTACAGCGGAAACTCGCGCCTTGAACGCTCTTGTTGTTCGCAACGTATAACCCGGCAAAACCGGCTCAGCGAAAGGCGATTGCCCTCTGAGCCGGTTGTTTTTGCTTTATGGCGCATAGGTCTTCAGGCTGTCAAGTATGGACAACAATATGGTTCAACGCTCGCACTCCATTAGGCAGCTGTTGGCAGAAAAAAAATCCGTCCATTTTGTAGGTGGTGGCGACTTCACGCATACCGACTTGAAATTGGAAATTAGAAAAAGAGAGCGTTTGCCCTGGCTCGATGCGTGACACATGAATCGGCTTTAGCCAAAATTCCCCCTTCTCCTCCGCGATGTTCTCGGCCTCCTCATTCATATATTGCCACGCTTCCATGACGAGCGGATTGAGACGGCGATCGTATTGAATGCCGCCTCCTAACTTTGCGGATAACGCCATGTGTTCTTTCGGAGAAACGCGCAGACAAATGTAAGGATGTTCTAAAGGAGAAGATCCCAGATTGCGAATCACGAAGTTCCCCGCAATCATCCCTTTCTGCCCCTCTGTCTTTGGAAGCAATAAGGAATACGTGAAATAGCAAACGACACAAATTTCATTAGACAAGACCTGTTGAGGCAAACGTTTGATTTCCGCAACCACTTGCTTCACCATGCGAAGCTCTTGCTCAATCGCTTGTATTTTCTGTTCCAACTCTGGAATCCGATCCATCATCCTTCCCCCTTCTGTGTTCTATGCATTCTATAGGTATGAAAAAAAGAGGAGAACATCTCCTCTTTTTTTCGCATAAAATGGAAACCTCGTTTCTACATAGCCGGAAACACAGCGGGGCATTGCGGCGGAAAGACATCCACCGGACATTCTTCTTCGCAGATGATTTCAGGGCGGGGTTGGCAGAACCTTGCGGCAACTTCCAAAATGACTTCAAACGTCACAACGATGCTTTGGCAAATACGGATGGAAATATTGGCGGTAATGCTGTTTCCGCTTTGTGTAAACGCCCCGACGCGACAAGTATTAAAGGTGTTTTGCACAGCATTGCAGCACACCGTTGTGCCTTCTGGAGCGCAAAGGATGACTTCCTCGCTGGTTGTGATTAACGCGGGGTTGCTGACGACGGTTACTTGAGCGCCCGTTGCGTTCGTTCCCGTTACCTCCAACACGACTTGAATCGTTTTGCTTAAGGTGACGGCTTGCAGCGTCACAATTTGATTGCCGACCGTGCACTCAATATCCCGGCGAGGGGCGTCTTCCCCACACTCCAACAATGTGACCGAACAGCTGACTTGGGAAACCGTGACTCCATCTAAAGAACCAGCTGGGAATGTGAATGTGATGTCTTGCGCCAGCTGTACAACGTGTGTCGTCCAGTCATAGACTTTGCACACTTGAATGCACTCTGGATCAAATTGTTGAGCAAATTGCTCTAAATTGATAGGCATAGAACCAATCCTTTCTTTCATGAATTTTTGTCAGGCTACTCTATAGTATGATGGGGATAAATACAAGTTATAGTAAAAACAACTATTTTTATTCATTTTTGAAAACAAAAATGATATGACTCATGCATGAGCAAGCAGGGCACCCATTTTTCGATGTCTGCATATAATGGCTACCATGACATGCGGAAAAAGGTGATGGACATGAGCAAGGAGCAAAAAACCACCCAATTGCAGCAGAAAATCATCCACCTGAAATCAGAATTGGACAAATACAAAGCACTGCTCGCTTCATTAGGCTCTCAAGAAGAATGGGAGCGTCTTCACATGGAAAAGGATGAACTCCAGGCGAAGCATGATGAACTCATCGAACAATGCCGCCGTTATGAAGAGATGCTATCCGCGCAAACGAGTGAGATTGAGCGCTTATCGGAAACATTGAAAACAATGAAGGAAGAAAAGGAATTGTTGCGACAGGAGACGGAGCAATGGAAAACAGAATGCGCCTACTGGCAAGAACAAGCGGAAGCCAATCAAAAACACATCCAGTCTTTAGACGAGACATTGAAGGCGTTTCAACAAAAGGAAACAAAATGGAATGAAGAACGAAAAAAAACAAAAGAACAACATCAAGTGCGAAAGGACGGGACCCTTTCGTTTATGAACGAATCGATCGATTCATGGGCATCTTGGCTAGAGCGACTAGAAAAAGATTACAATACGATGAAGGGACAAATAGAGAAAATGGCCAAAGATGTTTCCAACCTGCAAAACAATGTAAGCAACATCCCGAAAATTGAAGCATTGGAAAAAGACATCGGAGTGTTTACGAAGCAAATGCAACAAATCCAAGACAAACTATCCAAAATCGAGATCGAACGACAAAAAGACTCCTTGACGCTGCAAAAACATATTTTCACCCAACAAATGGAGCTGGAGTTGATGATGGAAAAGGTCACGAGTTTTGCCAGTGAGATCAAACATCTCTCGAACCAAATCGCCGACTTAACCCGATCGCGGAATGACCCACCCAAGGAATCGCCAAATGACGATACAATTGAATTGAAGGAGATGCTGTCCCAACTCATGGAGCGGTTAACGGCATCCTCTGATGAGAAATCGAAAGAACCAGCAACATTACCGATCCAATCAGCCATTCCCTTTTCAACAGACATGCAACCGGGAAAAACACCGTTATTCCCCAACAGTTTTTTGAAATTACAGGATTTTATGGATGGCACCAATCAACCTATTGTCGTCTCACCTGTGAAACGCAAAGAAACGCATGCATCCCATCTATATTCGCAAAAATCGATCCCAATCAAACGCGTTCGAATGGAACATCCGTCTTCCCACCATCGCCATCCATCCCAGCTCCCATTCTCTCCTGCAGAGGATGAGGACAATCGATTGAATATCAGCGTTCAAAACGATCATACTGCTTCAAATCTAGGAAAACGCTCAGACGCTTCAAGGCTGGAACAGAAAAAGGACCACCAGTTGTTTACACAGACAGATGAAGTAAAGTTTGAAAGCACCCCTAAAGCGGCGGACCCGTTAAAAAACGAGGATGAACGACCTAAAAAAGCAGATCCGAACATGGAAATCACAGAGAATCAGGAATCTCTAGTTTCTCCCGATGGCCAAGAGGCGCTGATGCAAGATCCAACATCGGCATCCAGCATTTCGACCGACGGGCAGCAATCAGATTTCAAAACCTATGAAGCGGCGGCACCCCTTCCTTCCGCCTCCGTTTTGATCCAAGAAGACGCCATCCTTCATGCAGAAGACTCTTTGATGGCAGAAGGGAAACCGTCAAAATGGGGATTATGGTCTCTATTCAAAAAGACGAAAACATCTCAATAGCGAAGAGGCGGGAACACTACCGCCTCTTCGCTTTGAATTGCTGTTTCGCCGCATAACTGGCCGCAGCACGATCCCCTCCACTTTTTTTGCACCTCCCGCCACGACGATCGGTTTTCCGTGAAGCGACGGGTCGCGGGCGATCTCGCAACTGGCGAAAAACGAGTTGCGGTCGATATGAAAAATGATCCATCCGCGGAGATTCACACTCTGTTGATGAGCCCATGAAAAAAGGCTCTCATCAAGGTTGCTTCCTCCTTTCCCTTTGCAGCCAGCGATAGATCGAAGCCGCATCCTCTTCATCCACATCCACGACGCGGGCGCGGGTGCCGAGCGGCATGACGGAAGCGGAAATCGTCGCCAGCTGTTTTCGCTTTTGCCACCACGTCGCTGATGTTTCGAGCGATTGAACGTGACGTTTCAAGACATACGTCGTCGTTTGCCGAAACCACCCGCTTCGAAGCGCCAGTTGCTGCGATGAAAGTGCCCATCCCGCGATTTGAAATCGGCGGATGCCGATCCATGCCCCGAGCGGCAACACCAACAACACAGCCGCCCCCCATGGACGTTCCATATATGCCGCCAAGATGGCGGGTATCACGAGCCAAACAAGCGGACGAAGCATGTAACGGCGTTTCGCGCGCCTAGGCAATGGAGAAAAGGAAACGCCGAGATCGTACTCGGGCAAACAAGCTTGCATGATCGACGCGACTTTCCGCTTTTCAACAAGCGGACAAAGAACGACATCCCCTGCTCCGCCGCCATCGAGCCTCCCACCGGCATGAATCAAGGACACAGAGGCGTAGCCAAACAAACGGCGCAGCCAATTCTCATGAATCACGACGCCTTGGACGCGGGCAGCTGGGACGGCTACCTCTTTTCGTTCCAGCCATCCGCGGGCAATGACAATCGTGTCCTCTTGTTTCCGCACGACAAACGAAGCGTACCGGATCATGTTTTGTACGATGGCCACTCCATAGGCGGTCAAGAGAAGCGACAAGATGAATAGAGCAATAAGCCATCGTCCATGTCCGTTCCATGTCGACTGAAGATCGCGGATCAGCGCCTCATATGGAATGAAGTCGCCTAATTGCGACAAAAACCCACATAAAGCGGCAACCACGCCAAGCGCTCCACCGCTTGTCAACGAAGCCACCCCGATTTCTTTCGCCGATAAGGTAAACAGTGCACGATGTGGACGGTTCGCGGATGGTTCCGGATGGGCGGCGTTTTCCACCTTGTGTTTCGCCTGTTCCACGCATCGTTGCAGGCGGCGGGCTTCTTCCTTTGATATGGCCCGAAGCGTCACTTCTGCTTCACCGAGGGCATCGCCCGCCGCCTCAATATGTACTTGAACCACCCCCGCCATCCGCTGCCATATCCCCTCTGTCACTGAAATCCCATGGATGCGCTCGAGCGGAATCGAACGTCTTTTGCGGACAAACACGCCTTCTTCCACGAGCAAGCGGTCTTCATCCCAAGCGTACGTAAAACGGAGCCAAGACAGAACCCCCATCACCACCGTGTATACGACAGCCGCCAGCGGCACGATGAAATCCTGCCAAGAGAAGCGGTTCAGGCTGCCAGCCACCATGATCAAAAGGAGTGGAACGACCATGTTTTTCAGTTCTTTTCCGACTCCCGCCATAATCGCAACGGGATGAAGGCGGCGTCTAGGCGTCATCTTCATCCACCACCTTCGCCCACTCGGCAATCAAGCGGCAAAGCTGCTCTGCTTCTTCCATCGGAAGAGCGGGAATTTCATGGGCAGCCGCCGCTGTGAACACCGCGATGGAAGCCAACCCGTACCGCTTGAGAAGCGGACCTTGCCGCACATCGACGTACTGAACGCGAGCCATCGGGATCAAAGTCCGTCTCGTGGACCAGACTCCTCGCTGAATGTCAATCTCTTCTTCGCGAATGTCATAGCGCCAACGTCTTTGGCGCAACGGCGGGAGCCAGACGACCCATACAATGGCTTGCACCACCCAAACGCCGACCAACACGATCAATAACCAAGGAGGAGCATGGAACTGCGAGAGCAGCCACATGACTCCCCCGATCGCCACACCGGAAGCCAATGCCCCAAGCGTTCCAGTCAAGCGCCACACGGTGACCGCTTTGGCCGAAATAGGTTTTCCGCTGTCATGAAACATTCTTCCAATCTCCTTTTCTGTGAAAATACGCGCCTTGCTCAGTCTTATACTTGAAGGGCGAGGAACAAGGTTTGCTCATGAAGACTTTTTTTTGAGATCAACTTCATTTCCAGTATAACAAAGGTTTTCCATGTTGACGAAGTCGTTTTTCGCAAATCGTTGACAGAACGACCAAACTATTATATTCTGAAACTATCTTTTTTGCTTAACCGCATAAAAGCGAAAAAGCACATCTATGAATCAACATCAGAACAGAAAGGTTGTTGTCAACATGGAACAATCCCGTCCCCAGCTGCAAAAAGGACTATTGCCCCGCCACGTTCAGCTGATCGCGTTAGGGGGGATGATCGGCACCGGCATTTTTAAAGGAAGCGCCGAGGCCATTCATATCGCTGGACCAAGCGTCGTGCTCACGTACTTGATCGGCGGCGCGCTGTTGTTTTGGATTATGGCTGCACTGGCCGAGATGGCAATCGCGTACCCGGGATCGAACGTTCAGCACTTGATCCGCCGGGCGTTTGGCTTTCGCCTGTCATGGATCGTCGGCTGGCTGTATTGGCTCAACTGGACGTTGGTCACCGTGGTCGAACTGCTGGCTGCCGGCAGTTTCCTAAGCTATTGGTTTCCGTCTGCGCCGTTATGGCTGCTTGCCCTCCTATGCGCGTGTTTGATCATGGGGTTGAATCTTTTCCCTGTGAAGTATTACGGGGAGGCGGAATTTTGGCTGGCCGGCCTGAAAGTGGCGGCGCTAGTGGTGTTTATCGTGCTCGGAGCGGGCGTATGGATTGGCGTGATCCCAAACGGCATAGGCGGTTCGTTTCCATCCGCGGGCAACGGCGGATGGTTTCCGCACGGGTTTGCCGGAACGCTCAGCGCCTTGCTTGTCGTCATGTTTTCCTATGGAGGGGCGGAGCTGATGGGGGTAGCGGTGACGGAGATGAAAGACGCCGAGCAGGTGATGCCGCGCGTCATCCGCACAACGATTTGGCGGGTCATCGGCTTTTATGTGCTGCCGATGGCCATCATTTGCGGCATCATGCCGTGGAACACCGTTTCGGAAACGAACAGCCCATTTGTCCAAGTGTTGGAAGCCGTCGGGTTGCCCGGAGCGGCCCATGTCATGAACGCGGTGTTGCTTATTGCCGTCTTATCAGCCGCCAATACGGGCGTCTATGCGACTTCTCGGCTGCTTTACACCATGGCTGAACAAGGAGAAGCGAACCGCCGCTTGCAGCGGACGACGAAACACGGGGTTCCGCTGTACGGGATGGGCATGGTTGCCGTCTGCATCGCCGCTGGTGTGGCCGGCGCCTACTTGGCGCCGGGGCGGATCATCGGAGAATTGATGACGATCCCTGGATTTACGGTGCTCATCGTTTGGATGATGATCGGCGCCGCTCAGCTGAAGCTGCGGCCGCACTACAAAACGAAGCCGTTTTTCCAAACGAAAGGATTTCCGTACACAACGATGGCGGCGGTCGGGGCGCTCGGGGC
This sequence comes from Geobacillus thermocatenulatus, assembly GCF_002217655.1. GTDB lineage: Bacteria > Bacillota > Bacilli > Bacillales > Anoxybacillaceae > Geobacillus > Geobacillus thermocatenulatus. The sequence goes on from NZ_NEWK01000002.1 coordinate 214,933, forward strand.
AATTTGGCTTGGCTTTTTGCTTCAAGGAGAGCATCGGATCGGTTCGCTTCTCTGCGTGGCCGTCTTGATTCTCTTATCCATCTATTCCACTGTCAAAGAAAAGCAACATCAAGCAACAAAAGCGCCCGGGCGAACGGCGTAACCAAACCGCCTCTTTTCGCTCGGGCGACGGCTAGAGACGGGCGCTCTTTCATCATGGATGGCGCCCGTCTTCCTTTTTCCGCTCCAAGGGAAATGGCTGTGCGTTTTGCGGAAACACCGATGATGATTCGTTAGTTGGCCGGCGACAGCTCATCTTCGGTCACCCACTTATGGTTGGTCACTTTTTGACCAGTTTCCGTATCGACGTAATCGACCATATACACCGTCGTTTGTTTCGCCGAATCAATGATTGCTTTGGCGCCTTTCATCCCTTCCATGTGATCGGCATTCAAGACAACTTCGTCGCCCGGCTGGAACGGTTTGTCACCGGCGTTTTCGATTTCCTCGTGGATGACCCATTTATGGTTTTTCACTGGTTTCCCGCCTGTGGTTGGGGTATATGTGACCGTATAGACGATCGTGTCAAAGGCACCAGTGACAGTCGCCTTGGCTCCATCCATCCCCGGCATATGGTCGGCGTGGATGATGACTTGGCTTCCGACCGGATACTTTGGATGTTTCGCTTCCTTCAATCCGGCCGGCACCTCTTTGGAGCCCGAGTGATTCATTCCTTCATGCCCGGTGTGAGAAGCCGTATGTTCCTTTGGCGCTTTGTTGTCGTTTGCACCGGTGCAGGCCGATAACAAGAGCGCTGCCATGACCGAAGTTGTACCTAACAACATTTTCCAGTTTTTCATCGTTTTCACCCTCCTTGCTTTGTTAGCATACCCGACATTTGTGCAGATTTTGTGGAGAAACCGCTTTTGTTTCCATTCCCCGCCATCGCGGCGGGCGCACAAGTCGTGACGATCATGCCGACGGCGTCCGGCCATTTGCCGCTAAAGGCCGTATGGCGCCTAGGCTGAACTCCCTTTTGGGCGGGGCTGTTTCACCCCGCTGCTTTTTGCCCTATCTTTCTCCAGACGAACCACAAAAGAACGATCGATGCAACAGCGAGCATCAGTTTACCCGGCCAGGCGGCCTCGAGGAATTGATGGACGGCATACGCTTCCATCCATAAAGCTGGGAGCTTGCCGAGCGAGCTAGCCGTTGCAAACACAGGAAGAGACGTGCGGCCGATGGCAGCAACGAACGTCACCGCGCCTGATGGCACAAACGGCAACAGTCGAAGCGCGAAAATAAGTCCAAATGCCTCCTTGCCACTTGCATGAAGCAACGGCTTCACCTTGGGATGGGAAAGCCATGTCGTCTCGCTCCATCGGCGAAGTCCTTTTCGATACAAGACAAACGAGACGACCGCTCCGATCGCTTCGCCGGCAAACGACACCCAAAAGCCGGGCCAAAATCCGAAAACGGTCAAATTGGCGGCAGTTAAAAAGGCGCTTGGGACGACCCCGAGCACGCTGATCGCCACATTGCAGGCTAGACTCAAGAAGTACGCCGCTCCGCCGTATGCTTGAAGGAACTCAATCATCCGTTCTTCCATTTGGCCCAAACGCCTCTCTTTCCGAAAATGGTTATGACTTGCGCCCTTCCCATTTGTAGCCGACGCCCCAGACCGTCTGCAAATATTCGTCCGCTGGGAACCCCGCTTTCCGCAATTTTTCGCGGATGTTTTTCATGTGGGAATCAACGGTCCTCTCTTCCGTATCAGCGAGATAGCCCCATAGCGATGCGATGATTTGCCCGCGGCTGAACACCTGATTCGGGTGCTTTAACAGCAGCCCCAAAATGGCAAATTCTTTCGGCGTCAACGCAATCGGCTTATCTTCGTAGCGGACCGTATGTTCCTCTTCGTCCCATACAAGCCCGGCCGCGCGAATGGCGGAACGACCGCCGACTGTACGGCGCAGCACCGCTTCAATGCGAGCAAGCAGTTCCGCCTCGTCAAACGGTTTCGTCACATAATCGTCCGCTCCGATTTTCAATCCTTGGACAATATCCGCCGTCTCATCGCGAGCGGTGACCATCATGATCGGCACATTCGAAAACGATCGGATGCGGCGGCACGTTTCCCATCCGTCGAGTTCTGGCATCATGACATCAAGCAACACCAAATCGGCGTGATGGCGCCGCAAATAGTCAATGGCTTCCGCCCCTGAACGCCGTTTCACGCAACGGTAGCCGTTCGGCGCTAAATACAATTCCAATAAATCAAGCATCCGCTCTTCATCATCAACCAACAGCAAGGTATACATCGTTATCCCTCCGGCAGCGTAATGAGGATGGTCGTTCCTTTTCCTTGTTCGCTTCGAGCGGCGATCGTTCCCCCGTGCGCCTCGACGATTTCTTTGGCAATCGCCAAACCGAGTCCGGTCCCACCGCTTGTCCGCGACCGCGATTTGTCAACCCGGTAAAACCGCTCGAAAATCCGGGGCACATCTTCCGGTGGAATACCGGTTCCTTCATCGGATATGGCAATGACGATTCCTTGCTTTTGAAGGTGAACGGCGACGGCCACCGTCGTGCCGGAAAACGCGTACTTTCGTGCATTGTCAAGCACATTGATCATCACTTGCTCGAACCGCTGCCGATCGATCGCAGCCATGACCGAACCGGGGCACTGGCACACAAGCGACAGCGATTTTTCCTGAAACGCGGGGCGCAGTTTTTCACACAATTTTGTCAAAAACGAACAAAGATTCGTCGGCTGCTTTTCAATCTGGAACGAGTGTTGCTCCAGTTTGGCTAATTCAAACAAATCTTTGACCATCTTTTCGATCTTTTCCGCTTCTTCGTAAATGATCGCCATATAGTTCGCCCGTTGCTCCTCAGACAGATGCGGACGTCGGGCAATGTCCGCGTATCCTTTCACATACGTCAGCGGCGTGCGCAATTCATGAGAGATGCTCGCTAGAAATTCGCTCCGCTCTTGTTTCAAATACGCCAAATCGTTGGCCAGCGTTTGAATCGCTCTCCCGAGTTGCGCCAGCTCGTCGTTGCCTTTCATCTCGAGGCGGACGGAAAAATCCCCCCGGCTGAGCGCCTCGGTCGCCTGTTTCATGCGAAGGAGCGGCATCGTGATGGCGCGGGAGAAAAAGGCGATGGTCAACACGGTGATCGCCACCGACAGCACGCCAACGACAATAAAATGATGCTTCAGTTTATACACCATCGTCCGGATCGAGCGGGTGTCTTGAAACATATACACATATCCCCTTGTTTCCCCCCCGATTTGAATCGGGCTGACGGCAGCGATATGCGACGCCCGCTTCCAGTCGGTTTCGACCATCATTCCCCGGCGGGGAATATGACGGCCGTTCGTTAAAGGAATGATGCGCTTGGCAAACGGAACAATGCCGCTAGATGCCGATACAATTCGGCGCCGGGCGTCAGTGATGGCGACATCGGTTTCCGCCTCCGATTCCATCATCACGACATGCGCCAACGTCGTTCGATCGTTATTTTTCTCCAAGACGTTGCGGTGGCTGTTTCCCCGCGCTATCAGTTGCGCGAATTCTTCCTCGATGCGCGCATGGACGAGCGTAGCGTAGAGGGAAACGAACAGCACCATTTCAATGGCCAAGACAAAGGCAAAAAACAGCATTCCGAGTTTCCATGACAGTTTTCGCACGGATTCCTCTCCTCATCCATCAAGCCCGAGTGTCATTTCAATTTTACTATTTTATTTGGCAAATGTGCAGAAAGTGTGGAGATGCGGCTTTGCGCCGCGCCAAAGTGTCTTACCCGCCAAGGAGACAAACCTTGGCGGATGCGTCTTTTTCATTCTTCCTTTATACTAAGAAGCAGACTGTGCTCATGTGGAGACGACAGAAAGGGGTTTATCGATGAAATCGCTCGTGTTAGCGGAAAAGCCGAGCGTCGCCCGCGACATCGCCCGCGTGCTCGGTTGCAAGCAAGCGCATAAACATTATTTTGAAGGAAAGCAGCATATTATCACCTGGGCGCTCGGCCATTTAGTTGAGCTGAAGATGCCGGAAGACTACGACCGGAAATACGAAACATGGCGGCTGGAGGACTTGCCGATCATTCCCAAGCGAATGGGTTTGAAAGTGATCCGGCAAACAAGCCACCAGTTTCGCGCCATTGAACGGTTGGCAAAACGACCGGATGTGAAAGATGTCATCATCGCGACCGACGCGGGCCGCGAGGGGGAACTGGTGGCGCGCTGGATTTTAGAGATGATCGGTTGGACGAAGCCGATTTGGCGTCTATGGATTTCGTCGCAAACCGACCGCGCCATCCGCGACGGCTTCCGCCAACTCAAGCCCGGGGTGCAGTTTGAACGCCTGTATCAATCGGCCGTCTGCCGCGCCGAAGCCGACTGGCTGATCGGGTTAAACGTCTCGCGCGCTTTGACGACCAAATACAACGATCCGCTTTCGGCCGGGCGGGTGCAGACGCCGACGCTTGCGATGATCATCGAGCGCGAACGCGAGATCCAATCGTTCGTTCCCGTGCCATATTGGACGATTCGGGCCAAGATCGGTTCCATCACGGCCGTATGGGAGCGGCATGGCGGACATCGTCTGTTTGACCAAGACGAGGCCAGCGGGCTGATGGCTCGTCTCAAAGGCCAGCCGGCGCGCGTCACATCGATCAAGCGGAAGCGGAAAAGCGAGCCCGCCCCGCTGCCGTATGACTTGACCGAGCTGCAGCGGGACGCGAACAAGCGGTTTGGCTTTTCGGCGAAAAAGACGCTCTCGGTGTTGCAGCGGCTGTATGAACAACACAAACTCGTCACGTACCCGCGCACCGATTCGCGTTATTTGCCAAGCGATATGGAAGCGACGATGACCGAGCGGTTGTTGGCGATGAAATCCGGTTATGAGGACGTCATCGCTCCGCTTCTCGCCAAAGGCAAAGCCAAAGCAGCCAAGCGGGTATTTAACGATGACAAAGTGACCGATCATCACGCCATCGTTCCAACGGATGAGCGGCTCAACCTTAGCAGGCTGTCGACCGATGAGCGTAAGCTGTATGATCTCATCGCCCGCCGTTTTTTGGCGCTTTTTTACCCACCGTACGAATACGAAGCCGTGACCGCCGTTTTAGAGGTGGGCGGCGAGACGTTTGTCGCCAAGGAGACGGCGGTTGTGAACTTCGGATTTAAAGCGGTTCTCGGCAAAGAAGAAACGGATGCCAAACCGACGTTGTCACACCTCGCAGAAGGTCAGACGCTCCCATCGGTGCAGCTTGAGAAGGAACAATCGTTCACCGAACCGCCCGCCCGTTATTCGGAAGCTGATTTGCTCGCGCAAATGGAGAAATACGGGCTCGGCACGCCGGCGACAAGAGCGGACATCATCGAACGGCTGGTCGAAACCGAAGTGGTCGAGCGAAAAGACGGACGGTTTTATCCGACGAAAAAAGGAAAACAGCTGATTGAGCTCGTCAATGAAGAGCTGAAATCGCCGGAATTGACCGCCCGCTGGGAGCGGGAGCTGGAGGCGATCGCCCGCGGGAAAGGAAATCCACAACAATTTTTGGCCAACATCCGCCGGCAAACGCAGCAGCTCGTTGCCGAAATCAAGCAAAGCGAGCAGGTATACAAAGCGCCAAACCTCACGAATCTCACATGCCCAGAATGCGGTGCGCTTTTAAAAGAGCGGAAAACGAAAGACGGACGGATGCTTGTCTGCTCGAACTTAGCGTGCCGCTACCGCCGCCGGCGCGACCCGAAACTGTCGAACCGCCGTTGTCCGCAATGCCACCGGCGTATGGAAATGCATGAAGGAAAAGCAGGACTTTATTTCCAATGCCGCCCGTGCAATATTGTCGAAAAAGCGGACGAGACCAAACGCATCGCCGCAAAAGGAAGCGAACGGGCGCTTCTCAAAAAATACAGTCCGACCAACGAATCGTTTGGCACGAGTTTAGGGGAGCTGCTCAAGCAGGCGTTGAACGAAAAAAAGGAATGAGGTTGCCACACCGCGCTAGGGGCTAATGCCCCTGGCGGTTTCTTTTTCATCTTTGAATCTGAAACCTCCCTCTCATTGCCTCGTATATATAGATAAATCTATCGCAAAGGAGCGATCACGATGTTGAAAAAATGGCTAAAAGCACTTTTCGGCCATCCCCATCATCCGTCGCACTACCATAAACATTACAGCAGCAGCGACCACCATTATTACAACCCGACGTATCATTCGCACCATCACCCGTCCCAGTACGGACACCATCACTACAAAAAGAAACATCATAGCGGCAGCCTCTTCTCAAGCTTCTTCGGCAGCTGATGAAACGTTTGTTCGAACGCCATCCGCTCATCGCCCGCTGGTTTGACCGGCCGCATCGGAACGGAACTATACTTCATGGCCGCTATGAAGTCATCGAAGAGCTCGGGATGGGAAGTTACGGCATCGTCTACAAAGGGCGCGATCACCTGACAGGCCGTCCTGTCGTCATCAAACAAGCGCGGCGGACAAAAGGCGAAGACGGCCGCCGCTTGCTTCAGCGCGAAGCTGACGTGCTCGCCCTCCTGCGCCACCCGCAAATTCCGAGGCTGTATGATCGGTTTGTGGAGCGTGGACAGCCGCATCTCGTGATGGAGTATATCGACGGAGAAACGGTGGAAGACCGGATTTTCAAACTGGAAGCCAAGTACACGGAACAAGAGGCGTTTCGATTGTTAAAGGAGCATTCCCGTTAGGAGCTTTTCCGGGGACTTGATCAAAAAAAGCCCTCTTGGTATGATGCAGGGGTGTCAAACAACACCTACCATCATGCCAAGGAGGACTTCAGATGAATTGTACACAAAACCGACGGGACAGGCGATTTTTCAGCTGTTTCAATATGTGAACGTCGTCCTGTTCAAGCTGCCGGATGGGCGCATCCAACGCTCACTGGATCGCTCCCTTACCCCTGATCAGCGAAGGATTCTGCAGGGGTTGGGGCTGGATGAGAGCATTTACGTGTAACGTCATACGGAACGACCAGCGATGGTAAAAAAAGGATTGCCATCGCTCGTTGTGTTGGTCAAAAAGTTATTCTGAAAAACTAAATAAAAAATCCTTTGTTTTGACCTTGTTAGGGTGCGAAATGTGAGGATAGCTACGATTTTTATTTTCGAGTGTTTCATTAATTTTTTTCTCCCGAGTTCAACAGTTTGAAGTCCATTTTAGGAAAACAAAATTTGAAAAATCCTGTTCTATTGAGGGTTTGAAAATTACTAGTCTAGAATGTAAATTAGCACATTATTTCAGAATCCCTTTTTCAAATTATTTCGGACGGATTCGGAAATAATGTGCAAAATCTTTGCGAATTATTCCAGGTTTTGCAGATTATTTCCGAACATTTGCACATTATTTCGGATGATTAACTAGAATGAGGATGGATCGGGATGAAACATAACAGGGGCCGATCAGCCCCTGCTGTGTCAGTACCCCATTTCTTCGGCTGCCATACGCACAATGTCTTCGTCAATCATATGTTTTTTTAATTGAGCGCCGTATAACAGGCAAGTGGTGGCGAGGTTGTTGATGATCCGCGGCCACCCCTGCGACTGCAGGGCGATCGCTTCTAAGGCAGCTGGGGTAAAAATCGGGTGTTTCGCCCCCGCCTGTTTCAGGCGGTGTTCGATATATCCTACCACTTCTTCCTTATCAAGAGGCCCCATCTGGTATCGCATGATGATTCGTTGGTGAAGCGGACGGTGTTGATTCAACCGTAGTTTTGCCTGTAAATGGGGCAGCCCCGCCAAAATCAAGACAAACGGATTTGTTGAGTCCATGTGAAAGTTGAACAGGATCGCGATATCCTGCAGAAAGGCATCCTTCGCTAAATGCATTTCATCGAGGATGAACACTGACGTTACCCGTTGTTCAAGATACAAGCGCTCGATCCCTTGTTGGATTTGATAAAACAAGTCGACCTTGCGGTATTTCGGCTCTTCCCCGAGCCCGAAGGCAAGGCCGCGATAAAAGTCCATCACGCTTCCCGTTGACAATGGAAAATAAACGACGTGATACAGTGACGGATTCAGGGATTCCTTAAACGCCCGAAGGGCGAATGTCTTGCCGGCCCCTGGTTCACCGATCAATAGCCCGATCCCTCTTGTTCGTTTCACGTAGTCCAAAGCGGCGAGGGCCTCTTGATACGAGGCCCCTTGATAAGCCTCTGGTGGATTCGTCTCCTTCGAAAACGGCTCTCGGGAAAGGGAATAAAACGTTTTATACATCGTTTTCGCCTCCCTCTACCGGGACCGCCGCAAACGGTGACCGATGGCGTTTCACATAGGCATTGTCCTCGAAGCGAACAAGGACCGCTTCGGCGACCCGTTGACCGTCTTCGTACACATACACGCCTTGTTCATCATAACGGAGTTCGATCGATTGTCCGATGAACCGGGGCGGAACTTCATACAGCTGCTTGTTCAACGTGACCGTACCATCGGCCTTCACTTTACGGTATTCGCGTTTCAAAAAGATCGAGTCGAGCCAATCCGAATCCTCGACGAACGACACCAAATGGACTTGCGATTGAAACACTTCATGTGGCGTCTTCCCGTTCAACGAGGCATGCGGTTTTCGATGGTAATCTTCCTCCAACCACTTCCAAAATCGCTCGTTTAGCTCTTCGAGCGACTTCGGTGAATTCATTTCGAGCAACGGGTAAAACCGCGTCTGTACGGTGCGGAAAAATCGTTCGATTTTCCCTTTGCTTTGCGGATCGTACGGCTGGGTATGGATCAAGGTGATCCCTAACTCCGCGCAGGCGTACTGCAAGGGTTCCGCCCGATAAATCTTGCCGTTATCCGAGTAAATTCGCTTCGGCTTTCCGTATCGAAGCAGCGCTTCCTTGGTTACGATCCGCAACCCGTCAAATTTCTCGGAAGAGAAAAACTGAGCGTACGGCACGACCCGCGAGCAGTCATCGATATAGGCAATCAAAAACGTTTTTTGCGTTTTGCCATTCACGCGAATCAACGGGCCATGGGACAAATCACCTTGCCAGAGCTCATTGACCTGATCGTACGCGAATCGTTTTCGTTCAGGAATCGGTAAAATTTCTTTCCCCACGAGGTTGTATTTTTTTAAAAGTCGGTATATAGTGAAATAAGAGATGGATTGGATTTCCCCCTGCTCGATAAGGTGTTGGTAAAACACCGTCACGGGCATGTGGGGGTGTTTTTTTCTCAGGGCTAAAATGTGATCCTCTTCTTCAGGTGACAGCCTCCGGGAATGGCCACGGTCCGACCGTCGTTTCGGCTTCAGTGCCTCAAAGCCCCCTTTTTTGTACTGCGTGCACCAGTCGAGGATCGTTTTGGCGGCGATGCGTTTCTCTCCATGGTGGGGAACTTGATGGATCCGTTCCGCTACTTCCTTCAAGTACGTTTTTGGATCGACTTGTCCATTCACCAATGGAGCGATCAATCCATACCGAAATAAAGCGATCTCCTGTCTCATCGACTCATTCATTTCGATCTCCTCCTTCGTTCATCCCATTCTAGGACCTTATCGGTCCATCCTGTCTCTATCCTATCGGATCATTCCCCCGACCGTCGAGAGGAAAGGTTTGTGGAATCTATAAATGATTCCATATAAGGGGATATAAGTAAAATCAGGAACTGAATGTACGTGCAAAAAGATGCGTCGATCGGTGCTCCCATATCTCTTGGATGACGAAAAAGAGGCCGATCTCCTCCATCGTCTGGATCCACCATAGGGCTCGTTCTCTCGCTTGGGCGATGGCAGGACCAATTTTTCTCCAGCGCTCCGCAAAAAACCAATGAAGGTGGTTCAAATTTCGGAATAAACGTCGGACATAAAATAAAACCCCTTCATCCGTAGGAAGGAGTGGAGCCTCCTCCATCCCCCGTTTCGGAGTCAGGCCCAACCGTTCTTTCACCACTCTCCATATGGTGGGCAACGTATACTGAAAATAAGGGAGAAGAAATGAAGGCAACACGGCCACCGTCCTCCTGCACTCCGGGCAGCGATACCGAGCGATCCAAATGCGATAAGACTGATGCGACGTCACGGCATTTCGTTCGTAGTACCCATGGCGATAAAGAGGGCGTTTTGCCTGGCAATGAGGGCACCGCTTAAGAAGGGGAAAGTCGTTTTGTTTTCCCCGCTGGGCATATGTCTGGACATCGACCTGAAAGTCATGAAACCGAATCACGTCCTCGTCCCCCCTCTGGAAATCACCCATGTCCCATTCCGAAATAATTCACAAAAAATTTAGCACATTCTTTCGGAAAGGGGGAGAGGGATATTCCGAAGGAATGTGCAAAAAAGAGTCTTTTTTGTGCGGAAATAAAGTGATAATTTACACTTTCATAGGCATACGTTTTACCAAATTAATCCTTATTAATATGATTCACTCGCAAGCTCGTTCCATTAGCATATAAAATCGAGGAAGCAATAAGGGCTTCTTCAGTCTTATCTTTCCGATCGATTCATCCACATGAAATCAGCTTAGAATAGTTCCAATGTTTATTGAGAAATAAAAGCACAGAGATTTACAGAGAATTTAGTTTGCACCAACTTTACATGGAGTAATAGGCAACGATCGATCAATTGGGGACTTCGTTTTGTCTTGCAACCCCATCCTGAAATCGCAACCTCGAATGTATTTCGTTGGATTCAAGGGTTTGTCTAGGGTTTCTTTCAGATTTCGCTTCTCCATGGACACCCTTGCCTTTGACTGATGATTCACATATCCCAACATCCCCCGACGCCCATAGAGGACTTTCACCGCCTAGTTCATCGACCTACCCGGCACACAATAAAAATCGCAGTTGTAAAATTAAACAACTGCGATTTTATAAAATGGAAATTATGGTTTATAAACTTGAATTCCACCATATGAACTTACATCTTTTTCAGGCGTATTATAGTGTCTGACAGAATATTCACCTGGTCCAGGCTTAAATACTTTCTCAACATACCGCTCACTTCCACTAATTGTCCCCTTATACCATTCGACACCGTTTTTAAATATCTTATAAGTCGTACTTTTACGAGGAGCATTATAGTAATAATAAATGCCCACATGTAACTCTTGTCCACTTTCAACTGTTACTCGAGAAGTAGTTGCGCTACTTTCCCCTACGCGTAAATTAAGTCCTGATTGTTCAACTAAAACTGCGGCATAGGCACTAGTAATTGTAATGATCGAAAGAACTAATGAAGCTAAGATAATTAGTAGATTCTTTTTCTTCTTGCTAAATGTCATTTTGCCAAATCCCCTTTCTTTTTTTATTATTTTTTAAATAATTATACAATGGAAACTATGTCGAAATTTGTTACAATTTGTATTATGTCGAAAAATAGTAATATTTTACTATTAGATACCAATTCTCTATCGATATAGGATTTGAAGCCAAGCATAACTTAAAATTGTCGATCATATTTACTCTTATTGAAAAAAGTGAGGAAAATCCTATAGCATAAACGGTGTGAACGAACTCCTTCATCGCCATGGATATTACGAGAAGAATGCCGTTGTAAGAGATCAAACGTATTGCATTTGGCTCCCCCGTTATTGGTGTTCCGAATGCCAGGGACGGTACTCCCCCCTTTCTCCTTCCCTATTTCCAATACACGATCCCAATGATTTTCTCCTATGTCAAAGAGCGATTAGCCTTGATCCGACAAAGAGGGATCCGTTTGTCCCCGTCCTTTCTGACCTGACAGGGCGTATCATTTTAGATATGACGCTCGAACAAGCGGCGGAAGCAGTAATGGCATGGGTTCGGCAATCTAATATGGCGGTCAGCGTTATAGAGAAAAAAACGGAATCGGAGCGTTATAACGATGATATACAAGCGCTAAAAGAAATGGTCGCCAAACAGAACGAGTTGCTAAAAGAACTCATGATGAGGCTGGATCAGCAACAAAAATACATAGAGGAAAACCTAAAGAAAAGGGATGAACTTCTTATGCAGTCCCTAAAGGAGTCCATGGAGACACGCAAAATGATCGCGGCGGCCAAAGAGGAAGAAGGGAAAAAGAAAGGGTTTTGGGCCCGTCTGTTTGGTAAATAAGTCTGTTCATCAAATTGATGAATAGTTAGGGTCTGGAATCCGCAAATTGCGGACTCGCATCAAATACCATAACGGCGATATAACGCTATAAGCGACACAATTAAAGAGGGTGTCCCCAAAGTTGAGGACACCCTTAAAATTTAGGAGAAAATATCGGAGCAGAGTAAGGCGAATATCGCCCGATTATCGTAGTATCCAATGTTTGCCGTTATCCGAGTAAATTCGCTTCGGCTTTCCGTATCGAAGCAACGCTTCTTTGGTCACGATCCGCAACCCGTCAAATTTCTCGGAAGAGAAAAACTGAGCGTACGGCACGACCCGCGAGCAGTCATCGATATAGGCAATTAAAAGCGTTTTTTGTGTTTTGCCATTCACACGAATCAACGGGCCATGGGACAAATCATCTTGCCAGAGCTCATTGACCTGATAGTACGCGAAATGTTTTCCTTCCGACCTTTTTATTTAGAGGAAATTTTTTATTTCTTCTCGCATAATCAGCTCTAAGTAAAATGCTTCACACAAAATTTTATACATCATCTATTGCTCAATCATTATTATGTGTGAGTAAAATATTTGTGGGTGACATTCCGAAATGATCCCCGACGAGGGTTGCGAACTTTTGTTCGCGACACTCGTCGGGGCCACCAAGCGAAGCGCGGTAGAAAAAAGCAAATGTCATGCAAACGCACCCTAGGTCTGTAAGATATCCACAAAACTGAAAAAGGATGTAAGGGATTTTGTCGAAAAATATTTTTTGGACACCCCTGAGAGGCCGAAAAGCCTTGATAGATCAACATTTCTAGAGGGAGGTGCTTGAGGTCGTCCGGAACGTCCATGCTTTCGGCATCGTCCACCGCGATTTGCGCATCCCGAACATCATTTGGCGCGATGGAGCGGCGGTGATCATCGATTTCGGCTTGGCCTGCCGCATCGGCGAGCCAGTGGATTTCCACGATGACGACCCGCTTGAGAAGCGGCTGCGGCGCGAACCGCATCCACGGAGCGATTTCTATGCCCTTGGACACTTCACCTTGTTTTTATTGTATTCTACCTATGAACCGACAAGTGACGAGGAAAAAAGCTGGGAAGAAGAGCTCGATTTATCGCCAAACGCTCGTCGGATCTTGCGGAAAATGCTGCAGCTGGATGCGCCGTATGACCATGTTGACGAGTTGATCGACGACGTGGATCAGTTGCTCGCAGAACCCATCCGGAATCAAGCAGGGGCGCTTTGACGTTTGATCGCACCGTTCCCCGACCAGCCACCCCTTTTCCCCATTTGGAAAGGGGGCTGTTTCATTTGAGGCGAAGTGAAAACAAAATACGCCCCGTTTCTCGCTGATGGAGAAACAGGGCGCAGCGCTCTTTTGGCACTGCCGCTCGCTTATTTTCCTTGGAACACCGGGCTCCGTTTCTCTTTAAACGCCGCCACCCCTTCGCGATGGTCTTCGGTTTCCACCATCAGCCCTTGAACGAGACGCTCTTCTTCGAGAATCTCCTCGAGTGTCGCGGTCAGCGCGTGCTCAATCAGCCGTTTTTGTTTTCCGATGGCTTTCGTGGGCCCGCACGCCAGCTTCGAGGCGAGCGATTCTGTCGCCTCGCGCAGTTTCTCAGCTGGGACGACCTCGCTTAGGACGCCCAATTCATACAGGCGACGGGCTGGAATCGGATCGGCGGTGAAGAAAAACTGTTTCGCCAAATGCGGACCGACAAGCCGCGGGAGCCAATACGACCCGCCACCGTCGGAGACAAGGCCGACTTTCGCAAAGCTCAAAATGAATTGACTGTCTTCGGCCGCGAGGATCAAATCACACGCCAGCGCGAGGTTAAATCCCGCCCCGGCAGCGAATCCGTGCACCGCGGCCATGATCGGTTTTTCGCATCGTTGCATAGTCAGAATGAGCCGATTAAGTCGGCCGATATGCTCATACGCCTGCGAGGCGCTTGATTGCCCCATCGTTTTTACATCCCCGCCGGCGCAAAACGCCCGCCCAGCGCCGGATAAGACGATGACGCGGACGGCATCATCCGCCGCGGCGCGTTCGATTTCATCCGTCAGTCCGGCAATCATCTCCGGGCTGAAGGCATTGAGCCGCTCCGGGCGATTCAGCGTCAACCATAATACAGAACCGGATTGTTCCACAAGCAAATGCGAGGTTTCCATATTCCTTTGCTCTCCCTTTCCATTTTGGACTTTTCCGTTTCATTTGATGAGCCATCCGCCATCCACCAACACATCAGAGCCGGTCATGTACGACGCTTCCGGTGAGGCAAGAAACGCAATGACGTTCGCAACTTCTTCCGGTTGCCCAACTCGCCCCAAGGCAGTGTTGCGCTCGATGGCTTTCACAAACCGCTCGTTTTGCAGTCCGCGCTCGGTAAGCGGCGTCTCGACAAAACCGGGCGAGACGGAATTGACGCGGATACCATACGGCGCCAGCTCCAAAGCGAGCGATTTGGTCAAGTTGATGACCCCTGCTTTCGCCGCGCTGTAGTGCGGAATTTCCGCCCCGGCCTGATGGCCGGACAATGACGCTACGTTCACAATCGCCCGATTGGCGCGCTCGCGTTTTGCCCCTTCGATCATCAGCGAAGCGAACGCCTGCGACACAAGAAACACGCTTTTGATGTTGATGCGTTGGACGTCATCCCACTCTTGTTCCGTCAACTCAAGCCATCTCGCATGAGTGGAGATGCCGGCGTTATTGACAAGCACATGCAAGTCGCCGTACCGCTGTCGGACATACTCGGCCAATGCTTGCACTTGTTCGCGGTCGGTGACATCCGCCGCAAACCGGTCAACGCCCCCCGGCGTCCCGAGACGTGCGATTTCTTCTGCAGCCTCCTCCAGTTTCGCTGCTGTACGGCCGACAAGCACGACAGCGGCGCCTTCTTTCGCCAAACGGAGAGCCGCCGCCTTGCCGATGCCGCTGCCTCCTCCTGTGACCACGGCCACGGTATTCAAAAAACGCATCGTTTTCCTCTCCCCTCATTTCTGTTGCTAGCCTAGCGGTTAGGGCGTGCCCTTCTTTTTTCAAACTTCGGCCGCTAAAACGTCAGCCCGCCACCGTCAACCGATAATGTTGCGCCGGTGATAAACGACGCTTCATCGGACGCCAAAAACAACACCGCGTTTGCCACTTCCTCTGGCGTCCCGATGCGGCCGAGGGCGTTCGCCTTCGAGATGATCGGCCATTTGCGCTCATCTTGTTTCCACGGCGTGATGATGTTCGTATCAATGACCCCCGGCGCAATGGCGTTGACGCGAATGTTAAATTTCCCATATTCCAATGCGGCATTTTGAGTTAACAAAATGACACCTGCTTTTGATGCGTTGTAGGCGGCTTGATATTTTTTTCCCTTCAGCCCGAGCAGGCTGGCCGTGTTGACAATCGCCCCACCCCCGGATGCTTTCAGTGCCGGCACCGCGTATTTGATGCCAAGAAACACGCCCTTTAAGTTGACGTTAATGACCCGGTCCCACTCTTCTTCAGACAAGTCGGTGCTCCGCACTTCCGAATGGCCGATGCCGGCATTGTTGAAGAGAATATGGAGGCCGCCAAAGGCATCAACCGCCGTTTGGACAAGGCGGCTCACTTGCTTGGAATCGGCGACATCCGTCTGGACAAAAATCGCCTCCCCTCCTTTTTCCCGAATCAGGCGGACCGTCTCTTCCCCTCCCGCCTCGTCAATGTCGCTCACCGCCACTTTGGCGCCTTCTTCCGCAAAGCGGATTGCCGTCGCCCGGCCGATGCCGCTCGCGCCGCCGGTGACAATCGCCGCTTTTCCTTTTAGCCTCATGATCTTCCCGCCTTTCGATCCGCTTCTGAATCCGTTTTCAACAGATGATATACCAACCGGTTAGTATGTTGTTTCTTTTATTATACATCACATTTAGAATATTTTAAACATTTTTATACCTCTAATCGGAAAAGCCTGCACTTCCAAACAAAGACAAAGCCAACGGCAATCGAGCATGCTTCCCCTCCTGACGCGTCTCCTCCCTTCAATGAACACCATGCTGTTAAGGAAAAAAGAGGAGCCGCAGTTTTGGCTCCTCGTTCATCCATCGATAAGGTCAGCGGCGCTGCTGGCGGTTCGGCCTTCATCATCTCCCCTATCTTGAAATTTGGAAAAAGAACGATCGACACACGGAATCCAATGACTGCAACCGCTCGATCAGCCCCTGCAAATCGCACGTATGGAGCGTATCGCTCAGTTCGCGGCCTTCCTCCGTCACCAAGTGCAAGTGAATTTCCATGCATCCGTCCCAGCGAACGTTGGCGTCAAGCCAGCCATCTTCGCTCTCGAGCTCCAGCCCGACCGTCTCCCCTTGGTCATTTTCGTGTTTTGTTTTGATGACCCATACCATCCTTTGTTCCGCCCTTTCCTGTTCGCCGCCTCACTCTTGTTGTTCCGCTCCGATTCCTGACACCGGGGAGCCAGTGGACGTATGTTCATTCACCCAACGGAGTGCCGCGTCCACCACTGCATCGGCGTCAGAAAGCTGGGTGCGGTGCTCAATGATCCAATTGAGCCCGTCTTGCGGATCAAGGTTATGTTGTAAACATTCCACCAAAAATGATTGGACACATGCCGCATCGCTCCGCTCCCACGCTCCGCACTGGCGGCGCCAAATCGCTTCGATCGCATCTTTCCCAAACTGCATTGAGTTCCTTCCCTCCTGTTGCCCATATTGTCATCCATAGTATGCCTACAACAGATGACAGGGCCCCACAAAAGAAATTGGCAGAAAAGGATTTTATTTCCATTTGTACGGCATCCATCAATGGCCATACTGAGAATATGGAGGTGTTGATTCATGAGAGAGCCTTGGGAAGAACGCGGCGCCACTTCCAGCCTGCCGCGCTATACCCCGGGAATTGGCGTTCCCGATGAAATGAGCCCGATTCGCGACATCGCCCGCGGTTTTGAAAACGGTCGGCCGCCGGTGATCGAAGTGACGCCAGCTGACAGCCGCCAAACGACGGATGATATCGATTTTCCGTCGGTTGACCGCGCGTTTTGAAAAAGTGGCAACAAGGGCGTCCTTGTTCGGTGGCCCTTGTTGCTCGGCTTCCGTTTTCTTCCTCTGCCATCGCCGTGCACTCGATTGGCGGCATGACCGGGTCGTTTTGGCCATATACATAGCCATATAGACCATTCCCATGGAGGGACAGCCGTTGCCGATTGAGCTTCCGGACATCACGGTCATTTGCCCGGATCCAGCCGTAGAGCATGTGTTTTCTTCCATTCACCAACGGTGGGAACAATTGGTCAAAACAAGCCCGCCTTACTCCAAAGGAGAACTGTTTTCCCTTCCGTTTCCATACGTCGTTCCCGGCGGGGTGTACCAGCAGCTCTTTTACTGGGACAGCTATTTCATTATATTGGGACTGAACATTTCAAGGCTGCACGAACTCGCCCGCAGCATCGTCAACAACTTCTTTTACGAGTTGAAAACGTTTGGAATCATTCCAAACAGTTCCGAACTGGCCCACTTAAGCCGTTCCCAGCCTCCGTTATTGACGTCGATGATCGAGGAGGTATGGTGTAAATTAGCACATTATTTCAGAGTCCCTTTTTCAAATTATTTCAGACGGATTCGGAAATAATGTGCAAAATTTTTGCGGATTGTTTTAGATTTTGCACATTCTTTCGGGACGTTTGCACGCTCTTTCAGATGAAGATTTCCAACGCGCCTGATGGACCGATGGAAAAGAGAAAGCACAAAAGAGGCCGATTCGGCCCCTTTCGTGCTAATACCTCATTTCCTCTGCGGCCATGCGCACCACTTCTTCGTCAATGGCGTCCTTTTTCAGCTGATGCCCGTATAACAGGCACGTCGTGGCCAACGTGTTGATCACCCGAGGCCATCCCCGCGACTGCAGGGCAATCGCCTCTAACGCCGATGGAGTGAAGATCGGATGCTTCGCCCCGGCCTGTTTCATCCGATGCTCGATGTAGCCCGCCACCTCTTCCTTCTCCAGCGGCCCATCCGGTATCGCATGATGATTCGCTGATCGAGAGGGCGGTGCTGATGGAGCCGCAGCTTCCCCTGTAAATGGGGCAGCCCGGCCAAAATCAAGACAAATGGGTTGGTCGAATCCATCTCAAAGTTGAACAAGATGGCGATGTCCTGTAAAAAGGCATCCTTTGCGAAATGCATCTCGTCCAAAATGAACACCGGCGTGATCCGTCGTTCATGATACAATCGCTCGATCGCCTGCTGGATTTGGCGGAAGAGGTCTACCTTGCGGTACTTCGGTTCCTCTCCTAATCCCAAGGCCAGTCCACGGTAAAAATCCATCACGCCTCCGGTGGATAACGCTCACATTTCGCATCCAGACCATCCCAAGATAAAGGATTTTTTATTTACTTTTCAAAAATAATTTCCGGCCCAACACGATAAGCGATGGCAATCCTTTTTTTACCATCGCTCGTCGTTCCTTATCGCCTTTCGCATATTTGGCCTTCGGATCCCATTCGTTGTGAGCAAGCTGGAGATACGCCACGGTCGTTCCATCTTTGTTTTTGCGTGTGACTCGCCGTATGTACATGCCTATATTATAACCGATATTCAGCTTTTTTAAAAGTTAAAATAAATGATTCGTGTGCCTATGGAATTCAGCGTTTTTTTCTAGGATCCGCATCGTGAAATCCTTGATATTACAGCATTTTAACCATTTTCATTTGCCTAAAATGGCCTCAAAACTGTCGAACTCGGGTTTATATTTAAAAAGTCTAAATGCTTTTTTATTAAGTGTCTTACTTTTTCAACTTCAGATTTATCTCTGTATTCGTCATCGATTTCATCTAATTTTAATATCTCAATTCCATATTTATTTCCAAAAATATAAGCATTAAGATTTGGTTCCCATTTAATACGAAATCCTTTACTTACTATTGTTATCCTCCCTCTATAAATAGACAAGCAGACAGTATACGTCTGCTTGCCCATTTTTAAATTACTGAATCTTTGATTCCATAATTCTACCTGTTGGGTGATTACAAATTGCTGCAACACCTTTTGGCTTAAGTGGTTGTGGCTTGAGCGTTTCTTTGTTATTTACTTCCATTTTTCTCACCTCCTTACATATAAATTCCTCTAAATCTATAATAAATATGATTTAGAGCAAAATAAGGAATACTAGTGAGTCTGTGTATTTTCAATCCTTTTTACTTTATTAGGCGTATGGATATAATGTTTATATGCATATAAGGAACCTACTACAAAATGTATTATCCCCATAAACAAAAATACGAATTTAGTCCCCCACAAATCTCCAACAAAACCGAATAATAGCGCAGATAATGGATATGAAATTGCAATAATACAATTAATAAAACCATTTGTTCTACCAATTAAATTATCTGGGATTTCTATTTGACGGATTTTCAATCCGATCATCGAACGTATATTAGTCAGCATGAATTCGATAAAAAAGAGAACTATTACAAAGTACCAAGGAACAAAAAACATTCCGATGAAAGTAAACGATGCTAAAATGACCATAAAAGAATATAAACGTAGCTTAAAATCTTCATATTTATTGATTATTCGAGGCGCAATTACAGAAGATATGATTCCAAGTAGTATTACAGCGCTGTAAATAACTCCAATATATATCGAGCTTAAATTATTTTCCGATGCCAGATAATAAAATAAAAAGGTATAAAATGAAGCTCTTGCAAGATTTGTAAACCAATTAATAGATGTTACTTCTAACAAGGTTTTATTAGTACGAAGAAGAGTTAGACCTTCTTTTAGTTCACTTAAATAATCCAATAGCACACCTTTTTCTGAGTTTCCCTTTTTATTTTTATAATTCGGGAATTTAATTGGTATAAATAAAAATACTAATATAGGTATTACGTATAAAAACGAATTGAATAGTAATGTGAAACTTGCTCCCCATAATCCAATCATCGTACCACTTAATATTTGTCCCATTGCCTGAGCGATCTGTATTGTACCTGTATAATATGCATTTATCTTATTTAACTGTTCTTTTTCGACCAAATATGGCAAAATCGAATGTTCAGATAATATTCTATTCACCATGATTACTGTCGTAATCATAAAAGCAACAACATAAATAACTCCAATGCGAAAAAAATCAAATATATCTAATAATGGTATTATAAGTAAAAGAACAAGCCTAAGTGAGTCAGATAATACCAACAAAAGTCTTCTGTTCATGTTATCTAGTAAATTTCCAATAAATGGACCAATAATTATGTAGGGTAAATACTCGACTGCGAATACAGATGCGAACGTAGTTATACTCTCACCTTTTTCTAGTACAATAAATGCAAGCGCAAGCGCATATATGTTCTCACCAAATCTAGAAAATATATTAGAAATAAAATATAATACGAACCATTTCTTATCGATCATTTTGCTTTCTCCTTCAAGAATCTTTTTGCAATATTAATAGAACCTATCGTACCGCAATCTTGTTAAGAGATTAAAATTATTGGTTAGAGCAAGCCGAAACTCGTTTGACCCAATGGTTTGACCGGTACCTTTTTAGCGACTGTGCCGCCGTACGCAGTATTGCCAAGGCACTCATCACCCGAAGAGACGCAGTGCTTTCTTGCATCGTTTTTTCTTACTCAAATGGTTCAATGGAAGGAATCAACAACAAAATAAAATTGATCAAAAGGCGAGGATATGGGTATCGAAATCTTTATCTTTTTCATTTTTATTGTTTTTGTCTTGATCTTTAGATGACTCATGTATCTGACGCAATTCTTTGATTCGTTCTTTCATCAACTCGTCGATTTCTTGGATAATGCCCTGGGCGACATGCTGAATCTCTTTCATGGCCTGTTTCGCCAACTGAATGTCTTTAGCCCAGGTCGCAATATATCCAGCGCTGTATGGTTCTGTGTCCAATCCGTAATATTTGGAGACGATAAATGCAACAGCTTCAGCTTGTGCTTCTTTGTGTCCTCTAGGCAATTTTTGCATGTCACTGTCTTTATGATGCAATTGAGCGTGGGCGTATTCGTGAATGAGCGTTTTGAATTTCAATGAAGTATTTTCAACAGACGCATTAATACGAATAAGGTGCTTTGCTCGATCATAGTACCCCTTTATATTCGGGTCGTCTAATACCTCTTCTTTCACTTCAATTCTGTTTTTATTCAAGTGAGCCAGAAAATGCTTGTAAAGCGACTGAATGCGTTCACTTTCCTTTAAATCTTCACGAATCAATTTTCGGATATCAAACATCTCTTTTCCTTGGGTTTGGCTAATATCAAAGACGTTGACAAAGCGAAAGCCTTTTAGAATTTCTTTCTTTTCCATCACTGTTCGCCCCTTTTCATCACGGACAGGCTTGTTCGTTTCAGGGTCAATTTTGGGTTGCAACTTCTTCTCGAAGATCGGCGCAAAAATCTTAATGGCCTTTTCGCCTTTTTGAACGTGCCTACCAAGCTCCTGCCACGCTTTGTATCCCATAACCAACGTGGCATTGGGTTTCTGTGATAAAATCATCATGACATTGTGAAGGCTGTACTTTGGAAACCTCGCAACCACCTCTAGGTATCGTTGAAACTCTCCATTCTTGAAAATGCGCTCAATGGCTCGATCAACTTCTTTTTGGATTTTGTTCAGCTTTTTTTCAGAAAAGGGGAGAGGGCTTTCTGAAGGAGTATGCAAAAAAATGTCTCTTTTGTTCCGAAATAAAGTGATAATTTACAGTATGGCGCGGAGACAAAGAGTGGCTCCGCTCCGCTTACGAATGGGCCAAAATCGAATACAAAGAAGTCTGGATGGACGAAACCACTCACTATCATCCCCAGATCGGCCTCAATAAATATTACGATCGACTTGAGTCGATGCTGCGGGTAAAGGGGGAGGCGTATCTCCATTTTGA
The DNA here is from genome assembly GCF_002217655.1 of Geobacillus thermocatenulatus. GTDB lineage: Bacteria > Bacillota > Bacilli > Bacillales > Anoxybacillaceae > Geobacillus > Geobacillus thermocatenulatus. The sequence goes on from NZ_NEWK01000002.1 coordinate 236,875, forward strand.
CGAAATGTATATCCCGCCTGCGTTTTGGCATGAAAGGGTCGAGGCGGAGTCCGGTTGGGACTATACAGGCCGTTTTCACCGGCAATGCGGCTATTTCATTCCGGTGGATCTCAACGCTTTGCTTTATAAGTACGAAACCGATTTAGCGGCGTTTGCCCGCCTTTTAGCTTTAAACGGCGAAGCGGAACAATGGGAGCAGGCGGCTAAGCGGCGAAAAGACTTGATGAATCAATATTTATGGAACGAGCCGTTTGGCATGTATTTTGATTTTCATTTCCTCAACGGGCGGCAGCACTGCTATTATTCGTTGGCTGCTTTTTATCCGTTATGGGCTCGGGCGGCCTCTAAACAGCAAGCAGCGAAAGTCGTCCGGCATTTACCTTTGTTCCTTCAACCCGGCGGATTGGCCGCCTCCAATATCCAAACCGGATTTCAATGGGACTTTCCTAACGGCTGGGCTCCGCTTCACTGGATCGTCATTAAAGGTCTGGAAAATTATAGATATCACCAGGAGGCGCAGAAGATCGCCCGGCGATGGATTCGGCTTTGCACCAAAGTGTATTTGGAAACTGGCAACATGTACGAAAAATATAATGTGGTCGACATGAGCATCCGCACCGTCGGCCGCTACCCTTCGCAAAAAGGGTTCGGCTGGACCAATGCGGTCTATCAAAAAATAGCGGTTGACCTTCTTGGGTGCACGGTATGTTGAGGCAGTCGGCCTAGGAACGGCTGCCAACGGCCGCCCTACCGATGGACGGACGCCCACGGCCGTCCGTTCTCCCAATGAACGCGCATATGGAGGCGAAACGCCGCTGAAAGCCGCTCATCGGTCAGCACATCCTCTTTTCGCCCAGCGGCGGCAATGCGTCCGTCTTGCAAGAGCAGCACATGGGTGATCGATCCCACAATCTCTTCAATATAGTGGGTGACGTATAATACATGGCACGGACGGGACACGACCTGTTCGATCAAGGAAAGCACTTCTTCACGCGCCAATAAGTCTAGGCCAACGGTCGGCTCATCCAAGATCAGCAGCTTCGGATTCGCCATCAGCGCCCGGGCGATCAACGTTTTTCGCTTTTCCCCTTGCGACAGCGTCGCGTATCGCTTCCCTTTCACCGCTTGCAGGCGGAACGATTCCATCAATGCCTCCGCTTGATCCCGGTCCTCGCGGGTTACCGCATCATACAGGCCAATCGTCGCAAACTTGCCGCTTACGATCACATCTTCGACCGTCTCGGTTTGCAGCGTGTCGTGAAACTGATCGAGCGCGCTGCTGACAAATCCGATGTGCCGGCGCATCTCCGGCAAACTCGCTTGCCCAAACCGATACCCCAACACCTCGACCTCGCCGCGCGTCGGGTACTGATAGCCGGTGACGATATTGAGAAGCGATGTTTTCCCCGAGCCGTTTAAACCGAGAATGGCCCATTGCTCCCCTTCATTCATCTCCCAGTTTATATCACGCAAAATTATGCGCTCTCCTCTTGCCCATGACACATCGCGCATGCGGATGATGACGGTCATTGTTCCCCTCCCCTTTGTGGTTCGTATGGACGGTCCTGATAGAAAAAGTTGGGCAGCATCATCGTGTTGTCATACGACCGATGAAAAATGTGGGTTGTCGCCGGAGAAAGAGGCGGAATCAGCCATGTCCAATCGCCGGTGACATGGCGGCCGGCTGCTTTCTCTTGCTGTTCAAACAACTGAAATTGGCGCGCGGCGGTATGATGGTCAACGATGCTGACGCCCGCCTTTTTGTAGGAATACAAAACCGCGATATTCAATTCGACCAACGCCTTGTCTTTCCATAATGATGCGTTGGAGGTGGTGTCAAGCCCCATGCAAGAGGCCACTTTCGGAAGCATGTTGTAGCGATAATCATCGGCAAAATTGCGGGCTCCAATCTCCGTACCCATGTACCACCCGTTAAACGGTGCTGCCATATAGCGAATGCCGCCGATTTCGAGGCACATATCGGAAATAATCGGGACCGCATACCATTTTAACTGCAGATCGCGAAACCACGGAAACTCTGGATGTTCAATTGGCACCTCAAGCACCAATTCTTTCGGGATCGGCGTCCAAACAGGCTTCTGGCCGCCTACCTGGATCACCAAGGGCAACACGTCAAAAGGCGTTTTCTCCCCCTTCCACCCAAGCTGTTCGCAGGCGCGGGTAAACGTGAGGGAGGAGGAGTCGCCGATGATCCCTTCTTCGGTTTCATAGCCCGCATAACGAATCAGTTGATGATTCCAAATGCGCACTTCCCCATTGGGACGGAAGATCGTGATCGTCGGCCGGATTTTCCCGCCATTGGTCGCAAACTCAATATGATGGAATAGATAAGAAAAAACCTCGTCTACGGTAACCGCCTCTCTCGCATCGATGACATGGAGCGATTGCCAAAACAAGCGGCCGATGCAACGGTTGCTGTGGCGCCAAGCCATCTTCGCCCCATAGCTTAACTCTTCGTACGTATGGCGGTACGTGCCGGTTTGTTCCACTTCCCAACGGATTTCGTTCAACCGCCGCCTCATTTCTTGCTCACTTTTTCCAAGCTCCCGATAGCTGGCCATGATAAACTGTTTCGCTTTTGTCATCAACTGCTCATCTTGCTGTCTGAGCTTATCGCTCTCGATCGTTACCATATATGCTTCTTTTTCCTCCACTTCGCCGTCATTCCAATTCCAATCAAGAGGCAAATGCCCCCGACCCACCACATTTGCTCGATAAACATCGAAATCGCCAAAAAAAGGAATGCAACACCAAGCAGTCGACGGATCGACACAATTCTCTCCCCTTTTCCCCGCCATTCGTTCTCTCATCTCGCAAAACGAGAAGCATGCATCCTACGGGGCCATTGAACAGGAAGCAACGCTCTCGTCCTTATTGTAGCAGATGCTTCCAAAAGAAAATAGAGCAAATGTTTCAATGAAACAACCCGCTTAGGGCGGCTTTCTCTTTCAGCACGCGCATCCATGGGCTTAACGGGCCTTTCAACACAAGCCCGGCCAAAAGGGCGGAAACGGCAAACAAGAGAAGCCGCTTGACATCATGCTCAACACGTTCCCATACGATCCCGCCGACCGCCTCGCGCATGATGTCAATGGCGTAGGTGAACGGCAGCCAAGGGTTTAATTGCTGAAAGAACGGAGGGATCAGCTCAATCGGATACGTGCCTCCCGCTCCGGCAATTTGCAAGACAAGCAGCACAATCGCCATCGCTTTTCCGACATTGCCGAACAAAGAAACAAGCGAAAAAACCACTGCCATAAAGACAAAGCTGCACAAAAGGCCAAACGCCATGAACCATCCCGGTTCACGGACGAAAATATTCGGCAAGAAAAAAGCCGCTCCAGCCGTCACGACCATCGCCTGCAAAGCATTCAGCGTCCAAAAGGTCAACAGCCGTCCGGCATATCGTTCCCGCTCATTCGCGTCCGAAAACGAAGAAGAATCCGTCGACAAGACGGAAACAAGCAACAAACATCCTACCCATATGGCCAGCACCGTGTAAAAAGGATTCATGCCCGAACCATAGTTTGGAAGCGGGAAAAGGCGGAACGTTTTGACGTCAATCGGGTGGGCCAAAAAGGCGCCTTTCGCCTGTGGATCTTGTTTCAACAAGCGAATCAGCTCGTCGATGTTCGTTTCTTTTTTGATTGTCGCTAGAAAGGCGGCCAGCTCGCGAACCTGGCGGGCAAGAAAGGGATATTGCGCCAGCGCGGTCTTTAGCGATTGTTGCGCAGCCGCTAAATCACGGTCTGTGTTTGACAACCATTGCTCTGCCTCATGCAACGCTTGATTCATGTGAAGAAGCGTTTGTTTCGCTTGTCGCACCTGTTCCCCTGTTTGATTCCATTTTGCCCGCAGCATAGGCAGCAGCCGTTGGCGATATGCTTGATCAAGTTGCTGCGTCTGTGCGTCCAATAAGGCCATTTGTTCACGCAGGTGAGTGATCTTCTCTTCGACGTCTGTTGGATGTTGTTTCACTAGCGCCGCTGTTTCTTGAATAGACGCTAGCGTCTGCTCGATACGGCTGATGGTGCGCTGCACAGGTTGAAGCGAAGAGGAATCAATCGCCCCCTCCCATGTTCTCAATGTTCGACTCACTTGCTGAACCAACGGGTTCACGTCCGTTGCCGCCTGTTGGATAAGAGCCGCCCAACGCGCTTGCTTTTCCAGTGTATCGAGAGACTGTGGGGGCTGCTCTGCAACGGAATAGAGCGCATGAACCACCATTTCCACCGGCTTTTCCCATAAGTGCGATGAAGCATTGACTTGCATGAACAACGTCTCAACGCGGTCTGTCCATTCTAAACCGCGCTGCACCGTTGCTTTGGCAGCCGGCAGAAGCTCGCGGGCTGTATGAACTAGTGATCTTGCCTCTTCCACATCGCGATTGAGAGCTTTCAGTTGTCGTTGAATCGTTGGCAATTCGTTTTCCAAACGAAACACGAACGCTTCCACGCGGCGAATGGCAGGAAGCTGCTGTTCGAGCGTCACTCCCGCTTGGTGGAACAAGGAAAACAACGCGGTATTGACGGTCCTTGCAAACTCATCGCTGACTTGAGCTGACAATGTGCTTGCTCCGCGCTCCGTGATTTTGGGAGCGATCGCGTTTCGTTTATCGTTTTCATAATAGTAAATAACCGCCCTCTTCGGACGTTTCTGCACTACAGTGGCTAATTTGGCCGAGAAATCAGCCGGAATGACAATGGTCGCGAAGTAGTCTCCCTTTCGAACGCCTTCTATTCCTTTTTTCTGCGTGACAAATCGCCATCCCAACTGGTGGTTGTGTTTTAAGGCCTTGACGATCTCATCGCCGGCGTGAAATCGGCGACCGGCCAACTCCGCCCCTCGGTCTTCGTTCACGACGCCGACCGGTAAATCCTCTGTATGGGCATAAGGGTCGATCGAAGCCTCTACATTGATCCAAGCGTAAAGCGAAGGAAGAACAATCAAGCCAAGGGCCAATGTAGCGGCAGCCCAGTTGGTTGTGAGATGTCTTAAATCGTTTGTGTAAATGCGCCATGCCTGTTTCACTTTGATCCGCTTCCTTTCAAGTCGATCATGCTGTTGTTAGTATGAGCGGATCAGGGAAAACTAAACCAACTTGGCCAGCCCTGTTGTTCATTTGCGAAAAAAGAGCCAAAGCGCCAAAAATAGAAAGCCCATAGCGGCTAGGCGCATCATGTCAAATGGAATACGCTGTCCGCCGAACAGACCAAAATGGTCAACAATTGAACTCATGACAAGCTGACCAACAATCACCGCCATCAATGAATTGGCAACACCGATTTTCGGGACGATGAGCACCATCACAAATACATAAAAGGCGCCAAGAACACCTCCGGTCAGTTGCCATTTCGGCACGGAAAACATGGCAAGCAATTCTCCTTTGCCCAAAAACAATTGCACTAAAAAGAGGACAACCGTCCCGATCAAAAACGAAACGAACGCTCCTTCAAACACACCGATCCGCTTGCCCAGGCCGCCGTTGACTCCGGCCTGTACGGAAACAGCCATTCCGGCAGCCAAGGCCAGCAGCATCCATAACCATTTCACGTCCCATTCCCCCTAAGGCGCCAACATTCCTCTTTATCATGATTCAGTTCAAAAAAACTTGTCAAGATATTGGCCATAGCAGCCGAAAAACCCAGGCATGTTGGTTAACCAATAAAAACCAGATGAGAAGGCTCTATTCCTAGCTGTTCTGCCGTAGTCGGCCATCGGATTCATTGAACAAAAGAATGCCAAAGCCCCCCGGCGAACGAAACGAGAACAACCGCCCAGGCCGGCCACTTCCAAACGGCAAGGAGAAGAAAAGCGCCAAGAACAAACGCGAAATCGGCCGGCTCGTTCACCGCTTTCGTCCAAATCGGGTCGTACAGCGCCGCGAGCAAAATCCCGACGACAGCGGCGTTCATGCCGACAAGCGCCGCTTGGAAGCGCGGCTGATGGCGAAGCCAGTGCCAAAACGGAAACGCGCCAAGCACAAGCAAAAACGAGGGAAGAAAAATGGCTATGGTGGCAACGAGCGCCCCTTTCCAGCCAAAGCTGGCCATCCCAATATAGGCGGCAAACGTGAACAGCGGCCCCGGAACAGCTTGCGCGGCGCTGTAGCCGGCTAAAAACTGGCTGGCGGTGATCCACCCTTGCGGCACCACTTCCGCTTCCAAAAGCGGCAGCACGACATGCCCACCGCCAAACACGAGCGCCCCTGCGCGGTAAAAGCTGTCAAACAGCGCCCAAAGCGGTGAAGAAATCGAAGCGCGAACAAGCGGCAGCGCGACAAGCAGCACAGCAAACAGCAAAAGCAGCGTTGCACCAATGGAACGGCGAATAAAAGGCGGAATGCCTGCCACAGATGAGGAAAGGGCGACGTTTTTGCTTCGCAATCCAAAAGCGCCAATGCCTCCTGCTGCGGCGATGACGGCGACTTGGCTCCACGCGCCCGGCACAAGAAGCACGGCGACGGCTGCTATGGTCGCAATTGTCGCCTCAAGGCGGCCGACAGCGAATTTGTGCGCCATCTCCCATACGGCTTGGGCTACGACCGCCACGGCTGCCATCAGCAAGCCGTGCATCCAGCCGGCGTCACCCCAAGAATGGTGTTGTAGCCAAACAGCAACCAGGCTGAGGGCGACCGCTGACGGCAACGTAAACCCAAGCCAAGCTGCCAACGCTCCCCAAACGCCGGCGCGCATCAGTCCGATGCCAATGCCAACCTGGCTGCTCGCTGGACCGGGAAGAAATTGGCAAAGAGCAACAAGATCGGCATACGTTTTGTCGTCAATCCATTTTTTTCGTTTCACATACTCTTCATAAAAATAGCCAAGATGGGCCACGGGTCCGCCAAACGACGTCAAGCCAAGGCGAAGCGCCGTGATTCCGACTTCCCAGACGGAGCCGTGTCGGTTTGCTGCTTGTTTCTTTGCAGCCATGGATCCCGCTCCTTTCGTTCACGAGAGTGTCATGCTACAATCATATCATCATGCACGAGAGGAGAGAATACCATGAACGTTCGAACGATGGCGACAAACGGTTTGATCGCCGCCGTGTATATCGCTGTGACGGCGTTCATCCAGCCGTTTGGCTTTACGAACATTCAGTTTCGCGTCTCAGAAATGTTAAACCACCTAGTCGTATTCCGCCGAACATACGCCGTTGGCATCGTGCTTGGCGTCTTTTTTGCCAATTTGTTTTTCTCGCCGATTGTCGCATATGATCTTGTATTCGGCGTCGGCCAGTCGGTGCTGGCGCTGCTGATCACGATCTTTTCCATGCGGCGCGTGAAAAACGTTTGGGCGCGCATGGTGGTCAATACGTTGTCGTTTACCGCAACGATGGCCATCATCGCCCTCGAGCTGAAACTAGCGCTCGGCTTTCCGTTTTGGCTCACATGGCTGACGACGGCCATCGGCGAGTTTGTCGTCATGGCCATCGGCGCGCCGATCATGTATGCCGTCGGCCGCCGGATCGCTCTAGAAGCCTTCCGGGCTGCTGACGGACGCAACGACTGACCAAGTGTTCCTACGGCATCGAGCGAACCGCCCATTCGATGATCAATGAACAGACGGCGGCGAGCGCCGAGGCCGCCGTCATGGTGGTTAGCATAGACCGCAACTGGGGATGAATATTGGGGCGAAAGTGAAGGATGGCGAGACTGACAGCAACCCCTCCGATCCATACGACAAGACCCACGGGCGTCATAAGCACGTCCCAGTCGCTAATCCAGAAATAAATCACAGCCGCATGGCAGGCCAGCAGCGCATATAGGATCATCCTCACTGCTCTTCCCCCACGCGATAGGAACGCGAGGCTGCTGAAACCGGTGGGGCCTGCCGGTTCACCGTCTTTGCAGACTCAAAACTATGCCAGCAAATCCCCGCCACAATGACCGCTAAGCCGACAAACGCCAAGCCGTTCGGAAACGGAGCCGATAATAACAGCACTTCGCCGATAACGGCAAAAATCACTTCTCCGGATTGCGTCGCTTCTACAGCGGCCAGCTTCCGCTCATTTCCTTTCGCCCGGTCAGTGGCGATGAAAAAAAGCGTCGTCGCGATAACGCCCGAGCTGATAGCGACAATGAGCGACTGCGCCGTTTGCCCAGCCGAAGGAACTCCGGCTGTCACCCATCCAATCAGCGCCACGACGAACCAAAACGGCAGGCTGGCCATCGTCATCCCGAATACGCGTTGAAACGCATCAAGACGCCCGGCGCAATGTTCGATCATTTTCCGATTGCCAAGCGGATACGCAAACGCGGCAATCAGCACAGGAAAGACCCCCAACGCGATTTCTTTCCAGGTGAGGCGGCTTGCTTGCTGGAACTGGATAAGCACGACGCCGAGCAAAATAAAAAATGAAATGAAGAGCGCCCGTTTTTCAATCGGACGGCGCACCAATACCGTTCCATTTTTCGTTTCTCTTCGTTCTATAAACAGCGGGCTAAGCAGAACGCCGGCCACAATCGTGCACTGCCATGTGCCGGCCACCAGCCATCCGGGCCCGTAGGCGGCCGCGTAGGTGAGCGGCGCGTAAAACAAACCGAAACCGACCGTCCCCCAGACGATCCATGTCCACGGATAGCGTTTCATGTCGCGCCAAATCGGACCGAGGCTGCGGCGTGCCAGAAGAATGGCAAACAGCAACGGAACCATAAAGAAAAAACGAAGTGACGAGCTCCATGTCCAACTTCCGCCAGCTAGCTCCATAGACCGGTTCAAGATGAACGTAACGGCAAAAAAGAACGAGGCGGCAAGGCCGAGGGCCATTTCCCGCATGGTCGGTCTCTCCCCTTTTGTGATTAGATTCATCATATGGCAGAGCAGTTTTATTTTATCGCATTATTGAAAATTTTTCTATTTGTTTTTTTTGATTATTTAGAACATAGTTTTTTATGATAAGAAGTACACAATAAGAATTGATCAACCCGAAACAGTTCTGCCAGGCGGCAATCCTATCATTACCGCATCCATTCTTCTTTCCGTCACCTCCGTTTTCGTTAAATTCTTACTTGTCAAATAGGTATTTATTTATTATTCTTAATTTATCTATTATTCCTATTTATCACTCACATTTCGCACCCTCCCGACGAAAATCGGGAGGATTTTTTCATCCCGATGTCGAATAGGTCCTTGGTACACAAGGAAAGCAAAGGAGTTTCCACACCATGGACGTTCGAATTCATGCTATTTATCTCATAAGGAATGATGAGCGATGGTAAAAAAAGGATTGCCATCGCTTGTTGTGTTGGCTCAAAAAATATTTTAAAAAAATGAATAAAAAATCCTTTGTTTCTGCACTGCTGGGGTGCGAAATGTGAGTTATCAGGAGGTTTTTTATGCCTAAGCTTACCTTTTCCTCTGATGTCAAATGGTCTGGTGAAGGAGTACGCTCGGTGGCTGACATTAACGGCAAACAAGTCATCATTGACGAACCTCCAGCCTTGGGAGGCACCGATCAGGGGCCGAATCCCGTAGAGTTGGTCCTAGCCGCACTAGGCGGTTGCATCAATGTACTGGTCTCTCTGTTTGCCAGCCATCACGGGGTCGAACTGAAAGGAGTTCAAGTACACGTAGAAGGGGATTTAGATCCCAATGGCTTTATGGAGAAAGCGGACGTTCGGCCTGGATTCTTAGAAATTCGTTACCATATTGATATCGACTCTCCTTCCGATCCAAAAAACGTCCAAGCTTTGATTGAACACGTTGAACGTGTCTGCCCGGTAAAAGACACCCTAAGGGGCGTACCTACGGTGTCTATAACGAATCAAAAAACGTCATAAGGTGAAAATGGAAAAGGCTGTCTGAAAAAAGTCGAGCGATGACCTTTTCAGACAGCCTTTCGAGGGTGTTGTTTCCTTCGAGACGCTATGCATGACAACCGTGCTGATGAAAGGGCTTCTTCGTTTGTCTTCCTTGCGTGGCGGACGGATTATTTGTCAATTAACTCAATCGGCACAATTTTTCCATTTTCCACCGCAGCCACAACGATTTCTGATTCAAAACCGCCATCGTCGCCGATGCTCGGGACGTTATACACTTTCTTTTCTGCTGGAATGTTTTTTAAACCATCGTTCATATGTTCGCGGATGGCTTGCGGATCATCGACGGTGCCTGCCGCTTTCATCGCTTCAACGAAAGCATAAAGCGCCAAATAGTTGTAAGCGGCTTCTGACCCCGGATCTTCGTTGAACTTCGCCCGGTAGTTTTTCACAAACTCGGGAACCGCGGGTTCATCCGACTCGACAAGCGGCATGACGCCGATCGAGCCTTCCAGCATGTCATAAGAGCCTGTCACCCGTTTCATCTCATCGAGTTTCGCCTGATCCATAATGATAAAGCCGCCTTTAAATCCAAGTTCGCGCGCTTGTTTCGCCACTTTTGCCGTCGGTTCCGAAGCGCCCCCGATAAACAGCACATCTGGTTTTTCTTTCAAGGCGTTCGTCACGATCGTAAAGAAGTCGGTGTCTTTCGTAAAGTCAATCGATGATTTGTAGACGACTTTTCCGCCTTGTTTTTCCCAATACGGCAACAGTTTTTCTGTCCAGTCTTTCCCGTATTGCGTCGCCGTCGGCAAGGCGGCCAGTTTCTTGCCGAAACGCTTCATGGCATAATCGGTAAAAGTCGGGATGTAGCCGTCATAGCGCGGCGGAATGCGCACGGTTAGCTTGTTGCCGGTCTGCGTAATTTTCGGTTCGCTTGTGTACGCCGCGATGATGAAATTGTCCGTTTGGTTGAACACTTGCAGTGCCATGACGCCGCCGCTGTGCGGCGTGAAAATGATCGGCGTATGATGTTCCTGCACAAGGCGCTTGGCGTTTGCCGCCGTTTCGTTTGGCAAATATTTGTCATCCAGCGGAACAAGGTTGATTTTGTATTTCTTTCCTTTGACCTCAAAACCGCCGCTGTTGTTGATTTCCTCAGCCGCCATCTTCAGACCGTTCAGCGTCCGTTGGCCATAATAAGCGGCAGGACCGCTCAGCGGACCGCTGTATCCGATGTTGACTGTGCCCGTTTCAGCGCCGCCTCCACCTCCATTGTTGTTGTTTCCGCCGCCCGCGTTGTTGTTAGTCGTTGAGCTGTTGCAGGCAGCCAGCATCAACATCATGATCGCTGCCATCATCGCCACGATGGACCATTTTCTTTTTTTCATTCTACTCCCCCCTATTGATGATTTATTTTTTCAATGTTCAGATAATATTTGATACGCCCGGTATTCACCCCCTTTCAGTGCCATCTTCTTCTCCTTGCTTTCGTTGCTGGAGAATATGGATATTATCCGCCAATGTATGCCTTGCGGACATCGTCGTTGGCGAGCAGCTCCTCCGCTGTTCCTGAGGCAACGATCGTTCCATTTTCAAACACATAGCCTCGATGGGCGATGGACAGCGCCGCATGAGCGTTTTGTTCAGCGAGCAAAATCGTCGTCCCCTCTTGATTGATTTGTTTAATCGTGGCAAACATTTGCTCGACAATGAGCGGAGCGAGTCCAACCGACGGTTCATCAAGCAAGAGCACCGCGGGACGCGACATTAAGGCGCGGCCGATGGCGAGCATTTGCTGCTGGCCGCCGCTTAGCGATCCGGCCGGCTCATTGCGCTTTTCCCGCAGGATGGGAAATAATTCATATACGTGTTCCAACGATCGGCGGATGCCATCTTTATCCTTTCGATGAACGTAAGCGCCCATCAGCAAATTTTCGTATACGCTCATGCGCGGAAACAGTTTGCGCCCTTCCGCGCATTGCACGACGCCGCGCCCGACGATGCGGTCAGGCGGAAGCGAGTCGATGCGCTCACCGTTGAGGCGGATTTCCCCTTGCACAGGTTTGTGCAGTCCGCTGATCGTGCGGAACAATGTACTTTTTCCTGCTCCATTGGCGCCGAGCAAAACCGCAATCTCTCCTCGCTTGACGGAAAACGTCACATCGCGAATGGCGGCAAAACTCCCATAGCGGACCGATATGTTCGCAACTTCAAGCAATGGCGCTCCCTCCTAAGTACGCTTGAATGACCGCCTCGTTGTTTTTCACTTCCTCCGGCGTTCCTTCTGCAATTTTCTCTCCATAGTTCAACACCATAATGCGGTCGGCAATTTTCATGATCATCGACATTTTGTGCTCAATTAGGCAAACGGTCAGGCCCCTTTGCACCATGTTGACGATCAATTCCTCAAGCCCTTCCGTTTCATCCGGGTTGATGCCGGCTGCCGGTTCATCAAGCAAAACGAGCTCCGGATCGGTCGCCAAGGCGAGCGCAAACGCCGCCCGCTTTTTCTGTTCCTGCGACAAATTGGCCACCATCCGATCCGCCACATCGGTCAACCCGACAAAGTCAAGCACTTCCATCGCCTTTTCTTTGCATGCCTGTTCCTCGCGGCGATGCCGTTTCGTGCGCAAAATGGCATCAAATAAGTTGGATGACGTGCGGAGGCGATGGCCGATGATAACGTTATCCATCACCGTCGCCTGTTCAAACAAGTGAGTCGTTTGAAACGTGCGGGCGATGCCGAGCTTCGCCCGTTCGTTTGCCGGCAGGCGGGTAATATCGCGCCCTTTGAACGTAATCGTCCCCGACGTCGGCCGATGCAAGCCGCTGATGAGATTGAAAAACGTCGACTTGCCGGCGCCGTTTGGACCGATGATGGCGTTGATCTTCCCTTGCTCGATGGAAAAGGTGACATCGTTGACCGCCAGAAGCCCGCCAAATCGCTTCGTCAATCGCTCGACGCGCAAAAACATCGTCATCCCTCCTTGGCATATCGTTCGCTCCGCTCTTGGCGCGAGGCAGCAGCCAGTTCCGCGGACGCTTGTCTTGCTTCCAGCTGAAGGCGGCGCGCTTCGCCCCGCTTCGCTTTCAAACGGATGATCCCCCCAGCAATGCCATGAGGGTAAAAAATGATGAGCAACGTCAATACAGGCCCGAAAATCAACATCCGATAATCTTGCAAAAACTGCAGCTGCTGGGACAAAAATGTAACCAAGAGCGTGCCGACAACCGGTCCGGCGAGCGTGCCAATCCCGCCGACAAGCAAATACGTTAAAAAGTCAAACATAACGCTGACGTACGCAATGTCTGGGCCGAGAAAACGGATGAACGATGCATACAGCGCCCCGGCCAGCGATGTAAAAAAGACCGAGAGAACAAACGAGGCGAGCTTGTTTTTCATCGTCGAAATGCCAAGCGTCAAGGCGAGCTCCTCGCTGTTGCGAATGGCAATGTACGTCCTCCCCGTCAGCGAATAAACAAGGCGATGCATGATCCAAACAACGACAAGCAAGAAAAACAACACCAAATAATATTGCGCGGCGGGCGTTTGAAACGAGAGCGGCCCGATGTCAGCCGGCGCCGGGATGCCAATGAAACCGCGCACTCCACCGGTTAAACTGTCCCATTTGTCAATGATCAAATAGATGATGTAGCCGACGCAAAGCGTATAAATGGCGAAAAAGTGTTCTTTCGTTCGCAAGGCGACAAGTCCGACGAAAACGCCGATCAACGTCGTCAGCAAACACGCTGCGGCAAAAGCAAGCCAAAACGGCCAGCCGGCTTTTACCGTCAAAATGCCGAGCGCATACGCGCCGATCGCAAAAAATCCAGCGTGGGCAAGCGACAAATACCCCGTATAGCCGGCAAACAAGTTCAATCCGTACACCGCAATCATCCAAATAAAGGAAATAGTCATCATATGCACGTAATAGCCGTTGGCAACGAAAAGCGGAAAGAGAATCGCCGCAGCGATGAGGGCAGCAAGCCATAGGCGCCGTTTTTCCAAAATGGCCATCAACGTCCCTCCTTGGCAAACAGTCCGTTCGGTTTGACTGTTAAAATGATGACGAGAATGGCGAAGGCGATAATATCCTTGTAGTCATTCGAAACATATGTCGCCCCCAAACTCTCGCTGAATCCTAAAATATAGCCGCCGACAATGGCGCCGGGAATGCTTCCCATGCCGCCGAGAATGATGATGACAAACGCTTTCAAGATGACGAGATGCCCCATGCCGGGAAACACAAGGTTGATCGGCGAAGCGAGCGACGCAGCCAGTGCGGCCAAACTGCCGGAAAGGAAAAACGTCAGCATGGCGACTTTATTCGTGTTAATGCCGACCAAATTCGCCCCTTCGCGGTTTTGCGCCATCGCGATGATCGAGGCGCCGATGAACGTTTTTTTCAAGAAGAGGTAAAGCAAGATCATGATGATGACAGCGGATGCGATGATGAGGATGCGTTGAATGGTCAATGTGAATCCGAACACCGTGACGACATCGCCATACGGGGTCGGCATCGTCTGATAGTCCGCCCCCCAGACAAACTGGGCAAACGCTTCCAAAAAGAGCAAGATGCCGATCGCCGCGATTTTATCATGGAGCGGCGGCGCATTGCGAAGCGGATAAAACACGAGCCGCTCCATCAAGACGCCAAGCAGCCCGACCGCCGCCATCGATGCGACGATCGCGAGCCCATACGGCATCCCGAGCTTTGTCATGGCCGTCAATGTGACATAACCGCCCATCATATACAGCGCGCCGTGGGCGAAGTTTGGAATGTGCAAAATGCCGTAAACGAGCGTCAACCCTAACGCCACGAGGCTGTAAACGCTTCCAACAGTCAGCCCGTTTAACAGCTGCTGAATGAACAACTCCATCCCGATCCCCCCTGTCTTGCCGCCAGATCAGTTCAGCGGCCTATCCGTCTCTTTGTTTATCTCCGTCCCATCAGGCGTCCGAATGCCATGTAAAATAAAATCGACGTAAATCTCGGTCAGCTCTCTTTCTGAAATGCTCCCATCCGGCTGAAACCAATAATAGCTCCAGTTCGTGATCCCAAGCAGGCCAAAGGTGATCATTTCCGCGTTGAGGGACGCCTTGAACTCGCCGCGCGCCATTCCGTCCCGAATAAGCTGTTCATACCGCTTGCGAAACAACCGCCGCTTGGCGCGGATCTCCTCCAAGTGGCCATCAGCCAAATGCCGCATTTCGCGGAAGAAAATGCGGGCGCTTTTCTTCCGCGTGCGAATGTTGCAAATGACCATATAGACGATCTCCCACAGTTTTTCCGTGCAGCTCGCCCCTGCATCTTCAAGGATGCGCTCCTGCTGCCGCAGCAAATCATCCATATAAGAAAGGCAAATATCAGAAAGCAGCTCTTCTTTGCTTTTGTAATAGTAATAGAATGCCCCCTTCGTTGCCCCAACCGCTTCCACGATTTCCTGCACCGACGTTTCTTTGAATCCTTTCCGTTCAAACAACTCAATGGCGGCTTCTCTTAACTTATCTTTCATTCCCTATGATCTCCGTTGCCTCATTCTCGTTCAATAATCGTCGCGATGCCTTGGCCGCCGCCGATGCACGCCGTAATCAGCGCATACTTTCCGCCGCGACGTTTCAATTCATACACCGCTTTCGTGATCAAAATCGCCCCGGTCGCGCCAAGCGGATGGCCGTGGGCAATGGCGCCGCCGTTGATATTCACTTTTTCCGGATCCATTTCAAGCTCTCGGTCGCAGGCGATCACTTGCGCGGCAAACGCTTCGTTGATTTCGATGATGTCCATCTCATCAAGCGTCAACCCCACTTTTTCCAGCACTTTTCTTGTCGCCGGCACCGGACCGATGCCCATGATGTTCGGGTCGACCCCGGCGACCGCATGGGCGCGGATGACGGCAAGCGGCTTTACGCCAAGCTCCTCTGCTTTTTCCCTTGACATGATGACGAGCGCGGAGGCGGCATCGTTTAGCCCCGAGCTGTTCCCGGCTGTCACCGTTCCGCCTTCCAAAAACGCCGGCGGCAGTTTGGCGAGCGCTTCCATCGTCGTGTTCGGACGCGGATGTTCATCCGTATCGAAGACGAATGGCTCGCCTTTTTTCACCGGAACGGTGATCGGCACGATTTGTTCGTCAAACCGTCCTTCCTGCATGGCACGCGCCATGCGCTGCTGGCTCCGCAAAGCAAACGTGTCCTGTTCTTCACGGCTGATGCCGTACTTTTTCGCTAAGTTTTCCGCCGTAATCCCCATCGGCGGGTCGCCGATCTCTTTTGGCGACAGCTGCGACTTGCGGAAGCTGGGCGGTGTTGAGCTGTACGGTTTTTCTGGGCGGTCCATCAAATACGGCGCGCGGCTCATGCTTTCCACGCCGCCGGCGATATAGACGTCCCCGTCGCCAGCCCAAATGGCTTGCGCCGCCAACGTCACAGCGTTAATGCCCGAACCGCATTGGCGGTCAACGGTCAAGCCCGTCAGCTCCAAGGACAACCCGGTTTGCAACGCCGTCAGCCGGGCGATGTTGCCGCCGCCGCTTAAGACATTGCCCATGATGACATCATCAACGTGCTCCGGGCCGATGTTCGCCCGCCGCATCGCTTCTTTGATCACTTCCGCGCCGTAAATATGCGCCGGCAGCGTCGCCAAAGCGCCTCCTTGGCGGGCAATGGCCGTCCGCACTGCGGACACAATGACAGCATCCCGTTTCATCATCATTCCCCCTTGCTCTTTGTGAACACATCCCCGCAAACGGGCCGACCCCCTTGCCCCGCTTACGGCTTCAGCTCTGGGGCCGCCCGTCTTTTTCAATCGTAAAGCGCAAAAATGGCTTCGCCTTTGACAACTTCCTTGCCATGTTGGTTGACGGCAGCGACATCAAACCGAATCGTCTTGCCGTCTTTTTCTTTCACCGTTGCTTTTAAAGTGATGACATCGTGTAAAAACACCATCGACTGAAAGCGGACAAAATAATTTTGCACAAACCCTTCTTCGTAATACGGCGTAAACAGCTTTGCGAGGTTGCCCATCGTCCACATGCCGTGGGCGATAATGCCTGGAAGTCCTGCCTTTTTCGCCTCGTCGTCGATCGTATGAATCGGATTGTAGTCGCCTGATGCGCCGGCATATTTGATCAAATCGAGCCGGGACACCGGGGGAAGCGTTACGTCAGGAAGCGACTGCCCTACTTGCCAATCGCGGATCGTCGTCATACGCTCATCGCCTTTCTAACCGCCTCGTTGATGATAATCGTCGAGGTCGAAGTAAAAACGAGATTCCCATCAGGGTCTTCGCCGTTGTTGGCGATGACCAAAAAGCCAAGCAGGCCCATGCTGCTTTGTTTTTCGTAATAATCTTTCACTTCCGCGTAGCAGTACAGCTCTTCGCCGACAAACAACGGACGTTCATAATGGAAGCGCTGCTCGCCGTGAATGAGCCCTTTGGCTGGCAATTTCAACCCTTCAATGACGCCGTAGTCAAACACGCGCGGAAACGTCGGCGGGGCAATGTTGCGCCCGTAGCGCGACCGTTTCCCCGTCTCTTCGTCCCAATAAATCGGGTTTGGGTCGCCGATCGCCTCGGCAAACTTTTTTACCGCCCCGCGCTCAACGACATTTTTCACTTTCGCCGACCGTTTGCCAATGTCATGTTGATACACGCTCCGCCCCCCCTTCAACATTTCGGGCCGCCGGCCACATACAGCACTTGGCCGTTGACAAACGACGACCGTTCGTCGGCGAAAAACGCAACCGCATGAGCGATGTCTTCCGGACGGCCGCTGCGCCCGACCGGGATGTTGGCGACGCTCGCTTGGATGAGCTGCTCAAACGAAATGCCGAGCCGCTCGGCGGTTGCTTTTGTCATATCGGTTTCAATGAATCCCGGGGCGACGGCGTTTGTCGTAATGCCGAACTTGCCGAGCTCGATCGCCAACGTTTTCGTAAAGCCTTGAATGCCGGCTTTCGCCGCCGAATAGTTCGCCTGGCCGCGGTTGCCGAGCGCGGAGGTCGACGAAATGTTGATGATGCGCCCGTACCCTTTTTCGACCATATATTTTTGCGCGGCGCGGGCGCAGTAAAACGCGCCTTTTAAATGGACGTCCATCACCGTTTGCCAGTCGTCATCGGTCATTTTAAACAGCAAATTGTCGCGGATGATGCCGGCGTTGTTGACGAGAATATCGAGCGAGCCGAATCGTTCGACCACTTCTTGCATCGTCGTTTCCACTTGTTCACGGTCGGTGACGCTCGCCACCTTGGCGTAAACGTCATACCCTTTTTCCCGCAGCTCCGCAGCCGTCGCTTCAAGGGCTTCTGCGTTTAAATCAATGAACGCCACTTTCGCTCCTTCTTCCGCGAAGCGGGTGACAATCGCCTTGCCAATGCCGCGGCTTCCTCCGGTCACAAACGCCACTCTTCCTGCAAACCGTTGGCTCATCGTGTTCTCCTCCCTTTCGATAACGCTTTCATTTTTTAGATGAACTGTCCAAGCTTCACGTGCCCTTTGATCAAATTGCGGGCGATAATGAGGCGCTGAATTTCGTCCGTGCCGTCGTAAATGCGCCACAATCTCGCTTCGCGATACCAACGCTCGATCGGCATTTCCTTCGTATAGCCCATGCCGCCGTGGATTTGCATGACGCGGTCGACGACGCGATTGCCCATGTTGGCGCCAAACAGTTTCGCCATCGACGCCAAGTGGCGGTTGTCCTCGCCTTGGTCGAGCGTAAACGCGGCATTTAAGACGAGCCATTTGGCCGCCTCAATTTCCACCGCCGAATCGGCGATCATCCATTGGATTGCTTGCCGCTCGGCGATCGGCTTGCCAAACGTGACGCGCTCTTTCGCATAATCGATCGCCATCTGCAGCAGCCGCTCGGCCGCTCCGACCGCACGGGCGCCGACGACCCAGCGGGCGTAGCCGATCCACTCAAGCCCAAGCTTATAGCCGTGATGCAGCTCGCCTAAAATGTTTTCTTCCGGCACGCGCACGTTTTCGAAAATCAAGCTGGCTGGCGTCGACGGCCCCATTGTATAGATCGGTTCGGAGCGCCAGCCCATCTCGCGGTCGACGATAAAACATGTCACCCCTTCACGCCCGTTCGAGGCTTGGTGACGCTCTTTGTCAGTGATGGCGATCACCATGACAAAATCGGCGTCATTGCCGCCGGTGATGAACGTTTTTTCCCCGTTCAGCACCCATTCATCCCCATCTTTGACCGCCGTCATTTTGATGTTGCGTGTATCGGACCCCGCCCCTGGCTCGGTCATGGCGAAACACGATTTTTTCTCGCCGTTGATCGTCGGGATCAAATATTTTTTCTTCTGCTCCTCATTGGCATAATACAAAATGTTGTCCGCCGACCCGCCGAACTGGAACGGAACGAGCGTTTTCGACACTTCCATTAGAACGATCGCCTGCATGACGTGGCCCAAGTTCGCGCCGCCGTATTCCTCCGGCGTGTTGATCCCCCAAAAACCCGCTTCTTTCGCTTTTAATTGCAATTCTTTCAATTTCTCCGGCGCAAGCCCGGGCTTCCCTTCCCGCTCGTTGCGCAACACTTCGTTTTCAAGCGGCATTAACTCTTTTTCGACAAACTTGCGGATCGCTTTTTGCACCATGCGCTGCTCGTCCGTTAAGCGCAAATACATGATTGTCCCCTCCGTTTTCCGTTACGCCTTTATGTTCGACTCCACCCATCAAAATACCAACCGGTTGGTATGTTATCTTTATTATATTAGAATGTTCTGAAAAGTACAATACCTTTTTCGATTTTTGTCCAACGGGCAAACGCTATATGCGTTCTCCCGTTGGCATGGAATCTATCAATCTATTCCGCCTGTATTTGCTTGCGCACGCTAGCGACCGTTTCCCCGATTCCGTCATAAATGACAAGGTCAAAGATTCCGTCCATTCTTGTCGCTGTTTTGTTGATCAACACTTTCTTTGTCGCCGGCGATTCGGCGGCCACGTAAAACGGGATTTGGTTGACGGGCGTCACTTCCAAGCTCGTTCCCATCGCCAAAAACAAATCGCTTTGCGCCGCCTTGGCAAACGCTTCTTCGATATGCGGCACAAGCCCGCCAAACAACACGACATCCGGTTTGACAATCGTCTGGCACTTTTCACAGCGCGGCACCTCGTGACGGTTGATAAACGACAGATCATATTTGTTGCCGCATGACGGGCATGTCGCCGTCTGCAGCGTGCCGTGCAGCTCAATGACATTCGTGCTTCCTGCTTTCGTATGCAGCCCATCAATATTTTGCGTCAAAATCGTCACCGTTTTGCCAATGTCCTCAAGCCAGCGGAGAAACCGATGTCCGTCATTCGGGGCAAAGCCGCCCATCATTTTTAATGAAAACAACCGCTTAAATCGACGCCAAAAATCAACCGGATCTTTCTTGTAGTAATGCTCTGACAAATAATATTCGACATGGTCCTCTTGGGCGTAAAGACCGTTTTCGCTGCGGAAATCAGGAATGCCGGACTCCGTGCTCATCCCGGCCCCGGTCAGGACGGCGATTGTATCGGCTTCTTTGATCCACTCAGCCAATCGTTTGACGGAACCCACGTTTTTCCACCTTCCATTTGACGGCATAATAAGAACATGATTTGTCTCCATAGTGTATTACCGAACATTTGCAAGCATGACATCCACTTTTTGTTTTCGTTTTTTCACGGCACGCGTGAAGCCTGGCCGCTCGCTTTGCGCATCACAGATTTTTCCTGCCATAACGACATGCAAAAGCACAGAAAGAGGACAGCACTGGCGACGATGTAAGGCAGGCGCATATCCACATCAAAGAGGACACCCGCCACAATCGGTCCTACAATCATTCCAAGACTTGTAAATGCAGAATTCAACCCGGCCATATAGCCTTGTTGACTGTCATCGATTTTGGACATCTGCGTGCTGACCGCAGGGCGCAAAATATCAATCGCTAAAAAAACAAGAACTGTAGCAGCTAAAAGCATTCCCCATGTGGACGCAAGCAACGTTGTCATAATGAACAATGCAGACAACAACAAGCAGGCAGAAACGACTCGCTGTTCACCAAAACGTCTCAACAACCAGCTAAATGTGGTCAATTGGACGATCGGACCAGCAATCGAACCAACTGTCACGATGAAAGCGATCTCTTTTGGGGAGAATCCAAATCGATGATCAACAAATAAGCTGAAAATCGTTTCGAAATTGGCCAGTCCAAATGACAGCGCAAATAGAATCAGCAAACTAAAAAAGTACGGCTGGCGGTGAACTTGAGAAAGTTGAGCCCAAAACAGCGCATGCTCCTTTTGACCTGTTCCAACCGATTCAGGCGAATGAGATTCTGGAAGAAACAATGCCGTCACGACAGCAGCCGTCACTCCTGCTACAGCTGCAAACGCGAAAGGAACGCGAACCCCCCACTCCGCCATGTATCCCCCTATGCCCGGACCAATCATAAACCCCATTGTAATCGCCGCATTAATATATCCAATTCCTGTCGCTCTTTCTTCATTTGTGGTGACATCTGCAGCATACGCCATCACGGCTGGCATGGTGAGGGAGGCGCTTATCCCGCCGATCACCCTTGAGAAAAACAGCTCAAAAACATGATCAGCATAACCGAACATCCATTCAGAAAAGGCAAACAGAAGCATCCCCCAAAACATCAACTTTTTTCGTCCGACCACATCCGCAAGTTTGCCCGCTGCCGGCGAACAAAGAAACTGTGTCAAAGAAAAAACGGCCACAAGCCATCCGACCGTTCCTCCTGAAATGCCTAATTGCTCGATAAACGCCGGCATAACCGGAATCATCAAGCCGACTCCGATGAACACGAGCAATAAATTGCACATCAAAATAAACAAGGCTCCGCGCTTTTTAAACAGCAGTTGCATGTTTATCCTCCTAAGCAAGAAGCTAACGCAAATTGAACCCTTTCTCTTCTACAAACTCCTTCATGTACATCCGAACTTGGCGGCTGAGCGTATCAGCCATCTGCCCGGTCCATGTGTCGCGGCGGCGGCCGTTTGTCCGTTGTTCATAATAGGTAGAAACGGTTTCATTGTAGCGCTGCAGCTGCTCGATGAATCGTGCGCGGTCTTGGTCGTATTCGTCCTCGTGATAAACGTGTTCAAAGGGCAACCGCGGCTTTTGATCCGGCGTTTGCGCAGGATAGCCGACGGCAAGCCCAAACAGCGGAATGACCCGCTTCGGCACATTTAGCAGCGCACATACTTCCGGCAAATGGTTGCGCAGCCCGCCGATGTAGCAGATGCCAAGCCCCATCGACTCCGCGGCAATGGCGGCGTTTTGCGCTGCAAGCGCCGTGTCAATCAGCGCGACCATAAACTTTTCCGTGCTTTCAAGCGACGGAATCACGTCTTTTTCCTCGATTTCACCGATGAGCTCATGGCGGTGAAAATCGGCGCAAAACACAAAGAAATGGCCGTTATGCTCGACATAGGATTGATTTCCGGCCAGCTCGGCGAGCTTCCGTTTTTTCTCCGGATCTTTCACCCCCATGATCGAGTACGCTTGAACATAGCTTGAAGTCGACGCCGCTTGGGCGCATTCAACAATCGTGCGGATTTGTTCATCCGTGAGCGGCCTGTCTTCAAACCGGCGGATCGAACGGTGCTGGAGAATCGTTTCGATGACTTGGTTCATGCCTATGTCCTCCTTAACAGCCGAACGGCTTCTTTTTGTGAACATGATAGCAAAAAAGAAAGAGCCATACAATGAATCAGCTCTTTCCCTTCCGTTATTGCCCAAACCGCCCTTCTTGATAGTCGCGAATCGCCTCGCGGATTTGTTCGGGCGTGTTCATGACGAACGGCCCGTAGGCGGCGACCGGTTCGTTCACTGGCTCGCCGGCGTAAAGAAGGAGGCGCAGTTTTTCACGGGCGGTCACGTTTAGCTCCGTTTTTTCGCCGCGGTCGTGGCGGCTGAAAAACAGCGCTTGCCCGGCTTTTCCTTCCGTATGGTCAGCCCCGAACGTGCCGCTCCCTTCTAAAATGTACAAAAAGCCGTTGTAATGCCCCGGCAAGTCTTGGGCGACCGTCGCTCCCGGCTCCACCGTCATTTCCACCATCGTCACCGGAACGATGTTCTTCGTCGGCGCTTTGACGCCTTTGGATGAGCCGGAAAAGACGCGGATCATCGCTCCTTCCTCTTTTCGCACCGGCATCTCTTCAGCGCGCAAGTTTTGGTATCGCGGCTCGGTCATTTTATGCGTGCTCGGCAAATTGACCCATAACTGAAGACTGTGCACCGTCGAACCGGGCGCCGGATCTTCTTTATGGACGACGCCGCGGCCGGCCGTCATCCATTGCACATCCCCGGGCCCGAGCGCGCCGTGGCCGGCTTTGCTGTCGAAATGTTCAAGCTCGCCGCTGATCACATACGTGACCGTCTCAATGCCGCGGTGCGGATGGACGTCAAATGTTCCGCGCTCAAAAATGTCTTCCATCAGCAGCAAAAACGGATCATACTCTTGCCAGTTCCCAGGCTCAAGCACCGGACCGCTGCGATGAATCGGACTGTTGGTGGTCATTTGCACGGTTTTCACGCGGCGAATGCGGCGTTGAATGACCATAACCTCTCCTCCCTTATGTTGCGCAATCCCGGCCGTTGCCGGAAGGAGTGCGGCTCAATCAGCAAACCGCTTCCCCCTTCATCGTACCGAATTCAACGAAAAACAGGCAAGTCATCTGCCTGAAAAATGGCTGCCATACCGCTCGCAAAAAACAAAAAAATCTGCCGACAATCGGCAGGTGGACGTTTGTATGTGGAAGAAGAATTCCAACCCCACCATAAAACGATTGATATTTCAAGGACGAATGGACATGCTCGTTCACCACGTGCAAAAATGGATATCCTTTTTGTTGCCGGGTGATCGGGCAAAGCACCGCAAACCCTGTCAATTGATTGAACCGCTTTGGTGATAGAACGATGCCGGGCCTTTTTCCTGCCTGCTCATGCCCTGCTTGTGGATTGAATTACATTTGAAGAAAGTCAATAGGATTCCCAAAAAATGAAAAACGACTGCCAACGCAGTCGCATCAAGGGTTTCATGATTGATAATTTGACAGGATCGGATGTTAGAAATGGAGGAAGAGGGATTCGAACCCCCGCAGGCTGTGACACCCCTAGCGGTTTTCGAAACCGCCCCCTTCAGCCAGACTTGGGTATTCCTCCGTGTAAAAATGGAGCCTATCGGATTCGAACCGATGACCTCCTGCGTGCGGGGCAGGCGCTCTCCCAGCTGAGCTAAGGCCCCAGATTCATGATCGGGAAGACAGGATTTGAACCTGCGACCTCACGGACCCGAACCGTGTGCTCTACCAAGCTGAGCTACTTCCCGATATAGGCTGGTTTACCTTGCGACAATTCATATTCTATATAAACCTCAAAGGAAAGTCAATAGTTTTTTTATCTTTTTTTCGTCATAACGGATGAAAATTCATCTTTTTTCTGAAACGGCCTGCATAGCTGTCGCTCCTTTTTTCCTATACTAAAAACACAGCAACCGTGTAAAGGAAAGGGGGCGCTTTGTGAAACTTATTCCGCCGGCGCGGCGCAAGCGGGCGCATTTGTCGCAATTGACAACCACCCATTTCCATTTGCGTCATCCGCTTGTCGTCGCCTTTTTTTCCTTTTCGTTTCCGGGTTTCGGCAATTTGATGCAGCAACGCTATGCCACAGCCTTTATGTTAATCCTCTGGGAGTTGTTTATCAACACAAAAGCCCATATCAATACAGGTATATTATACTCGCTCCTCGGCGATTTTGAAAAGGCCAAAGCGGCGCTCGACGAGCGATGGCTCATGTTTTACGTCGCCATCTATATGTACAGCATTTGGGACAGTTACCGCGGCTCCGTCGACATGAATAAGCTGTATTTGCTCGCCGACCGCGAAGATGCGCCGATCTCTTCCATCCGAATGGGAATATGGGATATTAATTATTTGGACAAGCGCGAGCCTTGGCTGGCGCTGGTCTGGTCGGTGCTCGCCCCGGGCCTTGGCCATTTGTATGTCCATAAAGTGATCACAGGCCTGTTTATCTTCACCTTTACCATTTTGGTATCGTATTTCGCCCACTTGCCCGAAGCGATTACGTACACGCTGACGGGCCGATTGGATTGTGCAACGAAGATCATCGATATGCAGTGGGCGCTTTATCTGCCATCGATTTATTCGTTCATCTTTTACGATGCTTACGTATCAGCGGTCGAATACAACAAGTTGTTTGAAAAAGAACTAGCCCACTATTTGCGGCGCCGCTTTCAGCCGAAACGGTTCGCATGGCCGATTTGATGGGAGGCGTTTCATGATTGTCATTGCCACTTTCGAGAGCCACCTATTCGTTGAACTGGCGATTTCAGCGCTTCAAGAAAAAGGGATTGCTGAACATCAGATTTTTGCAGTCCCGCTCAACCGCTCTGCCGAACCGCCGCGCCTGCTTGATACGCTCCATCACGCCAACGGGTTCAGCTTCCTTGACTTGGCGGCGATTTTAGGAACGTGCTTGATGCTGCTAGGGGCGATTTACGGCTATGTGTTGGCATGGGGTCCGATCATTTGGGGGATTATCGGGGCTGTTTTAGGCATCGGAATCGGCATTTTGCTCAAATGGTGGGTAAACCGAAAATCCACGCACCGTCAAAGCCGCACAGGCGCTGATATCGTGCTTCTCATCCGTTGCGATGAACAGCAATGGCCGGCCGTGGAGCAGTTGCTGCGGAGCCATCACGCACTTGGACTCGCCGGCGTTCACGACAAGCAGCCGAATAGATAGGCATTTCATCCCCTTTCACTGAAAAACCCGAGGGAACACCCCCTCGGGTTTTCGCCGCTCTGCCGTTTTCAATAGACATCTCGCCGCATAAAGACAAAAAAAGCAACAAGAAGCCCTGCAAGCCCCCAGACAGCCAGCACGGCCATCGAAAAGCCAAGCGTCATCCCCTCAATCGGCGGAGCCGCTCCTTTTATGTAATCCGTCAGCCGCAAATTGACCATAAACAAATATTTTGCCGAATGCCACGACGACACCATGTTCGACAAAATCGCGCCAGAAATCAATGCTGCGAGCATAATGCCCATCACCGCCGCCGTGCTTCGAAGCAGCACGGAACACATAAACGTCAGCGTGCCGACGACAACACTCACAAACGCGGCCAGCCCGAGCTCGATCAAAATGTACTTCCATTGCGGAATCATGTGGACATTCGCTGTATTGAGATCCTCTCCTTGCTGGACAAATCCGGTCAATAGCGGCAGACGGAAGCCGCCATATCCAAACACGAGTCCGGAGATGGCATACGACAGCACCGCCGCCATCAGCATAATGAGCGACACCGACAGGAGCAACGCGATATATTTACTTAACAAAATTTTCCATCGCTTCACCGGCCGAACGAGAAGCAGCTTGATCGTTCCAGCGCTTGCCTCGGACGACACTAAATCGGCCGCCACCACCATCACCAAAAGCGGCAAAAACAAGTCGATGGCGTTTTCGATAAACGTCCGCATAAACGTCGGCGCTCCAGGGGCGGACGGATTAATGTTGTGCTCTAAGTAGTACTGCTGCTGCTTGAGGCGGATTTGCAAGTATTTCCGCCATTCCTCCGACATGCTCGGCGACTGCAAGCGGTTTTGCAAATCGACGATTTGCTGCTGCAGCTGCGTCCGCCAGTCGGTCGTGCCAAGCCGTTTTCTCAGCTCTTCCGTCTCGCGGTATTGAGCGTATGTAAACAAGGCGACGAGCACCGCAATGATGGCGGCGATCACCCATAGCCGCTTTTTGCGGACAATTTTCAACATTTCATTATACACGAGCTTACTCAATCGTTTCGCCCCCTGTCAGCTCGATAAACAAATCTTCGAGCGTCGGCAGCCGCGGCTCAATTTTGGAAACGGAGACGCCAGCTTGGACAAGCTTGGCGTTCCAAGCGGCTAGTCTCGACGGCTCATATGGCGTGACGATCGTCTCTTCATCGGCGCGCAACACCTCGGTTTCCTCCGCTAACAGCGCCCGCGCCCGCTCGATCGGGACGGCTTTCCAAACGACGCGCGCCTGTTGGTTTAACAGCCGCTCCACCGTGTCCACAGCCAAGAGCCGTCCTTTCGCCATAATGGCAACGCGGTCGCACATTAATTGAATTTCACTTAACAAATGCGACGAAACAAGGACGCTCAACCCTTCCGTTTCCGCCAAAAAGCGGATGAAGGCGCGCATTTCGCGAATGCCGGCCGGGTCAAGGCCGTTGGTCGGCTCGTCCAAAATGAGCACCTTCGGCTTTCCAAGCAGCGCCTGCGCGATGCCGAGCCGCTGCCGCATGCCGAGCGAATACGTGCCCACACGGTCATGGATGCGCTGTTCCAGCCCGACGAGCTTCGCCACTTCCATGATCCGATCTGCACCAATTCCCGGCATCATGCGGGCGAAATGTTCAAGGTTTTCCCAGCCTGTTAAATACGGATACATTTCTGGGTTTTCGACGATGCAGCCGATCTGGCGGATCGCGTCGATAAACTGGCGGTGAAGATCATACCCGCCAATCGCCACCGTCCCCGACGTCGGCCGAATGAGCCCGACGAGCATGCGGATCGTCGTCGTTTTTCCCGCGCCGTTTGGCCCTAAAAAACCGAATACTTCCCCCTCATGCAACTCAAACGAAATGCCTTTAATAATTTCCTTGCCGCGAATCGTTTTCCGCAGCTCTTTGACCGCTAACGTCACCTGTTTGGTCATTGTTCACCCTCCTCCGTCAACGTGATGAGCGAGGCGACGCGCTCTCCAATCCGCTTGTAGCCTGCCGCGTTTGGATGAAAATGGTCGCTGTACAAATAGTCATTGACATGGAGGGCAAACAAATCAAACGTCGGCACCGCGACGATGTTCGGATAGCGGGCCGCCACTTCCGCTGATGCAAAATTCCAATCGCGCACAACGGCCGACGTCCGTTTGGCATCGTTTAAATCGCCAAACGGGTTGTACAAACCGATTGCAAAAATGACCGCTTCGCTGTTGAAGCGGCGCAGCGCGGCGAAAATGTGGTCTAGGTTGGCTGCATACCGGCGCTTCGCTTCATCCAGCTGCTTGGCGTTCAACCGAAGCGCTTCCCCCCCTTGAAACAAGTCGTTGCCGCCGATCGTCATCACGATCAAATCCGCCATGGCGACTTGCCGTTGAATCTCAGGCTGGCCAAGCTGGCGAAGCAGCCCGTCGGAGCGAAGGCCGCGGATGGCCAAATTCGTCACACGGATCGGCCGATCCGTTTGCCGGCGAAGCGCATCGACCATATAGCCAACATACCCTTTGCCGCTTTCATCGCCCGTTCCTCTCGTCAACGAATCGCCAAGAGCAACAATATCCATTTTCTCGTCATGTTGCCTTGTTTCAGCCGTCGGCGGCCGTTGTTCTTTTGTCGGCGGCTTGGCGACCGAAAAAAACTGGTCTTGCACCGCCAATGCCAGGCCGCCAAGCCAAAGCGCTCCAGACAGAGCGGCAACAACGATGAGAAACGAAACAACTCTCCGGCCCATGCCACCACCTCATCTCTTCATTGGGTTTCTTCCAACCGTTCCTCTTTTTGCTTAACATCATTGGTTTGATCCAACCGTTGCCGATTTATGCGCCAATGCTTCGGATTCCAATACCCTTTCAGCTTCATCGCCGCTTCTTTTCCAGCCAGCAGCACCCCAAGCCAAAACATGACTTCCGCCGCCGCAATGACCGCGGCGACAATCGTTGCCTTGACGGCGGCTGAAAACGGCAGAAACGGCGCGATGGGCACCGCCACCCAAACGACGAACGAGGCGATGATGAGGCCAATGCCAATGCGATACAAAACCGGTTTCTCTTGCTTCACGTCCCCACCTCCTTATGGCGTCGTGGTTGCGAACAAAGATCGGGATCATGCACTTCCACTCTACCATATCCACCTCCCTTTCACGAAACGGCGCGCCTGAAGCCGTGCGCTTCGCTGCCAACAAACGCCTATCTTGTTCCCAAAACACAAGGAGCACCGTTTTGAAAAAGAAAAAAGCCGGCCTCATGGCACGAAACCAAGCAGACGGATTCGTCATCATCGTTATACGTATTGACAAAGAAAAGGTGTCCCTTTTATGCTCGGGACACCGTTCATTCACTCCCATCACCGTCGCTTATGCCAGTAATCGATCAACCCCATCGCGCACACTTGCAGATCAAGCTCGATCGCCGCATGCGCCGGCGACGAAGGCGGAACGCCATGTTCGTTCAAAAAAGCCTCTACATCGCGGCGCAACCGTTGTGCAGCGATTTTCGCCTGCTCTGCGGGCGATGCTTCCGGATTTCGTTCGACCGCTTCCTTCCCGGCCGCGACAAACTTTGGCAGCCAAACGCGAAGCTGACGGAACGCTTCCTGCGGGTCATCGAGCATACCAAAATGACCAAAATACATGCGTTCCGGTCTCAGCTCCTCAAGTCTTGCCGCCGACTGCTCCATGGCCTCGGGATCAAATTGGTTCGGGGACGTTGAAGGCAGGCAAAACGCAAGCCCCGCTTCTTGCAGCTGCGGATAAAAAACGCCGATCGTATCGCCGGTGAACACGCCGCGGCTGTACGAATCATAAATCGAAACGTGATGGTTCGCATGCCCCGGCGTATCATAAAACACAAGCGTCCGCTCCGCACTCAACGCCAACGTTTCCCCGTCCTCTTTCACAATCAATCGCTCTTCTGGCACCGGAAGAATCGGATCAAAGAGCGACTCAAACTGCGCGCCGTACACCGCCTTCGCCCCGGCGATGAGGCGCGATGGATCAGCCAAATGCCGCTTCCCTTTCGGATGGACGACAACCATCGCATTCGGGCAATGCTGAAGAAGCAGCCCCACGCCGCCCGCATGATCCAAATGAATATGGGTAACGATAATATAGCGGATCTCGCCCGGGTCAATATGAAGCGCTTTCAACCCAGCAAGCAAATGCGGCACCGACGGGCTTGGCCCTGTTTCCACGATCGCCAAGTTCTCTTCGTGAAGCACGTATGTACCGGTGCGCTGCGGCATGTGCAAATCATACAAATCGATGAGTGAAATGCGGCGGCCGAGATCAAGCGGCTGTGCCATATTCCCTCTCCCCCTTTGGTTGATGATGCAGAATATTTTAACATAGAAACTGGCTTCCCGCTACAGGGGCTGATAAAAAAGCAGCCCCTGCCCAGAGGGCAAGAGCCGCCTTCTCGTTTCAACTGTCGTCAACGGGGCAACAACTGCTACGCGCGCTATTTTTGAGGGCAGGCGCTGTCGACCGTTGCCCTCCGCAGCACGAACAAGCTCCCTGATGCTCAACCCGATCGCATCCAACGCTGCCGCCAACGGAAAGACACCGTCGTTTGCCAAGCGCGCCCAATGCTTACGACGCCAACTCCCTGCTAGTCGCCTTTCCTTTCCGTCCGTTTCTGATCGCTAGCCATACCGCCGCGGCCCAGCCGATGACGATGAGGCCATAAACGGTCGGATACACCGGCGCAGGCGCCTCCCAAGCGTGCAGGAGCGTGCGGACGTTCGTCAAAATAATCAACCCGCCGACCAACACTCCAAGCAAATGGGACGGCAGTTTGCGCACAAGCCAAGCGGCGATCGGCGCAGCAACGACCCCGCCGGCCATGAGCGTCAGCACCCAGTACCAGTTCACTTGCTCCCAACCAAGCGAAATGACGAATCCGAGCGTCGCCGACAGCGCGACGGCAAATTCGGACGTGTCGACGGTGCCGACCACCTTGCGCGCTTCCATGCTTTTATTGGCCAGCAACACCGGCGTCGCAATCGGCCCCCATCCCCCACCGCCGGTCGCATCAAGGAAGCCAGCCGCCAATCCGAGAGGGACGAGCTGCTTATTGGACCACTGTTTTCCGGGCGAAGACGGCGTTCGGCCGTTCAACACTAAAAATCGATAAATAATGTAAAAGCCAAGCGCCAACAAAAATAAGGATACATACGGCTTAATCAAATCGCCCGGCAAGTTGCTTAAAAAGCAAGCCCCGACAAACGCGCCGACCGACCCGGGAATGATGAGCCTAAAGGCCATGCTGCGGTCGACGTTGCCGAACTTCCAATGGGAAGCGCCAGATGCCGCCGTCGTCACCACTTCCGCCAAATGAACGGACGCCGAGGCAACAGCCGGAGCAATGCCGAACGTCAACAGCAGCGTCGACGACGTGACGCCATACGCCATCCCAAGCGAGCCGTCAATCAGCTGGGCGATAAATCCTACAAACACAAAAACGATCAGTTTTTTCATTGGTTTCCCTCCGTTTGCAATGGTTGAGCGCGTTACTTATAATTTAAATCTCATTATTCATAGATGTCAACTATGAATTTTAAAAAATAAAAAATACCCGTGGTGCTAGATAAACGTAAACAAGCATAAAAACAGCCCTTGCATGAGGATCCCCCTTAAAATAAATAAAGACAAACAGCCGCCTGCAGAAAAAAGCGCCCCGAATATGGCGACGGGGCACCTTTTGGATGCTGGCTTTCGATCAGAACTTCCCTTGATACCGCTCGATTTCCCAAGCGTGGACTTCCGTGCGGTAGCTGTTCCATTCGTCTTTTTTCATCGCGACGTATTCGTTGAATACGTGCTCGCCAAGCGTCGCGCGGCCGATTTCTCCGCTTTCCAGCGCTGCGATGGCTTCGCCTAAGTTTTCCGGCAAGTTGTCAATTCCAAGCTCCGCACGGCGTTCTTCCGACATATGGAAGATGTCTTCATCAATCGGCGCCGGAGCGGTTAACCCTTTTTCGACACCGTCAAGGCCAGCGGCAGCGATGATGGCATACGCCAAATACGGATTGGCCGACGGATCCGGGCAACGGAGCTCAACGCGCGTCGCGACACCGCGTTTGGCCGGAATGCGGATGAGCGCCGAACGGTTGGAAGCAGACCAAGCGATATAGCAAGGCGCTTCATACCCTGGCACAAGCCGTTTGTACGAGTTGACAAGCGGGTTCGTAACCGCCGCGAAGTGTTTTACGTTTTTCAGCAAGCCCGCGATGAATTGGTACGCTGTTTCTGACAACTGGTTCGCATCGTTCGGATCAAAGAACGCATTTTCCCCGTCTTTGAAGAGGGAAATGTTGACATGCATGCCTGAACCGTTGATGCCAAACACCGGTTTTGGCATAAACGTCGCATGGAGACCGAACTTGCTGGCAATCGTTTTGACAACCCATTTGTACGTCGTCGCATTGTCCGCCGCACCGAGCGCATCGGCATATTTGAAGTTGATCTCATGCTGGCCTTCCGCCACTTCATGGTGCGACGCTTCAATCGTAAAGCCCATCGCTTTTAAGGTGCGGTAAATTTCAAGGCGAACGCGTTCGCCCAAGTCTTTCGGAGACGGTTCGAAATAACCGCCGCCATCATGGAGCTCGAGCGTCGGATTGCCGTTTTCATCGGCTTTGAACAGGAAAAACTCCAGCTCCGGACCGACCGAGATCGTATATCCTTTTTCCGCCGCCCGCTCGATCGTTTTTTTCAGCACGTTGCGCGGGTCGCCTTCAAACAGCGTGCCGTCCGGATTGGTCACCGAGCAGAGAAAGCGCGCTTCCGCATAGCCTTCCTCGACCGTCCACGGCAAAACAGCAAACGTATTCAAATCCGGAAGAAGATACAAGTCGGAACGGTTGATCGGCGAGAAGCCTTTGATCGACGAACCATCAAACATGATTTTCCCTTCGACAACATCATCAAGCTGTTCAGCCGTCACGGTCACGTGCTTTAAGATCCCTTCAATGTCGACAAACTGCAAATGAAGAAGCTCCACGTTTTTTTCTTTGATCTTCTCTTTAATTTGTTCCAACAACTCCGTTTGTGTAGAGGAAACGAACGTTTTTGACATGTTACATTACCTCACATTCGTACGTTTATTTTTCTAACATGCTTTTATTATAGAAAAAGAGAAGCCGTTTGGCAACACTTTTTTATCAATTTTTCTGTATTTTTATAATGAATTTTTTTGCAAACGGTTTCAAATGAGACGAATATTTATACAAAAGAAGCCAGCCGAGGAGATAATCGTCTCCTCGGCCGACTTTTTCTATCCGCTATGGATGTTACGTTTTCTCCTCACGCCGACGCCACGAGCCGGACGAAATGATCGGCAGGCCGGTGGCTTTTTCCGGCAAATAAACGTAGACGTACCCTTCGATCGGCTGGTGGGCGTCGTGGACCCATATCCGCTCATATTCGTTATCGTCCCGTCCTTCGGCGTAGTCTTCAAGCTCATCCATCGCTTTGAGCCCTTCCTCCGTCACCGTCAACCATTCCCCTTCCACTTCCCCTTCTTCTCCGAGCACAAGCGCAGGGTACGGGCCGACGCTGTACAAACGGCCGTTCACCTTCCCTGGGCATACGGCGCGAACATAAGGAGCTGCAACACAATGGTTGTCCTCGCCGGTCAGCAACGTTCCATACACAAACACTCGATATCGTCTTTCCGCCATCTCACGTTTCTCCTTTTGTTTGCATAACAAAGATTATGAAAACTCGAAGAAGAAAACAAAAACAATGGAAGCCCTGCCTCTCATCCATCCTTGCCGCTCCGTGGCGGCGCCAGTGTGAATTTGTCAAGCGGACAGCGGACAGCGGACAACGAAAAAGCCGCGCCAGCTCCATGAGCGGCAACGGCACGGCTTGCGATGATCCCGCAGCAAACGAATGACGCTTTCTTCATCATATCCATTCGACAACGAGAAGTCAAGCAACCGTTTACGCGGATGGCTTCCATTTAATGCTGCAGCCGATGCTCGGCTTTTGCTTTTCCGGCACCGGACGGCCCTCCAACAAAGCATCCAGCGCGGCGCGGATCGATTCCCCGGTCACCGGAATGCCGTTGTTCGGCCGCGAATCATCAAGCTGGCCGCGGTAAACGCATTTCAGCTCACGGTCGAAAATATAAAAATCCGGGGTGCAGGCGGCGTCGTACGCCTTCGCCACTTCTTGCGTTTCGTCGTACAAGTATGGGAACGGGTAGCCAAGCTCTTTCGCCACTTTTTTCATGTTTTCGGGCGAATCTTCCGGATATTGTTCAGCATCGTTGGAGTTGATGGCGACAAACGACACCCCTTTGGGCATATAATCGTTTGCGAGGCGAACAAGCTCGTGCTGTACATGCTTGACAAACGGGCAATGATTGCAAATGAACATAATGACAGTCGCTACGTCCGATTTCACATCCTCAAGACGAACGACGTTGCCATCGATGACATTCGTGAGGGCAAACGGCGGCGCTTGTTTGCCAAGCGGAAACATGTTCGATTCGACAGCTGGCATCAACAACACCCTTTCTCCAATATTTTCTTTCATTATATCAAAAGGAAGGCGGATGTCACAAATACAGCGCCCAAACCGAACTGCACAGCCCGGCATATGATGCCACATAGACGAACGGAAAGGAGGCTTTTTCCATTGATTTACATGAACAAACAGATGACCCCGCGCGTGTACGGTGCAACTCCGCTTCCCTCCTCGCATTCGGTGTTTTATTACCGACGCGCAAAAACGGAACAAATGATGGAAGAGCAAATCCAGCTGCTTGAACAATTGAACGAGGCGTTCCTTCGCCTCAAGCTGGCGGTGGAGGAAGGACGAAAGCAACAGACCGATGATCGTGAGAAAATCGCCGATGCCTTGACTCGGCTTGAGCGTTCGCTTGCTGCCGGGCAAACGGAACAAGCCGAGCATAGCGGGCGTCTCGTCAAGGCGCTGGACCACCTCAAGGGGATGGTGGCGGCAAGCCAAACCGAGCAAACGGAACGATATCGCGAACTAACGGAAACCGTTTCGCGCTTCATGGATGCCTCGAATGCCGGACAAAACCTGCAGGCGGAGCAAAGCAAGCAATGGGCCGCAGCGTTCGACCGGCTCGAGCAATGGCTCGCTGCCGGACAACGAGAACAAGCGGAGCTCGCCGAAACACTGGCCCGCCTTGAACGATCGATCCACGCTCATGAGCAGATAGAGTACGAACAGCGGCGCGCATGGGAGGAGCAGTTCGCAAAAGAAGAAGCAGCGCGCCAAACGGTCATCGAAGCGCTGACGATGCAAAGTGAAGCGATGCACCGGCTTGAGCGGCAAGCAGCCGAACGCGAACAACGGGTGGAAGGAATGTCCGTCCGCCTCGAAGGGCAAGAAAAGCTGCATCAAAAAGTTTTGGAACAACTGGAACTGCAACATTTCTTCCATCAGACGGTCATCGAGCGGCTTGAAGCGCAAGAGGCGGCGCAATACAAAGTGACCCGCCAGCTCGACAGCTTAAAAGAAGCACTGTATGAACGATGCTCCTTTATCGTTGACAGCGTCAAACAACTGTTTTCCTCGTTCTTTTCCGGGCGGGGGCGCAGCCAAAAAATCGACCGCCAAGCCGCTGAACCAAAAGACTTGATCCACTTGTAGAAAACGTTCATGGTCTTTCGGCGTCTGCCGCCATCCGCCGGTTGAAACGGCGGACATTTTTTGTTGCCAGCGGTTAGAGGCCGAAGCAAATCAATGGACAACAAGAAACGAAACATCCCATAATAAGAACTAACCATTTTGACTATCTCGCACCGAGAAGCCCCCCACTTCCACATGTGAACGCAGGTGGGAGAGCATTCAACCGCAAGGAAAAGAAAGCCTTGATACATCAACATTTCGAGAGAGAGGGAGAAATCATCATGCCGCTACAGCTCAGCGTTCTTGACCAATCGCCGATCGCCGAAGGCATGACCGCGGAAGAAGCCCTTCAAAATACCGTCCGGCTCGCCCAGTTTGTCGAAGAGCTCGGCTACAAGCGTTTTTGGGTGTCCGAACATCACGATGCGAACAGCCTCGCCGGCTCATCTCCAGAAGTGCTGCTTGGACACATCGGGGCGAAAACGTCGCGCATTCGCATCGGCTCAGGCGGCGTGATGCTGCCGCACTACAGCGCCTATAAAGTGGCGGAAAATTTCCGCGTGTTGGCGGGTCTAGCTCCCGGCCGCGTCGATCTCGGCATCGGCCGCGCGCCTGGCGGCATGCCGCGGGCGACGATGGCTCTCCAAGACGGCCGACCGCGTCCAGTTGACCGCTATCCGCAACAAATCGATGACTTGCTTGGGTATTTGCATGATACGCTTCCGCCCGTCCACCCGCTATATGGCGTCAAGGCGACGCCGATGGTGCAATCGCCTCCGGACGTTTGGCTGCTCGGATCCAGTTCGGAAACAGCGAAGCTGGCTGCCGATAAAGGGTTGCCGTACGTGTTCGCCCAGTTTATCAACGGGGAAGGCGGCGAACATTATATGCGGCTGTACCGCGAACGGTTTGTTCCATCGCCGTATTTGCACGAGCCGCGCGGAATGGTCGCGGTGTTTGCGATTTGCGCCGAAACGGATGAAAAAGCGGAATGGATCGCGGGAAGCCTTGACTTGACGCTGCTCATGATCGAGCAAGGGATGGCGCTGAACGGCACGCCAAGCCCGGAAAAAGCGGCTGCGTATCCATACAGCCCGTATGAGCGCAAACGGGTGGAAGACAACCGGCGGCGGATGATCGTCGGCAGTCCGGCGCGCGTCAAAGATGAGCTGCACCGGCTGAGTGAAGCATATGAAACCGAAGAAATCATGCTCGTGACCATTACATACGACTTCAACGATAAACTCGCAAGCTTCCGGCTCATCGCCGAGGCGATGTGGGGGTGAAAGCATGAAGATCATTTCCATCAACGTTGGAAAGCCGAAAATCCTCAACATGGACGGCCGTCCGATTGCGACCGGCATTGACAAAACGCCCGTGGAAGGGCCGGCCGCCGTCGGCAAGCTCAACTTGGCCGGCGACGGACAAGCCGATCTGGTCCATCATGGAGGAGAAGATAAAGCGATTTGCGCCTATCCGTCTGAGCATTTCGCCTATTGGGAAGAGCGATACGGCCGCCCATTTACGGCGGGGGCGTTTGGCGAAAACTGGACGCTTCTCGGGTTGACGGAAGACGATGTATGTCTTGGCGACATGTATGCCGCCGGCACGGCGCTCGTGCAAGTGTCGCAGCCGCGCCAGCCGTGTTCGAAACTAGCGTTTAAGCACCAGCTGCCCGATTTGCCGAAAGCCGTCTGCCAGACAGGAAAAAGCGGGTTTTATTTCCGCGTCTTGCAAGAAGGCGTCGTCGAGCCGGGCGCACCGCTTATCCTCATGGAGCGCGGGGCCGGGGCGCTATCGATCGCCTATATCAACCGCATTTACTATCATGACCGCGGCAATGTAGCAGCCATGGCGCAAATCGCCAGCCATCCCGCCTTATCCGCAAGCTGGCGCGAAACGTTTCAAAAGCGCCTCACCGCTCGGTCCCGGCCGTAAAGCACAAAGCGATGGTCCCGTCTGTTTGGAGTGGCCGATGGACGAACGGGCAAGGCTTTGGCGCGGAAAGCAACCATCAAAAAGGCGCCCTTTTGCTTGGACGTCGTTACACATCGTAAAACAGGCGCTCGCGGAGGCCGATTCGCCTCACATCCCGTGGAGCGCCCCCCTTTACCTTGGCCGAGCGAAACGGCGCCACGTATCTTGGGACATCCTATTCCATAGCCTTATAGTAAAAATTTTTCTATTCAGGAAAACACCAATAACCTTCTTAATTTTCTTTGGTGTAATACTTTATAAAACTTACAAATGAAATGAAAACGATGGCAATGATATTAACCGCCACAGTAATCTGTTCCTTGTCAACAAACACATTGAACAACCAAACAAGAAAGAAAATGACTAATAAAATATCTTTATATTTTTGTTTAATTGTTTTTTTCATCGCATTCTTCCTTTCTTAAGCACTTGAGTTCGTATGGAGGAGATCACGGATCTTCTCCGGTTCAACACTGCATCCAGCGACGCGATGGCCTCCAATTGGCGGTATCGGCGGACGAGCGCGGCGATCTCACTCAAACCGGGCCATCGTCGTCCCTTCCGTCACCCCAATGGAGTCCTTCGCGGCGTCGATCAACGCCTGAATTTTGGCTTTCTGCGGGCATTTCAGCCCTTCGCTTTGCCGGTGCACCTCGATGAGCTCTTGGGCGGATCGGCCTGCCATATCGGCCGGAAGCGGCGTCCACTCCAGCACTGAAAGCGCCATTTTTCCCAAGTCGCGAAACACCGTCCAAAGCTCCGGAAAATACCGGTCGGTCCAGCGGACGAGCGCGTTTTTCACCGCCGTCTGTTCCTTGCTCTGCTGTAGGAGTTGCGCTTGTCTCGTTAGCTTGGGCGCCATCCAAAATTCTAAAAGTTAAGTCAGCATTAAAAGCTCTTGGAGGAACAGCCAAATTTGTCTCTACCGCTATCAATTACTATCAAAATTACAGAAAACTAAAATATTCTCGGACTGTTGCTTGGGAACGTGCAGTGAATGCCGCCGCTTCTAATGTTGCTCCAGATTTAAAAGATGCTTTATTGAGTTTCTTTGGAATTGCTTCCATTGTTTCTGCTTGCACTGAATAGTTTGCTGAAAAAGAGGCTGTCTCAAAAGGTCGCTAACCAACCTTTTGAATCCAGCCTCTTCTTTGGCATAGGCATGATGTTGGCCGCATTTGGCTCACGACAGCGGATCCATTTGATAGCCAAGTCAAGCACCCGGCAACGGCGGTTGTACTAGGAACGTTCGAGAAACGAGCCGTTTGTGAACAAATTTCCCGTGACAAAACGATGCCATGTCCGTTCGGATGGAAAACCGATCCACTTTCCTCAAAGATGAATCGCGATGACCACGGCGGCGGTTGCGGCGTTGCGGGCACATCTGAATCGATGAAAGTTGGGCAGAAACCAAACCCGTAGTGAACCGAAAAAATGTTCTCCACAAAGTCTTGATGGACTCCATACAGTTATGCCTGTTGCACACCGCACAACCAATAGCGTTGATACAATTGAAAATAAAATCCTTTTACGGCCAACAGCTCTTCATGCGTTCCTTGTTCGATCACCTTGCCTTCGTTGAGCACAACGATGCGATCAGCCTGTTGAATCGTGTTCAGCCGGTGCGCGATGACCAAGCACGTCCGGCCGTTCATGAGCCGGGCGAGCGCTTCTTGAATGCGCACTTCGGTCACCGTATCAATGTTGCTCGTCGCTTCGTCCAAAATCAAAATGGCCGGGTCGGCGATCATCGCCCGGGCGATGGCCAACAGCTGTCGCTGCCCTTGGCTGATTCCGCCGCCTCCGGGGGACAGCACGGTGTCATAGCCGTTCGGCAGCTTCATAATAAACGAGTGGGCGTTCGCCTGGCGGGCCGCCTCCTCGACTTCTTCATCGGTCGCCTCAAGCCGGCCGTAACGAATGTTGTCGCGGATCGTTCCCGCGAACAAAAACGTATCTTGAAGCACAAACGCCATATGCCGGCGCAAACTCGCTCGCTTGATCGTCCGGCTGTCGCGCCCGTCGATCAAAATCACGCCTCGATCTGGATCGTAAAAGCGGGTCAACAGCTGCAATACGGTCGTTTTGCCCGCTCCAGTCGGGCCGACAAGCGCGATCGTCTCCCCTGGGGCGACAGAAAACGTAACGCCATCAAGCGCCGGACGCTGTTTGTCGTAAGAAAAGGCGACTTGGCGAAACTCGATGCGTCCATCAAGCCGGTCCAAGACCACCGCTTCCCGCTCGTCTTCCTCTTCCTTCGGCAAATCTAAAATTTCCAACACCCGCTCGGCGCCAGCCAACGCCGACAGCAGTGTGTTCCATTGATTGGCCAGATCATTAAGCGGTCGGGTAAACTGGCGGGCGTATTCGACAAACACGACGATCGTCCCGACCGATATCGCTCCTTTGGCCGCCAGCCATCCGCCGACGCCGGCGATGAGGGCGAAGCTTACGTTGTTTAAAAAGTTCATCAGCTTCGGGATGAAGCCAGAATACGTTTGCGCCCAAAACCCGGCTTGTTTCAGCTCGGCATTTTTGCGCGCCAATTCAGACTCCATCCGCTCTTCTTGGGAAAACAGCTTCACGACTTTCTGTCCGGAAATGACCTCTTCGATAAAGCCGTTCATCTCACCGAGCGCCCGTTGCTGCTCACGGAAACGCACCCGCGTCCGGTTGGTGATCCAGCGCATGCCCACATACATCAGCGGCACGACAACAAGCGTTACGATCGTCAACACCACACTCTGTGAAAGCATGACCACGATCGCGCCCATCAACGTCAACGTGCTCGAGACGACCTGGACAACCGTACTGTTAAATGTCTGGCTCATATTGTCGATGTCGTTTGTAATCCGGCTCATCAGCTCCCCTTGCTGGCGGCGGTCAAAAAACGAAATCGGCAGCTCATGAAAATGGCGAAACAACCGCTCGCGAATCCCCCGCACCGTCCGCTGGCCGACATCGATCATCCAATAGTTTTGCCAAAACGTCGCCGCGCCAAGAGACATATAAATGGCAAGAAGCAAAACAAGCGTCGCGAAAAAACCGTCCGTCTTCCGCTCGACGATGTACACATCGACCGCCCTGCCGATGACGTACGGACCGGCGAGCGCCAGCGCTGAGCTGACGACAACCATCACAACCGACGCAAACAACTTTCGTTTTTGCGGGGAGATGAACACCCAAAGCCGACGCAACGTGCCGACGCTGTTTTTCGCCCGTTGCGCACTTGCGCCAACACGCGCTCCGTGCGGGCTATGCCGTAGTGACATCCACCGATCCCTTCTTTCCTTCCTGCGTGGCGACGATGCGTCGATACAGTTCGCTTGTCGCCAGCAGTTGTTCATGGCTTCCTTGCGCGATCAGGCGGCCGTCTTCCAAAAGCAAAATGGTATCCGCCGCCATCGCTGTGCTCACCTTTTGCGTCACCATCACCGTCGTGCACGCATACCGCCGCAACGCTGCGAGCAGCTTTGCTTCCGTCTCTGCATCGAGCGCGCTTGTGCTGTCATCCAAAAGCAAAATGCGCGGCTGCCCCACCAAGGCGCGGGCGACCGACAGCCGCTGCTTTTGCCCGCCTGATAAATTGACGCCCTTTTGACCGATCCTTGCGCCGTATCCATCCGGAAACTGGGTGATCGTTTCGTGAATTTGCGCATCACAAGCCGCCTGCACAATCTCTTCCATCGACGCAGTGATCTTGCCGAAGCGGAGGTTGTCAGCAACCGTTCCGGAAAATAGCAGCACTTCCTGCGGGACAAAACGAACATAGGAGCGCAACTTCTCCACGGAAAACTCGCGCACGTCGACGCCATCGATCAACACTCGTCCGGAACTTGGTTCATACAGCCGGGGGATGAGCTGAAGAAGCGTCGATTTGCCGGCCCCAGTCGCCCCTAAAATCGCCGCTGTTTCTTGGGCGCGGATGACAAACGATACGTCAGAAAGCGCGTCAAGTTCACTGTCTGGATAGCGGAACGAAACGTGCTCAAAGCGAATTTCCCCGCGCTGGATGATCGGCCCATCGGCTCCGTGCCCCCCGCTTTGCTCTTCCCGCTCCTCAAGCAGTTCAGCGAGGCGGGCGGCCGAGGCGCGCGCCCGTGAAAACGCCATCGTAATAAATGTAAACATCGACAACGCCGCCGTGGCCCTTGTGGCGTAATTGATGACGGCCACGACTTGCCCTGCGCTCGCCGTCCCAGACTCAACATCCAGACGGCCGAAAAACAACAGTGCAATGATGGCGGTGTTCATTACCACCAGCAATGTTGGGGTGATCGTTTCAACGAGGCGCAGCACGCCCATCGTCCGCTCCATGAGCGCATCATTCGCCGCCGCAAATCGCTCCTCTTCGTATTCTTTTCTCATCCACGCTTTGATGAGGCGCATGCCGGCCAAATTTTCGCGCATCACACCGTTGACGCGGTCAAGCGCTCGTTGAACGGCGGAAAAGGACGCCGCCGCTTTTTGTACAACCCACAATAAAAAAGCGGCGGACAGAGGAACGGCCACCGCCAAGACAAGCGCCAGGCGCGCATGAACGACAAACGCCATCGCGACGCCGAAAACGACGAGAAGCGGTGCACGCAAGGCGATGCGCAAACTCATAAACAACATGTTTTGCACTTGCGTTACATCGTTCGTCATCCGGGTGACGAGCGAAGCCGGCGACAGCTGCTCGATGCGCGCAAGCGAAAACGATTGGATTTTGGCAAACAGCGCCGTCCGCAGCGCAAATCCGTACTCCTGACCGACGTAGGCAGCGGCAAATGAGTTGGCGATGCCCGAGGCAAACGCCAACAGAGACGCCCCGAGCATCACTGCTCCCCACGTGAAAATGGCCGCAACATCCTGTTTCATGATGCCTTCATCGATGATTTTCCCCATCAACAGCGGCTGCCAAAGCTCGATGATGAGCTCGGTCAA
Organism: Geobacillus thermocatenulatus; assembly: GCF_002217655.1. GTDB lineage: Bacteria > Bacillota > Bacilli > Bacillales > Anoxybacillaceae > Geobacillus > Geobacillus thermocatenulatus. The sequence goes on from NZ_NEWK01000002.1 coordinate 278,974, forward strand.
CATAAACAACCAAGCTAACGCCATCCACTTCCCATATGGCCGCAAATAGATCAGCACCCGCCCCATGTCTGCGCCACTCTCCTCTCCATTCCGATCGCGGGGCCCAGCCGCCGTTCATCGTTGTGTATAATTTTATTCTAAACCCGAAATATTTATTTGACAATGAGAATGCATTGGCAGAAGCGGAGATGCTCCCGGCTAAAAGGCGCAAAACCCCCGAGCGGATGTCTCGTCGCTCGAGGGCCATCGGCGGCAATAGGGGAACAACGGGTCTGTTCAGTCGTTTCGAGCGGGATGCCCGATTCGCGGATGGTCAACTACCCCCACTTCGCTAACGCTTGAAGTGGGGGCTTGCCACTCCCCAGAAGTATTTGCCTCACCTCTCTTTCACTAAATATATTGCTTCCAGATCCATGCACGGGTCTGTGAAGCAGGGGGTTATTCCGTCTCCCGTCACACCTTGGCGCGACGAAGGCAAGCCTGTGGCTTGCCTTCAGCAGTCGAAAAAATAGACGACACGCTTTTGGGCCAGCGAAACGTGAAATCTTCCAGTTGATTCGGCATAAGAGCCATGTTTATGACGAACGCTGACGCCATGCCGAATAAAGCACCTCCTGGCTCATATGGTCGAAAGAGCTTGGCAATGCAAGGGACAACAGCTGTTGTTCATCGCCAACGATCGGCAGCAGCCGGTCGAGCTTGGCCATCAGCAAAATCTTTTCAATAACCGCGTTATCCCGGACGACGATCGCCATGGCGCGGCTTTCGCTGACGATTTGCTTAAAAAAGCGGACAAGGAGTGAAAGTCCTGTACTATCCAAAAATTGGAGTCCGCTTACATCGACAACGACAAGGCGGCGCTTGATAGCAGCCATGGCCGTCGCCAATTTTTGTTCCGCCGCGAGCTGCGTGTCATAGGCGAGCCGTCCCGTTAGCTTGATGCATTCGTATGCGCGTTCTACAACCATTTCCAATTCAAACGACAACCGATGCTGTTTCATTGTATCCCCCTATCGTTGACCAGCCATGCCCTGCCCTCGGCCACCACCCGCATTCGTTCCGATCACATGGGTGCATCATGGCACCAAAGCCCGTTATGTTGCATTCCGACTCATTTTCATGACCAGCATCCGACGGCCGACCTTCCGCTCAACCCACATAACGTCATCCATAATTTCTCGGATGAATAGCAGCCCTCGTCCCGATTCGGCGAGCAATACATCAGAGAGCGTCATTTGATCGAGCTGCTCGATCACGTCCGCCGGAACGCCGCCGCCCTCATCTTCAACCGCCACGACCACATCAGCGCTTGTGACGAAAAAGGAGAGCGAAATCGTCCCCGCCTCCATCCCCGACCGTTGAATAGCTTTGACGGCATTGACGACCGCTTCATGCACCGCCAACACAAACAATTCCGCATCACGGACCGCAAACAACGAAGCAGCCTGCTCTGCAAGAAGATGGCAAAACAAAATCGCTTCCTCGTCCGCTCGGCAGCGCACGATCCATTCACACACCACAAAGCGTCCCGCCTATCCATGAACCGTGATGGACAACAAGCAAATGTCGTCGGAAGGGCTGACGAGCGGCGGACCTTGGCTGATTAAACGTTCAAGGAAGCGTTTATCCGGCAAATGGCGGCACATTTGCGTGCATAAGCGAATTTTTTCAATGCTTTGCAAAATCGACGGATCGATCTCCTCTAAAATGCCGTCTGTATACAAAAGGAGGCGGGCCCGCCTGTCGTAATGAATCACCCCTTTTTCAAACGGCAAGGAAAACGGGCTGCCGATCGCCAAACCGCCTTTGTCCAACTCATGGACGCTTCCATCGTCAAACACGAGCAGCCCAGCCGGATGGCCGGCGTTCGTATATTCAATTTTTCGCTCTTTCGTGTCAATCACTAAATAAATCATGGAAAACAGGTGACGGATGTCATTGGCGCCATCAGGAAACAACGTTTGCACATGCTTTTCCAGCTCGCTCGCCACCGAGACCGGGTCGATGACGCGCACGATCAACCCGCGCAAAAGCGAGCGGAGCAACATGCTCACCAAGGCCGACGAAATGCCGTGGCCCATCACGTCGATGACGATCACCCCATAGCGGTACAGGTCGATTTGATAGCAAGCGTAAATATCGCCTGACAAATCATCCGACGGAATATAGACGGCATCCATCGTCACCGCCTCGTTTTGAATGAGCGGCGTCAGCAAATTTTGCTGAATTTTTTTGGCCAGCTCGACTTGGCGCCGCCGCTCCGCCTCTTTTTGCTTTTGCTTCGTCTCGTCTTGGACAAGGACGATATATCCGTCCGCCTGAAGCACGGGAATGACCGTATAGGCGACATTGGCGGCCGTGCCGTCCCGGCGCTGCACCATCCCTTCGCCGCATCGCTGCTCTTTGGGAGGAAACGGAAGCCATGTTTGACTGCCGCAACGAAAGAGCGACCATATCGGGCGGCCGACCGCCTCTTCTTTTCGGCGCCCAAACAGCCGCTCGGCACTCAGCCCCCAATCTTGCACGGTTCCGTCCGCCGCCACCGGAACAACCGCAAACGGGGCGGAATCGTAAATGACCTCGAGCAACTCAGACGGCGTCGGTCGATCAGCCGAAGGCATAGCCGTTTGTTCAACAAAATGCCAAACGAGCCATTCTCCCTCGCTGCCTGACAACCGATAGACGTTCATCCAGCTCGTATAGGTTTTCCCGCTTTTCGCCACATGGCGCGCTTCCCCTTGCCAACATCCGTCCTTTTTTACCAACTCGGCGATGCCGTCCAACAACGCGGCTGACCATTCGGCTGAAAACAGAACGCCGACCGGCCGCCCGACTAATTCGTTTTTGGCAAATCCGAGCCATCTTGGCGTCGGCTCGCTGACCGCAACAATCGAAAGTTGACGGTCGGTAATCACCATGCCGCTGCCCAACTGTTCCGCATCTAGCTGATCGATCGCCTGTACATTCGCCTTCACCATCGTTCAACCCTTTTTCGTTATAATCAAAATCCATCGTTTTCAGCTGACACCGGCTTCCCGAAACAAAAACGCGCGTCGGCGCCGGGTTGTTTCCACCCCGCCTTCGGGTTGCATGTTCAGCACCACTTTTCGCCCCATTGTTCCTCGTAGGAACAGGTTATTGTTGTATTCGTGTTTTTTTGCAGTTTTTCCTGCTTGCTGCCGCATAAATCTTCTAGTCCGTTTTTCTTATTTTGTTGATGGCCCAAACCGCCGGCGAATCGCCGCAATCACTAGCAAAAGCACCGGAATGATGATTTGCAGCGGGATGTGCAAGTAAAAGGTGACGATCTTCAACCCCTCGTAAATGTGCTCTGCATAGTTGCTGGCGATGGCGATAGACAAAAGCAGCACAAGCAGCCCGAGCGGATAAACGATTCGTTGATGTTTTGAAATGCCGAATAAATGAGCCGCTCCGACGACTCCGGCATAAAAAAAGATTGAGATTTTAAAAAACCCGCCGATAATGAGCGCAATCATAAACAACACATCAAGTCGTTCGAAAAAGTGGGCAACCTGTATGCGGCGAATCGTATCAAGCAACGGGAACGAAGAGCGGGAAGCCCCATCAGGACCAAGCACAATCATATTAATCGCCGCAATAACAGCTAAATTCAATCCCGTGAGCGCCATGCCAATCACGGCGGCGCGACTCACTTTAGCGGGATTATTTACATATGGAAACAACATCGTAAACACGATCATCTCACCAAACGGAACGTACAACGTTTCCGTAAACACCGTTTTCCACACCCGCCCCCATCCTTCTTCCAAAACAGGCTCCAACTGTGAAAGATCCATCACCCCGGAAACGAACACAAGCACAAATCCAGCCAACGCCATCACATACAGCATTGCCAAAAACAGCTCGCCAGTGCGCGCCAATACTTCCAGCCCTTTATAGGCGCCGTACATGACAACCAACGCCATAATGGCGTTTAAGACAAACAATGGCGTTTCCGGGTAGGCAAACGTGAGCAACAGCTCTCCAAAATCGCGCAGCACGCGAGCAGCAATATAAAGAAAATACGTCACATATACGATTCCTAACAATTTGCCAAGAGGCGCCCCAACAATGTGCTGTATATAACCGACCAGCGGCTGATCGGGATAGCAGCGGAACAAGCGCCCATAAACGGAGAATACAAGCAGTCCGAGCGCCAATCCAAGCAAAATGGCAATCCACACGTCCTGTTTGGCACTCACGCCGAGCGGAATCACAATGGCGCTGCCATGCTCAAACAGCACAATCAAAACGAACAGCTGACGTATATTGATCTGAATCGGCTCCAACTAGGCCTCACCGCCTTTGCTTCCTTCCACTTCGTTCCGTTCGTATCCAACTCTCTATTTCTCCATGTACGGTTTGTTCCGCAAACCGGTGCGGCGGATATAAATGTCTGCCGTCACCGTAACGTCAAGCTCCGGAAAGTACCGGTCATGCCACTCGTTTTGGATTTTCTTCCACAAACGCGGGGCGGCGCGGTGAACGGCGTCGCCGAATCCAAAAACATCAGTTCGCACACGCTGGGCTGAGACAATGGCTTGCTTTACTTCGTTTTCAATATGGCGGTCCAGTTCTTTTTCCAATCGAAGCAACACAGCGGGATCATTCAAATGCACCATCGTTAAAACCTCACTTATATCCCCTTCTGCTCCAATATGGACGGAAATAGAGGGACGCCCGCCTTTGAATTCGGCTTCAACGTCTGTTTTGGCCCGCACGGTTCGAAATCCAATCGCCTCCTGCTTCCCGTTCCAAGGAATCGTAACATTCGTTTGTTTGATGCGATCAAGCACCCAAACGACACCGCGCGCTGTTGGTCCATTCACCCACTTGACGAGGCGTCCATTTTTAAACAATGCCAAACCGTCCAAACTGACGCGCGCGTCTGGAACAGACGATTGAACGTTTGTTTGCCGTTTGCCGCGCGTCGGGTTTCCTTCGATTTTGACGCCAGTGACAACCGGATTGCGTCCGGGAGAAGAGAGATCACGGATCACCTGCCAAACGTCGACATTCATCGTCTGGCCCCACGCCATTTCCGAAAATTCGAGCGTTTTGATAATCTGATTTGCAGAGATTTTGTCCACTGGCGTTAAGACTGTGAGCACGTCTTGGGCTGAATGCCCGTGAGCAATGACGAGGCGTGCCGTCGTCCGAAATTGATTGTTGCGCTCTAAAGCGTCAAACACGCCATCGAGCCCTTCACGCGCCACCTCTTCCCCGATGACAACCAAATTCGTATGGGCGTAGTAAGGAAGCCGTGACAACTTTTGCGATGCCTTTCGGCTTGCTTCTACTAAACTGTCGCCCGTCGACGCGTAAATGGACACCGGAACACCCGCCGCTCCACCTCCACGTTGCGTCGCGCCGGCGACGTTGCCGGGGTTGACAACTTGAAATGAAGCCAAATACTTGCCGTCTTTCGTTTTATCCAGACCGACGGCAATAATAAACGCCAAATCGGTCAATTCTTTTTTGCTCCAACATCCAGCCAGCATCCCAGTGCAGACGACAAGAAGAACAAAGATGGCAATCCTCCTCTTCATGCCCCATCCCCTTTTTCTTGACGCGACGGTGCTGGCGGTTCCGGTTTTTGATCGCCCGACTGACGGACAATGTTCTTCTGGTTAATCAACCGCGGACGCTCGCGGAACATCCATGTTGGAACCCGAAATAATGTATCGCCCGCATTGGATGGGATAAACGGCGCAAGCGGCGACATGTACGGCACACCGAACGAACGCAAGCTGCACAAGTGAAGAATCATCGCCAAAATCCCCATCATAATGCCATAAAAACCGAACATCGCCGCCAAAAACATCAGCCCGAAACGAATGAGCCGCGCAGAAATGGCAATGGCAAACGACGGCGTCGCAAAGCTGGCGATGGCGGTAATGGAAACGACAATGACCATCGCCGACGATACAAATCCTGCTTCTACCGCTGCTTGGCCGATGACCAAAGCGCCGACGATTGACACCGCCTGTCCGACAGCGCGCGGCAGGCGGACCCCGGCTTCACGCAAAATTTCAAACGTCACTTCCATGACGAGCGCTTCGACGAATCCCGGAAACGGCACCGCCTCGCGCTGGGCGGCGATGGCGATGACAAGCTGGGTCGGGATCATTTCTTGATGAAACGTCGTCGCCGCGATATAAATGGCTGGAGCGACAAGAGAAATAAAGAAAATCAACACGCGCAAAAAGCGAAGAGCGGTGGCGATGTCAAAGCGAGCATAATAGTCTTCCACTGCTTGAAAAAATTGAATGAACACCGCCGGCGCCAATAAAACAAACGGCGTTCCTTCCACGAACACAGCCACCCGCCCCTCAAGCAAATTGGCGGCGACAATATCCGGCCGTTCTGTATGATAGGTTGTCGGGAAAGTCGTGAACGTCTGGTCTTCGATCAACTGCTCGATATAACCAGACTCAAGCACGCTATCAATGTCAATGCGGCGCAGGCGCTCCCTAACTTCTTTCACAATTCCGTCATTGACAATACCCTTAATGTACATGATCGCAACGTCCGTCTGCGTCACCGTTCCAATTTGCATTGTCTCAAGCCAAAGATTCGGATTTCTAATGCGGCGGCGGATCATCGCGGTGTTCGCGCGCAACGACTCCGTAAATCCCTCGCGCGGACCGCGGACGGCGATTTGCGTCTGCGGCTCTTCAATCGAACGATATTCCCCGCCTTTTGTGCTCGCGCTGACAGCAAACGGCGTCCCGTCAATGAGCATGACCGTTGCTCCGGAAAACAGCTCAAAAAAGAGCTTCCCCCAGTCAGAAATATGTTTCACACCGCCGACCGCAGCGAGTTTTTTTTCGATCCATTGAAACCGTTCTTTTTCCTCAAGCGCTAGCGGAAACGACGCTTGAAGCAATGGTGTCAGGACAAATTCGTACACATTTTTCTCATCGACAAGGCCGTCGACAAAAATAATGGCTGCCTTGATTTGCCATTTCTGGCCCAACGCAAAACGGCGGATGATGACATCGCTGCTCTCTCCGGTCTTTTGGCGAATGATGTCAATATTGACGGCCAGTTCAGCAGAAAGCGGCTCTTGCGGGACATCCGACGCCTCGCCGCTATAGTCCGATCCTTCTTGCTTGACGTCCATTCGCTTTTTCTGCTGGCGCATCCCCCATTGAAACAGCATGCCTCCTCCTCCTCGCTCCACATGATGTTATTCTCCATTATAGACAAGCGGCGAAAAACGTATACGGCGGCGCATTGTCTCCGATGAACAGGTGAACACTAACAGAAAAAGCGGTAGGTGACTAACATTGAACGTCATATTCCTCTCCCTCGCCTTTGCGCTGCTATTGATCACCACGGCTGTCGGAATGGATTGGCTGATGGGATTGGCGCTGACCCAATCGCTTCATAACATCTTCAATCCGTTCCGCGTCATGGAGACTCCTGAGCTGTTCATCTTATTTCTGTTCCTTCTTTTGTGGGTGCTCGATTTGCTCGCCGCATGGCTTTGGCGGCGGAAAAAGATGCCCTCTTAAACGAAAACGGGCAGCTCGCCGTCTGCCCGTTGTGTTCGTTATTTTTGGATTTTCTCCCATAAACGCCGATCTTCCAACCAGTTCCGCACATGAGAGCTGTATTGATCGATCGGAAGGCTGAACTGATCCCCGTCGCTTTGCAAAAATTCGATTTCCCCGTTCCATACTTGTCCGCCTAACAAACTTTCAACCGGTTTCTGCCATAAGTCTTGTTTTATCGCCTCAAGAAATGACTCGATCTCTTTCGGATCAGCCAGCACGACCACCGGACGCCCCGTTTCGACATTCCGGATCGTCACTTGGCGGATCGGGGAATAGCCTGGGCGAAGCAGCAAATAATATTGCTGCTTATATTCTTTTGAGCCCATGATGCGTTGAAAATATGGCATGTACGCCTCGATCGGGACTTGGTAGCGGCGGATGAGGCGCGTACCGTCTTTGAGAACATACCCGATCACAATCGGCTGGATGTTGCCAAAACGAGACGGGATCGGCTGATCGTGCACAAGCTGCGCATGGAGCGCTCTGACAGCCTTGATGTTGTCCTTCGTGTGCAAAAATTGGTCAAATGCTTCAAACTCTCTTTCCATCATGTTGGGGCTTTGCCAATTCATCACCGACTGACCGAAATACACTTTCTCAATGTCGGCAAGCTCAGGAACACGGCTTACATATCCGATTGGGTCAAGGCGCACGGCCAAAAATAAGACTGTCATCGCAGCGGCAAAGGCGACATACCCTTTCCACTTATGAAAAACGCGCCATGTTTTCATCACAACCATTTGCGCAATGACATACCCGACAAACGAAAACGCGACATATCCGAAAATCGTCCATCCCCATCCATCTCCAACTTGTCCAAAGTAAAAACCGCCGGTTAAGCACATACAAAACGCCACTCCATACACAAACAGCGGACGAAGCACTGTAAAGGCAAGCGCCTGCCCGGCCGCTTCCGTCGGCCGCCGCTCGTACAGCCAAATGGACAAACTGAAAAATAGAAGCGACAACAGCAACAACATCCCGATTTCTCCCGCACTCATCGCTTGATCCGTCAGCATCGCATAACGAATCGGCAACGCCCAATCCATCAGCTTTTCCGATAAATAGTACCCATCCGGAAATCCATACAACCATAACGGCATGTTGCTAAACAGCAACACCATGATGCCTGTCGGAAAAAAGAGGGCAATGTTGGTCAAGACGACATGAATGACCGATTGGCCGACGAGGACACCGACCACAATGCCGAGGGCAAAAATGACCGTTTCCACCACCAACGTCTCACCGAACCAACGCCATACGTCAGAGGCCCCAATCGGCCACGGAAGATCAAGCCCCAATAGGCAGCCGATGGCGGCGATCGCTGCCACAACCAGCGGTCCCACGAGCATAAGCCAGCCAAAGACCATTTGCCCCACAAGCAATTCGGTGCGGCGGATGGGCAAGCTATGGATGAAATCAGCTGACCGTTTCTCGTGCATGTAGCGAACCACACCGGCCGCCGCCAAGATCGGAACAAGCCAAGCAATCAGCGTCTCAAACCCGTTGGATATATAGTATACGTTCTTCCATTGCGGCACATTTCCGACTTTTGGATCATATTGCGAGTACGAAAGCCCAATCGGCAGTACGATCGCCGCCAGCCATAACAGCAGATGAATGATGGCAATCCAGCCGATTTGGCGAACATTTTGCGTCCACATGGCGCGGTTAGCTGACAACCGTTTCGCGGACATGAGCATCTCCCCCCATTTCGTACATAAAAATTTCTTCCAACGACAGCGGCAGCACATCAAGGATAAGAGGATGAAATGCGCGGACCGTCTCCTCTACGCGCCGCTTTTCCCCACGGACAATAAGAAGGACGATGCTGCCGCGCTCCTCGCGGTGAACGATATCGAGACGTTCCGCCAATTCGCCTGGACATCCATCGCGAAAAGCGAGCTGCAGCTTATGCATGCCGGCGCGCAATTCATCCAAATCGCGCTCGAGCTGCACCACACCGCGCGCCATCAGTCCGACCATGCCGCATAAATCTTCGAGCTCGCGCAAATTGTGCGACGAAATGACGACCGTCATCTCCCGTTCGGCCACTTCTTCTATGAGCAGCTGCTTCACATGACGGCGGACGAATGCATCGAGCCCATCCAGCGGCTCATCCATAATGAGCACATCCGGCTGGACGGAAAAGGCGAGCCAAAACGCCGCTTGGCGCTGCATGCCTTTGGAAAACTGCTGAATCTTTTTGTTCGGATCAAGCCCAAAGACGGACTGCAATTCCATAAACCGCCCGCGGCTGAACGAAGGGTACAGTTGCTCGTAAAAATCCGCCATTTGTCGAATCGTCGCGTGCGGAAAAAAGTAAACAAAGTCCGGCAAAAACAAAAGGCGTTGCTTGATGCGGACATTTTCCCACACATCCTCCCCGTCCACTGCAATCGTTCCGCGATCTTGGCGGAGAATGCCGGCCATCATCTTGAGCAGCGTCGTTTTTCCGGCGCCGTTCGGGCCGAGCAGCCCGTAAATCGCTCCTTTTGGCACCATCATGTTCGCGCCCTTGACGGCCGCAAACCGATCAAACGTTTTCGTCACGTCCACAAGTTGAATCACGATCCTCCCCCTCTTTCTTCCCCTTCTCGAATCCATTGCCATAACTGCTCATTCGTCACCCCTAAAAACCGCGCTTCCTTGACAAGGCGGACAAACTGCTCACGGACCGCGGCGACCGCCTCGATGTTTGGTTCTTTTGAACGCGGGGCGACGAAACTGCCTTTCCCTGGAATCGAATAAATCCAGCCTTCGCGCTCCAGTTCGCGGTACGCTTTTTGAATCGTATTTGGGTTGATCATCAGCTGTTTCGCCATCGTCCTGACCGATGGCAGCTGATCGTGCGGCTGCCATAGTTCGCGAACGATCATTTCTTTCATTTTGTCAATCAGCTGCTCGTAAATCGGCTGGCGGCTTCGCAAATCGAGCTCAAACATCTCCCCTCCTCCTCTCATTGTCACAACCGTACTATAACCAATAGTACACATAAAACAGAAGAAAGGCAAGAATTTTTTCCAAAATAAAGAAAGAATCCATTCCCGGATTCTTTCTTCATCTCATTCCGGCGCCGTTTGCCGCCGCGTTGACCGTTGCCGCTCGGCGGGCTGATACGTCTGAACAAACAGCCCATCTCCTTCGAGCCACTCGGCGATCAACACGTCTTTTGGCGAGGCAATTCCTTGTTTTTGCAGTTTGGCGGCCAGCCATTGCTCCGTTTTCCCAAGCTCCGCTAATTCGTCCGCCAACAGCTGGCCATCGCGGATCAGCGTCACCGGGACATACACCGGGTGGGGCGGCAGCTGGAAATCTTCACGCGTCGTTTTTTGATAATGGGCTTTTTTGAGGACGCTGATTTCCCCGTCCGCCTCCAAAAAACAAAACGCCACTTCGCGGATCGAAAATGTCTCATGTTTGCGGAGCAAGCTTTGCAGCTGATTGAGCGTCAAGCGGCTTTTTTTCAAGGCCTCGTAATCAATGACCCCGTTCCGAATGAGAGCCGTCGGCTTCCCCTCGCTCCATAAACGGAAGGAAAGCCATTTTTGGCTCGCATATTCCACCGTCATCAGCATCGCTCCCCAAAGGGTGATGGAGTAGATGATATACCAAAGATGGATATGGTCGTCATACAGGGCATTGCCGAGCAGCTCGCCAAGCACAATGGCCGAGATAAACGTAAACGGGCTCATTTGGCTGATGAGCTTTTTGCCGGCGATTTTCACGACAGCGAACAACAAAATAAAACCGGTGACCAATTCGATCGTCAAATGAAGCCATTTCATGCTGCGCCCCCCTTGCATGCCGTTGATGTTCGCCCTTTCTTCCCTGTATTGTGCCCCCTGCCGCCTGAGAAGTTTCACTGTTGGTTTGCCGTTGGAACGGATAAATTCCCCTGGACTGGAAACACTATCGTTTTAGAAAGCCAATCAGCGGCATTTCATCAGAAAAGAAGCCGGTTCAGCAAGGTTTCTGGAATCAGCAGCCTTTTGCCCTACATCCCCCGCCCTTTGGAGATTGCACGGAAAGAAAGGGATTCATGATGAACGGACAACCGCTTAGCGCCCTGCAATTGTTATTCATGATCATGCTGTCAGTCGGACTGATGAATCATGTCATCATCATCCCCTTTATGCTTGAGGCCGCCCACCGCGATGCGTGGATCGCCGCCTTGGGAGCGTTGGGAGGTTTGCTCGTCTGGCTGCCGCTTCTTTATTTCACCATCAAACAACTGAACGGCGAGCGGCTGTTTGACTGGCTGAAAAGCCGATTTTCGAGCGCGGCTGCTTATGCGGTGGCCGGTGTCAGCAGCGCTTTTTTGCTTCTTCACAGCTTTGTCACGTTAAACGATACGGTCACGTTTACCACCACCTCTTATTTGACGGCGACGCCGAGATGGGCGCTGATTCTTGTCATCGTGGCCGTTTGTTTTTATAACTCGTACCAAGGCATCGACTCGATTGCCAACACTTCCATGATCATTTGCCCGTTCGTCATTGTGCTTGGTTTTTTCGTCATGCTGTCAACCACTCCCCATAAAGACTATTCTCTGCTTAAGCCGATGCTTGAGCACGGCGTTACGCCCGTGCTGCACGGCATGATGTACGCGGGGGCCGGATATGCGGAGGTGATCGTTCTATTGTTTCTCTCCCATCGGCTGCCCCGCCCATTTTCATGGAAGGTGCTCGCCGCCGTCGCTGTTTTCACAGCCGGGCTGAGCATTGGGCCGACGATTGGCGCCATCACCGAATTTGGCCCCGAGCAGGCGACGCGCCTCCGCTATCCGGCGTTTGAGCAATGGAGGATGGTCAGTTTAGGGACGTACATTGAGCATGTGGACTTTCTGTCGGTCTATCAATGGCTGTCCGGCGCTTTCATCCGCATCTGTTTATCGACAGCGCTGATTGTGGAATTGTTTCCGATCCGCCATCCGCAAACCCGCCGTTGGGTGCTCATTGTCCTTTACTTGGCGATCACATTGGCGGCGCTGGCGCCGGTCAGCGATGAACAGTTTTTGCATTTTGTCAAACATAGGGTGCTGCCGGCATCGCTGCTGTTTAGTCTTGCGCTGTCCGTTGTGTTAAGTGGTTTCGCTTTGTTGGCATATCGCAAAAAGAAAAGAGGGATGACATGATGAAACGACCGATGCGCGCCGCCGAAGGCAAGCGGTTGAAAGACGATTACACAGGGCTCGAGACCGTCATCATCTCCGAAGAGGCGTTGCGCACGATGTACGCCAAATGCCCTGATGTCATCATGACAGAAGCCGCAATTCCATCCTCTTTGCCTGACGGCTCGGCGGCTGTGGTGCACTTGCTGTTTATGTATTGTGAAGAATTGTGCGATACGCAAATGCTGCAAAAGGCCATCTATCCGATGTTCCGCGCGCTGTGCGAACACCATCCATGCTTTTCGGCCGCCGACATCGAGGCCCGCAAACCGGCGGCGCTTGAGTATATGGGAAAAGAAGTGCGGATCGATGATCTCAACTTCAGGCTGTTTAGCGGCGATTTGCTCATTTATTTTCACGAAGCCGATGTCTTGTACACGATGCCGCTCGCCAGCCCGCCAAACCGCGACCCGGAAGAGCCGAACACGGAAGTATCGATCCGCGGACCCAAAGATGGATTTATCGAAGAAATCAGCAAAAACGTGGCGCTCATCCGCAAGCGGCTGCGCTCGCACCGGCTCGTCTATGAACCGTTTGTCATCGGCACGCGCAGTCAGACAAAAGTGGGGCTCCTCTATGTCGATGATATTGCCAACACGGCCATCATCGATGAGGTGAGAAGCCGTCTGCTCAGTTTGTACATCGACTCGGTGACAAGCACCAACCAAATTGAAGAGTGGTTGTCCGACACACGGTTTTCTTTGTTCCCGATGTTCGGCTACACCGGGCGGCCTGATTTTGCCGTCAATTCGCTCCTTAACGGCCGTTTTATCATCTTGGTCGACGGGGCGCCGACCGCCTTGATCGGCCCGGGCAATTTAACCTTTTTGCTGAACACGTCGGAAGACAACAACACGTTTTTCTTGTTTGTCGTATTTCAGCGCCTGCTCCGGCTCGTCGGCACTTCGGTCGCCATTTATTTGCCGGGCGCCTGGGTCGCCTTGACTTCGTTCCATCCGGACCAGCTTCCGTTCACCTTGCTGGCGACGCTCATTTTGTCGCGCCAAGGAGTGCCGCTTCCGGTGCCGCTGGAGATGTTTGTGATGATGATTTTGTTTGAGGTGTTTAAGGAAGCCGGGATGCGGCTGCCAATCGCCATCGGGCAGACGCTGTCCGTCGTCGGCGGCTTAATCATCGGCCAGGCGGCGATCAACGCCGGGCTCGCCGCCCCGGCCACACTCGTCATTGCCGCCATTTCCGTCATCTCGACATTCACGCTCGTCAATCAAAACATGGCCGGCAGTGTCACCTTGCTGCGCTTTATTGTCCTGACGGCCTCCACCGTTCTTGGCCTGTTTGGCTTCATTCTGTCGCTGTTTTTCATCTTGACTTATGCGGTCAACTTGCGCACCTGCGGCGTTCCGTATCTCACGCCGTTGGCGCCGCCATCAAAAGATATCGGGAAAGTCTTTATCCCGAGTACATGGAAGCAGTTCCGCACGCGCGACCGTATTGTGCACCCAAATGATCTCATTGCGAAAGAGAGGGAACAAAAATGAGGAAGCGGCTCTTTCCCGTCATCGCTTCCGTCATCTTGCTCAGCGGCTGTTGGGATACGCGCAACATCGATCATATTGTGTATATTCATGCCATTGGGGTGGATTATAAAGATGGCCAAGTGATCGCCTACGTCCAGCTGGTTGGTTTCACCGCCCTCGCCAAAGTCGAGGCCGGAGGCGGCAAAGAGAAAGCGGCCGTTTCCATCGGCAAAGCCGCTGGCGAAACGTTTAATATCGCGACCGACAAAATCTACCCTTCCATTCAACAAAGGGTGTCATGGGGCCATGTAAAAAGCATTGTCTTTACCAAACGGGCCTTGCAAAAAGGCATCGTGGCCGATGTGATCGATGTGCTGAACCGTTACAACGAAATTCGCCATACAGCATGGGTGTACGCCACCGATGAGCCGCTTTCCGAGCTGTTTGAAGCGACGCCGCTGTTAAACGCTTCCTCCTATTATTCGCTGTTGTCCAACCCGGAAGAAATCTTTCAACAAAGTTCGTTCATCCGCCCGATCCGGCTCAGCCGGCTGATTGTCGATATGGATGAAAAAGCCGATACGGCAAGGCTTCCGTATTTAACGCTCGACCGCCGGCGCTGGATCGAAAATAAAAAGCCGAAACCGATGCTCGCTGTTTCCGGCGTGTGTTTTGTCCACCATTACAGCCTGCAGCAATGTGTCCGCCGTTCCGATCTAGAGGGACTTCGCTGGCTCGAACACGACATTCGCCGCACCCCGATTTATGTCAAACAAAAAGGGAAAACGGTCGCCTCTCTTGTCGTCCGGGACCCGAAAACGAAATGGTCGATCAAAGTGAAGAGTGGAGAGCCTGCGTTTACTGTCCAAGTGCAGGCGCAAGGCGCCATCATCGAACTGCGTGAACCGCTCTCACGAAAACAACTGACCAAACTGGCGGAACAAACGGTGAAGCAGGAGATCCGCCGCTTGTATGAACTTGGCAAGAAGCAGCAGATCGATCTATTGAATCTGTCGGAGCAGCTGTATCGCCAGCGTCCGGATATTTGGAAACAACATCAGTCCAATGGCCTCATCCCGCTCGGCAACAACACGCTGTCCGTGAGCGTCAAGCTCGCGATCGGGGCATCCGGAAAAGAAAAGTTGAATTACCGGGCCGGTGATTGAAAATAGAATAAGATCAAGTATAATTAGGAATATTAGATATATTTTGAACGAGGGAGAACAATGAACACCCATACAGAGCGAACGAGCGCCGCAAGAATGACCGTCTACCCGATTTTGTTCGCCATCAGCCTCGGCCACTTTTTGAACGATGCGATGCAAGCGGTCATCCCGGCGCTCTTTCCGATTTTGCGCTCGACAATGGAGCTGTCGTATGCGCAAATCGGCTGGGTCGCCTTTGCCTTGAACATGACATCATCTGTCATGCAGCCGGCTGCTGCCCAACCATGTCGGCATGGCATCCGGGCTCATCGTCGGTCTGGCGTTTGGCATGGGGGCGCTCGGCGCGGTCGTGCTCGGCAAAATCGCCGACTTGTCGTCGCTCGGCACATTAATGGGGCTTTGCAGCGTGCTGCCGCTCTTTGGCGCCTTGGCGGTTTGGCTGCCGAAAGATCGGACATAGCCAATGCATATTTTTCTTTCAATCTCTTTTCGCTATAATGGAAGGTGATAAGGTCCATTCAGTTAGGAGATTTTTCGTATGGCGGGTTTATACATTAACCAGCACGTCCTGAACAACTTATTTTATATTTTAGTCACGATCTTTGCCTTTTCGTTTATTTATGACCATAGTCGAGCGATCCGGCAGCGCCCGCTCTATGGCCGGGCGCTGCTTGGGATTTGTTTGGCGTTGGCGGCCGTTTTGTGCATGAAATTTCCGATTTACATGGATCCGCTGTGCGTCCATGATTTCCGGCAAATTCCGTTTTTGCTTGGGACATTGTATGGCGGCGGCGCGGTCGGGGCGGTGCTGTTTGTTGTCTTGATGCTGGCGCGCACCGTTTTGTACGGATTTCAACCGCTCACCTTGATCGTTTACGCCATCATGTTTGCCATAGCGGCGGCCGCCTCGCCGCTGTTTCGCAAGCTGCCGCGGCCGAGCAAGCTCGTTATGTCGCTTTGGCTGACGTTTTTGCTCGCGGTGCTCACGACATTTGTCGCCGTGATTGTTGCTGATTTTCCGGTAACGAGGCCGTATATCGTGTATTTCATTATGATGCCGCCGTTCGTCATGATGTTCGCTGTCTATTTGATGGAGACGCTTCATGAGGCGCAGCTCGCTCGGGCAGAGCTGATGAAGATGGAAAAAATGCAGATCGTCAGCCAAATGGCGGCCAGCATTTCCCATGAAATCCGCAACCCGCTCACCGTCGTCAAAGGATTCATCCAGCTGCTGCAAACGGGTCGGCTGCCGCGCGAAACCGAAGAGCGCTACATTCGCATCGCCTTAGAGGAACTCGAGCGGGCGGAAGCCATCATCCGCGACTATTTGACGTTTGCCAAACCAGCGCCAAAAGAGACCGAGCCGATTGATGTCGCCGTCGAGCTTCAAAAAGTGCTGCAAATGATTACGCCAATGGCGCATATGCATTCGATCCATGTATCCTCTTCCCTCGAACATGGTGTCGTCATCGGAAACGTACAATATTTCCAACAGTGTTTTCTCAACTTGTTGAAAAACAGCATTGAGGCGATGCCGAACGGCGGCACGCTCCATGTTGCGGCCGAGAACCGGGGGGCATCAGTCGTCATCACCATTTCCGACAACGGCGTTGGCATGACGAAAGAACAAGTGCGCCGCTTCGGCGAGCCATACTTCAGCACAAAAGAAAAAGGCACTGGGCTTGGTGCGATGGTCGCCGTCAAAATCATCGAACAAATGGGAGGAACGTGGACGATCGAAAGCGCCGTACAAAAAGGGACGACGTTGACGATCACGCTGCCGGCAAGCCGGGTGCGGCCGCCGACGGCGGAACAAAGCGCCGCCGGCTGATCGAAAAAACGGATGCCCTGTTTCGGACATCCGTTTTTTCTTGGCTATTGGCGCGATCACTTGACTTCCTCAAAATAATCTTTGTAAAACCCGCCGACTTTTCCGCTGTTGTCGATGACAAAATAAAACTCGTCCGTTTCGCTTTTCACTTCATATACTTTGCCCGGCGTCAACACATTGCTGACCATGTACTTTTCCGCGTTCGTGTGAACGCACTTTACTTTTTTGATCGTCGGCCGGGTCGCCCATGTGTGATGAATCATGGCGTCATCTCCTTCTCTTTATATTTTTCCCCTTCTTTATTGTAGCGACCCGGACAACCAGCTGCAACGTCCCATTCGCCATTTGCCGCTATGGCCGGCGCTCAAATCGTTGGCGGCGGCGGGCAACCGTGTTATAGTGAAACTATGCGGACACCCGCCAACAAGCCGGGCCATCATTTTCGAAAGGGGAGACTCTTATGTTCTTGCCTTCATTCCGTTTGGACGGAAAAACGGCGCTTGTGACCGGAGCGGGGCGCGGCATCGGCCGGGCGGACGCGGTTTTTCCTTTTTCTTTTGCTCTTTCGCCTTTGGCGGCGCGGATTCGGACGCTGGTGGATCATGCTTTTTGCGTTTTTGTTCCTCTTTTTTCACAAGCGGCAGTGAAAAACGGGCGGCTGGTTGGCCGGCCAACGCCTTCTCCATAATGCGGCGGAAAATGACCGCTGCCGTTTCCCCGCTTGTCGTCGTCAAATAATGTGTTTCGTCCGGCCGGTCATAGCCGAGCCAAAGCGCACCGACGAGCTGCGGCGTATAGCCGACGATCCATTGGTCTTTCACCCCGTCGATGCCGGGAATCGTCATTTCCGTCGACCCGGTTTTGCCGGCGAGCTCCCGTCCGGGGATGGCGGCGCGCTTCCCGGTTCGTTCCTTCACGGATGACCCCTTCGAGCAAAAACGTCATTTGTTGGGCGGTTTTCTCTGACGTCACGACCGCTCGTTTCGGCCTCCATTCCGCCACCTCATGACCATAAGCGTCGACGATTTTCGTAATGAGATGGCCGTCCGGGCGGACGCCATTGTTGGCAAACACGGCGTACGCTTCAGCCATCTCAAGCGGCGACACGCCGCGGGACATGCCGCCAAGAGCAATACCGAGCTGACGGTCTTCTTTTTCCAAAGGCAAGCCGAACCGGTGCAGCGCATCCATCCCTTTGTTTACGCTGATGGCGATTTATGCTTTTTTCCCTTTAAGAAAAACGCCATCATTAACGCCAATACCGTCAAGCCGGTGGCGACAAAAAAGGCGTCGTTGATCCCCTCGACCGTTGACCGTTGCTGCACAAGTCCATACAACAGCTGAGTGATCGCTTCATCGCTTGGGATGGCCTGTTTCAGTTGGCCGACAAGGCTCATGAACAACGGATTGTTTTCCGTCATTTCATTTCTGTACATTTCCACATGGAATTTCGTCCGGTTGGACATGATCGTCACCAAGAACGCCGTTCCGAGCGAAGCGGCCACTTGGCGGATCGTATTCGACATCGCCGTGCCGTGGCTGTACAAATGGCGCGGCAAGGCATTCAACCCTTCCGTCATAATCGGCATTCCGAGCATCGACATGCCGAACATGCGGAAAATGTAAAGCCAAATTAACTGGCTGTACGGTGTATCCATGGTTAGCTTGCTGAATTCCCACGTCGTGACCGCGGTGATGATCAAGCCGACGATCGCCAGCGCCCGCGCCCCAATGCGGTCAAACACCCAACCTGAGATCGGCGACATCACCGCCATGACGATCGCTCCCGGCAGCAACAGCAAACCGGCATCGAGCGGCGTAAAGCCGCGCAAGTTTTGCAAATACACCGGAAGCAAGACCATAGCGGCAAACATCGCCATGTTAATGACCGATCCGATGACGGTCGCCAACGTAAACACTGGGTATCGGAACACGCGGAAATTGAGCACCGGATGTTCCGAGCGGAGCGAACGCCATGTGAACATGATCAGGAACAAGACGCCGATGACAAGCGAAACAACGACTTCCGTCTCGCCCCATCCTTTGCTTCCGGCCTCGCTGAAGCCATACAGAACGCCGCCAAACCCGATCGTGGAGTAGATCGCTCCTTGCACGTCAAGCACGGGATTGCCTTTGCGCGGCGTATGTTTCAGCCAGACGGAGGCAAGCACAATGTCTACAATCGCGATCGGCAAAACGACGTAAAACAACAGCCGCCATGTATAATGTTCAACGATCCAGCCAGACAGCGTCGGTCCGACCGCCGGCGCGAACATCATGGCGATTCCGACCGTCCCCATGGCCACTCCGCGGCGTTCCGGCGGGAAAATCGACAACATAATGACCATCATCAGCTGCATGATGATGCCGGCCCCGACCGCCTGCGTCAGCCGTCCTGCAAGCATGACGGCAAAGGTTGGAGCGATCGAGCAAACAAACGCGCCGATGGCGAAAAACGACATGCCGGATAAAAACAGCCGTTTCGCTGGAAACTTCGCGATTAAAAACGGGCTGATCGGGATGAGCACCCCGTTAACAAGCATATATCCTGTCACGAGCCATTGAATCGTCGACGTTTCTACGTTGAAATCTTGCATCATATGGGGCAAGGCGACGTTGATCAACGTTTGATTCAAAATGGCGACAAACGCCCCCAGCATGACCGTCGCCACAACCTTTCCACGGCTGCCGATATCCCCGAGGCCGCCTTGCCCGGCTGGAGCGGCCGAGCGCCCATCCGTTTCTGTCGACGGCTCCGCTTTCGTTTCCGCTAACGGTTGAGCGTTGGCTTCCGCTGCTTCATCCGCCGCCTTCCCTGCGGCTGAAGCCGGCTTGCGGCGGCGCAGCGCGATGTTGACCGCCGCCAAGACCAAAACGGCAAACACAATATAACCAATGACAAATGTTGTCATCTTCCATCACCTACTTATGGATGCGGACGGTGACGTTCATGCCCGGCACAAGCCCGGCTCCGCTGTAATTGTCAATGGAAATCGTGACAGGAATCACTTGGGTCACTTTCGTGTAGTTGCCGGTCGCATTGGAACTTGGCAGCAGGCTGAACGTATTCGCTGTCGCATTGCCAATCTTTTCGACTTTGCCGCTGAATTTGCGGTCCGGATACGCATCGACATAAATATCGACGTCTTGCCCGACTTTCACGTCTTCAATATCCGTTTCTTCAATATTCGCCGTCACCCACAAATCGTTCAAATCAAACCCGCGGGCAAGCGGCATCCCCGCGGCGACAAACGAGTCTTTCACCGCGTTTTGCTGCACGATCGTCATCCGATGAGGCACTGTCACCGGAATCGTTGTTTTGCCATCAAACACCTCGCCAATTTCTTCCCCCGCTGAGAAGGTTTTTCCCGTGTCGCCCCGCCAAGATGTCAGTTTTCCAGACAGCGGCGCCGCAACCGAGATGACCTGGCCGTCGATGCGGGCGTTGTCTGTTTTAATGTAATTCGTCGCTTCGTTCACATAGTAGTAAGCGGCAAAGCCGCCGCCGACAAGCAAAATGAGCACAATGATGTTCAGCGCCACCAATCGTTTCACGTTCACTGTCTATTCCTCCCCGAGTAAAATCGCTTTAATTTTTTCATGAAGATGCAAAAACTGTTCAATCTCCTCTGGAGAGACGAGTTCTTGAATGCGGCCAAGCCGTCGGCGCAGCACCGACTGCTCGCCAAACGCTTCCGACACTGTCTCTTTTCCCTTTTCCGTCAAACTCAAAATGACCGCGCGCCGATCTTGCTTCGACGGCTCGCGGACAACAAGGCCGGCGCCGACGAGCCGATCGACCGTGCCGCTGACGTTGCTGTTACTTAAATTTAATTTTTCCGCCAAGTCATTCAGGCGAATATGTTCTTTTTTCAACAGCGTATATAAGACGATCAGCTGCACCTCTGTCACCCCGACGCGGGCGGCGTCCTCGCGGATGAGGCGATAAAGCGCCTTTTGCGTCCGGAAGACAGCGTACATGATGTCCCGGCTGATCCCTTCCATTCATCCCCCCTCCTTACTTCATCTTTCTTGTTGGAATAGTTTCAATACGAATTATTTCTGCACGAAATATGATTATAACATGAAAACGAGGAAAATCAACTATATTGTTTCATGGCTTGGCGAAAACATACGCAACAAAAAAGTCCAACTGGATGTTTGGCATCCAATTGGACTCTTTTGTCCACTTCTCCTTCACGAATCCGCGCCGCGGTTGCCGTCGGCTGAATGCAGTTTCTCAACCACGCTCCACCAGGTGGGTGTTCGCAGAAGCGTTCCTGCCGTCCTCCATCACGAATATTGAGGCATGACATTCCCGCTTCAATGTAGAACTCCCTTTTGATTGCCATCGGTTGAAACTTCATTCTACAACGCACAACGCAGCAGCGGATTGGTGATTATTATAATACATGATCGGCCGTTCTTTGGCAAGAGGGACAGCCATCCATTTTTTCAAACGGGATACACGCCGTGCTTCCGCTCGGAAAAGACCATATATTTGGACATATACGCGGCAAACCGCCGGATGAGTTCGTCGCGCAAATCATTCGGCGCGATGATGCCGTCAACGACCAATTCAGAAGCGAGCCGATAAATATCGATGTCGCGCCGGTATTCCTCGCGTTTTTGTTCGACAAACGCCGCACGCTCTTCTGGCGGCAGCTCCGCAATTTTGTTGGCGTAGACGGCGTTGACGGCCGCTTCCGGCCCCATGACGGCGATTTGCGCGTTCGGAAGCGCCAAGCAGCAATCCGGTTCAAACGCTGGCCCGGCCATCGCGTACAATCCGGCGCCGTACGCTTTGCGGACGATGACCGAGATTTTCGGCACAGTGGCTTCCGACATGGCCGCGATCATTTTCGCCCCATGGCGGATGATGCCGGCCCGCTCAACTTTCGTGCCGATCATAAAGCCAGGGACGTCGGCCAAAAACAAAAGCGGGATATGGAACGCATCGCAAAGCGTAATGAACTTCGCCGCTTTGTCGGCCGAATCGTGGAACAAGACGCCGCCTTTGACGCGCGGCTGGTTGGCGATGATGCCGATCGGCTGGCCGTTAAGGCGCGCCAGTCCCGTAATGATTTCCGGCGCAAACAGTTTTTTGATTTCACAAAACGAACCTTCGTCAATGATCCGCTCAATCAAATCATACATGTTGAACGGCGCATTTTGGTTTTCCGGCAAAATGTCTTCGATCGTTTTGTCAAACGATTTCGGCGGCTTCGCCTCGACCACCGGCGGTTTTTCGCCGTAATGGGACGGAAAATATGACAAATAACGGCGTGCATAGGCAATCGCTTCTTCTTCGGTTTTCACGAGCACGTCGCCGCAGCCGGAAACGGTGCAATGCATGCGGGCGCCGCCCATCTCTTCGAGCGTCACTTTTTCCCCAATCACCATTTCCGCCATGCGCGGCGAGCCCAAGTACATCGAGGCGTTGCCCTCGACCATGATGACGATGTCGCAAAACGCCGGAATATAAGCGCCGCCGGCCGCTGACGGGCCAAACAACAGGCACACCTGCGGCACTTTGCCGGACAGCTTCACTTCGTTGTAAAAAATGCGCCCCGCCCCGCGCCGGCCGGGAAACATTTCGATTTGATCCGTAATGCGGGCACCGGCCGAGTCCACCAAATAAATGATCGGGCAGCGCAGTTTTTCCGCTGTCTCTTGAATGCGAATGATTTTTTCGACGGTGCGCGCTCCCCACGAGCCGGCTTTGACGGTCGAATCGTTCGCCATCACGCAGACGGTGCGGCCATGGATTTTGCCGATGCCGGTCACGACTCCATCAGCCGGCAGGCCATCCGCCAAACAGTTGGCAAACAGCCCGTCTTCCACTTCCAAGCCGTGATCAAGCAGCAAATTCAGCCGCTCGCGGACAAACAATTTCCCTTGGGCCGCATTTTTTTCATGATATTTTGGCGCCCCGCCTTTCTTGATTTCCGCCGCTCTTTTCTCCAGCTCCGCTGCGAGCGTGTCTTGCTGATTGGCAGTTTCTTTCATCTCTTTGGTTTCCCTCCTTGTTTTGATGGATCTTGCTGTTCCATCCCGCGTGTTCGGCCGGAACACGGTTGGATGCCGTTTTTTTGTTGCCGCGCGAATGCCGATGCGGGGCAAGCGCTCCGTTGCGGCTTTCTCCTTATCCAAACAGCCCCATCCTGCCCAAGCGCGGGCTTACTCCCCTTTGTACACCGGCTTCCGCTTTTCTTTAAACGCCTGCAAGCCTTCGAGCCGGTCTTTCGTTGGGATCGTCGCCTCATAGGCGAGCTGCTCGATCGCCAGCCCGGTTTCAAGGTCGACGTTAAACACGCTTTGCACCGCCCGTTTCGCCTGGCGGACAGCGATCGGAGCATTGTCAGCAATTTGCCGGGCCAATTCGAGCGCCCGATCCATGAGCTCGGCGCGCGGCACCGCGTATTCGACAAGGCCGATTCGCTCGGCTTCCTGCGCTGTAATCCGTTTGGCGGCAAAAATCAACTCTTTCGCTTTGCCGAGACCGACAAGGCGCGGGAGCCGCTGCGTGCCTCCCGCCCCCGGAATGATGCCAAGCGACGTTTCCGTCAGCCCAAGCTGGATATCGTCGGCGGCAAACCGGATGTCGCAGGCGAGCGCCAGCTCAAGCCCCCCGCCAAAGGCCGAGCCGTTTAACGCGGCGATGACCGGCTGCGGCGTTTTCTCCACCTCGTTGATCGTCTTGCTGATTAAGGCGACCGTCTGCCGCACTTCCGTTTCATTCATCCCCGCCCGCTCTTTCAAATCAGCGCCGGCGCAAAACACTTTTTCTCCCGCCCCAGTCAACATGACAACGCGCACGTCTTTCCGAAATTTGATCTCCTGAAAGAGCGCTCCAAGCTCGAAAAGAAGCGCTCTTGAAAGCGCGTTGGCCGCTTCCGGGCGGTTTAATGTCACAATGGCGATGCCGTTTTCTTGTGTCTCAAACGATACAAGTGTGCTCACGTTTTCTCCCCCCTTATGATCCAACCGTTTGCAAATAGCGGCTCGGAAGCGGGCGTCCGATTTTGTCGCGGATAAACAACGCCGCTTTCGTCAGCTGCTCGACATCGATGCCGGTTTCAATCCCCATTCCGTGGAGCATATACACCAAATCATCGGTGGCGACGTTTCCCGACGCTCCGGGAGCGTACGGACAGCCACCGAGGCCGCCGAGCGAGCTGTCAAACGTCGTAATCCCCATTTCCATGGACACTAAAATATTGGCCAGCGCCGTCCCCCGTGTATCGTGAAAATGCATGGCGATCCGTTCGACCGGAAAGCGACGAAGCACCTCAGCAAGCACGTCCTCCACTTGTTTGGGCGTCGCGACGCCGATCGTATCGCCAAGCGACAGTTCGTCAACCTCCATCGCCAACAACCGGTCCGCCACCATCAACACTTGATCGACGGCAACAGGCCCTTCATATGGGCAGCCAAAGACGGTGGAAACGTAGCCGCGCACCGTTTTTCCTGCTTGTTTTGCCGTTTTCACGACCGCTTCCAGCACCGGAAATGTGGCAGCGATCGTTTTGTTAATATTTTTTTGGTTGTGGGCTTCGCTCGCTGACATGAAGACGCCCACTTCATCGACCCCGGCGCCAAGCGCCCGCTCAAGCCCCTTTTCGTTGGGGACGAGCGCCGCATACGTGACGCCGGCTTTCCGGCGAATGCCCTCTGCCACTTCAACGGCGTCCGCAAGCTGTGGAATCCATTTCGGATGGACGAAGGAGGTCACCTCAATGTACGACAACCCCGTTTCTGACAATAGATTGATCCAGGCAATTTTATCGGCGGTTGCGATCGGCGTTGCTTCGTTTTGCAGGCCGTCGCGCGGGCCGACTTCTTTGACCGTCACCTTCGCCGGCCATCGGCTCATGCTCTGCTCCCCCTTTATTCAATCTCGACAAGCACGTCGCCTTCGTTGACGAAATCTCCTTCCTGCACGTGGATGTGCTTCACGACGCCAGACGTTTCCGCGGCAATCGGAATCTCCATTTTCATCGATTCCAAAATGACGACATCTTGCCCTTCTTCCACACGGTCACCGACGGCGACGACAATTTTCCATACACTTCCGGCCATCGTTGCGATTATTTGATTCATCGTTTCTTCCCCCATTCATTTCTGCTTCATTTCGTTTTTATTGGTTTCCAATGTTTCGAAAGGAAATCGGTCGTTGTATCCCCCGCTTGAAACGCTGGATGAGACAACACGGCCTCAAGCAGCGGAATGTTCGTTTTAATCCCTTCAACGCGATAGTCTCGAAGCGCTTCGAGCAAGCGTTCAATCGCCGTTTGCCGATCCGGCCCTTTGGCAATCAACTTCGCGATCATCGGATCATAAAACGGCGTGACCGTGATGCCGCTTTGAACCGCCGTTTCATGACGAATCCATTCGCCTTGTGGGGCGGAAAACACCGTAATGCGGCCGGGCGACGGGTAAAACGTGTTCGGATCTTCGGCATAAATGCGCACTTCCATGGCGTGCCCGTCGCGGCGAATCTCTTCTTGTTTATAGCGGAGCGGCTCGCCGGCGGCGATGCAGAGCTGCTCTTCGACGATGTCGATGCCGGTGATTTCTTCTGTCACCGGGTGCTCGACTTGCAGCCGAGTGTTCATCTCAAGAAAATAAAAATTTTTCTGTTCATCGACGAGAAATTCAATGGTACCGGCATTTGCATAACCGATGTAACGCGCAGCCCGCACCGCCGCTTCGCCCATTTTCTGCCGCGTTTCCTCATCCAAAAACGGCGACGGCGCCTCTTCGACCACCTTTTGATGGCGGCGCTGGATCGAGCACTCGCGCTCCCACAAGTAGACGCAATTGCCGTAGGAATCGGCGAGCAGCTGAATTTCAATATGGCGCGGGCGTTCAATATATTTTTCAATGTACATCGTCCCGTCGCCGAAAAACGAAGCTGCCCGCTTTTGGCTCCCTTCAAACGCTTGGCGCAGCTCAGCTTCGTCGCGAGCGATATGCATGCCGATGCCGCCGCCGCCGGCTGACGCCTTCAGCATGACTGGATACCCAATCGAAGCCGCCGCTTTGGCCGCTTCATCGGCGCTATCAAGCGCAAAGGAGACGCCCGGGACGATCGGCACGCCGGCTTGTTCCATCGTCCGCCGCGCTTCGATTTTGCTGCCCATCGCCGCAATGATGTCCGCCTTCGGACCGATGAAGACGATTCCTTCTTCCTCGCAGCGGCGGGCAAACGCTGGATTTTCCGACAACAGCCCGTAGCCGGGATGGATCGCCTCCGCTTTCGCCGTTTTGGCAACCTCAATGATTTTTTCGATATTTAAATAGCTTTCCGCGACGCGCGGCTTGCCGATCAAATACGCTTCATCCGCGAGCGAGACATGAAGCGAATCGGCGTCTGCTTCGGAATAAATGGCAACCGTTTGAATGCCGAGACGTCGGCACGTGCGGATGACACGGACGGCGATTTCGCCGCGGTTGGCAATCAACACTTTCGAAAACATCGTCTCACCCTTTCTTCAAAAGTACAGGTGCCGGCGCCGGACGGTTCGTCCGCCCGGCGCGGCGGTTTAGGTTTATAAGCCGAGGCGCTGTTTCGCCATTTCCCGCAATTTGAATTTCTGAATTTTCCCGGATGCCGTCATCGGGTACGAGTCGGTAAATTCGATATAACGCGGGATTTTATGCCGGGAAATGTTGCCGCGGCAAAACTCGCGAATCTCCTCAGCGGTCGCCGTTTCGCCGTCTTTTAAGATGATCCACGCCATCACTTCTTCCCCGTATACTTCATCCGGCACGCCAACGACTTGAACGTCCAAAATTTTCGGATGTTTGTATAAAAACTCTTCGATTTCACGCGGATAAATGTTCTCCCCGCCGCGGATGATCATATCTTTCAGCCGGCCGGTGATGCGGCAGTAACCGTTTTCGTCCATCACCGCCAAGTCGCCGGTATGGAGCCAGCCGTCTTCATCGATCGCTTCGCGCGTCGCTTCCGGATTGTTGTAATATCCTTTCATGACATGATAGCCGCGCGTGCACAGCTCCCCTTGCACACCGGGCGGCACTTCCTTGTTCGTGCCCGGCTCGACGATTTTCACTTCCACGCCCGGCAAGGCGCGGCCAACCGTTTCGACACGCAGCTCAAGCGGATCATCGGTGCGCGTTTGCGTGATGACTGGGGACGCTTCCGTCTGCCCGTAGGCGATCGTAATGTCTTTCATCCCCATTTTCTCGATGACCGCCTTCATCACTTCGACCGGGCAAGGAGAACCGGCCATAATGCCCGTGCGCAGCGACGACAAATCGTATTTGGCAAAATCCGGGTCGTTGAGCTCGGCGATGAACATCGTCGGCACGCCGTGAAGCGCCGTGCACCGCTCCGCTTCCACCGTCTCGAGAACCCGCTTCGGATGGAACTCCACAACCGGCACCATCGTCGCCCCGACCGTCACGCATGCAAGCGTGCTCATGACGCAGCCGAAGCAATGGAAAAACGGCACCGGAATGCACAATCGATCGCCTTCGCCAAGTCCCATGCATTGCGCTACTTGATGGGCGTTGTTGACGATGTTGTAATGCGTCAACATCACCCCTTTCGGGAATCCAGTCGTCCCGGACGTGTATTGCATGTTGATCACATCGTGCGGGTCGAGGCTCTCCATCCGTTCATCGAGTTCTTCTTCCGATACGTCGTGCGCCATCGCCAAGATGTCGTTCCAGGTGAACATGCCCGGGTACCGTTTGTCGCCAAGAAAGATCACGTTTTTCAACTTCGGCAGCCGTTTCGATTGCAGCTGTCCGGGCGCCGATGTGCGCAGCTCGGGAACGATTTCATATAAAATATCGATATACGACGAGTCGCGATATTGCTCAATCAAAAAGAGCGTCGTCGAGTCGGACTGCCGAAGCAAATACTCAAGCTCCGCCGCGCGGTAGTTCGTATTGACCGTCACGAGGACGGCTCCCATTTTGCCGGTCGCAAACTGGCAGGCGATCCATTCCGGGACGTTCGTCGCCCAAATGGCGACATGCTCCCCTTTTTCGATGCCAA
Source organism: Geobacillus thermocatenulatus (assembly GCF_002217655.1). Classification (GTDB taxonomy): domain Bacteria; phylum Bacillota; class Bacilli; order Bacillales; family Anoxybacillaceae; genus Geobacillus; species Geobacillus thermocatenulatus. The sequence continues at coordinate 307,237 of NZ_NEWK01000002.1, forward strand.
GCCGCATCAACCCGCGCGCAACGAGGCGGCAATAGTCGTTAAACTGCCGATACGTCAGACGCAAGCCGCGGTCGGCGTACACGACCGCCTCATGGTCCGCATATTGCCTGGCTCGCTCTTCCAACAATTTCCCCACAGTCACCGTCAACATCGGCCGTTTCCTCCCCTTTGTCCGAATTCATGGTTATGGATATGCAGGCATTTCCGCTTTTAGCATCCCAGTTGGCGGGCGATGACGAGCCGTTGGATTTCTGATGTGCCTTCGCCGATTTCCATGAGCTTGATATCCCGCAAATGGCGCTCAACGCCGTACTCTTTCATATAGCCGTATCCGCCGTGAATTTGAATCGCTTGGTTGCAGACGCGGAACCCCATTTCCGACGCAAACAGCTTGGCGAACGATGCTTCTTTTGTAAACGGTTTCCCTTTGTCTTTCAACCAAGCCGCCTTGTACACCATATTGCGGGCAAGCTCAATTCCCATCGCCATATCGGCCAGTTTAAATTGAATGGCTTGAAACTTGGAAATCGGCTGGCCGAACTGAACGCGTTCCTTCGCGTATTGAAGCGCTTTCTCAAACGCCGCTTGCGCGATGCCGACAGCCAAAGCAGCGATCGAGATTCGGCCGCCATCAAGCGTGTACAAAAACTGCTTAAACCCTTTTTGTGGGTCGCCTAATACGTTTTCTTTCGGCACGCGGACGTTCTCGAAAACAAGCTCGCACGTATTGGACGCGCGCACGCCCATCTTGTCGTAATTCGAACGGATCGTAAATCCTGGGGAGTCGGTTGGCACGATGAGAGCGGTGATGATGTTTTTGCCGCGCGCATCTTTGCCCGTGACGGCGGTGACGATCACTTGCCGCGCGTATTGGGCGTTTGTGATCCAACATTTTTCGCCATTGATGACATATTCATCGCCGTCAAGCACCGCGGTCGTGCGCGTGCCGCCGGCGTCGGACCCGGCGTTCGGCTCTGTGAGCCCAAAAGCGCCAAGCGTCTCGCCTTTCGCCATCGGCACGAGCCATTTTTGTTTCTGCTCCTCTGTTCCAAAATAATAAATGGGACTCGCCCCAAGTGACACGGCGGCCGCATAGCTTAGCCCGGTGCCGCCACAGGCGCGGCCGATTTCCTCAACGGCGATGGCGTACGAAATCGTATCGCCTCCAGCGCCGCCGTATTCTTCCGGAAACGGCAAACCCAATAGCCCCAACTCGCCCATTTTGCGGAAGACATCCAGCGGAAAATGCGCCTCTTCATCCCATTTCGCCGCGTATGGGGCAATTTCCTTCTCAGCAAAGTCGCGAACCATTTCTTTAATCATTTGTTGTTCTTTCGTCAATGAAAAATCCATGTTCTCCCTCTCCCCCATCAAAATATATGAATCTATTGGTACCGACTAGTCGGTTTTGACTTCCGGTGCAAAAAAACAAACAGAACCCGCCGCGCCGGATAACAAGACCGACTAGTTGGTCTTTTTTGCGAAAAACCGCCTATTCGGCGGCCGGCCGCAACAAAAACCGCGCCGCCGCTGGGTTTTCTGGTGTGCGGAGCACCGCATGCAAAATGAAATCGGCAAAATATGCCGCGATTTCCTCAATTGACAGCGGACCATCCGGATTGTACCATTTGTATGTCCAATTGACCATGCCGATAATGGACATGCCAGTAATCTCCACCGACAGCTCCGGACGAAATTCCCCGGCTTCAATCCCCTCACGAATGACCCGAAAAATGATTTGCTTGAACTCTTCTCGCTTTTCATTGATCGGTTCAGCGTATTCCGGTTTTAAGTACGTGCTTTCCTGGTAAAACACGGTGATGTGTGGTTTATACAAATGAAACACTTTGACAAACGACTGAACGATGGCGTACAAGCGCTCAGTCGGCGTAGGAAAGCCCTCATACGCCTCCTGCGCTTTTGTCAGCGCATACGTGATAAAGACATCATGGATATGGTACAAGAGCTCGTCTTTTGATTTAAAATTATGGTAAAAACCGCCTTTGGATGTGTCGCTTTCGGCCACGATGCGGTCGACCGTCACGCCGTGGTAGCCGTATTTCTCAAACAAATGAAGCGCCGTATCGATAATGCGATCTCTGAGCGGTTTGTCAGCCATAGAAAATCCCCTTTGCCATTTATATTACACTATTTTCTGAAAAAGTGAAATATTTTTGTTTTGCCTTTACCATACCCGAACTGCACCATGATTGTCAACCATTGCTTCTCATGCCCAGCACGGTCGTACAGGGCCTGCCGATACATAATGGCCGCCATGTTTTCAAATGATAAAGATGGAGGTGGCTTCGATTGGAACCGATGCTATGCCCAAACTGCAAAACGAACCGAACGCGGTTTCATCTCATTGAGCAACATCCGCGTGCGGTCAAGATCGATCCGCACACCGGCGACATCGAGCACGAATACACAAACGAAGCGCTCGAACCGTTCCATCTCCCATACCGGGGCCCAAGCTACCGCGTCCAATGCGGCGTCTGCGGACTGATCGAAGATGCGGACATGTTCATTCAGCGCGCGAAATCGTCTCCATTGAGGTGATTCCATATGGCGAACAAAAAACAAACACCTTCTTCCATCGTTGACCAAAAACAGCTCGTCAACGACAAGGCAAAAGCGATGCGGGAGCACGGCAGCGAGCACATTCGCCGCGTCACGCCAAACGGGGCGGACGGGCAATAAACGCCGGCTTGCTTCTGCGCAGAAGCAAGCCGGCGGAGCTTCCGCTTTTCGTTGCTAGCGGTACATCGCCCACAGCCCAATATCGCGAAAACCAAGGCGGCGGTAGATGCGGCCAGCGGCCGGGTTGTCGTAAAACAAGCACGGCATCTTCCCTTCAGCGAGCAAATCGCAAACGAGCTTCGCCACGATGGTGCTGGCATACCCTTTCCCTCGATGCTCCTGATCCGTGCAGACGCCGACGATCATCGCCGACAATGAGTTTTCCGCTGATGTCGATGCCGCGGCCACCATTCGGCCGTCTTGTTCAATGTAGTACGTTCTAGCTGAATTGGTTTCCATCCCTTTCACCAGCATATCGCGGGACGACGGCCTCGTCTCAAATTCGGCAATGCGGCGCCGCAAGTCGAGAATCCGGTCGACATCGGCCAATTCGGCTTTTTTGACGGCGAACGCCCCCATTTCTTGGCGGGCGTATTCATCCGTCCGGCACTCGCAAAAATAAAGCGTTCGCTTCGTCCCAAGCGGCAGCCGCTCTTCAAACTGCCTGGCAATGTCCGCCTTGCCGGACAGCTGGATGGACGATGATTGGGCCGTCTCGCGGATGAGGCGGGCAAAGCCATCGGCATCAAAATCGCCAGGCGCGTACGGAATGTAGGAATCGTAATAACGGAGCAGCACCGCCTTCAGCGAGTCGGCATCGTCAAACTGCCCCCAAACGTCTTGGAAATCGGCGTCATAACCAAACGACTCAATATCGCCGATGATAAATAAATTGAACGACGGATCTTGCCGCAAAAACGAATAGACTTGTTGATGGTCTTCGGCCGTTAACCGGCGAATCATAGAATTCCCCCGCTTTTCGAATGATATTTTTTCCATTATACTATGAATCATCCCTGCTGCCAATGGCATTTGTGGCGTCAAAGCGAGAGGATTGCCGATGCCCCTAAGTCCGCATCGGCCAACTGCAAAGAAAGGAGGAAGCCCGCTCTCAAAAAAGCGAGGCGACGATGCCGATGAAGTTTATTGACGATCTGTACGAATACTATAAAGACCGACTGACCGGGGATGAAGAAGATGCCGAAGCGGTGGCGATGTCGATTTTAGATGAACTTAGCCGCCGCGATGTGCTCAAGCTGATCGGTGAGATGACTGATGAAGAGCTGCTCGGCATGTTCGGTTTGTATGTCCTGGAAAGCTTGAAAGCGAAAATGGCCCGCGAAGGCCTCGGCGCAACGCGGCCGCAAGATGCGCCGCGCGTGCATTGAAAAAGCAGCTGTCCATCGGTGCAGATGCCGCCATCTGACCGGGACAGCCGCCTCACAGGCAATGCCTCAGCGCCCGCTCGGGACGGCTTCGGACAAAGCAGCCGCCCCTTCGAATGGGCAGGGTGCACGATATTCGAGCGGCCTTATTCAACGGTAAAATTGCACATCATATCCTTCTTTCAACAACACTTGGTAGATTTGTTGAATGTGGTCTTCGTTTTTCGTCTCGAGCGAGAAGTGAATTTCCGCCTGGCCCGGCAGCACTTTGGCGCCGATGCGCTGATGGTGGATCGACATCACGTTTGCCTCAAGCTCCGCAATAATGCGCAGCAGCTTGTTCAGCTGGCCCGGCTTGTCGGAGATGACCGTTGTAAACGTCACAAACCGGCCTGCTTCGACAAGCCCCCGCTCAATGATGCGGGAAATCAACGTCACATCGACGTTGCCGCCGCTTAGCACAGCGGCGACTTTTTTGCCGCGAAACGGCAGCTTTTGATACAACAATGCCGCCAACGGACAAGCTGCCGCCCCTTCGATTAACAGCTTGTTCCGCTCGAGCACATACAGCATCGTCCGGGAAATTTCCGCCTCTTCCACGCATACAACGCCATCGACGTATTGCTCAATGTATTGGTACGTAATATTGCCCGGCTTTTTCACGGCAATCCCATCGGCGATCGTATTCGATGCGGCAATGGAGACGGGCTGTTTATGGCGTATGGCCGCCGTCATGCCGGGGCAAGCCGATGACTCAACGCCGTACACTTCAACCGACGGCTTCAGCTGTTTTAACGTAAGCGCCACCCCCGCAAGCAACCCGCCGCCGCCGACCGGGCAAAGAACGACATCGACGTCGGGAAGCTGCTCGATCAGCTCTAAGCCGATCGTCCCTTGGCCGGCCATCACCGCTAAGTCGTCAAACGGATGAACAAATGTCATCCCCCGTTCACGTTGCAACTCTAACGCATATTCCAAAGACTCGTCAAACACATCGCCGTACAGCACGACTTCCGCCCCGTAGCTTTTCGTCGCTTCAATTTTGCTGAGCGGCGCCCCTTTCGGCATGACAATCGTGCAAGGAATGCCGAGCATGCCGCTTGCGTAGGCGACCCCTTGGGCGTGGTTGCCGGCCGAGGCGGCGATGACGCCTCGCGCCCTTTCTTCTTCCGTGAGCGACATAATTTTATTGAATGAGCCTCTTACCTTAAACGAACCTGTTTTTTGCAAATTTTCCAGTTTCATATACACGTCATTGCCGGACAGCCGGCTGAACGTCTGCGAATGCTCAAGCGGCGTTTGGTGGACGATGCCTTTCATTTTCGCTCGCGCTTGTTCAATGTCTGTTAACGTCAACATCATCAAACCACCCTTTCCGATCGGGCGACCGGTTCTTGTTCGCCCCGCTTTATTATATACAAAACATTTCATCGCCGACAAATGTTGCTTTTCTTTAGTTGGTTTTGGATTATTTTTAGCATATAGTTTTGTTGCATAAAATCATGTTCAACAAACATCGCTGCAACCCGCTTCCTTTGTCAAACCGTTTGAACGTTGGACTTGTCCCAAAACATCAGAGTGTTTCTAGGGGAAGAGCTGTCTACGGTCTGTTCTTTTTCTTTTGTGAATATTGTTTATTTAGAACATTGTGCTATAGATATAGCCGATTGCCAACGGGAAAAAGCGGCCGAAAAGATCGGCGATAGGCAAACGCGAGGGAATTTGCTAATATGAAAGAAAAGCATTCGGAAGACGAAAGGATGAAGGGGTTGTGACGGAAAAGTTGTACTATACGGCGCCGGATGTTGACGTGTGGACGACAACGGTGACAAGCGTCCGCCAAGACGGCGAAACATACATTGTCACCTTGGCGGAAACAGCGTTTTACCCGGAAGGCGGCGGCCAACCGTCTGACGCCGGCACGATCGCCGGCTTGCCGGTGCTCGATGTGTTTGACGAAAACGGGGAAGTGTATCACCGCCTTCCTGTCCCCCCGGGAATGGGCGCCGTTTCATGCGTCCTTGATAGGAAGCGGCGCCGCGATCATACACAACAGCATAGCGGCCAACATTTATTATCCGCTGTACTCGTTGAACAGCTCGGCGCCGAAACAGTCGGTTTTCACCTTGGACGCGAGGTCGTCACAATCGACATCACGGCGGGTGCGCTGACGGAAGCAGACATGCTGGCAGTGGAAAACCGGGCCAACGAACTCATTTACGCGAATCTCCCTGTCGAGACGTATTGGGTGACGCCGGAAGAAGCAGAACGGATGCCGTTTCGCAAGCGTCCCGATGTTCAAGGTTCTGTCCGTGTTGTCGAGATGAAAGGGATCGATTTATCGGCGTGCTGCGGCACCCATGTGAAACGCACGGGCGAAATCGGCGTGATCAAATTGCTGAAAGCAGAGCGCCATCGCGGCATGACGCGTCTTTCCTTTCTTTGCGGCGGCCGGGCGCTTGCCGACTACCAGCAAACCCACCGCGTCGTGCAGGCGGCAGCAGGGCGGTTCGGGACAAGCCGCGATCAGCTGCTCGACGTGATCGCAAAATGGGAACAAGAGAAAAAAGAATGGGAAAAACGGCTGCGCCAATACGAGGCAATCGTCTTTGCCGTCGAAGCCGAACGGGCCGCCGCCGAATCAGGCCGTGCAGTGATTGGCCGTTACGACCAATATGGGGCAAAAGAACTGCAAATGATCGCCCGTCTGATCGCCGACCGTTATGGCAAAACCGCGCTTCTCGCCTCCACCTCCGATTGGCGCGCCGTGATCGCCAAAGCACCGTCTTCCTTGCTCCACGCAGGGAACTGGCTGAAAGAACAAGCCGCCCTGTTTGGCGGCAAAGGGGGCGGCAACGAGCGGCAGGGGCAAGCTGCTTTTCCGTCTCGTGAGGCGCTTAGCCAGTTCCTTTTCCGCGTGGAAGCGGCAGGCATCGATTGACAGCGCCTGCCCGCACCCTCCGGTTTCTTGGATTCGTTTCGTCCCCGTCGAATCGATAGGATGTCCGCCATAGCCAACGGAGGGCGGGTCTTGTACAATAAAAAACGAAATGTGCAGCTAAGGAGTTTGGAAAGATGAACGATCGACTCGTACAATCGCAAATCGAAGAACTCGAACGAAAGCTGCGCGCTTATGAGCGGTTGGTTAAAAAACTTCCGTTTCCATTCATCTTCACCGATTACGAAGCGGGAATTTCCATTGAAAAAAAGCGCGGAGAAACCTCACTGCTCCTTCGTTCCATCCCGCCCTCCCCTAAACGGGAGGCGGAATGGCAGTGGAATATTGATTTACATCGCGACGTACCGTTTGAAAAAGTGGAAGCCTTTTTGACGCCGTTGCTCGATCTTGTTCCACACCATATCGTTTTTGTCGACGACAAAGGGATTATCACGCTTTGCAATTTGCAGGCGGCTGTTGACACCGGCGTGGATCGCGACGCCATCATCGGCAAACATATTCGCGAGCTGCTGAAGCTCCCTGATGAGCTGATCGCGACGCTCGAATCGCTTGAAAAAGGCGAGCCGCTTTATAATTACGAAGTGCTCGACCGATTTTACGGCATCGTCAACACCCGTTTGATTTACAACGATGACGGATCGATCAAACGAGTCATCAGTGTGTTTCAGTCGCTCAATATGATGAAAGAAACAGAAAAGCTGGCGGTCGCTGGCCGCATCGCCGCCGGCATCGCCCATGAAATCCGCAATCCGCTGACGACAGTGCGCGGATATTTGCAACTATTGAAAAGCGATTTGCCGGATCGCATCGCCTCGCTCGTTGAGCGGCTTTTAATTCCTGAGCTCGACCGAGCGAACGACATTATCACGGATTTTTTGAATATCGCCAAGCCGGCGGACGTCAAAATGGAAACGTTCAACTTGCACCGCTTTTTGCGCGACGATGTCGGCGTCCTATTGCAAAGCGAAGCGCTATTGCATAACGTCGACGTCCATTTTGACCTTGATGACCAGCTTGACGATTACGAAATGAACGGCGACCGCAACCAGCTTTTGCAAGTGTTTTTAAACTTATTTCGCAACGCCGTGGAAGCAAAAGTGGCGAAAACGATGAAGGTGTCGATCTGCAGCCGAAAAATCAACCATCTTGTTCAGCTTCGCTTCTGCGACGATGGGCCCGGCATTCCGCCGTCGGTCATCGACCATGTTTTCGATCCGTTTTTTTCAACGAAGGAAACGGGAACTGGGCTCGGCCTGTCATTATCGAAAAAAATCGTCGAACTGCATCGCGGGACGATGAAAGTGCAAAGCGACGCGCACGGCACATGTTTTTTGATCGAATTCCCGCTTTGCAGCCAACCGCCGTTTCTTTCGTCATAAATCGTTTCCGAAGAGGGGGGGGCATCCCAGCTTCGGAAGTGGGGAGATTGATGATTTAGAACAATGTGTCACTTTATCACAGAAAAGGAGGAGCCATTATGGCAACGACCGCTCCGCCCAACAGCAAATGGCGGCACTTGTTTTCTTTATTTCTTCCTATTTTCATTTCACAAACCGGTGAATATGCTATGAATTTTGTCGATGTCGCCATGTCCGGTCACGCGAGCACCGAAGATCTTGCCGGCGTGGCAATTGGCTCAAGCCTATGGGTGCCGGTGTTGACCGGCGTTGACGGCATTTTGCTTGCTCTGTCGCCGATCGTCTCTCACCATTTTGGCGCCGGACGACATGACTCGATCACTCGCGCCGTCACCCAGGCGCTCTACTTGGCAGTCGCGCTTGCTGCCGCCATTGTCCTGATCGGCGCCGCTTCTGTGCCGTTGATTTTGAAACAAATGTCTTTGGACGAAAACGTTCGGCATATCGCCTTTCATTATTTGCGCGCCTTGTCGTTTGGGATCGTCCCGTTGTTTCTTTATTCCGTGCTCTGCTATTTCATCGATGCGCTTGGACAAACGAAAGTGACGATGTGGATTACGCTCACCGCCTTGCCGGTCAATATGCTGTTCAACTGGCTGTTCATCTACGGGCATGGCGGATTTCCATGCCTTGGCGGCATCGGCACTGGGTATGCGACAGCAATCACGTACACATACTGCTTTGCGGCTGCTGCCTTTGCCGCTTTGAAATTTCGCCGCTTGGCTCCCTATCGTGTACTCGTCCGTTTCTACCGTCCGTCATGGGCCGCATGGAAAGAGTTGCTGAAAACCGGGGTGCCGATCGGATCGGCCATCTTTTTTGAAACGAGCATTTTCGCTGCGGTGACGCTGCTTGTCGGCCAGTTTGGCGCGGAAACGGTCGCCGCCCATCAAAGCGCCCTCAACTTCGCCTCCCTGTTGTATATGATCCCGCTCAGCTTATCGATGGCGCTGACGATCGCCGTGGGGGTTGAAGCTGGGGCCAACCGTTATGAAGCAGCCAAGCAATATTGCCTGATCGGCATCACCCTCGCCTTGTCCATCGCAGCCGCCGTTGCACTGTTCCTTTTCATTTTCTGCGGCAATATCGCCCGGCTGTATACAAACGACCCGACCGTGGCGGCGTTGACGGAGAAGTTTTTGCTCTATGCGATCTTCTTTCAAGTTTCCGATGCCATCGCCGCTCCCATCCAAGGAGCGCTCCGAGGCTATAAAGAGGTGAATGCCGTCTTTTGGTCCGCTTTTCTCGCCTATTGGGGCGTTGGCCTTCCGCTTGGCTGCGCGCTCGCTCTATTGACTGCCGCCGGAGCGTTCGGCTATTGGATCGGCCTGATCGCCGGATTGGCAGCAGGCGCACTGTTTCTCAGCTTTCGCCTGCGGGCCGTTTGGCGCAGACATGACAGCGGGCATGCGCCGCTCGCCTCCTAAACGGCCGCTACCCAAACAAAGATTGGTCGAAAAGGCTGTGTTTCTTGAACCTAAACACCGCATAAATCGTTGTTTGCACATATGCAGTCATAGGAAAAGGTGTCCCGCTCCTTTTGGGACACCTTCGCTTTTCACATAACGCCATTCATCCGCCCGACCTACAATGCAGCGGCCTTTTTTATTTTTCCCCCTGCGGCGACGGCTGCTGTTTCATATACGCGAGCACGTCAAGATCGATTTTCCCTTTTTCCAGTTCGCGTTCCTCAAAGTTTTCTGTATGTATATACACAGTCAGCGCCTCATAAAGCGCCTCGCTGTCCGCGGCGCGCTCTTTCGGCAAGTAGCCGAGCCGGATCAAGTGGGCGGCCGCCTCTTCCTTGACCGCACCTTCAACCACAGCCACTTTTTCGGGGCGCGGTTTCTCAAAATAAAGCTGGCGCAGCTCATACAGGCGAATGAGCTCCTCGATCGGCCGCGGGTGGTCGTCAACGCGCAAATCGATATAGCGGTCATTGTACCCGCCATAACCGCCCCTTTCTTTCACAACGAGCAAGGCAGCCGATTGCTGCCCGCGGCGGTCGCCCCCCGCCGCCTGGCCGGCCCGAAGCGCCTTTAACAGTCGCTCGGCGAGCGGCCCTTTTGTCTGCTCGAATGTTCTTCCCATCGCCAGCACCGTTTCCTCCCCGGCTAAAAGGTTGCCTTGCGCTGCATAGTTCGGCCCGGTGATGCCGCCCGCCCACGGATAACATTTTTCTCCGGTGAACGTCGCCGCTTTCCCTTTGGCGTCAACGATGCCGACTTGGCGCAAATCGCGCTCACTGTCATCGGCAACGAGCAACTCAAGCGTTTCTTGCGCCGATTTCCCTTTTGCCATCCATTCGAGGCCGCGCGGTCCGTACGACGTGTTGGCGTACGATTGCGTCGCCAACGCTCCGACACCCGCTTTCGCCCACGGAACAACCGCACCAACGCCTAAAAATTTCGATTGAACAGCGATTCCAAGCTCCTCGGTCGCCGGATCGAACGCGACGATCGAAAACGTCGCCACAAGATCTTTTGGAATATGAATCATGTCTTTGTCCCTCCACGCAGTTCCCATTTTTCCTCTCTTTGTATAACTTCTCCCCGCCCCTCTCATCCTCCTGCCTCTCTCACCACAAAAATGGCGGGGGACAGCTGCTCTCAAGCCGCCTCCCCCGCGCCGCCCATTATCCGTCTAGCACCATGTTGCCCCAACGATAATGAGCAAAATAAACAAGACGACGATTAACACAAAGCCGTGGCCGTAGCCGCCATAACCCGGGTAGCCGAAGCCATAGCCGCCCCAGCCCCAGCCGCCATAAAAGCCATATGGCATATTCGTCACCTCCTCGCTAGCAAGTAGGGTTCGTTAGTACACCCAACCACCGATACATGCGCATCCGACAATAATCAACAAGATGAACAGAACGACGATCAACGCGAATCCGCCGCCGTAAGCTGCACCCATTTGCCAGCACCTCCTTCGCTTTTGTACTAGTAGACTATTCAGAAGCCGAGGAAATGGTTAGATGTTTCGGAAAAAATGGGTATTTGCCAAAACGAAAAAAAAACGGTCCATCCGCGGACCGATGTTATGCTCCGAGCGAGCTTCGCTTCCATTTTTTCCGCCCTGACGCCTGCTTGATTTGAACAGCGGAAAACAACATAAGCGCCGCCCAGATGCAGCTAAACGCATAAAAATGCGCTTTCGTAAACGGCTCGCCGAACAAAAAGACGCCAAGGAGAAGGCTGATCGTCGGGGAAATGTATTGCAAAAAACCAAGTGTTGCCATCGACACACGCTTCGCCCCTTTGGCGAAATACAAAAGCGGCACGGCCGTCGCTGGCCCAGCTCCAGCCAACAGCGCCCATTGCCACCATTCGGCCGTCTTGACGAGGGCTGGCATTTCGTTGTACACCCATAATAAGTAAACGGCTGAAAGCGGCATGACGGCCATTGTTTCAAGCGTCAAACCAATGGACGAGTCAACGTTGGCCAGTTTTTTCACTAAGCCGTAAAATCCGAATGTCAACGCGAGCGATATGGCGACCCACGGAAACACGCCATATTCCACCGTCATCGTCGCCACGCCGGCGGCGGCAAGAAAAACAGCGGCCCACTGCCCAACGCTCAACCGCTCGCGCAATACGATCGTCCCAAGCGCCACGCTGACAAGCGGGTTGATATAATAGCCAAGACTCGTTTCAACGACATGATGATGATTCACCGCCCATATGTAGACAAACCAATTGGCGCTGATGAGCACGGCAGCAACGGCGATCCCCCTTGCCTTAGCCGGCTTACAGCGCATCGTCTGAAGCTCCCGTCGGAAGGCGCCAAGCTGCCCAGTCGCTGCCAAAAGAATGGCCATAAACACGAACGACCAAACGATGCGGTGCGCCAAAATCTCAAGCGCCGGGCGCGCCTCTAGCAGCTTCCAGTAAAGCGGCAATACCCCCCACAGCAAGTACGAAGCAACAGTATACAAGATGCCTTGCTTTTCTTCGCTCCAATGCCCCACGTCGTCTTCTCCTTTTCCATGATCATTTCTGTTCCATTATACCGCCGTCGCTTCACTTTATCCATCGAAACACTCACCCGCATCGCTCGACGCGGTTGCCCAATGGAGAAGGGGCGCAGCCGACTACGAGCACCCGCCCCCCTTCGCGGCCCGTTTGACCGCTGCCCTTTCTTATTTTTTCGCTCATCAAGCGACACAGGCACAGCCAACAATAATCAGTAAAATGAACAGGACAATGACGACCGTATAACCGCTGTTGACAAAACCGCTCACGGCGGGGCACCTCCTTCATCGATTCACAGGGCCATCATATGCGCCCGCCCGCCCAAACGGCCAGGCGAATGCCCAAATTTCTATAAAATTGGTGAAAAACGCATTTTCTTCAAAAAGATAGGTCAACAAACGAACGGAAGAGCCGTTGATCCATTGGCGAAAGCTCCTTGCTGGAGCGTTTTCTCCGTTACATCACCGACCTTCTAGAAAAACGCCTATTTTTCTTTCGTCCCTGTCTCTCCCCACCAGCCTTTTCGCTTAAAATAGAGGGCGATGAGCATCGCAACAGTTGCCATGAGCAACAAGGCAAACGGGTAGCCGTATCTCCATTTCAGCTCTGGCATAAACGCAAAATTCATGCCATATACACCGGCAATAAACGTCATCGGCAAAAATATGACGCTCACCAATGTCAATGTCTTCATAATAACGTTCATATGATCGGATTTGAGCGACAGTTGCAAATCGAAAATGGCGGACAATGATTCCTTAAACGCGTCGAGCGCAGCGGGCACGCGCGAGAATCGCGACGCCACTTCCTCGATATACGGATTCGTCTCTTGGTTGATATACGGCAAATCAGCGTGACGAATCATTTTGATCGCTTCTTCCTGCGCCTCGGCGATTTGGCGCAGCTCATGAAGGTGTGTTTTCATCCGATAAATCTCGCGTCCGATTTCGTTGGCAAACGGGGTCGCAAACACTTGCCGTTCAAGCATCTGAATGCGGTCAGCGATCTGATCGATGACTTGCAAAAAACGGATGGCGGCCAAGTCTAAAAAGTGATACAGCACATACCCAGGATACAGCGCCTGACCGCGATGGTTCAACAAACGTTCTTTCACATGATCAACAAACGGATCGTTTTCATCCATATAGCTGATCATATATTGGCTGCCGGCCAGCAAACGAACGTTTACGGTCCGGCCGGACGGACGAACGATAAACAACGATAAGAAGAAACATCCTTCGTATTCGTCAAACGTGGGAATATCTGTCCCGTTCATCAGCCGCTGTTGGGCGAGAGGGTGAATGGACAGCGAAGAAAGAAGCTGCTCCAAATCCGGCTTGGCGGCGGCGGTGAAATGAAGCCAACACGACTGGCTGCCCGCTGGCGCATGGCGTTTGTACGTTCCGTCAACCGTCAAACGAAAGTTCTTCTCGATCACCATAGACTGACGTCCTTTCCGTGCAATCGATTTTACTTGTATTGTTTGCTGTTTGCCGCAAAACTACTCCCCTCCCGCCGCCAAAAACAAGCCAGCGGCAACGGTTTAGCCGCATCCGCTCGCTGTTGGCGACAAGCCACTTCTCCCGACTGCAAAGCGTCACATCCCGACAAGTCATTCGCTGTCTAGGCGCCTCGCCGCGTCCGCCCGCCAATGCGTCCAAAGCCAGTCATCGCACTGCTTCCGGTTCCACATGGACGTGCGTCGCCCGAATGTTATGCCGGTTTCGCATCAAACGTTCGACTTCATCAGCGATTTCATGGCTTTTTGCCACCGTCAAATGCGAGTCAACGCGGATCGTCACTTCCAGCACAATGTCGTTGCCTAACATGCGCGCTTTAATGTCAGCGACATCGCGCACGCCGCTCACCGCTGCAATTTCGTCTTTATAAACGGCGAGCTGCTGTTCATCAAAACCGTCGGTGAGCGTATGCGCCGTCTCCATAAACACCTCCCACGCCGTCCTGCCAATCATCGCCCCGATCACAAGCGCCGCCAGCGGATCAAGCCATGGCCACCCAAGCCGCGCGCCGGCGATGCCAATGGCGGCGCCAATGCTCACCAGCGCATCCGATAAATTGTCTTTCGCCACGGCCGCCAGCGCCATGCTGTTCGTCCGCCGCGCCAGCCGACGATTGATGGCATAAACGCCAATCATAACGGCCGCCGAGGCGAGCGCAACCACAGCCGCTAAAACATCAGGAGCCGCTGCCTTTTCTTTGCCGAACAGCGAGCGGACGCCGCTTGTGATCACATCAATGCCAATGGACATCATCAAAAAAGCAGCCAACAGCGAGGAGATGTTTTCCGCCCGCGAATGTCCGTACGGGTGGTTGCAATCACGTGGTTTTTTCGCGATTTTCATGCCAATATAGACTGCCGAGGAAGCGATAATATCACTCAAATTATTCCAACCGTCCGCTTCCACCGCATCCGAGCCGAACACCCCCCCAGCCAACAGCTTGCCGGCCGAAAGGAGAAGATAGACGAAAATGCTCAGCAATGCGCCCGCCTCGGCTCCTTGTTTTCGATCCACTTTCTTCACCAACCTAGCCATCTCATTTTTGCACGTATCAGTGTACCAGCTTGAAGCCGGTTGGGTCTACAGCAAGAAAATTTCCTCTTTTCACAAGAATAGGGACAAGCAAATTTTTTTGTCTAAAGGCAAAATTGAGCGCATTTGCGTATGATAAACCAAGTCGAAACAAAAAAGGAGAGGAACAGATGTCTGCATATTTAGACTGGTTGGCGGACATGGGGATTGATGGCGCTCACCCAGGTGGTTTTGAGTTAACAAAACAAATCTTACGTAAACTTAAGATCGACCGTTCGACATCCGTGCTTGACGTCGGCTGCGGAACCGGACAGACGGCGGCTTATATCGCCGAACAGTACGGGGCCAACGTCACCGCCATCGATATCCACCCGACGATGATCGACAAGGCGAAACAGCGTTTTGCCGCCAAGGCGGTCTCGGTCTGTTTGCATCGCGCCTCGGTCGAAGCGCTCCCGTTTTCCTCGGGGACGTTTGACCTCGCGCTTTCTGAATCGGTGCTTGCTTTCGTTTCATTGCCAAACGCGCTTGCCGAAATCCGCCGCGTGCTCAAAAACGACGGCTTATTTGTCGGCATTGAAGCGTGTCATGAGCGGCTGACCACCGCCGAGCAAAAGCAAATCGCCGCCTTTTACGGCTTCCGTCAGCTCATGACGCCAGCGGAGTGGAAAGAAGTGCTCGAACAAAGCGGCTTTGGCTGC
Organism: Geobacillus thermocatenulatus; assembly: GCF_002217655.1. Classification (GTDB taxonomy): domain Bacteria; phylum Bacillota; class Bacilli; order Bacillales; family Anoxybacillaceae; genus Geobacillus; species Geobacillus thermocatenulatus. Next base: position 322,806 of record NZ_NEWK01000002.1, read on the forward strand.
CGCCAGTTTTCCTACGCGGCTGCGGCCGAAGCGCCAAGCCTTGGAGGATCCATCGTCATTGCCCTTCCGCCGACACCGGAGATGGCGAGCATGTGGCAGATGCACCAACAGTTGACAACTCAATTCGGCGACCGTCTTGGCTATTGCGTCTTTTGCTGCGAACCATAACCGGCAAGAAAAACGGCGTCCTCGACAAGGCGCCGTTTTCATACTTTTTTTACTACTTTGAAATATTCTTCGAGCGTCAAGCCGCGCTTTTTGATCACTGCGGCCGCCTTCCGCCCGACATAGCGGAGATGCCACGGCTCATACTTGTAGCCCGTCACCGCTTCCTTTCCTTTCGGGTAGCGGATGATGAATCCGTACTCGTGCGCATGGGCGGCTACCCATTGCCCTTCTTTTGTCGCCCCGAACGATTCGGTCAGCTGACAGCCGGCCGAGCGGCTGCTGATATCAACCGCCAGCCCTGTCTGATGCTCGCTCTGCCCTGGGTGAGCGACCGCTTGAACCGCTTTTTCCCTCCCCTTTTGCCGCACTTCTTCCGCAAAAATCACCTGCTGCCGCTCGTATGAACGATAAGCGGACACGGCCACCAGCTCAATGCCATCGCGGCGTGCGGCGGCAAACATCTCCTCAAGCGCCGCGGCCGCTTCGGCCCGCATATGCCGCTTTTCCGCGTTCGGGTCAGCACACAAAAACGGCACGTGCGGCACGACCAAGTCCGCCGGCTTATAGCCAGGCGGGAGCGACTGTTCTTTATTGACGAGCACCAAAATATTGTCAGGGTTTTGAATCACTTTTTGTCCGTTTTGCACCTTGACGATGTTCCAATATTTCGCCTCAAGCTGCAAATCGGGATCGACGGGGCTCTCGCTCGTTTTCCCTTGTTGTTGATGAGCGCTTGGGTGCACCGCGCTTTCCGGCGGCTGGCCGGACGGGCCGGCCGCGCCGTTGCTGCTGATCTCCCCTGTTTGGCAGCCGGCGAGCAGCAGGCACACCAACAGCGCCGCTTGCCATCGCTGGTTCATGTTCCTTCTCCTTTTCTGTTTTCCCAGGCCCAAGCGCCCGGCATCCCAATCACGCGCCATTGCGGATCGCCGCTTCAAGCGCCACTTCAATCATCTCGTTAAACGTCATTTGCCGCTCCTCAGCCGTCGTTTCTTCTCCGGTGAGAATATGGTCGCTGACCGTCAGCACCGACAGCGCCCGGCAACCGAATTTCGCCGCCAGCGTATAAAGCGCCGCCGTTTCCATTTCGACAGCCAATACACCGTAGCGCGCCCACGTTTCCCAATTCGGTTCATCATTGTAAAACATGTCGGCGGTGAACACATTGCCGACTTTTAGCGCCAGCCCTTTTTCCACCCCTACTTCATACGCCGTCCGCAGCAGATGGAAATCGGCGGTTGGCGCATAATCACGGCCGCGGAAAATGAGCCGGTTCATGTTGGAATCGGTCGACGCGCTCATCGCCAAAATGACGTCGCGGACGCGCACATCCGGCTGAATCGCTCCGCACGTTCCGACGCGGATGAGCGTCTTGACGCCGTAGCTTTGGATCAGTTCGTTCACATAAATCGAAATGGACGGCACGCCCATGCCGGTCCCTTGCACGGAAATGCGCTCCCCCTTATACGTCCCGGTAAATCCGAGCATGCCGCGCACTTTGTTGTAGCATACCGCTCCTTCCAGAAACGTTTCGGCAATGTATTTGGCGCGCAGCGGATCACCCGGCAGCAAAATGCGCTCTGCGATCTCCCCTGCCTTCGCTCCGATATGTACGCTCAATGGGATTCCTCCTTTGGTTTGAACGATCGTTGTCGGGCCATGCCCTCGTCTATCATATCATATGTTTGCGGAAAATGGCAGTCTTCCTTCGAGTAGTCGAGGCGGCGAACGGGCATACTATGTGTGCCTGCCCGAGGAGAAAGGAGGAAAAGACCGATGAAAAAGAAACTCGAACAAGCGGTGGAATACGCCAACAAAACCAATCCATCGTCCAAATCAAACAATCAGCCGTCCACATCGAAAAAGGAAAAGACCAAATTCTAACATCACTCCGAAAGAAGTCTCCCACTTCGAAACGTGAAGGTGCACGAGCGCCCGTCTCCGTCAATGTGGGAGATGAATTTGGCCGGCAATCGCCGTCGGATCGAATCACATGTTGTTCAAACGGGCGCCTTCGAAACGAAGGAAAGCGGAAAGGGTCCTTGTGCGGCTTGTCGTTTGGCACATAGGCAAATCGCTGAAAGCTCCCCCTATGCACTCGCGTAGGTGGGTGAGTCGTTTGCGGGGGAGCCGCTCTCTTTTATGATGTTTTGGATCGGCGGTAATCGCTGCGATGACGGCGCGCCAAATACCGCTCATTGATATACAGCACCTTTTTGTCTTTGCTGCGCGTATATTTTTTCTCGCGCTCGCGCCGCCTAGCGACAAGCCAACAGGAAAACAAATACAGCGGAAAGACGAGCTGCATCGCGCCGGCAAAGACATACCAAAAACCGTTGATATCGGCCAAATCGCGCAAGTACACGTCGATGCCGCTGAGCCGATAGTACATGCCAGCAACGATGGCAGCGATGATGACGACGTTGACCGCATGGAGAAGGGGCACGCTTCTCCAGCGGAACAAGAATCGCTCAACTTGCCCTTTGACCCAAAGCAATGCCGCAATCGAGACGACGCACACAAGCAGCGACAGCGCCAGTGCGGCCATCGTTTCGCCCCCTTCCCTCTTTTCTCCTGCGCCCGCCGCATGATGCCGCCTGCAAACATTTTCCGTCGATGAACCGCCGCCAGACCGCATACACTAAAACGACGACAACGGTTCAAGGAGGGAAAACGATGGGCAAAAAACACCGCAACCGCATTAACGGGCAGAAAAAGAACAACCATATTCCAAAAGAAGCATTGATCGCTGAAGACGAGGCGCATGCCAAAGAATATTCCGCCGCCGGCGGCCGGAAAAACGGTCCAGGCCATCATGACAATCCCGAATCGTGACAAACCGCAGAAACCCTTGTGCGATACAAGGGTTTCTATCGCGGTTCCGACGGCTCGGATTCGTCCCAAGCAAGCGTGACGACTTTTGTATATTCCCCGCGTTCCATTTCCTCTTTTGTCGCTCTTTCATTCAGCTCCTCATCGTCGTCGATGCCCGGGGCCACCGTCGGCATGTCGCGCCGCCGTTCGCCATATTCCATCAAGTCCGCCCCCTTTCCTTTCTTATCTGTTCCCGAAACAAGGGGGGCTTTATTCATATTATATCATCTCTAGCTCTTGCTGGCGACTATATTTTTGAATATTCCGTCAACAAATGAGCTGACGTTCCACTTGTTTCCATCCGTCTGGACAAAGGCGATCGTACGTCTGTCCTTTCCGCCCTTCATCGATCAGCACAACATCCCCAGTCCGCATAAACCGAGCTTGACAGTTTTTCGGCATCAGATCGGCGACATTCAACATCCGATACAACACCGCCAGCACTTCATCATGTCCGGCCGCCGTCACCGTCATGCGGCACACTTGCCGGTAGCTTTTCGTTCCCCCAAAGCGCGGTGTTTGAAAAACGACCGCCTCATATGCACGTTTTGTCATCCACATTCGTTTCCCCCATAAACGAACCATTGTTTTCCTTTCCCTTCTCCCAATAAATCGGCCCTCCGCGTCCCATACTATGATTGATGTCGAATTCGAGCGTGAATCGTCTTCGAAGCCGAGGAAAATGTGTATTGTACTTATTTGGTGATTTGGTGTGTCGATTCCTTCAGCAAACGAGCACTCTTTTTGTCGAAACAATCGCGGTCTTCTGACAAACGTCTACAAATGATGCAAAGGAGAGACAGCCTGATGCCGACTCGCCTGCTCGCTTGGCTGCGCCATCCCCTTCAGTATGCCTACCGCTCCTTTTTGTACCGCCATCCGGTCCGCCTCGCCGATGACGGCCTGCTTCGCCGGATGGCTGCCCGCACAACGGTCCCGACTGACGGACCGCTCAGCGCGGAAGAAAAGGGCATTGTTGCCGCCATTCGACGGAAAACGGCGGAACATAACCGCAACAACGTGACGCGCACCGCCGCCTACTTAGCGTTTTTTGAGCGCCATCGGGAAATTCATTGGGCGTTTTTAGCCCATCTCGTCTCGCGCAACGGTGGTTGGAACATGACGGATTTGCGCGGCGGCCTTCTTCCGTTTTTGCTGCCGGAACAAATCATTGCACCCCTTTTTTTGTTTTTGGAGCGCGCCAATGCCCTCATTTTTCATGATGCCTATCCGCAGCTTCTGCTGTACGAAGAAAGCAAACGGAGGGAGACGCCGCTGTTTCATTTGTTGCCAGCGCTAGCGGTGTCTTCGTTTATGAAGCCGATGTGGGAACATTTTTGGGAAACGGGGAATGCCGCGCTTCTTACGGTTGCTCTGATCATCAACGAACAGCAGTACATCCAGCTTCGCGTCATCGAACATCCGTTTTTCCGCACCCGCGTGCTGTCAAGCTGGCCGTTTCTTGTCGAGCAATGGCTCGGGTTCAACGATGTGCTCATCCCATATGCCAAAGGCCGCCGCGTAGCGCTTGCCGGAACGACGGTGCGCGATTTCGCCGACGTCCACCACCGCATCGATATCGGCAAAACGCTGTACAGTCTGCTGCTGTTTGACGCCCGGCTGTTTCGCGGCGCCTGCCGCTTTGCCTGTTGCGTCCCCCACAGCGGCTCACGCGCCGACTTCTGGCCGCAATCGTTCGCTGAAACGCCTGATGGGCGCCGCTTTTACAGCCCCCGCCTTGAGGAAGCTTGGCCGGATCTTGCGCACCCGTTCCACGATCATCGCGATTGGTTCACCGATGAGGCGATCATGCAGGCGCTTGAAACGCTCCCGCTTCCAGCCTCGAGCGACATGACCAGCCGCTACGAGCGGCATTTGTCCATGATGAAAACAGCCGCCATCGCGGCGGCCCAATCAACTTCATCATAAAACGACGAGGACTACTCCCCGTCGATGTCAATCTCTTCATCAATGATGCATTTTTCAAGCAAATAGTCAAACGTAATATCCGCGAGCTCCTCAAGCTCCTCTTGCGTTGGCACAAAGCCGCGGCGGATGAGTTCTTGGTAAAAAAACTCAGCGATTTCTTCCGTATCGATAATCACTTCAATTTCCTTCACCGCATCTCGCCCCCTTTGTAATGTTGTATGTCGCCGCCTTCCGTTTTATGTCAAAAATCATGTTGTACTATTTTTTCCGTCTCCCCCATACATATGTACCAACCAAACAAAAAACACGGAGGCGGACAAAATGGACAAATTCACTGCGATCGATAAAATGATGGAAACAGTTGTCAATGGATTGGGCGCGATCGTCCTATTCGCCGGCATTCCTTATTTTCTTTTTATTCTTTATCAATTTCTATCCTGGTGATCGGCGATTGCCCGCAAACGTTTTACAACTGTTTCCATCATCCGTTGGTACTGTTCATCGCCGAACCATTCATATAACGCTTTATAATCGTTGTACATGTCAAGGAGCTCGTCGACCGACGGCCCTTTCTCTCCGCTGTCGGCCGGCGGCAATAGAAGCGACGCTTTCACCGGCGCGGCGATGACAATATCTTGCACGAGCGTAACAGACGTCTCGTCTCCGTCGGCAAGCGGAATGATGTCTTCCAGATGGACTTCAATCTCCCAACCATCCATCAGCCGTTTCAATTCGTAAATCGTCTCTTCCCATCCTTCCCCGTAGTAGCGGTAAATTTCTGTCCGCACCCCGACAATTTTGAACAAATGGCCGCCATAATCGCGGACGCGGACAATTTCACCGAGAAAAAACGGCAGCTCAATTTCAATCTCTTCCGCGATCCATAAATCACCCGCAAACTCAGACAATAAAATGAGCGCTTGCTCGGCAAACAAACTATGGCCATGGTTGATTTCGTATAAAAACGCACCGTCAATCTGCTGAATATCGGTGATCGTTCCGACCGTTCCGTACAATGTATTGACGACGATGTCGCCGACGGAAAATTTCGGGCGTTTCGGCGCGCTCATTGGCATCTCCACCCTTTGAAACAAATAGTTAGTATAGTATATGCATGCCAAGAAGGGTGGACACCTGCAACCGCGCGGAAAAAAGTTATTTCTGTAGATGAGCAAATTCGCTAACATAAATTGACAATCAAACAAAAAAGGAGGCATGAACCGGACTCCTTGGTTAGAATAGATGTGCTACCAACTACCCACAAGGAGGTTCATGTCCCATGAATAGATTAGCACATCACCAAGGAATCTACAAGTTTTTCTTCACTTTGGGGTTGACGCTGCAACTTTCCAAACCGGTCTTGAAGCATCTCGTTCACATTGTCGATGCCTTGACCACCAAGGGATTTTCGGGAACGTTGACCGATGTCCATCACTGTGGCAATGACCAGGGCGTCTTTGGCGTCGTGTTTCGTCGGCAGGTTGTCATCAAGTTCTTTCGACCGGCACACATACGCCGGGTTGACCATGACCAACGGGATCCCGTGCTCCTCGAGGAAGTAGGCCAGGTTCAACCAGTAGTGCCCGGTCGGCTCCACCGCGACGATCACCTGTGACTTCCCGAACGCTTGCATCGCCCCCTGAATCGCTTCATACAGCTGTTGAAACCCCTCTTTCGACTGGAAGATCGGGAACGACTTGCGAAGCACACGCCCCCGGTCATCCACGAAGCAGGCGTAGTGGGTTCGTTTCGCGATATCGATGCCCACGACAAGCGTTTGTTGTGTGAGTAAAATATTTGTGGGTGACATTCCGAAATGATCCCCGACGAGGGTTGCGAACTTTTTTCGCGACGCTCGTCGGGGCCACCAAGCGAAGCGCGGTAGAACAAGCAAAGGTCATGCAAAAAGGACTCTCTCCCTGCTATGATGGTGATTGTCAACATCAACCGAAAACAGGAGGGAAAGAGTCCATGAAACATCTTACCACAGAATGGCCTTTATTAAAAGAGTTGGAGGAACATGTAAATTAGTACATTACCTGAATCCGTGACAGAAGTGCATCAAAAATGCTGGGAAACCCAATCGTGTCGAGACTTCGACTCCATTTCGAATGTTCACCTATTAGGTGAAGAACCCCGAGTGCAATATTTTGTTGATTGATCCAGTTTTCTTGGCAGCTTTGAACGCGTCTTTATCACGGATTCAGGCATTATTTCAGAATCACTTTTTCAAATTATTTCAGATGGATTCTGAAATAATGTGCAAAATCTACTCTCATTGGTATAGTGACCATCGGATTGTAAACAAGCTGTAGCAATTCTATAAATGCACCTTGAAAAGTTAACCTTTGCATCACGCTGCACACCCCAAGCGTCGAAGCACCTCTTCCGGTTGTTGATCTATATATTCCATAAACCGGGCAATGGCTTGGTCAATATCCATTTGATGGTGAAACGGTATTGGGCGGTGGTGCTGCTCTCCTGCGTGTACAGCATCGCCGAATCCCGACAAACCCTTTCCGCTGGACTGGAGCTTCTTCGATCGCGGAAAGGCCACAGCGTCGTCGAGTTCATTGATGACGCCGCGAAGCAAGATATTCCCATTGATGTGATCAAAAAACAGCTCCATGTGGCCTAAGGGGTATCCTGTTTGTCTCTTAGAACATGGAAATTATTGTAATTAAAAATGCTCATCTACAGTTATTTGAAAGCGCTCCCAATTTATGAAATGGGAACGCCCCCTTCGTTACGCTTCATGCAAAAATTGCTCCCATAGCTCATCAAACACAACCATACTTTCCAAATAGTCACCGTTAAGCTCCAAATAGCCGCTCAGTTCTTCATAGTCCGTCGACCCTTTTGGAAAGCTGTGGTCTTCATACGCTCCGTTCGCAAACCGGACGACCGGATCTTCCTGGTGTCCATGGCGGAAGCGCAGCAAGTAACGGTAGAATGACTTTGCCATGTCCCCCATCCTCTTCCTTTCCTTTTGTTGCTATTATAATGAGCTTTTAGCTGTTTGTGAAGCCTTTTTTTCGCCGCTTGTATTCCCATCGTACGCGTCGGGTTGGCTTTTCATGCCAAAAAAGCGCGTCAAACGGCGCAATAGGGGTTCAATCCGCTTTTCTCGTCAGAGCATAGGCAGGCCAAGTCCACCGTCTGATCATGCGCTTCGCTTCTCGCCAAGGCTTGCGATGCGCCATCGTGGCGTCCCATCTGAAACCGCATGGCGCCTCCCATGCCTCCCGCTTCGCTAGGTCTTGTCCTCGGTGAGCGCACATACAAAAAGCCGCCATCTTCCGGCGGCATCGTTCATGATACGACTCCGGCTTGCGGAGCCGGGGCAAATTCGATTTCAAACCCAAGATCCTCAAGCATTTGATAATCGGCTGACTTTTCTTGCCCGGCGGTCGTCAAATAGTCGCCGACAAAAATCGAGTTGGCGGCATACAGGCCAAGCGGCTGAAGTGAGCGCAAATTCACTTCCCGCCCGCCGGCGATGCGGATTTCTTTGGTTGGATTCATATAGCGAAAAAGGGCCAGCACCTTCAAACAGTAACGTGGGTTTAATTCGTTCGTGCCAGCCAGCGGCGTGCCGTCGATCGCATGCAAAAAGTTGATGGGAATGGAGTCGGCGTCAAGCGCCCGCAAACTGCGTGCCATATCGACGACATCCTGCTTCGTTTCTTTCATGCCGATGATGACGCCGGAACAAGGCGAAAGACCGGCTTCTTTCACCGTTTCCACCGTCCGCACCCGATCGTCGTATGTATGGGACGTCGTAATGTTCGGATGGTGCTGCTTCGACGTGTTGATGTTATGATTGTAGCGATCCACCCCCGCCTCTTTCAGCCGCGCCGCCTGCTCCGGCTTTAAGATCCCAAGGCAGGCGCACACTTTCAGCCCGAACCGCTCTTTAATTTCCTTGACCGCGGACACAACGGTGTCGATCTCTTTATCGCTCGGCCCGCGGCCGCTGGCGACGATGCAGTACGTCCCAATGCGCAAACGGTGTGCTTCTTCCGCGCCGCGCAACAACGTCTCTTTGTCGACCATTTTATACGTTTTCACCGGCGCCGTCGATACGGCGGACTGCGAACAGTAGCCGCAGTTTTCCGGACAGAGGCCGGATTTGGCGTTGATGATCATGTTCAGCTTCACTTTGTTTCCATAATAGGCGGAGCGAATCCGGTACGCCCCTTGCAGCAAAAGGAGCAACTCCTCGTCCGCACAATCCAATATCGCCAATGCTTCCTCATCGGTCAGCTCGTGGCCTCCCAACACTTGCTCGGCCAACACCAGCCAGTTTGCCATCTCTCCTCTCCCCTTTCCATATCATTACATTTATCGTAACGGACCAGCCGCATATTTGTCAACTATATTTTCATTTCAGTTTACTTTTTAATCCGTCCTCAGGCAGACAGCAAAAAAACAGGCCCCCGTTTGAAGGGGCCTGCCCTCGGTTCCTCACCTAATGCGTCAATTTCTCGACGATATCGCGGGCGATCCAGACGCCGCAGGCGCTCGCCTGCGCAAGGCCGCGCGTAATGCCGGCGCCGTCGCCGCCGACATACAACCCGGCGATTTCGGTTTCAAAGCGGTCGTTCAGTTTCGGACGCGCCGAATAAAACTTCGCTTCCACCCCATAAAAGAGCGTATGCTCAGAGGCAAGCCCCGGAGTAACATGGTTGAGCGCTTCCGTCATTTCGATCAAGCTTTTCATCGTGTTGTACGGCAAAACGAGGCCTAAATCGCCCGGCACCGCCTCTTTTAGCGTTGGTTCAATAAATCCTTCTTTAATCCGCTTTTCCGTCGACCGCCGTCCTTTTAAAATGTCGCCGTATTTTTGCACGATGATGCCGCCGTTGGACAACGCGTTCGCCAGCCGGGAAATTTCATGGGCATACTCGTTCGGCTTGTCAAACGGATCGGAAAACTTATGTGAAACAAGAAGGGCAAAGTTCGTGTTGTTGCTGCCGAGCTTTGGATCTTTGTACGCATGGCCGTTGGCGAGCATGATGCCGGAATGGTTTTCGACGACGACATGTCCGGACGGGTTGCTGCAAAACGTGCGCACTTTCGTCCCAACCGACGTGTTGAAAATGAATTTCCCTTCATACAGATGTTCGTTAATTTCTTGCATGACGATGTTCGATGTTTCCACGCGCACTCCGATGTCAACCTGATTGTTGATCATCCGCAAACGGCGCTTGCGCAAGATTTTGCTCAGCCAAACCGAGCCATCGCGCCCCGGAGCGATGACGACTTTTTCCGCTGTCAACGTTTCGCCGTTTTTCAGCACAACGCCTTTCACTCGATGGCCGCTCTCCGTCCGCTCGGTCACGATATCATCCACTTCCGTTGTAAAGCGCATCGCAATCCGCTCGCGCAAATATTCAAAAATGCTTTTCAAAATTTCCAAATTTTGCTCTGTACCCAAATGGCGGACGTACGCGCGCAATAGCTTCAGCCCGGCCGCATAGGCGCGCCGCTCGATCTCTTTCACTTTATCGGTCATCGGGTCGGTGATGGATGTCGTCGCTCCGTGCTTCAAGTTGATCTCATCGACATAGCGGATGAGCTCAAGTACGGTCGAAGCCGGCAAATAGTCGGTCATCCAGCCGCCGAATTCGCTCGTGATATTGAATTTGCCGTCCGAATACGCCCCCGCTCCGCCGAATCCATTCGTGATCGAACAGGCCGGCACGCAGCCGGCATAGTCTTTTTTGCCGGCCGGCGGCGGACACTTTTCAATTTTTTTTTGCAAAATCGGACAATTGCGTTTATAGATATCGTGCCCTTTATCGATTAAGAGCACGTTCGCTCCAGGGAGTTTGAGCGTTAGTTCGTAGCAAGTGAAAATGCCGGCCGGCCCGGCGCCGACCACGATCACATCGTAATGATTGTTCATGATCCATCCCCCATTTCCCATGTTCCATTCGAAAGTATACGGAACATTTGGCAGTTCGTCAAGGAAAAACACGAACTTTCTTACCGAATATAACGAAAAACGTTCGATATAATAGAGAGTTGTATAAAGCCAAAAAAATTGGTATGGTGGTAGAGAATGAATAGCGGGGAGGGAAAGGGATGCGTTTTTTCGTGAAACATTTTCTAAACGGCATGCTGACGATCGTGCCAATTTTACTCGCCGTCTATATGTGCTACAAAGTGTTCACCGTTTTGGATGGACTGCTTGGCCAATACGTCCGTCCGTATTTGGATGGCCGCTACATTCCCGGCCTAGGCCTACTGGCGACTGTCGCGCTCATTGCCGTCTGCGGTTGGCTGTCAACGCAATACGTAAGCGGCCGCCTCATTCGATTGATCGACCGGTTGCTTGAAAGCATTCCCTTGATGAAAACGGTTTATTCCGTCGCCAAAGATACAATCGCTTCCTTCGTCGGAGAAAAACGATCGTTTTCGCAAGTTGTGCTCGTTACAATGCCAGAAAGCGGCTGGAAATGCCTCGGCTTCATGACGATGGAGGATGTCGGCGCTTGGCACGATCCTCTCGCCGACTACGTCGCCGTCTATATCCCGCAGACGTTTCAAGTCGCCGGGTTCACCCTGCTCGTCCCAAAAGATCAAGTGGAAGTCGTCGACATCTCGCCGGAAGAGGCGATGAAATTCATCCTCTCCGGCGGTGTGGCCGTCCGAAAGCAAAAGCGGCTGCCCCAATGACAGGGCAGCCGTTCGCATGGCCATCCAAAACGCGCCTGGCCGTCAAAAGTATCGCTTTTTCCAAAAGATATACGCCGTCGCCGCTGACAGTGAACCGGCGAGCGCCATCGCGATCAAAAAGGCGTACGGAGAGTGTTGGTACGGAATCGGTACGTTCATGCCATAGAAACTCGCCACCATCGTCGGCAGCGAAATGACGATCGTAATGGCCGTCAAAAACTTCATCACAATGTTTAAGTTGTTTGAGATGACCGAAGCAAACGCGTCCATCATGCCGCTTAAAATGCTGCTGTATACTTCGGCCATTTCAATCGCCTGCTTGTTTTCAATAATGACGTCCTGCAGCAAATCTTGGTCATCTTCGTACATGCGCAAATAGTTGAGGCGCATAAGCCGCTCCATGACGATGTTGTTTGCTTTGAGCGACGTCATGAAATACACCAAGCTTTTTTCCATGCTGAGAAGCGAAAACAGCTCCTTGTTTTTCATCGACTGGTGCAATTCTTTTTCGATTTCGCTCGTCCGCCGATTGATTTGCTTCAAGTAGCGCAAATAATACGTGGAAATCATGTACAGCATTTGCAACGCAAACCGCGTCTTCATAAACGTGTAAAAGTTTTTGATTTTGTTTTTGGAGAATTCTTCGAAAATCGGATTCTCCTGCAAACAAACCGTAATAAAACACGTGTTCGTAATGATCATGCCGATCGGAATCGTCTCGTAAATCGGGCCGTCCACTTCATCATGGGCGACAATCGGAATGTCGACGATAATGAGCACATGGTTGTCTTCCTTTTCGACGCGCGACCGCTCCTCGTCATCCAACGCGTCTTTGATCGAATCGATCGGAATGTCCAAATGGTGGGCGATGTAGCGAATTTCGTCTTCCGTCGGGGCAACGAGATTGATCCAGCAGCCATTTTCAATATGATCGATTTCGCGCATTTTGCCGCTGGCATCGGACAAATACATTTTCATCATCTGGCATCCTTCCTCCTTTTCACGCGAGGAAGGCGGCGCCTCTTCCTTTCCGACCGGAGCCCGTTTTCGTATGATGAGCAGCCGGCAAGAAAAGGAACAGGCCGCGTTCCCCGCTATATTCCGGTTCCGGTTCGTTCGGGCTTGAACTACTCATATACGAAAACGCCACTCCTTTCGAAAAAGATGTCCCTCAAGTAATAATAGCGCGGACCGGCCCGTTTGTATAGTAGGTGCCATAAAAAAAGCAGCCTACTGGCTACTTTATTCACAAAACAGCGCGATGTTCAACCATCGCCCGCTCGATTCGGCTTTTTTATTCGCTCGATGGCGTCGTGTTGAAAAAATCAGGCGCTTGTTTGCCGGTTTGTTGTCGTTCCGAGCGGCGCGGATGTTTTTCGCTGTTTTTCCCCATCACCCCGTCGGATTCGTAACTTGGTGCAAATGGCAGCTTTTTATTCATCCCCCTCACCTCCTTCGCTTTTACTGTTTGTCGCCAGCCGCCATTTTACTCGAACGAATGAAGGCAAGGAGCCGCCACTTTATGGAAAGCGTTTTATCCTAAAATTGTCAGCCAATGTTCACACAATCGTTTTACCGGCGCCGTCCATTCACTTATAATAAACAAGTGAGGAGGGGAAGCCATGAATATCATGATTACAAAAAAAGCGTTTGATTGGTACAAGCGGGAGCTCGGGCTGAAGCCGGGCGATGCGATCCGCTTTTTTGCCCGCTACGGCGGGTGCAGCACCGTGCAAAAAGGGTTTTCGCTTGGCATGGCCAAAGACGAACTGGTCGACAAGCCGGCGGCGCAGACGACAGTTGATGGCATCACCTTTTTTATTGAAGAGAGCGACCAATGGTATTTCGATGGACGTGATTTGACTGTGGATTTGGACGAAAAAAGCGATGAGCCGGTTTTTCTCGTCCATTGAATGCCCCGCGGCGATTGAAAAAGCTAGCCTTGGCGCTCGCTTTTTCGAATAATGGCGATCGTGCAGCGGGAGATGCAGACGAGCTCCCCTTGTTCGTCCGTAATGCGCACATCCCACACCATCGTCGTCCGGCCGCGGTGCAACACCGTCCCTGTCGCCGTCACCGTCCCGCGGCGAACGGCGCGAACGTGATTGGCATTGATTTCCAATCCAACGACGTTTTCCGTGTTGGGGTCCACAAGCGCGTACGCGCCGATGCTGGCGACCGTCTCCGCTAAGGCGACTGAGGCGCCGCCATGCAGCAGCCCAGCCGGCTGGTGCGTGCGCCAGTCGACCGGCATCGTCGCGACGACGCGGCCTTCGCCAATCTCAACCATTTCGATGCCGAGCGTATCGATCAACGTATGTTTCGACATTTCCTTCACAACGGCCAAATCGATCATCATTCCTTCTTCCCCCGTTTCGTGAATCGTTCCAGTTCAAACAGCCGTCCTTCCTGCTGCAAAATGCGCGTTTGCGTCTCACCGAGCAAATCGAAATGCGGAAACTCACCGCGCCGGTCGATCCACTCTTCCCTCAGCCCGTACTTCCGCCCCCAAGCGGCAAGTTTTTCGACATCGGCGCAGCCGACTTTCGTCACTGTCGTGCAATGCGGAAACCGTTCGTCATACCAATAGTGGGTCAAAAAGGCGATTTCACCGCGCTTCACTTTCTCTTTCCATGCTGCGAGCTCATGTCGGCGGATGCCAAACGCCATCGCACCGCTCCCCTTTACCGCTTCGCCCGCTCATATGCTTCATGCCAGTCAGGAAAATATTTGCGGATCACGATCGGCCGAAACGTATCGCGCTTGACGCAAACGTGCTGCGACTTTCCGGTCACCGCCACCTCGCCGTCCGGGGCGAGAATCTCGTAGCCGTATGTCACACGGATGCCGTCATAGGCGTCAATCCATGTGCGGACAGTCGCCGTTTCCCCATAACGAAGCGGCTTTTTGTACGACACTTGCAAATCGACAACAGGCGAAATGATGCCTTCTTTCTCCATGTCGGCATAATGAAAGCCAAGCTGTTTGATCAATTCCGTACGCCCGACTTCCATCCAAACTAAATAGTTCGCGTGGTAGACGACGCCCATTTGGTCTGTTTCCGCATAACGCACTTCAATTTGTTTTTCTGCCACTTTCACGTTCGTTCTCCCTCCATTTTTTACCGGGCCTCCTCTTCTATGTTACCATTCGCCCGTCGGCTCGCTCAAGCGGTAGACAAAAAAACGAAGCCGCCCCCCGCATGAGGGCTGCTTCGTTTACTGGTAGCCGTGTTCCCGTGCAGCGGCTTCGTCTCGGATTTCCGCGCGCATCGCAGCGATCGCTTCTTCGCGGCGGCGGTTTTTCGCACGGATCTTCTCCTGCTCCTCCGGCGACGCAAACTGCATCGTTTCTTCGGCTTTTTCGATATTCTCAATGGTATTTTGCACCATTTCTTGCAGCTTCTCCACATTATCGCTGCGGTCATCCGGTTTCGGACGCGGCATACAGGCTTCCTCCTTTACAAGAGTTTCCGGCTATTCACCTTTCGTTTGGATGACTTGGGCGTGCTGGCCGGATTGGTCTTGCATTTGTTTGCCCTTGTTTCCTCCTGCGGCGCGAGGCTGTGTGCCGATATGGTTCGGCACGAAATGTTTGCGGCTTCCTTTCGGATTGCTCATTGTCTTCGCCTCCTCGCCATCTAGTCTGTCCGCCCGAAGAACCGCTATGCATGGGTCATTCTGCTTTTTTGAGCATCCGCTCTTCCAGTTTTTTCTCGATTTTTTCGAGCGCTTCCCGATCGTTCAACAATTGCCGTTTGTTCTCGCTGATCAGTTCTTGGAGAGTCATTTTGCGGGATCGTCTCATCGCTTCAACCTCCCCTCACTTTTATTGTAATCTTATTCATGCCCAAAAAAGATAAAAATTATGACAACTTTTTGAAAAATAATGAACCACGAAGAAAGCGCCTTTCGCTGCAGCCATCTGCTCAACGAAAAAGCGCTGTTTCCTGCTCGAGCCGCTTCGCCGTCACCGGGCCGACAATTTTTCGCCGAATGACGCCGTTTGGATCAATAATATACGTCGTTGGAATCGTTTGGATTCGATATTGACGAAGCGCTTCGCCGCGCACATCCAAGGAGATCGGCAGCGCCAATTTCCTGCTTTTCGCAAATCGCTCCGCGTTATCGAGCGTATCTTGGGTGGTCAAATGGACAGTCAACACCGCGACTTCATGGCCATGTTGCTTGTAAAACTTCTCAAGCTCCGGCATTTCCTTTTTGCACGGCGGGCACCACGACGTCCAAAAGTTGAGGACGACCGCTTTGCCGCGAAAATCCGAAAGCTGGATGGTGTCACCACCCAAAGCCGGCAACTCCAAATTGGGGGCCACACGCCCGATTTCGGCTCCGGCTTCCCCCGCACTGCTCGGTTTCTCTCGCTCAGTCTCACTCCATTGTTCTGCCGCCGTCGCATTCCAAAGACCGTAGCCGGCGACAGCCAAGAACAAAAGAACAACGAGCCACTTCCGCATATTGTCCCCTCCCCGCCGCTCTGTCCACGATTATAGCACATACGTTTGCTATTTGCCAACCATCGCGCTTGAAATAAAAAACGAGGGGCACGCCCTCATCATCGGATGTTTTGATGATCGTTTTTCATTTTCTCCGCTTCGACTTCTGCGTACGAAGCGAATTCGCTCCTCCATTCGTTAAAACCGTTTTTCTTCTTCGCGTTGTTGTTTCGTTGGGCATTGGCATTGCCCAATTTTGTACGGCCCATGCGTCTCCTCCTCTGCTTCCGTCGGTTCACCTATAGTATCCGCGGGCGGCCAAACAACTATGCATACAGCGGCTTCAACCGGCGGCCGAAACAATGGAAGAAAAGCAAAACAAACACTAGGTGAAAATCGTTGAAAATCAACAACGCTTCGACCTCATGCGGACCGAAAAAAGAAAACGAAAAGGAAACAATGGTTCCATCCGACAACACCGAGGCGTCGAATGATGTTTCAGCCCGAATCGGAGAAAACTAAGCATCGGATGACGGGTCACCCGTTTCAATCGGGTGGTCCGGATAGGAAATCCAGTCGCTGAAACTGCCGACGTACAGCCGAACGTTGTGATAACCAGCTTCGTGGAGCGCCAACACGTTCGGGCAGGCGGTGACGCCGGAACCACAGTAAACGATCAACGGCTGCCCACGGTCAAAATCGGCAAACCGAGCCGCCTGCTCGACAGCGCTTTTCCAGTAGCCGCCTTCCGTCATTCCGTCTTTCCAAAACCGGTGCACCGCTCCTGGGATGCGGCCGGCTCGGCGGTCGATCGGTTCTTCCAGGCCGGCATATCGCTTCCATTCACGCGAATCAATGAGCACAGCCGAGCGATCGCGGACGACGGCGCGCACATCTTCAACCGTCGCCAGCCATGACCGATCCGGACGCGGCCGAAACGGGCGGGACGCCACAGCAGGGACGACGTTCGTCACCGGATGCCCTTTCTTCTTCCATTCACGATAATTGCCGTCCAATACGTATGCGTGGGCATGGCCGAAATAGCGAAGCAGCCACCAGCAACGCGCCGCCATCGCCCCGTCTTGGTCGTCGTAAGCGACAACGGTCACCGTTTCATCGATGCCGACCCGGCCAAACACGTCCGCCGCTTGCTCGGCCGACGGAAGCGGGTGGCGGCCGCCGTGCTCTCCGACTGGGCCCGACAAGTCGCGTTCCAAGTCCATATATACGGCACCGGGAATATGATCTTCCTGGTAAACGGCCGCTCCTTTCGCAGGATCGCCAAGCCAAAACCGACAATCAAGAATGCGCGTGTTTTCGTCGTGCAAATAGCGAAGGAGCCATTCATGGGAAACAAGCGACGCCATATGTCCTCCCCCTTTTTGTTTTTGCTGACGCCAAACGTTGTTTCTTGATCGGAACGGAAAGCAGCCAATCATCAACAGGACGCCGGCGGCGCCGACACGCTCAGCCAGCGCTCGCCATCGTCACGACCGCTCTTTCCCTTCAAGCCGGCTCACGTACTCGCACACCATCTCCGGCGTCACGCACCGGCGCGCCGGCACGAGGCCGCTTTTGGCCAGTTCGTTCATCCGCTTCGTCACTTCATTGATCCCATCAACCGTAAACGACTCGCCGCGGCGGCACCGCTCGACCGCTTCGTCGATGAGCCGCTCGCGCTCGGCGTCGAGCATCGCAAATTGCTTCAAGATGGTATGCTGTTTTTGCACATGGGCCGTGATCGCGTGATGCACTTCGCTCAATGGTCCTCGTCCTTTCCTGCTTCTTTTTCCATCAAACGCCGGACGTTCGGTTTCGGCGTCCAACAGTTGAACCGATAGTTCGGTTTCGTCGCATAGCCGAGCCGGCGGCAATACGTGTACAGCCCGTCAGCTCGCTTTTCTATACGGTAGTGGATGCATGTAGCGCAAGCGTGAAACCGGTTCATCAACGCGCCTCCCCGCCGCGGCCCGAAAGAAGGCCGCGAAGCGCCGCTTCGATGCGGGCGAGCGCCTCATGATCCGCCGTTGCGGAGAGCACGGCAAGCAAGCCCTCCATATAGCTGTCGACTTGTTCCGCGAGAGCGGCCGAAAGTGCGGCGACGGCAGCCTTGTATTGTTCTGCGTACGTCGCCACAAGCCGCTCTTTTTGCTCAGCCAAATAGGCGTCGATCGGCTCGACAAGCGCCGCCTCAATTTCCTCTTTCATCCGCCGCTTTTCGTCGCGCTCAAAAAACGATTTGGCGTTTTTATACAGCGAAAGCGCCTTGGTAAACCGCACCCGGTCTACATCCCCAAGGGCGTTGGCAAACTCCGGCGCCGAAAAGGCAAACGGCTCAGGCGGCGTGAGCGCGAGCGCATCATCGAAACGACGAAGCTCATGGAATAGGCGCGAGAACTGCTCGGCCAGCTGCTTGTGCAAAAACGACTCAACACGCAAGCTCGTCGCCCGCAACTCTTGAGCCAAATCAAAGCCAACCGATGCGAGCAACTCGTCGAGGCAACGCTCAAGCGCCCGACGCGCCGGACCTTGGTCGTCGCGGAGCACCGCCGGGTTGAACGCCTCCTTAAACACATCGTTGAGGCGGAAAAAGACGCGCTGCTTGACGTAATAGAGCAATTCGTCGACTTCCTGGCGAAGCGCCTGCCGGCCGTAGGCATCATCAATGCCAGCAAGCACGGCGTGCATCTTCGTTTTCACCGCCTCAAGCGCCTGCCGTTTCTCCGCTTTTTCCGTTTCGCTTTGCCCGGCGGCGCGCGCGAATTCCTCTGCCGTCCGCCGCGCCCGCTCAAGCTCGGCATATGCACTCTCGACGGCGACTTCCGCCAGTTCTTCCGTTAAGAAGCGGAAGAAGTCGGTTTCAAAGGCAGACAAGCCGGAGTCCGCCAAGACGCCGCGCGGACCGGGCTCGGCCCCCGTTTTTTCCGCCAGCGCCAAGCGGCTTGAGAGCGCATAAAGGCGCGGAAAGCGGATGCCAAAGCGCCCCAGCTCGCCGTTCATATAGGAAATGACGGCCTCAAGCTCCTCTTTCGACTGGGCCAAATCAGCCGCATTGATGACGAAAAACATTTTATCAAGCGCAAACGTGTCTTTCACGCGCCCAAGCTGAAGCAAAAACTCGCGGTCTGCTTTCGAGAACGCATGGTTATAATACGTCACAAACAACAACGCATCAGCATGCTTCATGTAATGAAACGCCACTCCCGTATGGCGGGCGTTAAGTGAATCCACTCCCGGGGTATCCACAAGCGTCACCCCTTGGCGGGTGAGCGGACAGTCGGCGTACAACACGACCTCATCTAAGAAGCATGACACCGCTTCGTCAGCGACATACGTCTCGAGTTCTTCCCAACCGATGGAAACCACTGCCCCGAATCGGTCGTTCATCCGCTCATAGCCGGCCGCGGCAGCTGCCAAAAAAGCCACATGCGGCTTTTGCGCCGGATGTTCGGCCCCGGATTCGGCAAGGCGGGCGCAAAGGCGGAGCGCCTCATCCCACGTATTTGCCTCATGGCCGCACTGCCGAAGCGACGATTGCACATCCGCCCAAATTTGTGGTTCGCTTTTCACTTTCACGACCGCCGTGCCGTGCGGATGCTTGTGATCAGGCGGGGCGATTTTGCTGATGGCGGCGGTTGTCGGGTTGGGCGACGATGGCAGAAGCGGGGCGCCGAGCAAGGCGTTTGCCAGCGACGATTTGCCGGCGCTGAAGGCGCCAAACAAAGCGACGGTAAACGATCGCTCGCGAAGCCGACGCGCCTTGTCGCGCAACGGTCCAGCGAAGCGGCCAAGCATTTCGGACCGTTCAAGCCAAGCCGCCGCCGCCTCAAGCCGCTCGGCCGCCTCTTCGCTCCGCTGTTTTCCGCCGCTTGAAAGCGCCCGAGCTTCGTCCGCTCTTTCGCTCACTCCGAGGCCGGCCGCTTCCTGACCGAGCGCTTGCTCTTTGACGGAAAGACGGCTTGTTTCCGCTGGCTTGGATGCTGCTTGCGGTTTTGCCGCCTCGGCATGACGCGCTTTCCGGAAGACCGGCGGCGCCGTCAACGCGGCGAGACGGTTTTCATCAAGTGATGCAGACTCGCATGGAGCAGCGATCAGCTGCTCGAACGCACGCCGGCGCTCGTCCCGCTCGGCTCTGAGGCGGGCGAGGCGGGCGGCGAGCTCCACTTTTTCGCGCGCCGCCGAAAGCTGTCCGTTCAATGTTTCTGTTTGGGCGGCCGCCCGTTTGGCGATTTGTTCCTTCAGTTCGGCAAACAAGGCGAGCGCCGAGTCGCGGTAGCATTTTTTCAGCGCCGCCGCCACCTCATCCGTATAATTTAATAGCGCGGCGCCGCTTGATTCCGCCCCTTGTTTGACGAGGCCGGCAAGCATCGTCTCATCCCACTCCGCCGTCCATTGCTGGCACTCGCTGAGCCAAGCGTCATCAGCATGCCATTCTTTTCCAAACTGAACAAGGAGCTGGCGGACGTGCCATTCAATTTGCGCCGCCGCTTGCGCTTTGACGCTTTCATAAAACGCCTCAAGCCGCCGCTTGCGCTCTTGCTCCGTTTTTGTCTTCGCGAACAACAAGCCCACTTTGAAATTCGGTTGCATCGCCTGCAAGTACGCCTCAGCCCGCTCCCTCGTCTCAAACGGCATCACGTACGCGTTTTGCAGCACGCGCTCAAGCTCCGAACGGAACGCCTCCTCCGCCCGCGACGGCGCTGTTTGCCAATCGGCAAGCTCCGCCTCAAGGCGATCGAGCTCCGCGATGGCAGCCGCCTCGTCATCGGCGCCGCCAAGCGCCTCGAGGCGCGCCTCAATCTTTTGCTCAAGCGGCTCGTGCCGTGCGCGGAGATGCTCAAGATGGCCGTCGGCGATCCGTTTTAACGCCGATTCGGCGCCGCGGACGAGCCATTCCTCCTTGTCGGCAAACAACCGGCGCAAACAAGCAACAAGCTCATGCCATTCGTTGTGCGGATGTGACGGGTCTTTCAGCGACAAGAAAAACAAACGGGCCGCCTCAACCCCCCAACGCCGGAACGCCTCGGCGGCCGAGGTGCGAAATTCAGCGAACGGCAGCTCGTCGTCGCGATGTTTATCGATTTGGTTGATGATCAAATAAACGGTCTTTCCTTCATCTGTTAATTGTTTTGTAAATTGGAAATTTAATTCCGCCTGCACATGGTTATAATCCATGACGTAAAAGACGACATCCGCCAAATGAAGCGCTGACTCCGTCGCCAGCCGGTGGGCGTCATCGGTCGAATCGATGCCCGGCGTATCGAGGATCGCGACCCCCGGCGGGATGGCGTCCGTCGTTCGGCTGATTTCAATCCATTCGATCGTCTCCCCGTCCCGGCATTGGGCGCGAATCAAGTCCGGGTCGTACGGCGGTTCATACTCGACCGGCTCATCGTGATGGAAAAAGACGCGCACATAGTCTGGGCCGGCTTTCACTTTAACGAGGTTGGCGCTCGTCGGAATCGGGCTCGACGGCAAAAGCGGCTCGCCGAGCAGCGCGTTGATCAAACTTGACTTTCCAGCGGAAAAATGGCCGCAAAACGCGACAACAAGCTCGCCGGACGCTGCCTTTTCGATCAACTGCTTCACTTTGTCCGCATGCTCCTGGTCATCCGCGGACTGAAGTTGTTCGTGCATGTCGATCATTTTCGAAAGCCACAGCCGCAATGACGGCCGCTCAATCGCAATATGCCCCATGGCCAAAACCCCTTTGTTTCCGTCAATGTCATTTACATTCATTTTACTGCATTTCGCCCCGTTTCCCAATAAAAAAATGAAAAATCCCGCCGTAACCCGACAGGATGACATAGAGAAAGAGGCAACGCCCTGCCGCCGCCCGCAGGCGAACGGCGAACAGATGCCATCATAGACGGCTCAAGGGCTGTTTTTCATTTGTCCGCTGCTTTCAGCTTGCCGCATCTTGCGGATGGCAGCCTCCCCCCTTAACCGGGGCAAAAAACGCGGCCGCTCCCGAAACGCCTCCCGGTAGTCGGTGAGCGCCGCCAGCGCTCTTTCCTCAACCGCGATGCGAATCGACAGCAAAAATGCGTTCAAAAGCGAAAAGACAAGCGCGGTGATCGGCGCTTGAAACAAAAGCGGCAACAGCGCGATCTCTAAGGCGACAACCACATAGTTCGGGTGGCGAAGCCATCGGTACGGCCCTTTTTTCACTACTTGGCCGTTTGGCACGATCAAAATTTTCGTATTCCAAAAGCGACCGAGCGACAAAATGGTCCATACGCGCAGCCCTTGCACGGCAAGAAAAAGTGGAAACAAAAGCGGCCAGCGGCGCGACGGACGCGCGCCTTTTCGAAGCGTCTCAACAGCCAATGACAAAAAGAAACCGACATGCATCAATACGATCAACGGGTAATGGCGAGCGCCGAACTCCCTCGCCCCGAGCGCTTTCACATACTGTTCGTTTCGTTTTGCAAGCTGAAGCTCAAACAAACGCATCGCGATCACCGCGAAAAACACAAAGGCAAATCGCATCATCATCCCTCCCATTTGAGGAGCACCATCTCGGCGCTAAAGCCCGGGCCGAGAGCGATAAGCAGGCCGTGCCCGGGCGAAAGCGGCTGCCGCATCATCTTTTCGAGCACAAAATACACGGTGGCCGACGACATGTTGCCGTAGCGGGCGAGCACGTCTCTAGCGGCTTTTGTCTGTTCCGGACCGAATCCGAACGCCTCCTCGTACGCTTCAATGACTTTCCTTCCGCCCGGATGGGCGATGAAATAATGAAGATCCCCAAGTCCTAACCCATGTTCCTGCAAAAACGACTCGACTTGCGGGCGCAGCCAAGAGCGAACGATCGCCGGAATGTCTTTTGAAAAGATGACAAACAAACCTTCGTCACGAACATCCCAGCCCATCACGTCTTCCGAGCCGGGCATGAGCACCGAGCGGGCGGCGATGACACGCGGCGCGTCAGCTGTCGGCGCCGCTCCATCGCCAGCCACAAGCAAGCACGCCACACCGTCGGAAAAAAGCGACGTACCGATCACATTGCTTTTGGACCAATCATTGAGTTGAAACGTCAAACTGCAAAACTCAACGGCGATCACAAGCGCCTTGGCATTCGGAAACGCCCGGCAATAGTCGGCTGCCCGGGCGAGCCCAGCCGCCCCTCCCGCACAACCGAGCCCCCAAATCGGCACTCTTACGGCATGAGGGGAGAACGGCAATACGTTCATCAGCCGCGCCTCGATGCTCGGCGTCGACAGCCCTGTCGTTGAGATGTAAAACAGCGCATCGATCTCCTCATGCAAAACAGGGCCGGACGAAGCCTTGCGCAAACAGTCATTGACCGCCTCTCGGCTGTAGCGGACGGCACGGTCGATGTACACCCCATTTTTTTCACCGAAACCGCGCGGCGCGCTGTACCAGGCAAGCGGTTGGACAAACGTGCGCGTATGAATGCCGCTGTTGTCAAACGCCTGCAACAGCCGCTCCGCACGCGCCATTCGACCGGCGAACAGCCTGGCGACATGCTGCTTCACCTCGTTTTGGGAGGCTGTATACGGCATCCTTGCTGTGCCGACGGATAAAAGAACCGGCATACAAACACCTCGGTCTGTTCCTCTTTATTCTATTAGGATGCGCAACAAGCCAAACGATATGCAATGGAAAATATGTTTGTACACCCGTTTTTTCAGGAACAGCCGATGGATCTCTATATAGATGCAATTTGAAGCTTTACCATTTGCAGCTTTTACCGAGTATTTGAACGACTGTCGGGCGACCGAACAACGCCGCTTAAAGACCCATATATGGGTCTGTGAAGCAGGCGGTTGTTCGGTCCTCCGTCACGCCTTGGCGTGACGGAGAAGCCTGTGGCTTTCCTCCGACAGTCGAAAAGAGGCCAACCGCTTTTCCGTCAAGGATATGGTAAACTTCTTCGTTGCATCTATATAGTTTTCGCAGCCAAAAAAGTTGCTGCAATCAAAAAACAGGCGCGGACAAAACCGGCCTGTTTTGGAAGGAACATGATCATCAGCGAGGATGTACAATAGGAGAGGTTCGTTATTTATCTCGCTTTTAGCGCGCGGATTTCACTTTCATGCTCGAGCAAGTGCAAAGCGAGGGATTGAAGTACGAGCTCTTGCCGCGCTTGTCCGGCAATGACTTCATTGGCTTTTTGTTGCATTTCTATGAGGGTTTGTTTCATCGCCGAAATTTCATGGAGCGTTTCTAACGTTTCCACGACAGCTTGCCGAATAAACGGCAATTCGGCAACGTCCTCTTTCGTCGCCATCGTCCGCTCAATGGTCTCGATGCGCCCATCCAGCGCGGCGACGTCTTCTCTCGTCGCTGCCACGGTCTGCTCAAGCCGCCCGATGCGATCATTCATCCGGACAACGTCTTCTCTCGTCGCCGCCACGGTCTCTTCGAGTTGCCCGACGCGTCCGTTTAACCGCGCAACATCCTCTTTCGTCGCGCTCACCGTTTGTTCAAGCCGCCCGATGCGCCCGTTTAACCGCGCAACATCCTCT
Organism: Geobacillus thermocatenulatus; assembly: GCF_002217655.1. Taxonomy (GTDB): domain Bacteria; phylum Bacillota; class Bacilli; order Bacillales; family Anoxybacillaceae; genus Geobacillus; species Geobacillus thermocatenulatus. Next base: position 347,409 of record NZ_NEWK01000002.1, read on the forward strand.
TTGGTCGCCATCTGAGTCCGCATTTGCCGCAATTCATCGAAAAGGCGCTCCACCCATTCGTCCATTGTTTCACCTCCTTTTTCCTCTCCATTATACCATCAGCCTTTCACCATCTTCTAGCATTCTTCCCGTCAATCGAGGCGCAAACAAGAAAAAGTCATCTCCATTTCCCGAGCGACACACGGAAAATGAAGATGACTACCAAGCTCATGACCAGAATTATGAGATTTTTTGTTCCTGCAGCGGCAGTGTAGCCGCTTTTCTTGCCTTACCGAAATGGAAGACGGCGTTTAAGATGATGGCGGTCATGCTGCCGGCGACGATGCCGCTGTCGGTTAAAATGCGCAAGCCGGTCGGCAGCTCGGCAAACAAGTTCGGCACCGCCGTCACCCCAAGCCCCACGCCGACCGAGCAGGCGATGATCAGCAAGTTCTCTTGCACAGTTAGGTCAACTTGGCCTAACATTTTCACACCGTAGGCAATGACCATGCCGAACATCGCGAGCATCGCCCCGCCTAAAACTGGAGCTGGTATGATCGTCGCCACCGCGGCGATTTTCGGCACGAACCCAAGCAAGACAAGAAACGCAGCAGCAGCGTAAATGACGCTGCGCGTTTTCACGCCCGATAATTGGACAAGGCCGACGTTCTGCGAGTACGTCGTGTACGGAAACGCGTTCAACAGCCCGCCGATGATGATGGCCAATCCCTCGGCGCGGTAGCCGCCCGCCAAATCATCATCCGTCAGACGGCGGCGGCAAATGTCGGATAAAGCGAAGTAGACGCCGGTCGATTCAACAAGGCTGACGATCGCGACGAGCACCATTGTGAAAACAGCGGGTCCATGAAACGACGGAGCGCCGAAGTAAAACGGCTGCGGCCAATGAACCCACGATGCCTCAGCGACCGCTGTCCAGTCCACTTTCCCCATCATGGCCGCTGCCGCCGTGCCAGCTGCCATGCCGAGCAAAATGGCAATGGAGCGAATGAACCCTTTGAAGCAACGGTACAACACGATAATGATGGCAAGCACGCCAAACGACAACGCCAAGTTAGCCGGATCACCAAAGTCCTTCGCCCCTTGTCCGCCGGCCATATTGTTCACCGCTGCCGGGATGAGCGTCAAGCCAATGACGGTCACAACCGAACCGGTGACAACTGGCGGAAACAACGTCCGCAACTTGCCGAAATACGGACTGATGAGCACCACAACCGCTCCGGCGCAGAGGATCGCCCCATACACCGCCGGCATCCCGTACTGTCCGCCAATAGCGATCATCGGCCCGACCGCCGTAAATGTGCAGCCAAGCATAACCGGCAAGCCGATGCCAAACCACTTGTTTTTCCACGCTTGCAAAAACGTCGCAATGCCGCACGTCAATAAGTCAATGGCCACTAAATACGTCAGCTGCTCGCTCGTTAAATGCAGCGCCCCGCCGACGATGAGCGGAACGACAATCGCCCCGGCGTACATGGCCAATACATGTTGGATGCCGAGCGATCCGATTTGCCACCATTTCATCTTCATCGACTCATCACCTCGTCAGCAAATTGAATGGCGCCACCATCAAGCGATGCAATGCGGGCGAGCGACACAACGCGGAAGCCGCGCGAACGAAGCAGCCGGCCGCCGTCTTGAAACGCTTTTTCAATGACAATGCCGATGCCGACCATATCAGCCCCCGCTTGCTCGATGATCTCCACCATTCCGAGCGCCGCTTGGCCGTTGGCTAAAAAATCATCAATGATCAGCACCCGGTCGCCGCGGCCAAGCAGCGAGCGAGAAACGATGATTTCATTCGCCTCTTGCTTTGTAAAGGAGTATACTTCCGTGCGGTACACGTCGCCGGTCATCGTCAACGGCCGCCGCTTGCGGGCAACGACAAGCGGAATGCCGAGTTCATAGGCGGCCATAAGCGCCGGGCTGATGCCGGACGACTCGAGCGTCAACACTTTCGTCGGCCGCTCGTCACGAAACCGGACAGCAAACGCCTCGCCAATCCGCTTCATCAGCTGAGGATCCACTTGATGGTTTAAAAACCGGTCGACTTTCAGCACCCCGTCCGCCGCGACCTCCCCTTCAGCGGCGATTTTCTCAAGCAACTCACGCATATTTGGTTCCCCCCCAATAAAAAAAGCTTAAAAAACACCGGCCTCACTCATTCCATGAGTCAGGCAATGTCTTTTAAGCCAAGGCAAAAGAAAGGCGCAAAACATCCATTGCCGCCTTCCCTTGACATTGCCACTCATAGTCAGCCGATTTACGGTCGGCTGGTAGAGACTCGCAAGCCATATTCTTGCGATTATATGAGTGAGTCAGCGCGATTCAGTTATTAGCAGTATACCATGAGGGGGCGTGTTTGAAAAGCGGGTTTTTAAAAAAACACGAACATTAAACAAAAAAAACTTTCAATCATTCGTTTTTTTCGATATTCGCCTTGACAGAAGCCGTTGCTTTAACGGGTGGCAAACAGCGTCTTTATAATGGGCTTAATCTCTTTGCTGCATCGCATTGCCTGTTCAATCGCCGGCGCTTTACATGCCAGCAAAAAGAACATTGGCGGGCTCTGCTGCCGCGAGAGAAAATGACGTCTTCATCATTTTTTCACAAACGTCACCATTTGTTCACACTTCCAGCATCGTTTTTGTGAGAAAAGTCACTGTTGCCCCAGTTTTGTACAGTTATGATAGTGTCAAAGCAGGGAAATTGGCCGTTTGGCGCACCTGCCGAATTGCTGTTATGGGGGATGAATCCAACAAAGAGGAGGGATACGGCATGGCAAAACTGATCACAGCGGCCCGGCAAACGAAACAGGAAAAAGAGCCGGCGCTCAAAGGCACGCTGGCCTCTGTGTTTCTGCTCGGCTTTTTCATCATTTTTTCTTGGGTCAGCGTCTACTTTTTATTTTTGCACCGCCTGTAAGCGGCAAAGGAGGGAATCGGTGGTATGCACATCCATAAGTATGAAAAAATTTGGCTTGCGTTTGGCATCGGCTGTTTGATCGTCTTTTTGACGGTCGTCGGCGTGAGCGCTTTCGCCGCCGGACAGCAGCCGCCAAGCTGCCTGACGACGATCGATCCGGAAAAAGTGGACACCACCCCGCCGTTTGATCATCCGGGGCTCGTCAAAAAAGGAGACAAGGAATACGAGTTGAACATCGTCGTCGCCGCGTTTTCTTTTACACCGAATGCGATCGAAATTCCAAAAGGAGCGAAAGTGACGATCAACGTCACTTCGAAAGACGTCATCCACGGATTTGAAATCCCGGGAACGAACGTGAACATGATGGTCGAACCCGGTTATGTGAACAGCTTAACAACCACGTTTGACAAGCCGGGCGAGTATACGATTCTTTGCAATGAATATTGCGGCGCCGGCCACCATATGATGACGGCGCGCATAAAGGTGGTGGAGTAACATGGCACAACCGTTGGAAAAAGTCGATCACCGCGATGCGAAACTGGCGCTTGCCCATTTGTTCGTCGCCTTTACCGCCCTCGCGCTCGGGGGGTTCGCCGGTTTGCTGCAAACACTCGTCCGTTCCGGCAAGTTTGAGCTTCCATCTGGAATCAGCTATTACACGATTTTGACGACGCACGGCGTCTTGCTTGGACTTGTGCTGACGACGTTTTTCATTATCGGCTTTCAATTCGCCGCGGTCAGCCGTACAACCGGGGCGCTCTCAGACGGTTCGCGCCGGACCGGTTGGATCGGTTTTTGGCTGATGACAATCGGAACAGCCATGAGTGCGTTTTTCATCTTAACCGGTAAGGCGTCTGTCTTATATACGTTTTACGCGCCGCTTCAGGCGCACGCCGGCTTTTACATCGGCTTGGCGCTTGTCGTCGTCGGCAGCTGGGTGAGCGGCTTTGCGATGTTCGCTCATTACGCCCGCTGGCGGAAAACGCACCGCGGTCAAGCGAGCCCGCTGCTGGCGTTCATGTCAGTGACGAATATGGTGCTATGGCTCGTCTGTTCGCTTGGCGTCGCCGCCACTGTCGTCTTCCAGCTCATTCCGTGGTCGCTCGGGCTCACCGATCGGGTGAACGTGCTCTTGAGCCGGACGCTGTTTTGGTATTTCGGCCATCCGCTCGTTTACTTCTGGCTATTGCCGGCGTATATGGTTTGGTACGCCGTCATTCCGAAAGTGATCGGCGGCAAAATGTTCTCCGATTCGCTCGCGCGGCTGGCGTTTATCTTGTTTTTGCTGTTTTCGATTCCGGTCGGCTTCCATCACCAATTGCTTGAGCCGGGGATTTCGCCGTTTTGGAAATACGTGCAAGTCGTCTTGACGTTCATGGTCATCATTCCGTCGCTCATGACCGCGTTCGCCATGTTTGCGACGTTTGAATCGTACGGCCGCTCGCAAGGGGCGACCGGCTGGTTCGGCTGGCTGCGGAAACTCCCGTGGAGCGACGCCCGCTTTTTCGCTCCGTTTGTCGGAATGCTGTTTTTCATTCCGGCCGGCACCGGCGGGATTATTAACGCCTCGCACCAACTCAACCAAGTCGTCCATAATACGATTTGGGTGACCGGCCACTTCCATTTAACGGTGGCAACGACTGTCGTCCTAACCTTTTTTGGTGCGTCATACTGGCTCATTCCGCATTTGACCGGCCGGGTGATGACGAAAGCGATGAACCGGCTCGCCATCATTCAAACGATCGTTTGGGCGGTTGGGATGACGTTCATGTCCGGCTCGATGCATGTTGCCGGTCTGCTCGGCGCACCGCGGCGCTCGGCGTTCTCCACGTACGGCAATTCGCCGCAAGCGCTTGAATGGATTCCGTACCAAATCGCGCAAGCGGTCGGCGGCACCATCTTGTTCATCGGCATTATTTTGATTCTCGTCATCGTGATCAACTTGGCCTTTTTCGCCCCGAAAGGCGAAACGGAGTTTCCGGTCGCCGAGGCAGCTGCTCCGTATGAACGGGCTGCACTGGCGCTTGAAAACTGGAAGCTTTGGATCGGCCTCGTCGTTGCGCTCATTTTGATCGCCTATACGGTGCCGATCATCGACATCATTCAAAACGCTCCGCCAGGGTCGAAAGGATACAAATTATGGTGAAACAAGAAGGTGTCCCCAAGCGATCGGGACACCTTCCTCTTTATGTGCATAAAACCGAGACATAATAGGACTTTGTCGACAGAAAAACGAAACGAACAGCGTAAGAACGATGTTTGCACTGACGCGCCTGTTCTATAATCGATAAAGCGCCTTATATTTTTCTTCTAAATATTGAATAAGATAATCGGCTTTCAGCGTTTCGCCCGTCGCATCGCGCACAAGTTCGAGCGGCTTTTTCATTTTTCCAAACTGGTGGATATGAACGGTCAGCCATTCACGGATCGGTGCGATGTCCCCCTCTTCCAGCAGCCCAGCTACATCCAACTCTTTTTCCATCGCTTGCTTGAATTGCGCCGCATACATATAGCCAAGCGCATACGATGGGAAATAGCCGAAGCTGCCGCCGGACCAATGGACGTCCTGCAACACGCCGACCGCATCGTTGTGCGGGCGGATGCCAAGGTATTGTTCATATTTCTCATTCCATACATCCGGCAAGTCGATCGCTTCCAGCTCCCCAGCAAACAGCTGCTTTTCGATTTCATAGCGGATGATAATATGGAGCGGATACGTCAGTTCGTCCGCTTCAATACGAATGAGCGACGGCTTCGCTTCATTGATCGCCCGGTAAAACGCATCAAGCGAAACGTCGGCGAACTGCGTGGGCGCGTATTGCTGCAGGCGCGGATAATGCCGCTTCCAAAACGCATAGTGGCGTCCGATCATATTTTCAAAAAAGAGCGACTGCGATTCATGAATGCCCATCGACGCCCCGCTTGCAAGCGGAGTGCCGACAAGCGACTCGGAAATGTGTTGTTCATACAGCGCATGGCCGCATTCATGGATCGTGCCAAACACCGCGGTGCGGAAGTCGCGCTCGTCGTAGCGCGTCGTAATGCGCACATCGTTCGGGTTGAGCCCGATCGCAAATGGATGGACCGTCTCATCAAGCCTCCCCTTGCCAAAATCATAGCCGAGCTCCTTAAGCAACTCAAGCAGAAAAGCGCGCTGCTTTTCTTTTGGAAACGGCGCGAACAAAAAGGACACATCCGGCTTGTCGGACGCGGCGGAAATGGCGTGCACAAGCGGGACGATGCGTTCGCGCAGGCGGCTGAACAGTTCGTCAAGCAAATCGACGGTCATGCCCGGCTCGTATTGATCGAGCAGCGTATTGTACGGGTGTCCTTCATACCCCCAATAACGGATAAAGCGTCGCTGAAACTCGATGATTTGCTCCAAATACGGGCGAAACCGGGCGAAATCAGCAGCCGCTTTCGCTTCTTCCCAAACGCTTTCCGCTTTGGAACAAAGCACGACAAACTCTTTGTATTCATCCGCTGGAATTTTTTTATTGCGCTCGTATTCTTTTTTGCATTCATCAAGCGTTTTCTTTGTCACATCATCGAGCTCTTCATAGACGGCTTTGGGCGACAGCTTGGCGATAAAGGCCGCCATCTCCTCGGATGTCGACATGCGAAACACTTCTTCTGACAGCATGCCGATCACTTCTGATCGCTGCTCGACCCCTTTTTTCGGGGCGCCAGTCCGCAAATCCCAATACATGAGGCCAATCGCTTCGCGGTAGCCCGTCATTTTTTTCACGTATTGCAAAAACTGCGCTTCGATTGGTTTCACTATACTCAGTCCCCCTATGTATTTCATGGCCGTATCATCATTTCCATAACAAGGTGCCATTTTCCTGCTTGCCAGCAAGAAAATGCTATTTTTGTGGAAAATGAAAAAGGGAAGAATATCATTCTTCCCTCACCGCTGTCGGCAACACGTCTTTGATCGCCGCAATGACCCGTTCATCTTCCCTGTCGGTGACGAAAATGGAAACGATGCCGCAGTCGTCGCGCGTGCGGATGAGCCGTCCGACTCCTTGGCGAAGGCGAAGAAGCATATACGGCACATCGACGTCCCAAAACGGGTTGCGATACGCTTTTCGCTTCGCCTGAAACACCGGATCATTCGGCGGATACGGCAACGACCAAATCATGACGTTCGAAAGCGACGGCCCCGGGATGTCAAGTCCTTCCCATAAATGTTCGGAACAAAGCACCGTTTCCTCGTTACGCTGAAACTCGGCGACCAAATCGCTGATTTCGCGGTCGCCTTCAAATAAAAACGAAAACGGTTCGCCGGCGGCCGCTTCTTTGAACTCGAGCAGCTCCTCGCGCGTCGGGAACAAGATGAGCGCCCGGCCCCCGGTTTCGCGCAATTTTTCAAGCGCATATGCGTATTTTTTGGCAAACAGCGTCTCATCCGCGCGGAACGTCGGCATAAAAATCGTCATCTGTTCGTCGTAATCAAACGGCGACGGCACGCTGAACGATAAATAGTCATCAATGCCTAAGCTTTGCGCTATATATTGGAATGATTTTCCGTTTGATAGTGTTGCCGATGAAAAGACAAACGGCATGCGTTTGCTGAACACTTTTTCGCGCAACACTTCCTGAACGGTGCGCGGCATGACGACAAACGTCGCCTCTTGACGCGACGACTCAAGCCACGTAATGGCGTCGGCGTTTTTCAAAAACAAATCGAGTGAATACTGGATTTGGTCCAAATATTCATCCACAATGTTCAGCTGGTAATGATCGATCGTATACGTCTCGCTTTCAAACACAAGCTCGTTGCCGATTTCGACTATTTGGCCGCGGAGCCGCTTCGCCCTTTGTTCAAGACGCGGCGACGGCAAAATTTCTTTTCGGTTCGAACCCGGAACGTCTTTCGCGCACGCTTTCAGCTCATCAAAAAAACGCGTGCTCGTCTCCAGCGTCTCCTCAATTAAATAGGCGAGCTCTTCACGGATGTCGTTTTCAAGAAGACGTGTCAGCAACGTCTCAAGCGTCGTCTCTTTCATTCGATATGTCAACGCCTTTTGCGCAGCGAACTCCAATAAATGTCCTTCGTCAAACACGACACAGCTCGCTTCCGGCAACAGCGGCAGCTGTCCTTCCCGCTTGCGCGCTTCATACGTCCAAACATGTTCCATATAAAAATCGTGCGAGCAGACGATCAAATCCGCCGCCTTCCGGTAATAGTCGCGCCAAAGCGTCTGTCCGCAGCGATGCCGCTTTTCGCACGTGAAACAGTCTTGAAACGGATCCCAGGCGATTTTTTTCCACTGTTCATCGGTCAGATGGGCGTATTCTTTTCGGTCGCCGTAGCGGTAGAACGACTGCAGCGGTTTGTTGTCATGGACGAAGGCCGGAAGTTCATCGTAAATTTGCTCATACAGCTCGATGTCGTCATCGTCATACGTCGTCACTTCTTCCAGTTTATTCAAACATAAATATTGATCCGGCGATTTCGCCAGCCGGACGTCGATTTCCAGCCCAAGCACGTTGGATAGCTTCGCAATATCGCCTTCCTTTTTGACAAGTTGCTCAATGAGCGTCTCATCGGCGCAGGCGATAATGGCCGGCTTGCCTGTATAACGGGCGTAACAAATCGCATACAACAAATACACGATCGTTTTCCCTGTGCCAACTCCCGCTTCGGCGAAGATCACCTTTTTTTCTCGAAACGCCCGCTCGAGCTGAAACGCCATATAAATTTGCTCGTCGCGCAGCTCAAAGCCGGCTTCCGGCAAAATGTCATAAAAAACATCGCCGATCCACTGGCTCAACTTATCAAAAAAGTTTTCATTTTTTTCTACAACAAACGGATAACGCTCATGGCCCATCGTCGCCACCCCTCCAATTGGCATAAACTCCCCCGGCATATCATGCATAAGCGCGCAACAAGTTTGTTGCGCGCCCGATCCCTATTGACACTCCGCACGCCTAAAGGCGTGGGATTCTTGGGTCGTTTGCGTCCTCATCCATTTCTGGTTCGGACAACGCCCAAATTCAGGGGTGTGTCATCACCCCGTCCCATCGGGTTAGGATGTACCCCAATGGGCGGCGCACCTGTGACCCGTGCGCTAGGTTAGACGGCAAAGCCCGAAATCGCTTTGGCGATGTTGATGGCGCCATTCAAGTCGGCGTGGAGAGTGTATCCACACCTTTGGCATCGGAAGCGGATGCCATTTCGGTTCGCTTTCTCTCGATGACCACATTGACACGTTTGGCTCGTGTAGGTTGGATTCACCCACTCCACCCGAATGCCCGCCATTTCCGCTTTATAGGCGATCATCGTTTGCAATTGATGGAACGCCCAAGCATGAAGGCTTCGCCCCGCTTCTTTGATGTTGCCCGTTTCCGAATCCCCGTCAACGCTTCCATCCGAATCACGCCAACACCGTTGGCGAGGGCAACATTCACGATTTGACGGCTGATTTTGTGATTTTGATCCTTCATCCAGCGGGACTCTTTACGGCCGATTTTGCGAATCATATGAAGCTTCTTGGCTTGGCCCAGCCTTCGCCGCAAAGCCGCATAGCGTCGGCGAATGAAGGCGCATTGGTTCCCTTTGAAAAACAGTGATTTCGTTCCTACGCTGGCCACGGCGATATAGCGAAGCCCAAGGTCAACCCCCATCACCTTTGTTTCGTGTCGCGGTTCCACTTCAAATGTGACCGCAACAGCCAAGTACCATTTCTTTCTCTTTTTATAGAGCTTGGCGGCCCCTTGTTTGGCGGTTCCATCGAGCAGCCGATTCAGCCACGCTTCTTGATAGGGGCGCGTGACGACAGGCACGCCGATTCGCTTCTCCAGTGTGGGGAAGGAAACCGTATAGAAATCCCCCTTCTTTACTATTTTTAAGTTTTGGTTGTTGAAGCAACACCATCGTTTTTGAAATGTCTTTGCCTTTTGATTTTTCTTTTGGGACTTCACTTCTCGAATCGTCTGATTCACGACGGCGGAAGGAAACCGCTGCGACGAAAACGCTTTAAACAGTTTGCTCGTCGCTTGATTTAGCTTGGGATGATTCAACAGCCAATTCGCAAACGCGGTATTCACTTCTGTCATCCGTTCATACATATCTTGTTTCACTTTCGTCGGCTTGTACAGCTCCAGCTTTAGTGTGATCGTGGGCATGGATTCACCTCCTTGCGACGATTACATGATATCGTTTTTTTTTCATCATCATTCAATTATGAAGAAAACGGCTCGCTTTCATCCCACCCCTCAAGGAGTGGGCTTTCTCGCTCGCTGATCTGTAACAAAACAATATTATGATCGATGGCCGCCGAGAAGTCAACTTCGAGTTTCGCGCGGCGGCCGTGGCCCCCAGTACTGGTAGTAATGCGTTTCAATAAAGCCGTTAAACAGTTTGCGCCGCTTCGTCGCTGGGCGGCCGTAATGCGTTTCAAAACCGCGGTGGGCGGTTAAAATGTACACCGACCACGTATCCAAGGCGGCGAAGGCGCGGCCGATGGCGCGATAGAGCGCTTCGACCTCCCGTTGTTCGCCAAGCCGTTCGCCGTATGGCGGGTTGCCGACGATCACCCCGTATTGTGCATCGGTCCGAAACTGCTCGGCGCGGCCCTCCCGAAAAGAAATGAGATCGGAAAGCCCCGCTTCGGCTGCATTCATCTTGGCGATCTCGACCATGTGCGGGTCAAGGTCAATCCCGCAAATATCAAGCGGTTGGTCGTAACGCGCCATCTGTTCCGCCTCTTGGCGCGCCTCTTCCCATACCGATTCCCCGATCCACGGCCATTGCTCCGAGACGAAATCCCGGTTAAACCCTGGGGCGATGTTTTGGCCGATCAGCGCCGCCTCAATGGCAATCGTGCCCGACCCGCAAAACGGATCGACGAACGGGCGCTCGGGCGTCCAATTGGTGAGCAACACTAAGGCGGCCGCGAGCGTCTCTCTTAGCGGCGCCTCCCCTTGGCGAGCACGGTAGCCGCGTTTATGCAGCCCGGCGCCGCTTGTATCGATCGTCAACGTCGCGATATCTTTGTGAAGCGCCACCTCGATCCGATACAACGGCCCGGTTTCCGGGAACCACGACAAATGATAGCGCGCTTTTAAGCTTTCGACGACTGCCTTTTTCACAATGGCTTGGCAGTCGGAAACGCTGAACAGCGTTGATTTGACCGACTTCCCGATCACCGGAAACTCGGCATCTTTCGGCAAATAATCGGCCCACGGCAGCGCCTTCGTTTGTTCAAACAACTCCTCAAACGTCGTCGCTCGAAACTCGCCGACTTTCAGCTTCACGCGGTCAGCGGTGCGCAGCCAAAGGTTGGCCCGGCAAATGGCGAGCGCATCGCCTTCAAACGTCACTTTGCCGTTCTCCACTTGGCACTCATAGCCAAGCCGGCGCACTTCTTCCGCGACGACGGATTCGAGCCCCATCGCGGCCGTGGCAATCAGCGAAAACGAAGTCATCCTGTTCCCCCTATCGGATAGATGTATGGATCCCTTCATTCATGGCCTATACTTCCATTATAGTCACATGGAAGGAAAACACACAAAAGAGAAAGCCCTCCTTCCTGCAGGAGGGCTTTCCCACGATTCCAATCACCGCGTTAATCATGTTCTGTAAGCCATGTTCTGTACCTTCGTACTGCAAGCGGCTTTCGCCTCGTACTCCGGCGGTAATCATCTATCTACAGGCAGCGTACGCCGCCTGTCCTTCCCTCCGTTCATTTCCTTCGGGAAGGTGCCCCTACCATCATTTGGGTTTCTCGCTCGTGGGGTTTACCGCGTTCCACCTCTAAGGTTTCCCTTAGAGCTGCGTCACTGTGGCACTTTCAGGGTAATCGAACCATATCCGCATGCGGACGTAGGTTCTTTCCCCGCCGTCAGCCCAGCCGAAGCCAGACTGCCCTAGCTTATGGATTCGCTAGGCACGAACACTACGGGCATCTCAGCACCGTGCGAGCATGGACTTTCCTCTACGGCCGAAACCGGCCGCAGCGATTACCCGAACATGATTAACGCTGCGAGCATCTTACAGTATAGCTGATCTTGGTGTGAGAATCAAGAAGAAAAAATTAGAAATCCCTGCATCAACTTCGCCCTGCCGGCTGGTTATTCATACAGTTTCCGGCCAAACACATGCTTTTCTAAGTTGGAAAGGCGCTGCAAAATGTCGTAGTTCGTCGTTCCCGCCGACATCGCCGGCCGTTTTTGAAGCTCCTCGACTTGCCGCTTCAGCCGGGCGTTTTCCTGGCGCAGCTCGTCAATTTCTTGCTGAAATGCTTCATAATCTTTAATAATGAGATCCAAAAATTGATCCACTTCGTCTTGGTTGTACCCCCGTATGCTTACCTTAAATTCCTTTTCTAAAATGTCTTTCGGCGTCAGTTTCACTTGATGGGCTGACATGGCTTTTCACCTCAATCCGCATTCAACGATCATCTTCTCTTTATTTTTTCAGAAATTCAGCCGGTTGTCAATTGACGGTTGGCTTGCGAGTCAGTCAAGACTTTGTGGAGAACATTTTTTCGGTTCACTACGGGTGTTGTCAATCACTAGTTAGCGAACCATTTTCAGGAATTGATATCGTAAGCGCTTTCGGACTCTCATCCCTCATCTTGAGTTGCATGACATTTGCTTTTTTCTACCGCGCTTCGCTTGGTGGCCCCGACGAGTGTCGCGAACAAAAGTTCGCAACCCTCGTCGGGGATCATTTCGGAATGTCACCCACAAATATTTTACTCACACTTGGCTTGCCGCATCGATCGGGAAGCCGCATGGCGCCCACGCAGACTTCCCGGCGGCGCCGAAACGCCGTCCTCCCGCCCAAACGCTGCTGGCTGCCGGCGTTTTCCATCCGTAAAAAAACAGAAGCCGACAAAGCGGCTTCTGTTTTTGGCCCTTACTATCGCAGCGGAAACGGCGGAAATGGCATCGGTCCCGGACCCGGGCAGTACAGATGGCGATTGGCAGCCTGAGCCACCGCCGATTCCGTATGCGGGAAATAATGTTGATGTTCATACAAGTGATGGTAAACATGCGTCGTATGCGATGGATGGATATGCGGTACAATCGTTGCTTCAAAGTGATGCAAAACGTTGCAACGAGGCGGATGAACGATCGGCGCCGTTACATTCGGCAGGCAATGCATCATATTCCTCTCCTTTCATCAAGTTAGGCTGTTGCTTGACAATACTAGCCTATGATGAACGGAGTGGACTCGTACTAGTTTAAACACCCATTTTGAAGAGCTGTTCGCGCCAACAATCTACCGGCTCTCTCGCCCCCGGTGCTTCGGACGTTTCGGCATCGTCATTCGTCTTTTTGAATCCGTTATGCGGCGCCGGCCCTCTGACGTTCATTAATAGATATAATTGAACACGACAAACGTCAAACCGACGACAATAAAAAAGAGATACAAAATTTTTTTGTACATGCTCCGCATCGTCTTCTTCTCCCTGCCATCGTTTTCGTTCATTCCGATGCCATTGTACACGTTTTTTCTTTTTTCTACAAGATTCACAACAAAAAGACGAAACATTTTCGTTTTCTGTCATATTTTGCGCTTGCCAGGGAAATGGATGAGTTCTCACCCGTTTTTCTTGCGTTCAAGCCGCGCGAGCCGCCTGCGCCATTCCGCTTCTTCTTTCTCTCTATGTTGTCGGCTCATCCTAGCGAGCGACCGCCACGCTTCATATGCCATAACAGCATAACGGTGCGCTTCGGCCGCATCCCGGAAATAATGCTCATACACCTTCGCCAGTTCAAGCCCGGCCTTCGCCTTCCAATAGCCATTTCCGTGGATCAACAAGTCGCGCCAAAGGAGAGCAGCCTCTTCATATCGTTTTTCTTTTCGGTATAAAAGCGAAAGCTGCCATTTCGCCGCCTGCGCTTCCTTCGCCCCTTTGCCGCTCGCCTCCTCGTACACCCCCCGTGCAGCTGCTGTTTCCCCGATGGCTTCAAACCAACGGGCGGCGGCCAACAGCTCCTTGGGGTCAGCGAGCCGGTCCGCTTCAAGCAGCTGAACGGATAGGTGAATGTAGAGAGCAATGAGCGACAACACGTCGCGCTCGTTATGGCGCAATACTGGCATCAGCCGGTCTGGATGGGGCGTTTGCAAAAACTCCTTGTACATCATCGGCGCCAAAAAGCCCGGCACATCATCGCCCCGCTCGACATGGAGAATGTGCCGCTCCACTTCCGAAAGACGCAGCGAATCCAATTTGTCTTTCCATAAGCGGCGGGCGGCGTGATACAAATCAAAATGACCGAACGCTGGCAATTTTGGCACCATGTTGCGGACAAGCGCATGGCGCGTTTTCAGGCGCGGCCAGTCGAACGCTTTTCCGTTATAGGTGACAAGCGTCGTATAATCAACGTCAGACAAAAAACTTTGATAGAGCGCCGCTTCCGCCCCCGGATGCGGCAAAACGTGCTGGCGGACGACGATGCGGTCTCCAAGCACGCGGGCGTGGCCAAGCAAGAACATGATGTTTCCCGCCCCGCTTGAAAGTCCCATCGTCTCCGTGTCAAAAAAGAATAAGTCACGAACGGCAAAGCCGCGGCATGAGAGCGGATGGGAAAACGGCGCTTCCTGCCATCTTTCGTGCACTTCATACAGCGCTCCGAGCCGATAGCGGCCGTGCTGATAGTCAAGCGGATACACCGTTTCCCGAATGAGGCAGTAATCGCCGTCAAACCAATACGGCTTGGCGCCGTACTCCCGCCAAACGTCGGCATACGGCACGTCCGTCACAGGTCGTCCGTCCGGTTTCTCTTCTTCTTTTTCTTCATCGTTCTCCTTTTGATGCCGGGCGGCAAGCAATTCTTTCCATTGCGCCAACTTCGGCTTCATCCGTTCACCCCCTCCTTGCTTGACATCGGCTTGCTTCTATAAGTTGATTCTTCCACACTCGGCAAAAACACGCATGACGACGCTTAAACGGACGGACCGGCCCAAACGGCAAGTTGTTCGTCCAAAAACTGGACAAGTTCGCGCTTCAACGACGGTCCATCAGCGCTTGAAATGCCGATGCACGATGGGCAGCCGTCCGCACACGGGCAGCGTTCGACCCATTCTTTCACCTGTTTCATGATCTCTTCATGCCGTTCAAACACCGCCTCCGACAGGCCGACTCCGCCTGGATAGCGATCATAAAGAAAAATCGTCGGCCGTCCGGAATGCGGTGCCTTCAGCTGCGGCACGACGTGAAGATCGGAGCGGTCGCACATGACAAACACCGGCACGAGATGGCCAAGCACATTGGCGATGCCGACAAGGAGTTGTTCAAACAGCGCCGGGGAAAACCGCGACGGCACCACCTCCCATTCGATCCACGCCGCCGATGTATGCAGCGTTTCCTCGGGAAGCCGGATCGGTCCTGATCCGATGTTTTCAAACGTCGACAGCTTCAGTTTTTTAAACATCGTCGCCATCGCTCGGACCGATACATCACCGTAACGCACCGCCATTTGTCCGCGCGTTTCGCTTCGGTCTTCCGACAACACATCAAGCCGGACAGCCAAATTGGCGTCCGTAAAATATTCCACATCAACTTGGCGGACGTACGCCTTTTTCTCCTCCCAGTCGAGCTTTTCCACTTGGTATTGTGCTCCTTCATGCAAATAAATCGCTTCATCATGAAGCAGCGTCATCGCGCTGAAGCGGTCCATTTCGCCGATGACGCGATGGCGGGCGGTGTCGGAAATATCGATGATGACGACGTTTTCCTGAGCCGCGGAGCGCAAACTGATATCATGCGCGGGAAACGCGTCGCTCATCCAATGCCAGCGCCCAGCTCGCTCATGGAGCACCCCTTGCTCGGCCAAAAAGTCGAGCACCTCTTCGACCTCGACGCCGCCGAACGTCTCTCCGCGCCGGAACGGAAGCTCATAGGCGGCGCATTTCAGATGATCGACCAAAATGAGCAGATTGTCCGGGTTGATGCGCGCCGCCTCCGGCGAGCGGGCGAAAAAGTATTCTGGATGGGAGATGATGTACTGATCAAGCGGACTCGAGCTTGCGATCATCACAACGAGCGAATCGCCCTGGCGCCGGCCGGCGCGCCCGGCTTGCTGCCACGTGCTGGCGATCGTTCCCGGATAGCCGGTTAAAATGCACGCTTGCAATTGGCCGATATCAACACCGAGCTCGAGCGCATTCGTACTGACAACCCCGATAATCTCCCCGCTGCGCAACCCTTTTTCAATGGCGCGCCGCTCATTTGGCAAGTAGCCGCCGCGGTAGCCGCGGATCGTCGTTTCGCCGATTCGTTCGTTCACCGCCGCCTGCAAATGGCTTAAAATCAACTCGACACGGACGCGGCTGCGGGCGAAAACGATCGTCGGAATGCGGTTGACAAGCAGCTGTCGTGCGAGCTCAACGGCCGTTTTTGCCGCGCTTTGGCGGATGTTCATCGTCCGCTCGACAACCGGCGGATTGTAAAACACAAAATATTTCCGCCCGCGCGGCGCCCCGTTGTTGTCAATAAGCGTCATCGGTTCGCCGATCAGCCGCTCCGCCAACTCTTTCGGATTGGCGATCGTCGCCGACGTGCAAATAAACGTTGGTCGACTCCCGTAAAAGGCGCAAATGCGCTTTAAGCGGCGGATGACGTTCGCCACATGGCTGCCGAATACACCGCGGTATGTATGCAGTTCATCGATGACGACGTAGCGCAGCTGTTCAAAAAGAGAAATCCATTTCGTATGGTGCGGCAAAATGGCCGTATGGAGCATATCTGGGTTGGTGATGACAATATGGCCCGCTTGACGGATTTTTTGCCGCAGCGCCGGCGCCGTGTCGCCGTCGTATGTATGGCTGTAAATCGACACCCCCATCTCGGCGATGATCTCGTTTAGTTCATTTTTTTGATCTTGAGCGAGCGCCTTCGTTGGAAAGATATACAGGGCGCGGCTCGATGGCTCTTTGGCAATGGCATCGAGCACCGGCAAATTGTAGCAAAGCGTTTTCCCGGAAGCGGTCGGCGTTACGGCGACGATGTTCCGTCCGCTTTGCACCGCGGCGTAAGCGGACGCCTGGTGCGTATACAACGAAGTGATGCCGCGCGCTTCAAGCGCCGCGCCAAGCCGCGGGTCAAGTTCGTCTGGAAACGGTGCGAGTTTCGCTTCTTTCGGTTCGATTTCATGCCAATAGACGACGTTCGGATCTTGGCGGAGCTGTTCGATCCATTCGGAAAGCGTCTGTTTTTTCACGTCGCAAGTCACCTCGTTTTCTATTTTACATGTATTCCGTTTGTTTGCACTACAAAAAACGCCCACCAAGAGGCAGTCCGCTCTCGTTTCAAACTGGCAGACAACCGATATATCGGAGCCGGCCGAACGACAGAACGTTCGATTGTATCTGAACGGTTTTGGAAAAAAGGATGCCTTCCTCTCACCTTCCCCGCCAAGGCGGCATCGACATGGGTCATTCTTGTTGGTACAAAAAAACGTCCAGCCGCTACAGCTGGACGGAATGGACTCCACGATAGCCGAGTCTTGCCGACAGTTCTTTGCCGATCTGCCGCATGCGCACAGCGAGTCCTTTGACGCGGTCGTCCGTCATGCGGATCGTCGGGCCGGAAACGCTGATTGCCGCGACGACGCCGCCGGTATAGTCAAAAATCGGAACGGCAACACATCGGATGCCGTACTCGTTTTCTTCCAAGTCAAGCGCATACCCGTTTTGCCGGACGGTCTCAAGTTCGCGGAAAAATGCCTCGCGGTCGGTGATCGTCCAATCGGTATGCTTTGGCAGTCCTTTCCGATCGATGATCTCTGCAGCCACCGCGGGCGGCAAATGGGCTAAAATGGCCTTGCCGACCGCCGTGCAATGCATCGGAGCCCGCTTGCCGACTTTGGAGTGCATGCGCAGCGTCTCTGTTCCTTCCAATTTTTCAATATAAATGACTTCCCCTTGATCATAGACGACAAGGTGGATGACCTCGTTCGTTTCTTTTTCGAGCTCGCGCAAATATGGCTTCGCTTCTTGGCGCAAATCGATCGAATCAAGCAGCTTTGAGCTGAGCTCTAAAAACTTGTAGCCGAGCTTATACCGCTCCGTTTCCGGATGTTGTTCGATATAGCCGTATTGGGCAAGCGTCGTTAAAATGCGGTACACCGAACTTTTGTTGATGTCCATTTGTTTCGCGATTTCCGTCACGCCCAGCCCGTCCTTTTTCGTGCTGACGATTTCGATAATTTGCAACGCCCGGCGGACAGATTTGACCATGTTTTCTCGTTCCATCGCATTCACCTCGATTTGTTCTCTCCGCTCGCCATTATACACGAACAGCCGGGCTTTTGCAGGCGGGAGAGCAGCGCAGGCGCGCGTGGCAGCGAGCGCCGCCTTAACGGACGGAATATATTCACCGTCAGGACGCGCCTGATGCCTTGTTTAGCCCAGAGATGCCGCAGGTTCGTTATGAACGTCGGATAGAAACGGCCGGCGCTTTGGCGGCGACAAACGTATTGCGGAGCGTGCCGATGCCGTCCACTTCGCATTCAATGACCGTCCCCGGGCCGACAAGCTCGGCGCCGACCGGGCTTCCCGTCAAAATGACGTCGCCCGGTTGCAGCGTCATGACATGAGACAAATACGAAATCATTTTGCTGATGGAAATGATCATCAGCTCGGTCGAGCTGTTCTGCTTTTCTTCACCATTGACCCGCGCCTTCACCGATACAGCCCGAGGATCGAGCTCTGTTTCAATGACCGGGCCGAGCGGTGTAAACGTATCGAACGATTTTCCGATCGTCCAATGGCCGTCCGGGTGGAAAAACTGCGGCGCGGTGACATCGTTGGCGACCGTATAGCCGAAAATATACGACCACACGTCTTCTTCGCTCACCTGCTTTGCCTCTTTGCCGATCACGACCGCCAGCTCGGATTCAAATTTCACTTCACCGGCCGCGTTTGGAATGACCACCTCCGCTTCCGGCCCGACGACGGATGAAGATGGTTTAAAGAAAAAGACGGGAATGTCCGGCATTTCAGCCGGCAGCTGTTCATGGGAAGCCACATAGTTGGCGCCAATGCCGATCACATGGCGCGGCGCAAGCGGCGCCACGAGCGAAACGCGATCATAGCGGAATACGTTTCCCGTATAATCCCAAGCGGTGAACATATTTCCTTCGATTTCGCGGATCACTTCACCGTTCACCACACCGGCGCGAATCACGCCATCAGCGAGAAAACGGGCAAATTTCATCGATGGCTACCCCTCTCTGACACGATTTTGTTCCTCAACTTTTTCCTTGACTCGAGCCACCCCGGTCTCCATGGCGGCGCGGGCGACGGCGGAAGCGACGGCCTCGACGACGCGACGGTCAAACGGATTCGGGATGACATACTCTTCCGTCAGCTCTTCCGGCTGGATGAGCCCGGCGATGGCTTCGGCAGCGGCAATTTTCATCGCCTCATTAATTTGCGTCGCCCGCACATCGAGCGCGCCGCGGAAAATGCCAGGGAACGCCAACACGTTGTTCACTTGGTTCGGCAAATCCGACCGGCCGGTCGCGACCACGGCGGCGCCGGCGGCTTTTGCCTCATCCGGCATGATCTCAGGGACCGGATTGGCCAAGGCGAATACGACCGCCCCGCGGTTCATCATCCGAACCATCGCTGGCGTCAACGCCCCAGCAACCGAGACACCGATAAACACATCCGCGCCTTGAATGACGTCCGCAAGCGTCCCGGAGATACGGCGGCGGTTCGTTTGCCGGGCGATTTCTTCCTTGATGGCGTTCATCCCATGCGGACGTCCTTCGTAAATGGCGCCTTTCGTGTCGCACATAATCAAATCGCCGACCCCGATTGACAGCAGCAATTTGGCGATCGCCACCCCAGCAGCGCCAGCTCCGTTGATGACAACCCGGCAATCGGCGAGCTGTTTGCCAACGACTTTTAAGGCGTTCGTCAGCCCAGCGGCCACGACAATCGCCGTGCCATGCTGATCATCATGAAACACCGGGATCGCCATCTCTTGGCGAAGACGCTCTTCAATGACAAAGCAGGCGGGGGCGGCGATATCTTCCAAATTGATGCCCCCAAACGCCGGTTCCAGCAACTTGACCGTTTGAATGATTTGTTCCGGATCTTCGGTATCGAGGCAAAGCGGCACGGCATCGATCCCGGCGAACGCTTTGAACAAGGCGGCTTTTCCTTCCATGACCGGAAGCGCCGCCCGCGCGCCGATGTTGCCAAGTCCAAGCACCGCCGTGCCATTCGAGACGACGGCGACAAAATTGCCCTTCACTGTATAGTTGTACATTTCGTCTTGATCGACGTAAATTTCTTTGCACGGCTCAGCCACTCCCGGCGAATAAATGAGACTTAAATCATTGGCATTCACGACCGGCACTTTCACTTCGACGGATAGTTTTCCTCTTGCCTGTCGATGAACAAGCAACGCTTTTTCCCGCAAATTTTTCATCGCTGATCCCTAGCTACCAGCCTTCCCCCATCCCCTTGTACCGCCTTTTGTGCTGCTTTGCCTTTGACAACCGGCCAGTAGTAACTAGGAGCTGCCCCCTTTCTCTATTTATTTTCTTAATTTTCTGATCAAAATAGATAGGAAGGAACAAGGGCGCCCGTCCCTTGTTCCTTATGCCGCTTTCGGTGCTTATTGCTCAATAGCGGCAAATTTCGCTTTTGCTTCTTGGCGGCGGCGGTGCAAAATCGGCTCTGTATAGCCGTTTGGCTGTTCATAGCCGAGGAAAATAAGGTCGCACGCCGCTTGGAACGCCACCGAATCATCGTAATTTGGCGCCATCGGGCGATAGTTCGGATCGCCAGCGTTTTGTTCGTCAACGACTTTGGCCATTCGCTTGAGCGCCTCGAGCACTTGCTCTTTCGTGCAAATGCCATGATGGAGCCAGTTGGCGAGAATTTGGCTCGAGATGCGAAGCGTCGCCCGGTCTTCCATCAGTCCAATGTTATAGATGTCCGGCACTTTCGAGCAGCCAATTCCTTGATCGACCCAGCGGACGACATAGCCTAAAATGCTCTGGCAGTTGTTGTCGATTTCTTCTTGAATTTCCTCTGCCGTCCATTGCGGATGGTCGACAACCGGAATTTGCAACATGTCGTCGCGGTAGTCGGCCCGCTCGTTCGCCAGCTCGCTTTGCACAGCCGCGACGTTCACTTGATGGTAATGAAGCGCATGGAGCGTAGCCGCCGTCGGCGACGGCACCCATGCCGTGTTGGCGCCGGCTTTCAGCTGTGCTCCTTTTTGCTTCAGCATTTCTGCCATCAAATCCGGCATCGCCCACATTCCTTTGCCGATTTGCGCCCGGCCGCGGAAGCCGGCGGCAAGCCCAACGGCGACGTTCGATTTTTCATACGCCTGCAGCCAAGTCGATGATTTCATCTCGTTTTTGCGCAGCATCGGCCCCGCTTCCATCGATGTATGAATCTCGTCGCCCGTCCGGTCGAGGAAGCCGGTGTTGATAAAAATGATGCGGTCGCGCACTTGGTAGATGCAGTTTTTCAAGTTGAGCGACGTGCGGCGCTCCTCGTCCATCACGCCGATTTTAATCGTGTTGCGTCGAAGGCCGAGCATATCTTCGACGCGGTCAAACAGCTCGTTGGCAAACGCCACTTCTGCCGATCCGTGCATTTTCGGCTTGACGATGTAAATCGAGCCTTTGCGCGAGTTCAAATAGCGCGTATTGCCGATGAGCGAGTGTTTCATGATCAAGCTCGTAATGACGGCATCGATGATCCCTTCATGCACTTCTTCGCCATTCGCATGCAAGATCGCGTTGTTCGTCATGAAGTGCCCGACGTTGCGCACGAACATGAGCGAACGGCCCGGCAGCACGAGCTTTCCGCCATCCGGCGTTTTGTATACGCGATCCGGGTTCAGGGAGCGCGTCATGATTTTGCCGTTTTTCTCAAACGTCGCTGTCAAATCGCCTTTAACGAGACCAAACAAGTTGCGGTAAACGAGCACTTTGTCTTCGGCGTCAACGGCCGCCACCGAATCTTCGCCGTCCATGATCGTTGTAAACGCCGCTTCGAGCACAATGTCTTTAATGCCGGCTTTGTCCGTTTTGCCGACCGGATGCTCGCGGTCGATTTGAATTTCAATGTGAAGGCCATTGTTCTTCACCAACACCGCTGTCGGATGTTGCGGGTCGCCTTGGAAGCCGACGAATTTTTCCGGCTCTTTCAGCCTTGTCGTCGCCCCTCCTTCAACCGTCACGACAAGCCGCCCGTCCACGATCGCGTATTGGACTGCGTCTTGATGGGAATATTCGGCAAGCGGCACTGCTTCATCCAAAAACTTCCGTCCGTAGGCGATGACTTTCGCCCCGCGCACCGGATTGTACGACGAACCGCGTGAGGCGCCGTCTTCTTCGCTGATGGCGTCGGTGCCGTACAGCGCGTCATATAAGCTGCCCCAGCGGGCATTGGCGGCGTTCAGCGCATAGCGGGCGTTTGTGAGCGGCACGACGAGCTGCGGCCCGGCCTGCACGGCAATTTCATCATCCACATTTTCTGTCGTAATTTCGAAGTCCTCGACTTCCGGCTCCAAGTAGCCGATTTCGGTTAAAAACGCTTTATACTCGTCAAAATTGAAGCGGCCGCGGTGCGCTTTATGCCACTCATTCAATTGTTGCTGGATCTCATCGCGGCGCGCCAACAGCTCTTTGTTGCGCGGCGTCAAATCGGCGATGAGCGCGGCAAAATCGCGCCAAAACTTGTCTTGGTCGAGCCCGCTGTTCGGCAGGAGCTCCTCGTTGACAAAGTCGTACAACACTTTGGCGACTTGGATGTTCGCTTTTTGTACGTATTCGCCCATTATTCTCTTCCCCTCTCTTGTTTCTTATTACGAAACATTGTTTCTCAATTTCTCTAAAAAGATGATACCATGAAACGAAATGACTGGCAATCGTTTTCAAAAAATTTTCATTTCACTGTCGACGGCGTCTTTGTCTCTACACAACGCCCCGGCGTCGGGAACAGCTTGCCGGCGTTGAGCAAGTTTTTCGGGTTAAACACGTCGCGGATGGCCGTTTGCGCCAAAATTTCCTCGTCAGTGAAAATGAAGCGCATCTCTTCTTTTTTCTCAATGCCAACGCCATGTTCGCCGGTGATCGATCCGCCGACCGCTGCACACGCCTTGAGGCATTCGCTTCCGGCGGCAAGCGCCCGCTCTGTCTCCCCAGGCTTGCTCGCATCAAACAACACAAGCGGGTGCAAATTGCCGTCTCCAGCATGGAAAATATTCGCAATCCGAAGCCCGTATTTGCGGCTGATGTTGGCGATTTCGTTCAACACTTCCGGCAGCCGGCTGCGCGGAATGACGCCGTCTTGCACTAAATAATCCGGCGAAATCGCCCCCATGGCGCCAAAGCCGGTTTTCCGGTTCGCCCACCAGCGCGCCCGCTCTTCCTCTGACTGGGCGACTTTCACTTCGCGCACATGGTGGCGGCGGCAAATCGTTAAAATATCGTCGATTTGCTCGTCAATCCCGGCGGAAATGCCGTCCACTTCAATGAGCAACAGCGCGGCGATGTCTTTCGGATGGCCGACTGGAAACGCAGCCGCTTCAACCGCCTCGATGGCCGTCTGGTCCATCATCTCCAGCGCCGCCGGCACAATCCCGGCGGAAATGATGTCGGAAACAGTCTGGCTCGCATCTTCCACTTCGTCAAAATAGGCGAGCACCGTCTGTTTGGCCTCAGGATTTTTCAACAAACGGACGGTGATTTTGGTCACGATGCCAAGCGTCCCTTCCGACCCGGTCAGCAGCCCGAGCAAATCGTAGCCGGGCGGGTCGGGAACGCCGTTTGCGCCGATTTCAATCACTTCGCCGTTCGGCAAGACGACTTCAAGCCCTAAAATATGGTTCGTCGTCACTCCGTATTTTAAGCAGTGGGCGCCGCCAGCGTTTTCCGCGACGTTGCCGCCGATCGTGCAGCAGTATTGGCTTGACGGGTCGGGGGCATAGTAATAGCCGCGGTGGGCGACCGAGTTCGTCAACTTCAAGTTGACAAACCCCGGCTCGACGACGGCGCGCCGGTTTTCGAGATCGACGTGCAAAAGCCGCTTCATCCGCGTTAAGCTGATCACCACTTCGCCGTTTAACGGAATCGCCCCGCCGCTTAGCCCCGTGCCGGCGCCGCGGGCAAGAAACGGAAGATCATGGTCATGGCAGTATTTGACGACCGCCGCCACTTGCTCCGTGCTGTTCGGGAATACGACCGCCTTCGGCAAATGGCGGTGAACGGTAAACCCGTCACAGTCGTACGCCATCAAATCTTCTTTCCGGTATAAAATCGCCTGTTCCCCAACGATGCGGGCAAGCGCCTGAATGTGCGGGTCGCTCGTTGCAATCGGCCGTTTTCTCATATGCGCACGTCCTTCCCTTCTTCTTTTTGGTACGCCCAATCCAACAGCTGCACCGTATGGACGATTTTTTGGCTTCGCCCGTATTTTTTCACGCCAAGCGCCATTTGCAGCATGCAGCCTGGATTGCCCATGGAAATGAGCTCCACCTCTTGCGGCACGTGTTGCATTTTGCTCTCAAGCACCGCTTGTGCCATGTCCGGATGGGTGATGTTGTAAATCCCCGCGCTGCCGCAGCAACGATCGGCGTTTGGCATGGCGACCATTTCCATCCCCGGAATGCTTTCAATCAAAGCGCGCGGCTCTTGGCGGATGCCCTGGCCATGGGCGAGGTGACATGCATCATGGTAGGTGAGGCGCACGTTCAGTTCGGCTTTCGGCGGTTTGAAGCCCGTGTCATGCAAAAATTTGGACACATCCTCAACTTTGGCGGCAAATTGCTCCGCCTTTTCATGCCATTCCGGATCATGGCGGAACAGTTCCGGATACTCTTTCAACATGCAGCCGCAGCCGGCGGCGTTAACGATGACATGGTCGACATCTTGAAACGCCTCAATATTTTGCTTGGCGAGCTTCCGGCCCGTTTCGCGGTCGCCGGCGTGCACATGGAGCGCCCCGCAGCACGTCTGATTCGGGACGATGACGACGTCGTTCCCATTCCGGGTTAAAACGCGGATCGTCGCTTCATTAATGTCACTAAACATCACATCCATCACACAGCCGGTCAAAATCGCAACCGTCCGCTTCGTTTCCCCTTTCGCCTTAATGAGCGGCTGGTGTCGATACTTTTTCCGCACCGGCGTGCCGACCTCCGGCAAAATGGCCTCCATCTCGGCCAAATGATCCGGCATCACCTTGAGCAGCCCCGTTTTGCGCGCCACCGTCTGCAGCCCGCTTTTTTGGTACCATTTCAGCAGGCGGCCGAGCCAATCGAGACGCGACGGATGCGGAAACACCCCTTTTAAGAACAAGTCGCTGACAAACGCCTTCCAACCAGTAAGCGGCACCGCCTGGCGAAGCTGGCCGCGCACTTGTTCAATGAGGCCGCCGACATCGACATCCGCCGGACAGGCCGTCGTGCAGGCGCGGCAATCCAAGCACGTAAAAATCGGGTCAAGCAAATCAGGCGTCAGCTCAAGCTTTCCTTCGCCGACCGACTTCATCAAATGAACGCGGCCGCGCGGGGAGTGCTGCTCTTGGCCGGTTTGTTCGTACGTCGGACACGATTCCAAACACATGCCACAATGAACGCAATCAGCCCACTTGCTCGGGTCCGGCAAATCGTGAAATCGATAGTTGCCGAGGCTCGCTGTCGCACACGCCGGGCTGTCCGCCCGCTCATTGGTCATCGTGCTCATCATTAAATCCCCCCAATAAAGCGTTGATCGTTGACCGTTTTGTTCGGATCGATTTTCCGCTTAATGCCTTCGAGCAAGAAAAAATACGCCGGCTTTCCTCCCCAGACGTCGACGCGCTGGCGCAGCGAAAGCGGCAAATGTTTCACGATCGCATAGCCGCCAAGGCGAACCGCGGTTTGGCGCAGCTCCTCGATCGCGGTCAACACTCCCTCTTCGCCGCCGTGCATATACGCCTGACAAAGCCCGTGGCCCAATCCGCCATGCGCCTCGATGCGGACATGGCAACGGTCAGCAATTAAAACGCTTTCACGTAAGATGGAGAGTACATCCAAGTTGACAACCCCGATTTTCACTGCCGCTTCCACACCGTTTTCCGCCATCGCCAGACGCCCGTTTGGCGCCGCTGTATAAAACGTCCGCCAAAAGGCGGAAGCCTCCTCGCCGACTAAAATAGACATTTCCACCGCTTTCGGCCGCAGTCGTTCCACCCAATGCTCTTGGTAATGGACGGCGTTTTCCACATCTTCAAACCCGATCACAAGCGTATAAACCGGTTGTCCCGTCAACCGCTCGGAAAGCGCCGGGTTAAGCAGTTCAAAGCAAACCGGCTCCATCATCGTATCAAGGAAGGAAACCGCAAATGAGCGAATATCATGAACATCGCCGGTTGGAAACGACAATAAAACAACGCTTTCGTATTTCGGCAGCGGCCGGAGCTTGAGTGTGATCTCGCTCAACACGCCAAGCGTTCCCATCGCCCCGATGAACAGTTTGTTCATATCATAGCCGGCGACGTTTTTCACGACTTTGCCGCCTGAACGGATGATCGTCCCATCTGGGTACACGATGCGCAGCCCGATGACGGAATCGCGCGCCGATCCGTAGCCGAGCCGCTTCGGGCCGCTGTCATTCGCCGCAATCACTCCGCCGATCGTCGCTTCCTCCGGCCAAAACGGATCCAAGGCGACCTTTTGCCGATACGGGGCGAGCGCGCGCTGCAAATCGCCAAATTTCGTTCCTGCCTTAACGGTGACCGTCATATCAGCGGCCGCATGTTCGACGATGCCGGTATACTGTTCAAGCGACAACAAGATGTCCGCCTGTTCCCGTTGCCCGCCAAACCCCCGTTTTGTGCCGCGTCCAGCGATGACGACTTTTTTGTCATGGCGGTCGGCATAGCGGAGCACCGCAGCGATTTCTTCCTCTGTTCGTGGATAGACGGCCACCGCCCCATCATTGCCGAGGGGATGGAACGATTCATTCCGTTTGATCTGTTCTGGATGCAAAAACGCCTGCAGCTCCTCAATCCATGTCAATGAAAGCATGAGCGCCCTCCTTCGTTTCGTAATAAGAAACATCGTTTCTTTTTATCTGCAAAAAAAGCGAACCGCTCGAACCGTTTTCTTTATCAGGCGGAGGATGTCCCAAAAGAATCAGGACACCTTTTCTGATCACCGTCATATATACAAGTGATTTAGCGCAAAACAACCTTTGGAGCCAACCCTCCCTGCTACTTCTATTAAACCATCGCTCCTCCATTTTTTCAACGAATTTTTCGAATTTGACGATCATTTTGTCCATTCTGTCTCTTTTACCACCACCCCGACCCGCTGTTCGAGCGGCTGGATGACCGCTGACATATCCAAATCGGCAAAACCGGCGGCGATCGCTTCGGCAAACGCTTTTTCCGCCTGAACGCCAAGACGGTGGCCAAGGCCGATCTCGTCCATCAACTCGTTCGCCAGGCGCACGTCCTTATGCACATACTTCACCGCCCCGCCAGGAGTGAATCGACGCGGCAACACGAACTGCTCCATATGGCGGCGCAACATCCGGCTGTCTCCGTAGCTTTCTTTTAACAGCCGATACAGCTTCCCGGCATGAAGCCCATAAGCGACGCCAGCGACCATCGCTTCCGCCGCGGCGACGGAATGGACAGCGACTAAGTACTGGTTGATCACTTTCGCCGCGCTGCCGGCGCCGCTTTCCCCTAAATATTCGACCGTTTTTCCCAGCACACCGAGCAACGGGCGCACCTGCTCCCATGCTTCTTTCGCTCCGCCGACCATGATTGTCAGCGCCCCTTGCTCCGCCCCTTCCGGACCGCCGCTTACTGGCGCATCCAAATAGGCGACACCGCGCTCACCGGCGCGCCGGGCGACAAACCGGCTTGTTTTCGGGCCGACGGTCGTAAAATCAAGACAAATCGTCCCAGGCCGGGCCAAGCTGAGGACGCCGCCTTCACCTGTATACACCTCGATGACATCATCCGGCATCGATAAGCACGTGCAAATGATATCCGCCTCACCAGCCAGCTCTGCCACTGTCGCCGCCTGTCGGGCTCCAAGGTTGACAAGCGGAACCGCTTTTTCTGTCGTACGGTTGTACACCGTAACATTGAATCCCGCTTCAAGCAGCCGCTTCGCCATGCGCGAGCCCATCACGCCCAATCCAATAAAGCCGACGCGTGTCATCGTCCGCCTCCCCCTTTCATTCCGCGGTATTCATCATACCAGACAAAACTTTCGCTGCTTTTCCCTGATGGAATGTACTCAAGTCCAATCGCTCCATTGTAGCCGTGCTCTTGCAAAAATGCGAAAATCTCGCGATACGGAAGCGCTCCCGTCCCCGGCTCATGCCGCCCAGGGGCATCGGCAAATTGCACATGGTCAATCAATGGTTCATAGGCCGCAAACGTCGCTGTCACATCGCGCCCAAGCCGCGCCATATGGTAGATGTCGTATTGCACTTTCACATTCGTCCGGCCGAGATCGCGGATGATCACCGCCGCTTCGTCAATATCGGTTAAAAAGTAGCCGGGCATATCGAACGAATTGATCGGTTCAATCGTCAGCGTCAAACCGTGGACGCCGAGCGCAGCGGCCGCCTCATCCAAGCGGCGCATGTATATTTCTTTTGCCCGTTCCCGCGGCAAATCGGCCGGAACCACTCCGGCCATGCAATGAAGACGCGGCGCGCCAAGCGTGAGCGCATAGCGCACCCCTTCCTCGAGCGCACGGCGGAAATCGTCATGACGGCCGGGAAGAATCGCCAGTCCGCGCTCCCCCTTTTCCCAATCGCCGGCCGGCAAGTTGATCGAAACGAGCGACAGCCCGTATTCTTCAAGTTCAGCGGCAACCGCCTCAGGCGCCGCAGCGTACGGAAACTGGCACTCAACGAGCGAAAACCCGTGCTGCTTCGCCTTGGCAAACCGGGCGAGAAACGGCGCTTCCGTGAAAATCGTCGAGACATTGACGGCAAACTTCATCATGAGGCCCCTTTCTTCTCCATTTCTTTCTTTTATTCGCCCCACCATTTGCCGATTCCTGCCTCACCGCGTTTCACCTTTCATGCCGTAAAAAAACAGCCGCACCATTTTGACTTGCCGCTTTGATCCATGCCGCCGTCATGGAAAAAGAGGGTGTCCCAAAAGGATGGGGACGCCCTCTTCCGTCTCCATATATGCGTGCTAACCGCTTCTTTAACACTATATGTTGTGCCTATCGTGAACTACCCACCACCTACGCTTCGCTTAGAGGTGAGGGCTTCAAGCGACTTGTGTGTGTTCGCCGAACGGTAAGCCACACACAAGAACCCTTTACGCTTCCCTTCGTTCCGAAGGTGTCCGTTCTAGCCATATTCTATCATACTCGTTGGCTAACGCCAACCGACATTCATCTCCCACTTTCACTTCGTTTCGAAGTGGGAGACTTCTTTCGGAAAGATGTTAAAGACAGACGGCCTTTTGGGGCAGCCCTTTTTGGCGCTCAATCCTCATCGCTGGCGAAAAAACGCAAAATGTAGACAAACAAATTGATGAAATCAAGGTAAATATTGACGACAATCATCGGGATATCCGCTTCCGTAAAGCCATAGCGGGCCAAACGGTTGATGTCGTAAATCGTAAAGCCAAGGAAAATCAAAATCCCCAAAGCAGCGATGCCCATTTGCCCGACGCTTGAGAATGGGATGAACCATTGGATGATCAACAAGCCAAGGAGCGCAAACGCGCCAAGCATCAAAAACCCACCGAGGAACGAAAAATCTTCTTTCGTTCTCGCCGCGTAAATGGCAACGCCGGAAAACGATACAACGGCCAACGCAAACGCTTTGAACACGGCCGCCGCGCCAATGACGGACATGTAATAGCCGATGAGCGGATAGAGCGTCGCCCCCGAGACAAACATAAACGCAAACATCAGCGGATAGCCGACCGCTTTTTTCACGCGGGCGAACATCATGACCAACAGCAGCACAAGTTCAAGCGCGTAAAGGGGCAAATACAGGCCAGCCGGCACCCATTGCCCGGCATACAGCCCCGCCGTCGCAATGGCCAGCGCCGCTAAAAAGGAAACCGCCAACTTCGCCACTGGGCTATGCGGACGATAAACAGTCGAATGGTTCATGACAACCCCCTCCTTTTTCTTTCTAGTTTAGCATATATTTGTTTCTTGTCACAGCCCTTTCTTTTTGATTGACGCAGACGGCATGGACCGTCCACCATGATGGATGGTCCATCGTTCGATCCATTGAAACCAGCGGGCGGCAAACCATTTTTTCAGCACCGGTGGAACGACAAGCAAAATGAAAAAAATGCGGAACATTTGATAACTTGTCACAACAGCAAGATCGGCATGCGCCTCCCGCGCCAAAATCCCCATTTGATCCATGCCCCCCGGCGCCAAAGCGATGAACGCTGTCAAATACGGCACGCCATGCAAAACCGTTAAGACAAATGCGGAAGCCATGGAAAACAAAATGAGCGCAAGGCCGGTGGCCATCGCGGCCAGCACCGCTCTTCCTTTTTCCGCGATGCGGGCCGGTTTCAGCATGACGCCTAGGTAAGCCCCCATCGCAATTTGCGCGATATCCAACAAAGGAGCAGGCAAAGGCGGCGCCGGCGCCCCGGCCATGACCAGAGCCGATGTTCCGATGATCGGGCCAAGCAAATAGGCAGTCGGCAGTTTGATGCGCCTTCCGATGATCGCGCTGGCAACCGTGACGATCACATACAGCCAAACAAGACCGACGCTCCAATGCGCCTCTTGTCTGCTTTCTGCGCCCGTCCCCGCCTCAGCGCCGCCGGAAAAGAACGGGCTTAAGGCGATGAGGGGGACGAGAAACACAACGCCCATCAGGCGCATGACTTGAAAAAACGTGACAGTCGTTGCATCGACACCGTCGAGCTCTTCGCCCAACACAAGCATTTGCGACAATCCGCCGGGGATGCTGCCGGTGACGACCGAACGGAGCGGAATCCTTGTCCATCTCGCGACAAGGCAAGAAACAAAGAAACTAAACAACAAAATCAACACCGTCGCCAGCAACATCACCGGCAATTGCCGGCCCATCTCCACAAGCGTTCCTACCGTCATCGATGCCCCTAGCGTGTAGCCGATCGGAATAAGCGCAGCGTTGCGAATGCCGGCCGGCCAATACAACGTTCCCTTCCAAAAACGGCCGACCAAAAGCAACGCGGCTGCTGGACCAAGCATCCAATGAAGCGGAATGCGGAACAAAGCGAAAATAAAGCCGCCGAGCGCCCCAATCACCAGCGTCAACGCGATGCGCGCCATGTTGTTCCACTTCTCTTGTCTTTTCGAGACCAAGCGAACACCTTCTCTCTTCCTTTCGCAACGACTTTCACCGAATCAACCATTCTCTGTTCTCTCCCTCATGCACATAGCGAAAGACTTCAGCCGTCCATCGTCCATACATCGTCAATACACACAGCGATGAAACCGTGCCAACAAGAAGAAAAAGATGGAAAAACAAAAAGGATCATTGGTATAATATTGTCTGATTTATCAAAAATGGAGGAATTCGAAATGGTTCATGAAATCCGTCTCTGTTTTTATCATTCCGACCATGACGCAACGCTGCGCTCGTTCGATCTGCCAAAAGAACAGCAACAATTCACCGCACTCCCCGCTGAGGCGCTCAACGCATGCGCCAAGGAACAAGAAAGAAAGCCGATTGTCATCCTTCATCAAGAACGACCGGTCGGTTTTTTTGTTCTCCACACCGGCAAACAGATCCGACCGTTTACCGACAATCCGCGGGCCGTGCTGCTTCGGTCGTTTTCCATCAATTATCGAGAACAAGGGAAAGGGTTCGCCAAGCAGGCGCTCGCTTTGCTGCCAGCCTTCGTCAACACCCATTTTTCCGATATCGACGAAATTGTGCTTGCTGTCAATGAACGAAACGTTGCAGCACAGCGATTGTACTTGACTGCCGGTTTTATCGACAGCGGACGGCGGCGCGAAGGAAAAAAGGGGCGACAACTGTTGCTCTATTATCCTCTTCCTGCAACCTAGGAGGCTGGTGAAAAACGACTGATTTCGCCGAACCGATTGTTTTCGGCCGAAAGAGAAGCGTTGATTTTGCAAGACTTCTCTATTTGAGAAAAAAGTCCATTTTCCAAGATTTTTCACTAAATCACCGGCCTTCTAGGAACGATCAAACAAAAGCATTCCTCTTTGTTTTGCAGAGAGGAATGCTTCCCTTCCCAATGAAAGGCAAGAAATCCTCGCTTTTTTCGTCGATCGACGTCCGCTTAATCGGCGAATAAATCGGAGGACAAATACCGCTCGCCGGAATCGGGCGCCATGCAAAGGACGCGTGCGCCTTTCGGGAGCTGTTTTGCCACTTTGATGGCGTAATAAGCGCTCGCCGCCGCTGAGGCGCCGACCAAAATGCCTTCCTTGGCCGCGAGCTGACGGGCCATCTGCTGGGCGTCTTCATCTTTAATCAAAAAAATGTCGTCGTAAATCGAGCGGTTTAAAATTTTCGGGATAAACCCCGGACCCGTGCCAGGAATTTTGTGCGGCCCCGGCTTCCCGCCCGACAACACAGGCGAACCGTACGGTTCAACGACGTAAATGCGCAAATTTGGGATGCGCTTTTTCAGTTCCTCCCCTGTTCCAGTCACCGTCCCGCCGGTGCCGGCGGTGAGCACGAACGCATCGAGCCGCCCATCAAAAGCCTCGTAAATTTCCACCGCCGTCGTATGGCGATGTGCATCCGGATTGGCCGGATTTTCAAACTGCATCGGAATAAAACTGTCAGGGATTTCGCTAGCAAGCCGGTTTGCCTCATCGATCGCCCCTTGCATCCGCTTCTCCGCCGGCGTCAAATAGACTTCGGCTCCGTACGCCTTTAAAATTTTCACCCGCTCCACCGTCGCATTGTCGGGCATCGTAATGATGCAGCGATACCCCCTGGCAGCGCACACCATGGCCAGGCCGATGCCAGTGTTGCCGGATGTCGGTTCGATGATCGTGCTGTTTCCAGGCGTAATTTTCCCTTCCGCCTCCGCACGGCGGATCATTTCCCAAGCGGGCCGATCTTTGACGCTGCCGCCCGGATTGAACGATTCGAGCTTTATGTATACCTCTGCCCCGTTTGGATCAGGAAGGCGGCGCAACTTGACAATCGGCGTGCCGCCGATCAAATCTAAAATCGAGTCATACAATTTCACGATCGTCCCCAACCTTTTGCAAAATAGTTGTTCGTCCCATTCATTATAAATGATTTTTCCTTTTTCATTCAAACAGTCTGTCCGGCCCGCAACACCAGGCGTTTTTGGATCGCTTTTCGCAAAAGGACGTTCATTTAAGCCGGATCGATTGCGATTTTTCCTCTGTTCTAGTCCGATATTCCCCCTTATAATAAAAAATAAACGATGGAAAGCGAGGTGGCTTTTTTGGCATCTGCGGCACAGCAGCTCGTCACCCATTTAGAAGCCCATTTGCCGAACTTTCTCGCCTATTGGCGGCAACATATGAAAATTGCCGACGATGACAAATACATCGATCATGTCGAACAAAACGGCTTAGCAGTGTTTGAGCTGGTCAAAGAAGCACTGTTGCGGTCGCTATCTAGCGAGACGGTCGAACGGTTAGCCAACAAAATCGCGAAAGAACGTGCGGAAATGAATGTCGGCATCGGAGCTCTCGTCTACAACGTCAACCTTGGGAGGCGGCTCGTCATCAACCACGCGCTCGCCGCTCCGCTGTCGGTCGACGAGCTGTCCCCGCTCATCGACCATTTGAACGAGCTGTTTGACCAATTTTTGTTTCATGTCATCACAAAATACAATGAGTTAAAAGAAAAAGAACTGCATGAAAAAAACGCGCTCATTGCCAGATCACATCAAGACCGGCTGACGCTGCTCGGACAAATGTCATCGAGTTTTGTCCATGAGTTTCGCAATCCGCTTACGGCTATTATTGGTTTTATTCAATTATTGAAGTTTGAGCATCCGCATCTTCCTTATTTAGACATTATCGACCATGAGTTGCAGCAGTTGAAATTTCGCATTTCGCAATTTTTGCATGCCTCACGCAAAGAAATTGTTGAAAGCGAAAAGGAAACGTTTTCACTTCACCAGTTGTTGGAGGAAATTATCGAGTTTTTATACGCCACGATCGTCGACAGCGATGTCGACCTTTCGGTGGCGATCGATGAATCCATACATATATTTGCCTATAAAGATCAGCTGCGCCAGGTGCTGGTAAACATTTTGCTCAACTCGATCGAAGCGGTGAAAGAGAGGGAAAAACCGCGGCGGATCAACATCGCCGCCCGTTGCCAAGACGGAAGCATCATCATCGAAATCGCCAACAACGGTCCGTCCATTCCGGCCGACATTGTGGAAACGATTTTCGAGCCGTTTTTTACGACAAAAAAACTCGGAACCGGCATCGGCCTGTACATTTGCAAAAAAGTGATTGAAGACCATGGAGGAGATATCTGCTGTTTATCCGATGAAGACATGACGACGTTTTCCATCCGCCTCCCTGCATAATGAACAGCGGAAATGGGCATGATGGATGAAAAAAGGTGATGCCGATGAAACCATTTTGGAAAGGCTGGTTGGAGCAGGCGGCAAGTGCCATCCGCGAATGGCTCGAGCGGGAGATGCATTCGTTCGCCGAGCTCGCTGCGTTCATCCGCCATCATCCGGATACCGTTCGACAAGAACGCACATGGCTTGGCTTGACGTACCGGTTCTACTCGCTCACGATAAACGGAGTGTCATTGAAAATGGAAACGAAAGTCGCCCGTGAAGGCAAGGAGCGCATTCTCTTTTTATCGGTCCATGCTCCGCGTACGAAAGCCGCTGTCTACCGCGCCTATGACGAAGACGGCGATTTGGCGGACATCATCGCCACTCCGCCGCTGTCCCAAAAAACCGCACCGGTTTGACCACGGTGCGGTTTTTTCATCATCATTTCGCGAAAAAGCCCCGTTTCCGAGCGAAACGAAAGAAGGAAGAAAGGTCAACCTTTCATGCCTTGCAGCCATTCTTGGTAGCATTCCGGACAAAGCGCTTCCTCGCGTTCTTCACCGTTCGTATGGAACGAGACGTAATGCACGTTGTCGTCGCACTCACATTGACAATAGAAGCACGTTTCGCTCATCGACTGTCCCTCCTTGTCCGTTAGTGTGGACAATCCGAGGAACGTCATTGCAAGGAAAATATGATCAACAAAGGATACTACCATCCGACCAACGTTCAAGAGCAGCTGCGCCTGGATTTGCAAGCAGCGCAGCAAGTGCTGTCTAGATGCAATCAAAACGTTTACCATATCTTGGACAGAAAAGCAGCTTATCGATTTTTCGACTGACGAGGGCCAGCCACA
Source organism: Geobacillus thermocatenulatus (assembly GCF_002217655.1). Classification (GTDB taxonomy): domain Bacteria; phylum Bacillota; class Bacilli; order Bacillales; family Anoxybacillaceae; genus Geobacillus; species Geobacillus thermocatenulatus. Next base: position 382,664 of record NZ_NEWK01000002.1, read on the forward strand.
GGCTCGCCCTCGTCATGCCTTGGCGTAGCGGAAGACTGAACAACCATCCGCTTCCTAGACCCATACATGGGGTTGAAAGCGGTGTTGTTCGGTCTCCCAACAGTCGATCAAATGCTCGGCAAAAGCGGCAAATGTGAAAATTTCCAATTGCATCTGTATGCAATCGGTCGGCCGCTGAAGAAGAAAATGGGATTCGCCATGGCAAAAGGGGAATCCCATTTTTCATGATTTGTCCGTCAATCGCCCATCCTAACAACAAAGGAGGTGAACAGCGTGAAACGCCGATACCGAATATGGGCCGCGGCCAGCGCGGTTGTTGCTCTACTCGTTGCCGCAGCCGCCTTGGGGCGACCGGCTCTAGAAGAAAACGCCCCGGCTCCACCGCGGCTGAAGCCGTTTGACGCCGAGGTCGCACCCACCCATCCAACCGTTGTCGCCTTAGACAGCTTAAGCGCAGGCGAGCAGCTGAAACAGCAGTTGAACAAGCACCCGCGCATTCGGGAAATCCTCCATAATCGCCGCGGTGACCGAAGCCATTATTTCGCCAATGAGATCGTCGTCCGCTTTCGGGCATTGCCATCGGAAAGCCGTCTTCAACAAATAGAGGCAGCCATCGCCGGCCAGCTCATCAAGCAGGTCGACCACGTGTTTGTATTCCGTTCGCGCGGGCAAACGTACGAAGAGATGCGCCGCTATTTCCGATCCCTTCCGATGGTTAATTATTGCGAACCGCACTACATTTACATGCAAAATGAGTGGAACAAGCCGGCGCTGATCCCGAACGATTCGTTTTACGCCCGCTACCAGTGGAACTTGCCGGCCATTCATACTGAAGACGGCTGGACGCTGTCGCGCGGCAAGCGGAATGTGCCTGTCGCCATCATTGACAGCGGGATCGATTTGACCCATCCCGATTTAATCCGCCGCCTTGGTCCCGGATACAACGTATTGGCCGACGACCGCTCTCCGAATGACGAAAATGGCCATGGCACCCATGTCGCTGGCATTATCGCCTCACAGCCGAACAACGGCGAAGGAGTCGCCGGCATAACATGGTTCAACCCGATCATGGCCGTCAAAGCATTAAATGCGGACGGCTATGGAACGAGCATTGATGTAGCGAAAGGAATCCGCTGGGCGGTCGACCACGGGGCAAAGGTCATCAATTTAAGCCTTGGCAACTACCAACCGTCCTCGGTGCTTGAGGAGGCGATCCGCTACGCCGACGCCCATGATGTCGTGCTTGTCGCCGCTTCCGGCAACGACAGCACATCGCAGGCGAGCTTCCCAGCCGCTTATCCAGAAGTGATCAGTGTTGGCGCTGTCAACCCGGATCTTTCCTATGCGCTTTATTCCAACTACGGCGACTATGTGGATGTCGTCGCGCCTGGAACGAACATTGCCAGCACGTTTACCGGGCACCGGTACGCCGCCCTTTCCGGCACGTCGATGGCCGCGCCGCACGTCACCGCGCTCGCCGCTTTGATCCGCTCCGTCAACCCGCGGCTTTCGAACGATGAAGTGCGCGACATTATTCTCGAAAGCGCTGACGATTTGGGAGAGAGAGGGAAAGATCCGTATTACGGCTATGGGCTGATTAACGTCTACCGCGCACTCGAGCTGGCTAAGCGATAACCGATGCTCCTTCCGCCGATGGCATTGAGGAACTCGTCGCTGGAAACGGTCAAACGAACAAAATTCTCACCTCCTATATGAACGATGCTAAAACTTCCCAGAGCATAAAGCAGCAAACAGCCGGAAACGGCGCCTTCGATGCCGCATTCCCATAGAGGAGCGCCTATCTGCTGAAACGAAAAACGATGGGGATTCGGGCTATACCCCCATCGTTTTTTCGCGCGTCAACATCGTCGTCACCGCCCCGACGACCGTGACAACGACAAGCGAGTGGACAAACGGCACTGAGTCGATGATCATGCTCCCAGCTGAAATAATGCAGGCGTCAATGACAAAAATGATGATCCCGACGTTCCAGTTCGTCCATCTAGCGATAAACTGGGCGAGCAGGTCTGTTCCGCCCGTGCTCGTCTCCTCGCGCAGCATCAAGCCGATGCCCGCACCGACGAGCATCCCGCCGATGACCGCGCTTGGAAGCGGATCCAACACCACCACGCCGCGCAAAACGGACAATACGTCAATCATCCATGAGGAAAATAAAAGTCCGTGCAAGCTGTTGTAAAAAAACGGGCGGTAGTAAAACCATGCGGCTGCATAAAGCGGAACGCTTAAGACGATCATCGTCAACCCAGCATGAACGTGCCACACGTATTTGGCGATCAGCCCGAGCCCGATCATCCCCCCATCAAGCAAATGGTGAGGGACTAAAAAGACGTTGATGCCAACGCCAAGAAGCAGACTGCCGACCATCACCGCCGCCATTTTTTTGATCATCACGAAACCCCTCCGCCACGGCTTATCTCAACGAGCCAACATGCCTCCATATATATGTATATGGCGCCCCTTGACAGGGCTTGTCTCTTTTTTGCCGCATCGCGGAGGAAATGGCTAGTCACGGACGAAATACAAAAATAAGAGGCCAGGCCTCTATGCCCAACCTCTTATTTTTGCGCTTTTGTCGTCTCGTCATCGTCGATGATGCCTTTTGTCGCATTCTTAAATTCGCGCAGCGTTTTCCCGGCCGCTTGTCCTAACTCCGGCAGCTTTTTCGGTCCGAAAATGAGCAATGCGAAAAAGACGATGAGCGCAATTTCTCCAAACCCAATGTTCATGTTGGTCACTCCAATGTTCAAGCGTCGTTTCTTGAATCATTATACCATAGAAGAACGGACGGTGTCATCGTCTTTCCCTTGACAAAACGGCGACAATTCGCACATCTCTCATTGTTCCTCAAGCAGTCGCACCGGTACGTCTTGTTCGTGTTCCGGCTCATCGGTGAAATAAACGCGAGCCATTTCGCGCTCATCATCGACGTGCTGAATCACCACTTGTTTCCCTTTATACATCACCGGAACGATCTCCCCGGCTTCAGCCATTCGCTTCGCCCGCAACAGTTCCATTTACTTCCCTCCTTTCGCACTGTCCTCCGCCTGCGCCCGCAAGCTTTTCCAAAACAACTCGTCGCTGCAGACGATCTCATGAAGCTCGCCTTCGTCTCCTTTGGCGTTGATGATTTCAAGCAGCTTCGTCATATCGCCCATTTCGCGCCGATCGTTTTTCACCGAATCATCACCTTTCTTTGTCAAACTGTGGCATGGACAGCCGCTTTCCGGCAGCGGCAGTTTCGGCAGTTGACTCCCCCAAAAAGAAGAAGTATGATTCGAATTGGTGTGTACAGAAAGGAGGAAACACTATGAAGGAGCGGGACTATTATTTTGACAACGCGAAATGTGCGCTCATGCTCCTTGTCGTGTTTGGCCACTTTCTGCGCCCGTACATTGACGGCGTCTTATGGGTGCACAGCTTGTATACGTGGATTTTCTTTTTCCACATGCCGGCGTTCATTTTCATTTCCGGCTATTTCGCAAAAAAATTCCATGAGCACGGCTACTTGCAAAAAATCACGAAAAAATGGCTCATCCCGTACGTTCTGTTCCAGCTGCTGTATTCGATCTACTATTTCTTCCTGTATGACAAACAGTCGCTGGAACTTGACTTATTGACCCCGCATTGGAGTTTATGGTTTTTGCTCAGCCTGTTTAGCTGGAACGTGCTGCTGTTATGGTTCGGCCGGCTGCCAAAGCGGATCGCATTGCCGATGGCGCTTCTTCTCGGCTTGACCGGCGGCATGATGGAAGCGGAAAAATGGCTGAGCTTGTCGCGGACGCTCACGTTTTTCCCGTTCTTTTTGCTTGGATTTTTCTTTCAAAAGTCGGCGATCGAGCGCTTGTTTGCCGCCCCAGTGCGCCTCGTTTCGCTATTTGTGCTTGTTGGCATGTTTTTCGTCATCCATTTCGGTTTTCCGGATTTGCCGCAAGATTGGCTGTACGGCTCGAAATCGTACGATACGCTCGGCGTCTCGGAACCAGCCGGCATTGCGAGCCGCCTCGCCATTTATGGGGCGAGCCTGCTCATGATGTTTGGCTTTCTGTCGCTCATCCCGAGCCGTCGCTTCTCCTTTTCCGTGCTCGGGGCGCGCACGTTTTACATCTATATCTTGCACGGGTTTATTTTAAAATATTTGCACGAAACGCCATTCCCAGACTTTATTATGGATGTGCACGGCTATCCGCTTCTGCTTGCACTGTCGGTTGCCATGATGCTCATCCTTGGAAGCAAACCGGTCGTCCGACTCGTGCGGCCGCTGTTGGAATGGCAATGGCCGAACTGGCGGCAGACAACGACCTAGCCGTCAAAAAAGAAGGTGTCCCGAAAATCAACGGGACACCTTTTTCCATTTATGGCGCTTTTCCTACAAGGGGAAACCGACTTTTTCATTCAGCGCGTGCGGGCTGCCCGCACCGCTTCCGCTAAGGCGGCGGCCGCCGCCTTTGGCGACGGAGCCGAAGCGATGGCGCTGATGACGGATACCCCATCCGCCCCGGCTTCCACAACGGTTTTGGCGTTCACAGCGGTAATGCCGCCAATGGCGACGATTGGAATGGTGATGCCGGCTTCACGCAAGCGGCGGAGAACATCCGGTCCTTGCGCTTCCTTTGCATCCTCTTTCGAACTGGTCGGGTAAATCGGGCCGACGCCGAGGTAATCGGCGCCCGCCTCAACGGCCGCCATCGCTTCTTCGACGTTGTGCGCTGAGACGCCCAAAATTTTATCGCCGATTTTTTCCCGCACGCGCCGCGCGTCCTCATCGTCTTTACCGACATGGACGCCGTCGGCATCAATGGCGAGGGCCAGCTCGACGTCATCGTTGACGATAAACGGCACCCCATAAGCGCGGCAAAGGCGCTGCAGCTGCCGGGCGAGCGCCTCTTTGTCCGCCCCTTTTAAAGCGCCCGGCCCTTTTTCACGGAATTGAAACAACGTCACACCGCCGTCAAGCGCTTCTTTCAGCACATCGGCGGTCGGACGTTCGCTGTTTTGGCTTCCCATAATGAAGTAAACAGCCAGCCGCTCCTTCATTTCGCCGCTCGCGATGCGCGCCATCGTTCTCACTCTCCGTATTGGCGGTACGCCCAATGGTTCGTCGGCCCATGGCCTTGGCCGATGCCGAGCGGGTGGGCAATCGCCGATTGCACAAACGCCTTCGCCGTCGCGACAGCGTCGACAGGATGCCGCCCTTTCGCCAGCTCAGCGGCGATCGCCGCGGCAAATGTACACCCCGTTCCGTGCGTATGGCGCGTGTCAATTCGCTTGCTTTTAAAATAGGAAAATTCGCTGCCGTTATACAGCAAGTCAACGGTTTCTTCGCCATCATCGTCATGGCCGCCTTTCACGACGACATAGCGGGCGCCCATCCGGTGCAGACGGCGCGCCGCTTCGCGGCGGTCATCCATCGTGCGGATGACAATGCCCGTCAATGCTTCCGCTTCCGGAATGTTCGGCGTAATGACAAGCGCCAGCGGCAACAGTTCTTCTTTCAGCGCCGCCACCGCCTCTTCTTGCAGCAGCGGGGCGCCGCCTTTCGCGATCATCACCGGATCGACGACAAGCCGCTCCCAGCCGTGTTTTTTCACCTGTTCGGCCACGGTGCGGATGATATCGGCGCTAAAAAGCATGCCGGTTTTCACCGCATCCGCGCCTAAATCGGCGGCCACCGATTCGATCTGGGCGGCGACGGCTTCCGCCGACAGCGGAAAGACGCCTTGCACGCCAAGTGTATTTTGCGCCGTCACCGCCGTGATCGCTGACATGCCAAAGACGCCGAGCTCCTGGAACGTTTTGAGATCGGCTTGGATGCCGGCGCCGCCGCCGCTGTCCGACCCGGCAATCGTCAACGCTTTGTACACCATCGTGTTTCTCCTCCCCTTTTACCGTTGTTCCACCCGGCCATACCGTTTGACATCATCGACGCTTGTATACGCCAACGCGTCCAAAAACGCCGTCTGGAAGCTGCCCGGTCCGCGCTCCCCGGCTTTGGCCGCCGCCTGCTCCGCTGCGACGCCGTAATACACAAGAGCGGCCACCGCCGCTGCCGCCGCATCGCGCTCCACGGCCGCAAACGCTCCGACAACCGATGTCAGCAAGCAGCCCGCTCCGGTCACTTTTGTCAACAACGGATGGCCGTTCTGAATCAGATACGTCCTCTGTCCGTCCGCAACGACGTCCTCTTTTCCAGTAATCGCGACAACGGCGCCGAGCTGCTCCGCCGCCCGTTTGGCCAATGCCACTCGATCGCCGCTTCCTCCGCCGGCATCGACTCCTTTAATCGCCCACGCCTCACCGATCATATGGGCGATCTCCGCCGCATTGCCACGGATCACGGCGAGCTTGACCTGTCCCACGATGCGGCGCGCCGTCTCCGTCCGGTAACGCGTGGCCCCGGCCCCGACCGGGTCGAAAATGACCGGCACGCCGGCTTCATTGGCCGCCTGGCCGGCGACAAGCATCGCTTCCACCTCTTTGTCATTCAACGTCCCAATATTGAGGACAAGCGCTCCAGCGAGCTGCGCCATCTCGCCCACTTCCTCTTTCGCATACGCCATCACCGGCGAAGCGCCGAGCGCAAGCAGCCCATTTGCCGTAAAATTCGTCACAACGACATTCGTGATATTATGGACGAGCGGATTCTCCTCTCTTACCCGCTCGAGCAGTTCCACCCATTCATGCCAATTGGCCATTTCCGGTTTCTCCCCTTTCCAAGCCTTTTCGCCGGCCATACTCTGACTTTCGCCGTATTTTCGGCCAATGGAATGATCCATTCTCCCCATCCATCAGTCTACTCTTTCTTTTTTTGAATTGCAAGACAAAGAAAAAAGGCGGCCGCCAAAGCGCACTTCCCTTTTTGTTCCATTACGAACGCGTCCATTCGGCCGCCCCTCCCTCTTCGGACGGCGCCGCCGGCGACAGCCGCTGCGGCAATGGCCAATTCCACAAATCCAAATCGATGATATAGCGCGGCCGCCGTTTCGTTTCTTTGTAAATTTTCCCAATATATTCACCAATCAGCCCGAGCGCCATCAGCTGTAAGCCCCCTAACAGCCAAATAGACGTAATGAGCGACGTCCAACCCGTTTCCGTATGCCCGGCCCATTTGAGAAAAAGAAAATAGGCGCCAAACATCAAGCTGACGACAAACGAGAGAAATCCAACGAGCGAAATGAAACGGATCGGGGTGACGCTGAACGACGTCACGCCGTCAAGCGCAAAGGCGATCATTTTTTTCAGCGGATATTTTGTTTTCCCGGCCAGCCGCTCTTTTCGGTCATAATAGACCGTCGCCGACCGAAAGCCCAAAAGTGGAACGATGCCGCGCAAAAACAAGTTCACTTCCCCGAACTGTTCAAGCGCCTCGACCGCGCGCCGGCTCATCAGACGGTAGTCGGCATGGTTATACACGAGATCAACGCCAAACATCTTCATTAACCGATAAAATCCTTGGGCGGTATGGCGTTTAAACCACGTATCCGCATCGCGCCGCCGGCGCACGCCGTAGACGATGTCATAGCCTTCGCGAAACTTTTGCACAAATTCCCGAATCGCCGCTACATCATCTTGCAAATCGGCGTCGATCGAAATGAGGCAATCGGCATGCCTTTTCGCGGCGAACAGCCCAGCAAGCAACGCGTTTTGATGCCCGGCGTTATGCGCCAGTTTCAGCCCTTTCACTTCCGGGTGGCGCAAACTCGCTTTGTATATGATCTTCCATGTGTCATCACAGCTGCCGTCATCGACGAACAAAAGCGCGCTGTTGGATGAAATGAGCTGCTCTTCAATCAATTGTTCGCGCAACTCCCGTAAGCGGCGGATCGTCTCCGGCAGCACCTCTTCTTCGTTGTAACACGGCACAACAATAGCCAACGTCGGTTCGAACATGTCACCTTCCTCCCTCCGGCACGACTTTGTATAAATAGATGGTCCACGCGGACTCTTTGGAACGGAACACCCGCTCAAGGCTCAAGGCGTTTTCGCTGGCATTTTCAATCGGCAGCGCTGAAAAAATGTAGCGCCCGCCCATGTCATAAAACACGTTCGTGTTCAATTCCAAGTTGCGAATCGTCCGCTTCGAGTTTTTCTGAAACATATACCGCTTGCCCAGCTCATCGACGAACAAATAGCAGCGCCCGCCCCATTCATCGAAATACTGGCGCAGTTTTTTGTTTTTCGCGAGCTCCTTGGCGATAATAAGGCGAAACCGATGCTTGTATTCGAGCGGATAAAAGTTGTTGTACGTATCGAGCGTGTAAAAGCCGTTGTATTGAGCGATCGCCGGGTGGATTCCAATGCTCGCCACGCGGTATGAATGAACCGGGCGGCCGATATACTCACGAATGGCGGCAAACTGCTTTTCCGCGTAAAACTTGCGAAACGACGGCTTGTCGCGGTAGACGATTTCCTCATTGCATAAAGCAAGCACGACAAGCTGCAAGACAATGGCCGCCGCACCGACCGCCCGCCACCTTCGGCCTTCCTGCCAAAAAATTTTCAGCGCCAGTGCAAACAAGACGTAAATCACCATCGGACGCAAAAAGTGGTAGCGAGCGAAATTGAACTTATCGAGCAAATCGAACCGTTCGGTGAGCGGCAGCCATCCTTTGTAAAACCAAAACGCATACCATGTCGACAACGCGAAATTCAACCCGTGCAAAAGCAAAAACAGCTTCTCCCGCCGCCAGCTTTTCCGCTTCCATACTATATACAAGGCAACGAGCGTCACCGGCAAAATGACGAGCCCATGCACGGTCATGACGTGTGTATGGCCGAGCACATAGTTTTTGAACGTCAGCCGGATGACGCGCCAAAGCGGCAGACGAGCATGGAAATATTCGTCGCGGCTTGTCGGCTCATTGGAAAACAAGAGCGAATGGACAAGCCGGTAATCGACCGCCAAATAGAGCATCGTCATATAGACGATGGCCGCCAAAAACCGCCAATTCCACCTCTTGCCACGGATGACATCAATGAACCACCAAATCCCAAGCGCGCTCAAGAAAAAGAAAAATCCTAGCACGAAGCTCGAATAGAGCGGCAAGAACGTCAATACCGCCCAGTTCACCCATGAACGCTCGCCGTTGCGGATATTTAAAAACGCCCATAGCGCCAACGGCATCCCGAGCGTACTTAACATTCCCGATGGCCAAAACGGCGTCAAGGCAAACGTCAACGAAGAGCCGATGCGAATCCATCCCCAGCGCTCGCCCGGCAGCACATGCTTTTTCAGCAGAAGATACATGCCCACAAACGCGAACACGCGGGTGATGGCTTGGCTGAGCCCATAGGCGTAAATGGATGGAAACAGGGCGTGAAGCCAAACGATGCCGCTGAATTCCGTGCCGAACGCGTTGCGCGGCAGGCCGTTGATGATTTGCGGGATGACGCCATCGATCGGTCCGAACAGCTCACCGCTTCGAGTGAGCACCTTATACCAGGCGATGTTCGAATCCAAATTGTCGTGGACGCGCATATGCGCATCCTCGCCAAGCACAAAATACGGCGACACGTACAAAGCGATGACAACGAAAGAGAAGATCAGGAGTCGCTTTTCGATGGCCGGCACCTTTTCTCCTCCTTTCGCCCGGCTGATGTCTTTCCTTATTGTTCAACAAATGAGGAAAATTATTCATGATGATGGCAAAAAACGGACGGCAAACGAAAAACCGCCGTCGGCCGGGCGAAGCCGGATGACGGCGGTTTTCTATTCATCTTTTGAACAGCCTTTCGCAGGCAACACAACGTTGCCCAAAAAGCTGGTGATGGAACAAAAAAAACGCTCGGACCATGGAGATTTCGCTCTTGAACGCTCTCCACCTTCGATCAAAGGCGGGGAGGTGGTGGTGAAAGAAGGCAGATTTCGCTCTTGAACGCTCTCCACCTACGCTCACGCGTGGAAGTGTGGAGGCTTCTCGGTTCAGGATGATAAACAACCGCTTTTCCTCGCGTTGGCAACAACGATTTTGCAAAAAACGCTGTTTTGATCGACCTTGCAAACGGCGTCAAGCCGAGAACAGCGCCGCCGGATTGCCGATGAACATTTGCTCAAGCACTTCGTCGCGGACTCCTGCATTTTTCAGCGCGGGAATGAGGTTCACAAACAAATGCTCGACATGCCAATTTTTCATCATCTCGGCAAACGGCTCAGGCAGTTCAAACGGGCGGCCGAGCCAAACGTTGACCGTATCATGCGAAAGCATCATTCGATCCGCATATCCGTCGCGAAGCAGGGCAAGAAGCGTGTGAATCCGCTCCTCATCCGTCGGCGCGCCGACCATCCCTTGGATGCCGAAGCGGTCAAACGCGATGTAAACGCCGTAAGCAAGCGTCTTTCGATGATAGTCCGGGTCCGTGTTGCCGCACATATGGCCGATGACAATTTTTTTCGGATCGGCGCCATGCTCAAGCAAATAGGCGGCTTGTTCCGGCCCCATCGTTCCTTCTTGCGTATGGGTGATGATGACCGCGCCCGTCTCTTTTTGCGCGCGGGCGGCAGCGCGGAAGAACATCTTTTCGTACTCGGTGATGCGCCCTTTGCTCGAGGCGAGCTTGATGACACCCGCCTTGATTCCGGTATCGGCAATGCCTTCGGTCAATTCGGTCATGAACATATCATAAATGTCGTCCTCGGCCGTCCCGAGCAGCCGGCGGAATTGGAAATACGGCGGCGCTCCTTCTCCTTCATAATAGTAGCCGGTGGCGCAAATGATGTTCAGCCCCGTCTCTTCAGCGACTCGCCGCAAAAACGCCGGGTTGCGCCCGCAGTCGTTCGGCGTCGGATCAACGACCGTTTGAATGCCGTGCCGCTTCATCTTTTCCGCCGCTTCGACCGCGACGCGAAGCGCCTCGTCTTCCCCGAACGGGCCGCGCGTCACATCTCCTTGAAATCCCGGGTAGCCGAAGAGGAAATGCTCGTGGATGAGCGTTTTGCCAAGCTGTTCCACCGGCACCGGCCCAAGAACGGTTTCGACCGTCTTTGCCATTAGGCGTTCGCCCCTTTCCCCGCTTTTTCATATTCCTCTTCCTGCAATTTTCGCCAAAGCAACTTGCCGCTTGACGTCATCGGCAGCGACGAACGGAATTCGACGAGGCGCGGATATTTGTACGCCGCCATTTGCGTCTTGGACCATTCAATGATCTCTTCTTCCGTTACTTTGCCGACATACTCGTCATGAAGGACGATAAACGCCTTCACCGTTTCGCCGCGGCGCGGATCGGGCACGCCGACAACGCACGCCTGCTGAACAGCTGGATGTTTGTACAAAAGCGACTCGACTTCGGTCGGCCACACTTTGTATCCAGAAGCGTTGATCATCCGTTTGACTCGGTCGACGATGAAAAAGTAGCCTTCCTCATCCATCCGCCCGATGTCGCCGGTGCGGAAAAACCGCTTGCCGTCGAGCTCGATGAACGCTTCTTCCGTTTCTTTTTCACGCCGGTAATAGCCGCGGAACACTTGCGGACCACAAACGACGATCTCCCCGACTTCGCCGACGCCAAGCTCCCGCCCCGTCGCCGGGTCGATGATGCGTGCGTCGACGTCAAACGACGGAACGCCGAGACATTGCAATTTCGGCCGGTCCGGCGGATTGAAATGCGTCTGCGAAATCGTCTCCGTCAGCCCGTAGCCTTCAAAATAACGGACGCCGGTGAGCTGGAACAGCTTTTCCCCAACCGCTTCCGGCAGCGCCGCCCCGCCGCCGGAAATGCTCGAAAGCGAGGAAATGTCATACCGGCCAAGCGCCGGGTTGGCCAAAAAGTCAATCAGCATCGTGCTGATATTCACCCAATGGGTGCAGCGGTGCAATTCAATCAGCCGGGCGGCCGCGTCCCGATCCCAGCGCGTCATCAACACCATGGCGGCGCCGGCGAAAATCGGCGTATGCATGCTATGGACCATCCCCGTGACATGGAAAAACGGCAGCGTCGCCAAGGCGACGGAATCGCTCGTCACATCGCCCCAGTGGTAGGCGCCGACGATGTTGGCGTTCACCGTCCGGTGCGGGTGGATGCAGCCTTTTGGCACCCCGGTCGTCCCGGACGTGTACGGCAAGACGGCAATGTCATCAACATGGCCGTTGTATGGAAGCGGCAGCAATTGGGCGCCAAGGCAGTCCGCCCATAAAAGAACGCGCTCATCCCCAATGGCCCGCCGCGGCGCCGCCACTTCAGCCGGCAACGGCACCGGGGAATCATCGGACGCATAATCGGAATACGCGGCGACGATAAGATGTTCAAGCGGTGTCCGGCCGAGAAGCGGCGCCGCTTTGTCCAGCAGCTCTTGGCCAACGAGGCCGACTTTCGTCTCACAATCGTTCACATAAAAGGAAAGCTCATCTGAGGTGTTCATCGGGTTGATCGGCACGACAATGGCTTCGGCGCGCAAAATGGCATAGTAGGAGATGACAAACTGCGGAGAGTTTTGCATGTACAACAACACGCGGTCGCCCGGTTGGACGGACAGCTTTCGCTGGAGATAGCCGGCGAGCGCGTTGACGTCATCGAGCAGCTGCTTGTACGAATATGCCGCGCCGTAATAGTAAATCGCCGTTTTGTTCGGATAGCGCTTCGCTGTCGTTTCCAAATGGTCGACAAGCGTCGTCTCCGGCACGGCGAGCGTTTTCGAAAGCCGTTTCGGCCAATACGGATAATGTCTCGTATTCATTCCGCCCTCTCCTCCTTTTCGCGCGATCGTTCAATGCGGCAACCGCCGCGCAAGCATTGGATAGTTTTTTTTACTGACCGGTTGGTATATAGTTGGCTGTTTTTATTGTACACGCTTTCATTAATATTTTCAACAATTTTCCGAATATACAAAACAAAAACATACCGCCTACAGCAGGCGGCGCAGCACCGGCACGCACGCTGGCAGCGTTCCATCTCAATCAAAGACGAGCGCTTTGATGTCTGCTCCGTTCGCCCTCCGTTCCCCATCTTGCTCAAAGCCAAAGGGCTCCTAGTTCACCCTTTGGCTTTTGTTTTATTGGAATGCACATTCCACTCACACCGCTGTTTCCCGTCCTTTGCCCGAGTCACGGACATCTAAGAGAGCAGGCGGATAAGGAGCAAAATATCGTTGTTGCAGCAAATACTCATTTTCTTCGCGAATGGCCCATGATTTCAAGACGCTTGTCACACTGCTGAGCGGCAGCTGCTGCGCCCGGTATTGCCCCAGCAGTTCCAAAACATATTGTTTTTCTTTCGCCGACATCTCGTTTTTGAAATAGCCCATCAAATGTTGGCAAACGTTCACATGGGAGCGGCGCTGTGGAGCGCGGGCAAATAACATATGCAATCCTTGTTCATACTGATCAAGCACCTGTTCAACCGGGAGGCGGTCGCGATTCGCCACCAAGCGGCCCAGCTGTTTCAGCCACGTTTGACTGTACGCCATCAATAAATATTTATGTTCAGAATGAAATTGCACGAGCGCTTTCATGGACTGCTCCGCTTTCACTTCACGAAATAAGGCGAGCGAAAACAACTTGGTTAAAAAGTGTTCGCGAATAGCTGCATTCGTCAAGCGTCCCTCTTCCTCTACGACCGCTTGAGGAAAGCGCTCGAATACATGATCGGCGAACAGCCCTGCTCCTTTCTCGATGACCATGCTGCTGTCAGCATCGCCATACACTTTGACATCTTTGATCCCACACGTCGGAGAACGGCTTTTCAAAATGAATCCATCGATTTCTCCGATTTGGTCGAAGAACGAGGCGGCAAATGCCTTCATTTCCTTCGTCCAATCTCGATTGGCCGATGGCTGCACAAGCCGCTTTTCCTCGCCATGTTTCACAAGCCGAACCGTCTCCCGCGGAACCCCGAGGCCAATGGCCACTTCGGGGCATACAGGAACAAGCCGAGCAAACTCCCCCAACCGAAAGACAAATGAATTGTGAATGATATCGCCGTTGTATCGGCAGGCGGAAAAGCCGAGGCATTCGCTGACCACCACTGTCGGAATGGCGTAATGCATCTTTCTTCTCCTTTCTCGTTCCGTCATCTCTCTTTGTTATTGTAACCAATTGAAGACCGACTGTCATGAAGGCCGTTTCATTGAGCCAGTCAAAAAATCGGTAGTAAGTTAGAAGAAGCAATAAACAGCTCCAAATAAAAACAGCGCCCTAAGCGAGTTTCCTGCTTAAGGCGCTTATTCGGCAGCTGCTGCATGGCAGTGCACACGCCCATATACGCCACTAAAGAAGACGGCAAGGGCGGCAAATATGGAGTTCCCGCTTTCTTCATCGTCTTTCCTCTCCGCGCGGCGCCTGAATGGCGATTCCTTCGTTTTGCAAGGCTTGATAGAGCCGCTTGGCAAATCGCACCGCCTGTTCATTGTCGCCATGGAGACAGACGGTGTCGGCTTCAATCGCCACGTCCGTCCCTTGCACCGAGCGAACGCGCTGGTCGCGGATCATCATAAGCACTTGCGTGACCGCTTCGTCTTCATCCGCGATGATGGCGCGCGGATCGCTTCTTGGGGTGAGCGAACCATCCTCCTGATACGTCCGATCGGCGAACACTTCGCTCGCTGTCCGCAAGCCGTAGGCGCGGCCCGCGCGGACGAGCTCGCTCCCTGCCAAACCGTACAAGATAAGCGACGGGTCAACATCGCGCACCGCTTTGGCGATCGCTTCAGCCAACGCCGCGTCTTTCGCCGCCATATTGTACAAGGCGCCATGCGGCTTCACATGGGTCATCGTCCCGCCTTCCGCCTTGACAAAAGCCACAAGTGCGCCGATTTGGTAAACAACGTACGCATACACTTCTTCGGGCGAAACCGCCATCGCCCGCCGCCCAAACCCGAGCAAGTCAGGAAAACCCGGATGGGCGCCGATGGCAACGCCATGCTGGATGGCGAGCTGCACCGTCCGCCGCATGACGAGCGGGTCGCCGGCGTGAAACCCACAGGCGATGTTGACAGAAGTTACGTATGATAAGATTTCTTCCTGTCCAAGCCTATACACCCCAAAGCTTTCGCCGAAATCGCAATTCAAATCAATCGTCCTCACCGTTCTCCCTCCCATTGACGGCGAATGGCCGCAACCCACTGAGCCAGCCGTTGCTGTTGTTCCCTATAAAGCCACATCGCTTCTTCCGGCCTGATCGGCTGAAATTGGATGAAGTCACCCGGGCGAGCCTGCGCAAGAATCGGCAAATCCACAGCCGCGACTTGGGCGATGCGCGGGTAACCGCCGGTTGTCTGGCTGTCCGCCATCAATACGATCGGCTGGCCGGACGCGGGTACTTGCACCGTGCCGAAAACGACCGCTTCCGAGACCATCTCCCGCTCGCGCACAAGCGCCAACGTTGGACCGGAAAGCCGATAGCCGATCCGATCGGACTGCGTCGTCACCTCATAGCGGGCAGCGAAAAACTGGCGGCGGCTCGCTGGCGTAAATTCGTCATACTCCGGACCGGGAACCGCACGCACCGTTTTCGTTTTCCCACCAATATAGCGGCGGGCGGCCGAAGCAAGCCCCCAACGCATCCGGCCGATAACACGATGCCCGTGAGTAACGCCGACCGGCAGTGCATCGCCCCGCTGCAACGGGCGGCCAGAAAGCCCGCCAAGCTGGGCTGGAACGTACGTGGAACGGCTGCCCATCACGGGCGGGACGTCGATGCCGCCTGATACAGCGATATACGCCCGAAACCCCGTCCGGCACACCCCAACTTCGAGCACATCACCCGGCTCGACAGCCATCGGCTTCCAAAGGGCAAACGGCCGTCCATTGAGCGTACACGGGAAATCGCCGCCGCATACCGCCACGACGGCCTTAACGCCGAATCGAAGCGTCGGTCCAGCCATCGTTGCCTCAAGCACCGCCTCATCACCGTTGTTTCCGACAAGCGCATTAGCCAGGCGATACGCCCACACATCCATCACCCCGCCCGCCGGCACGCCGGCATGCCGGTAGCCAAAACGTCCGCCATCTTGCACGGTTGTAAACAACCCAGCCTCGATGACATCAATCATGTTCCTCGCTCCAACGTGCAAATTCATCAGCCCCAATCGGCTGAAACACGACAATATCGCCAGCCGCAAGCAAACTTGGCTTCTCTCGGTGCGGGTCAAACAGCCTCAGCGGCGTTCGGCCGATCAGTTGCCAGCCGCCCGGCGTCGCAAGCGGGTAGACGCCCGTCTGTCCGCCGGCGATACCGACCGAACCGGCCGGCACTTTTGTGCGCGGCACCGGCCGCCTTGGCGTCGCCAAGCGCGGCGACAATCCTCCTAAATAGGCAAATCCAGGAGAAAAGCCGATCATATAAACTCGGTAGCGTCCGGCCGAATGGAGCGCTACCACTTCGTCTTCTGTCATCCCATGGAAACGAGCGACATCCGGCAAATCCGGACCGAATTCGCCGCCGTAACAGACGGGAATGACGACCGTCCGCGCCGAACGCTGCACCGCTTGTTCAGACCGCCTGATGTTTTTCCTTAGCCATGCGCCTATGCCGATGTAATCGATCACCAATGGATCATAGTAGATGGTGAGCGACGAAAACGCCGGCACGATCTCCTCGATGCCTTCTTTTCGCTTGGCCTGAAGCCGGGCGGTCGTGTGGTGGACGATGTCATTCACGTCCTCGTCAATGTGGTCTGAAAATCGGATCGTCACCGCATATTCGCATAATGGAAACAACGTATACTCCACCGTCATCCCTGCCTCCGAAAGCCGAGTTCGCGCGAAATGTCCATCGCCGCCTGCCGAAGCAACGGAACGATGCGCGCCACATCATCCGGCAAAAAACGCTGTTCCGGGCCGGCGACACTCAGCCCGGCGATGGCCGCGCCTTCATGGTTAAAAATCGGCACAGCCACAGCCGCCGAATAGTTTTCCAGCTCAGAATAGCTGACCGTATAGCCCCGTTTCCGATCTTCTTCCAACTGCCGACGCAACGCCTGCTTGTCCGTTACGGTATTTTTGGCGATTTTGACAAGTTTTGTTCGTTCCAAATAGCGTGCTTGCTCTTTTTCGTCCATAAAGGCCAGCAAAGCGCGCGGGCACGCGCCGGCGTACAGCGGCGCGCGCCGTCCGACTTTCGTATAGACGCGCACCGGCTCGGACGTCTCGACTTTTTCAATATAGAGCGCCTCATCACCGTCGCGGATGACAAGATTCACCGCTTCGTTCGTCGCTTCTTTCAGCCGCTCCATCACCGGCAGCGCCACCCGGCGAATATCAAGCCGCTCAGCAACGAGCGACCCAAACGTCAACAATGCCAAACCGAGTTCATAGTGATCGCCCCGCTTTTGCAAAAAGCCAAGCGCGACAAGCGACTGCGCCATCCGGTATACCGATGTTTTCGGCATCTGAAGCCGTTCGACCATCTCTGGCAAAGTCAACCGTTCGCAGTCGAGAAACAAATCAAGCAGTTCTTTTGTTTTTAACACCGTTTTGTTCATCATTGCCCCTCAATTCCGAATATCAGAATATTAATTCCAAAATACGGCCTATATATTCTTATTATAATGAAAAGTATGACAATTTTCCACCCCCAAAATGAAAAGCGTCTGCTGAACAGACGCCGTTGGATTCAACTCGATAAGCGTTTTGAAAACACATAACTGACTTTTGCATATTCCATTTTTTCCTCATAAAAGCGATGGGCGTCTATCCGTTGCAGGCCGGACGACAGCGAAACAATCCCGTAGCCGTGCTCCCTCGCCCACTCGTGCACATAGGACAACAACGCCTTTCCATATCCTTTTGAACGTTCGCTCGAAGCGGTAACCAAATCGCACACCCAAATAAAGCGGCCGTTATAGAGCGTGATCATCGGCATGAATCCGACAACCGCAACCATTTTGTCCTGATCATATAACGCCACAAGCTGATACCCTTCTTGTTCTTGCGCTTCCCGCACGAGCGCCGTGTAGGTTTCCTCATCCAAATGGGTGCGCAGCTCACGCATCACCGGAAAGGCGCTTCTCACTTCTTCCTCCGTTTCAAGCCAAACGAATCGCGGCACGATTCCCCTCTCCCTTCTTCTATTTCTACATTCATGATATCAATATTTGTCCAAAAATGGAACTGCCTCCTTTCCGCAACGTTGATCATCGTTTCGAAAGAAGACTCTCGCTTCAAACGCGTAAAGGTCGCAGCCCAGCGATCAGCGGAAGCTGAATGTCGGCTGATAAACCAACCATTACAGCCGCAGGCGCAAATACGGCTTCAGCGTTGAAAATGGGATCGAGAATTCGCAAATGCCGGCGGTGTAAGGGGCTATTTCATACAGCCCATACGCCAGCCGGTCATCGCAAACCGGCAGGAATCGTGTTCATCCCCCATTGTCCCTTTCAATGGGCCGGTTGATCACGTCAGCGAAGCAAGCACAGCCGGCAAGGCATCCACAACGTCCGACGCCAATACATCCCAGGACGAATGACCGTGTTGAACAAGCCAATCAGCAGCCTTTCCATGCACGAACACTGCATTGCTCACCGCCGGCTGCACCGCCTCATGCTGCAGCAAAAACCCCGCCACGATGCCCGTCAACACGTCGCCGCTGCCGCCTTTCGCCAACGCCGGGTTGCCGGTCGTGTTGACATATTGCGATCCATCCGGCGCCGTCACAATCGTATACGGCCCTTTCAACACGACATACACGCCATATTCCATCGCCAACCGCTTCGACACGCCAAACCGGTCGCGTTCCACCTCGCTGACCGGGCGGCGAAGGAGGCGCGCCATCTCCCCCGGATGCGGCGTGATCACCGTCGGCGCGCTCCGTTCGCGCACCAGCTCGGCGTAGTCGCCCCAAAAAAACAAGGCATCGGCGTCGATGACAAGCGGCACCGGCTGGCGCACAAGCTCATTGACCAAGCGGCGAACCCCTTCCGTCCGGCCCATCCCTGGGCCGACCGCGATCGCATCGATCTCAAGCCCATCCCAATCGGCCGCGCCGGCAAACGCGCCGCCCTCGGCCGGCCATAATCGACACATCGCCTCCGGCACGCGGTTGGCGACCGCCTCATACATCGTTTCCGGAACGGCGATCGTCACCAGCCCCGCCCCGCTGCGAAGCGCCGCCTTCGCGGCGAGTGTCACCGCGCCGGCCATCGCCTTGGACCCGCCGACTACAAGCAGCTTGCCGTATGTTCCTTTATGCGACGCTTGCTGGCGCTTCGGCATCGTCTTTATGACATCGCGCATTTCCCATACAAACCGGGCGGCCGCCTTCGCCTGCACCGCCGCCGGCGGAATGCCGATATCCACGACGGTGAGCTCTCCGTAATAATCGGCCGCCGGGAACGTGTACGCCCCTAGTTTCGGGCATTGGATCGTGAGCGTGACATCAGCGCGGACCGCCGTGCCGGCTTCCCCGCCGTCCGCCGGCACCCCGCTCGGCACGTCAATCGCATAAACGACCGCGGGCGAACGGTTCACTTGTTCAATGATTTCTTTGTACGGCGGGCGCACGTCCCCTTTGACGCCGATGCCAAGCAAGGCGTCAATGATGATGTCATAATGCGGCAAGAGCGCCGCCAACTCTCGCTCTTTTCCTTCATAAGCGATCCATGCATAACCGGACCGCTCGTACACCTCAAGCGCCGTGCGCGCCGCCCCTTTCACCTTTTCCTTTGGCGGAACGAGCCAGACATCGGTTTCATAGCCATAACTTTTCAACATGCGCGCGATGACGAACCCATCGCCGCCGTTGTTGCCCGACCCGGCAAGCACCGCCACCTTGGCGGCGCGCGGAATCCGCTCCTTCAGCGTCCAAAACAGCGCCTGTCCGGCGTTTTCCATCAATGAATCAGCGCTGATGCCGATCCGCTCCGTCACTTCTCGATCGATGGCGTACATTTCTTCAGCCGTGACGATCGGAATCATATCCGTTGCCCCTTTCGATTGTTCTTCCCATATATATGAATTGTACAATTTTACCAGGAAACTTCGCAAAAGAATACAACTTAGATCTTTCAGAGGTCATCGTTGCGCCGACCGCCCCGATGGGCATTTACTCGAACAAATTCAAATCTCACCAACATCTGCCGCCTTGCGGGCGGATGTTTCTTTTATTTAGGGTCAAGCCTTGCCGGAACAGCCGGCGGCTACGTCTGGACGCATTTCCATTGGAGCGGCGTCATCGCTTTTGTCATCGCACTCCTCGCCCTGTCCGGCCCGCTCATCTTCTATGCAGAAAAACGACGGCCATCGCCTTTGCGATGACCGCCGCCTCCGTCATGATTGCCCCGCGATCACTCGCAGCCCAAACTGCAGGCAATCGTCACAAATGGCCGCCAGCGGACCTTTGGCCAGCCTTGGCTTTTCTTTGAGACAAAACGAGCAACGCTCGCTGGAATCGGCTTGCGTTTCATCCATCAACTCCTCCTCCAGCTTTTCAAGAGAAAAGACGGCAATCGCTTCATACACATTGTCGACCAAATCGTCGTCGATGTACGCGCATTTTCCCTCCCACCGCAATGCCACGAGCTTGGCTGCTACTGCCATGCCTTCGTAAAATCGACGGCGGGCTTCTTCCTCGCTTTGTTCCGCTTCGACTGCCAAATCATCGGCGAACTGCTCAAGCGCCGCAGCCGTGCATTGTTCGAGCCACCGTTTTGTTTCGTTCGCCATGCCATTTCCCCTCCCTCATTTCTTTCTCTTTTCAATACGACAAACAAACATGTTTTCCTTCTTTACCGCGGCAATTCATCAAGAAAACGGGCTCGCAGTTCAGGGGGCGGCAGCTGGCAATGATCGTGCTTCGGCGCGAGACGATGCCGACGTTTCGCGATCTGATCATACATATGATCACGCCACAGCCGCGGAACGAGAAATCCGACGGCCGCCAGCCAATTCCACGGCCAGGCTAGACGTCGTCCGATGCGTAACACGGCATCCGATTTGACATAATAGCAGCCGTCTTCAATAAGGACGACCGTGTCTCCTCCCGGCGCGCCCATCATTCCCAACAACACCCGCCCGACAGCGCTCTGTTGTCCGGCAAAGCGAAACACCGCCTTTCGGTCGCGGGCGGCGATCCAATATACACTCGCATGGCAAAACAAACAGTCGCCGTCAAACAAAATGACTGGGTGCATTCGATTCCCCCATTCATCGGCTGTGAACCGGCTCGATGCAAGCGCTCACATCATTTTTTGGCGAGTTGACAAGCGGCGAAACTTCGTACATCTGCATTTGCTCTTTCGGATACGGCTGCAGCAACGATTTCAAATACTCGCTGTCATCAAAGCTTGCATCAAGCCAGTCGTCATACCGCTCGGGAGGCAATATGACCGGCATCCGGTCGTGAATGGGGGCGATGAGCTCGTTCGCCCTCGTCGTCATGATCGTGCACGTCTCAAGCGGCCCGCTCGGCCCTTTCCAGCGCTCCCACAGTCCGGCAAAGGCAAATGGCTCGCCCGTTTTGAGGGTAAACCGGTACGGCACTTTTTTCGTTCCTTCCTTTTTCCATTCGAAAAATCCATCGGCTAAAATCAAACAGCGCCGCCGTTTGAACGCATGGCGGAAACTCGCCTTTTCATCGACCGTTTCCGCCCGAGCGTTGATCATCTTGGCGCCGATGCGGGCATCTTTCGCCCAAAACGGCACAAGCCCCCAGCGCATCATTTTTCCGACTCTTTCTCCCTCCTCGGTGACGATGGCCAACACATCTTGACCCGGGGCGATGTTGAACCGGGGCGCGAGCAGGCCTTGATAACGGAAGTGAAACCGCTCCTGCAACGCCAACAAATCAACCGTTAAGGTAAACCGTCCGCACATGCTTTTCCCCCTTCTTCTCATTAGCTCGATAGAAGCAGACCATCTTCCACCTTCTAACTGTCAACAACGCATTGGAGCAAAAACGAATGTTTCACCATCTTTCTAGATGATTCCATTCCTTTCCTTATCAGTTTACAAAAAAAGCAGCCGGAAGGGAAATCCGGCTGCTTAATCAAAAAAGCATCAGTTCACCTCTTGCGGCACCGGCGCCAAAGGAAACTGAACCGTAAACGTGCTTCCTTTTTTCTCTTCCGAAACGACGGTTACCTCACCGCCGTGCGCTTTCGCAATTTCTTTGACAATCGTCAAGCCGAGTCCTGTTCCGCCGATGCGGCGGCGATCAGAGTTATCAACGCGGAAAAACTTTTCAAAAATGTGCGGCAACGCTTCGGCTGGGATGCCGAGCCCTTCATCTCGCACATCGACGCACAGACAACCTTTTTGCTCATACACCCGCACCTCAATCGCCCCCCCGTCAGGTGAATATTTCACCGCATTATGCACTAAGTTCGCAAACAGCTGCCGCAGCCGCTCGCTGTCGCCGCGGATCATCGTCCGCTTTGTCTCGACCAAGACGGAAAACGTATGAATATCCGTCCCCATTTTTTCGGCGTCGATGATTTTTTCTATGATCGGAACAAGATCAACCGGCTCCCAACGATACGTCTGCCGGCCGGCTTCCATGCGCTGCACATCGAGAAAATCGTTGATTAAAGCGGTCAATCGCTCTGCCTCTTGATAAATCGCGTTCACATATTTGCGCTGTCGTTCAGGCGCAAGCGGTTTGTTCAGCAACAACTCCGCCAAACCGAGAATGCCCGCAAGCGGCGTCCGCAATTCATGGCTGACCGTGCTGACGAGCTCAGACTTCATTCGATCCACTTCCGCCTGCTTGGTGACATCACGATGAACGAAAATCGTGCCAAATTTCGCCTCCCCACGGTAAAGAGGCGCCGCATACACTTCCATCACCACCCGCTTTTCTTTTAGCTCATACATCATAACTGATAACTGATCGGCTGATCCAAACACAGCTTGATCAAAAAAATCGCCAAGGGTTCGCTCATCGACGGCCAACGCACAAAGCTGCTGCTTCCATTTGGCATACGGCATCCCGTCCCACCCGTCGTCGGCGGCGCCGAACCATTCTTTCATCCGCCCGTTCATAAGCCTATTTGTTCCTTGAAGGTCGACAAGTTGAATGCCTTCATGCAAATGATTGAAAATCTCTTCTGTCAGACGGCGGTCTTTTTCGGCTTCTTCATACAAAGTGAGCTTTTGCAAAGAAATCGAAATATGTTTGCCAAGCTGCTCTGCCTCAGCTGCTTCCTCATCCGTAAAGGCCGCCCCAAACCGGCTTAAGACGATGATGGCCTCTATGTCATCGTCTGGCGATAACACGGGAACAAACAAATCGTGCGAATGGAGCGGCCGATCATGGTAACCGCGTTCAAACATCGGCAGCTCGCGGCGCACTGCAAATGCGCGTTTCGTCTCGAGCAGACGGTGTTCAAGGCCGTTGTACAGCTGCTGCAAAAACCGCTGGACGCTCATGGCTGATAATCCAAACGAAGCATATGTCTGCTCGCCATCCATCGCAACGATGATGCCTCGTTCCGCTTTCATGATGGCGCACAAATGATCGATGATGCTGGTTAATACTTCCTTCTTATCAAGAGATTGTGCCATTCCTTTAATAAGGGCATTGCGCCGCGCCAGCTCCTGCTCGCGGCGCTCCGCCATCGCCAGCGCTTGCTCCAGTTCGGATTGCTGGGCCTCAAGCTCCTCTTGTTGGGCAAGCAATTCTTCATTTTGCGCCAACAAGTGCCCCTCTTTTTCATGGATGCTCTCCATCATCATCTTGAACGCTTTCGACAGCTTGCCAATTTCATCTTCCCGTTCATCAAACGCCGGCCATTCAGCCCCTTCCCCTTGCTTGGCGAACTGTTCCGCCGCAACGGCAAACTGCTGCAGCGGACGCCCGATTTGCCTCGCCGCCAGCCGCAAAAGCCGCTGCAGCAAAACGAGCAAGATAGCGATCAAGGCGATAAAGGCAGCTTGACTGTATTGTTGCTTTTGCTTAAACCGGACATATTCTTGTTTCATTTGATCAATCAACGCATCATGATAACGAGCCACTCGCTTTTGAAAACTTTGCACCGCCGCCGTCCCGCCGTTTTCGGCAATCAGCGCTACGTCCCGGCGGTCGCCGCGCTCAAACGCCTCCACCGCCTTCGGCACGAGTTGTTCGAAATAACGGATGAAAAAATCGCGGGCATCGCGAAGAAACCGTTCATCTTCCGGGAGGGAAGCCAATGGTTCCATTTCTTTCAACAACTGATCGATCGTTTCTTGCTGTTGAAAAACGCTTTCTTTAAACACCGGGCGTCCGAACGCAAAATACCCCCGCACATCAAAAAACGCCTGCGTAAACGCCCGATCAAGCTGGCGAGTGAGCATTTCCTTTTGTTCAAGCTTCTGTTGCGCCGCCTCAAATGAACGGACGAGCGACTGCTGATACATCAAAAACAACGCCGAACCAACAAGAAACACCCCCGCACATACAACCATCAAGAATACAAATCGGGCTGAGAGGCTACGACGAAAGCTCATGACCATCTGTTTCATGCAATATCTCATTCACTTTCTTTACAAATTCGGTTGGGCGATATGGTTTCTCGATAAACCAATCCACACCGGCAGCCCACGCCCTCCCTTGATCAGCCGGCCCGGTTTTCGCTGACAGCATGATCACTTTCGGACGTCTCTCCGGGCAGTGGCAATCAATAGATTCAAGCACTTCGAGGCCGCTATAAAAGGGCAGCATATAATCCAACACGATCAAATCATAATCGCGTTCGCGCAGCCGTGCAAGCGCCTCGGCCCCATCCGCAGCTTCATCCACCTCATATCCTTCATCCGTCAACAAATCGACTGCTAACATGCGCAGCACCTCTTCATCCTCAACAATCAAAATCTGTTTCAATCGTTCTTCCTCCCCCTGCTTCATCATATCCGCCATTTGCCAGCCAAGGACAAATCCTCCTCCACTCTCCCTCAATCCCCAACGGAAATGACCCGATTCGGACATAGAGTGTCCGACACAGCACTACATTCGTTTCAGCAGCCGGCTCACCCGCGCCTCAAGCTCCAACCGTTTAAACGGCTTCGTGATATAATCATCCGCCCCCAACTGAAGCGCCCGCGCGATATCTTCTTCACTTTGCCGCATGGTTAACATAATGACTCTATACCGTGCGGCATCGCGTCGGCTGCGGAGACGGCGCAATACTTCAAGGCCGTCCATTTTCGGCATCACCCCATCCAAAATGACCAGACACGGCGAACGGTCCTCATGCCAGGATGATTCGACAAACGACAACCCATCCGCAAACGCCTGCACTTCATACTGCTCCTTCCGTTCCCGGGCAATATGCTCCAGAAGATCAACCACAATCGTACGAACAATCACATCATCATCAACGACCGCCATTTTAACCGTTTTCCGTTGCTGTCCACCACTGGTTCTCCCCGCAACCGCCGTCCGATCGCGCCCGCCGTCTTTGGCTGCATATAGCGCCGCGTCCGCTTGCTCAAGCCATTCATCAATCGGCATTCCACCCATATTGACTTCTACGATTCCACAAGAAAAGGTGCAATAAAACACCTCATCTCCTAAAGAAAAGGGATGGGAGCGAAACTGGCTGCGGAGCCGCTCGATGACTTCGGCAGCGTCTTGTTCCTGGGTTTTCGGCAAAAAGAGAAGAAATTCCTCGCCGCCAAACCGAAACGCCAAATCATTCGGCCGCGTCCCATCCCGGAGAAGCGACGCAAATTCCCGCAGCACCACATCTCCAACTAAATGGCCGTATCGGTCGTTAATCTGCTTAAAATGATCGAGATCAAGCAAGGCAATGCAATACGGCCGCCCGTGCCGCTCCCGCTCGTTCTCCATCTGCCGGTACGCTTCGGACAAATATTTGCGGTTGTATAAGCGCGTCAGTTCATCAACAAGCAAAATCTCTTCCAACTGCTTTTTCCGTTCCAGCAAGCGATGGAGACGAATAAGAAACTCCGATACGGAAAATGGTTTGACCATAAAATCATCGGCACCCAGCGCATAACTTTGCACCCGCACCTCTTCTCGGTGATCTCCGCTGATGATGACCGTCGGGACGAATTGTTGGCCAAGCGCTCCTTTCAATTCTTTAAGAACCGTCAGCCCGTCCGTGCCGTTCATGTGGACATCGATCACCACACAGTCGGGCCTCACCTCATAAAATTGCGCGACTGCCTTTTCTGGTTGGGCGACGGTGGCCACCTGCCATCCTGCTTTCTCCATCTGCTCTTTCATAAACATGAGAAAAAGGGGATCGTCGTCAATCATCAACATCAACGGCGCTTCCTCAACGACGGTATTCGAAAGTAAAAAACGGGGTGAAATGTCGCGATACGTCTCATCGTAATACCAATGCATCAGTTCGTACACATGCTCCTTCAAAGCCGCAGGCGTCCATGCTTGTTCCCTTTCTGACTCAAGCCGCTCCAGCAGACGCCGCGCTTTTTCCCCAAGGTCTTGCATGCCGATCACCGCCGCCGTGCCCGCAATGTTATGGAAAAACCGATGCACATCTTCATACGTAATCGTTTCTGCTCGCTCCCATTGTTCCAATTTGGAACGAATATTGCGCCAAAAATGCTCCTTGTATTTGTCCATGGCCGGACGCTGCCCCTCCCGTTTTCATCTCATCTTCTTAAACGGCACAAAAAAGAAGGAACTGCCGGAGCTGTTCCACTATTTTTCATTATATATAGTTTTTGTTGTGCTGTACACGATCAAATCTATTTTTCTAGCCTTTGTCACTCAAGCGATTGTAAAAAAGAAAGCACGCGGCTCACGTATTGGTCGCCGTACAACGAGAAACTTTTGACATGATCCGCTTTGTCCGTCAGCCATAGCTGAAACGCATCTGGATGGGTTTTGTACAGTTTTACGCTTTCTTCATACGGAATCGAACGGTCGTCTTTGCTGTGAATGAACAAAATCGGCCTCGGCGCGACACGATCGACGGCATGGATGGGCGAAGACACGCCTAAATCCAAATCGGCCAGCGCCGGAACGATCGCCAAAATCAAATACGTAAACGGCACGTTCGGCAGATGCGTCCACACCGGCATATTGGCGCGCAAATACGATTCGAGGTCGCTGAACGGGCTGTCCGCAATCACCCCGCGCACATCTTGGTCTTCCGCCGCCGCCAAGATCGCTGTCGCCGCTCCCATTGAAACACCATACAGGGCAATGGGCTCATCGAAGTGCTTTTTCGCGTAATCGATGACGCCAAGCAGATCGTCTTTCTCTTTAACGCCGATCGTAATCATATCGCCTTCCGACTCGCCGCTCGCGCGAAAGTCAAACAAGATGACGCGGTATCCGTCGTCAACGAGCCGCTTGGCGAGCGGCAAAAACGGCACATTTTCTTGGACGCGGTTGTTGCCGTATCCATGGGCAAAAATGACCGTCATTTTCGCCGCTCCTTTTGGCGGAATGATCCAGCCTTTGAGCGCCGTTTTTCCATCTTTGCTTGCAAATGTCGCCCTTTCATACGCCATGCCGTAGTCTTTGGGTGTAACGACAATCGGCGCGCGCGGCTTATGCGTCAGCTGCCAGCCGACATAAACGGACAGACCGACACAGACGAGCACCCCCAACATCACGACGCCAATGGCCGCCGAAACCCACACGCGCCGTTTCGTCCGGCGCGGCGTGCGCACCAATTCCATGCGCATTCCCCCCTATCGCTTTTCCCTTTTCTTTCATCCTACTTGTTCCATTGCTCATTTGGCAATCAAAAAAAGAGATGTCCGCCCAACACGAACATCCCTTTCGCCCACGGCCCGCTGCCGCCAACTTACGAATGGGCAAGCGGGGCGGATGCTCCTTTGCATCTGACGATCAAGTCAAACTCGCGCACCGATGTCATCCGTTCATCGATCAGCCCGCGCTCCCACACATGACGCACAAACAGCTCGGCGATCCGCTGATTCCGATCGTTTTCCTGTCCGCGTTCAAGGGCGATGATGCTCAAATACAGATCACACATCCGATTGGCAATCGCTTTCGCGTGGAACGTCTGCACCTCATCCGCTTGGCCGCCAAGACGGGGGAGCGCGGCCACCAACTCCTTCAACCCTTCTTCAACCGGGCGGGCAAGCGGCCTAACCTCGGCCGTCAACCGCCTAAGCCGCTCCTTCATCTCCGCGATGAACCGCTCGTGAATGCGGTATTTGCGCATCAAACGCAGCACCTCGAGCGCCAAAATATTCGCCGTTCCCTCCCAAACGGTCAGCACTTGGGCGTCACGAAGCAGGCGCGGGGTGACAAAATCTTCGATATACCCGTTGCCGCCGTGCAGTTCAATCGCCTCATGGCTGAAGGCAATCGCTTCGTCGGCGGTGCGCATTTTAAGAAGTGCGATCAAAAGCCTGAGCCATGCTTTCTCCGCCTCGCTCGCTTCATGCGGCGCAGCCATGACGCGGTCAAACAAGGCGATCATGTCAAAGCAGGCGCTCGTTTCCACTTCCTGTCTCGCCGTCAAATTGGCAAGCGTCTCGCGCCCCATCGGGTAATTCGTCAAGACATGGCCAAAGGCCGTGCGCCGATCGGCGTATTGTTTCGCCTCTTCCAGCGCCCGCTTCATGATGCCGACGGAAGCAACCGCATTGCAGACGCGCGAGAGATTAAGCGCTTCCATCATATAATAGAAGCCTTTCACCGGATCGCCGATGACATACGCCTTGGCGCCGTCAAACACGACTTCGGCGGACGGCACGGCGCGCACCCCTAACTTGTCTTTCAGGCGGCGAATCGAGATGCCGTTTAACGTCCCATCTTCTTTGCGCCACGGGACAAGGAACAAGCTCAGCCCTTTCGTCCCCGGCCCGCTCCCGTCGATGCGCGCCAATACGAGCGCTACGCCGCAACGGCCGGCATTGCTGGCAAAATATTTTTCCCCGTATAACTGATAATGATCGCCGCACGGCACGGCCCGCACCGCGTTGGCGCCAACGTCCGATCCGCCTTGGCGCTCGGTTAAAAACGTCGCCCCTTCATACAGCTCGACCTCTCCGGTGGAGATGACATGGGGCAAATACGTCGCCTTCAGCTTTTCATCGGCAAAATGCTCGAGTACATAAGCAGTCGCCATCGTCAGCGTCACCGGACAATAAAACCCGGGCTCGGCTTGGGATAAAATGTACCCTTGGGCATATGAATAAACATAGTTCCCTTTTCTCCCAAGCTCGGGAATCGGCTTGTGCACATAGCCGACAATCCCCGTTTCGTACGTCTGTTTTGCCGTCTGCTCGTATCCTTCATTCACCCACACTTCAGAAATGTCGTTGCCAAAGCGGTCATATTTGATCAGGCGCGGCTGCCCTTCGCGGTCGGTATGCACAGCGCGGCGGTCGACGTCCGTCAAGCAAAATTCGTAAAACGACGCGAGCTTTTCTTCCGCATATCGATACAATTCGTCATCCAAATGCCGTTTCAAATTCGCCAACAAATTCGGGTCAACTTCACGAAGCGGTTTCATCGTCTCTCCCCTTTCTTCGATTTTCGTTCCCCTCACAATTTTTGGAGCTCTATCAAGACGGCTAGGCGATCCCATTGCGCCGCCCCCAACGCTCCTTATCTTCCTTGCGCGGCCGCCTCCCGCGCCCGCAGCACTTGTTTCAACACTTTTCCCGTCGCATTGCGCGGCAGCTCCGCGATCGCCTCATACAGACGCGGAATTTTATAGCCAGCCAGCTTGTCAGATAGGAAGCGCTTACATTCCTCCGCAAGCGGTTCAAGCGGTTGATTTAATACCACAAATGCTTTTGCCGTTTCGCCCCACTCCGGATGCGGCACGCCGATCACAGCGACATCCGCGACCGCCGGATGCGTCCGCAGCACATCTTCCACTTCCTTTGGATAAATGTTGACGCCTCCGGAAATAATGATATCTTTTTTCCGGTCGACGATCCAAATGTAGCCGTCTTGGTCGCGGCGCGCCAAATCGCCGGTGTACAGCCAGCCGTCTTTGATCGCTTCGTTCGTTTTTTCTTCGTCCTTATAGTATCCTTTCATCACGCTCTCCCCGCGCAGCACGATCTCCCCGACCTCGCCGGGCGCGACCTCCTGTCCGTTCTCATCGACGATGGCCACCTCGCAATGAAGAGCGGCATAGCGGCCGACGCTTCCCGCTTTTTCGCCATGCTCCTCAGGGGACAAGTACGTGCCGTTCGGGCCCGCTTCAGTCAAACCGTATAAACCCATCATCCGCCCGGCGCCAAAACGGCTGGCGACAAACTTCACTTCCTCGCGCGACAGCGGCGCCCCGCCGTACATCCAGCAGCGGACCGAAGAAAGGTCATATTCGTCAAAGCGCGGGTGCTTCGCCGTCAACAAGTACGCCACCGGCGCGCCGAAAAAGTGGGTGATCTTATGGCGCTCAACGAGTTCAAGCAAGGCATCCGGGGAAAAGGAAGGAGCCAAGACATGGGTCGCGCCGACATACGTGCCGCCTATGAAAAACAAATGAAGCGGCGCCGAGTGGCTGAGCGGCATGAGATGCAGCAGGCAGCTTTGGCGGTCGATTTTCGTTTCGATCACGATCATATCCGCCACGGTCATGACGTTGCGATGCGTAAACAACACCCCTTTTGGCCGCCCCGTTGTCCCCGATGTATACAAAATCGTCGCCTCATCATCTCCGTTGGCTGGGCAGACGATCTCTTCGGAATCACCCGAATCAATCAACTCCTCGAGCGACAGCCAGCCGACTCCCGCCTTCCCTGTCTTCACCCACATTCCATCGCTTCCACCGACGAGCGGGGCGAGCACTTGATGAACCGAATCATGAGCGATCAGCGCCTTTGCCTCGCTATGGCCGAGAATATACTGCACCTCAGCCGCCGTCAGACGGGCGTTGATCGGCACAACAACGGCGCCAAGGCGCAAAACGGCAAAGTACGAAACGGCAAACTCCTTGGTATTGGGCATATACAAGGCGACTTTATCGCCGCGTCCGACGCCAAGCCGCGCGAGCGCTGACGCCAGACGGTTGACCGTTCGGTTGACTTCGGCGTAGGAAAGCTCCGTTTCCCCATCGATAATCGCCGTCTTGTCGGGAAATTTCCTCGCATTGCGGGCAAGCAGCTCTGAAATGTTCATCCATCCGATCCCTCCCATTGTCGCAATCGCTGTTCAAAATCGGAAAGCAGCGCTTCCATCTCCGCCTTCAGCTGCAGCAAATCCTCAATCCGCTCGTTCACCTCCTTCAATTTCCGCCGCCCGTATTCGACCGTTTTTTCCAGCTGTTTCTTCCCCGTTCGGTCCTCATCAAACAGCGAAATCATCTCATGAATCTCGTCAAGCGAAAAGCCGAACCGTTTGCCGCGCAAAATGAGCTTGAGCTTCGCCCGCTCCTTTTTCGTGTACAGCCGCTGCCCTGACTCGGTCCGAATCGGGGAAAGCAATCCGCGTTCTTCATAATAGCGGATCGTCCGGGTGCTCACATCAAACTCGTGCGCCAAATCGGAAATGGTGAAATAGTGCATAGCCATCCCTTTTCTAGAAGTAATATTCTGAATTTTATTTTAATTGACGTTGACGTAAAAGTCAACGAGTAGGAACGCAAAGAAGCGGGAGTACGGCCTTCCATTATAGATCGACCCTTGAAAAATCGGGGTGAACATTTTGCCAAAACAACGCTTCCCCTTCAGCCAAAAGCAACGAGTCCGGCAAAAACGGCCGCTTTTTTACGAGCCTTCTAAGTTCATGCGCAACCTAACACGTCTCAAACCATCTGCACAAGCCGGCCACGAACGATGCGCCGCTCGCCACCCCCGCTGACCGACCACTGTCGAGATGCAGGCGAAACAGTGATTGACCAAAGAAAAAAAGCCCTCGTCTAAGAAGGCTTTTCCTCTCACCCGCCCGCTCCGGTGTAAAAGCGCAAGGCAAACCGCCAAAAGCGGCGGGAAGCCCATAAAAAGAGCATAGCCACAGCCAAAGCCGCCAGCACCGCAGCCATGCTCCATTTCCCAAGCAGCGCCAAAGCCGGCGTATTGGTGATCAACACCGCCGGCAGAACATACGTAATCACGAAGCGCACCGCGCCGCGGTACATGCTGCCCGGGAAGCGGGCCGTGTCAAAAAACGAGTCGAAAATAAACGACAAATCATCAATGCGCACCACCCAAAACGACGTCGTCATGAGCATCATCCATAACGAATAAATAAGCAAGAGTGACGCGGTCATCACGACGAAAAACATCAAGACGTCCGCCGCCGACGGCACGTAGCGTTCGACATACAAGCCGTAGCCGATGACGCCGAGGCCAAGCGCTACATCGATCAGCCGCCAAAAGACAAGATGGCGGAAGCTGACGTAAAACATGCTGTCGACCGGTTTCGTCAAAATATAATCGAGCGTGCCGCGCCGGACATGCTCAAGCAGCCGCGGCATGTTCGGGCGAAGCGCAAAGTCAATGAATCCGCGCAACGCATTAAAGACGCCAAGCAGCACAAGCACTTCCCCATACGTCCAGCCGCCTAAGCGGTCCGTCTGATAAAAAAAGATATGGATCGTAAGCAGGGCGATGCCGAGGCCAAAAAAACTGGCGATGAAATTGCCGAAAAATTCGCTTCGATATTCCAATTCCTCGACCAAACAAGCGCGGAAAAACTCGCGGAACACTCGTCCATACCGTCGCATATTCACCCACCTACCGCCTGATTTTTTCGCATTCCTGCTTTCCAAAGCCACTGCAAAGCCACGACAAACACGGCCATCCACCCTGCCGCAATCGCAAAGCCGCGCACCATTTCTTCGCCGCCTGCCACCCCCGTGGCGATTTCGATCGGAAAACTGATCATATAGCGGAACGGCAGCCACTCGCTCCATTCGCGAAGCACCGGCGGAAGCATCTCAAGCGGCGCAATTCTGCCCGATAAAAACAACGAAATGACATCGATCACGCCGTACACCGCCGCCACCTTTGTGACCCAAAATGCCAGCAGCCCGCATGAGTAGCTCAACAAAAAGCGAAGCGCCGCACCCAACACGACCGCCGCCAAAAACAGCACCGCTTGCCCTGCCGTCATATGCGGGCGAAGCGCCGGCCAAAACACCGCCCCCACCAGCCAAACCGGCGCTAAAATGACGGCAAACAGCCATTTGTAGACGATGTTTTCCGCAATCGCCCAATGGATCGGATGAAGCGGCCTAAGCAGCAAATTCGAAAACGTCCCTTCGCGGATTTCACGGTCGAGCTCCCATACATCCCACGCGCTCGTCATCCGCTCGACAAAAATGACTGCCATAAAATAGAACAGAAACGACCCGCTCTCTTCCGGATGAATGTTCATCCAGACAAACATCGTAATGAGCGGCTGCGTGATCGCGCCCGTCATCCAGACGAACGTCGCGAGTCGATACGCGAGCATTTCGATGTATTTCATCCGCAACAACGCAATATATTTGCGAATCATACACGCTCCTCCCAAAACGCGCGCGCAATCACTTCTTCAAGCGGCGGATCTTCGATGTTGATATCGCGGACATCAAACCGTTCCAACAACCGCGCTGCTGTCTCCGCCGCCGCCTCACGCGCCACCCGCAACACGACGGTTCCTTCTTCCATTTCCGCCACTTCGCCGTACTCGCTCCAATCGACATTCGGCAGCCGAGAAAACCGAACCTCAAGCCGCTTGTACGGCGCCAGCTTCTCCGTCAGCACCGACAAATCCCCGTCGTAAATCAATCGCCCGTAGTTAATGATCATCACCCGGTCGCAAAGCGCCGCGACATCCCCCATATAGTGCGACGTCAACAAAATCGTCGTCTCGTGTTCCCGATTGTAGTCGACGATAAAGCGGCGCACGTTTTCCTGCGTATGGACGTCCAGCCCGATCGTCGGCTCATCCAAAAACAACACGTGCGGCCGATGCAACAGCGCGGCCGCCAGCTCGCAGCGCATCCGTTGGCCAAGCGACAAGCTGCGCGTCGGCTTGTCAAGAAGCGGCGCCAAGTCGAGCAGCTCCGTCAATTCCTCGAGCGTCTGGCGGAACAACCGATCGTCGATGTCATAAATCGCTTTATTGACCAAAAACGTCTCCAACGGCGGAATGTCCCAAATAAGCTGGCTTTTTTGCCCCATCACCAAGCTCATCATTTTTTTAAACTCCGGCTTTTGCTCAAACGGCACAAACCCGCCGACCGTAATCTCCCCTGACGTCGGATGCAACAGGCCGGCCAACATTTTCATCGTCGTCGTTTTCCCCGCCCCGTTTGGCCCTAAAAAGCCGACGATTTCCCCTTTTTCAATCGTAAACGAAACGTCCTTCACCGCCTCAATGACGCGGTAGTCGCGCCGCCACAAATGGCGCACCGCCTCAAGCCATCCCGCATCGCGGCGATGGACGCGGAACGATTTATGCAAATGGCTGACACGGATCACAGTGCCCATCCTCCAATAGTGTACTGTTGACACTCTTTTGTATATCACACCGAGGGGGCGCGCCGCAAAGAAAAACGTTTCGTCATCTTTCTTCTATCATCTCTTGCTTTCGCCATGTATAATAGAAGGAGAATCGAACCGGAAAGGAGATTGTCGAATGGGAGCGATCTCAAATGAAATGATTTGGCAAGCGATTAAAGAACTCGCCGACCAGCTGCAACAAACAAATGGACAAGTACAGCAACTTGGCGAGCAGGTGCAGCAAACAAACGAGAAAGTCCAACAACTTGGCCAACAAGTCCAACACCTTAACAGCCAAGTGCAGCAGCTGAACCACCAAGTACAGCAAACCCATGTGCAAGTCGAGCAACTCACCAAACAAGTGCAGCAAACCAATGAACAACTCAGCCAATTAAGCCAGCAAGTATTCGACATGGACAAACGGCTCAGCGACGTCGCCAACGGCCAAAAAATTTTGGTCGAAGAGCTGTTTGAAAACAAAAAAGAGATCAAGCGGATCAAGACGGCGCTCAATATGTACTAGACGTCAGTACGGTTCATTTCGTTAACCTCTTCGATGTTTCACGCCTGTGCCATATCCTATGTGAACACAGCCATCATCCAACACATACTTCCTCGCTTACGTCATACTAAAACCTCCCAACATCGTCGCTGTAAATAAAGTCCGAAAGATTCTCTCAAACAAATCTTTCGGACTTTCCCATCGTCAACTACCCCTACTTCGCTAACGCTTGAAGTGGGGGCTTGCAACTCCCCAGAAGTGCAAACGGACGTCGTCCTCCTTCCTTGACTTGGGGTTGCATCAGGGGGCAGGTTGACCGCTGCCCAACGACGCCGGTCATGCCTGCATCGTTACCGATTCTCTCGGTGTGTCTGTTGGCAGTACTTGGCTTCCACACACAACAGACAGACCTACGCTCGATGTTTGACGGTTGCAACGTTTCCTGCAACCCACTCCATCCATCGAGCAGCCGTTATTGGAGTGCCTTTATTGAACGGTTTTCTCCACGCCTTTATTCGATCATACACAAAAGAAAGGGGGAACGCGCATTCCTCTCCCACTTACTTCCTTTGGTCGTTGAAGCGGGAGTCTCCTGCGCGAAATAGGATGAAAAAGACACCACATCTCGGCTCATCGACCTAACATCCCTTTCACCGTCATTTGTTCCTCCATCAACAATAAGGTTCCAAACTAGCCTAGTCCGCTTTCTTTCTGTAATGCCCACGACTTCTTCCGCTTATATCCATCACGAATACGAGAAAGGTTATTATTAAGCGTCACCACTTAATAACAACCTTTCGCACGCTTCCAAAAAGGGACTTCAGCTTATTTGCGTCTTCGCCAGCTCGAGGAAAAAGTCGAGCGCCTCCGGATTGGCCATCGAGCCTGGATTGACCGCCTTTTCGAGCGGGAAGCCTAAGAGCAGCTTGCGGATCGGAATCTCCATTTTCTTGCCGTTTAGCGTTTTCGGAATTTGCTTCACCTCGTAAATTTCATCTGGAACAAAGCGCGGCGAGACGTGTTGCCGGATCGATTGGCGGATGCGCTCTTTCAGCTCGTCATCGAGCA
The DNA here is from genome assembly GCF_002217655.1 of Geobacillus thermocatenulatus. Taxonomy (GTDB): domain Bacteria; phylum Bacillota; class Bacilli; order Bacillales; family Anoxybacillaceae; genus Geobacillus; species Geobacillus thermocatenulatus. The sequence goes on from NZ_NEWK01000002.1 coordinate 418,520, forward strand.
CTGCGCCCGGCTTGAGGACGACAAACAGCGGCATAAACGACTGCTTACCCATCATTTCCAAATCAACAATGAGGCTTTCGAACACCCCGTCGACCGCTTCGACCGCACGGTAAATTTCGCTCGTGCCCATGCGGACGCCGGCGCGGTTGATCGTCGAGTCGGAGCGTCCGTAAATGACGCATCCCCCTTGTTCGTCAATTTTAATCCAGTCGCCGTGCTTCCAGACGCCCGGGTACGTGTCAAAATAGCTGTTCCGATACCGTTCGCCGTCTGGATCGTTCCAGAAAAAGAGCGGCATCGACGGCATCGGCTTCGTGATGACAAGTTCACCGACTTCATTGACAAGCGGCCGGCCGCTTTCGTCAAACGCCTGCACATCCGCGCCCAACGCGCGGCACGAGAGGACGCCGGCGCGCACCGGCAAAATGGGGGAGCCGACGACAAACGCGGTGCACACATCCGTTCCCCCGCTGCATGATGCCAGGCAAATATCCTCTTTCACGTTTTCATACACCCAGGCGAACCCCTCGACCGTCAGCGGAGAACCGGTCGAGAGCACGGCCTCGAGCTTTGACAAGTCAAATTGCTCTTTCGGCTTCAGGCCGAGCTTCATGCAGATGTTGATAAACGCCGCGCTTGTGCCAAAATGGGTGATGCCTGCTTTCTCCGCAAGATCCCATAAGACATTGCCATCCGGGTACGTCGGGCTGCCGTCATAAAGCACGATGGTCGAGCCGGCAAGCAACCCGCCGATCAAAAAGTTCCACATCATCCACCCGGTCGTTGTAAACCAGAAAAACGTGCTGTCTTTCGTCAAGTTTTCCGCAATCGTGAGCGCTTTTAAATGCTCAAGCAAAATGCCGCCATGCCCTTGGACGATCGGCTTCGGCAAACCGGTCGTTCCCGAAGAATACAAAATCCAAAGCGGATGGTCAAACGGAACGTCTTCATAGACGAGCTCCGCCTTGTCCGCCACGACATCATCCCACAGCACAACGCCCTCATCCGGTGCTTCCATCTGCCCGCGCCAATACGGAAGCAGCACCGTCTTTTTCAATGACGGCAATTTGGCGCGCAATTCCGATACGACCGGCATTTTGTCAAATTCTTTGCCGTTGTATTGGCAGCCGTCGACGGCAAACAAGACAGTCGGCTCGATTTGCGCGAACCGGTCAATGACGCTGCCAGCGCCAAAATCCGGCGAGCAGCTGGACCAAATGGCGCCAATCGAGGCGCACGCCAAAAACGCCATCACCGTCTCAGGGATATTCGGCATATACGCGACAACGCGGTCGCCGCGCTTCACTCCCATCGCTCGCAATGCTTTGGCGATCGCTGCCGTTTTTTCGCCGAGCTCCTGCCATGACACTTCCCGGTACGGCACGTGCTCTGAACGGAAAATGATGGCCGAGCGGTCGGCGCGCGCATGCCGGAAAATATGTTTCGCATAGTTGAGCGTGGCACCTGGAAACCATTCCGCCCCCGGCATCTTCCGTTCACGCAGCACACATTCATACGGCGTTGTCGCCTGAACATCACAATATTCCCAAACCGTTCCCCAAAATGACTCAAGCTCCTCCACCGACCATGTCCACAGCTCGCGGTATGAAGAGAAGGAGAGCCCTTTCTGTTCTCTCAACCAATCCATATATCGATAAAGGTTGGAGCTCTTGATTTGTTCCTCCGTCGGCTGCCAAAGAATCGTCCCTTCCGTAATCGCTTTCATTTCATCGCGCGTCAATGGACGCCGTCACCGCCTTTCTGTTCATCATGAGTTCAGACTATTCATATGATAACATGATTTCCTACTGTTTTGAATAGTTGTTGGTTCGACAACTCTGTCAGAAAAAGAGGAAACAAATTTGTTGACAACAGCGAGGCAACTGGAATATGATAAATTCAAAAGTTGGTCTAGGCAAAAAAAATGTCTTTAGTAAAAAATATTAACCGGAGGGAAACTTTTATGGCACCAGCAAAATACTGCCGCCTCTCCGATACGAAACCAGGCGATCGATTTCGCATCGAAAAGGTTGATGTTCCTGATCCTGTGTTAAAAAGGCGGTTGCTTGATTTGGGATTTGTACCCGGCGGGGAAGTGAAGGTGGGACAAAGAAGCCCGCTTGGCGACCCGACCGCCTATCGCGTTTGTGGAACGACGATCGCATTAAGGAAAGAAGAAAGCGACTATATTTACGGGGAGAAGATCCACCATGACTGATAGGACGTATACAGTTGCCCTAATGGGAAATCCGAACACCGGCAAGAGCACGTTGTTCAACGTCTTAACGGGCCTGCGCCAACATACCGGCAACTGGCCCGGGAAAACGGTCACTCATGCGGAAGGAGAATGCCGCCACCGCGGCGCATTGTACCGGATCGTCGACTTGCCAGGAACGTATTCGCTCTATTCCAATTCAGCCGATGAAGAGGTGGCGCGCGATTTTCTCCTGTTTCAACGTCCTGACGTCACGGTCGTTGTCGTCGACGCGACGGCATTAGAACGCAACTTGAATCTAGCGCTTCAAGTATTGGAAATGACCGACCGGGTCATTGTCGCCATCAATTTGATGGATGAAGCGAAAAAGAAAGGCATTCATATCAACACAAAAAAATTGGCTGCCAAACTCGGTGTGCCGGTCGTGCCGATCTCGGCCCGCAACCGGGAAGGAATCGATGCACTGCTTGATACGGTGGATGCCATGGCGCATGGACGCATTCACACCACCCCGCTTTCCATCCGGTACAGTCCGGAAATCGAACGAGGCATTGCCAAGCTCTTGCCCCTTGTCAAGGAACTGATGGGTGACACGCATCCTGCTCGCTGGATCGCTCTTCGTCTCCTTGACGGTGATGCATCGCTGCTTCAAGCGCTGAAACAACCGCCGCAACGATTGATCAAGGAGGGGAACGCGTATGCCTGCTGCGGATCTGTCAAATCAGTTTGACCAGCTCATGAAAGAAGCCAAGTCATTAGCACCGGCTGACACGCGTGAACAGATCGTTTCTGCCATTTTCCAAACGTCAGCTGCGCTTTCTCAAGAATGTGTCACGCATACAGCGGCCGCAAAACGCGATCGAACAGAACAAATTGACCGCATCGTCACGTCGAAGCAGTGGGGATTTCCGATTATGCTGGCGCTGCTTGCCGCTGTCCTGTACATGACAATCGCCGGCGCCAACGTATTTTCCGATTCGCTCGCCCGCTTGTTCGGAACGATCGAAACGTATCTCACCATGGCGTTTCAAGCGATGCACGCCCCCGACTGGCTGCACGGCCTCCTTGTGCTTGGTCTATACCGAGGCACAGCTTGGGTTGTCAGCGTGATGCTGCCGCCGATGGCGATTTTCTTTCCCGTATTCGCGTTGCTCGAAAACTACGGCTACTTGCCCCGTGTCGCCTTCAACATGGATCGCTTGTTTCAAAAAGCGGGGGCGCATGGCAAACAATCGCTGACGATGGCCATGGGCTTCGGCTGCAACGCGGCGGCCATCATGTCGACGCGCATTATCGAATCGCCGCGCGAGCGGATGCTCGCGATTTTGACGAACAACTTCGTCCCGTGCAACGGACGTTGGCCAACGCTGATTTTGCTTTCTTCCTTATTTATGGCAGCCGGCTATACAGGCGGATGGAACACATTCATGACAGCGGGTGTGGTCGTCGCCATGGTGTTGTTTGGCATCGTCGTCACGTTGACCGTTTCATGGGTCTTATCCAAGACGGCCTTGCGCGGCATTCCGACCCATTACACGCTGGAGCTGCCGCCGTACCGGCGCCCGAAAATCATGGAGACGATCATCCGGGCCACCCTCGACAAATCACTCTATGTACTGAAACGGGCGGTCACCGTTGCGGCGCCAGCCGGCGTCATCACATGGATTCTCGCCAATCTTCATATCGGCGACACAACCGCGCTGGCCGCTTTCGCCCACCGGCTTGACCCATTTGCCCAATCATTGGGATTGGATGGCTACATTTTGATGGCGTTCATTTTAGGCTTGCCAGCCAATGAAATTGTCGTGCCGATTTTGCTGATGGGCTATTTATCCGCGGGGGCGCTCATCGAAGCCGATGGTCTGCATTCTCTTAAACAACTTTTGCTCGACCACGGCTGGACGTGGCTCACCGCCCTCAATATGATGCTGTTTTCCCTGCTTCACTACCCATGCGGCACGACGCTCGTCAACATTTACAAAGAAACGAAAAGCGCAAAATGGACGTTCGTCGCCTTTGCCTTGCCGACAGCGATTGCCATTGCGGTCACCTTTACGACCGCACAGCTGGCGAGATGGCTCGGGCTCGTATAAACGGCGCAGCCCCGCTTCCCGATCGAGGGAAACGGGGCTGTTTTTTTGGACAATGAAAAAGCAGTTCTTCACCAAACGTTGTACTGAAAGGCGCCCACTCATAGCTTTCATCCATTTCTTGAATCATGAATGAGGTTGCATGATGGCGCAAGAAACCGATCCGATTGGCCAAGCGCATATTATGGCGATGAACCGAAGAAACAGCGCCGCCTCCAATTCTCCACCCTTCTTCCCTATCTATACTTCCTTGACTTCTTCTAGATGGGAAACATCGCCTTCCACAACCAGGTGAAACACGTCCGCATTCACCTCCACAATCGTCACGCTCGTGCCGTACATATACGGCGGCGCCCACAGCTGGTCAAGCGGCGCGCCCTTGAACGCCGCCACAAGCGTTTTCAGCACGACGGCGTGAGTGACGATTAACACCGTTTCTCCTTCGTGCCGCTCGATGATGCGCCGCACCGCTTCAAGCGCCCGCTGTTGCACGTCGCAAAACCGCTCGCCGCGCTTTGGAGCGTACAGATGGGGGGCGTTCCAAAAATGGTCGAACGCGATCGGATCCATTTCCCGGATCTCGTCATGCGTCTTGCCTTCCCAATCGCCAAGACGAATCTCGCGCAGCCGCTCGTCTTGATAGATCGGAATGAGCCGCCCGCCGCGGACGAGCTCAGCCGTTTCCAGCGCCCGGCCGCTTGTGCTTGTGTAAATCGCGGCCAATTCCACCTCTTCAAGCCGCTTTCCAAGCCGCATGGCGTCTTGCCGCCCTTTTTCCGTGAGCGGCGAGTCTTGCCATCCTTGCATCCGCTTTTCGACGTTCCACTTCGTTTCCCCATGTCTGGTCAAATACAAGGTTGTCCCCATGTGTTTGCTTCTCCTCTCTATTCATCTATCGATCATTCAACCGCCCGCTTAGGCAAGCGAAACGCAACAGATCCGCTTTTCATCTCTGCTTGAGCGCCTTTCGGCAGCACTGCCATTGGATCTGTATGGCCAAGATCGGCATTATGCACAACTGAAAACTCACACCCGCTTGTCATCCGCTTCGTTTCACGAGTTTCGTTAACTCGATTTTTTCTGGCGTTTCGATGCGCTCGATGGCACGAAACCCATGGCGTCCGTAAAAGCGAAGGGCCGGCGCGTTGCCGCTTCCGGTCGTCACGACGATCTCGCTGATCGACGGCTCTTGCTTGATGACAAAGTCGAGCAACGCGCTGGCGATCCCTTGGCGGAAACAATCCGGGTCGACCATCAGCCGGCAAAGGTGAAGCGTCGATCCGCTTCGCTCATAGGCGATCGCCCCAACGAGCCATTCGCCTTGAAAATAGCCGAAAAAGCGCTCGCCGCATCGTTGCAGAGAAGCGATCGCATCGTGAGGCGGCGGAAGCGCTGTGCTGCCGATGAGCTGCGCCTCGATCGCATACGCGCGCCGCTGCAGGCGCAGCACCATAGCGGCCGTTTTCTCATCTGCGATCTGAAGTTCCGCAATCATGTTCCTCTCCCTTTCGATGGCGAAAAAGCGGCCGAGCCCGGCCGCTTGTCGTTAATGAATCACTTCTTCCATCGCCTCTTGCAGCGAATGAAAGCCTTTTTTCTCCCGACCGTCTTTTCGAACGGTCCATTCCTGCTTCTCAAGCGCCAGTTCACCGCGTTCGTTTTTTACAAACGGCATGTGAATGGTGATCATCTCGTCGTCTTTGTTGATCGTATAACCGATATAATAGCGATTGCCTTCACCATGCTCTTCAAAAATGCCGACTTGGTCGAGGCCATACGCTTCCATCATCGGCTCAAGCGTATCGATAAACTCGTCGATCACGACGCTTCTTGGCGCAAATTCCATCTTCGTTTCCTCCTCTTTGCCCATGCTCAATGTTAGTGTGCGGCAAAACGAGGAAAAGAATGAACGGAAAAGATCGGTTACACCGGCGGTTCGCCGCAAGCGTTGCGGTTGTGTTCTTCCAGCCATTGCTGCAGCTTTTCCGCTTCAAGCGAACGGCTGAAGTAAAACCCTTGCGCATAGTCGCAATGCATTTGCGACAGAAGCGCCACTTGCGGCTCGGTCTCGACCCCTTCCGCCAACACTTCAATATCCAAACTTTTGGCTAAATGAATGATCGTATCCACAATCGTCGCATCTTTCGAATTTTCCGCAATGCCTTGAATAAAACTGCGGTCGATTTTCAACAGCGACACCGGCAAATTGCGGATGTAAGCCAATGATGAAAAACCGGTTCCAAAGTCATCGATCGCCGCCTGTACGCCGAGACGCTGCAGTTCGGTTAAAATGTGCCGCCCTGTGTCAATGTTTTCCATCAACCCGCTTTCCGTCACTTCCAAAATGAGCCGGTTAGGCGCAAGCCCCGTCTCGCGCAAAATGCGTTTTACATGGTCGACAAGCTCTAGACGATTCAACAGGAACGGAGATAAATTGACAGCCAGCTTCAGACCGGGAAATTTTCCTTCCCATTCTTTCACTTGGCGGCATGCTTGTTCGAGCACCCAGAGCGTAATTTCAAAAATAAAGCCGCTCTCTTCAGCCAGCGGGATGAAATCAAGCGGCGGAATGTCGCCAAGCGTCGGGTGGCGCCAGCGCAACAGCGCCTCAACCCCCATCGCTCTTCCTTTCGCGAGCTGCACTTTCGGCTGATAGCATAAATACAACTGCCCGCGCATAATAGCAAACGGCAAATCTTGCTCGATCACCGCCTGCCGATGCTCGGTCGGCCGATAAAAGGCATAGCCGTTCCGTCCCCGCTCTTTCACTTCGTACAATGCTTGATCAGCGTATTTCATCACTTGCTCGATCCGATCGCTGTCTTTCGGGAAAAAAGCGATGCCGATCGATAAGGTCGATTGGATGAGCTGTTTGTCGTAATAAAACGGCTCGTGAAACGAGCTGACAAGCTGCTCGGCCAAGGCGGTCATCTCCGTTTTCGTGATGTTTGGCAGCAAGAGAACAAACTCATCGCCGCCGATGCGAGCAAAAAAGTCGCCGGGACGCAACGCCCGCTCGACGCGCTTGACCGCCTCGCGCAAAAAGTAATCGCCGGCTTGATGGGAAAAATGATCGTTGATCCATTTGAATTTGTCAAAATCCAAATAACAAAGAGCAAACGGCGTCTGACTCACGATCAGCTCATGAATATGCCGCTCGAAATAGCTGCGGTTGGCGATGCCGGTGAGTGAATCAAAGTAGGCAAGCTGACGGAGCTTCTCTTCATACCGTTTCCGCTCGCTGATGTTTTTCACGGTCACAATGACGCAATCGAGCGTCCCCGCTTCATCGATGATCGCCTTCCCTTGCGCCTCCATCCAAACCCATTCGCCTTTCTCGCCTTGCTTGCGAAATTCGGCAGATTGCGTCTCGTATGTATCGTACAGCTCAGCCAGTTTTTGTGCCACAACCGGGGCGTCATCAGGGTGGAGAAAGGTCAGCACCTCTTCGTACGACACGGGAAGACGCGTGTTTGTTTTTCGCTTCCATGACGGCGGAATGTATGACAATTCACGATTAGGAGAAAAAATCAACACGTAATCGTTCGAATGCTCAACAATCAGCTGCAGACGCCGTTCCGCTTCGGCAAGCCGCGCTTGCAAGCCGCTCTCCTCCGCTTGGCGGCGAAGAACGCATAAGACGGCGGCCGTCTGTCCGTTTTCACCGATGATCGGCGACACGCCCGCAACCAATAAGCCGTCAAGCAACTGCCAGCAAAAGGAAACCGAGCGCTGTTTCACCCGTTCAACCAACGCCCGTCCTTCGACGGAAAGCGTCCTCTGTTCTTCTTCACTCAGCGCCAAGCCGGCAAAAGCCGGATTGTTGTAAATGATCACGCCTTGCAAATTGAAGATGACCACTGCTTCTGTGAAGTGATGGAAAAAGGCCGTATATTTGTCCATGCAATTGCTACCTCGCCGTTTCACCAAAATGAGCGATGTCCACACTTCCATTTTCACGAAAATCACGACAAAAATCAACAAATTTCGCAAACATTTTGTCAAAAATATGGAACGGCCCGCCGGCGGCCTTCCGGTCACCCGGTTTGCCGTTGGCGGGCGCGAACAGGACACGTTTGGCAGCACGTTCCCCCATTTGTTTTCACGTACAGGCAGCACGTCGTCCGCTGCATGCCGCTTGCTCCTTTAAAGAAGCGGCGAAGCGGATTGTCTTTTTGGCCAAACAGGCGGCCGTCGGCGTCATAAACAAGGAAATAAAAATCATCGCGCAGCCGGTCGGCGACCGGGGCAAGCGACTCATCCTCGAGCCAACGTTCATACACCCAATACACGTAAATGGCGACATTTTCCCACAAAATAAGCGGCGAGATGCGCGTCAGGCGCCGCAACCGGACGATGAGCGGAGCGAACAAGCCGGCGAACACGTCGCGAACGGCTTGCTCGCGCCAGCGGCTGCGCTCGATGCCGCATACTTCCGCTTCCGGCGGCTCAAAGCGAAAGCGCGGCATCCACATTTCCCCTTCACGGTCCGTATCAAGCCAAATTCGCTCAGGATCGAGCACAAGCCGCTTGTTCCATGCCGACATGGCGTATAAGGCCATCGGCGCCAAAAAACTTAAGCGCTTGACAAGCATCGACGCCGCAACAGCGTCATTTGCCGCTCCCATCTCGGTGCGGACGTGCGCGACATACTTCGCGAGCTGCCCGTCGTCATGAAGCAGCCAAGCAAACAACATCGACGACGAGACATCAGCCGCCCTGCTTGAAAAACGGTACGTTTCCAACGTTTTCATTTCGTCTTCACGCAGTCTCATCATGATACGCCTTCTTTCTGTAAAATTCGCCGCCCTTTGCCGTACGGAATGCAAAGCGGGGTGCCAAAGATCGGATCGTACGAGATTTGGCAATCCATCTGAAACACGTCTTTCACGAGCTGGCGGGAAATGATATCCTCCGGCTTCCCTTCGGCGTACACCGTTTTGTCGCGAATGGCGACGAGATGATGCGCATAGCGGCACGCTAAATTTAAATCGTGAAGCACCATGACGATCGTCCGCTGTTCTGTTGCATTGAGCTCGAACAATAAATCCAAAATATCAATTTGATGCGCCAAATCTAAGTAAGTGGTCGGCTCGTCAAGCAAGATGATGTCTGTTTCTTGCGCCAGCGTCATGGCAATCCATGCGCGCTGGCGCTGACCGCCGGAAAGCGAATCGACCGGCCGCTCGGCAAATTCGGCGAGTCCAGTTGCCTCTAGGGCCCGCACAACCGCCCGCTCATCTTCGTCACTCCATTGCTTGAACCACGTTTGATACGGGTAGCGCCCTTGCTTCACAAGTTGCAACACGGTCAGTCCTTCCGGAGCCATAGGCGACTGCGGCAAAATGGCGAGCCGGCGGGCGATTTCTTTTGTCGGCTGTTTGGCGATTTCTTTCCCATCAAGCAGCACAACCCCGCCTGTTGGCTTTAGCAACCGCGCCAAGGCGCGCAGCAACGTCGACTTGCCGCAGCCGTTCGCGCCGATGAACACCGTGATTTTTCCTTTCGGAATCGTCAAATGCAACCGGTCAATCACGATCGCCTCGCCATAGGATAGCGTCAACTCTTTCGCCTGCAACCCATGCATGCGCATCCCTCCTTATAATTTCCGACTTCGGTACAATAAATAAATGAAATACGGTGCTCCAATCGCCGCGGTAAACACTCCGGCCGGAATTTCCGTTGGCGCCAAAAGCAGCCGCCCAGCCAAATCCGCCCCCATGACGAACACACCGCCTAACAGCGCAGCGGTCGGAAGAAGAGCGCCAAACGCCGAACCGACAAGGCGGCGCGCCATATGGGGCGCCATCAGCCCGACAAAGCCGATGCCGCCGGCGAAAGCGACCGCGCCGCCGGTGAGCGCGGTGCTAAGCAAAACAAGTCCTAGCCGTTGCCGTTCGACCGCGCCGCCAAGCCCAATCGCCAGCTCATCGCCCAGCTCCTGCACATTGACATGCCGCGCGGCCAACATCGCCACAAGGAGCAGTCCGATGACCCATGGCGCCATGAGCGAAACGTGCTGCCAAGATGCGCCATATACGCTGCCAGTGATCCAAACGTTCGCCTGGCTCGCCCGATAGATGGGTCCTGTGATCATCAACAGTGTCGTCAACGCCTGCATGAGCGCAGAAACGCCGATGCCGACAAGCACGAGCCGAAGCGGGGCGAGGCCGTTTTTCCACGCCAGCATATACACGAACCAAGCAGCGGCCGCAGCGCCGAGAAAGGCGGCAAGCGGCAGCCAGTGGATGCTGACGGTGAGAGAGTTGTTTTCATCGCTGAACAGCGCCAAAAAGCCAACGACCGCGGCCGCCGCTCCGCCGGTGATGCCGAGCACATCCGGCGAAGCGAGCGGATTGCGCACCATCCCTTGCAAAATGGCACCCGCGACAGCCAACGCCATCCCTGCCATCCAGGCAACCAATACGCGCGGCAGGCGGAACGTCACAATCACCGTCTGATGAATTTCCTCTCCGTATCCAAACAGCGCGGCAGCGGCCTCAAGCGGGGACATGCGCATTTCGCCGCTGCCAATGCTGATAAGGAAAAGGAAGACGGCTGCTGCTATGAGCGCGGCGAGCACCGCAACAGCTTTTTTTTCATAGAAAAACGAGATGTGCTTTCCCATTCGGACCGTGATGTATTTTTTCATTTTGCAGCGATCCCCCTGCGGGCAATGTAGATGAAAAATGGAACGCCGAGCAAGGCGGTGACGATGCCGACCGGCACTTCGCGCGGCATCAGAACGTAGCGCGCCCCAATATCGGCCATAAGAAGCAAAATCCCGCCGAGCAAGGCGCAGTACGGAAGCAGCCAGCGGTGGTCGACGCCGGCCAGCGCTCGCGCCATATGCGGCACCATGATGCCGATAAAGCCGATCGGGCCGGCGACGGCGACCGATCCGCCAGCCAGCAGCACGACTAACAGAGCGGCGGCAGCCTTGATCAAATTCGTTCGCTGTCCGAGTCCTTTCGCTACATCGTCTCCCATCATTAAGATGTTGACATGGCGCGCCAGCAACAAGGTTCCAATCCAAGCGGCTGCCAAATACGGAAAAACAGCGGCCAACAGCTCGAGCTTCCGACCGGCGACCGACCCGGCCAACCAAAAGAGCACTTCTTCAAGTGCTTTTTCATTCATCGCCAGCATTCCTTGCGTCAGCGAGGCAAATAAAGCCGCGACCGCCGTGCCGGCAAGCGTCATTTTGAGCGGCGTCAGCCCGTCCTTCCCCGCGGCGCTGATCACAAACACGATCGACGCCGCCATCGCCGCCCCCATAAATGCGACCCAAGACAACATTTGCAATGAAGAAATGGAAAAAAAGGTGACCATCACAACAATGAAAAAACCGGCCCCGGCGTTAATGCCGAAAATGCCTGGCGAAGCGAGCGGGTTTCGCGTCAGCGCCTGCATGAGCGCTCCAGCCATCGCTAGGCTTGCGCCAACGGCTGCCGCAATCAACGCTCGCGGCAGCCGAACCGTCGCCACGACTAAATGAGCGTTCGATCCGTTATTGTCGATAAGAGCCGCCACCGCCTGCCGCCAACTCGTGTCGGTATATCCACAAACGATGCTCATCCACATGGCGGCAAGCAGCACAATCAGCAAACCGATGAGGCCAACCATTTTTTGACGGTTTGTCGCCAGCATCCCTGAGATCTCCCTTGCTTCATCCTTTTTTATGTCTCTCTATCGTCAAGTCTATTTGATAATGAATCTCATCGTCAACGTTTTTCGCATTTTCTTATGATTTTTTTATCATTTTTTCATTTTACAGTTGACAACGATTCTCAATTTTATTTATTATAATCAACGTAAATGAAATTCATTATCAAACTTCAAGGGGGATTGGCCAGTGAGATCACGACATCTCACCCTTTTTTCCGCCTTCATTCTTTCTCTCCTGCTTCTCGCGGGCTGCGGCGGAAAACAGGAAGAAACAGCCAAGCCGGCAAAAAACAAGGAACCGAAAGCGGAAGAAAGCTATACGATTGAACACGCCATGGGCCCGACCGAAATCAAAGGAACACCCAAACGGGTCGTCATTTTGACGAACGAAGGAACAGAAGCGCTTCTTGCGCTAGGCGTGAAGCCGGTCGGCGCCGTCAAATCGTGGACGGGCGATCCGTGGTACGACCACATTAAAGACCAAATGGAGGGCGTCAAAGAGCTCGGTCTCGAATCGGAGCCAAACGTGGAAGCGATCGCCGCCTTGAAACCGGATTTGATCATCGGCAACAAAATGCGCCATGAAAAAATTTACGAACAACTGAAACAAATCGCCCCGACCGTGTTCTCAGAAACGCTGCGCGGCAACTGGAAAGACAACTTTATGCTGTATGCGAAAGCGGTGAACCAAGAAGAGAAAGGAAAACAAATCATTGCGGAATATGACAAGCGCATTGAAGACTTAAAAGCGAAACTCGGCGACAAGTTAAACATGAAAGTCTCGATCGTCCGCTTTATGGCCGGCGATGTGCGCATTTACCATAAAGACTCGTTCTCCGGCGTCATTTTAGACCAACTCGGCTTCGCCCGCCCACAATCACAAAACGTCAACGACTTTGCGGAAACCGGCGTGACGAAAGAACGCATCCCAGCCATGGACGGCGACATCCTGTTCTATTTTACATATGAGACGGGGGACGGCAAAGCGAGTGAACTTGAAAAAGAATGGATCAACGACCCGCTCTTTCAAAACTTAAACGTCGCGAAACAAGGCAAGGTGTACAAAGTGAGTGACACGATCTGGAACACGGCTGGAGGCGTGCTCGCGGCCCATTTGATGGTGGATGATATTGAGAAATACTTCTTGCAAGGGCAATAATCGCCCGCTAACGAAAGGCAGAAGCGGTCAGCCGTTTCTGCCTTTTTCCTCTTCATCATTCCTGCCCTGCAGCTCGTCTCGTGAACTCCATTTCCCAAGGGCAAAAATAGATAAAGGCAATTTGAAGTTTTCACATTTGCAGCTTTTACTGAGCATTGGATCGGCGTGACGGGGACAAGCCTGCGGCTTGCCCTCAACAGTCGAAAAATCGATAGTGGCTTTTCTGTCAAAGATATGTGAAACGCTTTGGTTGCACCTATATAGTTGCTGTTTATCGATCGGTATGATACATTCAAAATGCAAACCTCGCACGGAAAGGAAGAAAGATGGTGAAACGCTCTACCTTCATCACCGCATGTGTATTGTCATTCAGCGTTCTGCTCTCAAGCTGCACCGATGACGGCGTTCAGGAACAAAGCCACTCGCAGATGACGAAAACCGCCACCGGCGATATTCGGGAGACGACAAAATCGGTCGAGCATTTGCCAAGCTTTTTGAGCGCGTTTGAAGAAGAGATGGCTGTCTTGTACCAACAGGCTGCTGAACACCGCGAGCTGCTTGAGAATATCCCTTGCTATTGCGGCTGCGGGCAATCGGCCGGCCATAAGAACAATTACGACTGCTTTGTCTATGAAAATAAACAAGACGGCTCGGTCGTCTGGGATGACCATGCGACCAAATGCGGTGTCTGCCTCGACATCGCCGCTGAATCGATCGCCGCTTACGACCAGGGAAAATCGATCAAAGACATCCGGCAAATGATCGATGAGAAATACAAAGAAGGCTACGCGGAACCGACGCCGACGAAGCCGCTCTAATACCAGCAAAAAAGCGCCAAACTTGGCGCTTTTTTTCGTTGCAGCCATCCCTCTTTTTTTGTTCCATCGAGCGTTCATTGCTTATTGGTCAAGACAGGTTGTTGAAACTTGAGTTTCCCTGCCAAAGACAATCGCCAAAGGCTTCTCAGCTTGGGCAACATCAACACCGGCTGAGCGCGGCGTACAAGTCATGCAATGTTTCGATGCCGCGCTGGCGGAATTCATCGAGCACGATCGCCCATAGCTTTGCCATCGCTTCAACATCGCCATCTGCCGTATGGCGGCGCGGGCAACGAATGCCATAACAAGCTAACGCATCGTCAAACGTCGGGCACGAATGGCCGATCAGCGTCATCATCGGCTGCAAGTCGACAAAACGTCCGCTCCATTTTTGCCGATAATGGCGCCAAAGGGCATGGCGCAAAAACGCCAAATCATGGCCGATATGATAGCCGACCAAAACGCCTGTGGCAATAAACGGCACAAACGTGCGCAGCGCCTCGGCAAGCGGCGGAGCGAACACCACATCCTTCGCCTCAATGCCGGTCAAGGCGGAGATGTGTTGCGGAATCGGCTTTTCCGGCTTGACGAGCGTCATGTACGCATCGGTCACGGCTCCTCCGACCGTTTTCGCTGCCGCCATGGCCAAAATTTCATCGCCTTGCTCCGGGGAAAAGCCGGTCGTTTCCATATCGATGATGACAAACGGAATGTCAGTCAAACGGTCATGCCAATCGATGATGTGCTGTTTTTCCTTTTGCAGCGAGCGAAGCCATGTTTCCTGTTGCAGCGAATGGTCATGCCCAAATAAGGCGAATGATGCCTCGCGCGGAACGCCGAGCGACAACAAGCGGAGCGCCCGCTGCCAAAAACGGTGCCGCTCATGCATGAATGCGAGCCACCCGCCGGGCGACAAAGCGCTGCAACCGTTTTGCGGTGCGCATCGCTTGCTTCAGCTGCTTTTGCTCTGTCCGCTCAAGCGTCCGCCATAACACATATTCACGCCCGTCCCTCGCCTCGGTGCTGTACTTGAGACGAATCGAATAGTAAACAGACAGCGCCTCGCAAACGGCGGTGGAAAGCGGTGCCGTCAATACGCCCGCCGCCTCAAGCGCCCGCCGCCGCTCTGCCGTGTCCGCCGCTGGGACGCGCGCAAAACAGGCCAACCATTTTAAGGCATTGGTGAGCTGCACGTAGCCGCTTTGTTTCATATGAACGGCCCCGCTGTGCGGCCCCCATCGCTCCGTTTGCACGTTGCCCAGCCAACCGAGCGGAACCGGAGGAAATTGAACGTGCTCCCCCATGCGCCCCAACAGCGGCGGCCGTTTGGCCACCGCCGAAAACAACATCCTCCTGCCCTCCTCAGCCAATCTCAGCTCGCCATAAAGCGGACGCATATCCATCGCGATCAACAAAAAGCGAATGTCGTTCGGCCACCCGCTTTCGAAATAGGAAGAAAGTTGTTGCTCCCAACCACGGACCGACTGCGCCCACCGCTTGTTCGTCGCCATCACGTAACCGGAGCAGTAGGGATACCCAGCCTCATGCAACATGTCCACCCCAATCGCCGCCATATGGCGGATGAATTCATAACAATCCGCCTCCACTTCCTCGGGACAGTCGAATAAAATGCCGTGGTCCTGGTCCGTCCAGATCGTCGGCTCACGCCGGCCGATGCTTCCCATCACATACCAGCACCACGCCGGGGGACGAATGCCGACCGACTGTTTCATCGTCTCCCGCTCCGCAAGGAAAAACGCGCGGCGAAGGATGGCTTCATGCACGCAAACGACGTCGCTTGCAAGCTGCTCCATTTGTTCAAGCGCCAAACAGCGCCGCAGTTCGCGCGCCAGTTCGTCATGACAAAAACGAAGATCAGCGGCCGACTCGGCTTGGTTGAGCCGCTCGATCACTTGTGCCGCCAATAATTCCATCGCCTTTTCCCCTCCAAGTTATTGCTGGGCCAGGGTCTTGGGCTGATACGCCGGATCGAGCTGTTCTGGATAGCCATAAGAGCCGTGCTCGCTAATATCAAGACCTGAAATTTCTTGTTCCGCCGTCACACGCAGTCCGATCGTTTTCTTCATAGCATATAAGATGACAAACGAAACAGCAGCGACATACACCGCAGCACCGAGCACCCCGACCGTTTGCACAATCAGCTGATCAAATCCGCCGCCGTAAAACAGTCCAGCCTTCCCGATGCCCGTGATCTCGACTAAACGCGGCGAGGCGAAAAACCCGGTTGAAATCGTGCCAATAATGCCAGCGACACCATGGACGGAAAAAGCATAAATCGGATCGTCAATCCCTTTGCGTTCAAAGTAGATGGATGTCCAGAACGTAAACGCCCCCGCCATTGCGCCGATCACAACCGCCGCCCACGGTTCGACGAACGCGCACGCGGCGGTAATGGCAACCAAAGCCGCGAGCACACCGTTCACCATTGCCGGAATGTCTGCTTTGCCGACTAAAATTTTCGCCGTCACAATCGCGGCGACCGCTCCCGCCGCGGCGGCCAAATTCGTCGTCAGCGCGACATAGCCGAAAAATCCGTCGCCAACCGCCATCGTGCTGCCAGCGTTAAAGCCAAACCAGCCGATCCATAAAATCAATCCGCCAATGACCGTATATACTTGGTTATGCCCAGGAATGACGTTTGGCGTCTTGTCTTTATTGAACTTGCCGATGCGCGGCCCAAGCAAAATCGTAGCCACGAGCGCCGCAATCGCGCCTTGCAAGTGGACAACGGTCGAACCAGCGAAATCTTGCATTCCCATTTTCCCAAGCCAGCCGCCGCCCCACACCCAATGGCCAATCACCGGGTAAATGGCGATCGTAAAAATCGTTCCGAAAAGAAAATAAACAGACAGTTTCGCCCGCTCAGCGAAGCCGCCCCAAGCGATGGCCAGCGACACGCCGGCAAAGCCGAGCTGGAATAAAAATTTGAGCTCGAGCGGCACATTCGCCCACGACAACGAGTCAAACGTTCCTTTTCCTTCTTTTAAAAACCATCCTTCTGTCCCGATGAAGCTATTCCCAGTCCCAAACGTAATGGCAAAGCCGAACGCCCAAAACGCCAATGAGGCGATGGCAAAGCTTAAAATTTGTTTGCCAGCCACATGCCCGGAGTTTTTCATGCGCGTTGATCCCGCCTCAAGCAAAGCAAACCCTGCTTGCATGCCGATGACAAGCACCGCGCTGAGCATCACCCAGAGAGCATCCAGCCCAAGCGTCAACGTTTTTTCATCCATTTACGTCTCCCCCTCTTTGTCATTTATTATCTCTTTTATATGTCATAATATATAACATAAAATCACTGAGAGCAACGTCTATTTTCTATTGTAAACGGTTACTAAAGAAAAAACTTTGTTAAATTTCCTCACAAAAGGAGAATGCCCCTCATCACGAAGGGCATTCCCACGGTGTTACGCAACGCGAATCGGCTTGCCAAACGGCACGCGCGGCATATAATCGTCCGGCACAAGCCAAAACACTTCATAGTTGACTTCGAGTTCTTCATAAAAATAGCCGGTTACATCGGTGATGTAAAACAACGTATCGATTTTTTGCGCAGCGGCCCATTCCAGCACTTCGGTGTACGACGATTTCCCGTGCTTGAAATATTGAATCGTCGCCACGCCAACCGGAGATACATCGCGAATTTTAAAATCCGCTTGAACGAGCAGCGTGTCCGGGCGCAGCTTTTCAAACAGCTTCACGATGTTTTGAATGAGCATTGGCCGCTCCGGACGGTTTGATGTGTCGATCGCCAGCGCGATGGAATGGTCTTTCCGCTCTTTGAGCAACACCAATAAGGCCCGCTGCCATCTCACGATGATCATCCCCCTTATATCGGTGAATCGCCGTGCGCACTACTAGTATAGACGACGATGGGGGAAAGTACGAACTGTTTTTCTTTCCTTTTTTCCCCTCCCGTTTCACAAACATCAACCAAAACGCTAAGGAACAGCTCCTTGACGTTTCTTACTCCCGCGGAGAAAGTGGGATGTCTGAGCCATTTTCATGATCGACTGCTGCCTCAATCGTTCCTTCTGCGTATACATCACTCACTTGTTCGTGCGTCTCGGAGAGCGCCGCACCGAGAAACGAATCCGACTCGTAATCCGACGGATCGTATTGCCGGCCGGTGATCTCAAGCGGCTGTTTCTTTTCTTTCATCCATCATTCCTCCTTGTGTATGCCGTTTGATGATTAGTGTGGAACAAGAGCGAAAAATCAAAAGAGGAAGTTTATGGGTGACGCATGCATACATAGGGGCAAACGCGGCAAACTAACGATAAACAATGGAAAGAGAGGATGATGGCCAATGAGACAGCCAAAGCAAAACGACAGCGTGGAACAGCAACGAAAAAAACAACAGCCGGACAAAGACAGGGAAAAACAGCCGGGATACGGCGATAAAAAACTGGAAGGCCCAAACCATCCAGCAGAATAAAGGCGGCGAATCCCAATGAGACATTTGCTTGCGTTAGTGCTGAAATATTTGCTGACCGCCACGGTGATGTTTGCCATTTTGCCGCTGTTTTTGCGTATTTCGTCTGCGGAAATACTATGGTTCAGCCTTTGGCTGACGCTTATCGCCTATGCGATCGGCGACTTGTACATTCTGCCGCGCCTTGGCAACGTCTCAGCGACGATCGCCAATTTTGGGCTTGTGTTTGTAGCGGTATGGATCGGCATCGGCGCGTTTTATGACATCGCCGGCGCCGCCATATTAAGCGCGGCGTTTTTTTCCGCCCTGCTTGCGGCGATGGGGGAATTGCTGTTTCACGCCTATGTGTTGCGATTTGTTATCGTCGAGCACGGTGAAAAAGACGCTCCGCTCATCGGCCGCCAATGGCAAACGGAGGCGGCGGAAGAGTTTGACGTCCGCGCCGCCCGTCCGGATGACAAAGATCGTGAACCAGCGGAACAAGAAAATGATCGGTACGGTCAAGAGCCTCCTCATCCCCCTATTCTATAAAGAAAATGGAGGCTGCACAGCCGGGATGCCGGCCGCTTCAGTTGACAGTCGTCCTCCTCCCGTTCAAAACCAAACGGATGGCAAGTGAAAAAAACGGGTGTCTTCTCGTTCACAAGACACCTGTTCTTCGCTTTCTTTCACAACTATATGGACAGATCCATCGAGCGCTTGGCTGCAAGCCGAAACAGGGCGATCTCTTGTCCATCCTTATGGTTCCGACCGCTTCAGCGCAAGCAGCGTCTGTTTCAATTCCGCTTCCATCGCCGCCAGCTCGCGTTCAGCCTGCTGCCGCTTTAATCGGCCTTCCGCTTGGATTTTCAAGGTTTCTTCGAGCGTAGCGATCAAATTTTCTTGTGTTCGCTTCAATGTTTCGATGTCAACCAAGCCGCGCTCGTTTTCCTTGGCGATTTCAATGCTGTTGGTTTTTAACATTTCCGAATTGCGCAATAACAGCTTATTGGTCGTTTCAGCGACCTGCTTTTGCGCCGCAGCCGCCCTTTGTTGCCGAAACAGCGTCAAAGCAATCACGACTTGATTTTTCCAAAGGGGGATGGCATGCAAAATCGACGATTGAATCCGCTCGACAAGCGTTTCGTTCATATGCTGAATCATGCGGATTTGGGGCGCAGTCTGGATCGTCACTTGTCGGCTGAGCTTTAAGTCATGCACCCGCTTCTCAAGCCGATCGGCAAACTGACGCAAATCTTGCACCTCTTGCCATGCCATTTGGTCGCCGGAGCGCTCCGCTTCCGCTTGCTTTTCTGGAATCGTCTTCGTCCGCAGCTCTTCAAGTTTGTATTCCGCTGCCGCAATATAAATATTGAGCGCTTCAAAATAGTCTTTGTTTTTTTCATAGAGCGTCTCAAGCATCATGATGTCGCGAAGCAACAAATGCCGGTGCTTCTCAAGCCGATCAGCGATTTTGTCAATTTCAACGCCGATTTTTTGGTATTTCGCCACCATCTCTTGCAGCGGCTTGGCCACTGCGCCGAACAAGCGGGACAGCCACCCTTTTTTCGCCGGCATTAGGTCATCGGGGTTGACCTCCTTAATTTTGGCCATCAGTTCGCTGATCACTTCGCCGACCGGCCCAGCGTCTTTCGTTTGCACATGATGCAAAATCGCATGAGAAAACTTCGACAGCTCGGCTTGCGCCGCCACCCCATATTGCAAGACGGCCTGATGGTTGGTCGGGTCGATTTGTTTGGCGAGCGCAAGCGCTTTTTCCCGATGCTCAGGCTTCAACGCCTCAAGCGCGCGCGACGGCTTTTCTTCCTCCTTGAGCTGCGATTGGGCCGGAGAAGAAAACGGCTTTGCAAGCAGCTCATCAAGGGAACTTGTCCGTTCCAGCCCTTGCAGCCAATCCGTCGATTCCATCTCGTGATTCCGTTCGTCCATCGTCATTCTCCTTTCTTTGACAGCGGCAGACGAAGCCCATCCGATTGTCGGAGCGATCGCTCTAGCCATTTCGCTTCCGTTTGCAGCGACCAAATGTCGTTCGATAACACCTCAAGCAACTGTCGTTCAGCCACTGAAGTCAGCTCGTCAAGCACTCTTTCCGTCTCCTGCAACGCTTTTGCCATATCGGCGCTTTGCACCGGCTGCTGCGCCAAATAAATGTATTTCTCCACCATCTCCACCGCCGTCGGCCATTCGTTTAAGAAAAACGGCTGGGCGAGGCGCAGTTGATGTGGTTGTTGCTCGATGGCACGAATGATTCGATCGACGATGGCACTCAACCGGGAAACCGTTTGCCACATCGCCACCGAACGAAGCCGATAGCGAGCGCGACGAAGCCGCTTCCATAACGCGCGCGCTTCGCCAAGCTGACTGCGAACGTAGACAAGCTCCTCAGCGGACACATCAGCTGGCAGGCGATGATGCCGCCTTTTCATGATGGCGGACACCCCCCACATCGCCCCCATTCCGGATAAAATCGAAGGCCAAAAGCGAAAATCAGCGGCAATGAATACGATCACCGCGACGATGACCCCTGCGTTCCATGAGACAAACCAACGCCATATCGTACGAAGCAGCTGCTTCATGGTCCCTCTCCTTCTTGATCTTTTCTTTCATTATAGCATGTCCATTCCATGATACGTACAAGCGCCCAAAGAAGTTTCATCGCCAACTGGACAGCGCGCATAGGACAATGGCCGCTTCGAATAAGCTATAGTGAAACCATCGAAAGGAGAAATGGAGATGAATTCAATCGACTGGCAATTTGCCTCCTTTGTCGTGATCTCGCTGTTGAAAGAATATTGGTGCTATGTCGGACTGCCGCGCGTCTACTATTGGCAAGCGGCGGACGAGGATCAAAAAGCCGCCTAATGGTGGAAGGAGGGAATGAAATGCAGTCATGGCATCGTCCCGCTCCCCCTGCCGCTTCTCGCCCCACACTGGCCATCACTGGCCAAGGAACCGTCATCGCCAAACCGGATACCGTCCTCATCGCAATCGGCGTTCATACAGAACATCACAACATCCAAGAAGCCCTGACTGACAATGGCAAACGCACCAATGCCGTCATCGAAGCATTAAAGGCGCTTGGCATTCCAATAGAAGACATTGAAACGACATCGTTTTCCATCCGGCCAACATACGAACATCATAACGGAACAACCGCTTTATCTGGCTATGAAGTCGAACATTGGCTGGAAATCACCGTCCGCGATCCTAAAAAAGCCGGCGCCATTTACGAGGCGGCCGTTGCCCATGGAGCAAACCTCGCCCGCGGCTTGGAATTCCGTCTAGCAAACGAACAAGCCTATTACCAGCAAGCGTTGGCATTGGCCGTGAAAAACGCCAAAGAAAAAGCGCTGGCCATCGCCCGCGCTCTCAGCTTGCCTCTTTATGACACACCGATTGAACTGAAAGAACAGTCATCGCCTCGGCCGGCGCCATACAATCCGGCTGTTCTCAGCATTTCCTCATCAGCGCCGCCTGTGCAGACGCAAGATGTTGTCATTACCGCCGTCGTGGAAGCAGTATTTGCTTATTCGTTCATTTCGTGATATCGACTTCATGGACGCGGGCGCCGCCAAACAGCTCAACGCGGATGGTTTTCTTTTTCCCATTCGAATGGACAATGGTTACAGTGTACGCGCCCGGCAAATACGGGCCGATTTTTTTGACAAATGGGTCTTTCGTCGCCTCCTCTTCCGCTTTCACCCCATTGACAACAAGCGACGCCTCCGGATCATCGACGCGGACATGGAGAAAATAGAGGGCTGGCTCAAACACATACCGATCCTCAAACACATGAATCATAAACACCGGTGGGTGAGATGTCAATCCTTTAATATACACGTGGCCGCCCTTACGCTGACGGGCAAACTCCCGATCCAGCTGTTCATACGCTTCTGGGTGCCGTTCCACATACGCGAACAACGGCGCCAGCGTTTTCTCGTTGATCGGCACGGTTTCCTCCGTCACCCGCAGCATCGCCTGCAAAACGGCCACATTGCGGTCTTCGATCGCATCTTTTAAACGCATAATGGCCATTTCTCGGCTCGCGGCCGTCTTCAACGCCCCATACCCGCTCCAAAGAAGCGTGCTCGCCCCCCACAGAACGACAATAGCGACAAGCAGCCAGCCGATGAGACGGTATTGCTTTTTTCTCCTCTTTTCCCGAGACAAAACGCGCGCCTGCTGCCTCTTTTCGCTGCGCGCCAACGCCGCGGCGCCGTTCTGACCGCCGCGGCTTCCCGTTTCCCCCTCAATGGCATCCGGTTCGAACACGCGCGGTTTCATGAGCGCTTCCCCTCTCCTTCTCGCTGTCTAGTTCCACTTTATGTCAGAGACAGGGAATATATGTTACACGAACAACGGTGCGCTTTTTATTATACCCGCCTGAGCAAAAAACGGATAGCCGTTTGCACCGCCCATTATCGCAAAAACGAAGCGTTCGGCCGCTCCATTCGCCGCCCGACTTGTTGAAACATCCAGGCGTATAAGGCCGCGCTTCCTAGCGCCAGCATCCCAAGGACAACGAACGTCCATTCATAGCCGATCCGTTCCGCCGCGACGAGCGACAGCGGCGCCAGCATCCGCCCGATCGTAAATCGAAGGCTGGCAGCCGCAAAATATTGGCCGCGCATCGCCTCTGGAGCCAAGCGGGAAATGAACGACTGCTGCATGCCGGCTGTCATCAGCTCAGCCAGCGTAAACAGCGCCATGACCGCGATCAATCCAAGCAGCGAGGATGTTTGACTAAACAGCCACATCGAGATGCCATATAAGACAGATGAACCGACAAACGCCTGCCGCTCCGAATAGCGAGACATCCAACGCGTCACAGCCACCGTGCATAGTGCGACCAACAGACCGTTTTCGGCCATGAGCCAACTAAAGGCGCTCGCGCCGTCAATCGTCCATCCTGCCAATGTTTCGGCTTCTACTGTTTCTTTTGTATATACCGGGATCAGCAAGTCAAGCTGTGTAAACGTTTGTGCCACCAACACTCCAGCAACGATAAACAGGAAAAAGACACGGTCGCGGACAATGATGGCATACTGCTTGAACTGCGTGCGCAAAAAAGACTGCCATGTCCCTCTCCTTTGTTGGCCGGCTGCGGCTAGCGGCGCTGTCTCACGCAACGTTTTGGAGAGCAGTGTTGCCATCGCAAAACATGAACATGCCGCCAAAAGCAATAAGGCAAATCGATGCTCAGCATAAAAAAGACCGCCAATTGTCGGGCCGATGACAACCGAAATATTGATGGATGTGTAAAACACAGCAAACACATCGCTCCGGTCTTTCTCCGGAACCACATCGGACACCATCGCCTGGCTCGCCGGCCAATAAAACGCCCCGCAAATGCCCGCGAACGTAAAGCAAAGAAAGCCGACAAACGGCGACGACCACCATGGGGAGCTGGCCAAAGCGAAAACGAAAAACGCCGCCCCCTGACCGTAGGCGGACAATACCATCATACGCTTGCGTCCGAATACATCAGCACAATAGCCGCCCATCAAGTTGGCAATGACAGAAAACAAGTGTGAAGCGATCATCAGCAGCCCCGCTGTCTCTTTGCCAAAGGCATCGGCAAAATAAATCGAGATAAACGGAAAAAACATCCAAAAGGTCGTATTCATGAGCGCCTCGCCAAACAGGCGCACTTTTAGGTTGCGGTCCCAATCGCGTATTCGCATCCGCTGTCCCCCTAATCTTTCGTCTTTCGAATTTCTTTGGAAATTATATCATATTTTGATAGGGGATCGGAGAAATATTTTTCAAATAAAAAAGGCAGAACCAAAAGGGTGTTTTTCCTGTTTCATGACTATATAAAAAAGGTGTCCCGATCCTGTTGGGACACCCTCGACTTGCATTTCGTTTGTCTCTTACTTGCGGATGAATTGCTGCGTCCAAATATATCCATTTTCTTCAAAACCAACGCCGATATGCGTAAAGTTTTTGTTCAAAATGTTTGCCCGATGGCCTTCACTGTTCATCCACGCATTGACCACTTCTTGCGGGGTGCGTTGGCCTTTGGCAATGTTTTCCCCAGCAGCCGTGTACGAGATGCCGAATTTTTTCATCATCTCAAATGGAGAACCGTACGTCGGGCTGTTGTGCGAGAAATAGTTGTGAACCGCCATATCGCGCGATTTTTCGCGGGCGACTTTGCTGAGGGCCAAGTCCACTTGAAGCGGCGGCAAGCCGTATTTCGCCCGCTCTTTATTCGTCAGCTCCACGACTTGTTGCTCATAGGCGTTTAAGCCAGTTGCTTTTTGCGGCGCTGCTGTTGGGGCCGTCGCTGGCGTTTTCGCCGGTGCTTGCGTATTCACAGCCGGTTTCGTCGCTGGCTGTTTGACCGTTGCCGGGGCTTGCGGTTTCGCTGCCGCCGGTTGTTTTGCCGCTGGTTGCTGCACTGCCGGTTTTGCCGATTGGAACGAAACAAACGGGAAGTATTGTTTCAACCATTTCTCAAAATCTTGAATGTTTGTGCTTACATATTTTACTTGATACGCGTTCGCTGTCGGGCACGTCGTCCCTGCTGCTTCCGTTTTCGTTGTCGCGGCAAATGAAACGCCGACGAGCGCGACCGAAGCGGCGATGGTTGCTAACGTTTTTTTCTTCATCGGAATTCCTCCTTGTATCCTCTATTTGAAAGTTTCAGAGATATTGCGTCCGTCAATCATGCCTACACGATGAGATTCGAAGAGGAACGATTTCGTTGTTCCCTTGCCTTCGCCCTCATTATAACACGGGTTTTTTGTAATATTTTTGGGCTAAAATGGAAAAACACGCAGTCTGGCAACACCCGGAAAACAAAGCGCTAGTTTTCATTGCCAGTTCGCTTCCCATCACGGCAGCTGCAACGATTGGAAGCAGCATCCTTTCACTAATTGCCGTTCCTTTTTCCCCTCTATTATTCTAGCCACCCACATTTTTCTAGGAAAAAGGGAGTTGACAGCCTCTTTTTTGAACCATTTCATTTAACATTGTTACAGCTGTGTTACAAAACAGATGATCATGTTTCTCCTGTTGTTTCAAACAGAAAAAGCCGGGGTTGCAAGCCCCAGCTTTGATGACCATTTTATTCTTTATCAACGACAAGCACGGTTTGCACTTCGTTCGGCTTGACTTGAACAGTAAATCGTTGTTGTGCATCCATGGCCAACGGCGCAAGTGGTGTTTCATTTAAGGTGGTGTGCCTCGCGGTGCTCCATCATATAGTCAACAATTTGGTCGTCCGTGTCGTTCAGCTTATCGGCATACAGCCGCACCCGTTCATCAAAACGCATCGGTCTCCATCTCCCACCGTCTCATCGTTTGCTACTATTTTAGCAAGAACGGATGGCGGTTGGCTATAGAGCGCCTCCTCGTATTGTTACGGCTGATGCCCCTCGACCAACACGGGAATGCGTGCTTTATATTTCTCCACCCATCGGCGGTTATGTTCGTCCGCCCCCTCGATGTTGCCGCTTAAAAAGACAGGCGGCTCAACTCCGTTTTCCGCCATAAGGGCAATGGCTTCCGAAAAAACCGCATTTAAAATCGCGCTGCCGATCACGGTCGAAGTAGGGGCAAATGGAACAGAAACGTTTGGGTGGGCTAAAATCGCATCACCTTTCACGGAGTGGTTGTCAATCACAAGATCGACGACCTCATACAGCAACCGGCCGCTCTTATGCCGCGAGGGCTGGCTTTTGGAATATTCCAAGGACGTCACCGCAATGGTATAAGCGCCTTTTGCTTTCGCCGCCAGCGCCACATCAATGGGAACCGGATTGCGCCCCGATGTGGACAACACAAAAAATACGTCTTCAGGACGGATATCCTCATGATCGATAAAATGTTGTGCGAAATCATTCATTCTCTCCAACATGGACGACCGCATCGCTCCTTCGTGAAGCATGAGCGGCTCGACAAAGATCGGCTTCACCGGGACAAGTCCGCCCGCGCGGTAAAACACTTCCTCTGCTAAAATATGAGAATGGCCGCATCCGAATAGCTGAATGATTCCGCCGTTTTGAATCGCTTCGCTTATGGCGTGAGCGGCTTTTTTTAGATTGTCCTTTTCATGGTTTAAAACGAGTTCTAGACGTTCGTTGATTTTTTGGAAATATTGGTCGATCATCGGCCCTTCGCCCCTTAAGCGCTTGATTTCCTATTCCTAAACTAGGTTTAGCCCGCCGCATCCACGGTTAGACCCGCTCCTGCAGCCAAAAAAAACGGCTTCCCCTATAAAGGAAGCCGTCCGTCGGTTCCATCGCATTCCTTGCTTTACTGCCCTGTATATCCGCCAACCGGGATATTGTCCTTCCGCGCCACCCCAGTGCGGTAAGCCGCTTCGACGACCGCTTGTCTGACGCGTTCGACGACTTTGCTGTTGAAGACGCTCGGGATGATGTATGTTTCGTTCAATTCATCCTCCGTCACGACAGAGGCAATCGCCTTCGCGGCAGCGAGCTTCATTTCCTCGTTAATTTCTCTCGCCCGGCAGTCAAGCGCCCCGCGGAAAATGCCCGGGAAGCAAAGGACGTTGTTGATTTGGTTCGGATAGTCGGAACGCCCGGTCGCCATGACGCGCACGTACGGTTCGGCCAGCTCCGGATCAATTTCCGGAATCGGGTTGGCCATCGCAAACACGATCGGATCGCGCGCCATTTTTTTCACATCTTCCACTTTTAAAATGCCCGGAGCCGAAACGCCGATAAATACATCTGCGCCGGCGATGACATCGGACAAGCTTCCTTTCAGATTATCCGGGTTCGTGAGTTGCGCATACTCTTGCCAGTACGGATTTTCGTACGTTTCATCGCGGTGGATGGCGCCATGGCGGTCGACCCCGATAATGTTGCGCACGCCGGCCGCAAGCAAAATTTTCGTGCAGGCGATGCCGGCCGCACCGATGCCGGTTAAGACGACTTTAATGTCTTCGAGCTTTTTGTCAACGATTTTCAGCGCGTTAAGCAGTCCCGCCAAGAGCACGACCGCCGTGCCATGCTGGTCATCATGAAACACGGGAATATCCAGCTCTTCTTTCAGCCGCTTTTCAATTTCAAAACAACGTGGGGCGGAAATGTCCTCCAGGTTAATGCCGCCAAACGCCGGGGCGATCGCTTTCACAATTTGAATGATTTCTTCCGTGTCTTTCGTATCCAAACAAATCGGGAACGCGTCCACTCCGGCAAATTCCTTAAACAGCATCGCTTTCCCTTCCATGACTGGCATCGCCGCGTACGGACCGATGTCGCCAAGCCCAAGCACCGCCGTGCCGTCCGAGACAACGGCGACCGTATTCCGTTTAATCGTCAGCGAATACGCCTTGCGCGGATCTTCGGCAATCGCCGTGCAGACGCGCGCCACGCCCGGCGTGTACACCCGCGACAAGTCGTCGCGTGTTTTCACTGGGATTTTTGAATTTGTTTCAATTTTCCCCCCGATGTGCATCAAAAACGTGCGGTCGGAAACGTTCACAATTTTGACGCCGCGAATTTTTTTCAGCGCCTCAATGATCAAGTCGCACTGCTTCGTATCGAGGGCGCTGACGGTAATATCGCGCACCGTGTGAACTTTGCTTGACGAAATGACGTCAATCCCGACAATGTCCCCGCCCGCTTTGCCAATCGCGGCGGCGATATCGCTGAATGAGACGATATCTTTTTCGAACTGGAGACGAATCGTAATGTTCATGGCTGCCCCGCCTGGTAATGCCATAACCAATCGTCCTTCCTTTTCTCTATTTTTGTTTAAATCAGTAAATCATCTTACGGTACAAATGTTATCCTATGAACCGGAAAAAGACAACCCTTATTGTACATGCCCCTTTCTGCAGACGCACGCACCTTTCCGCCGAACGCGAAACGGCATGCGTCTTGAGCGGCCGCATCATTCTTCCCGCCGTTCATGTTCCGCTGTGGGCAAAACAGCAACAGGGGTGGCTGACGGCAGAAAAACAACATGCAAGAAGGAAATCAGAGCAACAATGAAGTAAACGTAAAAGACAGGAGCGAAAAAGAATGAGAGAAAAGCTGTTTCTCGTGCTGGCCAACTTGTTTTGGGCCGGCCATTACGTCATCGGGAAGTCAATCATTGCGGAAACGGGCCCGTTTTGGCTGACGTTGATCCGTTGGTGCGTCGCTTTTATCGTGTTAGCGCCCATATCGTACTGGCTTGAGCGGCCGCGCTACCAAGACATCATACAAGTGACAATCTGTTTCTGTAGGCTGGGCCGCTCGCCCGGCTTCCTTCTGTTGCATCGGCTGGCGGCATGATGGAAAAACGCCCCTCGTTCCCGTCGAAATCGTTTGCTGCCATTACATTAATAAAAAAACGAAGTGAACCAGCACACTGTCACCGTTTTTCACCATCCAACCAGACACGAACGTTGCCGCTCACATCATGTTCTTTTCACAAAAAGCGGTTTTCCCCGTTTGGAGGAAAACCGCTTCGGTTCCGCTATTGAAGCAAGCGGAGAAATTCACGCATAAACGCCGGCAAATCCGGCCACGCATGGGCGGAGACAAGGTTGCCGTCAACGTGGACTGTATGGTCAGACACATACGTTGCTCCGAGCGCTTCGACACCGGGTTTGCAAGCAATATACGCTGTCAAGCTGCGTCCTTTCAACAAATCCGGCATCGTTTCAAAAATGAGAGAGGCGTGGCAAATCGCGGCGATCGGCTTATTCGCCTCAAAGAAATGGCGAACGATGCGTTGCACGTTCTCATCAAGGCGAATGTACTCCGGAGCGCGCCCACCCGGAATGACCAATCCGTCGTATTGCGCCGGATCGACTTCGGCGAACGACGCATGGGCGTCGATCAAATATCCTTGCTTTTCCACGTACGTATCCCAGTCGGCAAAATCGTGAACGACCGTATGCAGTTTCTTTTTCTTCGGCGCGGCAATCGTCGCTTCATAACCTTCTTCAAGCAAGCGGTAATACGGATAGTATACTTCAAGCGCCTCAACAGCATCACCCGTAATGATCAGCACTTTTTTGCTCATGGATTCCCGCCTCCTTGTCCATTTTTTTCTTTCATTTCTATCATACTGGAAATGAGTGAAAAGGAAAAGTAAAATGATTGGTGGAAAGAGATGAAGCAGCGGAAATGAGAGTCGCTATGGTTGCGACAGTTAAGGAGGGAAACGAAATGACCATCACCTCATGGCTGGCCGCCTCGCGCCGAACTGTCGTGCTCACAGGCGCCGGCATGTCAACGGAAAGCGGGCTGCCCGATTTCCGTTCGCCGCGCACCGGGCTGTGGGCGCGTTTCAATCCGAGTGAACTCGCCACCATCGATGCATTGCATCATCGCCGTGAATCGTTCGTCGAGTTTTACCAATATCGCATTCGCACGCTGCAACAGTGCCAGCCGCACGACGGACACCGCTTGTTGGCCGATTGGGAACGGCGCGGGATCGTGCAGACGATTGTAACGCAAAATGTCGATGGCTTTCATCAAGAAGCGGGAAGCCGACGCGTCATTGAACTTCACGGCTCGCTCCGCACCGTCCATTGTCAGCGGTGCGGGCAAGCAAAGCCAAGCTTTGTCTATTTGCACGGTGTGTTGACGTGCGAATGCGGCGGAGTTTTGCGCCCGTCGGTTGTGTTGTTTGGCGAGCCATTGCCGGAGAAAGCCATCACGGAAGCATGGGAGGCTGCCCAACAGGCTGATCTATTCCTCGTGCTTGGCTCCTCCCTGCAAGTGTCGCCGGCCAACCAGCTGCCGTTTGTCGCCAAACGAAACGGTGCGAAGCTTGTCATCATCAATTGGGAGCCGACTGACTTGGACGATCTCGCCGACGCTGTCATTCACGGCCGGAAAATCGGCCAAGTGCTGACCGAGCTCAATGAGCAATTGGCGGAGGTGGATCCATGACCAAAGAAACGATGTTGCAAATGGCGCTCGAATCGATCGGCGATCACTCCCGCATCCGCCATTGGCGCCGCGTCTCAGGCGGGGACATCAATGACGCCTATCGCGTCCAAAGCGGCAAGCAAACGTACTTTATCAAAATGCAGCACTTCCCGCCGGCCGATTTTTTCGCCGCTGAACAAACGGGATTGGAGCTGATCCGACAAACGGGCGCCATCCGTGTTCCGCGCGTCTTTGGCTCTGGTGAAGCGAACGGCTGGGGCTGGCTCGTCTTGGAATGGGTCGAAGGAACGGAAACGGCGCAGACGGCCGAACAGCTCGGACACGGCCTTGCCCGCCTCCATCAATGCCGCGGCCCGGCGTTTGGCCTTGACCGCGATACGTACATCGGGACGCTGCCGCAGCGCAACGGCTGGTACGGCCGCTGGCCCGACTATTACCGCGACGCCCGCCTTAGACCACAAATGACGCGGGCGGCGGAGAGAGGCCTCCTGCCCGCCAAGCGGCACAAACGTCTCGAATGGCTGCTCGAGCGGCTTGACCAATGGCTTCCGGATGACTGTTTCCCGTCGCTGTTGCACGGCGATTTATGGAGCGGCAACTGGATTCCGGGGCCAGACGGAGTGCCGTATTTGATCGATCCGTCTGTTTTATATGGCCATCATGAGTTTGAGATCGCGTTTACCGAGCTGTTTGGCGGCTTTCCGCTCCGGTTTTATGAAAGCTATCGCGAGCTTATGCCGCTCTCGGCTGATTATCATGACCGAAAACCACTCTACCAGCTGTTTTACTTGCTCGTTCATCTCAATTTATTCGGCGAAATATACGGCAACGCGGTCGACCGCGTGTTAGAACGGTATGCTGGGGAGTAGTTTCTCCTGCTTTCCCCGCGCCATCTTTATTCAGCACGGATCGCTTCGAGCAGCGCATCCCCGCTTTCGCTCACGCGCACATAGGCAAACCGAACATTCTCTTGCCGTGTCATCCCCGTTTTTTCCGGAATGAAATACGATTCAATGCCATACACGACTTGCGGGCCGTGGAACGTGCCGGTGATGATCACATCCCCAGGCTGCGGCGTGTATCCCGGCCTTTTGTTTCCATTCACCATATATACGCCAGCCAAACGATGCACCCCATCCGCTCCTTTTCGCAGCCCAACTTGCACCCGTCCGCTTCCATCAAGCGACGGAATGGTGGAAATATCGTACCGAAGCTGAATATAATCCCCTTGCAGCATGGAACGCGGATCCACCGGCTCAAGTTCCAACTTTACGACATCACCATATCGCAGCAATCGCTCTTTTTGCCACACGGTATAACCTAAAAATGAAAATTGAGCGATCACGACTATGAGCGTCCACAATGAAACGCGCCGCCCCCAGCGCACTCCCTTAGCCCATGTGAAGCCATTCCGTTTCTCGAGCCACAATGTCCATGCAAGCAACGCCACGCCTGCCGCCAGCAAGCTGATCGATTTATGAAGCAAATTCCAGGCGAACTCGTAATATTTCAGCACGAGATAAAGCGCCGTGTACACCCAAGCGGTCTTCCGCTCCAGTTGCCGACCGCGGAAAAGAAAGAAGGCAAGCGCCAAGACCATGACGATATTCAACGCCACGTACAGTCCATCAGCCGCAAATACATCGGCGCTCGTCGCGATCCCAAGCGCTCCGAACGCCAAGACAAGCGGAGTGAGAAACGGCGTTCCGCGAAAGCGGCCATACGCATACAACCCGCCGTTGACCAAAGCCAAGGTGAGCAACACCGTCCGGCCGTCATCCATCGCCGAACTTAAGGCGATCCCGAAATAGACCGTCAGCGCCGCCGTCGTCAACCGGCGCACTCCGCTGTCTGATGCCCGGATGACGCCAATCGCAAGCCCAATGGCATAGAGGAACAGAGCCAGCCGCGAGACCTCCCCCGCCATCGCCACCCCGAGCCCATAACCAACAGCCAGCAGAGTATAACGAACGACCGCATTCCAATGCCGGCCCAATGAGGCGGGAACGACAAATCCAAAGATGGAAATGAAAAAGAGCATGTAAGGCGACCATGACTCTGTCCAAAGAAAATACAAGCCAAGCAGACTTTGTATGGCCAACGCGGAAGCCGCAAGTGTGACAATCGCCTGAAACGCCGCCAAAAACCATTTCCCGGCTTTCGTCTTTGCTGAAAACAGCCCCGTGCGCCGCAATAACACAACGCCCCCGTACAACACGGCAACAGCCGCCACGAGCCCAATGAGAAGCAACCATGTTCCATAATGATCAGCGAGCAAGCGAATGTATTGAATGAACAAAAACAGTCCAGCAAACAAACTCGTCAACAACACATACAACCGCTGCTTGGCGATGACAAGAAAATAATAAAGCAACACAGCGAGCAACACGGCATACACGTATGGCCACCATGCGTCGCGCCCATAGGAAAACCCGGTTATGTCCATCACAAGCAGCCAACCTTGCATGGCTAGGTAAACCAAGCAAGCGATGAGCGGTGTCCGAACGAAAATAAAAAGAACACCGTTTATGATCACGAATAACGACAGCACGCCAAACGAAGACCATTCCGTCCACTCAATCCGATAAGCGGACGGAAAATAATAAAACCAGCACGCAAGCTGCAGCAGCCCAATCGCGATCACGGAAAGCACCCGTTCTTTTGTCAACAGCGCCAACAAAGCGGTTGGCGCAAGCCAGACAAGAAACAGCCAATAACTGTCCGCATGCGAGTTGTAAATTTGGCCGAGCAGCGCCAACGCAATGCCAAATGACAACACTCCGCTGATCAACATCCAACGCCCTAAGAAACGACGGCGGCCCCAAAGCGCCGCGCTTGCGATGTAAAACGCCGCCATCATGCCGATGCTGATTCCGACTTTCACCTCTCGCCCCATCTCCGGCCAATTGGCGGCAAAAAAATACACCATCCCGGCAATCATGCACAAAAACGCCAACGCATACCCCGTTTTCACGACGCGGACCGCCATATCGCTTCCTCCCCTTGTGGCTCGAATCTTTCTCTCTATAAAATATGCTGAAAAAGCTGTCTAGAAGACCAGTGAAAACACGCCTTATTCCATCGTATTTTCCTAGCTGCCACTGGCCTTTTAGATTTTTTGCTTGTTGCAGTGAAGGACACTATGGTTGGAGACAATTTTTTAAGTGGAAAATTTCCATATCATGCTCTGCCACTTTTCTCATCAAATAATCGATAGATGCTTGCTTGGTAGAGAACTCGCGCGAAGCCAGATCAAGAGCGGCCTGATGCTTATGAAGCATGTTCTCGATGTGGCGAAAATGGCTCCGCATTTCTGTTGTGAGATTGTCAACTTTTTCTTCGACCCGTTCAACTTTCGCTTCAAGCCGTCGCTGTCCTTCTTTCAATGTTTGCACATCGCCTTTGACCGCATCCATGTCGGCTTTCAATGTTTGGACGTCGCCTTTGACCATATCCATGTCGGCTTTCAATGTTTGGACGTCGCCTTTGACCATATCCATGTCGGCTTTCAATGTTTGGACGTCGCCTTTGACCGCGTTCATATCCGCTTTTAATGTGCGCACATCCTCCTCAACCCGGTAAAGCCGCTGCTCCAAGCGGGCTTGTCCCTCCTGTAACAACTGCACTTCATCTTCCAAACGCGCCTGCCCTTCCTTGAGCGCTTGCACCTCGCCTTCGAGGCGTGCTTGCCCTTCTTTGAGTGCCTGCACTTCGCCTTCGAGGCGCACCTGCCCTTCTTTGAGTGCCTGCACTTCGCCTTCGAGGCGTG
This sequence comes from Geobacillus thermocatenulatus, assembly GCF_002217655.1. GTDB lineage: Bacteria > Bacillota > Bacilli > Bacillales > Anoxybacillaceae > Geobacillus > Geobacillus thermocatenulatus. The sequence goes on from NZ_NEWK01000002.1 coordinate 452,562, forward strand.
CTTGCCCTTCTTTGAGTGCCTGCACTTCGCCTTCCAGCCGCGCCTGCCCTTCTTGAAGCGCTCGGACATTTCCTTCAATCCGATCGAGCCGCACGTGGATGGGATTGAGCTTTTGGTCAAGCAGTTCGGCCATCATTTGCACGAGTTCGGCTTGGCTCATCGTTTCTCACCTCCTTTCTCCCATTGTACCATTGTCCCACACAACGTCATAGTATAGAAAAAGAGATTTTCTTCTCCTTTTCAACAAGATCAGACGCCAGATCAAGCCGATGAATCGGCTTGATCATCAAATAAACACGGAGCAAAAACCATTTTTTGATTACACCCCAAACTTATCAAGCTACAAACGACCGCCTCGATGAGTCCACATCCGATAAAGAGCAAGGCAGACCGCCAAGTAAGCACCTCCAAGCCCAAATCCTCCCAGCACATCAGACGGATAATGCACTTGCAAGCTTAACCGACTTAAGCCGGTTAAGAGCGCCAGCGCCGCAAACACGCCGTAAATGGCCGCCCTTTCTCCACGCTTGGCGCGCGTTTGCGCCAAAAAGTACGCCAACAGCAACAAGTAAATCGTCCCGATCATCGCGTGACCGCTTGGAAAACTAAATCCGCCGATTTCAGCATGAGGCGGTCGAGCCCGGCCGATGGCATGTTTCAGCCACTCATTGATGCCATATCCTCCGCCGACTGCGATCACAACCAACACCATTCCGTAGACATCGCGGCGGAAAAACCATAAACCAATGACAAACATAATGCTGATGATGCCAATCGTCCTTCCATTGCCAAGAAACGTAAACGGGTCAAGCCACTTCCAATGATCGAACAGACGCAGCCCTTCTTCATCCATTCTCTCCGTCCATCCAGAGGCCACGCCTGTCCAAACAAGCAAAAAAAGGCCAAGACTCATGGCCGCAGTGATCCATAATCGTCGATTCATGTTGAGCATCACTCTCCTCCTTATATCTTCTTTTCCAGAAAAACAAAAAATCCTCCTTAAAAAGCGGTGCTTTTTAAGGAGGAGGGGATCACCACGGCAGCTTCGTCTCTCCCATCAGGAACCGGTCGACTTCACGAGCCACCCCGCGGCCTTCGTGGATGGCCCAGACAATTAAGCTTTGGCCGCGGCGGGCGTCGCCGGCGGCAAACACGCCCTCGATGTTTGTTGTATATTTGCCGTAAGGGGCTTTCACTTTATTGTTCACTGTTTCCACGCCAAACTGCTTCAACACCGGCTGCTCCGGACCTTCAAAGCCGATGGCGATAAATACCAAATCGCACGGCCATACTTGTTCCGTCCCCGGAATTTCTTTAAAGATCGCTTGGCCGTTTTCATCGATGATTTTTTCCATTTGAATCGTATGCAGTTCTTTCACGCGGCCGTATTCATCGCCAACGATTTTTTTCGTCTGGATGCAATATTGGCGCGGGTCGGCGCCGAATTTCGCTTTTGCTTCTTCGTACGCGTAGTCGAGCGTAAAGACGAGCGGATATTGCGGCCACGGGTTGTGGTCCGGGCGCTTGTGTGGCAACGCTGGGTGTTTGCCGAACTGGACAACGCTTTTGCAGCCTTGGCGCAGCGCGGTCGCCACGCAGTCGGCGCCCGTATCGCCGCCGCCAATCACGATGACATGTTTATCTTTGGCATCGATGGACTGACCGTCGGCAAAGTTCGAATCTAATAAGCTTTTCGTGACACCGGTTAAATAATCCATCGCAAAGTGAACGCCTTTAAGTTCCCTTCCTTCAATGGTTAAGTCACGTTGCTTTTGCGCACCGATGCACAAGACGACGGCGTCGTACTGAGCACGCAGTTCGTCAGCCGTAATATCTTTGCCGACTTCGGTGTTCGTAATAAACGTGATGCCTTCCTCTTCGAGCAGGCGCACCCGCCGCTCGACCACTTCTTTTTCCAGTTTCATATTCGGAATCCCGTACATCAACAAGCCGCCGATGCGATCCGCCCGCTCGTATACCGTCACCGAATGGCCAGCTTGGTTAAGTTGGTCGGCACAGGCGAGCCCAGCCGGGCCAGAGCCGACGATGGCCACTTTTTTCCCTGTTCGCGTTTTCGGAATGCGCGGTTTCACCCATCCTTCGGCAAACCCTTTATCAATAATAGCCCGTTCAATGCCTTTAATCGCCACCGCTGGGTCGGAAATCGCCACCGTGCACGACCCCTCGCACGGCGCCGGGCAGACGCGGCCGGTGAATTCTGGGAAGTTGTTCGTTTTCAGCAAACGATCAAGCGCTTCTTTCCAGCGGCCTCGGTACACCAAATCGTTCCATTCTGGGATCAAGTTGTGCACCGGACACCCCGAAGTCAGGCCGTTTAGCTCCAATCCCATATGACAAAACGGCGTGCCGCAGTCCATACAGCGGGCGCCTTGGCGGGCCAGCACGTCTTCGGAAAATGGCTGCGTGTATTCTTTCCAATCATCAAGACGGGAAAGCGGATCGCGCTTTTTCTCTTCCTCACGTGCATATTCCATAAATCCTGTTGCTTTTCCCACGATGGTTCCCCTCCTTCTTTCCGTACACATCCTCTCTTCTCTCATGCGGCCTTCCCGCCTGTTGGCCGTTTAAAAAGCGGGCCCCGCGAAGCCGCGGAGCCGAAGCGGCTTCGCGGCCAATCGCAAGCCACAGCGTTACTTCGCCACCGCTTGCAGCTGATGGACGCCGCCGACAGCCGCTTTTTTCTGTTTTGCCACTGTTTCAAACGCCGCCATGACGGCTTCTTCGTGCGAAAGTCCGGACTGTTCGAGCGTTTCGATCGTCTCGATCATCAGTTTATAGTTGCGCGGAATGACTTTGACGAAGCGGCGGACGTAAGCGTCCCATTCTTCGAGCACCAACGCGGCCCGCGGGCTTCCTGTATAGCGGTAATGGTTTTCGATCATCCGGCGCACTTCCAAAATTTCGGCTTCATCTGCAAGCGGTTCAAACGAAACGAGCTCGCCGTTGGCTGTTTCCCTCCAGCTGTCTTCATCGGCAAGAACGTAAGCGATCCCACCGGACATGCCGGCGGCGAAGTTTTTGCCAACCGAACCGAGAATGACGACGCGGCCGCCGGTCATATATTCGCAGCCATGGTCGCCGACTCCCTCAACAACGGCATAGACGCCGCTGTTGCGGACGCAGAACCGCTCCCCAGCGCGGCCGCGAATGTACGCTTCGCCGCTTGTAGCCCCGTAAAACGCCACGTTGCCAATGATCACGTTGTCAGCCGCGGCAAACGGCGCCTCATGCGGCGGACGGACGATCACTTTGCCGCCGGAAAGCCCTTTGCCGACGTAATCATTCGCGTCGCCGACGAGCTCAAGCGTCATCCCTTTCGGCACAAATGCTGCAAAGCTTTGCCCAGCCGATCCGGTGAAATGGAGGCGGATCGTATCATCCGGCAGCCCTTCCTCGCCGTAGCGCTTCGAGATTTCGCTTCCTGTCATCGCCCCGACCGTGCGGTGGACGTTGCGGATGGCGAGGTGAAGTTCGACCGGCTCCTGCCGCTCGAGCGCTGGCTGCACCGCCGGCAAAATTTCCGTATAGTCGAGCGTCTCTTCCATTCGATGGTTTTGCCCTTTGCTGCCTGTGCGCGGGCCATCGACTTGATACAAGAGGCGGGACAAGTCAAGATGTTTCGCTTTCCAATGCGCTTTCGCCCGTTCGCTCACTTTTAAGACGTCAACGCGGCCGACCATTTCGTCGATCGTGCGGAATCCGAGTTCCGCCATCATTTCCCGCACTTCCTGAGCGACGAAATACATGAAATTGACGACATGGTCCGGCTCGCCGGTAAATTTCTTGCGCAGCTCCGGATTTTGCGTCGCCACGCCGACCGGACACGTATCCAAATGACAGACGCGCATCATGACACAGCCTAAGACGACAAGCGGAGCCGTCGCAAACCCAAACTCTTCAGCGCCGAACAAAGCGGCCATGACAACATCGCGTCCTGTCATCAATTTTCCGTCCGTTTCCAAGACGACGCGGTCTCGCAAACCATTCAACATGAGCGTCTGATGCGTTTCCGCCAATCCGAGCTCCCACGGCAAGCCGGCATGCTTGATGCTCGTTTTGGGCGACGCCCCCGTGCCGCCGTCATAGCCGCTAATGACGATGACATCGGCGTTCCCTTTCGCCACGCCAGCCGCGATTGTGCCGACGCCGGCCTTGGCGACGAGCTTGACGCTGATGCGCGCATCTTTGTTGGCGTTTTTCAAATCATAAATGAGTTGGGCCAAATCTTCAATCGAGTAAATGTCATGGTGCGGCGGCGGGGAAATGAGCTCGACTCCCGGCGTTGAGCCGCGCACTTTGCCGACCCACGGATACACTTTATTGGCCGGAAGCTGGCCGCCTTCGCCTGGTTTTGCTCCTTGGGCCATTTTGATTTGCAATTCATCGGCATTGACCAAATAATGGCTTTTTACGCCAAAACGTCCGGACGCGACTTGTTTAATCGCGCTGCGGCGCCAGTCGCCGTTTTCGTCTTTCACGTAGCGGGCTGGATCTTCGCCGCCCTCACCGCTGTTGCTTTTTCCGCCGATTCGGTTCATGGCGATCGCCAGCGCCTCATGCGCCTCTTGGCTGATCGAGCCGAACGACATCGCGCCGGTTTTAAAGCGGCGGACGATCGATTCAACCGGCTCGACTTCGTCAATCGGCACCGGAGGGCGCTTCGAATCGAAGTCGAACAAGTTGCGCAAAAACGTCAACTGTTCTTCATTCGCCAGTTTGGAATATTGTTTATACAAATTGTAGTCGTTTTTCCGGCACGCCCACTGCAGCAAATGGATCGTCTTTGGGTTGAACGCGTGATGTTCGCCGTTGCGCCGCCATTGCAGCTCGCTGCCCGCATCGAGCACATCGTCTTCATGCCGCGCTCCAAAAGCGGCTTCGTGGCGCATTTTCGCTTCTTTCGCAATTTCCGCAAGCCCGATGCCGCCGATTTGCGACGCCGTGCCGGTGAAGTATTCCTCAATGACATCGTCGCCGATGCCGACCGCTTCAAAAATTTGCGCGCCGCGGTAGCTTTGCACCGTCGAAATGCCCATTTTCGACATCACTTTGACGACGCCGTCAACAGCCGCCTTGATGTATGTTTTCGCCGCTTCCCGGTACGACAAGGCGATCGTGCCGTTTTCTGACGCCTGGCGGATCGTCTCGAGCGCCAAATATGGGTTGATGGCATCGGCCCCGTAGCCGATGAGCGCCGCAAAATGATGCACTTCACGTGCTTCGCCGCTTTCGACCAGCAGGCTGACGTTCGTGCGCATCCCGTTGCGGACGAGGTGTTGATGAAGCCCGCTTACCGCCAGCAACACCGGAATCGCCACATGCGTTTCATCAACGCCGCGGTCGGACAACACGAGAAGCGCCGCGCCGTTTGCAATGGCTTCATCCGCTTTGGCAAACAGCTCATCAAGCGCCGTTTTCAAATCGGCGGTAAACAAGGTCGGCAACACCGCGCACGCAAATTCCGGGTGTGGATTCGCTTTTAACGCCGCCAGTTCTTCGTTCGTCAACAACGGCGTCTCAAGGCGAATGCGCCGCGCCGCTTTGGCGTCCGGATGCAAAATGTTCCCTTCTTTGCCGAGCAGCGTCATCGTTGACGTGACGACATATTCGCGGATGGCGTCAATCGGCGGATTTGTCACTTGGGCGAACAGCTGCTTGAAGTAGTTGAACAAGCTTTGCGGCCGCTCGGACAGCACGGCAAGCGGCGCATCCATGCCCATCGCCCCCGTCGGATCTTTCCCCTCCGTCGCCATCGGCAAAATCGTTTTTTCCACATCTTCAAACGTGTAGCCGAACGCTTTTTGCAGCTTGACAAGCTGCTTCGGCGCTTCGACGTCCTCCGGAATTTCCAGATCGCCAAGCGTGATCATTTGCTCGTTGATCCATTGGCGATATGGCTTTTCATGAGCCATTTCTTCCTTGATTTCCTGGTCGGAGATGATGCGCCCTTGCTCGAGGTCAACCAACAGCATTTTCCCCGGGCTCAGCCGCTCTTTATATAAAATGTTGTTCGGGTCAACATCGATGACGCCGACTTCGGATGAGAAAATAATGTAGTCGTCTTTGGTGACGTAATAGCGGGCCGGACGCAAACCGTTTCGGTCCAAAATGGCGCCGATTTGCTTGCCGTCGGTGAACGAAATCGCCGTCGGTCCGTCCCACGGCTCCATGAGACAGCTGTGGTACTCGTAAAACGCCTTTTTCGCCCCGTCCATCTGCTCATCCCAAAACCACGGTTCCGGAATGAGCATCATGGCGACATGAGCCGGCTTCCGGCCAGCGAGAACGAAAAATTCAAACGCATTGTCCAAAATCGACGAGTCGCTGCCGTTTGTATCCAAAATCGGCACGACTTTTTCCAAATCCGCGCCGAACGCTTCGGACACAAATTGTTTCTCGCGCGCCGCCATCCAGTTGACGTTGCCGCGCAGCGTGTTGATCTCGCCGTTATGGATCAAGTAGCGGTTCGGATGGGCCCGCTCCCAGCTCGGAAACGTGTTCGTGCTGAAGCGCGAGTGCACGAGAGCAAACGCCGAATGGAACCGTTCATCTTGCAAATCCAAATAAAACGCATCGATTTGTTCCGGCGTCAAAAGCCCTTTATACACGATCGTCCGGCTCGAGAAGCTCGCTACATAGCACTCGTTGTGTTCCACACATTTTTCGAATTGTTTGCGGATCACATACAGCTTCCGTTCAAACGCCAACTCATCAGCCACGTCATCACTTGCCGCGACAAATACTTGACGGATGAAGGGCTTGCTTTGCCGCGCCAGTTTGCCAAGCTTGTCGTTGTCAACCGGCACGGTCCGCCAACCGAGCAGGCGCTGCCCCTCTTTCGCAACGATTTCATTGAATTTCGCTTCGTAATACGCCCGCTTCTCTTCCTGTTCCGGCAAAAAGAACATTCCGACCCCGTAGCGCCCTTTTTCCGGCAAGTTCATCCCACCGCACACCGTTTGAAAGTATTCGTGCGGAATTTGCGTCATAATGCCCGCGCCATCACCTGTTTCCGGATCGCTTCCTTGTCCGCCGCGGTGTTCAAGCTGGCGAAGCATATGGAGCGCTTTTTCGATAATGTCATGTGACGGTTTTCCTTTCAAATGAGCATAAAACCCGATCCCGCATGCATCATGTTCAAATTCCGGGCGATACAGCCCTTGTGCTTCCGGTAATCCGTAGTGTTTCATGCTGCCTTCCCCTCCCGTTCCGAATTGTCTGTAATATTCATTGTAGTTTTCAAAATTAATATAAACAATATATAATTTAGATAAAATCCATCTCTTTTTGCGATCAATCAAAAGGAGGGAGAAAAATGGAGCTGCGGCAACTGCAATATTTCGTGGAAGTCGCCCGGCGCGAACACGTCTCCGAAGCCGCCGACGCCCTCCATGTCGCGCAGTCGGCGATCAGCCGGCAAATTGCCAACCTCGAAGCGGAGCTTGGCGTGCAGCTGTTTGAACGGGAAGGGCGAAACGTGAAGCTCACCCCGATCGGCCGCCATTTTTTGCCGCACGCCGAAGCGGTGTTAAAGGCGGTCGAGGATGCAAAGCAACAAATCGAAGAGTATTTGGACCCGGAACGCGGAACGATTAAAATCGGGTTTCCGACAAGCCTGGCAAGCCACATGATGCCGATGGTCATCTCCGCCTTTAAAGCGGAGCACCCAAACGTCTCGTTCCATCTCCGCCAAGGGTCGTACTATTATTTAATCGAAGCGGTGAAAAAACGGGAGATCGACCTTGCCTTTCTCGGACCGATTCCGGTTCGTGAAATCGGCATTAAAGGAGAAATTTTGTTTTCCGAACCGTTTGCCGCCCTCCTGCCGAACAGCCATCCGCTCGCCCGCCGCGACCGGATCGTATTGAACGAACTGCGCCATGATCCATTTGTAACGTTTCCAAAAGGATACATTTTGCATCAAATCGTCATTGACGCTTGCCACCAAGCCGGATTCTCGCCCAACATTTCATCGGAAGGCGAAGATCTCGATGCCATTAAAGGGCTTGTCTCCGCTGGCATCGGCGTGACCCTCCTGCCGGAAAGCGCCTTGTCGGAAAGCCTTCTTCGCTACGCCGCCAAAGTGCCGATCGAGATGCCGCAAGTAAAGCGCAACGTCGGCATTATCATTTCCGACCACCACGAACTCGCTCCGTCGGTGAAAGTGTTTTACCGGTTTGTGAAAGACTTTTTCGCGGAGCTCGAGCGGTATCAATTGCGGGGGTGAACGCTCCTCCGCCTACGCTCACGTCGAAAAATGGGTTCGAGATCACAAAAAAAAGACGCAGGTGCTTCCCCCTGCGTCTTTCCTTTCTTCTTCTGCACACTTCCCCTTTCCGTCGCCTTCACTCATCAAGGATCATTCAAAAAGAAGATGTGGAGAGCACCAAGTTCGGACGCTGCTTCCGTTCGATTGCGTCCGAACGTCATCCTAACCGCACGACCGTCCGGCCGCGCAGCTCGCCGCGCAAAATGCGCTCAAGCGCTTGCGGCAATTCAGCGAGCGAAATTTCTTGAACAATCCCCTCCAAATCCGGCTTTAAGTCGCCAGCGAGCCGCTCCCAAATGCGCAAACGCAAATCCATTGGACAATAGACGGAATCAACGCCAAGCAAGCTGACGCCGCGCAAAATGAATGGATGGACGGTTGTCGGCACCTCGACGCCGCCTGTCAACCCACTCACCGCCACCGCTCCGCCGTAGCGGATGCGGCTTAACACCGTCGCCAGCGTCCGGCCGCCGACCGGGTCGACCGCCGCGGCCCAGCGCTGCTTATCAAGCGGACGAATGCGTTCAGCCGTGACGTCTTCGCGCGTCAACACTTCCTTGGCGCCGAGGGCGCGCAAATAGTCGTGCTCCGCCGTTTTGCCTGTGCTCGCTTCCACCGTATAGCCGCGCTTCGATAGCATCGACACGGCCAGACTCCCGACGCCGCCCGTCGCCCCCGTGACAAGCACCGGCCCGTGCTCCGGCGTCAACCCCTGCTCCTCAAGACGATGAATGGACAATGCCGCGGTGAACCCAGCTGTGCCGATCGCCATCGCTTCTTTCAACGTCAACCCTTTTGGCAGCGGCACGAGCCAATCGCCGTGCAGGCGAGCATATTCACTGTAGCCCCCGAAATGCGTCACACCGATTTCATAACCGGTCGCGATCACCTCGTCCCCTTCGCGGAAGCGCGGATGTTGCGACGAAACAACCACCCCGGCCAAATCAATTCCCGGCACGAACGGATACGTTTTCACAATTTTGCCGTCCGGAATGGACGCTAATCCATCTTTGTAGTTGACGCTTGAATAATGGACGCGGACAACGACGTCTCCTTCCGGCAAATCATCCATGGATATCGTCTGCACACCGGCGGTAAATTCTGTTTCGGTTTTGTTGACGACAAACGCTTGAAATGCGGACATCCTTCCTCTCCCTTTCTTCATGCATTCTTCTCTCATGTCATTCGACAACCAAACGCCAGATTCCTTTCTGAACCAAGAAAACCCTCGCTTCCGGTTGTGAGCGTAGGCGGGTGATGAATAAATGTCTCATGAAAGTCCTTCCTACACTTCCTTGACTTCTTTATGTTAAACTGTAAACAAACATATCTTTAAGATGAAAGAAGGTGAAACAGTGGGCAATACCCCTGACTTGAACAAAATTTACACGTACGCTGACTGGAAAACATGGGAAGGCCGCTGGGAACTGATAAATGGAAAAGCCTATAATATGACACCTGCTCCATCTTCGGAACATCAATTTGCAGTCGGAGAATTGTATTTTGCTTTGCGCCATTTTTTCCAAAACCAACGTTGTTACGTCTTTATGGCGCCATTTGATGTATTCCTTAGCAAAAATGAAACGTATGAAACCCCTGATGACATTGTCCAACCCGATATTGCCGTGATTTGCAATAAAAAACAGATTGTCAAAAAAGGGTGTTACGGGGCGCCTGCGCTAGTTGTTGAAGTCTTGTCACCTTCAACCGCTTTAAAAGATTACAACGAAAAATTTTATACTTACCAACACTATGGCATTGCGGAATATTGGATCGTCGATACGGCTAACAAAATGGTTCATGTATACCATTTGCACGAAGGGGCCTATCAACGGCATGCCACATACGGGCAACAAGACACGCTGCATTCCGCACAATTTAAGGACTTAGCTATTCCACTAACGTATGTATTGGAATGGAGTTAAAACGGTTCTGACCATTCAGTGTTCATGATCGATCTTTCGTCAAACGCACAGGAATCGATGATCCAGCAGCCTGCCCTAAGGCAGGTGTCTAAGAATCTCCCATCTCGAAGCCGGGAGAACGTCCAACCCTAGCGACAGCGGCCTGCTTCTATGTTTTTCCGAATGTCTGCACGAAGGCAAACAAAACGCCAGCCTGTCGATCCGGCTGACGTTTGTCGTTCTTCTTATTGAATGGCCGCTAGCGCCCCGCTCAAGACGCGGACCACAAACGAAAGTTCATCATCCGTGATGCAAAGCGGCGGCGACAAGGTGAGCACGTTGTTGTACCCGGCGACCGTCGTTCCGTTTTTGCCGATGATGAGGCCGTTTTCTTTGCATCGATGGATCACTTGATTGACAAGCGACACATCGAGCGGCTCTTTCGTCGCTTTGTCAGCGACAAGCTCAATGCCGACAAGCAGCCCTTTGCCCCGCACATCGCCGACATACGGGTGGTTGGCCAAGTTCGTTTTCAGCTCATCAAGCAGCCATTCCCCAGCCTCGCGCGAGCGGTCAAACAGCCGCTCTTCCTCCATAATCTCGATGTTTTTCAGCGCCACCGCGCACGAAGCCGGGTGGCCGCCAAACGTATTGACATGGCGGAAGTAGTCGTATTCATCCGTTCCCTTGAACGCTTCATAAATCTCTTTTCGCACCGCCGTTGCCGCCAGCGGCAAATACGCGCTCGTAATGCCTTTTGCCATCGTGATAATGTCCGGCTTGACGCCGTAGTGTTGAAATCCGAACGCCGCTCCCGTCCGGCCGAAGCCGCAGATGACTTCATCGACAATCAGCAAAGCGCCGTGCTTTTCACACACTTCTTTGACCGCTTTCATATACCCGTCCGGAGGAATGAGCACACCGCCCCCGGTGATGATCGGCTCCATAATGACGGCCGCAATCGTTTCACTCAACTCCCACGTCATGACATCATCAATGGCCTTGACCGCCCGCAACCGGCGCGGATCGTCCGCCGCATCCGGGTCGCGGTACACATCCGGCGGCGGCACGTGGATGAACCCTGGCGCAAGCGGTTCGTATTTGTATTTCCGCTGCGCCTGCCCGGTGGCTGAGAGCGCCCCCATCGAATTCCCATGGTACGCCCGGTAGCGGGAAATCATTTTGTACCGGTGATGCTCTCCGCGTTGCTGATGGTATTGGCGGGCGATTTTAAACGCCGTTTCGTTTGCTTCCGACCCGCTGTTGGAAAAGAAAATCACATACTCATCGCCTAACAGTTCGTTGAGTTTTTCCCCGAGCCCGATGGCCGGCAGGTGGCTTTGCGTGAGCGGGAAATACGCCAGCGTCTTCAGCTGCTCATACGCCGCTTCAGCTAGTTCCTCGCGCCCATAGCCAATGTTGACGCACCAAAGCCCCGCCATGGCATCCAAATACTGGCGGCCAGCTGCATCCGTCACCCAGCAGCCTTTCGCTTCAGCCGCAATCAGCGTTGCTTGAGGGTTATATGGCTTCATCGAATGCCAGATATATCGGTCATCTTTGTCGAGCCACAGTTGGTGGGGTTGTTCAGTTTGCATGATTCTCTGCCCCTTTCACCCAACACAGGTTAAAAATCAAACCGAGAAGTAATCATCTTTTTGCGCGTGTAAAAATTCACGCCATCTTTTCCATTCACATGAAGATCACCGTAAAACGAATCTTTCCAGCCAGAGAACGGGAAAAACGCCATCGTCGCCGGCACGCCGACGTTAATGCCCAACATCCCCGCATCGGCCTCTTCACGGAATTTCCGGACGGCCTTCGCATCCTTTGTATAAATCGTCGCCCCGTTCCCATACCGAGACTTCCGAATATAGCTGAGCGCTTCATCTAAATCATTGGCCCTCAGCAAACTTAATACAGGCGCGAAGATCTCTTCTGTCGCGATTGTCATATCCGGGGTGACATAATCAAAAATCGTGGGACCTAAAAAATTGCCTTCGGGTCTGTCATCCATTTCCTTTCGCCCATCGCGAAGCAATACCGCGCCCTCTTCAATCCCCTTCTGAATGTAGCCTAGCACCTTTTCACGGTGAGACTGCCGAATGACCGGGGTTAATAACACTTCCGGATCCATGCCATTCCCAATAATCAACTCATCCGCTTTTTGTTTCAACCGACGGACGAACGTTTCGTTTTCCCCGACAATCACCACTGCACTGCAAGCCATGCAACGCTGGCCCGCGCTGCCAAACGCTGAGCTGATCACATGTTGTACGGCCGTCTCTACATCCGCATCTGGCATGACAATATGATGATTTTTCGCCCCCGATAACGCCTGCACGCGTTTGCCTTGCGCCGCTGCCCGTTCATACACATACTTGGCCACCGGCTGTGAACCAACAAATGAAATCGCACGAATGTCTTCATGATCAATCAAGGCATTGACCACCTCATGCGCTCCATGAACGACATTTAGCACCCCAGGAGGGGCACCTGCCTCCGTAAACAGTTCTGCTAACTTATTGGCCAAAATGGGCGTCCGTTCCGATGGCTTCAATACAAACGTATTGCCGCACACAATCGCCAACGGGAACATCCAAAGCGGCACCATCATGGGGAAATTGAACGGAGTGATCCCTGCCACAACTCCCAACGGATAACGAAACATTTCCGAGTCAATCTCTTCCGCAATATTCGACAGCGATTCCCCCATCAGCAAAGTCGGAGCGCCGGCTGCAAACTCCACGCATTCAATCCCCCGTTGAATTTCTCCGTACGCTTCTTTATACGCTTTGCCATTTTCCTGTACGACAAGCTCCGCTAATTCCTCATGATGCTGGTTTAACAAATGGTGAAATGAAAACATAATCCGCGCTCGTTTTGGAACAGGGACATCTTTCCACGTCGCAAACGCTTTCTTGGCAGCTTGCACCGCTTGATCGACATCCTCTTTGGTTGAGATCGGAACACGCGCCAACACTTCCCCAGTCGCCGGGTTCGGGACTTCTAGCGTTTCTGTGCCACTCGATGCCACCCACTGTCCTGCGATATAGTTTTTGAGAACCGTTGTTTCCGGTTTGGTGATGGACATCAGATTCTCCTCCTTATCCCTATCTTTGTTCATGATCTAAATATTTTGTATTGTTATACAAAATTATCCTCCAGTTTTTGATTGCCTTCACTAGACAAAGCGTAAAAACGATTAGCCTATTTATTCCACAATGTGACCAAATTTTAAAAATGCGCGTGCCTTGGACTGAGATTTTCCATGTCGGTGGAGAGCAAAAAATTGCTCATGGATGTTTTTACGAAAGAAATCCCCCTAGAAGCATACGGCATCTTCTGCTTTTCGCTTCTCAGGGGGAGACTTCTTACTTACAATCTTCGCAACCGATCATGCTGCACATATTTGTTTTCCATACTTTGCGAGTGTAAATATTCATATGCCTTGATCATAAACTCAATAGCGAGCCGTTTTTCTGGATTCATAAAATCCTCTCCTAAAAGCGACTCTAGTTTTTGGATTCGATGATACAGCGTTTGCCTAACGACAAATAGTCTTTGTGCGGTTTCTTTTTTTGAACCGTTACACGCCAAATATACCTTTAACGTTTCCAACAAGTTTCCATTATATTTTTCATCGTATTGAAGAACAGGCTCTAAGTATTCCATGACGACTTCATGCAAATCATTGTATTTATGGATAAGGGAAATAATTCGATAGATATGCAAATCCTCATAAAAACAGCTATTGGCTCTGCCGCCAAGATGATGTTGAATTTTGATCGTCTCTAAAGCCGTCCGATAACTTTTGTCCATATGAGAAACATTTTCGATAAATTTTCCGACCCCGACAACAAATTGGGGTAATTTCTTCTTTTGAATATAATCCGATTCAAGCAAAGAATTCAGTCCAATTTTCATTCGACTTTTCCATGTTTTCATTTCCCTGTTATTGATCATAATAAATACGATGCTGCTGTGAAAATCGACAGGAAATGTCGAAAAACCTTGTTGTTCAAAAATCGTCCGGCATAGCATTTTAAAATAAATCATGTCTAAATTCGAGCATTGCTTCATTGAAGATTTAAAACGGACAACAAGCACTGTCCCTCCTTTTGGATTTGGCTCTGCCCCATACTCAGCCAAATAACTAAACACATTTTCAATGGGATGCTCTCCCTCTAGCCAGCTTTTCAACCACTCATTTTCTTCTACTCTCTTTTTTTCATCGACATACAAATCACGAAGCAGATGCTGTGCCAGCGCAGTTGCCGTACGATCCAAAATCAGCAGATCAAATTCGCTGATTTCCTTTCCGATTGACACAATGGATAGCTCAGCATATTCATTCCCGAGAAATTGGATCGGTTGGGTGGCCACTCTTTTCTTGGAAGCTGCGTTGTCGTCAACTATCAACTGTTCTTCCTTAAATGTTTTGCTGTATTTAGGAAATATCTCCACCTCTCTGCCGTTTATTTTAAAAACCACTTGATGTCCCGAATAGTGGTGCAATAGTTTTAAAATTTCACTATAATGGTCCATTGAAAGTAATTTTTTGTTTAATTGCTGTGAATATGATTCTAGTCCGGAGATGATTTCATAGTGTTGGTTAATTAAATAAGTGTGGATGTCTTGGGTGATCTCAACGAAAGGCACTTCTTTGAGAAAGAGAATGATCGGAAAGTGATGCGCATTCGCTAAATCGATTACTTCTTGCGGAACAGAAGGAGTATGCATACCGATTTCAATACATAATCCTGAAGCGTCACAGTTGATAAGCTGTTCTACAAACGATCGAAACAGTTCCTTATTTTCTTTCCATCCTACCCCAGTAGATAAAATCAGCTCTTTTCCGTTTAACAGATGATGGATTTTCGCAACTTCGACAACATGAACCCATTTTACAGTGCGGTTGAGCCCATTATGCCCTGCAACCACTTCAACATGTTCAAAATGTTTCCGCTTTAGAATATCAGAAACCGTTAATGTAGGAGTCTTCATACACTTTGTTTCACTCCCCTTACACCAATCATGGCAATGCCATTTTAATATTAGGCAGCGTAAACGGTCGCTCCTGCTTCTATCACAAATTTTTATGTAACGGCTTGGCTTATATATGACCTTTTACGTTTCATTATATAGAAAGCAACATCATCGATTGCGTTTTATGTTATGAGATGTGACATTCATTTAGGCGATTCGCACTCTGTTTCATGAAAATCAAAGCGCCGGCCCTGCCTCTATAATGATTAAGGATATATAGAGGGACTCGTTCCGGCGCTTATCGTGACGTGCATCACTCTTCTCTCTATTCGTGGTGTTTTCTGAGCTGGCGGATTAATAATGACGAAAAATATTTGCGTGCATCAGCGTTTGTAATATGCAGTGTTTGGATATCTCTTGTTTCTGACAAAGAGTCTTCTTTCTCAAATTCAACAAACGATCCGCTTAAATTTTCTTTTACGCTTTTCATATAGTATCCTTGTTCAATTAAGTAATCGATCTTTTCTCGCTCACGTAGAAACTGATGGTAAGTCATCACACACCCCCCCCCCCCGCTTCTCGTCGTGACCCGCATCCTTACCGCCAGGCACAGCTTGTTGGTGTTCAATGATTTATTTACGTTAGGACATTTTCACCACATCTTGGTCGGCCATTAGCGCCCCATATTTCGCGCGTTTAACATATTGGCCGTACCCCGGTTTCCCGACAAATTGTTTATCACGTACCACAAATTCTCCTCTACATAAAACCGACACGGGTTCCCCTGTTACTTTCATCCCTTCAAACGGATTATAATCCACAGCCATATGGTGTGTTTCGGCTGAAATCACCCGTTCAACCGTTGGATCAAAAATGACTAAATCCGCATCCGCACCGACGGCAATGGTTCCTTTCTTCGGGAATAGACCAAACAATTTGGCGATTCTTGTTGATACAATATCAACAAACTGGTTGAGGGTAATTCTCCCTTTTTTCACTCCTTCACTGAAAAGAATACTCACCCGATCCTCAATAATAGGACCACCATTTGGGATTTTGGTAAAATCTCCCCTTCCTAATTCTTTTTGGCCTTTAAAATCAAATGAGCATTGGTCAGATCCGAGCGTTTGCAGCTGGCCGTTTTTCAAGGCATTCCATAGTACTTCTTGATGCCATTTCTCACGAAGCGGCGGTGACCATACATATTTAGCACCTTCAAAATTCGGCTTTTCTAAATAGGACTGATCGAGCACCAGATACTGGGGACAAGTTTCGCCCCATACATTCAACCCCTTATTGCGTGCTTCAGCAATTTTCTCTACCGCTTGAGCACACGATACATGAACGACGTACAATTGCGAACCAGCGAGTTCTGTCAATTGACAGGCGCGCCCCGTTGCTTCTCCTTCTAGCTCTGGAGGTCTCGTTAATGCATGATAAATCGGATCAGTATGCCCGTCCTCCAAGGCTTTTTTCGTTAAATAGTCAATCACGTCTCCATTCTCGGCATGCACCATGACAAGTGCTCCGAGTTCTTTTGCCGCGACTAGCGTCCGATACAAGGTTCCATCATCAGCTTGAAACACATTTTTATACGCCATAAATACTTTAAAGGAGGTAATTCCTTCTTCTTCGATCACTTTTGGAAGCTCTTCAAGCACATCGTCCGTTATTTCACTGATCATCAAATGGAACCCATAATCGATCACCGCTTTCCCCGTCGCTTTGTTATGCCAAGTTTCAATCGCTTTTTTCAGGGGCTCACCTTTATTCGTTAAGCAAAAATCAATAATGGTCGTCGTCCCGCCAAATGCGGCGGCAATCGTCCCCGACTCAAAGTCGTCTTTTGTCACAGTGCCGCCAAACGGCATATCTAAATGGGTGTGCGGATCAATGCCTCCTGGAAACACATAACAACCTGTGGCATCAATCACTTCCGCTCCGCTCTCATCTAAATTTCTTCCGATTACTGCAATTTTCCCATCTTGAATGAGGAGATCGGCTTCATATATATCTGTAGCGGTGACAATTGTTCCATTTTTTATCAATTTTGTCATCATGATACCCTCCTTCATTTATAATGATTTGATATCCACACTGCAACCGCTTAGCCGACCAAGGGCCGCTTGCCGTTCATTCCATGTCATCGGGGGATGTTCGCTTGGCACTTCGACCATCTCAATCGCTCCGTCAACCGGACAGACGATGGAACATAAATTGCATCCTACACAATCTTCTTCGCGCACTTTTAAATATTCTTTTCCGTTTTCGTCTACGAGACGCTCAATGCATTGATGGGAAGCATCTTCACAAGAAATGTAGCACTTATTGCACTGAATACAGCGCTCACGATGAATTCGCGCCACAACCTTATAATTGAGGTCCAAATCTCCCCAATCAGAATACTTTGACACTGATTTCCCTACAATATCCATTACGGAAGCAATTCCTTTTTCATCAAGATAGTGATTCAACCCTTCAATCATATCCTCGATAATCCGAAACCCATGGTGCATAACCGCCGTGCACACTTGAACTCCTGTCGCTCCCATTAACATAAACTCAACGGCATCTCTCCAATTGGAGATCCCGCCAATTCCCGAAATCGGAATACGGATACGCGGGTGTCGCGCGCATTCGGCCACCATATTTAAAGCAATGGGTTTTACTGCTGGACCGCAGTATCCCCCGTGCGCCCCCTTTCCTGCTACATGTGGAATCGTATTCCACGTATCTAAGTCCACCCCCATGAGACTATTGATTGTGTTGATCAAACTGATGGCATCTGCCCCGCCTTGGGCAGCCGCTTCAGCGGTCGCCGTAATATCGGTAATATTAGGAGTTAATTTGACAATGACAGGGGTGCGTGCCACCTCTTTGACCCAATATGTTTGTCGTTCGACCAATTCTGGCACTTGACCTGATGCCGATCCCATCCCACGTTCCGCCATTCCATGCGGACAGCCAAAATTGAGTTCCAACCCATCCACGCCCACATCTTCTACTCGCTTCACAATCTCATGCCATTTTTCGCGCTTGGGCTCGACCATCAAAGAAGCAACGACAGCCCGGTCAGGAAAACGTTTTTTCGTCTCATAAATTTCCTTTAAATTTTCCTCAAGAGGACGATCCGTGATTAATTCAATATTGTTAAAGCCCATGACTCGC
Source organism: Geobacillus thermocatenulatus (assembly GCF_002217655.1). Classification (GTDB taxonomy): domain Bacteria; phylum Bacillota; class Bacilli; order Bacillales; family Anoxybacillaceae; genus Geobacillus; species Geobacillus thermocatenulatus. Next base: position 470,913 of record NZ_NEWK01000002.1, read on the forward strand.
TGTCCGTTAAAACTGATTGCCGCAAATCGGGACGATACATTCAAAATAGGTTCCCCTAATGTTTTCCATACCGCTCCTCCCCAACCTGCCTCAAATGCCCTTTGCACTTGATACCCCGAATTGGTGGGAGGGGCGGAAGCGAGCCAAAATGGATTGGGGGACTTGATACCCGCTAAGTTAATGCTTAAATCAGCCATTGCCGTTCCCTCCTCTCATTTAGGCCGTTTCGCTTACTGCCTTTGTCAAATATCGATGAATCCCGTAAGCTGCTTCCTTCCCTTGCTGCGCTGCCACCACCACCATCGCTTCGCCTTTTCCTCTTTCAAAAATCACATCCCCACAAGCAAACACCTTCGGATTCGACGTTTGATAAGTTTCAGGATTCACCTTGACTACGCCATGATCATGCTCTAATCCAAAAGCTTCAATCAATTCGATATGGCGCTCTTGCCCAATGGCTTTAATGACAACATCAACCGGCATAATAAATTCCGATCCCTCAACCGGAAGAGGGCGGCGGCGGCCATCAGCGTCTGGTTCTCCCAATTCCATCCGAACGCATTCAACATGAGTAACCTTGCCCTTACTGTCGCCAATAATCCTTTTGGGTGCTGTTAGCCAGCGAAATTCGACACCATCCTGTTTGGCAAACTTATACTCAAATTCATAAGCTGTCATTTCTTCTTTCGTCCGGCGATATAAAATTTTTACATTTTCCGCTCCTAGACGCACCGAACAGGTAGCTGCATCAATCGCGGTATTTCCCGCACCTATCACAACTACCCTTTTCCCCGCCAGCCGATCAGTCAACGGTTTTGTTTTCGTCTCTTTAATCAACTCAATGGCATCATATACTCCGTCCAAATCTTCTCCCGGGATTCCTAACTTTGGCACTTTCCCCATGCCAACAGCTAAAACAACAGCATCATAATTTTCTAGGAGCTCGTTTACTTCAATATCCTTACCAACCCTTGTATTCGTGCGGATTTGCACGCCTAAGCTTTTGATTTGATTGACTTCCCACAACGAGATATTTTGAGGGAGGCGGAAAGAAACAATGCCATACGTGTTTAGCCCGCCTGCTTGGTTCTCCGCTTCAAAAATGGTCACTTCATATCCAAGACGAGCTAGTTCTCTGGCCGATGATAATCCAGCAGGGCCGCCGCCGACAACCGCCACTGTTTTTCCATTTTTTCGTCCCGCTTGGAATAACACTTCTTTATTTCGGATCGCCCAATCGGTCGCATATCGCTGCAATTTTCCAATCATAATGGGTTTTGTAGAATGATTTAAAACACAAGCCCCTTCACATAATTCCTCTGTCGGACACACTCTTGCACAACTGGCACCAACCGGGTTTGACAACATAATGGTTTTCGCTGACCCTTTTACATTCCCAGAAGCAATTTTTTTGATAAAAGCGGGGATATCAATCCCTGTCGGACAAGCCCGAATACAAGGAGCGTCATAACAGTACAAACATCGATTCGCTTCTTCCATTGCTTCTCGATCTGTCAAGCCAGGCTCTACTTCTTCAAAGTTCTTTTCCAAACGTGATTGCTCCATCTCCATCCCCCTCCACGAGTCATTTTTAAAGAAAGGGAATAGAGTCATTTCCCTCCCCCCCTTTCTCGTTGCTTTCTATGGAAGTAAAGCCGTCATTTCACTATAGGTTTCCGGACGACGATCACGGTAAAATTGCCAAGTATCGCGCACTTCCCGAATCATCTTCTTATTCATGACGCCAATCACCACTTCATCTTGATCACGGCTGCCCATGGCCACAAAGTTCCCTCTAGGATCAACCAAGTAAGACTGCCCATAAAACTCTCCCATGTTCCACGGTGCTTCATATCCAACCCGATTGATGGCAGCCACGTAATAGCCATTGGCAACGGCATGAGCCGGTTGTTCCAGTTTCCATAAATATTCGGAGAGACCTGCTACCGTAGCGGATGGATTGAACACAATTTCAGCGCCTTTTAGTCCCAAAATTCGCGCTCCCTCTGGGAAATGACGGTCATAACAAATATAAACGCCGATCTTAGCAAATGCGGTATCAAATACCGGATAGCCTAAATTTCCAGGCTTAAAATAAAATTTTTCCCAAAATCCACAGCCCTCGTTTCCTACCCCGACATGCGGAATATGCTGTTTGCGATACTTTCCTAAGTAGGTTCCATCGGCATCAATGACAGCTGCCGTATTATAGTAAGTAGCAATTCCTTCCCTTTCATAAATCGGTAGAACGATCACTACCCCCAGCTGTTTTGCTATTTCCTGAAACATTTTGGTCGTCGGACCATTTGGAATTTCTTCCGCCGCCTCATACCATTTTGTGTTTTGCTCGGCGCAGAAATACGGGCCATAGAAAATCTCTTGCAAACAGATGATTTGTGCTCCCCGATCTTTTGCCTCCTTGACAATCTTGACGTGCTTTTCAATCGCCTTTTCCTTATGAACCTCGACCGGCTCGTCCCCATGCACATTATGAGAAGCTTGGATCAAACCAATGGTCACTTGATCAGCCATGCTCCAATCACTCCTTTTTCATTTTATCTGGTTTCACAATTAGGCTGAACTTTAAGAATATTCTACATAGTAAATCACCAGCTTTTCATTATACACTTTGTTAAATAATAGAAAACATTGATTGTTCACTATGTAAATTCCAGCGAAATAAATATACAGCTAGACGAAGTTGCTCCCTAGAAGGGTGGTGATTTAGTGAAAAAACCACGAAAAACATCGTTTTCTCAAGTTGAGAAACCTTTTAAAACCAGGCCTTCTCTCGCGCCCCAAAACACTGATTAAGCGAAAGTCACCGTTTTTCACCGGCCTTCTAGGATTGAGAACATCAAAATGTGAGGAATAGTTACACATTTTACATAATGAATAGATTTCTCTTTTTCTTATTTGACAAATCGTATAATGAAAAATTTACATAGTATAGATAGAATTTTCTTAAATTTCTATTTTATACACTGGATTTTAAAAAAGGGGGATATGAATGAAAACACAAATTGAACACAATGGGATTGTGGTCTTGACGGAGGAAGCCGCACAAGAAGTCAGTGGAAGTCCTTTATGGAATGATGACTTGCGTCCGACAACAAGGCAAGAACATTCATGGAAAGGAATCAATTTTGCTACATTGTGGATTGGAATGTGTTTATGCATTCCTTCATACACCATGGCCAGCGGCATGATTGCTTTAGGAATGAACTGGTGGCAAGCTGTTGGTACCATTTTTCTGGGAAACGTGATCGTCCTTATTCCGATTTTATTAAACTCTCATGCAGGAACAAAATTCGGGATTCCTTATCCTGTGTTTGCCCGGCTTTGGTTTGGAGATAAAGGCGCCCATATTCCCACTTTAGCCCGGGCCCTTGTAGCAGCCGGATGGTTTGGAATCAATACGTGGATCGGAACAGAAGCCATTGACACATTACTCATGGCATCATTCTCTTCGTGGGGGAATTTACCGGGACATACAGCCATTGTATTTGCATTATTTTGGATCTTAAATATCAGCGTTGCTTATAGAGGTCCAGAAGGCATCAAAAAGCTAAGCGCAGTGGCTGCACCTGTTGTCGGGATTTCTTCCATCATTTTGCTCATTTGGGCATTTACGAACGCCGGAGGATGGGGACCGATTTTAGAGACTCCTTCTAAGTTCGAAACAACCGGTGAATTTTTGAAAGTCTTTTTCCCTTCTTTAACTGGCGTCATCGGCTTTTGGGCCACATTGGCATTAAACATCCCTGATTTTTGCCGATACGCACAGAGTCAGAAATCACAAATGGTCGCCCAAAGTTTATCCTTGCCTATTACAATGACTGTTTTTTCATTTATCGGAATCGCCGTAACTTCAGCAACCATTGTGATTTTTGGTCAAGCCATTTGGGATCCCGTGCAGCTGTTAGCTAAATTTCCCACATTTGTCATTCTATTAGGGACTATTATTATTGTCATCTCTTCTGTAACTATTAATGTGGGCGCCAACGTGGTTGCCCCTGCCCGAGCGATCGAAAATTTATATCCGAAGCGAATTACATTTGGAATTGGCGCGATTATCACAGGACTATTCGCTATTTTATTGCAGCCATGGTATATTATGTCCAATTTTGGAAATTATATATTCGGCTGGCTTGGCACATACGCCGCTTTGCTTGGACCCATTGACGGCATTGCTATTGCGGACTATTGGCTCGTTCGCCGAAGACAGTTGCACTTAAAAGAACTGTATAAACCGAATGGCCGTTACAATTATGCAAATGGGTTTAACAAAAACGGAGTGTACGCACTGATTGTGGGAGTCGTTATTCCTGTACTTGGTTTATTCATACCACCACTTCGTTTTCTTTGGGACAACGCGTGGACATTTGGATTGTTCATTGCAATTGGTGTCTACACCTACTTAATGAAAAACGACCAAAGCGTATTAAAGGAAGGCGAGTATGAACAAATCACCCTTTTCGATTCAAAACATAACAGTCCGACAGAAATCGCAAAATAATGAATCATTTACACCTGAACAGCCTATCGATGACGAAGGCAAAGCAGTGTCACTGGTTAAACGTTGACATCACCCTCCCACGAGGGCGCTTTCTTTTTGCAGGAAGCTGCTATTTTCCCTTATCAATCCTGCACCCAACCTTATCTACGCTTGGCATGCAAACATGACAACTTTTCGAACTTTCCACGGCATATATTATATCGACAACGACTACGTTGTATACTGACATTGAGAATAATTTCACAAACCAGGAGGCCTAAACATGATCGTCCACGAACTGACGGACATCGAACATCTATTCACTGAACAATTGCAAGAAGGCTACTATGTCATCCGCGAAACGTACCAAAACGTACTCGTTGAGCCAGAAGACGGCGACATCGTCCGGCAAGTGGACGCTGGAACGGAAGAGGTGGTCACCATCATATTTGATCCCGGTGACGAATACTCCCTCATTTGCCTTGACACCTACACGTTCGCCGACGGCATTCCGTCCTTGGCGGAGCTTAAAGAAACGATTGCTGCGGAGTACGACGTCTTTGTCAACGACCGTTGGGCTGCGGCGTCATTGTAAAAAGCGCCTGAAACGACGGACATCAGGGACTCGGAACATAGACGCAACGCCTGTTTTACCAAAGCGCTTTTCATCAGCCGAATCGAAAAGCAGCCCGTCCGCCTAGCGAGCGGGCTGCTTCGATTTCTTCTCGAGCCGAAACACGCGGAAGCCAATATCAAGCTCCGTCTTCCCCGTTTCACGGACGATTTTCTCTCCCGCGCGGTGAATGCGCTCGCGGCCGATGTCGCAAATCGTTCGAAACCCCGCCCGATACGCCGCTGACGTTTCTGCAAGCGGCTCGGGAAGCTGCACCATGAGAAACGACCGCCGACCGCCGTCTTCAGCGTTTTGCTGCATGACGGCATGGGCTGTTGTCGCCGAACCGGAAAAAAAGTCGAGGATGAGGTCGTCATCCCTCGTGGTCAGCGCCACCATGCGCTGAATGAGCTTCACCGGCTTCGGGTAATCCATCACCGCCAGCCCGCCGAACAGCTCCTTTAACTCTTTTTTCGCCTCCTGCGAATGGGACACCTCATCATGCGTCCAAATCGTAAGCGGCGTCACCGTCGGCTTCACTTCGCTTAAAAACCGCTTCAGGCGCGGCACCCCGTTGCCGTCTTTGCCAAACCAAATGCGGTTGTCCGCCGCCAGCTCGGCGAAGCGCTCCTTTGTCACCCGCCAACAATACCCATGGGGCGGCGAAACAATCCGGCCGCCTGGCGTCACGATGTCATAAATTTTTTCCGGAATCGGCGGACCGACCGACAAATCGCCCGACGTCCACGGCCCGCGCGGGTCGTTGTCCGGATTGGCATACCGCCCGTCCGCTTCCGGATGGCGCGGCAAGCCGTACCAAGCGAGGCGGTCAATGTTTTTCGCATAACATAAAATGAAATCATGGTTGCGCGAAGCGAACTTGTTCATGTTCACAGGCGAAAACGCCCGCTGCCAAATGAACGTGGCGACAAAATTCCGCTCGCCAAACAGTTCATCGCACATCTTTTTCAAATTCGCCTGTTCTGTATCATCAATGGAAATAAACATCGCCCCTGTCTCCGCCAACAGCTCCCGCGCTACCAAAAGGCGCGGGTACATCATGTTGAGCCAGCCGGCATGAGCGCGCGCTTCCTCTATATCCTTCCTACGAGCTGGCGCGCTCTTCTTTTGGCGCCAATGGTCTTTATACGTCAGCACTTTCCCGGTGTTGTACGGCGGGTCGATGTAAATCATTTGAACGGCCCCTGCATGCGACGTCCGCAGCAGCTTTAATACTTCTAAATTGTCCCCTTCAATATACCAATTGTTTGTTGTCTCCCACTGCTTGCTCGCTGTCCGGTCGGGCCGCAGCCCCCCGGACGCAGGTGTTTCGGCGAGCCGCCTGGCCTCTGCCTTCCCCGGCCACATGAACGCATACGTTTCCTCTCCTCTATCACCAAGCTCTTCCCGCAGCAGCTTCCAATCTAGGCCCCCCTCTACCACCGCTTTAGGAAAAAGCTTTTTGATCGCCTCCAATCTGGCATCCGACACCGGTCTTCTCCCGCCGGCATTTGCCATGGCACGCCCCCTCTCTTCCCGCGCATTCTCAGCGCAGTGTTTCTTATCGACGAATCTTATTTCCATTATTTCGCCATGGCTCGGCGGTTTCCTTCCTTCATTTTCTTATCAACGATTCACCGTTCGTACATCAATCCCCATTCCGTCCCCCATGCCCTCCCTCCTCCGGCACAGAAAACAAAACGAGCCAACAAACGGAGAAGGCGGCATGGCGGATAGGGACTGCTTATGCGGTTTTTGAGCAAGAAAATAGGGGATTCTCGGATGCATCAAAGAATTTCTCAAGTTGAACAGCGCCTTGATTCATCCTTTTTTCCTGTCAAACTCAGCAGCTTCATAGAGTGTCCATCTTTTCCATCTTCGGACGACTGACTCGGTACATTTGCAGCGCAACACCGTCGACCATAAACGTTTGCGCTTCCCCATGACGTAAAGCGTACTGCTCAAGCCCAACCATAAAGTTGACTCCTTCACGGTATTCCTCGTTGCCGATCACCTGAAGCGGCGGCGACATGAGTTGGCGCGAGAGGAAGAGGATCGCCTTTTTCCGCGCCCGCGTGAGCGAAACGTTGAGGCGGTTCAAACTATAGATGAACTCCCCTTCCATCACAGCCAGTTCCGGATCGGCGACGCCGTAGCTGATGATCGCCGCATCCACTTCTTGCCCTTGCATTTTATCAACCGTATCGACGAAAAACGGCGGACGCAGTCCTTGGTGTTCAAGCTCACGGCGAATGGCGCGGATTTGCGCCCGATGAGGCGAAATGATAAACAGCCCGCGGCGCCAAAACGCTTGGTCGCCTTCTGATGAGTCATCGTACCGTTTCCCCTCGCTGTCGAGAAGCCGTTCCCGCAACACCTTCGCGATGCTCGCCACCCAGCGCGCCTCCGCCTCGTTTTCTTGCGCACCGTATACACCGTCATACGTGCAGACGACAAGCGGATAGTCAGGGTCGATCGCCGCTTCGATCCACCCATCGGCCCGGGGCGCAGGGGCGAGCGTCAACGTTTGTTCGGCAATCTGGCGGGTGAACGCGGTATACTGGGAGCTGTAAATCCGCTCGGCCGGGTAGCGGCAAAGCGCCTCGTTCATGCGGAAATTGTCCGTCAGTTGGCGGGTATACCGCTTCTCCACATCCGCGTCAAACAGCAGGCGGAAAATCGAGTCGAACAGGTGCGGCTCCCCTTCCGCGGCCGCATACGTTCCTTGAATGATTGGCGGCAGCTGGAAATGGTCGCCGACGATAAGCAGCCTGCCTGCTTTTTTGACATGGCGCAACGCCAACAGTGAATCGGCCACGCGGATTTGCGACGCCTCATCCAGAATGACGACGTCAAACTCTTCTAAACAGCCTTTTTCATACGCCCTTTGAATGCCGTACAGCGTGGCGCCAAGCACCCGATGCCCGCCGTTGCCCAGCCATCGGGGAAGGTCACGGTCCGCCACCTCGGCGATTCCTTTGGCGTTTTCCGTCTGAATCTCACCAAGTTTCGCGATATGGACGCTGCGCCGCGGCGCAAGCTCCTGAATTTTGCGCAGAACGTTTTCGATCGCCGCATGGGTGAAACCCGAAACAAGAATGGCAAGCCTGCGCCCATGCTTTTCGTAAATCGTCATAAGCAGCCGAAGAGCGACGGCAATAAAATGCGTTTTCCCGGTGCCAGGCGGCCCCCAGACGAGCGTCAACGTATGGCGGAGAAAGTGGAGAAACGCCTGACGCTGGCTTTTCGTCAGCCCGCTTTGGCGGAGAAGCGCCTTGACTTCCTCTGCATCCCAGTTGGGACGAAACGTTTTCCGATAGCGAATCGGATCGCGAATCAAGTCCAAGATGCGATGATTGTCCTGATCCAACTGTTGCAACGCCTGCAAGACGCGCGGGGTGGTAAAATCCGCATGCCGAAGCGACAGCCAATACTCCTCTCCTTCCACAAGCGGGAACCGATCGAGCCATTTGGGCAACTCAAGCTCGAGTTCAGCTGCCTTGCCATCATCTTCGATGGCGCGAATGCGGGTAAAGTACAAATTAACCCGTTGGGGCGTCTTCCATTCACTGGCGTACTTATGATCAGGAAACGTCTGTTGCGCCTTTTCCCCTTCCTCATTGCACTCCGTCAAAAGCCAGCTCGCCTTCTGGTCGATCGTTTCAAGCGCCTGGCGGTTGTTCAATCGGAACCGATCGCCGCCAAGGTACGTGACATGAAGCGTCACTCCGTTCTCAAGCCGCTCCGAAAGCGGAAGCAGGCGCTTTTGGCGAATATCCAAGCAGTTTAATAGCGCCTCGTAGCGCGCCATAAACGCCAGCTTGGACACAAGCGGATCATGGTAATCAGCCGAATGAGGAAACGCAAATTTTTCCGGCCAGACAATAAGCGGCGAAGGATGGACGCTCTCGGCCCACGCACGGATGCCTTGAATGATGCTGTGAGCGGCCCAAAGGCGGCGGCTCAGCTCCTTCTCGACCGCTTGTCGTGTTTCCATGTCCCCTGTTTGCCAGGCATCATGCAGCACATCCAGTTTCATGGCGTTGGTCAAGCGGAACGAAAAGCGCTCGCTCGCCGAGTACAGAAACGGCGAATCATGGTAGGCCGCAATGTATCGCGACAAGTCTTCAAGACGGTACGCAACATGCGTCGGCAAGGCGAACAGCTGGCTCACGGCCGTTGTCAGCACAACGACAGGAAGCGGAACGATTTCATCTGGATGATCACTGGCGCTTGATAGCACGCTGCTATGGAAATACGACAGCAGCCGAACCGCTTTTTCATTATATTCTGGATCGAACAAAAGCGCTTGAAGCAACTGCTGCACATTGTCCCATTCATAGTTGTCGGCGACATACGCCTGCACCGATTTTTGCGCCCGCCATTCTCGCGCCCGGTTGTAATCGTGCACCGTCTGAAGCAGGCGGTCCAGCGTATCGGCAAACGTTCGGCCGACCGCGTCGCATTCTTCCAGAGAACCAGCAATAACATGATGCATTTCCGATCCCGTTCCAAACACATCTGTTCCACCAACACGGTATAGCGACGCTGCCGCGATTTTGTCCGTCAACGGATCGCGTTGCGCGGCGAGAATCAGACGGATGTCTTCCCATATCGGCATATGCGTCACCGCCCGGTCATACGGAACGACCTTTTCCTCCGCAATCGCCTCAAGCTGCGCTTCAAGCCGCCTAAGTTGACGCGCCAATCCAGCGTTTTGTTTTAGGACGTGTCTCGTTTCTTGACGCTCAAGAAGTTGGCGAAACTCTCCGATCGTCTCAGGCAGCTGCCGCTCGCGAATAAAGCGGGACGCATGGCTTGATAAATACGGAATGAGGGAAATATGCGACTGTTCCCGCGCTTTGTCTAAACAATAATCGTAAAATGGGCACCATTCACAGCGGTAATCCAAGTGCCAAAACAGCTCATCAAGTTGCTTTTCGGCCAGCGCCGTCAATTCGCCAGCCAAAAACTGCTCAAGAAACGGAAGCAGCTGTCCGATATCCGCCGGCTGCGGCTGCTCGGTTTTATACGTCCATACCCCCGCTTCGCGCAAATCGACGCTGCCCTTAACGCCGTGCTCCTCTAACACCGAGGATAACATCAACGCGTACAGCGCCGTTTGCACGCGGTGGGAAAGCTTTAACACGTCCGATGATTTGATGTCAATGATACGGAACACAAAGCCGTTTTGTCCAGGAATGCACTCAATCAAATCCGGACGGCACGCCGCAAATCGGATCGCCTCTGGATCCAACCCGTACCGTTCGTAAAAGCGCGGCGGCGCGATCAATGTCGGCTGGTACAAATAGCGCTTGCTCGGCTGCTTCAGCTCGCGGATCGTCTCCTCTCCATCCAAATAGCAGTGGGAAATCAGCGCGCCAGGCTCTCGCTTCCCCAGCTTCACCTGGCCGGCCAAATAGGTCGTAATCACTTCCTCTTCCCACTCAACCCCTCGGCGCAGCACTCCCTGATGCACCGCGGGCCGCTCAAACAGCTCTTCCGGCACATCGAGCTCGCTGCGTCGTTCTTTCGCCAACGACTGAAAGTAAAAATTTCGCTCGCACTCATGATAAAAATAGCTTGCGATTTTGGCAGGAGAAACGTAAAGCATACATCGATCCCTTTCTAAAAACATACTAGCCGACATCCGCACTGGGACTTGTCAGTTTGTTTATTCATTGTATCATATGTTTGTACGCTTTCCTATATACGCCATTCGTGCTTGTCCGACAAGAACATATGTGCTATAATGAAGGAAATTAGAATGAAAGAGGGGCCAAAAATGAGCGAAGAGATCCTCTTACAGTTGTTCAACCGGCTTGGTCATATCGAGAACACGCTGCACCTCCTCGTCGAAAGCCAAAAACGGCTGGAAGCAGAACAACAAGAAATGCGAAAAGAACAGCAGGAGATCCGAAGAGAACAACAAGAAATACGAAAAGAACAGCAGGAAATCCGCAGAGAACAACAAGAAATACGGAAAGAACAGCAGGAAATCCGCAGAGAACAACAAGAAATGCGGAAAGAACAGCAGGAAATCCGCAGAGAACAACAAGAAATGCGGAAAGAGCAACAGGAGATCCGTAGAGAACAGCAAGAAATGCGGAAAGAGCAACAGGAGATCCGTAGAGAACAGCAGGAAATGCGCAAAGAGCAAGAAGAATTCCGGCGGATCCAGCAAGCTCTCCTTGAAGGCCAAAAGCGGTTGGAAGAAGAACAAGCCCATATCAAAGCTGGCCAAAAAGAACTGTATGATCTGATGTCTGCCCTGCTTCACCGTCAAGATGAAACCGATGCCGCACTCGACGCCCTCGCGATGGACGTGCACAAACTTCACGGCGAAGTCTCTTCCATCCACCAAAGACTCGACGCCTTAGAGAAAAAAGTCGATTCCCATGCCCAATCATTCAATGAACAGCTGAACAACATCAAACTTGACATCACCTTCCTCTCGAACAAAGTCATCGAACACGAACGGGAAATCTACAAAATTAAGAATGTTATTTTATGATGTAAGAAGGCGGGCGTCCAAGCCCGCCTCTCCTTTTATTTCAATCCTTCTTCCACCTGTTTGATCATTTCCGACACCGACGTCAATCCGCCGCCTGAGAGATACCAATAATTTGGATCCAAGTAGACAATGTGGCCGTTTTGATATGCTTTCGTCTTTTTCACAAGCGCATTTTCAATCGTTTGCTTCGCTGTCGGCTTTCCTTCTACGACGGCGTCGCGGTCAATGACAAACAAGTAATCCGGGTTTTTCTCGGCAATGTACTCAAATGATACGCTTTGTCCATGAGGATTCGTCACTTTCAAATTCGGGTCTGCGGCTGGCACGCCGAGCACATCATGGATGAGCCCAAAGCGCGAACCTTTGCCATACGCACTCACTTTCCCGCCGGTCGTCAAAATGATCAGCGCTTTTTTGTCTGCAGCCTTTGCCTTCACTTCTTCGATTTGTTTTTCAATATTGGCCAGTTCCTCATCTACTTCTTTTTCTTTGCCAAACATTTGCCCGATCAACTTCATATTATTTGTAAACGAATCCCAATAATGTTGCGTGTCAATCCCCATATAAACGGTTGGACCAATCTCTTTCAACTTGTCATACAAATTTGCTTGACGACCGGAAATAAAAATGACATCCGGCTTGATTTCGCTCAGTTTCTCAAAATCCGGTTCCATCAAACTGCCAACGTTTTGGTAGTCGCTGCTTTTATATTTCTCCAAGTATTTCGGCACGTTCATCTGCGGCAAAGCTGTCACCTTCACGCCTAGTTTATCAAGGGTGTCCAGCACTCCAAAATCAAAGACAACCACTTTCTCTGGATTTTTCTTGACTTTCGCCTCTCCAAGCTGGTGCTTGATCGTCATTTCCTCGGCCTGTTCCGTTTTCTTCTCTTCATTCTTCCCACTTGCTCCGTTGCTTGCATTCTCCTTATTGCCGCAAGCAGCCAGTACGACGAGAAGCAAAGCAACCACTACCATCAGCCAACGCTGTTTCATTGGCTATACCCCCCTTTGGAAATTTAAATTATATGTTGACGGCTTTCGTATTTACTCGACAAGGGGCGCCCTTTCTTGCCGATGTCAACATGAAAGCCGGATCAACCATTTTTTACTTAATTGGAATCTTCTTCATATACTTGACTTTGATCGCGTCTCCCCGTCCCATGTTTGAATCCGAGACGGAGCTCTTCACCAAGCATGCCCATAGATTTCATCCCCACAGCGAAACCGCCATCTTTAACCCGCTTCCACAGCCCGCTTTTTCACTAGTCAAGATGGACGCTTTCTCATGGGAAATTGCTAAAAATACACACAGATGCGCTGATTTTCAATCGTCTGCACGCGCACATCCAAATCATAAATGCCGCGAAGCACTTCATCGCGCATGATCGATGAAACATCCCCTTCGCAGACGACCTCTCCATCTTTTAACGCGACCATATAATCGGAATAACAAGAGGCAAAGTTAATATCGTGCATCACCATCACGATCGTTTTGCCAAGCTCATCGACCAGCTTGCGCAACACTTTCATCATCTGCACGGCGTGTTTCATATCCAAATTGTTCAACGGCTCGTCCAAGAAAATATAATCCGTATCTTGCGCCAACACCATCGCGATATAAGCTCTCTGACGCTGTCCGCCGCTCAACTCGTCCATATAGCGGTCTTGCAATGGCTCCAACTCCATATAGCGGATCGCCTCACGCACATAGTCGCGATCTTGACGCGTCAAGCGGCCGCGCGAATACGGAAAGCGGCCGAACGACACCAATTCGTTCACCGTCAAGCGAGCTGCGATATGGTTGGATTGCTTCAAAATGGAAATTTTTTTCGCCAACTCTTCTGTCCGATAACGAGCAATTTCCTTCCCTTCAATCCAGATTTCCCCTCCATCTTTTGGAATTAAGCGGCTCATCATGGACAAAAGCGTGCTTTTCCCCGCCCCGTTCGGGCCAATGAGCGATGTGAGCTTGCAGCGCGGAACAGATAAAGATACACGGTCAATCACAGTCTTCCCGCCGTATCGCTTCAATACTTGTTTCACCTCTACCATGCTTTTCGCTCCTTTAACAAAAGGTATAGAAAATAGACGCCTCCGACCATGTTGACAATGACAGACAACGTCGTCGAAAAGGTGAACACCCGCTCGACCACCAGTTGGCCGCCAACGAGGGCGATGACGCCGAACAGCGCCGCCCCTGCAAGCAAATAACGATGTTCATACGTTTGAAAAAACGCATACGCCACATTAGCGACAATCAATCCGAAAAACATGATGGGACCAACAAGTGCGGTCGAGACCGACACCAACACCGCTACAATCATCAGCAGCCGTTTGACGACCGTTTCATACGCCACGCCTAAATTGATCGCATGATCTTTGCCGAGCGACAGCACGTCCAACTCGTGAAGATGACGGTATGTATACAATGTCGCGGCCGCAATGAGCAGGCCTGCCGGCCAAAGCAAGTCTGTTTTCATATTGTTGATGCTCGCAAACATTCGATCTTGAATGATGGAAAATTCATTTGGGTCAATCAAATATTGCATGAAAGACGTCAAGCTTTGGAAAAACGTACCGAGAATCATCCCAACAAGCAAGATGAAATATAAATTTTGCCCTTCACGGCGAAACAAAAACGAATACAATAGAACTGAAAAACCGATCATCGACCCAGCAGACAGGAGAAAGTGCGAGGTGTTGCCCATCATGGTCAACGTCGTCGAACCAAACAAAAACACTACAGCGGTTTGCACAAGCATATAAACGGAATCAAGCCCGATAATGCTTGGAGTTAAAATACGATTATTGGTCATCGTCTGAAATAAGACGGTCGAAACCGCCCCCGCCCAGCCGACAAGCACCATCGCGACAATCTTTTCGCTCCGCGAGCGTAACACATAGTCAAAATCCCCTCGCAAGTGTGTAAACAAAAACAGCGCGATCAATCCGAGCGCCAATACCACGAGCACAGCCACTTTCATCCGATTAGACATACTGCTTCGTTCTCCTTACGAGCAAATATAAAAAGACGCCGCTTCCGATTACCCCAACCGTCAAGCCGATTGGAATTTCGTATGGATAAATGGCGACTCGGCCAAATACATCGCAAATCAGCACAAACAAAGCGCCAAACATGGCTGTCAACGGCAATACTTTGCGCAAATGATCCCCGTAATACATCGTGACGATGTTCGGAACGATCAGCCCTAAAAACGGCAGCGTCCCAACCGTCAACACCTCAACAGCAGAAACAACAGCGACAATGAGGAGACCGGTGTAGACAATCGAACGGTAGCGAACCCCTAAGTTCGTCGCCATCTCCTCCCCCATGCCGGCGATCGTAAACCGATTGGCGTATACATAAGCGATTGCCATGAGCGGAACGCTCACATACAGCATTTCATAACGCCCTTGCATCATAACGGAAAAATCGCCGTGCATCCATGCGGACATCGATTGAATCAAATCATATTTATAAGCCAAAAATGTCGTGACGGAACCGACAATATTGCCAAACATCAAGCCGATGAGCGGAATAAAGATCGAATCTTTGTACTTGACACGATCCAAAACCGTCATAAACAGCAGCGTCCCCGCAAACGCAAACACAACGGCAATAGCCGCCTTCACAAGCGGCCCTGCGGCAGCGAATGCAATCATGGACACCAACAGGCCGAGCCGCGCCCAATCCATCGTTCCCGCCGTCGTCGGCGACACAAATCGGTTTTGGCTCAACTGCTGCATGATCAAGCCGCAAATGCTCACGCTTGATCCGGCGATCAGAATGCTGATGAGCCGCGGCAAGCGACTGATCAAAAACACTTCCCACGCCTCACGGTCGCCGGCAAACAGCTCGCGAGGCGATAAATCATGCACACCGACAAACAATGATGCCGCAGCCAAAACAACAAGAAGCACCATCCATTTTTTCATGTTTTCTCATCCTGTCTTCCGTTCTATCCCATCATACAAGTCGAATGACGATGCCATGTCCAGACTCAATGGTTTTACAGGTGCAATTATGATATTGATTATCTTTCCCAACTAAAAAGATAAATTCTGCTTGTGTGAGAAGCAACCAGCACCGCCAAGACGACTGGCATCTCCTCAATCGCTGCTCTTTTCAAGCCAAACCATTCTGTCCACATGCGGCCACCACATCTCACTCCATTCTTTTGAAAACCATGTTCCCGCCCAAACCTCTAAAAAAGAGAAGGATTATCATTTTCACATATCATATTTTAATTGATAAAAATTATCATTGTCAATATTTTTCATCGTTTTTTTGCTGTTTTCTTATTTTTTCTTCATACTTTCATTCCCCCTTCCACAAAGAAAAAAGCTTATTTCTCCCCTTTGTCTTTGATTTCTAAGCGTTTCTATCAACCAAGCAACAACAGACTTCTGGAACGAAACGCGCTTGTTGTTATTTTGTATGCGTCTGTGTCGCTCTCTAAGACGACAAAAACGCAAAAATCTCCTTTGCGGAAAAGCGCACCTCGGGAAACGTGGTCGATGCAGCCGCCCCGTTGTCTGCATCGTACACGTCTTCTAGCTGAAACGCTCCCGATTGCGAAACGTATTTTTCCATCACCTGGTGCTGATAATCGACAAGCCAGTACTCGCGGACTCCTGCTTTCTCATAATAATGACGCTTCAGCAGCCGGTCGTTGCGGGCGGTGCTTGGCGACAACACTTCCACCACCAGGTCGGGGGCGCCGTAACACCGACCTTGGCGCAGTTTCGTTCGATCGCAAATAATGGATAGGTCGGGCAGCACCGTTACATTTTTCGTTCCTTTTTGTTCATCCTCAAACAAAAGGACGACTTGGAGGTTGCTGCCGAACACAAGACAAGGACTTCCTTTTAACGCCATGCGAAACTCGGCAATCAAATTGGCGACCACCCCTTCATGCTCATAAGGAGCTGGGGACATCAACACAATCGTTCCTTCGTACAGCTCCATCCGCTCATCTCCAGCCAAAGAAAAAAACTCGCCGAGCGTATACCGGCGTTGTTCGCCTGGTTGGCTCATGCCGCTCTCCCTCCCTGCACATGCTCTTTCTTCTATTGTAAGCAAACCGTTTGCTCGCCGACAATCACCTTCGCCAATGGCTTGACGCTAAAAAAAGCGCCCTGCCTAAACGGCAGCGCACTTTGCTCCATTTCTTATCCTTTGACCAACACCGTTTTCATCGCCGTGAAAAACTCGATGGCCGCCCGCCCTTGCTCACGCGAATGGGAGCTGGACTGCTTCATCCCGCCAAACGGCGCTTGCAGTTCGACTCCTGCGCTTTCTTCATTGATCCGGACGAGCCCGGCCTCGATGTCTTGGATGAACGCGAGCATCTTGCCGATATTTTGCGTGAAAATCGAGGCGCTCAATCCAAACGGTGTGTCATTGGCGAGAGAAAGCGCTTCTTCCAGCGAATCCACTTTGATTAACGCCAACACCGGCCCGAAAATTTCCTCGCGAGCGATCGTCATGTCGGGCGACACGTTTTCAAAGATGGTCGGCTGCACATAAAACCCTTTCGCCCGTTCCCCATCCGCCAAACGTTGGCCTCCGTAAACGAGCGTCGCCCCTTCTTCGATTCCTTTTTGGATATAAGAAAGGACCGTCTCGAGCTGCTTTTGGCTGGCGCACGGCCCCATCCAAACGCCGTCCTCGAGTCCATTGCCGATGTTCAGCTGCTTCACTTTTGCCAACAATTTTTCCTTAAATTGATCATAGACGGTGCGCTGGACGAACACGCGGCTTGTCGCCGTGCATTTTTGTCCCGTGGAGCGCAGCCCACCGCTGATCGTTGCTTCAACGGCGCGATCCAAGTCAGCATCCTCGAGCACGATCACCGGATTCTTTCCGCCCATTTCCAGCTGGTATTTCGCCCCTCGGGCCACCGCTTTTTGGGCGATCGTTTTGCCGACTTCGTTGGAGCCGGTGAAGGTGATGCCATGAATGTGGGGATGTTCGGCGATCGCATTGCCGATGACCGATCCTTTGCCCGTCACCAAATTCACCACACCGGCCGGCAGCCCCGCCTCGTCAAAGCATTCCACGATTTTCGCTGCCGTGACCGCCGTTTCCTGCGCCGGCTTAAACACAACGGTGTTTCCATAGACGATGGCAGGTGCGATTTTCCAAATCGGAATCGCGACTGGAAAGTTCCACGGCGTGATGACCCCGACCACGCCAAGAGGCACGCGCGTGGTAAACATCAACGCTTCGCTGTCCGTGGATGGAATGACCTCACCGATCGATCGCATCCCCTCTCCAGCGTAGTAGCGCAAAATATTGACTCCCCGCTGCACTTCCCCTTTCGCTTCTGGGAGCGTTTTTCCCATTTCTCTTGTCATCGTTTCGGCGATCTCATCAAGCCGTTTCTTAAGAACGTCAGCCGCGCGGAACAAATACTCTCCGCGTTTCGGGCCGGATAACTTCCGCCATGCCGCCTGCGCCCTTCGCGCCGCCTCAACCGCAACGTTCACATCTTCCACGCCGGACTCTTGGACATAGCCGACGATGTCATCGATATTGGCTGGGTTAAGGCTGGCTTCTGTTTTCCCGGATGCAGAAGGGACCCATTGTCCGTTGATGTAGTTCAAGTATGTTTGTTGCTTTGTGCGTACCGTCATTGCACCTTCTCCTTTCCATAAATAAGATTGCTACCGTATATGATTTGAGAAAGAATTTTCGTTCCTGTCATGTTTCGGAAATATTGCCTCGCTTCCTGTTCACAATCAAACTCAAACATTTTGAAACTGCCATCCGGTGCGTACAAGGTAATAATCCACATTTAGAACACTCTCCACATCACCGTCATGAACGTTGCCCTACTTTTTTTGGGAATCGTTCAAACGCGGTTTGAATGATCGCTTCTAATTGCCGGTAATGTTCCTTTTCCACGCGGACGATAGGCGGACGGACATATGGCCCGACCGGCAGGCCGACAATTTCCATCCCCGCTTTGACAAGAGCGACTTCGTATCCTTTTCGTTGCTTCCGAATGCGATGGATCGGAAGGATGACATGCTCATAAAGCTCTCCTAACAACGCCTTGTCGCCGTCAAGCAGCGCCTGATAAAACAACCTAGAAATATGAGGAATGTAATTGGAAATCGCTGATGAATAGCTGGTAAATCCTAGCTGAATATAAGCGGGCATCGTCACCTCAGCCATTGGCATGCCGTTCAAATAATGCAGCCGTGAGCCGATCGTTTGAGTGATTTCAATGTTCAATTCCATATTTCCCGTGCCGTCTTTCAAGCCGACAATTTGCGGATAGTGAAGCAATTTTTGGAGCGTCTCGACTGTTAATACACTATTGGCCCGCTGATAGACAATGGCGTTGAGCGATGTGCTTTTGACAATCGCAGAAATATATTCGTATAGCCCTTCCTGATGGGGTTCAATTAAATAAGGCGGCAAAATCAAATATCCGTCTGCTCCTTTCCTTTCCGAAATTTCCGCCAATCGAAGTGCATAGATAATATTTCCTCCAACCCCCGTATACACAGGGACCTTCCCTCCAACGATCGACACGGCTGCTTCCACCATTGCCTCGTACTCTTTCTCGCTAAGCGATTGAAATTCTCCAGATCCACAAGCAATGAAAACGGCGTTTAACCCCTCTTTAAGTAAAAATTGGATATTCCGCTCCAAAGCTTGGAAATCTATCTCTCCATTTTCGCGCATCGGTGTAACCGGAAATCCTAAAATTCCATTTGGTATGTGTTTATTCGCGTTTCTTGCCACTGATTCCTTCCCCTCTCCGCAAGAAATGTTTATATTACAATTTTATTGTAAGACAAATTTAATATAATATCAATCTATATTACGTCAGCGGGGCTGGATTAAATAAACATAAATCATTGTGTATGCCGTGCTGTTCTGCCTTTGTGCGCTTTCCGCTCGCGGTATCAATGATAAAACGGAAAATTTCCCATCCAATCTCTTCTATCGTTGCTGTTCCCGTGGCAATTCTTCCGGCATCAATATCAATTAAATCATGCCATTGCGTCGCCAATTCCGTCCGCGTCGCCACTTTAACGACTGGAGCCATGGCTAAACCATAAGGCGTTCCTCTTCCTGTTGTAAACACATGCACATTCATTCCAGCTGCCAACTGTAGCGTTCCGCATACAAAATCGCTGGCCGGAGTGGCCGCAAACACAAGACCTTGTTTCTTCACCTTTTCGCCAGGGGGCAACACATCCACAATGGCGCTGCTTCCCGATTTCGCAATCGATCCTAATGCTTTTTCCACAATATTGGAAAGTCCGCCTTTTTTATTTCCAGGCGACGGGTTGGCGCTTCGGTCAGCTTCTCCCCGTTGCAAGTATCGGTCGTACCATTCCATTTCTCGAATGAGCGCATGTCCTACTTGTTCATCGACAACTCTTGGTGTCAGCAAATGAACCGCGTCTCTGACTTCTGTCACCTCGGAAAACAGTACAGTCGCTCCGGCGCGAACAAGCAAATCGGCCGCGTAGCCGACCGCAGGATTCGCCGTCACACCGGAAAAGGCATCACTGCCGCCGCATTGCAGTCCAACCACTAACCCAGAAAGAGGACATTCCTGACGTTGACGTTCATTTAACCGTTTTAGCCGCTCCTCTGCTTTTCTCATAATAGTCTCAATCATATCCGCAAATCCTTGATAATCCTGCAAAACGACAAGACTGTCCTCTTCTCCTTTGGCATTGAGCGACTGCGGTGATAATTTCTCACATCCAAGCCCGACGACGAGCACTTCGCCGCCAAAGTTAGGATGGGTCGAAAGGTTTTGCAATGTGCGAATCGGGATCACGGCTTCCGGCGCATGGATGGCTACGCCGCAACCGTAATGATGCTCCAATGCCACGACATCGTCCACATTTGGATATTTGGGAAGCAACTCCTTCTTGATTCGCTGCACTGCAATATCCAACACCCCTGCAACACATTGAACACTTGTCGTAATACCTAAAAGATTGCGCGTGCCAAAACTGCCATCAGCATTCCGATAACCTTGAAAGGTGTACCCTTCTAACGGTGGTAAAGCGACAGGCGTTTTCGTCGCGATGGGCAACTGGTGCAAATCTGGCGGATGTGGAAGACGAATGGACGATTCTTTGACCCATTCTCCTTTTTGAATGCGTTTTTGCGCGTAACCGATCACTTCCCCGTAGCGGACAATGGGATCGCCTTCACGAAAATCTGCTAAAGCAACTTTATGCCCTTGAGGAATATCTTCCATCAGCGTCAATCCACACGGAAAACGCGTCCCTTTCGTTAATCCGCCGGCATTGGCTACAATAGCAACATTATCCCGATCATTCACCTTAATATAAAGAGGCATTTGTTTCACCATCGAACATCCCTCCATAAAAAATGGATTCCTAAAGGCCGTGGATCATCCATGACCTTTAGGAAAAATGATCGCTAGCGGACGAGACAAGGCTTTTTCGGATGAAAGGTCCATCCAGGAATTAAGTACTGCATAGCCATGGCGTCGTCGCGGGCTCCTCTTCCCCATTTTTGATACAGCTGATGCGCTTCTTCAATTCGCTCCATATCAATCTCAATCCCTAAACCTGGTCGATCGGGAACATCAATCAGGCCATTCACAATTTGAAACGGCTCTTTCGTTAATCGCTGCCCATCTTGCCAAATCCAATGCGTGTCAATCGCCGTAATCTCTCCCGGCGCCGCAGCAGCAACATGGGTAAACATGGCTAACGAAATATCAAAATGGTTGTTGGAATGCGATCCCCATGTCAATCCCCATTCATGACACATTTGCGCCACACGGACGGAACCTTGCATCGTCCAAAAATGCGGATCAGCCAACGGAATATCTACGGCATGAAGCTGAATGGCGTGCCCCATTTGCCTCCAGTCCGTAGCGATCATATTTGTTGCTGTCGGCAAGCCGGTCGCTTTGCGGAATTCCGCCAATATTTCACGCCCAGAATAGCCGTTTTCAGCGCCGCACGGATCTTCTGCGTAAGCCAAGATATGATGCATATTCCGGCATAAACGAATAGCTTCTTCCAATAGCCATGCCCCGTTTGGATCCAAGGTGATTCGCGCTTTAGGAAACCGTTTGGCTAGCGCCGCAACAGCTTCTATTTCTTCCTCTCCCGGCATCACGCCGCCCTTTAATTTAAAATCCGAGAATCCGTACTGTTCATAGGCGGCTTCTGCGAGCTGAACAATCGCTTCTGCTGTCAATGCTTCTTCATCCCGCAAGCGAAACCATCCATCCTGGTCTTGCGGTTCCCGATATGGCAAATCCGTTTTCTTGCGGTCTCCAATATAGAACAAGTAACCGAGAACTTTCACCGACTGCCGCTGTTGCCCTTCACCCAGCAAAGCTGCAACTGGGACTTCCAAAAACTTCCCTAACAAATCAAGCAGTGCGGCTTCGAGGGCTGTTATGGCATGTACGGTTGTCCGCAGGTCAAAGGTTTGGTTTCCCCTGCCGGTTTTATCTCGATCGCCAAAAGTTTCGGATATCCGACGCAAAATGTTTTTGTAATCGCTGACCGCTCTTCCCACAACAAGAGGTTTCGCTTCTTCCAACGTTTTTTGAATCTTTTCTCCCCCCGGCACTTCTCCGGCTCCTATATTTCCATAGTTGTCTTTCAACAAAACAATGTTTCGTGTGAAAAATGGTGCATGAGCTCCACTTAAGTTAAGGAGCATGCTATCATAGCCTGCAACCGGGATGACGATCATTTCCGTGACAACAGGAACGTTCCTTTTCATCAACGCTTCGACTCTCCCTTTCCAATTAAGCGTTTACACTTTTCGCTGTTTGCCCTTGCTCATGCGGAAGCTGCAAACGCTCCACTTTGTTGACGATAAACATATAGGACAGTGCGCCAATCAACAACACAACGCCGATAAACAGCAGTGCGTAGCTGAACGAATGGGTATGTTCAAGAATAAAGCCTACAACAATGGGAGTGACAATCCCCGCCAAATTCCCAGAGGTGTTAAATATCCCTGCACTGAGCCCAATGATCTCTTTTGGCGACATATCCCCGACCAGCGTCCATGTCAGTCCTGCCATCCCTTTGGCGAAAAACGAAACACATAAAATCAAAACAATGAGCGCGGGCGAATTTGTATAGTTCGCCAATAAAATGCAGCTTGATAGCAGGAAACCGATGATGATCGGTGTTTTTCGGGCCACCGCCAGCGATTTGCCGCGCTTTAACATCGAATCCGACCAATAGCCAGCCAATATTCCACCCAAGAAGGCAGCGGCATATGTGAGCGATGTCACGAATCCTGCTTTCAAGATGGATAAATGCTTTTCTTGCACAAGATACGTTGGAAGCCATGTTAAGAAAAACCATACGATTGTATTTAAGGAAAACTGGGCAATGTAAATGCCGATCATTTGTCGATTCGTCAGCAACAAGCGAGCGTGCGACCATTTAATAGGCGATTTTTGTTCACTCGCATCCACTAAGGCTCCGCCTTGTTCGATATACTCAAGCTCTTTTTGATTGGCAAGCGGATGGCGCTTTGGATCATGGATCAGCTTAAACCAAACAAACGTCAAAATGATCCCCATTCCCCCTGCCACATAAAAGATGGCTGGCCACCCATAAACATTGAGGAGAGAAGCTAAAACGGGAGTGAATAAAGCGAGCCCGAAATATTGAGACGAATTGTAAGTGGCCACCGCTTTCCCCCGCTCATTGGTTGGAAACCACATCGTTGTCAGGCGGCTGTTGCCAGGAAACGAGGGAGCTTCGGCAAGCCCGACAATAAACCGGAATAAAAACAACATGGCAAACCCAGTAACGAGCCCTTGCAGTCCCGTAAACAGCGACCATGTAAACAACCCTATGCCATACACAAGTCGTGTGCCAAAACGATCGAGCAGCCAGCCGCTTGGAATTTGCATAAACGTATACGCCCAGTTGAACGCTGAAAATGCAAACCCTAAAGCGACCGCATCCAATGCTAAATCTTCCTTCATCACCGGAGCGGCGATGCTTAACGCTGAACGATCAATATAATTGATAGCGGTTACAACAAATAAAATCGCTAAAATAAGATAGCGAACTCTCGTCCTTTTTACGGTCTCCCCCATTGTCTGACCCTCCCTAATCGTTTTATCCCGCAAACTCAACCAACGCCGCCAACAGCGCTTTCATATATCCAATCGAATAGGCATAACCAACATTGTTGTAACTCCAGTGGATGCATGTGTTGGGCCAAGAAGGATGCTCTGTATATGCGGCTCCTTCTAAAATCGGAACATGATCTGGATTTAAGCAACCACGAAAGCCTACTTTATATAATTCTAGCAAGATTCTGCACATATTCAGATCGCCGTCATCGAGCAACGCCTCTTCAAACGCTTTTGTCGTCGGCAAGCTGCCGCGGACATTGCGGAAATGAACGAGGAAAATTCGCCCTTTTCTCCCATAGTGGCGTATTTCATCATAGACGAGCGAACTCCTTCCCTCTTCTGCCCGCGTCCCGATGCAATATATATAGCCAACATGCCGGCTGGGAAATTCATCAATAATTCGCTGGTAGCCAAGGCCGCCAAATAAAGTGCCGGGATGAGGAACATCGGATGGATGCATGCCAATGGACACCCCATACTCCTCAGCAATCGGCACAAGCCGTCGATATGCTTCACAAAAACGCTTCCAATTTGTTTCAAACGACTTTACCAATTGTTCACCATTCATCTCGTTCGTCAGAAGCATTTCGCCGCGCGCGATGGCTCCTCCCCTGTGCAAAGCTCGATACTTTACAGTTAGATGCGGAAATGTATCTCCTTCAAATCGCTGTCTAACAATTGGAATACCTGCTTCGCCAAATACTTTCAGCGCCTGAACAGAATTTTCCAGCTCTTTTTCACCATCATGGTTCCCTTCCATAAAATTCTTTGTTAAATCAGGAAGTGTGACACGGTTGATGTCAAGTCCAAAAGAACGCAAACGCCGTTTCAGTTTGAGCAATTCGTCAAGATCCGGGTATCCTTGTTCTTTCACCCCTCGAAATGCCGATCCGCTGCCAAAGTCAATACAATCGACGCCAAGCTGACTCAACTGTCGCAATTCCGCATCACTCAAATCCGTTGAATAAACCGTCACTGAAATTTTCATCATCGTCGCTTCCTCCTTTGCGTATGAATCGAAATGTCCACTTCCATATAGCCTCCCCCTCTAAAAATATGTAATATTGTATTCATGTAAAATTGTAATACAAATTAATTTTGTAGTCAATTCCGAAAATAAAAAATAAAAGGGCAAAAGCCCTTTCCCCTTACATTGGATCGCTGGTCAAAACTGTTGTGTTTTCTAACCACTGTTGCTCGTAACTCAAAAGTTTTTCCCTTACAAAGCTTAAATGCCGATACATTTGCTCAAAAGCCTCATATGGGTCTCGCTTCTTTAAAGCATGATAAATGGCCAAGTGATGTTCAACTGTTATCTCACGATCGCGCGTCCGAATGAGCCGATCCATTTTCTCATGAGTGATGAGCAAAGAAAAAATCATGCCTTCTACGACAGGATTGTTGGCGCTTAGCGCAATAATTTTATGGAAACGCTTGTCGTACACTCCATAATTATCATCTTCGCTATCCGCGATCATATCAATCGTTTCTTTCAATTGCTCGAGCTGCTCATCGGTGATTTTTTCTGCAGCTATTGTCACAAGCCCCAACTCTAACGCCATTCGAGCTTCAATAATAGCAGGCAAATTGTCGATCGACAATGCCAACATCACCGAAAATGGCTCACTGCCGATTTTGTCGTTAAAATACGTCCCGCCCCGCGTCTTTCGTGTAATCACCCCCATTGTCTCAAGCGAGCTCAACGCTTCGCGCAGTACAGGCCGGCTGACCCCTAACTTCTCCATCAATTCCATCTCTGGCGGCAATTTATCGCCTGGCTTCACTTGACCGCTTGCCAAAAGCTGAACAATCTGTTCAATGACCTGTTTGGACAGCGTATTTCGATTTACCGATTTTACAAATATGTCGTGTTCACTCATGTTCCTCACCTTCCCTTCACTATATTATGATTGTAAGACAAATTCGAACGCTTCACAATATCGAAATTACAATAAAAACCAGCCCCTCCTTTTCATTTTCGCCAAGGAGAGGCTGGTTTTCATCCGTTATTCGGCCTCAATCATGAAAATTCGTCCCATCCGTCACTTCTTTGACGATGCCGGCGCGGATGACGAAGTCGCCGAAGTGTTCGCCGTCGAGCCGCTCTTTGGCGTAGCGGGAGAGGAGGACGCGCAGTTCGCGCAAAATTTCTTCTTCGCCGATGTTTTCGCGGTACAGTTTGCCAAGGCGCGTGCCGTTGAACGCAGCGCCGAGGTACATGTTGTATTTTCCGACCGCTTTGCCGACGAAGGCGATTTCCGCGAGCACGTGGCGGGCGCAGCCGTTCGGACAGCCCGTCATGCGGATCGTGATTTCCTCGTCGCGCAAACCGTTTTCGTCGATAATTTCCTCGATTTTATCGAGCAGCTTCGGCAAGTAGCGCTCCGCTTCCGCCATCGCCAAGCCGCACGTCGGCAAGGCGACACAGGCGAGCGCGTTGCGGCGCAAGGCGGTGTACCGTCTACCATCCGTCAAGCCGTACTTGGCGATCAGCGCTTCGATCTCTGGCTTTTTCTCGCTCGTGACGTTGGCAATCACTAAGTTTTGGTTTGGCGTCAACCGGAAATCGCCGGTATGGACTTTGGCGATTTCGCGCAGGCCGGTCATCAGCTTGTAATCGTCGTAGTCTTTGACGCGGCCGCCTTCGACAAAGAGCGTGAAATGCCACGTCCCATTGACGCCTTCGACCCAGCCGTAGCGGTCGCCGCTATGCTCGAAATGGTACGGGCGCGCTTCGCCGAGCTTCCAGCCGAGGCGGCGCTCAATTTCTTCTTTCACCGCTTCCAGCCCAAGCCGATCGATCGTGTATTTGAAGCGGGCGTGTTTGCGCGATGAGCGGTTGCCGTAGTCGCGCTGAACGGTCATAATTTTCTCCGCCACTTCCACGACTTGATCCGGCCGGCAGAAGCCGATCACTTTCGCCAGTTGCGGATACGTCGTTTTGTCCCCATGGGTCATCCCCATGCCGCCGCCGATGGCGACATTAAACCCGGCGAGCTTGCCGTCTTCGACAATGGCGATGAACCCGATGTCTTGCGAGAACACATCGACGTCGTTCGACGGCGGAACGGCAATGCCGATTTTAAACTTCCGCGGCAAATACGTCGGACCGTAAATCGGCTCTTCTTCTCCGTCGACTTGCGGTGTGCCGGCGACTTTTTCACCATCAAGCCAAATTTCATAATACGCCCGCGTCCGCGGCAACAAATGATCGCTGATCAGCTTCGCCCATTCGTACACTTCCGCGTGCACTTCCGATTGGTACGGGTTCGGGTTGCACATGACGTTTCGGTTGACGTCGCCGCAGGCCGCAAGCGTCGTCATGAGCGCATTGTGAATGGCTTGCATCGTTTTTTTCACGTTCCATTTTAAGACGCCGTGCAATTGGAACGCTTGACGCGTCGTCAGCTTCAGCGTGCCGTTGGCGTATTTGCGGGCGAGCTCATCCATGACGAGCCACTGCTCCGGCGTCGCCACCCCGCCCGGCGTGCGGACGCGGATCATAAACTGATACGCCGGCTCAAGCTTTTGTTTTTGCCGCTCGGTGCGCACGTCGCGGTCGTCTTGCAAGTAGCTGCCGTGGAACTTCATCAGCCGGTTGTCATCCTCCGGAATTCCCGCGCTGAGCGGGTCTTCCATCGTTTCGGCGAGCGTGCCGCGCAAGTAACGGCTTTCCTGCTTGATGCGCTCGACATCGCTTGGCGGTCCGTCCGGCGCTTTTAACTCGACTTTCGCCATTTCCGATTCCACTCCTTCTTTGAGATTAATAGACGTCGCGTTGGTATCGTTTTTGCTTTTGCATCTCCGTGACATATGCTTCCGCCTGTTCACGGCTCATTCCGCCTTCTTTTTCGATAATCTCAATCAACGTTTGGTGAACGTCGCGCGCCATGTTTTGTTTGTCGCCGCATACGTAGACGACGGCGCCATCCTCGAGCCAGCCGAACAGCTCTTTGCTTCGCTCGAGCATCCGGTGTTGGACGTATATTTTTCGTTCTGTATCGCGCGAGAAGGCGACATCCATTTTGGTCAGCACACCACTTTTCAGCCAGGCGAGCCATTCCGTTTGATACAGGAAGTCGGTCATAAAATGTTGGTCGCCGAAAAAGAGCCACGATTTTCCGTTGGCTCCTGTCGCCTCGCGCTCTTGCATAAAAGCGCGGAACGGCGCAACCCCAGTGCCTGGACCGATCATAATGATTGGCGTCGATGGGTCTTTTGGCAGCTTAAAATTCGGGTTCGGCTGCACAAAGACCGGCAACGTATCGCCGATTTGGACGCGTTCGGCGCAGAACGTCGAGCACACCCCTTTGCGCAGGCGGCCGTGCGACTCATAACGGACCGCGCCGATCGTCAAGTGTACTTCATCTGGATAGGCCGCTAAGCTACTCGCGATTGAATACAGGCGCGGCGGCATTTTCCGCAAAATCGAGATGACTTGTTGCGGCGCCGCGTCCCATGGGCCGAAGTCGCGGAACGCATCCAATAAGTCGCGGCCTTTGGCGTATTCTTTCAGCTTCGCCTCATTGCCTGGGGCAACAAGCGCTTGAAGCTCGCTGTTTTTCGACAGCGGCGCAAGCTTTTGCAACAGCGCTTTGGTCAACACAGTGATTTCAAAATGGGACGTGAGCGCTTCTTTGAGCGACCGCACTTCCCCATCTTTGTCAATTGTCACCGTTTCTTCCGGATTCCATTTCATTTCTTGAATGATGAGATCGACAAGCTCCGGATCGTTTTTCGGGAAGATGCCAAGCGCATCACCCGGCTCATACTTCAACCCAGACCCCTCGAGCGACAATTCGAGATGGCGCGTTTCTTTGTTCGATCCGCGGCCGTTTAAGTTGATGTTTTCCAGCACCTCAGCCGGGAACGGATTTTTCCGCGAATAGACGACCGCCGGCTCGGCTTTCGGCACGGCCGCAGCGGCCGACAACACTGGCGCCGCCTCGGCATTGGCACCTTTGCTCAGCTCGGCAAGCACGCCGTCAAGCCATTTCGCCGCCGCTTCCTCGTAGTCGACGTCACAGTCGACGCGCGGATAAAACCGCTCTCCCCCGAGCTCCTCGAGCCGCTTGTCAAAATCTTTCCCCGTCTGGCAAAAATGTTCATACGACGTATCGCCGAGCGCCAAGACAGAAAAGCGCAAATGATTCAGCTTCGGCGCCCGTTTGCTGTGGAGAAATTCGTAAAACGACACCGCATTATCCGGCGGATCGCCTTCTCCGTGTGTGCTCACCACGATGAGCAGCGTCTCGACTTTCTTCAATTCATTCGGCTTAAAGTCAAGCATGGACGACACTTTCGCCTCAAAGCCGCGCTCCTTAAGCGCCTTGCCTGCTTTTTCGGCCAGTTTTTGCGCATTGCCGGTTTGCGAACCGTACAGAACGGTCACTTCTTTCGAAATCGGCTTGCCGACAAACGGCGTCGGCGCCTCGGCATCGAGAACGCTCACTGCGGTCTCGGCCGCGGCCAAATACCCGCTCAGCCAAAGCTTTTGCGACGGCGTCAACGTCGGCAACAAACGATTCAAGAGCTCAATCTGCTCCTGGGTAAACGGACTGTTGGTTACTTGCAGCTGCAACGGTGTCCACCTCACAATATAAAATAAAATGGAACGATTGACGTCGTTTCGGTCTCAACGACAGAACGAGCGCCAAATTCCATTATTCCTATAAGCCAAGTATACTTTATCCAGGATATCATATTTACACTTTACCGCAAAACAAAACATTAGTAAAATAAATATAAATTATCAAAACTATTAACATCACTAATAATGATCCGCAACAAAACAGTCAGGCTGCATGCGAGGGGTTGGCCAATGTATTACGACGAGTTGAAGACGTTCATTACGTTAGCAGAAGTGAAAAATTTCACCAAAACAGCGGAAATTCTCCATTTATCCCAGCCAAGTGTCAGCTTGCACATTAAAAATTTAGAGAAGGAGTTCCAGACGAAACTGTTCATCCGCTCCCCGAAGCGGCTGCGCATGACGCCGACGGGAGAGCTGTTGTACGATCGCGCCAAGCAAATGATGGCGCTCTATGAACAAACGAAGCAAGACATTTTGGAACACCATCATTCGGTGAAAGGCAAATTGACCATCGGCGCCAGCTTTACGATTGGGGAGTATATTTTGCCGCCGCTTTTGCCCGATTTCCAAAAGCGCTATCCAGAATTGGAGCTTGAGGTGATGATCGGCAACACAAAAGAAATTGTCGAACTCGTCAAATCGTATCAAGTCGACATCGGCTTGATCGAAGGGCAAACGAACGAAAAAGAACTGTCCGTTCATCCATTTATGCAAGATGAGCTCGTCATCGTCGCCTCCAACCGCCACGCACTGGCGCAAAAAGGCGAAGTCACGATCGGCGAGCTGCAAAACGAGGCGTGGGTGGCGCGCGAAGTCGGGTCGGGAACAAGGGAATATTTCAACCATTTCATCCGCTCGAACGGGCTGAAAATCCAATCGCTCATGATCATCAGCAGCAACCAAGGCATTAAAGAAACGCTGATCAACGGCAACGCTTTGTCCTTGCTGTCGCGCAGCGTCGTCGCCCGCGACATCGAGCACGGCCACCTGTCCATCGTTCACCTGAACCATCCACCGTTTTACCGAATGTTTTCCTATATTTGCGCACCGATTATGGAAAACAAGCAAAATGTACGTATCTTCCTTGAAACGTTGCAACACAATTGGAGATCTTAAAAAACACGGGGAGAAGCTTGGCAGCCCTCCCCTATACTTCCATCTCCCCATGGCGAATATGCGGCATTTCGATTTGAATCGTCGCATGGCGAATGTGAAAGCGCGTCTCGATCAAATCAATCGCCCGCTGCAAAACCGCCTGGCCATCGCAACCTTCCTCAATGAGCAAATGGCAGCTTAACGAATCAAGCCCCGAGGTGATCGTCCAAATATGCAAATCGTGCACATCGATCACGCCCTCAATGCCGGAGAGCGCCGCTTTTACTTCCCCATGGTCAACCGCCGCCGGAGTTCCTTCCATTAAAATATGCACCGTCTGCTTCACGACGGCCAACGCTCCTTTTAAAATCAGCACCGACACCGCAATGGAAATGAGCGGATCAGCCGCGTACCAATCGAACAGCCAAATGACAAGCCCCGCCGCCATCGCCCCGACCGAGCCTAACGCATCGCCAAGCACATGAAGATAGGCGCTGCGGACATTGACGTTCTCTTTGACATCGCCTTTGCGCATCAACACCCAAGCGCTTCCCAAATTAGCCAGCAATCCTATGACAGCAATGACCATCATCGGCCCGCTCGCCACAGCAGCGGGATTCACCAATCGCCCAACGGCTTCCCAAATAATCCAAGCGGCAATCCCGACCAACGTAACTCCATTGACCAGCGCTGCTAAAATCTCAAAACGATAAAACCCATACGTCCTCTTCGGCGACGCAGGCCTCGCCGCAAACCACACCGCCAACAGGCTTAACAAAAGCGAAGCAGCATCGCTCAGCATATGCCCTGAATCGGAAAGAAGAGCAAGGCTGTTCGTCACAAGCCCGCCGACAAACTCCAGAACCATAATCCCGACGGTAATGACAAGAGCGGCCGCCAGCCCTTTTTGGCTTCCCTCTCTGCCCAAGCCATGATGATGCCCGTGATGGTGGCCGCAATGGCCGTGTTCATGATGATGCATCGTTCTTCTCCCCCTTTTATGGATGTTGAGCGTGATCAATCGCCTGCCTCAGCAGCGAAATGACATGATCGTCATCGCAAGAATACACCAGTGATTTCCCTTCACGGCGATATTTGACAAGCCGCAGCGCCCGAAGCAGCGCCAGTTGATGGGAAACGGCCGACTGCGACATGCCGAGCACTTCCGCAATATGGCCGACATGGCATTCTTCCTGCGACAACAAATACAACATCTTCATCCGCGTCGGATCCGCCAACGCTTTAAAGATTTTCGACACTTCCTCCACGACGCTTTCATCTAAAAACAAATGATCTTCTGCCTTCATCATCGTTCCCTCTCATTTTAACATATGAGCATTTGTTCATACATGTGAATCATAACCCTCTTTTTTTCCTCTGTCAATCCTCTTTCAAGCTGCCTAGCTCCATGAACATCCGTCATGCACGAGCAAAGAAAAAAGCAAAGGGCGGAGCACCCTCTGCTTTTGTTCTTACGATCTCACCCGCACCGCCGTCCCTGTCGCAATACACATCATCATGCCGTCGCGCAGCGTTTCAAAATCAAGATCCACCCCGATGACGGCGTTAGCGCCAAGATGTTTCGCCTTATTGACCATCTCCTTGATCGCCATCTCCCGCCCTTCGGCCAGCTTGCTTTCATACGTTCCGCTCCGCCCGCCGATGATGTCGGTGATGCTGGCGAGAAAATCGCGGACGACATTCGCGCCCAAAATGACCTCTCCCGCTACGATGCCCAAATACTCTTCAATTTCTTTTCCTTCAATGGTATTGGTGGTCGTGACAATCACCGCCATGTCCCCCTTATGGCTCATAATAGGTGGAAGCACCCCATTCCATTATACTACATTGCCTCTATGACGTCGCCGATGAATGGGTCCGCGGCGCCAATGCCGAATGAGTGCCGTACAGCAACAACTGCGCGATGCCGACAAAATACTCCGATTCGCGAATGATGTGATCGAGCACCACCTTGGCGGTTGGGTTTTGGCTGACAGCTTTGCTGCGGGTTTTGATGTGCCGGCATAATTCAATGAACTGAAGGCTCTGCTGCAGACAGTAGGAGACGAAATGCAGCACTTGCTGCTGCAGTTGTTCCGGAACATAATGGCCGGCCCGAATGACCGATTCAATATAACGGACCGCGTGCTGATGCGTGGCCGAAAGCGCCTCCTCCCATTTTTTCAACGCTTCTACATATGGTGTTTCCAATCCAGACGCAAGTTCACGAATGACGACCGTATGTTCCTCTTCTTGATGCTTCCAAAATTCAATTTCATCCAAAATACGCAGCGGCATGTGCGGGCCGTAGTAAAATTGCACGCTCTTCCCTCCTGTTTCCCCTCTTCTTTCAGTGTATGAGGAAACCGTGCGGATATGCACCATGATCGAAATGATCACAGCCTTCGTCCTTGTTTCACCTTGAAGATCGGCATAATGACATGCATAGAAAACCGTTATCCAACCGATGGACACATCCTCATCGATCAAAAAAACTTCCATGGCCGTAACGTTTTACGCAGCTTCATCGTTTTTATTAGCGTAAATGACCCGATCGGGAAAAAGGAGTTACGATGTATGGTTCATGCGAATGAAGACAGCCGCGTCAACTGGATCGAACAGTTATGCCTTTCCACTTGGAAGTCGGTCTACCGATTGATCTATTTTAAGGTCCAAAACCGTGAAGAAGCGGAAGACATCACACAAGAAACGTGGTGGGATATGATCCTGCCCCATAATGTTCACAGAGATGAAAACTGATCCCCACTACCTGCGTCATGAAAAAGGAGAACGGCCATCCCCCTGTTCTCCTTTTTCTTCGTTATTCCCATAGAGTAGTGAAATCCTCGTCAATGGCACGGTCATTGCAACTGATGCCAGATGGATGGCTATTAACGTCTAAAATCGGAAAAACCATCCCAACAGGCTTCGTTCCCCGTCGAGACCGGCTTTTTTCCTTTTGTCAGCCGCGAACCATTTGGTACACATGCATCACCAAGGCGACCACCGCCGCCACTCCAACAAACGACACCAAATACAAAATCGGCGACCCCGTCTGGCCAAACACCACTTCATTTTGCAGCATGGCCGCTTTCTCCCAAGCATTCTCCACATCAGGCTTGTAAAGCTTTGTTTTCCAATACCCTATGCCGATGGTTGATGCCAAATACACCACATGAACGATGATCGAAATGATGAAAGCGTGCATAACGGTTTTCATGAACATCCCCTTCTCACCTGTCGGAAATATGGACGGTCCTCCATTGGAGGCGTCGGCGCAAATGTCCATCCATTGCATCCGCATTCCGATACGATCTTCTATCATTTTATCATACAAGTTGCGAAAAACCATCCCCTTCATATTTCCGAATCGTTCCTTTTGATCAAACGTTCAATCCCCTAAAAGAGGGGATATTCACAGACGCTTGATTGAAGTAAGCTTAACTATAGCATCGCCTTTCTCCATCCCACTAAACACATGATGTGTATGGAATGCCAACAAAAAATGAATGAACATTCATTCTGTTGTGGTATAATGGTAACAACATCCTCACACCAATAAGGAGGCCCGTTTGTCATGCTGATCGAGAAAGTGATCAAAAAACGGTTTGAAACGGAAACCGTGCAAAACGTGCGCATCGCCAAAGGAACGGCGATGTTTCAAGGCGTCCGCCTCACCGTCCGCTGCTTTGTCATCGATGGAGTGCTGATTGACACCGGCGCCAAATCGATGGAACACGAATTCACCTCGTTTTTTCAACAACAAGACATCAATCAAGTCGTCATCACCCATTACCACGAAGACCATACCGGCTGCGCGGCGTTTTTGCAGCGGAAAATGGGGCTGCCCATCTACATGAACGAACCGATGATCCATTATTGCCAGCAAAAGGCGGACTATCCGCTATACCGAAAAGTGTTTTGGGGCAAGCGCGATCCATTCACCGCCAAGCCGATCGGCGCGACGTTTTCCTCGCGAAGCGCAACGTGGGACGTCATCCCGACGCCAGGCCATTCCATCGACCATGTGGCGTTTTTGAACCGCGAAACGGGACAGCTGTTCAGCGGCGACTTGTACTGCCAAGAAAAAACGAAAGTCATCTTGCGCGAGGAAAACATCCCGGCGATCATCGCCTCCTTGCAACACACGTTGACATACAATTTCAGCGACGTCTTCTGCGCCCATGCGGGCTATCTCCCGAACGGGCGCGAGGCCTTGCAGCGGAAGCTTGACTATTTGCTTGAACTGCAAGGGACGATCATCGATTTATACGAAAACGGAACACCGCCCAAACAAATCCAGGCCCTTTTGTTTCCGAAAAAATACCCGATCGTCTTCTTCTCGGGTGGAGAATGGGACTCGCTCCATATCATCCGGTCGATTATTCAGGAACATGAGACGAAACAAGCGGGCTGAGACGGGGCTGCTCGAGATGGCCATGATATGGCGTCGTGGGGCAGCCTTGTTACACCCGGCGTTGCTGTTTTCTGTTCTGCCGCCGCCTCCCCCAACTCTCGTTATCCTCCATGTCGCCCTTTTCCCTTGCCATGAACAGTTGCATCTTTTGGTGCTAAACGGCCCATCAGCTGTTCAGGCAGGCAGCTGTAGTTCCCGATTGATGTTGTGTATGGTATGCTAATAGAGAAAAACGCTGAAAAGGTGTCAGGAAATGAAGTCATGCATCGTCATTGGAGCTGGCATTTTAGGCGCCTCGACCGCTTACCATTTGGCCAAGGAAGGCGCAAACGTGATCATCATCGACCGCAGCGACAAAGGGCAGGCGACCGATGCGGCGGCGGGCATCGTCTGCCCTTGGCTGTCGCAGCGCCGCAATCAAAAATGGTATCGCTTGGCGAAAAGCGGGGCGAAATTTTATCCTTCCCTCATGGAAGAGCTGAAATCATACGGGGAAACAGACACCGGTTACGCGCGAGTCGGCGCTCTATGGCTGCACACGGATGAACAGAAACTGGAACAAATGGAGGAGCGCGCTCGCAAACGGCGCGAAGACGCGCCGGAAATGGGAGAGATCGTGCGGCTTCATCCCCATGAGGCGAAGGAGCTGTTTCCGCCGCTTGGCGGTGAGCATCATGCCCTATATGTGAGCGGCGCCGCCCGAGTGAACGGCCGGGCGGTGCGGGACGCCCTCACAAACGCGGCCCAAAAGCTTGGCGCCGCCTACATGCGCGGCAACGCCCGGATCCTGTTTGAAGGCTCCCGCGTCATCGGCGTGGAAGTCAATGGAGCGAAATACACGGCCGAAGCGGTCATCGTCACAGCCGGCGTGTGGGCTGGCGAACTGCTCGAACCGCTGGGCGTTCGGTTTGCCGTCAGCCCGCAAAAAGGACAAATCATTCATCTCGAATGGCTGACGGGCGAGACTGCTCAATGGCCGGTCGTCATGCCGCCGAACAATCAGTATATGCTCGCCTTCCCTGGAGGGCGAATCATCATCGGAACGACCCATGAAGATGAAGCGGGCATGGACATCCGCGCCACCGCAGGCGGCATCCATGACATATTGGACAAAGCGCTCGCCATCGCACCGGGGCTATCGACGTGCACCTACGTGGAAACGCGGGTCGGGTTCCGTCCTCGCACGCCTGGGTTTCTCCCTGTCTTCGGACCGCTTCCGGGCTTTTCTGGGGTGTATATCGCCAACGGGCTCGGCTCCTCAGGCCTCACCGTCGGCCCGTATGTAGGAAAAGAGTTGGCGAAACTCGTCATCGGCCTGCCGACGGAACTCAACCAAAGCGACTACGACGTCGCAAACGCCGTCGCGCCGATCGTTCCATGAGGAGGACAGGGAAACCGACGACAGACCTTGCAGCCGTTGACTTCCCTTTCCCGCGCCCAGGACAAAGCGGACTGCATTTCGTCAGCTTTGTCCTTCATATTTTTTCAGCTGTTCCGTCAGCTTATGAAACAGCTCCATATCTTTGCGATCGAGCGCCTGATCAATTTGCAGCTTCAGCCTCGACAGTTCGTGGCGTTTCAGCGCCTCATCCAACACTTGCTCGGCCGCCTTCGCCATTTTCTCATGCCGCTCGTGCCGTCTGACATTTTCAAACGCTTGGTGATCAATAAGCCGAAGGTACGAAAAATTCCGGGTCTTTCCAGGAAAATGGAGCGTCAAATAGAGCGGCTCGTTCGGATGCAGCGCCAAGTCCCCCATAATCGAGGCAAGGCTCGTGCTTTTTTGACCGCGCCGATAAAACACAAGCCCTTCTTCTTCCGCCATCGCAGTCGAAATGATCAGCCACCGCGCCTGCTTTTGCTCGGTTTCCGTAAAATGGACGTTCTCAAGCAAATGGGGGTGTTGAAGCAAGTATTGCAGCACAAATCGAGCATCGGGATGCTTCAAACGATGCTGCTGCAAAAACGTTGTTAAGAACTGCCGCTTTTCTGAATAGGACACCCATCTCGTCATAGCCTCACCCCCCTTTCAACTGCTTCTCCTGGAAGACAACAGCGGCCGCAGCGCAAGATCGTCTCTACAAGCCTCGATGATCGACTGCCATCCCGTCCGCGTCTTTGTTTTCCAGTATACTTGATTGCGCCCCACCGTGCATCTGAAAACCGCAGGGCAAGGCCCCTTTCATTCCGACATCAAGCGGCAAAGGAAATAGAAAAACAGCCGCCCTTCATTTCCAGGCAGCTGCTCCTTCCAAGCAACGGGCACTCGGCTTTCCTTTCCATTGCTCAAACCTATAGGCCTACGCCAACTGCATCGCAAAGTGGCCGTTCAATCCGAGCGCTTCCGCTGTAGACGCTTGCACTTGCCGCAACAGCGCTTCGTTTTTCATCAACGACTCACCGTAAGACGGGATCATCTCTTTCACTTTCGCCCGCCACTCGTTCATCCGTTCTGGGAAGCACTTCTCCATCACTTCAAGCATGACATGAACCGCCGTCGATGCCCCTGGCGAAGCGCCGAGCAACGCCGCGATCGAGCCATCAGCCGCATGGACGACTTCCGTGCCAAACTGCAGCGTTCCTTTGCCGCCAGCTTCCGTGTCTTTGATCACTTGCACGCGCTGACCCGCCACGACGATGTCCCACTCGTCGCTTTTCGCCGTCGGGACGAATTCCCGCAGCTCTTGCATGCGCTGTTCTTTCGACAACAGCACTTGCTGGATTAAATAGTTGGTCAAGGACATATTTTTCACGCCCGCCGCCAAGATCGTCAAGACGTTATGCGGCTTGATCGAGGTGAACAAGTCGAGCATCGATCCGTTTTTCAAAAACTTCGGCGAAAACCCGGCAAATGGCCCAAACAGCAGCATCTTTTGATTGTCGATAAACCGCGTGTCCAAATGCGGCACCGACATCGGCGGCGCGCCGACTTTCGCTTTGCCGTACACTTTCGCATGGTGCTGCTCGACAACCTCAGGGTTGTTGCACACCATAAACAACCCGCTCACCGGGAAGCCACCGATTCCCTTCCCTTCCGGAATGCCGGACTTTTGCAACAGATGGAGGCTGCCTCCCCCGGCCCCGATGAAGACGAACTTGGCTGCATGAAGTTCCACGGCGCCCGTATCCAAATTCCGCACTTTCAGCTCCCATAAACCGTCGCTTGTCCGTTTGATATCCTCGACATGATGGCGGTAGCGGATCTCCACGTTCTTCCGTTTCAAATGTTCAAACAGTTGGCGCGTCAACGCCCCGAAGTTCACGTCCGTCCCCGATTCGATGCGGGTCGCCGCGATCGGCTCGTCCACCACCCGCCCTTCCATCATGAGCGGCACCCATTCGGCCAACTTTTTCGGATCATTCGTGAACTCCATCCCTTTGAACAGCGGATTGGCCGCCATCGTTTCGTGCCGCTTTTTCAAAAACGCCACATTGTCTTCCCCTTGCACAAAGCTCATATGCGGCAGCGGACGGACGAAATCTTTCGGGTCACGAAGAATACCACTGTTGACCAAATAAGCCCAAAACTGCAAAGAGACGTAAAACTGCTCATTGATTTTAATCGCTTTGCCGATGTCAATCGACCCATCGGCCTTCTCAACCGTATAGTTCAACTCACACAGCGCCGCATGCCCCGTCCCGGCGTTGTTCCACTCGTTGGAGCTTTCCGCTCCTGCCTCTTCCAGTCTTTCAAAGACGACAATGTCCCACTCGGGCGCCAATTCCTTGAGCAGCGTCCCCAACGTCGCGCTCATAATGCCGGCGCCGATTAAGATGACATCCGTTTTTCCTTGTTTGTTGCCCATGTTTACCATCCCTATCCATGAATAGTTGTAAAAGATCATCGAGCGATCGCTCGAAACAATGCCGCCGATACCCCTTTCGTTTTGAGGGCGATTCCAACATTTATTATAACACAATTGATTAATAGTATGTCACTATTATTGATTTGAACAAAAATATATTAATATAATTCAATGCACCGTTGCATATTCATGACATCAACACAGCCATCCCAACATCGCCCTTCATAATAATTTTACAAAATCGTTGAATATTTCGCCACCATCTCGAGAAAAAACGCAGAGATTTTTCAAGAAGGCTGATGAAAAACACATTTTATAGCAGCAAAAAAGACGGCTCCATGCCGCCAAAGCATCATATAAACCATCTACACCCGAAACATTTCAAGGTGACATCCATCGTATTAGGCAATCGTTTTTTCAATTTCTCTAACAAATGGCTCGTGCGAAGTATTCTCTAAAAAATCTTCGAATATTTCATCAAGTTGCAAGTTGAGATCTTCATTGACCTCATTCCCGTCCTCGTCATAAATCTCAAAGTGGCTGTACTTCCATTAATCAAATGTTTCCCTAAGCAAGTCACAGTATGTCAC
The DNA here is from genome assembly GCF_002217655.1 of Geobacillus thermocatenulatus. GTDB lineage: Bacteria > Bacillota > Bacilli > Bacillales > Anoxybacillaceae > Geobacillus > Geobacillus thermocatenulatus. The sequence goes on from NZ_NEWK01000002.1 coordinate 510,181, forward strand.
CCAATGCTTTCCATAGTTAGACATATACGTCGGCACCCATTGATCAATGTAAACGTTGCTTAACAACTCATCTAACGGAGAACAATAAAATCGCGAGCCCTTACTTCTCCCCAGCGATCGGACAAGCTCGGCAAACTCTTCCTTCTTCATTTTCCTCACTTCACCGGAATAGTCATAGCTGATCTTGCCGTTGTATGGGTTGATGAATGGTTCAGCGTTGTATATCCATTGGTGCGGTATATGCGTTTGAATCACTTCCATGAGCATTCGGGCAATGAGTTGCGGGATATCACGGAAATCCAATTTCCTCTCCCTCCCTCTAGAAATGTTGATCTATCAAGACTTTTCGGCCCCTCAGGGGTGTCCAAAAAATATTTTCCGACAAAATCCCTTACATCCTTTTTCAGTTTTGTTGATATCTTACAGACCCAAGGTGCGCTCCTTTCTGGCTAAGATGCTTCGATGAGCACTCGCGTTTCCCATTGTTCAATCACCGTTTTTCTCGGCTCGGCTGATGTTTCCAAACTGCTTTTTCGGTCAAGTCAAACATATGGGGATGCCAATCGTTCACTTCCGGTATACTCCATTCAGCAACCGGATTGTCATGCTGAATGTCATTCCGTTAGTGTTGCTTGCACAGCTCCACAGGGAAAAGCGAAACTGCAACACTTCGCCAAAGGGGAAACACCATCGAAAACACGGAAAGTTCATTGCTGAGGGCCTCACAGCTGAAGAGAGCAATTGGTGCAATGTTGCGGTGGCATTTCTCAAACAGGCGGCTGAAATCGAAAAAAAGCGCCCTTAGGAAATAACAATTGTACACAATCGCCTTCTCATTCCCGTCGAATGCTGTGGAGAAATTCCGCATCGATTACTTTCCTGTCATCGACAAGATCTAACAGTTCATCGTGCGGGCGAATCTCATCATTGCCGTCGGAATAATAAAGGGTGATATGCACTCCTTCTGATTGGGCGATTTGCAACGCGGGCAAAAAATCACTGTCCCCCGAATAAGGCAATTCGCGAATACAAAGCATTCCCTCCCGTCCATGGCAATGAATACAAAAGGAGCGGCGATGCCGCCCCCTCTCTTGACCTGCCATCCATCCGAACGGCAACGGTTATTCTAAATATCATTATAATTGGAAAAACGGTGCATGTAAATCCCTCAGTTGAGATGAACAGGCCATTCGCATCGAGCCAGTTGGCCCCGAGAAGCTTATCCCGAGTTCGACAGTCACTAGGCAAACAAAATGCCTCTCGCCCCTTGATCTCACATTTCGCACCCTCCCGACGAAAATCGGGAGGATTTTTTCATCCCGATGTCGAATAGGTCCTTGGTACACAAGGAAAGCAAAGGAGTTTCCACACCATGGACGTTCGAATTCATGCTATTTATTTTCATAAATGGCACGGATTTGAACGCTCATGATGTAGAAACTCCTTTGCTTTCCTTGTGTTTCAAGGGTTCATTCGACAGGAAGATAAAAAAATCCTCCCGATTTTTGTCGAGAGGGTGCGAAATGGCGGTGGGTTTAAATCCGCTAGATGATACCGCATTTTAGCGGCAAATGTACGCCGGAAACATTCCTGAATCATGTTCATGTGAAGCAGGTTGATCTGTAAACGTTAAGTATGTTTCCCGACGACTTGGGCACAAAGATATTGTAACCACTCTACAAACGTACTCGCATATTTTAGATGAGATGGAGCAAAAAGAATCCCGGCAGGTCGATCTCGCGATGGAGGAGCTGTATCATGCCAAATAGCCGTGCAAAATTCGTGCAAAATTTTTTCGGATTCTATCGTTTTTTGGGGGATTCCCAAAAAATGAAAAACGACCGCAAACACGGTCGTATCAAGGAGTTTACGAATTTTCATCCGAACTAGTCGGATCATTGGAACGGCCCCGAGAGGATTCGAACCTCCGACGCACGGTTTAGGAAACCGACGCTCTATCCACTGAGCTACGGGGCCATATGGCTCTCCTTTTTCCATTCTATCCATCTGCGCCTAAAAATTCAATAGCTGATAGAAAATCAAGCTTCCCATCGCTTCTCGCATCCGCCAGCAAAAACCGCTCACTGTCGACCCAGCGAATAATGGGAAAGCGCACCGAGACGTCCGGATGAAGAATGGTTCCATTGGCGACGCACTCCAACCGCCGACGGCTTCTTTGCACCACGATCCATCCCCACTGGTCGCTCCAATCCGCATCCATCAGACGAATCCCGCTTCGTTCCGACACAATCGAATAGAACGTATAGGCGACGATTGACACCACTCATCCCTCACAGCACCATTTTTCATCACAAACAGCTTTCATCATCAAATCTCTTTATCCTTTGAGTGTAATATCATCATCCAATATATGCGGAAGCGATTGTTTTATTTTTCCGCCCTTTCGATTCTCAACAAACCATGTATATCCTTTATCATCGTTTTTCGCAACTCTAGGGTAGGAAATATTTTCTATACCATTGTCCAATTTTGTAATTTTTAAAAACTGAGCAATATTTTTTTTCGTTTTATCAATCTGCCTTTCGATTTCCTCTATTGAATATTCCTTTTCTGTTTCCCTGTATTCAACAGTATCATTACAAAGTACAAATTCCCTAGTCTTTACTCGATCTACCTTTATTTTTACACTTCCTAATCCTAAAGGTTTTCCCATTCCAATTTTATGGCAGTTTTCATTTTCGTTATCTCCTATGTTCAAAGTCCATAGCAAACATTTCAACTCAGCTTCGCTAATTCCCTCAAAGAAAATCCGAAAAGAAAATGAAACTCCCTTTTTTACAGGACGAATGATACATTCAAGAGAAGACAATGGCTGATTTGGATCATAATTCCTCCATTTCATTTGCCTGGAGTGCCAATAAAATTTCCTTCCTCTTAGCCTAGGCTTGTAGTATTTATCGATACCAGATTTCCGTTCCGCATAATCATAAGTCCACCAATCCGCTTGACTAGGAGGTTCAAGGTAAAACTCCATTGCAGAGAGTTTGGGAGAAGAAAGCATCGACAACACTTTCGGTGATTCAAAAAACTCTTTCACATTTTCTTCCTTAATCACTCTCCCATCGGTAAACCGCAAACGAGAAGCAAATGAATGATTGCGGCCCACCATTCCAAATAACGCGCAAGCTGGACAAACTTCTTCACCTACACAAGGGGAATACCCACCTTGTCCATCTAAAATATCTTTCAACGTGTTATGAAATACTATTTTTGAAATACACGCTGGTGACAAGTAATAATTCCCATTATACTCATGATAGTATACAAGAATCGGTTTACCTTCCTCTAGTTTATAATGTGCATATTCGTTATGATTGGTTTCGCGATTCAGTTTGTTTTCCTTCTGATACAAATAAAGCACCTTTCTCAAGTATTCGATCGCATCGAAATGTTGTGGAAGAGGAATCGGTTTTCCTGTTTCTGTAAAGATCGCTTCATATCTTTTTTTCGGAAAATACTCTCCTCGATGAAAATACCCTTCTTTGACATCATCAACTGAACCATCAGCGACTATTCTCGCTTTATCCCTTCCAATCACTTGAAAACGCACTCTCTCCCCTTCCTGAATCCCATCTGTTTGCGATAGAAGGACCCGGTACTTTTTAGCAGGTTGGATACAATATCCTTCCGCAGTTTTTTTCAGTATCCCCGGTTTTCCGGGCTTACTTATTCTGCTGTATAAAACTTTGTCCACACAAACTGTCGACAGGCACGAATCCGTAACAGCTTCGTAAGCCGACCGAATGACCCCTCTTAATTCACTGGCTGGAATAACGGGGTCTGCTAACGAAGGAGAAAGAGAATGTTCAACAACGGGTGGATATGAGTAAAACTCTAACGTTTTCGCGCCTCCTTTCACGTCATTTTTCTGTTCCAATGCGTCCATACTTGCGGAATTTGGAATAAAAATCGGTGTTTTCGTTTCAAGCGTACACTCAATAACTCCTGTTAAAGTTCTTCCCTTTATTTCATGCCATTTTGTTCTATTGCATTTTTCTCCTAGCGAGATGAAGTTATATGGATTGACAAATGTTATCTGATTTTCTCGATGACCTTGTCTCTCTTTTTTCTTCATTGTCTTCCCCCTCACTTAAAAATCTCCCATTTGGTTCACAAAATGCTAATAAGCGAGCATCATAGAAGTAAAGCTGTCCATGCTCATCTTCTTTCAAATAGTTGCGCACTTTATAGCACAATTTTCCTGATAAGCGTTTGTTGGAAGGGACGTATAATTCAAAACCTCTATTTTTGTCAGCTATTTTTAACCAACCATCGCTCCAGCTTTCTACACTGCCAAGTATGTAGTGTGTTTCATCGAAAGCAAGCAATGTCTCATCTTCTATAATCATGCGGCCAATAAATTTTCCTCCAAACCTCCTTACGTGGAGCTCTGCCGACTCGTGAAAAATACGAATTTCTTGTACATACCTCTCTTCGATATGCCCATTGAAAAACATTATGTTATGATTTCTCCATATACCAACTTGAACCGTATGATCTAGCCATGCTAACACATAGGCGGTTGGACTGTTCAAATGTTTGGCAATGAGTTCAACCAATGATTGTCCTTCTACTTTATGAACCTTCATATCCCCCACCCTTATTTTGACTGACAAATCGCCTTGTAAAGAGCTCTAAAATAATTGCGCTCATTATCTTCATTCAGTTGCACTTCTCCTTGATCGGTTTCCAAGAAAATAGCAGAACCTGAAAAAATTCCTCTCCCAATGCTTGTCTCTCCCCCGATTGCTAAATACCCCTTCAGCAAATCTTTCAAAGCGAGGAGCAACAACCCAATATCTTCGTCTTTTGCTTCCCGTATTTCAATGACTAACTGCGTCTCCCCTCCATAGACAGGCAGTTCATCAAATAATGCTCCGTCCGCAGCGCCTCCTGTGAAACGATCAATTTTCACTCTAGTGTTTTTTATCAACATTCCTTTGAACACCACTGTTTCATGAAAACGGATGCGGGACATTTTCGATTGTTTCTTCTGTTCATCAACATACCCAAACAAATCATTTATTTTCTCTCTAGCCAAATCAGAAAAAGCCGTTTTGCCACTACTCTCGTACAGTTGTTCCATCATTTGTTGCATTCGGTGGCGAAATGCCCCCGCCCAAGATGTACCTGGAATAATCGGGATCCCATTGGAACATAACTGGGCATAATCAACACTTTTTTCGGCAAAGTCTGTCGAATTCCGATAGTTCCGAATCATTAAGGAAGAAACATTTTGCAAAGGAACCTTTATCTTAATGGATTGTTGCTCTTTCATCCCTAAGTCGACATTTCGATTTAGTTCATCCACACTGATGTTACCCGAAAATTCCCTCCAATCAAAATGAATCCATTGCTCAACATATGCGTGCTTTTTTTCTTTATCCATAAAATCAAGGCGCAATACTTCCACGTCACGCAGTTTTCCATAGCCAAATCCCCGCTGTTTCTTAGCACCGATTGCCATTTTTTCTTTTTGCATCGCATCCAAAAGAACAAACAACACCGTTTGAAGTTTCTCTGCATCGTCACATTCCCTTAAAACAAGCTCAAGCTTCAGAAGAAATTTTGTTCCTTTTTTCACAACTTCATAATCGAATTTTCCACGATCAATGGCTGTCTTTGTCTTATGATCAATTCGAACCCCATCACGAACTTCTAAACAATTTTCTTCATCTACTATATGCGCATCCGAAACGAAAAGGCGACTTAATGTCGTTTGGCTGCTCTCTTCTACACTCTGTCCAAACATGGTTGCGATCACTTCCCGACTTAACCCGGTAGAGACGAGATAATTTCGAAACACCCCTGCTAGAGTTGTTCCGGGAATGAACGCCTTCCCTTCGTGATTTTTCATAAAATCAATGTCTGTCTGCTCATTTTGACCCGAACCGATCAAACAAGGAGACGTAAGTTCAAAGGTTCCTTTTACGAAAATGCGCATAACAATTCGATCATTCTTGTGTTTCATAGAGAGCATGTACACCTCTTTTTTGTCGATTCAGCCATTTGATATGTTGAAGGATCGTAAGAGTGAAATGTCTATATAAATCAAATGGTTGTGTCTCGATCCACTTTTTCAGATCGTCCGATGCGATTTTGGACATTTTCATGCTCCAATCTTCATGTAACAACACTTCACGTTTTACTTTCTCAACTTTGTTTTTTATTTGATCCCCTACCTCGTTTGTCGACTGTCCTATTTCCCGCATAAATGACGGCAAATCTTTTTCTTCATTTTTGACTCGTAAAATAAACTCTTCTACATCACTCGACACATTTAACATATGAATAAGTTTAAATATGAGCGAATTGCTCATGCTAACCAATGAAATTTCTTTTGCGATGACCTTTAGAGCCGAATGTCTCAAGATTAAATAAACTTGTTCTTTTAAAATATGATCAATTATTGGCTGTATATACTGAGTTGCATACTTCTCCATTCTCTTTTGGATGTCTAGTTCATCATGAGACAGCCATACCCTATTTTGACCATGCCGATTGACGACAAGACGTCCAAATCCTTCATTTGTCCTTAATCCGTAACTCTCTTTCTCGATGTCTGATGTACAAAGCTTCTCTTCTCCTTCATATGTCATCACGATGACGCTGCCAGCATCGATGGCATCCACATGCTGTTTCGGCATTTTCCATTTACTATTAAATCCAGAAATTCTTTTCGTCCGAATAAAAGCTCGTTTATACGAAAAGGAAGGGTATCTTTTTGAAAGCATGTTCACCATGCTTCTCGGATCGGTTTTAATGATTCCCTCATCCTCATCAAATAAAATCATGGGTGATGTCAATGTCACTACTACTTGATCACCTGGATACACATATTGGTTATGATTTATTACTTCGTCGAGGGATGAGAATTCCATTACCTTGATTTCCGCTTCTGCATATTGAGCTGTTTTTGAACGTCCGAGTCGAATGACAGGAGTCTCATGTATCATTCGTTTTAAATAGCTTAGACTCTTACTTTCTCCGATGATCAGACCTCGGAAGATTTGTCCTTTTTTGATTACCTCTATTTGATAAAATTGACCATCCTCATCGGTGGCGTGTCCAATTGTTCGATCTTGAGGTCGGCGATGGTGATAATACACTTCTGTATTCACCTTTATCAATTCCATCGTGCCATCTTCTAAGTATGCATAGCCATCCAGTTTTTTCGTTTGTATTTCTTCCTCTATCACTTTTTGATAATCGTCATCATTAGCCAAGTCGTAAATGTTTTCTCCATCTTTTTGCTGAACAATCGACAGCGGCGTTGGATATGATCGTTGATTGTGTTTTGTAACTGGATAAGCATGCAAATACTTGACGGAGTCACTAAGAAACAGCTCGCGAAATCGTTCGTCTTGATGCGCTTCATCACCGTTCCGCTTTTGTTTTTTCAAATAAACGGAAGCTAAAGCACCAAGAATTTGCCCCCCCGTAATATGGGTTTGGCTCGTGGAAGAACTCCCTACTTCCATCGATACATATAACGGAGATTGTAACTTCAATTCGTAAGCCAGAACGCTATTTTCATCATTGGGACTAGAAGTCTTGTCAACGTATTGGCTGGCCGTTGAAACCACTTCATCTCTTTCCAGACGGCAAACCACCTCTCCCCATCCTCTTGTTCGGTTTAATCCGATGCGCCGTACTAACTTGCAGCATGTTTCCAACAACTCTATACAATCACGATCCCATTCGTCAAAATGAACATCAAAGTAAAAGATCAGACCGGACTTAATCAGCCGAATTGTTCGCAATGAATGATCTTTGACAGTATGGGATGTCGAATCAATGCTCGTTTGTGTGCGTGCTGTTGTAAAATAAGATTGAATGAGTAATGGATGGACATACTTCTTATACGGGGACTCTATGATCCTCTGCAACTCGCAGATCATTTGTTCATAATGTTCCACATAACCGTTGCCAATCTTCATCATACTCTCTGTCACACCTGGCAAACCAAACAGTTTTTCAAAAGCAGCTTTTGGAATGCTCTCATCAAGCTCCATTAATTCAAGGGCTGCTTCTTTGAAACACCCTTTTATCCTCTTTGATGGAATAAAAGGGATTCCATATGAATCGAAATGGACATCGGCATCATAGATGCCCGCCAATCCCTCCCCTGAAGATGGACATAAATCAGAAAGAAGCTGCATCTTGATTTTCATCTTCCCGATTTTCCTCCTCTAAATCAATAAAAAAATCAAGCATCTCTAACACATCGTAATAGGGGGTTCGGCCATAGCTGTCAAAAACGGTTCGAATTGGTGATGTGGGCAACACCAACCCTTTGCTTGCTGCTTCCTTAAGAAAGATTTCGGTTTCCACTTTTCCTAGCATCAGAGCTTCTTCAAGCTGCTTCATCTTATTTCTAGGCCACTTTTCGTCCCCTGACGTAAATGATTGATGCATACGGATGAAATGCCGAAAGTCATAGTCGCTGTCCGTTACACCTTCTTTGTTTACAAGCCAAGGCCGCCATATCAAATTGTATTCTTTGCGATAATCGATGGAACTCACTGTTGGAATTTGATAATATTTTTTTCTCGTCTCATATAAATCATTTGTGATGCCACTGGAGACAATATGGAAATCAATCCAACTTCCAACAGGGTCGCCATCTTCTTTCGCCTTCTTCTTCGCTGACTGGCAGCACTGTTCCGCTATTTGATAAGCGCGATAAAACGGAAAATGGCTTTTGGCAATCACAACCCCTGCACATGCAGAAACGGTATTGCCTTCGATTAAACTTTTTTCAGACAGTTTTTTCAGAAACATGTAACTGACATATAAAGCCAACCTTCCGTCACAAACGAATGTTACATCATCCCCATCGAGCACAATATCACGAATAGGCAGACAATATTGCTCTTCCTTTTTCTTCAGTTGAATTGTACCGATTCTTCCATCTCGGAAGTTGCTTTTTAATACTTCAACAACCTCTATAAATGTCTTTTTATAGATCTCATCTATTTTGGCGGCAATATTCCGCATTTTTTTAACTGCATGCTCATAACTCTTCTCTCCTTCAAGAAGATCTTTTAACATTCTTCCAAATGAATTGCCATCTATATGTACAATCCCTATATGGCTTTCTCCTTCTTCTCTACCTAAGTCATCGAATTCAAGCGGGATTTGAAACTCATCAACTGGCAATACACTTTTCTTTTGGAGAAAAGCCTCTCTCTTACGCAGATTTTCCACTGTCACAAAACCATACTTAGGATGATGATGTGTAATAGGGTGGAACGTGGAATCGTCCAATTGCGTAATCGAGATCCCTCCCATCTTAGCAGGAGGAATCATTTCACTTTTCTTTCTCAATAAGGCGGCTGTGACTGTTTTGCGATCTTGATTGAAATTTTTCCCTTCAACCACCTCATGAACCACTGTAAACGTTAAAGAAGGGGCTTTTTCCAATAACATGAGAGAAAAGCGTCTTGTAACCCTTTTGGCGTCCTCTTTCTCCCTAAACGCAACCAGCGCATTCCCCCCTCCAACGTATATAATTTCACAACGAATTCTGTCATCGTTCAAAAACGAAAAATCAGCAGCTTGTTTCCAATCAACAACATATTGCCCCTGTGGGATTTGTTCGCGAATGGAATCCAACAAAAACTCTGATAACGATTGTTCAACTAACGTTGAAGCTCCAACAATCTCTTGTAAACGGTTGGATTGGAACACATACTTTTGAATTCCGTTAATATCAAACATAGACAAAACGAAAGACAATGTTCATCATCTCCTCGATGTTCCTATCTTATCACGAACAAAAAATATCTTTTAGTTTTTGAGTTAATGTTTCAAAGTCCTTTAATTCTTCCCTGCCGATCAAAGACACTTTCTTTTCGTACTGCGCATTAAACGAAGCTAGGTCTTTTTCCAAATTATCGTTGCAAGACTCACTGCCTTCCATCCCCTTGCCTTTAGAGGGGAGCATGCTTACCATGACAACTTTCGCATGACTTCCTCCTAGTTGTTCTGCACGATAGAGCGCTTCAAAGGCTTTTCCTTTCACGGTTTTTATCTTAGAGGAAGTCGTGCAGGAAAACAAATACATTTGATACCCCTTCATCGCTACAATGTCAAGCTCACAAGGACGACGCTCGTATCTTGCTTCGATCCCTTGGCGCACTTCTGATAAACTCACGTCGCTCTTGATTTTCTCGATGGCATAAATCACATATTCTTCTAGCCATTTTCCGTGAAGAAATTCAACAGTTTCTCTGAATGATTTTACCGATTTAGATGCCTGAGACCAATGAATCGGAAAAACATCTTTTAACTCTTTCCGGACATTCTCATAATCCGCGCGTTTTTTCTCAATATCTTCTCGTCTCAAATCTTTTTTTTCACTCACCTTTTTCAGCTTATTCAAGCTGTCGCGCCAGCTACTATATGATGAATCGTTAATAATATCGATTATTCTGTTGGCAAATCGAATAATATCTACCTGCTCAAACGTCATCTGACTTTTCCCTTGTTGTGATATTTGCATATTATGAAGCTCGAAAAGATCTTTAATGGTAAGATGGATGTAGTCTCTCAAATCCTTTCCGTCCGAAAAAGGAAACACCTTTCTTCCTACTGTAATTTGCGCATAATCGGGATGCAAATCGCTATAGATTGTTCGAATGTTTCTCTCTCTTGCAAATTCCTCAACAGCCAAAAAGCTAAAAACAGACATCGGTTTGGTTCCGCCCGTATAAAATAAATGAATGCTGTTGATACCACAACTATCTTCCAATTTAGAAAGTTCATTCGTCAATTTGCTCATCACTTCGTCCCTGTCCCGTTCTCCGCCTCCTAAATCAATGCCAATGATCCTATTTAAAACGCCGATTTTATTTTTTAAGTTTGTAAAAACGTGTTTTGTATTTTTAGTATGAACAAAAAGAAGGCGGTCGGGCTTAGGCAATTCGTCTACGTCATTCCGATTTTCTTGCATTAAATACTGAGTTGTGACATAAATAGGGAGTGGGTTAGAACCAATTGTGCAAATCAATACATTCAGTTTCGATTTTCCAAAAGTAGACATACAAATACACCTCCATTTGATGATATGAAGATACAATTCAAGTGTCTTCTTTTGCTTGTCAAGCACATGTTGTATCGATCATATGGGTGTTTTTGCCCTCCAGCTTTGGCTTCACATTGCCGTCTGTGTCCACTTGATGGTCAATCGACTCAAATGTCCGCGCAACATCCGATGTACGTTTTGGATCAATGACAATCTATTGATTTTGCTCATCCACAATTAATTTTGTAATTTTGCTAAAATCGAGACTTTCATCAGCTCTTCGTTTTCCTTTTATAAAAGTCACATTGTAATAAAAGTCTTCAAGCGGAATAAATAAACCATTGTCTTCAGCAAATCCCTTTAGATCTTTATGTGTTCCATGTTCCCACGATATTACCTCCACATTAAAACCCATATTCTTGATTAGTTCCAAATCATTTAAGAATCCTTGACCCAACTTCTTCCCAGCTCCATCACCTGTCAACACAACAAATGTATGATCATGTCCATTATTTTTTGCAGCTTCTCTAAACATCGAGACTTGAAGTGTTTGGTCAACCCCCACTTCTTTATTTGAAGCTGAACGTTCAAGTAACTCTAACGTAACGCCTAACCGTCGAACGTGATCCCACAAATTAGAATTTGGAGGGGGAATACTTCCTACAACATAAGCACTGCCAATCGGACGATTCCTATGTGCCAACAAAAATAGGTTCTTAAAATAGCTTCTAAATAATTTTTGATCTTCCCCTGGTTCAAACTCCTTCATGACATGGTTGCGACCAACAATATGAATATTACTATTATCCCAAAAAATATGTACCTTGCACATAACATTCCTCCTTCCCCCTACTCACTTCGACAAAAGGAGGAATTTTCCTACATCGTTTTTTCGTCAAATTGCGACATTCGCAATATTTGTTGATTGATCAAGTTTTCTTGGCAGTTTGAACGCGTCTGTATCACGGATTCAGGTATTTTATATCGTGCAAAATTGCATCAATCCATGCACAAAGGCGGAGCGATCCGCCTTCTTTTAAACAATTCCCTCTTGAACCTCCAGTTGCGTTAGGGTGTATGATAAGGGAGAGACTAGCAAAAGAAAGAAGGAGGACAACTGTCATGGAGACGTATTCGATCGGCGAAATCACCAAAAAGACAGGTGTATCCATCCGGACATTGCGGTATTATGATGAAATTGGACTGCTGCAGCCAACGAAAGATCCGTCATCAAGACATCGAATCTATACGGAAGAGGACATTCTTCAATTGCACAAAATTATGAGTTTGAAGTTTATTGGGCTTAGCTTGGAAGAGATTCGACAATATATTCACCAACCAACATACGACCTTACCTTAAAAGAAACGTTGATGCTAGAAAAAAACATGCTAGAACAGAAACGAAGACAGTTAGAAAGATCCATTCAAGCCATTGAATATGCCATCACCCTTTTAGAGGAAGAAGGAGAAATTGACAGCCTTCTCTTGATGAGCTTAATCCGCAGCATTCAAACAGAAGATGATCAAAAACGATTGATGACACAATACCTAGACCAAGAAACGGTTGATGCCATCTTCCATAATGAAGAACTCAAGCAAAAAGAGAACGAAATGATCAAATCCTATGCCCAATTCGTCAAACAAGTTCACGAACTGTACGGACTCCCCACCGACCACCCTGACGTACAGCACATGATTGAAACGTTCCTGCGCTCTACTTTTGGTCTTTTGAGCTTGGAGACCGTTGAAAAGATTACCGAGCTACTTAACCAGAACCAATGGGATTCTTTTGAGTGGAATGAAGAATGGGATGTCCTTAGTCCCCTCCCCTTTTCCAAAGAAGAGAAGCAGTGGCTTGAACAAGCGATGGATGACTACATGCAACGTCTTGAGCACATGGGTATAGATATGAAGGAATCAAAGGAAGGAGAGAACAGTGGATATGAAAAATAGGATCGAAACGAAACAAGGCAGTCCGAAACCATTTTGGTATTTGCTCAAACAAGGAAAATTGAACAAATCGCTCATTGCTTTCGCCCTCATTCTTGGATTGATTGAAAGCGGGGCTGGGTTGATCATCCCCCTGTTTGCGAAAGACTTTATTGATCTCTTAGCCCATGGCGGAATGAAGTGGCAACAAATTTTTTGGCTCTTATCTGCTTTTCTCGTTCAAACGGCGACAGGCGGCATCTCGTTTTATCTCATGTCGTATGCCGGAGAAGCTCTAGTAGCCCAGATTCGAAGTCGATTATGGAACCACATCCTTCATTTGCCTGTTTCCTTTTTTGACCGCTATGAATCGGGGGAAACGATGAGCCGCATTACGCAAGATACAGCAGTCATCAAATTGCTTATTTCCAACCATCTCGTCACATTTTTTAGTGGCATTGTCTCTGTGATCGGTTCCATCATTTTACTGATTATGATTGATTGGCGAATTACTCTCTTTATCTTTTTGGCCGTTCCCGCTGCTATGCTCATCATCATGCCGTTGGGAAGAAAGATGCATCAAATTTCTTTGCGCACGCAAGATGAACTGGCCAAGTTTTCGGGACATCTTGGCCGGATCTTGCAAGATATCCGTCTCGTGAAATCTTATAATGGTCAACACATGGAAGCAGAAAAAGGAGATCAAGAGATCAAAAATTTAATGAACTTCGGTTTGAAAGAAGCGAAAGTCTATGCAGTCATCTCACCGATGATTGCCACCGTCATGATGCTCGTTGTCGTGATCATTGTCGGTTATGGCGGCGCCCGGGTTGCATCTGGGCATTTGACGGCGGGAGAGCTTGCGGCCATCATCATTTATATTTTTCAAATTGTCATGCCTTTCACTGCTACAGCTTCCTTTTTCACCACCTTTCAAAAAGCATTGGGGGCTACAGAGCGGATTAATGAAATCTTTCAAGAGCAACGGGAACTGCTGGGCTCACAAAAAGAACCCGACTTCAATCAAACATTGCAGTTCAAACATGTTTCCTTTTCTTATCATCAAGATAAACCGGTGCTAAAAGGCATTCATTTTACTATTGAGCCAGGCAAAATTTACGCTTTTGTTGGCCCCAGCGGCGGCGGAAAAACAACCATTTTTTCACTGATTGAACGCTTTTATCTGCCAGATGAAGGACAAATCTTGTTAGGAAACGTACCTATCCATGAAATCGATTTACAAAAATGGCGGCAAGCGATTGGCTACGTTTCTCAAGATATTCCCATTTTGTCAAGCACCATTCGGGAAAATATTTGTTATGGATTAGAAAGCATGCCTGAGCATGAAGAAATCGAACAGGCCGCTCGGCTGGCCAACGCTCACGAATTTATTCAAAAATTGCCGAATGGCTATGAAACAGAAGTCGGCGAACGAGGGATCAAGCTTTCAGGAGGGCAGAGACAACGTATTGCGATTGCTCGAGCCATCTTAAAAAACCCAAAACTCTTGCTATTAGATGAAGCCACTTCTAACTTGGACAGCGACTCAGAAAGCCTAGTGCAAGAAGCGCTGAAAAACGTGATGAAAGGTCGAACGACGTTGATTATTGCCCATCGGCTTTCTACCGTCACCAATGCAGACACGATCTTCGTTGTCGAAGACGGGCGCATTACTGGACAGGGAAACCATGAATTATTGCTGGCTACCCATCGTTTATATCAAAAGCTGGTCACCCATCAGTTTTCCCAAGGCAAAAGGTAACTAGGCAACCATATACTCACCGACTTTCCAGCTCACATTTCGCACCTTAACAAGAGGAAGAACAAAGGACTTTGTGAGCAACTGAACGCCAGCACCAGCACGAGGTTGGCATTGAGAGTCCACCGCACCCAGCCGGTCAATCAATGGTGGAAGACCAAGATCTTAGCGAATGCGAATGTCCATAGGTGCAACCCTCTTTGCTCCCCTTGCGTGTCAAGGATTCATTCGACATCGGAATGAACAAATCCTCCCGATTTTTGTCAAGAAGGTGCGAAATGTGGCGCTGAATATTCATATTCCGATGGATTCATGATCGTATGCACACTCGCTGAATCACCGTCGACACTTATAAAGTGGCTCGTTTCCTTTGGCCCCAGTCCCCTAGCAACCCCTTGAATACGCCCGATTTTCTCCAGCTTTCCGTTTCCGATGTCCCAGCTGTACAGTTTCTCCTTTGAATGATAGCTGTTGCAAAAATACGCATATTTTCCCCTAACACATAGAGCTGTCGATCCGTGCAACGGTTCAGGCACTTCATATCTTTGCATGGTTTTTGCGCAGGGGTCCAAATGAATCAGCGAAAAATCGTCATAAGGAAAAAGCCATAATGTCGAGGATCTCCCTTTGCAAATCGCATAGCAGTCAATGATCATGGGGCGGTCTGTCAAATGGGAATGATATTGGAATATCGGGGAACCGTCCAATCGAAACAAAACCAATCCTTCCGCCGAAACTCCTTTGCCAAACACGCCTTCATCAAAGTAGCTGATCCAGATCCCTTCTTTTCCCACCGCTATGTCTTCAATCCCATCGCCGCCGCAAAAGGAATGTTGTACATTTCCATACAGATCTACCAAAAACACATTATGGCTCATTCCGTCACTTCTCGCATCCGCCAGCAAAAACCGCTCACTGTCGACCCAGCGAATAATGGGAAAGCGCACCGAGACGTCCGGATGGAGAATGGTTCCATTCGCGACGCACTCCAACCGCCGACGGCTTCTTTGCACCACGATCCATCCCCACTGGTCGCTCCAATCCGCATCCATCAGACGAATCCCGCTTCGTTCCGACACAATCGAATAGAACGTATAGGTGACGATTGACACCACTCATCCCTCATAGAAATGTCATCTTTATCACCACACACCGCCATTGCCCCCGCATTTCTACGAGGCGCCCCGTCTGCACGGCAACGCGAAGCGATGGGATTCGCCGCAGCCTTGAACCGCTGCTTCCCTGATCGCAGGCAAGACGACCTTCTCGTGCCACCGCCCTTGCAAACACCGCAACTTGATCAGCGTCCTTAGGGAGCACCATCTGCACGACGAACGGTTGGCCGTTTGTCATCATCAACATCCTTGGCGGAATCGTTCCCATCGTGGAAAGAACGGTTCCTCACGAAAGAAACCAACATAAGGAATACTATTCGTGAACATAAGGTCGAAATCCTGCATGGAGGAAAAAATGGAGAGCTGGGAAAAGCTCTCCGTTTTTCGCTTGTGTGTTCCATCCAAGTCAATACGACGAAATCCCTGCCTTGGCATAAAGGCTAAACAAAAATCAACTCGCTTAATCGGGAAAACCTCGAGCAACTAGGAAATCGGCCCCAAACGGCTTTTATTCGGGCACATACATTTTCTGCAGCGGAAGCAGCGCTCTCGCATCGCTGGGCATGTTCTCGTACCAATGGACAATCAAGTTGACCAATTCTTCTAAATCAATCAGTTTCACGGAATTATGTTTGGCGACTGCCTCTGCATGGGAAGTAAAACCACCTGTGGAGACGAACAGGCAATTGGCATCAATCGGGTTGGCTCCGAGAAGCTGCTGGATTTCCGGAGCCGAGGCGGCGCTTTTGCGATGCTTCACTTGCACCTTGATTACAGGTTTTTCAAAGCCAAACGCGTCCTTATAGGCGAGCACATCCACACCGCCGTCAGGGCCTTTCGGACTCACTTGCACATTGTACCCCATTGCTTGAAGCAAGCCCGCCACTAAATCTTGCATTTGCCACGGATCAAGCTTGTCCACTTTGTCTTGGATCATCATCAACAAGGTCTTCAACGATTTCTTCCGTTTCCCCCTCTTCATGTTGAGGTTTTGAGAATGGTTCACTGTGTAAACGCTGCTCGATTTCATCGCCCCATTCGTCCACTCGAAACACCGTCAGCGTCGAACCTAAACTGTTCTTCGCTCCGTCTGATAGCGAATCCCTTGGAACTGTCGCATTTTCCCATTTTACCCGGATGATGTTCGGATAATAGGGATGCCCGATGGAGGGATCGTAACGATGCTCTTCTGTCACGGTTCCAACAATGTACTCCCTTTTCTCTTTTGAATATGTGATCACTCGATCGACCTTTTTGATTTCATGGGCAAACCGCCATACTTGATTCACCCAACTCGTTCTCGATTTTGGTTTTGACTCGGCAAACACTTCATCCGCCTTTCGCTGCAGCTGTTCTTTCGACCGAAAGCGCTTCGGATCGCCCAATCTCGCCCAACCGATCGATGCGATGCCCTTTTCCAGCCAAAGCGGAATCAGTTCATTGCGATCGCCCGCGCGGATCATCCACCATTTTGACATTCGAGTTCCTCCCTCTAGAAATGTTGATGTATCAAGGCTTTTCGGCCTCTCAGGGGTGTCCAAAAAATATTTTTCGACAAAATCTCTTACATCCTTTTTCAGTTTTGTGGATATCTTACAGACCTAGGGTGCGCTTCGCGGCCACGGCTGGGTATATTTTCCTTCCGCGGGGGAAGCATATTTGATGCACCCTTTGGATCTCCGCGTCGCTGATGAGGACGAACCCTCCCATGTCTCCGGGCGTCTTGGCGCCAACATTCCCTCGTTCGGTCTCGTCATCAGGCGGAGGCCGGCCAAGCTCCTTTAGGGACTCAAGGTCGAATGGATGAAATCACGCCAGCTTCTCCGGTGTCATCTCGTTGTCCAACGATTCTTCCGTTCGCAGGGGGAGGCCTTAGGCCGCCCGTTGCACTTGGGACAAGATGTCCTGCTTCATTCGCTCCGCGTCAAACGCTTGTTTCTTCGTACAAATCGCAAACAGCACATTCAACAGCTTCCGGCACAAGGCGACGATGGACTGCTTTCCGGTCAGCGGGTTGACGGGGCGGGTCGTGTCATATTCATGCAGCTCGCGAAACGCCTCGTTGTGCCGGATCAGCGGAATCATCGCCCGAAACAGCACCGAGCGCAGCCGTTTCCGTCCCCGTTTGGAGATGTGCTTTTGCCCTTTGCGCTGGCCGGAGGAGTTCTCCTTGAGCGTCAGGCCCGCCAACTTCACCAATTGGCGCGGGTCCCGATAATGGGCGAAGCTGCCGATCTCCGCCAGCAGGTCGATGATCGTGGCGTCTCCCAACCCGTCGACCGTTTTCAACCATTGATACTCCATCGTCGTTTGAACCAATGCCTTCAACTCGGCGTCCAGTGCGGCGATCTCCGCCTCCAATTGACGGTATCGGCGGACGAGCGCGGCGATCTCAAACCGGGCCATCGTTGCCCCTTCCGTCACCCCAATCGAGTCCTTCGCGGCGTTGATCAACGCCTGAATTTTGGCCTTCTGCGGGCATTTCATCCCTTCGCTTTGCCGGTACACCTCAAGAAGCTCCTCCACCGTCCGGCCGGCCATATCAGCCGGAAGCGGCGTCCACTCCAACACCCTCATAAGGAATGATGAGCGATGGTAAAAAAAGGATTGCCATCGCTTGTTGTGTTGGCTCAAAAAATATTTTAAAAAAATGAATAAAAAATCCTTTGTTTCTGCACTGCTGGGGTGCGAAATGTGAGATCTAAATAAATGAGCGGGGCAATATCTTCATACATAAAACGTTCCTGTTTAATTTGTCTTCCGTTTTTCAGTAAAAGACTTAGCAATTCTTCATCGATATCCGGATGAAATTTCTCAAATACTTTTTTCTGGAACACCGATTTATACATTAACAACGCAGGAATATTTTCCATCTTTTTCACAATAAGCGAGATTTCATGCTGCATTTTCTCTTGAAAGATCTTCATTCGCAATTGTTTCGCTTTTTCTAATGCCTCATATACCGCTTTTCTTTCTTCTCCTTCCGGAAGCGTTACAACCCATTTCCGATACGCTTCCTCAAATTCGTCTTCAATTTGTTGTTTGCGAATGTTGATTTGTTCATTGCTCCAATTTAAGATAAACTCTTTTACTTCTTTCATGCGTACATTGAGAGGCAAATGTTCTTTTGCGTGATAAAATTGATGAATTTCTTCTTTGGAAAGAATAACCCCGCTTTCAATAACGATGTCCCCATGCGGGATCATCGTATTGCCGATGTACTCAACAAAGTCATCTAGAAGCTTTTTAAATCGAAGCGATCCTTTATATTTAGCAATTTTTATCAAGTCTTCTTTTTCCGTTGACCCGTATATATGTACATATTGCTCATGTAAGTCAGGAATATCATGAACATCGGTAAAATAAGTAGATGCCCAATCGTAAAATGTTCGTTGCTCAATCCCCTCAATTTCGATTTCCGGTACGATATCTTTAATAGTAGGATAAGAAAATCTCGTTCGGCGCTAAAATAAGAATATCTTTCGGTTTGACTTGCTCGTGATATTGATATAAAAGATATGAAATGCGATGCAGTGCAATCGTTGATTTTCCGCTTCCAGCCGCACCTTGGACGATAATCGTATCTTTCAGTGGCAGGCGGATAATTTCATCTTGTTCGGCTTGAATGCTAGCAATAATATCCCGAAGTCGGTGAGCTTCTTCGGTATTGGTCAAAATTTCTTTTAAATAATCGTCCATGTATTTGACTTTTTCTCCATTTTCATTTTCAACGATTTCCGATTTTCCAATATCGGTTACTTTAATCACTTTTCCGTTTTTAATGACGATACCGCGTTTTCCATGAATTGTTACCGGTCTGTTTTCTTTTCCGATTTGGAAAGTCTTTTGCACACCTTGGTAGGCATTATATAATCTTCCTAAATCCGTCCGCCAGTCAACAACAATCAACTCTCCATCTTTTTCAATCCCTTTTTTTCCAATGTAAATGGTCTCTTTTCCAAACTCATCTTCAAAATCCAATCGCCCAAAATATGGATTGGGACGCATATCTTGAAGCTTTTTTACTTCTTTCTTGGCATATGCAATAAGCTGTGCTTCTACAACATCTTTTGCGGTTTTATTCATGTTTTGTTTATTTTTTTCTAACAGCTCATCAATAACAGATATCGTCGCATCTAAACGTTCCTGCTCTTTTTTTATAATGTCTTGCATATATATCCCCACCGTTTTTATTTAATACACGTGCTTATGCATATACACGTATCAATCTGCTATGTAATGTTGCCGCTAACGGCTCATCACGCTCTCGACGTGGCCCATCGGACGCATGCCGGTCGTCTCCACCCCTTGCTCCGACAGCCACTCCCGGTAGTCCCGGATGCATCCCGGCATCGACTCGATCCGGCCGATCATGGTCGCCAGCTGCTGTTCTTTCGCTTCGTCCTTCAACGTGCCGATCGCGCTGTTCAACTCCACGAGAAGTCCTTCTTCGTCTTGTTTCGCCAGCTTCTTCCGCACCTCTCGCCAACGCGGATGGCCGGACAGACACTGACGCAGCTCCCGCGCCACATGAAATCGATCCAGCTGAAAGCACACCCGCTTTCCAAAATACTCTCGGCAGGCCGTGATCCACGACGCCGCATCGCCGTTGATGACCAACAGGTCCCGGCACGGATCATAGGCATATTCCTGCATCAGCCACTCCTCAAACCGTTCCCACACGTCCCCCGTCCCTTCATGGAGTAAAATGTTTCATGGACTCTCTCCCTCCTGTTTTCGGTTGATGCTGATAATCACCATCATAACAGGAAGAGAGTCCTTTTTGCATGTTTTGGCTTCTACCACGCTTCACTGGGTGGCCCCGACAGGAATTACGAATAAGAGTTGGTAACCCTCGTCAGGGGATCATTTCGGAATGTCACCCACAAATATTTTACTCACACGACAAAAGAGGTTGCTCTAAACAATCCTATTAAAAGGGATTACCGAGCAATACCGTCTTTCATCCCATGATTGAAACCATGTGCTTTCAGACGGCTTTTTCTGTAAAATGCGCCGCCGCAATCGATAGTTTGCTGCCTTTTGTGATATGCGCTTTCAACGCATCGCCGACTAGGCCGTTTTGTCTGTTGTCAATCATCCCTTTTGTCTTCATGCACGAATGGCTCCTTGTTTCTTTTCTTTATGGTTTTATTTTACGAAAACAACTGGTAGGATGTTGCCGAAATTTGTCGAAACTATAGATTGATTATCATAGACACAACTTAAGAACGAGGACTCTGTTTCGAACTCGACGTCAAGGAGCAAGACATCCAGCCTCTCCATCAACGATGGGCGCAAAAAATCCTCCCGATTTTCGTCGGGAGGGTGCAAAAAAGTGAGTGATTAAGCTTTTCCGGCTCTTCACCACAAGTTGTACTTGATCATTTACGGCAAGATAGGTGCGCATTGGGAAAATAGAGGATACAAAAAATGCGAATTTTCCCGTATGGGAAAGGAGACCGAGCCAAATCATCGGAGGAAAATTCACATGTACTCTCAGTTGATCAAAGAACTCATCGATTTCCCTATTATGCGCTAAACGCGAACATTTAGGTTATGATCCTGTCTGCTTGTACCATCAATGATAAAAGGAGTATTCAATGCCTGCGAAATTTTAAAAAGCGTCTCTACCCTAGGACTTGTAAGCCCCGATTCAATTCTCCCAATCGTGGATTTTGGAACTCCAATGCGATCTGCCAGTTCCTGTTGAGACATATTCAGCTGCTTTCGTCTTGTTTTGATCTGTGCAGCTATCGTTCCTTCCAATCGAAGTTTTTGAACATGTTGCTCGCCTCGAATGGCTGCATATTTCTTAAAAAAATCACTCATTGTTTTTCCCTCCCAGTCCATTAATAAAGGCAAGGGTCGAAAGCACAATAACGTTCATATGCTGATTCAGCCGGCACAATATCCTCTCGTCTTATCGCTCCGTTATACTGCTTGTCAAAATAATGAAGCAATATGACTTTTGAAAAATTGTGAATCGCAAATATAATTCTGTGATTTCCAGTTCTTCCACCTCTTATCCCCCATCTGTAAAAATGATCATAACGAGTATTCACGCTAAGATGTTTCAATGACGGAGGGGTGATATCATCCGGAAAGCTGTTGTCCTCTGGATCAGAAGGATATGGATGATGTTGAATAATCGTAAGTTGCCTGGCATATACATCAGCAACATAACACCATATACCCGGACGACCTTTTTGTCTAAGTTCTTGCTCGGCTTTACTCAGTAGATGATTTTCAAATTCCTTTACATTTCCTGTGTATATTACCTCAAACAATATCCTCTACCCTTTACCAATTATTATACAAAATGATAGCATTTATGCTACTTATATGCAATCATTAGTTGAGCCTTTTTCGTTACAGTAATTTCTATTGTTAGAAACACAAGCAGGACACCCCTTATACGATACGGAACTGTTTTTTGATCACACCAACGGGAATATCGTGGCGTCATCAAGGAACTCGACGACGCTGCGGCCTTTCTGCGATCGAAGCTGTTCCCGTTCGTCGAAAAGAGGGTTGTTGAGATTCGGCGATGCTGTACATGCAGTCGGAAAGCACCGCCGCCCCATACCGTTTCATCCCCCGAATGTGGCGAACGCGGTATTCATCCATCTTCGGCCGGTCTTTCGCCGGTCAAGACATCGACGATATGAACGAGGTGCTTGATGACCGGTTTGGACAGCAGCGACGGCAACCCTAACGTGAAGATGTCAATTCCTAGGTGATGTGCTCAACGATTTATGAGACATGAACGCCCTTGTGCGAATGGGTTTTGAGCACATCTATATTTACCCAAGGAATCCGGTTCATGTCTCCTTTTTGTTTGGTTGTCATTTTATTTTAGTGAATTGGCTCATCTACAGTCGCTAAAACATTCCAGAAAAACATGCCAAAATTGTTTTCGATCAGCCGCTCGATGAACTGCTCGACGAGGCGGGTGGCGTTCGGCAAAAACGGCATCGACGATGGGCGCAAAAAATCCTCCCGATTTTCGTCGGGAGGGTGCAAAAAAGTGAGTGATTACGCTTTTCCTTGCATTCTACAAAATTTAGAAAATAGTCGCCTCCCTACATAATACCCCATTGCCCCAATATAAATGGGAATCATAAAGACAACAGACGGATAAAAGGGAAGCGACGCAACCATTGCAATTCCTAAAACAACTGTCCACCCCCACTTCACTCCCCATCTTCTCTCAAAATAAGAAACAAACACTTCTGTCACTGCGCATATAAGAAAAATAGCCAATGCCGCAAACGGTAAAATGGCAATGACAAAGGCAACATCACTAAACAAAGAGAGAGACAGCGTGAACATGACAAACGCCCACAAAACCCCTACAAAAAATTTTTTCACTCATACTATCCCCTTATTAAAATATAAAGTTGCAATCTTGCTTTACATGGCATTGTTTACCCCTCTTGTCAACGTGCCCGCTTGTCAGGTGCTAAAAACGGGGCATCAATATCGAAAATTCTTTATTTAAATGCAAAATTACTTGCCCACTGCGATTTTTTTATTGGGGTACCAAGGAAATAAATAATTGACATTTGTACCTGCAACATCAGGATCAAATTGATACAGAGTTTTCCATGTTCCCCCGTTATCTGATCTATAAATTTCATGCCAAGGATACTGATCATGGCTGCCACTAATATAAGTAACTCCACTCTTTTGAATATTTAAACTATAACTGTAATCAATATTTGGTGGAGCCCCCATGTAAAATGGCAATCCAACAGAATGAGAAATTTGAAACTGTGCTTCGCCCGGTGTAATCCATTCCTTTACAGCCGTTATACCTGATGTCCCAGCATTTTGCCTTGCCAATTCATTTGAACCGCATGTGCCATTATCGTTTTTATTATAACGGATAGAATCTCTTGTATATTTTGAAAATCCATAGGACCCATCCCGCCAATAAATCGAAAGATCAATTCGAGTACGATATGTGCTAGCAGACGCGGAAAAATTGCGACTATCTCCTCCATAGCAGTAACCGTCTGGCGCAGATATTTTAGCCGGCTTAATGAATGTAGTATTGCGATAAGAAGTTACGGGTTCAACTGCAAATGTTGAGAATGACTTAGAGAATTCCTGAAAATGCGTATTACGCTTATCAATTACTTGCTTCAAAGGGATTAGGATAACATGATTTTTTTCATCTTCAACTACTTTGCCTTTTGCTTCGTCAAATTTTTTTACTTTTTCGATTCCTTCAATGGTATACATATATTCTCGACCAAAAGACACATTAAAGTCTTTAAACTCACTCTGTGAAACAATCATTATTGGCTCACCATCACGGTAAACTGTATAATTTTGAATATGTGGTATATCTGACCAATCAATTTTTATCATTCTTTCGTTCAAAAACATATCTACCTTCACACTATCATTCGATAGAGGATGCAATGTGTTTGTAATAATATTCATTTTAGTCAATAAACGATCGTCTTTATCAAAGGCAGCTAAAACATACTCATACATTTCACCCATTACTAGGTTTTTGTGAATAAACTCCCTTTCATTTCCCTCATACAAAACTGCTCCATTTTTATCATATAAAACATATTTCTTAGCATTAGAAATTTGTTTCCAGGTTAAACGCAAGCTATCCTTGTGTTTTTCAATTGAATACACCTCAATATAATCCGAGAAACCGTTAGTAACAGTGCCAAGAGATAATAATAATATAATAATGGTTGCTAACGAAATCGTTTTCTTCATAAAAGAAATCCCACTCCAATCTCATTTCGAGATATCATCCAAGCGACTGAGCGGTTCCTAGAGTATATCCATGAGCGTCTGGAGGAATTGTTGCAATGTTTAGAGTTTGTAATGAATGGAAAGTTCACTCTCGGTGTTGCATGTATATGAGGGCAGGTAAACGTCGCAGCATCTTTCACATTGGTTGAGGGATCATCGCTTGTTCGAATTCCAAATCAACTTCCCGTAAATGAACAATGAACATTCCTTGTTCAATGGTCCCAACTTATTAAACAAGCCAAACCATTATTACAGCTACCCCCTTTGTCGAACTATAATTTTTCCGCTCATGAAAATACACCCCCTCTCATGCTTTTTGACAATTATATTTTCCAAAAAAAAAAAAAGTCAAGAAGAATCGCTACAAAAAATTCAACATTACTCGACAAACAAGTTGAACCCATGGTGCTAGATAAACTTGATCAAGCATAAAAATAGCCCTTGCTGGCGGATCTCCATTGGAATGAAAGTGTGACCCATCATTCGAAAGGAGAGATCCCCCATGCAAGAGCACTTTCATTTTACTACAGATCCAACCAAACTGCCAAAACAATATGCCGCCATTTTCTGTTTTGTTTCTGCCCAACTGTCGTTGATTCAAATGTATCGTCATTGTCGCAATCGTCACTTGGATCAAAACGTTTGCTTCCGTAAAAGCGATATTCATAAACGCCCAGAGGGAATGCTACAATGCTTGAGGTGTGCAATGTCATCGCAAAGTTGGCTTTTCCAGGTTCATTTTCTGATCGCGCCCCTCCCCCATCATCCCCACCACTTCGCGAAACACGGCCGATGGCTGCTTGCGGAGCAGGTCGGCGGGAATTGTTTTGTGCTTTGCGCCGTTTGTGATGATGAGACGGCCGCTTTCCAGGCGGATGGACACGTTTTTGACGCGGTATGCGGTGATCTTGGACGCCTGATCCAAGTAGCGGGCGTCCAGGTCGAATCGGATGCGGTCGGACAGCCGCCGCAAGATGCGCCAAAGGGCGATTTCGTCGCTTGATTTCATGAACAGTTCGGGCAGTTCTTTCGCCTGCTTGAGCGTGTTGAGCGTCGTCATCGCATAAACGGCGATGCCGTAGCCGACAGGGCGGATGACGTGTTGGAGAAAGTTCCAGCTTTCGACTTCGAAGCGAACGTATTCGTCATCGCTCCGTTTTGGCAGTTCGGCGATGGCCGAGCGTTTGACGATGTTCACGGCGGTGATTTTGCCAAAGCACGTGACCCCGTTTTGCGGGGCGGCTCCTTGTTTCGGGTAAAGGGCGATGTAGCGCGCGTTTTGCCATCCTTTTTTCAGCTGCTTGACTGGGATGTGGTAGAAGCGGTGCTTCACGTAGGCTTCGTAATGCCGCGCGCTTGGCACCATGCCGACAAGCACATGCTCGTCGAACGCCGACCGCCATTCTTCGATGATCCCTTGCGGCAGGATGCCTTCTTGTTGCAGTTCTTCAGGATTGTTTTCGATCAGCCGCTCGATGAACTGCTCGACGAGGCGGGTGGCGTTCGGCAAAAACGGCAGACCGCCGATGTTGACGTCGTTGATGCTTTTGTACAGCGGGTGCGCTTGGTAGCTGTCTTCGTCATGCCACGGGAAGAGCACGTAGGCGCCAAAGGCGGTGCGCTCGTACGGGCCGCCGCGGCGGGCGACAAGGGAATCGCGGTAGCGGTGCATCGTGTTGATGTCGTCTTCCATCGGGCCCGGCATTCCGTACCGTTTTTCATACGCGCTGCCGGAAACGGCGAAATCAAGGCGGTACTTGGCGTCGAAAATGTAGTTGAACGTATAGTCTTTTCCTTTCTTTTCAATCGCCAAAACCGTGTCGGGCATTTGCGGGACGGTCGGCAGCCTTCCTTCGTACGGCTGATAGGTCAGCGTGATGCGCTCGCCCGTGTGCGGATGTTCGTACACTTGCTTGGCGGAGCGGGTTTTGTCGAGATGGACGAACAGCCCCAAGCGGTTCACTTGGATGACGTTTTGACTGATGAGTCTGTATTTTTTCCCGAGAAGCTGCCCGAGTTTTAGAAACGTCCAGTACTCGTACAACGTCGCCACGTCTTTGACGGACATTCGGTACAGCGTTCCCTGCAAGGCGAGGCCGCGGGTGATGAGGAGAAACAGCTGATAGGCGTCGCGGTATCCAGGCGCCATTTGCAGGACGAGGCTCGCAACAGAGCGGTCAAGCCGCCCGATCGGCCGCCAAAAGGAGTGGCGGAGACGGGTTTCGAGGGCGCGGATCATCGCCGTGATCCGCTGAAGCAGCTCCGAGTCTGGCTCCGCTTCATACCGCTTTTGTTTCGCTTCGATGTGTGCAAGCAAATCGCGCAGCTTCTCGACAAGGCGCGTCATCATCCATTTGACGAACCGGTTTTCGAGCGTGTCGTACGTCAGTTCTTGTTTCGCTTTGAGCCCGGATTGCGGCATGACGGTCCGCCCTCCGATGTCGATGCCGCTTTTGACATCGCGGAACACATGCGGCCGCTTGCGCAAATCATTCCGTCCTGCCGCATCCAAACGGCCGAGCTGGTCGCCGCGCACCCTCACATGGACGGTCGACAGTTGATGGTGCGGCTGCCGCTCGATATGGCGAATGGCCTGCAAAAAATCGCCGATATGCGCGTCCATGAGTCGGAAAAATTCGCTTCGGGACGGCGCGCCGCTGCGCTTCGCCTTCGCCCGCTGGTATGTGCGCTTGATAAAGTGAAACGCCAAGTTGTAAATTTCTTCGCTCACTTCATTAAGCAGCCGCTGGTAGTCTTGTTTGTAGGTCAATTTCGTCGGGAAAATTTCGATCGTCACGTTCAAAACCGAGCGGTGGCCGTCGCGGATTTCGAATGTCGACAGCCCAACTTCATTCGGGAAGTGGAGATTGCCCATCAACACCGCCTGTCCGCCGATGTCAACCAGGCTGATGGCGTTTCTCAGCGCTGGCGACTCATGGTAAAAGGAGAGCACCCGGTCGGTTTTCGGAACGACAAGCAGCTGATAGACGCCGTTTTCAAAGAAAATCGGGCGGTGGCCGCCCGACCAGTCGACAAGCGCCCCCGCGTCCACGTCAAACAGTTTGACGCTTCGCACCCCTTCGCCGCTTGCGAAAAACTCCATCGTCTCGTGGAAATCGAGGCAGCGGTACTGCTTAAGCCCTTCGTATTGTTCGTGGTACGGCTTTCCTTTGATTACGAGCGTGAGCTGTTCCGTTTCGATATGGACGAGCTCATAGTCGTCACGCCCCAAGCCAGAACGAAGTGAAGCCATCGTCCTCCAACCTCCGCAGCATGCGCCAAATTTTCTCCGCGCTTTTTGGATAGCGGGCGTACGACACATCAAGCGCGCCGCTGTAGTCCCCGTCCGGTTCGAAGCCGGCGCAAAGGACAAACAGTTCTTTGAGCGCCCGCTCGAGCCGCGCGTCGCTTCCTGAAAGGCGCGGCAACATTTTTTGCATGAGGCAATAGTCGAACGCCTTGTCCCATTCCATTAGCTTTCCTTCTTCATTGTAGGCCAAGTAGAAGCAAATTTCGTCGCGGACGCGGTAGCCGATGTGCGCCCCGAGCGGCTCAAGGATGCGGTTGATGTCCACGAGCTGTTTCGTCGCGTCTTCTACCAGCTTTGGATAATCGGCATATACATCTTTCAAATGCAAATACCGCGCCGCGAACAGCTCCTGCCCGACAGGTTGGGGCGTCGCGGTCGGCACATCGCGCAAAAAGTCGAGATGGTCGAGACGGACGCGGTTGAACTCGATCGTGTTCGCGCGGTCGAGCACTTTTTTGCTGAAGGGGTGGGTCGTCTCGTCCATGTTGACCGTGCCGATGATGTAGACGTTCGGCGGGAGAAAAAGGTCGCGCCCCGCCCTTTCTCTCGGCAGCACCCGCGACGACGTGATGTGCCCATTTTCCCAGCGGCGGCTTTCCATGACGCTCAGCACATCGCTGAAGTAATGCTCGACGCGGGCGAGGTTCATCTCGTCCAACACGACGAAATACGGTTTGTCGGGATGGTTCTCGGCTTCGATGATGACGTTCGTAAGCGGCCCAGGCTTGAACTCGCCTTTAATGTCGACATAGCCAAGCAAATCAGAGCCGTCGTTCCAGTCCGGGCGGACGGGGATCAAGGCGAAGCGGCCGTTGTCTTCCGTGGCGCCGACGCTCTCGGCGAGCCATTGAACGATTTTCGTTTTCCCCGTTCCGGAAATGCCGGATAAGATGACAAACGGTTTCGTTTTTAATGAAAGAAAGAGGTTGGCCACTTCCTCTTTTGTGTAATAAAAACCTTTGGCGGATATGTATGAATGAATATGCTCAACCGCCTCCCGATAGGAAAAGGCCTGCTCGGGCGGTGTCATTGGTTCTGTTCGCTCTACATACTGTCGATAATAATCGATCATCGTTTCGAGGTCGCGCGCGAGTTGTTCATCGGATGGCAAATCGTCAAACGAATAGGCGATATACGCCGCCACCGACCGTTCGTAGTCTTTCGCCCGTTTGCTTTCGCCAAGACGGATGTCATCATCCGTCCGCACGCGCTCTCCGGCAGGAATGAGTTGGCGGATGCCGCGCTTCACCCGCTCCATTTCGTCTTTCGGCGTCTCCGTCACTCCTTGGGCAAGCGTCAAATAGAGGCGGCGCATATCTTCGCTGAACAAGCAGACGATATAATAGCCGCGCTGCGTCGAATCCGTCACTTCTTGATCCATCACCGCCACCCACGGCACGTCGGTCCAATTCCCTTGACCGACCGACCCTTTCACCATATACCGGTCAGGCGGCAGAAACGGCAGCGCTTTCAACGCCTCTGGAATCGCCCGCGTCACTAACTGAAACGTCCGCCGCTCTTTCGACAGTTTTTCCTGCTTGTCTTGCTCGTAGATGGCCATCACTTCACGGAACAGATCGTGCAATGACATAAGAATAGCTCCTTCGTGCCGAAATGTTTTCTTCGTTTCTATTTTTCTTCTATTCTACTAAAAAATCAGCTCTCTTAACTAGTAAGAGAGCCGCTTTTTCGAGCATTCACGGAGGAGAAGCGCGTTGAAGGGACACATTCGTCTTGGTGATATCTCTCTTTCATCTCCCCAAACGCCCGATCGGGTTGGGCGGCGATGAATATGGCGGGAGGCAAGGAAAAGCTCCTCATCGTAAGGGAGACAGAAACGCCCCCGAGAAGATTCAAACCTCCATCGCACGGTTTAGGAAAGCGAGTGCATAGAAGAGCAAAAGATGTTTATGCTACACTAGGGATGAGAAATTCCGGCGCCGTTTTTCGGCGAATCGTTTGGAGGCGGCACTAGGCCGCAAGCGGATCTTCCAATATGATGCAAGGGAGGAATAGAACGATGAGACCCCCCGCCCTGTTTCTCGCTCACGGTTCGCCGATGCTGGCGATCGAGGACAATGCGTACACGGCGTTTTTGGGCAAACTCGGGGAAGGAATTCGCCCGCAGGCGGTCGTCGTCTTTACCGCACATTGGGTGACGCGCCAACCGACGGTTTCGGCGGTTGAGGGGACGTATGACATGATTTATGATTTTTCCGGATTTCCGCGCGAGTTGTATGAAGTGGTGTATCCGGCGCGCGGGTCGGTCGAGTGGGCGGAGCGCGTGCGGGAGCGCCTAGGCGGCATGGCGGAAGTGGCCGTCGATCGGACCCGGGGGTTGGATCACGGTTCGTGGGTGCTGCTCGACCGCTTATTTCCGAAAGCGGATATTCCGGTTGTGCAGGCGTCGATCGTGCCGTGGTGGACGCCGAAGCAATTGTTTCAGCTCGGGGAAGCGCTGCGCCCGCTGCGGGATGAGGGCGTGATGATCATCGGCAGCGGCGGGACGGTGCACAATTTGATGGCGCTCCGCTGGGAAGGGCATGCGGAGGCGGACGAATGGGCCGTCGCATTTGATGATTGGCTTCTCAGCCGATCCGCCGCCCATAGTGAAGAGGTGTTCGAGTATGAGAACAAGGCGCCGTACGCCAAGCAGGCCGTGCCGACGCCCGAGCATCTCGCGCCGTACTGGATCGCCTACGGGGCCGGCGATCGCGGCGGGGCGCCGCGCGCGTTGTTCCGTGAGTACCAGTATGGGAGCTTAAGCTTGATGGCGGTGGCGTTTTAAGCGGAAAGCCCGCTCCCTGCTTCAACGCATAGGGCGGGTTGTTTCTTTGATCGAAAACAGCGTTGCTACTGCCCGGAGCACGTTTTATACGTTTGCCCGTTGCCACATGGGTCTTTGCGGCCAGTTTTTGGTGGAAGACGTGGAATGTTCTCAAAGAAAGGCCGTCCTTGAATCGCATCCAGACAGGACCGTTCCCTATTTCAATGCAAAAGGCGCTAGTCTTGTTCAACACGGCTACACATCTTGCAAATGATACTGTTTATAAATTTGGTTCTTCAACCTCGGATGCAAGTGGCAGCTGCACTCATCGGAAAACAACCGGTCAATCAATCCCTTGAATTCTTCCCGTCCGATCAACCGACGCTCATACGCGCAACATAAAATTCCTAAAGTTCCCGTATATTCGATGCCATAACTTTCACATGCATTGATGATCCTTTTTTCATTCGATGTGCATACAATCATATCTTGACCGGCAATGGCAATCAGTTCTGCATCATATTCGCTCAAACCTGTCCATTCTGTCAGCAGCTGATACATGAGCCCGTATCCCTCTTCCGTATGCAAAGAGACCGTTTCATAATCGATTTGTCGCAAAGCCGTCCGGATATCGTCAGGAGTCTCATTCCACAAAATACTTTCGGGAACACACACTCGGCCAAACACTCTCGTCAGTAAATCCATCCTGTCCAACTCATAAAAATCGTTTAACACATTGTTGTCCACCACCGCTCTCTTTTTATAAAGCCCCCGTATTTTCTGAACATCCATGCTCCTTATACCATCCCTTGACCATTTCTCTAGCAGTCCGCAAATCGCATCCAAGGATTTCGCATACTTTGTTAATCGTAATGCTCCCCTCAAAATACGCCTGTTTCACAAAATAGGTCAGTTTGCGGTTTTTGGGAATATACTCGATTGGAGCGGGTTCTTGTTCTTTATATCCTTGCTCCCGCAACGTTTTTCGCAAATGGCCGTACGTCCTTCCGGAAATGTATTGTTCATCCAATAAGGCCCTCATGAAGGCTTCAGCACTGACAAAAAATTGGCGCTTAAGCTCCATAATCGTTTCAAGGGTAACATATCGTTTAAAATAATAGGCATATTCCCGCAACTGTTCGCGAGGAATAAGAAAGTAGCTTGCAAACAACGTGGCGACTTTTTCATTGATTTCCCTTCTTGCGCTGCTGTAAGTAAGAGAGCTAAGATCACTTCGGTACTCCTCGCGATGAAAAATAAGATGGCCAAGTTCGTGAATGACGCTGAACCGTTTTCGTTCCTCAGGTATTTCGTCGTGATCATTAAGGAAAATAAAAGCTCCTTTTTCCTCGGAGTAAGCCGATAAACCATCAATTTTTTTATCAATCGTTTTCAACGCGATGACATGTATACCATGGCGCTCTAAAACCGCATAAATATCGCTTGGGATCACATGATCAAGGCCAAACATTTTCCTCGTTTGTTCCGCTGCTTGTCGAATAATGGTTTTATGCTCCTCCGTTAACTCATGATCAACGAGCTTTACTTTATACGTTGGGGGCAAATAAGCAACACTAGCCTCTCCAAAAGAGGCAAGCAGCTCATAATAATCATCCATGATCCGATTCACTTGATTTTGATCAATCAGACGAAAGTTTTCTTTAGGGTTATCCGCGCGAAACATGAAAGAAGATATTGGTTCACGCTGATCATCTGAAGAAACGATCAAATCCTTCATCGGGATATTCAAGTGTCGCGACAGAAGAAATAATTTTGCACTGTCAGGAATTTGTTCCCCTTTTAAATATTTGGCAATCGTTTGTCTCGTCACGCCCATCAATTCGGCTAAATCTTGATTCTTCAACCCCAACTCGTTTTTGACCCGATTTAGATTTTTCGCGATCGTTTGTTTAATCTCCATCATCGCACCCCTTTATGTTAATTATTCTTAACCAAAATAGATCCATAATTCGATATTAACGTTAATTTTTATTAACCTTTCTTTTAACATACCATATCGGGTTGGCATCAATCAACTTCACCATTTTGGGAATAAGCATTGTACACTATTTGTAAACGTTTTTAGATAAGTTTAAGTCTTTGTTAAGCAACAAGCCCGCCCCTCGCTTCCATGCGCGAAGGCAGGCTGTTTTTTTAGCCAAAGTACGTGTACTTGCTTTTCGCAGCACTTTTCTACTTTTCCCGCTGCCGATTTCGCCCGTAGTATCGGCTGGGTGTCAACGTTCAGCTAGCCCCTTAAAGGGTTCACGATTTTCTTTTTAACCCTACTTTACATATAAGAATAGCAATGAAAACACTGACAGCGACAGCGGCCGCAACGATGGTGATCGGCAGCCAGTCAGTGGCAAAAGATGAATGAGTGATCATTTCAGCCATAGCAGCGCCCCTCCTTTATCCATCATAAAGGAAATCCCGCCAGATTTGAAACTGCTGTTCCTTCTCGCAAACTCGCTTGTTTGATATACTAGAGTGGAAGGAGGTGAAGGAGATGGAAGAAAAAACGATATTGGCGCAAATTTTGCAAGTGCTTGATTTGTACGCGTCCGATATGCGCAAGCAGTTCGAAGCGCTCCATGAGAAATTCGACTCGCTCCAACGCCAAGTCCAAGCGTTGAGCGAACAAACGAACACGATGAACAAACGTATTGAGGACATGGACAAGCGCATCGAAGACATGGACAAACGCATGGAAGGAATGAACGGACGTATGAAAGGAATGGACGGACGCATCGAGGAGATGGACGGACGGTTTGAGCGGCAGATCGCCCAGTTGGAGCGCACCGTGAACGAACGGTTCGAACGGCTCGAAGCGAAACTCGGCCACATCCGCGTCGAACCAG
Source organism: Geobacillus thermocatenulatus (assembly GCF_002217655.1). GTDB lineage: Bacteria > Bacillota > Bacilli > Bacillales > Anoxybacillaceae > Geobacillus > Geobacillus thermocatenulatus. The sequence continues at coordinate 543,759 of NZ_NEWK01000002.1, forward strand.
TTGAAACACAAGAAACAGTCGACTTCCACTCCGTCAAAATCGCCCAGCACGATCGAAAAATCCGCCATTTGCTTCACGCTCGATAAATCCTCCACCGCCATCACGCCCCCGCCCTCCCATCAAGGCGGGAGCGTTCGCATCAAGAAAGCTCTCGGGCAAGGTCGGCCGCCAAGGCGGCGTTGTTTTTCACTAAGGCGATGTTTGCTTTTAAGCTTTTGCCTGCGGTTAACGTTTTCACACGGTCAAGCAAAAACGGGGTGACCGCTTTGCCGGTGATGTGCTGCTTTTCTGCTTCGTTGAGCGCTTGTTCGATGATGGCGGTGATATACGACTCCTCGAGCTCCTCTTCTTTTGGGACAGGATTGGCGATCACAACACCGCCGTTTAACCCAAGCCCCCATTTCGTTTCGATGAACTGAGCGATTTCTTCTGCGCTGTCGAGGCGATAGTCGACGCGAAACGGGCTCGTCCGCGAATAGAACGCCGGCAGGACGTCCGTCTGATAGCCGATGACCGGAACTCCGTGCGTCTCGAGGTATTCAAGCGTCAAGCCTAAATCCAAAATTGATTTCGCCCCTGCGCAGACGACCGCGACGTTGGTGCGCGAGAGTTCCTGCAAGTCAGCCGAGATGTCCATCGTCTGTTCGGCGCCGCGGTGCACGCCGCCGATGCCGCCGGTCGCAAACACGCGGATGCCCGCCATCTGGGCGCAAATCATCGTCCCCGCCACGGTCGTCGCCCCGTGTTTCTTTTTTGCGACGACATACGGCAAGTCGCGGCGGCTCACTTTTTCAATATCGCGGCTTGTACCTAACTGTTCAAGTTCGTCTTCGGTCAACCCGATTTTGATGTTTCCGTTTAAAATGGCGATCGTCGCCGGCACGGCGCCGCGGTCGCGGATGATCTGTTCAACCGCTTTCGCCGTTTGCACGTTTTCCGGATACGGCATGCCGTGCGAGATAATCGTCGATTCCAAGGCGACGATCGGTTTTTGTTCTGCTTTAGCTTGAGCGACTTCTTCGGAAAAGACGAGAAAATCATGCATATCACTTCGTTCTCCCTTCGCAAAAATACCGCGCATAGGCGGCTTGCAACAGGTGTTCATTCAAAGCGGGATGCACCGTTTCGGCCGTTTGCAGCGTAAGCACCGCATTGCTCATCCCGAAGCGGCAGGCGTCTTCGATCGCACGGCCTCCGAGGACGCCGTGCAAAAATCCAGCCGCAAAGGCGTCGCCCGCTCCGGTGGCGTCAACGACATCCACCTTTGGCGCCGCGAGCGTCCCTGTTTCCCCTTGCTTGGCGGCGTACGCAACGCCGTTTGCGCCGCTCGTGATGACAACGTTCTTGGTGCCGGCGTGAAGGATCGCTTCCATGATGTCGTCCGTATGCCCGTCGCTTCCCACAAATGCCTTCGCCTCCGCTTCATTCGTGATAAGCCACGTTACACCAGACAAATCGCTAGGCAATCGCTTCACTTTTGGAGCCGACACGGTCACCACACAAAGCGGGATATCCTCTTGGCGACATTGTTCGATCACCAAACGAATGACAGCCTTCGGGAAATTCGTGTCAAGCACGACGGCTGAAATCGGGCCGAGTTCGGGCCATCGCTGCTTCATCCATTCTTTTCCCACTGTATCATAAATGACCATATCCGCCAAGGCGAGAACCATCTCGCCGCATTCATCGAGCACCGCTGTATACGTCCCGGTGTTCGCTTTTGACGTTCGCATGATGAAGCTCGTATTGACATATCGACTCGTCACGTCAATGAGCCACTGTCCATCGCGATCATCGCCAACGGTGCTGACGAGTGAAACAGTATGGCCAAACCGCCCTAAGTTTTCCGCCACGTTTCTCGCCACCCCGCCCGCGGTTTGCGTCGTGACGACGGGATGGGACGTGCCGAGCCGAAACGGAGTGAGCAACCGTGCTTTCCGGTCGACGTTCGCCCCGCCGATGCAGACGATCGAGGCCGCTTGTCGCATGCCTTTTCCCTCCTCTTCCAATGATCGCAGCCGCGCGATCCCGCCACTTTCCAAACGGAGAAAACGATTTCAAAAAAGCGGACAGCTGCACGCTTCGAAGCCTCACCACCCATTGTACCACATACCGCCTGGCAAAAACGGCATAACGAAAGCACCCCGCCAACATGACGGGATGCCGATGTTCGAACGTTTAGTTTTTGTACGCACAATACGGACGCAGTTTGACGCCGATCAGACTGCCAAGGAAAGCAAAGACAAACCACGCCCAGCCGTGGGCGCTGAACGAGGCAATGCCGCCGAAATACGCACCGATATTGCAGCCAAAAGCCAGCCGGGCGCCGTATCCCATCATCAGCCCGCCGATCAGCGCGCCGATCGTCATGCGCGTCGGACGCTTCCACTGAATGGGTTTTGTATAGCGGCCCGCGAGCGCCGCCGCCAACAAGGCGCCGACCATCAAGCTGATGTCCATTACGGTCGTTGTATCGTAGTAGAGGGGATTCGCGAGCGCCTGCCGTTTCGCTTCATCTTGCCAGTACGCCCAAGCGGTCGGGTCGATGCCAAACAGCTGCACAAACTTCGCTCCCCAAAGGGCGAAGGCGGACGTAATGCCCCACGGCTTGCCGCTAATCATCAGCACAAGTGCGTTCGTTACAGCCAAGAGCAACGCCCCGACCAGAAGCGGCCATGGCCCTTTGTAAATCGCTTTCCAGCCATGACGGTTCTCAAGCGGCGCGGCCACGAGTTGGCCGTGGCGTCGTTTTTCCATCACCGTCACCGCATAGTAGACGACCGCAAGCAAAACCAACTGAAACAAAAACCCTCCCAAGGGGCCGAACTCGCCAATGAACGAGAACGGCTCCCATTGCGGCATCTTCGCCCACACGTCAAAGTGAGTCGTCGCAATGACGGAGCCAGCGATGAACCCGATGAGCGTCACGATGCCGTTCGCATCGCCCCCACCGATATGGTACAACGTCCCGGACGCACAGCCGTCGCCAAGCTGCATGCCGATGCCAAACAGAAAAGCACCGACGATGACCGATACTCCCACGCCAAATACATACCCTGACACCGGGTGCCCGAGCGCCGAGCCTTTCACGAGCAGCGGCAAAAACAACGCGCTGGCTGCCGCCAACATTATCATTTGCGCCCGGATTCCTTCCCCCTCGCGGTATAAAATGAATTTGCGCCATGCAGAAGTAAAACCGAAATGCGCTTGGTACAATACAAATCCACCAAACGCTCCCAGCACGTACAAAAGCGCCTGTTGCCAAGAAACGAAGCTATATAAGAACAACGTGCCACCGATCAATATGAGGATGGAGACCGCAATCATCCACGCAGTCGGATGTTTCGGGGCGTTCGCTGCTTGTTTCGCGCGAACATCTTGTTGTGCAGTCATTTCCATGGTGCACTTCCTCCTTTGCTGTTTGTTCATTAGCTTACTTTATAATACTATAAAATAGATTGTTTTTCTATGAATTAAATCAGAAAGTTTCCATGTTGCCACTGATCGGGTATAATGCAAACGAATCGTTTCAATAAGGAGGAGATCGGCATGTGGAACGAGTTTAAAAAATTCGCCGTCCGCGGCAATGTCATCGACTTGGCCGTCGGGGTCATCATAGGCGGAGCGTTTGGCAAAATCGTGTCTTCGCTCGTCAATGACATTATCATGCCGCTCGTCGGCTTATTGTTGGGAGGCATCAATTTCAGCGGCCTGTCGTGGAAAGTCGGCAAAGCGGAAGTGAAATATGGGGCGTTTATCCAAACGGTCGTCGACTTTTTGATCATCGCGTTTTCGATTTTCCTGTTTGTGAAATTGATCAACACGCTGTATGAACGGGTGAAAAAGCAGGAAGAGGTGAAGGAAACCGCGCCGACGCTGACGAAAGAGGAGGAGCTATTGACAGAGATTCGCGATTTGTTAAAGCAGCAGCGGGAAACGCTGTGAAAGCCTGTCTCGGAGGTGGACAGGCTTTCATGGCGCTGAAACTTCTCAATCGGGTTGATGGAATGGCGGCGAACCTGAAAATCGCAGCCACCCCATCGATGTCCGTTTTCATCGAAGCGCCGCGCTCCCGTCAAAGCAGCCAATATGCGAGCGGCGCGGTGAGGATGAGCGTCAAGACGGTGCGTTCGAACCAGATGACCAGCAGCCTCGGCAAGCTGAGCGGAATTTCTGTAGATAAAATGCATGGAATGACAGCGGAAAAGAATAGGATCGCCGAGACGGATACGACCGCAATAATGAATTTTGTAACAAGCGGAGCTTCGGTGACAAGCAAAGCGGGCAAAAACATTTCCGCGATTTCAATGGCCGAAGCTTTCGCAGCCAACAACGGTTCAGGGATTTGCAACAGAAGGGTGAATGGATAGAACAGGTAGCCCAACCAGTCAAACAACGGCGTATATTCAGCGAGCAGCAGCCCGATCAGTCCGACTGACATAATGGAAGGCAAAATGCCCATCGTCATGATGAAGCCATCGCGCAAGTTCTCCCCTATGTTTGTCCCAATCCCTTTTGACTGTCCTACCGCTTTCATCGCCTCAGACCAAGCTTGCTTCATATAGCTTCCCGTCACTTTTTGTTCGGGATCTCCTTTGCCGTCGTAATACTCGTCGCTCATGCGGCTCAGCGGCCAAAGCCGAGCGGTAAGCGCTGTAACGGCAAACGTCACGAGAAATGTCACCCAAAAATACGTGTTCCAGATTGGCATGAGCCCCAATGTTTTCGCGACAACGATCATAAATGTCACCGATACGGTGGAAAAGCCGGTAGCGATGATCGCTGCTTCTTTCACGGTGTATTTGCCTTCTTTGAACACTTTATTGGTGATCAATAGACCGATCGAGTAGCTGCCGACAAAGGAGGCGACGGCGTCGATCGCCGAACGGCCCGGCGTTTTCCAAATCGGACGCATGATCGGCTGCATCCATACGCCGACAAATTCTAAAAGCCCGTAGCCAACGAGCATGGCGAGAAAGACGGAGCCAATCGGCACAAGAAGTCCGACGGAAATGACGAGCTTGTCATATAAGAATGGTCCCATATTCGGCTGAAACAACCATGACGGACCGATGCGAAACACCAACATGACCGCCGTAATCAGCCCAACAACTTTCAGCAGCGAAAAAACGACTGTTACGGCATCTTTGTTCCACGTTTTTTTATAAAATGGATAAATGGCACCGAGAGCGATCACGATCAGAGCATAATAAGGAACAAGTGCTGAAAACTGGGTGCGGATCCATGTCACAATATGATCGAGCAAAATCGATGATGTGCCGCTGATGGACACCGGGACGAAAAATACGAAAATGCCGATGGCACTAAAGACGAAAAACTTCCATACCCCGCTGGCCGGCGTGGGCGTCGGCACGGATGGCGCTATATTTGTATCCGTTTTCATTCTCCCCCACCCCCATTGTTCTTTTTACCCCAACTTGCGCGGCCGGAAGCATAGCCGCTTCCGGTCGCCAAACGCTTTGGCGAAAGACGATTCCTCCCTTCAGATGCACACCTTGCCTTCTTTCACCACCACCTCCCCGCCTTTGATCACCGTCTCAACATGGTTGACTCCGTAATGGTACATGATCTGCACGTAATTCGGAACGTTGAACATGACCAAATCCGCCTTCTTCCCCGGCTCGAGGCTGCCGACGAGATGCGCACGGCCGATGGCGTGGGCGGCGTTGATCGTGGCGGCGGCGATGGCTTCGGCCGGGGTCATGCGCATATGCAGGCAGGCTAGGCTCATGACAAGCGGCAGCGAGACGGTCGGCGACGAACCAGGGTTGCAGTCGGTCGCCAAAGCGACGGGGACTCCAGCGTCGATCAGACGGCGGGCGTCAGCGGCTTTTGTCATTAAGAAAAAGGCGGTGCCTGGCAAAAGGACGCCGATGACGCCGCCATCGGCCATGCGGCGGATTCCTTCGTCCGACGCCCGAAGCAGGTGGTCGGCGGAGATGGCGCCGACTTCGGCGGCCAGTTCCGCCCCGCCGTACGGTTCGATTTCATCAGCGTGAATTTTCGGCGTCAAGCCGTGCGCTTTCCCTGCTTCCAAAATGAGGCGGGCTTGTTCAGGCGTAAACACGCCGCGCTCGCAAAAGACGTCGTTGAACTCGGCCAACCCAAGGCGGGCCGCTTCGGGAATCATCTCATCGATGATCAGGCGGACGTACCCGTCCGGGTCGTGCTTCCATTCGGGCGGAACGGCGTGGGCGCCAAGAAACGTTGAGACAACATCGACCGGGTGGGTGTCATCGAGACGCTTGGCGACGTTAAGCTGCTTGATTTCGTGCTCAAGGCTTAAGCCGTAGCCGCTTTTCGCCTCGACGGTCGTGACCCCATGAAGCAAAAACTGGTCAAGCCGCCGCTTGCTTTCGTCATACAGCGCTTCCTCCGACGCTTCGCGCGTCGCCTTCGTCGTCGCGTGAATGCCGCCGCCGGCGTTCATGATCTCCATGTACGTCGCTCCATGAAGGCGCATCGTCCACTCGTGTTCGCGGCTGCCGGCGTACACAAGATGGGTGTGGGGATCGATGAGGCCAGGGGTGACCGTTTTGCCTTTGGCGTCGATGACCTCTGCCTCGGAAAACCGATCGGCAAACCGACGGGCCAGTTCATCGTCTGGGCCGACCGCCACAATCACTCCGTTTTCGATCCAGACGCTGCCGTTTTCGATGATGCCGAGATTGCTCATCTTCTCCTTGACGAGCGGAGCCGCGGAGCCTCCCGCCAGCGTCACAAGCTGGCGGGCGCGGCGGATAAAAAGCGGACGCATAGGCGGTTCTCCTTTCTATTTCAACATCGGCATATCGATGCCTTTTTCTTTCGCCGTCCGAATGGCGAGCTCATAGCCGGCGTCGGCGTGGCGGACGACGCCAAGCCCGGGGTCGGTCGTCAACACCCGCTCCAGCCGCTTTTCTGCCTCTTTCGTTCCATCAGCGACGATGACCATGCCGGCGTGAATCGAGTAGCCCATGCCGACGCCGCCGCCGTGGTGAACCGACACCCAGCTCGCGCCGCCAACCGCATTCAACAGCGCATTTAAAATCGGCCAGTCGGCGATGGCGTCGCTTCCGTCTTTCATTCCTTCCGTCTCCCGGTTCGGCGAAGCGACGGAGCCGGAATCCAAATGATCGCGCCCGATGACGATCGGCGCCTTCAATTCACCGCGGGCGACCATGTCATTGATGATTTTTCCGAACTTCGCCCGCTCGCCGTAGCCGAGCCAGCAAATGCGCGCCGGCAGCCCTTGGAACTGAATGCGTTTTTGCGCCATGCGAATCCAATGGCAAAGCCGCTCGTTGTCGCTGAATTCGCGCAAAATGACTTCATCGGTTTTGAAAATGTCCTCCGGATCGCCCGAGAGCGCCACCCAGCGGAACGGACCTTTTCCTTCGCAAAAGAGTGGACGGATGTAAGCCGGCACAAAGCCTGGGAAGGAGAAAGCCTCCTCGACCCCTTCGTCTTTCGCCACTTGGCGGATGTTGTTGCCATAGTCAAACGTCACCGCTCCTTGCTTTTGCATCGCGAGCATCGCCCGCACATGGGCGGCGATCGACTGTTTCGCGCGGGCGACGTACTGCTTCGGGTCACGCGCCCTGAGTTCGGCGGACTCATCAAGCGTAAGGCCAGCCGGGATGTAGCCGTTCAACGGATCGTGGGCGGACGTTTGATCGGTCAAGACGTCCGGCACAAAGCCCATTTCGACAAGACGCGGCAGCACCTCGGCCGCATTGCCCACAAGGCCGATCGACAGCGCTTTTTTCTCTTCCTTCGCTTGTTTCGCCATCGCAAGCGCCGTCTCCAAGCGGTCGGTCATCGTGTCGAGATATTTCGTATCAAGGCGGCGCTGAATGCGGGCCGGATCGATTTCGACAGCGAGGCAAACGCCGCCGTTCATCGTCACGGCGAGCGGCTGCGCCCCGCCCATGCCGCCAAGGCCGGCGGTTAGCGTGATCGTCCCGGCCAGCGTGCCGCCAAAGTGCTGGCGCGCCACTTCAGCAAACGTTTCGTACGTTCCTTGGACGATCCCTTGGCTGCCGATGTAAATCCAGCTTCCGGCCGTCATTTGTCCGTACATAATCAGCCCCTTTTTGTCAAGCTCATGGAAATGGTCCCACGTCGCCCATGCGGGCACGAGGTTGGAGTTGGCGATCAGCACGCGAGGGGCGTCCGGATGCGTGCGAAACACCGCCACCGGCTTGCCGGATTGAATGAGCAGCGTTTCATCGTTTTCTAAACGAAGGAGGGTGTCCACAATCGCCTCGTAGCATTCCCAGTTGCGCGCCGCCTTGCCGATGCCGCCGTAGACGATCAACTCCTCCGGCCGCTCGGCGACATCGGGATGCAAATTGTTGTTCAGCATCCGCAGCGCCGCTTCTTGAATCCATCCTTTCGCCCGCCGCTCGGTGCCCGCAAGCGGCTCAATCGTTCGTTTCTCCGTCATCGTCATCCTCCCCTTTTCCCTCTTTGCTTTTGATTGTAAGGGAGCAAAGAAGGAGAAGATAGGCGCGCTTCTTTTGAAAACGATCACATTTTTTTGAATTTTCTATTTCATTTCCGTTTTAACTGTTCATTTTTTTCGATATCGATCCATTTCTTTTGAAACATACGCCGCCCCTCTCGCGATCCGTCAAGGCTGCGCTTTGTCATAGACAAAACCGCCTACCGCGGCGATGACGGTTTCAGCCGTTGTTCGTCGCGGTAGGCGGTCGGCGTTTCGTTCAGTTCGGCTTTAAAGACGCGCGTCAAATAATGGGCGGTGCGAAATCCGGTTTGTTCGGCGATTTCTTTGATCGACAAGTCCGTCTGCCGAAGCAGCCGCTTCGCTTCCTCAAGCCGCCGATTCGTCAGCCACTGGCGAAACGTCACGCCCCGCTTTTTCGACAACAAATGGCTGAAATACGCGGGGCTGCGCCCGGCAGCGGCCGCGACCCGCTCAAGCGTAAGCGACGGATCGCGAAAATGCGCCTCCATATAGCGGAGGCCGCGCTCCACAGGGTCGACGCGCGCGTCTTCCGCGGCCTGCTTGGCCTCGTGGAACAACCGATATAAAAATAAAATCAATTCTTGAACGATGCGGTACAAGACGGGATGATACAAAATTTCTTGAAAGATGCGCATATATTCGCGTTCGGTTCCGCCGCGGTCCAGGCGGTACGTTTTCATAAAGCGGCGAATTTGCGCCAAAATGCTTGTCAACCGCGTCCGCACCATCTCCGGACTCGGAAACGGCGGCGCCCAATGGGAAAATTCGCGCTGCAGCCATCGTTTCACCGCTTCGTGGTCGAATCGCTCGAGCATTTCGATCCATTGCCGCTGCTCCTCGGGCGTCAAAAATGGATCGAGCTCACGCCACTGTTCGCATTCCGAAGCAGGAGCGATCACTTGGCGATAGCCAATGAAAAACGTCGTCTCGAGCAGCCGGCGGGCCGCCTGGTATTGCGCGCGCACCGTCCTCCGGCCATCAGGTGGCATCGCCACCACCGCGAGCGGCTCATGATGATCTTCCTCCCAATCGCGCAGCAGCTTCCACGCCTCTTCCTTCCCGTCTCCCGGCAAATCAAACAGCAAGCAGACCGCCATCTCGGTAAGCGGCAAGACGCGCGCTCGTCCGCGAAAGGGGTAATCCGTCAAAAAACGGATCACTTCCTGGGACAAAGCGGGCTGTTCCGCCTGCACAAGCCATACATGCGCGGAGGCCGCGGAAGGAAAATCGCAAAACAAGGAGCGGTAATCGTCGTGATGAGCGTCCAACCCCGTCGGCAAGCCTGGGCGTCCCGGGGAACGCGACGCCGCCGCCCGCAGCGCCTGCTTCAGCCTGGCGGGCTCAAGCGGCTTGACAAGCAAATCGATGCATTGCCAGTCGATGGCTTGTTTCGCCCGCGCGAACGTCGCCTCGGCCGTTACGGCAATCACCCGTTGGCAAAACAAGCGGACGTGGGCGGTCGCCTGCGGCCATCGTTCATACGGAATCATGTCGAGTTCGACGTACAACAGCTCCGGCGTCTCCCTCTCCAAGACGGCCATCATCTCCTCCACGGTGGCTGCCGTATACACCCGCTCAATCGGCAAGGAATACGCGGACACGAGCCAGCGGATCGCTTCCCGTTCTTTGTCATCCCGTTCGGCAATGACCAATTTCACGTTCTCACCGCCTTGGCTGCAAGCGTTGAAAATGAAGGAGCGCCTCCATGCAAAAGGCGGCCGCCAACGCCACCGTTTTTCCGCCTTCATCCAAGAGTGGATTGACTTCGCAAAGGTCGACGCTGATCGTTTTCGGATGGGAAACGATTCGGCGGATGAGCGCGCGCGCCAGAGACGGGGCGAGCCCAAACGGCGACGGCGCGCTCACCCCCGGCGCGGCGGCCGCGCTGATGGCGTCCATGCAAATGGTGAGCATCACCGCATCATGATCGGCGGCAAATTTCTCAATTTGTTCATAGGCAGCCTCGATCGACCCTGCGGTCAGCTCGTCTTCCAGCATGTACCGGCACCGATACGTCTCGGCGTCCGCAAACAGCGCCGCCGTATTGCCGAGCCGCTGAATGCCAAGGCAGAAGTAGCTCACTCGATCGTCTTGATCCAATATTTGCCGAAACATCGTCCCGGATGTCGGCCCGTCATCATACGGCCGCAAGTCGAAATGGGCATCGATGTTGAGGATGCCAAGGCGGGCATCCGTCCCAAGCGCTTCCCGGACGCCCAAGTAATGCCCATATGCCGTCTCATGGCCGCCGCCGATCACGATAGGAGCCATGTTGTGTTGCAGGAGGCGGGCGATGGCTATTCCGAGCTCGGCTTGGCTCTGTTCGAGATGTCCGTCCACGCAAACGACATCGCCTGCATCGTACGCTGCGGCCCCTTCCGGAAGATGCCAAGGCAGGCGGGCGAGCGCGGCTTTGACGGCGGCAGGCGCCTCTTTCGCCCCTTGGCGTCCTTGGTTGCGGCGCACGCCTTCGTCGCACGCAAACCCGATGAACGCGGCCGCCCGTTCTGCCGCTGTCTCCAATGGTTGGGACAAGTCGAGCAGGCGAATGCGCTGATGAAGGCGAAACGCCCGTTCATCGCTCACGCTGTCAACCCGCCCGGTCCAACGGCCGGCGTCTGGCGGTTGATACATAAGACCCTCTCCTTTCCATCATCCGCTGTTTGTTTCTTTCGCCGCCGCTTTGCCGTACTCCTCCCTTGCGCACGAAAAAGAGGAAATCGCCGCCGTTTGGCGAATAAAACATCCATGAGCTCATTTCGCTCACCACCCGATGAAAATCGCTGCTTTAGGATCCATGATGTTCACCGAAACGATCCACGAGCGGCGTTTTGCCCTCCATCCGGGCATGAAAATGACCCCATTTTCATGGAAACGCAATGGACGACAGAAAGGATGTTCGAGATGAAGCCAATTACCAACTTGCATGACGTCATTGCCGGAAAAAGCGCGCCGCCGCCGTGCGACGAGACGCTCGGCGTCCGCCTGGCGGAAGCACGGGACGGCTATGCGAAGGGGGTATGGACGATCCATGAATCGCTTCTCAACGGCAACGGGGTGATTATGGGCGGGTTCGTCGGAGCGGCGGCGGACATTCTCATGGCGTATGCGGTGACCACCTTGCTTCGCGATGACCAACTGCTCGCCTCCATCAACTTGCAGACGACGTTTCACCGCCCCGCGGCGGCAGGGGAAGCTGAAATCGAAGCAAGAGTGGAAAAGTTCGGGAAAACTGTCGCCTACGTGACTGCCGTCGTCCGGCAAGACGGCAAAGAAGTGGCGAGCGCGACCTCCTCGGTGCTGATTATGGATAAACCGTAAAAAAGCGCTTTCGGTCATGGAAGGGGGGGTGCAACGCTGGCGCCGAGGCAGACGCCAAACCGGTCCAACTGAATCGGGCTGTTGGCAGCAGCCATGCCTAGAAGCGTTCGATCAGCAACCTGTTTCGCCCCGCCATCCAAGGATGGACATGTCACTTGTGAAGATGTCCGCTTTTTCCCAAGCGGGATCGAGCGCAACGAGCAAAGCGCCGGAGAAAGCGCTGTCAAAAACAGCCGCCCTCCGGCGCTTTTCGTTTGCTTGTCATCCCTGGACAAACGTTTTCGGCATGACGACCGCGACGACTTGACCGCGGGCGCACAGTTCACCGTTGGCGAACACCTCGGTGTCCACTTGCCATTTTTTCGGGTGAATCTCCGTCACCGTTCCGACGGCGACAAGCGGCACGCCATGCGGCGTCGGCTTGACAAAGTCGACATGAAGCGACGCGGTGACAAAGCGCGGCGGCGTTTCCCAGCTTCCCGGCTCATGGCCGTTTTTCCGATGCAAGGCGAGCGCCGCCGACCCGGTGCCATGGCAGTCGATGAGCGAGGCGATCAGCCCGCCGTACACAAACCCGGGGATCGCCGTATGTTCCGGGCGCGGCGTGTAGACGGTCACCGTTTTGTCCCCGTCCCAGCCGGTGCGGAAATGATGGCCTTGCTCATTCAGCCGTCCGCAGCCGTAGCACCAGGCGAATTCATCCGGGTAGTCGTCTTGAATGGCGCGAATGACTTGCGGCTCCATCCATTTTCCCTCCTCTCTCCTTTTATATATACGGGGTGCACCCCCTATTTTCCTTCCTGCATGGCAAAAGGCGGCCATCGGTTATGGCCGCCTCCCCCTTCGTTCATTGCGCCGGCTCGTAAAACTCGATCCATTCGCCGTCCGGGCCAAGGAAAAATAAGTATTTCGCCCCGTTTGGGAGCGTTGTAATTTCATCCCACACTAGCGGGACGCCGAGCGACTGAAGCCGTTCTTTTTCCTGCTCGATGCCTTCGACCGTAAACGCCACGTGGTGCACTTTTCCTTCCGTCGGCAAGTTCGGGTTGTATCCTTCGATCAGCTCGACGATGATCGAGCCGTCAATCCCTAAAAACGCCAGTTTCATTGTTCCGTTCGTATGAATCATTTCATTAAGCAGCTCCAGGCCGACGACGTTTTGGTAAAATGCCTTTGATGCCTCGATGTCTTTTACTTGAATGCCGACATGCTCAAATTTTTTGACTGCCATCTGTTGCGTCTCCCTTTCTGTCATGAAGTGGAAAACACCGTCTGCAAGTACGGCGTTCATTGCATCGGTCGAATCCCTTTTTTGGCAAGTTCGGCCCATATGTAGCGATCAAGGGCGTACGGTCCGTCCGCCTTCCATGCATCTGCCTCGCTGTCGGTCAGCAGAATAGAAAACGCCGTTCCCTGCGCTTCCCCATACAAATGAATATACTTCCCCCCGCGGTCGACATGCACCGCCGCCTTGGGATCAAACCGAATCAGCTCCGCCTGCACGCAGCGCATGACATGAACGGCGAACGCCGCGGCACGGAGATGAGCGGCCATGCAAGCTCGGATGGAAGCGTCCCTCTCCACGGTTTCCCGCTTCACCCCCATCGACAAAAACCCCCTTCCGCCTCGGAATGATGCGAAAGGGGGCAGCCGTTCTTATCATCCAAAGCGAAACCGCTTTGCGGGTGTTAGCACCTTGCCGGCGGCAGGTTGCTGTGGGGTCATCAAGCCCGTTCTCTCGCCCACTCTTGATAAGCCATATGATCATTTGTCTTTCATGTTACCATATCGAATCCCATAGAAGCAATCGCTTTTTTGTTTATTCCGCCACTTCTGGCTGCTCGGACGTGACGCCGACATCTTTCCACGTCAGCTTCGAGCTCGGGTCAACCGTAAAGTTGGCGACGCGATTGTTGACTGCTACAACACCAAAGCGATACAATGTCGGAATAACCGGCACTTCTTCAGTCATCAACTTTTGCCACTCGCTGTAAATTTTTCTGCGGTATTCTTTATCAAACGCCTGCTCGGAATGGCCCTTTTCGAGCAGCTCGTCGTTTTTCTCGTTCACCCAGCGGGAGTAGTTGAACATGACGTTGCGGCCGTACAGGCCGTACGGGTCAACGTCCGTTCCTGTTGCCCAGGCAGCAGCGTAAACATCCACTTTCGGGTCATCTTTTTCAACCATGTCATAGAACGAGTTGAACTCCGCCAGACGGCCGTCCACCAATTGGACATCCAAGCCAACGTTTTTCCAGCATTGCATGTAAAACTTCGCCAACGGCTCGGCAATATCGCCGCCGCTCATCGCCAAAAAGTTGATCGTAAACTTTTTGCCGTTCGGATCTTCGCGCAAGCCGTCGCCATCCACATCTTTATAGCCGGCCTCATCAAGCAACTGTTTTGCTTTTTCCGGATTATACGTGTACCCTTTGATTGAGCTGTCATGGTATCCCGGGAACGACGGCGGGATCAGCGTGGTCGCCGGGAAGCGCAAGCCGTGGTACAAGCGATCAGCCACTTCTTGGTTGTTGATGGCGTACGCCATGGCTTGGCGCAGCTTTTTGTTCTGGAATTTCGGATTGTCCATCACATTTTCTTGCTTTTTCGCATCCCAATGGCCGAGTTTAAAGCCGATATAGTTGTAGGCCAAGTCGATCCTGCCGATGAATTGCAAGTTTTTCGTCCCTTTTGCATTCACGTATTGGTCGGCTGGAAAATCGGCGACGTCGATGTCCCCTTTTTTCAATGCTTGCAATACCACTTTCGGGCTGACGACTTTCACAATGACGCCATCCAAGTTCGGTTTGCCCGCCCAATAATCGTCGTTGCGGACGAATTCGACCGATTCGCCTGGAACGATTTTCTTCACTTTAAACGGGCCAAACCCGATTGGATTTTTTCGAATTTTATCCGACTGCGCCAACTGTTTGATCGGCACGTCTTTCAAATAATGCTTCGGCAGCGGGTACGCCCAAATGCCGGTTAACACAGACGGATTTGCATGCTTCCATGTGATCGTCATCGTCTTTTTGTCAATCACTTTAATGCCAGCGATTTTATCAGTTTTGCCGCTATGGTACTCATCCATGCCGACAATGTCTTGAATAAGCGCATCCCCATAGCGAACACCTGTGTAATCTTTATGCCCAATGACCAAGTATGCGTATTCTAAGTCTTCGGCCGTCACTGGCTGGCCGTCATGCCAGTTGACGTTGTCCTTGATGCGAATCGTCATCGTCTTTTTGTCTTTCGATAGTTCATATGTCGCGGCTCCATCGTTGGTGATTTCATAGTCACCATTTGTGCGGAAAAGAGACTCATCAAAAAATTGCATAACTTCAGCATCAGGCGCGCCTGTATAAAACGCGCGGTTGAGCGTCCCTTCAAAAGGAGTATCGGAGACAAGCCCGTACTTCAGCACCCCCCCATCGATGATTTTCCCGTCGTTTTTCACGGTCATCGGGAATTTGCTGATGTCTTCTTTTTGCGCTGCTGGTTTTTCCTTGTTGCTGTTTCCGCCAGTCGTTTCCGACTTGCCCGTGCACCCAGCCAGCACGAGCAGGAGCGCGGCGAGCGCCGCCATCCACTTTCGCTTCACTGTTTTTCTCCCCCTTTATCCTAATCGTTGTCTTGCATCAGCCGCGCGTTTCAACGCTTGGCCGATGAAATTTATGCACAGCATCATCACCAAAATGAGTAATGATGCAGGCAGCCATACCCACCATTTGTTTTGCAGCACATCGGGATTGGTCGCATAGCTGACCAGCGTTCCAAGGCTTGGCGTGCTTTCCGGCAGCCCGAACCCCAGGTATGTAAGACCTGACTCAATGCCGATGTTGCCGGCTAAGTTCAACGTCAAATTGACGATGATAATGGAGCTTAAGTTTGGCAAAATTTGAAACAAAATGATTTTCCAATCCGGCGTCCCAAGCGTCTTGGATGCGCTGACATAGTCCAATTCCCGCTCAGCAAGCGTCTTGGCGCGAATGAGCCGGGCTTTGCCCGTCCATAAAAACGCGCTCATAATTAAAATGAACGTCGCCACATTGTATTTCGGGACGATGGCCACAAAGACGATCACCAGCATTAAAAACGGCAAGACGAGAATAAAATCGATGATGCGCATGATGACATTGTCGATCCAGCCGCCGAAATAGCCGGCCACAAGCCCTACCACAAGGCCGATCGCGCCTGTGATCAGCGTAATCGCCAGGCCGATCGTAAAGGAATTGCGGGCTCCAATGATCAGCTGGCCGAACACATCGCGTCCGCCATAATCGGTGCCAAGCCAATGTTCCGCCGATGGCGGTGAATAAATAGCCAAAAAGTCTACCTTTACAATTTCCTCTTGATCTAAAAAAATGGAAGCGCCGTAGACAATCAGCAAAATGACAGACAATATAATGAGCGAAACAAGAGCCAACCGATCGCGGACGAGCTCCCGCCACATAATCGAAAGAGCGGAAGGGCTTTTCTCAGCGGCTATTTCAACTGGAGCAGGACGGTTCACCTCAATTTTCATATTCTACGCCCCTCCCTTACTCAATGCGAATACGCGGATCGACCGCACTTAAAATAATGTCAGAAAGCAAGGTCCCCACAAGCGTCGCCACCCCGGAAATCATCACAAGCGCCGTTACGACGCTGTAGTCGCGCTGCATAATCGACTGCAAAAACAGCTGTCCAAGCCCTGGATAACTGTAAATGGACTCTAAAAACACGGAACCGCCGATGAGACCCGTAATTTCATAGCCTAAAAACGCTGCGATCGGCAAAAACGAATTGCGCAAAATATGCCGCCAGTAAATCTGGCGTTCTGGAACGCCCTTGGCGCGCGCTGTTTTCACGAAATCTTTCACTTTCGTATCAATGATTTCGCTTCGCAAATATTGAATAATGCCGACTGTGTTGATGAGCGCGCCCGATAAAGCCGGAAGCATGAGATGATTCAACTTGCTTAAATAGTAGGCAAGCGTTCCTTCTTCAACTTGAATGTCCACGCTCCCCCCGGTCGGAAACCAGCCGAGATGAAAACCGAATACAAACAGCATGATCAGCGCAAAGATAAACAGCGGCGTCGCATAACCGATATAGCTGTAGCCGACGATCAGCTTGTCAGCCCATGTGTCCGTCCATCGCCCTGATACAATGCCGAGCGGAATGGCGATAAGATAAGTCAACACTAAAATAGCCGCCGACAGCAGCACGGTATTCCCCACTCTTCCAGCCAGCAAGTCGGTCACCGGCTGCTGGTGGGTGTAAGACAAACCAAGGTCGCCTTGCAGCATGTTTTTCACCCAACGGATATACTGAATATGTACCGGATCGTTAAGACCGAGCTTTTCCCTCATTTCTTCAAGCGTTTGCGGATCCATTTTCGGATTGGCCGCCAACTGGCCGGTCAGCGCATCACCTGGCATTGCTTTCGCCAGCAGGAAAATGAGGACGCTTAACAAAAACAGCTGCGGAATCATGATCAAGATTCGGCGCAAAATAAACTTTAGCATCGTTCTGTCTTCCCCTCTTTATGGAATAGCCACAGAGTGGGTGGGCGATATAGGCTTAAGCGGATACGCTCGCCCGGTTTCATCAAAATAGCGAGAATACGCTTGCGCATATTCTTGTTCCACTTCGCGGCGCAGCGCCGTCTGTTTGCCGCGCTCGCGCGGATCGGCGTTGGGGATCGCCGACAAGAGACGCTTTGTGTAAATGTGCTGCGGATTCGCAAAAATGTCTTCGCTCGTCCCTTCTTCGACGAGCCGGCCGCGGTACATGATGCCGATCCGGTCGCACATATGGCGAATGATTCCCAAGTCATGGCTGATGAACAAATAGGTAAGACCGTAATCTTGTTGAATGTCCTTCATAAAATTCAGCACTTGCGCCTGTACGGACACGTCAAGCGCCGACACCGGCTCGTCAGCGATGATCAGCTTCGGATTGAGCATCAGCGCACGGGCGATGCCGATGCGCTGGCGCTGTCCCCCGGAAAACTCATGTGGATATTTATAAATCGAATCAGCGCTTAATCCAACGCGTTCGAGAATGGATTGGACTTTTTTTCGCTCCTCATGCGGCGAAAGCTTTTCAAAATTTCGCAGCGGCTCAGCGATGATATCGAGCACACGTTTGCGCGGATTGAGCGAAGAATATGGATCTTGGAAAATCATTTGAATGTCCTTGCGATATGGATGAAACTGGCGGCGGGACAGCTTCGTTAAATCCGTTCCTTCAAACAGCACCTCGCCAGCCGTCGCTCGAATGAGGCCAATGATCGTGCGCCCCGTTGTCGTTTTTCCACATCCTGATTCACCGACAAGCCCGTATGTCTCTCCTCGATTCAACGAAAAACTGACATCGTCAACCGCCTTAACGTGGTCGACGACGCGGCGAAAAAACCCGCCGCGCACCGGATAGTGCACCTTTAAATGCCGCACGTCAAGAAGCACCGTAATCAACCTCTCTTGTCATTTGATCATCGGGAAAGTGAAAATGCCGATAGCACGTGCAACGCACCCAATGTCCTGGCTCCACTTCGCGCAGCTGCGGCTCCAGCTCGTGCTGTTCCGCCCCGATCCAGCTGATGCGCGGTTGAAAACGGCATCCTCGGCGAGGCAGTTTATGCAGCGGCGGAACAATCCCTTGAATAACATGGAGACGATCTTTTTTCACTTGTGCGGACGGGATCGACTGCAGCAACGAGCGAGTGTATGGATGAAGCGGCCGGTGGAAAATCGTGTCGACATCCGCGAGCTCAACGATTTCGCCTGCATACATCACGGCGACCCGATCGGCCATTTCCGCGACAACCCCTAAATCGTGAGTAATCAATATAATGCTTGTCTTCATTTGCCGCTGCAGTTCTTTCAGCAGCTCCATAATTTGCGCTTGAATCGTCACATCAAGCGCCGTCGTCGGCTCATCCGCAATCAAAAGCGACGGCTCGCAGGCGATGGCAATCGCGATGACCACCCGCTGCCGCATTCCCCCGGACAGTTCATGCGGATAACGGTGATACACTTTTTCCGGCTCGGGAATGCCAACTCGCTCAAGAAGTCGAATCGTTCGTTTCTTTTTTTCCTCCGCCGGCAGCCGCAAGTGGTAATTCATGCTTTCTTCAATTTGCCGTCCGACGGTCATGAGCGGATTAAGCGCCGTGAGCGGATCTTGAAAAATCATGCCGATCTCCTTGCCGCGAATCCGGTTCAATTCAGAAACAGACAACGACAGCAAATTTGTCCCTTTAAAAAGCAGACGCCCTTCCACTTTCGTCTTCTCCGGCGGGTGCAGCCCCATGATCGAAAGAGCGAGAGCGCTTTTTCCGCACCCCGACTCGCCGACAAGGGCAACGACTTCGTTTTCCTCAATGACCAAAGAAACATCGTCCACCGCAGCATAATAAGCGCCCTCGATTTGAAATGAGACACGCAGTCGTTCTATTTCCAACAACGGCTGTTTGCTCAATGCACCTTTCCCCTTTAAGTAAATTTAGTATAACGAAATTTTAGACTATATATAATTTTATGATAATATTACACGATATTTTTTGTATTTTCAACATTTTTTTGTAATCCCATCCTTGTCATATATGATTATTTAGAACATTATTTTGTTTTATCATATCGATGTTTCAAAGGCTCAGCTTTTTTTCTTGTTGAATGCGCATTCAGAAAAAAATTCGGCTTTACTCGACAAACAGAGGAAGGCGATGCTGTTTCATTTTTCTTCCCCCCCGTAACGTGCAAGCCAAAACAGCAAAAAGGGGTGTCCCAAAAGGATCGGGACACCCTTGCTCATCACCATATATCACCACGAAACAATGAATCATGCGCAATATGTTGTATTTCGTTTGAGAGGAATGACGCTTTTGGGTCAGCCCCTTTTCCATCATTTAAACGCCATCGCCGCCCGCACCGCTTTTTTCCAGCCATCGTAGAGCATCGTTCGCTTGTCATCATCCATCTTCGGCTCAAAGCGGCGCTCAAGCTGCCATTGGGCGGCGATGTCATCCCGGCTGTTCCAGTAGCCGACGGCCAATCCGGCCAAATACGCTGCGCCCAAGGCCGTCGTTTCATTCACGACCGGCCGTTCAACCGGAACGGCCAGCAAATCGCTCTGGAACTGCATGAGGAAGTTGTTTTTCACCGCCCCGCCATCAACGCGCAGCGTCGTCAGCGAGATGCCGGAATCGGCTTCCATGGCGGCAAGCACATCTTTTGTCTGGTAGGCGAGCGATTCCAACGTCGCCCGGATGAAATGCTCTTTCGTCGTGCCGCGCGTGAGGCCAAACACCGCGCCTCGCACCTCGCTGTCCCAATACGGGGTGCCGAGGCCGACGAACGCTGGGACGACATACACCCCGTCGGTCGACTCGACTTTTTCAGCGTACGCTTCGCTGTCCGCTGCGGTTTTGAGCATCCGCAAGCCGTCGCGCAGCCATTGAATGGCCGAGCCGGCGACGAAGATGCTGCCTTCAAGGGCGTATTCCACCTTGCCGTCAATCCCCCAGGCGATTGTTGTGAGCAGCCCGTGTTTCGATTGCACCGCTTTTTCCCCCGTATTCATCAGCATAAAGCAGCCCGTGCCGTACGTATTTTTCGCCATCCCTTCCGTAAAGCACGCCTGCCCGAACAAGGCCGCCTGCTGGTCGCCCGCCGCCCCGGCGATCGGCACCTCGACGCCAAAGAAGTGATAAGGGGCGGTTTTCGCGTACACTTCCGACGACGGCCGAACCTCGGGAAGCATCGCCTTCGGTACGCCTAGGATATCAAGCAGCTCGTCATCCCACTCGAGCGTATGAATGTTGAACATCAACGTGCGCGACGCGTTCGAGTAATCGGTTACATGGGCGCGGCCGCCGGACAGCTTCCAAATGAGCCACGTATCAATCGTGCCGAAAAGCAATTCGCCGCGTTCCGCACGTTCGCGCGCTCCGTCGACATGGTCCAAAATCCATTTCACTTTTGTCCCGGAAAAATAGGCGTCAATAAGCAAGCCGGTTTTTTTGCGAAACAACGGGTCATACCCTTTCGCCTTCAGTTCATCGCAAATATCGGCCGTCTGCCGCGACTGCCAGACGATGGCGTTGTAAATCGGGTTGCCGGTGTCTTTCTCCCACACCACCGTCGTCTCCCGTTGGTTCGTAATCCCGATCCCTGCCACTTGTTCCGGCTTCACTTGCGCTTCGGACAAGACGCTCGCAATGACAGCAAGCACCGATCCCCAAATTTCATTGGCGTTGTGCTCGACCCAGCCGGGCTGCGGAAAATATTGCGTAAACTCTTTTTGCGCCATATGAACGATTTCGCCCTTTTGATTGAACAAAATCGCGCGCGAGCTCGTTGTGCCTTGGTCGATGGCTAAAATGTATTGATTCATGACATTCTTCCCCCTTCTTCTTTATTTGCTTACAAACCCCGTACGCCAACTAGAGAGAACGGCGGCTTGCGGCGCTTGCCGTCCTCCCTTTTGTCATCTTCGCCGCCGCCAAAACGGCTGCGGTTGCCGCCAGCACTCCCCATAATGCGCCTGTCGGTTTTCCCAAGAAAACGGCTTTATAGACCAAACTGCCTAACGCACCCCCAAGCAGCGGTCCGACGATCGGCACCCACGCATACGCCCAATTCGATGACCCTTTCCCTGGGATTGGCAACAAAAAGTGGGCTAAGCGAGGTCCA
The DNA here is from genome assembly GCF_002217655.1 of Geobacillus thermocatenulatus. Classification (GTDB taxonomy): domain Bacteria; phylum Bacillota; class Bacilli; order Bacillales; family Anoxybacillaceae; genus Geobacillus; species Geobacillus thermocatenulatus. Next base: position 565,251 of record NZ_NEWK01000002.1, read on the forward strand.
AAGTCGCGGGCCGGATTAATGGCGTATCCCGTCGTACCGCCGAGCGACAGGCCGATCGCCACGATCAAAAAACCAACGATAAATGGATTGAGTCCATCGGCGAATTGGTTGGCGCCAATGGCCAAGATGGCCAAAACCAACACAAACGTTCCGATGATCTCGCTAAGCAAGTTGGCAGCCGCATCCGGCACGGCCGGACCCGTCGCAAACACGCCAAGCTTGACACCCGGGTCGTCTGTTTCCTTCCAATGCGGCCAATAGTGGAGATAGACGACGGCAGCCCCAACCATCGCGCCAAGCACTTGCGCCAATACATAGCCAGGCACATCTTTCCATGGGAAATCGCCGCTTATGGCCAGTGCCACTGTCAGCGCTGGATTGAGATGGGCGCCGCTATACCGGCCGACAGCGTATACGGCCACGGCCACCGCCAGCCCCCACCCCATCGTAATGACAATCCAGCCCGAATTGGCCGCGTATGATTTTTTCAAGTTGACCCCGGCGCACACACCCGCGCCGAAAATGATGAGCAGGGCCGTGCCGATGAGTTCCCCTAAAAATGGCGACATTTGTTCTCTTCCTCCTTTTCTTCATTTCGTGATGTTTTCTGTCATTTCCTGCTTGTCCAGCCCCTCCGGAGGGTGAACCGTTGGGTGAAAAAGCAAAAACCCACACACTTCCCCGCTCATCAACGAGGAATATGTGTGGGTCTCCGCTTCTCCACCACAACGTATTAACTTGCTTTTAGCATATCATCTGTTGAAAACGCTGTCAACCTATTTCTTCGGCAAAATTTGCACATAATCGAAGTCGAGCGTGTCGACCGCGTCTTCGATATGAAGGCGGGTGATGAACCGATACGACCGGCCGGGGCGCGATGGCGGCAACGTTTCCGGAATCGTGTAGGAAAACGGGATCTCCTTTTTCTCGCCCGGCTTGATCGAAAACGCTCCAGCCGCCGGAATGACGGCGACAAAGGCATCCAGTTCCTTGCCGTTTTCGATCGTTTTTTGCACGAGCTCCACATCAAGCCGCTCGATCCTTTGTTCCACCGTTCCGCCGTAAATGTGGACGGTCCCTTCGATCGTTTCCCCTTGGCGCCATAACGATTTATTCAAGATCAAGTCGACGTGCGCCGACCCGACTCCGACTCTTGACATCATTTTGCGCAATAACACCGCAGTCACCTCTTTGTCTCTCTTGTCATACCATCATACGAAAAAACGAAGCCGCCTGTTTCAACGCGAGCCAAAAAAGAAACAGACGATGCTCTCGCGGCACGTCTGCCCCTGGGAGAAGCAGGGACGAATGCGGCTTGTTTTGTTACCGCTTACATTCGAGATTACCGCATTCGTCTTCCGCTGTCAATTGATTATTCGTACACATTTTCGTTTTCGATAATGTAATCGATTCGAATGACAGGAACGTCCTGTTGCTCGACCTCGGCGACAATCAAGCCGACGCGATCGTTGTAAATGCAAAACATATCCTGCCCTTTGCGAAACGCCGACTCTCCGTACGAAAGAACCATGTGGTAAATTTTATTGTCGCTGAAATAGCGGCGGCTGACCCGGTTGCCCAATCGAACGATCACTTCTTTTCCCGCGATTTTTCCGCGGTACATCCGCTTCTCCCCCTTTTCGTCGTTCCTATTCCAATGTATGGCCGTTGTTGCCCGCTCATGACTTTTTTCTCCCCAGCGGCCCATTTTCCTTTGCTGGACGGCATTTTTTCAGCGGGGGAGCCACTTTTTTCGGAAATTTCCTTTCTTTTGCTTGACGCGGCAGCTCCGAATAGTGTATAGTAAAGTCATCACATAACAGAATATATTTCAAGCATTCAACATGAAGACGCATCTTGGATGGCTGTGAAGTATATTTTGTTATTTGATAAAAATCTTGAGGTTAGCCGAACAGGCTAAAGGTATTAGGAGGAATTCAGTATTATGCAACGTGGTAAAGTAAAATGGTTTAACAACGAAAAAGGTTATGGTTTCATCGAAGTGGAAGGCGGTTCCGACGTATTCGTTCACTTCACGGCGATCCAAGGTGAAGGGTTCAAAACGTTAGAAGAAGGCCAAGAAGTTTCGTTTGAAATCGTCCAAGGAAACCGCGGACCGCAAGCAGCAAACGTTGTCAAATTATAAGACTTCGTTGACATAGACGAGAGAACGGGAGCGGAACGAGAGGCACTCTGTTTAAGCAGGGTGCCTTTTTCATTGCGATTTGCATAGATTCCATCAAACGGTAAACAATAAAGAAAGGGAGGTGTTCATATGGCCAGACGCGATGCCGACGTACATACGGGATACAACGACGTAAAGCAAGTGGAAATGTTCGTCGAAACGGCGGAAAAAATGGTCGGCCAAGCGACGATGCAGCTCGATCCAGAGATGCTCAACCACGCTAAAGAAGCGATCGAAAACGCCCGCGGCCAACTCGCTCGCGCCCGTCAACAGGCGACTGGCGTCGACGGCGACTTTCTCGCCCAGTGCGAACAAAAACTGGCCCGCGCCGAGCACCAGCTTCGCGAGGCGCAGCAATAACAGCAAAACGATATATATAGATGCAACGAAGAAGTTTACCATATCCTTGACGGAAAAGCGGTTGCCCTCTTTTCGACTGTCGGAGGAAAGCCACAGGCTTCTCCGTCACGCCTTGGCGTGACGGAGGACCGAACAACCGCCTGCTTCACAGACCCATATATGGGTCTTTAAGCGGCGTTGTTCGGTCGCCCGACAGTCGTTCAAATACTCGGTAAAAGTTGCAAATGGTAAAGCTTCAAATTGCATCTATATAGATGCAACCAAAACGTTATATCTTTTCTTTGACAAAAAAAAGCCACTTATCAATGTTTCGACTGTCGAGGGCAAGCCTTTGCTTGCCTTCGTCACGCCTTGGCGTGAAGTCGATCCAATGCTCAGTAAAAGCTGCAAATGTGAAAACGTTAAATTGCATCTATTAAGGCGGAGGACAAACAGCGATTTCCTTTTGGAGTGAAAAGAAGAACTGCTTTTGAGGTTTCTCTATGTTAAAACGTATGTTCTGTCAATCACCGGCCTTCGCAGCGCATCCGCTTCTTCCGTTCAAACGCCAAAGCTTGCCTGGTCGCAGCCGGCACCGCCCCACGCTCGCGAAGGCGCAGATTGGGGCTCCGATCGCCCGCACCAACCGCCTCTTGAAAAAATTCCTTCATGACCGACGCGGACGCGGCGGCGCTGATAGAAGCATCTCCCCGTACTGCTGCATTTGTTCCCCAACCGTGCATTGCTGGATGCAAAACGATTGGGCGTACGTTTTGCCGTACTCTTTCCGGAACGTGCTTTTTAAAAAGCAGCCATCGCAGTACGTTTCCTCCAGCCATGCGATTTGATCCAATATTTCTTTGCGTCGGTTCCGCTTCTTTCCCATACGACCTTACCCTTTCCCTGTCAATTCCGTTCGGCTTGTGATGATCTGCCCTTCAAGCGCCTGGCGGGCGAGCGAATCCGCCTCTTTATTTTGTTTGCGCGAAATCGGCTCGTACGCCGGTTCGATGTGAAGCTCGCGTATTTTCGCTTCAATGCGGTCAAGCCAGATGTTGAAATCGTCCTCAAAACACGGCCAATCGCCGGACAGCTGCTTTAACACGACGTGGGAGTCGCCGCGGAACGTCACCGGCAAATGATGAACGCCAAGTTCCTCGAGCAGCTGCATGACAAACCAAAACGCTGCATATTCCGCCTCATTATTGGATTTGATTTCACCAAGCCGGCGGTTGGCGCGCAGCCGATAGTGATGGTCGTTTTGCTTATAGTATACGACCGCGCCGGCGCCGCCTTGGGACGTCTCATGGTCAAAGCCGCCGTCGAAATACACAACGATCTCATGCGGCTCGCCGGCGATCTCCTCAAGCAGCTTTTGCAGCTCTTTTTTTGACCACACCGTGCCGTTTCGATCGACGAACTCCACTGTTTTCGTCCGCCCGGTTTTTTCAAAATCATCCGCCAAGGCGAGCGCCTTTTTGGCATCGACCCAATCGGAGACAAGAAACGCCTCTTGTTTTTTCGGCGTGATATACGTCCAGTGGATTTGTACGTCCAACGCATTGTCACCCTTCCGCGTGGCGATGATCGGAGCTGGTTTTTATTTTACCACACTTGCGCCCTTGTTCATTACCTAATATTATGCGCAAATTCTTCTTGTATCAACCATTTTGCCGCAGGCGCCCATCTTTTTTCCAAAATATCTATCTTTTTCGGCCTACTTGTGGTACACTAGCGGCTAGCACCCAAAATGAGATGGGGCGCAAGCATATGAAGAGGGAGGATTCGAATTGAAGCGTCAAACCATAGCCGATCTGAGTCTGCTCATGGTGACGTTCGTCTGGGGGGCGACGTTCGTCGTCGTCCAAAATGCCATCTCGTTTTTGAAGCCGTTGTCATTTAACGCCGTTCGCTTCAGTTTGGCCGGCTTGTTGCTTCTCACCTGGATCGCTGCCGCTTCCCGCCCACTCTTCGGCCAGTTGTCATGGCGAGTCATCGGCGCTGGGGCGTGGATGGGGCTATGGCTGTTTTGCGGCTACGCATTCCAAACGATCGGACTGCTTTATACCACTTCCTCGAAAGCCGGCTTTATTACCGGACTGAGCGTTGTGCTCGTTCCATTGTTTTCCTTTTTGATCTTAAAGCAAAAACCGTCTGTGAATGCGGTGGTTGGAGCGGCACTTGCCGCGTTCGGCCTGTATTGGCTGACAGGGGGAGCGGAGCTGTCGTTCAATCAGGGCGATTTCTTTGTCTTTCTTTGCGCTGTTTCCTTTGCCATGCACATTATCGTCACCGGCCGCTATTCCTCTCAGCATTCGACGATGCTGTTGACCATGGTGCAAATTTTTACCGTCGCCGCGCTTTGTTTCCTCTTTGCCTTTTGGTTTGAAGATGCCGCCGACATGTGGAACATAGCCGTGCTCCGCCGTCCGGAAGTATGGGAGGCGCTCGCTGTGACATCGCTGCTGGCGACGACCGCGGCGTTTCTCATCCAAACGGCGGTGCAAAAATATACGACTCCCGCCCATGTCGCGCTGATTTTCGCCATGGAGCCGGTGTTCGCTGCTTTGACCGCCTACCTTTGGGCTGGAGAGCGGCTGTCGCCATCGGCCTGGCTTGGCGGCGCTGCGATTTTGGCCGGCATGATGTTCGCCGAACTGCCAAGCATGCGCCTCTGGGGCAGACGGTGGCGGGAAAAGCGGAACATCTCATCGTAGCGGCGGCAGAAGCTGCCCCGCCTAAAAAGCGGGACAGCTTTTTTCTGCTAGGCGCCTCGCTTCCCGCTTATTCCGATCCGCGTACGCCTCCTCCCTTCACCACTTAAAAGGTTCGCCGGCGGCGGCACGCCCAATGCGAAATTGCGCCAGTCGCCATTCCAAGGAGCGCCCCGCCGACGACTTCGATCGGCTCGTGCCCGAGTCGGGCGCGCAGCTGCCGCTGTCGTTTGTGATAAACGGTTTGTTTTGGATCTCCTTCTAACTTTTTCACTTCCTCGGCAAGCTCGTTCAAGCGAAGGGCGAGTTCGCCCGCTTGGCGCCGCACCCCTTGCGCATCGTACATGACGATCAGTCCAAACAACGCGGCCAAGGCAAAATCGATCGTGCGCACACCTCGCTCGAGGGCGATCAATGTCGCTAAGGCGGAAACACCGGCAGAGTGGGAGCTTGGCATTCCGCCTGTTTCGAAAAAGAGCCGCCAGTCCCACCGGCCTGTCTCAAGCTGCTTGATCGGAATTTTTAAAAATTGTGCCAGTGCAATCGTCGCGAGCGCCGTTTTTAATCCTTTGTTCATGGTTTCTCTCTCCTTTGTCGGCCGTGCTTTGCTTATATTTTCACCCCGATCGGCCATACTATCCGAGTGGAGGTGAAAACGATGGCGAAAAACGGCGGCCGAAACCGCGGCACGAAGGCGCCGGGCGTCAACCCGCAAGGCTTTGGCCAAGACGGAACGTTCACCCCGGATCCAAAGAGCAAGCTTGAGAACGCCGCGAAAAAGCTCAACACCAAATAAAAGCAGGCTTCCCGTATGGAAGCCTGCTTTTTGTCGTTATTGTTTCACTTTCGCCAATTTTTCGCGCAACACCATTTGCAAAATGCCGCCGTGGCGATAGTAGTCGATTTCGACTTCGCTGTCAAAACGGACGATCACTTCAAATTCTTTTGTCTCACCCGTATCCGGGTTCGTCGCCGTCACTTTGACGAGATCGCGAGGTTTGACGTTTTCATCAATGTGGACTTCGAACACTTCTTTGCCCGTCAAGCCGAGCGTCTCCGCATTTTCGCCTTCTTTGAATTGCAGCGGCAGGACGCCCATCAACACGAGGTTCGAGCGATGGATGCGCTCAAAGCTTTCGGCGATGACCGTTTTGATGCCGAGCAAGAACGTCCCTTTCGCCGCCCAGTCGCGCGAGCTGCCCATGCCGTAGTCTTTGCCGGCAATGACGACAAGCCCGGTGCCGTCTTGTTTGTATCTCATGCACGCATCGTACATCGACATCACTTCGCCGGTCGGCCAGTACGTCGTATAGCCGCCTTCCGTGCCCGGCGCGATTTGGTTGCGGATGCGGATGTTGGCGAACGTGCCGCGCATCATCACTTCATGGTTGCCGCGCCGCGAACCGTACGAGTTGAAATCTTTCGGCTCGACGCCTTTCGAGATCAAATATTGGCCTGCCGGCGTGTTTTTGCCGATCGACCCAGCTGGCGAAATATGGTCAGTCGTGACCGAATCACCGAACTTGCCGACGACGCGCAAGCCGGTGAGAGGTTCGACTTTGCGCACTTCCGGCGACAAGCCTTCAAAGAACGGCGGATTTTGAATGTACGTCGAGTTTTCATCCCATTGGTAGAGCGGCTCGTCCGTCGTTTCGATGGCGTTCCAGCGCGGGTTGCCGTCGAACACGCGCTCATATTCTTTGCGGAACAGTTCCGGATCGACCGCCCGTTTGACGACGTCTTTCACTTCTTCCATCGACGGCCAAATGTCGCGGAAATAGACGTCGCTGCCGTCTTTGCCTTTGCCGATCGGCTCGCTAAGCAAGTCAATGTCGACCGTGCCGGCGAGCGCATAGGCCACAACAAGCGGCGGGGATGCCAAATAGTTGCCTTTGACAAGCGGGTGGATGCGGCCTTCAAAGTTCCGGTTGCCGGACAGGACGCTTGTCACGAGCAGATCGCTTTCCGCGAGCGCTTTTTCGAGCTCCGGCGCAAGCGGACCCGAGTTGCCGATGCATGTCGTGCAGCCGTAGCCGACGATGTTGAAGCCGAGCTGTTGGAGATACGGAAGCAAGCCCGAATCGCGCAAGTAGCCGGTGACGACTTTCGAACCCGGCGCGAGCGACGTTTTCACGTATTTCGGCACTTGCAAGCCTTTTTCGACCGCTTTTTTCGCCACTAAACCAGCGGCGACAAGCACGTATGGGTTGGACGTGTTCGTACAGCTTGTGATCGCCGCGATGACGACCGCGCCCGTTTTCAATTTCACTTGTTCGCCGTTTAACTCGACCGTAATTTCCCGATCCAAGTCCGCTTCCGTCAAACCAAAGCCTTGGTTGCCTTGCGGCGCTTTCACCGCGTCGCGGAACGACTGTTTCATTTTCGAGAGCGGAATCAAGTCTTGCGGCCGTTTCGGGCCAGACAAGTTCGTTTCAATTTCCGACAAGTTGATTTCCACCACATCCGTAAACACCGGCTCCGGTGCATCCGGCGTGTAGAACAAACCGTTCGCTTTGCAATACGCTTCGACGACTTGAACGTGATGTTCGTCGCGGCCGGTTAAGCGCAAATAGTCAAGCGCTTCAGCGTCGACCGGGAAGAAGCCGCACGTTGCCCCGTATTCCGGCGCCATGTTGGCAATCGTCGCCCGGTCGGCCAGCGGCAAAGTCGCCACTCCTGGTCCGAAAAATTCAACGAATTTGCCGACGACGCCTTTTTTCCGGAGCACTTGCGTCACCTTAAGCGCCAAGTCAGTGGCCGTCGCTCCGTCCGGCAGCTTGCCTGTCAGGCGGACGCCGATGACTTCCGGCACCGGGAAGTACGACGGTTGGCCGAGCATGCCGGCTTCCGCTTCAATGCCGCCGACCCCCCAACCGAGGACGCCGATGCCGTTGATCATCGTCGTATGCGAGTCCGTGCCGACAAGCGTATCCGGGAACGCTTCGTACTCGCCGTTCTCCCCTTCGACCGCGTGAACGACGCTTGCCAAATATTCCAAGTTCACTTGGTGGACGATCCCCGTTGCCGGCGGAACGGCGCGATAGTTGTCAAACGCTTTTTGCGCCCATTTCAAAAACTTGTACCGTTCGGCGTTCCGTTTGAATTCCAAATCCATGTTGTACTCGAGCGCATCGTCTGACCCGTAGCGGTCGACTTGCACCGAGTGGTCGATGACGAGATCAACCGGAATTTCCGGGTTGATTTCGTACGGATCGCCGCCTAGATCCGCCATCGCTTTGCGCATCGAAGCCAAATCGACGACGGCCGGCACGCCGGTGAAGTCTTGCAAAATGACGCGCGACGGCTTAAACGGCACGTCGATGTCTTTCATTTCCGGCGTTCCCCATTTCGCCAAGTTTTCGACGTGCTCTTTCGTGATAACGCGCCCGTCGACTTGGCGAAGCACCGATTCAAGCAATACTTTGATCGAGTACGGCAGGCGGCTCACCTGGCCGATGCCCGCTTCTTCAAGCGCTTGCAAACGGTAATAATTGTATTTTTTACCGTTGACTTCGAATGAAGAGCGGGCGTTGAACACATCTTGTTTCGCCATATGTATAACCCCCTTCACTTCACAATAATACTATACTATTTTTTCGCACAAAAGTCGAAAAAATAGCATGAATTCTCCCAATCCCCATAAAGTTCGGCACGACTTTATCTTATTATAGAACAGCACAAGTTGTAAATAATGATTTCCAGTGTCTCACGGGCTGGCTCTGGCTTCCTTAACGGCGGCAAAAGAGGAATAAGGCGGCCGTTTCGTCGCAAACTAGAAGCGGAGGTGAACAAAACATGGGCAAACGGAAAGCGAACCACGTCATCCCCGGCATGAACGCTGCGAAAGCGCAAGGGATGGGCGCCGGCTACAATGAAGAGTTTTCCAATGAACCGCTGACAGAAGCACAGCGCCAAAACAACAAAAAACGAAAAAAGAACCAATAGTGTGGCGGCCATTTCGCCATCCCGGTCTGCCATAGCAGGCAAAAAGGGAATGTCCGCCGTCGGCATTCCCTTACTCGTTTTGATTCACTTCATTCACAATTGCCTGCAAATCGTTGCGGAATTTTTCGAGCTGCACGCGCTGCGTTTCCGAGGCCACTTCGAGCGCGTTTTCAATTTGGGCGAACGCCTCGTTTACTTCTTGCCGAAGATGGGCCAGCTGGTGGCCGTAGTCGGCTTGATCACGCACCAAGTGATCGTGCCATTCTTTCGCTTCCATCGTCGCCTTTTGCGCTGCTTGAAACGCCTCTTGCTTCGTTTTATGGTACACCATGGCTCGTCCCTCCTTCGCAGTCATCGCAGTCGCTCACTACTTATCGTTTCAAACCAAGCGCAAATTATGCGCCGAATAAGCGAAAACACAACGCCACATGCTAACGGATAAAGGAGGGACAGGACATGACGAACAAAAACGACGGCAAAGATATGCGCAAAAACGCCCTGAAAGGCGACAACCCTGGACAGCCGGAGCCGCTTGACGGTTCGAAAAAAGTGAAAAATCACAATCACACACGGCAAAAGCACAACACAAGCCACGATATGTGACGCAAACAAGCGGAGTTTTCCTTCTCCGTTCAGCCGAGACCGGCGGCAGCCGGGCGGGCTGAACGGCTGGCGCCATTATTTTTACATAATAAAATTATTGTAAAATTAGAAAAACGGGCGGCCGCTAGAACATCCCGTTGCCGCCCGCCTTGGGTTCATTCCTGTTGAAGCGAATCATCCTCACCCGGTGAACAAGCCGGCCGACGGCGATTATGATTCGGCTGCTTGCCGCTTGAGCGCTTCATACAGCTCCACGAATTCAGCGGCTAAATCCTTGACCGTGATCGCCGTCATGAAATGAATGATCTTGGGCATGCACCACAAGAAGCGTCACCACCGGCTGCCGCTATGCACAAAACAAAAGAACGAGGCCTTATTCGACCCCGTTCATCTCGTGAAGACATGGTGCCCGATGCGAATCGTCACCGGACGCGACAACATCCATTTGTCTTTTGTGATTTTCGGATTGTAGAAATAAAGCGAGCCGCGGCGATCGTTTGGGAATAAGGCCAACGCCTTGTCGACCGCCTCGTAATCTTGCCTGGTCGGCTGGATGCGGGTCAATTTCCCCGTTTTGGCTGGGACAAACGCGTATCCAGATTCCGTTTTTTGATAAATGACGCCGCGCACCGTCTTTGGAAATTCCGGATGTTTGGTGCGGTTTAAAACGACAAGCGCCACTTCCACCTTGCCGGCAAACGGCTCGCTCGAACCGGTCTCCGCTTGCACAAGCTGGGCGAGCAGCTTCCGGTCAGCGGCGCTTAATGAGATCGATTTCTTCTTGGCCGGCGCCGAAGCCGACCGCTTCGCCGCAGCCGGCACTTTCAATTTCGCGCCGATGCCGATCATATCCGTTTTTAAACCGTTCAGCGATTTTAGTGAAGCCACTGTTGTATGATATTGTTTGGCGATCTTCGACAACGTATCGCCTTTTTTCACTTGATAGTATGTATACGAGCCAGCCGCTTCCGCCGACAGCCCATGAGAGCTTAACGCCATACAGCAAGTGATCGCGAGCGCTGCAATCGTCTTTTTCACTCTGCGCATCCCCCTCATCGTTGCCTTTTGGCTTTTTTCTGTTTACTAGATTAGCAGGCAAAGAAGGGAACGTCACTGTATATATTTTCCACATAAAGCGGCCGGAGGCTGTCCATCCATTGGCGCTGTAAGGCGGGACAAGCTTTTTTACAGTTGCATTACAGTTGCGTTACGATTCGTAACAGGCCGCCGTTTGAAACTTGCCAAACAGCAAGCTTTTCGACATAATAGTAGACGAATCTTGCCGATGGCAAACCAGTTGATCATCATGTTGGGGTGGGAATCGTGCTGACCGGATGGTTTCTTTGGTTTATTTTGCTTTGGGTCGTCTTTTTGCTTGTCATGATGTCGATCGGCGGCTTTTTCATGTTCCGCAAGTTTTTGAAGCGGCTGCCGAAAGAAGATGGAAAATCGGAGCTCGACTGGCAGGAATATTACATTGAACAGACGCGCCATTTATGGGGGGAAGAAGAAAAAGCGCTGCTTGAGGAATTGGTTCGCCCTGTGCCGGAATTGTTCCGCGACGTCGCGCGGCAAAAGATTGCCGGCAAAATCGGCGAGCTTGCCTTGAAGGAGCAGGCGCCGCGCATCACACGCGACTTGCTGATCCGCGGCTATATCATGGCAACGCCGAAGCGCGATCATAAATTTTTGATCCGGACATTGCAAGCGAAAAACATCGATCTCGCCCCTTATCAACATTTATTGGAAAGCCGCTGACCAGCCTTAAGATTGGGAACTGGATATAAGCGGCTTTTTTTATGCACAAAGCTGCACGGCAAGCAGAGACAGGGGGAGCCTTCGCCATGGCAGCCTGCCCAGCCAAAAGGAGCTGACCCAAAAGCGTCATTCCTCTTAAACGAAATGCAACATGATTCCATATTTTGTGGCGATATTATGAAGATAAAGAAGGGTGCCCGATCGTTTTGGGACACCCTCTTTAGGTCAGCACGGGCGGTTTCAGCTGCGCCGCCAGCTTTCGATACGAAACATACATCGCAATCCGCCATGGGACGATCATCGAAAACGCGAGCAAATAAAACATGCCGCTTAACTGGCGGTAGTCGATCGTTCGTCCTAAATACGTTTTCAAGCCAAGACGAATGACAATCAACCCGAGCAAAATCCAAATAAAGGATTTTGAGCGTTTCAAATAAATCTCATTGCCGCGGATTTCAAATTTCGACGTTTTAATGAGAAACAGCGAGAAGAACAGGCCGAGAATGACCGCCTCGATCAGTTCCCCGCGCGTAACGCGAAAGACCGGATCGATGAACATCAGCGCTCCGGTGCTCATAAACAGCGGTGGCAAAATAATTTTTTTGGCATTCGTCGGCTTTTCCGACGCCTTCATGCGCACAAAAAAGATGAAAAACGCCATCACAACGGCGATGAGCGATGTAACAAGCGCCAAAGCCATCACCTTCTTCCGACAAAATTCACGAACAACGCCATTATAGCAAAAAACACTTCGCTTGCCTACCGTCCTCTAAAGCCGCCTCCACCCTCGCCAAATATCGCGCTCGCTTCATCCCTCTCGGTTGCCAAGCGGAACGCAGCCAGCTGTCTTCCCGGCGCTCATAAACGGCGTCTTCCTATGCCGTACAGAGCCGAAGACCGCTTACAAAAGACGGGCGATCGCCTCGAGCACGCGGGTTTCTTCAAACGGCTTGACGATGAAATCGGCCGCTCCGGCTTCAATGGCCTCAACGACCATACGCTGCTGCCCGAGCGCCGAGCAGATGATGATTTTTGCCCTGGGATCGATCTCTTTAATCGCCCGCACCGCTTCAATCCCATTCATGACCGGCATCGTAATGTCCATGATGACAAGATCGGGGCGCAGACGGCGATACAGCTCGACCGCCTCTTTGCCGTTTTCCGCCTCACCGGCTACGGTGTGATCCGTTTTTTCCAGTATGCGAGTGAGCGTCACCCGCATAAATTTCGCATCGTCAGCAATTAAAATGGCAGCCATCTTTCCATCGCCCTCTCCTCAACGATATTCCTCCAACAACAGCCGCTAAAAACCGGTGAAACCGCCAAACAAGCTTGTCGTATAAGCAATCAGCTTTGTCATCCAGTCAAAATACAAAAGGATGCCCATCGCCACCATGACATAGCCGCCCGCCTTCATGATGGATGCGCTATGGCGGCGGATCCATTGCAGCTTGCCGATAAAAAAGGACAACATGAAAAACGGAACGGCAAATCCGAGCGTATAAGCAAGCATATACACCATTCCTGAGCCCGGATTGGTGGCGGCTAGAGCGACAACCGCCACCAAAATCGGCCCCATGCACGGCGTCCAACCGGCAGCGAACGCCATGCCGATCAGCACGGAGCCGACATATCCCGATGGCCGTTCACGAAACGAAATGCGCCGGTCTTTCAGCAAAAACGCCGGCTTCCACAGCCCGGCGACGACGAGGCCGAGAGCGACGATCACGACCGCGCCGATTTGCCGGATCGCATCTTGATAATCAACAAACAGCCTCCCAAGCAGCGAGGTGCCAAAGCCAAGCGAGATAAAAATGAGCGAGAAGCCAAGCAAAAAGCAAAGCGTATGCCATAAGCTGCGGCGGTTCAGCATCGCGTTTTCCTCTTTCAACTCGCTGACCGACACGCCGGTGATATACGATAAAAACGCCGGATAAAGCGGCAAGCAGCACGGGGAAATAAACGACAAAAACCCGGCGCCGAACGCTAAAAATAGATTGAGATCATTCATTGGTGAACCAGCCCCTGCTTTTTTACTTTTTATTTTAGCAGAATTCCTTCTTCCCGTAACGTGTTTCTCAGTGTTCCTGGTCAATTTTTCTATTTTCCATTTTGGCGTTCACTGATAAAATAGTATAAAGCACCATACACAATACTTCAAGCAAAGGACGGTCGATTCGTGCCGAAATGCAAATTGTTGACCTTGATTGAACAAAAGCGGATGGAGCTTGTCGACACGGTGGCCAAAACGGGGTTAAACTCGGCGGCGGCCATGAAAATCAGCAAAGAGCTCGACACACTGCTCAACGCCTATCAGCGTGAACAAATGAAACAGCGAAAACAAAGCGCCTCCCGCTAGGCGGGATGTGGCGCTTTCTTCTTTTTATTCCAAGCAGGGACAAAACGCCGCCATTTACGCATGAATGTCGACAAGGCCGTTTTGCAGCAAGTACATTTGGTAGTAAAGCCCTTTTTGCCCCAGCAGTTGCTGATGCGTGCCGCACTCGATGATTTCGCCGCGGTGGAGGACGAAAATTTGATCGGCGTCTTGAATCGTTGATAGACGGTGGGCGATGACGATCGTCGTCCGCCCTTTCCGCATGCGCATGAGCGCATCTTGAATCGCTTCCTCTGTTTCGGTGTCAATATGGGCGGTCGCCTCATCGAGCACCAAAATTTTCGGATCAGCAGCGATCGTGCGAGCAAAGGAAAGAAGCTGGCGCTGACCGCTTGATAACGTCGCCCCGCGCTCGGCGAGCACATGGTCGTAACGATCAGGCAATTGCTCAATAAACGCATCGGCCTGCACGAGCCGAGCGGCCTCCTGAATGGCTTCGTCGTCCAGTTCCTGATGATACATGCGAATGTTCTCTTTGACCGTCCCATAAAACAAAAACGGATCTTGCAAGACAAGGCCGAGGCGGCGGCGCAGCTCGGCGCGCGAGTAATCGCGGATCGACCGGCCGTCAAGCAAAATATCGCCGCGGTCAAACTCATAAAAACGCATGAGCAAGTTGATGATCGAACTTTTGCCGCTACCGGTATGGCCGACAAACGCGACCGTCTGCCCTGGACGGATGACAAACGACAGCCGTTTCAGCACATCCCGTTTGCCGTCGTAGGAAAAGCTGACATCCCGAAATTCGATTTCCCCGCGCTCGATCGCATGCGGCGACCAATTTGGATTGGCCGGCGCTTCTTCTTGATGATCAAGAAGGGCAAACACGCGAGAGGCGGAAACGATCGCCTGCTGGTAAAGAGACAGGCGCATCATCATTTGCGTCACCGGTTCGAAAAAGCGCTCCAAATAGTTGACAAACGCATACAGCACGCCAATCTCAACTGGGCCATCAAGCGCCGTGATGCCAAAAAAGCTGAGAACCACTATGATTGACAACATATACACCACATCGATCGCCGGCCGAAGCAGCAGGCCATCGAGATGGATGTTTTTCATCCCCGCCTTGTAGTGCGCTTCATTGACGGCGGCAAACTCTCGATATAAACGATGCTGCTGGCGAAACGCTTGAATGACGGCCATTCCTTGCAGCGATTCGTTCAATTTGGCGTTCAGTTCGCTCAGCCGTTCGCGCATCTCTTGATAAAACACCGAGCTGTAGCGTCGGTATGTGTGCATGATGAACGCGATCGCCGGGAGGATGAACAGGCAAAACAACGCAAGCTTAGCATCAAGCGAAAACATGGCGACAAACACGCCGATGACAAACAAGCCGTTTTGCACAAAGGCCGCTAGGACGCTGATGAACATGTCCTTGATCGCTTCTGTATCGTTCGTCACCCGCGAAACGATGCTTCCGCCCGGCGTCCGGTCAAAATAGCTCATCCCGAGCCGGTGCACTTTCGCAAACACATCCATCCGCAGCGCTTGAATGACGTGCAAAGCGAGCCGCTGAAACTCGACAAGCTGGAAGTAGGAAATGATCGTTTTCAAGACGAGCACGCCGAGATAGGCGGCGGCCAGCGCCGCCACCGGTCCAAAAGCAAGGCGGCCCGGCACCAAATAGTCGTCAATGAACACTTTCACCAAATACGGGCCGGAAAGCTCCCCGGCCGTTGCCAACAGAAGAAGCGTAAAGGCAAGCGCCGTTTCTTTTTTGTATCTTCCCATATAAGCGAGCAGCCGCCATAAAACGCGCCGCTGCTCTTTTGTTGTCAACCATCGGTCGTTCATCCACTTCCCCCTATTTCACAAACAACTTGTATTTTCAAGCTTTTTGCTCCGCTCGTTTTTGGCGGGAGCTCGAACGTTCAGGTCTGTTGTTACTCCGCAAGCGCCTCAAGCTGTTGGCGCCGGTGCATGTCACGATACCAGCCGTCTTCTGTCATCAGCTGCTCGTGCGTTCCGGCCTGCACAATTCGTCCCCCGTCAAGGACGAGAATCCAATCGGCATGCTCAACCGCGCTTAAACGATGAGCGGCGATGATCGTCGTTTTTCCGCGCCGCTCCTGTTTGAGCGCCGCTAAAATCCGCGCCTCGGTCTTCGCATCCACAGCCGACAACGCGTCATCAAAAATGAGCACTTCTGGGTCAATGAGAAGCGCCCGGGCGATGGACAGCCGCTGTTTTTGCCCGCCGGATAGGGAAACTCCGCGCTCGCCGATGACTGTCTCATACCCGTCGGGAAACTGCAAAATGTCCTCATGGATGTCGGCCAGCCGCGCCGCCCGGACGACCTCGTCCTCTCTGGCTTCCGGCTTGGCAAAGGCGATGTTGTCGCGGACAGAGGCAGAAAACAAGAAATGGTCTTGCGGCACGTAGCCGATCGCCGAACGGAGCGCGAAAAGCGTATAATCGCGGATGTCGCGGCCGCCGAAGCGAATCTCGCCGTCATAGCCGTCAAACTCGCGCAACAGCAGGCGAAGCAGCGTCGTTTTGCCCGCCCCTGTTTTGCCGACCACGCCAAGCGTCGCCCCGCGCTCCAGCGAAAAATGAATGTCCTCGAGCGCCGGCTTTGTCTCTCCCGGATAGACGAACCGGCAAACACGGTATTCAATGTCCCCTTTTGGCGGAACATCCACGGCATCAAGGCGCTCGACGATTTCGTCCCGCTCGGCCAACAGCGCCCTCACTCGGTCGTACGAAGCGCGCCCTCGCTCCACGATGTTGAACAGCCAGCCGAACGCCAGCATCGGCCAAATGAGCAGGCCAAGGTAGGTCGTAAACGACACAAGCTCGCCGATCGTCAATTCGCCCGCCAAAACCATTTGACTGCCAAACGCCACAGCAAGAAAAAACGACAGCCCGACAAGCAGGCCGATCGTCGGGTCGAACAAGGCGTCAATTTTGGCGACAGCGATGTTTTTCGCCACGACGTCTTCCGATTGACGGCGAAACGCTTCCACATCTTGTTTCTCATAACCGAACGCCTTGATCACGCGAATGCCGCTGATGCTTTCCTGAACCTTGTCGTTCAGCGACGAAAACGCTTCTTGCGCCGTCAAAAACCGGCGATGGAGCATCGTTCCGTAGCGGCTTGTCGCCGCCGCCATCACGGGCATCGGCAATAGGCTGATGAGCGTCAGCTTCCAGCTGATCGAAAACGCCATCGTCGCCAACACGAACCCGCCAAGCGTCACTGAGTCAACAAGCGTCAAAATTCCGCTTCCGACCGTCTGCTGAATCGCCTGCAAATCGTTCGTCGCATGGGCCATCAAATCGCCGATCCGCTTCCGCTGGTAAAACGACGGCGACATGTTCGTAAAATGCTGATACAGCTCGTTTCGCAGCTGGCGGGCAAGCTTGACCGCTGAACCGAAAATGAAAATGCGCCAAGCGTAGCGGAGCCCGTAAAGCGCCGCCGCAACGGCGGCGAGGACGGCGATCCAACGGATGAGCACTTCTTTTGTCATCGTGCCGTTTTTCATATGATCGACCAACAAGCCGATCACTTTCGGCGGGACGGTCTCCAAAAACGCCACGATGACAAGCACGAAAATGCCAGTGATATACGCCTTCTTTTCTTGGCGGAAAAACCAAAACAAATCGCGAAATACGCGCATAAGGCCCGCCCTCCTTTCATTTGGCTGACGAACAATCGCCATATTATTGTAACAAAACTAGAAAAATTTTGAAAGAACATTTTAGCAAAATAAAAAGACACTCTCGATCGAGTGTCCGTTTCGCTTATTTCAGTTGATTGTTCATCATTTTCATCATCTGATTGATTTTCTTCTGGGATGGCGTCATTCCCATTTGCATCATCATCATGCGAATCATTTGTTCATTGATCGGCGGGTTTTTCTTCAAATAATTGATCATCGTTTTGCGGGCGACGAAAAATCCGATCGCCACCCCGGCGATGAGCGCCAGCACGCCAACGAGAATCGTACCCCACATAACAGCGATTTTCCTCCTTCTTGTTGTCTCCCTAACAGTGTACTAAACGATGCGCCATTAGACAATATTTCGCGACAAAAATCTTGTCATTACGCAAATTTTCTTCCTTGCCGAGGCGCAGACAGCCAGTAGTAGTCGGCAAAATCGGCATCGACCGCCAAAAACGTCGGCGAAAGCCGAGCGAGCGCCCGCCCGATGTCCGCGGCAAGCGGCGCGCTGTCGGCGACAAGAAGCAAGCGGCGCTTTTGCACGACAAGCAGCGCTTCCTCGCCGGCATCGGTTTGCAAAACAAACATATTGCGCTCCAAATTTTTGCCGACGCGACCGGCAAAATGTTGCTTTAAGCCAAGTTCCAGACGCGAAAAGGACAGCCGTTCGGTGATAAATTCAACTTGCTTGCGGCAAATCGCCTTCAGCGGCGCTTTCGCGTATTGATGCTCACGAAGCAGTTCGACAATTTTTTCCGCCCGATGACGGTAATGCGATGCCACATCGTCATTCAACAAATAAATCCAATAGCGGACCATGCCCCATCCCCCATTTCTGTTCAATCTATTTTCTATTATAGAAAAGGAAAGGGGAAAAATATGTCTATTGACGGCAAGTTTTTTCACTAACATTGTCGATTTTTGTTTAAGACAGCCATGCGGCCGCAAACAGGCCAACACGCCATGAACAAGCCTTCGCCCTCGATTCAACCTCGAAAATACTTGACCAAGGCGCAGCCATCTTTCACAAAAACAAGCTGCCCCTGCAACAACGCAAGGGCAGCTTTCCGGTTACTTGCCGAGCAGCGCTTTTGTGCGGCGGACGACGTTGTCAACCGTAAAGCCATACTCAGCCATGATTTTCTCTCCCGGAGCGGAAGCACCGAATCGGTCGATGGCCAAAATGTCGCCCTCGGCGCCAACGTAGCGCTCCCAACCTAGCGACGCGCCCATTTCAATGGCGAGCCGCTTCGTCACGGCCGGCGGAAGCACTTCATCGCGGTACGATTTGGGCTGCGCTTCGAAGCGGTCCCACGATGGCATGCTGATGACGGAGACATGGATGCCCTCAGCGGCAAGCGCTTCTTGCGCTTTGACGGCCAGACCGACTTCCGAGCCAGTCGCCAACAACAGCGCCTCCGGAGCGCCGTTTTTCGCCGGTGAAACGACGTACGCACCTTTTTTCACGCCTTCATACGCCAACTCAGCTGTTGCCGCCAACGTCGGCACATCTTGACGCGTCAAGACGAGCGCAGTCGGCTTGTCCGTCGATTCGAGCGCCAGCCGCCATGCGGCCGCCGTTTCATTGGCATCAGCCGGTCGGATGACCGACAAGTTCGGCATCGCCCGAAGTGAAGCGAGATGTTCGATCGGCTCGTGCGTCGGGCCGTCTTCGCCGACGGCGATGCTGTCGTGCGTCAAGACGTAGATGACCGGCAAGCCCATCAGCGCCGCCAAGCGGATCGCCGGACGCAAATAGTCAGAGAACACGAAGAACGTGCCGCCGAACACTTTCAACCCGCCGTGAAGCACCATGCCGTTCAGCGCCGCCCCCATGGCAAATTCGCGCACGCCAAACCAAACGTTGCGCCCTTCGTAGCTGTCCGGCAAGAAGTTGCCGCCGCCTTTGATGAGCGTTTTATTCGAGCTTGCCAAGTCCGCCGAACCGCCAAACAATTGCGGCACCGCTTTGGCGATGGCGTTGATCACTTCCCCGGACGATGAGCGGGTCGCCAGGCTTTTGCCCGCTTCATACACCGGCAGCGCCGCCTCCCAGCCATCCGGAAGCTTCCCTTCAATCGCCCGCTTCAGCTCGGCGGCCAGCTCCGGATGCGCCCGTTCGTACGAGGCGAACTGTTCGTTCCATTCCGCTTCTTTTTTCGCACCGGCCTCTTGCACTGTTTCTCGGAAATGGGCATATACTTCTTCCGGTACATAAAAATCTTCAGCAAACGTCCAGCGGTACGCTTCCTTCGTCAGCTTCGCCTCTTGGGCGCCGAGCGGAGCGCCGTGGACGCCGGACGTGCCCGCTTTATTTGGCGCGCCATAGCCAATCGTTGTTTTGACTTCAATGAGCGTCGGCCGGTCAAGGTCCGCCCTCGCCTCCTCGAGCGCTTTGGCAATTTCTTCAATATTGTTGCCGTCCTCAACGCGCAAATATTGCCAACCGTACGCTTGGAAACGTTGGGCGACGTTTTCCGAGAACGACAGATTGAGCTCCCCGTCCAGCGAAATGTCGTTCGAGTCATACAGGACGATCAGACGACCGAGCTTCAAGTGGCCGGCGAGTGACGCCGCTTCGCTCGCCACGCCTTCCATCAAGTCGCCGTCGCCGCAAATGGCGTACGTATAATGGTTGATGATCTCAAACCCGTCGCGGTTGTATGTAGCCGCCAAATGCCGCTCCGCCATGGCCATGCCGACCGCCATCGCGATCCCTTGGCCGAGCGGTCCCGTCGTCGCTTCCACCCCCGGCGTGTGGCCGTATTCCGGATGCCCCGGCGTTTTGCTTCCCCATTGGCGGAACTGCTTCAAGTCATCCATCGTGACATCGTAGCCGCTTAAATGCAACAAGCTGTAAAGCAGCATCGATCCGTGTCCCGCTGACAAGACAAACCGGTCGCGGTTGAACCAGTTTGGATTCGCCGGGTTATGATTCATAAATTTCGTCCAAAGCGTGTACGCCATCGGCGCCGCGCCCATTGGCATGCCCGGGTGACCGGATTTCGCTTTTTCGATCGCGTCAATCGACAGCGTTCGAATCGTCGTAATCGCCAATTCCTCGATTGAATGCGCCATCGTCTTCCTCCCTTTCATCAACATGGTGTCATTTACTATCATATAGAAAATCGATCGGCTTGTACAACGTTATTTTCCGGGCCACCCCTCTTTCGACCGTTTAATGGAAGCGCCGCCGCTGGCTTTCCTTTAATTTTTTCGGCGTCACGTCATTGCCGTTCGGGTCGATGACGGTCACTGTATGGAGCATGTCGGTCATGGCCTTGCGGAACGCTTGAATGTATTCACGGCGAAGCTTCGCTTGCTCGAAGGCCTCTTCGGCCGACAAGCCGGACGTTTTCGCTTTTTTTGCCAGTTCATTGATGCGGGCTAATTTATGTTTGGCAAGCATTGATCATCTTCTCCTATCTGCCATATTCTCACTCTGTTCTATCTTATCTGATCAACCGGGAAGATGGCAACGATGGCATCTTGGCTTCCTTTGCCCGCTCGCCGCTTTAAGGTCAGGCGCAGTACACGATCAACGCCGCCTTTGTTGCTCGTCCATATATTCCTGGTAACGCCGATGGACGGTCGCCTTGGACACCTCGTAGCCGAAGCTTCGCATCGTCGCAGCGATATCGGCAAACGTCAGTCCGCGCTCGCGCAAGCGGACGATCTCCTCAACCGGCAGATCGATTCGATCGCGCCCGGCGTTTTCACCGCGGCGCCTCAAGTTTCGCTCCGGTCGGTAACCGCGGGCGATGGCTCGCTGCATGCCACGCTTAATTTTGGCGTTATGGATTTTTCTTTGGTACTCCTCGACAATCGCGATAATGGACAACACCATCTCATCGGCTTCCGACAGCGGCATTTCCCCTCGGTGGCTGGCGCTGTATATTTTCACCCCTTGCTTTTTCAAGCAGTGCAGCAACGCCATGCGCGCATGGCCGCGCCCAAGCCGCGTTTCATCTTGAATGAGCAGCACATCGACCTCGCCTTCCTCGCAAAGCGAAAGCAGCTCCAACACGCCGTCGCGGTCGGCTTCATAACCGCTCGCCTGCTCGGCGATCACGTTCACGACTTCAAATCCACACTCGGCCGCCAGCTGCTCGAGCTCATCTCGTTGCCTCGCGAGCGACGTTTCCTGTTCAGCTTTGTCCGTGCTGACGCGGCAGTAAATGACCGCCCTCATGGCCAATCCCTTCTTTCCATCACTGATTGACGGCCACCGAGCCGCCCTGCTTTGATTTTAACACAGGAATGACAATTTGTTCACCAGCGGCAAGACGCGGGCTCGGCAAATGGTTGACATCGACGACCCAGCGGATGAACTCATTAGGCGGCATATGGTGTTCCTGTTCGTACTGTTTTGCCAGCCCCCAAAGCGTATCGCCGGGAGCGACCGTGATCGTCACGTATTCTTTTTTATCGACCGGGTTGCTGGCGTAAACGAACCCTGCCAACACGAGCGCAAACAAAAATGAAAACAAAACGTAGTGCAGCAACGTTTTCCTCATTCCCTCCCACCCTTTCTAGAATATTTGTTCGCTTTCCTTCATTATAGCCAGGAACATTTGTTTGTGTCAATAAAGAACTCGAACTTATGTTTGTTTTTTCGTCTTCCGCATGGTATAATGAAGGCAAATGATGTGGCGAGAGGTGTGAAACCATGACGAAACTGTCAAAACGACAACAGCAAATTTTAGAATTTATTAAACAGGAAGTCAGAACGAAGGGGTATCCGCCGTCGGTGCGGGAAATTGGGGAAGCGGTTGGATTGGCGTCAAGCTCAACCGTTCATGGGCATCTCGCGCGCCTAGAAAGCAAAGGGTACATCCGCCGCGACCCGACGAAGCCGCGCGCCATTGAAATTTTGGACCCCGACATGGCGAAGGAAAAAGAGGAAACGATCTCTGTGCCGATCATCGGCAAGGTGACGGCCGGCCAGCCGATTACCGCAGTGGAAAACATCGAAGGCTACTTTCCGTTGCCGAAGCGGCTCGCCTCAGGCGAAGAACAGCTGTTTATGCTTGAAGTGATGGGCGACAGCATGATCGAAGCCGGCATTCTCGACGGCGACTACGTCATCGTCCGCCAGCAGTCATCGGCCAACAACGGCGACATCGTCGTCGCCATGACGGAAGACAACGAGGCGACGGTGAAGCGATTTTTCAAAGAAAAAGACCACATCCGCCTGCAGCCGGAAAACGCCCATCTTGAGCCGATCATCGTCCGCGACTGCACGATTCTCGGCAAAGTGATCGGCGTCTATCGCCTGTTCGACTAAGAGTCCGATCGGGACGCGCACCATAACAAAAGCTGCCCGAAAAACAGGGCAGCTTTTTTATGCATCAGTAAAGTTCCAAATATTGATCCAATTCCCATTGATGGACCGTTGTCCGGTACATATCCCACTCGATTTCCTTGGCTTCGACGAAATGCTCGAATAAATGTTTGCCGAGCGCGTGAATCATCACCTCATCGGACTTCAAGTTTTCCAACGCTTCATAGAGCGTTGCCGGCAAATCGACAATGCCTTCTTCGAGCCGTTCTTCTTTCGTCATGACGTAAATGTTTCGATCCACTGGCGCCGGAGGAGTGAGCTTGTTGCGAATGCCGTCAAGCCCCGCAGCAAGGAGGACTGCCATCGCCAAATACGGGTTGGCCGACGGGTCGACGCTGCGCACTTCGATGCGCGTGCTCATGCCGCGCGAAGCGGGAATGCGGATGAGCGGGCTGCGGTTGCGCGCCGACCAAGCGACGTAGCACGGCGCTTCATAGCCTGGAACAAGCCGCTTGTACGAGTTGACGGTCGGGTTCGTCACCGCCGTAAAGTTCGGCGCATGCTTCAGCACGCCGGCGATAAACTGCCGCGCCGTATCGCTCAACTGCAAGTCGCCGTTTGGGTCGAAAAAGGCGTTTTCACCGTTGCGGAATAGCGACAGGTTGCAATGCATTCCTGAACCGTTAATCCCAAAAATCGGCTTTGGCATAAAGGTCGCATGCAATCCGTGTTTGCGGGCGATCGTTTTGACGACGAGCTTAAACGTTTGAATGTCGTCGCACGCTTTAATGGCATGGGCGTATTTAAAATCGATCTCATGCTGGCCCGGGGCGACTTCGTGATGGGACGCTTCGATTTCAAACCCCATTTCCTCAAGCTCGAGCACAATGTCGCGCCGGCAGTTTTCCCCAAGGTCCGTCGGCGCCAAATCGAAATAGCCGCCGCGGTCGTTCAGCTCCATCGTCGGGTGTCCTTTTTCGTCAAGCTTGAAGAGGAAGAATTCCGGCTCAGCTCCTAAGTTAAAGGCGTTAAAACCAAGCGCCTCCATCTCTTTCAGCACCCGCTTCAAGTTATAGCGCGGGCAACCTTCAAACGGCGTGCCGTCCGGGTTGTAAATGTCGCAGATAAAGCGGGCGACTTTCCCTTTTTCTGCGGTCCACGGGAAAATGACGAACGTATCCAAGTCCGGATACAAATACATATCCGACTCTTCAATGCGGACAAATCCTTCGATCGACGACCCGTCAAACATAATTTTGTTGTTAAGCGCTTTCTCCAGCTGACTGATCGGAATTTCGACGTTTTTGATCGTGCCCAAAATATCGGTGAATTGCAGGCGGATGTACTTGACATTTTCCTCTTTGACGATGTGCAGAATGTCGTCACGCGTATATTTTGCCATGTCCAAACTCCTCCCCGGCTCGGAAATCATGTTCCGTCATTAATGAAAGAAGCGAGCGAGATCTCCTTGGCGAAGCGATGCGCGCTGGAACCGCCCGGCCTGCAGCAATTCATTCCGCAAGATTTCGCGCAGTTCTTCGTCCGACAGCCTCGGTTTTCCTACTTTTTCGACTTTCTCCGCCTGCTGGTGGCGCCCTTCCTCCCGCGCGGCAAAAATTTGCTTAATGCCCGCCAAGTTGACGCCTTGGTCGATCAAATCTTTAATCTCGAGCAAGCGGTCAATGTCATTGAGCGAAAACAGCCGCCGGTTGCCTTCCGTGCGCGCTGGCGAAACGAGGCCGTGCTCTTCATAATAGCGGATTTGCCGAGCCGACAAATCGGTCAGCTGCATCACAATCCCAATCGGAAACAATGGCATGGAACGACGAATTTGGCTGCTCATGCCAATTCCTCCTCGCTTTTGATACCTTTATTTTACCATAATGTTAGGAAATGAGTCAATGAAACGTGACGTTTCCTTACAAACAAATCAACCGCTGTTCAAGCAAACGCTGAATGGCGGAACAGACGGCGATTTTCACATGCGAATACGTCAACCCGCCTTGCACATACACGATATATGGGGGGCGCAACGGCCCGTCGGCCGTCAACTCAATGCTTGCCCCTTGGACGAACGTGCCGGCGGCCATGATCACTTTGTCTTCATAGCCGGGCATGTCGCTCGGATATGGAGTGAAATGAGCGTTGACCGGGGAGGAAGCCTGAATCGCTTGGCAAAACGCCACCATTTGTTCCGGATCGTCAAAACGGACGGACTGAACCAAATCCGTGCGCTTCGCCTTCCACGATGGCGAGGTTTTGAGTCCAATCCGCTCGAGCATCGCCGCCGTAAAAACCGCCCCCTTGAGCGCCTGGCCCACGATGTGCGGCGCAAGAAAAAAGCCTTGATACATATCCGGCAAGCTGTAAAGCGACGGACCGACTTCCGCTCCAATGCCCGGCGAGGTCATCCGATAGGCGCACGCCTCCACATATTCCCGCTTGCCGACAATATAGCCGCCCGTTTTCGCCAATCCCCCGCCCGGGTTTTTAATGAGCGAGCCGGCCATCAAATCGGCGCCGACATGACATGGCTCTTTCTCCTCGACGAATTCGCCGTAGCAATTGTCGACAAACACGACAACATCCGGTTTGATCGACTTGACGAATGCAATCATGTCGCCGATCTCTTCGACAGTAAACGACGGCCGATCCGCATAGCCGCGCGAACGTTGAATACCGATCATTTTCGTCCGCTCATGGATCGCTTCGCGAACGGCCGCAAAATCGACCATCCCTTCCGCTGTAAGCGGCACGCTGCGATAACGAATGCCAAACTCTTTCAGCGAGCCGACGCCGCGGCCGCGGACGCCGACGATTTCCTCAAGCGTATCGTACGGAGCGCCCGTGATGTAAAGCAATTCATCACCCGGGCGCAACACGCCAAACAGCGCGATCGCAATCGCGTGCGTGCCGGAAATGATTTGCGGGCGCACAAGCCCCGCTTCCGCTCCAAACACATCAGCGAAAATGCGATCGAGCGTATCGCGGCCCGCATCGTCATACCCATAACCGGTTGACGGGATGAAGTGGGCATCGCTCACTTGATGGCGACGGAAGCTCTCAAGCACGCGGTATTGGTTGACGTCGACCAGTTCATCGATGCGGCGGTGAATCGGCGCGATTTGTGCTTCGATTTCCTCGATGAGAAGAGCGATGGTTTCTCCGTGTCTCCACTGTGTCCAAAACATAGATGAACCCTTTCTACCGTTGGAATGATTGCAGCTCCCCATACAAGGGGTGCGTCGGCAGCACGTACCCTTGGCAGTCGTACGTGCCTCCCTGTTCATTATAATGCCATTCGTGCAAAATGGTGTCCGATTTTAACCGAGCGAGCAATTTTCCTTCACCGCTTGGGATCGACACGTCGTAACGGGCCATTTGCCGTTTCACCGCCTCTTCAAGAAAACAGCGGAGCCGGTCAATGTCGGCGGCGGAAAGCGCGCTGATCATGATGGAAGCAGTCGTTGTCGGAATGAATTCCGACGCTTTTTGATCGCTTTTATTGTACACCGTGACCATCGGAATGGAAGAAGCCCCTAATTCAGCGAGCAGCCGCGACACCGTTCGCTCGTGCGCAACGTAATCCGGATGAGACGAATCGACGACGTGAAGCAATAGATCGGCTTCCGTCACTTCCTCGAGCGTCGAGCGGAACGCGGCGACAAGCGCCGTCGGCAAGTCTTGAATGAACCCGACCGTATCGGTGACAAGCACCGTGTAGCCGCACGGCAAGACACATTTGCGCGTCAACGGATCGAGTGTGGCAAACAACAAGTTTTCTTCCAATGAATCAGCGGCGGTCAGCCGGTTGAAAATCGTTGACTTGCCAGCGTTCGTATAGCCGACGAGCGCCACTTGAAACGCTTGGTTTTTTTGCCGGCGCTCGCGGTACCGCCCGCGGTGCTCGGCGACGCGCCGCAGTTCCGCTTTAATGTCATCAATACGGCGGCGAATATGGCGGCGGTCGGTCTCGAGCTTCGTCTCCCCCGGGCCACGCGTGCCAATGCCGCCACCCAAGCGAGACAGCGCCTCCCCTTGGCCGCTAAGGCGCGGCAGCATATACTCCAGCTGGGCGAGCTCGACTTGCAGCTTTCCTTCTTTTGAACGGGCGCGCTGGGCAAAAATATCTAAAATGAGCTGTGTTCGGTCAATCACTTTCACATCGCCAAGCATTCTTGTCAAATTGCGCGCCTGGCTTGGAGAAAGCTCGCTGTTGAAAACGACAAGATCCGGCTCGAGCTCCTTCACAAGGGCGGCGAGCTCTTCCGTTTTTCCTTTGCCGATATAGGTCGCCGGATGCGGCGCTTCGCGTTTTTGCGTCAATTCTGCCGCAACCTCGCCGTTCGCCGTCGCAACGAGCGAAGCGAGCTCTTCCATCGAATAGCGAAACCGTTCATCATCGACACCAGCGAGCTGGCAACCGACAAGGATCGCTTGTTCACGACTCATGGCATCCCCCTTCCTTTCCCTCGCGGCGAACATGTTCTCTACGTTCATGATACCAAATCCCATCGTCGGTCTGCTAGTTCGTTCCAAAAAAATGATTGATTTTCCGCCGCTTTTGCCTCTACAATGATACAAGAACAACGCACGGAAAGGAACAGCAAGAATGACCTGGGAAGTATTGAGCATCATCGGCACGATCGCCTTTGCCATTAGCGGGGCGATCGTCGCGATGGAAGAGGAGTACGATTTGCTTGGGGTGTACATTTTAGGGATTGTCACCGCTTTTGGCGGCGGGGCGGTGCGCAATTTGCTGATCGGGGTTCCCGTGTCGGCGTTATGGGAACAGCAGCCGCTCTTTCTTGTCGCTTTGGCGGCCATGACAGTTGTGTATTTGTTCCCAAAGCAAATGCTGCCGCCGTGGAAGCGGTGGGGCAACTTTTTTGACGCCCTTGGGTTATCGGCGTTCGCCATCCAAGGGGCGCTGTATGCCGTCAACATGGGTCATCCGTTAAGCGCAGTGATCGTCGCGGCTGTGTTGACCGGCAGCGGTGGCGGCATGATCCGTGACGTGTTGGCGGGAAGAAAGCCGCTCGTGTTGCGCGCAGAAATTTATGCCGCCTGGGCCATTCTCGCCGGCCTCGCCATTGGGCTGAAATGGGCCGAATCGCCCATGGAGCTGTATGTGTTGTTGATTGTCGTCACCGCCCTCCGCATTTTGTCGTACACATACGGTTGGAAGCTGCCGCGGCGGGCGGTTGGAGAAAAAGTGGGCGAGCCATGATAAAACGGCAAAAACAACATCTACTCATTGATTCGTACGAAAAGATAGACGGCTCCTCGCTTTTATATAGATGCCATTTAAAGCTTTACCATTTTTCTTTTTTACCGGTCATTTCATTTGCCGCCGCATTCCTTACGCACTTTGCTCGCTTCGCACCGCCACGGCCACGCCGGCAACAATGAGCGCCCCGCCGAGCCAAAACGAGGCAGCGAGCTCCTCATGCAACAGAAGCCAGCCAAAGAACGAGCCGACGAGCGGCTGGAAAAAGAAAAAGAGCGAGCCGATGCCGGCGTCGATCATTTCCATCCCTTTGTTCCAAAGAAAAAATGCCCCCGCTGTCGATACGACACCAAGATACAACACTCCAAGGGCGACGGGAACGCTCCAATGGCTCGCGGCAAGCCCCGGCCCTTCGGCAAGCATCATCGGCGTCATGCCGATAAACGCAGTGAAAATAGCGTACATGGTGATCGAAAGCACGGACAGGCGGGCCGAAGCGATTTTCACAAGCACCGACAACAGCGCCCAAGTGACCGCCGCACCGACTAAAGCCATATTTCCGGCAAGCGTCGATTCCCCGCCGCCTCCAAGTCCAACGATGACAATCACCCCGGATGTCGCCAACAGGAGTGCACTTGTCTTTCGCCATGTGAGCGCCTCACCAAGCAGCCAGCGGGCAAACAAAACGACAAACGCCGGTGTCGAGGCGGTAATGAGTGAAGCGGTATGGGCGTTCGACCATTTCGTGCCGACAAACTGCAGCGAAATGGAAACGATGTAGCCGATGATTCCGATTGCGATGACCATCCCCCAGTCGCGCCCGCTCTTTGGAGGACGCTCCCGTTTCGCCGCGGCGATCGCGGCAAGCACGATTAAGGCAATGGCATAACGAAGCCAGACAAGCGTAAACGGCGGAATGTAGTCCAACACGTATTTGCTCACGACGTACATCCCGCCCCAAATGCCAGCGGCAAGAGATAAATAGAAGGAAGCGAGAACAGGTTGTTTCATGGCATCGATCCCCTATGCGTTCTTCTTTCTGCTGCTGACGCCAAAAGCAAAGCCGTTATTTTCAGAGATAACAGCCAAACAAGGCGGTTCTCCATCAGCTAGACATCGCTTTCTTCCGGAGGAAACACGGGGGCGAGCGAAACCGTCAAATCCGGTTGCCAAAACGAAACCAGCTCATCGCTTGGCCCGAAAACCGCTCGCTGTTGAAATCGTCCATCTTGCCAGCTGAGCACTTCGATCGTTCGATTGCTGGGGTCTACCATCCAATATTCATGCACACCATATTTTTCGTATAAATAGTATTTCTGGTTTCGATCGCGCAGGGCGGTGCTTGGTGACAGCACTTCCACAACGAGATCGGGAGCCCCTTTCATTCGCCGATTCCCGATTTGCTCACCCCGACAAACGACTGATAAATCCGGCTGAACAACCGTTTTCGCCATCCGTTCCGGCTCCTCAGGATCAAGCTGAACATCAAACGGGGCAAGAATGACATGACAGCCACGCGCCTGAAAATGCGAAGCCAATGCAAGGTGCAGTTGTCCGACCACATACTGGTGCTCAAACGACGGAGACGCCAATAAATAGGGAACGCCATCGATCAGTTCCCAATTCCCTTCCCAATGTTGAATGTCGCCATACGTGTAAAACGGCTTCTCCTTCTGCACTGTGCTTGCGCTCCTCCTTTCACTTGCTTTTCTTTCATCTTATCACAATGTTCCAGCTCCATGGCATATTTTTATTTTCAAAGAGAAAACAGCGGCCGCCACCGCTGTCGAGTGTGTGTCAAACAAATGTTTTTTCCACGCGTTGCTCTTACTCCCGCTCGATGATCGTGGCCGTCGCCATCCCGTGGCCGATGCAAATCGTCAATAGCCCATAGCGGCCGCCGCGCCGTTCCAGTTCATGAACAAGCGACGTCATGAGCTTCGCACCGGTGGCGCCGAGCGGATGGCCAAGCGCAATGGCGCCGCCGTTGACATTCACCTTCTCAAGCGAAGCGCCGATTTCTTTTTGCCAGGCGAGTACGACCGGGGCGAACGCTTCGTTGATTTCAATGAGGTCGATGTCATCGATCGAGAGGCCGGCTTTTTTCAACACTTGCCTCGTCGCCGGAATGACGCCATCAAGCATGTACGTCGGATCGGAGCCGACGACCGTTTGCGCGACAATGCGCGCTTTCGGCGTGAGCCCAAGCCGCCTCGCCGCCTCCCGTTCCATCAAAAGCACAGCGGCCGCCCCGTCGCTCATTTGGCTCGCATTGCCCGCGGTGATGACGCCGTCTTCTTGAAACACCGGCTTGAGCGCGGCGAGCGCTTCTAGCGATGTATCGGCCCGCGGCCCTTCGTCAAGGGCGACGAGGATCTCACGCCCATCGCGGTCAAGCCCTTTCACCGGGACGATTTCCGCGCGAAACTTCCCTTCGCGCAAGGCCGCCAAGGCGCGCTGATGGCTTTCGTACGCGTAGGCGTCGAGCTCCGCGCGCGTCAGGCCGTATTTTTTGGCGATCCGCTCAGCCGAGACGCCCTGGTGAATGAATTCGTATTTTTCATGAAGCGACGGCGGAATCGTCCGCTCGTTGCCATCGCTTAAAATCGGCACCTTCGTCATGCTTTCGACTCCGGCGGCGATCGTGACATCCATATCGCCGGAGCGGATTTCTTGGGCGGCGAAATGGATCGCCTGCTGCCCCGAGCCGCACATTCGGTTGATTTGCACGGCCGGCACTTCGATCGGGAATCCGGCCTCAAGCGCCGCCAGCCGGCCGATGTTGTACCCTTGTTCGGCGACCGGCGTCACGCAACCCATGACAATGTCTTCGACCATCCGCTTTTCAATGCCTGCCCGGCGCACGACTTCATCGAGCACGACCGCGGCGAGATGCACCGGATGAACGTCCCGGAAGACGCCGTTCCGCTTGCCGACCGGCGTCCTGACCGCTTCGACAATGACTGCTTCACGCACCATTTTCTCCCCCTTGTTGTTTTTGCCATCACCATGCCTTGACAGTGCAAACCGCACCTTTTATCCCAATGGCGCCCGCCGACCGACAAGCCGCGGGCGCTGCCAAATTGGCGCGTTTCTGCTCTCCTGATTCTTCCTGTGAAGAGGCGCTTGTTCATTTTGTATACGTGTAAAACCCTTTCCCCGTCTTCCGTCCTAAATGCCCGGCTTCGACGAGCTTGCGCAAAAGCTGCGGCGCCCGGAACCGGTCCCCGTATGCTTCCGTCATGTTTTCACTCACAAACAGAAGCGTATCAAGCCCGACCATGTCGGCGAGCTCAAAGGGACCCATCGGGTAATTGAGCCCAAGGCGCACCGCTTTATCGATGTCTTCCACAGAGGCTACTCCCTCTTCGTACATGCGGATGCACTCGATCATATGAGCGGCGATCGCTCTTGTCGTCACAAACCCTTGCCGGTCTTTCACGACGACCGTTTCTTTGCCAAGCTCCACAGACAGCCGACGGATGGCGTCGACTGTGTCGTCAGAAGTCGTCTCACCTTTCACAATTTCGATCAACTTCATCACTGGCGCCGGATTGAACCAATGCATGCCGATGACGTTTTCCGGCCGCTTCGTCGCGGCGGCAAGCGCCGTGACGCTCAGCTCGGATGTGTTGGTCGCTAAAATGGCGTCCGGCTTCGCCAATTGATCAAGCTGCTGAAACACGTCTTTTTTCAGCGCCAAGTTTTCCGGCACGGCTTCGATGACAACATCCGCCCTGCGCACCGCTTCGGCCAAATCGACGGTCGAGCGGATGCGCCCAAGCGCCGCCGCTGCCTCCGACTCGGACAGCCCGCCGGTTTTGACAAAGCGGCGCAAGCTTTTTTCCGCCGAAGCGAGCCCATTTTGCAAGGCCGCTTCGGACACGTCATATAAATACACCGTTTTTCCCGCCATCGCCGCCGTTTGCGCGATGCCGCTTCCCATCACCCCGGCGCCGATGACCGCAATCGTTTCGGCCACGGTGTCCGCCTCCTTTACTCCGTTGCCGCGTCGGCATAGCGCGCCGCCATCTCATCGCGCAACTTCCGCTTCAAAAACTTGCCGACGCTCGTTTTCGGAATTTCATCGAGAAACACAATGTCATCCGGCAGCCACCATTTCGTAAATTGCGGGCGCAAAAAGTCATACAGCTCTTCTTTTGTCACGCTTTTGCCTTCTTTCAGCACGACGCAGGCAATCGGCCGCTCTTGCCATTTCGGATGCGGCACAGCGACGACCGCCGCTTCGAACACCGCCTCATGGGCCATGAGCGCGTTTTCCAAATCAACCGATGAAATCCATTCGCCGCCGCTTTTAATGACATCCTTCGTCCGGTCGACAATTTTCACAAACCCTTCTTCGTCCACGGTGACGACATCGCCGGTATGGAGCCAGCCATCGCGAAATGCTTCGTTCGTTCTCTCATCGTTGTAATATTCGGCCGCAATCCACGGACCGCGCAAGCAAAGCTCGCCCATTTCCTGGCCGTCCCAGCGAACCGGGCCGTTTTGGCCGATCACTTTCATCTCAAGCCCTGGCGCAAGCAGCCCTTGCTTGGCGCGAATATCCAGTTTCTCCTCGTACGACAGCCCGTCTTGATAGCTTTTCGGGCGCGAGACGAGCACCAGCGGACTCGTTTCGGTCATGCCGTACGCGTGAATGAACGGAATGCCGTATTTTTCTTCAAACGCGCGGATGATTCCTTTCGGCGCAGCTGAACCGCCGCAAATGACGCGCGTTAAGCTGCTGACATCGTAGTTCCCTTTCTCCAATTCTTGCAACAGCCCGAGCCAAATCGTTGGCACGCCAGCGGTGATCGTCACCCGTTCGGCGTCAATCAGCTCGGCAAGCACTTTCGGCGTAAACGCCGAACCCGGCATGACGATCGTCGAACCGAACCAAGTAGCGGCAAACGGGAGCCCCCACGCGTTGACATGGAACATCGGTACGACCGGCATGACGACATCGCGCTCGCACAGCCCTTGCGTATCAGCCAGCCCTAACGCCATCGCGTGCAAGACGGTGCTGCGGTGCGTATACACAACCCCTTTTGGATTTCCCGTTGTCGCCGACGTATAACACATACCAGCCGGTTGGTATTCATCGAGGTCTTTCAAGAACGGAAACGCTGGGTCGCCCTCGGCAAGCAGTTTCTCGTAATGGTACACCGGCGAAAGCTTCGTTTCCGGCAGCTCGTCGGCATCGGTCATGACGATGAAAGCACGTACATTCGGGATCTCGTCCTTGATCACTTCAATTGCCGGCAGCAAATCATCATCGATCAGCAGCACACGGTCATCGGCATGGTTGATGATGTAAGCGATATGCTGCGGCGAAAGGCGGATGTTGATCGTATGGAGCACCGCCCCGATGCCGGGAATGGCAAAATACGCTTCCAAATGGCGGTGATGATTCCAAGCGAACGTGCCAACGCGGTCGCCGACTTCCACCCCGATCCGCTTCAACACGCTTGACAGCCTGCGTGTCCGCTCGCCGATCTCCTTATATGTATGGCGGACGATGCCGCCTTTCATGCGGGAGATGACTTGTTTTTTCGGAAAAAACATTTCCGCCCGCTCGAGCATCATCGAAATGTTCAACGGTGTTTTCATCATCGGTTATTCCTCCCCCTTCAACAAATAAGCATGTTCATTGACCTTAGGCGGCGCTTCGACGTCCCACCGGCCATCCGGCCCATGCGCAGCCGTCCACACGCCATCCGGCTGCATCGCGACAAGGCGGCGAACTTGGCCGCCGGCAAACAGCCGCTTCGCTTCATCCGCTTCAAGCACCGGGGCGAGGCAAGCGTCCACCGTTTCCGCGAAGGCGCTCCATTCAGAAAGCGTTTTTTCGCGAAACAAAGCGACAAGTCCATCATACACCTCCTCTCCCGGCCGCGCCGGCGCCCATTGCGCCTCCGTCCATTCCGGATGGCCGACCGCCTCGCAAAACCGCCGCCAAAAGTGCGGCTCGAGCGCCGCTAAACTCATATAACGGCCGTCTTTTGTCTCATACAGCTGGTAGCACACCACCTCCCCAGACAACTCGGAAAGACCGGTCTTCGGCCCACCGCCGTGTTCAATGGCAAAATGGCCAGCCATCATCGCTGTCAACCCATCGACAAGCGAAACATCAAGATGGGCGCCTTTGCCGGTTCGCTCGCGTGCAAAGAGGGCAGCCAAAATGCGCTCGGCCGCCGCCATGCCGCCGATAAAATCGGCAAGCGTCACTTTCGGATGAACCGGGCGGCCGCGTTCATCGGCCAGCTGCGCCAATAAGCCGGAGAGCGCCATATAGTTTAAATCATGGCTGCCAAGCAATGAGCGGCCGCTTTGTTGACCGAAGCCGCTGATCGAGCAATAGATGATTTGTTCGTTCATGCGGCACATATCGTCATAACCGAGCCCAAGCCGCGCCATCACTCCCGGGCGGAAGCTTTCGATCACCACATCGGCGCGGGCGGCGAGCCGCCGGGCTTGCTCGCGTCCCGCCTCCGTCTTTAAATCAAGAGCGACGCTTTGTTTACCGACGTTATAGGCGGCAAACAACCGGCCCTCGGCGAACGGGCGCAGCCGGTCGCCGGATGGGGGCTCAATTTTGATGACTTCCGCTCCTAGTTGGGCGAGACGCCAGCTCGCAAACGGGCCGGGCAAGTAATGGGAAAAATCAACGACTACAATGCCATGAAGCATATCTTTCCCTCTCTCTACAAATCTAGCTGCCGGGCGATGATTGTTTTCATCATCTCGTTCGTCCCAGCGTAAATGGCGCTTACGGGAATGTCGCGATAGCGCCGGGCGATCTCGTACTCCTCCATATAGCCGTAGCCGCCGTGCAGCTGCATCGCCTCGGCGGCGACGCGTTTCGCCATCTCGGTGATCCACCATTTCGCCATCGACACTTCCGTGACGATCTGTTTTCCCGCCATATGCTCCTCGATGACACGATCGACAAACGTGCGCCCGAGGGCGATGTCGGTCGCCATTTCGGCAAGGCGGAACTGAACGGTTTGAAACTCGCTCACCCGCCTGCCGAATGCGGACCGCTGTTTCACGTATTGTTTGGTCAAGGAGAACATCACTTCCGCCGCCGTTTGGGCGGCGATGGCGACAACGAGCCGCTCCTGCTGGAGCTTTTCCATCAAGTAGTAAAATCCTCTTCCTTCTTCGCCGAGCAAGTTATGCGCCGGCACTTTCGCATCGTGGAAAAACAGTTCGGCGGTATCTTGGGCGTGCAGCCCGACTTTCTCGAGCTTCCGACCGCGCGTAAACCCCGGCGTATCCCGCTCCACGACGAGCAGGCTGATGCCGCGGTGCGGCGGTTTCGCGTGCGGGTCGGTTTTGCAGGCGACGACGATCAAGTCGGCATGAATGCCGTTCGTGATAAACGTTTTTTGTCCGTTGACGATGTAGTAGTCACCGTCTTTTACTGCCGTTGTCGAAATGTTGGCCAAATCCGAACCCGCCCCCGGCTCGGTCATGGCGATCGCCGTGATGAGCTCGCCGGTGACGCATTTTGGCAGCCATTTTTGTTTTTGCTCCTCCGTTCCGTACGATGCAATATACGGCGTGACGATGTCGTTGTGCAAGCCGATGCCGACGAGGCTCGCTCCCACTTTTTCCAGTTCTTCATTGATGACGACCGAATAGGCAAAATCGGCGTTTAGACCCCCATACTTCTCATCGACCCACGGGCAAAGAAAGCCGTTCTCGCCCATCTTCGCCCAAAACGAACGCGGAATGATACCGCGCTTCTCCCAATCGTTATAATGCGGGTACGCTTCTTTTTCCAAAAACTTGCGAAACGCCGCGCGGAACATATGGTGCTCCTCACGCAAATAGCGAGCCGTCACCCGTTCATCCCTCTCTTCTGTTCGGTCACTTTTTCTCTGTTCCGCCCGCCGCCTGTTTTTTCAGCTGTTCGCGCAGCAAAAACTTTTGGATTTTCCCGCTCGCGTTGCGGGGCAGGGCATCAATGAAATAGTAGGCGCGCGGACGTTTGTATGGAGCGAGGCGGTCGCTCGTTTTGCAAAACTGCTCGAGCTCATCGGCGGTCAGGAGGTCATCTTTTTTGACGACGAAGGCGACGACTTTTTCGCCCCACAGCTCATCCGGCTCGCCGAGCACAGCGACATCAAGCACTTTCGGATGCTCGTACAACACGTCCTCGACTTCGCGCGGATAGACGTTTTCCCCGCCGCTGATCACCATGTCATCGACTCGGTCGGCGACATACAAGTAGCCGTCTTCATCAAGGTAGCCGAGATCGCCCGAATGATACCAGCCTTTGTACAACGCTTTTTCCGTCGCTTCCTCGCGCTTGTAGTAGCCGGCCATCATGCACGGCCCGCGCATCACAATTTCACCGACTTCATATGGCGGCAGCACATCATCTGGGTCGGACGGCCCGTCTTCACGCGCGCGGACGACGCGGATCTCATGGTTCAGGCAGGCGCGTCCAGCGGAACCGGCTTTTTTCAGCTGCTCGTCTTCCAGCAAAAACGTCACCGCCGGCCCCATCTCGGTCATGCCGTACGCTTGAATCAGCTCGATGCCGAGCCGCTCTTGGCACTGCCTGACAAGCGCTGGCGCCATCGGGGCGGCGCCGTATAGGCCGAGGCGAAGCGAAGATAAATCGTAACCGCTTACATTCTCCTGCAACATCATGTTCCACATCGTTGGGGCTCCGAATAGGATCGTAATCCGCTCCCGTTCGATCGTTTCCAAAACGTGCTTGGCGTCAAAATGGTGCAAAATGACGCTCGCCGCTCCGGCATGCACGCGCGGCAGCAAGCAGCAATGCAGCTCGGCGCAATGGAACAGCGGCGCTGCCGCCAGCCCGCGATCCGTCTCGCGGATGCGCATGACGCCATGGCAAATGACGCTTTGCTCGATCATGTCGCGGTGACGGTGCATCACTCCTTTTGGACGTCCCGTTGTGCCGCTTGTATACATAATGGCGTACAGATCAGTCTCTTCCACATGCACGCGCGGCGCTTCCTCTCCAGCCCGCGTGGCCTGCTCGTGAGCGTTTTTGGCAAACGGCGGCGGATCGCGGTCGATCGACCAAAATGACACGTGCGGGAAACGGCTGTGAATCGCGGCAAGTTCCGGTTCCACCGCCCGTTCAAACAACACGATTTTCGGCTCGGCATCCGTCAAAATATAGGCGATTTCTTCCGCCCTCAGCCGAAAGTTGATCGGATTGAACACGGCACCGATTTTGGCGCAAGCAAACAGAGCGGTTGCCAATTCAAACGTGTTGTACAGAACGGTCGAAACGCGATCTCCCTTGCGCACGCCAGCTTCCTGAAACGCATTTGCCCACCGGTTCACTTCCCTCTCCCATTCAGCATACGTATAGCGGCGTCCAGTCGTCACCTCGACGACCGCCTCCCGGTTTGGAAATTTTCGCGCTGTCTGGGAAAACATCTCCCCAATCGTCACATACAAGCGCCTTTCCCCCTTTTCTCCGAATGGACGCAGGGCGTGCAGATTCAATAGACAGATAATTCAGATAAATAGGTGTATGATGCCCTCGCTGTTTATGTATTCGCTCTTTTTGATCGCATTCCTCTTTTTTGCGGCACAAAAAAGATAAGGAAGACCTCTTTCTTTCGACAAGAAAAAGAAAGAGGCGCCTCCTTTGCTTTTTTATCATCTCGCGCCGAGAAGACCCCCACTTCTACGCGTGAGCGTAGGTGGGAGAGCGTTCAAGCATGAATCACGAAATCGCGGTCACGAATCGTCATCAGCTCTTTTTTGTCGTAGCGCCCTTCATGAAGAAGGCGGACCGCCTGCTTGCGGATCGCTTTTTCGATTAAGTTGCGCACATAGCGGCCGTTGCTGAACTTGAGGCGGCCGGTCGCTTCCAGCGTCCCTTCGAGATGAATGTACAGTTTCCGCTCCGCTTCCGGCGTCATTTCATACTCGCGTTCGCGCAGCATTTGCTTGGCGATTTGCACAAGCTCCTCGACGGTATAATCGGGAAACTCGATCGTGAGAGGAAAGCGCGACGGCAAGCCGGGATTTAGCGACAAAAAGTAGTCCATTTCTTTCGGATAGCCGGCCAAAATCACAACCAAGTCGTCGCAATAGTCTTCCATCCCTTTGACAAGCGTGTCAATCGCTTCTTTGCCGAAATCTTTTTCGCCCCCGCGGGCGAGCGAATACGCTTCATCGATGAACAAAATGCCGCCGCGCGCTTTTTTGATCAAATCGCGCGTTTTGCTCGCCGTATGCCCGATGTACTCTCCGACCAAATCGGCCCGCTCCGCCTCGATGAAATGCCCTTTGGACAGCACGTTCATCTCAAAAAACAGCTTGCCGAGCAAGCGCGCCACCGTCGTTTTGCCGGTGCCGGGATTGCCTTTGAAAATCATATGGAGCGCCTGGCGGTTGGCCTTTAAGCCGTTCTCCTTGCGCAGCCGGTTGATGTACAGCCAGGCGTAAATTTCCTTGATGATTTTTTTGACATGATCAAGGCCGATCAGTTGATCAAGCTCCTTTTGAATATGGCGGAGCGCCTGATGCTCTTCTCCATCGAGCCAGTCGTTTCGCTCTTCTTTTACTAAATGGTTGACCGTTTTGGAGTTCAACACGATGTTGATTTGCCCTTTCGCCTTGTTCATCGTCAATTCTGACAAGGGGCGTCACCTCGCTTCCCGTTTTCTGCCATCCGCACCGGTTCCGACTTGGCTTTTGACGCCTTGCCTTTTCGTTACCTAGTATACGTACGCCACCGCCGATCCGTGACAATCGCCCAAACAGAGAGCAGGTCGGCTATAGCGGAAAAAGTTTGTATATGTTTATTCACAAAAGCAGCGGTTTACGCATCTGAATTCAACTCGTCCCTCACTTCCCTTCGGGTGGCGCAGGAGCTTGTCGATCAAATAGCGGGCGCGGAAGGAAAACGGGAAATGGCAAAAGGCGCCCTCCGCGAAGGAAGGCGCCTTTTTTCGGCGGCATATGTACCGTCGGTCTTACTGTTCGGTTTCAAAATGGATGTTCCGCTCCGGCGCAAACGTCGAAATGGCGTGCTTGTAAATGAGCTGTTGTTTTCCTTGCACTTCCAAAAGCACGGTGAAGTTGTCGAACCCTTTAATGTACCCGCGCAGTTGGAAGCCGTTCAATAAGAAGACGGTCACTTGAATGCCCTCTTTGCGCAGCTGGTTTAAAAACTGGTCTTGAATATTGATCGTATTTTTCATCAAACGTCCTCCTCTTTTCTCTCTAAGGATATAATTATATATTCGCTTCAAGTTGAAGCTTTCCTGCTACATAGCGAGAAATTTCCTGCACCTTGGCGGCGAACTGCTCGGCGTCGGTCATGTCAAACCATTTCACCGGCATTTGGTTGCGAAACCAAGTGAGCTGCCGTTTCGCATAGCGGCGCGAATGTTGTTTCAGCTGCTCGATCGCTTCATCAAAGGAAACGCGGCCGTCAAAATAGTCGTACAGCTCCTTGTAGCCGATGGCTTGCACCGCCTGGCAGTCGCGCAGGCCGCGGTCATAAAGCGCCCTTGCCTCCTCGATCAACCCTGCGGCGATCATCTCATCGACCCGCTCGTTGATGCGGCGGTAAAGTACCTTCCGCTCCGCCGTCAAGCCAACGATGGCCGCCTCATACAAAAGCCGCTTTTCTGTTTGCTGCCACTCGCTGAACGGCTTTCCGGTGCAATGGTACACCTCTAAGGCGCGGATGACGCGACGAATGTTGTGCGGATGAATGCGAGCTGCACTGGTTGGGTCAACGGCCTCAAGCCGGCGGTGAAGCGCTTCGGCTCCTTGCTCGGCCGCCAGCTGTTTGAGCGCCCGGCGGTACGCTTCATCGGAAGGGGCGGCGGAAAATTGGTAATCGTAAAGAGCTGCCTGAATGTACAGCCCGGTGCCGCCGACGATGATCGGCAGCCGGCCGCGCGCCGAAATCTCGGTGATGAGCGTACGGCAAAGCCGCTGAAATTCGACGACGGAAAACGGTTCGCACGGCTCTTTGATGTCCAGTAAATGATGCGGGATTCCTTCCATCTCATCGGGCTTCACTTTCGCCGTGCCAATGTCCATCCCTTTATAAATTTGCATCGAATCGCCGCTGATGACCTCTCCACCCAGCTTTTTCGCCAACTCGATGCCGAGCTTCGTTTTGCCGACGGCCGTCGGCCCGACGATGACGGCGACTTTTTCAGCCATAGCGCGTCACTGCTTTCCATTGTTGAACTTGTGTCAACCAACATTATACATAAAAACCGTCATCCATGAAAACAATTAATTTCTTTCATACGTTTTCGCCATCCGCAAATCGTTTTATACGTGGCAACACGAAAAATCGCCTTTCTTCCCTTTCGCCATAACCATATGGAAAAAAATGAACGCCATAAAAGGCGCTCATCATAATGAAAATTTGTTGACAATCGCCTGCAAATCGTCCGCCATTTTCGAGAGCGACGCGGCCGAAGCTGAAATTTCCTGCATCGACGCCAGCTGTTCCTCGGTCGCCGCCGACACCTCCTGCGCACCGGCCGATGTCGACTCGGCCACATCGGCGACAAGCCGGACGGTGCGCACAATTTGTTCCGAAGAAGAGGCCATCTCGCTAACAGCGGCCGATACGTCGCGGATTTGCGCCGCCACTTCGTCCACGGCGGCGCGAATGCGGGCGAACGTTTCACCCGAGGCGCGAATGACGTTCGTTCCGGCCGTCACTTCGTTCACAACCGACTCCATCGATTGGACGGCATGGATCGTTTCTTCTTGAATGGCCGCGATCAGTTCCGCGATTTGCTGGGCCGATTGCGCCGATTGCTCGGCGAGCTTCCGCACCTCATCGGCGACCACGGCAAAGCCACGCCCGTGCTCGCCGGCGCGCGCCGCCTCAATGGCGGCGTTTAAGGCGAGCAAGTTCGTCTGCGCCGCAATGCTGCGGATTGCTTCGATAATCGAACCGATTTGCTCGGAACGGTGGCCGAGCCCTTTCATGAGGTCAGCCAGCCGCTCAACCGTATTGTTCACTTTGTTCATTTGCGCGACGCCCGCCTCGATCGTTTGCCCACCCTCAGCCGCTTGTCTTGACGCCTCACTAGCGATGGCGGATACGCTTTGCGCCCGTCCGGAAATTTGCTCGATCTGTTCAGACGCCGCATTGACGGCGGCGGACGTTTCTTCCACGCTTTGCATTTGCTTGTCCATGCTGGAAGCAACGTCCTGAATCGTCATGGCGATTTGTTCGGTCGCCTTGCTCGTCTGTTCGGCGCTCGCTGCCAGCTCCTCAGACGAGGCAGCCACTTGCTCGGCGTTTTGCGCTACTTCCTGAAGCACTTCGCGCAAGTTTTGGGCCATTTGTTCAAACGAAGCGGCCAGCTCGCCGATTTCGTCGCGGTTGCGGACGCCGGTTTTCGTCTTGGTCAAATCGCCGGCAGCGATTCGACCAGCCGCTTCCGACAGCGCCAATAGCGGGCGGGAAAGCGAGCGGCTGATCCAATAGTTGGCAATCGCGCCGACCGCCACGGTCAATATGCCCACAACGATAATGAACTTCTGCACATCCGAAGCTTCATCATCCGCTTTTTTGCTTGCTTTGTTCATCTCCGACTGCTGGCTGGAAATGAGCCGGGAAACGACGTCATCGAACTGATTTGTAATGTCTCGACCCGTCGTCACAATGAGTGCATTGTATTCCGCCGTTTTGTTTTGATCCTTTAAATCAAACGTTTTTTGCCCCAGTTCGTAAAACTGCTGCTCCAATAAATCAAGCTGAGCCAGCCATTGTTTTGTTTGGGCTTGCGTCAACTCCGCCCTAAGTTTTTCGCTTATTTTCTTGTACTCCTCATGCGCTTTTTCAAAGTTTTTCCTTGACGTCTCATCGCCAGTCAACAAATAGCCGCGCATGCTGCCGACTTGGCGGCGGATGAGCACCTCCAGCTCCTTGACGTTGACGAGCTTCGGCACCCGTTTGTCAATGACATCGGTATATGTACCGTTCAGTTTGGAAATTTCGTAATAAGAAAAGCCGACTAGCCATACAATCAATACGTAGACAAGGCCAAACCCAGCCAGCAGTTTTTTGCGCACGGTCATTTTCATGTTCATTGGCAAATCCTCCGTCTGTGAATCAGTATGTTGTTCCATCTACATTATCGGATGATCACAGACAATGTTTAGTATTTTTTTTTTGCGCTTTCGCCATCTTGATGAAAAGGCCTGCTTCATTGAAAAAGCCAACTGGATTGTCTCCATGAGCCTCCTCTTTCACCGTCAACTCGCAAAGAGCAAACAGGCCGCACCCATGCCGCTTTCCCTCCTTACGCCGTTCCTTCCGGCTGCCACGTGTTTCGGCCGGCTTCGGCTTCATCATGAATGAAAAGCGAGGTGACAAGCGCTGCGATGCTGCCAATGAGGCCGAATAAAAACAAATGATGGATGCCGGTCATAAACGTCGGCGCCTTCGTCAAAAACGCTCCCATGACGGTCACGCCGATCGCCGTGCCGATATTGCGGCAAAACATAAAAAAGGACGTCGCAATTCCTTTTTCATGAGCGTCGGCAAGCTGCTGCGAACCGATGATCCCAACGGTCGACGTCAACCCGAACGACAGCCCTTGGACAAACATAACGAAGAAAACGTACCAAAACCCGTGGCTTTCGCGGAGCAGAGCAAGAAGCAAGCCGGACGCAACGAGCAGCACATTGCCGATGATCAGAAGCGGACGGTAGCCATAGCGCAAAATCCATTTCCCGGCCGGCACGGCGGCGATCATCCAGCCAATGGACGAACCAAGCAAAGCAACGCCGCTTATAAATACGGACAAATGGGCGACGTTTTGCAAAAAGAGCGGGATGTAGCTTGACGTTCCAAACAACGCGACGCAACTGACAAAGCCGTTAATGTTCATCCATTTGAGCGTCCGGTGCTGGACAAGCGACAGCGGCACGAGCGGAGACGGCTGCCGTTTTTCGAAAACGTAAAACGCAACAAGCAAGAGCGCACCGGCCGCCCCGTACCACCATTGCCCCTGTTCAACAACGGTGACGAGCAAAAGCAAACTGACCGCCACCGCAAACAACATAGCTCCCATGTAATCGACCGCCGCCCGCTTCGGTTCATATACCTCTTTATATGGAAGCAACGTCACAAGCGAGAGCAAGCAGATGGGAATGTTGACATAAAAAATCCAGCGCCATGTCGCGTATTCGACAAACAGCGAGCCTAAAAGCGGCGCCAAGACAGCGGAAATGCCCCACATGGCAGTAAAAAACGCCTGGATCTTTCCACGCTTTTCCATTGGAAACAAATCGCCGGCGATAATGGCTGGAAACGGCATCATAAACCCGGCGCCGATCCCTTGCATGGCGCGGAACAGGACGAGCTGCACCATATTTTGCGACAAACCGCAAAGAAGCGAGCCGATCAAAAATAACAGGATGCCAAAGCTGAATACGTTTTTGCGGCCAAACAAGTCGGACAGACGGCCGGCAATCGGCGACAGAACGGTCGTTGTAATCATGTATGACGCAAACGCCCAGGCGTACAAAGAAAACCCTCCAAGCTCTTTGGCGATGATCGGCATCGTCGTGTTCATGATCGTCGTATCCATCGAGGCGACGAGCATCGCGAGCACGATGCTGATCATGACAGATAGGCGGCTGTTCATACAAATAACCTCCTTTTTGATAAGCTACGAATATTTTATTTTACGCGATAAAAAATCATTGCACAAATGATATGCGTCGAAAGTCAGAATCATTTGCACTTGTTGCCCGAAAAGTCGGGAAATTCCCAAAACCACTGACGCGGCTTCCATGATATCGTCGCACAATAAGGGGGAGAGAGGAAAAACACCACAACCGTCTTTTTATTTCCGTTGTGATCGCCATAAATGTTTAGGATTTAGGGGAACCCTCACTGCGGCGCTGCAAGTTAAACGCGGTCAGCAGCCCGGTGCACACATTTCCGATCGGTACATTCGGCTGGGTTTCGATTCACGCTGAAAAAAAGACGGGGCAGCGCTGAACAAAACGCTGCCCTCGGCTGTCCTTTTATTAATTAAGCACCCGAACCGCTTTTACATACCGCGTTTTCCAATAGGATGACGTCAGCGACGAATACGCAACACCCAACGAAACGGTCGCGTTGATCATTTGCCCGTTGCCAGCGTAAATGCCGACATGGTTGATCGTCCCATTTGAATCGGTGTCAAAAAAGACGAGATCGCCTTTTTGCAACTGGCCAAACGACACCGTTCTTCCCGCTTGCGCCTGAGCGATGGATGTGCGCGGCAGCGAAATGCCGGCTTCGCCAAAAACGCGCATCGTAAACGATGAGCAGTCAAACACATCGGTGCGCGACGGGCTTGCTCCATACAAATAGCGCGCCCCTAAATATTTTTCCGCAATATCGATGATTTGATCGGCAAGCGATGCGGAGGACTCAGCGGC
Source organism: Geobacillus thermocatenulatus (assembly GCF_002217655.1). Taxonomy (GTDB): domain Bacteria; phylum Bacillota; class Bacilli; order Bacillales; family Anoxybacillaceae; genus Geobacillus; species Geobacillus thermocatenulatus. The sequence continues at coordinate 609,806 of NZ_NEWK01000002.1, forward strand.
AGCCGAGTTGGCGGCCGACACCTGCTGCTTGGCCTCCCAGACATCAGCCGTTCCGCCCGCCACTTTAATGGCTTGGCCAATGCGGATGGTGTTCGGGTTTGTAATTTGTGGATTCAGTGCCAATAGACGGTCGACCGTCGTTTGAAACTTGTTCGCAATCCCAAGCAGCGTATCCCCCGCCTGCACGATATACCGGCCGTTTGTCGGCACGGCCGCCGGCTCTACATTGTATGTATTGGAACGTTCCTGTCCCCCTGCTACTTGCAACTTCTGCCCGGCGCGAATGAAGTCTGGATCCGCAATGCTTGGATTGAGCTTGAGCAGCGCATCCACAGTCGTGCCAAATTGGCGGGCAATTCCGCTTAACGTATCGCCAGGCTGCACCGTATACGTACGGGAAGAAATTTCTTCTGATTCTGCCTGCTCGTTGACTTGCAATACTTGTCCGGGAAAAATCAAATCCGAAGACAAACCGTTTTCTTGTTTTAACGCTGCGACCGTCGTGCCGGATTGCCGGGCAATCTTCCAAAGCGTATCGCCTTTTTGCACCGTATAGCTCGCCGCCGATGCCGCGTGGCCGGCCAACAGGGAACCGATCAACGTGCTTGTCAATACCACTGTTTTTTTCATGCTGCATCCCCCTATGACGTCGATTGTCTCCATCTTTATGTATCCATGTTTATACAAAATTCGCTATCACTCTACAAAATTCACCATGTATGCCTGCACATGAGCTATTATAGTAAAATCAAAGTAATCCGTCTGTAACAGAAAGAATAAAAGTAGATTACAAAACGATTACAAAAAGCGCCCCCTTTGCCGTGCAAAGGGGGCGCAGGCTACATCACCCGTTTAAATAGTTTTTCAATTTCATATGTCGAAAAATGAACGATGATCGGCCGGCCGTGCGGACAAGTAAATGGGTCTGTCGTCTGCCGCAGCGCCTCAAGCAAAGCGAACAGCTCATCTCGGCGCAAATGTCGGTTTGCTTTAATGGCGCGTTTGCAGCTCATTAAGATCGCCGCTTGTTCGCGCAATTGCTTGACATCAACCGTTTTGGCCGCCAGCACTTGTTCGATCATTTCCTCGATGATTTCCTTTTCTCTCCCTTTCGGAAACCACGTCGGATGGGAGCGAACGAGAAACGCCCGCGGCCCAAACGGTTCAAGAAACACGCCGCAGCGCGCCAGCTCATCGCGGCAGGCGGCGATCCGCTCGTACTCGTCGGCTGGATATTCAAACATCAACGGAACGAGCAGCTCCTGCACTTCCTTCGTGGCTTCGCCGAGTTTTTCCCGGAAATATTCATAGTTGATCCGCTCTTGCGCCGCATGCTGATCGATCATATACAGTCCATGTTCGTTCTCCGCCAAAATGTACGTCCCATGCAATTGTCCGATCGGATAAAGCGGCGGCAGGCGATTGGCCGCCGGTTTCTTCGTCGCTTGCCCATCTGTCGGCAAGCGGAGGGCACGACGTTCTTCCCCCACCTCTTCCTCCTGCTTTTGCTCGAAAGCGGGCCCATGTTCGTCCGGTATTCCACATTCATCCGTCTGCACAGCCGCGGATGGCCGCTCAGCCGGTGCGTCACCTGTTAGCGGCGCAAAAGAGGTGGTCGCATCTTCCCCGCCGCCGATGTCGCTCGATAAGATAGACGGCTCGCGGACGCGATGAGTGAACGTCCAAGCCGCCTGCTCCGCCTTTGGTTTTGCCATCTTGCTGTCGGCCGATACGGACGGAATAAGCGTCCGCTCGCGAAATGCCTGACGGATGGCGTCTGTGACGAGCTCATTCAGCTCTGTTTCCTTGCTAAAACGGACTTCAAGCTTTGCCGGATGGACGTTGACATCGACAAGCACCGGATCCATTTCAATGGATAAAAACACAATCGGATAGCGGCCGATCGGCAAGAGCGTATGGTAGCCGGCTTCAATCGCTTTCATGAGCGGCGCGCTGCGCACATAGCGGCCGTTGACCACAAGCGAGATGTAGTTGCGCGAGGCGCGCGTCACATCAGGTGGCGAAATGTAGCCGCGAACGGTAAAATCGAGCGATTCCGCTTCGATGGGGATCATTTGTTTCGCCGTCTCGGCGCCGTAAATAGCGGCGAGCACGTGCCGGACATCGCCGCTGCCATTGGTGGCAAGCAATGTTTTGCCCTGGTGGCGGAGGCGAAATGATACGTCCGGATGGGCAAGCGCCAGCCGGTTGACGACGTCGGTCGCATGGCCGAGCTCGGTGTGGATCGTTTTCATATATTTCAAGCGCGCTGGGGTGTTGAAAAACAAGTTCGATACGGTAATATCCGTCCCTTTGCGCCCCGCCGCCCGCTCGCGGGAGACGAGTGCGCCGCCTTGAAGCACAAGCTTCGTTCCCGGTCCGCTGCCCGTGCCGGTCGTCAGCTCCACTTCGGATACAGAAGCGATGCTCGGCAGCGCCTCACCGCGGAACCCGAGCGTGCGGATGCGGAACAAATCGTGCTCGTTGTGAATTTTGCTTGTCGCATGGCGTTCAAAAGCGAGCAAGCAGTCGTCTTCCTCCATGCCATCGCCGTTGTCGATGACGCGGATTTTCGCCATTCCCGCCTCTTCAAGCTCGATGTTGATGACCGTACTATGGGCATCAATGGCGTTTTCCACCAACTCCTTGACGACCGAAGCCGGCCGCTCGACGACCTCGCCGGCGGCGATTTTGTTTGCCAGCAGGTCATCGAGCTTGCGGATGCGTCCCATCGGGCCTCCCTCCTTTACTTGAGGAGCTTTTGCAGTTCATACAGTTTGTTGAGCGCCTCAAGCGGCGTCATCTCGAGCAAATTGATCTCTTTCAGCGCCGCGAGCGCCTTTTTCTCTTTGCTTGAAAGAGGCGGCTCCACAGGCGCCGGGGCAAGGTCAGGAAACATGCTCAGCTGCTCAAACGCCGCTTCCGCCCAAACGCCCTCCCGCGCCGCGCCGGCTGACGGACGGGAGGCCTTCTCGCGCTCAACCTTGCTGCCGACGTCTAACGCTTCGTTCCCCTGAACAGCCAAACTCGCTTCCGCCAAAGCGCCATCGTCCATCCTGCCTGCGGCGGCTTCCTGCTTTCCCGCCGCTTTCTCCAGTTCCGCTAAAATGGCTCGCGCGCGTTCAATGAGCGAAGCCGGCAGCCCAGCCAGCTCAGCCACGTGAATGCCGTAGCTCTTGTCGGCCGGCCCGTCGGCGATTTGATGCAAAAAGACGACTTTGCCGTTTTCCTCGATGGCGCGGGCATGGACGTTCGAAAGCCGCGGGAGCGAACGCTCCAAGGCGGTGAGTTCATGGTAGTGGGTGCTAAATAGTGTTTTCGCGCCGATATGGTCGTGAATGTACTCAATGATCGCCTGGGCGAGCGCCATGCCGTCGTACGTCGATGTGCCGCGCCCGATTTCATCAAACAAAATGAGGCTGTTTTGCGTCGCATGAGCGATGGCGTGGCGCGCCTCCAACATTTCGACCATAAACGTGCTTTGTCCTGCCGACAGGTCGTCAGCAGCGCCGATGCGGGTGAACACTTGGTCAAAAATGGGCAGCACCGCCCGCTCGGCGGGAACGAAACAGCCGATTTGCGCCATGACGGCGGTGAGCGCCACTTGCCGCATGTACGTGCTTTTTCCAGCCATGTTCGGTCCAGTGATGAGCAGCATTTCCCGCTCGCGGTTCATGTAGCAGTCATTCGGCACGTACATTTGCGCGCCGAGCACTTTTTCGACAACCGGATGGCGGCCGCCTTGAATCACCAAGACGCGCTCCGTGGAAAACTGGGGACGCACGTAGCGATACTCGTCGCTGATCGTTGCGAATGATTGAAGCACATCAAGCTCGGCAATGGCTTTCGCCAACGTCTGCAGGCGCGGGATGTATTGCTTCACCTGCTCGCGAATGGCGACAAACAGTTCATATTCGAGTTCGATGCTTTTTTCTTCCGCTTCTAAAATGAGCGCCTCTTTTTCCTTCAACTCCGGGGTGATAAAGCGCTCGGCGTTGGCGAGCGTCTGCTTCCGCTCGTAACGTCCTTCCGGAACAAGGGGGAGATTGGGCTTTGTCACTTCAATATAGTAGCCAAACACTCGGTTGTAGCCGACTTTGAGCGATTTGATGCCGGTCGCTTCCCGCTCCTTCGCCTCAAGTTCCGCGATCCACGCTTTGCCGTTGCGGCTCGCATCGCGGTAGCGGTCGAGTTGCTTGTCATACCCATCTTTGATGAGGTTCCCTTCTTTGACGGAAAGCGGCGGCTGTTCTTGAATCGAGCGCTCGAGCAAATCGACGAGCTCTTCGCACGGGTCAAGGCGCTCGCACAGCTTGTCCGCTTCCGCAAGCGGCAGTGCGCCGACCGTCTGGCGGAGCGCCGGCACTTGAAGAAGCGACTTTTTCAGCTGCACGAGATCGCGGGCATTGGCGTTGCCGTAGGAGACACGGCCGACAAGGCGCTCAATGTCGTAAACGCCGCGCAGCCTGTCGCGCAACTCCTGCCGTTCAAAATAGCTCGTTTTCAACGTTTCCACAAAATCGAGGCGCCGTTCGATTTCGCGCCGATCAATGAGCGGCCGGTCGAGCCATTGTTTTAAGAGCCGCCCGCCCATCGCGGTCACCGTTTCATCCAAAAGCCATAACAACGAGCCTTTCCTTCCTTTTGACCGCACCGTTTCGACCAATTCCAAATGCAACTTGGAATGTCGGTCCATTTTCATATAGTGGTCAACTTGATACAACTCAGCCGGCTGCAAATGATCGAGCCGCCGCTTTTGCGTGCGGACGAGGTAATGAAGCAAGCGGGCTGTGGCCGTCCGCAGCTTTTCTTGCGCCACATGGCCGATGACGCCGTTCCATTCGTCGCATAGAGATGTGTCGTCCTCATAAGAGACCGCCGCCCCGTACCGCTCTTTTAGCTCGCGCACCCACTCTTCGCCGCTGTCTGTGGCCACGATGATCTCCCGCGCTCCAACGGCGTGCAATTCGTTTGCCGCTTCCTCCCACGAAGAAAGAAGCGTCAACCGGACCTCGCCGGTCGACAAATCGGCGTAAGCCAATCCGTATGTACCATCAGCAAACGGCGTCAAGGCCGCCAAGTAGTGGTTTTCCTTCTCGGTGAGCCCTTTGCCTTCCATGAGCGTCCCTGGGGTGATCAGCTGCACCACTTCGCGGCGAACGACGCCTTTGGCCGTTTTCGGGTCTTCGACTTGTTCGCAAATGGCGACTTTATATCCCTTTTCGATTAACTGTTCAATATATCCTTGCGCCGAATGGTACGGCACCCCGCACATCGGCACCCGTTCATCGCCGCCGCCATCGCGGCTTGTGAGCGTAATTTCCAGCTCTTGCGCCGCCTTGATGGCGTCGTCAAAAAACAGTTCGTAAAAATCGCCAAGCCGGAAAAATAAAAACGCGTCCGGATATTGCGCTTTAATGTGCAAATATTGCTGGATCATCGGTGTATACGATGGCATCGCTTCTCCCCAACCTTTTCGGCCCGAAGGCTCGTTGATTGCGCTACTATTATAACAAGCGGCAAAAGAAAAAACTAGGAAAGAAATTTCCTAGTTTTATTCTTCTTCGCCAAGCAGCAAATCTGGGCTTAAATCTTCTAATTCTTCATCAAGGTCATCCTCGTCGCAAAAATCGTCGTCCTTGCCGCAGCCTTCCGGATTGATGGCAACGCACACCTTCGTTTCGCCGATCACTTCGGCGACAAACTCCCGCTCAACATCGACGACGATTTTATTGCCGTTTGGCGAAATCGTGCATTCGAGGCAGTTCGGCTGCTGGATGACGCGGACGATGACATCGGTGTCATCGCTGATTAAATGATCTTTGTCGCGATATTTTAATTTGACGACGTCCGTATACGACACCGTTTCGGTGACGACTTCGGTTTTTGTATTGTGGTTGTACGAATACCAGACGTTGATGTCATAATGGCCGTGAATTTCGACCGTTTTATCGCATTTTTTCGCTTCATAACGGTGGTTGATGATCCAGCAGCCGAGAATGCTTGACGGGCGGTTCGGCGCCGTCACCGTATGGGTCGATTGTGTAAACTTGCGGCCTTTGCCGACAACAGCTTTCGTAATAATTTCTCTGTATTCAGACATCGAACGGAACCCTCCTCAAATGAATCTTCATTTCATCCTATGCGCCATCTCCGCTAATGTGCACAGCAAATGAATCATTATTCCGTATAGTTCATTGTATGCGCCTGCTCCGTTCGATGTGCCTTCTTTTTTGCCGCCAGATAGCCGCCCGCGGTTCGGGGAAAGGGAGAGCGCGCCCATAAGAAAAAAGCGCCCCGAAGGACGCTTTTGAGCCGCATGCCATTAATGGCAGCCGCCGTGTTTGTGGTAGCGAAGCGCGGCGCCGGTTTCGCCGCGCAGCACGTCGCCGCCCGTCGAAGCGAGAATTTCATCGGTCACCGTATTCGAAATCGTCGAGGCGACGAGCTGAAGCAGGTCGTTCACATCGGATTGGGACTGCTGGAATTCGCTGACGATCGGGATTTGCGACAACTCTTCGTAAATGGCGTCAATTTTGGCCTCAACCTGTTTCAGCGCTTCATGTTTTCCGTAATGCTGAAGGTTGACCGCTTGCTTTTGCAGCGATTTCAGCTCGTTGATCAACGTGCGCACTTTTTCGTTTTGGTGGATTTTTTCTTCCGCTCGTTTGAAAAAGTCGACTTCTTCCGTTTCGGCGATCATTTTCGCCAGCTGCTTCGCCTGGGCCAAGATATCATCCCGCGTATATTTTGCCATGTTCGTTCACCTCGATCGCTTCATTGACTAGCTCGCCCGTCAGCGTCCACGTCTTCGCCTGCGTAATGCGCACGTTGACCAATTGGCCAATGAGCGACTTCGGACCCGTAAAGTGGACGAGCTTGTTTTTGCGCGTATAACCCGCCAATACATCCGGATTCGTTTTGCTTTCGCCTTCCACAAGCACTTCGACGACTTGCCCTTCGTATTGCTTCATTTTCTTGGCCGCGATTTCTTGAACAAGGTCGTTGAGACGCTTGAGCCGCTCTTTTTTCACTTCCATCGGCACGTTGTCCTTCATGTTCGCCGCTGGCGTGCCTTCGCGCGGTGAATAGATGAACGTGTAGGCAGAGTCAAATTCGACTTCACGGTAAAGCGACAGCGTTTCTTCAAACTGCTCGTCCGTCTCGTTCGGGAAGCCGACGATAATATCCGTCGTCAACGCGACATCCGGAATGGCGGCTTTGATTTTGCGAACGAGCTCCAAGTACTCCTCGCGCGTATATTTGCGGCCCATCATTTTTAAAATTTCCGTGCTGCCCGATTGCACCGGCAAATGGATATGCTCAACCAAGTTGCCGCGTTTGGCGAGCACTTCGATGAGCCGGTCGTCAAAGTCGCGCGGATGGCTTGTTGTGAAGCGGATGCGCGCAATGTCAATTTTGCGCAGCTCATCCATTAAATCGCCAAGGCCGTACTGGATGTCGGTGAAATCTTTTCCGTAAGCGTTGACGTTTTGCCCAAGGAGCGTAATTTCTTTATAGCCTTGGGCGGCGAGCTGGCGCACTTCTTGGATGATGTCTGCCGGACGGCGGCTTCGCTCTTTGCCGCGCGTGTACGGAACGATGCAGTACGTGCAAAACTTGTCGCAGCCGTACATAATGTTGACCCATGCTTTAATCTTCCCTTTGCGCACTTTCGGCAAGTTTTCAACAACGTCGCCCTCTTTCGACCATACTTCGACGACCATTTCTTTCGACATGTATGCCTCATGCAAAATGTACGGCAGGCGATGGATGTTGTGCGTGCCGAAAATAAGGTCGACGTATTGGTATTGCTTTAAAATTTTCTTGACAACCGATTCTTCTTGCGACATACAGCCGCACACGCCGAGCAATAAGTCCGGGTTCGTCGTTTTGAGCGGCTTTAAATAGCCGAGCTCGCCAAACACTTTGTTTTCCGCGTTTTCACGAATCGCGCACGTGTTGAGCAAAATGACGTTTGCCTCTTCCGGACGGTCGGTCGGCTCATAGCCGAGGGCCATGAAAATGCCGGCCATCACTTCCGTATCGTGCTCATTCATTTGACAGCCATATGTGCGGATGTAAAACTTCCGTCCGCGCCCCATGCCGCGAAACTCTTCAGGAATCGCAAAGTCTTTGACGTACTTGACTTCCTCTTTGCCGCGTTTCTTCGCCTCTTTTAAATTCGGCGGGAGAAACACGCTCGTGAAATATTTCTCATAGTCTTTCGTCGTTTTTTCTTTCAGCCGGTCCAAGGCGGATTTTCTGTCCGCTGGATGGCTTTCGGTTTTGATTTGTCCCGTTTGCTCCAAACGTTGTTTTTCGTTCATAGCAATCTCCTTTCTTCGCAAAATCATTCGATCTTCCAGGACGAGGGCCGCCTTTTCTGTGCAGCCGGCCTCGCCTCGGCAAATTTCTTCCAACCACACACTACCATAGTATATCGCGAGCGGCAAGGAAACACAATGGGGTTTGTTCCGGAGGACCGGAACATGTCATGATAACAAAAAACACCCAATGAGGCAAGCCTCCATCGGGTGCAAATGGTTTCCATTTTTACATAAACTCTGCTACGAGTTCGGCGAACTTTTCTTTGCTCATTTTCAGCTCCGCCTCGGCAAGCGGCGCCTCGCTGTAGCCTGGCACAAGCTCTTGGTACGACTTTTGTTCTTTGTTTTGATAAATGATCCCGGTGACGAGACCATCGTATTTCATGACCGTCTGCATCGCCATCTCCCGGTCGGACGGGTCGTATCCTTCGATGTCGCTCACCTTGATGAGCCGCTCTTTGAACCACTCGTACGTATTCACTTTGTTGTACGTCACGCACGGGCTGAAGACGTTGATGAGCGCAAATCCTGTATGCTTGACGCCTTCCTCAATCAAGCTCGTCAATTCTTTTAAATCGCTTGAGAAACCTTGCGCGACAAACGTCGCTCCGGCGCTTAACGCGATTTCGAGCGGCGATAAAGCCGGCTCGATCGACCCGTGCGGCGTGCTTTTTGTTTGGAAGCCGGCAGCACTGCGCGGCGATGTTTGTCCTTTCGTCAACCCGTAAATTTGGTTGTCCATGACGATGTATGTGATGTCGATGTTGCGGCGAATGGCATGAACCGTGTGCCCCATGCCGATCGCGAATCCGTCGCCATCCCCGCCGGCGGCGATGACCGTCAAATCGCGGTTCGCCATTTTCACTCCTTGCGCCAGCGGCAAAACACGGCCGTGCGTGCCGTGAAAGCCGTAAGAGTGAATGTAGCCGGAAATGCGGCCCGAGCAGCCGATCCCGGAAATGACCGCGAGTTCGTGCGGCTCCAACCCGAGATTGGCGGCCGCGCGCTGGATGGCGGCCTGCACGGAAAAGTCGCCGCATCCCGGACACCAGTTCGGTTTCACATCATTGCGGAAATCTTTAAAGGTGGCCATTGCGCTAACAACTCCTTGCATTTAGTATAGACGTCGCCCGGCAAGAACGGATTGCCGTCGAATTTTAAGACGCTGGCGATTTTATCAGCGTGCCCGACGTTCATTTTCAACAAGTTCGCCAGCTGCCCGGTGGCGTTTTGCTCGACGACGACGACTCGTTTCGCTTTCTCGACAAGCGGCCGCACGTCGTCAACCGGGAACGGATGAAGCAGACGGATGTGCGCATGGTTGACTTTGACGCCATCTTGCTCGAGCCGCTCCATCGCTTCTTCAATGGCTCCGCGCGTCGATAAAAAGCCAACAAGGAGCAAATCCGGTTCTTCGTGGCGGAGTTGCTTGTGCACCGGCGTCGGGAAGTGGATGTGCTCGAGTTTGCGCATCCGTTTTTCCATTTGCGCCCGGCGGTTTGCCGCCGTCTCTGACGGGCGGCCTGTTTCGGCGTGTTCGACCCCGGTGACATGGTGGATGCCATATTTCATTCCCGGCAGCACCCGCGGCGAAACACCGTCCGGCGTGATTTCATACCGTTTGAAGTTGTCTTTGTCCGGAAGCGGCGGCAGTTCACCATTCATCAGCTTGCCGCGGCGGATCTCGATCCGCTCGTAATCAAGCGGCTCAACCGTCTGCTTGCCGAGCGACAGCTGCAAATCCGACAGGAAAATGACCGGGCATTGGTATTCCTCAGCTAAGTTGAACGCTTCCGCCATATCGTAAAACGCTTCTTCGACCGTGCTTGGCGCCATGACAATTTTGGGAATTTCCCCGTGCGTGCCATAGATCATCGCGAGCAAATCCGACTGCTCTTGCTTTGTCGGCAAGCCGGTGCTTGGGCCGCCCCGCTGCGTATCGACGACAACAAGCGGTGTTTCCGTCATCCCGGCCAGTCCAATCGCTTCGGCCATAAGCGACAACCCGGGTCCGGCGGAAGCGGTGAACGCCCGCACGCCCGCATAGTTGGCGCCGATCGCCATCGTACAGGCTGCGATTTCATCTTCTGTCTGGATGACCGCGCCCCCAAAATCAGGCAGCTTTTTAATCAAATACTCCATAATCTCCGAAGCTGGGGTGATCGGATAGGCGGCCATAAAGCGCGCCCCGCCGGCAATGGCGCCCAAGGCGATGGCATCGTTGCCAATCATGAACATCCGCCGTTTGCCGTCGGCTTTGGCTAGTTTCATCGTTTTCTTCGAACCATCGAGCAGCTCTTTCATATATTGCGCTCCAGCGCGAATCGCTTCCATGTTTTTCTCAACGACTTGCGCCCCTTTGCGCCCAAATGTATCAACGACAACACTTTCGAACACGGCGGCGTCCAAATCGAGCACCGCACTTGTCGCGCCGATGGCAACCATGTTTTTCATCAGCGGATTGCCAAGCTGTGTGGCGATATCGGTGAACGGAACGGCGTAAAGCGCCACTCCTTTTCCTTCCGGAATCACCGGATTGAATTTGGCGTCCGCAATGACGATGCCGCCGTCACGCAGCTCGTGGAAGTTGAAGTCGATCGTCTCTTGGTCGAACGCCACCAAGATGTCCAAATCATCAGCGACCGCCCGCACCGGTTTTGTGCTGACGCGAATTTTGTTGTTCGTATGACCCCCTTTGATGCGTGAAGAAAAATGGCGGTATCCATATAAGTAATATCCGAGGCGGTTCAGCGCTGTGGAGAAAATTTCCCCTGTACTTTCAATTCCTTCCCCTTGCTGGCCGCCTACCTTCCATGACAGCTGTTCGATCATGCATTACACCCCTTTATATTCACTCCAGCCTTTCGCTACTATTGTACCACTTTTCTGACAAGGAAACTACCATTTTGGACGCCTTTTTCAGCCGGCGCCGCCTATGCCCTGTCTTCTATTCTAGGATACGCAGAGCCGATACTCCGTGATATTCGTCACTCCGGCAAATGGGCGTAGAAGTTGCCGAATAAAAAGCGGGATACTTGCTCGGTGGAGTAATGCTTGTACAACTCGTTGACAAGCCGCGCATATTCCCTTACCGTTCCAAGGCCGGCGACCGTCTCCGTGATGCCATCGAAGTCGGAACCGAACCCGACGTTGTTTTCCCCCCCGAGCGCGCATATATGGTCGAGATGGCGAAGCACATCAGCGATCATCGCCTCGTTTTTCTTCGCCGTCAAAAAATACGGAACGAAATTAATGCCGATCATGCCGTCTTTTTCGATCAACGCTTTAATCTGCTCGTCGGTTAAGTTGCGTGGATGCGGGCATAGACGATGCACGTTGGAATGGGAAGCGATGGGGAACCGAGCCATCTCGATGACATCCCAAAACGCTTTCTCCGATAAGTGGGACACATCGACCCATCGTTTTGCTTCATTAAGAAGCGCAACGACTTGCCGGCCAAACGCCGTCAGCCCGGCGCCGCGCTTCTCCCACGCTCCGTCAGCAACAGCGTTCGGGAAGTTCCATGTCAACCCTACGGAAGCGACGCCGAGGCGGAGGAGCGTCTTTAGCTTGACAAGGTTGGCGCCGATGGCGTCGCACCCTTCCAGCGTCAACATGGCGCCGACTTCCTCTTTTTTTAGGGCGGCGATATCCCGTCTCGTCCGCACGAACTTCACAGACGGAAACGCCTCGATCACATGGGTAAAGAAGATATCCACCATCTCCAGCGCAACAGTGAACCGGGCTTCCTCCGGCACCGTTTCCGGTATGTAGATGGCAAAGCATTGCACTTTCACCCCTGCTTCCGCCATCCCGGAAAGAGTGACGTGAAGCGAAGCTCCGTCGTAAAACGACAGAGACCGATCTTGCCATAACTTCATCAACACATCGCAATGTGCATCGAAGATCATTCCGTTCCCCCCTTGAAAAAGCAAAAATAACCTGCCTGCCTTCGCAGCCGAAGGCGCCAACAGGTTATAGCCGCCATTGTCTGATCATCCAGTTAACGAGGTTCGACAATCAATTTGATCGCTGTCCGCTCTTCTCCGTCGATGATAATATCCGTAAACGCCGGAATGCAAATCAAGTCCATGCCGCTCGGTGCCACAAACCCTCGTGCGATCGCTACTGCTTTAACGGCTTGGTTCAATGCACCTGCGCCGATAGCTTGAATTTCCGCCGCGCCGCGCTCGCGCAGCACCCCGGCAAGTGCACCAGCTACAGAGTTCGGATTCGATTTTGCTGAAACTTTTAATATTTCCATTCCTAGCTCCTCCCTCGTTTCCTTGGAAAATGATTTCGGTAAAAGGTCTTCATTGTAACTATATTCACTGTTTCGACAACTATTCCTGCATGGGAGGAGGACATTTTAAAAAATTTTTAAAAGATGGACTATTCAAAATAAGGGTGGTCATCGTTAATGATCAACCGTTCAATGCGAAACGCCCGTCCGCTTTTTTCGTCGACATCAACAAAGACGGCATTCAATTGGCTTCGTCCTTCCTTGACGTCGAAACGAACTGGCAGCCCGGTTAAAAATTTGCGCAGCACCGCCTCTCGATCGACGCCTAAAATGCCGTCGTATGGACCGGTCATGCCAACGTCGGTAATGTACGCCGTCCCTCTTGGCAAAATGCGGTTATCGGCCGTCTGGACGTGTGTATGCGTGCCGATGACCGCGGATACGCGGCCGTCTAAGTACCAGCCCATCGCCTGTTTTTCACTCGTCGCCTCGGCATGGAAATCGATGATGATGACCGGCGTGCGCGCGGAGGCGGCGGCGATCAATTCGTCCGCCTTTTGAAATGGGCAGTCAATCGCCGGCAAAAACGCCCGCCCTTGCAAATTGATGACCGCCGCTTCGCCATGCTCGGTCGGCACAAAGGCGATGCCTTTTCCCGGCGTGCCGGGCGGGTAATTCGCCGGGCGGATCAGCGCCTTCGCTTGGTCGATAAACTCAAAAATATCGCGTTTGTCCCATGCGTGATTGCCCAACGTGATCACATGAGCCCCCCAAGAGAGAAGCGTCCGATAAATCGGCTCGGTGATTCCTTTCCCGCCGGCGGCGTTTTCGCCGTTGATCACCACAACGTCCGGCCGATGTTTTTCCTTCAGCTTTGGCAAATAGTGCTCCACCATTTTTTGCCCCGGCAAACCGACGACGTCGCCGATAAATAAAATTCTCATCCTTGATCCCTTTCTAAACGAAACATATCGCCTTGCATCTATCTCCGCATCGCTATACCCTCCTATTTTACGCACAAAAAAAGAAAGTGGCAATAGCCACTTTATTTCGCGTATTCGACCGCCCGCGTTTCGCGGATGACCGTCACTTTAATATGACCCGGGTAATCGAGCTCTTCTTCGATTCGTTTGCGGATGTCACGCGCCAGCCGGTGCGCTTCCAAATCGTCGATCATATCTGGTTTGACCATAATGCGCACTTCACGCCCAGCTTGAATGGCGTACGATTTTTCCACGCCTTCGTACGATTCGGCGATTTCTTCAAGCTTCTCTAGACGACGGATATAGTTTTCCAGCGTTTCGCTGCGCGCTCCCGGCCGCGCCGCCGACAGCGCATCGGCCGCCGCGACGAGCACAGCGATGACCGACGTCGGTTCCGTATCGCCATGGTGGGAAGCGATGCTGTTGATGACGACCGGATGTTCTTTATACTTCGTCGCCAGCTCAACGCCGATTTCCACATGGCTTCCTTCCACTTCGTGGTCGATCGCTTTGCCAATGTCATGAAGCAAGCCGGCCCGGCGCGCCAGCATTTCGTCCTCCCCTAGCTCGGCCGCCATCAGTCCGGCTAAAAACGCCACTTCCACCGAATGTTTCAGCACGTTTTGTCCGTAGCTCGTTCGGAACTTGAGCCGCCCTAAAATTTTGATCAAATCCGGATGTAAGCCGTGAACGCCGACTTCAAACGTCGTCTGTTCGCCGACTTCGCGGATATGCTCATCCACTTCGCGGCGCGCCTTTTCGACCATTTCCTCAATGCGCGCTGGATGGATACGGCCATCTTGCACAAGCTTATCGAGCGCGATGCGCGCCGTCTCGCGGCGAATCGGGTCAAATCCGGACAAAATGACCGCTTCCGGCGTATCGTCGATGATCAAATCGATGCCGGTCAACGTCTCGAGCGTGCGGATGTTCCGCCCTTCGCGCCCGATGATCCGCCCTTTCATTTCGTCGTTTGGCAAATTGACGACGGAAACCGTCGTTTCGGCGACATGGTCGGCGGCGCAACGTTGGATGGCAAGCGACAAAATCGCCTTTGCCCGTTTGTCTGCCTCCTCTTTCGCCCGCGTTTCCGCCTCTTTGATCATCATCGCAATCTCATGCGACAGCTCTTTCTCAACGCGCTCTAAAATGAGCTGGCGGGCATCGTCGCGCGTCAGGCCGGAAATGCGTTCAAGTTCGGCTTGTTGTTGTTTGACGAGCGCTTCCACTTTGCTTTCCATTTGTTCAATATGCTGTTGTCTTTCGTTCAACGCTTCTTCCTTTGCCTCAAGCAACGCCTCACGTTTGTTGAGCGCTTCATCTTTGCGGTCGAGATTTTCCTCCTTTTGCATCAGGCGGTTTTCTTGTTTTTGGAGCTCGCTTCTCCGGTCGCGGATATCACGCTCCGCCTCCGTACGCAGTTTATGAATCTCGTCTTTCGCTTCGAGAAGCGCCTCTTTTTTCAAGGCGTCCGCCTCGCGTTTCGCCTCCTCAATCAGCTGTTCGGCAGCGGCTTTCGCCCCGCCGATTTTCGCTTCGGCAATCGATTTGCGAACAAAAAAGCCAACAACGGCACCAATGACTAAGGCAAGCAAAGCGGAGATGATGATCGAACCCATCGTTTCACCTCCTCTTGCTGTTCGGTTTCCTTTCGCTCTCTCTTCTCACCGCCATGACCGGCGCAGATGGACATTCCCGTTTTCAATCCATTAGCTCAGTCGCTTGGCATAGCAATCGCCCGCGCAGCCTTCCGCACGAAGGCGGTCCGCCGCAGCGGGCGGGCGTATGGCCCTGCCGCGCGTATGGACAAATATACATGTTCATTGTAAAGGCGGCAATAGGAATTGTCAAGATATTACACCCACGCGCCTAGAGGATGACAACGGAACAAGACCGTTCCGCACGCCGTCTTTTTTAGGCTTACCGCTCTCCTTGCAGGCCGAACGGATGGAAAAAGGCGCCCCGGCCGCTTGCCAGGACGCCTTGTGCCGTTATTCTTCAAGCAATCCGAACCCGTCTTGCTGCGGTTCGCTCGTTTCCTCTTCAACGTCGATGCCGTAATGCTGGCGGATGGCGCGGGCGATCTCATCAGCGATGTGCGGGTTTTCCTTCAAAAATTGCTTCGCGTTTTCCCGCCCTTGGCCAAGCCGCTCGTCTTTGTACGAATACCACGAACCGCTTTTTTGCACGATGTCCAATTCGGACGCCATGTCGAGAATTTCCCCTTCGCGGGAAATGCCTTCGCCGTACATAATGTCGACGTCAGCCGTTTTAAATGGCGGCGCCACTTTGTTTTTGACGACTTTGATTTTCGTCTTGTTGCCGACCATATCATTGCCTTGCTTAATTTGCTCAGCGCGGCGCACCTCTAGACGGACAGAAGCGTAAAACTTGAGCGCCCGACCGCCCGGCGTTGTCTCGGGATTGCCGAACATGACGCCCACTTTTTCGCGAATTTGGTTGATGAAGATGGCGATCGTTTTCGATTTGTTAATGGCGCCAGACAGCTTGCGAAGCGCCTGGGACATAAGCCGCGCTTGCAAGCCGACATGGGCGTCGCCCATCTCCCCTTCAATTTCCGCTTTCGGCACAAGCGCCGCCACCGAGTCGATGACGATAATATCGACCGCGCCGCTTCGCACGAGCGCTTCCGCGATTTCGAGCGCCTGCTCGCCCGTGTCAGGCTGGGAAAGCAGCAATTCATCGATATTGACCCCTAATTTTTGTGCATAGATGGGGTCGAGCGATAGCGATAGGTAATAGTCACCCTCGGCATTACCCGGAGGGGCTATTTTCCCCCGCTTCACACCGTGCGTGCGAGTTTCCCCGCACACGGCGTTCCATCGAGTACCCCGGTTACTAATCCGCTCTAGACTTTACTAGTGTACGCACTTTCTGTATTCCTCGAGTTTCCTTATTGCGTTTGTTTTTAAGCGACTGAGGTTGACATCACTTAGATCCTTTAAATGGATCAATGTATGACATTTGTCGCAGACCGTTACGAGATTGCTTACCTTATTAATTTCGTTCAGCGGAAGTTTCGTATTGATATGGTGGGTTCTAGTGTTAAATGGCTGCAGAATGTCACCACATATTTTACATTTTCCTTTATCTCTGTTAAACGCATAACACCGATTCATGAAGAATTCGAAGTTGTAAATTTTACTAGACTTAACTCCTTGAATTAGGTTTAGGTAACCACTGTCTAATAACCATTGTGCTCTTACGGTCAGCGGCTTCTTACCCGTGTTTTGAAGCCTAATTCTTCTTCCTTCCGCTGTGTATGGTGTTTCCTTCTGATTTTTCTGGTTTGTTTTAATCCAAGTTGCGAACCCAATACTCATTATACCAAGCCATCTTCCATTTATTTTGATTGCAGGCACTTGTTCTGTTCTATCTGGGTACAGGGGTGCTAAGTTGTAGCATTGATTAGCAGGTATCCATTTCGCTCCATATCTCTTTAGTGCTTTGTAGGACGCATATTTAAGTTTTTCCTTAAATGGCCTTACATCTCTGTTGACGCTAGGAGCACTTGAGTAATAATTAATGATACCTCTAATTTTACTGTTAATTCGGTTGATGTCCGTTATAAGCCATTCTTGATTCGTGGCGAATTTTAGTTTACGCAGATCTTTCCTGATCTGTTCAACTTTCCCTTTAATTTTTTCCGTGTCTGCACTCGCGTATCCGATGTATTTTCCACCTTTACCGTGTGGTATCATTTTAATTTTGAAACCTAGGAATTTCATTGGTTTCTTCTTAATGTTGGTTATGAGTGTTTTGTCATCGGATAGTTCAAGTTTAAGGTTTTCTTTTAGATATTTCTTGATTCGATATTTCCATTTTTCGGCATTCCCCCTGCTATTGGTGAACAGTACCCAGTCGTCTGCGTATCTTACGTAGAACTCTGGTTTGGTTATTGTTGAGTGATCTCGGAGGGACTTGTATTTTGCCGTGCGAATGGTTGTACCATTTCGCATTTTCTTCTCTTCCCATTCTCTTGTTATCCATTGGTCGAGTTTATGAAGATACACATTGGCTAATAGTGGGGAGATAATTCCACCTTGTGGCGTGCCCATTTCATTTATCTTGGTTTCTTTTATAACTCCTGCTTTCAGCATGGCTTTGATAATCATGAGCATTCGTCTATCACGTATACCCATGTGCCAAAGCTGCTTGATCAGGATAGTGTGGTTCACGTTATCGAAGAAACCTTTTATATCTCCCTCTATCACCCAATTGTACCCTATTCGGTTACATATAAATACACATCTTTCGATGGCTTGTTTTGCGTCTCGGTAGGGTCTGAACCCATATGAGTGTTGAAAAAATTGTGCTTCAAGAATTGGTTCAATGACCATCCTCACACATTCTTGGATTATTCGGTCTGCGATCGTCAGAATGCCTAAAGGTCTCTTTTCCTTTTTCCCGGGTTTTGGGATATGGACCCTTCTGATCGGGTTAGGTGTATATTTCTTAAAGCATCTTTTAACGAAGTTTATCGCTTCGTCATAGTTCAGCGTTAGTATGTCGCTGATGGTTTTCCCATCTGTACCCGCTGTACTATTTCCTTGGTTTGATTTGATTTTGTGAATGGCGGATACGATCACGACATCGCTGCTTGCTATTTCGACCAATCCCTTAAATCTTGGAACATCACCTTTTTCCAGACATTCCTTTGTAATGGCGTACACCTTGTCTTGTAGGTCGCGGAATTCCTGCTCCGACCTAGGAATGATTAGTTCTTGAAACGTTTGGTTGATAGTATCAAATCCTTTCTAGCGGATTTGTACCATACACGTTTTTAGTCAGTTTTGCTCACCGAAACCCTTACGGATTTCCTCACGGCTTCCTAATCATTGTCTGGGTTAGTAACCTAGGGTACTCGACTATGCCCCTTCGCTCCGCAGGAGTTACCCTGCTTCATCACTACTACGGGCTGCTGCCCCACCCCTTCAGCAGTCATTTCCTCCTGCTTAGCGGCATCGGGATGCGCATCCCTTGGCATCCGCTGGGGTGGTTCACCTGTACCGCATCACCTATCCTTGCATGCTCCCTTAGGCTCCACCTCTGACCCGTCAGCCGCCTTTCTGCCCATGGTTGGAGGGCTCAAGGCAAAGATCCTCTACGGGATCAATCCAGACTCGGCAAACACGAATACCTCATCCAGGGCTGAACCTCACTTAGGAGGTGAGCGCCTTCTTTTTTCGGCGCCCCACGCCTTACGAGCCGTACTTCCGGTGGTTCGTTCCAACGCTATGCGTTCTCTAGCCATAGGAGCTTTATGGACCCCCGGCTACTTCGCTAACCGCTTCTCAGGTCTGCTTTTCGCCGTCCTCTCCGAGCTTCGTACAGCCATGTTGCGCACCATGACCGCACGTCGGGGTATTAGGGCGGGAATGCCAACCTTCATTCCCGTCTCGGATTTTCACCGAGCTCTCGGTGATGCAGTTAGGACCTACTCATGCTCAGTCCCGCTGACTTTTCGCACGGCGTTTCCGCCATACTTCAGTCAGCAACAGGTCGCACCGTGCTCTGCGTCGATGAAAGCTGCTTGCCCGCCCCGCTTTTGCACTTCCGCGATCGCGTGAAGGGCAACGGTCGTTTTCCCGGACGATTCCGGGCCGTAAATTTCCACAATCCGCCCGCGCGGATAGCCGCCGACGCCTAACGCGATGTCGAGCGCCAGCGAACCGCTCGGCACGACCGACACTTTGCGGTCGACTTGCTCGCCGAGCTTCATGATGGCCCCCTTGCCAAACTGTCGTTCAATTTGTTTTAATGCCTGCTCCAATGCAGCTTGACGATCTTGGTTCACTAACCTACTCCTCCTTATTCTAGGACTACTTATACTATACCGCGTTTTGCGGCCATTGCCAAGCAAAAAACGAACGTCCATTCGTTTTTTCGGTGGAGAAACTAGCAACAATCGCCATACTGATGCGGTGGACAAAATGATGTGCGGTGGGGAATGGAGAAGGAAAGGGGCGGCCGATCAGCCGTCGGCCGCGAGCATCTCAAGCAGAAAAAAACAGCCGTATTTGGCGGTGCGGATGCGAATGGCATCACGCGTGCCGGAAAGCGTCAGACGGTGGACAGCCGCATCGCGCCCGCGGACGGCGATGCCGATATACACGGTGCCGGGCGGGTGGCCCTCAAGCGGATCGGGTCCGGCCACGCCGGTGAAGCTGATGCCGATATCCGCATCGCACATCGCGCGGACGTTTTCAGCAAGCAAACGGGCGCACGGCTCGCTCACCGCCCCTTCTGCCTCAAGCAGCGAGCGCGGTATGCCAAGCACCTGTTCTTTGACGCCGTTTGTGTAGCAGACGACACCGCCCTGCACGACTTGCGACGCGCCGGGGATGGCGGTGAGCTGTTCGAGGAAAAAGCCGCCGGTCAAACTTTCAGCCGACGCGATCGTCCATCCTCTTTCTTTTAACCGCTCGAGCGTCTTTGTAAACAACGTTTCATCGTTATATCCGTAGCAGTGGCGGCCGACGCGCGCCAAAATGGCCGCTTCCACTTCGTCAAGAAGCCGCTTCGCCTCCGCCTCATCCTGATGCTTCGCTGTCAGACGAAGCGTCACTTCACCGTCGCCGGCCAGCGGCGCGATCGTCGGATTCGACTGGGCGTCGATCAAATCCGCAATCGCCGTCTCGAGCGCTGATTCACCGATGCCAAAAAAGCGGAGCACGCGCGACTCGATGCGCTCGGAAAGCGAAAACGTACGGCGCAAAAAGGCGTTTCCGTATTTTTTGAACATCGGCCGCATTTCTTTCGGCGGCCCGGGCAGCAGCATGTACGTAATGCCGTCTGCCACAAGCGCCATCCCTGGCGCCATGCCGTGCTCGTTTTTCAGCACCGTCGATCCTTCCAAGACGAGCGCCTGCTTTTTATTGTTTTCTGTCATCGGCCGGTTTGTGCGGGCAAAATACACCTCAATCGCTCGGAGCGCTTCCTCGTCGATCACGAGCCGGCGGCCAAGCAAACGGGCGATCGTCTCTTTCGTTAAATCGTCTTTCGTCGGGCCGAGGCCGCCGGTGAAAATGATGAGGTTCGCTCTTGTTTGCGCCGTTTTCACCGCCTGCTCAAGGCGGCCAGCGTTGTCGCCGACGACGGTATGGAAATAGACGTTAATGCCAAGCATCGCCAGCTGCTGCGACAAAAACTGGGCGTTCGTATTGGCGATTTGCCCAAGCAACAGCTCAGAGCCAACGGCAATGATCTCCGCGTTCAACAGACTTTTCTCCCCCTTTGTGGCCGGCTATTTCGAATGGGAAAACGCATGTCTATTTTTCGCAAAATAATCCCAGCCAGACCAAATCGTGAAAATGACCGCCACCCACAGCGCCAATTCAGCGAACGGAAACGAAATGAGCGAGAATGGGAAGTTATGTAACAATAAAGCGGAAATGGCGACAATTTGCGTCCATGTCTTGATTTTGCCAAGCATGTTGGCAGCGACGACTTCCCCTTCGCCGGCAAGCACGAGCCGCAAGCCGGTGACGGCAAACTCGCGGCTGATGATGACAATCACCATCCACGCCGGAACGGCCCCGAACTCGACAAGCACGATCAGCGCCGCCGACACAAGCAATTTATCGGCAAGCGGATCTAAAAATTTTCCTAAATTCGTCACCAACCCGTATTTGCGGGCATAGTAGCCATCGATCCAGTCCGTCGCTGAGGCGATGATGAAAATGAGCGCGCCGGCAAGATGGGCAACCGGAAGCTCTGTCCCGCCGATTTGGATGCTTCCCCACCCGAACGGAACGAGCATCACGATCAAGAAAAACGGGATGAGCATAATGCGCGCTACCGTAATTTTATTCGGCAAGTTCACCACAAATACCTCCGCTCATTCAACATCGTTCAGTCCGTGCGAAAAGCAGGCGCCTTCCTGCGGAAAAGCGCCCTGTTCCATCATTTCTTCAACACGAAATGCAGCTTTTGGTATACTTCCTCTTTCGGGGCAAACGGATAGGCAAACGGCTGGCCGTTTACCTTCATGTCGACGTCCAGCGTACGCCCGATTTTCACCCATACTTCGCTTTCGGCCGACAGATCGAACGTTTTCGTCTGCCCGCTTGTCAAGTTTCCGCGGTAAAACGTATGGCCTTTCGTATTGTATACTTCAACCCATGACGTTCCTTTGGATGAAAGCTCGATGGAAAACGCGCCGGAGCTTTCGACTTCAATCGTCGCCGTGTTGCCGCGCTTTTCCGTCACATTCATCGCCGCAGCCGGCTGTTCTTCTTCGCCAGTCGGCGCTGGCTGTTCATTTTGCTGCCCGTTTTCCTTCGTTGCCTTCTCGTCCGTTTCCTTCGCCGGCTGCTTTTGTTTCGCTTGCTCAAGCGGCGAATGTTTCGGCTTTTCGACCTCCGCTGTTTTTGGGCTTGTCTTTGTCGGCGGCTCATTTGCGGAGCCGTGCTGGAGCAGCACCCAAACGAGGACAGCCGCCCCGATGACGACCGCCGCGACAATCACTTTCGGCAGCCAATCGAGCCATTTCGCCCCCTCGGCAGACAGTTGCTGGCGCGTCTTCACGCGCGACAGCGTCTGCGGAATGTCATCTTGATAAGACTGGGGAATGTCCTGTTTATACTGTTCAAACAGCTCATCCGGATCAAGCCCGACCGCTTCAGCATATTGCCGGATGAAGGCACGCACATAAAAATTTCCAGGCATGATGGCATAGTTGCCTTCTTCGATGCCGATCAAATACCGCTTTTGAATTTTCGTCATCTCCTGCAGCTCGTCCAAACTCATCTTTTTTTCTTCCCGTGCTTCCCGCAAACGTTTTCCTAGTTCCGTCAACGGCCAACACCTTCCACTTTTTTAAATTAAAACCCAAATTCGGAAAACCCGTCATCGCCCAACAAGGACGGGCGGTCAATCGCTTCGTAGGAAATATCTTCGTCCGGTTCATGGCGCAACTCAATCATATAATCAAAATCATCGAGCGTGTATTCCGTATGGCGAACAAACATGTCCGGATGCTCCACGACTTTCGTCGCCTCAAGGCGCATGAGCTCACGGATGAGCTGCCAGTGCTGCTCGTTCCCGCGGCGCGTTGAGACGATGCCGTCGATAATGAAAATGTTGTCCTCGCTATACTCATCTTCCATCAACTGCGTGCGAACCGTCTGTTTAATCAGCGTCGATGAAACAAACAGCCATCGTTTGTTGGCGCACACGCTGGCGGCGACGATCGACTCTGTCTTGCCGACGCGCGGCATCCCGCGGATGCCGATTAGCTTATGCCCTTTTTCTTTAAAAAGTTCCGCCATAAAATCGACAAGCAGTCCAAGTTCATCACGGACGAAGCGGAACGTTTTTTTGTCATCGGCATCGCGCTGGATATAACGGCCGTGGCGGACAGCGAGGCGGTCGAGCAGCTTCGGCTGGCGCAGCTTCGTCACCGTAATGTTGTCCATCGTCCGCAAGATCGTCGCCAACCGTTCAATTTGCTCGTTATTGTCGCACAAAAGCAACATGCCGCGGCGCGAATCCCGGACACCGTTGATCGTCACGATGTTAATGGACAACATACCGAGTAGCGAAGCAACGTCGCCAAGCAACCCCGGGCGGTTGACATGAATTTCATATTCCAAGTACCATTCCTGCTTGCCCATCCCGTCTCCTCCCTTGCCGGTGTCCGCACGAACGCCTTATGCTAAGTTCATACTACTATAATTATAAATGGAAAAGCAACCGAAAAGGAGGACGAAAAAAGAGAGGGAGGCCCCTCTCTTTTACCGGGTGATTATTTTTGTTGGACCAGCTTGACCATCATGTTGGCAAGGGCGTGCTGCTCTTTTTCATCCGCGACGCTCCAAAGATCAGCGAGCACCCGTTCTTCCGGGTTTTTCGGGTCGACGTGTTTCGCCAAATAATCCCCGATTTGGTAAGCGACATCTGTGATCACTTGCTGGGTCAATCCTTGCTGTTGCGCTTGTTCTAAACGTTCCGCCAAAAAGTCTTTCCATTGTTCAAAGTTATCCAGTACCGACATGTCAATCCCTCCTTGTTGAATGTTTCAAGGATAGTTTGCCTGCCGAACCGGAAAATATACGTTCAACAATACCAGCCGCCGTTGACGGAAATGACTTGGCCGGTAATATACGAAGCGGCATCAGACAGCAAAAACGCCACCGTTTCCGCCACCTCATCCGGGGTGCCGAGCCGGCCGGCTGGAATTTCGTCAGTGAGCGCTTCCAGCTCCTCAGGACGAAACACCCGCAGCATATCGGTATCAATCGCCCCCGGTGCAACAGCGTTGACGCGAATGCCGCTTGGGGCAAGCTCCTTGGCGAGCGCCTTGGCAAACGCGTTCTGCCCTCCCTTTGTCATCGAGTACACCGCCTCGCACGAAGCGCCGCACAATCCCCAAATCGAGGAAATGAACACAATATGACCGCGCTTTCTCGCCACCATTGATGGGATCAGCCTTTTGATGAGCAACGCCGGGCTTGTCATGTGAAGCCGCACCATCCGCTCGATTAATTCATCGTTCATGTCGGTCAACAATCCGTAATAGCTTGCACCGCTGTTGTAAACGATGGCATCAACCGGGCGATCGATTGGCGAAACGAGCTTTTCCACCCCATCCGGTGCCGACAAATCAGCCTCAATTGGCACAATATGCACATCGTTAAGCTCTTCTTTCAGCGCTTCAACAGGCGCCCGTCGCCGATAGTAATGGAGAAAAAGTCCGTACCCCTCCCGAGCGAGCACACGGGCGATGCTTTGTCCGATGCCTCCAGAGGCTCCCGTAATCAAAGCGTAGCGCATAAAACCATCCTCTCCTTTTTGCCGCAAAAAAGCATCCTTCTCTGGAAGGATGCCTTATTCTTATTGCCCTTTTGGAACGACTTCGCAAACCGCGATTTGCGAATCGCGGAAGCAAGAAGAGGCAACCGCCGCGATATCGTCCATGGCAAGGGATGAAAGCGCCGGCAAAATGTCAAACAAGTTGGATCCGTAAAACGCGTAGCGCGTAAACTGGTTGGCGATGTATTCCGGCGAGTTGAGCGCGCGCAAAAAGGCGCCGATTTTTTTCTTTTTCACCCGTTCAAACTCTTCCTTTTTGACTGCTTCCGATGAAAACGACAGCAGCACCGTTTGAATTTCCGAAGCGAGCCGTTCAGCGTCCCTTGTATCGCCGCCGATCAACGCGAAGCCGAACCCGCGCTCTTCTGTATAATCGTACATAAATGTATCATCGATCAATCCTTCGCGGTACAGCCGTTCATAATGCGGCGAGCTTTTTCCAAACAAATAGTCCAATGCGACGTGGAAGGCAAGCTCATGCCGAAGTTTTTGTTCGCCGGCTTCAGGAACGGACGGCGCCTTGATGCCGACAAAGCATTTGTTCGTCTGCACATGCATCGGAATCACTTTTTTCTTTTCCGCTACTACGCTCGGTTCTTCATATGCAAACCGCTTCACTTCCGGGGCTTGCGGGAACGACTTTTTCGCCTGGTTGTCGCGGATTTGCTGCATCATTTTTTGTTCATCAACCGGGCCGACGACAAACAAAAGCATGTTGCTCGGGTGGTAGAACGTTTCATAGCATTCGTACAACAGTTCTTTCGTAATTTGGGCGATGGATTCGACTGTGCCCGCAATGTCAATTTTGACCGGATGGTTGTGATACATGCTTTCGATGGCGCCAAAATAGACGCGCCAGTCCGGGTTGTCGTCATACATGCGGATTTCTTGCCCGATAATGCCTTTTTCTTTTTCCACCGTTTTGTCGGAAAAATACGGCGTTTGCACAAAATCGATCAGCGTTTCCAAGTTTTTCTCGACGTTGTCGGTGCTCGAGAACAAATAGGCGGTGCGAGTGAAGGTCGTAAAGGCGTTCGCTGAGGCGCCTTGTTTGCTGAACTGCTGAAACACGTCGCCGTCTTCTTTTTCAAACAGCTTATGCTCCAAAAAGTGGGCGATGCCGTCCGGAACGCGCTTCATCTCCGTTTTACCGAGCGGGACGAACTGGTTGTCGACCGAACCGTAGTTCGTGGTGAATGTCGCATACGTTTTGTTAAATCCTTTTTTCGGCAAAATGTACACGTCAAGGCCGTTGTCCATTTTTTCATAAAACAGCTCTTCGTGCAGCGTCTCATACACCCGTTTTTCCATCTTTCGTCGCCTCCATTCCGGTCAAAAAGTACACCGTATCAAGCTCCACCTTGTCAGCGACGCGCACCACATCCTCGCGCGTCACTTGATCGGTGCCGGCCATCCATTCATCGATCGGGCGCTTTCGCGTTGAGACGACGTTATGGTACAACACCTCCACAAGCCCGCGCGGCGTATCGAGCGTCTCAAGCAGCTGGTTGCGGATGACCGCTTTCGTCTGCGCCATTTCTTCATCTGTGAAATCGCCGTTTTTCATCGCCTGCATTTGCTCATCGATGATGCGGCGCGCCTTCTCATAGTTGGCCGGTTCAATGCCGGACATGACCATCAAAAGCCCTTTATGGCTCTCAAGCCTTGAGGCGGCATAATAGGCAAGGCTTGCCTTCTCGCGGACGTTGATGAACAGCTTCGAATGGGAAAAACCGCCAAAAATGCCGTTAAACATTTGCAATGCGTAATAATCGTCATCTTCATACGTCACATTTGTCCGATAGCCGATGTTGAGCTTTCCTTGCTTCACGTCTTGCCGCTCGATGACTTCGCGAACTTCCCCTTGCGGCTTGACAGAAACCGACGATGCGCGCTCCCGCTTTGGACGATCCGGCAGAGAAAAACGCTGCTTCACCGCATGGAGCACCGCCTCTTCAGCCACGTCGCCAATGACATATAGATCCAGCTCATCCTCGGCCAGCGCTCGTTCATAATAGCGATACAGCCCTTCCGCCGTGATGCCGTCCACGTCTTCAAGCTCGCCGTTTGGAGAGAGGGCGTACGGTTCGCCTTTGCACATTTCTTCGACAAGGCGCATGTTCGCATAGCGCATTTTGTCATCATACACCGCCTGAATGCGTTGACGGAGCGCCCGCTTTTCCTGCTCAACAATGTCAGTGACAAACCGGCCGCCATCAAGCGCCGGGCGGAACAGAAGATCAGCCAAGAACTGAAACGCTTTCGCAAGAAGCGGCGTTTGCTCCGGCAAAAATCGTTCATTGGCGACATCGATGCGAATCGTCATGATATGATGTTCGCCTTTTTTCGTTAAATCGACGTTCAGCGTCGCCCCATACAGTTCATCCAAATAGGTGCGCAGCGCCTTAACGCTCGGATAGTCGGCCGTGCCGCTTTGCAAGACGTATGGCAAAAGCGCGCGCAGCGTGACCGTCTCTTTAGCAAGAGGGGCCTTCATTTTCCAAACGATCGTGTTCGTTTTGTACTTATCGGTTGAAATCGTATGGACGCGAACCGGTCCGACCGCTGTGACTTTTTCGTCGACCAATCCAACTCCTCCTTACTTTTTCTCTTTGCAGATATGCACTATCTTTCATTTATTGTAAAGCGTCTTATCAACAATATACCTTTTGCCAATGAAAAAATGCAAATCATTCCATTCAGCAAAAAACGGCCGTCCGTTTTTTCGGACAGCCGCTTTCATCACCGTTTTCCTTTGATGTATGGCGTGCCAGCCGCTTTCGGCGCCTCAGCGCGGCCGATGAAGCCCGCCAGCGCCAAAATCGTGAGTGCATACGGGGCGATGAGCAAGTAAACGGTCGGGACGTTTTTCAAGAACGGAATCGTTTGCCCGACGATGCTTAAGCTTTGCGCCAACCCGAAAAAGAGCGCCGCCCCCATCGCGCCGATCGGATGCCATTTGCCAAAAATCATGGCGGCAAGCGCCATAAATCCGTGCCCGGAAATCGTCGCATGGCTGAAATCGCGGGAAATGATCGTCGCGTATACCGCACCGCCCAAGCCGCCGAGCGCGCCGCTGATCATGACGGCGATGTAGCGCATTTTGGCGACATGAATCCCCATCGTATCCGCCGCCATCGGATGTTCGCCGACCGCACGCAGCCGCAGGCCAAACGGCGTTTTGTAAATGACATACCATGATACAAACGCCAGCGCAATGGCGATATACGACGGCGCGTACGCGTTGGAAAACAACAGCGGCCCAATGACGGGAATGTCGCTTAACACGGGCACGTCAATTTTGTCAAACCCAACTTGAATTTGGTCCGTCTGCCCCTTGCCGTACATTTTCTTCACTAAAAACAGCGACAGACCAAGCGCCAAAAAGTTGATCGCCACCCCGCTTACGACTTGGTCGGCGCGAAATGTGACCGACGCGACAGCGTGCAGCAGGGAAAATACAGCGCCCACCACCATGGCAGCCAATAAGGCAAGCCACGGCGTCCATTCGCCAAACCGATCGGCAAACGTCAAATTAAAGACGATGCCGACAAACGCGCCGATGGTCATCAATCCTTCAAGCCCGATGTTGACGACGCCGGACCGTTCGCTAAACACGCCGCCAAGGGCGGTGAAAATGAGAGGAGCCGCAAAGAAAATCGTTGTCGGGACAATCGTTTGCAAGACGTCATACACGCTCACTTACTCCGCCCCCTTTTGCCAACGAGATAGCAGCCAGCGGATCATGTAGCTGGATGCAACAAAGAAAATGATGAGCGCGATAATAATATCGACGAGTTCGGTCGGCACGCCGGCGCTTGACGGCATTTCCAACGCCCCGACTTTTAAGGCGCCAAACAACAAGGCGGAGAGCAAAATGCCAAACGCGTTGTTTCCTCCGATCAAGGCAACCGCGATGCCATCAAATCCAAGGCCGGTAAAGCCGGCTTTCGTCGAGATATTTCCAAATGTGCCAAGCCCCTCCATCGCCCCGGCGACGCCGGCAAAAGCGCCGGAGATGACCATCGCTAAAATGATGTTGGCGCGCACATTCATGCCCGCGTACTGTGACGCGTGCTGATTGAAACCGACCGCCCGCAGCTCAAACCCTTTCGTCGTCCGCTCAAGCAAAAACCACATGACAAATGCGGCGGCGACAGCGATGAAAATGCCGTAATGCATGGTGGAATGATGCGTAATGGCATCAAAAAAGTCGGAGTGAAGCGATGCGCTTTCTTTCACCGGCTTTGATTTAAATCCCTCATCAGACAAAACGGAACGGATGATGGCGTTCGTTACATGCAAAGCAATATAGTTCATCATGATCGTAATAATGACTTCGTGCACTTTTAAATACGCCTTCAGCACACCCGGAATCAAGCCCCATAGCGCCCCGGCCAACGCGGCGGCCAACAAGGCAAGCGGCAAATGGATGATTTTGGGCAAATCAAAGGACACCCCGACCCAGACGGCAGCGAGCCAGCCGACGATCAGCTGCCCTTCAACCCCGATGTTAAACAACCCGGTGCGAAAGGCAAACGCCACCGCCAAGCCCGTTAAAATGTATGGCGTCGTCTGGCGGATCGTTTCACCGATATAGTACGTATCGCCAAACGCCCCGTACACGAGAGCGTAAAACCCAGCGATCGGGTTGTAGCCGCTGGCAAGCATCACGATCGAACCGGCGATCATGCCAAGAAGAACGGCCAACAATGGTATCAAAAATTGCTGGAGACGATTCGACTTCATCACGACACACCTGCTTCCTTCCGTTTGCTTCCGGCCATCAACAACCCGAGCTCCTGTTCGGTTGTTTCTTTCGGATCGACGATGGCGACGATGTTTCCTTCATAAATGACAGCGATCCGGTCGCTGACGTTCATCACTTCGTCAAGCTCAAACGAGACGAGCAGCACCGCTTTCCCGCGGTCTCGCTGTTCAATGAGCCGCTTATGAATAAATTCGATCGCTCCAACATCAAGCCCCCTCGTCGGCTGGGCGGCGATCAACAAGTCCGGATCGCGGTCGACTTCACGGCCGATGATCGCTTTTTGCTGGTTTCCGCCCGATAGCGCCCGCGCCTTCGTATATTCATCCGGCGTGCGCACGTCAAATTCGCGGATGAGCTGGCGCGCTTTTTCGTAAATGGCTTGAAAATTCAACAGACCCCGTTTCGAGTACGGCGGCTGATAGTACGTTTGCAGCACCATGTTTTCGCCGATCGGAAAGTCAAGGACAAGCCCGTGTTTATGCCGATCTTGCGGAATATGGCCGACGCCGGCTTCGATGATTTTGCGCGGCGGCAAATTCGTAATGTCTCGGCCGTTGAGGCGGATGGTCCCTGATTCCGCTTTGATCAAGCCGGTTATGGCTTCAATGAGCTCGGTCTGGCCGTTGCCGTCGACTCCAGCAATGCCGACGATCTCGCCGGCGTGCACCGTCAAGTTCAAACCGTTGACCGCTTTGATCCCGCGCGCGTCCTTGACGACTAAGTCTTTAATTTCCAACACCGGTTTTCCCGGCTCAGCCGGTTTCTTAGCGGTCGTAAACTGCACCTCGCGGCCGACCATGAGCGCCGCCAGTTCGTTCGGATTCGTCTCCGCCACATTGAGCGTCGCAATTCCTTTGCCGCGGCGGATGACGGTGACGCGGTCGCACACTTCCATAATTTCTTTGAGTTTGTGCGTAATTAAAATGATCGATTTCCCTTCGCGGACGAGCGTGCGCATAATTTGCATGAGCTCGCGAATTTCCTGCGGCGTCAACACCGCTGTCGGTTCGTCAAAAATCAAAATATCGGCGCCGCGGTAAAGCGTCTTTAAAATTTCCACGCGCTGCTGCATGCCGACGGAAATGTCGGCGATCTTCGCTGTCGGATCGACCGCGAGTCCATATCGTTCCGACAATTCGCGCACTTCCCGCTCCGCCCGCTTCATATCGATCGTTCCGACCCGCGTCGGTTCGCTGCCTAAGATGATATTTTCCGTCACCGTGAACGTATCGACGAGCATAAAGTGCTGATGCACCATGCCGATGCCAAGATCATTGGCGACGTTCGGGTCGGTGATGCGCACCGGATTTCCTTTCACACGGATTTCGCCGCCGTCCGGCTGGTATAAACCGAACAGCACGTTCATGAGCGTCGATTTGCCGGCCCCGTTTTCGCCAAGCAGAGCGTGTATCTCCCCCTTTTTCACTTGCAGCGTAATGTTGTCATTGGCGACAAACGTGCCAAACACCTTGCGGATATTGAGCATTTCAATCACGTATTCCAAGCGATTCACTCCTTACTCAAGCAAGGTCAAAATCACAAAATGAAAGGCGACAGCGAAACAGCCGCCCTTCATTTCATGATTTTGAAGAAGGCTAGCGGCTCGCGCTAGCCTTCTTCGCCGTTGTTCGTCACTTGATCGTCGCAGCGAATTGCTCGTACTCTTTTCGGTTTGTCGGAACTTTCACTTCGCCTTTGATGATTTTTTGCTTCCATTCGTCAACGGTTTTTAACACGTTCTCCGGAATGTTGTCTTGCGTCGGGGCAATGCCAACCCCATTTTCCGGCAACCCGTACTCAATCGTTTTGCCGCCCGGGAAGTCGCCCTCTTTCGCCCGTTTCGCCGTGTCATAGACAGCGACGTCGACGCGCTTCACCATCGAAGTGAGCGTTACGTTGTACGTTTTGCCGCCGACTTTCAATTCTCCCTCCGGCGCTTGGTCTTTGTCAACACCGATGACCCAAATTTCGCGGTTCGGATCTTTCTTTTTCAAATCTTTCGCTTCCGAGAAGACGCCGTTCCCAGTCGCCCCAGCGGCATGGTAGATGATGTCGATGCCAGACGCGTACATGCTCGAGGCGATCGCTTTCCCTTTATCCGCTTGGTCGAATGCCCCGGCGTATTGCACTTCCACAGTCGCCTTCGGATTGACCGCTTTCACGCCGGCGCGGAATCCGCTTTCGAATTTTTCGATCAACGGAATCTCCATTCCACCGACAAAGCCGATTTTATTCGTTTTCGTCATGAGTCCGGCGACAACACCGACAAGGAATGAGCCTTCATGCTCTTTGAACGTGATGCTGGCGACATTGGGCTCGTCAACAACCGTGTCGACGATGGCGAAATGTTTTTTCGGGTTTTGCTTCGCGACTTCTTTCACCGCATCGCCCATCAAATACCCGATGCCGAAAATCAAGTCAAAATCGCTACGCACAAGCTTGTTTAAGTTCGTGGCATAGTCCGTGTCGCTCGATGACTGCAAGTAGTCGTAGCCGCCGCGGCCTTTTTCAAGCCCGTTGTCTTTGCCGAACTTTTGCAGCCCTTCCCAAGCCGACTGGTTGAACGATTTGTCGTCAATGCCGCCGACGTCGGTGACCATGGCGACGCTGAACGTGTCTTTTCCACCCCCGGCATTATTTCCCCCTTGACCGCCACAAGCGGCAAGCAGCGTGCTGGCGGCGAACAAAGTGGACAAAAGCAATCCCATTCGCTTTTTCATCCATCACTACCCCCTGCTTTGAAAATTGGTTCCTTCATGTAGTATGAAACTTCCGGCTTCTTTCTATGTACCCTTTTCACCTCCTTAAAAGCTGAACCGCTTCCGCATGACATGGAAACTGAACTTGTCGGAGCGGAAATAGTTGACAGAATAAAAAATCGGCTCATCGTTTTTATCGAAATGCATTTGCTTGAGCACAAGCAGCGCCGTTTCCGGGTCGCATTGCAAAATCGGTGACACTTTTTCATGATAGCCGAGCGGCACGATGCGCGCGACCGCATAGGCGATGTCGCGATGCGTTTGGTTGTGCAAGTTTTCAAACAACGACTCTTGCTCATAAGAGATCCCTTTGGGCAAATATTTGCATAAAATTTTATCCAAGCAATAAACGACCGGCTCTCCATCGGCGGTACGCACCCGCTCAATGAGCAGCAAATTTTCGTCCGGCCGGCATTGAAAGCGGCGCATATCGTCTTCCGTCGGCTGTTGGATGGAGGAAGACAAAAAAATCGTTCCTGGCTTGCGTCCCGCTTGACGAATCATATCCGTGACGCTTGAGAGCTGTTCGATGCCGGACGTAAACAGCGGACGGGCGTTGACAAACGTTCCGACGCCGTGGCGGCGGATGATAATGTTTTCTTCTTCAAGCACCCTGAGCGCTTCCCTCAATGTCGCCCGGCTGACGCCAAGCTGTTTGGCAAGTTCAAACTCGGACGGCAGTTTTTGTTTTTCTTTGTACACTCCCGTTTCAATATCGCGCTTGATGCGATCAATCACTTGCAAGTAAAGGTGGCGGCTGTCTGATTTGATTGACATGACAACGTCCTCCGTGTTACGCATTTCCGTTGAGATCAGACCTCTGACATTAGACATATAACCTTTTTGAGATTACTATATCATTTTTTACTGGGCAAATAAATAGGTGATATCAAATTTTGTCGAAGAAAACGAAATAGGATTGGCAACGCTTCCAATAAGATGTATGATTGAGCGGGCAGGCTTTTTTCGCCCGCCCTTTTTTTCATTTATGATGTCTTTTTTAAATCTTCCTTCGACCAAAGAACGGCGCGCGGCTTGCTTCCTTCATACGGGCCGACGACGCCGCGCTCCTCCATGGCATCAATGAGCCGAGCAGCGCGATTGTAACCGATGCGGAAGCGGCGTTGCAGCATGGAGACGGAGGCGCTTTGCATTTCAACGACAAGACGGACCGCCTCATCGTACAACTCGTCTTCAAGGACTGAGGAAGAGGGTTCGCTGTCTTCGACGAACATCTCCTCATAATATTGCGCCTGCTGCTGTCCGATGACAAACCGAACGACGTCTTCCACCTCTTGGTCGGAGACAAACGCCCCTTGGACGCGCACTGGTTTTGAGGCTCCCATCGGCAAAAACAGCATATCGCCGCGGCCGAGCAGTTTTTCCGCCCCGCCCATATCCAAAATGGTGCGCGAGTCGATTTGGGATGATACACTGAAGGCGATGCGCGACGGAATGTTCGCTTTGATGACGCCGGTGATGACGTCCACCGACGGGCGCTGGGTGGCGATGATCAAGTGGATGCCGGCGGCGCGCGCCATTTGCGCCAAACGGGTGATCGCCTCTTCCACATCCGAGGAAGCCACCATCATCAAGTCGGCCAATTCGTCAATGATCACCACGATATATGGCAAAAGCGGCTGCTGTTCCGACGCCGTTTCGTTATGGTGGCGGATATGCTCGTTATACCCTTCAATGTTGCGCGTGCCGGTATGCGAGAACAGCTCGTAGCGCCGCTCCATTTCTTGGACGACTTTTTTCAGCGCCTGAGCCGCTTTTTTCGCGTCGGTGACGACCGGCGTCAACAAATGAGGAACACCGTTGTACACACTTAACTCCACCATTTTCGGATCGATCATCATCAGCTTCACCTCATGCGGCTTCGTGCGCATGAGCAGGCTGACGATAATGCCGTTGATGCAGACGCTTTTGCCGCTGCCGGTCGCGCCGGCGATCAACAAATGCGGCATTTTGTTTAGTTCTGCAGCGACGACTTCACCGGAGATGTCGCGTCCAAGTGGAATCAACAGCTTCGCCTTGTCCCGTGTATGCTCAATGGCTTCCAGCACTTCGCGCAGCGAAACAGTGGCGATCTCTTCATTTGGCACTTCGATGCCGATCGCGGACTTGCCGGGGATCGGCGCTTCAATGCGGATGTCTTTCGCCGCCAAAGCGAGCGCCAAATCGTCGCTTAAACTGACAATTTTGCTTACTTTCACCCCGACGTCCGGATACACTTCATATTTCGTCACCGCCGGACCGAGGTGCACTTGCGTCACTTTCGCCTTGACGCCGAAGCTTTGGAACGTCTTCTCCAGTTTTCGCGCGTTGGCGTAAATGTTCGCATGATCGGCCGATTGCCCGGCCGGCTTCGGCAGGCGAAGCAAATCAAGCGGCGGCAGGTCGTAATTGGTGTTTTCATGCTCGGAAAACGCAAGCGGCGGCGCCGGTTTGTCCTCCTCCCCCCCACTGTCGCCTTCTACCAGTGGATTCTTCTCTTCTTCCGGCTCAGCGGCCGACCGGACCGCGGCAAAATCGGAAATGATCGGCGGCGGGGAAAGCAGTTCCTCATCCGGCTCGACGCTGACTGCTTCAGCCGGCTCGTCTTCTCGCTTCGCGGCCGACCGCCGCGAGCGCCGGCTTCGGCCGCGGCTTTCCTTGCGCTTCCTCCCCGCCCGCCATTGCTTGATATCTTCAACAAACGCCAACCATTCCTTTCGCAAAAACGCTGCGGCAAAAGCACCCCATTTGCCGGCCGTCTCGCGCAGCGATTTCCCGGTTAGCACGACGAAGCCGACGATGAACAGAAGGAAACAAATCCATTTCGTCCCGGGCGAATCGAACAGTTGATAGCTGGCGGCAAATAACAGCGCGCCGACCATTCCGCCCCCTAAATCCACATCGGCCGCCTTGCCGCTTGCTTCGTTCCAAAACAGCCCCCACGTCGTCCGAATGATGCTCGGATCAAGCTCGCCGCGCCGCGACATGAGTTCAAACAGCTTGTCATGGCTCAAAAGCAGAAGCGCCGCGGCGATGGACGAAGCGCCGACAAACGGGCGGCCCGTCCATGATGGCCACTCCCGCCGCCACATGAGGATGAGCGATAATAGGAAAAGTCCGCCTACTAATAGCATGTACCATTCGCCGAAAAAAAAGCGGCCCACAAGCACGAGCGTCTCCCCGACAAGCCCGAGGCGGGCCATCGCCACGACAGCGACCGCGAGCAAGCCAAGGCCGATCAATTCAAAGCGGATGGTTTCCGTCCATGGCTGTGTTTTTGACGGCTTCCCTTTTCTTCTTCGCTTTCGTTTCGCCATGATCGTTCACTCCAGCATGAATGAATTGGCAAGCCGGAAAAAAGCAGCCATTGTTGGCTGCTTTTTTCCGTTTGTTTTCTATTATATCATGAACGGCTGAACAATTCATTACGATGTTGCCAGAGAAGCCGGAAATCGCGCCCCAGGCGCATATTTGGCGTTTAAAAAATGGAACGGATTCGTGCTTAAGTTTTGCACGATTTCATATTCTCCCGTTTCGACAGCTTGGACGAGAAACGGAATGCCCTCGTAATACACCATTTTCCGCTTCTCATAAACAGCGGCATCGACCGGAAAAATCAAATGTTCGGGCATGATCGTATACAAAATCATTGGATCATCTTCCCTTCCCCGTTTTTCCTCATCGCGATCAGCTCGCGCAGCTTCGCCATCGCTTGGGACACGCCCCCGACTTCATCGATGAGCCCGTACCGGACGGCGTCAGGTCCAACGACGTTCGTGCCGATGTCGCGCGTCAAATTGCCTTTGGAAAACATGAGCTCTTTAAACTTTTCCTCGCTGATCTTCGAATGTTTCGTCACGAAGCGAACGACGCGCTCCTGCATTTTATCCAAGTACTCAAACGTCTGCGGCACGCCGATGACAAGCCCCGTCAAACGGATCGGATGAATCGTCATTGTCGCCGTCTCGGTGATGAACGAATAGTTGCACGACACAGCAATCGGCACGCCGATCGAATGGCCGCCGCCAAGCACCACGGAAACAGTCGGTTTCGAGAGCGAGGCGAGCATTTCCGCAATGGCGAGCCCTGCTTCCACATCGCCTCCGACCGTATTTAAAATGACGAGCAGCCCTTCAATTTTCGGGTTTTGCTCGATAGCCACAATCTGCGGAATGACGTGCTCGTATTTCGTCGCCTTATTTTGCGGAGGCAGCTGAATATGCCCTTCAATCTGACCGACGATCGTCAAACAATGAATGTTCGTATCGGGATCCATTTGCGGGACGTTCGTCTGCCCAAGCTGGGTGATGGCGGCAGCCGCTTCCTCGGCCTTTGTTTCTGGCTGTTCGCCCTCGGTTTCCGCTTGAACATCATGTTCCTTCTCCATCCATTTCGTCTCCTTTCTTGTCGATCATACACTTAGTATGACCGAAAGGAAAAAGAAAAATGCCGGCAACGGCTGACCGTTTCCAGCATTTTCCATTTGACTTTGAGCATGATTGCATTATACTTCCATAATAATAGGCAAAATCATGGGTCTGCGCTTCGTTTTTTCAAACAAAAACTGGCTTAACGCTTCACGGATGTTCGCTTTCAACGACGACCATTCAAGCATGTACGATTCAAGGCAACGCTCGATGATCGCCGCCACCATTTTCTCTGCTTCCTCAAGCAGTGTCTCAGACTCGCGCATGTAGACGAACCCCCGCGAAATGATTTCCGGCCCCGCGGCGATCGTTTTTGTCGCCTTGTTCAGTGTGACAACCGCAATCAAAATGCCGTCCTGGGACAATAAGCGGCGGTCACGCAACACAATGTTGCCGACATCGCCAATGCCGAGGCCATCAATTAAAATGTTGCCGTACGCCACTTTGCCGCCGGGGCGGGCGGCGCCGCCGCGGAACTCGATCACTTCCCCTTTGTCGATTAAAAACGTCCGCTCCTCCGAGATGCCGACCGCCTTCGCCAACCGAGCGTGCGCTTTTTGCATCCGATATTCCCCATGCACCGGAATAAAGTATTTTGGTTTCATTAAATTGAGCATCAACTTTAATTCTTCTTGGCAACCGTGCCCAGATACGTGCACTTGCCGGTCGCGGTAAATCACGTTGGCGCCGGCCCGATACAAGGCGTCGATCGTTTTCGCGAACCCAAGCTCATAGCCCGGCATGACGGATGCGGCGACGATGACGGTATCCCCTTCTTTGATGTTCACTTGTTTGTTCGTTTGACGCGCCATGCGCCAAAGCGCGCTCATCGGCTCGCCATGCCCGCCGGTTGTCAAAATGACGAGCTCGCGGTCATGGTAGCGATCGAGATCGTGCGCAGAAATCGTCACCTTGTCTGGAACGTGCAAATAACCAAGGCGCACGGCGATGTCCATTACTTTATGCAGCGTTTTGCCGATGACGGCCACTTTACGCCCGGATTGGCGGGCGGCGTACAGCACCTGCTGGATGCGGGTGATGTTGGAAGCGTAGCAGGCAACAAACACACGGCCTCTCGCATGGCTGATCACGTCAGCGATCTCATAGGCAACGACTGTATCGGAGCCGCTGTAGCCGGGGCGCTCGGCGTTTGTGCTGTCGGACAAAAGACACAGCACCCCTTCTTCGCCGATTTGCGCCATTTTTCCCAAGTCGGTGCGGTTGTTGCCGTACGGGGTTTGGTCAAATTTAAAATCGCTCGTGTACACGATCGCACCTTGCGATGTATGCAGACTGATGCCGATCGAATCGGGGATGCTGTGGATCGTGCGGAAAAACGTTACTCTTGCCTTATCAAACACGAGCTCCGCATCCGGATGAACTTCGTTGAGCTTCGCGCCCGACACCCCTTGTTCTTTTAACAGCGCCTCCGCCAACCCAATCGTCAACTTCGTTCCGTATACCGGCACAGACAGCTGCTTGAGCACATAGGCGATCGCCCCCATATGCTCCTCGTGCCCATGGGTGAGAAAAATGGCCTGAATGCGATGCTGCCGTTCAATTAAATAGGTGATGTCTGGGATCACTTTGTCGATGCCGAGCATTTCGTCTTCCGGAAACATCACTCCGGCGTCGATGACAAAAATGTCCTCATCCAATTCGACAACATACATGTTTTTGCCGATTTCTCCGACTCCCCCAAGGGCAAAAATGCGTATTTTCTCTACCGGCTTTATTTTTGATTTCAAGGCTGCGTCCTCCCAATTGTGATGCTAACCCGCTCAAAGTCACTTGCTTTTATTATAACGAATCGATGCTGAAAAACACAAGATGGTTCATTCACCAGCCAATGGGTTTCCGGGCGGAGGGCAAAAAAAGCCCCAACGCGCAAGCAAAGCGTTGGGGAATCGTTTCGTTACGACAGCGCAGCGAGCAGGCGGCTTAGCTCCTTCCGCTCTTGTTCGACAAGCGGCACAAGCGGAAGGCGCACCGAACCAACGTCCAGCCCGCGCAGCTGCAGCGCCGTTTTCACCGGCACCGGGCTTGGGGCGGCAAACAAGCCTTTCATGATCGGCAGCCATTTTCGATGCAGCGCCGCCGCCTTCTGATGATCACCCGCTAAAAACGAACGAATCATTTCCTGCATTTCATTGCCAATGATGTGCGACGCGACCGAGACGACGCCATTGCCGCCGATCGCCAGCACTGGAAGCGTCAAGCTGTCGTCGCCGCTGTAGAGCAAAAAGTCGTCCGGCGTACGCTCAATGATTTCCGCCATGGCGTCCAAATTGCCGCCCGCTTCCTTGACAGCGACAATGTTCGGAACTTCGGACAGCCGGATGACCGTCTCCGGAGCAAGACTCACCGACGTGCGCCCTGGAACGTTATACAGCATCACCGGCAGCGATGTGCTTTCGGCAATCGCTTTGAAATGTTGATACAGCCCTTCTTGATTCGGCTTGTTGTAATACGGCGCCACAAGCATGACCGCATCGACGCCCGCCTCTTCCGCCTTTTTCGTCAGCTCGATCGACGCGCGCGTATTGTTCGTGCCCGTTCCCGCAATGACCGGCGCCCGGCCGTTGACGACGGAGACGACATGGCGAAAAAGCGCGATTTTTTCCTCGGTCGTCAACGTCGGCGACTCGCCGGTCGTGCCGGCGACAACGAGCGCATCTGTGCCATTGTCAAGCAAATAGTTGACAAGCTCCGTTGTTTTTGCCAAGTCGAGATTCCCTTTTCGGTCAAATGGCGTCACCATCGCCGTTATGATGTTCCCGAACTGAACCACGGTTTTCACTCCTCGCTCCCAATCGCTTCATCTAAGCCCGCATCCGCCTCAGACAAGCAGAAGGCGTCATGCAAGGCGTTGACCGCTTTTTCCATATCGTCTTGCTTCACTAACACCCAAATCGTCGTATGGCTGTCGGCGGACTGCAAAATTTGAATGCCTTGCTCCGACAAGGCCGTGACGATTTTCGCCGTCACCCCTGGTACGCCGGCAATGCCGGCGCCGACGACCGACACTTTGGCGCACCGGGGCGTCACGGCCGGTTCGTAGCCGATGCGGCGCAGGGCGGCCACCGCTTTTTCCGTCATGTCGCCGCTTACGGTGTACACAACACCGTAAGGGGAAATGTTGATAAAGTCCACGCTGATCCCTTCATGGGCCATCGCTTGAAACACGTCAGACTGCAGCTCATAGCGGCCTTCTTTCGCCAGAACTTTGATTTGTGTGACGTCGGCGACGTACGTAATGCCGGTGACAAGCCGCTCTTTCACATCGCTTCCTTTTCGGTTGCGCACCGATGAAGTGACGAGCGTCCCGGGGGCATCGGAGTACGTGGAGCGGATGCGCAGCGGCACTTTCGCCTGCATGGCAATCTCCACCGCGCGCGGATGGATCACTTTCGCCCCTTGGTACGCCATGTTGCAAATTTCCGTATACGTCACGACGTCAAGCGGCCGGGCGCTCTCCACGATGCGCGGGTCGGCGGTCATGACGCCGTCGACATCGGTGAAAATATCGACCCACTCCGCGTTTAACGCCGCACCGAGCGCTGCCGCCGACGTATCGCTCCCGCCGCGGCCGAGCGTTGTGATGTCGCCGTTTTCCGCCATGCCTTGAAAGCCGGCGACCACGACAACGTCGTACTGCTCGAGCGCCTCAAGGAGGCGGTCGCAGCGCATTTCGAGAATTTTCGCGTTCGTATGATCGCTGTTCGTGCAAAATCCAGCCTGGGCGCCGGTGAACGCCGTCGCTTTGATGCCGTGTTCGTTCAACAAGTTGCTGAACACAACACTTGAGATGATTTCTCCGCACGCCATAAGCATATCTTGCTCTCGTTTGGTGACATGGTGATGAACGCCGCCGATCAAACTAAGCAGCGTATCGGTCGCATATGGATCGCCGCGACGCCCCATCGCCGATACGACGGCCACGACTTTATAGCCATCTTCCAGCGCCCGTTCAATATGGCGGCGCGCCAAGTTCCGCCCGCGCTCATCGCGGACGGACGTGCCGCCGAACTTTTGAACAATAAGCTTCATGCTAACCCCCCGATGCTTTTTCAAATGAGCCCAAGCTTCAACAAACTTTCCGCGATTTGCACCGAGTTCGAGGCTGCACCCTTTAGCAAATTGTCAGCGACAATCCATAGATGGAAGCCGCGGCGGTTGTCCAAATCGCGGCGGATGCGGCCGACAAACACGTCGTACTTGCCGACGCAATGGGCCGGCATCGGGTACAACTGTTCGCTCGGATCATCTTGAAGCACGACGCCCGGCGCTTCGCGGAGCACCGCCTGCAAGTCAGAGGCGGTGACGCCGTCTTGTTCAATTTCGATATACACCGATTCCGAATGGCCGCTCGCCACTGGAATGCGCACGCACGTCGCCGCCACTTTCAGCTCAGGCATATGCATGATTTTTTTTGTTTCATTGATCATTTTCATCTCTTCAAACGTGAACCCATTGTCTTGAAACTTATCGATTTGCGGAATGGCGTTGAACGCAATGGGGTAATGCTTTTGGTCCGATTTCACTGGCAAAATGTTCGCCTCAACCGGCTTGCCTTCGAGCACGGCTTTCGTCTGCTCGTTGAGCTCTTCAATGGCCTGTGCTCCCGCCCCGGAGACGGCCTGGTACGTCGAGACGATGACGCGCTCTAAGCCAAACGTTTTTCGAATCGGCTCCAACACCACGACCATTTGAATCGTCGAGCAGTTCGGATTGGCGATAATGCCGTTATGCCACGTCAAATCGCTTTCGTTCACTTCCGGAACGACAAGCGGCACGTTTTCCTCCATTCGAAATGCGCTCGTATTGTCGATCACGATCGCCCCGCGCCGCACCGCTTCCGGCGCCAGCGCTTTCGATACGGCGCCGCCGGCGCTGAACAAGGCGATATCGACCCCGTCAAAGCGCTCGGGCGATGCCGCCTGCAC
Source organism: Geobacillus thermocatenulatus (assembly GCF_002217655.1). GTDB lineage: Bacteria > Bacillota > Bacilli > Bacillales > Anoxybacillaceae > Geobacillus > Geobacillus thermocatenulatus. The sequence continues at coordinate 651,101 of NZ_NEWK01000002.1, forward strand.
TTCGATCTCCTCGCCGCGGAAACGCATTTTTTTGCCGGCTGACCGCTCCGATGACAACAAAGTCAATTTTCCAACCGGGAAGTTCCGGTCTTCAAGCGTCCGCACCATTTGCTGCCCAACTGCCCCCGTTGCTCCGACGACAGCGACATGATATTGTTTTTGAGCCATCAACCATTCTCCTTCCACATCGTCACTCTAAGAAGTGAATTCATAGTCTTTATTTTATCACATTCCGCTGTGGACGAGAGAACATTTTTATGCGGAACATTGATTTTTGATTCAGTTGTAGCGGAACCGCTCGATTATGACCGGCTGCAGTTGCTTTCCTTCAAGCGCGGCGAGAATCGTATCGCGCAAAAGCGGCATGTAGGCGACCATGGAGTTCGGCTTCGCCTGCGGGGCGTCTTGGCCGAACGGGATGAAATAAATGTTTTTTGCTGCCATAAGCCGCATAAGATTGACGCCGTTTAAGCCGAGCGCATCGTTTGTAGAGATGCCAAGCACGACCGGGCGGTGGTTGCGCATCGTCGCTTTGGCGGCCATCAAAACGGGGGAATCCGTCATGGCATTGGCCAGCTTGCTCATCGAGTTGCCGGTGAGCGGGGCGATCACCATGCAGTCGAGCGGGATTTTCGGTCCGAGCGGCTCCGCTTTGACGATCGTATCGATCACCTCGTTTCCAGTCAGTTGCTCCAGTTTTTTCACCCATTCTTCTCCTTCTCCGAAGCGGGTGTTCGTCGTTTTCACCGTATAGGTGACGATCGGCAGCACCTCCGCTCCTTCGTTGACAAGCTTCTCGATCTCCGGGAACACCGCATCATATGTGCAATGCGACCCGGTGAGGCCAAAGCCGATCCGTTTTCCTTTCAAGCTGTTTCCGCTCATGCATGATTCTCCTCCCGTTTTTGTAAATCTGCATATAACAGCTGCGCCAAGACGTTGGCGATGATTTGCCCAGCTGTCTTCGGCGCGACGATCCCCGGAAGCCCGGGCGCCAAAATGGCTTTCACTCCGCGTTTTTCGGCATAGCGGAAGTCAGTGCCGCCCGGTTTTGACGCCAAATCGATAATCAGCGTATGGGGGGGCATTTTGGCGATGACGCTCGCCGTCACGATGAGATGAGGCACGGTGTTGATGCAGACGTCAATGTCACGCACTTCTTTTTCCAAATCGTTTAAGTGAAACGGCACGAGCCCCATTTCGGTAATGCGGGCGAGATGCTCCGACCGGCGCGCCCCGACTTTCACTTTCGCCCCCAACGCGGCGAACGTCCGGGCGACGGTCATGCCAACGCGTCCAAGCCCCAAGACGGCAACGCATGAGCCGTGGATCGTAAAATCCGTATGCTGAATGACCATCATCACCGTGCCTTCCGCGGTCGGAATGGAGTTGTAAATGGCGACATCGTCGCGCTCAAACAACTGCACGTGCTTGCGCCCTGTTTTTTTCACCAATTCGTCCAAATACGCGTTGCTGATGCCGGAATAAATCGTGCATTGCCGCGCCGTTTTTTGCACCATCTCTTCTGTAAACGGAATCGGTTCGTGGGCAAACACGCTGTTGACGTTTCCGTCCAGCGTCGTGCCGTGAACCGGCAAAATGATCGCATCCAAATCGGCAAAATCGACTTCGCCAATCGGCAGCTTCATCGCCCCGGTGAAATGATGGGCGAGCTGGTCGAAGCCGACAAGCGACAACTTCGCGTCGAGTTCAACGAGTTTGCGAATGACTTCAAGCTGCCTAGCATCGCCGCCGATGATGGCGATATGCATTCCTGTCAGCATCATGTTGTACGCTCACCTTCTTTTCTGGCAAACTGCTCCGTTTCCTTTCCCATCTTATGTTGGAAGGAAAATATAGGTGAATATCCTTGCAGGAAAAAATGGGCGATATGCGCCCAAAGCTGACAAGAGGCAGTCATGTTTTCTGTTTTTGTTCCTTACATATAAAGTAAAGAAGCGAAAAAGGAGGGAAACCAGCATGAGGCTGAGCGAGTTAAGCGGAAAAGAAATTGTCGATGTAAGCCGAGCCGAGCGGCTCGGGGTGCTCGGGCAGACCGATTTGGAAATCAACGAGCAAACGGGGCAGATCGAGGCGCTGCTCATCCCAATCGGAAAATGGTTCGGGTTTCGCAAAGACGGACAGGAAATTCGCGTGCCGTGGAAATATATTCGCAAAATCGGCGCCGATATGGTGATGATCGACGTCCCCGAGGAAGGGTGAAAGAGGCGGAAACGAAAAAGCTAACAACCTAGCGAAAGGTCGTTAGCTTTTTTGAGCTCGGTCTATGAACGGAGCGGGCGCGGCAGCACGCCGTCCGGACTGATTAAGGCGAGCGCGTAATCGTCCGTGAAAACCGTGCGCGCCAGTTCGTTTACTTTTTCCACCGTGACACTTTCAATCTCTTCAATGATCTCATCAAGCGAGCGGTGGCGGCCGAGAAGGAGTTCATTTTTGCCGTTGCGGCTCATCCGGCTGTTCGTGCTCTCGAGCCCAAGCATCAGGCTTCCTTTCATCTGCTCTTTGCTGTTATGCAACTCTTTTTCGGTCACTCCGTCCTCCTTCAGCTGGCGAATGGTCTGCTGGATCGTTTCGAACAGCACATCAAGCTGGCTGCTTCCGGTGCCGGCGTAAATGGCGAGCAGGCCGCTGTCTTGGTAGGCGGAATGGTACGAGAACACCGAATACGCCAATCCGCGCTGTTCGCGCACTTCCTGAAACAGCCGGCTGCTCATGCTGCCGCCTAAAATATTGTTCAAGATGAGGAGCGGGTACGCGTCCGGATGGCCGATCGGCAACCCGTTGAATCCGATGCAGACGTGCGCCTGCTCCGTGTCCTTTTTGCGCGCGATCTTTTGCGGCACAAACGCCGGCGTCCCTGAAGAAGGCGGCTTGCTCTCTGCGGCGAACGAGCCGAAATAGCGCTCGACCTCATCCATAAACCGTTCGTCGACGTTGCCGGCGACCGAAATGACGACGCGATCCGGTGTATAGTAGTCCGCCATATATTGGCGCAGCGTGTCGCCAGTAAACGTGCGCAGCGTCTCTTCCGTGCCCAAAATCGGATAGCCGAGCGGATGACCCGCATAGCACGCTTTGCCGAGCAAATCGTGGACGATGTCATCCGGTGTATCTTCATACATTTTGATTTCCTCGAGCACGACGTTGCGCTCCTTTTGCAGCTCATCCTCGACAAATGTCGAGTGGAAAAACATATCGGCGAGCATTTCAAGCGCCAGCGGCGCATGTTCATCCAACACTTTGGCGTAGTAACACGTATACTCCTTCGATGTAAAGGCGTTTACTTGCCCGCCGATGCTGTCGAATGCTTCCGCAATGTCCCGGGCCGTACGCGTCGTTGTACCCTTGAAAAACATATGCTCTAAAAAATGGGAAATGCCATTGGTTTGCTCCGTTTCATTGCGCGAACCGGTCCCGATCCATATGCCGATAGCCACCGACCTTACAGTCGGGATTTGCTCGAGCACAATTCGCACACCGTTTTTGCACGTATATTTGTTAATCAACTCCATGTTCCTCCTGTTTGTTTGCCAGTCTTTTCTCATCGAATAAGGCCGTCAAGCTGCCTAGGGCATAGCCTCGGCGCTTGATCGAGACGATCAGCTCATCAAGCGCCGCCGCCGTCGGCATCGTTGGGTGCATCAAAATGATGGCGCCAGGATGGACTTTCGATGTCACCCGTTTCACTATAACAGATGGCGACGGTTTTTGCCAATCAATTGTATCGACGCTCCATAGAATCGTTTTCATGCCGAGTTCCGCGGCGACCTCGACGACCTCGTCGCGGTAGCTGCCGCTTGGCGGGGCAAACCATTTGCATTTCACCGATGTCGCCGCCTCAATCACTTCGTTTGTTTTCTCGAGCTCGCGGCGGATGTCATCGACAGCGAGCGTTTTCATATCGGGATGGCTGTAGGAGTGGTTGCCGATTTCATGGCCGGCGTCTGCTATCATTTTTGCCATCTCCGGGTGTTTTTTTACCCATCGTCCTTCCAAAAAGAACGTCGCCTTGACATTGTATTTTTTCATCGTCTCCAGCATGTCGGGGAGGTATTCTTCCCCCCAAGCGACATTGACCGCAAACGCCACCATCGGCTTGTCAGGATGGCCGCGGTAAATCGGCGCCGGCGGCAAATCGTCCAAATGGACGCGCGGGGGCACTTGACGGAACACGAGTTTTCGCTCATCAAACATCCCCGTTTTCTTCATGTTTTGATAGGAGGCGTCAATGTCGACGGCGAGCCCGTTGTAGCCGGGCGTCGCCTTCCATACTTTATCGATGACCGCATCTTGGGCGGGAATTTCATATTGCTTCGCTTGTTTGACGATCGTGTCGTACAGCTTGTCGCGCTCTTTCATCGCGGTCGTTTCCATCGGGCGCCAGCTCGCGATGTAATCGCCAACCGGAGGCCAATGAACTGCCGCCCAGGCGGCAAGAAACATGACCGCTAGCGCCATATAGCGGGCAATTCCGTTGTTCACCCTTGTCCCCCTCCTTTTTTACTACTACAACATATGTCTTAGGGGGACAGGATAGAACATAACAAAAGAGCCTTAAGAAACAAATTCCTAAGGCTTCATGCGATGGCGCTCCGGCCGTCTTCCCCGTTTTTCCCTAGATTCCCGCGGCAATTCCCCTCCAATGTTGCGGGCATCGCGCAGCACCGCTTTGCGCGACAGGTTGACGCGCCCTTGCTTATCAATTTCCGTTACTTTTACTAAAATTTCATCGCCGATCGAAACGACGTCTTCGACTTTGCCGACCCGCCCTTCAGCGAGCTCGGAAATGTGGACAAGCCCGTCTTTGCCGTTGAACAACTCAACGAAGGCTCCGAATTTTTCAATCCGTTTCACTTTGCCTAAGTACACTTGGCCGACTTCGACTTCACGGACGATGTCTTCAATGATTTGCTTCGCTTTTTGGTTGGCCGCTTCATCCACAGACGAGATGAAAATCGTGCCGTCTTGTTCGATGTCGATTTTGACGCCGGTTTCGTCGATGATTTTGTTGATCTGCTTGCCGCTTGGTCCGATCACCTCCCGGATTTTGTCCGGATTGATGTGCATGATCAAAATTTTCGGTGCATATTTAGACAGCTCTTTGCGCGGTTCGCTGAGCGTTTGCATCATATGATCCAAAATCTCGAGCCGCCCTTTGCGCGCTTGCATGAGCGCCTCTTCCAAAATCTCGCGCGTCAATCCTTTGATTTTAATGTCCATTTGCAATGCCGTCACGCCTTTTCTCGTGCCGGCGACTTTAAAATCCATATCGCCAAGATGGTCTTCGATGCCTTGAATGTCCGTCAAAATCGTATAATGGTCGTCGTTTTTCACCAGCCCCATGGCAATGCCGGCGACCGGTGCTTTAATCGGCACCCCAGCATCCATCATCGCCAGCGTGCTGGCGCAAATGCTGGCCTGCGATGTCGAACCGTTCGACTCAAGCACTTCTGAAACGAGACGGATCGTATACGGGAATTCGCGTTCCGACGGCACGACCGGCTCAAGCGCCCGCTCGCCAAGCGCCCCGTGTCCGATTTCTCGACGCCCCGGCCCGCGCATCGGCCCGGTTTCTCCGACGGAAAACGGCGGGAAGTTGTAATGGTGCATAAATCGCTTCGATTCTTCAAGATCAAGCCCGTCCAAAATTTGCACGTCGCCAAGCGCCCCAAGCGTACAAACGCTCAACACTTGCGTCTGCCCGCGCGTAAACAAACCGGAGCCGTGCGTGCGCGGCAGGACGCCGACCGCCGATGAAAGCGGACGAATTTCATCGACTTTGCGCCCGTCCGGACGGATTTTCTCAACCGTGATCAAACGGCGCACTTCCTCTTTTACGAGTTTATGCAAAATTTCCTGTACTTGCTTGAGCTTCTCCTCATCCGCTTCTTCCGCCTCATATTTGGCGATGACGCCAGCTTTCACATCTTCAATGGCAGCATCGCGCGCCAATTTCTCCGGCACTTGCACCGCTCGCTTAATGTCCGCTTCAGCAAGCTGGCGGATTTCCGCCTCCAGCGCTGGATCCGGCTCGTAAAGGACGACTTCCATTTTTTCTTTGCCGACTTGGGCGGCGATTTCCTCTTGGAAGGCGATGAGCCGCTTTACTTCCTCATGGCCGAACATGATCGCTTCCAAAATCACTTCTTCCGGCACCTCATCTGCCCCGGCTTCCACCATGTTGATCGCATCTTTTGTGCCGGCGACGACAAGATGCAGATCGCTTTTTTCCATTTGCTCGACCGTCGGATTGATGACAAACTGGCCGTCGACGCGGCCGACGATGACACCGGCGATCGGCCCTTCAAACGGAATGTCGGAAATCGTCAGCGCCACCGACGAACCGATTAAGGCCGCTACTTCCGGCGCGCAGTCCTGATCCACGCTCATGACCATCGAGACGACTTGCACTTCGTTGCGGAATCCTTCGGCAAACAGCGGGCGAATCGGTCGGTCGATGAGACGGCTCACCAAAATGGCTTTCTCGCTCGGGCGACCTTCGCGCTTAATAAATCCGCCAGGAATTTTTCCAACCGCATACAACCGTTCCTCGTAGTTGACGGTGAGCGGGAAAAAGTCAACGTTTTTCGCCTCTCGCGACGCGGTGGCTGTGCTCAACACGACCGTATCGCCGTAGCGGACGAGTGCCGCGCCATTCGCCTGTTTCGCCAGCTCGCCGGTCTCAATGATGAGCGGCCGCCCAGCCACATCGATGGAAAACACGCGTTTCTCTTGTTCCATACAGACGAGTACTCCTCTCTATGTACAGATGAAATGATCAATCCGCTGATGATTAGTATAGACGAATTGGCACCATTGTTATCATCGTCGTGTCCATCACGCCTATAAACTAGCAAAAAAGCGGGAATGCTCCCGCTTTTTTATCGACGTAATCCAAGTTTCTCAATCAATTCACGGTAGCGCGCCACATCTTTCTTGCGCAAATAAGCCAATAAGTTGCGGCGCTTCCCGACCATTTTCAGCAAGCCGCGCCGTGAATGATGGTCTTTTTTATGAATGCGCAAATGCTCATTCAAGTTGTTGATTTGCTCCGTCAGGATCGCAACTTGCACTTCCGGAGAACCGGTGTCGTTTTCATGGATTTTAAATTGCTCGATGATTTCGCGTTTGCGCTCCTGCGTCAATGCCATCCTTGTTCACCTCCCTAGTCCTAGATCCCCGATTGCCGAGCGGGCGTCGGTGACTCGCCTAGCCAAGCAATGGTTCGCATACATTGATTAGAATACCTCTTTTTCCGGCAAAATGCAAGTCTTTTCGTTGAAACAGCGGAAATACTGCTCCGCCTCTTTCTTGTCGCGGGCGATTTGCGCCGTCAGTTCGTCGACACTGGCGAACTTCTGCTCGCTCCGCAGACGGCGGTGCCACTCAATGGTCATCGTTTGTCCATAAAGATCGCCGGAAAACTCGAACAAGTGCACCTCAATATTCGGCAATCCTTCGCGCGTTTGATGGAACGTTGGTTTGTAGCCGACGTTCGCCACCCCTTCATATACTTGCCCGCCGATCACCGCCTTGACTGCATAGACGCCGACTGCCGGCAAGGCATAATCGCTGTTTAACGCGATGTTCGCCGTTGGAAAGCCGATCATCCGCCCGCGCCGTTCCCCGGCAACGACCGTTCCTTCAAGCTCGTAAAAGCGGCCGAGCAGGCGGGGAAGCTGTTCGACCGCCCCGTCTTCGAGCAGTTTCCGCACCCGGGACGAGCTCACTTTTTCCCCGTCGACCTCGAGCTTCGGAATGACCGTCTGTCCAAAGCGGCCGCGCGCATGAATCGGCATCGTCTCCATCGTTCCTTTTCCGAACCGCCCATAAGTGAAATCGAAGCCGGCGACGACATGTTTCACGTGCAACCCGTCCAAATATTGGTCAACGAACGCTTCTGGCGACAGCGCAGCAAACGTCGGCGTAAATTCAACGATGTACAGCCGGTTGACGCCAAGTGATGCAATCAGCTGCTCCTTTTTGCCAAGCGGCGTGATCGAGTAGAGCTCGGACTGTTTGCCAAGCACAACGGACGGATGAGGATGAAACGTCATCACCGCGCTTTCGTACCCACGCTCGTTGGCGATCTCGACCGCGGTGCGGATCACTTTTTGATGGCCGAGATGGATGCCGTCGAAATAGCCCAGCGCCATCACCGTCGGAGGGAGCGCCTGGCGTTCGAGACGGTGCGGATGCGAAAGAAACAGCGTTTCCATGTCCATGACCTGCCTTCTTTATTTCCGCGCTGCACCCGCGGCGTTAACGAAACACTTTGAGCGGTTTCATCAAGCCGGGGCGCGCCGGATGCTTCACGTACAGGGCCAGCGCTTCCCGCTCGGGCGAAACAAGCACGACCGGTCCGTCAAGTTTCTCTAAAAAAGCGGGAAGCCGGAGCAGCGCCCCGTTTTTTACCTTCTCTGCTACTTTATCATTGATTTCATATTTCGGCAAATGAAAAAGCGCCCGCTCAATCGGGATGAGCAAGGCATCAGCCGTCCCGTCGGCCGCCCGGCGCTCAACGTCTTCAAACGTTACGCAATCTTCAAGCCGAAACGGCCCGGACGCCGTACGGATGAGGTCGGACATATGCGCCGGATAGCCGAGCCGCTCGCCGATCATCACCGAAAGCGTACGCACGTACGTGCCTTTGCTGCACGTGACGCGAAAGCGAAATGACACCGTTTCCCCAAAGAATTGTTCACGTTCATCAAGCAGTTCGAGCTCATAAATGGTCACGCGCCGCGTCGGACGTTCGACTTCGATGCCGGCGCGCGCATATTCATACAGTTTCTTGCCGCCCACTTTCACCGCGGAGTACATCGGCGGCGTTTGCTCCATTTCTCCGGTCAAGCTGTCAAACACCGCTTCGATTTCCGCGCGCGCAATCGGCCGGTCAACCGGACGGGCGGCGATGATGTCGCCGTCCGCATCTTCGGTTGTCGTCGCGGCGCCAAGCGTCACTTTTCCTTCATACGTTTTCCTCGTCCCGGTCAAAAACTCGGCGATGCGCGTCGCCTTGCCAAGGCAAATGGGCAGCACACCGGACACGTTTGGGTCAAGCGTGCCGGTGTGTCCCGCTTTTTTTACGCCAAGCAGACGGCGCACTTTGGCCACGCAGTCGTGAGACGTCATCCCTTTCGGTTTATTCAGCAGCAATACCCCGTCCATCGACGCACCCTTTCCGTTTCCATGATCATGAATGGAAATGGATAGACGGTTCGTCTATCCATTGTTCGGCTCCCCATCCGCCTCTTTCGCCGGTTGATCATCGCTTGAAATTTGCCGGATCAGCTGTTCGATGCGGCTGCCGTATTCCATTGTTTCATCGATTTCAAAGAAAATTTCCGGCGTCTTGCGAAGGCGGATGCGCTGCCCGATTTCCGAGCGGATAAACCCTTTCGCTTTCTCGAGCGCCTTCAACGTCTCTTCCCGCTGCTTGTCATCGCCAAGGACGCTGATGTACACTTTCGCCTGCTGCAAATCACCGGTGACCCGCACATCGGTCACCGTGACAAAGCCGATGCGCGGGTCTTTCAGCCTGCGGCTGATGATGTCGCTCAACTCTTTTTTCATTTGCTCGCCAACGCGAGTTGCCCGTATATTCATCACCCATCACCTCGGTTACAACCACTCGAATGATGTGGCCGCCCGCTCCAGCTCAGGGAACGAGTCGATCAAAGCAAGCGCCCGCTCGAGCTCCCGTTCGGTCGCCCGGCGGCTGGATGTAATGGCAACAAGGCCGATTTTGGCCCGCTGCCATGCGTCTTGATGATCGATTTCAGCCACAGAGACGTTATATTTTTGCCGGATTCTTGTCATGACCCGTTGCAGGACGGCCCGTTTATCCTTGAGCGAGCGGGCGTTGTAGATGATGCATTCGCACGCGGCGAAGCCGATCATGCCCGGGCCACTTCCTGCATAATGTATGCTTCGATGACATCTCCTTCTTTGATATCATTGAAGTTTTTGATCGTCAGCCCGCATTCATATCCTTGCGCCACTTCGCGCACATCGTCTTTATACCGCTTGAGCGAATCGATTTCCCCTTCGTAGACGACGATGCCTTGGCGAATGAGGCGCACCTTGCTGTCGCGGGTAATTTTGCCGTCCGTGACATAGCAACCGGCGATCGTGCCGACTTTCGATACTTTGAACGTTTGCCGCACTTCCGCCTGACCGATCACTTTCTCTTCGTACTCCGGATCGAGCATCCCTTTCATCGCCGCTTCAATTTCCTCGATGACATTGTAAATGATGCGATGGAGGCGGATGTCGACTTTTTCCGATTCAGCGGCGCGCTTTGCGTTTGCATCCGGACGGACGTTAAATCCAATGACGATGGCGTTCGATGCCGTCGCCAGCGAAATATCCGATTCGGTGATGGCGCCGACAGCCGCGTGGATGATTTTCACCCGCACGCCTTCCACATCGATTTTTTGCAAGGCGGCGACAAGCGCCTCAACCGATCCTTGAACATCGGCTTTGACGATCAAATTCAGCTCTTTCATTTCGCCTTGCTTAATTTGTTCAAACAAATCATCCAAGCTGACGCGCGTTTTGACGCTTCGCTGCTCCTGCAGCTGCCGCTGCGCCCGCACCTCCGCGATTTGCCGCGCCTTTTTCTCATCCTCAAACACCATGAAGCGGTCGCCGGCTTGCGGCACTTCATGCAGCCCAGTAATTTCGACTGGCATCGACGGAGTCGCCTCTTTGACGCGCCGGCCGCTGTCGTTCACCATCGCGCGCACGCGCCCGTATGTTGTGCCGACGACGATCGGATCGCCGACACGCAACGTTCCCGCTTGAATCAAAAGCGTTGCCACCGGGCCACGCCCTTTATCAAGCTTGGCTTCGATCACCGTACCGACCGCACGCCGGTTCGGGTTGGCTTTTAATTCTTCCATCTCACTGACAAGCAAAATCATTTCCAAAAGATGATCAAGGCCCTCTTTCGTTTTCGCCGACAACTTGCAGAAAATCGTATCGCCGCCCCATTCTTCCGGAACGAGGTTGTATTCCATCAATTCTTGCATGACGCGGTCCGGGTTCGCTTCCGGCTTATCGATTTTGTTGATGGCGACAATAATCGGCACGTTTGCCGCCTTGGCGTGGTTGATCGCTTCCACCGTCTGCGGCATCACCCCGTCATCCGCGGCAACGACAAGAATGACGATATCGGTCACTTGCGCGCCGCGCGCCCGCATCGTTGTAAACGCTTCATGCCCCGGCGTATCAAGGAACGTAATTTTTTTGTCATTGACCGTCACTTGATACGCACCGATGTGTTGCGTAATACCGCCGGCTTCTTGCTCCGTCACTTTGGAATGGCGGATCGCATCAAGCAACGTCGTTTTCCCGTGGTCGACGTGCCCCATGATCGTCACGACCGGCGGCCGTTCAACCAAATCTTCTGGCGCATCGACAATTTCGATCGCTTCAAAGTTCGTCTCATCGATCGTCACTTTTTCTTCGACTTCAACGCCGTAATCCGAGCAGATGAGCTCGATGGCGTCTTTGTCTAAATCTTGGTTGATTGTCGCCATCACGCCGAGCATAAACAGCTTCTTAATAATTTCCGACGGTTCGCGGCCAAGCTTTTTCGCCAGTTCGGCCACGGTAAGCGAGCCTTCAAACGTAATTTTTTTCGGCAGCTCTTTTTCTTTTTTCGCCGGCTGCGGCGCTTGTTTGGCGGCTGGTGCTGCCTGCTTTTTCCCTTTCGTCGGCACTTTTCCTTTCTTTTTCGCCGTTTGGAGCAGTTTCTTTTCTTGCTGTTGCGCCTCGGTTTTTTTCGTTTCCTTCCCTTTTGGCGCTCCCTTTTTCTTCGCCGGTTTCATTTTCGCCGCTTCTTTGCTGTCGTCAAACATTTCCTCATCAGCAAAATCGGCCGCTTTCGCCGGCGTCGGCCGTTTCGGCTTCTCCGTTTTCTTTTCCGCCTTTTTCTCTTCTTTTTTCCCGGTGTTCGGGCGATATTGATGGTCGAGTTTTTCGACGACATCAGCCTCCAGCATCGCCATATGGTTGTTCACTTCAATATTCATTTCTTTCAATTTATGAATGACGTCCTTGCTTGGAACGTTCTGTTTTTTCGCGTATTCATACACACGCATTTTCGACATACAGTCACCCCCATTAAGATCGGTCGAGCATCGTTTGCAATTGGCGCGCAAACCCTTCGTCGATGACAGCGACAACGACGCGGGCGTCCTTGCCGATCGCGCCGCCAAGCACATACCGGTCCGGCACTTTGCAAAGCGGGACGCCATAAAACGTGCATTTGTCCGTCACTTTTTTTTCGGTGTTGACCGATGCGTCTTGCGAAAGCAAGACGAGCCGCGCCCGGCCCCGCTGCACTTCTTTGACGACAAGCTCCTCGCCGGAGACGACTTTGCCCGCCCGCTGCGCCAATCCAAGCAGCGATGCCCAACGGTTATGCTTCATGTCCGGCCTGTTTCTCCTTTTCCGCCAAGGCGAGCAATTCGTCATAAATCGCATCATCGATGTCTGCTTTTAAATGGCGGGCCAAAATGTTTTTCTTTTTCGCCTGCAAAATGCATTCCGGATCAAGGGTAATATACGCGCCGCGCCCTGCCTTTTTGCCGGTTGGGTCAATCGACACTTCCCCCTCTTTCGAGCGGACAATGCGCACCATCTCCCGTTTCGGCTTCATCTCTCCAGTGACGACGCATTTGCGCAACGGAATTTTCTTTTGCGCTGCCATTTTTCATTCCCCCTCACTCGATTTCCGCCGATTGATCAAACGATGGGCCGTTTTCTTCGCTATTTTCATTATCGGCCGCCGCATCGCTGAAATCAAGCGAAGTGGATGGCGCATGCGGATCAATGCCCATCTCCCGCGCTTCCGATTCACTTTTAATATCAATTTTCCAGCCGGTCAATTTCGCCGCCAGCCGCGCGTTTTGCCCGCGTTTGCCGATGGCGAGCGACAGCTGATAGTCCGGAACGATGACCGTTGTCGCCTTTTGCTCCTCGTTGACAATAACGCGCAACACTTTCGCCGGGCTTAACGCATTGGCGACAAACTCCACCGGATCGGCCGACCAGCGGACGATATCGATTTTTTCTCCGTTCAGCTCATCAACAATGGCCTGCACGCGTTGCCCTCTCGGTCCGACGCATGCACCGACCGGATCGACTTCCGGGTTGTCGGAGTGGACGGAAATTTTGGAACGATCGCCGGCTTCACGGGCGATCGATTTAATCTCCACCGTTCCGTCGTAAATTTCCGGCACTTCGAGCTCAAACAGCCGTTTCAACAGTCCCGGGTGGGTGCGGGAGACGAAAATTTGCGGCCCTTTTGTCGTTTTTTCCACTTTCGTAATGTATACTTTCAACCGGTCGTGCGGCTTATATATTTCATTCGGCATTTGTTCGTTTGCCGGCAGGAGCGCCTCCGCCTTGCCGAGGCTGACGTAGACAAAGCGCGGGTCGACGCGCTGAACGATGCCGGTCATAATGTCCTCTTCACGGTCGACAAATTCGGCGTAGATGATGCTCCGCTCTGCCTCGCGCACGCGCTGGGTGACGACTTGCTTCGCCGTCTGTGCGGCGATGCGCCCGAAATCGCGCGGCGTCACTTCGAGCTCGACGACGTCGCCGATTTGATAATTCGGATTGATCCGCTGCGCCTCCTCAAGCGAAATTTCAAGGCGCGGATCGGCCACCTCTTCGACGACATCTTTGCGCGCGAACACGCGGATCGTGCCGGTGTCCATATTGAGATCGACGCGCACGTTTTGCGCCTGGCCGAAATTGCGTTTATACGCCGAAACGATCGCCGCTTCGATCGCTTCCATCACCACTTCTTTGCTGATGCCTTTTTCCCGCATCAGATCGGCTAACGCCTCAAGCAATTGCGTGTTCATGCAACAAAAATCCCCCTTTTGCGATTAGAAGAAAATGACGGCTAATCGGGCGCTTGCCACTTTTTCATACGGAATGGCGACCGTTTTTTGCCGTCCGCGGTCTTTGATCAACAGCGTCACGGTCGTTCCGTCAAAAGCGGTTAGTTCGCCTTCAAACTGCTTTTCTCCTTCAATGGGCTCATACGTTTTGATATATACATGTTTCCCAATGGCCTTGGCAAAATCTTTTGCCTTTTTCAGCGGCCGCTCCGCTCCGGGCGATGATACTTCCAAAAAATAGTTATGCGGAATCGGATCGACTTCATCCAGCTTTTCGCTCAATTTTTCGCTGACAGCACCGCATTGTTCAATATCGACGCCATCGTCAGAGTCAATGAAGACGCGCAAAAACCAATTTTTCCCTTCCTTCACATATTCAATATCGACGAGTTCAAGCCCCATTTCGTCCAAAATCGGTGTGACGAGTTGTTCGACCGTTTCTGTCACCTTTTTGCTCATTGTGTTCCTCCTTACCGAGCAAACGTGCATGCGTGGCATAATGAGAAAATCCCCTGCACAAGGCGGGGAATGAACGAGAGACGGGTGCCCATTCAAGACGAAAGAGTGGGTTTCCCCACTCTCTGCTTGCCATTATCTTTGCCAATTCCACTAAAACTATAACACATTGGGAAATATATTGCAACGGGAAACTGCCGCTCGGGCGAAAGAGCGCTGTCCGCTTCCTTCAGTGGCGGCGTTTCCACTAAAACAGCGACAGCTGATTATGGTCTGGAAGCGAGTCAAGGCAGCCGCGGCTTTCTAGATACTCGAGCAGCGTTTTCGACAATTTGCCGCGCTGTTGCAAATCCTCCTTCGACAAAAACTCGCCTTCCTCGCGGGCGCGCACGATCGCCTGCGCCACGTTCGTCCCAAGCCCCGGAATGGCGTTGAACGGCGGAATGAGAGAATTGCCGTCAATGACGAATTCCGTCGCCTGCGAGCGATACAAATCGATATTTTTAAAGGAAAAGCCGCGCTCGCACATCTCTAAGGCCACCTCAAGAACCGTGAGCAAGCTTTTTTCTTTCGCCGTCGCCTGAATGCCTTTGGCGTTGATTTCCTCAATCCGCTTGCGAATGGCGGCTGATCCTTTGATCATGGCGTCAAGGTCAAAGTCCTCCGCCCGCACCGTAAAGTACGACGCGTAATACAAAAGCGGATGGTGCACCTTAAAGTAGGCGATGCGCACCGCCATTAACACATAGGCGGCGGCGTGCGCTTTCGGGAACATGTACTTGATTTTTTTGCATGAATCGATGTACCACTCCGGCACGTTATGCTTGCGCATCTCCGCTTCAAACTCCGGCGTCAATCCTTTCCCTTTGCGCACCGATTCCATAATTTTAAATGCAAGCGACGGCTCAAGCCCGCGGTAAATCAAATAGACCATAATGTCGTCGCGGCAGCCGATGACTTCCGATAACGTGCACGTGCCGTTTTGAATGAGCTCTTGCGCGTTGCCGAGCCACACATCGGTGCCGTGCGACAAGCCGGAAATTTGCACGAGTTCGGAAAACGTTTTTGGCCTTGTCTCTTCCAACATTTGGCGAACGAAGCGCGTGCCAAACTCCGGAATGCCGATCGTGCCGACATTGCACATGATTTGCTCCGGCGTAACACCAAGCGGCTCGGTGCTGCTGAAAATGCCCATCACATCCGGGTCGTCGGTCGGGATCGTTTTCGGATCGATGCCGCTTAAATCTTGCAGCATGCGAATGACCGTCGGATCGTCGTGCCCGAGAATATCAAGCTTCAACAAATTGTCGTGGATCGAATGGAAGTCGAAATGGGTCGTCCGCCATTCAGAGGACGTGTCATCGGCCGGATATTGAATCGGCGTAAAATCGTAAATTTCCATATAATCCGGGACAACGATGATGCCGCCCGGATGCTGCCCGGTCGTCCGCTTCACCCCGGTGCAGCCGGCCGCGAGCCGGTCGATTTCCGCGCCGCGCAGCTCTAAGTTATGGTCGCTCGCATACGCTTTGACAAATCCGTACGCCGTTTTGTCAGCGACCGTGCCAATCGTCCCGGCGCGGTAGACGTTGTCTTCGCCAAACAGCACTTTCGTATAGTTGTGGGCGCGCGGCTGGTATTCGCCGGAAAAGTTCAAATCAATATCCGGCACTTTGTCGCCTTTAAAGCCGAGGAACGTCTCAAACGGGATGTCGTGCCCGTCTTTTTTGTATTTCGCCCCACATCGCGGGCAGTTTTGATCCGGCAAATCAAACCCTGAGCCGACTGAACCGTCGTTAAAGAACTCCGAATGCTTGCAGTTCGGGCAGACGTAATGCGGCGGCAGCGGATTGACCTCGGTGATTTCCGTCATCGTCGCGACAAACGACGAGCCGACCGATCCACGCGATCCGACAAGGTAGCCGTCATCGAGCGATTTTTTCACAAGCTTGTGCGAGATCAAATAAATGACGGCAAAGCCATGGCCGATGATGCTTTTTAGCTCCTTCTCAAGCCGCTCTTCAACAATTTTCGGCAACGGGTCGCCGTAAATTTCCTTCGCCCGCCGGTAGCTCATTTCCCTGATTTCCTCGTCCGCCCCTTCGATGCGCGGCGTATACAGCTCATCTTTGATCGGCTTGACATCGCCGATTAACGAAGCGATTTTTTGCGTGTTGTCAACGACGATTTCCTTCGCTTTTTCCGGCCCTAAAAACGAGAAGCAGTCAAGCATTTCATTCGTCGTACGGAAATATACATCCGGCAGTTCATGGCGGTTGAGCGGATTCGCCCCGCCTTGCGAATGGATTAAGATTTTCCGGTAAATTTTATCTTCTCGGTTCAAGTAATGAACGTTGCCAGTGGCGACAACCGGGATGTCAAGCTTCTCACCAAGGGCGACAATGCTGCGGATGATGTTTTGGATCATCTCTTCGTCTTTCACATAATCCATCTCGATGAGCGGCTTGTACACGTCCGGCGGATGCACTTCAAGAAAATCGTAAAAACGGGCGATGTCTTCGACTTCTTCCGGCGCCTTTTGGATCAAGTTGTCAAACAGCTCTCCTTTGTCGCAGCCCGAGCCGACAAGCAGGCCGTCGCGGTGCTTGACGAGCACGGAGCGCGGGATGCGCGGCACACGGTGAAAATATTGAATGTGCGACAATGACACAAGCTTGAACAAATTTTTCAATCCAGTCTCGTTTTGCGCCAACAGCGTCACATGGAACGGGCGCGCAAGCCGATAGGACGCTTCGCTGTGCGTGCGGCTGTTTAATTCGTCATGAAACAGTATGCCGCGCTCTTCCGCTTCCTTCAACAGCCGCATCAGCAAACGCCCGGTCGCCTCCGCGTCGTAGATGGCGCGGTGATGCTGCGTCAATTCAATGTCAAATTTTTTGCACAATGTATTGAGCCGATGGTTTTTCAAATCCGGGTATAAAAAACGGGCCAGCTCGAGCGTATCGATGACGGGATTCGCGATTTTGCCGCGCCCCATGCGAGCGAGGCCCGCGTTTAAAAAACCGATGTCAAAGCTGGCGTTGTGGGCAACAAGCGTCGCATCGCCGGCCCAGTCAACAAAACGGGCTAGCACCTCGTCCGGCTTCGGGGCGTCTTTCACCATCTCATCGGTGATCCCAGTCAGCTCCATCGTTGTCACCGACAACGGGTGTCCAGGGTTGGCAAACGACATGAACCGGTCGATGATCTCGCCGTCTTTCACTTTCACCGCCGCCAGCTCAATGATCGTATTGTACACAGCCGACAGGCCCGTCGTCTCGACGTCAAAGACGACGTACGTCTCCTCCGAAAGACGGCGGTGCGTTTCATTGTAGGCGATCGGCACGCCATCGTCGACGATGTTCGCTTCAAGGCCGTAAATGACCTTCATGCCGTGTTTTTTCGCCGCGCTGTAGGCCTCCGGAAACGACTGAACAACGGCATGGTCGGTGACGGCGATCGCCGGATGCCCCCATTTTTTCGCTTGCTCAATGAGTTTTGTCACCGAGGTGACCGCGTCCATTTGGCTCATCGGGGTATGCAAATGGAGCTCGACCCTTTTTTCCCCTTCCGGCGCCGTATCTTGCCGTTCGTTTGCGGCGATTTCGTTCAAATCGTTGGCGATGATGACCAAATCACGGACGAACGTATCGTTTTGCACGCTGCCGCGCACTTTCACCCACATGCCTTTTTTGACGCCGCTCATGAGCTCGGCGTCCTCTTTGTCGCGCGAAAACATTTTGACTAAAATCGAGTTCGTGTAATCGGTGATTTTCATGGTCAACAGCGTGCGGCCGCTTTTTAATTCGCTCACTTCGGCGTCAAATACATAGCCTTGCACCACGACGCGCCGCTCTTCTTCGACGATCGTTTCAAGCCGCCGCACCGGCTCCTCGTCGCGGATCGGATAGCCGATGACAAGCGGACCGGGCGGCGGCGCAGATGCGGCCTTTTCTTCTTCCCTCGCTAAATCGGTCAGTACAGCAAGCGCTCGCTCTTCGTCCTCTTGCTGTTTTTGCGCCAAAAACTGTTCCATTTCTTGCTTGGACGGCTCGACGCTGACGTCAAGCTGAAGGGGGGGAAACCCAAACGAAGCGTACACATCAGCGATTTTTTTGGCGAACCGCCGTTTGATCGCCAGCGCTTCCGCTTCATGGCGGGCAACGACAAGCAGCTTGTTTCCTTTCAGCTCAGGCGTCTGCCGGCTGAGCCAATCGACAAGCGGCGACATGCCTTCTTGCAGCTCGGCAAGGCAAAGCGGCCAATACGCCTGCACATCCGCCTCAGTTACGCGCGGCGCTTCGACCTCCATCGTATGGCGGACGGCGGCGATATGGCGGAACGCCGTCTGCAGCCGATCGGCAAACGTTTTGTATACATGAACCGGCAGCACGTTGTCGAACTGAAAATAAAAATGCCAGCTTTTCTCCTCTTTATCGATCACGACTTTGCGAATGGCTGCCTCACGAAAATGCGGCAGCCATTCGTCCGACGTCATCTTCAGCTGCTCAAGCAGGATGAGAAACCGCTCTTTTTGCTCTTTTGTCACCATGACGTCCGTTTGTTCCCCTCTCAACATCATTCTCTTTCTATATCATACCATAACAAAAGCGCCGGCGAAAAAGACAGAATTCTTTTTCGCCAGCGCCGGCACTCATGATTGAAGGAGACGGCGCGCAGTGTCGACAAGCTCGCTGACCGGCACATCGAACGTCTCGCCTGTTTTCCGCACTTTTACTTCCACAACGCCTTCGCCCGCTCGCTTGCCGACGGTGACGCGGAGCGGAATGCCGATCAAATCGCTGTCGGCAAACTTCACTCCGGCCCGTTCGGGGCGGTCGTCATACAACACTTCAAACCCAGCCTGTCCGAGCTTTTCATACCACTCTTCCGCCAACGCGCGCTGTTCATCGCTTTTTGCGTTCGCTGTAAGCAAATGGATGTGAAACGGTGCGACCGAAGCCGGCCACACAAGCCCGTGTTCGTCAGCAAACTGCTCGGCGATCGCCGCCACCAGCCTGGAGACGCCGATGCCGTAGCAACCCATGATCATCGTCTGCGTTTGGCCGTTTTCATCCAAATAGACGGCGTTCATCGCTTCGCTGTATTTTGTCCCCAGCTTAAACACATGCCCGACTTCAATGCCGCGGGCAAAGCGGATCGTCCCTTTGCCATCTGGAGACGGGTCGCCTTCTTTTACGAAGCGCAAATCGGCGTATTGACTGACGGCAAAATCGCGGTCCGGGTTGACTCCGATGTAATGGTATCCTTCCTCGTTCGCGCCGCAAACGCCGTTGACGATGGCGGCGACAGCATGGTCCGCGATCACCGTGACGTCTTCGCTGACGCCGATCGGGCCGAGCGAACCGATGGGAGCGTTCATCACCCGCTCCGTTTCTTCCGGCGTCGCCAATTCGACGACCGTCGCGTCGAGCACGTTTTTCACCTTCACCTCGTTCGCTTCATGATCGCCGCGGACGAGAACGAGCACATAGCGGCCGTCCACATTGAACAAAAGCGATTTGATGCAGCGCTCCGGCGAAACTTGCAAGTAGGAAGCGACTTCATCGATCGTTTTTTGCCCCGGCGTCGCCACTTTTTTCAATTCGGCCGGCGGCTCATCGCTTTTTTCGTACGTCGCCACGACCGGCGCCATCTCGATGTTGGCGGCATAGTCAGACGCATCGGAGTAGGCGATCGTATCTTCGCCGATGTCCGAGAGCACCATGAACTCGTGCGTGTCTTTGCCGCCGATCGCCCCCGAATCCGCGATGACGGCGCGGAAGTTCAATCCGCAGCGGCGGAAAATGTTCGCATACGCCTCATACATGTTGTTGTACGTTTCATCCAAGCTTTCTTTCGACGTATGGAACGAGTAGGCGTCTTTCATCATGAACTCGCGGCCGCGCAACAGCCCAAAACGCGGACGCTTTTCATCGCGGAATTTCGTTTGGATTTGATACAAGACAAGCGGCAGCCGCTTGTACGTTTTCACCTCGTCGCGGACGATCGCCGTGATCATTTCCTCATGCGTCGGCCCGAGGGCGAAATCGCGCTCGTGCCGGTCTTTTAAGCGCATCAGCTCCGGCCCGTACGAGTACCAGCGGCCGGACTGCTGCCAAAGCTCAGCTGGCTGCAAGGCCGGCATGAAGAGCTCCATCGCTCCAATCCGGTTCATTTCCTCGCGAATGATGGCTTCCACTTTTTGCAAAACACGCTGCCCAAGCGGCAAAAACGTATAGACGCCGCTTGCGCTTTGACGAATGAAGCCGGCCCGCAGCAGGAGCTGATGGCTTTTTACTTCCGCATCCGCCGGCACTTCACGCAACGTCGGAATAAATGCTTGACTTTGTCTCATCCATTAGCCACCTCGTTTTCTCTCTATAGGAAAAATTTTTGAATGTCATTCCATGTCACCACAAGCATCAGCAACATAAGCAAGGCAAAGCCGATAAAATGAACCATTCCTTCTTTTTGCCGGTCGACCGGCTTGCCGCGCACCGCTTCAATGGCGAAAAAGAGGAGCCGCCCGCCGTCTAGCGCCGGCAATGGCAACAAGTTGACAATCCCCAGGTTGATGCTTAAAATCGCGCCCCATTTCATCAAGTAGTAGATCCCAGACTCCGCAACTTTGCCGGTCGATACGGCGATGCCGACCGGTCCGGACAGCATATCAAGCTGAAACTGGCCGGTGATCAATTGGCCGAGCCCCGTTACAATTTCCCGCGTCCAGTAATACGTCTCAACCAGCCCTTGCTTGATCGAGCCTAACACCGATTTTTCCATCGGCTGATAGACGCCGATCAAGCCGATCGTCTCCCCTTGCACCGTTTTCGCCTCCGGAGTGACCATCACACTCCGTTCTTTCCCATTCCGCTCAATTTGAAACTGAAGCGGTTCTCCCGGATGGGCGCGAATCGTGTTGACGATTTCCGTCCATGTTTCCATCCGTTCGCCGTTAATGGCGATCACTTCATCCCCTTGCTTCAAGCCGGCGGCGCGCGCCGCTCCTTCCGGCGTCAGCTCGCCGATCACCGGCTTGTCGACCGGATAGCCTTGCAAAAGACCGATGATGATAAAGACAACGAGCGACAAGAGAAAGTTGGCGAGCGGTCCGGCCAAAATCGTCATCGTTCGCTGCCCGAGCGTTTTTGCCGCAAATTGGCGATGGTACGGAGCAATTTGAATCTCTTGGCGGTCGACGACGAAAAACGCCGGCTCCTTGACCGTAAACCGCTCGAACCGCTCGCCGTCCGTATAGCCGGTCACATACATGCCATGCTCTAAATCGGCCTCTTCCACTTCCACTACGCGGATATTCGGATAATCGTCCTTATGGTTGAGGACGATTTTTTCCACTTGGCCGCTCTCATCAAGCAAAAGACCGACGACTTGCCCACGCTTCAATTCAATCGTCTCCGGGTCTTCACCGGCCATGCGGACGAAGCCGCCAAGCGGGAGCAGGCGGATCGTGTACACCGTTTCGTTTTTCTTGAACGAAAACACTTTCGGCCCGAAGCCGATGGCAAATTCGCGGCACAAAATGCCGGCCCGTTTTGCTAGCAGCAAGTGGCCGAGCTCGTGAAAAAAGACAAGAGCACCAAAGACGACGATAAATGAAATGATCGATTCCAACGTTTCAACCACCTTTATGATAGTAGTGAGCGGACGTAGGCGCGCGCGTCCGCATCGATTTCACGAATGTCCTCAAGCTGCGGATCGCTCACTGGCCGATGGCGCTCGAGCGCGCGTTCAATCCACTCCTCGATGGCCAAAAACGGAATGCGCCCGGCTAAAAACGCCGCCACCGCCTCCTCATTGGCCGCATTCAACACCGTCGGCAGCGAGCCGCCGCGCTTGCCAGCCTCATAGGCGAGACGCAAACAGCGATAGCGGTCGAAATCAACCGGGGCGAAATGGAGCGCCCCAAGCGAGATGAAATCAAGCGGCTTGGCGGATGGGAGCGGCAACCGCTTTGGATACGCAAGCGCATATTGGATCGGAACGCGCATATCCGGCGTTCCAAGCTGCGCCAATACACTTGTGTCACGGAACTGAACGAGCGAATGGATGATGCTTTCTCGATGCAAAACAACCTCAATCCGCTCATACGGCAGCCCGAACAGCCAATGAGCCTCAATGACCTCAAATCCTTTATTCATCATGGTCGCCGAATCAATCGTAATTTTTGCCCCCATCGACCAGTTCGGATGGCAAAGCGCCTCCTCAACCGTCACATGAGCGAGCTCTCGGCGCGTCTTGTCGCGGAAGCTGCCGCCGGATGCGGTCAGAATGAGTTTGTCAACGTGTTCCATCCTTTCCCCTTGCAGACATTGAAAAATGGCGGAATGTTCACTGTCAACCGGCAACAGCGGCACACCGCGCCGCTTGGCTGCAGCCATGACGAGATGTCCGGCGACAACGAGCGTCTCTTTGTTGGCGAGGGCGATCGCTTTTCCCGCTTCAATCGCCTTCAGCGTCGGCACAAGGCCGACGCTGCCGACGACAGCGGTGACGACAACATCGGCTTGTGGGCAAACGGCTGCTTCAATCAATCCTTCCTCTCCGTACACGATCGTCGTCCGCCCCCGGTACTCGCGATAAAGAACTTCATACGCATCACGGTCAGCGACGGCGACAAGACTTGGGGAAAATTCAGCGATCAGCCGCCTCGCCGCCTCGATATTTTTCCCGACCGATGCGGCGGCCAAGCGGAATTCGTCCGGATGGGCGCGGATGACATCGAGCGTCTGTGTGCCGATCGATCCGCTCGCCCCTAATATACTAATATATTTCAATCGTTTCACTCCTCACCCGCTTATCGTACGATTTCAAGCAATATGTACAATATCGGCAGCACGAACAGCAAGCTGTCAAACCGGTCTAAAATGCCGCCATGTCCCGGCAAAATCGCCCCGGAATCTTTGACGCCGTAATGGCGCTTAAATGCCGATTCGATCAAATCGCCGAGCTGACCGAACATAGACAGCAGCAACGCGACGCCAAGCGCGGCCGCCAAACTGCCAAACGGCCCCGCCGCCCACTCGTAAATCGCGGCGACAACAGCCGCGGAAGCGATGCCGCCGATGGCGCCTTCCACCGTTTTTTTGGGGCTGATCTCCGGCCATAGCTTGCGCCGGCCAAACGCGCGGCCAAAGAAATACGCCCCAATGTCAGTCGCCCAAATGACAAACAACGCATAAACGAAGTACACGAACCCAACCAAACGAACAGCACCGAAACAGAAAAACCCTACGCCGACATAGACGACCGCCAAAACGACAAACGCCGCCTCATCGAACGAGAGCGCATTTTTCGTCACGACCGTACCGACAAGCAACAAAAAAGCCAAAGCGGCGAGCACGCCAAATTTGGCGGTCCCAGACGCCAACCACTCGCCGCCGTAACGGGCGGGAACAAGCAACAGCCAAAGGGCGATCAATCCAGCCGCTCCGACAAACGACAACGGGTGCATCCCTTTCATCCGCAACAATTCAAACAGCCCAATCGTGGCCAATATATATGTTACTATTATAAACGGAAATCCGCCAAAAATAACAATCGGCAAAAAGAGCGCCGCCGCTATGACTCCGGTGATGATTCGCTGCTTCATCGCGCTGACACTCCTCCAAATCGGCGGTCGCGCCGCTGGTAAGCGGCAATCGCCTCTAAGAAATGTTGCTCCGTAAAATCCGGCCATAAGACATCCGTAAACCAAAGTTCCGTATACGCCAACTGCCAAAGCATGAAATTGCTCAAGCGAATCTCCCCGCTCGTACGGATGAGCAAGTCAGGGTCAGCGAGCCCGCTCGTCATCAAGTACGAGGAAATGAGCGGCTCGGTGATGTCTTCCGGCGCGAGCATCCCGCGTTCGACGTCTTTGGCGATCTGCTTTACGGCGGCAGTGATTTCCGCCCGGCTTCCATAATTAAGGGCAAAGTTTAACACAAGTCCGGTGTTGCCGCTTGTTTCCTCCACGGCTTTCTCGACCGCCCGACGCGTATGATCGGGCAGCGCCTCCGTATGACCGATCACTTGGACTTTGACATTTTCGGCGACGAGCTCGGGAAGAAACGTCGTCAAAAACTGTTCGGGCAGCTTCATCAAATAATCGACTTCACTTTTCGGACGTTTCCAGTTTTCTGTCGAAAACGCGTAAAGCGACAAAATCTGAATCCCCAGCTCATTCGCAAAACGAGTGATTTTGCGCACAACTTGCATGCCTTCGTAATGGCCGGCCGCCCTCGGCAGCGCCCGCTTTTTCGCCCATCTCCCGTTTCCGTCCATAATGATGGCGACGTGGTTCGGCATTGGATGCCTGAGCACCTCTTCTTTCGTCACCGGGACGTCTTTCTCTTTTGTTTTTCGCATTTTATTGAACATACGAGTCCTCCGGGATCGTGTTTTGCCTTTCCATTATAGCAAAAAAACCCTCCATCAACATAGAGGGTTTGCATGGTTTTGCCTATACTTCCATCACTTCTTTTTCTTTTTCTTTTGTGATGGCGTCAATTTTGGCGATGTGGTCATCGGTCAGCTTTTGCACTTCGTCCGTGTAGCTGCGGAGCTCATCTTCCGTAATCTCGCCGTTTTTCTCGAGCTTTTTCAATTCATCGTTCGCATCGCGGCGGATGTTGCGCACCGCGACTTTCGCGTCTTCTGAATACTTTTTGACAAGCTTCGCGAGCTCGCGGCGCCGTTCCTCGGTGAGCGGCGGAATAACAAGACGAATGACGGATCCATCATTCGATGGCGTCAGCCCTAAATCCGATGCTAAAATCGCTTTTTCCATTTCTTTAATGGCCGATTTGTCGTACGGCTGAATGACAAGCAGCCGCGCTTCCGGCACGCTGATGGAGGCCAGTTGGTTGATTGGCGTCGGCACGCCGTAATAGTCAACGGTTACTTTCTCAAGCAGCCCGGCGTTTGCCCGTCCGGCGCGAATGCTTGCCAGCTCGCGGGTGAACGCTTGCACCGCTTTATCCATTTTTTCTTTCGCCTGTTGGATCACTTGCTTTGCCATCGTTATTTCCCCCTTACGATCGTTCCGATGTTTTCACCTAACACAGCGCGTTTAATATTGCCTTCTTCCATAATCGAGAAGACGATGAGCGGAATGTTGTTATCCATGCAAAGCGAGGAAGCAGTCGAATCCATGACGCCGAGCCCTTGCTTGATGACATCCAAGTACGACAGCTCATCGTATTTGACCGCATTGGCGTCGACGTTCGGGTCGGCGCTGTAGACGCCATCGACGTTGTTTTTCGCCATTAAAATGACGTCCGCTTCAATTTCCGCCGCCCTTAAGGCCGCGGTCGTATCGGTCGAAAAGTACGGGTTGCCTGTGCCCGCGGCGAAAATGACAACTCGTTTTTTCTCAAGATGGCGAATCGCCCGGCGGCGAATGTACGGTTCGGCCACTTGCCGCATTTCAATCGATGTTTGCACCCGCGTTTCCACGCCGAGCTGCTCAAGGCTGTCCTGCAAGGCGAGGGCGTTCATCACCGTCGCCAACATGCCCATGTAATCAGCCGTCGCCCGATCCATGCCCATTTCGCTTCCCGTTTTTCCACGCCAAATGTTGCCGCCGCCGACGACGATGGCGACCTCGACGCCCAGTTCAACCACTTCTTTCACTTGTTTGGCGATCGACTGAATGACCGCCGGTTGAATGCCAAACCCTTGCTTTCCGGCGAGCGCTTCCCCGCTCAACTTTAACACGACGCGTTTGTATTTTGGCTGTTCCATGTCCAACCTCCATGATGCGAGTCGCTTTGAAAAACAGGGAACACGCGCGTGTTCCCTGTTGCGGTCCGTCATTGTTTTCTGACTTGGCTCATGACTTCTTCTGCAAAATTGTCTTGGCGTTTTTCGAGCCCTTCGCCGACTTCGTAACGGATGAACTGCTTGACTGCTGCTCCGTTCGATTCGACGTATTGGCGCACCGTCACATCTGGGTTTTTCACGAACGCTTGCTCGAGCAGGCAGACATCTTCGTAAAACTTGTTCAGCCGGCCTTCGACCATTTTTTCAACGATTTTCTCCGGCTTGCCTTCGTTTAAGGCTTGCTGCTTCAACACTTCACGCTCATGCGCAATCTCTTCCTGCGGCACGTCGTCGCGCGAGACGTATTTCGGATGAAGTGCGGCAATGTGCATGGCGACATCTTTGGCGACGTCTTCGCTCGCATTGCCGGCTAATAACGTTAATACGCCGATGCGCCCGCCCATGTGCAAGTACGCACCGAACGTTTCGCCGTCCGCTTTATTGACGACGGCAAAGCGGCGAAGCGTAATTTTTTCACCAATTTTGGCGATCGCTTCGTTGATGTAGTCTTGGACGGTCGAGCCGTTGTCCATCGTTTGACCGAGCGCTTCATCAAGCGAAGCCGGCTTTTGTTTCAGCAAGTGGGCGGCCAGCTCTTTGACAAGCGTTTGGAATGCTTCGTTTTTCGCAACGAAGTCCGTTTCCGAGTTTACTTCCAAAATGACGGCGGTATTGCCTTCCACCGCGATGTACGCCATCCCTTCGGCCGCGATGCGGTCCGCTTTTTTCGCCGCTTTGGCGATTCCTTTTTCGCGCAGCCAGTCGATCGCTTTCTCCATGTCACCGTTTGTTTCGGTGAGCGCCTTTTTGCAGTCCATCATGCCTGCGCCTGTTTTTTCGCGCAGTTCTTTCACCATTTGTGCTGTAATCGCCATAAAAAAATCCTCCTTCTCATTGTCCCGTATATGTATCGGTGCCGGCAGCGGCTTCCCGTTTTGCCCTTATTCGTTAGTATAGCCAAAAGTTGCTCATTTCTGTCTCAAAAAAAGGTGATAAAAGGCTTTCCCCTCTTATCACCTTTCTTGTGCATCGTTACTCTGCTGCGACGGCCGCTTCTTCGCCTTGTTTCGCCTCAAGCACGGCGTCGGCGATTTTCGAAGTCAACAGCTTAACAGCGCGGATGGCGTCGTCGTTGGCCGGAATGACATAGTCAATTTCATCCGGATCGCAGTTCGTATCGACGATGCCGATGATCGGGATGTTCAGCTTGCGCGCTTCCGCCACCGCGATCCGCTCTTTGCGCGGGTCAATGACAAACAACGCATCCGGCAGCTCTTTCATGTCTTTGATGCCGCCCAAAAACTTCTCAAGACGCTCTTTTTCTTTTTTCAAGCGAATGACTTCTTTTTTCGGCAGAACATCAAATATTCCATCTTCTTCCATTTTTTCAATTTCACGCAGCCGTTTGATCCGCTTTTGGATCGTCGCGAAGTTCGTCAGCGTGCCGCCGAGCCAGCGTTGGTTGACATAAAACATGCCGCAGCGTTCCGCTTCTTCCTTCACCGACTCTTGCGCTTGTTTTTTCGTGCCGACGAACAAAATTTTGCCGCCATTCGCCGCCAATTCGCGGACGAAGTTGTATGCTTCCTCGACTTTTTTCACCGTTTTTTGCAAGTCGATGATATAGATGCCGTTGCGCTCCGTGAAAATGTATTTTTTCATCTTCGGATTCCAACGGCGCGTCTGATGTCCAAAGTGGACGCCAGCTTCAAGCAGTTGTTTCATCGAAATAACCGACATGTATGCTCCTCCTGTTTCCTTAGTGGTTTTTGGTCCTCCGCCTGCCTCATCTTTCAGCAAGACTGGCGTTGCCAGCACCGTTGCTGAAATCACCAGGCGTGTGTATTCACACCATGAAAAAATATATCACAACTGCAAGCGGCAAATCAAGCTGTTATTCGCCTATTGATTCGTTTTTTGCGCAAATTTGAGCCATAGCTCGACTTCCGTTTTCCCTTTGCCGAGCTGTTTGGCAATTTCCTCAACCGTCTTTCCTTCCTCATATAGGCGGCGAGCATGCTCACTCGCGTCGGCCGATCGGGCGTGTGAAAGTTCGAGCACATCCTTGACCGCTTCGATGTCTGGGAAATAGCCCGGAGCGGCGCTTGGACGGCTTGTTTTGGCGCGTTTTTCGGTTTCTCCCCGCTCCGCCGGCTCGTTTCCCCCCTTTTTTGCTTCCGCTGTTCGCTTTTCGAACCCCGCTCCGATTTCACCGCCTCCTGCCCCCGGCATGGACGCCGTCTCTTTCCCGCTCGCGCCCCGTTGCACACTGGGCGCATCGTTCGTTTCCGGTGCAGAAACGAATGGAGCCGCGCCGCTATTAAGCAACGAGTCAAGTTCAGCCAAAAATCGCTCGTTTTCTTCCTTCCAAGAAGCGAGATAAGCGGTCATGGCTTCCTCGAGCTCCTCGGCCCGCCTCTCCGCCTCGCCAAGCCGCGACAGGCGAAGGAAAAGCACAATGATCAACCAAAACGACAAGGCGTGCAGCAGCAAACTGATCGTTAGCCAAAATGCCATCATGATGTTCACTATCCTTGAATGTCGATCGTTTTTCCTTTATAAGGGTGTCCTCCAAAACGGGACGCCTCCTGCTCAAGACGGGCGCTCGTTCGTTTATCCGTCACCCGACGGCGCGCACGCTCCGCCCGCTTTTGGCCGGCAGCTGCCATTTGCGCCTGCACGGCATAGGAGTGTTGTTGCGTTGAGGTTTGAAACCTTTCCGCGTCGGGCGCTTTCGGCATGACGCTTTGCAACGCTGGAAGCTGGATGTCCATCGCGTTTTCTCTCCCCTCATAGCTCTTTTTCAAAGAAGCGGCGCAGTTTCCAAAGCGCTTTCGCATGAATTTGTGAAATTCTTGATGTCGACAAATGCAAAAGGCTCCCGATTTCTGTAAACGTCAGCTCCTCTTTGTAAAACAAACTGATGACGAGCTGCTCTTTTTCATTCAACTGTCCAATGGCTTCAGCCAGCTTTTCGATCATTTCCTGCTTGACGATTTGCTCCTCGGGAAGCGGAGCGCGGTCGTCGCGAACCGAAAGCAGTCCTTCATCTTCGTCGACGGTCGTCTGCCCGAGCGGCAGCCAATGGGAAAAAAACGTTTCACTCGCCGCCGCCTGCACTTCCTCTTCCGTCATCCCGAGCTCAGCGGCGATCTCTTTCGCCGTCACCGATCGCATGTGCCGCTGTTCAAGCCGCTCGATCGCTTCCTCAATTTTTTTGGCCTTATCGCGCATGCTGCGCGGCAGCCAGTCTTCTTTGCGCAAACCGTCTAAGATGGCGCCGCGGATGCGAAACGAGGCGTACGTGTCGAACTTCAAATCACGCGATGGATCAAATTTCTCCAACGCATCGTATAAGCCGACGAGTCCAAGGCTGACGAGCTCATCCTTCGGCACGGAGCTCGGCAGCGTCGCCGAAAGCCGCTGTACGTGGTAGAAAACAAGCGGCATATAGCGCTGCACCAGCTCCTCGGCCGCGCGACGGTCGCGGCCATGGATCCACTCATCCCAATATTTCCGTTCTTCTCCTTTTAGCGCGCTTCCCATTCTTCTCCCCCTTGCCTTGCGGAAACGGCGCATCCTAGTCATATTTCCTTTATTTCTTGAGCGGCGGTGCGGATGGAGAGCACGCCCGTCTGCGGATTAAATTCGATCGTGCGGCCGCTATGGCCCCCGACATCTTCGGCGACGACTGGAATGTGAAGCCGCTCGAGCTGCTTTTTCACTTCCTCCACATTGCGCGCGCCAATGCGCATCATATCGCCGCCAACTGCCGAAAACGAAAACATTTGTGCCCCGCCAGCCAGCTTCGCTTTCAGCATCCCTTTCCGCCCGCCAGCGGCCATGACAAGCTGAACGAGCGCCTCGACCGCCGTATCAGCGTATTTGGCCGCATTGATGACTCCGCCGCGCGCCATCGAGGAATGCGGAAGCATGACATGCGCCATGCCGGCAACCGCCTTGCCTGCATCGTAAATGACGACGCCGACGCACGACCCAAGCCCGCACGTGCGGATGACATTCGGCGCTATGACGACCTCCATTTCCGCAATGCCGATTTTGACAGCCTGCGCTGTGCTCATAGACCATCCACACCTAGTGCTCGAAAGATAGTGGAAAACGACTCGGGATCAGGCAGAAGAAAGAAATGGCCGTTGATGCTTTCGTCCGGGCGCCGTTCATCATAAATGGCTGTGTCAATCAAAATGGCGTAATCGCCAACGCGCGACAGCTCAAGCAACCCAAACGACAGCACAGCTCCGATCATGTCAACGGCCAATGCCGGCACAGACGGGTGCAAGTTGAGCCGCGTAAAGTCAGCCAATGCCGACAAATACGAGCCGGCTAAAATATTGCCGAGCTCCTGAAGCGCCGAGCAGCCAAGCTCATGGGCTTCTCCTTGAAATGAAAATGAGTCATCGCCAATCATCCGGCGGACAAAACGCTCAGCCTGTTCCGGCGGCAGCACGAAAAACATGTTTCCCGGCGCTTCTCCTTCGATGCGCAAATAGACGCACGCCACTATTTGTTCCGGTCCACCGATTGATTCCATCATTTCGGCAAACGTCGCAATTTGAACGCGCGGCACCGCCATTTCAATTTTTTTGTTCAGCAACGTCGACAAAGCCGTCGCCGCGTTGCCGGCGCCAATGTTGCCGATTTCGCGCAAAATGTCAATATGCATCCCCGTCAAGTTGCGAATATCGTCCAAGGTCAATGCTCCTCTCTACAGGTTATCGGTCGAGCACTTTCGCCAAATCGAGCAAAATGAGGAGCCGATTCTCCACTTTCGCCACGCCGTCGATGTAACTTGCCTCAACGGAGCCAATGGCCTCTGGCGGCGGTTCGATGCTTTCCGTCGGCAGATCAAGGACATCATTCGCAGCATCGACGATAAGCCCAACTTCCATATCTTCAAGAGCGGCGATAATGATCCGCGTCTGCTCCCCATATGGTTCGGGGGCAAATCCAAACCGCTCGCGCAAATCGATGATCGGCGTCACAACACCGCGCAAGTTGATGACCCCTTTGACATAATGGGCCGTCCCCGGCACGCGCGTGATCGGCTGCATTTTCTCGATGGAACGGACATGCTGCACCGGCAGAGCATATTCTTCATCTTTCAGGCGAAACGCAATCACTTTCCAGTCTGCTTGCACACTGGCCGTCATCCAATCCTCCCCTTTTTTTCGACATGCCACTGAAAACGGCAGATCAACACTATAGTCTCCCTCGCACCGACACGGCCGTCCCCTACTTCACGAGCGCGTTGCAGTCGATAATCAGCGCCACTCGGCCGTCTCCTAAAATCGTCGCCCCCGAGATGGCAAAAACGGAAGATAAATAGTTTCCAAGCGATTTCAACACGACTTCTTGCTGCCCGATAAACGAGTCAACCGCCAGCGCCGCCAGTTTTTCTCCTTTCCGGACAATCACGACCGCCATCACATCTCCGTCATCGGCCGCTCCGGGAACAGCGAAGACGTCTTTCAGGCGGACGAGCGGCACAATTTTGCCGCGAAAATCGATAACCGGCTGGTTGTGGGCGGAAAAAATCTCTTCTTTTTTCACCAGCGCCGTCTCAATGATCGATGACAGCGGAATCGCGTACGTTTCCTCAACGATTTGAACGAGCAACACCGAAATGATCGACAATGTGAGCGGCAGCTGAATGGAAAAGAGCGACCCTTTTCCAGGCTGCGAATCGACCGAAACGGTGCCGCCGAGCGATTCAATCGTGCTTTTGACGACATCCAAACCGACGCCGCGGCCGGAAATGTCCGAAACTTTTTCAGCAGTCGAAAAGCCGGGAGCGAAAATAAGCTCGTAAATTTGCTGATCGTTCAAATGCTCCGCCGCCTGCGGCGAGACAATGCCGCGGCTTTTCGCCTTTTGCAGCACCTTCTCCCGGGAAATGCCGGCGCCGTCATCTTCGATTTCAATAAAGACATGGTTGCCGCTATGGTACGCTCGCAATTGAATGATCCCTTCTTCTGGCTTTCCGCGCCCCGCCCGGACGTCCGGCGCTTCGATGCCGTGGTCGAGCGCATTGCGGATCAAATGGACAAGCGGGTCGCCGATTTCATCAATCACCGTCCGATCAAGCTCGGTATCCGCGCCAATGATGTCAAGACGCACCTTTTTGCCGAGCTCGCGGGCGAGCTGGCGCACCATGCGCGGAAAGCGGTTGAACACCGTTTCGACCGGCACCATGCGCATATTTAAAATGATCGTCTGCAAATCGCTCGAGATGCGAGACATCCGCTCGACCGTTTCCGTCAATTCGGCATGGTTCAGCTCGCGGGAAATTTGCTCAAGCCGACCGCGGTCAACAACCAATTCTTCAAATAGGTTCATCAACCGATCGAGCCGTTCAATGTTGACGCGGATCGTTTTCGTCGCCTGTTTTACTGTTTGTTTTTCCGGCGCCTCTGCTTCGGCTTGAACGGCCGCGGCCTGCTCCATAGCGGCCGGTTGTTGGGAAGCGGCCGCTTTCTCACTTTCTGACGGCGGTCCATCGCTCGATAGCCTAGACACCTTGACGTCATCAATTTCCGAAATGCTCATCAGCCGCTTTTGCAACTCATCGGCTGGCGCTTTGGATACGACCGTAACGAGAAACTCCCGGTCAAACTGTTCTTCCTCCAGCATCTCGACCGGCGGCGTTGCTTTCACAATTTCTCCGACTTCATTCAGCTGTTCAAACACCATATAGACGCGCGCCGCTTTCAACAAGCAGTCATCGCGAAGCCGAACGAGGATTTCGTAGACGGAAAATCCTTGCTCCATTGCCTGTTCAAGCACATGGTATTCAAATTCCCCATAGGCATGTTCAAGAGGCGGTTCTTCCCTTGCTGCCTGCTTGTTCGGCATCTCCCCTTGCTCGATTTGTTTCAACAGCTCGATTGTTCCCCTTACATCGCATGTTCCGTCGCCGCCTGCGGCAATGGAACTGATCATCGTCTCCAAATGGTCGACGGCCTCAAAAATGACGTCAAGCAATTCCGGGGTGACGGAAAGCCGCCGATTGCGGATGCCATCGAGCACGTTTTCCATTTGGTGTGTCAAATTGGCCAAGTCCTCAAACCCCATCGTGGCAGACATGCCTTTCAACGTATGGGCCGAACGGAAAATATCGTTCACCACCGACATGTCCTCCGGCGTTTTTTCAAGTTCCAGCAGCCGTTCGTTGATCGTCTGCAAATGCTCTTTGCTTTCATCAATAAATAAATCCAAATATTGGCTCATGTCCATGCCGTTTCCCCCCTACTCCCCGATCGATTGGACGATGGCAGCAGCGATGCTGTCAAGCGGTGCGATGACATCAACGACGCCAGCCTCAATGGCAGCAAGCGACTCAAATAATACGTCAACAGCCGGTCGATGGCCGGCGCGCGGCGGCGATTCGTCGAAACGGGCTTTAAGCGCGCCGCCTTCTTCGCGAACGATGAGATGGACGCCGCCTGGCGCGATATAGGCGGTGCCATTTTGCAGCACTTCCCCGTCTTCCGCCTCCTTGACGGTGATCGCGGCGAGCGCATGAAGCCGATTGGCGAGCGATGTCGTAAATCCTTTGGGCATATGCTGGACAGCGACGATCGGAGCGGCTAGATCGGGCGGAAGCTGCGTCAGCACCGTCTCGAGCGCGCGCGGGCCGCCGGTGGAAGTGCCGATCGCGACGATGGCCTGTTGCGGCCGCCCCGCCGCTTTGAACGATGGGCGCCAAGACGGACGTTGGCGGCGCGGAGCAGTCAAGGCAGCCACGTTCGCTTCGCTCGCGTGCAGCACTTTGCCAATCAGCTCGTCTTTCACTTTGTACAAATCGAGCGAAATCGGTCCGGACGGCTTGGCGACAAAGTCGACCGCCCCGTACTGCATGGCGGCGATCGTGTTTTCCGCCCCTTCGGTCGTCGTGCTTGACACCATGACGACCGGCACGGGATGATCCCGCATGATGCGCTGCAACGTTTCGAGTCCGTTCATGACCGGCATTTCCACATCAAGCGTCACGACATCCGGCCTTAGGGCGGCGATTTTCTCGAGCGCCTCCCGGCCGTTGCGAGCTGTTCCGATGACTTCGAGGCGCGGATGCTCGGACAAAAAATCACTGATCCATTTGCGCATAAACGCCGAGTCATCGACGACAAGCACCTTGATCGTCTTCATGTTCCGTCTCTACCTTTCTAGCAAAAGTTGACGCAGCTTCGCAAAAAAGCGGGGAGCCCGCTCCGGCTCTTTTTCTCCTCCCGCCGCATAGCGGCATGCCATTTGACGCACGGCCCGGCTCGCCTTCGCCGCCGGATCAAAGAGAACAAACGGCGTTTGCCGGACGACACAGCGCGCCACCGTCCGGTCTTCAGGAACGACGCCAAGCAAGGCGATGTCTTTATGGAAAAACCGACTGGCGGCATGCTGCAGACGCGAAAAGACGCCATATCCTTCCCGCTCGCTGCCGGCGCGGTTGACGATGACGGAAAACGGCGCCTCGCTGCCAGCGGTGTGCATATATTTCATCATGGCGTAGGCATCCGTCATCGCGGTCGGCTCCGGCGTCGTGACAATAAACACATCGTCGACGGACTTTAAAAAATACAATCGTTCTTCTGAGGCACCCGCCCCCATATCAAAAATGAGGTAATCATATCGCAACGACACCGTCTGCAGCTCGTCCAACAAATAGTCGATCGCAGATCGATTGAGACTCAACCATTGCGCGGCGCCCGTCCCTCCAGCAATATACGATAGATGCTCCGGTCCGCTTTTTACCAGCTCGGAAAGCGGCAGCCGCGCGGAAAACCAATCCGAAAGCGTCAATGGCGACGACTGACCGAGCAAAATGTCGATGTTGCCCATGCCGATGTCCATATCAAGCAGCAAGACGCGAAACCCGAGCTTCGAGAGCGACAGCGAAAAATTGAGCGAAAGGTTTGACTTGCCGACTCCGCCTTTCCCGCTCGTCACCGCGATGGTCCGCGGCCCCGCCGCCGGCTGGCGCCGGCGGCCCAGCTCATAGCGCAGCCGTTCCGCTTGATCGCTCACCATCGCTCCGCCCCAAACAGCAGATGAACGAGCCGGTCTGCGGACGCTTCCACCATGTCGTCCGGCACATTTTGTCCGTTCGTGAAATAGGCGGCGGCAAGCCTGCTGTCAAGCAACATATTGACGATCGTTCCAAACGAGTCCGTCTCATCAAGCTTCGTCACGATCAGCCGATCGATCGGCAGGCGGGAAAAGTGGTTGTAAACCGTTTTCATATCGTCATACTTTCCCGTGGCGGCGAATACAAGAAACGTTTCCGTTTCACTGTCAAACTCGAGCGTTTGCTGCAGTTCATCCACGTATTGCGGATTGCGGAAGTTGCGGCCAGCCGTATCGATGAACACGAGATCGCAGCCGGCCAAATTCCGCTTCGCCATCCGAAAATCGTCGGCATTGTAGCATACTTCCAACGGAGCGTGCAAAATGTCGGCATACGTCTTCAGTTGGTCGATGGCGGCGATCCGGTACGTGTCGGCCGTGATGAACCCGACTTTTTTCCCTTGTTCGAGGACGGCCCGCCCTGCCATTTTGGCGAGCGTCGTCGTTTTTCCAACCCCGGTCGGACCAAGCAAAATCGTATACTTTTTTTGCTCCGCCGTTTTGACAAACGGAAGCGGCGACAATAGATCGCGCACCGCTTCTTTCGTCCAAGCGGCAACCGCAGCGGGCGACCGGCCGTCTTTGTCGGCATACCACCGTTCAAGCAGGCGATCCATCACTTGGCGGACGTACACCTCCGCCATCCCTTGCCGAACGAGGCGCCGTTCCGCTTCCGCAAGCGGCGGAGGATACAAAAGCGAAGACGAGCGGGCGTTGAACTGACGGATGAGCGCCTTGACTTCCTCGAGTTCACTGACAAGCGAGCCGTCTCCCTCCCGCTCGGCCGCCGGCAAAGGGGCAAAAGACGCGGCGGCACTCGGCTGACGCGTCAAAGACGCGGCGGCACTCGGCTGGCGCCGCGGCAGCGGATCTGGATCAACGCCGGCCAACACTTCGATCTTTTTTTTCGCAAACAGACCGAAAAATCCGCCGGTCTGCACCACTTTCGAGTGCAAAATGACGGCGTCGCGGCCAAGTTCGGCGCGAACCATTTTCATCGCTTCGTTCATGGACGGGGCGACAAATTTTTTCACTTTCATTCGATTTCCACCATCCCCACGCTTTGAACTTCGACATCCGCTTCAAGCTCGTTGTACGACAACACCGGAACAGTCGGAAAATGGCGCTCGGTCAATTGGCGGACGTACATGCGCACCGCCGGGGAGCAGAGCAAAATCGGCGTCTGGCCGGCGAACGGATAGCGTTCAAGCGCCGCGGCGACCGCTTCCACAAACGCCTGCGCCCGCGCCGGCTCGAGCGCCAAATAGCGGCCGTGTTCGGTTTGTTGCACGGCGTCGGCGATCGTTTTTTCCGCCCTGCCCGACAGCGTAATGACGCGCAGCGGCTCGCCCGGCACGGCGTACTGCGAGGTGATTTGCCGCGCCAACGCTTGGCGGACGTATTCCGTCAACAAATCGGTGTCGCTGGTCAGGCGGGCAAAATCGGCAAGCGCCTCAAAAATGAGCGGCAAGTTGCGGATCGACACTTTCTCTTTCAGCAGCTTGGCGAGCACTTTTTGCACGTCCCCGACAGACAACGGATTCGGCGTCACATCGTCAACAAGCACCGGATACGATTCTTTTAAATGATCGATCAGCTGTTTTGTTTCCTGACGCCCCAGCAGTTCGTGAGCATGGGCTTTCAGCACCTCCGTTAAGTGTGTCGAGACAACCGATGGCGGGTCGACGACTGTATAGCCAAGCATTTCCGCCCGGTCTTTTACGGTCTCGGAAATCCATTTCGCCGGCAGACCAAACGCCGGCTCGATGATGTCAATGCCATCAATCGAATCATCGTCAACTCCGGGGCTCATCGCCAAATAATGGTCAAGCAGCAGCTCGCCGCGCGCCACTTCCTCGCCTTTCACTTTGATCCGGTATTCATTCGGCTGCAGCTGGATGTTGTCGCGGATGCGCACAACCGGGATGACAATGCCGAGCTCGAGCGCGAGTTGACGGCGAATCATGACGATTCGGTCGAGCAAATCTCCGCCTTGATTGGCGTCAGCAAGCGGAATGAGCGCATAGCCGAACTCAAATTCAATCGGATCAATATGCAGCAGTTGGATGACGCTCTCCGGACTTTTCAATTCATCGGCAGCCGCCGCCTCCTCTTCCGGAGCGGCCAATGCCGCTTCTTCTTGCTTTTGCCGCTCGATAAATCGGTAGCCGCCAAGCGCCAGCAGCCCGGCAATCGGCATCGTCAGCAAGTCGTTGATCGGCGTGAACAAGCCGAGCAGGAAAATCGTTCCTGCCGTGACGTACAACATTTTCGGAAACGCGAACAGCTGGCGCATAATATCGCCGCTCAAGTTGCTGTCCGACGCCGCTCGAGTGACGATGATGCCAGTGGCCGTAGAAATGAGCAGCGCGGGAATTTGGCTGACGATTCCATCGCCCACCGTCAAAAGCGTGTAGCGCTTTGCCGCCTCCGCTATATCCATTCCTTTCTCCACAACGCCGATCACCATGCCAAACAACATGTTGATGACGACGATAATGATGCCGGCGATGGCGTCGCCTTTCACAAATTTGCTTGCCCCGTCCATCGCTCCGTAAAAGTCGGCTTCTTGCGCCACTTTTTCCCGCCGCTTGCGCGCTTCTTGCTCCGAAATCATGCCGGCGTTCAAATCGGCGTCAATGCTCATCTGTTTGCCGGGCATCGCATCGAGCGTAAAACGGGCCGCCACTTCCGAGACGCGCTCGGCCCCTTTGGTGATGACAACAAACTGGATGATGACCAAAATCAAAAACACGACAAACCCCACGACGACATCGCCGCCAACGACGAACGTTCCGAACGTTTCCACGACGCCACCCGCCTCCCCTTTGCTTAAAATCGAGCGGGTGGTGGACACGTTCAGCCCAAGCCGAAACAGCGTCAGCACTAAAAGCAATGACGGAAAAATAGAAAACTCAAGCGGCTCTTTCGTGTTCATCGCCGTCAGCAAGACAAGCAAGGCAAGAGAAATATTGATGATGATCAATACGCTCAACAGCCATGTCTGCAGCGGAATGACGAGCATGGCGACGATGAGCACGACAAGAAACAATACGGATAAATCTTTGATTTGCGCTTGCATGGTTTTCTCTCCTTGTTGCTACACGTTTCCTTTGAGCCGATAGACGTACGCCAAAATTTCCGCCACTGCCTTAAAAAACGCCTCTGGAATCATGTCGCCGACTTCCGTCTGGCGATAGAGCGCCTGCGCAAGCGGGCGATTTTCGACCGTCACGACGCCATGGGTTTTGGCCACTTCCTTGATTTTCAACGCCATATAATCCGCCCCTTTCGCGATGACGACCGGCGCTTCCATCTTGCCGTCTTCATACTTGAGGGCGACAGCGTAATGCGTCGGGTTCGTAATGACGACATCCGCGTTCGGCACTTCCTGCATCATCCGCCTCATTGCCATCTCGCGCTGTTTTTGCTTGATGCGCGATTTAATGAGCGGATCGCCTTCCGTCTTTTTGTATTCATCTTTAATGTCCTGTTTGGACATGCGGATGCTTTTTTCAAATTCAAACCGCTGATACCAATAATCAAACAGCGCTAAACACAAGAGCGCCCCCGCAGCGTACAGCCCCATTTTCACCGTCAGCCCGCCGATGACAGTCAAAGCCTCACCCGGCGTCTTGGAAACGAGCGCCGCAAGTTCGCTTCGTTCGGCCAACAGCGCCGCGAACACGACCGCACCGATGATTCCAGCTTTTAACACAGATTTCAACAGCTCAACCAAGGCGCGCAACGAAAACAGCCGTTTCATTCCTTGCACGGGATTGAGGCGGTTCCCATCCATTTTTAACGGTTCAACGGTAAACAAAGCACCGATTTGCAAAAAGTTGGCCAACCCAGCCGCCAGCACGGCGGCGGCGAACAGCGGCGCCAAAAGCAAAGCGGCATGAGAAAGCCAGTCAAGAAACAGCCGGTGAAGCGAATCAATCGTCAGCGAAGGGGAGGCAGAATCGGACAAGGCGCGGGTGAACAATCGCAACAGGCCGTCCCGTTCATACTCCCCGGCCAAAAACAAAGCAAGAAATGAAGCAAGCAACACAGAAGCGGAGACGACATCGCCGCTTTTGGCCACCTGTCCTTTTTCCCGCACTTCTTGCCGTTTGCGAGGCGTCGCCTTTTCCGTTTTTTCCCCAGCAAAAAATTGCAAATCGAGCCGCCACTCGCCCATCTTATCCGCCCCCCAACAGCCGCATCAACTCGCGCAACGAGGCAAACATGAAGTGAAATACACTGCGCGCCGCAAGCAATATCGTCCCAATCCCCGCCAACAGGAGCAAAAACGCCGCTGCCGTTTTAACTGAAAAGCCGACCGCGAAAATGTTCATTTGCGGCACCGCCCGAGCGATGATGCCAAGCGCCACATCCACTAAAAAGAGTGATCCGACAAGCGGGGCCGCCATTTGGAACGCAGCGGCGAACATGGCTGCAAATGCCCGAACGGCATATTCCACCGCCCGCCCATCAGCAATATGCGGCAAACGGTCAATCGGCAGCCAATGATAGCTGTCAAACATGCCGGCAAGCAACAAATGGTGGCCATCGAGAGCGAGCAAAAGCAGCAGGGCGAGCAAATGAAGATATTCGCCAAGCAGCGGGCTTTGCGCTCCTGTTTGCGGATCGATGACATTGGCGATGGCAAACCCAATTTGAAAATCGATCAAGCCGCCAGCAATTTGCACCGCCGCCATGAGAATCGCTGCCAACAGTCCAAGCGCCAGGCCGACGAGCGCTTCCTTCACGACGAGCAAAACGTACACACCGTCAAGCGCCAACACGGGTTTGGGCATCGCCAAAAACAACAGCCAGCTGGACAGAAACGCCAAACCAACTTTATACGAAGCCGGCACGGTCCGATAGGAAAACAATGGCATCGCTGCAAAAAACGAAGCAGTGCGGACAAAGACGAGCAAAAACGCTGGAAAATAAGTCCATGCTTGTTCCATCGCCGATCAGCCTATAAACGAGGCAAGATTGTTGAAAATATCGTGCGCGTATGACACCATTTTCGTAAGCATCCACGGCCCAAAAAATACAAGCCCAAGCAAAACAGCGACGATTTTCGGCACAAACGCGAGCGTCTGCTCTTGAATTTGCGTCGCCGCCTGAAAAATGCTGACGACAAGCCCGACGGCAAGGGACAACAACAAGAGCGGCCCGCAGACGACAAGCACGATATACACGCCTTGTTCAGCAAGGCGGATGATGAAATCGGCACTCATAAACGCCACCTATCTTTATTGAAAACTTTGCAACAATGATTTGACGACCAAATGCCAGCCATCAACAAGGACAAACAATAAAATTTTAAACGGCAGCGAAATCATCACGGGCGGCAGCATCATCATCCCCATCGACATTAAGACGCTGGCGACGATCATGTCGATGACTAAAAACGGAATAAAAATCATAAAGCCCATTTGAAACGCCGTTTTCAACTCACTGATGGCAAACGCCGGCACGAGCGCGGTCATTGGGATGTCGTTGACCGTTTTCGGCTGTTTGGCGCCGCTGTATGATAAAAACAGCGCCAAATCTTCCTGCCTGGTGTATTGGCTCATAAACTGCTTCAGGGGGACAGCCGCCCGTTCATACGCCTCCTCCAAATCAATTTTGTCGGCAAACAGCGGCTGCAATGCCTGGTCGTTGATGTCTTTCCAAGTCGGCGCCATAATGAAAAATGTTAAAAACAAGGCGAGTCCGACAAGCACTTGGTTCGGCGGCATCTGCTGCGTGCCGAGCGCCGTGCGCACAAACGACAAAACGATGACGATGCGCGTAAAACATGTCATCATAATGAGAATGCCGGGAGCAATCGACAAAACGGTGAGCAACAGAAGAAGCTTCACCGCTGTCGAAACGTGCTCGGGAGCCATCGAATCAAACATATGGACAAATTCACTCATCGCCCGCCGTCCCTTTCTTCTTCAACCGATTGAGCCACTCGTTTCGCTTTTCGGCCATTTGCTTCATCTCCTCCGCCAACAGCGCCGAAAACGACGGCGGCAAACCGTTTTTCCTTTTTAAATTTCCCGTCCACTCGCCTCGAAGGAAGGAACCAAGCCGGCCGAACTCCGCCATTCGCTCCAACCGTGCGCGATGTTGCTCCAACAGTTCATTCATTTCTTGTTCGTCTTCAATTTCTTTCAGAAGCTGAATCGAATCACCGACACCGATGACGAAAAGCCGACGGCCGACTTTAATGAGCTGTACAGAGCGGTTCGTCCCGACGCTCGTCCCGCCGAGATGCTCGATGACGCCCTTTTGGCTTGAAATGAATGACTGGCGGCGAGATATCCATCTTAGCACGGCATAAAGAAGAACAAGGACAAAGGCGGTCGCGCCGATGAGCCGAAGCACATCGAAAGCGGAAACCGCATCAGCGGCTTGATTCGCTGTCTGTTTTGTCTGTTGCCCGGAAGGAGCTGGCGGCCCGCATGAATCGGGATGCTGCAGGCAGTCGGCGACCGTCGGGCTTTGGGCGGCCAATGCCGGCGTCGGCCCCAAAGCGATGGCTGCCGCCAGCAAAACGGCCGCCCAGCGCCAAATTGCCATCGTTTCCACCTCTGATCGCTCACCCGATCGTTTTGTTGATCGCTTCGATGACGCGGTCGGCTTGGAACGGCTTGACCACAAAATCTTTCGCCCCGGCTTGAATGGCATCAATCACCATTGCCTGCTGCCCCATCGCGGAGCACATAATGACTTTGGCATTGCTGTCGATTTTTTTAATTTCCTTGAGCGCCGCAATCCCATCCATCTCCGGCATCGTAATATCCATTGTCACGATATCGGGCCGCGTTTCCTTGTATTTCTCGATCGCCTGCCGTCCATCGGCCGCTTCGGCGACGACTTCATGTCCGTTTTTCGTCAAAATATCTTTAATCATCATGCGCATAAATGCCGCATCATCAACGACAAGCACTCTTGCCATGTCCCCTAACCTCCCAAACGCCTGTTTATTTTAGCTTTGTCAGCCGATCGCTTTGGCTGATGATGTCCGTAATGCGGACGCCGAAATTTTCATCGATGACGACAACCTCGCCTTTGGCGATCAGCTTGTTGTTGACAAACACATCGACCGGTTCGCCGGCCAGTTTATCGAGCTCAATGATCGATCCAGTCGACAGCTGCAAAATTTCCTGCACCGACCGCTTCGTCCGTCCGAGTTCAACCGTCACCTGCAGCGGCACATCAAACAGCAGCTCCAAATTGCGCGCCTCCGTTGCCGCAAGCGGCGGGGCATCGAACTCGACGAAATCGGCGGTTTGAATATGCCGTGCAGCTGCACCCTCTCTCTCCTTGTTCGCGGTCGAGGCGTACGTGTCGGTCAATGCGAGCCCGCGTGCAGCTGCACCCTCTCTCTCCTTGTTCGCGCGCCCAGCCGGCGCTTGATCCGTCGAGCGGCTCGCCGCTTCTGAAACAGCCACACCGCCGTTTGTCTGAGCGTCAATCGCAACAGGCTGCGGCTCGCAAAACGGCCGGTCGTCCGCCGACGACTTAAGGCTCACTTCCGCTGCCCCCGGCTCCTCAAGCGGCGAGCCGAGCAATTGGGCAACCAATTCTTTCGCGAAATCGACCGGCAGCAGCTGCATAATGTTTGAGTCGATCAACTCGCCAATTTTGAGCCGAAATGACACTTTAATGAAAAAGTCTTCGTCCGGCAAATATTCCATCCCTTTTCCTTCCGCTAAATCAAGCAGATGGAGCGCCGGCGGGGAAATATCAACCCGCTTGCCAAAGACGGTCGACATTGACGTCGCCGCTGAGCCCATCATTTGGTTCATCGCTTCTTGAACAGCGCTCAGCTGAATCTCTCCGAGCGGACCATCGGCCGCCGTTCCGTCGCCGCCAAGCATTAAATCAGCGATAATCGCCGCGTCTTGCTGTTTAATGACGAGCAAGTTTGTCCCGAGCAGCCCTTCCGTATAGTTAACTTGGATGGCGACATATGGTTGCGGAAATTCATCGGCGACGCTTGTGCGCTCGATAATGGACACACTTGGCGTCGTGATTTCCACTTTTTGATTCAATAACATCGACAGGGCAGTGGCCGAACTGCCGAAAGAAATATTGCCGATTTCCCCAAGGGCGTCCTGCTCAAGTGGAGAGAGAATATCATGAAGCTTCGGAATAGAGTCATCGCTGCCCATTCCGCGCAACAAAGCATCAATTTCATCCTGCGACAGCATGCCATCATTCATCATGGTCGTCTTCGTCCCCCTCGATCATCGCTAAAATTTGCACCGCCAGCTTTTTGTTCCGCTTCCCCGGCTGGCCGATAAACTTTGGAAT
The DNA here is from genome assembly GCF_002217655.1 of Geobacillus thermocatenulatus. Lineage (GTDB taxonomy): Bacteria > Bacillota > Bacilli > Bacillales > Anoxybacillaceae > Geobacillus > Geobacillus thermocatenulatus. Next base: position 694,774 of record NZ_NEWK01000002.1, read on the forward strand.
ATGGCCAATTTTGACCACGAGCGGCTCATGAATCGACTGCTCGAGCTGAATGACATCGCCGGCCTCGAGTTGAAGAAATTCATTGACCGTGATGACCGCCGTTCCCAGTTCAGCGATAATCGGCAATTGGGCCGCGCGGATGCGCTGTTCGATCCGTTTCGCTTCCTCGGGGGAACGCTCCTTTTTTTGCGCCTGCATCCAGTAATGCACCGACAGCCGCGGCATAATCGGCTCCAAGACGACATGCGGAATGCACACATTCATCATGCCGCGCGCTTCGCCAATTTGCGTGTTGAGCGAAATGACGACGACGGTGTCGTTCGGCGCAATCATGCGCAAAAACTGCGGATTGACTTCAAAATTGACAAAGAGCGGGTCGACTTCCGCCACCGATTCCCAAGCGTCGCGCCAATGGACAAACGCCTTGTCAAACAAATTGGACATGATGCGTGTTTCAATCTCCGTCAAATGCTCCACTTTATCCATGCCGACGCCGCGTCCGCCCATCACCCGATCAAGAATGGCGTAAGCGATGTTCGGGTTGACTTCCAAAAGGACATGTCCGCCGAGCGGCGGCACCTCAAAGACATTGATGATCGTCATTTTTGGGATGGAGCGGACAAATTCTTCGTATGGAATTTGGTCGGCCGATGCGACCGAAATTTGCACATATGTGCGCAACTGGGCGGAAAAAAACGTTGTCAGCAGACGGGCGAAATTTTCATGAATGCGCGTCAGGCTGCGGATTTGATCTTTGGAAAACCGGAGCGCCCGCCGGAAATCATACGTTTTGACGCGTCGGCCTTCCTCCTCTTTTTTCAGCTCCTCCGCGCTCATCTCCCCTGCAGAAAGCGCAGCGAGCAACGCGTCAATTTCGCTTTGCGACAATACTTCCCCGGCCGTCATTTCATCTTCCCCCCTTCCAATGACAGGGCTACTGGAGGATAAACGAAGTAATGTAGACGTTCTCCACTCTCCCTTCTTGCATCAATCCGTTGATCTCGCGCTTCAGCCTCTCTTTCAGCGCCGTCAGCCCTTCTTTTCCTTTAAAGTCGGCCGCTTTCATCTGCGAAAGTTGCTCGATGATCACGTCTTTCATCTGAAAATCTCGTTTCTCCGCCTCTTCTTTTCCTTGATCGCTGTCTGTTTCAATTTTAAATGAGATTTTAATATAACGTCCGTCTGCTAAATTGGTGGTCATTTCCGGAATGTCGATCGATCGTTCCGCCAGTTCGTCAGCGCTTGGCGCCCCTTGTTTTTCCGCATGCCCCATCTTCATCACCGCGACAAGCGCCGCCGTTCCAGCCAAAGCGATGACCGCCAGCACAATGATCATCGTTTTGATTGCTTTATTCCCTTTCACGGTCCAATCCTCCTGCTTTCGGTAAGCGAAACACACCAAGCTGCTGGTAAAACTCGCTCGCTCGCGCCGCCACTTGCTCGACCGTTTCGCGAATGACGAATTTTTTTCCGTTCGTCAGCGTCACGGTCGTATCAGGAAACGCTTCAATTTGTTCGATGTACAGCGCATTGAGCACAAACCGTTTGCCGTTGAGCTTCGTTAACGAAATCATCGGCCAGCAGGCGCAAGACGCCGCTCACGCCCTACCTCCTATTCTATTTTTTTAAGTTGACAAGCTCTTGCAAAATTTCATCCGATGTCGTAATGATGCGCGTATTCGCCTGGAAGCCGCGCTGGGCGACGATCATCTCCGTGAATTCCTCGGCAAGGTCGACGTTGGACATCTCAAGCGCGCCGGAGACGATCGTTCCTGTTCCGTTCGCTCCCGGCGCCCCTATCGTTAGCGTTCCAGAGTTGGTCGTTTCGCGGAACAAGTTGTTGCCGACTTTTTCTAATCCGTCATTATTTGTAAATTTGGCCAGCTGAATCGTGCCGATTGTCTGCAAGTTTCCCGAATCGTCTACAATATTCACCTTGCCATCTGCCCCGATGCTTAAGCTTTTCGCAGTAGAAGAAATTTTCAAACTCGTGATTTTCCCAGTCGAATCAGTTCCAAGTAAATATTGCCCATCGGCATTGACCATATAGCCTTGCGAATCGAGATAAAAATTCCCGGCTCTCGTATACATGCGATTGTTGCCGGACGCATCGCCGACGACGAAAAACCCGTCGCCGGAAATGGCCAAATCGAGCACGCGGCCGGTCGTTTGCAAGCTGCCTTGCGTATGGACGGTGTCGATCGCCGCCAGCTGCGAACCGAGCCCGACCTGCTTTGGATTCGTCCCGCCGCGGCCGGCACCGGCATTGGGTCCGCTTGCTCCAGAAATCGTCTGGCTCATCAAATCTTTGAAAATCGTTCGTCCTTTTTTAAACCCGTACGTATTGACATTGGCAATGTTGTTGCCGATGACATCCAACTTCGTTTGAAAGTTGCGCATGGCGCCGATTCCGGAATACATGGAACGAAGCATCGGTTCCCTCTCCCCTTTTATCCTTTTTGTTCGACTTTCACGACCGCATCCGCGGCAATCGTTGTCCCGTTATCAAGCCCAATAGTCACTTGGCCGTCTTTTTGCATGACCGATTGAACGACGGCGCTCATCATCGTCTCGCCGTCTTGCCAGTGCACCGTTTTGCCGATCCATTCGCTGTAGCGCAAAAGCGCATCGCGGCTTGACGCTTGCATCCATTGCTGCATCAAATTGGCGATGTTCATCATTTGCTCAAGCGAGGAGAAGCTCGCCATTTGCGCGATAAAGTCTTTATCTTCCATCGGATTGAGCGGATCTTGGTTTTCGAGCTGAGCGAGCAAAATTTTGAGAAAGTCGTCTTTTCCTAAAATTTGATTGCCCGTTTTCCGTTCCGGCTGAACCGCGTTTGTCAGCCATAAGCTTCCATCAATCGGATTCGTTGTCATCCTCGTTCTTTTCCCCCTTATGCGTCAGCTTCGATCCCGTCTAGCGCAAACGGGAAAGAAGATGATGGCTCCCGCTTTTGTTTTTGCCGCGATTCGCCCTGCTGCTGCCCTCCTTGGCGGTTCCCGGAATATGGCGGCATCGCGGGGCTGTCATAATCCGACCAAACGGTCCATTTTTCGACCGTGATGGAACTCGCATCAAGCTGCTGAGCAAGCTGCGGCAAATGAGCGTTTAGCAACTCTTTCACCGCGTCGTTCGCCACGAGCAGCTTGGCGGCGAGCTTTCCACCTTCCTCTGTCATTTTCACCGTCACCGTCCCGAGATGTTCCGGATGCAGACGGATGACAAGCTGCATGACACCGTTTGGAAGCCTCATCCACCGCGCCGACCTTAGCACGTGGGCGACTTGATCAGCGACGCTTCCGCCAGCTGACGCCGGCATCTCGCCAACCAGCCCGACAGATGAAGAGGAGGGTGATGAAAGCGCAGGAGGAGTGGTGAACGAAGGAGCGGCCTCGCCGCCCTGCCCCTCCCTTTTTGGCAACGAAACGTCTTTTTCACCAGCCGGACGGACAGAAGAAGCTTCGTTCGCCAACGCAACACCCGGTCTGTTGCCTCCTTGCTCATGGAATGGACGTTGGTCGCCGTCGCTTAGGAGCGATGGAAACACCCCGGTTTTTCCGCTGAAAGGCGAAACAGATTCAGCATCGATATGACCACGTTTCCGTCCATCGGTTATGAGCGCACGTTCCAATCCCGCTTCATCGGCTGCCGGCTGAGCGGCAATCGTTTCTTCGCCATTCATCGCGCCGACAAACGGAAATGCCCCATGATCACTCGTTATCCCTTCCGCCTGCTGATCCGCCGTCAAAAGCGGCGCGCCTGCAGCTGCCGAAATTGGAGCGACAGCCCAAGCAGCCACGACGGAAGGGGCAAGCCACCATGATTCGATTGGCGCCGGCTTCTTTTCCGCTGAAGATGGTTGTCCGGCTGTTCCCGGTTCCACTCCGCCATTTTGCCAATCCGGCTCTTTGTTTCCGTTCGGTTGCTCTTGAAACAAGCGGTCCCTTGCCCAAGAGGGCAATAGCTCTTGTTGCTTATCGGCAAGCAGCGCCGCAAACACGTTTGCGTTTCCCGCCTCTTTTTTCACCGCCATAGCGCCTGCCGATAGCGGCGCGTTTGCTGTGATCGTCACTTTCATTCGGCCGCCTCCTTCTCCATCGCCTTTTTGCTTAACGATGCCAACAGTTTCGCCGCCTGTCCAGCCGGCATTTGTTCCAAAATGGCGCCTGCTTTGTCGCCGTCAATCCTGCTCAGCACACGGAGCGCTTCGCTCTCAGGCAGTTCCGCTAAAATCGCCGCCGCCTGTTTTTCCGACATGGCGCCATACATGCCGGCGACATCTTCTTCCGTCAAGGCCGGCTCGTCAACAGGCTCAGCCTGAGCGTCCGTTTTCCCGCTTGGCGCAGACAGCTGGGCGATTTCCTTTTCCTTTGCCGCCAATTCGTTTTTCAACTGCTTGATTTGCTTTTGTTGGTCGGCGATCGTTCGTTTTTGTTGGTCGATCGTCTTCTGTTGGGCTTCAATCGTTTTTTGCAACGCTTTCTCCTTTTTGTTCCAGTCGACCCACTCGGAGACAAACGGCGCCTTTATGGTCCACTGTTTTGCCGCCTTGGCCACATCAACGCCGGCAATGTTTAAAATCAACAACAGAAAGGAGGCGGCAAACGCACTCGGAATGACAATGACAAACAACAGCCATTGCCACCAACTCGCTTGTATTTCCTGTTCAACTTTGCTCTCCGCCATCTATACCTCTCCTTGCCTTGCAAAACGTTGAACCGCCATTTCATCGAGCAGACGGCGTTCCGCTTCCCTCTCAAGCTGCTCGGCCCACCGCTTCATGCGCTCGCGCATTTTTTCGTATTTTTTCACTTCGATATTCAATTCCATCAAACGCTGCTGCCGGCGCTGCATCCGCTCGCGCGCCTGCATGACGACGAGCTGATAATGGTCGATCATCCGCTCTAAATTCGCCATATATTGCAGCCTGAGGCGAATGTCTCCAACGGACAGGCCGGCTTGAAGCTGTTCATCCCGAGCCGCTGCGCATTCTTCTTTTTCCTTGAGCAGGCGGTAAAGCGTTTCGGCTGCCTGCTCAAACCGGCGGACCGCCTCCTCGTATTCGCCAAGCGCCTTCTCTTTTTCTTTTTCTTTCATCGCCAGCACTTTTTGCAGCCGAAACGTCGGCGTCACATTTGTTCCCCCTTTCATCGTCTGAACATGGCGCGCGATTTCTCACCGAACCGGCAACAAGCGCAACAGGGCATCAATGCTTTCGGCGCGCGTCATTTTTTCATCGATGTTTTGGCGGCAAAACGCCATCATTTGCGGATAAAATTCGATCGCCTCATCAATTTCTTGGGACGATCCTCGTTTGTACGCCCCGATTTGAATCAAATCCTCCGAATCGATATAAGTGGACAGAAGGCGGCGGAAACGGTTTGCCGCTTCGCGGTGCTCTGCGCTGATCACGTGGGGCATGACACGGCTGACGCTTTTGAGCACGTTAATCGCCGGATAATGCCCTTTGTTCGCCAGCTGGCGTTCCAACACAAAATGGCCATCCAAAATGCCGCGCACCGCATCAGCGATCGGCTCATTCATGTCATCGCCGTCAACAAGCACCGTATAAAACGCGGTGATCGTGCCGGAAGCGTTCGTTCCAGCCCGTTCAAGCAGCTTTGGCAGGAGGGCGAAGACCGATGGCGTATAGCCTTTCGTCGTCGGCGGCTCACCGACGGCAAGGCCAATCTCCCGCTGCGCCATCGCGACGCGGGTGACTGAGTCCATCATGAGCATGACATCCGCCCCTTGGTCGCGGAAATATTCGGCGATCGCCGTTGCCGTATAGGCGCCTTTGACGCGCATCAGCGCCGGCTGGTCGGACGTGGCGACAACGACAACTGAGCGGGCCAAGCCGTCCGGGCCAAGGTCGCGTTCTAAAAACTCGCGCACTTCGCGGCCACGCTCGCCGATTAAGGCGATGACGTTCACATCAGCCGACGTATGGCGGGCGATCATTCCCATGAGCGTGCTTTTGCCGACGCCCGAGCCGGCAAAAATGCCGACGCGTTGCCCCTTGCCGACGGCAAGCAGGCTGTCGATGACGCGGATGCCGACTTCAAGCGGTTCGACAATCGGCGGCCGAACGAGCGGATTGGGCGGATCGCGTTCGACCGACACCGGCTTCAGCCCGGGCGGCAACGGACTCCCGTCAAGCGGTTGGCCGAGCGGATCAAGAACCATGCCAATGAGCGCATCGCCGACGTGCACTTCAAGCGGCCGGCCGGTCGCTTCGACAAGGCAGCCGGGAGCGATATGGGTCGTGGCGGAAAACGGCATAAGCAAGACGTGCTGTTCATGAAAGCCGACGACTTCAGCAGGAATTTTCCGGCATCCGCTCTGTTCATGGATGTAACAAAGATCGCCAATCGAGCTTTTTGGTCCTTTCGATTCCATCATCAAGCCGATGACGCGCGACACTTTGCCAAACCGTTTATACAAGTCGACAGCGTCTATTTCATCAAGAAGCGCCTGCCAGTTCAGAAAACGCTCCCTCCTTCAATCGCCGGTAGAGCGCCTCGCGCAGCCGCTCAAGCTGTACATCGACGCCCGCCTCGATGCGCCCAAACGGCGTCTCCACGACACAGCCATATTCAGGAAGCGCATCGTCCGGGTAGATGAATAGATCAACGCGATGCGGAAACAGAGATTTCAGCAGCTCTTTTTGTTCTGCCACGATTTCGTAGCCGTGCGGATGCACATAAACGGCCACTTCCGTTTGCTGGCGCACTTCCTGCAATGCTTGGTGCACGAGCGGCAAAAAAGCGTTTCGATCGCCCTCAAGCGCGGCGCCGAGAATGCGTTCGGCCGCTTTTAACGCCACCTCCAGCATCGCCTCAGCCGTCGATTCGATGCGAGCGTAAAATTCGGTGTTCGCTCGCTCCGCCAAGCGGCGGGCTTGCTCGATCAACGCGCGGTGCGCGCTCAAAGCCTCCTCACGCCCAGCCGCATAGCCGTCTTCATACCCGCGGGCGCGCGCTTCCTCGATGAGGCGCTCTTTCTCACGCTGCCATTCCTCTTTTTCGCGGGCCAACTGCTCGCGCACCGATTCGTAATATTGCTCTGCCTGGCGGCGAAGCTCGGCTGCTTCTTCCTTGGCGGCGGCGACCGCTTCCATCTCCCGTTGCCGATCGTCGACGGACGATGGAAGATCGGAAGCATGGCGCTGCACGACAATCGTCTTTTTCCCAGCGCGCGCCGCCAAATTGGGCGCTTTAATGACGTTAGACAATAATATCATCTCCTCCCCCGCGCGCGATGACGATTTCTCCGGCCTCTTCGAGACGTCGAATCACGGCGACGATGCGCGACTGCGCCTCCTCGACATCACGCAGCCGGACTGGCCCCATATATTCCATTTCTTCTTTGAACGTCTCGGCCATTCTTGTCGACATGTTGCGGAAAATAATGTTTTTCACTTCGTCGCTCGCTACTTTCAGCGCCAACATGAGATCGTTGTTGTCCACCTCGCGGATGACGCGCTGAATGGCGCGGTGATCGAGCGTCACGATATCTTCAAAGACAAACATCCGTTTTTTAATTTCCTCGGCCAGTTCCGGGTCTTGAATTTCCAAGGCATCCAAAATCGTCCGCTCCGTGCTCCGGTCGACTTGGTTCAGCACTTCCACGACCGCCTCAATTCCGCCGGCTTGCGTGTAATCTTGCACGACGGTCGCGGACAGCCGCCGCTCCAAAATTTGCTCGACTTCGTTGATAATCTCCGGCGATGTGCTGTCCATCAGCGCGATGCGCCGGGCGACATCCGCCTGCATTTCCTGCGGCAGCGCCGATAAAATTTGCCCTGCCTGCGCCGGCTCCAAATACGAAAGAATCAGAGCGATCGTTTGTGGATGTTCATTTTGAATGAAGTTTAACAGCTGCATCGGGTCGGCTTTGCGTGCGAAATCAAACGGCCGCACCATCAGCGCTGATGTCAGGCGGTTGATGATCTGCATCGCCTTATCCGGGCCGAGCGCTTTTTCAAGCACTTCTTTCGCATAGGCGATGCCGCCTTGGGCAATGTAATCTTGCGCCAGGGCGAGCTGTCGAAACTCTTCAAGCACTTCCTCTTTTTGTTCCGTCGTCACTTGACGGACGTTGGAAATTTCCAGCGTCAGCTTCTCGATCTCTTCCTCGGATAAATGTTTATAGACAGAGGCCGACACATCCGGGCCGAGGGAAATAAGCAGGATGGCTGCTTTTTGCCTGCCCGACAGCCCGCCTTTTCGTTCGCGCTTTGCCATACGCCGTTCCCCCTACTCTTCCGATAGCCACGTTTTTAATAGTTTGGCAAACTCATCCGGCTTTTCTTTCGCCAGCCGCTCAAGCTGTCGACGGCGCAACGCTGCCTCCGTCTCCGGCGGCTCCGGCAAATCCGGCTCCGTCGAAAGCGGCGGAGTGAACAAGTGTTCTTCTTCTTCCTCGTCTTCACGGCGGCGGCGCAGCCAGAGGAACAACAGCAAAGCAACGAGGAGCAGCGCTCCTGCACCGGCCGCATACCACCACCACACCGGCCGGTCCGGCGTTGATTCGGTGAATGTCGGCTTGCCGTTGAATTTTTGCACCGAAACGACGATGCGGTTGTTGATGTCTTGATCCGTGAGCGTTTGCGCCTCGCTTTTGTCAATTGACGTCCGAACGATCGTTCCTAGCAGTTTTTGAATATCATTGACCGTCTCGGGCGGCAGCGAGTTCGGATCATTAGGGTCAGGCGGCTCGACCATCACTTGGATGCCTAGGTCGCGGATTTTATATGGACTTTCGACGATTTGCTTTTTGATTTTGTTTACCTCGTTGTTGATCGTCTCTTCGGTTCGTTCATAGTTGCCGTTTGTCGCGCCGTTTGCATTTTGGTAGCCCGGCACTTCGTTCGCGCCTGTTCCAGCGGCGCCTCCGGGCGGCGCGCCGCTCCCGGAGTACGTCTCCTTAATGCGCTGGACGCTGACGGCAATACCTTGCTTCGTTTTCTCGTCCACTGGAGAAACCAAATTTTCTTCTCGTTTCTCCTGCGTAAAGTCGACATCCGCCGTCACGGAAACGACGACTTTATCCTGCCCCATCATCGTGCCGAGCAGTTGCTGCACTTGGCGTTGAATGTCGCGCTCGATCTGCTTTTTGATTTGTTGCTGCGAGGCGAATGTCGTTCCTGTCGAATTTTCGCCGTCGTTTTTTAAATCGTAATACTCAAAAAACTGATTCATAATGACGATATTATCTGTAGAGAGATTCGGAACACTTTTGGCGACGAGATGATAGAGCGCTTTGATTTGCTCGTCGCTGAATTGATAGCCCGGCTTCGTCTTCAGCACGATCGAAGCCGAGGCTTCCCCTTTCTCATCGGAAACGAATACGCTCGGCTGCGGAAGGTTGATCATGACTTTGGCGTCCTCGACGCCGTCGATCGTCTTGATCAAGTTGGCGAGCTCCGTTTGCATCGCCTTCAGCTTTACCATATTGAACTCGTTGTCCGTCATGCCGAAGCTCGCGTTTTGGCCGAAAAATGAATAGTCAATGACTCCACTGTTCGGGATGCCTTCAGCAGCGAGCTCGACTTTCAGCGCGTCCACTTGCTCTTTCGGCACTTTAATCGTCGTCCCGCCGTCCGCCACTTCGGCCGGAACGCCGCGCTGGTCAAGCGTTGCTTTAATTTGCCCCGCTTCTTGCGGCGACAAATTGCTGTAGAGGGGCACCATTTCCGTCCTTGTGGCGAAAAAGACGCCGACGCCAACAGCCAGAAGCACGGCCGCTGCCGCAGCGAGCACGAGCCATTTCTGTTTTTTTGTCCGTTCCTGCCAAAACGCGCGAGCGCGGCTCCACCACTCTTTCCATTTCCTTCTCATACAATTCCCCCGATGATCCAATACCTGCCGCCATAGCGCAACAATGGCGGCGGCTTTCGTATGTATTGCGATTCATGGCTGCTACAATGGCATGCGCATCATTTCTTGATACGCCTCGATCGCTTTGTTGCGGATCTCCAGCGTCAGCTGCAACGTGATGCTCGCTTTTTGCGCGGCGATCATCACATCATGCAACTGAACGTTCTCCCCGCGAACGAGCTTTTCCGTCAGCGCATCGGCTTGAATTTGCGCTTCGTTCACGCGGTTGAGCGCCTCTTTGAACAATGCGGCGAATTGCTTTTGCGCCTCAGCCGGCTTCGCTGGGGGCGAAACGGCGGAAGACATCGTCAGCCCAATGCGGCTTGCTCCATCAATCATCGTTTATCCCCCTCGCATGCTATTTCCCGATCTCGAGCGCCTTCATGAGCATTCCTTTTGAAGCATTCAACACTGTAACGTTCGCCTCATACGAACGCGTCGCCCCGATCAAGTCCACCATTTCTTTCAGCGGGTCGACGTTTGGCAGACGCACATAGCCGTCGGCGCCCGCATCCGGGTGATTCGGGTCGTAGACGAGTTTAAACGGCGCCGGATCATCGACAATTTCGCGCACCCGCACTCCGCCGTCCACCGCGTCGGCACGGCCGAGCGCAGCCTGCAAATAGCCGGAAAACGACCCGCTGCGCGGTTCGATGATGACCATTTTGCGTCGGTACGGCTCCCATTCGCCGTTGACAAGGCGGGCGCGCGTCGTATCGACGTTAGCCATGTTAGAGGCAATCACATCCATGCGCAACCGTTGGGCGGTCAACGCCGAAGCCGAAATGTTTAGACTTTGAAACAAAGACACCCGTTACTTCCCTCCTTTTATCACGGTTTTCAACGTGGTAAATTTGCCGTTGAGCCGCTCGATTAAAGCATTGTAATAAATTTGGTTTTCTGCTAGTTTTGACATTTCTTGATCGATATCGACACTGTTTCCATTATGATTGTAACTCACCGTCGTGTCCGTCGTCACGATGATTTTTCCATTTTGTTCGTTTGGAAACGAAAAATGCTTCGGATTCGTCCGTTTAGCCTCAAGCCGAAACGCCCGTTCCAATTCAGCCTGAAAGCGCACATCTTTCGCCTTATAGCCCGGGGTATCGGCGTTGGCGATGTTGTCGGCGATCGCCTGTTGGCGAAGCGCAGCATAGCGAAGCCCTTGTTCAAGCCAACCGATCGTCGCTGAAAAGAGCGCCAATGGAATCCCCTCTTTTCTCCTATTTTTCGACAATTTCTGCTAGTTTTCATTTTACGGGAAAGAAAACCTAATGTATAGACGGAACTTGGTACTATTTTTCGACGATGCCATGACAGAAAAACGATGCCAAAGATGTTTGTCAACAACAAAAAACCCGCCGGGCCAAAATCCCCAGCGGGCTTAGGCGGCTACGCCGTTCAGCTTGATTTCAATTTTTCAAGTTCGCTTAAAAACTTGTCATTCAATACTTTAATGTACGTTCCTTTCATGCCGAGCGAGCGCGATTCGATCACGCCGGCGCTTTCCAGTTTGCGCAGAGCATTGACAATGACCGAGCGGGCGATGCCGACGCGGTCGGCGATTTTGCTCGCGACAAGCAGCCCTTCCGTTCCGTCAAGCTCCTCAAAAATGTGTTCGATCGCCTCAAGCTCGCTGTAAGAAAGGGAGCTGATCGCCATTTGCACGACCGCCTTGCTGCGCGCTTCCTCTTCAATTTCTTCCGCCTTTTCACGCAAAATTTCCATGCCGACGACCGTGGCACCGTATTCAGCCAAAATAAGATCGTCATTGTCAAACTCGCGGTCAAGGCGCGACAAAATGAGCGTGCCGAGCCGCTCGCCTCCGCCGTTGATCGGGACAATCGTCGTCAAACCAGTTTTGAACAAGTCACGATTTTCCACTGGAAACGCCGTATATTCGCTATTAATATCAATATTAGGAGACGTTTCCGTAATGTTGAACAAGTTTTTCGTGTATTCTTCCGGAAACTGGCGCTCCTCCAGCATCCGCTTCATCCGTTCGTTTTCAATCGATTGTTTAATGGCAAATCCAAGCAGTTTGCCGCGGCGGCTGACGACAAACACATTGGCTTCAATCACTTCGCAAAGCGTTTCTGCCATTTCTTTAAAATTGACCGGCCGCCCGGCCGCCTTTTGCAACATGGCGTTGATTTTCCGCGTTTTCTCCAGCAAGTTCATGGATTTCATCTCCTCCTCATAAAATAAACTCGCTTAAATCTTTGTTTTTGACGATGCTGCCGAGTTTTTGCTCGACATATTGCGGTGTGATGACGACCTTGTCGATTCCGATGTCCGGCGCCTCAAACAGCAAGTCTTCCAGCAGTTTTTCCAAAATCGTGTGCAACCGGCGCGCACCGATGTTGTCGGTCGTCTGGTTTACTTCAAACGCCACCTCGGCAATCTTACGAATAGCATCGTCAGAAAATTCAAGACTTATACCTTCTGTTGCCAAAAGAGCTTGATATTGTTTAATGAGCGCGTTATTCGGCTCGACTAATATTCTTACGAAATCGTCGACCGAAAGTTTCGCCAGCTCGACGCGAATCGGGAAACGGCCTTGCAGCTCAGGGATCAAATCCGAGGGCTTCGCCATATGAAACGCGCCGGCGGCGATGAATAAAATATGGTCTGTTTTCACCGGTCCGTACTTCGTCATGACGGTCGACCCTTCGACAATTGGCAAAATGTCGCGCTGCACCCCTTCGCGCGAGACGTCGGCCGAGCCGGACACCGCTCCGCTGCGGGCGATTTTGTCGATTTCATCGATAAAAATGATGCCGGACTGCTCAGCCAGGCGGACAGCCTCTTGCGTCACTTCATCCATGTCGATCAGCTTTTGCGCTTCCTCGTTGATGAGCACTTTGCGCGCTTCACTCACTTTGAGACGCCGCTTTTTGCGCCGCTTCGGCATGAGGCTGCTCAAGGCGTCCTGCATGTTCATCCCCATCTGCTCAATGCCTGCCCCTTGCAAAAAGTCAAAGAACATTGGCGGCTGCTCCTCAATTTCAATCGTGACCATCTCGTTTTCCAACTGCCCGTTTGCCAGCTGCCAGGCGACTTGACGCCGCTTTTGCTCGACTTGTTCATCCTCATGGCTGTAGCTGTTGTCCGTTTGGACTCCTTGGCCGCCAAACAGCAGCTCGAGCGGGTTTTTGATCGTTTGCTTTTGTTTGCCTGGAACGAGCAGTTCAACAAGCCGCTTGTTCGCCTGCTGTTCAGCTCGGTCTTTCACTTCGTTCATTTTTCGTTCTTTCACGATCCGAACTGACGTTTCCACCAAATCGCGCACCATCGATTCGACGTCGCGCCCGACATAACCGACTTCGGTGAATTTCGTCGCTTCGACTTTGATGAACGGGGCGCCGACGAGTTTGGCGAGCCGGCGGGCGATCTCCGTCTTCCCGACCCCGGTCGGGCCGATCATTAAAATGTTTTTCGGCATCACTTCATCGCGCAATTTTTCATCGAGCAAACTGCGGCGGTACCGGTTGCGAAGCGCGATCGCCACCGCCTTTTTTGCCTCTTTCTGCCCGACGATGAACTGATCGAGCTTTTCGACAATCTGCCGTGGAGTCAACGTTTCCGCCATCATCGGCCTCCTCCTTTTTACAGCTCTTCGACAATAATATGGCTGTTCGTATAAACGCAAATGTCAGCGGCGATCTCCAGCGCCGCCTTGGCAATCTCTTTCGCCGTCATCGAGCCGCCGGCGTACTTCTTCAATGCACGCCCAGCCGCCAATGCATACTGACCGCCCGAGCCGATGGCAAGCATGCCATCATCCGGCTCAATCACTTCGCCCGTGCCGGAGACAAGCAACAAATGCTGTTGGTCCATCACGATGAGCATCGCCTCGAGGCGGCGCAATACTTTATCGCTCCGCCACTCTTTCGCCAGCTCAACCGCCGCGCGCGGCAAGTTGCCATTCCATTGTTCGAGCTTGCCTTCAAACATTTCAAACAGCGTAAACGCGTCAGCGACGGAGCCGGCAAAGCCGGCTAGCACTTTGCCTTGAAACAGCCGCCGCACTTTTTTTGCTGTATGCTTCATGACGACCGCATTGCCGAACGTCACTTGGCCGTCTCCAGCCATGGCGGATGCGCCGTTATGGCGGATGGCAAAAATTGTCGTCGCATGAAAGGCTCCCATCATTTCTCCTCCTTGCCTGCGGGTTACGCCCGCGGATGCGCCTGCAAATAAATATGCCGCAGCCGGTCTTTCGTTACATGTGTATACACTTGCGTCGATGACAAATGCGCATGGCCGAGCAGTTCCTGCACCGAACGGAGATCGGCCCCTTCGTTGAGCAAATGAGTCGCAAACGTATGCCGAAGCACATGCGGGCTGATGTTTTGCGTCAGCGCAGCAGCTTCGACAATCCGACCCAAAATATGGCGCACTCCCCGAGGTGTGAGCGGATTGCCTCGGGCGTTGACAAATAAATAGCGGTGGTCCGCCGGCAGCTTTCTTGTCAGCTCGCGTCTTCCCCCATGGATATACCGTTCAAGCGCTTCGCGGGCCGGACGGCCGAACGGAACATAGCGCTGCTTGTTTCCTTTGCCGTGAATGAGCACGGTTTCCGCAACCAAATCGACATCAGGCAACTGTATGTGACAACATTCACTAACCCGAGCGCCCGTCGCGTACAACAACTCAAGCAACGCCGCATTGCGCTGGCCTAGGGCCGTATTTTCATCATTGACAAGAAACAATGCTTCTAATTCTTTCGGATATAAAAAATTGGGAATTTTTTGCTCTTTTTTCGGCAGCGTCGCGAGCGCAAACGGATTTTCGGACGCCCGCCCTTCGCGCAACAAAAACTTGTAAAAGCTGCGCAGACTCGAAATTTTGCGGGCGACCGAACGGCTGGCCAACTGTTGCTCGTATAGTTTCGTCAAATAGAAACGAACATCGCTGTAGGACACTTCATCGAGCGCGCCGATTCCTTCTTCATCCATAAACCGGAAAAATTGCTCAATGTCACGCCGGTAACACACAATAGTATATTGTGAATAATTTTTCTCGATTTGTAAATATTCCATGAATAATTGTAACGCAAGTTTCGAATTCTCCATCGCCTCACCCCGCAACGGCTACTACATCGTACCATATTCATCCGCTTGAACGCAACTGTTTTTTTATAAAATTCTGAATTGTATCCGATGCCTGTTTAAGCTTCTAGCCGCTCTTCATAATCGCACGCCGTGCATTGCACTTGCACACCTTTTTTCAGCTCTTTCTCCACAAGCAGCCCCGCGCATTTCGGGCACGGGCGGGCGAGCGGTTTATCCCACGAGACGAAGTCGCAATCCGGGAAACGGTCGCAACCGTAAAACACCCGCTTTCGTTTCGTGCTGCGCTCGACGATGTTGCCCTCGCGGCATTTTGGGCACTTGACGCCGATTTCTTTGACAATCGGCTTCGTATGGCGGCATTCCGGAAAATTTGAGCAGGCGATAAACTTGCCGAAACGGCCCATTTTGTACACCATCGGGCTGCCGCACACCTCGCAGTCCATGCCGGCTGGCTCATCCTTAATCTCAACTGCGCGCATTTCTTTTTCCGCCACTTTCAACCGTTTTTCAAATTCCCGGTAAAATTCGTCGACGACTTTGATCCATTCCACTTTTCCTTCTTCAATTTCGTCTAATTCTTTTTCCATTTTCGCCGTAAACTCGACATCGATAATTTCCGGGAAAAATTCGAGCATCAGCTCCACAACGACTTCGCCGAGCTCGGTCGGGACAAACCGCTTGTTCTCAAGGACAACATAGTTGCGTTTTTGGATCGTATCAAGCGTCGGGGCGTACGTCGACGGACGGCCGATGCCGAGTTCCTCCAACGTTTTAACGAGGCGGGCTTCCGTGTAACGCGGCGGCGGCTGCGTAAAGTGCTGCTTCGATTCGATCGTTTCGCTCTCAACCGTTTCCTCTTCTTCCAAATCCGGGAGGATACGGTCCTGCTCTTCCGTTTGATCGTCCGTTCCTTCAATATACACTTTCATAAACCCTGGAAATTTCACCTTCGAGCCGCTGGCGCGGAACACGACACCGTTGTTTTCCAACTCGACGCTCATGGTGTCAAGCACGGCTGCTGCCATTTGACTGGCGATGAACCGTTCCCAAATGAGTTTATACAACCGAAACTGGTCGCGCGTCAAATACGGTTTCACTTTGTCCGGATCGCGAAATGCCGATGTCGGGCGGATCGCTTCATGGGCGTCTTGGGCGTTCGTGCTTTTCTTCTCTTTCCGCTTTTCCTGGTTGACATACATCGCGCCGAACGTCGCCTCGATATACGCCGCTGCCTCTTGCTGCGCCGTCTCGGCGACGCGCGTTGAATCGGTGCGCATATACGTGATCAAACCGACCGTCCCTTCGCTGCCAAGATCGATTCCTTCGTACAGCTGCTGGGCGATCATCATCGTCTTTTTCGTCCGGAAATTCAGTTTGCGCGCCGCTTCCTGCTGAAGCGACGACGTCGTAAACGGCGGCACGGGGCTGCGCTTGCGCTCTCGCTTTGTCACCGTTTTCACCGCAAATGCCGTTCCGTTTAAGCGATCCAGCACAGCTTTCACATCCGCCTCCGTCTTTAAATCGCGCTTTTGTCCGTCAATACTGTAAAACGAGGCGGCAAACGTCTCTCCTTCTTTTTGAAACGTCGCTTGAATCGTCCAATATTCTTCCGGCTGAAATTCGCGAATTTCTCGTTCCCGATCGATGATGAGGCGCAGCGCCACCGATTGGACGCGGCCGGCGCTTAATCCTTTTTTCACCTTTTTCCATAAGAGCGGGCTGATGTTATAGCCGACGAGGCGGTCGAGCACGCGCCGCGCCTGCTGGGCGTCAACAAGATTCATATTGATCGCGCGCGGCTTTTGAAACGATTGCTGAATCGCATCCTTCGTGATCTCATGAAAGACAACACGGCAATCAGAGTGAATGTCTAGATCGAGCATGTGGGCCAGATGCCAAGCGATCGCCTCTCCTTCCCGATCGGGGTCGGCGGCAAGAAACACTTTTTTCGCCTTCTTCGCCGCCGTTTTCAACTCTTTGATCACCTGGCCTTTGCCGCGGATCGTAATGTATTTCGGCTCGTAGCCGTGGTCTATATCAACGCCCATTTGGCTTTTTGGCAAATCGCGGACGTGGCCCATCGACGCTTTGACTGTATATTTTTTTCCCAAGTATCGTTCGATCGTCTTCGCTTTCGTTGGCGATTCGACGATAACTAAGTAGTCTGACATCCATCTTCCACCCCTAGGAGGTAAATTGAAATCTTCATTATTATTAATGATTATTGCCGCATTTGTCAAACATGTGCATTACACGTACGGGAATTCAGCCAAAATATCCGCCGCTTCTTGCACGAGTTTTGCCCCGTGTTGAATGAGCGTATTCGGCCCATCGGATTCCGCCAAACCGATCGGGCCGGGGACAGCGAACACTTCCCGCCCTTGCTCAAGCGCATAGGCAGCGGTAATGAGCGAACCGCTTTTTCGCTTCGCTTGCACGACAAGCGTGCCGAGCGACAGCCCGCTGATGATGCGATTGCGAGCGGGAAATTGCCATGCCTGTGGGCGCGTTGCCGGCGGATGTTCAGCGATGACCAGCTGTTCATTCATCAGCCGGGCGGCGAACGGTCGATGCTCTTTCGGATAAATGTGGTCAAGCCCCCCAGCGATGACGGCGATCGTCGCCCCGCCATGCTGGACGGCGAGTTGGTGGGCGCACACGTCAATTCCAAACGCGAGCCCGCTGACAATCGTGAAGCCGGCAGCAACAAGCGGCGGGACCAGTTTGTTCAACGCTTCGATTCCTTCCTTCGTCGGCCGCCGCGTACCGACGATGCTGATCAGCTTCCACTCCTGAAGCAAAGCGGGGTCCCCCTTTGCATACAGCACCCACGGCGGGGCATAAATATGCCGAAGCAACGGCGGATAGTCATGATCAAACACGGTGACCAAATGAATGCACCGGTCCATATATGTTTTTATCACACGTTGCATATCGATGGAATGCAAATCATGAAAAAAAGCGGGCCATTGAGCGTCGGAAAGCGGAACGAGCGGGCGGAGATCATTAGGAGGCAGGGAAAATGGAGCGGTGAGCGTCGGATCAACCTTCAGCAAGGAATGAATCGTCTTCCATCCTGCCCCGCGGCAATGATGGAGATGAATAAGTCGATCGCGGACCGTATCGTACATACTGCTCTCCTTTCTTTTTTCACCTTCAGCATGAATCTATCGGTGCAACGAAAACGTTTAACATATCCTTGACGGAAAAGTCCGCCTGTCTATTTTTTCGACTGTCGGAGGCAAGCCGCAAGCTTCCTCGTCACGCTTTGGCGTGACGGAAGACCGAACAGCCACCCGCTTCACAGATCCATACATAGGTCTTTAAGCGGCGTTGTTCGGTCGCCCGACAGTCGATCCAATTGCTCTGTAAAAGCGGCAAATGGGAAAGCTTCAAATGGCATCGATAGACATGATATGCAACACCCCGCACGGCAACGTGCGGGGCTAAACCATTAGTGCGTTTTGCATTTTTCGTACAAGCCGCGTTCTTTCAGCACCGAAATGAGCGTTTCACCGATGACGGCCGGCGTTTCCGCCACTTTAATGCCGCATTCGGTCATTTTTTTGATTTTCTCTGCGGCCGTGCCTTTGCCGCCGGAAATGATCGCGCCGGCATGGCCCATCCGTTTGCCTGGAGGCGCCGTTTGCCCACCGATAAAGCCGACGACCGGCTTCGTCATGTTCGCTTTCACCCATTCGGCTGCTTCTTCTTCCGCCGTGCCGCCGATTTCGCCGATCATAATGACCGCGTACGTCTCCTCGTCTTCGTTAAACGCCTTCAACACATCGATGAAGTTTGTGCCGTTGACTGGGTCGCCGCCGATGCCGACCGCCGTCGACTGGCCGATGCCGGCTTGCGTCAGTTGGTGAACGGCTTCGTACGTCAGCGTGCCGGAACGGGAAACAATGCCGACATGTCCTTTTTTATGGATGTAGCCCGGCATAATGCCGATTTTGCACTCTTCCGGCGTAATGACGCCCGGGCAGTTCGGACCGATGAGGCGCGTCTTTTTGCCCTCCATGTACCGTTTCACTTTCACCATATCAAGCACCGGAATGCCTTCGGTGATGCAAACGACAAGGTCGAGTCCCGCGTCGACCGCTTCCATGATGGCATCTGCAGCGAAGGCCGGCGGAACGTAAATGACCGATGCGTTCGCTCCCGTTCTTTCGACCGCTTCCGAAACCGTGTCAAACACCGGCACCCCTTCGACTTCCGTGCCGCCTTTGCCCGGCGTGACGCCGCCGACGATGTTCGTCCCGTACTCGATCATCTGCTTTGTATGGAACAGCCCTTGCGAACCGGTAATCCCTTGCACGATCACTTTCGTGTCTTTATTGACAAAAACGCTCACGTGTCTCCCTCGCTTTCTTAACGTACTAGCTCGACGATTTTTTGTGCTCCGTCCGCCATCGATTCGGCCGCAATAATGTTTAAGCCCGACTCTTGCAAAATCTTTTTCCCAAGCTCAACGTTCGTCCCTTCAAGCCGGACGACAAGCGGAAGCGTCAAACCGACTTGCTTCGTCGCCGCAACGATGCCGCTCGCGATGACATCGCATTTCATAATGCCGCCGAAAATGTTGACGAAAATGCCTTTGACGTTCGGATCGGACAAGATGATTTTGAACGCTTCCCTTACTTTTTCCTCGCTGGCGCCGCCGCCGACATCGAGGAAGTTAGCCGGCTCGCCTCCGTAATATTTGATGATGTCCATTGTCGCCATCGCCAAGCCGGCGCCGTTGACCATGCAGCCGATGTTGCCGTCAAGAGCGATGTAGTTCAAGTCGTATTTCGACGCTTCGACTTCTTTCGGGTCTTCTTCATCCAAGTCGCGGTATTCAAGGATGTCCGGATGACGGTATAAGGCGTTTGAATCGAAATTCAGCTTCGCATCAAGCGCCATCACCTTGCCGTCGCCGGTGACGACAAGCGGGTTGATTTCGGCGATCGAGCAGTCTTTATCGACAAACACTTGGTACAAGCCCATCATAAATTTGACCGCTTGGTTGACGAGATGCTTCGGAATGTTGATGTTGAAAGCCAATCGGCGCGCTTGGAACGCTTGGAGCCCGACGGCTGGATCGATGTATTCTTTAAAAATTTTCTCCGGCGTTTTCGCCGCCACTTCTTCGATTTCCGTTCCGCCTTCTTCCGACCCCATGAACACGACGCGCGAGGTGGCGCGGTCGACGACAAGGCCGATGTAGTATTCTTTTTGGATGTCGCATCCTTCTTCAATCAACAGCCGTTTCACTTCTTTTCCTTCCGGGCCGGTTTGATGGGTGACGAGCACTTTGCCGAGCAATTCACTGGCGTATGTACGGACTTCCTCGAGGCTTTTCGCCACTTTCACCCCGCCCGCTTTGCCGCGCCCGCCGGCATGGATTTGCGCTTTGACGACACACACCGGCGCGCCAAGCTCTTTCGCCGCTTCGACCGCTTCATCCACCGTGAACGCGACGCGGCCGTTCGGCACGCTTACACCATAGCTTCGCAAAATTTCTTTTGCCTGGTATTCATGAATGTTCATGCGCCAACCTCCTATGTATAAAATCAAAAAAGTCTTAGCGCTTTCATTTTATACCTAACATTTCGCGCTTGTCCACCGTTTCGCCGCAAAATTACGAAAGCGGGGAACGGAAACATCACTCCTTCCCCGCTCTTTCTCCTTTCGCTTCCTGATCAAGCTGATACAAAAACGCGAACAATTCAGCCACTAAGGCGTACAGCTCCTCCGGGATCATTTCGTTGATCTCCACTTTCCCCAGCAGCTCAACAAGCGTCGGATCTTGGCGAATCGGCACGCCGTGCTCGCGGGCGGCGGCGATGATCGCTTCGGCGGCCTTGCCAACTCCTTTCGCCTTGACGATCGGAGCGGCGTCAAGTGCCGCATCGTAAGACAAGGCGACTGCTTTTTTCCGCTCCTCGTTCATGCTTGGCAATCCACCTCGCTGCAACTGTCGGCAAACAGAAAAACGGAAGGCGGAGGAGGGGCGGAACGCGCTGTCTTTACATCAATGCCTGAAAGCGCATAGCCGTGCGCCTGAAACCGCTCTTTGACAAGCGGAGCCATCCGAGCGGCAGCAACCGCCAACCGCGGATCATCGTGAAAAATGGAGATGTGGACGATCCGTCGTTGCACGCGCATATCAACGATCACCTCTCCGAGCTCTTCAAGCGTCAGGCAACAAACAATGCGGTTGTAATCGGCATCAAGCGGCCCGCCTTGTTTCCTCCTTCCTTGCCAGCACACAGCAAAATCGCTGCTACGGCCGCCAAGCGGCAATGGAAACGAAATCCATACGTGCTCAATGGGCCCATCGCCGCCAGCAGCGATCGCCATGCCATCGAGCTGGTCGAGAATCGCTTCGGCCGCCCTCTTGGCCCCTTCGCTCCCCCCCGATTCATGAAGAAAGCGAAAAAGCAGCCGTTTCAACGACGGGGCGGAAGGCAAATCCTCGATTGTCCCAACGCGGACGAGCGCCGCCTCGTCCTCAAGCCCAAGCCGCACGGCCGCTCGCCTCAACCAGCAAAACAGCGACAGCGCCGGATCTCTCGTCGCTCGAGCGGCCGCCCACAACTTCGCTTCCGCGGCGGGCAGCGCTCCGCTTTGATAGGCAGCATCGAGAGCGGTCCACCGTTCCAAAAACGCCTCCTCGTCCGTCAAGCCAAGCTGCCGAATGATATCGGCAAACCGGCGGCATTGCACCGCCTCCCGAAGCGCCAAGCGGCGGTCCTCCGGCAACGGGGCGAGCCCAAGGCGGGCAAGAAGCGCGCGGGCCGTTTCGGCCTCTTCCTCCCTTAGCAGCAACAAACGCACGGCCGTCTCGTAAGCGGACAGCGGCGGTGAAAGAAACTTCTCCATCGCCCGGATGAGCTCAAGCGCCGCCGGGTGGGCGGAAAGGGCGGCCATGGCCGCTTTCAGTTTCCCCAACCCCTCAGCGAGCGGCACCCCGGTTTTGGCTGCCCATAGCGCGCGAAACACGGCTGAAGAGAACGGCAGCCGGCGGCGAAACAAATGAGCGAGCACGTCTTCGGCCGCGTCCGGCTGGCCGGTCTCTTTTACCGCTTCAGTCAGTGCGGCAATTTCCTCTTTCGTTGCAGCCGCGCCAGCTTTCAGCGCTTGACGGAGCACCGGCAGCGCCGCATCCGGCAGTTTCCACGCTTTTTGCCACCGGCGCACCGCCTCTTCACCTGACGGAGCCAACGCCGGTTCGGAAAGGGGAATGGCTTTCCAATACATTGTTCCTTGTCGTTCGTGAATTTCAAACAAATACAAACGTCCGACGGCAAGCGGCGCCTCCAAACGGGCGCGCACAAGCTGTCCGCCAGCGCGGACGAGCGCCGCCCGCTCCCCGGTTTCCGTCTCCTCGACCCGCTCCACTCGGCCGACGACGGCCTGCCCCGGCTGAAACCGCCGGCTGGATGCCGCGTCGCGGACAGCGGTCGTTGGCATCGTCCGCTCCATGCGCTCGACCATTTCGTCCCATCCCTTCTTCTAGAGCTGCTCGCTCGCCTCGAGCACCTCCCTCACCGGTGCGAACGAACGACGGTGCTCAGGCGTAACGCCGTAGCGGCGGATCGCCTCGACATGTTCCGGCGTTCCGTAGCCCATATGGCGCGCGAACCCGTATTGTGGATAGCGGCGATCCAGTTCTTTCATCCACCGGTCGCGCGTCACTTTGGCGATGACCGACGCAGCAGCGATCGAAGCGCTGTTGGCGTCTCCTTTTATGAGGCGCTGTTGCGGCAGTGGGCATGGCACCGCCATCGCATCCACAAGCAAATGTTCAGGCGGCGGGGAAAGGGCGTTCACCGCTTTCGCCATCGCTTGTCTTGTCGCTTCGTAAATATTCCTTTCATCGATCTCCGCCGCGCTGACGATGCCGATGCCGATGGCGACAGCGCACGCTTCAATTTGCGCAAACAATGCCTCGCGCTTTTCCGGCGTCAGCCGCTTCGAGTCGTCTAGCCCCGGCAAATAGGCGTCTTTCGGCAAGATGACCGCGGCGGCGACGACCGGACCGGCCAGAGGGCCGCGCCCGGCCTCATCAACGCCGGCGATCCGTCTAACGCCAGCGGCGTATAGTTCTCGCTCATAACGCATCAGTTCTTCCCACCGCTGCTCGATGGCGTGCCGGCGCGCTTTCTGCCTTTCAAAACGGGCAAGAAGCGCCTGCACGCTTTTTCGCTCATCCTGCCGCAGCATCTCCCAGCGCGGGTCGTCCGCGCCAAGCTTCGGAAGCAGCGCTTCAATGTCTTTCACCGTATACCGCTTCATGCTCCTCTCCCTCTTCTACTTATACTATCGGTTCTGTTTGGCCGACCGTAAAGCACCGCCGGCAAAAAACGCCCGCCGGACGCGCTACGTCCGTGAAGCGGGCGTTTCAAAGCTTAAGCGGCCTAATTTTTCCGTGCGGATGTCATACAAAACAATGTCAGCCACTTTATCGTAGTCAACAGCGCCGCCTGACGTCAAGCAGCCGCGCCGCCTTCCGATGGCGTCAAACAAGGCGACGATGTCATCCGGAATGTCATCAAGACCGTAGCGCTCCGCAAGCCGGTTGGGATAGTGGGTCGACAAAAAGCGGAGCGCATAGACGGCGACATCCTGCAAGTTCAAAATTTCATCCTTAATGGCCCCGGTCACCGCCAACTTGTAGCCCACGTCCTCATCCTCAAATTTCGGCCATAGAATGCCTGGGGTATCAAGCAGCTCCATTTCTTTGCCGACTTTGATCCATTGCTGCGCTTTTGTCACCCCCGGCTTGTCGCCGGTTTTCGCGATATGGCGGCCGGCGAGCCGGTTGATCAGCGTCGACTTGCCGACGTTCGGGATGCCGACGATGAGCGCCCGAACCGGGCGCGGGTTTTTAATCCCTTTCGCCCGCATTTTCTCGAATTTGTCTTTCACCATCTCTTTCGCTGCCGCCGCGATTTGCCGGACTCCTGTTCCGCTTTGAGCATCGATGGGCAAAGCCAGCCGCCCTTGATCGTGGAAATAGCGGATCCACTGTTCGGTCACCGCCTCATCGGCCATATCAGCCTTATTGAGCAAAATGAGGCGCGGCTTTTGTCCGAGAATCTCGTCGATCATCGGGTTGCGCGAGGACATCGGCACACGGGCGTCCAGCAGCTCAAACGCTACATCGATCCACTTTAATTTTTCTTGCACTTCCCGCTTGGCCTTCGCCATATGGCCGGGGAACCATTGAATCACTGTCATTGGCATCACCTGCCTCGTTTATTTCACAATCCGGGCGTCAGAAAGCGGCCAATACACAAGATTCGCCTTGCCAACGACTTTTGACATCGGAATGAAGCCGATATGGCGGCTGTCTTTGCTGAAACGGCGATTGTCGCCCATGACAAACAAATGCCCCGGCGGCACCGTGCTTCGCCCGGTCAGTTCCTCCAACGTGAACGATTCCGTCAGTGGACCGCCGTCGGACAACTGCTTTTTATACTCGTCCAAATACGGCTCTTCATACGGCTTGCCATTGATATAGAGCGTATCATTTTTGTATTCAATTCGGTCGCCCGGCAGGCCGATGACCCGCTTAATATAGTCTCTCCCTTCTTCAGCGTGAAAAACAATGATATCGAAACGGTGCGGCATGCCGATTTTATACGCCAGTTTATTGACGATCATCCGCTCATGGTTATGTAAGGTCGGCATCATCGAATAACCGTCGACGATGATCGGAGCGAAAATAAAGTAGCGGATGCCCCCGGCGAGCAAGACAGCAACGACGATCGCTTTCATCCATTCGCGCCATTCGCTTTTTTTCTGTTCCATTGTCCACCCACCTAAATCAAAGTTTGCAGTCGTGGATCACGACCATCATCATCATTGGCGGTAGTGAAAAAAGGAGCTTGAAAGCAAGCTCCTTTTCCGCTGTGATCCACCGTTGTCCATTATTGCGCTGCGTTCGTATTTTCCTTGATGCGCGCCGCTTTGCCGCGAAGGTTGCGCAAGTAGTACAATTTCGCGCGGCGGACTTTCCCGCGGCGGATGACTTCCAGCTTGGCGATTTTCGGCGTATGCACCGGGAATGTGCGCTCAACGCCGACGCCATAGGACACTTTGCGGACCGTGAACGTTTCGCTGATGCCCGCTCCGCGCCGTTTAATGACGACACCTTCAAACACTTGGATGCGTTCGCGGTTGCCTTCGACGACTTTCACATGAACGCGCACCGTGTCGCCCGGGCGAAAATCCGGCAAATCCGTCCGCAGTTGTTCTTTCGTAATCTCTTGGATGAAATGATGCATCATGATCCACTCCTTCCACAGATGTTCATGCCAATGATCTCTTCATTGCAGCGGAACATCGTTTTCCATCCTCAAGCCCATCGCTTAAGGTCACACAAAAGACATGATAGCATAAACGGTCGACTCAGGCAATAGCTATTCGCGCTCCTTTTCCCACTCTTTCAGCCATTGCTTTTGCTTGTCTGTAAGCGGATAGTCATCTAGCAAGTCCGGACGGCGCAAAAACGTGCGCCGGAGCGATTCCTTCTCGCGCCACTCGGCGATGAGCTGATGGTTGCCAGAAAGCAATACATCCGGCACTTTCATGCCGCGGAAATCGGCTGGTCTTGTGTATTGCGGATACTCAAGCAGCCCGGAGCTGAACGAGTCATCGACCGGCGACGCCTCATTGCCGAGCACCCCGGGGAGAAGACGGACGATGCTGTCGACAATGACCATGGCGCCGAGTTCCCCGCCTGTTAAAATATAGTCGCCGATCGAAATTTCATCGGTTGCTAAATATTGACGGATGCGTTCGTCATACCCTTCGTAATGGCCGCAAATGAGCACCAAATGCGTTTCTTTCGCCAGCTCTTCCGCCTTTTTTTGCGTGTAGCGCTCGCCTTGCGGGCAAAGTAAAATGATGCGGGCGCCAGACGATCCAGCCGTCACGTGTTCCACCGCGTCAAAAATCGGCTGCGGCTTGAGCACCATGCCGGCGCCGCCGCCATACGGATAATCGTCGACCGTTTTATGCTTGTTGTCGGCAAACTCGCGAAAATCAATAAGGCGGATGTCGACGGCCCCTTTTTCTTGCGCCTTCTTTAAAATCGACTCGTTCAACACCCCGGAAAACATGCCGGGAAACAACGTTAAAATATCGATCCGCATCATTCAAGCAGCCCTTCCATCGGCCGAATGATGATCGTTTTCCGCTCCGGATCGACGTGCAAAACAACCTCGTCAATGTACGGAATGAGCGCTTCCGATCCGTCTTCGCGCCGGACGACCCAGACGTCGTTCGCCCCTGGAGTCAAAATTTCCTTTACCGCGCCGATGGTTTCCCCGCCTTCTGTCACGACCGTGCAGCCGATGATCTCATGGAAATAATATTCCCCTTCCGCGAGTTCACCGAGCTGTCTTTCCGGCACTTTCAGCATCGCCCCCTTAAACCGTTCCACGTCGTTGATGCTGTCATAGCCTTCAAATGACAACAAGTCAAACGATTTATGGACGCGGTGGCTTTTCACCGTGACTTCAATCGGTTCCGTGTCTCGTTCGCGGAAAATGTACAGCTTGTTTCCTTTTTTATACCGTTCTTCAGGAAAGTCGGTGCGCGAAATGACGCGCACTTCGCCGCGAATGCCGTGCGTATTGACAATTTTTCCGACATTAAACCATCGTTCCATGGCGTTCATCCCTTCTTAGCGAATCTCTTTGACGACGCCGTCTTCAATGATGATGGCGCGCGTTTTTGTCACCTCTTCCCAACGGTCGCCGACGTTCACCTCAACGAGCGCCTCGACTTCCCGCTCTTTCAATTCGCTTCCTAACGGTAGCATATGCAATTGTTCGAGCTGAAACTCAAGCAGTTTCATTTTCTCCATCCGCTCGTCGATCTCTTTGGCAAAATATTGTTTCATTAAAGCGGGCGGATAGTTTCCGCTTTTCTCCATTCGTTTCTGTTCAAAACGAAGCTGGTCGCACTCCCGCTTAAGTTGTTGCTTGCGCGCCAAAAACGCGGCGGCAAGCTCTTGTTTGCTCCGTTTGGTGACGATTTGCCGCACCTCAACCGTTTGAATGAGCTTCATCCTCTTCCCCCTTTTGACACGGAATGAACGGCCCCCGGGCCATTTTTGCGCCCTTTGGCATCATATCAAAAAAGGGAGAGGAACATCCTCACCCTTTGTCTTTCACTTGCACAACAACCCGCTTTGGCGATCCGGCCGCGGCGGCGGCAACGACCGTGCGAATCGCCTGAATCGTCCGCCCTTGTTTGCCGATCACTTTGCCAGTGTCGTCTTCATGGACGGACAGCTCATAGATGACGGCCGTCTCTTCTTCGCGGCGCTCAACCGCTACCGCCTCCGGATGATCGACAAGCGCCTTGACGATCGTTTCAATGAGCGTCTTCATGTGCCATTCCGCTTATTTGCCGTATTTCAAGTTATGGAACTTCTCTAAAATGCCTTGCTTCGACAGCAAGTTGCGCACCGTATCCGACGGTTTGGCGCCGTTTTGCAGCCATTTGAGCGCCAGTTCCTCATCGATTTTCACTTGCGCCGGCTCAGCGACCGGATCGTACGTGCCGATCGTTTCAATGAAGCGACCGTCGCGCGGGGAGCGCGAATCAGCAACTACGATGCGATAGAATGGTTTTTTCTTTGTCCCCATGCGTTTTAAACGAATTTTTACTGCCATAGAGTACGCACCTCCGTATAGAGTTCACACAAGATAGTATATTAACAATTCTTTTTCCGTTTGTAAAGGTTTTTCGCTTAACAGATCTTCATTTACATAAATGGAAAACGGAATCCTTTCTTTTTCCCTTTTGGCATATTCGTCATCATTTTCATCATTTTTTTCATCTCGTCAAACTGCTTCAAAAGCCGGTTCACTTCCTGCACCGTCGTGCCGCTTCCTTTGGCGATCCGCTTTTTGCGGCTAGCGTTGATGATTTCCGGATGCGTTTTCTCTTCTTTCGTCATCGAGCGGATGATCGCCTCAACGCGGGCGATTTGCTTTTCATCGACTTGGATGTTGGCGAGCCCTTTGATTTTGTTGGCGCCCGGCAGCATTTTAATCAGTTCGTCAAGCGGGCCGAGCTTGCGCACTTGGCCGAGCTGCTCCAAAAAGTCGTCAAGCGTGAAGGTGGCCGTGCGCATTTTTTGTTCGAGCTCCTTCGCCTTCTCTTCGTCGACGGCCGCCTGCGCTTTTTCGATGAGCGTCAGGACATCGCCCATGCCTAAAATGCGCGACGCCATTCGCTCCGGATGGAACGGCTCCAAAGCATCAAGTTTTTCGCCCATCCCAGCAAACTTGATCGGCGCTCCAGTGACGGCGCGAATCGAGAGCGCCGCCCCGCCGCGCGTGTCGCCGTCCAGCTTCGTCAAAATCACCCCAGTGATGCCGAGCTGCTCATGGAAGCTTTGTGCGACATTGACGGCATCTTGCCCGGTCATGGCGTCCACGACGAGGAAAATTTCATCCGGCTTGACCGCTTCTTTCATTTGCTTCAGTTCATCCATGAGCGTTTCATCAATGTGGAGGCGGCCGGCTGTGTCGATGAGCACGTAATCATAATGCTCTTCTTTCGCCCGCTCGAGCGCCTGTTTCGCGATGTCAACCGGATTGGCGTGCTCGCCTAACGAAAAGACAGGCATGTCGAGCTGCTTGCCAAGCGTCTCAAGCTGTTTGATCGCCGCCGGGCGGTAAACGTCGGCAGCCACCAGAAGCGGCTTTCGGTTATGCCGTTTGCGCAGCAAGTTGGCCAGCTTCCCGGTGGTTGTCGTTTTCCCAGCCCCTTGCAGCCCGACCATCATCACAACAGTCGGCGGTTTCTTTGCGACAGCGATTTGGCTTTGCTCACCGCCCATTAACGCCGTCAGCTCTTCCTTGACGATTTTGATCACTTGCTGGCCCGGCGTTAAGCTTTTCATCACTTCCTGCCCGACAGCCCGCTCGCTCACCTGTCTGATGAAATCTTTGACGACTTTAAAGTTGACGTCAGCTTCCAAAAGCGCAAGGCGCACTTCGCGCATCATCTCTTTGACATCCGCTTCGGTGACTTTCCCTTTGCCGCGAATGCGGTTCATCACCTGCTGCAAACGTTCAGACAGTCCTTCAAACGCCATGGCGGCCACCCCCTTTTTTAATCAAGTTCGTCAAGCTCGCGGACTAGCGCCGCCAATTCGGCGTCAGCGCCGTAGTGCCGGCTGATGTAGTCTTTCAGCCGCTCGATGATCTGCCGCCGCCGTTCATATTTTCGCAGCAGCCCGAGCTTCTCTTCATACTGCTCCAGCATCGCTTCTGTACGCCGGATGTTATCGTACACCGCCTGGCGGCTCACCTCATATTGTTCGGCAATTTCCCCGAGGGAGTAGTCGTCCAAGTAGTAAAGCGCCATATAGTTGCGCTGTTTCGGCGTCAACAGCGCTTGGTAAAAATCGTATAAATAGTTCATGCGCATCGTTTTTTCCAGCACCGGACTCTCCCCCCTCATTGTTAAGTAAAATACCTTTACAAAAATGTAGTGTACCGTCTTTTCGGCAAGGTGTCAAGGGATGGAACGGACAAAGGGCTTATCGGTTACACCCCCGTGGACGCAACAACAAAGGGCGCTCCATTGTTTTGGGAGCACCCTCTGTTGACATTTCTATGATTCCAGCAAATCAGCAAACAATCCGTAGACGTACTGTTCTGGATCGAACACTTGCAAATCGTCCATCTTCTCGCCGAGGCCGACGAGTTTCACCGGGATGGCCATCTCGTTGCGAATGGCGAGCACGATGCCGCCTTTCGCCGTGCCGTCAAGCTTCGTCAACACGATGCCGGTCACATCGGTCGCTTCTTTAAACAGCTTGGCTTGGCTCATCGCGTTTTGCCCGGTCGTCGCATCCAACACAAGCAATACTTCATGCGGAGCGCCCGGAATTTCGCGGCTAATGACACGTTTCACTTTTTCGAGCTCTTTCATTAAATTCACTTTGTTTTGCAGCCGTCCGGCCGTGTCGCATAACAATACGTCAACGCCGCGCGCTTTCGCCGCTTGAATGGCGTCATACATAACAGCTGCCGGATCGGAGCCGGCCGCCTGCTTAATGACGTCGACCCCAACGCGCTTGCCCCACGCTTCGAGCTGCTCGATCGCCCCGGCGCGGAACGTGTCGCCAGCTGCCAACAAGACGGATTTCCCTTCCGATTTCAGCTTATGGGCGAGCTTGCCGATCGTTGTCGTTTTGCCGACGCCGTTGACACCGACGAACAACATGACCGTCAGCCCGCCTTCTTGTATATTCAAAGCGGAAAGTTCTTTGTCATCGGCGCCGGCGCGGTAAATGTCAACGAGCTTTTCGGCGATGACGTCGCGCATTTGCGCCGGGTCTTGAATGTTGCGGCGCTTCACTTCCATTTTCAGCTCATCGACCAATTCCATGACGGTCGTGACGCCCACATCGGCGGCGATCAAAATTTCCTCAAGCTCTTCAAAAAACGCTTCATCCACTTTCCGATAACGGGCGATGAGGTCGTTCACTTTCCCGGCGAGCGAATTTCGCGTTTTTGACAGCCCTTCTTTAAACTTTTCGGTTACGGCATCCGCTTGCTTTGTCCATTTTTCTTTCCATTTTTGAAAAAAACCCATCCAAAGCGCCTCCTTTCCATTATGACCGCACGAGCTCCTTCGAATCTTCCAAACGGACGGAAACAAGCTTTGAGACGCCCGATTCTTGCATCGTGACGCCGTACAGCACGTCCGCTTCTTCCATCGTCCCTTTTCGATGGGTGATGACGATAAACTGCGTGTCGCGGCTGAACCGTTTTAAATATTGGGCATACCGTTGCACGTTCGCTTCATCAAGCGCCGCTTCGACTTCATCAAGGACGCAAAACGGCACCGGACGCACCTTTAAAATCGAAAACAAGAGGGCGATCGCCGTCAGCGCCCGTTCACCGCCGGAAAGCAAGCTTAAATGTTGCAGCTTTTTCCCCGGAGGCTGAGCGACGATGTCGATCCCGGTTTCGAGAAGATCCGTCGGGTCGGTCAGCCGCAAATCGGCGCGCCCGCCGCCGAACAGCTCGCCAAATACCTCGCCAAAATGGGCCCGGATTTGTTCAAACGTCGCGAAAAATCGTTTTTTCATTTCATCGTCCATTTCATCAATGACTTGGTGGAGCGTCGCCTTCGCCTCTTCCAAATCGGTTTTTTGCTCGCTTAAAAAGCGGTGCCGTTCGGAAACTCGTTCGTATTCATCGATCGCCCCCAAGTTGACGGTGCCGAGCTCCTCCATGGCGCGCTTGATCAGCTTCACCCGCTTGCGCGCCTCATCGGCGCCGATCTCAAGCGGATAGGTGGAGCGGGCCGCTTCAAACGACAGCCCGTACTCTTCGCGCAGACGGGCAAGCAAGTTCTCCAGCTCCACATCAAGCCGGTTCAATTTTACTTCTTCGTCTTTCACGACATCGGCGAGCTGTTTATGCTGCCGCTTCGTCTCTTTCCATTCCTGTTCCAAATGTTCAAGACGGCGTTGGAAATCGAGCCGCTGTTCGCGACGGCTCGCGATCAGCTCCAATGTCTTTTGCTTGTCCTCAAGCTTTTGCTGTCGCAGCTGCTCAATCTCTTCCTCGTTCCATTCCGGCGCCTCCATTTCCGCATCCAAAGCGGCTCGTTCGCGCTCTGCTTCTTTGAGCCCACGGATCGTTTCGGCAAGCTCCGCTTCCCATTCTTCCACTTTCCGGCGTGCATGTTTCACGCGCTCTTTCGTTTCCGCCAAGGCGATTTTTTGCTCCGTGATCGCTGCCTGGAGCGCCTCTTTCGTCGTTTGCTCCGTCTGTTTTTGCGCCTGCAGCCGACTGATGTCGTCATCGATCGCCTGCAATTTCTCGGCAAGCTGCTCAAGCTGCCTGTCAATGGCGCCGAGGCGGCGGTTCAGTTCTGCCATTTCGCGCTCATCGTTCGCCTTTTCTTCATCATACAAAGCGAGCCGCTCGTCGATCCGTTTTTTCTGCCATTCGAGCTCGCGTTGCTCGTCCTTTTGTCTTTGCAGGGCCTCCCGAAGCGCCGCAACCTCTTCTTGCAGCGCGGCCGCCTGCGCTTCCTGCTCCGCCAGCTCGTGTCGTTTTGCGGCAACAGCCCGCTCAAGCCGAGCGATCGTTTCATCCATTTCCTGCAGTTTGGCCGAAAGCGTCTCAAGCTCGCGGTTTCGACTTAATAGCGACGCGGTCTTTTTCGCCGCCCCGCCGCCGGTCATCGCCCCGCCGGGGCTGACGATATCGCCGTCCAGCGTCACGAGACGATAACGGTACTGAAGAAGCTTGGCCAGCTCATTCGCGCCTTTTAAATCGGCTGTTACGATGACATGGCCGAGCAAATGGTCGATCGCCGCCCTATAGGCGCGGTCGTATTCGACGAGCTCGCTCGCAATGCCGACAAACGCCGGATGGCGGTCAATCGCCGCCCGCTCCCGTTCGGAAAGCGCACGCGCTTTTATGACGTCAAGCGGCAAAAACGTCGCGCGCCCGTAGCCGTTCGTTTTCAAATAGTGAATCGCTTGCCGCGCCGCCTGTTCGCTGTCAACGACGATATGCTGCATCGCCCCGCCAAGCGCCGTTTCAATCGCCGTCTCATAGTGGTCCGGCACGCGAATGAGCTCAACAATGGCGCCATGAATGCCGGGCAGAAGGTCGCGCGCCTTTAATACTTCCTTTACTCCTTGAACAAAACCGGAATAATCATGTTGCATCTCTTCCAACCATTGCTTTCGCGCTTTCGTTTGCTGCCGGTATTGGCGCGCCTGATGCAGCAACGCTTCATGCTGCTCGAGCTCCGTTTTTTGCGCTTCGAGCGCCGCGGCGAGAGCGGCTTGTCTGTTATGCGCTTCCGCCAGCGCCTGTTCGAGGCGGGTCTGCTCGGCCCATAAGGCCGCCCGCTTCTGCTCGAGCTGTTCACGTTCGGCGAGATGGCGGCGGTTCGCTTCATCGAGCGCCGTCCGTTTGGCATGCAGCTTGCTGATGGCCTGCTCCACATGTGCGCGTTCGTTTTTCAACGCCGCTTGTTCATGAACAAGGTCGATGTAATCACCTTTTCGCCGCTCGATTTCTTCTTCAATGTCGGCTTCATGCGCCGAAAACAAAGCCTGTTTTTCTTTCAGCTCCCGCTCGAGCGCTGCGGCGCCCGCCTCAAGCCGGGCGAGTTCCTCCCGCTCGGCATGCAGCTGCTCCGTCAAGCGGCGCCGTTTCGCAGCCAGTGCAGCCGTTATGTCGTCCAGCTGCGCTTTTCGCCTCGCGGCATGCTTTTTTCTCTCTTTCAATACTTCTTTCCGCCCTTCGAGCTTCTCAAGCTCTTCGCTGGCTAAAAGCAGCACTTGCTGCAAACCGTCGATCGATTCGTCAATGGCGGTCATTTGATCGCGCAGCTGTTCGATTTGGGCTTCCATTTTCTGCAACGCCGCCGCCAGCGCCACTTCGTCCCGCTGGTGCCCATCAAGCGCTTCCTTCCACTCATTCCATTGCCCGCGCAGCTGCTCGATGTCGTGAACCATCAGCGCCACTTCAAATCGCTCGAGCTCTTCGCGTTTTTCCAAAAACTCTTTGGCGAGCGACGCCTGCATGCGGAGCGGCTCAAGCTGCTGTTCGAGCTCGTGCAAAATATCGTTGACGCGGTGCAAGTTGTCTTGCGTTTCCGCTAGCTTCGCCTCCGCCTTTTTTTTCCGCAGCTTGTACTTCAACACGCCGGCCGCTTCTTCAAAAATCGTGCGCCGCTCTTCCGGTTTGCTGCTTAAAATCTCTTCGACCCGGCCTTGGCCGATGATCGAAAACGCCTCCTTGCCGAGCCCGGAATCGAGAAACAAATCGACGATGTCTTTCAAACGGCACGGCTGGCGGTTGATGAAAAACTCGCTCTCCCCCGAGCGATAGACGCGCCGGGTCACGCTCACTTCCTGGTACTCAAGCGGCAAAAAGCCGTCTTCATTGTCGAGTGTGATCGTCACTTCAGCCACATTGAGCGGCTTGCGCGATTCGCTGCCGGCGAAAATAACGTCTTCCATTTTCGCCCCGCGCAACGATTTGGCTGATTGCTCACCGAGCACCCAGCGAATCGCATCGGTAATGTTGCTTTTGCCGCTCCCGTTCGGACCGACGACCGCCGTCACACCAGGAACAAACTCGATCGATACACGGTCGGCGAACGATTTAAAGCCGATCACATCCAATCGTTTCAGGAACATGGTATGACGCCTCACCATCTTTCCACTGTGATCCACCACAAACACCCCGGAGCCCTTTTGGGAAACCGAGACGTTCGATCTTTTCATCCTACCATATGAGCTATCGAAAAAAACACCTTTCTTCCCTCGCTCAAGGCGCGCATGTTCATCGAAACACCCATGAGCAGCGTTTGCCCTCCATCTCTTCGCACGTTCACAGAAAAAAGACTGACGTAACAGCGCCAGCCTTCACTGCTGATCGGCAGCCCGCAACGTTTCGAGCGCCATTTGCGCCGCATGCTGTTCGGCTTCCTTTTTCGAGCGGCCGACGCCGATGCCAAGCTCTTGGCCGTTTAACGCTACGCGGGCGACAAACTCCTTGTTGTGGGCCGGACCTTTTTCCTCCAAAATGGCGTATTCAAGCGTTCCGCTGCCGTCCCGCTGCACCAATTCCTGCAGCTGGCTTTTAAAATCCATCACATGAGAAAAAGCACCTTCATCAATTTTCGGAAACATCGTTTTCTCCAAAAAGCGGATGACCGCGTCCATTCCTTGGTCCAAATACAAAGCGCCGATGAACGCCTCAAAGACGTCTGCTAAGAGCGCCGGACGCGTCCGCCCGCCGGTCAGCTCCTCGCCTTTGCCGAGCAAGACGAGCTCGCCGAACGACAGGGCGTTGGCAAATTTCACAAGCGACGGCTCGCAGACGATGGCCGCCCTCAGCTTCGTCAATTGCCCCTCGCTCATATGGGGGAACTTTTGAAATAAATATTGAGAAACGGTCAGCTCCAGCACGGCATCGCCTAAAAACTCAAGCCGTTCATTGTCTTCGTGAAGCCGCCGCCGATGCTCATTCACATACGATGAATGGGTGAACGCTTGAATCAACAGCTTTTCGTTTCGAAAGGTGATGCCGATTTTGTTTTGCAGCTCTTGAAACTTCGCCCGCCTCTTTTCATGGATGCGCTCTTGATCTTTTTGTTTTGACATAAAAATGCCCTCCGACTTCGTTCCAGAACAAAATGGCCGTGTCTTCTTCTATTATATCCGTTCTCCGGTCCGCTACGCGAGCGGGAATCGTGCGCTTTTTCCGCAAGACCCGCCGAGCATCCCTGAAAAAGCAGAGAAAGCCCCGTTCGAAGCAACGGGACTTTGCAAAAAAGCGGCATTACAGACGACTTTTTATGTAGTTCACAGCGTCTCCGACTGTGACGATTTTTTCCGCCTCTTCATCGGAAATTTCCATGTTGAATTCGTCTTCAAGTTCCATGACGAGTTCGACGATGTCGAGCGAGTCAGCGCCCAGGTCGTCCTTAAACGACGCCTCGAGCGTCACTTGCGATTCGTCAACCCCCAGCCGGTCAACGATGATTTTCGTTACACGTTCCAATACATCGGCCATTGCGTTCACCTCCCTTCATGATTATAGTCGATTGGCAGAAAAAATACTAGCGCTGTTTTTCTTACGGCATCACCATGCCGCCGTCAACATGAAGCGTCTGTCCGGTCATGTAGCTCGCGGCGTCGGAAGCGAGGAAAGCGACGACGCGGGCGACATCATCCGGCTCGCCAAAGCGGGCGAGCGGAATTTGCTTTAACATTTCCGCCTTCAGCTCCGGGCTGAGCGCTTCGGTCATATCGGTCGTAATGAATCCTGGTGCGACGGCGTTAACGGTGATGTTGCGGCTGGCGAGTTCGCGCGCCGCCGTCTTCGTCAACCCGATGACGCCGGCCTTGGCGGCGACATAGTTCGCCTGCCCCGGATTGCCGATCACGCCGACGACCGAAGCAATGTTGACGATCCGCCCATAGCGCTGCTTCATCATCGGGCGCGTTGCCGCCTTCGTACAAAGAAATACCCCTTTTAAATTCGTGTTAATCACGGCATCCCATTCTTCTTCTTTCATCCGCATCAATAAATTGTCGCGTGTAATGCCGGCGTTGTTGACCAAAATATCGAGGCGGCCAAAATGGTCCATCGTCGTTTTCACCATGCGCTCCACATCTTCAGCGCGGGCGACGTCCGCCTGCACGGCGATCGCTTCGCGGCCGAGCGAGCGGATGGCCTCGACAACTTCATTCGCTTTCGCCTCGCTGCCGGCGTAATTGACGGCAACGTTCGCCCCTTGGCGGGCAAGCTCCAAAGCGACCGCCCGGCCAATGCCGCGCGATGCTCCGGTGACGAGCGCCATTTTTCCTTCAAGCATCGCTTTATTCCCCTTTCAGCGCCGCAACGGCCGCTTCGAAGGAAGCAAGATCGTTCACCGCATAAACGCGGGCGTTGCGGTCGATTTTTTTCACAAGGCCGGACAACACTTTTCCCGGACCGATTTCAACAAACGTGTCGACGCCAAGCGAAAGAAGCGTGCGCACCGATTGCTCCCAACGCACTGGCGAGTACAGTTGTTCAATGAGAAGGCGGGCAATGTCCTCTTTTTTCGTCACCGGCTCAGCCGTCACATTGGCGACGACCGGAATGACCGCGTCACGAATCACCAAACTGTCCAGAACCGCTTTCAGTTTTTCCGCCGCCGGCTTCATGAGAGCGGAGTGGAACGGACCGCTCACCTCAAGCGGAATAACGCGTTTGGCGCCGCGTTCTTTCAAAAGCTGCGCCGCTTTTTCCACTCCGGCTTTCGAGCCGGAGATGACAATTTGCCCTGGGCAGTTGAAGTTGGCCGGCTCGACCGGATCGCCTTGGGCGGCGATTTCATTTGTCACTGCTTCAAGCGCATCAGCGTCCATCCCAAGCACCGCCGCCATCGTCCCTTCACCGGCCGGCACCGCTTCATCCATCAGCTCACCGCGGCGGCGCACCGCATAGACGGCATCGGCAAACGACATGGCGCCGGCGGCGACAAGCGCCGTATATTCGCCTAAGCTGTGGCCGGCGACATAGTCCGCTTTCAGCCCAGCGCCGTCGACAAGCTGGAGCAAGGCGATGCTGGCGGTCAAAAGCGCCGGCTGGGCGTTGTATGTCAACGTCAGCTCTTCTTGCGGTCCGTTGAACATGAGCTTGGAAAGCGCGAATCCAAGCCGCTTGTCAGCCTCCGCGATGACGGCGCGGGCGCGGTCGTCATGCTCGGCAGCGTCTTTCGCCATGCCAACCGTCTGCGATCCTTGGCCAGGAAATAAAAAGGCGATTTTCCCCATTTTGGATTCCTCCTTTACCGATTATGCCTGTTCCAGCTCCGCTCTGATCGTGCCGATGACATCATGAACCACCATCTCTCGCGCCTGACGGATGGCGTGGAAGATGGCGTTCGCATTGGACGACCCGTGCGCTTTAATGACCGGAGCATTTAAGCCAAACAGCGCCGCGCCGCCATACTCCGAGTAGTCCATCATCTTTTTCAGCCCGGCAAGCTTTGGCTTGAGGACGGCGGCGGCCAACTTCGCCGCGACACCGCTTGTCAGCGTCTGCTTGAGCAAGGAAAAGAGCGCCAGCGCCGTCCCTTCAATCGTTTTTAACGCAACATTGCCGGCAAAGCCGTCGGCGACGACAACATCAGCCACTCCCTCTAGCAGATCGCGCGCTTCGACATTGCCGATGAAATGAAGGTTCGTTTCCTTGAGCAAGGCAAACGCCCGTTTCGTTGTTTCGTTTCCTTTTTGGTCTTCCGTTCCGACATTCAGCAAGCCGATGCGCGGTTTTTCGACGCCGCGCACGTTCTTTGCGTACACATGCCCCATCAAAGCGTATTGCTGCAAATGTTCCGGCTTTGCATCGACGTTGGCGCCGACATCCAGAAAGACAAAGCCGCGCCCATCCAACGTCGGCAGCGTCGGGGCAAGCGCCGGGCGGTCGATGCCGGCTGCCCGCCCGACGACAAACAGTCCGGCGGCCATGAGCGCCCCGGTATTGCCGGCGGAAATGCACGCCTCGGCACGCCCTTCTTTCACTTCTTCCGCCATGCGCACCATCGACGAGTTCTTTTTGCGCCGCACCGCCCGCACCGGCTCATCATCTGCTTCGATCACTTCGTCGGTGTGGATGATCGAAATGCGCTCTTCCCCCGTCACATGCGGGCGAATTTTCGCTTCATCGCCAATCAGCGTAATCTCGATGTCAGGGAAATGAGCGGCGGCCATAAGCGCCCCGCGCACGATTTCGCCCGGGGCATGGTCTCCGCCCATGGCATCAACCGCGATATTCATGGCTGTCCCCATCCTTTTTCTCTATGTTGGAACGATACATTTCAAACGTACCAGAAAAGACGAGCTCCTGACCGACGTAGCTGTTCACCTCGACGATTGTGCGCCCGTGCGCCGTTTTTCCGGTCACTTTCGCTTTGGCTACGACCCGCTCCCCTTCTTTCACTTGACGCACAAAACGAATGGCCGCTTTCGCTGTCAGCGCCAGTTCATCATGGATGACAGCGACGGCAAGCGAGTTGGCCTGAGCGAACAAATGGTGGCCGCGGGCGATGCGGGTGCGCCGAAAGACGTGCTCCTCTTTCACATCGAAAATCGAAATGGCGCTCGCATCCGGCTCGATGTCAATAATGTCGCCGATCACTTCTTCAAGCGGCAACGCCCTCACTTTATCAGCGAACGACTGGCGGGCGACATTCTTGATGCGCTCACGCAGTTCGGGAATCGACAGCTCAAGCCGATCAAGGCGGATCGTCTGCACGCTGACCGAAAATTTTTCGGCGAGCTCTTCATCGGTGATAAACGGGTTTTCCCGGATCGTCTCCTGCAACAACCGTTGCCGTTCGCGTTTGCTTTTTCTCATTGATTCGTGACACCGTCCGATTTTATGACTAGGTACTAAAAGTAATATATAATATCAAAAAACGAAATGCAAGCACAAAAAATGAACAGCGCCACATGCTGTCGGCTGCTGTGGATCCGACGCCCCCTCGCCAAACGGCTTTCTGCTCCATCCTCGAGGCCCCCAAACGAAATAGTGGGACAGGCATCTCCTGCCTCCTCCGTCCGAGCAATGAAAATATAGGCTTCCACTGGCCAAAAAATCAATTGCCATAAAAAACAGCGGGGCGCGAATGCGCCGGCCGCCTCCTCCCTGTCTATTAATCTAGCTTTTCCCCGTCGAGTATGCCGGACGCTTCCAGCTCGGCGCGCAGCCCGGCGTACGCCTCATCGCGCCAAAACGCGGTCGAGGAAACGAGCTTGGCGGCATCGCGGCGAGCGACTTCCAAAATGCGGTAATCATGCACTGGATCGCCGTAGCGGAATTCCGGGAGCCCGCTTTGTTTTGTACCGAAAACATCGCCCGGACCGCGCAGCTCTAAATCTTTTTCGGCCAACACAAACCCATCGGCCGTTTCCGTCATGATGCGCATTCGTTCTTTGCCGACTTCCGATTTCGGGTCGGCGATCAAAATGCAGTACGACTGGGCGTCGCCGCGCCCGACCCGCCCGCGCAGCTGATGGAGCTGGGCGAGGCCAAACCGTTCGGCGTCGTAAATGACCATCACCGTCGCATTCGGTACATTCACGCCGACTTCAACGACCGTCGTCGAGACGAGCACATGGATGCGGTTTTCGCTGAACGCCCGCATGACGCGTTCTTTTTCGTCGGCCGACAGCCGGCCGTGCATCAAGCCGATCTCATAGTTCCCGCGATAATAATGGACAAGCTGGCTATGGACATCGATGGCGTTTTGCACATCCAATTTGTCCGACTCCTCAATGAGCGGACAGATGACATACGCCTGATGACCACGGCGCAATTCCTTTTCGATAAAATCGAGCACGCGGGAGAACTGATGATGCTTCACCCAATACGTCTCGACTTTTTTTCGTCCGGCCGGCATTTCATCGAGCACCGATACGTCCATGTCACCGAACGCTGTAATGGCGAGTGTGCGCGGAATCGGCGTCGCCGTCATCATCAATACATCTGGTGCATGCCCTTTCTCACGCAAAACGCGGCGCTGTTCGACGCCAAACCGGTGCTGCTCATCCGTAATCACGAGGCCGAGCCGGCGAAACTGCACTCCTTCTTGAATCAAGGCGTGCGTGCCTACGACGATATCAATTGTTCCTTCTTCCAGCTCGGAAAGCACCGCTTTGCGCTGCTTTCCCTTCACTGAGCTTGTCAAGAGCGCGATCGTCACATCCGTATCGGCAAACAGCTCGGTGAGCGAGCGGGCGTGCTGTTCAGCCAGAATTTCCGTCGGCACCATCAGCGCTCCTTGAAATCCGGACAAAGCAGCGGCGTAAAGAGCGACAGCAGCAACGACCGTCTTGCCAGAACCGACGTCGCCTTGCAAAAGCCGGTTCATTTGCCGCGGCGAGCGCATGTCCGCCAAAATTTCGCCGATGACACGGCGCTGGGCGTTCGTCAAGACAAACGGCAATCCGGAAAGAAAGGACGAAAGCCGCTCTTCAGAAAACGAATGAACGACGCCGCGCCGCTCATCGCGCATCAATCGACGGAGCGCCTGCATTTTCAGCTGGTACAACAAAAACTCCTCATAGATGAGCCGGCGCCGCGCTTGATGCAACTCTTCGCGCGTGCGCGGAAAATGAAGGGCGCGGAGCGCTTCTTGTTTGTCGACAAGGCGATAAGCGCGGCGCAAAGCGGGCGGCAGCAGGTCGGGGATGTGCTCGCCAAACTGTTCGAACGCCGCTTTCATCAACCGGCGCATCGTTTTCACCGTCAGCGGGCTGCGCACGGAGTAAACCGGCTCGATGCCGGTGGTCTCCGGAGCCGGTCCAAACCGAAGTTCGTAGGCGTTGATCGTTTGCCGATGCCGGTCCCATTTGCCGATCACCGTCACCGTCTCGTTCAGGGCGATTTTTTCCTTCAAATAGGGACGGTTGAAACAAACGACGGTGATCAAGTAGCGATCGGCCAGCATGCGGAAGGAAAGGCGCGATTTTTTCTTTCCGTAATACGTCAACAGCGGGGCGCTGTATACTTTTCCTTCCAATGTCACTTTTTCTTCATGGCGGACAGCGGCCAAATCTTTTTGTTCGTAATCATCATAGCGGTACGGGGCGTACGCAAGCAGGTCACCGACCGTCGCGATGCCGATGTCGGCAAGCGCCGCCGCCGTCTCTTCACCGATGCCTTTGACGGCCGTCACCGGCTGCTGCATCGCTTCGTTCACTTCGATGCCGCAGAAGCGCCGAAAATGCGAGCCGCAATGGCGCGGCCAGTCGGCGTCGCGGCCAACCCCCCTTGCGCCGTTTCTTTGAGCGCCACTGGCATGGCTGCACCGATGCGATACATCGCTTCAATCACTTCATCGCACGGGATGCGGCTTTTAATGCCGGCTAGCGCCATATCCGCAGCGATCATGGCGTTCGCCGCCCCCATCGCGTTCCGCTTGACGCACGGCACTTCGACCAGGCCAGCAACCGGGTCGCATACTAATCCCAACATATTTTTTAAGGCGATGGCCATCGCTTCGGCCGCTTGAGCAGGCGTCCCACCGGCCAGCTCAACCAGCGCCGCGGCGGCCATGCCAGCCGCCGACCCAACCTCGGCTTGACAGCCGCCGGCGGCGCCGGAAATCGAGGCGTTGTTGGCGACAATGTAGCCAAACGCCCCGGCTGTAAACAAAAACTCAATCATTTCCATTCTTGTCGGCCGCAGCTTCTCTTTCACGGCAAACAGCGTCCCCGGGACGACGCCGGCCGCCCCAGCCGTCGGCGTGGCGCAAATGACGCCCATCGCTGCGTTCACTTCGTTGGTCGCCATGGCTTTGCTGACGGCGTCTAAAATCGTCTCTCCGGACAAAAAACGGCCGCCCTCAATATAACGCTGCATCCGCACCGCATCTCCGCCTGTCAATCCGGAGCGGGACACAACCCCTTCGAGTCCCCTCTCGACGGCGCGCTCCATGACGGCTAGATGGTGATCCATTTGCGCGATCACCTCTTCCCGGC
Organism: Geobacillus thermocatenulatus; assembly: GCF_002217655.1. GTDB lineage: Bacteria > Bacillota > Bacilli > Bacillales > Anoxybacillaceae > Geobacillus > Geobacillus thermocatenulatus. Next base: position 736,785 of record NZ_NEWK01000002.1, read on the forward strand.
TTCGCCCGCTCACTTCCACTTCCTGACGAATCATCACTTCAGCGATTTTGATGCTGTCCTTTTCGGCCAACGCCACAAGTTCAGCCACATTGCGAAACATTTGATTCCCACCTGTCCTCTCTCCATCATGGCTTATCTTCTTCGATGCACATCAACATGAAACCGATTTCTTTTCAATCCGCAAGCTTCGCCACTTGAATGATGTTCGGCAGCTGCTCCAATTCTTGAATCAGATCATCGGTCAACGGCTGGTCAACTTCGATCGCCATGAGCGCCTCTTTCCCTTTCTCCTTGCGCGACACTTCCATATGGCCGATGTTGATTTTCTGTTTCGCCAACACCGAAGCCACCGCCCCGATCGTCCCGTACCGGTCGTTATGCATAATGAGCAGCGCCGGATGGTGGCCAGACAGCTTCAAGGCAAACCCATTCAATTCGACGATTTCGATTTTGCCGCCGCCGATCGAAATGCCGACGAGCTCAAGCTCGCCTTCGTCATCGCCAATCCGCAGGCGCGCCGTATTCGGATGATGCGGAATCGCCTCCTCAGCGGAAAACGTCACATCCACCCCTTCCGCTTGGGCGATCTCGAGCGCATTCGGAAGACGTTCATCGAACGTGTCAAATCCGAGCAACCCGGCGACAATGGCAACATCGGTGCCATGCCCTCGATACGTTTCAGCAAATGAGCCGTAAAACGAAATGCGCGCCCACGTCGGCTTTCGGCCAAACAACTTGCGCGCGACTAAACCGATGCGCACCGCCCCGGCCGTATGTGAGCTTGACGGCCCAACCATCACCGGGCCAATGATATCAAAGACGCTTTTGTATTTCATCTCCGCTATTCCTCCACAAAACTGAAATGAAGAAAAATAGAAGGGAATGCTCCCTTCTATTATTCTAACATATTATTCGACGGAAATGATGAATGGATACAGCGGCTGCTTTCCGTTATGCACTTCCACTTCGATCCCGTCATGTTTCGTTTCCAAATAGGCAACAACTGCTTCCACATCGATCTCCGTTGCGTCTTCGCCGTACAAAATGGTCACGATTTCGCTTTCTTCATCAATAAGCGCATCAAGCAGCCGCTTCGTTACGGTGAGTTTGTCTTTGTGAGCGGCAATAATGCGGTCATCCCATAACCCCATGTAATCGCCCTTTTCAATCTCGATGCCGTCAATCGTCGTATCGCGCACAGAAAACGTCACTTGCCCCGTTTTCACTCGCGAAAGCGCCGCCGTCATCGCCTGCTCATTTTGCTCGGCCGGTTGCGCCGGATTGAACGCCAAGAGCGCCGCCAGACCTTGTGGAACCGTTTTCGACGGGATGACGATCACCCGCTGTTCGGAAAGCTCCGCCGCTTGTTTGGCCGCCATTACAATGTTTTTGTTGTTTGGCAGCACAAACACCGTTTCCGCGTTGGCGAGGCGGATGGCGTCAGCGATTTCTTCCGTGCTCGGGTTCATCGTTTGCCCACCTTCAATGATGGCGTGAGCACCGATGCTCCGAAACAGTTCAGCCACGCCAGCGCCCATGGCGACGGCGACGATGCCGTACGGCTTTGCTTCCTCTTTGGCAACACCAGGAAGCGTCTTTGCCTCCTTGCCGACGATGTTGGCATGTTGTTCGCGCATGTTTTCAATTTTAATATTGATCAAGCTGCCGTAGCGTTGACCGTATGTCAGCACCTCACCCGGCGTTTCCGAATGGATGTGCACCTTAACAAGCTCGTCATCCGCGACAACAAGCAGCGAGTCGCCGAACTGGCTTAACTCGCGGCGGAACGTTTCTTCGGAAAACGGGTGCTCGGCCAGCTTGTCCGGTTCAAAGCGGACCATGAACTCCGTGCAGTAGCCGAATTCGATTTCATCGGTATGAATATGGCTTTGCGCGCTTTGATGGTGCACCATTTTCACTAAATCGTCCATCCGCGCCTCAGCGCGTGCGGCGCTCACGATTTCTCCTTTCAGAGCAGCAAGAAACCCTTCATAGATGTATACGAGCCCTTGACCGCCGCTGTCGACGACACCGACTTCCTTTAAGATCGGGAGCAATTCGGGTGTGCGCTTAAGCGCCGCTTTCGCCTCGGCGAGCGCCGCTTCCATCACAGCGATCACGTCGCGTTCTTTTTTTGCCACCTCCACCGCCTTGCGCGCCGCTTCTTTGGCAACGGTGAGGATCGTCCCCTCAACCGGCTTCATCACCGCCTTATAGGCTGTGTCCACCCCCGCCTGCAAAGCGGCGGCGAATTCGAAGCTGTTCACCGCTTGTTTGCCTTCGACTGCCTTGGCAAATCCGCGAAACAGCTGCGACAAAATGACGCCGGAATTGCCGCGCGCCCCCATCAACAGCCCTTTCGCCAGCGCCGCGGCGACGTTGCCGATATGGTCGGAGGCATTCGCCTTCACTTCTTTCGCCCCGGACGTCATCGACAAGTTCATGTTCGTTCCTGTATCGCCATCTGGAACCGGAAAGACGTTCAGCGCATCGACCGCCTTGGCGTTGTTCGCCAAATGGGCGGCCCCTTGCTGCACCATATCGGCAAATCGTCTTCCGTCAAGCGTCCTCATTGTCACCGGCTAACTCCTCCTTACTACGGGTTTGACACCCGAACCCCTTGAACGTAAATATTGATCGACTGAACCGACAGCCCGAGCGTCTGATCGAGCGTGTACTTCACTTTCGACTGCACGTTATGGGCGACTTCGGAAATTTTCGTTCCGTAGCTGACGATGATGTACATATCGATATGCACCTCGCCGTTTTCTTCGCGGACAATAACCCCTTTGGAAAAATTCTCCCGGCGCAAAATGTCCGACAGCCCATCGCGAATTTGGTTTTTCGACGCCATTCCGACAATGCCGTAGCAATCGACGGCAGCTCCCCCCGCGATCATCGCAATGACTTCATTGGCGACTTCGATGCGCCCGTATTTCGTTTGCCATTCGATCGACATGCTCGTTCCCCCTTTGCGTATCTCGCACAGCTACCCCTATTGTACTATAACGCTTTCTGTTTTCAAAGCGCTCCCCGTCCGCCCACTAGTATTATTTAGCCGAAAACTGAAATAGATGTCAAGGACAGTTTCTTGAAAGAAAACCGCACGTCTATTGCAATCCCTACGGTTGTATGGTAAATTATAATAGTGTTTTTAGAGGGATGTGAAAGCAAGGAGGGAAAAACGATGGCGAAGTGCTTCATTACCGGCAAGAAGAAATCGTTCGGCAACTCGCGTTCGCATGCCATGAACGCCAGCCGCCGTACATGGAAAGCCAACTTGCAAAAAGTGCGCATTTTAGTTGACGGCAAACCGAAACGCGTTTGGGTTTCGGCGCGCGCGCTGAAATCTGGAAAAGTGAAACGCGTCTAACGCCCTAACAAAAAGAAGCCGCCCAAAAGGTTGCAACCCTCCTTTTGTTCGGCGGCAACAAAAAAGCACCAAAAATGGTGCTTTTTTCTTATCCTTTTTTAAATGCGTTCAACACCGCCCGCACGATTCCGCCTAAAAATCTCGGCAGCTTGATCGTATAAAACTTCATCCCGATTCCCTCCTCACACCGATCATCACGAGCTTCCCGCCATTTCCTTATCCATTATATTCCGTCATAAGCCAAGCGCGACTACGGGCAGCCGGCAAAATCGCTGCTCCTTATCATCATTAATATGCCTTCTGAAAACGAAAAAGTACCAGAAGATTGGATAAGTTCGTTACTAATACATAATGTCGAACCACGGGAAATATGACAGTTTGTTAGCGGATATTTAAATCCGATCAGCGTAAGCTCCGCCACCGTTTCGGAAATCGGGATGTATGACACATAACGGTATCGATCGTCGCGGGCGACCGTATGCACGCCGGGCAGATGGACGGTGAGCACGTTTTGCCGGTCGATGAGTTCAATGGGACGACCGGCGTATTTGAACAGCAGCTCAACGTTGCCAAACAAATGGTCAAGCCGCCCACCGGTCGCCCCAAACAGACGGATGGCCCCATCTGTCTGCCTAACCGCCCAGTCAAGGGCGATCTCCATATCCGTTTTGTCTTTTTCCGCCGGCCAAATGTCAAGCTCCGGCAGCATCTCCCTTAGCCGCTTGACCTCCTCAGCCGGCAAGGAATCAAAATCGCCAAACGCCCGCACCGGGCGGAGTCCGAAATCCAAGAGCGCTTTCGTGCCGCGGTCGACGCCGACCCACTGCACATCGCTCCCATCATACGAGCGCAAATCGGGAAGAAGGTGGGGCGGACCGCCGCCGACAATATGAATCAACACATGCGTTTCCCCCTTTCGGCAAGGGCCGAGGCAGCCATCTTCCGTTCTTTTCTTTGCTCTCATCACCCTGCGGCTCAATAAGATGGCAAAAGCGGCGCTGCCTTTTGGCTAGTTGGCGCACGCTGTGCGAAGCGCACGAATGGCGGCGGCTCGATCCCGTTCATTGTAGATGGCCGAGCCGGCGACAAGCACGTTCGCTCCGGCTTCCACGCAAAGCGGCGCCGTTTCCGCATTGATGCCGCCGTCGACCTCAATATCGACCTCTTTGTTTTGTTCGCTGGCCATCCGGGCGACCTCACGGATTTTTGGCACGACCGCCGGAATGAACGCCTGTCCGCCAAACCCTGGATTGACCGTCATCAACAAGACGAGATCGACATCACCGATCACATGGCGGATCATCTCGACCGGTGTATGCGGATTGAGCACCACCCCGGCTTTGACGCCTTGTTCTTTGATAAAATGAATCGTCCGATGCAAATGCACGCACGCCTCAACATGGACGGAAATCACATCCGCGCCCGCTTTCGCAAACGCCGGAATGTATCGGTCCGGGTCGGCGATCATCAAATGGACGTCAAGCGGCAGCTTCGTCACCGGTCGAATGGCGGCCACGACCGGCGGACCGAACGTCAAATTCGGCACGAAATGCCCGTCCATGATATCGACATGAATCCAATCCGCCCCGCCTTCCTCGACCGAACGAATTTCCTCGGCCAGGCGGGCGAAATCGGCTGATAAAATCGATGGCGCAATTCGAATCATGTTCAATACCTCGGCTTTCGTTCTTTCATTTCGGCAACAAAACTAACGTAGTGGTCATAGCGGTACGATGGAATCTCCCCGGCCTCGACCGCCTCACGCACAGCGCATTTCGGCTCGGCGATATGAAGGCAGCCGCGGAATTTGCACCCTTCCCCGTACATCCGGAATTCCGGAAAATAATGCGGCAATTCATCAAGCTCGATCTGGTCAAACTCAAGCGCGCCAAACCCTGGGGTGTCGGCGACAAGTCCACCGGCGACCTCAAGCAGTTCGACATGGCGGGTCGTATGCTTGCCGCGCCCTAAATGGGTGGAAATGTCGCCTGTTTTCAACCGCAAATCCGGACGGAGCGCGTTCAGCAACGACGATTTGCCCACCCCGGACTGCCCGGCGACGACGGAGACGCGGCCGCGAAGGCGCAACGCCAGTTCATCGAGGCCGCCCTTGGTCACGGCTGACGTTTCAATCACGTCGTAGCCGATGCGCCGGTAATCATGCACGTAGCGGGCGATCTCTTCTTTCGATTCGCCATCTAACAAATCGATTTTGCTGATGACAATGATCGGCGCGATGCGTTTCGATTCAACCAAGACAAGAAAGCGGTCGAGCAGCTTGGCGCTGAAGTCCGGGCTTACAGCCGAAAAGACTAAAATCGCCTGTTCGACGTTGGCGATCGGCGGCCGCACAAGCTCATTTTGCCGCTCGCCAATCTCCAAAATATAGCCTTCCGTTTCGCTCGTCGCCTGAAAAACGACGCGGTCGCCGACGAGCGGCGTCACGTTTTTCTTGCGGAACACACCGCGCCCGCGGCATTGGAACACGCGGCCTTCGGACAAGACGTAATAAAATCCGCTTAATGCTTTCATGATTTGTCCTTCCGCCATAGCCTCACCCCTTTTTTCCGTTATGTTTTGGGTACGGGATCGATCCTTCCTCTTTGACGACATTGTTGACAATGACGCGGTAATAAGCGGTCTCCCCATATGGAATTTCAAACTCGACCATCTCGGTCGCTGGCGCCGTCAGCCGGTATGTTTTGTATGGCGTTGACATATTGTGGGTGGCATCTTGGATGTAAAGCTGGGCTTCAACCATTTGCCCCGGCATCTCCGGTTCATACGGAATCGTAATCTCTTTAACCACCGTTTTCGACGGCTTCGGTTCCGGCCCGCGGGAGATGACGACCGTAATCGTTTCCCCTTTTTTTACCTGCTCGTTCGCCGCCGGGGTTTGTGAAATGACAAGCCCTTCTGGCACCTCGTCCGAATACTCGTACTTCACGTCAATGCGCAACCCTTGATCGGCCCCGTAATCGCGCACACTTTTTTCCGTATAGCCAGTCAAATCTTTAACGGTGACCTTCTCCGGCCCGAGGCTGACGGTGAACATCACTTCCGTTTCATCAGGCACGACTTCATCACCGGCGTACGGGTATTGATCCAAAATTGTCCCTTCCGGCTTGTCGCTGTAGCGGCCGCTGCGTGTGATGCGGGCAAATCCTTCGGCGCGCAGCTCCTCCTCCGCCGCAGCAATATCATCGCCAATGAAGCTTGGAAATTCGATTTTCTTTTTTCCAATGCTTTTATAAATGATGACGCCGGCCCCTTTCTTCACCGTCATGCCGGCTTCCGGATCGGTGCGCACGACTTTTCCTTCTTCGACTTGATCATCTTCCACATCAATCGTATCTTTGATTTCCAAACCGAGCGACGACAGCTGTTCAACAGCGTCATCATAGTTTTTGTTGACCACGTTCGGCATCGTCACTTCTTTTGGAAAAATGAGATCCGGAATCCATGTGACGGCGCTGACGCCGACAGCTCCAATGAACAGCAAGGCAGCCACAAGCCAGGCAATCCATGCCCGTTTCCGCTTTGGTTTCGGCTCGCCGGCCGCATGAGCCGGTTCGCTCGTTTGTTCCTCGTACACAAGCGTCTCTTGCTCCAGCGCCGCGCTTTCCGCATTCCTTATAATGGGAACGGCTTTCGTCGCTTCCTCATCGTCATCGGGTATGGTAAATTTCGGCTCGTTGCGCCGCCTTGGATCCAGCGCTGTCCGAATGTCCTCGTTCATTTCGCGCGCGGATTGGTAGCGGTAAAACGGGTCTTTCGCCGTCGCTTTTAAAATAATGTTTTCCACACTTTGCGGGATGTCCGGATTCCACGCCTTCGGCGACGGCGTTTCCGCCTGCAAGTGCTTCAACACGATCGAAACGGCTGATTCGCCGGAAAACGGCAGCCGACCGGTAACGAGTTCAAACATGACAATGCCGAGCGAATAAATATCTGACTTTTCTGTCGCAATGCCCCCGCGCGCCTGCTCCGGCGACAAATAATGAACCGAACCGAGCACCGAGTTGGTCTGCGTGATCGTCGTGCCGCTCATCGCCACAGCGATGCCGAAGTCGGTCACTTTCACATTGCCGTGCTCATCAAGCAAAATGTTTTGCGGTTTAATGTCGCGATGGATGATGCCGTTCTCATGGGCATGGGCGATGGCTGACGTCAACTGATCCATGATGCGAAGCGCCCGTTCGACCGGAAGCGGAGCGTGCTGCTGGATGTATTGCTTCAGCGTCGCGCCGCGCACATATTCCATAACGATGTAATAGACGCCTTCTTCTTCGCCGACGTCATAAATGGAGACGATATGTTCATGGTTTAAGCTCGTCGCCGCTTGCGCCTCGCGGCGGAACCGTTTGATGAACTGATCATCATTGGCAAAATCAAGGCGGAGCACTTTGACTGCAACATCGCGCTCCAAAATCATATCGCGGGCCAAATACACGTTGGCCATGCCGCCGCCGCCGATGAGGCTGATGATTTTATAGCGGTCATTCAATCGCTTTCCAATGAGCACGCCGATCACCCACCTTCACGTTCCGCTGAAACATCGATGACCGCCAGCGAAATGTTGTCTTCCCCGCCCCGCCCGTTGGCGAGCTCGATAAGCGCCTCCGCCTTCTCTTCCAGCGTGCCGTCCCCCGTCAAAATATGCATCATGTCCGCTTCCGGCACCTTGTTGGACAACCCGTCCGAACATAACAACAACATGTCGCCCTCGTCGAGCGCCACTGTTTTCACGTCGATTTTCACCGCCGGCTCTGTGCCGAGCGTCCGCAGCAGCACGTTTTTGCGCGGATGATGCTCAGCCGCTTCTTTCGAAAGCTGCCCGCTTTTGACGAGCTCATTGACCAACGAATGGTCGTCGGTCAGCTGCTGAATTCCGCTTTTGTTGAGCACGTAGCAGCGGCTGTCCCCGATATGGGCAACCGTCGCAAACGAATAAGCGCAAACGGCGGCGACGACTGTCGTCCCCATTCCTTGACATTCCGGGTGGGAACAGGCATGGCGAAACAGTTGTTCGTTCGCCGCCGCAATTTGCGTCTTGAGCCATTGCTCCGCCTCAGCCGGCGAAGCAAGGCCGCTCTCGTTCTCCCATCGCTCCTGCAAATACGCCACCGCCATGGAACTGGCCACATCACCGGCGCGATGGCCGCCCATCCCGTCAGCGACGACCGCTAAATATTGGCCGCTTTGATTGACAAATACGCCGCCGCTGTCTTCGTTATGTTCGCGAATTTGGCCGATGTCAGTTCGGAAAACGGCTCGCATCCGATTCACCTCGTCTCCTCTTTTCGCTCCTTCGCGCGAAGCTGTCCGCAGGCGGCATCGATGTCGTGTCCATGTTCGCGGCGAATGGTGACATTGATTCCATGTTTTTTCAACGCCCGTTCAAAGGCGAAAATTTGGCTGCGCGGCGTGCGCACATAGTTGCGCTCCGGCACATAGTTAACCGGAATCAAATTCACATGGCATTTCAGCCCTTTAATCAGCTCGGCCAACTGCTCGGCGTGCTCAAGCTGGTCGTTCACCCCGCCGAACAATCCGTATTCAAACGTCACGCGCCGGCCGGTTTTTTGAATGTAATACCGAACCGCCTCCATGAGCTTCGGCAGCGGGTACGCTTTATTGATCGGCATGAGTTTCGTCCGCAGCTCATTCGTCGGTGCATGCAACGAAATGGCGAAGTTGATTTGCATTCCTTCATCGGCAAATTGATAAATTTTTGGGATGATGCCGCTGGTGGAAACGGTGATATGGCGGGCGCCAATGTTCAACCCTTTTGGGTGATTGACGATGCGCAAAAACTTGATGAGCTCATCGTAGTTGTCGAACGGCTCGCCGATGCCCATGACGACGATGCTGCTGACGCGTTCATTCGTGTCATCGAGCGCCTTTTGCACTTGCACGACTTGGGCGACGATCTCGCCCGCCTCTAAATGACGCTTCAGCCCGCCGAGCGTCGAAGCGCAAAACGTGCAGCCGATGCGGCAGCCGACTTGCGTCGTGACGCACACCGAATTGCCGTAGTTATGACGCATGAGCACCGTCTCGATCGAATAGCCGTCATGGAGCTCAAACAAAAATTTGATCGTCCCGTCTTTCGACGTTTGTTTGACCACGGTTTTCAACGTCGTGATCGAAAACGATGACGCCAGCTGTTCGCGCAGCCGCTTCGGCAAATTCGTCATGTCGGCAAAATCGGTGACGCGGTTTTGATACAGCCACTCATAAATTTGTGTAGCCCGAAACGGCTTTTCGCCTTGAGCGACAAGCCATTCCTTCAATTCGTCTAGCGTGAGCGAATAAATCGATGGCAACGGAGGCTGCGTTTCGCCGACAGAGCGGCGGGCAGCCGGACGAACCATTTCCATGCTTTTACACCCTCTTTCGCAGTCGGGCGATAAAAAACCCGTCAGAGTCAAAATGATGCGGCAAAAGCTGCAACATGCCGCCTTTCACATGCGGCCGCACCGGTTTCGGCATCCGCTCGGCAAGGCTGGCGTCGAGGAAAAAGTCCGGATGATCCGCTAAAAAGCGGGCGATGGCGTCTTCATTTTCCTCGCGCTCCACCGTGCATGTGCTGTAGACAAGCGTACCGCCTTTTTTCAAAAGCGGGGCGGCCGCCCGCAAAATGGCTTGCTGAATCTCGACAAGCGCGGCGATGGCGTCTTTCCCTTTCGTATATTTGATCTCCGGTTTGCGGCGAATGACGCCGAATCCAGTGCACGGCGCATCGACCAAAACGCGGTCAAACGATTCCGGGGCAAACCGCTCGCCGAGCCGGCGGCTGTCAAGGGCGAGCGTCGCAACGTTGTCAAGCCCGAGCCGCTTGGCCTGCTGTTCGATCAGCATGACCTTATGTTCGTGGATATCAACAGCAACGACCTCGCCGCGCCCGTCCATCCGCTCGGCGATATGGGTCGTTTTCCCGCCCGGCGCCGCGCAGCAGTCAAGCACCCGCTCGCCGGGGGCTGGGTCGAGCGCTCGAGCGACAAGCATTGAGCTTTCATCTTGAATCGTCAGCCAACCGGCGCGAAACGTCTCCGTATGAGCCAAATTCCCTTTTTCCGCCCGGATGGCCTCCGGAGCGACATGGCCAGGGATTGCCTGCATCCCTTCAGCGCGCAGCCGCTCGAGTGCTTCTTCGACAGTCGCACGCAGCCGGTTGACGCGGGCCGTTGATTGCGGCGAGCGCAAATTCGTCTCGCACATGCGCGCCGCTTCTTCATAACCATATTGCTGGATCCAGCGCCGAACGAGCCACTCGGGATGGCTGGTGGCAAGGGCGAGCCGCTTGCCCGCGTCATCAACCGCCTCGATCGACGGCAGCCCCTCGCGGCCGATGGCCCGCAATACGCCGTTGACAAGTGAAGCAATGCCGCGATGGCCGCGCCGCTTGGCGATCTCGACCGCTTCAAAAATGGCGGCGTGATCCGGGACGCGGTTCAAATACACCATTTGGTACAGCGTCAACCGAAGAAGCACGCGCACCCACGGCTCAAGCCGGCGCGCCTTGCGCAAAAACGGCGCCAAATAATAATCGAGCGTGTCGCGCCGTTGCACCGTGCCGTAGACAATCTCGGTCAACAGCGCCGCATCGCGCCCGTCAAGGCGTCCTTTTTGAATGGCTTCGTTTAATTGCAAATGACTGTACGCTCCTTTTTGTTCAATGGCTAACAGCGTATCTAAAGCAAGTTCACGTACGTTCATGATCCTCTCCTAGCTTCATGCCGACCGAAAGGCGGCTGCCGGCGCCGCGCAAAAATTCGCCCGCCGCCATCCGTTTTTTTCCGGCCGGCTGCAATTCGGTGATGCGAATGGCTGTCTCATTGCCGGTGGCCACGACAATACCGTTTTCCTCGAGCGCCAAAATCGTGCCCGGCGGCGCTGAACGGGGCGCCGGCACTTTTTCACCCCACCAAACCTTCCAAATGTGCCCATCCTGCGTTGTATACGTGACCGGCCATGGATGGAAGGCGCGAATATGGTTGTAAATGGCTTCGCCGGGCTGCGTCCAATCGATCCGCTCCTGCTCGCGGCGAATGTTCGGCGCATACGTGGCTTTCTCCTCATCTTGCGGAACGGGCGTAATGTTTCCTTCCAATAAAAGTGGGAGCGTTTCTGATAGTAGTTTAGCCCCGGCGGCGCTCAATTTATCATGGAGCGTGCCGACCGTATCCGTTTCGGCAATCGGCACTTCGACTTGCGCTAACATGTCGCCGGCGTCCAACCGCTCCACCATATACATGATCGTCACGCCCGTTTTCGTTTTCCCTTGCCAAATGGCGTAATGGATCGGCGCCCCGCCGCGCAGCTCGGGCAGAAGCGAGGCATGGACATTGATGCAGCCGTATTTTGGTGCATCAAGCAGCGCTTTCGGCAAAATTTGCCCAAACGCAGCCGTGACAATCAAATCGGGCGCAAACGCCAACACTTGTTCGTATTGCTCCGGCTCGCGAATTTTTGTCGGTTGCAGCACCGGGATGCCGTGGCGCTCCGCTTCCACTTTCACCGGGGGTGGCACGAGCTCGCGCTTCCGCCCTTTTGGCTTATCCGGCTGGGTGACGACCGCTGCAACACGGTAGTTGTCATGAAGAAGTTGGTGCAAAATCGGCACGGCAAAGTCCGGTGTTCCCATAAACACAATGTTCGTCATTGGCATCTATCCTTCCAATTCTTCAAGATCGCAATACCGAATCACTTTCGAAGTAAACAGCACACCATGCAAATGGTCGATTTCATGTTGCAACGCGCGCGCCAAAAAACCGGTCGCGGAAAGCGTAAACGGGCGGCCGCGTCGGTTTTGCGCCCGCACTTTCACAAATTTCGCGCGCGGCACTTCGCCAAACAAGCCGGGAAAGCTCAAACAGCCTTCCACATCTACTTGTTCGCCGCGCGCCTCGATCACGACCGGGTTGATGAGCTCGATCCGACCGTGTTCATCACCGACATCGATGACAGCGATTTGTTCGGCGACGCCGATTTGCGGGGCAGCTAGGCCCACCCCGTCAGCGGCAAGCATCGTTTCATACATATCGTCAAGCAGCCGCCCGAGCCGACGGTCAAACGCCGTCACCGGCGCGCACGGCTGTTCCAAAATCGGGTCAGGATACGTGACAATCGACAAAACAGACAACGTCATTCCCCCAAGTTCACATCATCATATATGGGTTTGTATCAATGGTGACCATCACTCCGCCATGGGCGGCATCGGCTTGGTAGCGGTCGATGACCGCCTTGAGCGCCGCAGTCAAATTCGGCTCCCGTTTGTATTTTATCATGCATTGGTAACGATATCTATCGTGAAGACGGGCGATTGGCGAGGCAACGGGGCCGAGAACGACCGCTTCGCGCGACAAATGCTTGCGCAAATAGGCGGCGATTTTCTCCGCCGCTTTGGCCGCAGCCAGCGCCTCTTCGTGGGCGGCGGTAATGAGCGTCAAATAATAGTACGGCGGATAGCCGTGCGCTTTGCGCAGCGCCATCTCCCGCTGGTAAAAGGCGCGGTAGTCGTGGCGGGCGGCCAGTTCAATGCTGTAGTGGTCGGGCGTATACGTCTGAATGATCACTTCGCCGGGCAGCTCGTGCCGTCCGGCGCGCCCGCTCACTTGCGTCAACAGTTGGAACGTTTTTTCCGCGGCGCGAAAATCGGGCAAATGAAGCATCGTGTCGGCCGCCAGCACACCAACAAGCGTGACGTCCGGAAAGTCAAGCCCTTTGGCGATCATTTGCGTGCCGAGCAAAATATCGGCTTCCTTGGCGGCAAAACGGGAAAGCAGCTCTTCATGCGCCCCTTTGCGGCCGGTCGTGTCGACATCCATGCGGATGACGCGCGCTTTCGGCAGCAACCTCGTCAGTTCTTCTTCCACTTTTTGCGTGCCGATGCCGAAAAAGCGGATATGTTCGCTGCCGCATGACGGACAGCGGGGGACGAGCGGCTCTTCATGCCCGCAATAGTGGCATTTCATCCGTTCCCCGGCACGATGGTACGTCAGCGAAATGTCGCAGTGCGGACAGCGGATGACATAGCCGCAGCTGCGGCACATGACAAACGTCGAATAACCGCGTCGATTCAACAGCAACACTGCCTGCTCGCCGCGCTCAAGCCGGCGGCGCAATTCGTCAAGCAATCGGCGTGAAAACATCGAACGGTTGCCGCTTCGCAGCTCCTCGCGCATATCGACGACATGAACGTCCGGCAGGCCGCGGTCGCTGATGCGCTCCGGCAGCTCAAGCAGCTCGTACACCCCTTTGGCGGCGCGGGCGAACGTCTCAAGCGAGGGGGTGGCGCTGCCAAGCACGACCGGGCAGCTGTGGCGGCGAGCGCGGTAAATGGCGACATCGCGCGCATGATAGCGCGGCATTTCTTCTTGCTTGTAGCTCGTCTCATGCTCCTCATCGATGATGATCATCCCTAAGTTTTCAAATGGGGCAAACACGGCTGAGCGCGCCCCGACGACAAGCTGCACTTCTTTCCGGTGAATTTTCCGCCATTCGTCATATTTTTCGCCGACCGACAGCCCGCTGTGAAGCACCGCTACTTTCGAGCCGAACCGGCTTTTGAAGCGCTCGACCATTTGCGGCGTCAGCGAAATTTCCGGCACGAGAACGATCGCTTCCTTTCCTTGGCGCAACGCTTCATCAATCGCCTGCATATACACTTCCGTCTTCCCGCTGCCGGTGACGCCATACAGCAAAAACGTGCGATGCTCCCCGGCGCGCACCGAAGCGGTAATCTTCGCCAATGCCGCCTCTTGCGCCCGGGTGAGCGCCGGCGGCTCACTCGGCTGAAACGTTCGATGCTCGTACGGGTCGCGGTACACCTCGACATCATTCAGCACCACCAATCCTTTATCGACGAGCGCTTTCAACGGCGCTGAGGAGACGCCAAGCACCGCTTGCAGTTCGGCAACCGGCGCCGCTTCCCCTTTTTCAAGCAAAAAGGAAAGCACCTCTTTTTGCCTTGGCGGCAGCGACCCGAGCTCCTGTTTCGCCTGTTCCGATGGAATGGCCAAAGCGGCGTGCTTCACCGTTTTCTTGCCCGCTTTTTCTTTCACCTGGTAGACCGCCTCGAGCACACCCTGCTGCACCGCTTTTTGCGCCGCCCGCCATAAACCGGCCGCCTCAACCTCTTTCCAAGCGGCTTCCGTCCGCCCGGCAAACAGCGGCTTTACCTCATCCGGCAACCTCCCTCTCTTCTCTTCATCCGTCAAGCGGAGTGTTTTTTCATATTTCGCCCGCATCGCCGCCGGCAGCATCGCTTGGTACGCCGAAATGGCAAAACAAAGCGTCGTTTCCGTTAAATAGCGGCCAAGATCAAGCAGCTCTTCGTTTAACACCGGCACGACATCAAGCACATGCTCGATCGGCTTGAGCTGCTGGACGTCGGAATGGTCTTTCACGTCGATCACAAATCCTTGCAAGCGCCGCGCTCCAAACGGCACGGTCACCCGCATGCCCGGCTTGATGACGCCTTGCCAGCGCTCCGGAATCCAATAATCGAACGGACGATCCGTCTGCCGGGACGGGACATCGACAATCACGGATGCTACTTTCATCGAATCGCCTCGATATACGCGTGAATTTCTTTTAAAATTTCCTCGGCCGCCTCGCGTTTCGTCATGAGCGGCAGCGGCCGGACGACACCGTCGCGGCGGAAGATGGTGACGATGTTCGTATCGCCGGCAAATCCTGCCCCTTCTTCGGTGACATTGTTGGCGACGACCATATCGAGCCGCTTTTCTTCCAGTTTTTTTAACGCATACTGCTCAAGGTTGTCCGTCTCAGCGGCAAATCCAACTAAAATCTGCCCCGTTTTCCGCTCGCCAAGCGCCTTCAAAATATCAACCGTCCGCTCCATCTCGACAACATAACCGCCCGGCTGCTTTTTAATTTTGGACGCTGCGACATATTTCGGCCGATAATCGGCGACCGCCGCCGCCTTGATCACGATGTCCGTTTCCGCAAACCGAGACAAAACCGCTTCATACATCTCTTCCGCCGATTCAACCGCCACTGTCTCGACGCCATCGGGCGAAGAAAGCGCCGTCGGTCCGGAGACAAGCGTCACTGAAGCGCCGAAGCGGGCCGCCGCTTCGGCGATGGCGTAGCCCATTTTGCCGCTCGAGTAGTTGGAGAAATAGCGGACTGGATCAAGCCGCTCCCGCGTCGGCCCGGCGGTGACAAGAATGCGCTTCCCGCGAAACAGCGGCGAATCACCGGCAAAAAAGCGCTCGATATGGGCGATGATGTTCTCCGGCTCTTCAAGCCGCCCTTTGCCGATGTAGCCGCACGCCAAGTAGCCTTCCGCTGGCTCAATAAACCGGTAGCCGAACTCACAGAGCCGCTCCATGTTCGCCCGAACGGCCGGATGCTCGTACATATGAACGTTCATCGCCGGAGCAATCCAGACGGGCGCTTTCGTCGCCAAAATCGTCGTCGTCACCATATTGTCGGCGATGCCGGCGGCCAGCTTCGCCATCGTATTGGCCGTCGCCGGCGCAACGAGGACGAGATCCGCCCAGTCCGCCAAATCGATATGGGCGATGACAGCCGGATCGTTTTCCGCAAACGTATCGACATACACTTCCTGGCGCGACAACGCTTGAAACGTGAGCGGTGTAATGAACTGGCACGCCCCTTCTGTCATGATCACTTTTACTTCAGCGCCGCGCTGGACGAGCTGGCTGGTGAGCGCCGCCGCCTTGTACGCCGCCACCCCCCCGGTCACACAAAGCAAAATATGTTTTCCCTTGATCATGTTGGCCACCCCCCGACATTGAAAAAAATAACAACCTAAAGCTAGGTTGTTATTTTTCCTCCTCCACTAATTCGACCTTGTCACCGGCAATTTCCTCGAGCGCCTGGCCGACAAATTTTTTCGACACCGGCTTTTTCACCATCAGCTCCGCACCGTCCTGCAGCTCGCGCGCCCGTTTGGCCACCACCGTGACGAGCTTGTATTTCGAATCGACTTTTTGCATCAGCAAATCGATGGAAGGATACAGCATCGTCATTCCACCCCCAACATCCGTTTATATCGCTCGGCGACGCGTTCGCGCCGGCAATGTTCGGCGATGACGATCGCCTTGATCCGCTCGCAGGCGAGCTCCACTTCATCATTTTCCACGACATAGTCGTACTCGTCCATCATTTCAAGCTCCTCTTTCGCCGCCCGCAGCCGATTTTCAATCAGCTCTTTCGACTCGGTGCCGCGTCCCATAATCCGCTTTTCAAGCTCCGTGAGACTTGGCGGGGCCAAGAAAATGAAGAGCGCCTCTGGAAACGCCCGCCGCACTTTCATCGCTCCTTGCACTTCGATTTCCAAAAACACGTCTTTCCCTTCGGCGAGCGTTTTTTCCACATAATCAATCGGCGTCCCGTAATAGTTGCCGACATACTCGGCCCATTCGAGCAGCTTGTTTTCGCGGATCATTTGTTCAAACTGCTCGCGCGTCCGGAAGAAATAGTCGACGCCTTCCACTTCGCCTTCGCGCGGCGGACGCGTCGTGACCGACACCGAATAATGAAGATTGATGTCCGGCTGCGAAAACAGCGCCTTGCGCACCGTTCCTTTGCCAACGCCGGACGGACCCGACATGACGATCAACAACCCTCGTTCGTTCTTCAACGCCCAAAACCCTACCCTTCCTCGGAGAAATCGTCGCTTCCATATAAGCGGTTCGCCACCGTTTCCGGCTGCACGGACGACAAAATGACGTGATCGCTGTCCATGATGATGACGGCGCGCGTCCTCCGCCCGTGCGTCGCGTCAACGAGCTTGCCGCTTTCGCGCGCATCTTGAATGATTCGTTTGATCGGCGCCGAATCAGGGCTGACAATCGTAATGATGCGGGCGGCTGACACCATGTTTCCATACCCGATATTGATAAATTTCATCATGACACGCCCACCTGCCATATCCGATATTGTTGCCGCCAACAAGTCGTTTTAAACGGTTATTCCACGTTTTGCACTTGCTCGCGCATTTTCTCAAGCGCGCTTTTCATCTCGACGACTTGCGCGGCAATCAGACTGTCGTTTGCCTTGGCGCCGATCGTGTTGACTTCCCGGTTCAACTCTTGCACCAAAAAGTCGAGCTTCCTTCCGATCGGTTCGTCCATTTCTAAGGCGTCTGCCATTTGCGCCAAATGGCTGCGGATGCGTTTCAATTCCTCGTGAATGTCCGCCTTTTCCGCAAACACCGCCACTTCTGTGAGCAGCCGCGCTTCATCAACCGGAGAAGGCGCCCATTCGCGCAAGCGGCGTTCAAGCCGCTCGCGGTATTGTTCAACCACAAGCGGCGCCCGCTGTTCAATGGCGTCCACCCCAGCTTCGACCTCATGAAGACGAGCGCGCAAATCCGCAGCAAGCGCCTCCCCTTCGCGCCGGCGCATGGCAACAAGTGCCTTTGCCGCCTCATCGACGGCATCTAAAAGCAGCGGCTCGACCTCCTCGTTCGCGCCTTCCTCTTCCACGACCTCGACCGCTCCATCAAGCCGAAGCAAATCGGCCGCCGTGACGCTGCCGTCAATGGCAAATCGCTTTGCGGCTTCCTGCACTCCGGCCCAATACTGGCCAAGCAAATCCCAATCAATATGTACGCTCCGTTTCACAAGCCCTTTGCCGGCGATCGTGACGAACACTTCCACTTTTCCACGCCGCACGTACGATGAAACTGCTTTTTTTATTTTATCCTCAAACACAAGCCATTGTCTAGGGAGGCGAATGGAAATTTCACAAAACCGGTGGTTGACCGATTTCATTTCCACCGCCACCGTCAAGCGGTCCGTTTTTTTCGTGCTCGCGCCAAAACCGGTCATGCTGTAAACCATGCCATCACATCCGTTGCGTCGTTGATGAAAAAGAAAAGGTCATAGAGCGTTCCTCTATCACCTTTTTTATTATAACATATTCATCCTTTTATTTTCTCGCCAAAAGCGAACCGGCAAACAAAAATGTCGGCAAGGCGGACAAACTGATGATGAGCAGCCAATCGACGGCCGCAAGCGGCTTCGTATGGAACACGGCAGCCAGCGGCGGGTAGTAGATCACGACCAACAGCAACAGCAGCGACACGATCACCGCTGCGACAAGGTATATGTTCCCGAACGGACTGCGGTCAAAAACCGAACGATCGCAGCGGCAGTCGAACACATGGATCAATTGGGCCAACACAAGCGTCGCAAACGCCGCCGTCTGAGCGTAAACGAGATCCTCGCCGCTCCGTTCATAGGCGGTCAAAAAGGCGGCGAGCGTCACCACGCCGATCAAAAAGCCGCGGCTTACGATTTTCCAGCCGAGCCCGCGGGCGAACACCCCTTCATCGGGACGGCGCGGCGGCCGCTTCATGACATTTTCCTCCGGACGGTCGAGCCCAAGCGCCATGGCTGGCAACCCATCGGTCACGAGATTCACCCATAAAATTTGAATCGGCACGAGCGGCAGCGGAAGCGAAAGCAGCATCGCAAACAACATGACGAGAATTTCCCCGACGTTCGAGGCGAGCAAGTAGCGGATAAACTTGCGAATGTTTTCGTAAATGTTGCGCCCCTCTTCGATCGCGGCCTCAATCGTCGCAAAGTTGTCATCAAGCAGCACGAGCGACGCCGCCTCTTTCGCCACTTCCGTCCCCGACCGGCCCATGGCGACGCCGATATCCGCCGCTTTCAACGCCGGCGCATCGTTTACCCCGTCGCCGGTCATGGCGACAATATGGCCACGCCGCTTGAAGGCGTTGACAATTTTCAGCTTATGCTCCGGGGAGACGCGGGCAAACACGTAAATATCATCGACCTCGCGTTCAAGCTCATCGACCGACAGGCGCGATAACGTCGCCCCGTCCATCACTTTTCCGCCAGGCGGCAGCACGCCAAGCTGTTTGGCGATGGCCGTTGCGGTCAACACGTGATCCCCGGTGATCATCACCGTTTTCATGCCTGCCTCTTTGCATCGCGCCACTGCTTGCTTCACCTCAGGGCGCGGCGGATCGATCATGCCGGCGACGCCGAGGAACCGGAGCTTTGTCTCCGCCTCCTTCTCTGATTTAATCCGTTCTGTTTCCGCAAGCGGCCGATACGCAACGGCGATCGTGCGCAAGGCGGAAGACGCCATCTGGCGAATCGCCTTCTCAATCGCCTCTTTCCACGCCGGCGTCAGCATCTGCTCGCGGCCGTTCCATTCCAGGCGGTCCGCCCGCTCAAGCAGCACATCGGGCGCCCCTTTCGTCACAATGAACCGCCGCCCGTTCCGGCCGCGAATGATGACCGTCATCATTTTCCGCTCGGAATCAAACGGAAACTCCCGCTCGATGGCGTACTCGCCTAGCAGACTTCGTTTTGTAATCCCCGCCTTCGCTGCCGCGACCAGCAGCGCTCCTTCCGTCGGATCACCGTCGATGTAGCGCCGTCCGTTTTCCTCTTTCAACTCCGAACCGTTGCAAAGCACCCCCATTGTCAATAGGCGAGCGAGCTCGGGAACGCGGTTCGGATCAATCGTGCGCCCGCGCTCGGAAAACTCCCCGCGCGTTTCCAACCCGACGCCGCTGACCGCAAATGTCCGCCCGCCTGCCCATACTTGTGTGACGGTCATCATGTTTTCCGTCATCGTCCCCGTTTTGTCCGAACAAATGACCGAGGCGCAGCCGAGCGTTTCCACCGCCGGAAGTTTGCGGACGATGGCGTTGCGCTTGATCATCCGCTGCACGCCAAGCGCCAACACAACCGTCACAATGGCCGGCAGCCCTTCCGGAATGGCGGCGACCGCAAGCGATACGCCAGCCAAAAACATTTCGTACAGATCGTGCCCTTGCATAACCCCAACCGCCACCACGGCAGCCGTCAGCGCCAAGGCGACGACAAGCAAAATTTTCCCAAGCTGCTCAAGCCGGCGCTGGAGCGGGGTCGCCCCTGCATCCGCCTCTTCGAGCATCGTCGCGATTTGCCCCATCGCCGTTTTCATTCCGGTGGCAATGACGATGCCGACGCCGCTTCCCCTTGTTACCAACGTCCCCATAAACGCCATATTGTGCAAATCGCCGAGCGACGCCTGTTTCGTATGAAGCGGGGCGGCGGATTTGGCTACGGGCACCGATTCACCCGTCAAGGCGGATTCCTCGATTTCCAGCCCGGCCGCCTCGATCAAGCGGACATCGGCCCCGACCCGGTCGCCGCTTGCCAGCCTCACGACATCACCGACAACAAGTTCGCGCGCCGGAATTTTCACCCACCTGCCATCGCGCCGCACAACCGCTTGCGGAGCGGACAGCCGTTTTAAGGCGGCCAGCGACTTCTCGGCCCGCCGCTCTTGGATAAACCCGAGAATGGCGTTCATGATCACGATGACAACAATCGCCGCCGCATCCACATACTCGCCTAACAACGCAGAAATCACCGTCGCCGCAAGCAGCACCAACACCATAAAATCTTGAAACTGGCGAAAAAAGACAACGATCGCCGACTCCTTCTTCCCTTCCGCCAGCTCGTTGCACCCGAACTGCCGCAGCCGTTTTTCCGCCTCTGCCGCCGTAAGCCCGGTCTTGACATTCGTCTTCGTCTCGTGCGCGACATCGCTTGCCGCGAGCGTATGCCATTGCATCTGTCTCCCTCCGTCCTTCCATTTTTTTCGCACGCCGTTCCCGCTTCTCTATGCTTATTCATACATGTCCCAAAAAATGATAGTCCCCGCCATGATGTTTCGCGACACAAACCTAAGGAGTCATGGGCCCTTTGCCACGCCATCTCCCCCATAAGGGAAAAAATCGTGTCAAAAAAGCCGGCCTCCCCATTTTATGCAACATGTTCGTCGGGCATCTTCGTCCGTCTTCAGGCAATATTCAAAGAAATGTTCAAAACAGCGGGTCGTATGGTAAGATCGAAATAGCCAACAATCGAAATAGAAAGGTGTTTCTCTATGTCGTTCGACGGAGTGTTTACCTATGCTATTGTCAGCGAACTCGAAGAAGCGCTCACAGGGGGGCGGATCACGAAAATCCATCAGCCATCCGCATATGAGATCGTCATGCTCGTGCGCGCCCGCGGCCAGAATCATAAAGTGATGCTGTCAGCGCATCCGACGTACGCCCGCGTCCATTTGACGAACGAAACATACGACAACCCACCCGAGCCGCCGATGTTTTGCATGCGGCTGCGCAAGCAGTTGGAAGGAAGCATCATCGAATCGGTCCGTCAAGTCGATTTTGACCGCATCATCATCATCGACTCAAAAGGCCGCGATGAACTCGGCGACGTGCAGACGAAGCGGCTCATCATCGAAGTGATGGGCCGCCATAGCAACATCATCTTAGTTGACGCATCGACCAACACGATCATCGACAGCTTGAAACATTTGCCGCCGTCGGTCAACCGCTACCGGACGGTGCTTCCCGGGCATCCGTACGTCGCTCCGCCGACGCACGGCAAGCTGAACCCGCTTGAAGCGACGGAAGAAACGGTGCTGAAAAAACTCGACTTTCACGCCGGCAAGCTCGCCCAGCAGCTTGTCTCCGCCTTCAGCGGCCTTTCGCCGCTATTTGCCAACGAAGCCGTCTTCCGCGCCGGGCTCGCCAACCGGGCGACGCTGCCAAAAAGCTTTCTTTCGCTCATCGATGACGTGCGCGGCCGCCGCTTTGCCCCGATGATGTACACGAACGGCGAAAAAGAATGGTTTTACGTGTTGCCGCTTCGGCACTTGCAAATCGAAGGCCAACCGTTTGCGAGTGCAAGCGAGCTGCTCGACCGCTTTTATTTCGGCAAGGCCGAGCGCGACCGCGTCAAGCAGCAAGCCCATGACATCGAGCGGCTCATGGCGAACGAAAAAGCGAAAAACGAAAAAAAGCTCCTCAAGCTCGAACAGACGCTGGAGGAAGCGAAACAAGCCGACACTTACCGGCTGTACGGCGAACTGCTCACCGCCCATTTGTACGCCGCAAAGCGCGGCATGACGGAAATCGAAGTCGCAAACTACTACGACGAAAACGGAGGCACGGTCACCATTCCGCTCGACCCGCAAAAATCGCCGGCCGAGAACGCGCAGCAGTACTTTCAAAAATATCAAAAAGCGAAAAACTCGCTCGCCGTCGTGCAAGAACAAATCGAGCGCACGAAAGAAGACATCGCCTATTGCGACACGATTTTAAGCCAGCTAGAAACCGCCGCGCCGAAAGACATCGAGGAAATCCGCGATGAGCTCATCGAACAAGGCTACTTGCGCCCGCGCGCGGCGAAAGGAGCAAAAAAGCGGAAAACCGCCGTCCCTGAGCTCGACCGCTACGTCGCAAGCGACGGCACGGAAATACTCGTCGGCAAAAACAACAAACAAAACGATTATCTCACGACCAGACTCGCCCATAAGGACGATGTTTGGCTGCATGTGAAAAACATCCCTGGCTCGCACGTCGTCATCCGGAGCAAGCAGCCGTCTGACGAGACGCTCCTCGAGGCGGCAAACTTGGCCGCCTACTTCAGCAAAGCCCGCCACTCCGGATCCGTGCCTGTCGACTACACGCGCATCCGCTACGTGAAAAAACCGAGCGGCGCCAAGCCGGGGTTTGTCATTTACGAACACGAGCAAACGCTCTACGTCACGCCGGATGAAGAACTCGTCCGCGCCATGAAACAACGGCAAAAACAACAAGCGGCAAAACCATCGTAAACCCGCCCCAATGGCCGCCCAACACGGCATCGGGCGATTCGCGCAAACTCCCGCAAACCGAAACGGTCCAGCGCCGCATCAAAGACAGCGGGCTGTCTGTAAGACCAGCTGCAATTGGCCTTACGGACAGCCCGCTTGGCAAACTTGTCGAGTCAACCAAAAGCCGCCGTCGCGAATGCAATTTGTTATCTTCAATCATCGTTGCCGTTTTGGATATGGTATAATAATGAAAAAAGCGAGGGAGATCCGATGAATCCAGAACCATCCAAACTGTATACGTATGCCGATTATATTCAATGGGATGGGCGTTGGGAGCTTATTGATGGAAAAGCTTACAACATGAGCCCTTCACCAACGTGGGAGCATCAGTTTACCGTTATGGAACTATCGTTCGCATTTCGTTCGTACTTTCAAAATAAAGATTGCTACGTTGCCATTGCTCCGTTTGATGTTCGTCTCTCCGAAAACGATGACTACACATATGCAAAACATGTCGTTCAACCCGATATTTCTGTCATTTGCAATCGAAACAACTTAACACCAAACGGCTGTTTAGGCGCACCAACACTCATTGTCGAGGTTCTTTCTCCGTCTACAGCGTTAAAAGATCGAAATGAAAAATTTAAACTATACGAACAATTTGGTGTAAAAGAATATTGGATTGTTGACCCTTTGTATAAAACGATTGAAGTATTTGGGTTAGAAGATGGATTTTTTAAAAAAAGAGAAGCGTTTGGGGAAAATGAAACCATCATCTCTTTTCTATTTACCGATTTTTCTCTCGAGGCGAGGCGATTATTTTTTCAATAAAAATATCGTATGACTTACACGTCAATGCTCTCATCCATGCCCAATCCCTGCAGAATCCTTCGCTGATCAGGGGTGGTCTCCCTAGCCTGCGTTGGATTTGCCCATCCGGCAGTTCCAACAGGACGACTCTGACATACCAAAACCATTGAAAAATCACTTGTCCGGTTGGTCGGGTCCGTTTCCGGCCGCCGTACCGACCGAAACGCTTTCCATGAGGCCGCGGTCATCATACGTAAAAGTAGCGCCGGCTCCGTTTCCTGTCGTGAAGTTTTGATTTTATTTCCGTTGGCATCATAGTCATGCGTGGTCACATCATGGAGCGGACCAACCGTTTTAATGAGTTTTCCCGTCTTATCATAAGAATAGGCAAATGTTTGAGACTGGCCATCGCTGGTTCGAATGACTTTTGAAGTCATATTGCCATTTACGTCATAATCGTAGTTGACGGAAGTGCCGTTCGCTAACAACAGCTGTTTGAAGCGTTCCGATAAATCATTGTTCCACTCCAATTCGCTGTGGTTCCTTCAAAGCTGCTATTTACAACTGGGGTGTAGGTGGAAGAAACCTGTGATTGGCTGCTTCATTAAAGATACACTGAATTTTACGGCTATTCGGGACAGACGACAAAGTTCGACATGGTTTTTCATTTTCTTGCAGAAGCTTGCGTGAGTAAAATATTTGTCGTCAAAATGGAGAGTTTCATCAAAAAGGGGCTTTTGCGTCAGCCCCTTTTCCCTTGCGTTGATGTTAGTTCCCCCACTCCTCCGGATTCTCCCGCCATTTTCGCAATGTCGCCAAGTCGTGCTCGCTGACGGCGCCAAGGCGGACGGCCGTTTCGATGAGGGTGTTGTAGTCGGTGAGCGTGTAGGCAGGCAAATTCTCTTTGGCAAACGCCTGTTTCGCTTTGTCGAGCCCGTACGTGAAAATGGCGGCGACGCCCAGCACGTCGCAGCCCGCCTCTTTCAAGGCGCGGACGGCCGCAAGCGAGCTGCCGCCCGTCGAGATTAAGTCTTCGATGACGACGACGCGCTGGCCCGGTTCGGCTTTGCCTTCGATTTGTTTTCCTTTGCCGTGCGCTTTCGCCTGGCTGCGGACGTAGCACATCGGCAGCCCGAGCCGTTCGCTCACCCAGGCGGCGTGCGGGATGCCGGCGGTTGCGGTGCCGGCGATGAGATCCGCTTCGGGAAACTGGGTGCGGATGAGCTCGGCGAGGCCGTCGGCGATCGTGCGGCGCACGTCGGGGTAAGCGAGCGTCAGGCGGTTGTCGCAGTAAATCGGCGATTTCAAGCCCGAGGACCAGGTAAACGGTTCGTTCGGCTGCAGGGCGACAGCCCCGATTTCAAGCAATTTGGCGGCGATGTCGTGTTTCATTCTTTCTCTCCTCCGTTCCATTCGTGCTGCAGGCGTTCGTAGGCTTTCAGCGGATCGGCGGCGCGGGTGAGGCTGCGGCCGACGACAATGTAGTCGGCGCCGAGCTCGCGGGCGCGCTTTGGCGTGACGACGCGCACTTGGTCGTGCGCTGCCTCATCGGCAAAGCGGATGCCCGGGGTGACGGCGAGAAACGAGGCGCCGCACCGTTCTTTGATGAGCGGCGCTTCGTTCGCCGAGCAGACGACGCCGTCAAGGCCGCTTTCGTTCGCCAAGGCGGCGTAATGGCCGACTGTTTCCACAAGCGGGCGGTCAATCCACAGCTCCTCATGAAGCATCCGCTCGTCCGTGCTCGTCAGCTGGGTGACGGCGATGCAGCGCGGCCGCATTGTTCCGCTTGGCGTGCCGGCGTCAAGCCCTTCGATGGCTGCTTCCATCATGCGCCGGCCGCCGGCGGCGTGGACGTTCACCAAATCGGCGCCGACACGGGCGAGCCCTTTCATCGCTTGTTTC
Organism: Geobacillus thermocatenulatus; assembly: GCF_002217655.1. Classification (GTDB taxonomy): domain Bacteria; phylum Bacillota; class Bacilli; order Bacillales; family Anoxybacillaceae; genus Geobacillus; species Geobacillus thermocatenulatus. The sequence continues at coordinate 762,511 of NZ_NEWK01000002.1, forward strand.
ACCGTATTCGGGATGTCGTGCAGTTTTAAGTCTAAAAAGACGGCATGCCCTTGTTCTTTGAGAAACGCGACGATGGCGGGACCTTCCTGATAGTACAGCTCCATGCCGACTTTCACAAACAGCGGCGTTCCGGCAAACGGGCGCAAAAACCGCTCCACTTCTTGTTTTGATGGAAAATCAAGCGCGACAATGAACGGCGTGTGCACCGGTCTTCCAGCTCCTTCCTATGCATTCGGAAATGTGGCCGATCCCGAGTTCATCGAGCAGCGCCGGCAGGTCGGCGATGATCGTCGGGCAGACGAACGGGTCGACGAAGTTGGCCGTGCCGATGGCAACCGCGCTCGCGCCGGCATAGAAAAACTCAAGCACGTCTTCCGCTGTTTGAATGCCGCCCATGCCGATGATCGGAATCGACACCGCCTGGCTCACGTCGTAAATCATGCGGATGGCGATCGGTTTGACCGCCGGGCCGGATAAGCCGCCGGTGCCGTTGGCCAAAACGGGGCGGCCTGTTTTCACGTCGATGCGCATGCCAACGAGCGTATTGATCATCGTCAAGCCATCGGCGCCCGCTTGTTCAATCGCTTTTGCCATCGCCACGATGTCGCTGACGTTCGGCGACAGCTTCACGTACACCGGCACGGCGGACACTTCTTTGACAAGCCTCGTCAGTTCCGCGGCCACGTCCGGCACGGTGCCGAACGCAATGCCGCCTTTTTTCACGTTTGGGCAGGAAATGTTGAGCTCCAGTGCATGGACATTGGGCGCTTTGGAAATCGCTTCGGCCACTTCGACGTATTCTTCCACCGTCGATCCGGCGATGTTGGCGATGATCGGGACGTCAAACTGTTCAAGCCACGGCAGCTCTTCTGCGAGCACTTTGTCAAGGCCGGGGTTTTGCAGGCCGATGGCATTTAACATCCCCGCCGGCGTTTCTGCCACCCTTGGCGTCGGGTTGCCAAAGCGCGGCTCTTTTGTCGTCGCCTTGATCATAATGGCGCCTAACACGCTTAAATCGTAAAATTGGGCGTACTCGCGGCCAAACCCGAAGCAGCCGGACGCCGGCATGATCGGGTTTTTGAGCGAAAGACCCGGCAGTTCAACGGCAAGCCGGTTCATAGCACCACCTCCCCGGCCCGAAACACCGGACCGTCGCTGCATACTTTTTTATACGCCGTCTCGCTTCCCGGCACATGGCAGACGCAGGCAAAACACGCCCCGACGCCGCAACCCATCCGCTCCTCGAGCGACACGTACACGGGCCGGTTCGGAAACCGTTCCGCCAGCGCCCGAAGCATCGGTTTCGGACCGCAGGCGTATAAGACGTCAAACTCAAGCGAGCGCGCTTCGATCACATCGGTGACGCGCCCCGGCGTTCCGTGCGAGCCGTCATCGGTTGCGACATACGTCGCCCCAAACGCGGCGAATTCCTCTTCATAAAAGACCGCCGCTTTCGTTTGGAACCCAAGCACACTCACCACTTTGACGCCGCGCTTTGTGAGCTGTTTCGCCAGTTCATAGAGCGGCGGGACGCCGATGCCGCCGCCGACCAGCAGCGCGCGGCCGCCCGCCGGCGCGGCCTCGAGCGGAAAGCCGTTGCCGAGCGGGCCGAGCACATCGACCGCATCGCCCGGCTGTTTTTGCGACAACAGCGCGGTGCCTTTTCCTTCCTGGCGGTAGATGATCGTGCACTGTCCGCGCTCCCGGTCGATATGGCAAAGGCTGAGCGGGCGGCGCAAAAGCGGATCGGCCATTGCCGTTGCCTTCACATGGACAAACTGGCCCGGCTGTTTCATCTGTTGCACGAGGCGGCCAGCAAGCGTCAATTCATACGTCCGCTCGGCGATCCGCCGCTGGCTTGCGACCGTCATTCGTTCGCGGCCGATCATGACCGCACCAGCCCTTCCGTCATCGCCGTTGTCGAGAACGTCATCGATTCGAGCACTTGCAGCATCGCCCTTGCCGTATCGAGCGACGTCAAGCATGGAATGCCGTTTTCGACCGCTTCGCGGCGGATGCGGAAGCCGTCGCTTTCCGGCTGCTTCCCTTTCGTCAGCGTGTTGATGACGACTTGCGCCTTCCCTTGGCGGATGACATCCAAAATGTTCGGCGACGCCGAGTGGATTTTATTGACGACCGTCACCGGAATGCCAGCCGCTTTCAACGTTTCCGCCGTGCCGTTTGTCGCCAGCAGCTGATAGCCGATGTCGGCAAAGCGGCGCGCCAGCTCGACCGCTTCTTCCTTGTCTTTGTCGGCCACCGTCAACAGCACCGCTCCGTGCGGCTGGATGTGGATGCCCGAAGCGACGAGCCCCTTATAGAGCGCTTTTTCAAACGTCACGTCTTTGCCGATCACTTCGCCGGTCGATTTCATTTCTGGGCCGAGCGAAATGTCGACGTTGCGCAGTTTGGCAAACGAGAACACCGGCACTTTCACGTACACGCCGGGACGCACCGGGCAGACGCCCGTCTCATAGCCCATCTCGGCAAGCTTCGCCCCTAAAATGGCTTTCGTGGCGAGATTCGCCATCGGCACGCCGGTGATTTTGCTTAAAAACGGCACCGTGCGGCTTGAGCGCGGGTTCACTTCCAAGACGTAGACGTTGCTTCCTGCGACGACGAACTGGATGTTCAACAGCCCGACAATATGCAGCCCGCGCGCCAGTTTCACCGTATAGTCCGTAATTTTTGCGATGACGTCATCGCATAACGTTTGCGGCGGATAGACGGCGATCGAGTCGCCGGAATGGACGCCGGCCCGTTCGATATGTTCCATGATCCCCGGAATGACGACCGTCTCGCCGTCGGCGATGGCATCGACTTCGACTTCCTTGCCGGTGATGTAGCGGTCAACAAGCACTGGGTGCTGCGGATTGACGCGCACGGCGTGTTCCATGTAATGAAGCAGCTCCTCGCGGTTGTAGACAATTTCCATCGCCCGGCCGCCGAGCACGTACGATGGGCGGACAAGCACCGGATAGCCGATTTCTTCGGCGATGGCAACCGCTTCTTCGACCGAAACAGCCGTTTTGCCGGCCGGTTTCGGAATGCCAAGCTCTGAGAGCGCCTGTTCAAATTTGTCGCGGTCTTCGGCGCGGTCCAAATCTTCAAGCGTCGTCCCGAGCAAGCGGACGCCGCGCGCTTCGAGTTCCGCCGCCAAGTTGATGGCCGTCTGACCGCCGAACTGGACGATGACGCCGACCGGCTTCTCAAGGTCGATGACATGCATCACATCTTCAGCCGTCAACGGTTCGAAATACAGTTTGTCCGACGTGCTGAAGTCAGTCGACACCGTTTCCGGGTTGTTGTTGATGATGATCGCCTCGTAGCCGGCTTGTTTGATCGCAAAGACGCAATGGACGGTCGCGTAGTCAAACTCGATCCCTTGGCCGATGCGGATCGGGCCGGAGCCAAGCACGATGACGCTCGGTTTTTCCGTCACGATCGATTCGTTTTCGTCCTCATACGTGCTGTAGTAGTACGGCGTTTCCGACGTGAATTCGGCCGCGCACGTATCGACCATTTTGTACACCGGCACGATGCCTTCCTGGCGGCGCAGCGCGTAAACGTCGCGCTCCGTTTTGTTCCATAATGCCGCCACCGCCGCATCGGAAAACCCGAGCGCTTTCGCCTTCTTTAGCACGTCAAGGTCGCCCGGATGGTTTTTCAAGACCGTTTCCATCTCAATAATGTTTTGAATCTTATGCAGGAAAAAGCGGTCAATTTGGCTCCATTCATGCAAGGTGTCAACCGCCACCCCGCGGCGGAGCGCCTCGGCGATGTAAAAAAGCCGCTCATCGCCCGCCTTGCGGATCCGTTTTTCGATCACGTCATCGGTCGCGTGTTTCGCTTCCTTCAATTCGAGATGGTGCACGCCGATCTCGAGCGAACGAACCGCTTTTAACAGCGATTCTTCAAACGTCCGGCCGATCGCCATCACTTCGCCGGTCGCTTTCATTTGCGTGCCAAGGCGGCGGTTCGCCGATTCGAATTTGTCAAACGGAAAGCGCGGAATTTTCGTGACGACATAATCGAGCGCCGGCTCGAAGCAGGCGTACGTTTTCCCAGTGACCGGGTTGATCATTTCATCAAGCGTCAACCCGACAGCGATTTTCGCCGCCAGTTTCGCGATCGGATACCCCGTCGCTTTGGACGCCAGCGCCGACGAGCGGCTGACGCGCGGGTTCACTTCGATGACGTAATAGCGGAAGCTGTCCGGGTCGAGCGCGAGCTGGACGTTGCAGCCGCCTTCGATGCCAAGGGCGCGGATGATCTTGAGCGACGCGTTGCGGAGCAGCTGGTACTCGCGGTCGCTTAACGTCTGGCTCGGGGCGACGACGATCGAGTCGCCCGTATGAATGCCGACCGGATCGATGTTTTCCATGTTGCAGACGACAATCGCGTTGTCGTTGGCGTCGCGCATCACTTCGTATTCGATTTCCTTGTAGCCGGCGATGCTCCGTTCAAGCAAGCATTGGTGCACAGGACTCAGCTTCAGGCCGGTTGACACAATCTCGACAAGCTCTTCTTCGTTCGTGCAAATGCCCCCGCCCGTGCCGCCGAGCGTGAACGCCGGACGGACGATGACCGGATAGCCGATTTGTTCGACAAAGGCGTACGCTTCTTCCAAGCTGTGAATAATCGCGCTTTCCGGCACCGGCTCGCCAAGCTCGTTCATGAGGGCGCGAAACTGTTCGCGGTCTTCCGCCTTTTCGATCGCCTCGAGCTTCGTGCCGAGAATTTCCACGCCGCACTCCGCGAGCACGCCGGTTTTGGCGAGCTCGACCGCCAAGTTAAGGCCCGTCTGGCCGCCGAGCGTCGGCAAAATCGCGTCCGGCCGCTCCTTGCGGATGATGCGGGCGACAAACTCAAGCGTCAGCGGCTCCATGTACACTTTATCGGCGATTTCCGTATCGGTCATGATCGTCGCCGGGTTTGAGTTCACCAGAATGACTTTGTATCCTTCTTCTTTTAGGGCTAAGCACGCTTGCGTTCCCGCATAGTCGAACTCGGCGGCCTGGCCGATGACGATCGGCCCCGAGCCGATGACTAAAATCGTTTCAATGTCGCGGCGTTTAGGCATGGATGACTTCCCCTTTCTTGTTGAACTCGCGGATGAGCGCCAAAAACTCGTCAAACAACGAATTCGCATCTTCCGGGCCCGGCGACGCTTCCGGATGGTATTGCACCGTAAACGCCGGGAAATCGAGATGGCGGAGCCCTTCAACCGTGCCGTCATTTAAGGCGATATGCGTCACCTCAAGGCGCGTGCCGGCAAGCGATTCATGCGTGACCGTATAGCCATGGTTTTGCGCCGTGATGGCGACTTTGCCGATGCGCAAGTCTTTGACCGGATGGTTCGAGCCGCGATGGCCGAATTTCATCTTCTCCGTATTCGCGCCGCACGCCAAGGCGAACAGCTGATGGCCGAGGCAGATGCCAAAGAGCGGCGCTTTGCCCAAGATCCCGCGGATCATCTCGATCGCTTCCGGCACGTCTTTCGGGTCGCCCGGGCCGTTCGAGAGCATGACCCCATCCGGATGCCAGCTCAGTACTTCTTCAGCAGTCGCATTGTACGGCAACACGATGACATCGCAGTTTCGCTTGTTCAATTCGCGCAAAATGCCGTGCTTCATCCCAAAGTCGATCAAGACGACGCGCTCGCCGCGCCCCGGGCTTGGATAGGCGCTTTTCGTTGAGACGCGCTGCACTTGGTCGCGCGGCCACTCCATCGCCCGCAGCTTGGCCGCCGCTTCCGCCGGATGGACGTCCAGCCCGCAAATCATTCCTTTCAGCGTTCCGTGCTGGCGGATGATCCGCGTCAGTTTGCGCGTGTCAATGCCCGCAAGTCCCGGAATGTCTTTTTCTTTTAAATACTCATCCAGCGTCAGTTCGCCGCGCCAGTTCGACGGCGTTACGCACGCTTCTTTGACGATGAACCCGTGCACGTACGGGCGGATCGCTTCAAAGTCGTCGCGGTTGATGCCGTAGTTGCCGATCAATGGATACGTCATCGTCACGATTTGCCCGCAATACGACGGGTCGGTCAAAATTTCTTGATACCCGGTCATGCCGGTGTTAAAGACGACTTCGCCGGTCGTCTCTTTCATGCTGCCAAACGCTTCGCCGACAAAAAACGAACCGTCTTCCAAAATCAGCTGCCGTTTCATGTCATTCTCTTCCTTTCTTCCATACGAGTGTTCCGCCGACAAACGTCATCACCGGCCAGCCTTGGCATTTCCAGCCGGCAAACGGCGTATTTTTTCCTTTTGAGGCAAACGTCTCGGGATCAATCGCTTCTTCCGTTTCCAAATCGATGACCGCAATGTCCGCCGGCGCCCCGACGGCAAGCTGGCCCGCGTTTAGGCCGAAGCATTGCGCCGGCTTCACCGTCAGCCAGTCGACAAGCTGCTTTAGCGTAAACACGTTCTTTTTGACAAAATGCGTATATAGGAGCGGAAACGCCGTTTCGAGCCCAACGATGCCAAACGGCGCCGCCTCGATGCCTTTCGCTTTTTCCTCTGCTGTATGCGGTGCATGATCCGTGGCGATAAAATCGATCGTGCCGTCGAGCAGCCCTTCGATGAGCGCCTCGCAGTCCGCGCGGCTGCGCAACGGCGGGTTCATTTTGTAGTTCGCATCCAACCCCGGAATGTCTTCGTCGCACAAGAGCAAATGGTGCGGCGTCACTTCAGCGGTGACGCGGATGCCGGCCCGCTTCGCGTCGCGGACGGCGCGCACCGACTCTTTCGTGCTGATGTGGCAGACGTGATAATGGCATCCCGCCGCTTCCGCGAGCAGGACGTCGCGGGCGATGTGCACCGCCTCGCAGACGGATGGAATGCCGGCGAGCCCATGCCGGCGGGCGAACTCGCCGTCATGCACCGCGCCGCCGTTTTTTAATGTATCGTCCTCGCAATGGGCGACGATCGCCATATCGAGCGCCGCCGCCCGCTTCATCGCCTCATACATCATCCCGGCCGACTGGACGCCGACGCCGTCATCGGTGAACGCGAACGCTCCGGCTTCTTTGAGCGCCGCAAAGTCGGTCAGCTCTTCCCCTTTTTGCCCGATCGTGATCGCCGCATACGGAAGCACGTTGACGCGCGCCGTTTCGCGGATGCGGCGCGTGAGCCATTCCATCTGTTCTTTCCGGTCCGGCATCGGATTTGTGTTCGGCATGGCGGCAACCGTCGTAAAGCCGCCCTTCGCCGCGGCGAGCGTGCCCGTTTCAATCGTTTCCTTCGCCTCGCCGCCCGGTTCGCGCAAATGAACGTGCAAGTCGACCAAGCCGGGAACGATGAGACGGCCGCCGACGTCGATCACGTCCTCCCCATCCGCTTCGAGCGGCTGTTCATACAGGATCGCCGCAATGGTTCCGTGTTCCATTTTGAGATGTGTCCGCACCAATTTCCCATCTTCATTGAACGACATGCCATTTTTCAGCCATACGCCCATGCTCCATTCTCCCTTCCATTGCCCGTTTTAAGACCGCCATCCGCACGTAGACGCCGTTTTCCATTTGTTTAAAAATGCGCGATGCTTTCGCTTCGACGAGTTCGCTGGCGATTTCGACCCCGCGGTTGACCGGCGCCGGGTGCAAGATGACAGCCCCTGGTTTCATCCGCCGCGCCCGCTCAAGCGTCAGCCCGTACCGCGCATGGTACTCCTCTTTCGTCAGCCCCATCGTTTCCGCATGGCGTTCATGTTGGATGCGCAACAGCATCACGACATCGGCGCAGGCGATGGCCTCATCGAGTTCGACGTACGTCCCGTGCGGATTCGTTTCGTCTTTCCACTCTTCCGGTCCGGAAAACAGGACGTTCGCGCCCAATCTTGTCAACGCTTCCGCATTGGAGCGAGCGACGCGGCTGTGGCGGATGTCGCCGATGATCGCCACCGTCAAACCAGTGAAAGCGCCAAACTCCTGACGGATCGTCAATAAGTCCAAGAGCGACTGGGTCGGATGATGCCCGCAGCCGTCGCCGGCGTTGATGACCGGGATGCCGACCGCATGACGGAGCGCTTCGAAATACGCATCTTCGTGGTGGCGGATGACAACCGCGTCGACGCCGATCGCTTCAAGCGTCTTGACCGTATCGTACAGCGTCTCCCCTTTTTGCACGCTCGAGTGCTCCGGGTCAAATGGAATGACATGAAGCCCAAGCTTCCGTTCCGCCATCTCGAAGCTGCATTTCGTGCGCGTGCTCGGTTCGAAAAACAAATTGGCGACATACATCGGCGCGGCCGGGCGCCAAGCGCGGCCGCGGCGGAACGCTTCCGCTTCATCAAGCAGCCGGGTGATGTCGGAAAGCGGCAGTTCGCTCAATGTAAAAAGATGGGTCATTGGCCTCTCTCCCTTTCTTTTTTTGCAAAAAAACACCTTGCCGGCTGGGCAAGGTGTGACGATCAGCGCATGGCAGAACCGAAGAAGGTGCACTCCGGCCCTGGATGCGCCTGTTTTCACACCTTTTTAAGCCTCACGGGAACTTAATTAAAAGGTGTTTTGTATTCGATTTAGGCAACATGGCCGCTGTCGTTTTCAGCTTCAAATAAGTTTTCCGCTTCTTGCGGACGCCCCGGCAGCACTAAGTTGAGCAGGACGCCGACAATCGCCGAAAGCGCCATGCCGGTGATTTGGAAGCTGTCGCTGATTTTGAGCACCGCACCGCCGATGCCGATCACCAAGATAACCGAGGCGATGACCAAGTTGCGCGTCGCGCCAAAGTCGATGCGGCTGTCAACGAGCATCCGCAATCCGGACGAGGCGATGATGCCAAACAGCAAGATCGACACGCCACCCATGACCGGCGTCGGAATCGAGCTGATCAGCGCCGTGATTTTGCCGACGAAGCCAAAGGCGATCGCGATGACTGCCGCGCCGGCGAGCACATAGACGCTGTAAACCCGGGTGATCGCGAGCACGCCGATGTTTTCCCCGTACGTCGTTTTCGGCGGGCCGCCGAGCAAGGCGGAAATCATCGTCGCCGTTCCGTCCCCTAAAATCGAGCGGTGCAGCCCCGGTTTTTGAATAAGGTCGCGGCCGACAACTTTGCTTAAGACGAGCTGGTGGCCGATATGTTCGGACAAGGTGACGATCGCCACCGGCACCATGAGCATGACGATCTCGGCAGTGATGCGCACCGGATAATCGGCAAACGGAATCAAGAAATCCGGCCACTCGAACCATTTCGCCGCCGCCACTTTCGACAAGTCAACCAGTCCGACAGCGAGGGCGTAAACGTAGCCGACAACGATGCCGACAAGCACCGGAATCAAGCTCAACATGCCGCGCGCGAGCACGGAGCAGATGATCGTCGCCGCGAGCGTCACAAGCGCCACCGAGAAATGAAGCAGACTGTATTTGCCGTCCGGGCCGTTCATCGCCATCCCGACCGCCGTGCCGGCTAAGCCGAGACCGATGACGATGATGACCGGGCCGACGACAACCGGCGGCAGCAGTTTCATCACCCAGCGGTAGCCGGCTTTTTTAATGATGAGGGCGACAACCCCGTACACCAATCCAGCGAGGAAGCTGCCAATCATCGCCGCTCCCGGGCCGCCAGCCGTTTTCGCCGCGATGATCGGCGCGATGTAGGCAAACGAGGAGCCAAGATACGCCGGCACCTGCCATTTCGTAATGAGCAAAAACGCCAATGTCCCGAGCCCGCTTGTGAGCAAGGCGATTGACGGATCCAACCCGACTAAGTACGGCACTAAAATCGTCGCCCCGAACATGGCGAATAAATGCTGCAAGCTTAACGTCACCCATTGCCCCACAGTCGGGCGGTCTTGAATGTCCAACACCGGTTTGTTCATCTTTCGCCTCTCCTTTCGCCAAATGAGCGAATTTCGTTTTTCGTGTGCACAAAAACACCCTCTTTGCCCATGAAGGCGCAAAGAGGGTGCAGAAACGCCCGAAACGATTCCGCCCCTTTTGCAGCCTCACGGGACTGCGCTTAAAAGGGAGCTGCTTTATTTCTCATGAATCGACACTTGGTCAACGCCGTCCACTTCGGAAAGCTCGACGACAATCAGCTCCGAACGGGAGGTCGGCACGTTTTTGCCGACGAAATCGGCGCGGATCGGAAGCTCCCGATGCCCGCGGTCGACAAGCACCGCCAGCTGGATGCGCGACGGGCGGCCCAAATCCATGACCGCATCCATCGCCGCCCGCACCGTCCGGCCAGTAAACAGCACATCGTCGACTAAAATGACATTTCGCTCGCTCACCGGAAACGGCACGTTCGTTCCTTTCACAAGCGGTTCATGGTCGTCCGTCTTCACCGTCAAATCGTCGCGGTACAACGTAATGTCCAGTTCGCCGACGGGAACGGACGCCCCTTCGATGTGCTCGATCCGCTCCGCCAATCGGCGCGCCAAGTAAATGCCGCGCGTTTTAATGCCGACCAATACGCAATTCTCAATGCCTTTGTTCCGTTCGATGATTTCGTGGGCGATGCGCGTCAGCGCGCGGCGAATCGCCTGTTCGTCCATCACGACCGCCTTTTGCATTCCGTCCACCTCCTAAAAAGCGCATGCACACCGCGGCCAGCGCGTTTCCGCAGGCCGTCCGCCAACAGAGGCCGTTCCCGCCTGTTTTCATAAAAAATCCCCCGCCTGTGAAGCGGGGGATGGCGCGCTTATGGCCAAACAAGATGGGCATACGCCGCCCTTCTTTGTCATTCCGACCCCTTTTCAGCCTCACAGGACTGAACTTAAAGGTTCCTGTTCACCTGTTTTCATTGTAAAGGGGGCGTGTTCGTTTGTCAATCGTTTTTTCGCAGCCAGTCAAGCAATTCGGCAAACTCCGGCGGCAGCGGCGCTTCGAATTCCAAATACTCGCCGCTTCTTGGATGGCGGAAGCCGAGCACCCCGGCGTGAAGCGCCTGGCCGTCGATGGCGAGCGTTTTTTTCGGCCCGTATTGCGGGTCGCCAGCGAGCGGGTAGCCGATGTATTTCATATGGACGCGAATTTGGTGCGTCCGCCCCGTTTCCAGCTGGCACTCCACATACGTATAATGGCGAAACCGCTCGAGCACGCGGAAATGGGTGACGGCTTCTTTCCCATTTTCCTCGGTGACGGCCATTTTTTTTCGGTCGCGTTTGTCGCGGCCGATCGGCGCGTCGATCGTCCCGTAATCATGCGGAATGACGCCGTGGACGATCGCCTTGTAGCGGCGCGTCACCGTTTTGTTCACCAGCTGCTCGACGAGCGAGCGGTGGGCGGCGTCGTTTTTCGCCACCATCAACAGCCCTGATGTATCTTTGTCAATGCGATGGACGATGCCGGGGCGAAGCACGCCGTTGATCCCGGACAAGTCGCGGCAATGGGCGAGAAGCGCGTTCACAAGCGTGCCGCGCATATGCCCCGGCGCCGGGTGGACGACCATGCCGCGCGGTTTGTTGACGACAAGGACGTCTTCATCTTCGTAATAAATGTCAAGCGGAATCGGCTCCGGCTCAACCTCGAGCGGCTCCGGCTCCGGCGGTGAAACGGCGACAGCGTCGCCCGCCTCGCATTTGTAGTTCGCCTTGACCGTCTCGCCATTGACGGTCACAAGCCCGCTTTTGATCCATTGCTGCACTTGCGAACGCGACCATTCCTCATTTAACGCCGCGATCACTTTATCAATTCGTTCGCCGTCATATTCGTCTTCGATGTGAAACGTGATCGTGTCCATCTACTCATTCCCTTTCTCTGGTGTCGCGAAAAAAAACATATGGACAAACAGCAAGATGACGCCGACCGTCAACGCCGAATCGGCGACATTGAACACTGGAAAACTGTACGTGCCAATATGCGTATGGATAAAGTCAACCACTTCTTTCCGGAACACACGGTCGATAAAGTTGCCGACCGCCCCGCCGAGCATCAGCCCAAGCCCTACGCCCGCCAGACGTTCAGAAGGCTTCAGGCGGCGGATGTAGATCACGATCGCCGCCACAACAATGACCGTAATCAAATAAAAGAGCCAAAACTGCCCTTCGAGCATCCCCCACGCCGCGCCGCGGTTGCGGTGCGACGTAATGTAAAGCACATTGTCAATGATCGGGATGCTTTCCCCAAGCCGCATATAGCGGACGACAAGCCATTTCGTCCATTGATCGAGGATGACGACCGCCGCTGCAATCCAATAGTATGCCACCGTGCCAAGTCCCCCTGTCCTTCTCATTCATCCTTTTTGCATTGTAGCATAATTCGCCATGGCAAACAAATGAAGCGGCAAAAAGGAGTCAGTCAAGACTTTATGGAGAGCTTTTTTCGATTTTTCGATTTACGGCGGCCATCTCAATTAGCCATGATAAAAAGGAGAAACGACTTCCCACTTCCTGACCATGGAAGCGGCAAGAGGAGTGTGCGGCCGGGTGCACTAAACGAACGGACATCGTTCCATAGAAGCTCCCCATTCCCACATTCAGCCGATGGCTTCCAATTCGTTTACCAAAACTCCCGTCCAATCAAAATGGCGGCGATCACAATGCCCGCCCCCAGCCACATCATGGGGAGAAGGAGGGACAGCGAATCCGCCGGCGCTTGAAACAAAAACAGATGCGGCCACGGGGATTGATCGTATGGGGATTGAGGCAAAAAAACATCAAAACCCCAGAAAATGCGAGTATGAAAATAGTTTCGGCTTTTAAGCGGAACGTCATTCTTGAAATGAACACCCATTTCATATGGAATGCCCTCTCTAATCATGAATTTGAAATGTTTGTAAAATTCAATGGCAATAAAAAAAAAAAAAAAAAGAAGATGTCAACCTTTTACATGGAAATTCACAGTATATTCACAAATAATAGGAAAATTGCGCTATAAACATCATGATTTTAAGCAAACGTGTGGTCGAAGATGATGGAGTAAATGCGACGGAGGCTCATGAGACACGGAGTTTGACAGAATTGGTTCAACTATAGAATTGATTCAACTACAGAATTGAATTTATACACTGCAACATTCTGCACTTTTTCTTGACAAAAACAACCCCCCCTGATCCCTTTGCGTTTTTTACACCATCGTTTTGGGTTTTTTCTTTCCTCCACCAAAAGCAAGCGGCAAGGCCGCCCCAAGGCAGCCTGCCGCTTTTCGTTACGCGGAATAATGTTCATTCACGATATGTGCGCAGCGCGGGCAAAGCGTCGGATGCGACGGATCGGCGCCGACTTCTTTCGTCACCGTCCAGCACCGTTCGCACGTCTCGCCTTCCGCCGGGCGGACGAGGACGGCCACGTGGTCGAGCCGCTCGGCTTCGGCCGGCGCGGCGTCATACGGCTCATCGGCAACGGAAAACGCGGAAACGATGAGAAGCTGGCGCAAGTCGGCATCAAGCGACGCCAACAGCTTCCGCGCCTCGTCTTTCGGGTAGACGGTGACGCTCGCGGTCAGCGATTTGCCGATCACTTTTTCATTGCGCGCGTTCTCGAGCGCTTTTAACATGTCATCGCGCACGTCCATAAACGCATCCCATTTCGAAAGCAGCGCTTCTTCGCCGTCGATCGCGATCGGCTCCGGCATATCGGTGAGCTGGATGCTTTCGACGTTTTCTCTCCGGTTCGGGATATGCTCCCACACTTCATCGGCGGTATGCGGCAAAATCGGCGCAATCAGCTTCGCCAATGCGACGACCGTTTCATACAATACGGTCTGCACGGCGCGGCGGGCGCGGGAATTGGCTGCTTCGATGTACAAAATGTCTTTCGCCATATCCAAGTAAAACGCGCTCAGCTCGACGGTGCAAAAATGGTTCATCTCATGGTACACCGCGGCGAAATCGTAACGGTCATACGCCTTTTTCACTTTGGCGATCAGCTTGTTCAACTTCGCCAGCATGTAGCGGTCGACTTCGCCCAGCTCCTCAACCGGCACGGCGTTTTCGTTCGGGTCAAAATCGAACAAGTTGCCGAGCATAAACCGGAACGTGTTGCGGATTTTCCGGTACACTTCCGACACTTGTTTTAAAATATGATCGGAGATGCGCACGTCCGCTTGGTAGTCGACCGACGCGACCCAAAGCCGCAAAATGTCGGCGCCAAACTGCTCCATTACTTTCGCCGGCACGACGACGTTGCCGAGCGACTTGCTCATTTTCCGCCCTTCGCCGTCCAAGACAAAGCCGTGGCTCAACACGCCTTTGTACGGCGCTTTGCCGGTGACGGCAACGGCGGTGGACAGCGATGAGTTGAACCAGCCGCGGTATTGGTCGGATCCTTCCAAGTACAGATCAGCCGGGCGCGCGAGATCGTCGCGTTCGACCAACACGGCTTGGTGCGACGAACCGGAGTCAAACCAGACGTCCATAATGTCCGTTTCTTTCGTAAAGATGCCGTTCGGGCTCGACGGATGGGTGAATCCTTCCGGCAGCAAGTCTTTCGCCTCGCGCTCAAACCAGACGTTCGACCCGTATTGGCGGAACAAGTTCGACACATGCTCGATCGTTTCATCGGTGATGATCGGTTCGCCGTTTTCGCCGTAAAAAACCGGAATCGGCACGCCCCAGGCGCGCTGGCGGGAAATGCACCAGTCGCCGCGGTCGCGCACCATGTTGTGGATGCGGATTTCCCCCCATTCCGGAATCCATTTCGTTTCTTTGATCGCTTGAAGCAGCTCACTGCGGATTTTATCAATCGACGCAAACCATTGCGTCGTCGCCCGGAAAATCGTCGGCTGCTTCGTCCGCCAGTCGTGCGGATACGAGTGGGTGATAAACCCGAGCTTCAAGAGCGCTCCGACTTCCTCAAGCTTCTGTGTAATCGCCTTGTTGGCGTCTTCGTAAAACATTCCTTCAAACCCCGGCGCTTCACTCGTCATATAGCCGCGTTCATCAACCGGGCAAAGGACCGGAAGCCCATATCTTTGTCCGACGAGAAAATCGTCTTCCCCGTGGCCCGGCGCCGTATGGACGCAACCGGTGCCGGCATCGGTCGTGACGTGCTCGCCGCAGACGACAAGCGAGTCGCGCTCATAAAACGGATGTTTCGCCTCGACGTATTCAAGCTCTTTTCCTTTGACCGTTTTGACAACCGACCATGCGTCCCAGCCGATTTCGTTCGCCACCGACTCGACAAGGGCAGCGGCGACGACGTATTTTTGCCCGTTTGTTTCCACGACATGGTAGTCCAGCTCCGGATGGACGGCGATCGCCAAATTCGCCGGAATCGTCCACGGCGTCGTCGTCCAAATGACGATTCGCTCATCCCCCTCAAGCACGCCTTTGCCGTCTTTCACTGGGAAGGCGACATAAATCGACGGCGAACGCTTGTCTTTATATTCGATTTCTGCCTCGGCGAGCGCCGATTCGCTTGACGGGGACCAATAGACCGGCTTCAACCCTTTGTAAATGAGCCCTTTTTTCGCCATTTCGCCGAACACTTTAATTTGCTGGGCTTCGTACTCCGGCTTGAGCGTAATGTACGGGTTGTCCCAGTCGCCGCGCACGCCGAGCCGCTTGAACTGCCGGCGCTGGTTGTCGATTTGTTCATACGCGTATTGCTCGCACAACTTGCGAAACTCGGCGACGCTCATCGATTTGCGGTCGACGCCTTGCTTCGCGAGGGCCGTTTCAATCGGCAGGCCGTGCGTATCCCAGCCCGGCACGTACGGCGCGCAATAGCCGCTCATGGATTTGTAGCGGACGATGATATCTTTTAAAATTTTGTTCAGCGCATGGCCCATATGAATGTCGCCGTTGGCATACGGCGGGCCGTCATGCAGCACGAACAGCGGCCGTCCTTTCGTCCGCTCCTGCACTTTCCGGTAAATGTCCATTTCCTCCCATTTTTTTTGCATTTCCGGCTCCCGCTTCGGCAAGTTGCCGCGCATCGGGAACTCGGTTTGCGGCATAAGCAGCGTCTCTTTGTAGTCCATCTTCGCTCCTCCTCTGGCATCAAATCAAATAAAAAACCGTTCTCCCCCGGCAAGGGACGAGAACGGTCTCGCGGTACCACCCTTCTTGGCCATGCAAACGACGCACAGCCCACTTTTCATTCGTAACGGGAATGACGCGCCATGGCCTACTGGATGTTCGGCATGGAACTCCAGGGTGATGTTCACTCTTGCGCCGATGCCGGGCTTCCACCATCCCCGGCTCGCTGCGACCGGTCGTACAAGAGCTACTGTCCCTTTCATCGTCGATGGCTGTTTCGCTATTCATCCTGAAAAAAGCCAACCGCCTCCCACGACGGCTGGTGCGGCGATTTTTGCCAATGATTATAACCGAAACGACTTCCGCTCGTCAAGGCTGTGACAGCGGTTCTTTCGCCCCTTCTTCTAAATCCGGCGTCTCATACTCCATCAACTCGTCCCAATCGCGGCTGTTGATCATATCAAGCTGCGCCTCGACCAACATGCGGAAACGGGCGCGGAACACTTTCGACTGCCGCTTCAGCTCCTCGATCTCGAGGGCGATTTTCCGCGATTTCGCCAATGCATCGCTGATGATGCGCTCGGCGTTTTTTTCCGCCTCTTTAATGATCAGCTTCGCCTCTTTTTGCGCATTCCGCTTCACTTCTTCTGCTGCTTCTTGAGCAACAAGAATCGACTTATTGAGCGTCTCTTCAATGTTCGCAAAGTAGTTCAGTTTTTCCGTCAGTTCGGCCACTTTTTCTTCCAGCTGCTTTTTTTCACGGATGAGCATTTCATAGTCTTTAATGACTTGATCGAGAAACTCGTTCACTTCGTCTTCATCGTACCCGCGAAACCCGCGGCTGAATTCCTTGTTGTGAATATCCAATGGCGTCAACGGCACAACGGCCACCTCCGTCTCCATCATTCCTTTTCTTCACTTTCATTCGACACGGTTTGCCGAGTTCCTGCCGTCATTTGCTTATTTTTGTCGGCCGATCTGAACGAGCCAGCGCTCTTTTTTTGTCGGCCCTTCCACCGAAAACAGCTTGCAGCGGCCAAAACCGCGCGCCGACAGGACATCGCCCGGTCCGCAGAGGAAATCCGGCTTGTCCACCACCTTCCAGTTGACTTTGACAAGCCCGCTTTCAACAAGCGCACGCGCTTTCTCGCGCGCAAGGCGAAACGCCTGAGCGAGCACAGCATCGAGCCTTAGAGAAGACACCGTGATCGTTCCTTCCTCCCACGTTTCGGCAAGCGGCATGGCTGCCGACAACGGAAGGGGCTCAAGCGCAACCGGAGCTTTGCCGATCGTTTCGACATGCAAGCGGACGTAGTCGGCGACTTCAGCAGCAACAAAAAACTGAATTTCCCCATCCCGAACAAGAATATCGCCAAACTTGCCGCGCCGCAAGCCAAGCGACATCAGCGCCCCCAACACGTCGCGATGTTCAAGGGAAACGAATTTCGCCGGATAGCGGACGGCAAACAGGACAATGCCATAATCCTCCTCCACAGGATCGATATACGGCGGAGCGAGAAACGCCCGCTTCCGCTCAACAAACGGGGCGCCGCCGAAAAAGAACGCGCGCACATCTTCCGCGCCGCCGGCGATGCTTTGCACGATTTGCTGCTCGCGCGGATCGAGAAAATCGGTCAGCTTCGGAGCGTACTGACGGCTCACCATCTCCTTCCACTCGAGCACTTGATCAATGAACGGATGTTCCTCTTTGCGAAAATGCTGATACAGCTCCACTCGACGTCACCTTGCTTTCATGGAAGAAAGGAACCCACAACGGATTCCTCTCTGCGAGTTCCGCCCTTCCGCCTTTTTGCCTGCCGGACGGAGAGCGGCGGCGCCGTATGCGCAAAACGAAGCTAAAACTGCGACTGAAGAATGTCGAACAGGGCGTGAAGCCCTCTCGTCGCGAATTCAAGAACGATAAACGCGACGATTGGGGAGACGTCAATGATGCCAAGCGGCGGAATGACCCGCCGAAACGGCTCCAAATACGGCTCGCAAATAGCGGCCAACATCTGTCCGAACCGCGTTTCGCGCGCATTGGGAAACCACGACATTAAAATATAAATGATCAGCGCATACGAGTACACTTGAATCACTGTCGTCAAAAACGTGAGTACATAATCCAACAGCTACCACCTCTTCATCGGTCTGTCATCCTCGCCGTCGAGCGAAATCGAGCCGCTGACGTCGACGTTTTCCGGGGTGCATAAAAAAATTTTTGTGCCGACTTGCTGAATGTCGCCGCCAATGGCGTACACCGTGCCGCTTAAAAAGTCGACGATCCGCTTCGCCTGCTCATGCTGGATGCGCTGCAAGTTGACGATGACCGCGCGCCGGCTTTTCAAATGGTCGGCGATCTCCTGCGCCTCCGCATACACCCGCGGCTCAGCAAGCACGACTTTCGCCGATTTTTGCACACTTTGCAGGCTGACGACATTCGCCTTGCCTGCCGTCTTCAACGGCGCCTCCTCTTCCGGCTGCGGCGCTTCATATTCTTCATCATAGTCTTCGTAGTCTTCTTCTAAAAAGTAATCGCGAAATTTTTTCATCAACCCCATCCGGTTTCACCTCCTACAATGATCCAACAAGCGCGCTGCCGATGCGCACAAACGTCGCTCCTTCCTCGATGGCGATCGTGTAGTCGTTTGACATGCCCATTGACAGTTCGGTGCATGGCGCATGGGCCATTCCCAACGCCTGAACGCGTTCCCTGAGCATCCGCAATTGGCGAAAGCAAGCGCGCAATATCGCTTCGTCGTCGGTGTGCGGCGCCATCGTCATCAATCCGACGACCTCAATGTGCGAAAATGAGCGGAGCTGTTCAATAAACGGAACCGTTTCGTCGGGAGCGAGCCCGTGTTTGGTCGCTTCGCCCGATACGTTCACTTGCACAAAACATTTTACCGGCCGCGCCGCCCGCTTTTCGATTTCTTTCGCGAGCGACAAGCGGTCGAGCGAATGAATGTAATCGACTTTATCAATAATGTCTTTGACTTTGCGCGACTGAAGCGTCCCAATGAAATGCCACACCGCTCGATCCCTGATCCGTTCATACTTTTCAAGCAGCTGGTCGGCGCGGTTTTCGCCGAGATCGGCAATGCCGGCGTCAAGCACCTCGAGCGCCCGCTTTGCATCCACATATTTGGTGACCGCCACGATGCGCACGCCGGCCGGATCGCGGCCGACGCGAGCGCAGGCCGCCTCGATTTCTCGGCGAATGGCCGCCAAGTTGTCGCGCACCGTCATGTCCATTCCTCCCTTCGGCCAATGAACGCCAACATCCTTCCGGTCGTTCCGCGGTCGCGGCGGTGGGAAAAAAACAACGCTTCCTCACAGCTTGTACAGCGTTCCGACACATAAATATGGCTGTTCGGAACGCCAGCCGCGAGCAACTGAAGCCGGTTGGCTTCCTTTAAGTCGAGCGCATATTGCCCTGGGCTTGTTTCCCGCCATGGCAGGGGGCTTTCCGGAGGAAGCGTCGGGCGCAGACTGTCCACAACCCGGTCGTCAACCGTATAACAGCACGGACCGATGGCAGGTCCGATGGCAACATAGATGTCGCTCGGCGCGATGTGTTCGCGCGTTTGCCAAAGCCGCACCATGTGACCAGCGATGCCGCCGGCCGTTCCCCGCCACCCAGCATGAGCAAGGCCGACTAACCCAGCAGATGGCGCCACAAAATAAATGGGCACACAATCGGCAAAACAAAGCGCGAGCAACACCTCTGCTTCGTCCGTATACAGCCCATCGACCCCTAAAACTGCCGTGGCGAAATCTTGAGCCCCGTTCCCTCGGTCGCTTTTCGTCACTTTCTGAATGTCAGCGCCATGCACTTGTTCGCAACATACCCATCGCTCAAGCGGGAATGCAAGCCATTCCGCCAAACGCCGGCGGTTGTTGACGACATCCGTACGATCATCGCCGACATGCAGTCCCATATTCAACGAGGCGAACGGCCCTTTGCTCTCCCCGCCATGTTTCGTCGTCAATCCAGCGACGGCTCCAGCAAACGGAGGCGCCCCGCAACGGAGCCAGCCGCGGGCTTCTTGTTGAAAAATGTCCGACATTCGCGTCAACCCTCACGGTGCTTTTTGTAGTTTTTTATCACTTTTTTTCCTATTTTATCATAGTTTGTTTGTCCGTGATAACCTTTATTTGCGATTTTGTCGAAACATTGCTGTCAACCCTAGGCCATCCTCGGGATTCAATCCGTATCATGAAGGCGGACTAAAATCACATCGGCTCCAATTTTGACGATGTTCTGCCATGGAATGACGACCGCCTCTTCGCGGCCGAACAGCCCGAGCATCTTTCCGGCGCCTAAAATAATGAGTGAGCGGATTTTTCCAGTATCTAAATCAATATCAATGTCCCCAATATTGCCAAGCTTCTTCCCATTGGCTACATTGACGACATCTTTCGTCTGAAATTCGGAAATTCTCATCACGGTTTTCTCCCCGCCTTTCCTCTCCCTCTTTTTCATCTATATGACACCGAATGAGCAGTTATGTGCCAAAGAAAAAGGCTGCCACCTGCAGCCTGTCACACTTGGATGTTTTTATTCATTTGCCGGATCGCCGCTTTTTCGAGCCTGGACACTTGCGCTTGGGAAATGCCGATTTCCTCGGCCACTTCCATTTGTGTCTTTCCTTGGAAAAAGCGTTTGCGGATGATCATTTTTTCCCGCTCATTCAACCGCCGAAGCCCTTCCTTCAAGGCGATTTCTTCGATCCATTGGCTGTCGCGGTTGCGCTCGTCGCTCAGCTGGTCCATCACATAAATCGGGTCGCCGCCGTCGTTGTATATCGGCTCAAACAACGAAACAGGATCTTGAATGGCATCGAGGGCAAAAACCACTTCCTCATGGGCGACGCCGAGTTCTTTGGCAATTTCCTCGGTTGACGGTTCTTTCGCCGTCTCGCTCATGAGCCGCTCCCGCACTTGCAACGCTTTGTAGGCGATGTCGCGCAGCGAGCGCGAAACGCGGATCGGGTTGTTGTCGCGCAAATAGCGGCGGATTTCGCCGATGATCATCGGCACTGCGTAAGTGGAAAACTTCACGTTTTGATTGAGGTCAAAATTATCAATCGATTTCATAAGTCCGATGCAGCCGACTTGAAACAAATCATCGACAAATTCGCCTCGGTTGTTGAAGCGCTGAATGACGCTCAACACGAGGCGCAAGTTGCCGTTTACTAATTTCTCTCTCGCCTCCAAATCCCCCTCATGCATCCGGCGAAACAGTTCACGCATTTCCTCATTTTTGAGGACGGGAAGCTTCGAAGTGTCTACGCCGCAAATCTCGACTTTGTTCCTCGTCAAGTTGTTCCCTCCCATCAGGAGATGCTAAGTCGTCAGTTTTCAGTATCTCCTTGGAAGGGAAAAATATGCACAGCCTGTCCGACGCGGAAAAAGCGGCGGAATTTCGCTCCCGCCGCCCGCTACATCATTTTATTGAATTCTTTGCGCAACCGTTTAATGATCCGCTTCTCGAGCCGCGATATGTACGATTGCGAAATGCCGAGCAAATCAGCGACGTCTTTTTGCGTCTTTTCTTCGCCGCCGGAGAGGCCAAAGCGCAATTCCATAATTTGCTTCTCGCGGTCGCTCAGCTGGCGCAAGGCGTTTAAGAGCAAGCGCCGGTCGACATCCGCCTCCAAATCTTTCGTAATCACGTCGTCTTCCGTTCCCAACACGTCGGAAAGCAACAGCTCGTTGCCGTCCCAGTCGATATTGAGCGGTTCGTCAAACGACACTTCCGCCCGCACTTTGTTGTTGCGGCGCAAATACATTAAAATTTCGTTTTCAATGCAGCGCGACGCGTATGTCGCCAGCTTGATCTTCTTTTCCGGGTTGAACGTGTTGACCGCCTTAATGAGGCCGATCGTTCCAATGCTGATCAAATCTTCAATGTGAATGCCAGTGTTTTCAAACTTGCGCGCAATGTAGACGACAAGACGCAAATTGCGTTCGATCAAAAGCGATCTCGCCGTGTCATCGCCGGCGGCGAGCCTGGCGATCAGCTGCTCCTCTTCTTCCTTTGTCAGCGGCGGCGGGAGCGCTTCGCTGCCTCCGATATAATAAATTTCATCCGCCTTCAAGCCGAGCTTGGCCAAAAGCTTATACAGCCAGTACATGAAACGAAGTTTCCACTTTTTCATGAAAATCCCCCTTCTAAACGGATCAAAAGCGAGTATGATATACTAACAAACCCTATGAAGCAGTCAGCTTCCTTCCCGCCTGCACCATTTTCGGATGGACGATGCAGTCGTACTCCCCATCCGTCGACAGCGGATCAGCGCTTAACGCCACAAGCCCTTGCACTACTTCCAACCATTCGTTTTCATATCGAAGCATAATGCAGTCTGGCTTGACCGCCGCCATCATTTGTGAACCGCTGCCGACCACGCGGTACGGAATGAGACGGAGGCGATGGACCCACCGCTCCGGCGGGGAAGCCAGCATCATGGGAGCGCTGAGGCAACCCAATAGCTCTTCCGGAAGCACGGCCTTCGCTTTTTCCTGTTCGACTACCATCACCGGTGTTTTGGTCAACGGATCGACGAGCTGATTGCCGCTGTCAATCAAGCCGCGCAGCATCAGCGGCCGCCCGTCCCATACGATCTTGACCTCAATGATATGTTCAAACCGCAGTTTTTTTTCGCGAATCGTCTCCACCCTTCGGCGGGAAAAAAGCCATAAAGCCGGAAACCCGATGACAACAAACAGCCAGCTGACCGGATCGCCCGCCCCGGGATGATGCATGAGGAGCATTCCTTGGCGGACGGACAGTTGGTGCGCGAAAAAATAATGAACCGCCAGCATGCCGCCGCCGACAGCGAACGTAGCAAAGTAAAACGCCAGCATGTTCTCAAGCAAATAGCGCGGGCGCTTAAAGCCGAAGGCGGCCCACACGATCAATACGGAAACGGCTGCTTTCATCAACGGGTGCTGGGCGATGGCGGAAAACGGGGTAAACAGCAGCACAACGAGCAGCGAACCGATCAACGCCCCGGCCAACAGGCGCCACCAGACGATCGGCCGCTTGAGCATGAGCGCCGTCAGCCAAAGAAGCAACGCGTCAAAACAGACATTCAACAACCAAATGACATCGAGATAGACGACCAACCGTCAAGCCCCTCCCCCCGCCCACATCGGCTTTGTCTGAAACAAGTATATAGCACTTTGTGGGGGAAAGTCTGTCAATCGGTGGCAGTGAAAAAGGGGATGTTTTGTCAAAACAGGGAGAACGACGGCGGATCAAATCGGCCGGCACGAAAGCCTAGCCTGCGTTCTCTTTTTCGCCCTTTCGTTGCGAGAGAGCGGGCGGCCAACGCGAGAAAGTTTTTGGTCCTAATCGGAAAAGCGAGGCTGTCTCAAAAGATCGTCTGTCTTTAAGAGAGATACAATATATTGTTTCACCAAAGTGCTTCGTGTACGTCCGTGCATGCATCTTGTGATGAAGAAAGGGTGTCCCGTTGCTTTTGGGACACCCTCGTTTCGCCATCTAGCGGCGGCGGTTGCGGTTGCGCAGGAAAGCGGGAATGTCAAGCGGATCTTCTGCTTGCCCCGAGCGGAGCGCCGCATAGTCTTGCATCGGCTCTTCACGCTTTTCCCGCTTCGGCCCCGGCGTCACTTTCGGCGCCGTCCCGATGCCGACGCGCGGCGGCCGCGGCTGCGAAGCGACGTTTTCGTTGAATCCGGTCGCAATGACCGTCACGATGATCTCGTCCTTTAAGTTCTCATTAATAACGGAGCCGAAGATCATGTTCACTTCTTGGTCGGCCGCCGAAGCGACGATGTCGGCAGCCTCCTGTACTTCGTACAAACTTAAGTTCATGCCGCCGGTGATGTTCATGAGCACCCCTTGCGCGCCGTCGATCGACGTCTCCAACAGCGGGCTGGAAATGGCTTTTTTTGCTGCCTCAGCCGCTCGGTTTTCGCCGCTGGCGATGCCAATCCCCATCAATGCCGAACCTTTATTCGACATGATCGTCTTCACATCAGCGAAGTCAAGGTTGATCAGCCCCGGCACGGCGATCAAATCGGAAATGCCTTGCACCCCTTGGCGCAGCACATTGTCCGCTTCGCGGAACGCCTCAAGCATCGGCGTATTTTTGTCGACAATCTCAAGCAACCGGTCGTTCGGAATGACGATGAGCGTATCGACCGCCTCTTTCATGGCGGCGATGCCGCTTGCGGCCTGCGTCGCCCGCTTCCGCCCCTCAAACGTAAACGGGCGTGTAACAACGCCAACCGTAAGCGCCCCTAACTCGCGCGCAATTTGGGCGATGACAGGCGCCGCCCCAGTTCCCGTGCCGCCGCCCATGCCAGCGGTGACAAACACCATATCGGCGCCGCGAAGCGCTTCTTCAATTTGCTCTTTGCTCTCCTCAGCTGCTTTTTTTCCAACTTCTGGGTTAGCCCCCGCACCCAAGCCGCGTGTCAGCTTCGCGCCGATTTGCAGCTTGATCGGCGCCTTCGACAAGTTGAGCGCCTGTGCATCCGTATTGACCGCAATAAACTCTACACCTTGCACCCCATGCTCAATCATCCGATTGACGGCGTTGTTGCCGCCGCCCCCGACTCCAATCACCTTGATCGTTGCCAACTGATCGACTGTTGTCTCAAACTCCAACATGGCCAAATCCTCCTAAAATTTCAATCTCTATTCAAAGAAAGAACCGAAAAATTTCTTGACCTTCTTCCCAAAATGGTCTTCTTTCTTTTTCGGTTTCGACTGCTGTTTTGGCGAGGAGCGCTCGACCGGCTCCACCGCAGCGGCAACCGGGACCGTTTTTCCTTGCAGCTGCGCCTGCCGGTAGGCGAACTTGAGCAAGCCAACACCGATCGTATACTGCGGGTCGCGCACACCGATATAATCCGGCATGGCAATGCGGACGCTCGTCCCTAAAACGACGTGGGCCAGCTCAAGCAGCCCTGGCATATTGGCAACACCGCCGGTCAGCACATAGCCGCCGGGGAGATCGCGAAACCCGAGACGACGCACTTCCTGCTGAACCATTTGCAAAATTTCTTCCAGTCTCGCCTCAATAATATCGGCGATCTCCAGCTGGCTGAACTGCTGGTGTTGATCGGTGCCCATGATCGGCACGCTGAATACTTCTTCCTCCGAAGCGTAGTCGTAAAATGCATGTCCGTGCTTCAGTTTGATTTTTTCGGCATCGTCCGTTGTCGTCCGCAATCCGATAGCCAAGTCTTTCGTAATGTGCTCCCCGCCGACCGGCAGAGAAGAGACAGCTTGCAACGTCCCTTGCTCAAAGACAGCGACCGTTGTCGAGCCGCCTCCTAGGTCAACGAGCGCCGCCCCCAAATGCCGTTCGTCATCGGACAGCACGAGGGAACCGGCCGCCAGCGGCTGAAGACAAATATCGCTGATTTCCAAGCCTGCCCGCTCCACACAGCGAAGGAGATTATGTAATACCGTCTTCGCACCCGTCACCATAGTGCCTTCCATTTCCAAGCGGACGCCGAGCATGCCGCGCGGATCATGAATGCCGTCCAACCCGTCGACGATAAACTGGCGCGGAACGACGCCGATGATTTCCCGATCGGGAGGAATCGAGACGACTTGCGCGGCATCGATGACGCGGGCGACATCTTCATCGCTGATTTCCCGGTTTTCGCTCGCGACGGCGACAATGCCGTGGCAGTCATGGAGCTGAATATGGCTGCCGGCCACCCCGACGATCACACGGCGGATCGATAAACCGACCATCCGCTCCGCTTGCTCGACGGCTCGTCTGATCGACTGCACCGTTTTATCTATATCAACAATCGCCCCTTTTTTGAGCCCTTCCGCTTTGACATTGCCCACCCCGATAATATTGATGGAGCTGCCTAGCATTTCCCCGATGATGACTTTCACGCTCGATGTTCCGACATCCAGGCTAACGACGATCTCATTGCTGCTCATTTTTTGGCATCTGCCTACTAAAAACGCGCCGGTGCCGGCCGGCGTTTCAGTAAGCAGCGACACCTCCTTTTTCGGCTGAAATTTCCCATCTCTTTGTCTATTGGTCTATGTCTAGTTTGCGAGTTTCGCAACAATACGATATTTTGTTTTACCCCATATAATTCAACACGCGAAAACACTTTCCCTGTCTTTAGCCTAACTTTTTTCGCGATTGTACCGCCGCTTGGCCCACTCGGCAAGCCAAAGGCGGCGGATGATGGCAATGTTTTGAAACAAGCGGACGCCGAAGGCGAACACAGCCGCTAAATACAAGTCTACACCAAGATGCACCCCAAGAAAAGTTAAAGTTGCGGCCAGAACAATGTTGAAAAAAAACCCGGTTATAAATACGGTTTCGTCGTACGTCCGCTGCAGGTAGGCGCGCCATCCTCCGATTAATGTATCAAAGGCGGCCAAAATGGCAATCGACAAATAATGGGAATATTCATCGGGAACTTCCCAGCCAGCGAGAACCCCGATGGCAAACCCAAGAAGCAATCCGAGAAGCGGAAGCCACATGCTATTTCTCCTCCTTGCCGCCGTTTTCTGTCTCCATGTATTTCACATCAGGGCGGCTAGCCGCGGGCGGAATGACAACGAGCGGCTGGGGCTTGGATATGGACAGCTCCAAGTTTTCCACGGCGAAATCATCGCGGATCGGCGAAACGGCGAGTCCGCTGTACAACTTGTCCGCATCATCGGCGATGGCTCTCACTTCGACTGGCAGCCTCACGGAGCGGCTCCCGACTTTCGTTGCGCCATTGACATCGCGAATGGCCGTCCGGTTCGTCAGTCGCTCACCGTCGATGGCGATTTCTTTCGCCCCGTATTTGTTCAACTCATTCACTAACCGTTGCAATAGCTCGGGCGATACGGTGGCAACGGCCGGACCAACGTAGCCGGCCGCCGAAAGCGGCGCGATCGTCAACACGAGACCGCTTCCTCTCACTTCTGTCAGCCCTGCTTCTTCCCTCAGCTTTGCGACTGTCGCTTCAAGCTCTGTCGCGCCGCCCGCCTCGTGTTCCCGTCGGTAGCGGCGCAATGTTTCCTCGTAACTCTCTAGCTCCTCAAGCAGCCGTTGTTCAAGCTTCTGCTCTTTTGTCAAATCGGCGCGCAACTCCCAAATGTCGCGCGTGTCGCGTCCTTCCGGATGCAGCGTCGTCCGAAACCCGACGGCGAGCATCATACCGAATATGGCAGCTACGCCGGCAAAATAGAATCGATGTTTCCGTTCCAATGCGCTTTATCGCCCCTTTCCGCCCGTTTTACGGCTCGGGCGCAAACACCGGATCCAACACGATCGCTCCTTGTTTTTCCACTTTTACGTCGATATGGTCTTCGGCAAGTTCGTCGACGATGCCGCCGGGAAGTTCTAGAGCGGACATGAGCACGTTCGGATTGCCAATGGCCGAAATGACAAACGGAGCGGCATGCTGCGTTCCATCGACCTCAATGACTGGGCCGTTGCAGACGATGTATGAACGGTGGGAAATGCGCTGCCCATTAATCGCGACCGCTTCGGCGCCGGAAATGAGCAACTCGTGAACAACTTTCCATACGTGCTGTTCGTGAACGATATAATTGGTAGCGCTCGTTTCAGAGGGGATATAAGAGGAATCGGAAAGGGTGACTGCTACACCTTTCCCTTTCACCCTCGCTTTTCCGACATGCATGCGCAGCTGTTCCGCTTCTTTTGCCAATCCGGCCTCGTTCTCCTGTTCCTTGGCCAGCTTCTTCTCCCATGCAGCCAGCTCCTCCTGCTTTTTGACAAGCTGCTGCTTGAGCGACCGGTTTTCTTTTTGCAAAGCAAGAAGCGCCGAGCGATACTCGTACTCTTTTTTCCACTCGCTGTCGCTCCATTCGCGGCGGGATGCTTCATTTTTCGCATGTTGGTATGAGAACCCGAGCATGGCGCCGAAGATGAAGCAGATCAACGTCAGCAGGAGGCGGCTACGGGCTTGTCGTTTCATCGCCATCCTCCTTTTTCGGCGGGGAGTAAGGAACAAAATAGCTGCCGACTTCCAAATGAATGACTCCTTTGACGTTTCGGTCAAGCGCGGCGACAATCGCTGGATAATGCGACAGCTTGTCCGCAAATTGCCGGATGGTCGCGCTTACTTCATAACCATCATTCATGTAGACGATGACACGGTCTTCATATTCCTTCGTCGGCTTGTAGTGAATTTCCGACATGGCGCCCAGCACGGCCGCGGGCAGTTCGGCGAGCTGCCCCGTCATTTCCGCAATGGCGTCGCCGTCTTTCCAGCCGACAAGCACCGGCGCATCGCTCGGCGCCGTCTTCGTCCCTTCCTGCTTTAACAGCCGCCCGTTTTCAAGCAACGGAAAAAACGTTTGCCGGTCATACACATAAGCGATTCGCCGCCATTCACGGACGTGGATGGCGATCGTGTTCGGCAGCTGTTTTTCCACAGTTGCCTCCTTAATTTCTGGATGGCGAGTGAGCTTTTCTTCTACGTTTTGTCCATTCACTTTCCAAAAGCTTGTCCGCTTCGTAATGCCGCTTAAGCTGATGATGCGCTCCGCTGTGAGATGACGGTTGCCGCTCACTTCCACATGCCCGACAGCGCCAAGCGGCGACTCAAAGTAAAGGACGCACAAAATAAATAGAAAAAAGAAAGATAAGTACGCAATGAGCCGGCGGTTCGCTTTCTGGCGGCGCCGCTCCTTCAGTTTCGGCACGCGGTCCTCCAGGACGACGACTTTTCCCTTTTCCATCGCATTCCCCGCTTTCTTCTTCAACGCCCGCGCTGAAACGACCGGTATAAAAACAAACGGCATCCGCTGCCGTTTCTTTGTTTTTGCACTTATTTTCATTATATCACAAATGAATGTAAGAGAGAGCCTGTTTTTATCGCATTTGCCGGCACCGTTCGACGATGGGCTGCGTTCGAGAGACGCCAAAAAAACGGCGGGCATCCGCCGCTTGCCTAATACCGGGCATGCCTGCTGATATTAAGCAGCACGCCGACGGCCATCAGCATCAACGTCAGTGACGATCCGCCGTAGCTTAAAAACGGGAGCGTGATGCCGGTAACGGGCATCAGTCCCGTCACAACGCCGATATTGATCATCACTTGAATCGCGATCATCGAAATAATGCCAAGCGCCAAAAAACTTCCGTACAAGTCAGGGGCGCCAAGGGCAATGCGCACGCCGCGCCAAAGAAGAAGGGCAAAGAGCAAAAGAACGAGCGAACCGCCGATAAAGCCCAGCTCTTCGGCTAAAATGGCGAAAATAAAATCGGTTTGCGGCTCCGGCAAGTAAAAAAACTTTTGTCGGCTCTGTCCGAGCCCAAGGCCGAACAAGCCGCCCGGCCCAATGGCGTACAGCGACTGGATGATTTGAAATCCGCTTCCAAGTGGATCTTCCCATGGGTTTAAAAACGATGTAATCCGCTTGATTCGATAGGGAGCCGACAGGATGAGGGCGGCAAGCCCAGCGAGCCCCAAAACGCCAAGCCCGGCAAAATGGCTGAGCCGAGCGCCGGCGACGAAAATCATCGTCACGCACGTCCCAACCATAACAATGCCCGTCCCTAAGTCCGGCTGCAGCATAATCATGCCGAACGCGGCAAACACAAGCAAAAGCGCTGGCAGCAATCCTTGTTTAAACGACGTAATCTTCTTTTGGTTTTCCGCTAAATATTTGGCCAAAAACGCGATCATCGCCAGCTTCATAAACTCGGACGGCTGGATCGAAAACGCTCCGACGCCGATCCAGCTGCGCGACCCGTTGCGAACCATGCCGATGCCGGGAATGAGCACAAGAACGAGCAACACAAAACAGACGCCAAGCAACACTTTCGACCAGTCGCGCCACACCCAATAATCGATGTTCATGACAACAAACATCGCGATCATGCCCACGCCCGCAAACAATAGCTGGCGCTTGGCGAAGAAAAACGAATCGTTGAATTTGTATTCCGCCCAAATGGCGCTCGCGCTGTACACCATAATAAGTCCGATGGCCAAGAGCGAAAACGTCAAAATAATGAGCAAAAAATCTGGCGCAGACTTTTTCCGCGGCAATGTCCAACACCTCTATTTTGTAAACTAGAGGGAAAGGGCTGTCCCTTTCCCTCTATTTCAACTTATGCACGGCGTTGATAAAAATGTCCCCTCTCTCCTCGAAAGTTTTGTATTGATCCCAGCTGGCGCATGCCGGAGAGAGCAAAATGACGTCGCCCGGCTCGGAAAGCTCGAAAGCAACCGGGACGGCTTTTTCCACATTATCGACATATCGGATCGTTTCTATTCCCGCTTTTTGGGCGATGCGGCCGATTTTATCCGCCGTCTGGCCGAACAGTACGACCGCCTTTACCTGTTGCAAATACGGGAGAAGATCATCAAACTCATTGCCGCGGTCAAGCCCGCCGGCCAACAAAATGACCGGCTCGCCGGCGAACGCTGAAAGCGCCTTTTGCGTCGCTAAGATGTTCGTCGCTTTCGAATCGTTGTAAAACCGCCGGCCGTCGACTTCGGCCACATATTGAAGCCGATGTTTTACGCCAGCAAACGTCGTCAACACTTGAACGATCGCCTCGTTGCCGGCGCCGGCCAGCTTGGCGGCCGCCACCGCCGCTAAAATGTTTTCCAAATTGTGCTGTCCAGGAAGAACAATGTCAGCGATTCTGATAACGGGATCACCGTTCCAATAGATGGCGCCATCTTGAACGTACGCCCCTTCGCCAAGAAGCTTCGTCGCCGAAAACAGCACTTTTTGCGATCGAACTGAAGAGGCAATGTTCATCACGAGCGGATCGTCGGCATTGACGACGGCATAATCGCGCTCCGTTTGATTGCGGAAAATGTTCGCCTTTGCCGCTGCATACGCCTCTTTCGTTCCGTGGTAGTCCAAGTGGGCGTCGAAAATATTGAGCAAAACCCCAATGGCTGGGCGAAACTTGTCAATGCCGGCAAGCTGGAACGAAGACAGTTCCGTGACAAGCCATTGCCCCGGCTTCGCTTCCCTCGCCACCTCGCAGGCGACAAGGCCGATGTTGCCGGCAAGCAGCGGATCTTGGCCATCCGCTTTTAACATTTCGTAAATGAGCGTGGTCGTCGTCGTTTTTCCGTTGGACCCGGTGATGCCGATAAACGGCCCTTCGGAAATGTGATAAGCAAGCTCCACTTCGGTCACAACCGGAAGCCCCTTCTCAAGCGCCTTTTTCACCATTGGGTTCGTGTACGGAATGCCCGGGTTTTTCACGACAAGGTCAAACGGCTCATCAAGCAGTTCAAGCGGATGACCGCCGCAAACGACGCGAATACCGAGCGGTTCAAGCTGCTTGGCCTCCATGTTTTCCGAAAGCGGCTTTTGATCATTGACGACGACCTTAGCGCCTAACTCCGCAAGAAGCCGAGCTGCCGCCGCTCCGCTTTTCGCCAATCCAATGACAAGTACATGACGATGTTGATAAAAACGAGTCGGTTTCAATTACATCCACACCTCGATATAAATTGCTAGCATCGCAAATAAAAGGCCGACGGCCCAAAACGTCACAACGATCCGCCATTCTGACCAGCCGACAAGCTCATAGTGATGATGAAGCGGACTCATGCGGAACACGCGCCGTCCCGTCGTTTTGAACGAAGCCACTTGAATGATAACCGACAGCGTCTCGATGACAAACACACCGCCGATGATGACAAGCAACAGCTCAAGCTTCGTGAGGACAGCAACAGCGGCGATCGCACCGCCAAGTGCGAGCGAGCCGGTGTCGCCCATAAACACCTTCGCCGGGTGGGCGTTAAACACTAAAAAGCCAAGCACGGCGCCAACAACCGCAACGCAAAATACAGCGACATCGTACTGGCCTTGATTCCAAGCCAAGACAGCATAAGAGCCAAAGGCGATCGCCGCTGTTCCGGCAAGCAGCCCGTCAAGCCCATCGGTCAAGTTGACAGCGTTCGAGCTGCCGACAAGCATGAACAACAAGAGCACACCGTACGTCCATCCAAGGTCGACCGACCAATCGGCGCCAGGGATATGTAAAACCGTCGAAAAGCCGCTTTGGCGGTAGACGGCAAAAAAGATGGCTGCGATAAGGAGCTGGCCGATAAACTTTTGCCGGCTCGTCAAGCCAAGATTTCGCTTCATCACGACTTTGATCATATCGTCGAGGAAGCCGAGCACCCCATAGCCGACGGTGACCAACAACAGCAAATACGTCCTCGTCGACAAGCCGGCGATTTTCGGCGTGATCCATAGGGTCGACGCCACAATCGCCAATAAAATCATGATGCCGCCCATCGTCGGCGTGCCTGATTTTTTTTGATGCGACTTTGGCCCTTCCTCGCGGATGCTTTGTCCGAATTTCAACCGCCGCAAAAACGGAATGAACAGCGGCGATAAAATGACAGTGATGAGAAAGGAAGCCGCCATGGCCATGATGATCACTTGTTCTCGCATGCATTGTCACATCCTTTAAACGGCCGAGCGTCCAGCCATCGCTTCTTCAATTTCGCCAGCCGGCGACGCACGGCCTCCCCAGCGATGGGGCTGTCTTCGGGAAGCTCGAAGAAAAACTGCGC
Source organism: Geobacillus thermocatenulatus (assembly GCF_002217655.1). Taxonomy (GTDB): domain Bacteria; phylum Bacillota; class Bacilli; order Bacillales; family Anoxybacillaceae; genus Geobacillus; species Geobacillus thermocatenulatus. The sequence goes on from NZ_NEWK01000002.1 coordinate 794,907, forward strand.
CTCCCCCTCGCCGCCTTGCTCTAAATACCGCTCAAGCAATGCCGCTGCCGCCTCGAGCGGCGACGGAACGAAAAAAAGTGGAAATTGGTTAGGAATGTAGCGCGGCAACGGCTCGCCAAGAGGCCAAAACGAACCGATCGCCCCGTGTTCAATCGCTGTTTTCAATGTTTCCGCCCCACGTTCAAGCGGGACGAACAATCCTTTCTTCACCTGCTGGATCGGATCGACGAACACGGCATGAAAACGAATCGTTTCATCGACAATGCCGCGCGCCTCCACCGCCATCGATTGCACCATCCTGTACGCGATCATCCTCATCCTCTCTCCTTCACTGCCGCTCGGGCAACAGCACGATCGTCAAACTCAATCACATCATTGCCAATGATTTGATACGTTTCATGCCCTTTGCCGGCAATCAACACAACATCGCCTTCCTGCGCCTGGCCAATGGCGTAGCGGATCGCCTCTTCACGGTCAGGAATCGTCACATGCTTTCCGATCTCAGCGCTTACTCCCGCTTCCATGTCGCGCAAAATTTGTTTCGGGTCTTCCGAGCGCGGATTGTCGGAGGTAAAAATAGCGACATCTGCATACCGCACCGCCACCTGCGCCATGAGCGGGCGTTTCGACCGGTCGCGGTCGCCGCCGCAGCCGATGACGACATAGACGTTTCGCTTCGCCAATTGGCGCACCGTTTTTAAGGCATTTTCTAAACTGTCCGGTGTGTGGGCGTAATCGACGATGATCGTAAAGTTTTGCCCTTCATCAACCGTTTCAAACCGCCCCGGCACCGGCTCGACATCCGCAAGCGCCGCGGCGATCGTTTCAAGCGAAAAGCCAGAGACAAGACAGGCAGCGGCAGCGGCGAGAATGTTATAGACATTGAACGAGCCGACAAGTTTCGTTTCGACCGCCGTCGACCCATGCGGCGTGCAAAGCCGAAACGCCATGCCGCCTGCGGTTATGCGGATCTGTTCCGCCATCACATCGCTTTTTTCCCTCATTCCGTATGTGACGATCGGCGCGGCCGTCATATGTTTATAATACTGCGAAACCGGATCGTCATGATTGAGAACGGCAAATTTCGGCCGCCGTTCGTCGTAGCGGTTGCCGAGCTGGGCGAACAAAAGCCCCTTGGCGTTCCGATATTCTTCCATTGTCCCGTGATAATCCAAATGGTCTTGCGTTAAGTTCGTAAAGACGGCCACATCGTAATCACAGCCATGCACCCGCCCTTGGTGCAGCGCGTGCGACGACACTTCCATGGCGACAAACTCCACTCCTTCATCGACCATCTGTTTAAACGTGCGCTGCAAAATGAGCGACTCCGGCGTCGTATTGGCCGCCGGATAGGAGCAGTCGCCGACCTTGATGTGAACCGTGCCGATGAGCCCTGTTTTCTTGCCGGATTTTCTCGCGATTTGTTCGATGATCGACGTTGTCGTCGTCTTGCCGTTTGTGCCTGTCACTCCGATTAAATGAAGGCGGTGGGTCGGCCGCCCGTAAAACGCGTCCGCTAAAATCGCCATCGCCCGCCGGCTGTCCGACACAAGAACAACGGGAACATCAACGGAAAGCGGCCGCTCGGCCACGATCGCCGCCGCTCCGCGCGCCACCGCTTCCTCGGCAAAATCGTGTCCGTCTACTGTAAACCCTTTAAGGCAAAAAAAGAGAGAACCGGAGGCAACGCGGCGCGAGTCCATTTCGAGCGCCACGATATCGGGATTGCCTCCATGGTGCCCCCAAAAACCGGGCAAGTGTGACAGCAGCGTCAGCAGTTTCATATTTCGTTCATCCCTTTCGCTTCGAAATCGTCCGCTCCGTTAGGCAGACAGCGGAAAAAGGGGCACAACCAACCCGATGTGTCATCGCATCGGTCGCCCCTTGCACGTTCGTCTTACCGTGTCTTACCGTTCTTCCGCCGCTTCGCGTTTCGCCAAATAAATGCGGACCGTTGAGCCTTCTTTCACTTTCGCCCCTGGCTTCGGGGATTGTTCCACAACGACATCTCCCTCGCCACTAACATCTAATTTTAAGTCAAAAAGCTGCTCTTGCAAATCATTTTTTGTCATTCCGATCAAGTTTGGCACTTCAATGACTTTCGGCTCGTTCCAGTCGCGCTCCTTCTCGAGCTGGTCTTTGCGAGGCTTCACGCCCAACGTGCGCAAACTATCTTCCATAATTTTTCCTACAATCGGGGCAGCGACCGTGCCGCCGAACTGAACCGTTCCTTTCGGGTTGTCGACGGCGACGTACACGACAAGCTTCGGGTCATCCGCCGGAGCGAAGCCGATGAACGAAACGATATGGTTGTTTTGTAAATAGCGGCCGCCTTGCGCCTTTTGCGCCGTTCCCGTTTTTCCACCGACGCGATACCCTTCGACATACGCCTTTTTCCCTGTTCCTTGAGCGACGACGCTCTCAAGTGCGTAGCGGACTTGTTTCGATGTTTCCTCGGAAATGACGCGCCGTTTCGCTTTTGGCGTGTTGCGGCGGATGATCTCTCCTGTTTCCGGATCAACCCACTGCTTGGCAATGTACGGAGTGTACAAAATGCCGCCATTGATTGCCGCCGATACGGCAGCGACTTGCTGGATCGGCGTCACCGACACTCCTTGGCCAAACGCCGTCGTTGCCAGTTCCACCGGCCCGACCCGTTTCAAATCAAACAAAATGCCTGTTCCTTCGCCTTGCAAGTCGATGCCCGTTTTCTCACCAAAACCGAATTGCTTAATGTAACGAAACAACGTCTCCTTTCCAAGCCGCTCGCCAAGCTCGACAAACCCCGGGTTGCACGAGTTTTGCACGACTTCTAAAAACGTCTGATCGCCGTGGCCGCCTTTTTTCCAGCAGCGAAGCGTAGCGCCGGCTACTTTGGCGTAGCCCGGGTCAAAGAAATGGTCTTTCAGCAAATTCACCTTATGTTCCTCAAGCGCCGCGGCGAGCGTAATGATTTTAAACGTCGATCCCGGTTCGTACGTGCTCCAAATCGGCAAGTTACGGTTGTAAATTTCCGGAGGAACACTCCGGTAATCTGCTGGGTCAAACGTCGGTCGGCTCGCCATCGCCAAAATTTCACCCGTATTTGGGTCCATGGCGATGGCGATGATGCCATCCGGATTGTATTTCGCCTCCGCGATGTCAAGTTCGCGCTCCATGATCGTCTGAATGCGCGAATCGATCGTCAACACCAAATTCAAGCCGTCCGTCGGCGGCGTATAGTCATCAGCGATATCGGGCATGCGCCGCCCTTTCGCATCGGAATAAAACTGCACGGAGCCGCGCTCGCCCCTCAGCTCCTTGTCATAATACAGCTCCAACCCGGTGAGCCCTTGGTTGTCAATGCCGGTGAAGCCGAGCACGTGCGACAAATAGCTGCCAAACGGATAGTAGCGCTTCGTATCTTCAGCGATATACACCCCATCCAAGTCGAGGGAGCGCACATTCGCCGCTTTTTCATCGGAAATTTTCCGTCCTTCTTTCAGGCGGACGATCGACGTTTTTTGCGTGATTTGTTTATAGATGGATTCGACCGAACCGCCCAGCACCCCGGCCAGCTTTTTCGCCGCCTCTGCCGGGTTTTTGACTTGCCGCGGAATGACATACACCGTCGGCGCGCTCATGTTCGTCGCCAGCGGGACGCCGTTGCGGTCCAAAATTTCGCCTCGCTTCGGCTCAAACGGAATGTTCCGGCCCCATAGCCCTTTCGCCCGTTCCGCTAATAGATCGCCGAGCCAAAATTGGACGTAGCCGAGACGGAGATCGATAATGGCAAAGATCAAAATCCCGATCAAAAACACGATCGTCAACCGCTTGCGCACGGTAACGTACGATACGCGCATATGGCGGAACCTCCTTCATGGTGGGCTCGTTCCACTATATGCTTGTACGCCCCGTTATAGAACGGCAAACATCATTCGTGCGGCTCGGTTTCTTTCCGTAAAGCCGCCTCTTTCTCCTTCTCCGCCGCCGCTTTCTCCCATTGGCGCGGCGGAGCTAATTCAACAATTAAATAATCGCCTTTTCGCACCTCCGCTCCCGGACGAATGTTTTGGCTGACGACGTAGCCGGTCCCTTTCGTGCTCGGACGCAAGCCCAGAACGTTGGCCACTTTCATAGCATCACGCAGCGAGAAGCCGCGCAAATCCGGCATCGTTGCCGCCCCGTCCGTTTTCAACACGACCCGTTCGCCCAAAAGAATGTGATCGCCGCCTTGCGGAAGCTGCTGCTCAACATATTTGCCGCTTCCGATCACGACCGGCACATATCCCTTTTCCTTCAGCTGCTTGGCTGCCGAAGCCGCCGGCTGGCCGATCCATGAATCAAGCGCCTGCGGTTTTGCAGTCTTTGCTTTCATTTGTTTTTCCCCGTTCGGTTCAATATGCAAATATTGCAAACTGCTTTTCATCACCGTCGTAAAAATTTGCGACACCGGCGCCGCTCCCGTTTCGGTCACATCAAGGTGCGGCTGTTGAACCGCGACATACATGAGAAGCTTCGGATCATCCGTCGGCGCCATGCCTAAAAACGAAAAAATGTAGTTTTCCCGTCCGGTCAAATAGCCCCCGGAAGCCGACGGAATTTGCGCCGTCCCCGTTTTGCCGGCGACGCGGTAGCCGTTGATTTGGTACGGACGGCCGGTGCCGTGCTCGGACGTGACGACCGTCTCTAAAATGGCGCGCACTTTGCGGGCGGTTTCCGCCGTAATCGGCTCGCCGACCACGGTCGGTCCATGATCGAGCACGACTTTGCCGCTGTCTGGGTCGATGACTTTCTCGATGACATACGGCTTCATCATTTTCCCATCGTTGGCGATCGCCGTCGCCGCTTGGATTTGCTGGATTGGCGTCACCGATGTCCCTTGGCCGAATCCGGTCGTAATTCGTTCAATCGGGTAGCGATAGCGGATTTGCCCGACCGCTTCGTTCGGCAAATCGATGCCCGTTTTCCGGTCAAAATGGAAACGGTGCAAATATTGCAAAAACCGATCTTCGCCAAGCTTTTCTTTCACTAAAATCGAAAAGGCGACGTTTGAAGAGCGCTGCACCCCTTCATTAAACGTGATCGTCCCCCAGCCGACATCGTTATGGTCGCGGATCGTGTTCGGCCCCACTTTGTAGGAACCGGAGCGATACGTTTCGTTGCCGTTATACACTCCTTCGTTGATGGCCGCCGCGAGCGTGAACACTTTCATCGTCGATCCCGGCTCATATGGATAGGAAATGGCGTCATTTAAAAAGTTCGTAATATCACGCTTGTTTGGGTCGAAGCTTGGACGCGTCGCCATCGCCAAAATTTTCCCTGTTTTTGGATCAGCGACGATGGCGATCATTTTTTTCGGCTTGTATTGCTTCTCGACACTGCTCATCGCATCTTCCAAAAACGATTGAATCTTTCCGTCGATCGTCAAATAGACGTTTGACCCATTGTCCGGCTTGACAATGCGCTCTTTCCCCCCAGGGAGGCGGAAGCCTTTTGCGTCGCTGGCAAATGACACATAGCCGTCTTTTTCACGCAAATACCGGTCAAGTTCTTTTTCCACCCCCATTTTGCCGACTGTGTCGTTGGCTTCATTTTTTTGCGCATAGCCGATGACGTGCGACGCAAACACACCGTTCGGATAAAACCGGCTCGTGTCGCGGATGAAAACGATGCCTGGCAAATGGAGCGCTTCGATTTTCCGTTTCAGCTCAAAACTAATGTTGCGGCCGTAGGACCCAAACTCGACTTGCTTCGCTTTTTTGGTCAAAATGCGCTCCATCTCCTCGACGTCCATGCCAAGAAGCGGGGCGAGTTGTTCCGCTGTTTTTTTCGGATCGACCACATGGTGCGGATGATCCGGATCGGTTGTCATCTTCGGATCCAAAACGGCCACAACTGTATACGACGGCACATCTTCAGCCAAAACGGCGCCGTTGCGGTCGAAAATCGTTCCGCGCTTCGCCTTGATCGTCCGCGTTTGTTGGTGCTGCCGCTCCGCGATCACAGCCAGCGTTTGGCCGTCCGCTTTGCCGGTCCATTCAAGCTGCACAAAGCGGGCGAACAACAGAGAAAAGAGGAAGCCGAACAGGCAAAACAGGATGAACGCTCCTTGATGGGTGTTGCGATGCTTTCTTGCCTCCATCGCCGATCATTCCTGCACAACTTTCACATGGTTTTCGTTGAGCGACAAACCGAGCTCTTTTGCCTTTTGCAAAATGCGCTCGTACGCGCTCAGCCGTTGCACCTCGACATATAGGTCATTGTTCTCCTTTTTCTGCTCGTCAATCGACGTCTCGAGCTTTTGCACCCCTTTGTTCAATTCGTAAATACGCACTTGGTTCGAGACGATATGAACCGCCGCATAGAAAATAAACAAGCCAAACAACACAAACAGCATCTTTTCAGCCAGTGACAGGCGAAAGCGCTGCTTCCGCCGCGTCTTCGGGCTTGGCGGTGACGCCGGATGTCGTTGTTCGCGCGCGACTTTGACTGCTGCGTCGTTCACATTTTTCCCCTCCTGTTTCTCCATGCATTCGTTTTTCGCCGCAATGGGCGGCGCCCGCATTGAAATTTGGTTGTGTTTCCCGGCTATTTTCGTCATCTACAGCTTTTCGGCAATGCGGAGTTTGGCGGAACGGGCGCGACGGTTTCGTTCGAGCTCTTCCTCGGAAGGAACGATCGGTTTTTTTGTAATGATTTTCAGCACGGGGCGGTAGTCGTCGGGGAGAACCGGAAGCCCCGGGGGCAACGGCGGGCTTTCGCTCGCCTTTTTAAACGTTTCTTTGCAAATGCGGTCTTCAAGCGAATGAAACGTAATGACGCTCACCCGGCCGCCGGATGCAAGCAGTTCGATCGCCTGCTCGAGCGCCTCGCGAAACGCCTCAAGTTCGTCGTTGACCGCGATGCGAAGCGCCTGAAAAATGCGTTTGGCCGGGTGTCCGCCGCTGCGGCGCGCCGGGGCGGGAATCGCTTCCTTGATCACATCAACGAGCTCCCCCGTCGTTTGAATCGGCCTTGTGCGGCGCACTTCCTCGATTTTGCGCGCCACTTGCTTCGAAAACTTCTCTTCGCCGTAACGGAAAAAGATGCGGACGAGCTCCTCGTATGGCCAGCGGTTGACAATCTCCGCCGCCGTCAGCCGCTGCTTGCGGTCCATCCGCATATCAAGCGGCGCATCGTGTTGATAACTAAAGCCACGCTCGGGTTCGTCGAGCTGAGGCGAAGAAACCCCTAAATCAAACAAGACGCCATCGACGGACTTGACGCCAAGCGCCGAAAGCTCCTCTTGCAAAAACCGGAAGTTCCGGTGCACAAACTGCACTTGCCGGCCGTAGCGGGCGAGCCGTTCGCGCGCATGCATGATGGCGGCTTCGTCTTGGTCAAAGGCAAACAGCTTCCCACGTGCCGACAAACGGGAGAGCAAATATTCGCTATGGCCGCCGCCGCCCAGCGTACAATCGACGTAAATGCCGTCAGGGCGGATATTCAACCCATCGACTGCCTCTTTCAGCAATACTGTTGTATGTTGAAACACATGTCCACCACCTTCGCTGTTGCCAGCCACACTCACATCAGCCAGTGGCCGCCTTCTTATTATATCGCAAAGACGGACAAAATTTTAGCTTTTTTTGTAAAAAAACGTCCTTTTTTGTTTCTTTTTGTCGGACGGACCAATCACGGCCATCCTGGCGGCTTCACCCCTTTACTTTTATTCCCATTTTGTGAATATTGTTTTTTTACAGTTCATTTCACAAAAAAGAAAATCCTGCTCAAAGCAGGATGTTTCTTTTCGACTTTTTCTTTGAAAAAGCCTCACATATATACAATTTTATGCATTCCATTGCCAAGACTGCGAATGGCCAGAAGTTTTTCTACAAAATCAAATCCGTAGCGATTGATGTAATAAAACACGTTCCAAACCCTCTCCTGGAGCGCGCCGTTCGGCCGAAGCGACGTCTCAATGCGCCAAAATTTCCGCCACTCCGTCTCATGTTTGCGCAACAGCGCCCGCTCGAGCGCTTGCTGAAGAAACTCGATTTGCGCCTGAATGATGGCGGCATTTTTCGCCACCAATCCCTCCAATCCGCGATCAATCGCCACCCCAAGCTCACGGAGCGGACGGTGCGCCGCGTCAATGTCCGCCTTCGCTTTGGCAAATGCTGAAGCAAGCGGCGCTTGAGCAGTCGCCTCGCGCCACTCCCGCTTTGCTTCATCGAGCCGCCCAGTCAATACGTCAACCACCTCAAGGCCGATATCGGACAGGTCGGTTTGCAGCGAACGGCTGACAATCGTCGCCTGCAGACGCGGCACGACCGGCGGCATTTCGAATCCGAACAGCGGAAACGCCTCTTTCAATTCCGCCCAATAAGCGACCTCCCCCGGTCCGGCAACGAAAGCGAGCGTCGGCAGCAAATGCTCTTGCATGAGCGGACGAGTGACGACATTGTTGCTGAAACGGGCCGGATTCGTTTCCGCAAGCTCAAGGAGCTCTTCTCTTGTCCAAACGAGAGTTCCCGCCTTATTGTGAAACAGGCCGCGTTCCTCATCATACTGCAAAAGCGAACGTTCACGGCCGTCGTAATAAAACAAGTTGGCCGCGTCACGACCGATTTCAATCAGCGGCGCATATCCGAGCGCGCGCAACGCCTCTTGCTGAGCAAGCACCGCGGCCGTCACATCGCGATGGCGTTCAATGAGCGCGGCGAAAAAGCGGCGCTCAAGCAGCCGCACCGCCGCATCGCCAGCGTTCAAAACAACTAAGCCGTGATCAGCGAACAGCCGGAGCACAATGGCGGCAAAAAAGTCGACAAACGTGCGTGCCTCATCAAGACACGATAACAAAAAGGAAAGCAGCTCATTCGTCACGTCCGTTTCCCCATACGTTTTGACGACGCGCTCGACCCACTCTTTCGCAGCCATCCGGTCCAGCGGCACATCGGCAGCCATCCGTTTTTCGTTCGTTTTGTGTGGGTACGTTGCTTTTTTTACTTCTCCTTCCTCAACAACATAAACGTGATTGATTTCCGCGATGTCATGATCTTCGCCAGCGATCCAAAACAGCGGTACGACCGGCACGCCCAGTTTCCGCTCCTGCTCTTTGGCAAGCTGGATGATCGTGATGATCTTATAAATCGTATACAGCGGCCCGGTCAACAGCCCGGCTTGCTGGCCTCCAACAATGACGACGCTTCGCTCGTTGCGCAGTTTCTCAATGTTTGCCATCGCAGCCGCGCTCGCCGCGAAGCGCCGGTGATAAGCGTGCAAATAGTCGGCAAGCCCTTCTCGGTCATACGTTCTTCCTTCCAAATAGGCCAACCGCCGACAAAACGCTTCATCGTCCGTCTGGGCATAAGCGAAGCCGTTCTCTGCTGGAAACGCGCCGGTTATGTAATCAGCCGCCAATTTCGTCGCCGCTGGCAACGGAATTTCGCGAACTTCCATGGCGAAAAACTCCCTTTCTTATGTATTCTTTCATGAGTATAGCACGTTTATGGCCAAGAGAAAAAAAGCTTGCTCGGCCACACTAAAGGCTCATCGCAACGCGCATGACCATTCCGTATACAAGCAGCCCGGCGTAAAGAGAGGCAAAAATGAGAAAACTCGCCCGCCAAAAGACGCGGAACACCGTCCGCAAACGAAAGTCCGCTTTTTTCCGCCAATAGCCAAGCGCGATTGCCGCGTGCAGACCAAACAAAAAGAGAAGAAGAGGAACGAAGTACGATTTTCTAAACAGCACTGTCAGCAAAAAATAGACAGCGGCGATGAACAAAGCAGTCGCAGCGTTGACCGCGGCATAAAACGCTGCCCGCCTTCGCCTGCCGACCAAGCGTGCTCCGAAGTAGACGAGCAAAAACAGCAAAAGCGGCGCGGTCACAAACGTCGCTATCGTCGAAGCGAGCCAATCATCCATCCATCTCTCCCCCTTCCTTCCCTTTCACCGCGCAAAAGACAAAGCGGACGACCGGCAGCATAGCGCCGCGCGCCTCCCCTTGTTTCAACACATAGCCCAAAATGGCGTCAATCTCCGTCCGGCGCCCGTTCGCCAAGTCCATATACATCGACGAATAGTTGTCTGCTGTTTTTCGGCATATGCGGACGACACGCTCCCACGCCCGATTAGCGTCTTCAAGCGGCAGCACGTTCTGCACCTCATCAAACAGCTGCCTCATCATATCGCGGTACGGAGCCGTTTCTAGCAGCGCCCCGTTTTTCACTTGCAATAGAGCGGTGAGCGGATTGATGACTGCGTTGACAACAAGCTTGTCCACAAGAATGCGCTCCCAATCATCCGCCCATTCGATCGGAAAGCCGCGCTCCCCTTCCCGAAGCTCCCGGGCGTCGCCAAATGAACCATAGCGGGAAGCAAGTGTCAGCTTTCCGACGCCCGTATGCGCCACCGTCCGGTCATCCAGCTTCATGGCACCATGCTCCACGACGCCGACGAGGACATTTTTGTCGGCAAACATCGTCAACTGCTCGAGATGCCCCATGCCGTTTTGCAAAAAAACGAGCGTGCGAACGCGGCGAAACGCGTCGATTTGCGCACAGACGGAAGCGAGATCGTACTGTTTGACGGTCACAAACACGAGCGGCTCGTCCAGCTCTGCTCCAGCAAACGGCTGCGCGCGCACCGCCACGACCGATGTCTCGCCATCTTTTTTCAGCGCCACACCATGCTCGGCAAGCTGCCTTGCTTGGGACGGACGCCTCGTATAGACCGTCACCCCATGGCGCCGCCCAAGATAAGCGGCGAGCAGCAATCCGATTGCTCCGCCGCCGACAATCCCAATGTTCAATCCTTCTCCCCCGCTTTCTTGCAACATGGCGTTAGCCTTATTTTAGCAGAGATCTTCTTCTTCCGTTAAGAAAAAAAGCCGGCGAAAAGCCAGCCTTTACCCTTCGTCGACGCCTTCAGCCACTGCATTCGGCGCCGGTTTCCCGCTGTCTGTCACCATTCTGCGCGCCCGCTCCATAATGGAAAGCAGCGTTTTATACTCCTCCTGGATCACAGCTAGTTGTTTTTGCAGCGATTCTTTTTCCATTTGCAACTTCGTTACCATTTGCTGCAGCTGCTCCATGTCATTTTTGAGCGCCCGGTTTTCATCGGCCGTCCGTCGGGCGTCGCGCGCCTTTTGCTCCTCAGCTTGCAAAAAGGCCAGCACTTCCGCCCATGACAAATGGCTTTTGACTGCCGCTTCCACCTTCGCCTGCCCCTCGCTTTCCTTCGTTGATGAGGTTTCTTTTTTTCGCATCTTCCGTTCTTGCTTGGCTTGCTCGATCTCCTCCTTGTACTGCTTGCGAACGCACGAATTCCAGCGAAATCCGCACGCTGCCGCCGTCCGCGACAAGCGCCGCCCGACTTCGGCAAACGCCTCCAGTTGGGTGCCGCCTTCGCGAATATACTGAAGCACAACATTCGCCAACAACTCATCCTCTTCTTTCGTCCATGCGTCTTGACGTACTCCCGTCATCCCCTTCCCCCCTTATCGCCGCTTTGTCATTATATGTATGCGGCTAGTAGAAACGGTAGAAGGAAAAAATTACTTCTTACACAAAAAAGGACGCAATGCCTGTTCATGTTCGGCCGACCCCCACAGCTCGGCGCAACGGGCGATCTCGGCGAAGAACTGCTCTCGAAACCAAGTTGTTCGCCATTTTTCGCCAGCTGCGGCCTTATATGCCTGCAAGACGGAAAGCGATCGCTCCGCATAAGGCGCCAGCCGTTCACGCCATTGTTCGTGCCAATGTTCGGCTGGTAGGATGGCGTCAACCCAACCGCACGCTTCCATCGCCTCCGCCGTCATCGGCTCGGCGCGCAGCAATACATCAAGCGCCCGCCCGTACGGAAGTTTGGCAAACAGCATCGAAGCTCCTCCCCAGCCGGTCGTAATGCCAAGTCGACCTTGCACAAATCCGATCCGGCTTCCTTCTTTGGCAAAGCGAAAATCGCAAGCGGTCGCCAGCTCGCAGCCGCCCCCCATCGCTGTTCCGTTGACAAGGGCGGCCGTCGGCTTCGGAAACGTCAGCAGCCTGTACAGCAGCTCTCCCATGCGCATGAGCATCTGTCTTGCCTCCGTGCCGCGCAAATGCCCAAACTCGCTCAAATCGCCGCCGGAGCAAAACGCCTCGCTGCCGGCACCGGTAATGGCGAACACTTTCACCTGTGGATCAGCCGCCGCCTGTTCCATCGCCTCCTCAAGCGCCCCCATCACGGCAAAATTGATCGCATTCCGTTTCTCTGGACGGCAAATTGTAAACAGCGCAATGCCGTCGTGATGCTCCAACATCGCTTCCATCAGCACGTCTCTCCTTTCTTCATCAATGAATTGGGCACGTTCTCTTCAATTTCCTGCCTCACGCCGAAAAAAACTGCCGCCTGGACGAACAACTGATTTTTTGCAGACAATCAAAAAGGCTGTCCTCTTTTCGGACAGCCTGTCGTTCGATGTCGGCCATTATTTGTTGACGACATCTCTTCCTTTGTATGTTCCGCATGCTTTGCAGACGCGGTGCGCCAATTTCCATTCGCCGCAGTTCGGGCATTGCACCATGCCTGGCACTTGCAGTTTAAAGTGCGTGCGGCGCAGCCGTTTTCTCGTTTTCGATGTTCTTCTAAAAGGTACTGCCATCATTCCCACCTCCTTGTCGGGCGCATTTTGGCATATCCATGCCGGCGGACCAGCCAACCTCAAGGCCGCCGTCCGCCGGCACACAAGGCGGCTGCCGGACGGCGCGCCATAGGCGCCATCGGCCGGCAACGCCGACTCACGATCATTCCTCTCGTTTTTCCTCGAAAAACTTGGCCAGCCCTGCAAGGCGAGGATCTACTTTCTGTTCCCGCTCTTGCATCGCTTTCTCCCATTCTTCTTCCGACAGAACGTCCCATCCTTCCCCATGTTGCGGCGCGCCGCCGGCAACCGGTCCTTCGGCGATCAGCTGCAACGGGATTTCAAGCAAAATCAACTCGCGGATGATGGGGTTCAAATCAATCGTGTCCCCCGCCACCATATGGGTGTCCTCATCGGTCTCCACGATGCCGCTGCCATCCGCAAAAAACGTCTCCGTCGTCTGAATGGAAAACGGATACGTCACATCGACAAGCGTCCGCGAGCAAGGCAACACCATCGTTCCGGACAATGTCAAATGAAACGTGAATTTTGTCGACCCGACATCCGCTTTTCCTTGGACGTGCACCGGCGAAATATCGCGGATCAACGTGTCAATTTGTTTTAAATCGGACACATCGACCGTCTCATCAATCGCCATTTCCTTATGTTGAAAACGGCGAAGCTGTTGGACCGTCCATTTCATATCATCACCTCAAGGCAACGAATAAAATTATACGTTTCGTTTCTAGTTTTGTCAATGTTTTTTCTTTACAACCACTCATTCCTTGGAAAAGAACGGCATACTCCCATCATGTCCAAATGCCATTCCGAACATGCACGGTCGGCGCGCGGACATTGGAAAACGGTCGACCGCTTCGTTTCTTTTGTTGTTCTCACCGCATGTTGCCGTTGATCTTCGCCGTCGTATATTCCATACTAAATTCAGATCGAATAGACAGCCATTTCGTTGCGGCCAAGCCGCGCGAATCGCCATGAAAGGAGCGAAAAAAGGTGAAAGCCGTCGGCGTGATCGTGGAATACAACCCGTTTCACAACGGTCATTTCCACCATTTGAACGAAACGAGGCAAAAGACAAATGCGGACTGTTTGATCGCCGTCATGAGCGGAAACTTCTTGCAACGCGGTGAGCCGGCCATCGTCTCCAAATGGGCGCGGGCCAAAATGGCGCTCGCCGCCGGCGTAGATGTGGTCATCGAGCTGCCGTACGCCTTCGCTGTGCAAGCGGCTGAACAGTTCGCTCATGGGGCGGTGCAGCTGCTTGCGGCGATCGGCTGCCAAGAGCTTTGCTTTGGCAGCGAATCGGGGGAAATTTCCGCTTTTTTATCCGCGGCCCAAACATGGCTTGAACAGAAGGAAACGTTCGATTCTCTCATCCGCACCGGGCTTTCGCGCGGACAAAGCTTTCCGAAAGCCGCCGCTGAAGCGTGGCAAACGTTCGGCGCCGCTCCGCTTGATTTGTCCAAGCCCAACAACGTGCTTGGTTTTGCGTATGTGAAAGCCATTTGGCAAAACAAGCTGGCGATGATGCCGCGCACGATTCCGCGGCTGGCCGCCGGCTATCATGACGAATCATTTTCCCACCCGTCGATTGCGAGCGCCACCAGCCTGCGGAAAACATTGCGACAAACCGGGCGGCTCGAATCAATCGCGGCGTACGTTCCGCCCGCTGCGCTCGAACAACTCCGCCAATACCGGGAGACATACGGGCGCTTTCACGATTGGGAAGTGTATTTTCCACTCCTAAAATATCGGCTGTTGACCGCCACAGAGGCCGACTTGCGCCGCATCGCCGGCGTGGAGGAAGGGATCGAACACCGGCTGAAGCAACACATCACCCACGCCGAAACGTTTGCCGCCTTCATCGCCGCTGTCAAAACGAAGCGATACACCTGGACAAGGCTGCAACGCCTATGCGCGCATGTGTTGACGAATTTCACAAAGGAGGAGCAAGCCAAAGCGGCCAACCCGACCTATATCCGGCTGCTCGGCATGAGTGAAACCGGCCGCCGCTACTTAAAGCAGGTGAAAAAAAGCGCCGCGCTCCCGCTCGTCGCCAGAGCACCCAAACTCAACGGCGACCCTCTTTATGAGCAAGAAAAAAGAGCGGCAGCTGTGTACGCCGCCGCTTTTCCGGAGCCGCTCTACAGCGCCGCGCTGAAAGAAGAATACGCCACGGCGCCGATTTACGTTTCCGGCATCGAACGCAAATAACGAACTGCCTCGTCGAACGTATCGACCGGGACGATTTTCATATGCGTCCCGATTTTTTTCGCCGTCCGCACCGCCTCTCGATAGTTTGACGTCGGCGCACCATGTTCGTTCGGGGCGAAAAACACCTCGGCTCCTTCGCGGTCAGCGGCCACGACTTTTTGCGAAACACCGCCGATCGGCCCGACGTTTCCGTCAAGATCAATCGTCCCGGTGCCGGCGATTTTATGACCTTTTGTAATATCTTCATCGACAAGTTGGTTGTAAATTTCAAGTGAAAACATGAGCCCAGCCGACGGTCCGCCGATTTGTTCCGACTCCACGTCAACCGGCGGGTCGGTGCGGACGTCATAATCGGTCATGAGTGTCACCCCAAGGCCGACTTGGTTCGGGTGCTGTCGAAACGGCTTCAGCTCGAGCTCTGTTTCCTGCCGCTTCCGGCCGCGAATGAATGCGACGCGGACGCGATCACCCGCTTGTTTTCCGCGAATGTAGTTGACCATCTGCTCCGATGTGCCGAGCGGCTTTCCGTCGATCGCGACGATGCGATCGCCGGTCTTTAGACGGCCGGCGGCCGGCATATCCGGGAGGACGCTCATGACATAAACGCCATGAGGTTCATACGACACCCGCTTTCCGGCGTGTCGATAAGCGACGATGATCGCCGCTTCCTTCGACTGTTCCATGAGCTCAAGCTGGCGCATCGTATATTCCTTGTCGCTCTCCCCTTCCTGCTTGATCTCCTCGACCGGATGAAGCTCATAAAACGGGCGGATATGGGCCAACAAATACGCCATCACATTCGCCCGCCCCATCCGCACCGTCGTAAGCATCAACGTTCCCTTATCGCGGTCGCCGTTTTTCACGTGAACGAGCGGCTTCAAACTTTGCGCGCTTCCCGGCATCGTCACATAATACGGCAGCTTCATAAAAATGAGCAGAAAGATGAGGGCGGCGCCAAAGAAAAACAGGGCAATATACGTCCGTTTCTTCATTCGTGTGATGACTCCTTCCACTGTTCAATCGCTTGACGGATCACTCCCACTTGCTTCCGCGCTTCCTCTTCCCCGCGAGCGATGATTTCCTCAATATCTGTAAACGCCCGCGAGCTATACTGTTCGACTCGCGGCCGGATCATAACGTCTGAGGCGAGCTGACGGTGAGCGACCAGCTCCGCTTGCAAAATATCGAGGCTCTGCCAAATGACATCGGCGATCGACGCAATTTCCGCCTTTGTGTTGAGCGGAGAGACATCGACAGCGATGACAATATCCGCTCCCATCGCTCGGGCGACCGACACTGGCACCCGGTCGACGACGCCGCCGTCGACAAGCAGTCTGCCATTCACCTCCGCCGGCACAAAAATGCCAGGAATTGAGATGCTCGCCCGCACCGCCTGGGCTGCTTCCCCTTGCCGAAACACGACTTTCTCTCCTGTCCGCAAATCAGCGGCGACAACAGCCACAGGCGGGGACATCTCCTCGATTCGTTTCCCTTTCGTCAACAAGCGAAGAAACTGCGTGATGCGCTCGCCAGCGATCAGCCCCATTTTCGGCACCGTCCAGTCAAGAAAATCGTTGCGTCGAAACGATTGAGCCAACCGATAGAGACGATGGAGGCCATGGCCGCTTGCGTAAAGGACGGCGACAAGCGCGCCGATGCTGCTGCCGGCCAAATAGGAAATCGGAATATGCTCCTCCTCGAGCACTTTCAATACCCCAAGATGGGCGAACCCGCGCGCTCCTCCCGACCCGAGCGCCAATCCGACTTTTGGCGGCACGCCTCCTCCCCCCTTTGTCGCAGCGCTATCCGCTTTCATCTTATGGTCTAAAACGCCCCCCTATGCTCGTATATTAGGTTATATGAGGTTGTACTACAAGAAACCGCACGGCAAAAAAGGGGGGAAAAAAGTGAAACAAAATTGGGGGGCGAAATGGAAAACCGTATTGCTCGCTTCCGCCGCCACCTTGTTTGCGTTTTCGCTCATTTGCTATCCAAAACAGTCGCTTGAAGCGTCCATTCGCGGTTTAAATATGTGGTGGGAGGTCGTCTTTCCATCGCTTTTGCCGTTTTTCATCGTCTCGGAACTGCTCATCAGCTTCGGCGTCGTCAGCTTCCTTGGCGTCTTGCTCGAGCCGCTCATGCGCCCGTTGTTTCGCGTCCCGGGCGTCGGCGGCTTCGCCTGGGCCATGGGAATGGCGTCCGGCTACCCGTCTGGAGCCAAGCTGACCGCCCGCCTGTACCAGGAAAAACAGCTGACGACGATTGAAGCCGAACGGCTCTCGTCGTTCACCAATTCATCCAACCCACTTTTTATTTTTGGAGCTGTATCAGCGGGATTTTTCAACAACCCGCAACTCGGCCTTGTGCTGGCCGTTTCCCACTATTTAGGAAACATTAGCGTTGGGCTGATCATGCGCTTTCACGGCATCCGAAAAGAACAGAGGCAAGCGAAGCGGCAGCCACGCTCATTTTCGCTCCCGTATGCGCTGCGCACACTGCACCGCACGCGACTGAAAAACGAACAGCCGCTTGGCAAACTTCTTGGCGACGCCGTGCGTTCTTCTGTCCAAACACTGTTAATGATCGGCGGTTTTATTATTCTCTTTTCGGTTATGAATAAACTGCTGTATATGATGCATTTGACCGAACAGCTTGCCCCATTGCTGCGCCATCTGCTCCGCCTTGCCCAGCTGCCGGAGCAGCTTGACATCCCAGTGTTTTCCGGCTTGTTTGAAATTACACTCGGCAGCCAAATGATCAGTCAAACCGATGAGGCGATGCTGATGGAAAAAGCAGTGGCCACAAGCTTCGTCCTCGCTTTCGGCGGTTTTTCCGTCCAAGCGCAAGTCGCCAGCATTCTCGCCGAAGCGAACATCCGCTTTCAGCCGTTTTTCATCGCGCGTTTGCTGCACGGAGTGTTTGCCGCTTCCTTTACATACTTGCTTTGGAAACCGTTGTACATCAAAACAGCCGGCGGAATGCCGACTAACATCCCAGCGTTTCTTCACGCCGCCAAAGACGTCGCTTGGAATGAAGGCTGGCGGTTGCTGCAGCAATACGGGCCGCTCTTGACACTGTTGTTCCTTTGCCTTTATATATGGCTCGTCATCAAGGCGGCCAGTGAACCGCGCGGGCGCTCATAAGACGCTTGAGCGCCCAGCTTTTTGGCAGCAAAAAGCCATCGGTGCGGCTCGCGTCGTCTCGGCCGTGAGCCGCCCTTGACGGCAAAACCGGGCCGGCTCCGACTGCAACGTTCGCTTAAGCGGCTTTCATAAGGAAGCGTCAATCAGCGGCCGTGGACGCAAATTTCCGCTTCAGCGCCTGCTCAACAACCGGGGGCACAAGCTCGGAAATATCGCCGTTGTATTTCGCCACTTCTTTGACGATGCTCGAGCTTAAAAACGCATACTGGCTGTTCGTCATCATAAAAAACGTTTCAATGTTTTCATCAAGAACGCGGTTCATCGACGTAATTTGCATTTCGTATTCGAAATCGGACACAGCGCGCAAGCCGCGCAAAATGGCATTCGCTTTTTTGCTGCGGGCATAATCAACAAGCAGGCCGTGAAACGCTTCGACATGGACGTTCGGAAGCGTCCGCGTCACCTCACGAAGCAGCTCGATCCGCTCCTCGACAGTAAACAGCGGCTTTTTCGACGAGTTGTTCAACACCGCCACATACACTTGATCAAACACTTTCGCCCCTCGTTTAATAATATCCAAATGCCCGTACGTCACAGGGTCAAAGCTCCCGGGGCAAACCGCAATGCTCGCCATCGCTTCCATCCCCTTCCCATCTATAAATCGTCACACCGGTGATACCGTATGTTTCCCGCTTCCATCGTGTCAGGCCGCCGACCTCCTCCGGCAGCTCCGCCTCCGCCGAGTGTTCAGCGACGACGACGCCGTGCGGCTCCAGCAACTGACGCTCGGCGATCGACGACAGCAACGTCGGCCACTGTTTCTCTTTGTACGGCGGATCAAGGAAAATAACCGCAAAGCGGAGGCCGCGCTTCGCTGCTGCCTTCAGCGCCCGCTCGGCGTCGTTGCAGTAAATTTCCGCCCGCTTCTCAAGCCCGCAGGCCGCCAGGTTTTTTCGGACCGTCTGCACCGCTTTCCTGTCATGATCGACGAAAATGACGCGCTCGATTCCTCGGCTGAGCGCCTCGATGCCCAATCCGCCGCTGCCAGCAAACAAATCAAGACCGTTGCCGCCTGAGAAATATGGCCCGATCATATTAAAGATCGCTTCTTTGACTTTATCGGTCGTCGGCCGTGTCGACATCCCTGGAACCGCTTGCAGACGCCGTCCTTTGCATGTCCCGGAAATCACTCTCATCGCCTTCACCCAATTCACCGTTTCAAGGTGGCCTTGTCATCCATTTGATTCGTTGTTTTCATGGTAATCTTACCATAAAGTTGATGATCGTCAAACTACGGAATTTTTTCGCCATTCATGTATAGAAATCGGCAAATGGTCCATAATGAGTAATGGCAACACGCTTAGTGCGTTGTTGCCAGTGACGGAGAAGACTTACGTTTCCCCATAAGTTCTTCCTCCGGTTTCTCCTCTCCCTTTTCTTTATTCTTTCCGATCCTTGTTCCGCCCTGCGCGGAGGCAAGGAACTGGAAAGGGCCTTGCGGGTTCATTTCCGCAAGGTTTTTTTTGATTGCAATTCGCGAAGATGGCCGGTAAAGTTAAGGGTGGACGATGCTTGCAAGGGGGAACGATTCATGATCCAACGATTTATCGAACTTGGCGAAGGATATTCCGATATATATGAGCTGATTGCATTGGCGAAGGCCAACCGCCATCGTTTGTCCGGATTCTTTGTCTTCCATACGGTGAAAAAAGGCCAGGCGGTCGTCTCCTTGGCCGTTGTCCTTCATCCGACGGATCCCGGCGATTTCCAGCCGCTTTACATTTGCCGTGAAGGCATTCCCGATCCGTCCGTCAAGCCAAACAAACGGTACGAACTATTTATGGAAACCGCAAAGGAGCTGGGCATAGACGTCATTCATCTTGATGTTAAGCCATCGACGATGTTCGCTGAACTCGATTTATATTACCAACATTTGATCGGCATTATGCGGATGAATCGCTTCATCCCGCCGCTGCAGTAAACAAAGAAACAGCAGGCCGAAAAGCCGGCGTCGGCCTTTTTCGACCCGCTGTTTTCCTTCATCCAAGCGGATACGGGGAGTCTTTTTCCTTCTCCCCTTTCGATTCAAATTCCAGTTTTAAAAATGGGCGGTACGACGGCTCGACCCGCTTGACGAACGGAAGCGAGGCGAGCTTTTTCATGACATGGTCGACTTGCTCCATATCGCAATACAGAACCGCATACTTCAGCCGTTTGGAAATGTAATGAATGTTGCCGAACCTGCGCAACTGTTTCCCATATTTCAGCGAATGAAGCCAAACGATAATCCCTTGCCGTTTTGGAAACATAGTCCCTTCCCCTTTTTTTATGTGCGGCAGCCGCAGCTCCCGCCCGCCCCGCAGCCACCGGAACAGCCCGCCGACAAAAAGTATGGATTTCCGGTCGGCACTTTCACATGTTCGGACACCGCTTTGCCGATCAGCACGCTGATCTCATCAAGCAACTCTTGCATCGCCTTCTCTGCCTCCTTAAAGGCGGCGACCGTCTCATGCAAATCGAGCTCCCGCTTCGCTTCGCGCACTTCTTTCATCACGTCGCGGTAATCAGGATGGTATTTTCCGAAGCGCTGCACTTCTTCGTAGCGCTCCTTCAGCTTGACAAAGCGAGCGATTAGCTGCTGGGCGCGGCGGTCTTGCTTCAGCCGCCAAAAGGCGCGGCGGTATTCGTCCGCCACGTCCGACTCGACAATCATTTTAGCCAACGCTTCTGCTTTATCTAAAATCTCGATGCGCTCGAGAGTCGCAATCTTCACCAAATGGCACCTCCATTACCCATCATACCATGAACGAAAAGAAAAGGAAAAGGAAAGAGATAGCAAAGAAGCAAACAAAAAAGGCGATCCAGACTGTGCCGAATCGCCTCTGTCCGCCTTTTAAACGATCGTCGTCATCTCTATCGGATGGCGACATCAAATTCGTGCGTCATGCCGGTTGCTTTCCCATCATTGTAGACGAGCTCAAGACGGATGGTATGTTTCCCGCTCGGCAAACCGCGCACAATAAAGGCGGCCGTGTATACTTCCGTCATTTTTTGACCGTTGACATAGACATGAATGTGTCCGCCGCCGCTCCCTTTGCGGAACGGAAAGTGGACGGCAACACATTCAATGAATACGTCACTTCCTTTCACTTCATGCTTCACCTGAAGCGGACCGCCCACTGCTTCGGCGTGAGCGGAGGATGACGACGCCGGCTCAAAGAAGGCATACGCCGCAAGCAATATGACAGCCGCAAACCATGCGAACCACTTTGGCAAAGACATCACTCCCTTTCGAAACTAGTCTTTGCCATTGGCCGCCCGATTAGTCGCGCATGGCTTTAAACATTTGCCACATAAGCGACGCCATTTGCAACGATTGGGATATTTTTTCCACTTTGTCAGGGATCGTCAGCTCATAGTGGCGCAAGGCGGCCAATTGGAACATCGACAGTTCATGCGGACGGCGGGCAAGGAGCCGGTACCAGCGCGGCTGTTCGCGCAAAAACGCGCGCAACATCGGAGTTCCTTGCACGTATTGCCATACATCTTTCCTCATCGCCACCACCCTTTAATCTTTGCGGAACGAAAACGGATGCGCTTCTTTGTTTCTTTGTTCTTGACCGACCCCTTGAAATTCGGAAAGAATGCTCTGAATCGCCGCGATCGCCTGCTGGACGTTCACCAAATGTTTTTGCACATCAGCTGCATCGATCTGTCCAAGCATAGCCGCGAGCTTATCGATCCATTTGTTCGTTCCTTTTTCCTCCTCTTTTGCCGCACCGTTTGTTTCCCGATACGGCTCCCATATGTCATCGTCTTCCCCGAACAAATACCAATCCTCATACACTTGTTTCCACGTCTTTTTGCCACTGCGCACCTCCTGGATGATTTTTGGATGTTTTTTCACAAACTGTTTAAACTGTTCAACGGAAGGATGCAGAGGCTTGACCATGGCGGTTCTCATCCCTTTCGTCCACTCATGCCTATCTGCCATATCATATCGCATCCAACACAGAGAGGTGCGCCCAATTTTTAGAGCGGCGTAAAGAAGTTTTGCGTATAGTAATCGGCGTAGACGCCAACGCCCAAGTGAGTGAACTCTTCGTTCAACATCATGTTCCGATGGTTTTGGCTGTTCAGCCATCCGATGGTCGCCTCAACGCCATCGACTTGATGGGCAGCGATATTTTCCCCGGCAAGCTGGAACGGAATGTGAAGCGCGCCAAGCCGCTTCGATAAATCGCCATACTGCGGCGACTCATGGGAGAAAAACCGGTGATCATGCATATCTCGGCTATGTTTTTCCGCAGCGGCAGCGGCCTTGTCATCCCATACGAGAGAGGAAAGCCCGTGGCGATGGCGGATCAAATTCGTCCAGTCAAAAATTTGCTTCGCGTTGGCCGCATCAACAACCTGTCGCTTTTCTTCCGACAGCGGCGCGGCCGCCGGCAGGCTGCCGCGGTAAACGAGCTCGTACGGCCGCAACTTGACGAACGTTTCTGCATCCATCAGGCGGATCGCCGCCACCTCGCCGGTAAAGCGGTCAACATACAGCTGAGCGTAAACGCTGCCCACTTTGACAACCGGCCTTGATGAGTAATCTTGTTCAGACAGCTCAAACCGGTATGTCCCGCTGCCTAGCTTAATCTCAATGTTCGATAGCACCGGCATCGTTTGAAAAATCGTCTGCAACCGCTGGCCGACCGCAAACGGTTCAACGTTCACCTTCTCTCCGCCGACAAGAGCGGTGACGACGCGACCGCGCAAGATGCCAATCTGCACGTACGACTCAGGTCGACGGCTGTACACCCACCAGTCATATCCGTAAGCTGACGGGTCGATTCGGTCTGGAGCGCCAAGCCGTTTTTTCGCCTCTTGCACCGATTGCCCGATCAACGCAACGATGCCGGCCGACGCCTTCGGCTCTTTCAACATGTATCGATTCGTCTCTGGCTGCTCCGGGGGGCTCGGGGGTGACGGACTCGGCGCAAAATAATACAATCCAATCAAGAAAAACAAAAAAAGGAAAAACCATTTCACACGGCAACTCCCGCTTTCTGCGCAATCTCCTTATTGCCATTATAGCCGTTTTTTAGAGGCAAAAAAAAGAGGACACCCAAAAAGAGCGCTCCTCCTCGAAAGAAGCCGTGTCCGTTGCGTTTGTCAATGGATGGCGTCTTGTTCGGAAATCTCGCTTAACGCACGACCCGCGCGTTCATCAGAATAGCGGTTCGTCGCCAAATCGCCGAGCGAGATGATGCCGACCAAACGCCCGTTTTCTACGACCGGGAGGCGGCGAATTTGGTGACGTGCCATCATATCTGCTGCCTTTTGCACCGAATCGTCCGGGGAAAGCGTGACGAGATCGCGGCTCATCACTTCCGTCACCGCAGTCGAACCGGGATGTTTTTCGGCCATGCCGCGCACGACCATATCGCGGTCGGTAATCATTCCGACAAGGCGGCCGTCATCGACAATCGGAATCGCCCCGATGTTGAAATCGCGCATTTTTACCGCCACTTCGTAGAGATTGTCAAGGGGGGTGCAATATTGCACATCCGTTGACATGACGTCCCGTACCGTTTGCATTCTTCGTCTCTCCTTTCTACCCGTATTGTGCGCCGGATCACAAAAAAAAATGCGAGCGAAACGGAAACAATGGCAAACAATTCGTTGAAAAGCAAACCATTTTCGTACTATTATAAATGAGGGGATGATTTCCTGTTTTGCGCTTTTACATACTGTGTTGTTAGGAGGAAGAAGGATGAAGTTTGAAAATACCGGACTGGAAAATCAGACGGTCGAACTTTCCCGCCTTGATGACATTATGGAGCGCCTCGGCTTTGTACGCGCGGCGCAATGGGATTATGAACGGGTCACATACGACCGGAAATACGTCGTGAAAGAAGGCACCTACTATTTGCGTGTTCAAGGATACGCCATTGAGGGAGATGTCGATTCGCGCTATGCGCTCATTAAGCTGCTCACGCCGATTTTAGGGAAACATTACTATCCACACGGCGTCGAGTACGGCGATGATGAACATTTTCCGTCCTCTCTTGTCAGCCAATGCCAAAACGTGTTGGCGCAGGTCAAAAGCGAGCTTGAAAAAATCAAAGAATAATCAAAAAACGCATGAGAGCACGGTTCTCATGCGTTTTTTTCCGGCATGACAAGCCGTTTGACAACAATGTCGACCGCCTCGGCAACATATGGCGTCATCGCGGCGATCTCCTCGGCAATATGCTGCTGCAGCTGGCGGCAAACTTCCATCACCGGCGCCCCATATCGAATGGACATTTTGACCGTGACGCGGCACCGCTCTCCTTGAGCAACGGTGATGAACACCTCACAATCGTCAAGAGCGACCTCCGTCTGGCCGCGCACACACATCATGACAATGGTCAACAGCGTCGCCTCTACGGCGCTCCGTTTCCGATAGCGAAACGTGTTCACCGCCTTCTCCTCCCGCTGCACAAAATCACGTCTATACAGGCACGTTGTATTCTATATAGATGCAATATGAACCTCTCCCACTTACAGAAGTGGGGGGTTCCTGTTTCCCCTTCGGGGTGGATGCGTGATAGGTTGGTCGGCAGCCTATCTGCAGGCAACGCCTGGCATCCGTCCCGTTGGGAGCGACAGGCAACATGAGTATCATCGATACTCAAGGGCGGGAACTCGCCATCTACGACTTCTTGCTTATGCAATCCGTCGATACGTAAACGGTTTGACCGTAAATTCCAACGGGCGAATTTCGCCATAATATACTTTGGCAAATAAATTCATCGCTCCGTGGATGTCACGGTGTTGTTTGTATCCGCATTGACATGTATAATTTCTAGAAGAAGATTTATTCTTCTTCCCGCAAACAGGGCATGTTTGCGATGTGTAGCTCTCGTCCTTTTTCTCCATTTCAATGCCTTCGGCATTCAATTTGTATTTGAGATAATCAAATAGTTTTCCAAACGACCAATTGGATAATTTCTGATTGGTCTTTTTGTTTCGTTTCTTTTTCGTGTTCCGTTGTACCCCCTCGACATCCCCAATGACGACTTCTTTCACTTGGTTTTCCAAACACCAACGAACAAATTGTCTCGTGGTTTTGTGCAACGCATCCTTTAGTTGTGCCTCTGATTTCGAAAGTACATATTGTTTTGCCCGATTGTACTTTTTCCATTGTTTGGAGCCTTTTTTGCATCTGCTCATGAGTTTTTGCAGTTCTTTTAATTTTTTGTTTCTCAACCGATGGATGCTTCTTATTTTTCTTCCCGTGATAATGAGGTTTTCCCCATTTTCACAAACGGCTGCGATGGTGTGAATTTCCCCTGGGTCAATAGCGACACGGTTTTGACTTTTATTCTCTTCAGCGTTCGATACATGGTTTCACCTCCTATGTTTATCGAAAATCAAAAGAGAAGGGAGAAACAAAAAACATCCATGAGCAAGCCTTGCTCCCCACCCTGGCATGAAAATGACTTATCAAGGCAGCGCATTTTCACAGAAAAAAGAAGCCATTCATCCCCCACCTATAGAGGTGGAGGACTTCTGGCTAATTTAATATATGTTATGCAGCCACCGCTGTCCTTGCTCCTTGCCCGCCGGTTAAAAACCGAGCACCGCCTTGATGAGCGACGTTGTTTGGCCCCCTGGATAGAGGACATAAAGCAGCCAGTAGACGACGACCCCGGTTGAGGCGCTGCCAAACCAAATGATGCTGGTGATCGGCCCAAGCCGACGATGGCGGGCCCTCTTGTCTTTCAATCCCGTCCAAATCGTGACAAGGCCAAATACGGCGCCAACTGTCGCCAGCACAATATGGAAAATAAGAAACAGCGTATAGTACACTTTGACGTTCTCCGGCCCGCCAAAGCTCGTATTGCCGATAAACAACGTCCGCGACATGTAAATGGTGAAAAACAGCAAAGCAAACACCGCTGCCGTCAGCATCACCTTTTTATGCGCTTCGATCCGCCTGCGGCTGATCAAATACCACCCATAAGCAACAAGCAAAGCGCTGATCACGATGCAGCTCGTGCTGATTGTCGGTAAAACGGCCATCGCTTCTCTCCCTTTCTTCTTTGTTCATCGTTTAGCGGCTAACCGCGCTTTACAGTTTGGTCGGCCGCGGCTCCATATCCATGCTTGGCTCTTTCTCCCGCTCCTTCCGATACCATTCGGTGAAGATGAAGAACAGCATCGTCCCGTACACGATTTCCTGGATGATTTTCATCAACACTCCGCCGAGCTGCTGGTCATGGAGCGGCGACATCGATAAAAACATTTGCGGCCCCGTCAAATCAAGCGAAGCCAGCGTCCCTTGAGGAACGCATAGAGCCAGCGCGGCCATCCATGCTTTCGGGTCCGTATACGTCGCATAAAGCGGCGTATCGGTAAAAATGATGAGTGCGCAAGCCGGGGTCAACAGCATGCCGTCAGCGAAAATGTAACCCATTTTTTTTAAGCCGGACAATGTTTGCCACTCAGGAAGTTTATTAACAAGCGGCCACCACATGCAAAACGCAGCAACGAAAATGACCGAGGTAACAAAGGCATGCAGCCACATATTCATTTTCACAGCGTCAAAAATGAATGGAACGTGATAAAGCGAAAACAAACCGTTAAACAGCAGCAGCGCCACAATCGGCTTTGTCAACAACCGAAACACGCGGCGCACCGCTGCGAAACGGAACGCTCGCTCATAAAGCGGCGCCGGAATGCCTAAAATAAAACATTGCGGCACGATCAAATACAGCACTGCCATTTGCACCATATGGGCGGTGAACGTCAAATGGCCCATCAAATCTAGCGGAGACCCTTTGCATATATAAAGAAGCGCCATCCCGGTCCCAAAATATGCTTTCTGCTTCCCCGAAACGGCATCACCGAGGCCGAAACGCTGCCGCCATGGCCCGGTGATCCCCATGTACAGCAATGCAACCGCCGCTAACACAAGCAAAAAAAACGGACTCCAAAGGGCGACGGGGCCAAACATTTGCAGCGATTGAAACATACGAATCCCCTCCTGATTGGTCCTTTCCCATTATACTACAAGACGCCGCGCCACAGCTATTCAAAAAGGGGAAACCGGCGCAAAACCGATTCCCCCTTTTCTTACCACCAAATGACTGTTGTAAACGCCCAAACAAGCAAAAGCATAACCGCCACACCGCCGTAAATAAACATCGTCGGGAATTCGTGGCCTTTATGGCTCATATGCATGAAATAATAAAGCTGGAATGCGACCTGCACGGCGGCTAAAAGCAAAATAAACGGAACGACAAACCAATGGGAAAATTCTTCGTACCCAACGGCGGCGAAGGCGATGAGCGTCAACAAAATCATCAAAACGAATGCAATCATTTGATGACGCATCTCTTCCGCGTTTTTCCGCCGGCGATACGCCAAATCGACGCGTTCATTTCCTGAATTCGTTTGATTCGCCATACGTTCACCCCACCATTCCCATCAAATATACAACGGTAAAAATGAACACCCAGACGACGTCGATGAAGTGCCAATACAGGCTTGCGACGTAAAATTTCGGGGCGTTGTATAAATTCAACCCACGCTTAGCATTGCGAATCATGAGCGTCAAAATCCAAAGCAACCCGAACGCGACGTGGCTTCCGTGCGTGCCAACGAGCGTGTAGAATGCTGAAGCGAAAGCGCTGGTCGTAAACTTATGGCCTTCATGCACATATTCATTGAACTCGTAAATTTCCAAGCCCAAAAAGCCGGCGCCAAGCAAAACGGTAATGCCAAACCAGAGCTGCATCTTTTTAAAGTCAAAGTTTTTCATATGATAAATGGCATACACGCTCGTCAAGCTGCTGGTTAGCAGCAGCATCGTTGCCATGAACACAACCGGCATTTGGAACAGTTCTTCCGCCGAAGGACCTCCGTTCGTTTTATCTTTCAGCGCCAAATAGGTGGCGAAGAGAGAGGCGAACAGCACCGTCTCTCCGCCTAAAAAGAGCCAGAAGCCGAGAAACTTATTTTTTCCCTCAAGGGTGGCGCGTTCCGGCGCGGCTGGAAACGTCTCGGCCGTCAATTTTTCCTCTGCATGCATCAGGCGTTCGCCTCCTTCTTCTCAAGTTCAAGCACTTCTTCTTTATGGATGTGGAAGCCGTGATCATCGATCACCGAGCGCAAGAACATCGAACCGAGCGTAATGAGCAGACCGAGAATGCCGACCGGCAAGCCCCATCCGGCGTCATTATGATACGTAAAGCCGAAGGCGGCGACAAACAGGCCGAACGCAATGACAAACGGCAAAAACGACGAATTCGGCATATGGATG
Organism: Geobacillus thermocatenulatus; assembly: GCF_002217655.1. Lineage (GTDB taxonomy): Bacteria > Bacillota > Bacilli > Bacillales > Anoxybacillaceae > Geobacillus > Geobacillus thermocatenulatus. The sequence goes on from NZ_NEWK01000002.1 coordinate 823,175, forward strand.
TCGCCAAGCGGTTCAGCTGGCGTCAATTCTTTTTTGCCTTCCATTTTTTCAAGCCAGAAAGCATCCAAGCCACGGACAAGCGGTGTTTGCGCAAAGTTGTACACCGGCGGCGGCGAAGCGATCGCCCATTCGAGCGTGCGGCCGTCGCCCCATGCATCGCCCGGCACTTTTTCGCCTTTTGCTGTCGTTACCACAATGTTAATAAGTAAAATAATCGTGGCAGCCGCCATAAAGAACGCACCGACCGTGCTGACGAAGTTCCCTGTCTCCCATCCTTGGTTCGGCAAATACGTAAAGACGCGGCGCGGCATTCCTGTTAAACCAAGGAAATGTTGGATAAAGAACGTTAAATGGAAACCGATAAAGAACAGCCAGAATGTCATTTTGCCAAGCGTTTCGTTCAACATGCGGCCAAACATTTTCGGCCACCAGTAATGCGTGCCCGCAAGCAGAGCGAACACAACCCCGCCGACGATGACGTAATGGAAGTGCGCGACAACGAAATAGCTGTCATGGTATTGGTAGTCTGCGGCCGCCGCCGCCAACATGACCCCGGTCACCCCGCCCATGACGAACGACGGGATGAAGGCGACGGCATAATGCATTGGCGTTGTGAATTTGATGCTCCCGCCCCACATGGTAAACAGCCAGTTAAAAATTTTGACTCCTGTCGGAACGGCGATCGTCATCGTTGCCACCGCAAAGATGGCATTCGCGATCGGCCCCATCCCGACCGTGAACATATGGTGCGCCCATACCATGAACCCTAAGAACGCGATGAGCACGGTCGCAAACACCATTGACGAATAGCCGAACAGCCGCTTGCGCGAGAACGTCGCAAAAATTTCCGAGAAAATGCCGAACGCCGGCAAAACAAGAATGTAGACTTCCGGATGGCCGAATACCCAGAACAAGTGCTCCCAAATGATCGTATTGCCGCCGGCAGCTGGGTTAAAGAAGTTGCCGCCAAACAAACGATCCATCATCATAAAAATCAAACCAACCGTCAGCGGTGGAAACGCAAACAAGATGAGCGCCGACGTCACAAACGTCGCCCATGTGAACATCGGCATGCGCATAAACGTCATGCCTGGAGCGCGCATATTAATGATCGTGACAAGGAAGTTAATCCCGCCCATTAGTGTACCGAAGCCGGAAATTTGCAGCCCGAGCGTATAAAAATCAATGCCATGATGCGCTTTTGAGTCAAGCGACAGCGACGCATACGACGTCCAACCAGCGTCCGGCGCGCCGCCCAAAAACCATGAACAGTTCAAAAACAAACCGCCGAAGAAAAACATCCAGAATCCAAGAGCGTTCAAAAACGGGAACGCGACGTCGCGCGCACCGATCTGCAGCGGCACAACTGCGTTCATAAAGGCGAAAATAAGCGGCATGGCAGCCAAGAAAATCATCGTCGTTCCGTGCATCGTCAACACTTCGTTATACAACCCGCCGACAAGGAAATCGTTGTTCGGCTTCGCGAGCTGAATGCGGATGAACAACGCCTCAAGACCGCCGAGCAGGAAAAAAAACCCGCCGGAAATCAAGTACAAATGGGCGATTTTTTTATGGTCGACCGTTGTCAAGTAATCCCATAAAACGGCGCCGACACCCTTTTTGCGAGCGATCGTACTCACGGTAAAACCCCCTTCGCATGCTTTATTCCACTTTTAAGCTCATCAAATATTTCGTCAATGCGTCAATTTGCTCTTCCGTCAAGTGGCCGTATGTACCCGCCATTTTATTTCCAGGCTTCACGCTGTTCGGGTCTCTCAGCCATTTTTTTAGATTTTCTTCATTATGTTCCAAAATACCGGCAATTCGTTCGCGATCGCCAAAATCCGCCAAGTTCGGCGCTGTGCGCGCTTGCGCCGGACGCTTATCAAGAGGCGTCACCGCATGACAGCCAATACAGCTTTTATTGAAAATCGCTTCCCCTTCTTTGGCGACCGGATCAGTGACAACCGGTTTTTTCGCATTTTGCATCTTTTTCACCCAGGCGTCAAATTGGTCGCGCGGCAACGGCCGAACTTTAAAATCCATCAGCGCATGGGACGGACCGCAAAGCTCCGCACATTTGCCGTAAAAGACGCCGCCGGCTTTATCGGTCGCTTTTTGATCAAAAACAAGCCAAAATTGGTTTTTGTTGTCCGTGTTCGTATCCATTTTGCCGCCGACCGCCGGAATCCAGAACGAATGTTTGACATCCGACGCAATCAAGTTGAAATACACTTTTTCATTCGTCGGCACAACCAAGTCTTGGCTCGTGATAATGCCGTAATCTGGATATTCAAACTCCCACCAGTATTGGTTGGCGCGAACATTGACGACAACTGTATTCTTATCGCGTTTTTTGTCGTTCATCGCCTTGACGTCGGCGAGTTTAAATGTAGTCAATACCGTCGGCACAGCCAAAATGAGCAAGAGGATGATCGGAATGACAGTCCAAATAATTTCCAGCTTATGACTTCCTTCCACTTGCTTCGGGATTTTGTTTTCTTCCCCCTTGCGCCGCCGGAAGCGGATGACAACGTAAACGAAGATGATCGCCACGACGACAATGACGAGCACCATGATCGATGTGCTCAACAACATGAGCGAATACTGCATGTCCGCTACTTCACCGGCGGGCTGGAGCGTCGATAAAAACGGCTTGCCGCAGCCGGCGAGCAACAGCGCCATCATCCCGAACAGGGAAAATAAGCGCCAGTTACAGAGCCCCTTGTTCATAGCCTAATCAAACCCCTCTTTCCTTTGATGGATAAATGTGTATGTCAATTCTTTCACAAAGAAAGAATTTTAACCTGCTCACCAAATCGTAGCGATGACCATTGCCACGAACAAAATGGTCAAATAGTTGAGCGAATAGACGAACATCCACTTCGCCCATTTGATGTCATCTTTCATTTTCAAACCCGCTAATCCCAGCAGCAGCCAGCCGACATTGAGCAGCGTGGCCACGACTAAAAATGGAACACCAAGCGAGAACAAGTAAAACGGCAACGGCAGCAAACACGCCACCCAAACGATGATTTGCCGCTTCGTCATGGCGAATCCATGGACGACCGGCAGCATCGGGATGCCGGCGGTGCGGTATTCTTCACACCGCTTCATCGCCAACGCCAAAAAGTGCGGCGGCTGCCACAAAAACATGATTAAAAACAGGATGAACGGAACAATATGGAAATCCGGATCAACCGCCGTCCAGCCGATCACCGGCGGCACCGCGCCGGAAATGCTGCCGACAACGGTGTTGATCGTGTAATGGCGCTTCGTCCAAAGCGTATAGAAAAAGACGTATGTCACCATACCGATCAATCCAACGACAGCAGCCGTAACCGTTGTCATAAGCAGGCTCATCTCGCCGATTGCGACAAGACCAATCCCAAGCCAAAGCACCCGCCGCGGATCCATCGTCCCGGTGACGGTCGGGCGTGCTTTCGTTCGCTCCATATATTGATCAATGTCGCGGTCAATGTAGTTGTTGATCGCACATGAACCCGCGATGACAAGCGCTGCCCCAAACAGCGTGAAAAAAACAAGATGCAGGTTCTCCAAAAAGTGTTCCCCAGTAAAATAAAACGCCAGCCACATCCCGGCGAACGTCGTAATCAAATTCGAATTGACGATTCCGATTTTCACAACAGACGATAACTCTCTCCAAACTGTCTTGACGCTCACATGCGAGCGATGACCGGCATCGGCCGCATCCTGGTGCACCGCTTTCAATTCGGCCATGTCTCCTGTTCCTCCTCGCTGCGCCGCTCCTTGCCCGGCCGGCGCCGTGATGTTGCCTGAAATTCTTTCCAACGCCAAATAGCCAAAACGGGCTGTTTCCTCTTTATATTAAATCACATTTTTTCCTCATCATGTGAACTTTTTTTGAATAATTTGTGTCAAATTTTTGAATGCGCGCACCCAAAACGGCTCATTCGCTTGTCCCATTAATATTTCTAGCAAACTTAATCGACTTATTCAATATGCAAACGTCATTTTGTGTTTCCGGCTGCCATCGTGTAAAATAGATTTGGCTTGGCAGCACGGTTGGCTGCAATAAAATCCATCACTTTACTAATATGGACAAAATCACAGTTTCTCAATACAAGAAGGTGAAGATTTTGCAACGTTCACTGAAATGGTTCGCCTCGGCAACCACGTTGGCAATGTTGTTTGTTTTAATTGGTGGAGCGCTTGTGACCAAAACCGGCTCCGGCATGGGGTGCGGCCGATCATGGCCGCTGTGCAACGGCCAATGGGTGCCGGATCAGATTACGCCTGAGCTCATCATCGAGCTGAGCCATCGACTCGTTTCCGGCTTTGCCGGCATCATGGTGCTCATCCTTTCCATCTGGGCGTGGAGAGCCATTGGCCATGTGCGGGAGACAAAGTTTTTAGCTGTCATATCGTTTGTCTTTCTCGTCTTGCAAGGGCTGATCGGCGCCGCCGCGGTCGTGTGGGGGCAGTCCGATTTCGTCCTCGCCTTGCATTTCGGCATTTCGCTCATTTCGTTTGCCGCTGTGCTGCTGTTGACGCTATTGATTTTTGAAATCGACAAAACGTTTTCCGCCGCTTCCCTTTCGCTTGACGGCAAAATGCGGTTTCATATTTACGGCATCACCATATACTCATACATCGTCGTCTACACCGGGGCGCTCGTGCGCCATACGAACGCCAGCCTCGCCTGTCCGAGCTGGCCGCTTTGCGCGAAAACGCGCCTCCTCCCGGCTCAGTTTCATGAATGGGTGCAGATGGGTCATCGATTGGCCGCTCTTGTCATCATCATTTGGATCGCTGCTGCCGCCATACACGCTGTGCGTCATTATCGCGAACAGCCGGTCATCTACTACGGATGGCTCATCGCTCTTTTGCTCGTGCTCGCGCAAATGACAACCGGAGCGCTTGTCGTTTTTACGCAGCTGAATTTATACATTGCCTTGGCGCATGCCTTTTTCATTTCCTGCCTGTTCGGCGTGCTCAGCTATTTATTGCTCTTGGCGCTCCGCACCCGCCGCGCGCCGGTAAAAGCCGCCGACCACTCAGCCGAGGAAGCGGCGCCGGCCACGTTGAAATGACGGCCATCCATCCGCAAACAAAAAGGGATGCCCGCCAAAACTTGGGCACCCCTTTTTTTTGTTCGGTATAGACCGTTTCATTTGGACAGCTCAATCAGCAAATCGCCCGCCTGAATGGCGTCGCCGCTTTTGACGTAAATGTCTTTGACAATGCCGGCAAACGGCGCCTGCACCGTCGTTTCCATCTTCATGGCTTCCGTTACCATCAAATGGTCGCCTTTGTCGACTTTTTCCCCTTTCTCCACGAGCACTTTCACTACCGTGCCCGGCATCGTGGCGGCAATGTGGTTCGGATTCGTCCGATCGGCCTTGATGCGCTCAGCAACGGCCGCTTTGATGCTTTCATCGCGGATGATGACTTCGCGCGGCTGGCCGTTCAGCTCGAAGTAAACGACGCGTGTGCCGTCCGCCTGAGGCTGGCCGATGGAGACGAGTTTGACGATGAGCGTTTTCCCACGCTCAATCTCCACTTCAATTTCCTCGCCGAGGCGCATGCCGTACAGGAACGTCGGTGTATCGAGCACGGAAATATCGCCGTATTTTTCGACCGTTTCGGCATATTCCAAAAACACTTTCGGATAAAGCGCATAGGCAATGACGTCAAAGTCGGTCACTTCGCGGCCGAGCTTGTCATACAGCTCCCGCTTGATTTGCTCGAAATCAACCGGCTCAAGCAGCTCGCCCGGGCGAACGGTGATCGGTTCGCGCCCTTTCAAAATAATGCGCTGCAACTCTTTCGGAAACCCGCCATGCGGCTGGCCTAAATAGCCTTCGAAAAACTCCACGACCGAGTCTGGGAAATTAAGCGTTTCGCCGCGTTCAAAAATGTCTTGCTCCGTCAAATTGTTTTGCACCATATAAAGCGCCATGTCGCCGACGACTTTCGATGATGGCGTCACTTTGACGATGTCGCCGAACAAGTCGTTGACGCGGCGGTACATTTCTTTCACTTCATCCCACCGATCGCCGAGGCCGACCGCTTTCGCCTGCTGTTGCAGGTTGCTGTACTGGCCGCCTGGCATCTCATGCATATATACTTCCGTATGCGGCGCATTCATGCCGCTTTCAAACTCCTGATAAAATTTGCGCACGTCTTCCCAATAGCGGGCCAACTGCTCAAGGCCGTAAATATCGACCTCCGGCGCCCGCTCCGTTCCTTCAAGGGCATAGTAGAGCGTATTGGCGCTCGGCTGCGACGTCAAGCCGGCCATCGAGCTGACGGCGACATCGACAATATCGACGCCGGCTTCGATCGCTTTGGCGTACGTGTAAATGCCGTTGCCGCTCGTATCGTGCGTATGCAAATGGATCGGAATGTCGACCGTTTCCTTGAGAGCGGAAATGAGCACATACGCCGCCTGCGGCTTCAACAGGCCGGCCATATCCTTAATGCCTAAAATGTGCGCTCCGGCTTGCTCGAGCTCTTTCGCCAAGGCTTTGTAATAATCCAAATTGTACTTCGGCCGGTTCGGGTCCAAAATATCGCCTGTATAGCAAATCGCCGCCTCGGCGATTTTGCCGCTTTGCCGGACGGCATCGATCGCCACCGTCATCCCTTTCACCCAGTTTAGGCTGTCGAAAATGCGGAACACATCAATGCCGGCTTGCGCCGATTTTTCAACGAACTCGCGGATGACGTTGTCGGGATAGTTTTTATACCCTACGGCGTTGGCGGAGCGAAGAAGCATCTGGAACAGCACGTTCGGGATGCGCTCGCGCAGCTTCAACAGGCGGTCCCACGGATCTTCTTTCAAAAAGCGGTATGCCACATCAAACGTCGCCCCGCCCCACATCTCAAGCGAGAATAAGTTGGGCAGCAAACGCGCCGTCGGCTCAGCGATCCGCAACAAGTCGATCGTGCGGACGCGGGTCGCCAACAACGACTGATGAGCGTCGCGGAACGTCGTATCCGTCAGCAAAACACGCGATTGCTCTTGAATCCAGCGAACAAGCCCTTCAGGTCCGCGTTCGTCCAACATTTGCTTCGTTCCCGCTGGGATCGGCTCCGTTTGGCTCACCTTCGGCACGCGCGGTTTGTCAAACACCGGCTTTTTCTTTTTGCCGATGCCAGGGAAGCCGTTGACCGTCACCGTGCCGATGTACGTCAACATTTTCGTCCCACGGTCTTTCCGGCGCGGGAATACAAACAATTCCGGCGTCGTATCGATAAATGACGTATCATATTCCCCCGACAAAAATTTCGGATGCTGAACGACGTTTTCCAAAAACGGAATGTTCGTTTTAATGCCGCGGATGCGGAATTCGCGCAAGTTGCGCAGCATTTTTCTTGCCGCCTGCTCAAACGTCAACGCCCATGTCGACACTTTCACGAGCAGCGAATCGTAATACGGCGTAATAACCGCCCCTTGGAAGCCATTGCCGGCATCCAAGCGCACGCCAAAACCGCCGCCGGAACGGTACGCCATAATTTTCCCCGTATCCGGCATAAAGTTGTTGAGCGGGTCTTCCGTCGTCACCCGCGACTGAATGGCGTAGCCGTTGATGCGGATGTCCTCCTGCTTTGGAATGCCGACTTCCGGGCTGTGGAGCGAAAATCCGTCGGCGATTAAAATTTGCGACTGGACGATGTCAATCCCGGTGATCATTTCGGTGATCGTATGCTCAACTTGGATGCGCGGATTGACTTCGATGAAATAAAACTCGTCTCCGGAGACGAGAAACTCAACCGTGCCGGCGTTGACGTAGCCGACGCTTCTCATGAGCCGGACCGCCGCCTCGCAAATGCGCTCGCGCAGCTCGTCCGACAACGAGACGCTTGGCGCGACTTCCACGACTTTTTGATGGCGGCGCTGCACCGAGCAGTCGCGTTCATAAAGGTGAACGATGTTTCCTTCGTGGTCGCCCAAAATTTGCACTTCAATATGCTTCGGCTTTTCGACCAGCTTTTCAACATAAACGTCATCGCTGCCAAACGCTGCTTTCGCTTCCGACTTAGCCCGCTCAAACGCTTCCTTCACTTCTGACTTCGAGCGGACGATGCGCATGCCCCGGCCGCCGCCGCCAAGCGCCGCTTTAATGATGATCGGGTATCCGTGCGTCTCAGCAAAGCGGACGACGTCTTCAAGGCCGCCGACCGGTCCATTGCTGCCCGGGATGACCGGAATGCCCGCCTTCATGGCCGCATGCCGCGCTTTCACTTTATCGCCGAACATATCCAAATGTTCTTCGTTCGGGCCGATGAAAATAATCCCCTCTTCCCGGCACCGTTTGGCAAATTGAATGTTTTCCGACAAAAACCCATATCCCGGGTGGATGGCATCGACATCGTGGGCTTTGGCGATCTCAATGATGCCTTCGATGTCCAAGTAGGCTTCGATCGGCTTTTTCCCTTCCCCGACTAAATACGCCTCATCCGCTTTGTAGCGATGGTACGATCCGGCGTCTTCCTTCGAATAAATCGCCACGGTGCGGATATCAAGCTCCGTGCAGGCGCGGAAAACGCGAATGGCGATCTCTCCACGGTTGGCTGCCAGCACTTTGCGAATTCGTCTTGTCCTCATTCTGTCCCTCCTCCTTTATTTAATAAAAGTATAAAAGTTTTGCCGATTTGTAAATACACTTTCTAAAAAGTCAGACCTCTTTTCTGTTTGCTGACCATCGTTTTTTCCGCTTTTTTATACCGTTGTTCGTACTTTGCAAACATCGAAATGTTCACCAAAAGCCCGAGCGAAGCCATGGTCAGGACAAGCGACGTTCCCCCGTAGCTGACAAGCGGCAGCGGCACCCCTGTAATCGGAATAAGGCCAACGACCCCACCAACGTTAATGAACGTTTGAAAGCCGATCATGACGGAGATGCCGATCGCAAGCAGGCTCCCAAACGCATCGTGGGAGCGGCGGGCAATCCAAAGCCCGCGCAGCACGATAAACGCCAATAACCCAAGCGTGAACGCTACACCAAATAAGCCGAGCTCTTCGGCGATGACCGCCATAATAAAATCGGTGTGCGACTCTGGCAGGTAGCCGTATTTTTGAATGCCTTTGCCAAGCCCCACTCCTTTCAGCCCGCCAAGCCCGATCGCCAAATACGAATTCACGAGCTGGTAGCCATCGCCATTTGCGTATTGAAAGGGATCCAAAAAGCTGTAAATCCGTCCCAACCGTTCAGGGGAAAAAATCTTTTTTCCTATCACCGGAAGCCACATGGGTGACAGCACAGTCGCGATCAACACAAAAAAAAGCATCTGCTTGAGAAGCAACGTGAGGCGCAAGCCGGACGAAACAATGATGCACATCGCGATGGCAAACACGATCGCCGCCGTTCCGAAGTCAGGCTGTATGGCAATCAGGAAACAAATCACCAATGTATAATAAATGGGGAACAAATTGCTTTTCGCCGGCTCGGCCAGCCGCTTCCGCTTGTTGGCGAACGCTGCGGCCAAGTATAAAATCAGGCCGAGCTTCGCGAGCTCCGCCGGTTGGATCGAGAGTGCCCCGACGCGAAACCAGCTTGTTGCGTTGTTGGCCGTATGGCCGAGAAAAGCGACGGCGATCAGCATCAATGGAGAAGCAAAAAAGACGAGTTTCACCCATCGCTCCGCCCGCCACACTTTATAGGGAATCGCCATCATGATGGCGAACGCGATGAATCCGGCAATCAGCCACAGTTTTTGCCGCTCGTAAAAATAGTCGCTTGGCACTTCAAAGCGGATGACGGCGGTGACCATGCTCGAGCTGTACACCATAATCAATCCGAACAACGACAGCATGATGACCGTAGCGATCAGCGGATAATCATAGCACTTCAATACTTTTTTCCATAATTGTCGTTCCATCGTTCCTCTTCCCTGTGAACATATATGTACTTAAAATCATTCGCAGCGGCGCGCTGTTTTCCTGCCGAAAAACAGAAAAACTCAAACGATGGTGTGCCAATCGTTTGAGTTGCCTTATATTCTTATCGCACGCGCTTTTTGGCCACGGCCTCGTGCAACGCGGAAAGTTCGCGCTCAAGCCGGTCAAGGAGCGCTTTTCCGTCTTTCGCCTCCACAAGCCCGAGGCGCACTGCAAAATCAACTTCCCGTGACAAACCGAACATTTGCGTGTCAAGCACTTCTTCATACACCGGACATTGCGGCATCGTCAAATGGTCCATTTGCACGCGGATGAGTTGGATGATCTTCTCTGCATCCGCTTGTAAAAGCGCGTACGCCTTCTCCCGATAGCTCATCGATTCGTCCGTCACATCGATCCCTCCGTTCTCTCCCCTATCCTTCTTTACATCTTAACGTGAAACAAGCCATTTTGCAAGTTGAAACCGTTGACAGCAACCCGCCTGGAACATGACAAGCTCTTTCGTTATTATTATACTAAAAACGGTGGGAACATGCAGAGGAGAGGTGTTTCATGAACGATATTATTGTGCTGACAGGAAAGGTGAAGTTTACGATCACGCTTGACCCCGGCGTCTGGATTTTCGACGACCGGAAAGTGGACATGGATGCGTATTTTTCGGAGCCGGCTCCACAGCCGACGGAAGCGGAGCAAGAGGACGAGGAAATCAAAAAGCTGTCGGCATTTTGGGACCGGGAAATTCAAGAGGGCGCGGTTTTTCCGCCGACGTTGAAAACGGAGCGGCGCTTTTTGAAGGAGAACATCATCACCGGCTCGTTCGGCATGCCGTTCGCCCCATTTTTGCGAAACGCTGAGCCGCATGAAGACGCGTCTGAACTTGTCATTGAGACGGAACATGGAGAAACCGTGATCCCTCTGGAAAAGGCGTACGACCTGATTTTCGCTTTTTCCCAAAACGGAAAACCGCTAAGCGACGACGGTCCGGTGCACATTTATTTTGGCGACGGCTCCAACCGCGAGGCGCCGATTACTCATGTGCGTCGGCTCGTCGTCCGATGACCGGGCGCCCCATGAAGGGGCGGCCCGGTGTTTGAGCTTTTGACGCCTTCAACCGCCTCAAGCGCTTGGAACCCAGATATTTTCCACAGCTCCCCAGGCGGCGGGCGCCTTTCGAAACGTTCGCGGCGCCAGGCCGCGCGCCTGGCACCCGTTCTTTAACGGCGGATGCTCTGAGGAACGCCTAGCTACAGCAAATCAGCGGCAAGCTGGGCGAGCGCCGAACGCTCCCCTTTGACGAGCCGGATATGACCGGCGATTTTTTGGTCTTTAAACTTTTCGACGACGTACGTCAACCCGTTGTTATATTCATCCAAATACGGATGGTCGATCTGTTCCGGATCGCCCATTAAAATGATTTTGCTTTTCTCCCCGACGCGCGTCAAAATCGTCTTCACTTCATGCTTCGTTAAATTTTGCGCCTCATCAATGATGATAAACTGCTCCGGCAGGCTCCGGCCGCGGATGTACGTGAGCGCCTCCACTTCAATCGAGCTCATGCCGGCTAAAATCGCATCGAGCTCCCCCGGTTTTTTCGTGTTGAACAAGTATTCCAAGTTGTCAAAAATCGGCTGCATCCACGGGCGCAGCTTTTCTTCCTTTTCCCCCGGCAGAAAGCCGAGATCTTTCCCCATCGGCACAATCGGCCGAGCGACGAGCAATTTTTTGTATGTGCGCAAATCTTCCGTTTGCATCAACCCCGCGGCAAGGGCAAGCAACGTCTTGCCCGTTCCAGCTTTGCCGATGAGCGTCACAAGCGGAATGTCGTCGCGCATGAGAAGCTCAAACGCCATCGTCTGCTGCACGTTGCGCGGGCGAATGCCCCATATATGTTCGTGATGGAAGATGAGCTTTTTCACTTTTTTGCCGTTTTGGTCGACAATGCCAATTGCTGACGCCGAGCTGCCAAACGCGTCTTTCATAATAATGAACTGGTTCGGATAAAACGGGTGATCGGCGATATCGGCGAGCACGAGCTCCCCTTTGTCGTAAAATCGCTGCAGGTGGTCCTTTCCTATGTACAGCTCCAAAAATCCGCTGTAAATATGGTCGACATCAACGACGCGGTCGCTTAAAAAGTCTTCTGCCTGCAGCCCGATGGCATCCGCTTTGACGCGCACGAGCGCATCTTTGCTCACCAAAATGACGGAGCGTCCATCTTCCTTCGCCTGCTCTTCAAGCGATAAATTTTTCGCCACCGCCAGAATGCGGTTGTCATTTGTTTTTTCCACAAAAATTTCTTGCAGTTGATGAAACGAACGATGGTTCAACTCAATGCGCAGCGCCCCTCCGTTTTCAAGCGGAATTTTTTCATGCAGCTTGCCGTTTTCGCGCAGACGGTCGATGAGCTTTGACACTTGGCGGGCATTTCTACCAATTTCATCCATATACCGTTTTTTCGAATCCACTTCCTCAAGCACGACCGCTGGAATGACGACCTCATTATCCTCAAACGCGAAAATCGAATACGGATCTTGCAACAGCACGTTCGTATCGAGCACGTAAATTTTTTTTCCCAAATTCCGCTTCCCCCCATGTGAGTTTTTCACGTTTTTCCGTTGGATGGGAATGGCTGTAATACAACATATGAAAACATGTATAAAGATAGAAGGACATTTGCAAACTAAAGAAAAAAAGTCGAGGTGGCCCATTATGAAGAGAAACTGCTGGCTCGCCGTTTTCTTCCTTCCTCTTTTGATTTTCAGCGGCTGCGCGTTTGGAAACGATCATGAAGCGAACGAGCCCAATCGTTCACTCGTGCGTGTCAAAAATACGGTCGATGAACACGTCGAGAACAAATCCGGGCAAGAGATCGCCCGCCGGCTGGCGGAAATCGCCGACCGAGTTCCAAACGTTCACAATGCCGCCGCGATCGTCGTCGGCAAATATGCCATCGTCGGCATTGACGTCGGCGCCAATATGGATGCCTCGCGCGTCGGCACCATCAAATATTCCGTCGCCGAAGCATTGCAAAAAGATCCGTACGGTGCGAACGCTATTATTGTCGCTGACCCAGATCTTTACACCCGCGTGCGCAACATCGGCCGGCAAATCGATGAGGGGAGGCCGGTGCAAGCGTTCATGAACGAAATCGCCGACATCGTCGGACGAGTGATGCCGGAAGTGCCAAGCGACCTATTTGAAACGACGCCGAAGCCGACCGAAGAAAATGACGGACAGCTGAACGAACGGGAGGAGCGGCAACTGAACGAACAGCAAAACAAGCAATCGAATGAACATTTAAATCGATAAACGGTTTCTGTGTGAATTATAATGGAACAGAAAGCGCGGCTCATTTCCGAGGAAAGCGGGGGAGTGAAATGCATTTGAATCAACAAACGAGGGCGGGAAATGTGGTATAATGGGAGCGAAAGAATACTCTACCATTTCGCGTTTGGATGTATTGAGGTGAACAATGAGAGTCAAATGCGTGCTTTGCGACCAAATCGATACGATCGACGATGAATCGCCGCTCGCCAAGCGGCTGCGCAACCGCCCGATCCACACGTACATGTGCCGCGAATGCCACGACCGCATCACCGAAAAAACGAAACAGCGGCTGGCAACAGGAAAGTTCCGCTTCTATCGCGGCCGCCGCGCAGACGATGATTGGTGATCCCGCAAAAAAAACGGTGCGGAAGAGCGATCGCTTTTCCGCGCCTTTTTGGTTGTCATCATCCATACTTTTCCGGCTCGGCTTCGATCTGCCGCCACATCGCCTCAGCCAGCTCAAGCGGGAAACGCGCCGCCTTTGTTTCCCCGCCGCGCACATATTCGACAATATATTGCCCATTCGTTTCATCTTTGACGGCGTCTACGGCCGTCACACCAAAGTCGTTTTCCAAGATGGCGCGGAAAAACGAGGCCGTATCGCGCGCCGCCGCATCGTGCGGACGGGCTTTAGCGACGATGTGGATCGTCAGCCAGTTATAAAGGGCATCCTGCACGGATTTCATGACTTTTCTCCCTCTTTCGCCTGCTTCAGGCGCACTTTATAAATGATTAATACGAGGGCGGTGACGGCCAATCCTTCTGCCACCGGCAAAAAGACGGCAAAAAAGGTCAAAACCGTGCAGCCAAGCGCCAGCAAGACGTAAATGATGACGTTTTTCAACAGCGGCAGGCGGCGGGCAAAACCGAGGCGATACACAAGCGCGGCAAGCAACAACACTGTCACATACAATAGCCACATACCGCGCTCGGGATGATCGTGCACCTTATAAAGCGAGGCGAAAAACGTGAGCCGTTCGAGCACATTCACACCATTCCCCTCCTGTTCATCCTAATAACGCCCTTCTCCAAGGCGTTTTCGATTGTTCGCAAACCAAGGACGCGCGCATGGCGCTTCCGGCTATTTCGCCTGCTCAACCGCTTTCTTTTTCTTCTCCGCCTTTTCACGCTCGCTTTTATTCAAGATTTTTTTGCGCAACCGGATCGAGGCTGGCGTCACCTCACAATATTCATCATCATTCAAATACTCGAGCGCTTCTTCAAGCGTCAACAGACGCGGCTTTTTCATCGTCACCGTCTGCTCTTTCGTCGATGAACGCATGTTGGTGACATGTTTTTCGCGGCAAATGTTGACGACGAGGTCGTTTTCGCGGTTATGCTCGCCGACGATCATCCCTTCGTACACTTCAGTACCCGGCTCAACAAAAATGGTGCCGCGATCCTCAAGTTGCATGATGCTGTAAGCCGTCGCCTTTCCGGTTTCCATCGAGACGAGCACCCCTTGGCGGCGGCCGCCGATGGCGCCAGGCTGCACGGGGGCATAATGGTCAAACGAATGGTTTAAAATTCCATATCCGCGCGTCAACGACATAAATTCACTCCGATAGCCGATCAAGCCACGCGACGGCACAAGGAAGACGAGACGCACTTGCCCATTGTCGCCGTGCACCATATCGACGAGCTCGCCCTTGCGGCTGCCGAGCGACTCCATGATCGCTCCCGTATATTCCTCCGGGATGTCCATGACGACCCGCTCGATCGGCTCGCACGTGACACCGTCAATCTCTTTTAGAATGACTTCCGGCTTCGATACTTGCAGTTCGTATCCTTCGCGGCGCATGCTTTCAATCAAAATCGCCAAATGAAGCTCCCCGCGGCCGGAGACAATCCACGCATCCGGCGACTCGGTCGGCTCAACGCGCAGACTGACATCGGTCTCCAGCTGGGTGCGAAGCCGCTCCTCCAGCTTTCTCGCCGTCACGTATTTGCCTTCGCGCCCCGCAAACGGGCTGTTGTTGACGAGAAACGTCATTTTCAACGTCGGCTCATCGATGTGAAGCGGCGGCAGCGGCTCTTGATGATCGGGCGGGCAAACCGTTTCACCGACATTGATGTCCTCCATCCCGGCGACCGCGACGATGTCGCCAGCGTGCGCTTCTTCAATCTCAATCCGCTTCAACCCAATAAAACCAAACAACTTCGTGACACGAAACATCTTGACGGCACCGTCGCGCTTTAAGAGAGCGACTTGCTGGCCTGTTTTCATCGTGCCGCGGAAAATGCGGCCGATGCCGATGCGTCCGACATATTCATTATAGTCGAGCAGCGCCACTTGAAACTGCAACGGTTCGTTGCGGTTGTCCGCCGGCGCCGGAATATGCTCGATGATCGTCTCAAACAAGGCGGTCATGTCACCATCCTGGCGATCCGGATCGAGGCTTGCCGTCCCGCGCAGCGCCGATGTGTACACGACTGGAAACTCGAGCTGCTCCTCAGAAGCACCAAGTTCGATAAACAGGTCGAGCACCTCATCAACGACTTCCGCCGGCCGAGCAAATTCGCGGTCGATTTTGTTGACGACGACGATCGGCACAAGCTGCTGCTCAAGCGCCTTTTTCAGCACAAACCGCGTCTGCGGCATGCAGCCTTCATACGCATCGACGACAAGCAAGACGCCGTCGACAAGGCGCATGATCCGCTCCACTTCCCCTCCGAAATCAGCGTGTCCCGGCGTGTCCAAAATGTTGATGCGCGTTCCTTTATACAAGACAGCAGTGTTTTTTGCCAAAATCGTAATGCCGCGCTCCCGCTCCAAATCGTTGCGGTCAAGCGCCCGCTCCGCGACTTGTTCGTTTTCGCGGAACGTCCCTGACTGCCGAAGCAGCTGGTCAACGAGCGTCGTTTTCCCATGGTCGACGTGAGCGATGATCGCGATATTGCGAAGATCGATTCGTCTGTTCGTCAATGTCGGTCACTCCTGTTCGGCAAACTGCTTGTCTATTATATCACAACCGATAGAAAATCGGCATGTTTTCCGGTACACTAAAAAAAGACGCCCACTTTGCCAGAAAGGAGTCAACCCAATGAAACGGATCGAGCCTGTACCGCTGTTGCTCGCCATTCTTGCCGTCGCCGCCATCATGGCGATCGGCGTCTTCATCGCCGAGCAAAGTTTGATCGGCATCGCCGCTTCCACGCTCATCTTGATCGCCGCCATGGGCGCCGGGTTCGCCCATAAAAAACGGACGCGTTGAAAAACGGGACAAGCATCCAGCTTGTCCCGTTTTCGCGATTTCGCGCCTCATCAATCGTGAAGATAGCGCCGCAAAATTTCTTCGTGCACCCCAGGTTTCGCAGCAAGCACCGAATTGCGGCCAAGCAGATCCAGCGGCTTCCCGTCAAGGGTCGTCACCATTCCGCCCGCTTCTTCAATCAAAATCATCCCGCCGGCGAAATCCCACGGCGACAGGCGCGGAGAAATGTAGGCGTCCAAACGGCCGGCGGCAACATACGCGAGCTCAAGCGCCGCTGAACCATACGAGCGCGTGCCGCGCGCCTCTTTCGCCAGCCTCATGAGCGGGCGATGGTCGAGGCGCTTGTTTTCCATGAGCCATGTCCCGTTGATGGCGATGATCGACTCCGCCACTGGCGCGGGCTGCAGGAGGCCGAGTGGCTCCCCGTTCAAAAACACCCCCCGCCCTTTTTGCGCCGCATACAGTTCGTCAAACACGACGTCATACACGTAGCCGAGCTGCCCGATGCCGTCTTCAAAAATGCCGATCGATACAGCAAAATGGCGCCGCTGATGAACGAAATTCATCGTGCCGTCGATCGGGTCAATCACCCAAACAACGCCGTCCAAGGCATCGATCCGGTCGCCAAATCCTTCTTCCCCCAACAGGCGGTGGCTAGGGAACTGGCGGCGGATGTGCTCGGCGAAAAATTGCTCAATGGCGCGGTCAACGTTCGTCACTAAGTCGTTCGGGTTCTCTTTCGCTTCCACCGTCAGCTGTTTGGCAAACGAGGTGCGGATGCGCTTTCCTGCTTCGTCGATCCATTGCCGGGCGTATCGGTCGATTTCTTCCCATTTTTCTGCCATATTGATTCCTCCTGCCTTCAGTTATGTATAGATCGCAACCGGAACGGGGGCGGACACGGCTCAAGAAAAAAACGAACCGGAAAGATGGTTCGCCTTGAATCAGAATCATACTTGAAGGCGCATCAGTTCTTGGCGCAGCTTTTCAAGCCGCCGTTTGCACTCTTTTTTCTTTTCTTCATCGTTTTCCATCATGGCCTCGTACAGCGTCGCTAATTCGTAATCGAGTTCGAGCCGCAACACCGCCATGCGTTTGTCTCCATCTGGCCGCTTCAGCGAATTGGCGGTTTTTTTCATCTTCGTCCGCACCCCTTTCTCGATCATCCGCTAAACTTCCGGCGCCCGTCACGAATGTACTGCTCCATTTTGTTTTATATTATATTATGTGGAAAAAGGGGTGTATGCAACTAATTTGTGCGTTTACCTACCGCGCTTCCATTGTGGCTCGAATGATACCACAGCGGTAATCCCAGGGGAACTATGGCCATCCATGATTTCTTGTGTTGACCAGTCGTAGGAAAATGGATAGGAATAACCCATTGTTCCACCTCCACCGTTAGTTTGCCCAACGGCGCCGAATTTGTTCCGCCTCTTCGATCATGCGGGCAAACAACTCAGCGACGGACGGAACGTCGTGAATAAGCCCGATCGCCTGCCCAGCCCAAGCGAATCCTTCGTCCACCTTTCCTTCGTAAATGAAGCGCCGGTTCGCTTCTCCGCTAATATATTCTTTTAAATCATCATACGTACCGCCTTGGCGCTCGATTTCCAATATTTTTTCCGCCCAGGCGTTGGCCAGCACCCGCCCTGGCGCCCCGAGCGACCGTTTAATGATGACCGTATCGTTTTCGGTGGCGTTAAGAATCATTTCTTTATATGCGGGATGAGCATGAACGCATTCTTTCGTGGCGATAAACCGCGTTCCCATCTCAATCCCTTCCGCTCCAAGCGCCAATGCCGCCATCAACCCGCGTCCATCGGCGATGCCGCCCGAGGCGATGACCGGAATCGATACGGAGTCAACGACTTTCGGAATGAGGACGAACGTGCCAGTATCGTATTTGCCGAGATGCCCGCCCCCTTCCTGACCAACGACCATCACCGCATCAGCACCGAGCTCCTCTGCTTTCACTGCCTGGCGGACGGCGGCAACGAGCACGAGCTTTTTCACGTTCGTTCCTTTCAATTGTTCAAAAAACGGCGCTGGATTGCCGCCGGTGACCGAAACGACCGGCACCCCCTCATCAAGCGCTGCTTCAAGCATATGAGCAAACGGGCGGCCGTGCTGGCCAATGGCGAAATTGACGCCGAACGGCCGATCGGTTTTTTCCTTCACCTTGCGGATTTCCTCGCGTAGTTGCTCCGGTCCATCGAGCGACATCGCCGTAATTTGTCCGAGCCCACCGGCGTTCGAGACCGCTGCGGCCAAATCAGCGTACGCCAAGTAAGCGAGTCCTCCTTGAATGATCGGATATGTAATGCCGAGAAGCTCTGTCACCCTCGTTCTCCATTTCATTTCGATAGCGCCCCCTTTTTGCTTTGTCTTTCTTTTATTTCTCTCTTGAACCGCTGTTTTCCTTTTTCAGCGTCCATTCATTTCTTCTTTGCAAACAGAAAAATCCATGCTATAATGCACTTGTTTTATCCTCGAGATAAAAAAGAGGTGTGAAAAACCATTGTCGCAACTCGAGACACCATTGTTTACCGGTTTGTTGGAGCATATGAAAAAAAATCCGGTTCAATTTCACATCCCCGGCCATAAAAAAGGGGCCGGCATGGATCCGGAGTTTCGCGCTTTCATCGGAGACAACGCCTTGGCGATTGATTTAATCAACATCAGCCCGCTCGATGACTTGCACCATCCAAAAGGGATGATCAAACGGGCCCAGGAGCTCGCTGCCGAAGCGTTCGGCGCCGATTATACGTTTTTTTCCGTGCAAGGAACGAGCGGCGCCATCATGACGATGGTCATGTCGGTCGCCGGGCCGGGCGATAAAATCATCGTGCCGCGCAACGTCCATAAATCGGTCATGTCGGCCATTGTCTTTTCTGGAGCGACGCCGATTTTCATTCATCCCGAAATCGACAAGGAGCTTGGCATTTCCCATGGCATTACGCCGCAAGCAGTGGAAAAAGCGCTCCGCCAGCACCCGGACGCCAAAGGGGTGCTCGTCATCAACCCGACGTACTTTGGCATTGCCGGCGATTTGAAAAAAATCGTCGAGATCGCCCACTCGTACAACGTTCCGGTGCTTGTCGACGAAGCGCACGGCGTGCACATTCATTTTCATGAGGACTTGCCGCTCTCCGCGATGCAAGCGGGCGCCGATATGGCGGCGACAAGCGTCCATAAGCTTGGCGGATCGCTGACGCAAAGCTCGATTTTGAATGTGCGGGAAGGACTCGTCTCCGCGAAACACGTGCAGGCGATTTTAAGCATGCTGACGACGACTTCAACGTCGTACTTGTTGCTCGCTTCGCTTGATGTCGCCCGCAAACAGTTGGCGACGAAAGGGCGTGAACTCATCGACAAAGCCATTCGACTCGCCGACTGGACGCGCCGGCAAATCAACGAGATTCCATATTTGTACTGCGTCGGCGAAGAGATTTTAGGCACGGAAGCAACGTACGACTACGATCCGACAAAGCTCATCATTTCGGTTAAAGAGCTTGGGCTGACCGGTCATGACGTCGAACGGTGGCTGCGCGAAACGTACAACATTGAAGTCGAGCTTTCCGATTTATACAATATTTTGTGCATCATCACTCCAGGCGATACCGAACGGGAGGCGAGCCTGCTCGTTGAAGCGCTCCGCCGCTTGTCGAAGCAGTTCAGCCATCAGGCAGAGAAAGGGGTCAAGCCGAAAGTGCTCCTTCCGGACATCCCGGCCCTAGCCTTGACGCCGCGCGATGCGTTTTACGCCGAAACGGAAGTCGTGCCGTTTCACGAATCGGCCGGCCGAATCATCGCCGAATTTGTGATGGTGTATCCGCCTGGCATTCCAATTTTTATTCCAGGCGAAATCATCACGGAAGAAAACTTGAAGTATATTGAGACGAACTTGGCTGCCGGCCTCCCTGTCCAAGGGCCGGAAGACGACACGCTGCAGACGTTGCGCGTCATTAAGGAATATAAACCGATCCGCTGATCGCACAAGCCGGTTTTGCCTGGCTTGTGCTTTTTTGCCAAAATAAACGGCGCGCATGTGACTTGTCGACATGCGCGCCTCTATCCGTTCCTTTCCCCCATCGGTTTGACCGTTTTATTCTTTTTCTCCGCCCTCATGGTCGTGCTCGCAGCAATCACATTTCCCATAAAGCGTTGTCACTTTTTCATCTTCGAAATACGCAATCGTCGCATCACACGTTTGACATACGATCGTGCCCATCCCCAAAACCCCTTTGTGATGATAAATTCGGTTGTTGATTTCATAATAATATATCACATTTCAATTGTCAATCCCAATTTGTATATCACATTTAACAAAAAAAGAACTTTTTTGAAACCGCTCTTTTTCCATTTATTGTCCGCCAACATATGGTACAATAAGGATAAAAACGCAATGGAAATGGTGGGAGGGAAAGGAATGATGAACACCAATCTAAAGCTGCCTGCGGGGAAAACGATGACCATCGAGGACGTCAAACAGCTGCTCGAGCGCTACCAGATGGCGCTCAAAAAGACAGGGGAACAGCTTGGTTGGGCGTACGAACAGGCCGCTTTCCCGTATACGGTCCGCATACACGAATCAGTTCTCTACTTGCAAGGAGACGGCCGTTTGTACAAAGGGATGGCGATTTCCGTGCGAACAGCTGGAGAAGAGACATTCATTGACATCGCACTGCCGCCGGGGGCGACGCATGGGGATAAAGGGAAGGCCAATGAATTCAGCAAATGGCTGGCGAAAACGCTCGGCGGTGAACTGCACTTGTTCAGCGGCCGGACGATGGTGTTTGGCAGCGCGTAAACAGCGGGCATTCGACCGCTGTTTTTTATTGAACGGCCTGCCAAATGACATGCTGACCGGCAAAGTACACCGCCGCCGTCCCAATCGTCGTCAGCGCCGCCTTGCGCGTCGCCAAGCCGAGCTGGCGGGCCAGCAAAAACGCGATGTACATAAAGATGCACAGCATCAGCCCGCGGAAAAACAGGCGGTCTCTTCCTGACAGCCACTCGATCAATGAGAAACTGCTCCAAATCATCATCTGCATCAAAAATGCAACGTAAGCTTTCATTTCAACTCCATCTCCCGCTTGTTCTTTACCATAACGATATGAAGCGAGAGCGGAAAATAGTATGGGAAATTGGACAAGAAATGGACCAGGCCGCTCCTTTGGACAAAAGACTGTGGACCGGGCGCAGCAACAGGCGAACATACAGCTGCCGCCGCAGATTCATTTCTTTTCCGCCAATCATCTTGCAGCGCCCTTATCAAGATACGGTGAAATTGGTAGAGGGATTGCGCCGCAAAAGATTTTTTAAAAACATATTCTCTCGATTGGGGTATTGATGTGCTACTTTTTCTCATATTTCTTGTAATGGTACTACAAGGAAAAAATGGGGTTGACCCAAAAGTTCGCCAAAAAGCGGATTTTTGGGGTCAACCCCTTCGTTTTCCGTTACTTCGCAATGATATGAATCGGCGTGCCAAGCGCCACTTCCGCCGCTTCCATGGCGATTTCGCCAAGCGTCGGATGGGCATGAATCGTCAACGCGATATCTTCCGCCGTCATGCCGGCTTCGATGGCAAGCCCAAGCTCAGCGATCATATCTGAGGCGTTCGGGCCGATGATTTGCGCTCCGATCACGACGCCGTCTTCTTTGCGGACGACAAGCTTCAAGAAGCCGTCCGTATCGTTGAGCGACAGAGCGCGGCCGTTGGCGGCAAACGGGAATTTCGCCGTAATGACGTCGATGCCTTCCTCTTTCGCCTGTTGTTCAAAGTAGCCGACCGAGGCGCATTCCGGATCCGAGAAGACCACAGCCGGAATGGCGATGTAATCGACGACCGACGGATGGCCGGCGATGGCTTCCGCCGCCACTTTTCCTTCATACGACGCTTTATGGGCGAGCGCCGGGCCTGGGACGATGTCGCCAATGGCGAAAATGTTCGGCACGCTTGTCCGGCATTGTTGATCCACTTCAATCAAGCCGCGGTTGTTCATTTTGATGCCGATTTGTTCAAGACCAAGCTCATCTGTATTCGGTCGGCGGCCGACCGTCACCAACACATAGTCGGCGTCGATCGTTTTCGTTTCGCCGTTCGCTTCATACGTGACCGTCACGCCGTCTGCACGCTCTTCGGCTCCTTTTGCGAGCGCATTCGTCACAACTTCGACCCCTTTGTTCTTCAGACGGCGCTTAATGATGGACACCATTTGCTTTTCAAAGCCGGATAAAATCTCACCGGCCCCTTCCAGAATCGTCACTTTCGCACCAAAATTGGCGTAAGCCGTACCGAGTTCGATGCCGATGTAGCCGCCGCCGATGACAACGAGCGATTTTGGGATTTCCCCGAGGTTGAGCGCACCGGTCGAGTCGAGAATGCGGCCGGAAAACTTGAAGTTTGGCAGCTCGATCGGACGCGAACCGGTGGCCAGAATCGCGTTTTTAAACGTATACGTCTGCGCGCTGTCGCCGTTGACCACGCGCACCGTATTGGCGTCGACGAAGTACGCTTCCCCTTTGACAATGTCAACTTTGTTGCCTTTGAGAAGTCCTTCGACGCCGCCCGTCAATTTTTTGACGATGCTCGCTTTCCATTCTTGCACTTTCGAGAAATCAACCGTGACGTTTTCCGCCTTGATGCCCATCTCGTCGGAATGTTTCGCCTGCTCGTAGCGATGGCTTGCCGAGATGAGCGCCTTGGACGGGATGCAGCCGACGTTTAAGCAGACGCCGCCCAAATTTCCTTTTTCCACAATCGTCACTTTTTGGCCGAGCTGTGCGGCGCGGATGGCGGCGACATAGCCGCCAGGGCCGGCGCCAACGACGAGCGTTTCTGTTTCAATTGCAAAATCGCCAACTACCATCGTTTTACGCCTCCATTAATAATAATTCTGGATCGCTTAACAGCTGCTTGATATGGTTGAGCGCTTTTTGCGCTGTCGCTCCGTCGATCATCCGATGGTCAAAGCTGAGCGAGAGCGCCAAGACCGGAGCAGCGACAATTTCACCGTCGCGGACAACCGGTTTTTCGGCAATGCGGCCGATGCCAAGAATCGCCACTTCCGGATGGTTGATGACCGGCGTAAACCATTGCCCGCCGGCTGAGCCGATGTTTGTAATCGTGCACGATGCGCCTTTCATTTCGTTTGGCATCAGTTTGCCTTCGCGCGCTTTTTCAGCGAGTTCGTTGATTTCCTTCGCCAGCGCGAAAATCGGCTTCCGGTCGGCATGTTTAATGACCGGCACGAGCAAGCCGCGGTCCGTATCAGCGGCAATGCCGATGTTGTAGTAATGCTTATGAATAATTTCCTCCGTCGCATCGTCGATCGACGTATTCAGCACCGGATATTCACGCAGCGCAGAAACAAGCGCTTTGACGACATACGGCAAGAACGTCAGCTTGATGCCTTTTTCCGCGGCAATGGCCTTGAATTTTTTTCGGTGAGCAACAAGCTTCGTCACATCGGCTTCGTCCATCAGCGTCACGTGCGGGGCCGTATGTTTCGAATGCACCATGGCCTTGGCGATCGCCCGACGGATGCCGCTCATTTTCTCGCGCGTTTCCGGGAATTCGCCTTCCGGCACAACCGGTTTCGCTGCTGGCGCTTGCGGCGCTGCCTTCTCTTCCGCCGCTTGCGGCGTCGGCTCAGCCGCGGCTTTCGCGCCGCCGGCGAGGAAGGCATCAATATCTTCTTTCAAAATGCGGCCGTTTTTCCCCGTGCCTTGGACGAGACGGATATCGACGCCTTTTTCACGCGCATATTTGCGCACAGACGGCATCGCGATAACGCGGCGGTTCGGGTCGGCTCCCGCTTCGGCCGCCGGTGCGCTCGAAGCAGCGGTCTCAACCATTTCCTTTTTCGACACCGTTTCCGCTTTTTCCTCTTTTTTCACTTCTTCGTGTTCTTGTCCTTTAAACGTCATGTTTTCATAGCCCGGCGCATCGAGCGTAATGAGCGTTTGCCCAACCGTCGCCACCGTTCCTTCCGGGACGAGAATCTCAAGCACTTTCCCCTTGACAGGAGATGGGATCTCGACGACCGCTTTGTCGTTTTGCACTTCGCACAACACGTCGTCTTCGTTCACTTCATCGCCCGGCTTGACGAACCATTTGACGATCTCGCCTTCATGAATGCCTTCGCCAATGTCCGGCAGCTTAAATTCAAATGCCACTGTAGGTCGACCTCCTATTCGTTTGCCGAAAATGAGCGGGGGAAGGCCCTTTGCTCCCCCGGACTTGTCCACATTAGAAGTTGATCACTTTTTTCGCCGTCTCGATCACGTCTTTAAAGTTCGGCAGCCACACCGATTCTGCTTGAGCGAACGGATAGACGGTATCCGGCGCGGCGACGCGCAATACAGGCGCCTCCAGGCTTAAAATCGCACGTTCGTTAATTTCAGCAACGACGTTGGCGGCGATGCCGGCTTGCCGTTGCGCTTCTTGAACGACGATGGCGCGGCCCGTTTTTTCGACCGAACCAATGATCGTCTCCATATCGAGCGGCTGCACGGTGCGCAAGTCGACGACTTCGGCAGAAATGCCTTCTTTCTCTAATTCTGCCGCCGCCTTTAACGATTCATGCACCATGGCCCCGTACGCGATAATCGTAATGTCTTTCCCTTCACGCTTAATGTCTGCTTTGCCGATCGGAATTGTGTACTCTCCTTCCGGCACCTCTTGTCGGAACGAACGGTACAGTTTCAAATGCTCAAGGAAAATAACCGGGTCGTTGTCGCGGATGGCTGAGATGAGCAATCCTTTCGCATCATACGGCGTCGACGGGATGACGACTTTCAAGCCCGGCTGTTGGGCGACGAGTCCTTCTAAGCTGTCTGAGTGCAATTCTGGCGTATGAACGCCGCCGCCAAACGGCGAACGAATCGTAATCGGAACATGGTAGCGGCCGCCAGTGCGGTAGCGGATGCGCGCCATTTGTCCGCAAATCGCATCCATCGCCTCATAGACGAACCCGAAAAACTGAATTTCCGGCACCGGGCGAAACCCTTGCAAGGCCAAGCCGATCGCCAAACCGCCGATCCCCGATTCGGCCAGCGGCGTATCAAACACATGTTCTTCGCCAAACTCAGCTTGCAGCCCTTCCGTCGCCCGGAATACGCCGCCGTTGACCCCAACGTCTTCGCCAAACACCAGCACGTTCGGATCGTTTCTCATCTCGATGCGCAGCGCATCGGTGATCGCTTGAACCATTGTCATTTGCGCCATGGCTTACTTCGACTCCTTCTCTTTATAAATTTCATACTGCTCTTTTAAGTTCGCCGGCAGCTCTTCGAACATGATGCTGATTAAGTCGGTCACTTTTTGTTTCGGCGTTTCGTCCGCTTTTTTGATCGCTTCCTTGATGTCCTCTTTCGCCTGCTCGATGACGCGGTTTTCTTCCTCTTCGCTCCATAAACCTTTCGCTTCTAAAAACTTGCGGAAGCGGACAAGCGGGTCTTTTTTCGCCCATTCGTTTTCGAGTTCTTTCGAACGATAGCGCGTCGGATCGTCGCCGGACATCGTGTGCGGACCGTAGCGGAAGCAAAGTGTTTCGATGAGCGTCGGCCCTTCGCCGTTAATGGCGCGTTCGCGGGCTGCTTTCACCGCGGCGTAGACTGCAAGCGGATCCATGCCGTCGACTTGAATGCCCGGAATGCCGGCAGCGACCGCTTTTTGCGCCAATGTTTTGGCGACCGTTTGCTTCTCCACTGGCGTCGAGATGGCAAAGCGGTTGTTTTGCACAACAAAGATGGCCGGCGCCTTAAACGCCCCCGCGAAGTTGATCCCTTCATAAAAGTCGCCTTGCGATGTGCCCCCATCGCCGGTATATGTAATGGCCACCGCCTTTTTGCCCCGCATTTTCAAGCCGAGCGCCACGCCGGCCGCTTGAATGTATTGAGCCCCGATAATAATTTGGGGCGGCAAGACATTGACGCCTTCAGGAATTTGATTGCCATGAAAGTGGCCGCGCGAGAACAAAAACGCTTGATAAAGCGGAAGCCCGTGCCAAATGATTTGCGGAACGTCGCGATATCCCGGCAAAATGAAATCTTCTTTCTCAAGCGCAAAATGGCTGGCGATTTGGCTCGCTTCTTGCCCGGCGGTCGGTGCGTAAAACCCGAGTCGGCCTTGGCGGTTCAACGAAATGGAGCGCTGGTCGAGGATGCGCGTATACACCATGCGGCGCATCAGCTCTTTCAGCTGCTCGTCGCTTAACTCTGGCATCGCCTCTTCGTTGACGATTTCGCCTTCTTCATTCAAAATTTGAAACGTCGGGAACTGCTCGGCTACTTTCTCGAGCTGCTCCGCAAATCGAAACTGGGAGGTTTTCACACCCATGTTATTCACCTCTGCCTTTCATTAGAAATTTTAGAAATGAGAATACATTCGCCCACATACTATTAATGTACCCAAAATGAAAGAGAAATAAAAAACGGCCGCCATCCGGCGCCAACGCAAGCAACAAAGGCGCCGAAATCTGTTTCACTATTTTTCAAGATTGAATTAGTACAATACGCATTTGCAAGTTTTAGTTTACACGTTCTTGGATCAACCGTCAACGACTTTGATTTCTCATGTTTTTTCGCTTTATCTTTTGGGGGGAATTGGAATTGGTAATATTCCGCCCGCAAACTGTTATATTACATCCCTCACTACCTGTACGAGTCCTGTATTATATTTTCACAAAATACAAAACATACAGTGGCTTGATAAGATAATGAAAACGTTTTCTCTAATTTGTCTTATTGTTTTCCTTATACTCGAATAATATATTCGTGCGGTTGCGTTTTGATTTACGATCGATGCTCATTTTGTTAGACTAAACGATAGACAGCGATGCCAAACGTAGGGAGTGAACGAAGCGAATGATCACGATGAAGGACATCATCAAAGAGGGGCATCCGACATTGCGGAAAATCGCCGAACCCGTTCCGTTGCCGCCTTCAGAGGAAGATAAGCGCATTTTGCAAAGCTTGCTTGACTACGTGAAAATGAGCCAAGACCCGGAGCTGGCAGCGAAATACGGCCTGCGGCCCGGCATTGGCCTTGCCGCCCCGCAAATCAACGTCTCAAAGCGGATGATTGCCGTCCATGTCACCGATGAAAACGGGACGCTGTACAGCTACGCCTTGTTCAATCCGAAAATCGTCAGCCATTCCGTCCAGCAATGTTACTTGACGACCGGGGAAGGCTGTCTGTCGGTCGACCGCGACGTGCCGGGGTATGTGCCGCGCTATGCCCGCATCACGGTCACGGGGACGACGATCGACGGCGAGGAAGTCACCTTGCGCCTCAAAGGATTGCCGGCCATCGTCTTCCAGCATGAAATCGACCATTTAAACGGCATTATGTTTTATGACCGCATCAATCCGGACGACCCCTTCCAAGTGCCGGACGGAGCGATTCCAATCGGGCGCTAAAAAGCCTGTTGTCAATGGCGAGCGGCCTCGCCGAAAAGGCCAAGGCCGCTTTTATCGGATGAGCTGCAGCTGTTTCAATCCATACCAAATGCCTTCCTGATCGACCGGCTTCGTAACGAAGTCGGCGATCTTTTTCACTTCCTCATGGGCGTTGCCCATCGCCACCCCGGTTCCGACGAACGAGAGCATTTCAATATCATTCAATCCGTCGCCGAACGCGTACACATCCTTCTTATCAATCCCGAGTTTTTCGATCATCATGCGGATGCCTTCCGCCTTCGAGCCCCCTGCCGGCAGCACATCGGTCGAGACGTCGTGCCAGCGGACAAAGCGGAATTCCGGATAGTTGCGCACATACGGTTCTTCTTCCTCAGCGCGGCAAAACAGAAGCGCTTGATAAATGTCTTTGTTCTCATAATAAAGAGGGTCGACAGGCGGGTGGGCGAATTTTAGGCTCGCCATGCTGACGTGGATGTGCGGATGGTCATCAACGCTGGCCCGCATTTCATCAGCGTTCATAAAGACAAGCGGATGGCCGTTGCGGTGGGCGTCTTCAGTCAATGCCCGCACTTTCTCACGGGAAAGCGGCTGCTTGTATAGCACATTCCCTTCAAAAACGACGTACTGGCCGTTGAAGCTGACGAACGAATCGATGCCAAGCTGTTTGCGCACATGCTCAAACATAAACGGAGCGCGTCCGGTGGCGATGGCGACATAAACGTCCGACTGCTTCAGGCGGCGAACCGCTTCGATCGTTGATGGCGGCAGCTGCTTTTGCTCATCAAGAAGCGTGCCGTCGATGTCGAAAAAGACAATTTTTCTGCCCACGTTCACTTCCCCTTGTGAAAAAATTGTTCATTGTTAACCGTACTGAAAAACGCCCGGAATGTCAACCAAGAGGCACGTTCTGTTCCATTTTTACCCATGAAAAACAAACCTCCGTCTACATATCATATAGAATAGAACATTTACTTTCGCTGCAAAATGAGTACAATAAAAGGTAAGGAGTGATGAAACATGTTGAAAAAGCTGAAAAAAAAGCTGCTTCAACAGTGGAAAGACCTGCTCCGGAAAAAATTGATCGCCTGACCGTTACAACAGCCCTTCCCTTCGAAGGGCTTCTTTCCCACTTGAATAAAGCGGGCAACATTCGTCAATGATGCATATCGTCGGCACATCTCACGCCTGTTTTTGGCTTTTGGCAACAAAATACATGAAAAGAACGTTACATTCTTATATAATAGATAGAGCAACCATTGTACGATAAGGAGAGATTTCACGATGATTTTCAAAGTGTTTTACCAAGAAAACGTGGACGAGGTGCCCGTGAGAGAAAAAACGAAAACACTCTACATCGAAGCAGAATCAGAGCGGGATGTACGCCGAAAACTCGAAAGCCGTCCGATCAATATTGAGTATATTCAGCCGTTAGAGGGAGCGCATCTAGAATACGAAAAGAAAAGCCCGAACTTTCAAGTATTGGAGATTTCATCATGAAGCTGTTAGCTGACCAGCAAGTTGGCGTTTTTGCCCTCGGCGGACTGGGTGAAATCGGAAAAAATACATACGGCGTACAATTCCAAGACGAAATCATTGTCATTGATGCAGGCATTAAGTTTCCGGAAGATGAGCTGCTTGGGATCGACTATGTCATTCCAGACTACTCCTATTTAGTGAAGCACGCGGACAAAGTGAAAGGGCTGTTCATCACCCACGGGCACGAAGACCATATCGGCGGCATTCCGTATTTGCTCCGGCAGGTGAACATCCCGATTTACGGCGGCAAATTGGCGCTTGGACTGATTCGGAATAAACTTGAAGAACATGGCTTGTTGCGCCAAGCGAAACTCATTGAGATTCGCGAAGACGATGTCATCCGCTTTCAAAAAACGGCCGTCACCTTTTTCCGGACGACGCACAGCATCCCAGACAGCTACGGTATTGTTGTGAAAACGCCAGTCGGGCAAATCGTTCACACTGGGGATTTTAAATTCGACTTTACGCCGGTCGGTGAGCCAGCCAATTTGACAAAAATGGCCGAGATTGGGAAAGAAGGCGTTCTTTGCCTCATGTCGGACAGCACGAACAGCGAGATTCCACATTTTACGATGTCGGAGCGACGCGTCGGCGAAAGCATTCATGACATTTTCCGCAAGGTGGAAGGACGCATCATTTTCGCCACATTTGCATCCAACATCCACCGTCTTCAACAGGTGACGGAAGCAGCCGTCGCCAATAACCGAAAAATCGCTGTCTTCGGCCGAAGCATGGAAGCGGCGATTGAGATCGGACAAGACCTCGGCTATATCAAATGCCCGAAAGGCACGTTCGTCGACGCGAACGAAATCAACCGCCTGCCGGCCAACCGGGTGACGATTTTATGCACCGGCAGCCAAGGGGAGCCGATGGCCGCCTTGTCACGCATCGCCAACGGCACGCACCGGCAAATTCAAATCATTCCGGGCGACACGGTCGTCTTTTCCTCATCCCCGATCCCGGGCAACACGGTGAGCGTCAACCGTACGATCAACATGCTGTACCGCGCTGGTGCAGAAGTCATCCACGGTCCGCTCAACGACATCCATACGTCTGGCCACGGCGGACAAGAAGAGCAAAAATTGATGATCCGGCTGATGAAGCCGAAATATTTCATGCCCATCCACGGCGAATACCGCATGCAAAAAATGCACGCCAAGCTCGCCATTGACTGCGGCGTGCCGGAGGAAAACTGCTTTATTATGGACAACGGCGAAGTGCTTGGCATCAGCGACAAAGAAGCGCGCATCGTCGGCAAGATCCCGTCCGGCTCCGTCTACATCGACGGCAGCGGTGTCGGCGACATCGGCAACATCGTCTTGCGCGACCGCCGCATTTTGTCTGAGGAAGGACTCGTGATTGTCGTCGTCAGCATCAACATGAAAGAATTTAAAATCGCCGCCGGTCCTGATATTATCTCTCGCGGCTTCGTCTATATGCGGGAGTCAGGCGACTTGATCAGCGAAGCGCAGGTGTTGATCTCCAAGCATCTCGAAAAAGTGCTGGAACGGAAAACAAACCAATGGTCGGAGATCAAAAACGAAATTACGGAAACGCTCGCTCCGTTCTTGTACGAGCGGACGAAACGGCGGCCGATGATTTTGCCGATCATCATGGAAATCTAACGAAAAAAGGGCGTCCCTGCAAAAGGGATGCCCTTTTTCTGCCATCATCATGCACAGGCCGTCTGTCAGCCGTCAGCCGACCACTTTTTCCTCAAACCGGTCAATGTCGCTGTCAGCGCCGATGACGACCAACACGTCGCCTTTGCGGATGATTTCCGAGGCGAGCGGGGAGACGATGACGCTTGCTCCACGCTTGATGGCGACG
Source organism: Geobacillus thermocatenulatus (assembly GCF_002217655.1). GTDB lineage: Bacteria > Bacillota > Bacilli > Bacillales > Anoxybacillaceae > Geobacillus > Geobacillus thermocatenulatus. The sequence continues at coordinate 854,402 of NZ_NEWK01000002.1, forward strand.
ATATTGATGCCGTAGCGGGCGCGGATGTCAAGCTCCAAAAGCGAATGGCCGTCAAGCCGCTCGCTCGCCACGATTTCGACAATGCTGTATTTGTCCGACAGCTCCAGATAATCTAAGACGTTATTGGAAATCAAATTGTGGGCGATCCGCTCGCCCATGTCGCGCTCTGGATGCACGATTTGATCAGCGCCGATTTTTTTCAGCACTTTCTCATGGTAATCGTTCGTTGCCTTGACCGTAATATGGTTGACGCCGAGCTCTTTTAAAATCAAGGTCGTCAAAATGCTCGCCTGAATGTTGTCGCCGATCGCAACAATCACATGGTCGAAGTTGCGGATGCCTAAGCTTTTCAACACGTTTTCATCGGTCGTGTCGCCGACGACGGCATGCGAAGCGATCGACGCAAATTCGTTCACCCGGTCTTCATCAATATCGATGGCCAATACTTCCATCCCTTGTTCGCTCAGCGTTCGGCAGATGCTGCCTCCAAAGCGCCCGAGGCCGATGACAGCAAACTGTTTCTTTTTCATTGACACTCCTCCATCGTTGATCAAGCATTGTTTCTTCCCCTTATTTTAGCAAAAAAGAAAAAGGAACGAAAACGTCCTTCGTTCCTTTTCCATCATTCCTTTACACGATGAGCTTTCGCCATTTCGCCAAAACGAGGCTGCCAGCGCACACAGCCCGAACGTTCGGCATCAGCGAAATGTTTCTTCTACTTTTTGGCAAATCTCGTCCGCGGTGAGCCCACTCGCTTCAATGACCGGACCGGACGTCACGATGTTGTGAATGCCGGCGATATTGGCGTCCAGGCCGGTAATGACGCAGCAGTCGCAGCCTCTTGCGTCTTGCTCCCCGCGGAGCGGTACAACGTCATATCCTCGCTCTTTCAACGCTTCCTGTACGTCCGTCAACGATGGCTCAACACCAATTTTCGCCATCACCATTCACCTCCTCACACTCATTAATGTGTGTTGCTAGAGGCGGAACTATACTTCATTCTGCGTTTCCTTTCCATGAAAAATAGTCGATTAAAAACGCGATGGCGCGGTCGATCGCTTCCTCGTTCGGAGCCAGTTTTGCATGGTGCAACCCATATGGCGAATCAACACCGAGCCAAAATATAAATCCAGGAATTTCTGCCAACATATAGCCGAAATCTTCACCAGTCATCGCTTCTTTGCAACGGATCACATTCACGCCGCCGTGCGCCTTGGCAAACTTCATAAATTCCGCTGTCAGATCCAGATCGTTGTACACTTCATGGTACATGGCACCGTAATCGATGGATGCTTCGCATTCGTATGCGACTTCAATGCCATGCACGATCGCTTCAATCCGCCGCTTCACCTTCTGCATCGCTGCAGTCGACAGCGTCCGAATCGTTCCTTCGAGCCGGGCGTGCTCCGCAATGACGTTTTGCACCGTCCCGCCGGCAATTTTTCCGATCGTAATGACCGCGCCATCGAGCGGATCGACGTTGCGGGCGACGATCGACTGCAGCTGCGTCACCAATGCGCAGGCGGCGACGACCATGTCATTCGCTAAATGCGGAAACGCCGCATGGCCACCTTTTCCCTTCAGGTCGATAAACAGCTCCGACGTATTGGCAAACAGCAACCCTTCTTTCGTTGCAATCGTGCCGACTGGATATTCCGGCGCAATATGCAGGGCGACGATGATATCCGGCTTCCATTCCCGCATGATGTCGCTTTCTAACATCGGCTTTGCTCCGCCCGGTCCTTCCTCGGCCGGCTGGAATACAAACAGCAAATCGTCTTTCAGTGGATGATAAGCAAAATGGGTGAGCACACCAAGAGCAATGCTCATATGCACATCGTGGCCGCACGCGTGCATGCGCCCTTCATGTTTCGACCGATACGGCAAACCGGTCTCCTCGCGAATCGGCAGCCCGTCCATATCGGCGCGGTAGCCGATCGTTTTGCGCGGCGATGTTCCGTTGACTTTGACGAAAATCCCGGTTTTCCACGTCCGGACTTGAAGCCGCTCTTGCGGCAAGGACTGGATATAGCGAAGCAAATATTGCTGCGTTTTAAACTCCTGAAACCCAAGCTCTGGGATTTGATGCAAGTCGCGGCGAATGGCGACAAATGGGCTGATCGCAGACATCGTCTCTCCTCCATGGATAAAAAAGCTGTCCTCGTGTGAAGGGACAGCTTTTATGATGATTATAATTGGCGAAGCTCCTGCTTAATCTCCGTTTTCGCCCGCGTTTGCTCGTCGATCTGCTTAATGACGCGCGCCGGCACGCCGGCCACGACCGTATACGGCGGCACGTCTTCGACAACAACGGCGCCGGCAGCCACAACCGCTCCCTTGCCGACCGTGACACCTTCCAAAATAACGGCATTCGCCCCAACGAGCACATCGTCTTCAATGACGACCGGCTTGGCTGATGGCGGCTCGATCACGCCTGCCAACACCGCGCCGGCGCCGATATGGCAGTTTTTCCCTACCGTCGCCCGGCCGCCGAGCACCGCGTTCATGTCGATCATCGTTCCTTCGCCGACGACGGCGCCGATATTGATGACCGCTCCCATCATAATGACGGCGTTGTCGCCGATTTCGACATGGTCGCGGATGATCGCGCCCGGCTCAATGCGCGCCTTGATGCCTTTCAAATCCAAAAGCGGAATGGCCGAGTTGCGACGGTCGTTCTCGACAACATAGTCCTCGATTTTGTCTTGATTCGCTTCGATTGCCGCTTGAATGTCTTGCCATTCGCCAAACACAACGCCGACGTTGCCGATCATAAACGTTTTCGCGCTTGAGCCGAAATCGATGCCATCAAGATCCCCTTTTATGTATACTTTAACAGGCGTTGATTTTTTACTGTTTTGAATAAACGAAATGATTTCATTGGCGTCCATCATCTTCATGGGCGATATCCTCCTTTACACCTGTATTCTTTTTTACTTTAGCAAAACAGAGATCATTGTGACAAGCACAAATTCATTGAGCAAAATACTGTAAATATCTTCTCGAAGGCTTGGACTTGTGGAAGTTGCCCTGCCGCTTCCGAACGGATCAGCCAAAGCCCGCTGCTCTTGTTATGGCACACGATTCCCTTTCTGCTCATTGTTCAGCTTCTTTTCGGCCTAGCTTCCGGCCGCCATTAGGCCTGTGCAGCTGTTTATTCAGTTGCTTCAGTACTTCCCGTCGAGTGAAAATGCCTGCAAAATAGCCGTCGTCATTTTCCACGCACACGAACGGATGGTTGACAATAAGCCCCACTGCCTTCATCAGGCTGTCGTCAAGCCGCAGGCGCGGAATGTTTCGGTTCATCACTTCTTCGACCTTCATCGTCTCGAGACGTTCAAATTCAATGCGCTCCAATCCTAAAATGGCATCCATTATCATCGTCATGCTGATGAGCCCGTGAAGTTTATAAGATGTGTCCAATACCGGAATCGCCGAATAGCCGGTTTTCGTCAGGACGAGCAGCGCATGATCCAAATAATTTCCCGGCTGCACATGCGCCACTTTATCCGCCGGAATCAGAAAGGACTTCACAGTCATTTGCATGAATTCATTGTGTTCCCATGTCATGCCGATGTTCCGCCTTTCTTCTGCATCTTCTCCTCTCCACACTGTTATCATACCATAAAAAAGACTATCGCTTCCTGCGATAGCGATAGTGCACAACAATTTTTATCCTTCCTCTTCCTCTATCAACAGGCGGTCGTATAAACGCAACAGCTGCCGGTACCGGTGTTCATCGACCGCCTTGTCCCCGTTTTCGATATCCGCCAGCTCGGAGCGGATGAGCTCGAGTGCATATTGCTGGCTAAACAAAACGTCAAGCAATAACGCCGCTTCCTCGCCCGACAGCCTTGTCGGCAGCCGCTTCGTCATCTTCATTCCCCCTTTGCCTCTTCCGCTTCCATATATATTCGCCGGCAAAGGAAAAAAGTCGTGGAAAAAACCGTCATTTCCAAGCGACCAAAAAACGGTTTTCTCTCCGTGAACTACCCACCACCTACGCTTCGCTGAGAGGTGGGGGCTTCAAGCGACTTGGGTGTGTTCGCCGAACGGCAAGCCGCACACAAGAACCCTTTACGCTTCCCTTCGTTCCAAAGGTGTCCGTTCTAACCATATTCTATCCTATTCGTTGGCTGACGCCAACCGACATTCATCTCCCACTTTCACTTCGCTTAGAAGTGGGAGACTTCTTTCAGAAGAAAGATGGTAAAGCAGACAGATGCGTGATATTTTGTGCATGGCGGCCATCAAAAAAGGTGTCCCGCCTTGTTGGGACACCTTCCGTTCAATCATATCGAAGCGCCAAATAACCGATGGCAAACACAGCAAGCAAGACGGCGAGCACATACGCAAGCAATATCGGGTTGCGCAAATAGGCATGCCCCTCGACCGTTTTCGGGATCGGCCCGTCAAGCTCCCCTTGCCAGCGCTGCTGGCGGCCGAGACGGACCGTATACATAAATCCAATCACCGCAATCAATACAGAAAGGACAGATAATACGAAAGTCAGCTGTGCCATACGTTTCACCTCATGCTTACTTTGCCGCAATGAGTCGGTTTTATGCAGTCAATAATGGGCGTCATGCTCAAACAAATAGCTGTACGACAAGTCAATAAACAAGTAATGGCGCTCATCGATCGGATACGAATACGTCCGGATCGTTTCCCCTGTTTCAATATCCGTGTATAAATCGGACAAAAGCCCTCTTCGACGCGAGCGCATGCGAATAATGTTTTCCAAAAAATATGGACGCCAGCTCCAGTTTTTCATATAATATTGCGGCTGAAGCTCCCACCGGCCGCCGCGCTTGAACATATTGCCCGACTGCTGGAAGCCGTCCTCATCACAAACATAAATGCGGAAGCAAACATCGTCGAGCTCGCCGGCCAACAGGGAAATGAGCTCGTTAAAATCGGCGGCTTTTTTGTATTTGCCAAGCAGCGCGCTCATCCGCTGCTGAAACTGCTCAGCAATTTGATACAGCGTTTCAAGCTTTTTCTTTTCCTGCTGGATGAAGCGATGGCACTCTTGGCGGAGCAAGTCTTTCAACAAATCGCGCGGCACAACCTCAGGCGCCGGCTTGGCCAAATAATACCCTTGATAATAGCGACCGCCATGCCGCCAAGCATACTGAAGCTGAAATGACGTTTCGATGTCCTCATACAGGAGCGTCGCTCCGATTTTGCGCGCCAACAACGAAATCGAGTGAACGATTTCCTGGTATGCTTGATGAACGGACGTTTTCCGCAATTCACGCAAATCGATTTTTAAAATATCAGGCGACAAGACGCCGATTCGCTCAAGATGAATGCTATGTTCGGCGATGTTGTCGACCGCCACCTTAACGCCGTATGTACGAAGATACGTCAATAAATGGCTGAGCTGATCGACGTCTCCCTTGAAATGCTGCTCATTGATTTCCAAAACAATGCGGCTTAGCGCCAACCCTTTCGCTTCATAGGAGAGAAGCAGTTGCAAAAACGACTCGCCGCGGTCAAGCATCAGCAAGTTGGCATCGCGGTTTAAAAAAATGAGCAGCGTTTGATCATCAAGCGACAGAAAATAGTCGAGCGCCTTTTTCGTCACCACATCATCTACTTCGATGCGAAATTCTTCTGGAATGGCTTCATCATGAAAAAACGGTCCAAGGCTGACCGGCCCTGTTTCCGTTTGAAACCGACCGAGCACTTCATAGCCGACGACCCCATGCTCATCAGCGCTGAAGATCGGTTGATAGTAGGGGATCACCTGCGGCAAGTTGGCCATAACGTCTAATGCATCCATCGTGCCCACCTCATTCCCATCGACCATCTTTACCTTTATTATAGCATAATTGCCCAATCATTCCTGACGTAAAAAAAGCGGCTCCCCTGACAGCAGGGAATCCGCTTGTGACAAAAGCCGTTACGTGCAATGAACCGGTTGCCCGCAATAAATGAAGAAATGCCGCCTGCAATCCCTTTTGGATGAGGACCATCTTGCTTTACGGCAAATTTGATTAAAACGGCCGCCGATTCAGCCATTGACCGCCGTCGACAGTGATGCAAGCGCCGTTAATGTAAGCGGCTTCATCCGAAAGCAAAAACGAAGCGACCGCCGCGATTTCTTCCGGCGTCCCGAGCCGCCCGAGCGGCACGCTTTCCAACGTCATCCGCTCCGCTTCCTCTGATTCCCAAAGCCGCTCCGCCCCACCGGTCCGTTCGATCGGTCCGGGAGCGATCGCATTGACGCGGAAGCCGTACTTTTTCCCCCATTCCACAGCAAGCGTGCGCGTCATGGCCAGCACTCCCGCCTTCGCGCTCGCTGAATGAATGACCCCGGCGCCGGCATGCCAGGCATATGTTGCAACGATGTTGATAATGTTCCCTTTCAAGCCGCGCTGAATCCAGTAGTTGCCGACTTCCCGGCTGCAGTAAAACGTGCCGTTTAACACAATGTTAATGACGCTGTTCCAGCCGTTGATCGACAACTTTTCCGCGGGGCAAATGAAATTGCCCGCCGCATTGTTGATGAGGGCATCGATGCGGCCGAATTCCGCATCAGTCCGCTCCACCATGTGCGCCACTTGTTCCGGGTTGCGCACATCCATCGGAACCGTAAGCACTTGTCCCCCATTCGGCGCAGCGATTTCCCGCTTGGCCTCTTCGAGCGCCTCGGCCCGCCTTCCCGTAATGACGACGTTGGCCCCCTCAGCGACAAACCGCTTCGCCATATACTTCCCCATTCCGCTCGACCCGCCGGTCACAATGATCACCTTTCCGTTCATCCATTTCTCCTCCTATGACTGATTACTCATTCATTTCTATCATATCATAAAATAGTGGAATATTCGAACATCTTAGTCCTCCTATTGTCCTTTTCCCTCTCTTTTCGTTATAATAAAGCTGCTTGTGAAAGGACGGCGAAACGATGCACCATCTCGAAACAACCAAACTAAGCCGGCGCGCCTTTTTGAAAAAGCTGGCGCGCACAAGTTTCAGCGCAGCGCTGGCCGTGGCAGCCGCCTCTGGATACGCCCGCTGGATTGAGCCAGCCGAGCTGACCGTGACGCACCATACGCTGTCGCATCCTCTGATCCCAAAGTCGTTTGCCGGCGTCAAGCTGCTGCAGTTCAGTGATCTCCATCTCGGCCATTATTATGGCTTGGAACGCTTTTACCGCATTATGGACCGCATCAACGAACTCGGGCCCGATCTCGTCGTATTCACAGGCGATCTGCTCCATGAGGCGAACCGGTATCCGCACGTCGACGCGGTCGCTGAGGCGTTGGCCGGCGTCCGCGCTCCTCTTGGGAAATTTTGTATTTACGGAAACCATGATCACGGCGGCTATGGAACAGATATTTACCGTCGATTGATGGAACGAGCCGGGTTCCGCGTTCTCGTCAATGAGCATGCACTCGTCCGGCGCGGCCACGGGGCGATCGCGATCGCCGGCAGCGACGATATGATGCTCGGACGCCCGGACTGGTCGAAAATGACGAACGGCATTCCGCGGGCGACATATACGATCGCCCTCGTTCATGAGCCGGACGGTGCCATTGAGGCTCGCCGCTTCCCTATTCACGTTCAACTGTCTGGCCATAGCCACGGCGGGCAAATTCAGTTGCCGTTTATCGGACCGCTCATCACGCCGCCGTTGTCTGAGCGGTATTATGAAGGGTTTTACCACGTCGGCGGACTCTTGTTGTACGTCAACCGCGGCCTTGGCACGACGCGGGTGCCGCTTCGCTTCTTTGCTCCGCCGGAGTTGACCGTTTTTTCGCTTACTCCCGGCTAGAAGTAGGACAAACCGACCAACAACGCTGCTTTCTATGTTATAATAGAAAGAAAAAAGGAGACATGCCGATGAAACCGTTGCAATTGACGGTCGACAATATTGCCAAAGCGATTTTTACCGTCAACCGCCATGCAAAAACCGCTTTGAATCCTGCATTCCTTTATCTTCTAAAGAAAAAGGCGATTGAAAAGCTGCTCGAGGAGGGCAAGGCGAAAAAAGTGGGCCTCCATTTTTCCCGCAATCCGAAATACAGCCAACAGCAATCCGACGTGCTTGTCGCCGTCGGCGACTACTACTTCCACATCCCACCGACAAAACAAGATTTCGCCGTCCTTCCGCACCTTGGCGCTCTCAACGATTCATACCGCAACCCTCCGGCTCGGATGCCACTGTCAGAAGCCAAGGCCATTCTCATCGCCTACACCGGATTAAAAGAAAAGCCGGAACAAAGGCCGAAACGGCTGACAAAACCCGTATTTAAACGGCTCGGCGACCGCTATTAGGCGGGCGCCGCCTTCCATCATGACCGGCCTTCTAGCCCCCTTTTCGCTGATCGAAAACAAGCGATTGGTTAATGTTCTGCCGGTTATGCTGACACTCCTTTTCTCTTTATGCTCCCCCATTGCTTTTTTCGGCGAAAGGCGTCGATCACCCCTTCGCACCGCCACCAAGCGGTAAGCGGGCGGTACCAAAACGTCTCGGTCAGCGAGAAGAAAAAAAGCCTCACCAAATCAGATACGTTCGGGAACTTCCGCTCTGTCCATTCTTCAAGCAAGACGGCGGCGGCTGACAAAAACGAACCGTACAACACAGAAACCGTCAGCAACAGAAGAGCAAGCTCCACGTACATGCTCCCGAGAAACAATGAAAAAACAACCACGATATAGCCGATCAATTCAACGACCGGTCCAAGAAGCTCAATGAACCAAAAATACGGTAGCGAAAGAAGGCCGATCGAACCGTATTTTGGGTTGAACAGCATCGACCGATGCATCCATAAGCTCTCAAGCAGCCCGCGATGCCAGCGCCGCCGCTGCCGGCGCAAATCCCCATACGTTTCCGGCGCTTCCGTCCAGCAAACTGGGTCGGGGATGTAGATGATTTTTTTCGCCTCGTTCTTTTCTCGCGCCAGCCGATGCAGACGCACGACGAGTTCCATATCCTCGCCAGCGGTGTCGGCATATCCGCCCGCTTCGATCATCCAAGGTTTGGAAAATACACCGAACGCCCCGGAAACGATCAACAGCAAGTTATGGCGACTTAAGCCGAGGCGGCCGAGCAAAAACGCACGCAAATATTCAATCGTTTGCATAATGACGAGCGGCCGCCGCGACAACCCGACCTGGACGATTTCACCGCGTTCAATCCGACAGCCGTTGGCGATGCGGACGCTTCCTCCAGAAGCGATGATTTCCCCGTCGGACTCAAGCATTGGTTTCATCACTTTCAAAAACGCGCGCCGCTCCAAAACCGAATCGCCGTCAATCGAGCAAATGTATGGATAGCGGGAGGCGTTGATCCCCGCGTTCAACGCATCCGCTTTCCCGCCGTTTTCTTTATCCAGCACAAACAAATGCGGATAATCAGGCGACTGGTAAACCGCCTTAATTTCCTTTGCGGCCAGCTGGCGGCGAATGACGCGATAGACCGGCTGCAAATGAAAATGCTCAATCAGCCGTTCAAGCGTCTTGTCAGTTGAACCATCGTTAATGACGATGACTTCGTACTCAGGATATTCAATAGCCAGCAGCGACCGCACTGAGCCGACGATGCCCGCTTCTTCATTATAAGCGGGAACGAGAATGGACACCGGTTTGGCATAGCTCGCATCAAGCAGCTCTTCATACGGCTCCCAGTCATCAAGACGATGAACCCTGCGCAAATGGATGAACGAGACAACAAGCAAAAAGGCATAAAAAAGAAGAACGATGACCATGTAAATCAGTACAATATGTCCTGCGACCCAAAGAAACGAACGCCACGCTTCCATCATCACTCCTCCCCTCCAAGCCACTGCCTCGCCATATCGCGGGCGTAACGATCCGATGCTGTGCGTGCCGCGGCGCGCAACGTCGTTCGGCCTCCCGGCAGACGCGCGATGGCCGCGGCGGCTTCGGAACGAACAACAAATGAACGGTCAGCCAGCCGCTCATAGAGCAACGGAAGAAGCCGCTCTTCGCGGCATTTTCCGGCGAGGCGTGCGGCCATCAGCCGCTCTTGCCAATGGGGGGAGCACAAATGCTGTTTGAGCCTCTCCGCTTCAAGCGGCATGCCGATTTCCGCCATCGCCTTGAGCGCGCGAACGCGAAGCTCCAACTCATCGGATGCCAACAGCTCCAGCAAAAACGACCGCTCTTCGCGCCGGCGGATGCCGATCATATCCACGAACGCACATTTCCCCGCCCGCGGCAGCTCCTCAAATCGCTGTTCCACCTGTCGAAGCAGCCGCTCGCTCATATGGCCAAAAATAACTCGGTACGCAAACTCGGTCAATTCGTATTTCGGCTCAAGCACGTAGGCCACCACCGGGCTATAGTCAAATCGGGCGAAAATCGTCAACAGTTTTGCTTCTTCTCCTCTCGTCACCCGGTCGGAGCGGTACAACCGCTCCATCTCCGGCAGCATCGCCTTCATCTGCAAATCCTCGATCAAAAACAGGGCGTTCATCCGTTCGCTCCAATACCGGCTTGACAACCGGCGGCGCAGCCATCCTTGAAAATGTTTTTCCGCCAATGTTCGGATTCTCTCCTGCACCCGTTCTCCTCTCAAGAGCGAAGCGAAATGGTCAAGGAGCTCCATCATCGCCTCACGCTCAAGCGGCGAAGACGGCAACGGCAGATCTTCCTCTTCGCCGAGCACATAACGAAGCAGCGGAAGATGGAACCGCTTCTTCAATGCCCTGAGCTCTGCCTGACGTCTATTTTCCCTCCATTTTCGCACCACCAAATAGAGAAATAGGTTTACTAACAGTACAAGGAAAACAACCGTTGCGGCTAAGGCAGAAAAAAGCGCCATCACTCATTCAGCTCCCTCAACAGCCGGCGCAGCCGTGCCTCAAGCTCAAGCCATTTAAACGGCTTTGTCACATATTCGTCCGCTCCTCGGTTCAGCGCATGAGCAATATCGCGCTCATCTTGGCGCGACGTCAGCATCATCACCTTGTATGGCTTTCGCTCTTGACGGAGGCGGTTTAGCACCTCAAGGCCGTCCATTTTTGGCATCACCCGATCCAAAATGACGACAGATGGCCGCCCGTTTTGATAAAACGAAGATTCGAGAAACGAAAGGCCGTCGCCAAACTCGTAAATGTCTGCTTCCCTCTTCTGCTCAGCAGCAAACTTTCGGACAAGATCGGCGATCATCATCCGCACGAGCTCATCATCATCCACAATGGCCACTGACCACCGCTGTTGGTCCGTTTGCGTCAGATGAACGTCCTCGTCTAAAAATTCGCTTCGTTCGCGTGACGCCTCTTCGATCCGATTGCCGCCGCCTCGTTTCGCCGCATACAGCGCCTTGTCGGCCAGACGCAGCCAATAGTCAAGCGGCCGATCCGGTTCATCGCACTCAACCAAGCCGGCGGAAAACGTACATGATAGAAGTGCGCCATCCGCCTCGACTTTTTCGGCGGCGAACTGGCGTTGCAGCCGCTCAAGCACCGCACGCGCCTTACTTTTGGACGTTTTGGCCAGCCAAACGACAAACTCTTCGCCCCCAAAGCGAACGACCGTATCCACTCCACGTGTATGTTGGCGCAAAAAGGCCGCCAGCTTCCGCAACACGGCATCGCCTGCCAAATGGCCGAAGCGGTCGTTGATTTGCTTGAAATGGTCCAAATCAAGCAACGCCAAACAACTTGGCGCTCCGTAACGCTCCAGGTCGCTCCGAAGGCGGGCGTATACCCGCGGCAAATACTTCCGGTTGTACACCCCTGTCAATTCGTCAATGAGCACAAGGTCATCGATTTTTCGTTTTTTTTCAATGAGCCGGCGGACGCGAACGAACAGTTCATCTGCCGCTGGGGTGGTGATGACATCATCCGCGCCAAGCTCATAACCTTTCAACCGCTCCTCTTTGCCCCCGTCTCTCCTCACAATGACAACAGGAAGATAGGGGCGCTGTCCGGCGCGCTCAAGCAAAACCGTCAAGTCCGGGTTCTCCCACTCTCCCTCCTTCACGCTGACGATGATGCAATCCGGGCTGAGACGAAACATCGACACAGCTGCCTGCTCAAGGGAGGAAATCGTCATGAAACACCATGGCACGGTTTGCAGGGCGCCGCGGACGTAAGCAAAAAACAGGGGATCATTTCCACAGAGGAGAATCGATGCTTTCGGCCCTTGGCGGTGCGAAGAGGGAATGGCGGCAGAAGCCGCTTCCCCGGCTTCATAGAAGCAGCGAAGGAGAGGAACCATCTCCATCAGCGCCTCCTCCGCTGTCCATGGCCGTTTTGTTTGACCGTTCAACCGATGAATGAGCCGCTCTGCTTCCGAAACGATGTCGCTGCGACCAATCACCGCCGCCGTCCGGAAGACAGCGTTGAAAAATCGGGCCAATTCCGCACCGTCAAGCGGCGGCCCCGCCCTCCATCGTTCGTATTGTTCATGGATGCGATCCAACAGCGAGGCGACAGATCGATCCATATTTCTCTCTCCTTTCGATCATCGTTCCGTTTTTCCCAACCGACTGACATCCTCCTTTTTTCCTATTACTAATATAATCAATCCAAGCCAAAAAATTAAAAGAAAAGACGTACAACAACCAACCATTCTCTAGCCGCATAACAAAGCCGTTGCCTTTTTGCAACGGCTTTGTTCAATACAAAAAGTCCAATAGGCGTCGGTCAGCTAAATTCGTGTCAACCGGGCAGACTTCTGCATCACGTCCGTACTGCCACACCCAGACATTCGCGCTGCAAGGCGGGGCAGCCGGCTGATAGCGCGGCGCTTTCTGCTCTTTCGTCGTTCCCGGCCTTGGAGCCGCGCTCCAAATGACCGCCTGCACCGCCACTTGGTTGTTCCGGCTGACCGCCTCGCAATAAGCAGCGGCGAAATCCCCTTTCGTCGGGTCCGCGTACAGCCCTGGCCGGTATCCGGTCGGGTAGAGCGTTTCCACCCAGGCAGCAATCCAAGCGGCATCCACGGCGAAAAAATCTTCGATGTTGGCAAACAGCAGTTTATTTTTCGGGATGCCGAGCCGCCGCGCATGGAACACCGCGTTGCGCGCCGCCACCTGACCGTTCGCATAGCCGACCGCTTCACGGAAGGCGTTATAAATCGGCAGCACCTTCACGCCATAGTTGCGGATGCGGGCGATCTCGTCGCGCGTCAACCCTTCCGACACGTTCGGCACTTCCACCAAATAGCGGCCCCAAAATTTTGGATAGCCAAGCTCCGTCCGCACGCATTGAAACAATGGGTCCGTTACGGCTTGCGCCGAGTCGACGCCCCAAATTCCTCTTGCCATCGGTTCCCCTCCTTCGCGCTTACGCTGCCGTCATGATGTAATTATGTATATGAGGGGAACAGCCCGTTTTATACGGCTACTGGCGGCGCTCTCGCTCCTCCTTCGCCCAGTCGCCTTTCAACAACTGAAACCAGCCGTTGCGCTTAAACCAGACGAACATCGTCATGCCGATCACCGCCATGGCGGCCAATACAACAAAATAGCCATATTTCCAATGAAGTTCAGGCATATAATCAAAGTTCATCCCATAAATGCCGGCAATAAAGGACAGCGGCATGAAAATGGTCGTAATGGCGGTAAATGTCATCATAATATTGTTCATTCGATTCGAGTTGAGCGATAAATAGCTGTCGCGGATATCCGCGGTAATTTCTCGGTTTGTCTCAATCATTTCGGACAGCTTCAGCAAATGATCATAAATGTCATGAAAGTACAGCTGCCGTTCTTTCATGCGCTGCAGCCGGTCGGAGTGGATAATGCGGTACAGCAAGTCACGCATCGGCACGATCGTTCGGCGCAGCTTCGATAAATCGCCGCGGATGTCAAACACTTTTTCAATAATGTCGTGAATCGGTTCATTGTTCGTATTCTCCTCTAAATCGTTCAGCACGTCTTCAATATGGTAAAGGGGTGGAAAATAATCATCCACAAGCTTGTCGATCAGCCGGTACATGACGTGAAACGGCCCCTGCTGAACATCTTCTTCATGCTTCAATCGCTCCCACACCTCGTCAACGGCATGAATCGGCGACTTATGAAACGAAACGATGAAGTTTTGCCCGACAAACAAATCGACTTCCTCAGCCTCCAGCGTCATCCCGGCAATGGCATGAAGCACAACAAACAAGTAGCGGTCATAAAAATCGAGCTTCGGCCGCTGCACATATTCGAGACAGTCTTCAATCGCCAGTGGGTGAAAACGGAAAAAGGAGGCGAGCAGCGCCGATTCCTCATCCGTCGGCTCATGAAAGTCAACCCAATACCATGAGACGTCCGGGCTGTTGACAAGCGTTACGTCAACATCATACAAAATCTCAAATTCTTTTGTCACGACACACGTGCGAATCATCGCCATCACCTTTGCCTTGTTCTCCTCTTATCATAACCGAAAACCTGTTAATCCCCAACAAAAAACGGGTATGAAAATGATGTAAAGAAAAAAATGACAAAAAACATTTATCAAAATTTTCTTTACAACACTTAAAAAAACGACGATAATATAAAAAAGGGAACCATTTCGTTCCCGTATGGGAGGGACTAAACGATGTACGAAAAACAATACCCGAATGAAGGCGCCGTTTTGTTCAACCAACCGGAAGAAAAAAGCAGCTACGGGCCGATGGCCGAACAAGTGCTGAACGAAGCGATCTTCCAGTTTCAAAGAAAAAAACTGATGGAACAAATTGACGAAGCGCTCGCGGCCGGCGACAAGCCGTTGTTTTTCAAACTTTCCGCCCAATATAACGACCTGTTGAAAAAATACGGCGCGTAAAAGGAGCGAACGAAGTTGGACAGTGAATCGTCGATGACCAACAAATGAGCCCCATTTCCGTTTCAAGGAATCATCCAAACGGAAAGGGGCTCATTTTTGTTTTTTCGTTTTCCTCGCCAATGGTACAATAGAAACAAAAAAAGAAAGGTGGACAACCGTGAAACACCTCATTCAACCACGCGTTCAAGCCATTCAGTTATCAGGCATCCGCCAATTTTTCAACCTTGTCGCCGACCGGCCGGGACTTGTTTCCTTGACGATCGGCCAGCCTGATTTCCCAACGCCCGATCATGTCAAAGCAGCCGCTCAGGAGGCGATCGCCGCCGATTTCACGACGTATACAGCGAACGCCGGCCTGCTGGAACTGCGCCAGGCGGCTTGCCAATTCGTCGCTGACAAGTACGGCCTTCGCTACACGCCGGACGAAGTCATCGCCACCGTCGGCGCCAGCCAAGCGCTTGATATCGCATTTCGCACGATTTTGGAAGAAGGAACGGAAGTGCTCCTTCCCGCACCCGTCTATCCTGGCTATGAACCGCTCATCCGC
This sequence comes from Geobacillus thermocatenulatus, assembly GCF_002217655.1. GTDB lineage: Bacteria > Bacillota > Bacilli > Bacillales > Anoxybacillaceae > Geobacillus > Geobacillus thermocatenulatus. Next base: position 869,690 of record NZ_NEWK01000002.1, read on the forward strand.
CTGTGCGGGGCGAAACCGGTGTACATCGACACAAGGCCAAACGGTTTCCGTCTGTCGGCTGAGCTCATTGCGCCTTATTTGACGGAAAAGACGCGCTGCCTCGTTCTTCCATACCCATCCAATCCAACCGGGACGGCGCTGCCAGCCAAAGAGCTTGAGAAGATCGCTTCCCTTTTGAAAGGACGGCCGATTTGGATCGTTTCCGATGAAATTTACAGCGAGCTCGTTTACCACGGACGCCATCACTCAATCGCCGAGTGGCTGCCGGAGCAGACGATCGTCATCAACGGTTTAAGCAAATCGCACTCCATGACCGGTTGGCGCATCGGGTTTGTCTTCGCTCCGGCGTTCGCCGTTGAACAAATGGTGAAAGTGCACCAATACAGCGTCTCGTGCACGTCATCGATCAGCCAAAAAGCGGCGGTGGAGGCGCTAACCGCCGGCCAAAACGACGCCGAGGTGATGCGCGCCGCCTACGCCGAGCGGCTTGAGTATGCCTACAGTCGTCTCACCGCCATGGGGCTGCCGGTTGAGAAGCCGGATGGAGCCTTTTACTTGTTTCCGTCAATCGCCGCCTTTGGCATGTCTTCGTTTGATTTTGCCCTCGATGTCGTCGAAAACGCCGGCGTCGCCCTCGTTCCCGGCAGCGCCTTTTCTGAATACGGTGAAGGCCATGTCCGCCTGTCGTACGCTTATTCACTCGATGTGCTCAAAGAAGGGCTTGACCGGCTCGAGCGGTATATCCAAACGAAGCGCCGCAGACCGTAACGGTTTTCAAAAATCGTATCGGTTTAGGCCGCCATGCCCCCATAAGAAAAAGGCCGCTTTACTTTCGACTTTTGTTCACCATTGGCTTTAGGGGAATATGCAAGAAAAGGGTGTCCCAATCCTTTTGGGACACCCTCTTCTTTACTTATGGCACAAGCAATAGCTTGCCATGCGTTTTCCGCCCCTGCAGCAGCCGATGCACTTCAGAAGCCTGCTCAAGCGGGTAGACGCCGCCGATCATCAGCTTCAGGCTTCCTTCCTGCACCCACGCGAGCAATTCCCGCAGGCTTTGTTCGTACAACGTCCGCTTTTTCATGATTTGCGGCAAGAAAAAGCCGATCACCGACCAGTTTTTCGCCATCAGCCGGACTGGATTGAGACGCGTCATTTCCCCGCTCGCCGCACCGTAGACAACCAAGCGGCCGAACGGAGCGAGGCAATCGAGCGTCTGATGAAAGACATCGCCGCCCGCCATTTCCAAAGCGACATCGACGCCGCGCCCACCGGTCGCCTCCATCACGGCCGCCGCCCAGCTGTCTTTTGTATAATCAATGGTGACATCAGCACCAAGCTGTTTGGCGAGCGCCCGTTTTTCCTCCGTGCTTGCCGTGGCGATGACCGTTTTGGCGCCAAACCGTTTCGCCAATTGGACGGCAATCGTCCCAACGCCGCCGGCTGCGGCATGAACGAGCACCGTCTCCCCTTCTTCCAAGCGGCCCATCGTTTTGAGAATATGGTAGGCGCTTAGCCCTTGCACCGGCAAGGCCGCCGCCTGCCGGGCATCCATGCCATCCGGAAGCGGCACGACCGCCCGTTCATCGACAGCGACAAACTCAGCGTAGCCGCCGGATTCGATCAACGCGACGACGCGCTGCCCTGGGCGGACCGTTTGCACCTCCGAACCAACTTCGCGGACAACGCCGGCCACTTCCGTCCCAGGTGTGAACGGAAGCGGCGTCGGCACAACGTAGCGCCCTTCCCGCCGAGCTGTATCCGCATAGTTGACGCCAATCGCTTCCGCTTCAATCACGACTTGCCGCCCCGTGGGTTTCGGACGTTCGCCTTCGCAAACACGCAAGACATCCGGTCCACCGTATTCCACGAATTGGACAAATTTCATGGCGATATCCCCTCTTTCATTACGTTTGTCGACGCCATATCGCGCAGTTCCGGGCCGAACGGCCCCAGCTCAAGTTTTGGAACAGCAGAAAGCGACCCGTGCCGGTTGATGTAGTCGATTTCTTTTTCCAAGCCGTACGCCGTCATCCAACGGCCGACGCGCGAGGCAGACAGCACTTCTTTCGCCTTCCCTTCATCCGAATATTGCCGGTAAAAGAGCCATGCGGCCATCGCGCTGTCGGACAGCTCCGCCGCGTTGATCCCTTGCTCGATCAAGCAGTGCATAAAGTAACCGGCGCCATAAAAATCTTCCAGGCAAAAGCGGCCGGACGAGCCAGAGCAGATCGCGATAATCGTTTCCTCTCGGTGCCATTGGCAAATATGCTCGCTGACCGCCGGGCTGTTCAGCAAGCTCGCCGCGTACACCGCACGGGCTGGCTGAGCTCTGCGAATCGCCACCGTGCCATTGGTCGTCGATAGCACGACTGTTTTCCCTGAACAAACGGTTTGCAAAAACAACGGCGCCGGCGGATGAAAACCGGCGATCGTCCGCCCTTCGTATTCGCCGACGAGCTCATAGCTGCCCTCTGGCAAGCGAAGCGCGATCTCCTTGGCCTCCTCGGCATCGCGCACCGGGATCACCGAACGAGCGCCGGCAGAGAGCGTTGCCGTAATCGACGAGGTGGCAAGCAAAACATCGAACACGACAGCCACCTTTCGATCAGCAAGCGCCATCTCATCAATGTCTTCTTTGCGCAGCACGACATGCACTTTTGTCATCACGCCGCCTCACCGTCCTGTCGCCAGCTGCCATGCATGCTCAATGAGCGCTTCGACAAACTGGCCAAAATGGCGAAACCGCTCATCGTTCGTCTGTCCGCGGCGATAGCGGTAATAAATTTGCTGGCAAATGACCGCTAATTTAAAGTAGGCAAACGTCAAATACACGTGCATATTGGAAACATCACGACCGCTTTTTTTCGCATATGCCTCAATAAACTGTTCGCGCGTATAAAAACCGGGACGGACGGTGACCGGCGCGCGGCCAAACCCACTTTTAATGAGTGGAGGATCGTCTTCCTCAATCCAATAACTCATGGCCACCGCCAAATCGGCAAGCGGATCCCCGACCGTCGACATCTCCCAATCAAACAGCCCAACCATTTTGGTGATGTCGTCTTTGGCAAACAAAGCGTTGTTCAGCTTGAAGTCGTAATGGATGACCGTTGCTTCACGCTGCGGTGGGATGTGGGAGGCAAGCCACTTCATCAGCGCCTCGGCTTCCGGAATATGATCCGTCTTGGCCCGCTCATAGCGCTGGATCCATCCGTGCACTTGCCGTTCCATAAACCCATCCGGCTTTACCATCTGAACGAGGCGTGTGTTCGTATAATCAATTTGATGGATACGGACAAGCGTCTCGACCATCGTCTCGGAGATGCCACGGCAAACGTCTTCTGTCGGGATGACGCCATCGGGAAAATCGCTGTCAATCACGACGCCTTGCCGCCGCTCCATGACGAAAAACGGACTGCCGATCACCGATTCGTCTTCACAAAAATAGAATGGTTTCGGCGCCAACGGGAACAGCGGATGGATTTCAGAAAGCCACGTGCTCTCCCGCTTCATATCGTGCGCTTTCGGCGGCACCGGGCCAAACGGCGGCCGGCGCAGCACTGCCTCCCACTCCCCACAGCGGAGCAAATACGTCAAATTCGACCGGCCGGCGGAAAATTGCTGGATCTCGAGCTCCCCATCCGGCATGTCCGGCAGCACCGTGCGCAAAAACTTGGCCAGCTTCCCTGCCGGCAGTTCTTCCCCCTTGCGCACTGGAATAATCGCTGTCATCTCCCTCTCCCCCTTGGTCAACAATTCAAGCGCGCCATTGCCGCCGCACGAACAGCATCCATCGACACACCTCGGATCAAACTTGTTTGTCTCTCTTTTCACTCGGCTTTCGAGACAGACGGCGCGCTCATGCCATCAAGCAGGATCGCCACCATCTGCTTAGCCACCTCGGAATCGGTCAGCTCGCCCTCCGGACGAAACCATTGGTAGCTCCAATTGGCTGCCCCAAGAACGGTAAGCGTGGCGATCGATGGCGACAAATCGCAGCGCAGTTCACCGCTTTTCATTCCTTCCTCAATCAACGACTGCAGCCGATAGCGGAACAAATCGCGCTTTTCTTTTATTTTCTGTAAATGCTCTTCATTCAAATGCTTCATTTCACGAAAAAAAATACGCGCTTCCCGTCCCTGCCGTTCGACATTATGGATGAGCATGAAGACGATGTCATACAGTCGTTCCCGCACCGAGCGCTGTGCATCGCTTATAATCCGCTCCTCTTCGTCCAGCAGCCTTTCAATGTAGCGAAGATGAATATCCATCAACAGTTCTTCTTTGCTTGTAAAATAGTAATAAAACGTCCCTTTTGTCACTCCAAGGGTGTCAACGATGTCTTGGATCGATGTTTCGCTGAAGCCGTTTTGTTCAAACAGCTCAATGCTGGCAGCCATAATTTTCTCTTTCACGTTTTTACACCTCTTGCCTAAATTGTAGTCGCTGCCAGCTATTGTACCATAAAATGGCCAAGCCCGCTTCCGACTTGGCCGAAAACCGCCCTGTTATTGCGTGCGGGATGCTTCTTCACGCAAGGCGCGGCGCAAAATTTTCCCGACGTTCGTCTTTGGCAGTTCGGCGCGAAACTCAACGATGCGCGGCACTTTGTACGCCGCTAAGTTTTTCCGACAATGGGCAAGAATCTCTTCTTCGTTTGCCTGCATCCCATCTTTTAAGACGATGATCGCCTTCACCGTTTCGCCGCGGTACGGATCCGGCACGCCAACCGCCGCCGCCTCTCTCACCGCTGGATGTTCGTACAGCACTTCTTCAATTTCACGCGGATAAATGTTATAGCCGCCGGCGATGATCAGATCTTTTTTCCGGTCGACGATCGTCACATACCCTTCCTCGTCGATCGAGGCCAAATCGCCAGTGTACAGCCAACCGTCGCGCAGCGCCGCCGCCGTTTCCTCGGGCATGTTCCAATATCCTTTCATCACTTGCGGGCCGCGGATGATGAGCTCGCCGACTTCACCCGGCGGCAATTCCTGCGTGCCGGTCGCCACATCGACGACTTTGTATTCGGTGAGCGGCATGCCGATGCCGACCGTGCCCGGCTTGCGCGCCGCAAACGGCGGATTGCAATGCGTCACGGGCGATGCTTCCGACAAGCCGTATCCCTCAAGGACGACCGCTCCCGTTTTCGCTTCGAAGTCGCGCATCAATTCAAGCGGCATCGGCGCGCTGCCGCTGTTGCACGTTTTGATGCTGCTGATGCCGTACTGTTCGACGCCCGGCGTATTGGTAATCGCGACGTACATCGTCGGCACTCCCGGAAACACGGTCGGTTGCTTGTCGCGAATCGTCTCCAGCACTTCTTTCAGCTCAAAGCGCGGCAGCAAAATGTTTTCCGCTCCTTGGTAAATGGCCAAGTTCATTCCCGACGTCATCGCGAACACGTGGAACAACGGGATGACGGTTAAATATCGCTCTTTCCCGAACTCAAATGTCCCTTTGAAAAATTCGGCGCATTGCAAGACGTTGGCGAAAATGTTGCGGTGGGTGAGCATCGCCCCTTTGGAGCGCCCCGTCGTCCCGCCCGTATATTGCAATACAGCGATGTCGTGCGCCGGCTCGATCGGCACCGGGCGCACCGCTCCGCTTCCTGCGGCAAGAAATTCGTCAAATGTGACATCTCCTTCCGCGAGCGCAACGGACGGCGGCGCGCCAAGGCTGACGGTGACCGCCTGCTCGACGGCTGTTTCCCCTCTGACGGCGGCGAGGCGCGGATAAAGCGGTTCATAAATGACAATCATCTTGGCGCCGGAATCTTTGAGCAAATAGGCAAGTTCGCGCTCAACAAGCATCGGGTTCACTTGGGTGACGATGGCGCCCGCCTGCAAAATGCCGTAGTAAGCGATGACATACTGTGGGCAGTTCGGCAGCATAATCGCGACGCGGTCCCCTTTTTGTACGCCGCGCGCCTGCAGGCTTGAGGCAAAGCGGTTGACCGCGGCCGCGAGCTCGGCATAGGTGATCATCTTATCGTAAAATGTCAACGCCGGCTGGGAGCCGAATTCCCCCGCCCGTTCATGGAGCACATCGCATACGGTTTTATTCGGAATGTCGATATGAAACGACACATGCTCCGGATAAAGAGACAACGCCCGTTTTTCGCTCATTTGCGCTTCCTCCTTTTTTAATTAAATGCCGGTCGCGTGGCTGCCGCCGTCAACGACTAACAGCGCACCGGTGACAAACGCAGACGCCGGCGAGGCGAGAAACAGGACGGCGCCTTTTAAGTCATCCTCGCCGCCAAAGCGGCCAAGCGGCGTATGCTCGAGCACTTTTTGCCCCACTTGCTCGAGGACAACTCTTGACATTTTCGTCGGGAAAAAGCCCGGCGCCACCGCATTGACGCGAATGCCGTGCTTCCCCCATTTTGCCGCTAGGTCCCTCGTAAACGTAATGACCGCCCCTTTGCTCGTGTTGTAGCCGATTGTATTTAAAATGTCCGGGTGCGTGCCGCCAAGGCCGGCGACCGAAGCGATATTGACAATGGCGCCGCCTGTTTGTTTTTTAATCATCACTTTGCCGACCGCCTGACTCATGAGAAACGTGCCGGTCACATTGACGTTCATCACCTTTTGCCATGCCTCAAGCGGCATCTCTTCGACCGGCGCTCCCCACGTCGCTCCGCTGTTGTTCACCAAAATATCGATGCCACCAAACTCCTTCACCGTCGTTTCGACGACATGTTGGACATCTTCCGGATTCGTCACATCACACTTTAGCGCCAATGAACGGACGCCGAGCTGCTCCAGTTTTTCTTTCACTTGCTCGCACGCCTCCACTTTGCGCGAGCAGACGACAACGTTCGCCCCCGCTTCGGCGAGGCCGACGGCGATTTGCTCGCCGAGCCCGCGCCCGCCGCCGGTGACGATGGCGGTTTTTCCTTCGATTTTAAACAAGTCCAACACATGCATAAACGCCACTTCCTCTCCCTTTATTGTTCATATGGCCGCAACTCAAGCTTGGCTACTTGCTCTTTATGCACCTCATCCGGCCCGTCGGCCAACCGGAGCGTGCGCGAGTTCGCCCACATGGCGGCAAGCGGAAAATCGTTGCTCACCCCGGCGGCGCCAAACGCCTGTATGGCGCGGTCGATCACTTTTAAGGCGACATTCGGGGCAACAACTTTAATCATGGCAATTTCTTTGCGCGCCGCTTTGTTGCCGACCGTATCCATCATGTACGCTGCCTTCATTGTCAACAGACGCGCCTGTTCAATCTCAATGCGCGACTGGGCGATCCAATCGCGAATGACGCCATGGTCCGCAAGCCGCTTGCCGAACGCCACCCGTGACTGCACGCGCCGGCACATGAGCTCAAGCGCCCGCTCCGCCGCTCCAATCAAGCGCATGCAATGATGGATCCGCCCCGGGCCGAGCCGCCCTTGAGCGATGGCAAACCCTTTCCCTTCGCCCCAAATGATGTTCTCTTTCGGCACCCGCACGTTGTCATACGTAATCTCCGCATGCCCGTGCGGCGCATGGTCAAAGCCGAACACCGGCAGCATCCGTTCGATTTTCACCCCCGGCGTATCGAGCGGAACGATGATCATCGATTGCTGCTCATGCTTCGGGGCATCTGGGTTCGTTTTTCCCATCACGATGGCGACTTTGCAACGCGGGTCGCCAGCCCCGGACGACCACCATTTTCGTCCGTTGATGACGTATTCGTCGCCGTCGCGGACGATGGAGGCGCGAATGTTCGTCGCATCGCTTGACGCGACGTCCGGCTCCGTCATCGAAAAGCACGAGCGAATTTCGCCGTTCAAGAGCGGGATGAGCCATTTCTGCTTTTGCTCTTCTGTTCCATAGCGGACGAGCACCTCCATGTTGCCGGTATCGGGCGCATTGCAATTGAACACTTCCGGAGCGATGAGAGAGCGGCCCATAATTTCGCAAAGCGGAGCGTATTCGACGTTCGTTAAGCCGGCTCCGTATTCGCTGTCCGGCAAAAACAAATTCCAAAGCCCTTCTTTTTTCGCTTTTTCCTTCAGCTCCTCGATAATTGGGGGTACGCCTGACCATCTTGACTCTTGGGCATTCAGCTGCTCCTCATACACCCTCTCGTTCGGATAAATGTACTCCTCCATGAAAGCGCTTAATTTTTTGATCAACTCTTGGACTTTTGGTGAATAAGAAAAGTCCATCTCATCGCCTCCTATATACCAACCGGTTAGTATGTGCTCTTTATTTCTACTATACCTCGACCAAAAGAAATATTCAATATTTTTTGATAAATACGCCTCGCGTTCAAAAAAAGAGAGGACGAAGCCGCCCCCTGATTAATGTTCAATGTATCGTTTGTATAGTGCTTGTGTGCCGCTGTTTTCCTCGCCAGCTTGCGCCAACTCTTCGTACAGTTGTTTGGCGAGCGCCAGCCCTGGCAGCGGCAAGTTCATCCGCTCGGCTTCCTCCAGCGCAATTTTCATATCTTTAATGAAATGCTTGACGTAAAACCCAGGAGCAAAATCGCCTGACAACATGCGCGGCGCCAAGTTGCTCAGCGACCAGCTGCCGGCCGCCCCTTTGGCGATGCTCTCAAGCACGCGGAGCGGGTCAAGACCAGCCCGCTTCGCATACGCCATGGCCTCGCACACCCCAATCATGTTCGTCGCGATGGCGATTTGGTTGCACATTTTCGTATGCTGGCCGGCGCCGGCTCTCCCTTGCAGAATGATGTTGGCACCCATCCGCTCAAGGATCGGTTTGCACGCTAAAAACACGTCTTCGTCGCCGCCGACCATAATCGTCAACGTTCCTTCGCGCGCGCCGATGTCGCCGCCGGACACCGGGGCGTCCAACGCGTGAATCCCTTTTTGCTTGGCCGCTTCATAAATGGACTTCGCAAGCGTCGGTGTTGACGTCGTCATATCGATGACATATGTTCCCGGCCGCGCGTTCTCCAAAATGCCGCCTTCGCCAAAATACACTTGCTCGACATCGTGAGGATAGCCGACCATCGTGATGACGACATCCGACTCCCGCGCCAAATCAGCGACCATTTCCTTCCAAACCGCTCCTTCTTGAAGCAAACCTTCCGCCTTTTCTCTTGTGCGCGTATAGACGAGAAGCGGATAGCCCGCCTTCAGCAAGTGGCGCGCCATGCTTTTCCCCATGACGCCAAGGCCGATGAATCCGATCGTTTTCATCCGGTCTCCCCTCCTGTCGGTTTGCCTTAAATCGCCTTCACCATGCCGCCATCGACAATGAGCGCTTGACCAGTAACGTACGAATTCGCTTCGGACAGCAAGAAGACGACGACATTGGCAAACTCTTCCGGGGTTCCGTAGCGGCCGAGCGGAATGGCGCTTTTCATGCGCGCTTCCATTTCTTCTTTCGTAATGCCGAGTTTCTCGGCATTCACTTTGTCCAAAAAGGCGACGCGCTCCGTCGCGATCCGACCAGGAGCTACCGTATTGATTAAAATGCCATCCGGAGCCAGCTCAACAGCAAGCGTTTTCGTCAGCCCAACGATGCCAGTGCGGAACGTGTTGGATAAAATAAGTCCCGAAATCGGCTCTTTAATCGATGATGAGGCGATGTTGACAATTTTCCCCCCCTTTTTCTTTAAGTAAGGGAGCGCTTCGCGAATGAGGCGAATATAGCTCAACAAATTGAGCTCAAACGCATATTGCCAGTCTTCGTCGCTCACCGTTTCAAACGTTCCCGCCGGAGGGCCGCCGGCGTTGTTGACGAGCAAATCGATCGTCCCAAACGTTTCGACCGTTTTGGCGACAAGCTGGCGAATGTCGTCGGCGTTGGTGACATCTGTGCGTGTATAAGCGACGCGTCCCTTATGTAAACTGTTCAATTCTTCCGCCACTTCGTGCAACTTTTCTTCGTTTCGGCTCGTGATCATCACGTTTGTTCCTTCAAGCACAAGTGCCCGGGCGATCGCCTTGCCAAGCCCTTGGCTCGAGGCGGCGACAAGCGCTGTTTTTCCCGCCAATCCAAGTTCCATCGTCATCCCTCCAACAAAAGAATGGTGTTACGTAACCATATTCGCGCTCATTCGTCATTTTCCTTCTTTCGATCAGCGAAAAAAGTGATCCGCTGGACGGATCACCTCTCTTCGAAAAGCGACTGAAACCGTTTCATCCCTTCCTCGACGTCAAGACAATCAACGTGAAACGGATTCGGATTGGCAGCCTTCATCGGATCAGCATCAGTCCGCACCCCAATCGCCTCGGCGCCGTCGACAGTCGGATCGTTGATGACGCTTTCGCGGGCGCCGTCGCGGTAAAACATGTGCGGGTGATCGTTTCGTCCACGCTCTGGCATCAAATTCCCCCCTTTTTTCCGGTAGTGTTCCGTAAGACATGGAAAATCATTCACCGATCAAGGAAAGGCGGGGAAAAAGAAAGAGCCCGCACATCGCAGGCTCCTCTTTTCCTTTTCAGCTTTCAAGCAGCAAATCTTCCGGATTTTCGATTAAGTCTTTCACCGTTTTTAAGAATCCTACGGCCTCTTTGCCGTCGATGATGCGGTGGTCGTACGACAAGGCAACGTACATCATCGGCCGGTTTTCGATCCGCTCTTCATCGATGGCGACCGGGCGCAGTTTGATCGAATGCATCCCTAAAATGCCAACTTGCGGGCCGTTGAGAAGCGGGGTCGACAACAATGAACCGAACACGCCGCCGTTGGTGATCGTAAACGTGCCGCCTTGCAAATCGGCAAGCGACAACTTATTGCTGCGCGCTTTTGCGGCCAATTCGGCAATGTCGCGCTCAATTTCAGCGAAGTTTTTCCGGTCGCAGTCGCGCACAACCGGAACGACAAGCCCTTCGTCCGTCGATACAGCAACGCCGATATCGTAATATTTTTTCAGCAAAATTTCATCGCCTTGAATTTCCGCGTTGACGTACGGATATTTTTTCAGCGCAGCGACGGCCGCTTTGACGAAAAAGGACATAAAGCCAAGGCGGACGTCATGCTCTTCGAAAAATTTATCTTTTTTCCGCTTGCGCAGATCGATGACCGCCGACATGTCAATTTCGTTGAACGTCGTCAACATCGCGGTCGTTTGCGTCACTTCCAGCAGCCGTTTGGCGATCGTTTGCCGACGGCGCGACATTTTTTCGCGGATGACCGGCTTGCCGGCCTCAGCGGCTGGAACGGCAGCCGGGGTCGGCGCGGTTTGCGGAGCCGGCTGCGGGGCGGCGGCCGGTTGGGCGGCAAACGAAGCGACGTCTTGTTTGCGCACGCGCCCGAGCGGATCAGCCGTTGGCACTTGCGTCAAGTCGATCCCTTTTTCACGCGCCATTTTCCGGGCGGCCGGAGAGGCGATTGGCCGTTGGCTCGGCGCCTGGGCAACCGCTACCGGCTGCGGTGTTTGCTGCTCGGCGCGATCAGCTGGCATGACCGTTTCCGTTTCATCAACCGGCTCCGAGGCCGCTTCTGAAGCAGCTGGAGCCGATGCCGCTCCTTCTCCGATGATGGCGATCGCTTGACCGACCGCAACCGTATCGCCTTCATTGGCAAGCAGCTGCTGCAAAACGCCCGACTCTTCCGCCATAATTTCCACGTTCACTTTATCCGTTTCAAGCTCGCAAATCGATTCTCCTTTTTCCACGTAGTCGCCCGGCTTTTTCAGCCATTGGGCGATTGTGCCTTCCGTGATGGACTCTGCTAATTCTGGGACTTTGATTTCAGCCACGTTGATGCCCTCCTCAAACGTTCCGTAATCATCGCTCATGTTTCGTCAATGCACAGCGAATAATGCGCTCTTGCTCTTTCCGGTGAACGACCGGATCGCCCTCCGCCGGGCTCGCCCGCCGGCGCCGCCCGATGTAGCTGACGTCGACGCCTTCCGAAGCGACAGCCCGCAGGCGCGGCTCCATATACGTCCACGCCCCCATGTTTTTCGGTTCTTCCTGCACCCATACGAGCTCTTTGACATTCGGATAGCGGGCGATGATGTCTCTCACCGCTTCTTCCGGGAACGGATACAGCTCTTCAATGCGCACAATATGCAGCCAGTCAAGACCTTCCATTTTGCCGATTTGTTCCGCCAAATCGATCATCAATTTTCCGGTGCCAAACACGATGCGTTCCACTTGGCCAGCGTCAGCGCCCAATCCCGGCTGTTCGAGCACCGGCGAGAACGCACCGTCAACGAACGCTTCCGCATCCGACGCCGCCAGCGGATGACGGAGCAAGCTTTTTGGCGTCATAATGATGAGCGGACGCACTTCTTCTCTTGTCAACAGCGCCGCCTGCCGCCGCAAAATATGGAAATATTGCGCGGCCGTCGATAAATTGGCAACCGTCCAGTTGTTTTCCGCCGCCAACTGCAAAAAGCGCTCGACGCGGCCGCTTGAATGTTCAGGGCCTTGCCCTTCGTAGCCGTGTGGCAAGAGCATGACAAGCCCGGATTTTTGCCCCCATTTCGCCCGGCCGGATGAAATGAATTGATCAAACATCACTTGCGCCATGTTGGCAAAATCGCCAAACTGCGCTTCCCACAGCACGAGCGTCTCCGGGGCGTACACGTTGTAGCCGTATTCATAGCCGAGCACGGCCGCTTCCGTCAGCGGGCTGTTGTACACAACAAACGAAGCTTTCGCGCCGCTGATATGGTGAAGCGGCACATACTCTTTGCCGGTTTTGACGTCATGCAGCACTAAATGGCGCTGTGCGAACGTGCCGCGCTGCGAATCTTGACCAGTCAGACGGATCGGCACCCCGTCTTGCAAAATGGTGGCGAACGCCAAAATTTCCGCATGCGCCCAATCGACTTTGCCGTTTTGCGCAAACACGCCGCTTCGCCGTTTTAAAATGCGCTCAAGCTTGTTAAAGACGTTGAATCCGTCCGGAAACTCCAGCAATTCTTCGTTCACACGATGGAGCACGTCTTTCGCCACGCCCGTTTTCACTTCCGGCAGCCGATCGACGACCGGTTTGGGCGGATCCATGATGAAATCAAGCTCGTCTTCGTTTTTCGGCACCCGCTCGTAGGCGATTTTCAGCCGTTCCGCCACCTCTTGCTCCATTTCGTCGACTTCCCGCTCGGTGATGATCCCTTTTTCCATCAATTTTTGCGCATACAGCTGGCGTACGGTCGGATGTTGGTGGATGATCGCGTACATCGTCGGGTTCGTCGCCATCGGCTCATCCATTTCATTATGACCGAAACGGCGGTAACCGATTAGGTCAATGACAAAGTCTTTTTTAAACCGCTGGCGGTAGGCAAACGCCAAGCATGCGGCCGCCAAACAAGCCTCCGGGTCGTCGGCATTGACGTGCACAATCGGCACCTCAAACCCTTTCGCCATATCGGAAGCATACGTCGTCGAGCGTGAATCGTAACTCTCCGTCGTAAAGCCGATCATGTTATTGGCGATGATATGGATCGTCCCGCCGGTCGTATAGCCGCGCAGCTGGCTTAAGTTGAGCGTTTCCGCGACGATCCCTTGTCCCGGGAACGCGGCATCGCCGTGAATCAAGATGGCAAACGACGCATCCGTATTTTGCACCGGCACTCCTGGTTTTGTCCGATCTTCTTGCGCAGCGCGCGTGTAGCCAAGCACAACCGGATTGACCACTTCGAGATGGCTTGGGTTGTTCGCGAGCGTAATCCGCATCGTATGCGCGCTTTTATTGCGAAGGCGGCGCGCCGCCCCTAAGTGGTATTTGACATCGCCCGTCCACCCGTACGTAATCGCCACTGCCCCTTCAGACGGAATGAAATTTTTGCTTTCCGCATGCTGAAACTCGGCGAAAATCATTTCGTACGGCTTGCCGAGCACGTGAGCCAGCACGTTCAACCGGCCGCGGTGCGCCATGCCGATGTTGACGGCGTCGATTTCATGCTCGATCGCCTGTCTGACAAGTTCATCCAAAAGCGGCACCATGGAATCAAGCCCTTCGATCGAAAACCGTTTTTGCCCGACATACGTCCGGTGGATGAACTTTTCAAACCCTTCCACTTCCGTCAGGCGGCGCAACAAAGCGACCCGCTCTTTGTTCGCCAAGCTCGGGTAATACGCTCCGGACTCGATTTGCTGAATGAGCCAGTTCCTCTCTTCGAGATTATGTACTTGCGAGAATTCGAACGCGATTTTGTCCGTGTAAATTTTGCGCAAATGCAAGATGGCGTCCCAGCCGTTTTTGACATGCGCCGGAGCGTGGGGACAAAGAAACGCGACCGGAATGCGCTTTAAATCCTCTTCCGTTAAATCGTATTCGTCAAGCTCCAAGCGGCGCAGCTTTTTCTCCTTTTTGACAAGCGGATTCGTATCAGCAGCCAGATGGCCGTAATGGCGAATGCTGTCCGCCAGCTTGACGGCAGCGACAAGCTTGCTGAAAATCGTCGGCGTCTCCGGCAGCCGGAACGTTTGATGCGTTTTGGCCGCCTCGTCATCCGCAGAAGAAACCGGTTCTTCCAAAACCGGCGCCCCCCACTGTTCAAACAGTTGCTTCAGTTCCGGGTCGATGCTGTTAGGGTCATCGAGGTACTGTTCATACATGTCGATGACATAACCGAGGTTCGGCCCGTAAAACTGGCTCCACGGTTGAGCGTAGTTTGTCTGCTTTGCCATCGTGAAAAAACCTCCACCTTGTTTTCGCATCGTTCGGGCTGGCAACAGCTATGCATGAAAGTCCTCATTTCGCTGCCAGCATCCCCAAACGTACAGCAAAATAACGGTATAAACGTTTTCACTGTTTATTTTAGCACTATCGCTCACTAAAATCGACGAAGAAGCTGAAAAAATTTCACTTATTATCACTGTATGAATACACTCGGCTGGAGGCGATAAAAAGAACGCCCCGCTGCCATCAGGGCGTCCTCTGCTTTTTATGAAATTTTGAACTTCTCCACCAGTTGTTTCAACTGCCGGCTCATTTCGCTTAACGCCTCCGCCGATTCGGTCACCGTCGAAAGCGCCTGCAGCTGGTCATCAGCCGAAGCAGCCACTTCTTCCGCCGCTGCCGCTGCTTGTTGGGCGATGGCGGCGATGTTTTGCATCGCTCCGACGACATCGTCTTTGCTCGCGTTCATCCGCTTTGCTTCCTCCATAATCCCAGCAAGCGCATCAGCCACTTGCTCCATCATGTCGGTGATTTTGACAAACGAATCGCCGGTCGTGTGCACCGCTTCCCGCTGTTCGTCGTACGCCTGCTTGGAGCGGCTGACCGCCTCGATCGCCAATCCGGCCTGCTGCTGGATGGCGGCGATCGTCGCGCGGATCATCTCCGTCGCTTTCGCGGATTGTTCGGCCAGCTTGCGCACTTCATCAGCGACAACGGCAAACCCTTTCCCATGCTCGCCGGCGCGCGCCGCCTCGATGCTGGCGTTTAACGCCAGCAAATTCGTCTGTCCAGAAATGGCTGTGATCGTTTGAATGACATCGTCAATTTCTTTCATTTTTTTCACAAGGTCGTTAATGACGTTTTCTACTGACTCCAGCTCATGTTTCGCTTCTTCCGATTTTTTCTGCAAAATGTTTAAATGCTCCAAGCCATCGTAGCTCGCGGTTTTCGTTTCATCGGAAAGCGACTCCATGCCAGCCGTCGCATTCGCAACCGCTTCGATTTGCTGCGACAGCGTCGTCGTCCGCTCATTGATCGTATCAAGACTTCCTGCTTGATCGGTTGTTCCTTTGGCAATTTCGCCGATCGCTTTCGCCACTTGTTCGCTTGTCGCCATCGTTTCTTCCGAGACAGCGCTCAAATGGTCGGCCGAAGCGGCAAGTTCATGAACAGAACGGTTAACCTCACCTATCAACTCACGCATATGCTCAATCATAACATTAAAATGATGGGCCAATCGGCCAATCTCGTCTTTCGTTGCCACCTTTACTTGAACGGTCAAGTTTCCTTGAGCTACCTTTTCTACCTGTTCTTGCAACATCCTTATCGGCTTTGTAATCGAACGAGCTAAGAAATAGACGAAAACGGAAGACAGAATGAGAGCAATTCCTGTGATCACGGCCATATACCATCCCAGAGTACGGCTCATGGCCAATAATTCTTTTTCTTTATACACAACTCCTACCTTCCATCCAAGTTCAGGAATGGTGGTAAAATAGACGATTCGCTTCTCTCCGTTTCGTTCATAATGATGAATCCCTTTCTCATGTTCCAAAATATACTGCACTGCTTGATCATTGGACATATTTTGACCTTTATATTCGGGGTGAACCACTGCCGTACCTTTCTTATCAAACAAGACGGGATACCCATTGTAACCTACATCAGTCGAACCAACAATTTTGGACACTGTATCGAGCGTCATGTCGATCCCGATGACAGCAGAAGTATGACCATTATCGCTTACTGCTTTCGCCAAAGTGACAACATACTTTCCAGTAATCGCGTCAATATACGGATCTGTCCAGATAACTTCATCAGGGCGATTCACTGCCTCTTGGTACCAAGGGCGACTTGTCGGATCATATCCTTTTGGAAATTGAGCATTTGGGGTAACATAAATGCGTTTTTTTTCAGTCCCTATGTAAATAAATTGCACATTTTCATGCAAACGCAAAAAAGTCTGGAACTGATGTTTCAAAGCAGGCCACATGCTCTCTTGATGCACCATTTGCAAGGTAGTTGGTGATTCGCTTAACTGGGCTAAGCTGTTCTCTTCACTTTGAAAACTAAGTCGAATATTGGTTAGCAACCCTTCAATGGCGGATTTCGCTCTTTCTTCTGCATCCTTATTCACCATTGAGCTCATTTGGGCAACACCTACTAACTGAGTCACAAGCATCGACACGACTAGCAAAGAGACCATCAAAGTAATCAGTTTGCTGCGCAATGTCCGGAACACTCGCTATTTCTCCCCTCTGTTTCCTCTTTTTGTCGCACTGATTTTCATTATACAAAGGACGATCAGCCCCCGTCTATAGGAGGACCTTCTTAATTCATACATAACGAATCGACGCACATGAGACAATAAACGAGAGGAAGGTGAATGACAATGGGCGCCATCGAACACGAAGGATATCGATTTGAGATCGAATACAGCGTCCTGTTGCAAAAAGGGGCGCTGCACGTTTATCGAGACGGTGAATTGATTGAGGAAATTGAGTTTGCATTTTGCGGCGAAAAGCCCGATGAACAGCAAATCGAAGCGCTTGCGAGCGAGTATGTCGAGCAAAAAACCTCCGGCCGCTGTTAGTTGTCGGAGGCTTTTCTTGCCATTTTTTCGCGTTTTCCGTTATGATGAAGGTAAAAAAGCAAGGGGGATCGGCATGTACGATAAACGTTTATACGTCTTTGACGGCAACACCCCGCGCGAAGCGGTCATCCGCAACTATACGACAGACGACTTCGCTGATCTCATCCGCGTGCAGCAAGAAAGTTTTCCGCCCCCGTTTCCATCGGAGTTATGGTGGAACGAACAACAGCTTCACAACCATGTCACCTTGTTTCCCGAAGGAGCGCTTTGCGTCGAAGTCGACGGGCGCATCGTCGGATCGATGACCGGCTTGATCGTTGACTTTGATCCAGCCCATGCCGATCATACATGGGAAGAGATCACCGACGGCGGCTACATCCGCAACCACCGCCCGGATGGAAACACGCTGTATGTCGTCGACATTTGCGTCTCGCCGCCATACCGGAAGCTCGGCCTCGGCAAATGGCTCATGCAGTCGATGTATGAAGTCGTCGTCCATCTCGGCCTTGACCGGCTGCTCGGCGGCGGGCGGATGCCTGGCTACCATCGACATGCGGCTGAACTATCGCCGGAAGCCTACATCGACAAAGTCGTTGCTGGCGAGCTGAGCGATCCGGTCATTACGTTTTTGCTCCGTTGCGGGCGAACGCCGCTTGCGATTGTCCGGAATTATTTAGAAGACGAAGAATCGATCAACCATGCCGTGTTAATGGAATGGCGCAATCCATTTAGGCAGATGACCAAAAAAAATTAACAGACACCAAATGACAGGAATTGTCGGCAACGAACGCAAAAATAAGGTTCATCACCACAACGTGTACTTGACAAGCGAGGCTTTTTCTCGTGTCACCATGTAGGAAAATCGTTGATTTACTGATTTTCCTTATGCATGTAAGCAAGACATGATCTGAAACAGTCAAGTACAACTTTTGGTGAAGAGCTACAAGATCAAGCTGATGAAACGTCGGGGATACGGATACCGAAATATCCAGCATTTTGCATTGCGGGTTCGGCTAGAAACAGCTAACATACTTTCATGACAGGTGCAAGTACAACTTTTGGTGATGAACCATATAAATTATCTTACCCTATAAGGCTTGACATGGAGCCTCTGCATGCATAGATTCTTTTGCGAAGGCCGCAGCACAAAAGGAGTTCGCAGAGGCAACCAACCTACCATGCACGCCACTTCATGTAAAGCCGTGTCTCTGAAATTATATTTTGTGAGAAAACTGACCTGTTTTGTTTCCAATTTAGTGCTTAATTTTTATCTTGCATCTCACATTTCGCACCCTCTCGACAAAAATCGGGAGGATTTTTTTATCTTCCTGTCGAATGAACCCTTGAAACACAAGGAAAGCAAAGGAGTTTCTACATCATGAGCGTTCAAATCCGTGCCATTTATGAAAGTTCCTATTTGAATATAATAAGCACCATTTTCAAGGATCTTGGTCTCCCTGTGTTGATCGACCGTCTTGTTCCTGTGAATCCTCAATGCCAAACCCGAGCCAGCGATGTGGTCTGGCTGCTCACCTTGGATATATTGAGCGGTCGGCAAGCACTCGTTCATGTGGAACGATGGGCGCATGACATCGATTTGCCTAAGCTGATCCGGCCAGGGCTTTCCCCTTCTTGGTTCAACGACGATGCGATCGCCCGACATCTCGATCGGCTGTACGACGCCAATATCCACGCGGTTCTTTCGGCCTGTCTCGTGCAAATTTACAAGAAAGAAGGCATCCCTCTTCGGGTGTTCCATGCCGATACGACCGATGCATCCGTTTACGGTACGTATGAATCGGCCTCACCAGATGCCTTGCCGATTACGCATGGCTACAATCGGCATCATCGTTGGCAAAAGCAGATCGGATTTGGGCTGATTGGCAACGAGGATGGCATTCCGTTTTATGGCGATGTACACGACGGCAACCTGCCGGATAAGACGTGGAATCCCGAGGTGTTGTCCCGTGTGCAGAAACAGCTACAGCAGGCAAAGATCGAAGAGGAATGGATTTATGTTGCCGATTCTGCCGCCATGACGAAAGACACACTGGCGCAAACGAAGGCCGCCAACGCCTTTTTGATCACAAGAGGTCCTTCTTCGCTTCGGATCGTCAAAACCGCGCTCGCCGAAGCCGATGCCCAAGAGACGCCGTGGAGAGATCCGTTCTCCTTAGCGGAGAAAAACGGAGCCACCTACCGGGTGTGGGAAACGACATCGACGTACGAAGGTCATTCGGTTCGGCTGATTGTCGTTGAATCCAGCGCGCTTGACCAACGAAAAGGAAAGACGCTCGAAAAAGAACGAAACCAAGAAGCAGAGCTTCTTCGGCAGAAACAAACCCAGTGGGAAAGCCGTCTGTTTTCGTGCCGGGAAGATGCGGAACAAGCCCTAGCGTCTCTAAAGTCGTCCCTTCGTCTCCGGTTCCATCGCGTCGAGGCGTCGGTCGAAGCGATCGTGCGCCCGAAAAAACGGCGTGGACGTCCGAAAAAAGAGGCGGAACCGGACATGGAGACGCTGTACGCCCTTCGCGTGAACGTGGAATTCGACCAAGCTGCGTGGGAACAGGCGAGACGGAAAGCGTCCCGGTTTGTCCTTGTCACGACCGTTCCGGAGGAATGGAAAGGTCAACCGATGAATGCGAAAGAGATCTTGAAGTTGTACAAAGGTCAAATCTCGGTGGAAATGAACTTCTCTTTCTTGAAAGACCCGTTCTTTACGGATGAGATTTACGTAAAAAAACCGGAACGGGTCGCGGTATTAGGCTATTTGTTTCTGTTGGCCTTGGCGATTTACCGCGTCTTCCAGCGCCGAGTGCGTCCGTTCATCACCCCGGAACACCCATTAAAGGGGGCGGGAGGACGGAAACTGACCCGACCGACTGGACAAGCGATTTTTCCATTGTTTTGGTATGTTAGAGTCGTCCTGTTGGAACTGCCGGATGGACGAATCCAACGCGCGTTAGGTCAACCGCTCACATATGAGCAGCGAAGGATTCTGCAAGGATTAGGGATGGACGAGAGTATGTACGTCTGATGAAATAAGGAACCACTAGCGATGGTAAAAAAAGGATACGATCGCTAGTGGTGTTGGTTTAAAAATTTTTCTGAAAAAATGAATAAAAAATCCTCTCGCTCCCCTCTACTATGGTGCGAAATATGAGGTATAATTTTGTAATTATTTGAAGGTTTTTTTGAAAAAAATGTCGAAATTCGTTAATAACTTTTGATTAAGGGGGGGTAAAATGTATATTTCTAGTCTAAGTATTAAGAATTACCGTAATTTTGGAGATGAAGAATTTACAATCCCATTAAAGCCCTTTACTGCGATTATCGGAGAAAACAATATTGGTAAATCTAATCTTCTAGAGTCGATAGGTCTAATACTTAGTCAAGATATAACAATGTTCAAGAAAAGAATGCTTGATATAGAAGATATAAACTATAAAACTAAAGAAACATTTAAAAAACAAGTAGCCAATTTGGTTTTTATGGATGATTTAAAAGGGATAGAAGAGAAAATAAAATTTCCTGAGGTTAAAGTTGAAATCGTATTAGAAGATATGGACGATGACCAACTGGCAGTGGTAGGTGATTGGTTTTTCGAACCGACGTTTACTAAAGCAAAATTAACATATTTGTTTCGGCCAAGGCCGGGATTCAAAAAGAGCGATTGGATTAATCAACAGAAAGAGAAACTAGCAAAATTACATAAAGAAAGACATATTGAAAGTAAAAAGTTGTATGAATATGTAGACTTTCCGATAGAACAATATGAATATATTATATACGGCGGAGATAATCCGGCGAATAAATGTGACCCATATTTTTTAAGAATGCTTAAGTTAGAGGTACTCGATGCTTTGAGGGATGCAAAAAGAGAGTTAAAAGCAAATGGGGAATATAAACTTTTGTATCGTATTCTAAACAAAGATTATGACACTGATTTTGTTGGAATACGTACTTTATTAGAAAACTTAAATGAAGAAATAAAACAAAATGAAAAGTTACAACAAATCAAAAGGGAATTAACTCATTACTTAGATAGAGTGTCATTAGTCAATTCGGTTGAACAAAATAATATAGACTTTAATTTTTCTTCACCCGAAATTAGCGAGATTTTGAAAAAATTAAGTCTTATTTATGGACAGGAACCTATTTCTATTGAAAGAAATGGATTAGGAAAAAACAACCTTCTGTTTATTTCTCTTGTACTTTCTCATCTCGCTTCACAAACAGAAAATAAATCGCCATTAATATTTAGAGTGATTGGGATTGAAGAACCAGAAGCCCATTTACATCCTCACTCTCAAAAACATTTGGCACACAATTTAAGTGATATTAGCAAAGTTGAGACATTAGATTCAGACGAGGGGATACAAAAGAATGGTGAGAGTGGTATAAAAAAGGATACACAAATTATTGTCACCTCACATTCAACACATATTACAACATCCATAGATCTTGAGAATTTGGTAGTTTTGTACAAAGATAAAGGGAAACTGGACTATCATTACATCTTGGACGGATTTAAAGATAATAGGGAGGGTAGGGAACATATCCGTTATTTAAAGAAATACATAGATGCGACTAATTCATCAATGTTCTTTGCTAGAAAACTTATTTTGGTAGAAGGTATCTCTGAGCAAATATTGATTCCAACCTTTTTTAAATTATTGTATGGTCAAACATTAGAAAGAATAGGTTGTAACATCATCAATGTCAATGGCCTGGCTTTTAAGCCTTTTCTTGAAGTAATAAAAAATGGCTATTTTATAAAATGTGGAGTTGTAACGGATAAAGATAAAGGTACACATATGGAAAATAGAGCAGATGAACTTAAGAAAAAATACGATGGAGACATAATTAAGATTGAATTTAATGAAGAAACTTTTGAAAAAGAGATTCTGAAATTCAATCAAAAAGGAAAAGGAAAGGATATTTTACTAAAGGTTTTTCAGAAATTACGTCCAAAGTTATTTATAGATTTTTCGCCTAACTGGGACTCAGAAATTAATATTGACGAATATTTTGGAAAAATTAAAGAAGCAAAATCAGATTTTGCTTTCTTTTTGCAAGAGGAACTACAAGAAAACCATGATGGCTTTGAAATTCCAGAATATATTAAAAGAATTTTAAAGTTCATAATGGAGGAAAATGATGGGGAGAAGCAAGAAAATTAGTAAACATAAGTTAATTATTGCGGCTGCTGGATCTGGTAAAACTAGAGAACTAATCAAAAGAATAAAAGATAAGATTAAATTATTACCTCCATCTAAACACTTAATTGTTATAACTTATACTAATGCAGCAACTAATGAAATAAAAGAAAGACTGGAGGAGGAAATTAGTATTCCTGAAAATGTATTTATAGGAACGATACACAGTTTTTTAATTAAATACGTGATTAAACCGTATGGTAAGATTTTGAGGCTTGTTCCCGATGAAATTACAATAACAGATTATGACATCAAAATAGATTCCCAGACGGGAAATCAATATTACCAAAGAAAAAATCAAATAATTAATGCATTGTCACGTAAAGGCATTATTACTTATGATGGAGTTGTAACTCTAGCGAAAAAAATTCTTAAAAATGACGTGGTAAGGGCAAGATTTTGTAAGAGAATTGCGTATTTGTTTGTAGATGAATTTCAAGATTCTGATTTAGGTCAATTTCAGATATTTGAAATATTAAGAAAAGGAAACTGCACTGAGATAGTACTTGTAGGAGATCCTGAACAAAACATCATGAATTTCCGAAAGAAAATAACAAATCATCCTATCGTTTCCCTTCAAGGTAAAAAAACGTATCATGTAGAATGTATACAGAATAACTATCGTTCGAGTGAAACAATTGTAGAATTTATTAACCATTTTCATTCTGATATTAAGCAACTTTATAAGAATAAGGAAATTACATCTAAAAATCCTATTGTGTTTATTGAATCAACTGAACTTAATCAAATTGTACGCAATTTTAATGATTTATGTACTAACAAGGAATATTGTGAAAACAAACCGAAAAAAAGGTTTTTTCTAGCGTATGAAAATAAAGAATTTGATGAATATAGGATTAATAATAGCGGTAATAGAGAGTCTAAACAGGCATTTAAAGTTATAGATTTAATTATGCAATATCTTGGTGCTCTTTATAATGTAAAAAAGTCTAAACTGATTAATCATTTTAATATGGAAACCATTGAATTCAGAAAAAGGTGTTTGAATCTGTTTTTTAAAATTAGAAGCGATCCAAATATGAAAATAGAGCATATAATTACATATCTAAATTCATTATTTCCGCATAAGATTAGTCCTTTAGAGGAAAACACAAATATTCAATTTAAAATTGATAAAATTGTAGAAGATTTTATTAAAGACATCCAATCTATCGATTTTAAAAAAAATATTGATAACATTATTGATGATGATTATGAAGACCACTTTCTAACTATTCATAAATCCAAGGGATTACAGGCAGATGCTGTATTAGCAGTGGCCAGCACTGAAAAAGAATTATTAAAATGGCTAGAGATAGATAAAAACAAAAGGTTATCAGATAAGACGGATGACTGCCGATTAGGATACGTTGCTTTTAGTAGGGCAAAGGAATTTTTATGTATAGCATGCAGAAAAAGTATTAGTGACAGTACGAGACAACATCTTAATAATCTAGGTGTGGTATTCTATAGTGATAAAACTGCCGCAAAAAAAGACTTAACCTATGTTTAGACTTGAGTTTTTTAGGATATTTGGAAAAAGTCTTTTATGTATTTTGTACAATAAAGAATATGTCAATTTGGTTTTATCTAACAGCATTAATGCAAGGGATGAATTTAGATACACGTTCACACAGTTGGCACGTAAAATTATTAGATTAACTTCTTAAACAGTTAACATTTTCGGCTTAAAAACAAGGAAATCCCCCTCCTATTTTGAATCAGATGAGTGAAAAGGAGGGGGATTTTTTATGGTTAAAATGTTGCTTGAGTATAATTTGCTTATATTCCAATGTTGTTTTAAACCCGAGTTCGACAGTCACTAGGCAAACAAAATGCCTCTCGCCCCTTGATGCAAAAGGGACGAGAGACATTTGGGCACACTTCGGGCGTGTATCTAGGCGCGAGGATGGATGCCTAGGATCTTCGGACCCGCTCAGAGTGGTCGAACCAATACGAGAGCAGCATCAGGCGAAGCAGCCGTTCCGGATCCGCCGCCGGGCGACCCGTTTTTTCCGTGTACAGGGGAGCCACCCAATCGTGAATGACGGAAAAGTCGACGGCTTCGTTGATCTGGCGCAGGATATGGTGTGGGGGAACCAGGTCCTCCATGTCGATGACTTAAAACAGACGAGGCTGAGTCGAAGGGTTTTTGGGGGCTTTCATGATCCGCTCACGCTCCATTCCAACGATTTTTCTTCCTTTTTCGACATAAGCCCCCCTAAATCCCTGCCTTGGCGTGTACTTTTTCACCAGCCTTCTATACCCCTTCCGTTTTAGTCGACTATGAAACCGATTTACATGTGTATGATCAACGTCTTTGTCCGTCAAGGGAAGGAGGAAGCCGGGCATGAAGATGGATTTAAAAGAGATTTGTAAAGCCCTGCATTTGGCGTACATCGCGGATCGATTCGAGGAGGTGACCTACGAGACCAAGGAACAGTTTTTGCGTGATGTGTTGGTGTTGGAGCTGTCGTTCCGTCAGAAAGCAAAACAGGCTCGATTGATCAAGAAGGCGAAGTTCCGGGAGTTGAAATGGCTCAAAGATTACGAATGGTCGGATCAGATTCATTGGCCGACCACGACCTCGAAGGAAGAACTTTGCGACCTTCGCTTTTTGGAGCAAAAACAGAACGTCCTGCTTTGAGGTTCGCCGGGAACAGGAAAAACCCATCTCGCCACCGCATTAGGATGAAAAGCGTGTAAACGGGGCCATGAAGTTCGGTTTTTCCGTGTCGCCGATCTTGTCGCCCAGCTCGAAGAGGCGTTAAAAGACGGCACCCTCGGACGGCTCAAACGGCAAATCGACACATGCGAGCTGTTGATTTTGGACGAACTCGGCTATGTACCTTTCCAAAAGCAGGGATCGGAACTGCTGTTTCACATCATTGCCGATTGTTATGAACGAAAAAGTGTCATCGTGACATCGAATTTAGAGTTTGGACAGTGGAATCGAGTGTTTGGGGACAACCGCCTGACGGCAGCGCTGGTGGATCGTTTGGTCCATCACGCCCACATTCTCGCGTTTACGGGAGAGAGCTACCGCTTGCGGCACGCGCTTTCTGCCGTTCAGTCGCTCCCTTCTCACTCGGTTGAAAGGTAAATTCATTGAGCCGGCAAGCCTATGTATTTTTTCTTGCAATTCTCTGCACTTTTTGCTTGCAAAAAACAGCATTTTGATCATTCGGATCCCGTGATTCTACTAAATTATTTCCCTCATAAACGTAGCTTGTTGTAATGTTTAAGCCATCTACGTCCTCAATGATTTGAATAGGATTCGCCGCTTCATTAAAGGTATACTGAATTTTACGGCCATTCGGTTGCGTTACGACAAGTTGTCGTTTTGTTTGGTCATAGTTCATCGTATAGATGCGGTTTTCAGGATCAATCGCTTGGCTTAGCCTGTCGCCATGATAAATGAACTGATTAACGACCGGTTTTGCTTCCGTATGCGTCGGTTCCAATACTTTCTCTAATCGACCAGTATCTCGTTACTTCCCCGCCCGTCTGAGTCACTTTGGTTAATAAATCATTGTCATATTCATACTGGATCACCCGATTCATTGGGTCGGTAATTTTCTGGATTCTGCCGTCTATATTATACTCGATACTCAGCTTTCTGCCCGATGCATCGGTCACCGACACCAGCTTTCCGTTAGAATAACTGTAGGTAGTGGCATTCCCATGTCCATCTACGATTTTCGTTAACTTGCCGTCACTTTTTTGAAAGTGGATTTTCGTTTGATCTTTTGTCGTCAGGATATATTCATCGGTTGTTTCGCTTAACTCCAAGTAAACACCTGTCGGGGCTTTATACGTGCCGTCGGATAATTTCGTGAATATATGGAGCGTGCCATCTTCATCCGTAAATCTCGCTTCATTTCCTTGGGCAACGATATTCATTTCCGCATCGCTATGCCATCCTTTTCCGAACAATCCAACCGATGTGGATAAACTATTGTACGTTCTTGTGATTCCAAACCCAGGTCCTCTTCCGGAAATCGAAACATCGTCTTCGTCTATAATCAGATTACCGGTAGCGGCATTCACGCTGCCATACGGAACATCAATGATGGACCAGTACTCTTCCTTTCCTAAATACTCATTCGCCTCCGGAATTTTCACCGTCAATGCATTGTTGGAAAATACCGTTTCCCCATCCGCATTGTATGCGCTGAGTCGGAACCAGTAACTGGTGCTTGTGGCGTATTTTGTCCCCATTTTCGCATACATGGGGGAAGGATCTTTCGGAAGTTCCAATCCTTGTCCATCATGATGCAACGTTAAGGTGCTGGAATCCCCCTGTTGAATTTCCTCCGGCGTTGGCCAAATTCCTTTATTTTGCGTCGTCCAATGGTCCACGTCTCCTACATCAAATGCTTCATAGTAAAGTCCATTAAAAATCCATACTTTGTATCCTGTTGCACCAGGGATTTTCTCCCAGTCTAACATGACATAACCCGAGTTGCTTCCTAATCGGTTGCTGTAAGCAAACCCTGAAGGCGCTGATGGCACTGGCAAATCTGGAATACGAGGCATATACGCATCCGAAAAGACGGTTTCCCCTTGAGAGTTATAGGCGCTTACTCGAATCCAGTAGTTGGCAGCTGTTGCGTATTTCGTTCCTGCATTGGCATAGACCGGGGACGGGTCAACAGCTAATTCTGTGCCAAGACCATCGTTTACATGCAACTTATATCTACCTGCATGAATTTCCGTGGATGTTGGCCAATACTTTTTGTTTTTCGTTGTCCAAGAAGTGACGTTCCCGACATCTAACGATTCATAGTAGGAACCGTTAAAAATCCAAATTTTATACCCCGTCGCTCCACTCACAGGATTCCATTTGAAATCGATATATCCTGTTCCATTTCCATTTGTATAACTTACCCCCGTCCGAGCAGATGGCTTTGCCAAATTCGGAATGGTCGGCATATACGCGCCTGACATGGCGCTTTCGCCTTGAGGGAAAATGGCGCTGACTCGGAACCAGTAGTTCTTACTGTTCGGATAGCTTCCGCCTGAATTTCGATAGACCGGGGAAGGATCGACAGCCAGCTCCGTCCCTAACTGATCTTGATGAAGGTCGTATCTTCCAGCGCTAATTTCAGAAGGGGTCGGCCAGATTTTTTTCCCCTTTGTACTCCAGGAAGTGACATTGCCTACATCAAACGCTTCATATGATTTCCCGTTATAAATCCAAACTTTATAACCCGCAGCACCAGGAACCGGATCCCATGATAAATTGATATATCCTGTGCCATCCCCATTGCTGAAGGCGGTTCCTGTCGCCGTATTTGGAACGGGTATCGTATACGTAACAGACAAATATGGTTTATAACTGCTATTCGTAGTGGAAACAACTTTTTTCCAATACGTTTGTCCATTGCCATTCGTATGAAGTTTAAATCCGTAATTTTGCTTTGTCCCGGATGCCCATTCTTTTACCGTATTCGTTACATCAAATTGCGCCCATTGGTCTCTTGCGACATCAACCTTGCCAATGTTGGTGGAGGAAGGTTGATGATTCCACGTTAACGTGCTCACGGACCATGGACCATTGACAACATCTAGCCATAACCCTGTTGGTGTCGTTGCATAATACGAATGGGTGACATAGACATGGAATGTGGCACTCGTCACATTCATATTTTTGATGCTCGATAGATCTGGGTTCAAAAAGCCATAGCAAGTACCTGTTGTTCCATCATAATAACCAACTTTCAAAACGTATTGTCCCTGCGCCGAATTCCACTTGCTTGATGAGGAACTATAGTTGGTTGTCGGATAAGCACTCATTACAAATGCATCGGTAGACACATTAATGGAAGTACTCGGATCAATATAAACAGGGTATACACGTTTAGGATCCTTCAGCCACTCCGGGTCGGCTTTGACCGTTAAAATATATCCTTGATCATCCTGTTGTAATTCATACGTTACATTCTCTGAGCGCTGCACCTCGCCAGAGCGTTCATCGACATTCGAATCCACCATAAACGGCTTTGGCAGCTCAAAAACCCTTTCATTTTCTTTATTTGTAAATAAAGCGGTCATCCGCAACTATACGACAGACGACTTCGCTGATCTCATCCGCGTGCAGCAAGAAAGTTTATTAGAAGACGAAGAATCGCTCAACCATGCCGTGTTAATGGAATGGCGCAATCCGTTTAAGCAAACATAAGGAAAAATTTGCAACCCTGAAAAGAAAGGAATCGCCGGCAGCGGCCGCGAATAAGAAAAGGAGACTATCGACAGAAAGGAATCGCGATCGATGAGGACGATTTCCTACAGCGATCCGCTCGCTCCTTTGCTCATTCGCAATGAACTGTTTTCCTTGCTGCCGGCGCACATCCGTCATCTGACCGTCGTTTGCATCGGCAGCAATCGCATCAACGGCGACAGCTTAGGGCCGTTCGTCGGCACGCTGCTGGAAAACGCTTATCCGGATCATTTGACCGTCATCGGCACGCTCAGGCAACCCGTCGATGCGACAAACATCCGACGCGTTTCCGAACAATTGCAAAACGAACACGGAGCATATGTAGTGGCAATCGACAGCATTGTCGGGCCGCAGCCGTTTGTCCATACGATCGCCATCCGCCCTGGCGCCCTTTCCCCTGGCACGGCGCTCGGCAAATCGCTGCCATCGATCGGCGACATCAGCGTCATGGGAGTCATGATGGAGGACACGGCCGATGTAAGCGCGCTTCCGTATACGAATTTGCACGTTGTCTACCAAATGGCGAAAGCGATCGCGTTAGGCCTTTCGCTCACGGTCCGGCAACGATATGGCCATGAATCGTCGAAGCCGCTGTTGGCATAACGCAAAACGAAAAAAGCGCGGCGAACATAAACGTCGCCACGCTTTCATTCAGGCAAGTGAAAATGTTCGTTTGACAAACGACACGACTTCCTCAGCCGTGCCGAGCGACAACACCGTCTCTTTGATGCGGGCCGCCTCTTCTTTCGCCAGTTGTTTCAACTGAGCGCGCGCTGGCAAAATCGAGGTGGCGCTCATGCTGAACTCATCAAGGCCAAGGGCAAGCAAAATCGGAATGGCGATCGGGTCGCCGGCCATTTCCCCGCACATCCCGACCCATTTTCCTTCGCGATGGGCGGCATCGATCACGTGGCTGATGAGCCGCAAAATGGCCGGGTTGTACGGCTGGTACAAATACGAAACACGCTCATTCATCCGGTCGGCCGCCATCGTATATTGGATCAGGTCGTTCGTTCCAATGCTGAAGAAATCGACTTCTTTCGCAAACTGGTCCGCCATGACGGCAGCCGCCGGGATTTCCACCATCATGCCGACTTCAATTCCATCCGCAACGGCAACCCCTTGGCGGAGGAGCGCCTCTTTTTCTTCAAGCAAAATGGCTTTCGCTTGGCGGAATTCATCGAGCGTCGCAATCATCGGGAACATGATTTTCAAATTGCCGTGCACACTCGCCCGCAGCAAGGCGCGCAGCTGCGTGCGGAACATATCTTGCATCTCAAGGCAAAGGCGGATTGCCCGGAACCCTAAGAACGGATTCATTTCTTTCGGCAGCTGCAAATACGGCAGCTCTTTGTCGCCGCCAATGTCAAGCGTACGCACAACGACCGGCTTGCCATTCATTTGTTCCAGCACCGTTTTGTAAGCCGCAAACTGTTCGTCTTCCGTAGGCAGCTCCGATCGTCCCATGTATAAAAATTCCGTGCGATACAATCCGATCCCTTCCGCTCCGTTGGCCAACGCTCCTTTCACATCGTCCGGCGTGCCGATATTGGCCGCCAGCTCAACGTGCACGCCATCAGCGGTGACCGTCGGTTGATCGACAAGCTTCGCCCATTCCGCTTTTTGCTCCTCATAGCGAGCCCGCTTCTCTTCATAACGCGCAAGCAGCTCCGGTGACGGATTGACGACGACTTGACCGTCGAGCCCATCGACGATGACCATGTCGCCGTTTTTTACTTCCGCCGTCACCGCCTTCGTGCCGACGACAGCCGGAATTTCGAGCGAGCGGGCCATAATGGCCGAGTACGACGTTCGCCCGCCGATGTCGGTGGCAAATCCTTTCACATATTGGCGGTTCAGCTGCGCCGTATCGGATGGCGTCAAGTCTTCAGCGATGATCACGACTTCCTCAGAAATGAGGCTCGGGTTCGAGATCGTGACGCCAAGCAGATGGGCGAGGACGCGCTTTGTCACATCGCGGATATCGGCGGCCCGCTCTTTCATATACTCATTGTCCATGCCTTCAAACATGGAAATGAAAAACGATGCCGTTTCATGGAGCGCATATTCCGCATTCACTTGTTCTGTTTTGATTTTTTCCTTAATCGGGTTCAGCAATTCTGGGTCGTCAAGCACAAGCAAGTGGGCGGCAAAAATGGCGGCTTTGTCTTCTCCAAGTTTTTCCAAGGCATGCTGCTTGATGGCTTCCAGCTCTTCTTTCGCTTTTGCGACCGCCGCCTCAAGCCGCGCAATTTCCGCCTCGACGTCGGCGACCGTTCGTTTTTCCGCCGCCAAATGAGGCGTTTCCAAGCGATATGCCTTGGCGATGGCGATGCCGCTTGAAGCGGCGATGCCATGAATCATTTTTTCCATTATTCCGCAAGACCTTCTTTCGCCAACGTATCCGTTAACGCCGTCATTGCTTCTGCTGCATCGGCCCCTTCTGCCGTGATTTTGATCGTGGCCCCTTTCGGAATGCCTAATGACATGACGCCCATGATCGATTTCAAGTTCACTGTTTTGCCGTTGTACTCAAGCTGGATTTCGCTGTTGAATTTGCTCGCCGTTTGCACCAAAATCGTCGCCGGACGAGCGTGGATGCCGGAATCCGAAACGACTTTAAACGTCTTTTCTGCCATGTTCATCATTCCCCTTTTCTTCAATTTTTTCTTTGCCATCATATCAAATGCAGGGGCGGGGAGGCAACGGAAAATGCTTGGTCCCGCCCCGCGGCGAATAAGCAGTTTAGCGGATCGTCACAACAGCGTCTTCTCCTCGAGCAACTGAGCCTTGCTTGTTGACGTGAACCGTTTCGCCGGCTTTGAGATTCGTGAAAATCACCGGCGTGACGATCGATGGCGCGTTCTGTTTGACATAATCAAGGTCGACGCGCAAAATCGGCTGCCCTTTTTTCACTTCGTCGCCTTCCTTCACAAGCGCTTCAAACCCTTGGCCGTTCAGCTTCACCGTGTCGATGCCGACGTGGATCAAAATTTCATGCCCGCCGGCCGACTGAATGCCAATGGCGTGCTTCGTCGGAAAGACGTTGATGATGTTGCCATCAACCGGAGAGACGACCGTGCCGGCCGTCGGCATGACCGCGAACCCGTCGCCCATCATTTTTTGCGAAAACACTTGGTCCGGCACTTCAGCGAGCGGAACGATTTCTCCGGACATCGGCGAAGCAATCGTTTCGGACTCCGCGGCTACCAAAGCCGCTGCTTTCGGTTTCTCTTCCGCCCGGGCCGGCGTTTTTCCTTGCATGATGTCTTGAATTTGCCCTTTTAACATATCCGATTTCGGACCGAAAATCGCTTGCACGTTGTTGCCGACTTCAAGCACCCCGGCAGCGCCAAGCGCCTTCAGGCGATCTTTATCGACCCGGCCGATATCATGGACCGAAACGCGCAAACGTGTAATGCATGCGTCCAAATGTTCGATGTTTTCCTTTCCGCCAAGGGCAGCGAGCACTTCATACGGCAGGTCGCCAGCGGCGGCTGCCTCGGCTTTCGGTGCTTCCTCGACCGTTTTTTCCCGGCCCGGCGTCGCCAAATCCCATTTGCGGATCGCAAAACGGAATCCGAAATAATAAATCACGGCAAACACCAAGCCGACCGGAATGACGAGCCACCATGCCGTCCGGTTTGGCAGAACGCCAAACAGCAAGAAGTCAATGACCCCGCCGGAGAAGGTCATCCCGATTTTGACGTTCAACAAGTGCATGATCATAAACGACAAGCCGGCAAAGACGCAGTGAATGGCAAACAGCGCCGGGGCGACAAACAAGAACGAAAATTCGATCGGTTCGGTAATCCCGGTCAAAAACGATGTCAACGCGGCCGATCCCATGATGCCGGCCACAACTTTTTTGTTTTCCGGCCGCGCTTCATGGTAAATCGCAAGCGCCGCTGCCGGGAGACCAAACATCATAAACGGAAACTTCCCGGTCATGAACGTGCCGGCCGTCAGTTCCACGCCGTCTTTCAGCTGCTCGAAAAAGATTTTTTGGTCGCCATGCACCACTTGCCCGGCTTTATTGACGTATTCGCCAAATTCAAACCAAAACGGTGCATAGAAAATGTGATGCAAGCCAAATGGAATCAACGCCCGTTCGATGACGCCGAAAATAAAGGCGGCCAACGGTTTGTTCGCATCGATCATATTGTGCGAAAACGCATTGAGCCCGTGCTGAATCGGCGGCCAAACGAATGTCATGATAATGCCAAGCACGACTGCGGACGCCGCCGTCACGATCGGCACGAACCGCTTGCCGGCGAAAAAGCCGAGATATTGCGGCAGTTCGATATTGAAGTATTTGTTGTACATGTACGCGGCCAAAATCCCAACGATAATCCCGCCGAAGACGCCCGTCTGCAGCGTCGGGATGCCGAGAATGTTGGCGTACGACGGGTCAGAGCCGACCATATCGGCCGTTACGCCTAAGATGACGCTCATCGTCACGTTCATAATCAAGTAGCCGATAATCGCCGCCAAGCCTGCGACCCCGTCCCCGCCGGCAAGACCGATCGCCACACCAACCGCAAACAAGAGCGACAAGTTGGAGAAGACGATGCCGCCTGCTTGCTCCATCACGTTGGAGACGAGCACGACCCAATCGGCTTTTAATGCGGGAATTTTGTCCGTGAGCGCCGGGTTTTTCAAGGCGTTGCCAAGCGCCAGCAAAATCCCGGCCGCCGGCAAAATCGCCACCGGCAGCATGAGCGCTTTCCCGACTTTTTGCAGCGTGCCAAACGCTCGCTTCATCTTCATAACCTCCTTTAGGTTCCTTTTCTTAAGTTTTGCAGCAAACAGCTGATTCATGTACCGAAAATGGAGCGGACGCTTCCGAAGGGCACCGGCGCAATAAAAAAGGCATGATTAAAGAGAGGCAAAAAGAACGCTTACAACAGCGCGCATACATTCGCAGCTGTTGCCGCCTTATTTGCCCTCTTTACTCATGCCTGATCGAGTCAGTAACACGTAAAGCGAGACAACCTATGCAGTTGTATTGTTCTTTTTCTCCGCCAGCCGTTGCAGATGCAACGTCAAATAGACCGCCTCGGCATCGTCCGCCGGCAGATGAAGCGTTTGCTGCATGACTTTGACCAACTTCCATGCTAGATTATAGCATAATGGATACGCTTCCTTCAAGATTTTCGACAAATTTTTTGGTTCTTCGACTTTTTCGCCTTTTTTCATCCGCTCAATCGCATAGCGCAAATGGCGGACGAAACGCAAATAATGAACGCTCTCGCGGTCGATGTCAACGCCAAGCTGTTGCTCGACGATCTTGACAAGATCAGCAATGAGCTGGGAATATCGATTCGCTTCCGACACGCTTTGTTTGGAAATCGCGCTATGAATATGAAGGGCAATAAAGCCTGTCTCCCCTTCAGGCAGGGAGACTCCGAGCTTTTGTTCAATCGTGCGGGCCACTTCATTGGCAATTTCATATTCCAACGGATACAAGCTTTTCGTCTCAGCCAAAAACGGGTTTTTGACGTCCAATCCTTGTTCAAGCCGCTTCAATGTAAAAGCGATATGGTCCGTCAGCGCCACATGGATGTGCTCGTCGAGCGGTGCGCCCACGCGTTGCTGAATATGTTGAACCACCTCGCTCATGAGGGCGATGAATTCTTCGCTCAATTCCGGAAGCAGCTTTTTGTATTGCTCTTGTTCACGTTCGTTTTTCAGAACGAAACATTTTTCCACAGCGCTCTTCGCAATCTCGTCCCCCCGTTTTTTGCCGAAGCCGATTCCTTTGCCAAGCAAAACGACTTCGCCATACGCCGGATGGGAAGCGATTAACACGTTATTGTTGAGCGTTTTTTCGACGCGAAACGGCTGTTCCATCAGGATCCCTCCTTTCTGCACCCATCGTCTGCCGCTAGTCTATGCAGACTACATTATAAACCGGACGGGCCATCGCTCTCAATGACGTTTTTTTGGATGGGGCGCCGCTCTTCTCGACATACTAATAAGAGTGCTGGGAGGGAGGAAAGATTTTGCGGGCATACGGCAGCGGAGCGAAACGGGCCGAAAGGAGGTCGCATGTCGAACAAAGGGAGACAAAAGAAAGTGAACCAAGAAACAGCCAACCCGACCGTCTCCAAGGCGGAGGCAGAAATGGCCAAAGACAGCGTGGATACGGCCAAGCAAGCGAAAAAGAACCGCTCGCAGCGACAGCGAGGCTCCCCTTTTTTGGGGACAGCCCCGCTGTTTTGCCGCTATAGCGCCGGCGGCCATCGGCCCGGCCGCCCACTTCGACGGCGACTAGGCCGTCCGGCGCACCGGATGAAGACGGCTGAAAATCATCTTCAATAACGGCGGCGTCACAACAGTCGTTGCCAATACGACGATGATCATGACCGCAAACATGTCCCCATCAAGCAGGCCGGCCTCCAAGCCGATGCCGGCGATGATGAGCGCCACCTCACCGCGCGACACCATGCCAGCGCCGACCGCCAGCGAGCTTCCCCACGAAAATCCGGCCCATTTTGCCCCCAGCGCGGCGCCGACAAGCTTTGTCAAAATCGCGAGCGCACTCCAACCGACAATCAGCGGCCAATGCTCGACGATGCCGGAAAAGTCGGCCGCAACCCCGATGGAGGTAAAAAAGACAGGGACAAACAAAGAATAGGCGATCGTTTCCATTTTCTCAAATACTTCTTCCCGATAGTCCGTAAAACTCGCGCCAAGCCCGGCCATATAGGCTCCGATGATCGCCGCCACTCCCGTCGCTTCAGCGAAGTAAGCAAACGCAAAGCAAATGATCAAACCAGCTGACACAACCGTTTCCGTCACACGCAGCGGGGCAAACCACTTTAGCACGAGCGGGATGGCTTTCCAAGCGAGCAAAATGGCAACGGCAAAAAAGATGACTTTTTTCAGCACAACCGCTCCGAGGTCAACGTCACCGCCCGTCAAGCTCAATAAAAACGCCAGCGCGATGACAACCAACACATCGTCGATCACCGCTGCGCCGAGAATCGCGGATCCTTCCTTCGATTGCAGCTGTCCCATCTCTTTGAGCGCCTGCACGGAAATGCTGACGCTCGTTGCGGACAGCAAAAGTCCGAGGAAAAGAGCTGTGCCGGTTTCCATGCCGAACGCTGCGCCAGCCGCATACCCGGCGAGCAGCGGAACGAGAATGCCGAGCACTCCGACCGCCACAGCAGCTTTTCCAGTGCGCCGAAACTGGTCCATATCCGTCTCAAGGCCGGCGATAAACATAAGCAAAATGACGCCGATTTGGCTTAACTCCTGCAAAAGGTCGGTATCCTCGATCACACCGAGCACACTCGGACCAAGCACAATGCCGATGAGCAGCTTGCCGAGCACGGCAGGTTGGCCAAGGCGCACGGCAAGATCGCCGGCAAGTTTGGCGGCAAATAAAATGACTGCCAGTTGGGCGATGAACACATCATCACATCCTTTTCCCATTATTCCTCCTCAAACTACGTTTATCATGTGCAATAGGTTTCATTTTTAACGGATTTCCGAAAGAAGTCTCCCACTTCAAGCAAAGCTAAGTCAGAATCGTTCCCTGCACGATCGGCAGTTTCGACCCTAAAAAACTGAAAGAGAAATTTGACGAACCAAAACGCGCTGTGCACCGGAAGGGCCTATGATGATCCACAAAACATCAGCCGCTGCCTGCCATAGAACTCGTCTGCCTATCAGCCATGGATTGAGCCGTTAGCCAAAAAAAAACAGACATCCTCGCTCTGCGTGGACGCCTGTTGTTATGACAGCGTATTTTGCCGGCCGTTTGCGGCTTTGACGCCGCCGGACGGAAACGTCAAATGAACAGTCGTTCCCTTCCCAACCTCACTTTCGATCCGCATCGTTCCTTTATGTTCTTGAACGATTTTCATGCTTGTCGTCAGCCCGAGCCCCATTCCTTTTTCTTTCAAAGTGAAAAACGGTTCACCGATTTTCTGCAGCCGCTCTTTCGGAATGCCGACGCCGGTGTCGGCAACATCGACCAAGACCTTCCCGTCCGCTTCCGCAACGTGGACGTATAGAATTCCGCCATCAGGCATCGCTTCGATGGCATTTTTCATAACGTTCAACAACACTTGAACAATTTGGTTTTGATCGCCGTACACACAAGCTTTCGGAGCGGTGTTATGGACGGAAATGGAAACGTTGTTCAACGTCGCCTCATGGCCAATCAAGCTGATGACATACGAAAGGGCCTCGTCTAGCAAAAACGGCCGATAATCGTGGCTTTGCGGCTTAGCGAGCACCAACAGCTCGCTGACAATTTGGTTGATGCGGCCGAGCTCATTTAACATAATGCGCATGTAATGATCATTCACTTCGCGTGTTTCTTGCATCATCTGAATAAATCCTTTCATGGAGGTGAGCGGGTTGCGAATTTCATGGGCAATGCCGGCGGCCAGCTCGCCAAGAACGGACAGCTTTTCTTTTTTCAAGAGCAGCTCCTCAGCAAGCTTTTGCTGGGTAATGTCGCGGCCGATCGTCAGCAGCCCTTTGCGCGCTCCGTTTTCGTCAAAGAGCGGCACTTTAATGACGTCAAACGTCTTCACTTCTCCATCCGGCGTCGCAAACGATTCCTCGCGGCGCGTGACCGTTCCGTTTTTCCATGCTTCGCGGTCCGATTCGATGCACTGCTCGAAAGCGTCCTTAAAAAACGGCACCAGCTCGCCAAGTTCACGATCGGTTTTCCCGACATAGTCGATACGCTCGAGATGATAAAGCCGCTGTCCGAAATCGTTGACGCGCAGCCATCGACCCTCGCTGTCTTTAAAGCAAACGAAATCGGGCATCGAATTGATGAGCGTAAGCAGCTGTTGTTCATTTTCTTCGATCTTTTCCAGCTGCTCGCGTTTTTTTAACAGCTGGTACAAAAAAATAGCCGAGAGCAAAATAAACACGGCCCCTTTGGCGGCGCCAAGCGCCATATATACAGCGCGGCTGATCGACAGCATATTGAGCAAGGTGTCGGTGGCGGCAATCCATAAAATGCTGCCCATGATGTATACGGCGATTACTTTTGTTTTGTTGACCACGTTCTCATCGAACCCCTAACATGCAAAGTCGCTGGCGGCCACGGTCGCTCTCTAGGCTACATTTCCCGCGCCCAGCCGAGCAACCGCACGGCCAAGAGGGCGGCGCGCTCATGGTCAAGCCGCTTTTTTAGCGATGCCTCAAGCCGCTCGGCCACCGCCTCCGCCTCTTCCTCATAGGCGAACGAAAATGACCACTCAAGCGCCGGAATGGCCATCACGATATATTCTTCTTTTCGATTTTCGTAAATGTAGACATTAGCCGGAGCTTGTCCGTCCATCACCGGCGTTTTGCGGATTTTCATGTTTCCGTCTCACCTTTTCCTTTCAAACCGTCTCCATTTTGTTTATTTTAACAAACGCCCGCTCCCTACTCAATATAAATCATTTTCCTTGTCATTCCCCCGTCGATGACCAAATTAACCCCGGTGATAAAATCGTTTTCCTCATCGCATAAATACAGACAAGCGCGGGCGATATCGTCCGGTTTGCCGACGCGGCCGGCCGGGTGCTGCCGGTGGTCAATGTCTCGCAATTGCCCATAATCGCCCGTTTCAATCCAACCGGGGCTGATGCAATTGACGCGAATGCGATCATCCGCAAACGACACCGCCAGCGCATGGGTCAAAGCGACAAGGCCGCCTTTCGATGCAGCGTACGCCTCGGAATTCGGCTCGGACATGAGCGCCCTTGTCGAGGCAATGTTGACGATGGCTCCGCCTTTTGCATTGCGGCGCATATATTTCGCTGCTTCTCGAGAAGCAAAAAAAGCGCTGCGCAAATTCGTTGACAGCACGTCATCCCACTCCTTGGCCGTCAGCTCATACGGCGACTTCCAGCGTGAGACGCCAGCATTGTTGATCAAATAGTCAATGCGGCCGAAGCGGCCGGCAGCTTCTTGTACAAACCGTTCAATATCGTCCACCTTCCGCACATCCGCTGCCACAAAGATCGCCTGGAACCCGTCCGACTGCAATTGCGCGGCGAACGCTTCACCGTTTTGAATATCGCGGTCGATGATCACGACGTTCGCTCCCTGTTTTGCGTATGCTCTAGCGATCGCCTTGCCGATCCCATTCGCTCCACCGGTGACAATGGCTGTTTTCTGTTCCATGCTCACGTGCAATCTCTTCTCCCTTCCTTTGCTCCGTTTGCTTTCGGGTGGGATCCAACTGAAAACGGTAGGCTTTATGCATGACCTGTCTCCCACGATAAGGAACATTTGTTCTATTCATGACCATTTTATACCTTTCGTTCTTTTGGTGCAAGAGGAAGGTGGATGAGGAAAGATACCGATTCATCCCCACTTGCGCTCATGCATGGAAGTAAGGATTTTCTCGGCCCGAGATGTGAAAAAGACCGCCATTCGGCGGTCTTTTTTGGCATCTTACCGATAGGGGCCATACGAGATGGGAAAGCCAGGCGCATACGGGGTTCCTCCGCCATAATATGGAGGCAGCGGCGCGGCAGGATAGCCATAGCCATACGGCATCACCGGGGCATACGGCTGCGGCGCCATCGGTGGATAGTACAGCGGCGCATATGGATGTGCGCCAGGAACGAAACTTGATGTTGCACCAGCAGCCATTCCAGACAGCGTGCCAGGAACGGCCACGGGAGCCGCGCTGCCAGCCGGGGGAACGTTTTCTGCATACGGGGCCGTCATGCCATACGGAATAGCGGCGTCATCAGGCGTCATCGGCGGCTTGTTTTCTTTCCCCCCCATCGGCCAAACGGAAGCATGGGCCATATTCGGCCCGGCTCCTAAACCGAGCGGCGGCGCCGGCAGCATCATATCGGAGCTGTCCGGACTGTCTGGACTGTCAAGATGGACCGGACTGACAAGCGGCGCTGGCGGCGCAACCGGTGGACACCAATAGCCATAAGGCATTGCCGGCGGATAATACGCCATCGGCATCACTTGAGTCGGCATCCCTTCATTTGGCGTCGTTGCCGATAGCGGAGCCATCGGTGGCACGTTATTCTCCATCCACCCGGCTTCACTGTCATGGCCGGAAGAGGTTGAAAACGGACCATTCATATACGGATCCCAATGATTCATTGTTCTCTCCCTTTCTTGCTTATATTCTCGGGGCGCGTACCCACCCATATTGTATGTCGGAACAAGCAAAGGGTGTTTGCCCGGCCAAAATATAGGTATTTCACCCAACAGGCGTCTGTGATACGATCAATAACGGTGACGACACCGAACGATGCTTGGAGGGATGTGCAATGAATGAAGCGCTGGCGGCCAAGCAAATCGATGATTTGCGCAACGGAATCATCTCCGAACTGTTGGTGAAAAAAGAGGACTTCCCTGTTTTTCGCGCCGTGCTCGTCAAACAGCCCGACTTCAAACGATTTCGCGGCATCGCCCAGCGCGGCGGCCATGTTATTTACCACTATATGGATGCTCCACGCAGCTAAAAGCTCCTGTTCCCATGGCTTCACACCCGGCTTTCCGCCCTAGAAGCCGGGTGTTTTTGCTCACGAAGAATTTTCCACCCTTCTCTATGAAACTAGTCATTTCAATGCCTCGCGCGTTTTTTCCATCATTTCGATAATGACTCATCGCGTGATCCTTGTTACTCTAGTAGCGAGTTTGCAAGACAAAAGGAGGGAAGTGGATGAAACAAGCAAAAGCATGGGTGACGGCTATGTTGTGCGGCATCTTTTTCTTTGCCGGCCATGCCGATGCGGCGACGATCCACACCGTCAAGCGCGGCGACACGCTTTGGAACATCGCGAAACAATACGGTGTGCCGCTGAAACAACTGCAGCAGACAAACCGCAAAGGCGACTGGCTATATCCTGGTGAAAAACTCGTCATCCCTGATGCCGGCATCACGGCGGCGGAGAAAGATTTGCTCGCTCGCCTCGTCCATGCCGAGGCGAAAGGGGAACCGTACGCCGGGAAAGTGGCCGTGGCAACGGTCGTGCTCAACCGCGTCGACCATCCGGATTTTCCGGATACGATCCGCGCCGTCATTTATGAGCGCTCTGGCGGCCATTATGCATTCACGCCGGTCGCAAACGGATCGATCAACGAACCGGCCGACCGTGAATCATACCGCGCCGTTGAAGAAGCACTTGCTTTTCGCGGTTTAGGAAACGGCTCGCTCTATTTCTATAATCCGAAAACGGCGAAAAGCAAATGGCTGCGCTCGCGCCCAGTGACCGTCGTCATCGGCAACCATGTGTTTGCCAAGTAGACGAAAACAAGGGGATTCTCTTTATCAAGACCTAAAATTAAAAAATGCTAAAAAAATAAAGGTAAGCACATATTAGTCATGTATAATATGTTTGCTTACCTTTTTTATTTTGGATTGAACTAATTCCACCCGTTAGCCGCCCATGCATCGCTTCGTAGCGCCACAGATGATGGAAGTTCATTCGTTCTTCCATGGGAGATAAGTAAGAGAGTTATTTTTTGAGTTGTTTAAAGTAAATTATTTCAGGGTCTCCTTCATCCAGATTATCAATAAAACCACTCTTACTATATCCAAGTGATAAGAATACCCTGTGCATTCTCTCATTAGATTGATTCGTTGAAGAAAAAATCTTTTCCGTTGGAGATATATTTTCAAAATACTTGATTAGTGATTTCGCATATCCTTTTCTTCTTTCTGAAGGTTTTACAACAACTAATGAGATAAAACTACATTCAAAAAAATGAGTGTTGTAAACCAAAAAACCAACAATTGACCTGTTAACTTTAGCGACTAAACAACCCCCTTCTTCAATTGCTTTCTTTATGTATGTTCTTCTGCTTTCATCTCCAATAACTTCCGCATCGATTCTTACTATCTCATCTAATTCATTCAATTTGGCTATTGTTATATGTTCCAAAAAAATCAAAACCTCCCTCTAGAAATGTTGATCTATCAAGGCTTTTCGGCCTCTCAGGGGTGTCCAAAAAATATTTTTCGACAAAATCCCTTACATCCTTTTTCAGTTTTGTGGATATCTTACAGACCTAGGGTGCGCCAGTGATGGACATCGGTCAACGTTCCCGAAAATCCCTTGGTGGTCAAGGCATCGACAATGTGAACGAGATGCTTCAAGACCGGTTTGGAAAGTTGCAGCGTCAACCCCAAAGTGAAGAAAAACTTGTAGATTCCTTGGTGATGTGCTAATCTATTCATGGGACATGAACCTCCTTGTGGGTAGTTGGTAGCACATCTATTCTAACCAAGGAGTCCGGTTCATGTCTCCTTTTTTGTTTGATTGTCAATTTATGTTAGCGAATTTGCTCATCTACAGATAATGAATCTATTATGTATGAAAAAGAGGATATATGTTCTTATACTGAACATAATATCCTCTAATCATTATAGTATAGTTAACGGCTTCGCCCCTTGTTTTTTTTTTTAAAATATCAGATTTTAGGAAAGAAACCCCTTTACTTGTGCATAAAAATAAGGCAAACTAGTAAAAAAGCGCCTGCTCCTTTTTATAAAGAGCGGGCACAACGGCCAGGGCGCACCGGCCGGCCGCCTTTTCGGCCGATCACGCCCGTTTTAGCCGCCGACGACTATATTCGGTTTAAAAAGGGGAATGATAGAATGGTGAAAAAAGCAAAAGTCGGGGACATTATTGAATTTAAAAATGGATTGCGCGGCATCGTGGAAAAAGTGAACGAAAATTCGGTCATCGTCGATTTGACATATATGAAAAACTACCGCGAGCTTGATTTGCAAGAGCGGACGGTGGTCAACCATAAAAATTATAAGATTATTGAATAGAAAAAAGAGGCCGTCAAGAGCCTCTTTTTTGTTTA
Source organism: Geobacillus thermocatenulatus (assembly GCF_002217655.1). Taxonomy (GTDB): domain Bacteria; phylum Bacillota; class Bacilli; order Bacillales; family Anoxybacillaceae; genus Geobacillus; species Geobacillus thermocatenulatus. The sequence continues at coordinate 912,095 of NZ_NEWK01000002.1, forward strand.
CGAAATGCGGGCGAGTTCGTCGCATTCATAGATATGGACGCCGCTCGTTGCGGACGCCGCCCGGTAAAACATCGCCAAAGCAAGCTGACGGGCGTCGACCGGCTTATACTTTTTCCATTTGCCGACGAACAAAAACGGCAACCGGCATAACAGCCACCCGGCGAGCGTCTCGCCAAGGCGGAACTCCCGGCGTTTGCCGACAAGCAGCGACGGACGAAAAATATGGAGCGACGGAATGGCAAGCCGCTGCAGCGCTTCTTCCGTTTCCCCTTTGATGCGTTGGTAAAAAAACGGCGAACACGGGTTGGCGCCAACCGAAGAGACGGTCAAAAAGCTTTTCACGCGGCACTTTTCCGCCAGCGCCGCCGCGCGCAGCGTATATTCATAGTCAACTTGAATGAACTGCTGCTTTGTTTTCGCCTTTTTCCGCGTCGTTCCGAGGCAGCAAAACACATCATCGACATAAAAATGCCGCTCATACGATTCAAGCCGCGCAAAATCGACGACGACTTGCCGCAGCTTTTCATGCTCAATCGGCAGCGGCGTGCGGACGAAAATGGTCACTTGCCGGTACAAATCCGACTCAAGCAGCAACTTGAGCAACTCTCCGCCGACCAAACCGCTCGCCCCAAGCAAAAGAGCTGTTCTTCGCTCCAACGCCAAAACCTCCAAGGCAAACATTCATTGTCCATTATATAGGAGTTTTGGCGAAAAAACTACCTCTTTTTTTGTAGTTTAGCGGTTGTCGACTTTTTCTGGATACAAGTCGTGGTTGAGCAGCCGATATTCCGCCATTTTTTCGTATTTCGTCCCCGGACGCCCCCAGTTGCAGTACGGATCGATGGAAATGCCGCCGCGCGGGGTGAATTTGCCCCACACTTCGATATAGCGCGGTTCCATGACTTTAATCAAATCGTTCATAATGATGTTGACGCAGTCTTCGTGAAAGTCGCCATGATTGCGGAAGCTGAACAAATACAGCTTCAACGATTTGCTTTCGACGCATTTTTTGTCCGGGATGTAGCTGATGTAAATCGTCGCGAAGTCCGGCTGGCCGGTTTTGGGACATAGCGAAGTGAACTCCGGACAATTGAACTTCACGAAATAATCCCGGTCAGGATGTTTGTTGTCAAACACTTCAAGAAGATTGGGATTGTACGTAAACGAATACGTTGTCCCTTGATGGCCAAGCAGCGTCAAGTCTTTCAATTCTTCCTCTTTTCTTCCTGCCATTCCTTCATTCCTCCCTTTGATTCATGCAACGTGAGCTGCCGCACCCCCGCTTTACACGCCGCGCTTGTTTCCCCAAAGAAGCGTGTGCAGCTGCGGCAAGATGTGGACGTCGGCCAGCTCCTCCGAATCGGCGGCTTGCTCCACCAGCCATTCCAACCGACTGAGAAGCTTCGCGCGGAGTGCATCCACATCCGAATCGGCCACATCGGCGTTTCCTGCCTGCAAGTAAAACGGAACGCCTGGGTAACGGCGGTGCACCTCTTTCGCATACGCCAAATCGGCGTCATCAAAGACGACGACTTTCAAGCTGATGCGCCGCACCCGGCTTCGGTCAGCCTGCAGCCGTTCCATGATTGGATCGAGCGCCGACCAGTCGGTGTCCATCCCCGAGCTTGGCGGTTTTGGGGAAATGGTGATATCGTCTACATCGAGCAGCCAGTCTTGCCAACGGCTCCCTTGCGTTTCAACCGCAACCCGCATCCCTTTTTCATGAAGAAGCGCGATGAGCTCCCCAAGAGCCGCAATCAGAAGCGGGTTGCCGCCTGAAATCGTCACGTGGCGGAAGCGGCGGCCGCCCATGGCTTCAAGCCGCCGCCAAATGTCGTCTGCCGTCAGCTGCTCGATCTCGTCTTTCGCCGATCCGTCCCACGTAAACGCCGAATCGCACCAGCGGCAGCGATAATCGCAGCCGGCTGTGCGGACGAACATCGTCTTTTGGCCGATCACCATTCCCTCTCCTTGGATGGTCGGACCAAAAATCTCCAGCACCGGAATCGTGCGCGCCATCACCGCTCCCCCGCTTTCGGCCGGTAGACGACATAACTTGTCGGCGTTTCGCGGACAAACACTTGCAAACATGTCGGCTTGTGCGGCAGCGTATCCAAATAGCGCTGAATTGTTTCATAAATCGTGCGCGCCACCACTTCCGTCGTCGGAAACCGGTTCGGGTCGTTTTCATCAAAGCAATCGGCATGGTCATTGAGCAGCGTATGATCCAGCTTTCCATGCACAAGCTGTTTGATCGTTTGAAAATTGACCAAAAATCCGCTTTCATCGAGCTCATCGCCGGCAATCGTCACATTGACGATGTACGTGTGGCCGTGCACGTTGGCGCAGCTCCCGGCCGCTTCGTGCGGGATGAAATGGGCGGCGGCGATGTGCATATCTTTGTTCAGCTCATAGCGGTAAGGGTGCATCACTTGCGGATAAAGCTGGTGCATCATGGCCGCTCCACCCCCGCTTTTTCCCGCAAATAGTCATCCAATCCGCGCTTGCGCAGCACGCACGCTGGACATTCGCCGCAGCCGTCGGCGATGATGCCGTTATAGCACGTCAGCGTCTTCGTGCGAATGAACTCGAGCGCCCCAAGCTCATCAGCGAGCTGCCACGTCTCCGCTTTCGTCAGCCACATGAGCGGCGTATGAATGACAAATTCGTAATCCATCGCTAAATTCAGCGTGACGTTCAATGATTTGATAAACACATCACGGCAATCCGGATAGCCGCTGAAATCCGTCTCGCACACTCCCGTCACAATATGGCGCGCGCCCCGCTGTTTGGCGAGCACCGCCGCAAACGATAAAAACAATAAATTGCGTCCGTCCACAAACGTTGTCGGCAGCTCGCCTTCCTTTTGTTCGATGGCGATATCATCACGCGTCAAGGCGTTCGGCGCCAATTGCCCAAGCAGCGACATATCAAGCACCGTATGGCGGACGCCAAGCTCAGCGGCAATTGCCTGAGCGACTTCAATTTCGCGGCGATGGCGCTGCCCATAGTCAAACGTCACCGCTTCCACTGCCCCAAACTGCTGTTTTGCCCAAAACAAACACGTCGTGCTGTCTTGGCCGCCGCTGAAGACGACGACCGCCTTTTCTTCCTTCATCTTCATCACAATCAACCTCCTTCTGAATCAGCAGAAGAAGAGGTTTCCAAAACAAAAAAGGCCATACCCCTAGGATACAGCCGTCCCTAGTTTTTTATAGAGGGTTTTGCTAGAAACCTCTCCCGTACAAGCGTACGGAATTGTGATTCTTCTGTTTTCTTTATTTACTATACCATACTTATGGCTTTTGTTGTAGCGCCTTTTTCACTTTTTCCGCCGTCCATACATACACATACAGGAGCGGAACATACACCGCGACAAGATAAAATCCCGCCTTCGCTGTCCATTCCGTCAACCGCTCAATATCTGTCTTCTCTTGGAAAAACAGCGTCCCGACAAATAAGCAAGCGAGCAACACTGGAAGCGAACGGCGCTGCTGAACAGCAAACAGCTGTTTGATCACGCGCGTCGCCGCCCAAACCGAGACCGTAATGATCGGAAACACAACGAGCACGTAAATCGAGATGACAATATACTCCATCCGCTCGATAAACGGCACTTCCGGAATTTTGGCCAGCGTCAGCGTCGGCCATGTCATATGCGCAACCTGTTCCTTATTGTAAAACACAATCGAAATGAATATGACCACTAAATAAATAAAGATCGTAAATGCATTGGCCGCATGCGCCCACTTTTGCGAGGACGGGGCCTGTTTTAAAAACGGGTAATACATAAGCAGCATTTCAAACCCTAAATATTGCAGAGCCATATGTTTTGCCGCTTTGATTAACTGTCCGAATGAATGATCAAACATTGGCAGAAAGTTTCGGTATTGTGCGTACTCGAGCGGAAAAAACAACATCGGGAAAATAGTAGCGAGCGGAATCACGACTCCCCACACACATAAACCGGCCACGACGCGAAACCCGCCAAGAACGGCGTAATACGTCAGCAGCAAAAACATAAGGCTGAACTGCCACGCCCCTATCAACGGGAACACCCACACTTTGATAATTTCAATGTATGCCTGAAGCACCGTCAAAGCGGCAAGTGCATAGTACAATAACAATCCAAAGCTGAGCACTCCGCCGATCCACCGCCCGAAATACTGTTCATGAAGCGACACGAGGTCTCCGCCTGATGGAGAATGCGACAGCAGCCGATACATCAGCCAAATCAACACGTGCGCCGCCAGCCCGGCCATTAAGACTGCCATCCAGGCATCCTGCCCCGCCTCTTTCATCAGAGGACGCTGAAAATTGAGTGCCCCGACCCCAACTTGCGTAGCATGAATGACAAAAAACACAAGAAACGGGGAGATGAGAAACCGTTCCTGAATGGCCTGCTTCATCCTAATCCCTCCTCATGTTCCCCGTCTTATTCGCCAATGCCGGTATGGACGATATCCACCGTGACGTGCGGGCGGATGTCTAGATCCGGGTATTCGCGGTAAAACGCGTCGGAATCCCAGTGTCTTGTCACGCTGCGGACAAAATCACCGATGCCGAGCGGATCAATCCGTTTTTTCTGAAAATAACGGAATAACCGGCGCATATTATGCTCCAATTCGTTTTGCATTTTTTTCTTCACATCAGCAAACAAATCTTGATCCGACTGATCGAGCCATGACGGGTAATCCCGCACCGACGCATGGATATGGACGAACACATCAAGCACATGGCGGCTTCCATTACGCTTCCATTCATATTTCGGCTTCGCCCATAAGTTTTGCAGCATCACCCGATCCTCGCCCTGTTTTCCGCGATTCCCAACCTTCAGCTGGTAGACGCCGTTTTTTGTTTCCCCGAGCAAAATTTTCATCAAAAACGAATCACGCAAACTCACATGCCCCACGTATCGGTCGTCGCGAAACAACGCGACCCCTTCGAGCTTGACGAAATCTCCTTTTTTCTCAAAATACGGCAAAAATGGGTCGCTGCCTGGGGAAAAATAGCGATACAAAAACAAGTGCAAATTCGTTTTCGGCAAGTTCATGGACTGCTCGTTCTGCTCCACCAGATTCGGCAAATACAACGTATCGCTCAGCGTCGTGTTCGCCGTGATGTTCAGCAGCTCCTTTGCCCTTCCTTCGGCCACGCCAAGCAGCAAATGGCTGCCGACTTTGTTGTTGCGCGCGAGGCTGTGCGTAATTTGCGTCACCCCCCGCCTAGCAAACTCCTTGCCGAACAAAATAAGCCGCAACTGCCCTTCCTCAACCGGCAGCGCGGATTTCGATGACAGGCGCGGAATCAAGTCGTAGATGGTCGGCGACGTCGTCGTCAGCATATTCGGCTTTGTCATCGGCCCTTGCTTGAACGTCGGGTACACCGCAGTCCCAGTGTAGCGGCCGTTCTCGAAATCATACCCCATCTGTTGAATAATTTGAATTTCGTCAATCGGCCGCGAACTGGCGCAGCCGCCAAGCAACAGCAGCGCACCGACCCATAGAAGCCCACGCCTCATCGCGATCCCCCTTACTCATCAATATCGCGTTTTTGCTTCGCCGCATTCGGATCGTAACGAAACCGCGACCGCGGACGAAGAAACATCGGCCGCTCCGCCGTTTCACTGTATGGCGAACGAATGAATGTATCGCGGAAGCTGCGCACACGAAATGGATAAAACGGCAGCAAATACGGATAACCAAACGACTGCAGCCGCCCTAAATGAATGAGCAGCCCGCAGACGGCAAAGATGATGCCGATCCCGCCCCAGAAAGCGGCAAACAAAATAAACGGGAACCGGATAAACCGGATCGTGTTGGACATTTTGAAAATCGGCGTTGTAAACGAAGCGAGCGCCGCCAACGCGACGACAATCAACAAAATCGTGCTCGTCAGCCCGGCATCAACGGTTGCTTGCCCGATGACAATCCCGCCGACAATCCCGAGCGTTTGTGCGACTTTCGTCGGCAGCCGCGCTCCGGCCTCGCGCAGCAGCTCAATCGTAATTTCCAAAAACAGCACCTCGAGAACCGGCGGAAATGGCACGTTCGAGCGGGAATAAATGATCGGTCCAAGCAAGTCTTCGGGAATCATTTCATAATGATACGTCAGCACCGCCACATAAATCGGCGACGCCAACACCGAAAACACCACGCCGAAAAACCGGATGAGCCGGAAAAACGTGCCGAGCACCCATGGCAAATAATAGTCCTCGGGGGACGTAAAAAAATCAAAAATGGCAGAGGGACCAACTAGGGCATATGGAGAGCCGTCGCAAAGCACCACGACTTGTCCAGAAATAAGAGCATACACCGCCCGATCGATCCGCTCGGTCGAGATAAAAAGAGGAAACGGCGTCCGTGAATTATCCGCGAGCAGCTGATCCAAAATGGCGTTGTCAAACACGACGTCAAAACGAATGGACTCAAGCCGCTGCGTCACCGTTTGAACGACTTCCGGATTGGCGACGCCATCGATGTAGGCGATGACCACTTTCGTTTTCGACACCGAACCAATCGACATTTCCCGAAAGACAAGATTCGGCGTCACCACTTGCCGGCGGATGAGGTGCAAGTTGACCCCGACGTTTTCCACAAATCCGACTTTCGGTCCGACGACGCTGAATTCGTTTTCCGAATCATTGTTTTCCCGAAGCCCCAAATTTTCAGCCGCGGCGCTCATGAGCGCCGCTTTGTTTGGTTGTCCGCGGAAGGTGACAGCGACAAACCCTTTCAGCACCTTCTCTTCAATCAGCGCTGCATCTTCGCTCACCTCAATGCGCTGAATCGGCACGATTTGCTGCAAGTCTTCCAAGCGGACAGTCGGATGCTTTGGAATGTCGTTTTGCAAATGGCAAAGAATCCGCTCTTGCAGCACTTGCGGATCGACGAGCGAATCGAAATAGTAAATCGACAGCTCCTTGCCCCCAACGATGAACGACAATTCAACAAAATCGCTTGATTGCCGAAGCGTTTCCCAAAGCTGCGAAATGGGTCGCTGAGGGGAGCGTTTTTTCTTTTTTTTCCAAAATGAGAATAAACCCACAAACATCCCCTCACCTTTCTGTTTACAGCATAGTCTTCCAATCGATCGATATTTTTATGCATCCCCCTTTCATCCTATTGATTCGACAAAATCTTCTATATATTATTGAAAATAGACAAATGAGAAAAGGAGAATCGTCTATGAGCGAACTGACGAAACAGCGTCGGGCGAAACGAGCGTTGAAAAAAGTGACAGAAACGGCGGAAGCGCTGCGGGAGATGATCGACCGAACGCGTCCGCTTGAAGAACAGACGGGCCGCATCCGCACCTTTTTAGACGAGCGGCTCGGCCGTGATGAATATTTTGTTCTTGTCGATGAAAGCGGATACGGAATTGTCCATACGAACCGCCTTCGCGAGGGAAGGGTGTTTGCCGACCCGGTCGGGCTGGCTGCCGCCCGCACGAACAAGCCGCTCTTGCAAGTGTACGAACGCGATACCGGCGAGGTGCTGATTGACGCCAGCTGCCCATGTTGGACGGAGCCGGGCGGAAGGCGGATCAATTTGCGGATGGGACGGCTCATGCACCGTCCGTATTTGCAATGGGTGTTAGCAAGCATCGCCATCACGCCCGCAGCCGTTGGACTGGCCGCTTCCATCGCAGGGGCGTCGCCCGTTTTGGCCGCGCTGTGCGCCGCTCTCGCTGGGCTTGGGCTTGGCGCCGCCTGGCATCGGGCCATTGCCGCCGAGCTTCGCCATTGGTACAGCGTCGCCCGCACCGTCTCCTCAGGCCAATTGCAGACAGAAGTGAAAACGACGGGAAAACGGAATGAATTTCATCAAATCGCCTACGAAATCAACAAAATGATTCTCGGCATCCGCACGATCATCCATGAGCTTGGCAAAGCGTCCAAAACGGTGCATGATGTGAGCGTTGAACAGCAGATGGAAATGCGCCGCCTCTCTGAATCGTTTGACGAAATCGCCGCTGCCGTCGAAACGTTCCGTGAAGGAACAAAACAGCAGACGGACGCCGTTCGGCAAGCGGGCGACGTCATCGGCAAGATGGTGGAGCGCGTGCAGCTCATGCGAGCCGCCGTCGAACGCGTCGTCAAGCAAGCAAGCGACGCTTGGTCGTCAGCGGCCGAAGGCATCCGCCTCATTGAGGAAACGAAAACAAACATGGACGCGATGCAGCTCGGCATCGGCGAAACGACCACCCTCATTGACAAAGCCGCCCTTGAAGCGGCGCGCGTTCATGAGATGATCGCCGCCATTCGCACGATCGCCAAGCAAACGAACTTGCTCGCCCTAAACGCCTCGATCGAAGCGGCGCGGGCGGGTGAAGCGGGCCGCGGCTTTTCCATCGTCGCCCAAGAAGTGCGGAAGCTCGCTGAAGATACAAACGTGTTCGCCGCTGAAATTTTCGCCTCGCTCGACGCCATGACGAACGCGCTCAAAGAAGCCGTGCATGCGATGCAAGGAAGCGGCCGACACGTTGAAAAAACGAAAGACTCTCTTTGGAAAACAGGGGAAACGTTCACATCGTTTCAAGGCATGTTCGCCCAGCTGAACGATTTGCTTCAGCAAAACGAATCATATGTCAACGCCATCACCGCCGACGGCGAGCAGCTCGGCGGACTGATGGAAGACGTACGCACCGTCGCCGCCGATTTTTCAAACATGGTGCAAGAAACGGCGGCTGGGCTTGAGCAACAGACGCTCGCCCTTCACCAGTTGGCGCGGGAATCCGACACGTTGGCTGCGGCAGCGCGCGATTTAGAAAAAATGATCGCCCGCTTCCACTCATCATGAAACCAAGCCCTTTCGCCCCCCTTCATCAAAGAAACGCCAAGGAGCGAAAGGGCCGATTTATCGGTGCGGCAGCCGTCGGCGCCAAAGAAGCCACAACAGCACAAGACTCATATAACCAAACAGTGGATAGATGAATGACAGCAACTCCCCGTAATGAAACGGGCTGACTGCCGCAAACAGCAAAACGAGCAGCACGCCCAGCCATTTCCCGCCAAGCGGCGCCCAAACGCGCACTTGGCGTGCAAGCCCAAACATGCCGCCGATGACCGAGGTAAAAATTTCTCCGTAAATGACGACGACATAAAGCCAATACAACACAGTAAAAAACGTATGAACGACTTCGGCCATTGGAATATCATAATCGTCCTTGTGTGGAAACGACAGCAGCACCATATGGTTCAACAGCAGCAAAACCGTCAACACCATTCCGCCTAACATCGCCCCACGCCTCACCGTCCGCTCACTGGTCGCTTCGCGGGCAACCGGCACCAACACCGCTTGGGCCATCGCCAAGTTAAACGCCGCATAGGAAAACGGGGACAACATCGCCTTGAGGGAATAGTCCACCGCAGCCATGTCCGGACGGCACAAATCGCCAGCCACGATTGTTTTCACAAAGGCGATGGCGCTGAACAGCACCATCATCGGCGCGACGAACACGTTGACGCCAAACAGCCCTTTGCGGTCAAACAGCATGACCAAAAGCGCCAACCCGAGCGTCAGCGTGACGCCCGCCTGCCGCGGCCAGCCGATCTGCTCTTCAAACACCGCGCCCGCCCCGGCGATCATCACCGCCGTCACCCCCGCGATCATCGCCGTCATCACAAGCGTCACAAACGGACTCAACATTCTTCCGAACAAATAGCGATTCAATTCATCATAGGACGCGGCTCCAATGCGGCGCGCCATCACCATTAGGCGCGCGCCGCCCCATGTGAACAAAACGCCGCTGACCGCCACCCCGATCGTCCCAGCCATTCCGTAGCGGGTAAAAAATTCAATAATTTCCCTGCCAGTCGCAAATCCCGCTCCAATCACCGTGCCGACGTAAACAGCGGCGATTTGCCATGCTTCCGACCACTCGTGTCTCTTGCCCAACTTCTCCATCTCCCTCTCTTGTCCGTTGCTTTATTGCCATATATATGTCCGGCATGGACAAGAAAGACGACAGAACGAAAAAAGAAGGCATCCGAGACAAGATGCCTTCTCACACACTGCAAACTCTCTTCATTAATATGACGTGCGATGTGAAATCGCGTTTCCATCAATGAACCGTCACTTGTTCGACTTGATGTTCGTGCAGTCCGCCGCTTCCTTCGACGTGCACTTTCACCGAATACGTTCCTTTGTTGGCAAACGTGGCCATGGCTTCGTACTCGCCGTTTCCTTTTTCCTTTGCATCGACAAATTCATGCTTATTGTCCGCCTGCCACATTTCAAAACGAACAGTCGCCCCTGTCAACGGCTTCCCATCTTTGGTGAGGCGGACGGTCAACGCCGCCGGTTTTCCGGCTTCGAGCGAACGGGACGACAGCGAAATGGCGACGGCGCCATGATGGTGTTCTTCAGCACTGCCTTGGGAGTTTTCGCGCGCACCGTCAGCCGTCGCCGCCTGCTCCGGATTGCCGGCGACAATATCTTTTTTCGGCATATTATGCATGTCGCGCGCCGTTACATGAACGACGACCGAATACGTTCCCGCTTCGGTGAACGTTTTTTCCACCGAATAGCGGCCGTCGCCGTCATGCTTCGCTTCAAGCATTTCCCGCTCGTCGCTTCCATGCTTCCATACTTCAAACTTGACTTCGCTCGCATCGTCTACTTTTTCACCGCCGTACGTCACGATGCAGGCGAGCTTCGTCGGTTTGTTCAAATCGATATGATCCGGCGCATCGATTTTCACGTCAAGCACGGCCGGCGTCTCGGCTTGCTTGTTGTGATTGGTACAAGCAGCCATGATCATCGTCCCCAAAAGTACAACAGCAAACGCGAATCGAACATGTCTTCTCATCTTCACCTTTCTCCTTTATCCTTCAAAGATTATGATCACCGTGAGCACCAAAGACGAAGTCTTTTCCGCCTCTTTTTCTGCTTTTCACTTTATCATAGCTTTGCCGCACCTACATTAGTATTCACCATTTTTTCAAAAACATTTCATCGTTATCACAATTTTTTTGTACAAAACACTTGAAAGTCAAAAAAGGTCAAAGTATAATAAAGTCAGAAAGTCAAAGAAAGTCAAAGTCAAATTCTGAGTATGGAAAAGGGGGTATTCCTCATGCGCTGCCAAGCATGCCAACAACGTGAAGCAACGGTGTTTGTCAACTTGCAATGGAACGGTGAACAACAACAACTTCATCTTTGCCATGAATGCTATGAAAAACAAAAACAACAATTGTCGATTCCGATGATGAACTTCGGCTTTTCGCCGTTTTCCTTTGATGACTTCTTTACTAGCCACTTCGCAGCCACCAACGCGGGGATGAGCGCGCCGAAAACGATGGGGAAACGCCCGCAAAGCCATGGCGGCGGATTTTTGGACCAATTCGGCCGCAACTTGACGCAAATGGCGAAAGCGGGCTTGATCGACCCAGTCATCGGCCGCGACAAAGAAATTGAGCGCGTCATCGAAATTTTAAACCGCCGCAACAAAAACAACCCGGTCTTAATCGGAGAGCCGGGCGTCGGGAAAACGGCGATCGTCGAAGGGCTCGCGCTGAAAATCGCCGAAGGGAACGTGCCGGAAAAACTGTTAAACAAAGAAGTGTACTTGCTTGATGTCGCTTCGCTTGTCGCCAACACCGGCATCCGCGGCCAATTTGAAGAGCGGATGAAACGGCTCATCGCCGAATTGCAAGAGCGGAAAAACGTCATCTTGTTCATTGACGAAATCCATCTGCTCGTCGGCGCTGGCGCCGCTGAAGGCTCGATGGACGCCGGCAACATTTTAAAACCGGCGCTCGCCCGCGGTGAACTGCAAGTCGTCGGCGCGACGACACTCAAAGAATACCGGCAAATTGAAAAAGACGCGGCTCTTGAGCGCCGCTTCCAGCCGGTCATCGTCCACGAACCGACTGTTGAGGAAGCGATCGCCATCTTAAAAGGCATTCAGCCGAAATACGAACAATTCCACCATGTCCGCTATACAGACGAAGCGATCGAAGCGTGCGTGAAATTGTCGCACCGCTACATTCAAGACCGCTTCCTCCCGGACAAGGCGATCGACTTGCTTGACGAGGCCGGCTCGAAAGCGAACTTGCGCCGCGGCCCGACGGATGAAAAGCAGCTGCAAGAGCGGCTGATGCAAATCGCGAAAGAAAAAGAACAAGCGGCGAAAGAAGAAAACTACGAATTGGCAGCGAAACTGCGCGATGAAGAGCTGAAGCTCGAAAAACAACTCGAGCAAGGCGTCAACCAAGAACGCCCTGTCGTCGATGCCGCCGACATCGAACAAATCATCGCCGAGAAAACCGGCATCCCCGTCGGCAAGCTGCAAGCCGATGAAAAAGAAAAAATGAAACATCTCGAAGAACACTTGGCGAAAAAAGTGATCGGCCAAGCGGAAGCGGTGAAAAAAGTCGCCAAAGCCATTCGCCGCAGCCGCGCCGGCTTGAAAGCAAAACACCGCCCGATCGGTTCGTTCCTGTTCGCCGGCCCGACCGGCGTCGGGAAAACGGAGCTCGCCAAAACGCTCGCCGAGGAGCTGTTTGGCACAAAAGACGCCATGATTCGCCTCGATATGAGCGAATACATGGAGAAACATTCCGTCTCGAAGCTGATCGGTTCGCCGCCGGGCTATGTCGGCTTTGAAGAAGCCGGCCAGCTGACGGAAAAAGTGCGCCGCAACCCATACAGCATCATCTTGCTTGACGAGATTGAAAAAGCGCACCCGGATGTGCAGCACATCTTCCTGCAAATTTTGGAAGACGGCCGCTTAACCGACAGCCAAGGCCGCACCGTCAGCTTCAAAGACACGGTCATCATCGCGACAAGCAACGCCGGTGTGACCGACAAAAAAATCACCGTCGGCTTTGAAAAAGAGGGCAACGGGCAAACAAGCGTCCTTGACTCGCTTGGCGCCTACTTCAAGCCGGAATTTTTGAACCGCTTCGACGCCATCATCGAGTTCAAGCCGCTCGAAAAAGCACACTTGCTTGAGATCGTCGACCTGATGCTCGCCGACGTCAAAGCAGTGATGCGCGAACAAGGCATTGAACTCGAAGTGACCGAAGCGGCGAAAGAAAAACTGGCCGAACTCGGCTACCATCCGGCCTTCGGCGCCCGCCCGCTCCGCCGCGTCATCCAGGAGCATGTCGAAGACAACATCGCCGACTGCCTGCTTGACGCGGATCAACCGGTGCGCGCAATCCGCATCGACGTGGAAGGGGACGCCATTGCGGCGAAAATCGAACGATAACTTGCAACAGAGGATCCGCCGAACATCCACTTTGCTTTCGGCGGATCTTTCTTTATAGACGGTGTATCAAGCCGATTTTTTATCTCGATTCTGTCAAGCGCACTTTTTACAGTGGATTAAATATTTTGTAAATTATTTTTTTCAAAATATTATTGACACTTTTTTTTTTTTTTTGCTAAAAACAAGTTATAAATTCTAAATTTTAGGATTGCAATGTTGAAAAGAAAGATGATTCAAACCATTAGTCCAATTCCAGAGGAACTCTCATCAGCTCGAAAACTGTCAGCGGACAATGGACATACGAAGGGTATTCTGACAGCATTAAACAAAATTAAGTCTTGATAGACGGTGATTTTTTATGAGCAAAAAATTTTTCCATTCCCTTTTCATCTGCTTTCTCACGCTTGCGGCGTGCGAGTCTGGACACACCCCTGACGTTGCGACGCACCATTCTGTAGAGAAAGAGAAGCCAAAAAACGAAAAAGCGGAGACGGAACAAAAGCCGCTGTCGCTGGAACAAAAATTTCTCCCTCCGCATTTTCTAGTCAACCAATTCACTGCGAAGGCGACAAGCCGATCGATCGAGCTGACGATTCATTACACCATCTCACAACAGCTGTACCGCTTGCTTGAACAGTATCAAGATTACTATTTCGTCATTCAATATCCAGAGGAACTCTCGCGTCTGACCCATGTTGACCGTTCCAACGCTGTCAAAGGCCCTTTGCCGGCAAACGGGCTGCTGTCGTATGCCATCACAATGACTTCCACCTGGGCGACCGATATACCAAAGGATCTGATCGATCGAATCAATCACGGAGATTTGCGGTATAATCTTGTCATTTTGGACAAAGAACGGTTCCCCGTGCATATTTTCAACGATGTCCAATGGTACCAATCGTTCGATCCAAACAAAGGATCGAGCGTCATGTTGGAAGACGGTGGTGCAAAAAAATGACGGTCGTTCGCTCAAACGTTTTCACCGGCCGCGCGTCCGTTTCTTGAGGTCAAACTCTTTCGCGCGAATAAAGGTTTTTCGCTGTAAAAAGGGGCGGTCGCCATCGCCTCCTTTTCTTTTTCCGTCTTTTCTCCAGGAACAAAAAAATTTTGCTATAATGAAGAAAAACATAAAGGGGGCATCGCGATTGCCAAACGAAATGGAGACGATCATCGTTGAGACGCTCCGCCCGGCTCTTCACCCGTTCGTCATCTACTTGTTCGGTTCAGCCGCCCGTGGGGCGATGCGCCCAGACAGCGATGTCGACATCGCCTTTGTCAGCGACGGCGTGCCGCATGATCCGTATGAGCTGTTTCGGCTCGCTGGGGAGTTGGCTGGCAAGTTAGGACGCGATGTCGATCTTGTCGATTTGCGCCAAGCCAGCACGGTGTTTCAAGCGCAAGTCGTCTCGAGCGGAAAGGTGATCGATTGTTGCGACGAACGGAAACGAATGGAGTTTGAAATGAAAACGTTGAAAATGTATGCAAAGCTGAATGAAGAGAGGGCGCCAGTATTAAAACGAATTGCAGAAAGTGGGTCGGTGTATGAAACATGATGTGATTTTGAATAAGGTCAGCATCATTGAACGATGTCTGAAACGAATTGACGAAGAATATGACCACGACCCCCAAAATTTACAAAATTATACAAAACAAGACTCGATCATTCTCAATTTACAGCGGGCGTGCGAGGCATGCATCGATTTGGCCATGCATATCGTGGCCGAGCAGAAATTCGGACTGCCGCAGCATAGCCGCGATGCGTTCTCCCTTCTTGAAGAACACGGCGCGATCTCTCCCGCCGTAAGCCAAAACATGAAGGCGATGGTCGGATTCCGCAACATCGCCGTTCACAACTACCAACAACTGAACCTTGGCATTTTGCAAGCCATCATCGACCACCATCTCGATGATTTTAAACACTTTGCCAAAGCCATCCTCGATTATGCCAAGAAAAACGGCTAGGCCGGCTCCCACGCGGAAGCCGGCCGTCTAGCGCCGCAGACCGTTCATCAATACGTGAATCGTCCGCTCCATCTCCGCCTCATCGTCCCAATGGTGGTCAGGCAAAAGGAGAAAGCGGGCGGCCAAAAAGCCGGCGAGCGATGTGATCGTCAGGCGGATGACGGAATCGACCGGCAGCTCGGCCAACTCCCCTTTTTCTTGAAAATGGCGGACAATGCGGGCGAATTTTGGATACACGTGCTCGGTAAACACGCGTTGAAAGCACTGTTTAATCTCGGAATGAAAGGCAACCTCCTGCCAAAGCACGCGAATCGCCGGCAAATACGTTTTCACAAAGGTGTAGCGGTTGGCGAGCACCGCGCGCAAAAACTGTTCGTACGTCTCATATTCGTTGTCAAACACTTCGCGGACGAATTCTTTCGCCAAAAACGGGGCGACGGAATGAAACAACGTCGGCGTGACGATGGCCAGCAATAAATCTTTTTTCGTCTTATAATGGCGGAAGATCGTCCCTTCCGCCACCCCAGCCTTTTTGGCGATTTCGCTCGTCGAGGTCGCCGCATAGCCTTTCTCGGCGAACATTTCAACGGCAGCTTCCAAAATTTTTAGCTGCTTTTCGCTGAACTGCCCTTCCTTGCCGCCGATTTGCAGCAATTCCTGAATCCATGAATGCTCGCTCATGACTCTACTCCTTACAGCTTGCGGTATTTTTTCAATGCTACTACATTTAATAGCATAAACAGCATCGTAAAGCCAAGCAGCACGTACACATCAACGGCGATGGCGCTAAAACCTTCTCCGCGCACCATAATATCGCGCAGCGCGTCCGCCCCGTAGGTGAGCGGCATGATGACGCTTAAGGAACGAAGCCATTGTTCCATCGTGTCGAGATTGAACAAACCCGAGAAAAACACTTGCGGCACGACGACAAGCGGGATAAACTGCACCATTTGCAGCTCGTTGTTGGCGAACGCCGACAGCAGCATCCCAAGCGCCAGCGCCGTCATCGCCAGCAAAAACGTAATGAGCAGCACATACCAAAACGAACCTTCCATCATCATGTCCAACACATCAATGGCAAACCATGAAATTAAGCTCGCTTGAATCGTGGTAAACAATCCGAACCCGATCATGTAGCCAACGACCATTTCCCAGCGCCGAAGCGGCGTCGCCATCAGCCGTTCGAGCGTCCCGTTCGTCCGCTCGCGCAAAAACGACACTCCGGCAATCAAAAAGACGAAAAAGAAGACGAAAAAGCCGATCAACACGGGGCCGAAATAATCAAATGACGCCATATCGCTTGACCCGTGCCAATACGTGGTGTTCAGCTGAAACGGGGGCTTTGGCGCCATAGACTGAAACGCCTGTTGCACCGCGGCCATCACCGCCTGATTGGCAGTCGGGTCGCTTCCTTCCAACGTGACATGCGGAGCGCTTCCATTCATGTCGAGCCATGCATCAATCTCTTGATCGTCCAGCTGTTTTTTCGCTTGTTTAGCCGACAGCTCTTTCACGTCCGCTCCCGCTTCTTTCAACTTGTCAACCACCATATTAGGCACGTGTTCGCTGACGGCAATGGCTGGTTTGTATTCTTCTCCATTAAACACCAAATCCATCAATAACAAGATGAACATCGGCGCGACAATCATGAGCGCCAGCGTGCGCTTGTCGCGGAAAAACTGGCGGATGATGCGGACGACAATCGCCAACACTCTCATCGACGGACACCTCCAAACGTCAAAAACGCTTGCTCAATCGTTTCCGCTCCTGCTTTTTGTTTCAGTTCATCCGGGCGGCCGACGGCGATCAGACGGCCTTCGCGGATCATGCCGAGCCGTCCGCACTTTTCGGCTTCATCCATCACATGGGTCGTGACGACAATGGTTGTGCCGCGCTGGCGAATCCGCTCGAGCTCCGCCCAAATCGATTGGCGCAGCACCGGATCGATGCCGACCGTCGGCTCATCCAAAATAAGCACGTCCGGTTCATGAAGCAAGGCGATCGCCAGTGACAGCCGCCGCTTCATCCCGCCTGAATATTGGTGCACCGGCTTTTTTCGATCATTCGTTAAGTTGACAAGCGCCAGCATGTCATCGATCCGCTCTTGTTGCTTTTTCCCTCGCAATCCGTAGATAGAAGCAAAAAATTGCATGTTCTCCAGCGCCGTCAATTCTCCGTACAAGGCGTCCGACTGCGCCATAAAGCCGATCCGCTTCATGGCGCCAAGATTGGGCATGTTTGCGCCCAGCACGTGAATCGTTCCTTCACTCGCTTGATCAATGCCGGCGATCATGCGCACCAACGTCGTCTTGCCCGCCCCCGACGGGCCGAGCAGGCCGAAAATTTCTCCCGCGCGGACATCCAACGACACATCGTCGATGACCACTTTTTTCCAAATCGCTTGGAAACACGCTCGACTTGAATAGGTGAATGAGTGAGCATTTTTCATTCCTCCTTTACACATCATCATGACCTCGTCAGTTTGCCGGATTCATCCGATTCCTGAACAAAACCTTTCTTGAATGCCGAAACGATGACGAGAACAACCCCAGCAAGCGCAAGCCAACATAAGACAGAAACGGGCTCGTTCCATTGCAGTGCCGGATCAAAGAAAAAGAGTTCCCGCAGCCCCTCAACCATGAAACGCTGCGGCAGCCATGAATAAACCCAATCACGATAAAACGATGTCATCGATTCCGGAGCCATGGAAAGCAGCGGAGCGCCGAAGAACAAAAGAAGTATAAAAATCGGAATCCCTTTTAAACCAACCCAACTAAACACAGCGCTTTCGATGGCAAAAAAGCTGAAAAAGACAAGGGAAACAAACAGCGCCATATCTAAAAATGAAGGGATATGAAATCCGATCGCGTCAGCCATCCCGATGAGTCCAAATCCTGCGATCAGCGCCAGCAGCAGCCCGACAACGGTCTTCGTCACCTGCGCAGCCAGCTTCTCACGCCAGTGAGTAAACGCGCGTTGATCGATCGCTAAATATAGCAGCACCGCTGCAGCGAGGCTTGCCATCCAAATTGGCTGAACGAACGAAACAGGCGCATTGCCGTTGGCGCTGTGTGTGCCGACCGGGTGAACAATGGCTATCTCTTTCCCAACAGGAGAGGCGAGCAGTGCGGCCTGTTCAGCCGTCATCATCCCCCCTTTTTTGGCCATCGCTTGCAGCAATTGTTGACGCACGTTGGCATTGATATGGTCCGCTGCTTGATTCAAGATTTGCTGCACGATGGCAGATGCTGCGGCATTCATTCCTTGATTGACGACGATTTTCACTTTTGGTGAAGATGGATTGGGCGTCTGCAGAGACGCCACTTTCTTGCTGAAATCTTTCGGAATCATGAGAGCGCCATAATAGTCTTGCCTATCCATTCCTTTTTTCGCTTTCTTCTCACTATCAACTTGTATCCATTCAATTGGTGGTTGATCCTTTCCTGCTGAATTCGATTTCATCATGTTTTGAATGGCCTGTTCAATGGTTTTCCCCATGTTGATCGGGGGCTGATTCGACCATTGCACCCCTTCGTCCTCGTTGACAAACGCAACAGGAAGTTGTTGAGGCGTTGGATGCACAGTTGGAATGAGAACAAGGGAGAAAATGAATACAACAACGGCCACGATGATGGGCGACAAGACCACCCACTTATTTCTCAGAATACTCATACATCTCCCCTCCTTTTCGAAAATAAAATAGTGAGTAATCACTTACAAAAAGTATAAAACAGGACAAACGTGTTTGTAAAGTGAGTAATCACTTACAAATCAAATTTTTTGAGGCTGCCGAACTGTCGGCAGCCCTCTACTTGTTCATCACTTGCATGTCTTGCCAGCCGTAGCACCGCTCCCACAACGCTTTTCCGCCGATTTCCACCCTTTCCTCGGCCACTTTTTCACCGCCAAGCCGTTCATAAAAACCATGGGACGGGTTGTCGGCAAGCACCCAGACGGCCAGCGAATGAATGCCTTTTTGCGCCAAATGGCGGGTCAACGCTTGAACGAGCTGCCGGCCGAGCCCTTTTCCTTGCGCTTCCTTAAGCAAATAAATCGCGTACAGCTCCCCGTCATATTGTGCGGCTGAACCGTCGCTCGCCCGGTTTCGTCCGCCCGAGACAAATCCGACGACGCGCCCGTTTTCCTTGGCGACAAACACGGAATGATCCGATTGGCGGAGCACCTTCTCCCATAACGTTTGCTTTTCTTCCACTGTCAACGTCTCCAAGTACGCGTCTGGCACGATGCCGCCATACGTCGTCTTCCAACTTTCGACGTGGACGGAGGCGATGGCCGGTGCGTCGGCCCATGTGGCTTTACGGATCATCCGTTTTCCCCCTTTGCCCTAGTTCAGCAGAAGTTTCCAAAATAAAGAAAGGCAAGGCGGTGCCGTTCCCGCCCGCCTTTTTTCTTCTTTTTACAAAGCTTTGTCATCGACGCTGTCCAGCCATCGCTCGATATGGCCGACGACCGATGCGACTGCCCCGTCGGCAAACGGTGATATGAGATGGGCGCTTTTGACGAGCTCGGTGAACGGCCGGCTGCCGCCCAATCGGCAAAGCGCCACATAGTCGCGCCACGCCGCAGCCAGGTCGTCTTGCGCCCGCTTCCAAAATTGAAACGCGCACACTTGCGCAAGGGTGTAATCGATGTAATAAAACGGATCGGTGTAAATATGCCCTTGCCGCTGCCAAAACCCGCCGCGCTCAAGGTAGTCATGGCCGGCGTAGTCTCTTGTCGGCAAATACGCTTTTTCGATGTTGCGCCAGACACTCTTCCGCTCCGCCGGCGTCATGTCCGGATGCTCGTAGACCGCGTGCTGAAATTCATCGACCGCCACGCCGTACGGCAAGAACAAGAGCGCATCGCTCAAATGGGCGAACCGGTATTTGTCGGCGTCGTCGGCGAAAAACAGCTCCATCCACGGCCAGGTGAAAAACTCCATGCTCATCGAATGGATTTCACACGCCTCAAGCGTCGGCCAGTTGTATTCCGGAATGTCGTAATGACGGCTTTCATACACTTGGAACGCATGTCCGGCTTCATGGGTCAATACGTCAATGTCGCCGGAGGTGCCGGTGAAATTGGAGAAAATAAACGGCGCCTTGTAATCATCGATATACGTGCAATAGCCGCCGCCCGCCTTCCCTTTTTTGGCGACGAGGTCCATCAATTCGTGTTCGACCATATAGCGGAAAAACTCGCCGGTTTCCGGCGACAGCTCTTCATACATGCGCCGGCCGTTTTCGACAATCCAGTTGGCATCGCCTTTTGGCGCCGGGTTGCCGGTTGGAAACATAAACGGTTCGTCGTAATAGTAGAGCTTCTCGACCTTGATGCGCTGCCGCTGGCGCTCGCGCAGCCTGGACGCGAGCGGAACGATGTGCGTTTTCACTTGCCGGCGGAAGTTGGCGACCATGTCGGCGTTGTAATCCGTCCGGCCTAAACGGGCGTAGCCAAGCTCCACAAAGTTGTGGAACCCGAGCTTGCGGGCGATCGCTGTGCGGACGTGGACGAGCTCATCATACAGCTCATCGAGCTCTTTTTCGTGGTCCGTGAAAAACGAAAACCGCGCTTCGCTCGCCCGTTGGCGCATCGTGCGGTCCGGCGACTCGACAAACGGCTGCAGCTGGGCGAGCGTCCGCTCCTCGCCTTCAAACATGATTTTCGCCGATGCAATGAGCTTCGTATATTCGCTCGCCAGCTTGTTTTCTTTTTGCAAGTCCTCGACAACCGCCGGCGCATATGTTTTCAGTTGCGTCTCCGCCAACGCAAACAGCTGTTTCCCCCACACTTGTTCAAGCTCGGCGCGAAACGGGGACTCAACAAGCGCTCGGTAATAATCGTTGACAAGCCCCTTGACGACCGGTTCGGTTTCATCGAAAAAGTCCTGTTCTTGTTTATAAAATTCATCATTCGTATCGATCGTATGGCGGATGTGGCAAAGGTTCGCCATCGTGCTGTAGCGGCGGCGCAGTGCATTGATCCGCTTCATCGCCTCGTGCTGCAAGGCGGCGCTCCCCGCACGGCGGAACGCATCAAGCGCTTCTTGAAACGACGCTTGCAAGGCGTCAATGTCCGGCCGCTCGTAACGAAATTCGGAAAACTTCATGCTCTGTCCCTTCTTTCCTTTCATTTTTACATTTTTTCATCACTCAGCCGACCTACTGTTTATTCGCCATGAATCCTCAAAATCCTTCTCGATTTCCCATTCTCTGGGTTCATCACCACAAATTATACTTAATCATTTCACTCATATTTCGCAACCTTTGCATCATATACAAAAAACAATCCATATATGCGCATAAAAAGGCTCTTCACCAAAATTTTGCGCTTTCTCTTTTCCATCGGTCCATCAGGCGCGTTGGAAATCTTTATCTGAGAGAGCGTGCATTTGATGCTACCTTAGCTTCAAATTTTTGATATCCAGTATTTTAGTTCATGTCTTTCGTTTTGCTTTGTTTCCTTTTCATGAATAAAAGAATTATGAGGAAGCCAAATAAAATAAATGTAATCCATAAGGAAATGAAGTAAGCTTTTTTAAATAGTTGAATAGTCCACACTGGTGCCCAAGCATCCTCCCCTAGTAGCCAATATGCGATCACATTTGAAATTCCAATACCTTCTGTACTCGGTTTTAGTGATTCATAATAATTAAGTGCCAAACTAATACTACAAACTACGGATACGAAAAAAAGTACAGTAATTGTCATAAGGAGTGTTTTAGATAAATTCTTTGTTCTTCTATAGAATAAATAAGTAAAAATTAAAAGAGTAAGTAACAAAATATAATAAAAATAAAGTTCTGGATTGAACATAATTTCACCCCTAATGAAAAATTTAAGGGAAGTAGATGTCTACTCCCTTTAAAATTTTTTATTGGCTCTTCACCAAAAGTTGTACTTGATTTTTTCTGAACATACCCTATTTACGCTTGTGAGGGAAAATCAACAAATCAGTGGTTTTTGCACATCTTTGTGCAGGAAACCGTATTGCTTGTCAAGTACATGTTGTGGTGAAGAGCCTTTTTATTACTGTAATGTATATAGATGCGACGAGGAAGTTTAACATGTCCCCTGACGGAAAGCGGTTTGCCCCTTTTCGACTGTCGAGGGAAAGCCACAGGCTTCTCCGTCACGCCTTGGCGTGACGGAAGACCGAACAACCGCCTGCTTCACAGACCCATATAATGGGTCTGGAAGTGGCGTTGTTCGGTCGCCCGACAGTCGATCAAATACTCGGTAAAAGTTGCAAATGGTAAATCTTCAAATTGCATCTATATAGATGAGCAAATTCAGATTTAAGTCATCACCGTTTCAGCGGCTTTGACATTGTGGCAGGACGCTTCCGTCACGACATAGCCCATGGCCAGCCCTTGATGGGTCACTTGAAGATGCAGCTTGAAACCGTAGTACCATGGCTTTTTTGGAAGCACAATCCCCCTTATCCGCTAATTATTTATTGTTTCCATCTTTTTTCTTCTTAACATCTTCTAATAACCAAGAAAGTGCATGGGCAAAGCCATTGTCTTTTTCGTGCTTCAAGAAATATTTATCTCCTGTTGTATCAGCAAGGAACGTAACTTGATCATTTTCAATTGCCGTCAAATCTTCATGGCTCACAAAACCGTACATATCAATAAAACCAACAAACTCCGCATTGTATTCCTCTTTAAGTTGTTTTTTTACCATATTAACATGTTTCTCCTCCACGCACTCGTCAAACGAACAGACGACATCATATCATGCATTTTATCTTATTCGAATGGGAAAATGGAGGAAACGAATAACAAGATTAAGCGGATCAAACGTCGGGGATACGGATACAGAAATATCCAACGTTTTGCATTTCGGGTTCGGCTAGAAACAGCTAACATACTTTAATGGCTAGTGCAAGTACATCTTTTCGTTTTTAGTGATGAACCATTCTCTGAACAAATTTCCATTTTATTTCCTCATAGAAAAAGAAGGCAACTATCATGATCTTGATCTTCGCAACCATTTCTATTTTTCAAAAACAAATCATATTCCCATTCGCGCCCTCTTCCCCCTAGAAATAGCGGCCATGGATTGGGAATCTCGTCCCATCTTCTGTATTTCCCAAAAACATATTGACGATTTTTGTCGAATCAGGTAAGATAGTGTCGGCAACCATATACCCCCTCTCCACTTTCATGGGATAGAGGTTGCGGTGAACAAAAGTAGCGCTGCCGAGGCTCGGAGCGGTCGATGACGCAGCGGGAAAGGGTTCACCGCCGAAGTTTGCGGCGCGCTCCGGCGGCGCAAGCTGGGCCTGCGGCCGAACAGGCGCAGGACTGCCATCACTTTTGGGTGATGGAGCGCTATCGCCATTCAGTTGGATGCGAATCGATCATGCACCCGCTGAAAAGGCGCGGGTGCTTTCTTTTTTCGAAAGGAGCGTTTTGATCTTGGATCAGCAACGAAAACTTGGCATTTGGGTGTTAACCGCGCTTGTCGTGGGCAATATGGTTGGTTCCGGCATTTTTATGCTGCCGCGCTCGTTGGCGGAGGCGGCGAGCCCCATCGGCGTCATGTTCGCCTGGCTGTTGACCGGCGCCGGTGTCTTAATGACGGCGCTTGTGTTTGGCAACTTGGCGATTCGCAAGCCCGACTTAGGCGGCGGTCCGCAAATTTACGCGAAGGAGCTGTTTCCGAAAGGCTCCAATCTCTCGATTTTATCGGGATTTATGTCATCATGGGGCTACTGGGTCGGCAACTTTGCCGGCAACGTCGCGATTATTACAACATTTGCAAGCTACTTGTCGACGTTTTTCCCGATGCTGACAAGCAGCAAAACGGTGCTTGAGATCGGCCCGTTTGCGCTGAAGCTCGGGAATTTGCTTACGTTTCTCGTCTGCACGGCGCTCCTTTGGGGGATGCATATCATCATTTTGCGCGGTGTAGAAGGCGCTGGCAAGCTGAATTTTGTTGCCACCGCGGCCAAAGTGCTCGGCTTTTTCCTATTTATCGTCATCGCCTTGTTTGCCTTTGACAAAGCCGTCATTGGTCCGCTTGATGCTCCTCGCTATGACGGGAACGGACAGCCGATCGGTTTGCTTGGACAAATCAACAACGCCGCTTTATCGACGCTCTGGGCGTTTGTCGGCGTTGAATCGGCGATGGTGTTCGCTTCCCGCGCCCGCAAACAAGCGGACGTAAAACAGGCGACGATCGCCGGCCTGCTCATCGCCTTAGCCATTTACATCGGCATCAGCTTTTTGGTGATGGGCGTCTTGCCGCAAAACAAACTCATTCAATCGGAAAAGCCGCTTGTGGACGCCATCATTGCCATCGTGGGACCGGCGGGCGGCTACGTGTTGGCTGGCCTTGGGCTGATCAGCTTGCTCGGTTCGACGCTCGGCTGGATCTTGTTGAGCGCCGAAGTGCCGTACCAAGCGGCGAAACAAGGGATGTTTTTGCCGGTTTTTTTGAAGGAAAACAGAAAAGGGGCGCCGAGCTTCTCGCTCACATTGTCAAACGCGCTGGCGCAATTGTTCATTTTCTCGACCATTTCCCACTCGATGGCAACGGCGTTTGACTTCGTCATTTACATCGCTACGCTCGCTTATCTCGTTCCATATTTGATTGCTTCCGTCTTCCAGCTGAAGCTCACGCTCACTGGGGAAACGTATGCGGCAGGACGGGAGCGGCTCGCTGACGGCATCGTTGCGGCGCTGGCAACATTGTATTCCGTCTGGGTCGTCATCGCCGGGACGGCGGATATGAAAACGTTCCTGCTGGGCGTTGCCTTGCTGGCAAGCGGCGTGATCTTCTACCCGCAGGTGAAAAAGGCAGCGCAGCAGGCAAATGAAAAACAAAAACTGTCGGCATAGCCAAAAAACGGACGCCTATCGTTTGGGCGTTCGTTTTTTTCTTTTTTGGGCAGGATCTTTTCTTTCGCAAGACGAAATATACAATGTAGTTCCATTTTGCTTAAAAGAAAGAGAGGTCCTGCTGATGAACAACAACGAGCACCTGACGAAACGCCGCGGCATGACGGCGGAAGATTTGCTTCGCCTCCGCTCGGTGCGCGACCCGCACTACGCGCCGGACGGAACGCGCGTCGTGTTTGTGGAAAAATCGATCGACGAAGAAAACCAATACCGCTCCCACTTATATATGTGGACCAAAGACGGCGCCGTCCGTCCATGGACATTCGGTCCGTGGCGCGACACGAAACCGCGCTTTTCCCCGAACGGCGAAACGATCGCCTTTTTGTCCGACCGCTCTGGGCGCACGCAGCTTTGGCTGCTGCCGACCGATGGCGGCGAAGCGCGCCAGTTGACCTTCTTCAAAAACGGCGTGCGCGATTACGTCTGGTCGCCGGACGGAACGTTTCTCATCGCTTTGACAACGCTTGGCGATGATGAAACGATTGAAGACCGCGAAGAACCGGAAAAAGCAGAAGTGAAGCGAGCCGACCTGAAACCACGCGTGGTCGAGCGGCTGTATTACAAATCGGACGCGGCTGGTTTTCTTGACGGCAAACGGGCGGTGCTCGCGCGCATCGATGCGCTGTCAGGAAAAATCGAAGCGTTGACGGGCCGCGAGGAGGAAATCGGTTCGTTTGCGATTTCGCCAAACGGACGGACGCTTGCCTTTGTCGCCAACCGAAACGAGGACCCGGACACCACCTTTACCCGCGACATCATTTTGCTCGATCTCGAGAAAAAAACAGAAATGAACTTGACGAACGGCTGCGGCACATTCGCCTCGCTCGGTTGGTCGCCGGACGGAATGAAGCTCGCCGCCATTGGCCATGATCTCGCTTATCTCGGAGCGACCATCCACCGGCTCTACGTCTTTGAACTCGAACGCCAAACAAAGCGGGTGTTGACCGCCGACTGGGACGCCCATCTCGGCGATGCCATGGTCGGCGACACACACGCTGATGCGAAAAGTCCGGGACCGATTTGGGCGAGCGACGGAAGCGGCCTGTATGTCACCGCCTCGGAGCGCGGACGCGTCAACGTATATTTCGTCTCGCTTGACGGCCCGATCGCCCCAGTGGTCGAAGGCGATTTTCATCTATACGGATTCACCGTCCATCCGAATGGACGGCAAGCTGTCGCCGCCATCAGCTCGCCTACGTCCATTGGCGACTTATATGCGGTCTCACTTGCCGATGGAACGAAAACACGGCTTACGCGTGCCAATGAAGCGCTCGAAAACGAAGTTGTGTTCGCTGACGCCAAACCGTTTACGTATCAATCAACGGACGGTTGGGAGATTCAAGGCTGGATCATGAAACCGCCCGAGCTTGGCGAAGGGGAAAAGGCGCCGCTTGTCGTCGAAATTCACGGCGGTCCGCATGCGATGTATGGATTTACGTTTTTCCATGAATGGCAGCTGCTTGCCTCGCGCGGCTATGCCGTGCTGTTTACGAACCCGCGCGGCAGCCACGGATATGGCCAGTCGTTTGTCAATGCGGTGCGCGGCGACTATGGCGGCATGGATTATGAAGACATTATGGCTGGCGTCAATGCCGCGCTCAACCGGTTCGATTTTATTGACAAAGAACGGCTTGGCGTCACCGGCGGCAGCTACGGCGGATTTATGACGAACTGGATCGTCGGGCATACCGACCGGTTCAAAGCGGCCGTCACTCAACGCTCGATTTCCAACTGGCTCAGCTTCTCCGGTGTGAGTGACATCGGCTACTTTTTCACGAAATGGGAAATCGGCTGCGACGTCTGGGAAGACGCTGAACGGCTTTGGCATCATTCGCCGCTCAAATACGTTCAAAACATCCGCACGCCGCTTTTGATTTTGCATAGCGAACGCGACTACCGCTGCCCGATTGAGCAGGCGGAACAGCTGTTTATCGCCTTAAAACGGCTCGGACGGGAAACGAAACTCGTCCGCTTTCCGGACGCCAACCACGACTTGTCGCGCACCGGCAGCCCGGCGCTCCGGCTCGAGCGGCTCCGCCATATTGTCGGTTGGTTTGATCATTATTTGAAAGGACCATTTGGTTAATCGCCATGCACGCACTCGTCATCGGTGGGACAGGCATGTTGGCTGATGTGTCGCTTTGGCTTGTGCGGGAAGGATATGATGTGTCGGTCATCGCCCGCCGCCGCGCACGGATGAAGCAGCTCATCGACTGCGCTGGACAAATGGCATCCATCAATCCGCTTCTTGTTGATTATCGCGATCAAGAAGCGCTTTGTTCCCTGATTTCCCGGGCCATCCAAAAAAACGGAACTTTTGCTCTAATCATTGCATGGGTGCATACGGACGGCAACCAGGCGCTGTCCACCGTCATCCAAAAAAATAGCGGACATTCCGGCCCTTGGCGGTTGTTTCACGTGCTCGGCAGCCGCGCCGATCCAGCCGAAGCGAAATCGGAACTCTGTTTGCCTGTCACTTGCCTTTATCGGCAAGTTCAGCTCGGTTTTGTCGTGGAAGAATACGGTTCGCGCTGGCTCACCCATCAAGAAATCAGCGGCGGCGTCATTGATGCCATTCGGCGTGATGCGCCGTTTCATCTTGTCGGCACACTAGAGCCATCCAAGAAACGCCCGCGTTAACGGAAAGCGCCCTCTCGGGACGAACGAGAGGGCGCATTGTCTCCCATTGCTGCGGATGACTTCACGACGGAAGCAGTTCGACATAATCGCCGGTTTTCAAGCCAGCCGCGTTCGCTTCATCGGTGTCAATGTGCATATCTAACGCAAAGTCTTCGCTGACGCGGACGATCACTTCGTCAAAAATGAGGGCACGCTCCCCTTGCGTTTTCACTTTCACGACTTGTTTGTCGCGGACGCCAAACGTTTCCGCATCTTTCGGCGTCATATGAATGTGCCGCTTGGCAATGATCACCCCTTTGTCGACGGTCACCGTTCCCTTCGGTCCGTGAATCGTAATGCCCGGCGTTCCGTCAATATCGCCGGATAAGCGAACCGGGGGCGCGACGCCGAGCTTGAAGCTGTCCGTTTTCGAAATTTCAAGCTGCGTCAGCGAACGGACCGGTCCGAGGACGCGGACGTTTTCAATTTTCCCTTTCGGCCCTTCGACCGTCACCGTTTCTTTCGCAGCGAACTGGCCGGGCTGCGACAACGGCTTGAGCACCGTCAGCTCGGCGCCTTCGCCAAACAGCGCCGCCATATGTTCTTTTGATAAATGAATGTGGCGATTCGATACCCCTACTGGAATCATCAATGGCGATCTCTCCTTTTTGCTGGCGATGGTATGTTCTTTATATAACGTATCCATTTCCGGCAAAATTAAAGGGGCCGACCTCGCGTCAGCCCCTTGTTTTTGCCCCATATCCTAATTTTTTCAGCAGCGCAATCGCCTGCTCTTTTTCTGCCGCCGTCAGCGCCGCCACCGTTTCATGGATGGTCTCGGCATGTTCGGGGAACACGCGCTGGATGAACTGCCGGCCGCTGTCGGTGATCGACGCATACGTCACGCGGCGATCCCGCTCACAGGCGCGGCGGATGATCAAGCCTTTATTTTCAAGCTTGTCGATGACATACGTGATGCTGCCGCTGGCGAGCAAAATTTTTTCCCCGATTTGCTGGAGCGGCTGATCGCCTTTATGGTAAAGCAGTTCGAGCACCGCAAATTCGGTCGGATTCACGCCGAACGATTGAATCGACTTGTTTACTTGGTCGCTGACCGATCGATATGCCCGCGATAACACGATGAATAATTTTAATGACTGCTGCAACGCCTGTTCCTTTTGTTCCATAGCATCCAACCCTTTAAAGTTGACATTTTCTTACTTTCATTATACTGGAACAGCGAATTCCCGGGCAACCGTTTTTTGTTTGCGATGATGCATTTTCCTGGTTCACGGCTTTTCCTTCGGCTATGATAAATTATTATCATGTCGGCGCTTGGGCGACTGTCACATTCCGCTGAATGATGCATATGTGAAGAAGGAGAAAAGATGTCAGGGAGGGAAGTGGATGAACCAAGTGTTGGTTGGAAGCGTGCTTTCCGCCTTGTCCACCGGGCTTGGCGCCGTGCCGATTTTGTTTATGGCCAAATCGCTCACCCACCGGTGGCGTGACGTGCTGCTGGCCTTTTCCGCCGGCATTATGATGGCGGCTTCGATGATGAGCCTCATCCCCGAAGCATTGCGGTCCGGCGGCTTTTGGGCGCTTGTGATTGGGCTGGCAGCGGGAGTTTTCGTATTGACGTTGCTTGAAATGACCGTCCCCCATATTGACTTGGAACATACAAAAAGCGGCTTGCAATTTGATGAAAAAGCGATGCTCATTATTGCCGCCATCGCCTTGCACAATTTGCCTGAAGGACTGTCGGTCGGGGTGAGCTACGCCTCGGACAGCTCTTCGCAAATCGGCAATTTAATCGCCCTGGCGATTGGCTTGCAAAATGCACCGGAAGGGTTTTTGGTCGCTTTGTTTTTAATCAACCAGCAAATCGGGCGCTTGAAGGCGTTTCTGATCGCCACGTTGACCGGTGCGGTGGAAATCGTCACATCGCTGCTTGGTTTTTCCTTAACCTCCCTTTTTCGTGGGCTCGTTCCGTACGGGCTGGCGTTCGCCGCGGGGGCGATGTTGTTTATCATTTACAAAGAGCTCATTCCCGAAAGCCATGGCGATGGAAATGAACGGACATCGACGTATGCGTTTATTGTCGGCATTTTGTTTATGATTTTTCTAACACAATCGTTTTAATGGAAACACCCCCGCCGCCTGTATATAAGCAGCGGGGTGTTCGTTGTTATTGGACGGCTTCCTCTTTTTCTTCATATGGATGAGCGACCCAGCCGGACGGGTCGATAAACAAGCGCACCGCAACGACCCGACGGTCATCCATGAGCGTAAAGTAATGCGGATTCCCTTCCGGCACGGAAATGACATCGCCGGCTTCAAGCTCTACATCAAAATAACCGGTTTCTTTGTCGCCTTTGATGATGAAAATGCCATGGCCGGCCGTAATGGCGCGCACTTCATCTTCCGTATGGATGTGCACTTGTTCAAATTTTTTCAGCAGTTCATCCAAGTTCGGCGTCGCATCGGACAGCGCGACGATATCCCACGTTTTGTAGCCGCGGCGCGCCGCCAAATCTTCAATTTCATCTTTGAACGCCGCTAAAATTTCATTTTTTTCTTCATCCGTGAGTACGTATTTGTCACGCAAATGCTCCGGCAGTTTCGTGATGTCCCAATGTTCATACAACACCCCTTGACTGTTCAAAAACGCGCGCACATTGTCTTCTCCTTCAATCACTTGGCCCGTTTTTCTCACTTTGATGACGGCCATTGTTCACATCCTCCTTTGAAAAAATGTATATGGATTAGCCAACCGGCAGGCCGGCCCGCTGCAAAAGCAGCCGCTTCACCTGCCAGCGGAACAAAAACTCCCATGCCTCTAAATGTTTTTTCGCTTCAAACGCTGTACGCCCCCAGACCGTAATGCCGTGGTTTTGGATCAACACGGCGCCCGCATCGCCATGAATATATGTCGAAAACTGTTGAGCCAACGTCGGGATGTCGGCGTCATTGTCAATGATCGGAATGCGCACTTCGGCATTTTCCTCCCAAATGCCGAACGCCTTGATGATTTCCTGGCCGGAAAAGACCGCTTCCCCGTTTTGCGCATACAGTTCAGAAATCAAGTTGTTGTCGACAGTATGAACATGCAAGACGCAACCGGCGTTTGTGCGATTGTAAATTTCCACATGCAGCAGCGTCTCCGCTGATGGCTTTAAATGTGTTTTCTCCGCTGGTCGGCCGGCGGCGTCAACGAGCAAGAAGTCCTCATCCGTTTGCTTCCGCTTATCCTTGCCGCTCGCCGTCACCAAAAACGTCAACGGGTCGTCCGTCACTTTGATCGACAAATTGCCGCTTGTTGCGAAAAACCAGTCGCGGGCGGCGAGTTCGGCTTTCACTTCCGCGAGCTCGTTCCACTTTTTCACGACGATGCTCATGTCGTCACCTCCATTCGCTGCAACGCATCCATCACGTCAAAAAACGTCGCAAATGGCGCGTGCGGCAGGTCAAGCTCTTGACATTTTTCAAGCAGAAAATCGCGCGCCAGCACATAGTCGGCTTGCCTGGCCACCGCCAAGTCGGTGATCGAATCGCCGATGACGACATGATACCCGTCCGGGCGGGCAAGCCTGCGCAATAGCGACGGCTTGCAGCAGCCGCAGCCGTTTTGGCACCGGCTGTCACATGCATGCGGCCATGTGATGCGGATCGTCTCGCCGCTGAAATCGGAGCCGTTGCAAAAAATCCGCTCCGGTTCAATGAGCCCTTCAAGCAGCGGATAGACGAAAAAGTCGATGCCGCCGCTCACGATATAGAGCGGGATTCCCCGCTCTTTCGTAAACGCAACAAACTCTCGGAATCCCGCGCGCAACCGAGCGGTGCGCCGCAGGAAATCCACAATTTCATCCTTCAACGTGGACGGAAGGAGGGAAAACATCTTCCCGACTCCTTCCTGAACAGAAATGCGCTCAGCGAGAATGTCGTCTTTTAACACCTCCCACTCCGGCGGGGCGAACTGTTTCATAATCGCGATGATGTTGTCGTTTTCCGTGATCGTGCCGTCAAAATCACAAAAGAGAACGAGCTGTTTCGTCATGCTTCCACCTCAACGACGCCCCAGCGGTCGATCGCCTTTTGCAGCGCCTCGTTGTCTTTCGCCGCTTCACGAAGCGGACGACCGGCCAGCACCGCGTCGATCGCCGCGCGAAACGCCTGACCGCCGCCAATCGCCCCGTCCGGATGGCCGTGGATGCCGCCGCCGGCGTTGACGATGCTGTCAAGGCCGAAATCGCGGACAAGGAGCGGCACCAATCCCGGGTGAATGCCGGCCGACGGAACCGGAAATGCGCGAGCGAACGGCTCTTGGTCGTCGGTGAGCGCCCTTGCGATGCCAAGCGCCTGCTCGCGCTCCAAGGCGACGCTGCCATACGGCGACGGGAACAGGACAAAGTCGGCGCCGGCGAGCCGCAAAAGCTTTCCAAGCCAAAGCGAAGGAGCCACCCCATAAAACTCCGACGGCGTCACGGCGCCGCTGAACGCCGGGTGAGCCATAATCGGCACCGCAATCTCCTCGTCTTCACGCAACGCTTGCAACACATCAAGCCCATAAGCGAAGACGTTAAACAACAGCACATCAGCGCCAAGCTCGGCAGCTCGTTTCGCTTTGTCCTTTAACGCAAACGTTTTGCCGGTCAAGTTGACGGCATACAACGTCCGCTTGCCCGTTTGTTCGTACACTTCCTGAAGCGCCGTCTTGCCCTCGGTGATCCGCTTTTCAAACGGAAGAAGTTCGCTGTCAAACAAAATTTCGTCATCTTTCACCAAGTCAACGCCGCCGAGCGCCTGTTTTTTCAATTCCGACGTCAAGTACGCCAAATCACGGCCGATGATGCCTTTAAAAATGCTCATCAACAGCGGGCGGTTATGCACCCCGACTTTCTCGCGAATGCCGGCGATGCCAAAGCGCGGCCCGGGAAACTGCCGCTTCCATTCATCCGGAAACTCTAAATCAAGCAGCCGCACTTCACCGTCGAGCGACAGCTTGCCGAACGTCGTGACCAACAATGCCGGCAAATCGGCGCTGAAGTTGACTGTCGGGTAGGCGATTTTGACGATCGCCCGCTTCAGCCGCTTGCCGAAATACGCGTTTACCCGCTCGCTTTCGCCAAGCTCTTCGATCGCAACGACTTCCCCTTTATGTTTGCGGAGCTGCTCTTGCTCTAATGCCGGCAAGTCCGTCCATGTGCCAACCGTCAAGCCGAGCGCGATCCCTTCCGCCTTTTTCCGAATGTTTGTTTCATCATGAAGCAAATACGTTGCCATCACTGCACTCATCGTTCATCCCTCTCAATCTCGAAATAAAAACGCCTCTTCATAAGAAGAGGCGTCACTCATCCATGGCGCTCTTCTTATCTCTCAGCGTTTCCGCTGCAAGAATTAGCACCGTGCTTGGCGCGCGCCAAGCCGGTTGCCGGGCTTCATTGGGCTCGTCCCTCCGCCTGCTCTTGATAAGAAAGCCTGCTCATTTATGCACTTGTCAAACAATTGGCAAATTTACTTTGAATTATGCCATCACCAATTGGCGTTGTCAATCATTTTTCAAAAATTTTTTCGAACAATTCAAGGCGGCCGATCCGCTCCGCTGCTTCGCGAAGCCGCGCTTCATCGGTCAAGAGGCCGACGCGCACATACCCTTCGCCGTGCTCGCCGAACCCGATGCCTGGGGCGACGGCGACATGCGCCCGCTCAAGCAGCATGTCGGCAAACTCAGCGGAGGATATGCCTTTTGGCAGCGGAAGCCAGGCGAAAAACGACCCAGATGGCGCCTGCACCTCCCAGCCGGCCTCGCAGAGCGCAGCGATGAACGCATTGCGGCGCGCCTCATACAATGCGACCAACTCCGTGACACAATCTTGCGGACCAAGGAGCGCCGCGGCAGCCGCTTCCTGGATGGCGCCGAACAAGCTGACATACAAATGATCCTGCAAAAGCTCAAGCGCCCGAATGATCTGCTCATTGCCAACAGCAAACGCCACGCGCCAGCCGGCCATATTGTATGTTTTCGAAAACGTATAAATTTCGACGCCGACGTCTTTCGCCCCATCGACTTCCAGGAAGCTGACGGGTTTCCGGCCGTCAAAGCCGATCGCCCCATAAGCAAAATCGTGCACGACGGCAATGCCGTACTTGGCGGCAAACGCCACCGTCTCCGCGAAAAATTCCTTTGTCGCCGTCGCGCCGGTCGGATTGTTCGGATAGTTTAAAAACATGAGCTTCGCTCGGTCGGCCACTGCCGCCGGGATGGCTTCATAGTCCGGCAAAAAACCGTTTTCCGCGACAAGCGGCATCATTTCCATCCGCGCGCGGGCAAGCGCGATTCCCGACCAATAGTCTGGATAGCCCGGGTCCGGGACAAGCACCACATCGCCCGGGTTGACGAGGCAAAGCGGCAGCTCGACAAGCCCGGCCTTGCCGCCGAACAAAATGGCGACTTCGCGGTCTGGATCGATGTTCCCCCCGTATTCACGCGCGTAAAACGCGGCGATGGCTTCTTTCAAAAAGAAGTAGCCTTGAAACGGCGAATATTTATGGTATTTCGGATTGGCCGCCGCCCGTTGCATCGCCTCAACGATATGCTTTGGCGTCGGCTGATCCGGGTTGCCTTGCCCTAAATTAATCACGTCGCATCCAGCCTTGATTTTCTCCCCCACTTTTGCGACAAGCGAGGCGAAAAATTGCTTTGGCAACTGCTCAAGCAGCTCGGAAAAAGGAATTTCCATCGTCATCGCCCACACCTTCTTAAAAAATTCTTGAAATTCTAGTGCAACATCATATATCGTAAAAAGCAAAATGTAAAGCAAAATTTTTTCGAGGTGAAAACTCATGACGATCCGCATCGCCTGCCTCCAGCTTGATATTGCGTTTGGCGACCCGAACGAAAACGAACGGCGCGCGGAAAGCGCCATTGAATCGGCCGTCAAGGACGGCGCGAATATCATCGTGCTGCCGGAATTATGGACGACCGGCTACGATTTGACGCGCCTAGATGAGATTGCCGACGAAGGCGCCGAACGAGCGAAAGCGTTCGCCTCTCGCCTAGCGCAAGCACACAGCATCCATCTCGTCGCCGGCTCGGTCGCTAAAAAAACAACAACCGGCGTGACGAACACGATGATCGTCGCCGACCGGAACGGTCAAATCGTTGGCGAATACAGCAAGCTTCACCTGTTCCAATTGATGGATGAACATTTGTATTTGCAGCCGGGAAGCAGCTTAGGTTTGTTTTCGCTTGACGGGCTTTCATGCGCCGGGGTCATTTGCTATGACATCCGCTTTCCGGAGTGGATTCGCGCCCATGCTTTGGCTGGGGCGGAAGTGCTGTTTGTCGTCGCCGAATGGCCGCTTCCCCGCCTGCACCATTGGCGGACGCTCTTGATGGCGCGGGCGATTGAAAACCAATGCTACGTCGTCGCCTGCAACCGGGCTGGCCGCGACCCGAACAACGTCTTTGCCGGCCATTCGCTCGTCATCGACCCATGGGGCGAAGTGATCGCCGAGGCGGACGAGAAGCCGGGCATTCTCTCGGCTGACATCGATCCCGCACTCGTTGCGGACGTCCGCGCGCGCATCCCGGTGTTTGCCGACCGCCGGCCGCGCGACTATGAAACGGCAAAAAAATTTTTCAAAACGTATTGACAATCGAGTGATCGACCATGTATCATTCGAATCAAGCAACCAAACAATTGATAACATCGCGAAAATTACAAAAACTGAATACACGAAGTCAGTACTCTTATCAAGAGTTGGCTGAGGGAATTGGCCCAATGAAGCCCAGCAACCGACCGTAATACTATCGTGAGATAGGGCGCACGCCAAGGGCGGCGCCGGAAGCGTCATGCTTCCGCAGGGCACGGTGCTAAGTCCAACAGAAAGACCGATGTCTTTCTGAAAGATAAGAGGCGCGAAGAACGAATGAATCTTCAAGCCTCTTTCCGTATGCGAAAGAGGCTTTTTCATTTGCCGGAAACGCCGAGTTTTAGCGCGCGTCAGAACCGGCATTTGAAAACGAGCGAAAGGAAAAAAAGGGGGAACAAGGGAAATGACCACTGTTCAAACATCGGTTTACGAACCGCTGACCGAACCGAAGGCGGTATCTCTCGCTGTCCGCCTCGGCTTATTCCGCGACGGAGCGCCTCTTTTGTGCCGCGAGATCGGCGACGGGAACTTGAACCTTGTTTTTCATATCGTCGATCAAGAAACGAAACAAGGCGTCATCATCAAACAAGCGTTGCCGTACGCCAAAGTGGTCGGCGAAAGCTGGCCGCTCACGTTAAAGCGCGCTGTCATTGAAAGCAACGCGCTGCGCACGTTTGCGAGCTACGTGCCGCAATACGTGCCGAAAGTCTACTATTCTGACGAATCGCTCGCCATTACGGTGATGGAAGACTTATCCCGTTTGCAAATCGCCCGCAAAGGGCTGATCGAAGGGAAAACGTATCCGCTTTTGTCCCAGCATATCGGCGAATTTGTCGCCAAAACGGCATTTTATACGTCTGACTTCGGCATGAACCAGCAAGAGAAAAAGAAATTGGCGCAAAGCTTCGTCAATCCGGAACTGTGCAAAATTACGGAAGACCTCGTCTTCACCGACCCGTTTTTTGACCACGAAACGAACAACTTTGAAGACGAATTGCGCCCAGACGTTGAAGCGCTTTGGCGCGATGACCGTCTGCACCTAGAAGCAGCAAAGCTGAAGCGCAAGTTTTTGACCGAAGCCGATGTGCTCTTGCATGGCGATTTGCACACCGGCAGCATTTTCGTAAGCGCCGACGAAACGAAAGTGATCGACCCGGAATTCGCCTTTTACGGTCCGATCGGATTTGACCTTGGCCAATTTTTCGCCAATTTGCTGTTAAATGCGTTGTCCCGCTCTGAATTAGAGCGCCAACCGCTCTTTGACCACATCGACCGGACATGGGACGTCTTTGCGTCCGTGTTCTCAACCCTTTGGCGCACCGAGAGCGTGGAAACGTACGCCGCGACGCCGGGCTTGCTCGAGGACGTGCTCTGGCACGCGTTCATCGATGCCGTCGGCTTTGCCGGCTGCGAAGTCATCCGCCGGACGATCGGCCTCGCCCATGTGGCCGACCTTGACGGCATTGAGCAAAAAGAGGTGCGCCTTGCTGCCAAGCGGCATGCGCTTCGCCTCGGCCGCCGCTTGATCATGGAGCGCCGCGAGTTCACCGGAACGGAAGACTTCCGCCGCCTGTTTGCCGAAACAGAACGATAATGCCATACAATCGTCCGGGTCTAGACGCAAGCTGCACGGCGCTGACCCGGACAAACCAAAAAAAGAGAAAGGAAGATGGCGATGAGCACCTTTGCCATCCCACGCTCCGTTGAATGGCGCGAGACGCATGTAACGATTTTAAACCAGCAAAAGCTGCCATCCATCATCGAATATATCGACTTGCACACTCTGGAAGACGTCTATGAGGCGATTGCCACGCTGAAAGTGCGCGGAGCGCCGGCGATCGGCATCACCGCCGCCTATGGCCTGGCGCTTGCCGCACTGGGCTATGACACCAAATCGCTCGATGAATTCCACCGCCGCTTGAAACAAGATCGTGACTACCTAGCCACTGCCCGGCCGACCGCCGTCAACTTGTTTTGGGCGCTCGATCGGCTTGTCACCGCTGCGGCCGACGCCCTTTCCGTCAACGAGGCAAAAACGGCGCTCATCCATGAGGCGATCCGCATTCAAGTGGAAGATGAGGATGTGTGCCGCCGCATCGGTGAACACGCCTTGTCGCTCTTTCAACCAGGCGACCGGGTGATGACGATTTGCAACGCTGGCTCAATCGCCACTGCCCGCTACGGAACGGCGCTCGCCCCGTTTTATTTGGCGAAAGAAAAAGGAATTGAACTATCCGTTTACGCTCTCGAGACGCGGCCGGTGTTGCAAGGGGCGCGCCTGACCGCCTGGGAGCTGATGCAGGCGGGCGTTGATGTGACGCTCATCACCGACAACATGGCGGCGCAAACGATCAAGGCGAAAGGCATTGGCGCCATCATCGTCGGCGCCGACCGGATCGCGCAAAACGGCGATACGGCGAACAAAATCGGTACGTTCGGCCTGGCCTTGCTCGCGAAGTCGTTTGACATTCCGTTTTACGTCGCCGCACCGTTGTCCACGATCGATTTGACGACGAAAACAGGTGCGGACATCCCGATCGAAGAACGCCATCCGGATGAAGTGACCCACATTGCCGGCGTGCGCATCGCCCCGGAAGGCGTCAACGTATACAATCCGGCGTTTGACGTAACGCCAAACGAACTCATTACCGCGATCATTACCGAAAAAGGCATCATTCGCGGCCATTACGACGCAACGCTGCCATCATTATTCACAAAGGAGGAGCAACATGAAACGATTTAAGGCCTTATCTTCCCTTTTTCTTCTTTTCTTTGCCGTGTTCTCCATCTTGGCTGGCTGCACACACGAGCAAGACGCTGTAAGCTCCAAGCCGGCCAACGAAACGAAGCAAACAAGCAACAAAGGCGACACCGCATCATCAAACAGCCAAACCGCACCGAGCAGCGAACAGGCGGCCATTCCCGAAAAGTTGAAAAAGCCGGTGAAAATCGCGGCCATTATGCAACTGTCCATCGGCACGTTCTCATCGCAATACGTCGCCGGCGTCAAAGAACAAGTGCAAAAATTCGGCGGCGAGGTGCAAATTTACAACGCCGACAACGATTTAACCAAAATGGCATCGTACGTTGAGACGGCCATTACCCAAAATGTGGACGCCATTTTGCTTGATCACGGCCGCGCCGATGCGCTCGAAGGCCCGGTGAAAAAAGCCGTCGCCAAAGGCATTCCCGTTGTGGCGTTTGACAACGATTTGAACATTCCCGGCGTCACCGTCATCGACCAAGACGACTACAGCCTCGCCTGGAAAACATTAAAAACGCTCGCAGAAGACTTAAACGGGGAAGGCAACATCGTCACGATTTGGGTCGGCGGCTTTACCCCGATGGAACGTCGCCATGTCATTTATGACGCGTTCAAAAAACGCTATCCGAACATTAAAGAAATCGCCAAGTTCGGCACGGCGAGCGCCAACACGGCTTTGGACACGCAAACGCAAATGGAAGCGATTTTGAAAAAATACCCGAACAAAGGCGACATTGACGCTGTCTTCGCAACTTGGGACGAGTTCGCCAAAGGGGCGACGCGCGCCATCGAGCAAGCCGGGCGCACGGAAATTAAAGTGTACGGCATTGATTTGAGCGATGAAGATTTGCAAATGATCCAAAAACCAAACAGCCCATGGGTGGCGACAACGGCGACAGATCCAGCCGAAGTCGGCCGCGTCCAAGTGCGGTTCGCGTATCAAAAAATCGCCGGAGAAAAAACGCCGAACATTTACTCGCTTGAGCCTCATTTAGTGAAACGGTCCGATCTCCCGGACAAACAAGTGTCGATGAATGAGCTTTCGCAATACATTCCGGGCTGGGGGCAATCCAATGTCGCCATCTCGCCGTGGATGAAAACGTTGGAAGCCCAGGTGAACAAAAAATGAACGGGTTGTCAATGCGGGGCATGGAAAAATCGTTTGGCGCCGTGCGCGTGCTTGACGGCGTGGACTTCGACGTTCGTCCTGGCGAAGTCCACGCCCTTTTAGGCATGAACGGCGCCGGCAAAAGCACGCTCATGAACATTTTGGCCGGCGCCGTTCCGCCTGACGCTGGTACGATCACGATCGACGGTACGATATACACGTTTTCATCGCCGCTTGACGCGAAACGAGCCGGCATCGGCTTTGTCGTTCAAGAAATTGACACAGCGCTCTTTCCCGGCTTGCCGATTTACGAAAATGTAGCGGCGGACGAGTTCGTCCATGTGAAGCAACGGCCGATTCGCTCGCTGCGTCACGAAAAAGAGCGGGCCGCCGCCCTGCTTCGCCGCGTCGGCCTGTCGTTGCCGCCGACGAAATTGGTTCGCGACTGCTCGCTCCATGAAAAGCAGCTGATTGTGCTCGCCAAAGTGCTGTCATCCAACGCGCGCTATATCATCCTAGACGAACCGACGGCCGCCTTAAGCGAGGCGGAAACAAGACGTCTGTTTGCCATCATCACAGAACTGAAGCAGCAAGGCGTCGGCTTTATTTACATCTCTCATAAACTGAAAGAAGTTCAGGAGATCGCTGACCGGCTGACCATTTTGCGCGACGG
The DNA here is from genome assembly GCF_002217655.1 of Geobacillus thermocatenulatus. Classification (GTDB taxonomy): domain Bacteria; phylum Bacillota; class Bacilli; order Bacillales; family Anoxybacillaceae; genus Geobacillus; species Geobacillus thermocatenulatus. Next base: position 952,008 of record NZ_NEWK01000002.1, read on the forward strand.
CCGCGTCGTCTATCACGGAGGCGCCCGCAGCCTGCCGCTTGAGGACATCGTCCTTCATATGACTGGAACGAAGCGGACCGCCGCCGCGAAACAAACACGCACATACAGAAGCGACATCGCGTTTGCCGCCCGCGGAATGTTGATCGACAAAACCGGGACAACCATCGACCTATACGCCCACCGCGGCGAAATCGTCGGCATCGCTGGCTTGGTTGGCGCCGGCAAGACGGAGCTTGCCGAAAGCCTCATCGCCCATCGGAACACATCCGGCGAGTGGGAAATGGATGGCAGACGCTATGTGTTCTCATCGCCTTATGAAGCCATCGACGCCGGCCTTTGCCTCATCCCGGAAGAACGGCGCAAACAAGGGTTGTTTTTACCCGAGTCAGTGAAAACGAACTTGACCGTCCGCCTTCTTTCCCGCCTGTCGCGCTGGCAATGGATCAGCCGGGCGAAAGAAGCGGCTGAAGCCGACGGGCTCGTCCGCTCGCTAGGTGTTCATCCGCCATCAAGCACCACCGTCGTTCGCCACTTAAGCGGCGGCAACCAGCAAAAAGTCGTCATCGGCAAATGGCTGAACACGAACGCGCGCGTCTTTTTGTTCGACGAACCGACGAAAGGGATCGATGTCCACGCGAAGCAAGAGGTGTTTTCCATCATTCGCTCCCTTGCCGATGAAGGAAAAACGGTGCTGTACTTTTCCAGCGAATTTCAAGAGCTGCTTGACATTTGCGACACCATCTACGTGATGGTCGACGGGCGGCTGCTCGCCCGCCTGCCGGCCGCTGAACTGACGTATGAACAGCTTGTTTACTATTGCAGCGGAGGTGAGATCCATGAGCCAGCCAGCCGTTTCCACAACGCCATCGAAAAACACGGCGCCGTCCATTCTTGAATGGTTGTATAAACACGGCACCTTGCTGGCCATTCTTGCCGTGATCACCTACTTCGGCATCACGCAAGACCGATTTTTTACGTATGAAAACTTCAGTGACATTTTGCGGTCCATTTCGATCGTGACGCTCGTGGCGATCGGCATTACGTTTTCGCTCATCGTCGATGGCTTCGATTTGTCCGTCGGCTCGACGGTGAGCCTCGCGACGATCGCGAGCGCAGCGGCGCTCGTCCTGTACCGCCAAGAAATTTTCATCACCCTGCTCGTGCCGCTGTTGCTTGGCATTGCTGTCGGGCTCTTGAACTCGCTATTGATCGTCAAATTCAAATTGCCGGATTTGCTCGCGACATTGGCGACGATGTACGCCATTAACGGCGTGCAACTCACCTATACGAAAGGGTTTTCGATCTACAACGACATGCCGCTGCCCGATGGCGGCACGGCGCCGGGCAAATTCATTCCTTCCTTTTTATTTATCGGCCAGGGAGAGCTGTTCGGCATACCGTTTTCAGTCTTGCTAATGCTATTTGTCGTCATGGCCGCTCATCTGTTTTTAACGTACACGAAACCCGGCCGCCTCTTTTATTTGACCGGGGAAAACCGCGAGGCGGCAAGGCTCTCAGGCATCCCGGTCAACCGCTATCGGACATATGCATACGTCATCAGCGGGTTTTTTGCGGCCTTAGGTGGCATCGTCCTTGCCTCGCGCATCGGCACCGGGCAAGTGTCGGCCGGCGCCTCGCTTTTAATGGACAGCGTCGCTGCCGCCTACATCGGCTTTTCCGTCTTTGGCGCCGGCAAGCCGAACGTCATCGGCACATTGTTCGGCTCGATTTTAATGGGCGTGCTGCTGAACGGCTTGACGATGGCAAACGTTCCGTATTACGCCCAAGACATTATAAAAGGCGTCATTTTAGTCGGCGCCCTCGCCTTGTCGCATTGGCAAAAAAAATAACGCCCGATCTCTGCCCCCGTGGATGGCAATCCTCGGGGGCAGACGCGTTTTTCATATAGATGCAACGAAGAAGTTTACCATATCCTTGACGGAAAAGCGGTTTGTCCATTTTCGACTGTCGAAGGCAAGCCACAGGCTTGCACCGTCACGCCTTGGCGTGACGGAAGACCGAACAACCACCTGCTTCACAGACCCATATATGGGTCTGGAAGCGGCATTGTTCGGTCGCCCGACAGTCGGATCAAATACTTGATAAAAGCGATAAATGGTAAAGCTTCAAATTGCATCTATATAAGTTGCAATAAAGATTTTCCGATTGTTCGATTCTGTTTTCCCTTCATACAAGTCGACTTTGATAGACTGCGGCGGGCCCTCTGCCGGATGTAAAACAAAGTTTCAACTTATATATAGGCAAGCCATCAGCTTCTTTTTCCGCCTGCTCCATTGCAGCATCCGCATACAACGCCTTCCAAACCCTTTGCCTGTTCCACGAACGCAAGAGCGTCATCTACGTAAGCGGCGCTCCAGCTCCAACAGCTTCGCCTTCACATCGGTGCGTCTTCCGGCATAGCCAATGAGAGCGCCGTTTTTGCCGACAACACGGTGGCACGGAACGAGAATCGACAGTTCATTCGCCCGGTTTGCCTGGCCGACGGCGCGCACCGCTTTCGGGCGGCCGATTTGCGCGGCGATGTCAGCGTATGTCGCCGTCTCGCCGTATGGGATACGGCAAAGCGCCGCCCACACCTCTTCTTGGAAGGCTGTTCCCTTCCACTTCAGCGGCAAGTCAAATACTTGGCGTCGACCGTGGAAATACTCATCCAGCTGCCTAAACGCGCGTTCAAGAAGTGGCGACCAGTTTTTGACAACCGAATGTTCGCCAGCGAACGCGCGCCATTCTTCTGGAAACAGCTCGACTTTGACAATCGCGTCGCCGTCGGAGGCGATGTAAATGTCGCCGAGCAGCTCTGAGCGGTATACTGCATATTCAATCGTCATCGTCGTCCTCTCTTTCCATTCGTTCGATCGGCAACGTGATATGGAACGTTGTGCCGACGCCGACTTCGCTTTCCACTTCAATTTTCCCTTGGTGCTCTTCTATGATTTTATAGCTGACCATCAAGCCGAGGCCGGTGCCGCGTTCTTTCGTCGTATAAAACGGCTCACCAAGCTTTTTGATTTTATCTTTTGGAATGCCGCATCCTTGGTCGGTGATGGAGATGCGCACATAGCAGTCAGCGCGGACGATGCGCACCGTAATGTCCCCGCCTTTTGGCATCACTTCGATGGCGTTTTTCAAAATATTGATGAACACTTGCTTCAGCTGGTTCGGCTCGCAATACACCGGCGGCAGCCCACGCTCGAAGTCGGCGATGATTTGCACGTTGTGCATCATCGCTTGGGCGCTGATCAAATCGATCGTATCTTGCATAATTTTGCAGATGTCGTTTTGCCTATATTGCACCGCCTGCGGCTTCGCCAAGACGAGAAACTCGGTGATGATCGACTCAATTCGCTTCAATTCCGACATAATGACATTAAAATACATCGAATAGTCGCCGTCAATGCTTCCTTGCAACAGCTGAATGAAGCCCTTTAGCGCCGTCATCGGATTGCGGATTTCATGGGCGATGCCGGCGGCCAATTCCCCGACGACGTTGAGCGTATCCGACTTGCGCAGCTGCAGCTCCATCTCCTTGCGCTCAGTCACATCGCGCAACATCATCATCCCCACGCTAGGAATCACTTCCTTTTTCAGTGAAAACTCAATAATTCTCCCTTTTCCCTCGTCGAAAAATTCGACCTCGCCGCTCGCTTCGCCGGTGCGTTGGCATTGTTGAAACAGCTTATTGAGCTGGCGGCGCGCTCGCTCCGGAACGAGCTCGACCACCATTCGGCCAAGCAGCGCCTCCTTTTCGACGGAAAAAATGCCGCAGACAACTGGATTGGCGTCGATGATCCGATGATTCGCATCCCAAAGCAAAATACCATCCATCGCATGATCGAAAATGCTCCGGAACTTTTGCTCGCTTTCGCGCAACTCGCGCTCGATTTTCCGCCGCTCGCTCACATTGCGGAAAATCGTCAAGTGGTACCCGTCGATCGCTCCTTTTTTCATGGTGAACTCGAGCTGCTTATCCTCACCGTTCGGCATATGAAACGTCAGCTCGTCACGGATTTCCCCTTTGCGGCGGAACTCGCTGAAAATGCGTTTCACCTTTTCGTCCCCATAGTCGACAAAATCAAACAAATTGCGGCGCACAAGCAAATTCAAGGGCAGCTCAAACGTCCGGCTCGCCGCCGGATTGGCGTTCAATATGCAGCCAAAATCGTCCCAAATGAGGATCGCCTCATGCGCTTGTTCGAAAATAGCCCGGAACCGTTCTTCGCTTTTTTGCAACTTGATTTCCATATTTTTTCTTTCTGTCACATCGCGCATAATGGCCATGTAAAACCCGCTATAGACGTTGGAAGTCGCCGTCAGCTCAAACATTTTCACCGTTCCGTCCGGGCGAACAAGCGACAACTCGCCTTTGGCCGTTCCCTTTTCTTTCACTTCCGCGAGCAGCCGAGCGAACTCATTGGCGCATTCGCGGGCGACGAACTGCTGAAACGACAAATTGAGCAGTTTTCCTTTTTCCAAGTTCAAGCTCATCGAAAACGCCGGATTGACATCGATAAACCGCCCAAATTCATCGAAAATGACGATGCCGTCAACGGCGCGGTTAAATACGTCGCGAAACAAAAACTCATGAATGATGCGTTCGCGCTCAAGCGCCTTATGGGCTGAGATGTCGCGCATCATGACAAGGTCAAATTCGTCGAACACATCCTTTTTCATCGAAAATTCCACATGCTTCACTTTGCCGTCCGGCAGTTTGATGAGCAGTTCATCGCTGAACGAACCGAACTTTTGCAGCATCGAGCGCTGAAACAGCAAAATATCAGGCGGCACAAGTTCGAGGAACGAAGAAAACGAACGGCCGATCAACGAAAACTTATCCATCTCAAACAGCTTGCACGCTGCCTCATTCGCATCGACAAATTCGCCGTTTTTATTGACAATCATGATCGCATCGAGCGACCGCTCAAAAATGATCGAATAACTGTTCAACCGCTCTTTTAACCGCCGATTTTCCTCTTCAAGCGACCGCACATCCGGCGATGCATTTTGTTCTTCCCGAGGAGAAAGGCTTTGGGCCATATCCATCTCTCCTTGTCTATTCAAACCGTTCAACGAAATATATATTCGATGTGGAAAAATTTACTCCTCCCTTGATTTACGAAGATTTTTTAAAATTCTTTTCCACAATGTTCGACAAGTTTTTCTGCTTTTTCATTTGGCTAAACTGCATGATAGTCAACGCTCCCCCTCGCTTAAAGCCAAATGAAACCTTCCAATTGCATCTATATAGACAAAGGAGTTTCGCTGCTATATTATAGACAAAGGGGTTTTGTTGCGATGAACATCGTCTGTGCGACATTGAACGCCAAATACATTCATATGAATTTAGCCATCCGCTATTTAAAAGCATACGCTCAGCCCGAATTTGACGTCGAGCTTGTTGAGTATACGATCAAAGACCCAGTGCTGAACATTGTGACGGATTTGTACCAACGCCGTCCGGATGTCATCGGCTTCAGCTGCTACATTTGGAACATTGAAGAAACGATCAAAGTCGTCAAGCTGCTGAAAAAAGCAGCGCCGAATATGGTCATCGTCGCCGGCGGACCGGAAGTGTCGTACGATGTGCGTGAATGGATGGAGCGGGTGCCAGAATTGGATTTTATCGTCATCGGTGAAGGTGAAGAAACGTTTAAACAGCTGCTCTTTGCCTTAGAAGGCCGCAAAGAAGTGGCAGATGTCGCAGGGCTGGCGTTTCGCGATGGAGACCGCATCGTCATGAATCCACAACGGAACAAGCTCCGCCTTGCTGATATGCCGTCGCCGTTTCGCTTTCCGGAAGACATCCCACATCTTCCGAACCGGATCATCTACGTGGAGACAAGCCGCGGCTGCCCGTTCAGTTGCCAATTTTGCCTGTCCTCGATTGAAGTAGGTGTCCGCTATTTTGACCGTGAAAAAATCAAGGATGACTTGCGCTATTTAATGAAGCACGGAGCGCGGACGATCAAGTTCGTCGACCGGACGTTCAACATCAGCCGCAGCTATGCCATGGACATGTTTCGCTTTTTAATTGACGAACATGTACCGGGAACGGTATTTCAGTTTGAAATTACCGCCGACATTATGCGCCCGGAGGTCATCGAGTTTTTAAACAAGGAGGCGCCGCCCGGGCTGTTCCGCTTTGAAATCGGCGTCCAGTCGACAAACGACGAAGTGAACCGTCTCATTATGCGCAAGCAAAACTTCGCAAAACTTTCGCGAACGGTGACGATGATTAAAGAAGGCGGGAAAATCGCCCAGCATTTGGATTTGATCGCTGGTCTGCCCGAAGAAGACTACAACTCGTTCCGAAAGACGTTTAACGACGTGTTCGCCCTTCGCCCGGAAGAACTGCAGCTTGGCTTTTTGAAACTGCTGCGCGGCACTGGGTTACGTCTGCGCGCCGAGGAGTACGGCTATGTGTATATGGACCATGCGCCATACGAAGTGCTCGCCAACAACGTCTTGTCGTTTGATGACGTCATCCGCATCAAGCAAGTGGAAGACGTGCTCGAAAAGTATTGGAACGCCCATCGAATGGACGAAACGATCGAGTACTTGGTGACCGATGTGTTCCCATCTCCGTTTGACTTTTTCCAGCAGTTTGGCACGTATTGGGATGAGCGCGGCTGGGCGCGCATTGGCCATCAGCTGGAGGATTTATTCCGCCGCTTGCATGAGTTTTTACGTACGTGTGCGCCAGATGCCCTGCCTGTCGCCGAATCGCTCATGAAATACGACTACTTGCGTGGACAAAAGCATAAGCCGCGCAAGCCGTGGTGGGAAGAAAAAACGGAGAAAACGACGCGCACGACCGTCTACCGCGCGCTGCTTGAGCGCCCCGAGGCGCTTGGGGAGGACTTTGCCGCCCTCGGGCTCGGGGAAAAGGAATTGTTTAAACATACGGTCGTGGAAATCGTGCCGGTCGATGTCGGCCGCTATATCGCCGCGAAGCAGGTCTCGTTTGCGCCAACGGCCATCGTCGCCTATTTCGACCCGTCTGGCACAGGAGCTACGGTCTTTTCTGCACCGCTTTCCACCCTGTTTGCGTCATCCGCATCGGCTTGAACGCCCAAGCGAAAAAGAGCGCTGTTTCCAGCGCTCTTCTTTGTCCGCCCACCGATCCAATCCCATCAAAACGGCGCCCTCACCGCGGCGGCGCTTTTTGTTTTGTCTCCTTCTCCTTTGCCTTTGCTTGCTTTTGCTCCTCGATCAGCCAAAACGACTGATCACGAGCGAAATCGCCCCATTCAAATGCCATTTCTTCATTCGTTCGAGCATGCCGCTCCTGATGCTCTTTACCCATCGCCGCCTCCTTGTCGCCCTTTTTTCGAATTGCGGTTCGCGCCGCGGATCATATCTTCCTCGCCGGCGTATTGGGCCGCAAATTCCGTATCCGGCAAGCTTTCCGTCGGCGTTTTGTTGTTGTTTTTCGCTGCGTCAAATTTCACTTTTCGCTTCATCATCGTTTCGTCTCCTCCTCATCAACCGTTTTCCGCTCATAAGCGACAAGCACAATTTCTTCTCCTGTTTCTTCACGCAGCCGCTGCTCGAGCTGCTGCAGCTGGCGAAGCGTCCCGTCTTGCAGGTGGGCGACCGGAAATGCAATGTTCGCCACATTCATCCTCCTTCCGCATTTTTTCTTATCGTGTCTCGGCCGAACATTCTTTATGCATCGCTACGGTTTTAGCACGACTTTCATGCAGCCATCTTTCTTTTTATCGAAAATTTCATACGCATACATATTCGTTTTTTCATCTTCGAGCTCACAATCGTCCAGAACAACAAATGGAGTGAAGTTGGCAAACGGCACACGCAAATATCAATATGCCGCACGAAAAAAGGCTGCCGCCAAAGGGTGGCAATCCTCCTTTGGCGAACAGCCTCTTCTTCTTGATATGATCGATAAACTACGGTGCAACACACCTATCATTTCCCGCCTGTGAACGAAATTCCTTTGATAAAGTAGCGGTTGAAAAAGACATAAATGACCAACACCGGCAGCGTAAACACCATGGATGCCGCCATAATATAATTCCAATAGCTGATGTACTGTCCTTTAAAGCTGTTAAGGCCAAGCGGCAGCGTAAATAGCTGCGGATCGGACAAAATAATGAGCGGGCGCATGAAATCGTTCCACGAACCCATGAAGACGAAAATGGCTTGAGCCGCCAGAGCTGGACGGGCGAGCGGCAATACGATTCGGAAAAAGATCCCGAACCGCCCGAGGCCGTCAAGTTCGGCCGCCTCTTCCAACTCTTTTGGAAAGTTAATGAAAAACTGCCGCATCATGAAAATAAACGTGGCGTTCACCATCGTCGGCACGATCATCCCTTGATACGAGTTCAGCCAGCCAAGCTGTTTCAAAATCAAATAGTTCGGAATCATCGTCACTTGCGCTGGAATCATCAAGACAGCCAAAATGATCAGAAACAGTGGTTTTCTGCCGGGAAATTGCAGTCGAGCCAACGCATAGCCAGCCATAGAGTTGAACAATAAATTCAGCACCGTGACAGTTCCTGCAACCACAACGCTGTTTAACAGCCAGCGCGGAAACAACTCCTGTTCGACAAAAATTTGCTTATAATTATCAAGCGTAAACTTTTTCGGAATAAAGGACATGGTTCCGCTTACAATTTCTTCAAGCGTCTTAAACGACGAGGACAGCGCCCATAAAAATGGAATCATTGTAATCACGGCATATGTGATCAAGATGGCATACAGCAACAGCTTTCCAATGCCCATTTTCTTTTTCATCCATGCTCATCCCCTTAGTAAAGAGACTCTTCTTTTGACAACTTCCGTTGCAACAATGTCGCGATGAAAATCAAGATTGCTAACGCAAAGGCGAGTGCAGCGGCATATCCCATTGTCCCTAATGTTTTAAACGCATATTGGTAAATCAAAAGCACAACCGTCAACGTCGAGTTGTTCGGCCCGCCGGAACCACTCGAGAAAATATACGATTGGTCAAACAGCTGAAATGTCCCAATCAGCCCCATGATCACGACAAATGAGGTCACCGGCCGCAAATAGGGAACGGTTATATGCCAAAACTTTTGCCAGGCGCTGGCTCCGTCCAGTTCCGCTGCTTCATACAATGAATCAGGGACATCTTGCAGCGCGGCGAGATAAATGACCATAAAATACGGTGCTGTCGCCCAAATGTTCATGATCATAATGGCATTCAATGCTACATCCGGATCGCCGATCCAGTTATATGTCGGCAAACCAACCGCTTTCAATACGTGATTGATGAGCCCATTTTGGTTGTACATCCACATGAAAATGAGCGTCAACACGGCCGAGGACGTCAACGTCGGCAAAAAGTACACAATGCGGAAAAACTTTTGGCCCTTGAGTCCCGCATTTAACGTCGCTGCTAATACAAGCGCTAAAATGGTTTGGAAGGGAACGACAATGATGACATATTTCAGTGTGTTCCATAACGCGATTTTGGCCCGAGTATCATCGGCCATGCGCTTGAAATTATCCAGCCCGACGAACTCAAACGAAGTCGTGCCCAACAATTGCACTTTATGAAAGGCTAGAAAGATCGCAAACAAAATCGGCCCGATAATAAAAAGAAGCAGCACAAATAAAGTAGGCGACAAAAACAGGTAGCCTGCCCCCGCTTCGCGCCACATTCGCTTCGTTGACATTCTTTTCATCCCATTTCCCTCTCTCCTTGCCGAGAATCGAAAATCGCTATTCCTCTCTTTCTAACGCAGCCGAAAACAGCTGCGGTTAGAAAGAAAGGAACAGCTCCCTGGCAGAGCATGTCCGTCTGCCAGGAGCTGACTCGCCTTATTTGCTCTGGATTTCGCTATTGGCCGTTTTTTGCGCTTCTTTCAATGCCTCAGCAAGCGGACGTTCACCAAGGAAAGCGCTGACAAATTGGTTATTGAAGTTGTTTGTAATAATCGGCAAGTTCGTTCCGTTTTGCCATACAGTTGCATACGATGCTCCGGCGACTAATGGCGCCCGCAACGGATCTTTGTCAAATCCCAATTCAGCAGCGACCGATTTCCGCGTCGGCAAAGCATACCCCTTGCTCGTCCATGTTTTCATGCCTTCTTTGCCAGTCAAATACTCGATCAGCTTCCAAGCAGCTTCTTTCTTTTTCGAATCTTTGTTCATGACATAGGCAACCGTATAAGCCATGGTCGTTTTTTTGCCGTTGATCGTCGGAATTTCAGCCGTTCCAAATTCTAAGTTCGGGAACGTCTCTTGCAGGAACGGAATCGCCCAGTTCCCTTCAATCACCATAGCCGCTTTGCCTTGACCGAACATCTCGCCGCCCCATGTGGCCCCTACTTCATTCGGCTGGGCTGCCGACTTATCTTTTACGTGCATATCCACGATCGGCTGGAGCGCCTCGACGACTTTCGGATCGGCGAAGCTCGCTTTATTATCCGTCACAACTTTGCCGCCTTTGGATTCAGCAATGTAGTATAAGCGAGCCAGTTCCGGTGCAACGCCAAATCCGTATACTTGCTTCCCTTTTGTCAGCTTTTTCGCCACTTCCCGCAGTTCATCCCAAGTTCTTGGAACTTCGACGCCTGCTTCTTCGAACATCTTTTTATTGTAAAACAGTGCTAGCGTCGAATAGTCTTTCGGGAACCCGTAAATTTTCCCGTCTTTCCCTTTAAACGCATCCAGCATCGGCTTTTCAAAATCGTTAATGTCAAAATCGTCCGTTACATATTTGTCAAGCGGCTCAAGCGCCCCTGTTTCAATCAGAGCTGGGGCTTCAAATGCATCAAGGTAAAACACATCCGGCCCTTGCCCACCCGCTAAACGGGTTTTGATGACATCCATATACTGGTCGGCAATGACTTCATACTTGACCTTAATATTGGGATATTTTTTTTCAAAATCATCCAGTGTTTGTTTCAACAACTTCTGTTCCGTTGGATTGCCGCCCCAGCCAGCCAACGTCACTTCTACTTGTTCTCCTGCTTTGCCTCCCCCATTCGTTTGCTCCGCTTTCTCTCCTCCGCTGCAGCCAGCCAAAAGGCTGCCGAACAGCACTGATGCTGCGCCAACTGTTGCCAGCCATTTTTTCATCTCCATCACAACCTCCCTTTTTTATCAATGAAATATTTTATATAACAAGGAAAGGAAGACCTTTCCTTGTTATGGTTGAATGATGAGGTCCCAGCCTGTCGTGTTTTCGTCAATATGAACACGGCAGCCTTGATGTTCACGCATCACCGTCAGTGATAAGCGCCCGGAGCCAATCGCGATATTCTCGACTTTCAGCATATTCATGGAATCAAGCAAAGTCGGTGACAAAGAAATGCTTTGCTCGATGGCATTAGGGAACAAGCCTAACAGCGCTTGGACAAACACCAATGGCGTCCCAGCCGCCCATGCTTGCGGCGAGCAGGCGACAGGATAGCGGACCGGTTTTCCCTCTGACCGGCTGTAGCCGCAAAACAACTCCGGCAAGCGATCATACTCAAAATGCATCGATGCTTCCACGAGTCCTTCAATGATCGTCTTTGCCTCGCGCCGCCGCCCCAATTTGCTTAATCCAAGCAAAATGAGGCTGTTGTCATGCGGCCAAATACTTCCATTATGATAGCTCATCGGGTTATATCCCGCTTCTCCTTCGGCCATCGTCCGGATGCCGTAACCCGAAAACATTTTTTCCGAAAGAAGGGTGTCAATGACGGCATCCGCCCGCCTTCCTTCGAGCATTCCGGAAAACAGCACATGACCTGGGTTCGATGTAATCGTTCTGACAGGGGCTTTGTTTTCATCTAACGCAAGAGCATAAAATTTCCGATCTTCCATCCAAAACTGTTCTTCAAAGCGCTTTTTCAAAGCTTCCGCCTGCGTTCGAAGCGCTTCTGCTTTTTCCACTTCCTGAAGCTGTTCGAAAATGTCGGCAAGCCCCATTTTGGCGTGATAAACGTAGCCTTGGACTTCAACAAGGGCGATCGGCGCGCGGGCATACTCGCCGTTTTCGTGCACAATCGAATCGCCTGAATCTTTCCATCCCTGATTGGCAATCCCCTTGCTCGATTCCTGGAAATACTCGACAAATAAATCGCCGTCGCGGTCGCCATACCGGTCAATCCAATGGAGCGCCGCATCAATGTTGGATCGAAGCTGCCGGACGAGATCGAAGTTGCCGGTCCATTTGACATACTCCACCAACAGAACTAAAAAGAGCGGCGTCGCATCGATCGTTCCGTAATAAGGGGTAAACGGAATTTGATTCGTATTGGCCAACTCACCGAATCGGATTTCATGCATGATTTTTCCAGGCTGTTCATCGCGCCACGGGTCTACTTTCGTTCCCTGATAGCGGGCCATTGTCAACAACGTGCCTTTGGCTATTTCATGGTTGAACGGGAGCAGCTGCAAGGCCGCAATCAAACTGTCCCGGCCGAAGGGAACGCCAAACCACGGAAGTCCGGCCACCGGAAATGGCCCACAGCCAAGATCCGTAAGCAACACCCGCAAATCCCCAATGCCCCGGCGGACTAAACGCTCAAACTGTCGTTCGTCCGTGATGACGTTCGCTGTTTCCCTTTCCCAACGCTGATAGGATTCTTGCAATCGTTGAAGCGCCTGTTCAGGCGGAATGACCTCCACTCTGCCTGTTTTGCCGGTGATCGGTTCGACCATCAACGTAACCGTCTGCTCTTCCGCCCGGTCGAGCGCAAAGTCAAAAACAATTTCTCCATGTTCCTTAACGGTTTTCTCCTCTCGATCCCAGCTGACCTTCGTTGCCCGTTCCACTCCGTCGGCTCCCTCGTAATGGAACGTGAGCGAACGTTTTCCAATGGTCTGGCCTGTCCGCTTTCCCACCTCTCCTGTCTGAAAGCCGCGAACGATAAACATATCGGCAAAATCGGCATCCATGTGCACGCTGATTTCCAATTGCACCGGCTTGGGATGATAATTTTTCAGCTTAATGGTTTCATAGAGCACACCCGCATAAATAAATCGTTTGCGCTCAATTTCGACGGATTCGCGCCACAAAATCAGCTCTCCGTCCCGTTCAATATGAGGGTTTGTCAATAAAATGGTAGCGACATAATTTTGTGCCGCATCAGACGCCAGCAGCACGGGTTCTTCCCCATTGATGCGCAAACTCCATTTGCTCAAAAAACGGGTGTCTTTTGTATACAGCCCTAATCCGTACGGATGATGTTCAGGGATATTCCCGTCTTGATCTGTCAATAAAAACACATCGTTTTCTTTAATCACTCGATAATCCATGTTGCTTCCCCCTGATTCTAGGTTGTCATCATCGGCTCAACAGCACGATGTCTTTTCTGCGTCAATTATGCTTGACAAGCGAATTCCAAAACGTTTTCATTCATGATTCAAAAAAATCTGTCTTCATGACACCACAACAATCCGAAACGTTTTGGATCATAACTGAAACTGGCTCAGGGCGGTGAAAAAAGCCCTCATCCATCTTTTTTCACCGTCGACCCCCGTATTTTCAGTTCTGTTTCCAGAATCTTGACATGGGACTGAGCGTTGCCTTCCAGCATATCAATCAACAGCTTGGCGGCCTCATATCCCATAGCAAATTTGTCTTGGGCGATGGTGGAGAGTGCAGGCGATGAATAGGACGCTAAAATAATGTCATCGTAGCCAATCACGGCCACATCGTCCGGAACCCGCTTTCCAAGCTGTTTTACTGCCTTGATGACACCTAGCGCCATTAAATCGCTTGCACAAAAGAAAGCCGTAATTTCTGGATATTGCTGAAGCAGCCTCAATGCCTCCCGCTCCGCGATTTCTTCGCGGAACGCCCCATTGGCAATCCAATATTCGCGTACGGGCAAACCTGCTTCAATCAACGCCTCCTTGAATCCTTTCACCCGCTGTTCGCTCACAAATGCGTATTCATATCCATTGATCATAGCGATCCGTTTATGCCCGAGCTCAATTAAATGACGCACCGCTTTTTTCGCACCCAGCACATTGTCCGTTGTCACATAGCCAACGGTTTTGGACTCGATGGGAATATCAATCAGGACACATGGAATTTCGCTTTCCACGACCTCATGCAAATACGGGTCATCCGTACGAATCCCTTGCAAAATCGCCCCATCGACGCGCCGCTCCCGACAAAGCTGTGTATACGTTTTTTCTCTTTGCTTGGTCGATGTCGTGCTGAACAGCACCATATCATAGTCGACTTCACTGACATACTCATTGACGCCGGCCAGCACCTCAAAGGTAAAATTATCCTTGGCGCTTTCCCTTGTTAATCCAGAAACGAGCAGCCCGATCGTCTTCGATTTATTCATGACAAGCCCGCGCGCCAGTGTATTGGGGCTGTAGTTCAACTGCTTCGCGATATCCATGATTTTTTGTCTCGTTTTTTCATTCACATCGGAATAGCCGTTCAGCGCGCGTGAAACCGTCGTAATCGAAACTCCCGCTGCCTTGGCAATATCTTTAATGGTTGTCACTTCCATTCCTCCAAAACGTTTTCGGTCATCTGCTCGTTTTCATTATAAACAATAACCGAAAACGTTTGCAATCTTTTTTTAATGAAAAATTCCTCCTTTAATTCCCAACCATATCTCTTTGTTAGATCGTCCATACTAATCATACCTCACCAAAAAAACCATCAAGGAGGAATTTCATATGGCTCGTTCAAGCAACAAACTGCTTGTTCCAGGCATCGAACAAGCGTTGGAACAAATCAAATACGAAATCGCCCAAGAGTTTGGCGTACAGCTCGGGGCTGGCACGGTTTCGCGCGCCAACGGCTCCGTCGGCGGAGAAATGACGAAACGGCTCATTGCTCAAGCACAAAGCGAATTGGCAGGCCGAAAAACGGAATAAAGCCGAGCGGAATCACTCGGCTTTTTTCGTTTTGGCATCCATCACTTTCAAATGGCGGCGGACGTCGGCTTGGCGGCGATCTTTCTTTTTCTTTTTTCAATCGAAGAAATTCCCCTTCCGGCGTCAATACCGTGACGAACTCTTCACCTAACTCCAGCACAATTCCCTTTTTTACAATGAAAGCACCCCTTTTATCACCATGAACCAAGAAGTCCCCACTTCCATGCGTGAGCGTAAGTGGGGGATGAATCGAGATTTGCCGTCGCTCTTCCTCTTGCTTCCACAGAACAGAAGGTGTAAAATGGATAGTGATAGAACACACGTTCCTGTATGTAGGAGGGAAGATCATGCATAGAGCCTACCGCTTTCGGTTGTATCCCACCTCAACACAAGCGAAGCTCATCAACCAAACGATCGGGTGCTGCCGATTTGTGTACAACCACTTTTTGGCCGAGTGGAAGGAGACGTATGAAACCACCGGAAGAAGGCTCGGCTACAACGAATGTTCCAAAAGGCTGACGGCATTGAAACAAACGATCCCGTGGCTGAAGACTCCCGATTCGACCGCCTTGCAAAACGCACTGCAACAGCTGTCCGAGGCGTTTGACCGGTTCTTCGAGGGAACGGCGAACGCTCCCCGCTTCAAAAGCAAAAAACACCTGAACCAATCGTACACCGCCCAGTGCAACTACCCGAAGAACGGACGCCCTACGATCGAAGTGGACGGCCATCGATTGAAACTTCCCAAGCTCGGATGGGTGAAGTTCGCCAAAAGCCGCGAGATGGAAGGCCGCATTCTCTCCGCCACGATTCGTCGAAATCGAGCGGGGCAGTATTTCGTCTCCATTCTCGTGGAAACGGATATTCCCCCATTGCCCCAAACCGACAAGAAAGTGGGCGTCGATTTGGGGTTGAAACAGATCGTGGTGCTTTCCACAGGCGAAACGATCGAACACCCCCGGTATTGGCGCCGGTATGAAGAAAAGCTCGCCTACTGGCAGCGGGTGATGGCTCGTCGAAAGCCAGGCGGTTCGAACTGGGAGAAAGCCCGTTTGAAAGTGGCCAAGCTTCATGAAAAAATTGCCAACTGCCGGAACGATTTCCTGCACAAACTGTCCACCCGCCTCATCCGCGAAAACCAAGTGGTGTGCGTGGAGGACTTGCGTGTTAGGAACATGCAAAAGAACCGCAAGCTGGCCAAATCCATTTCTGATTCCGCGTGGGGACGTTTTCTCAACATGCTTGAGTATAAAGCGACATGGTACGGGCGGACGGTGGTTCGTGTTGCGAGCACGTTTCCCTCGAGTCAATTGTGCTCGTGCTGCGGGCACCGGCAGGTTGAGGTGAAGTCGCTCGGCATCCGCGAGTGGGTGTGCCCGAGCTGCGGGGCCGAACATGACCGGGACCACAACGCCGCTCGGAATATCCTGAATGAAGGGCTTCGTTTGCTGTCGTTGTAAGACAGCACAACCGTGGGACGCACGGGGATGGCTTGGTGGACAGCCTGCCGTGGGGCGGGTGTTCCCAAGAATCTCCTTTGTGCAACGCATATTTTTCAATCGCTTCGTTAAAAGCGATCAGTCCAATGCTCGCCTCATCATCTTCCTCACGAATGAACCTCTTGCATACACTGGAGACTGTTTTAACGATAAACGGCTTATATTGCCGGATGAGCTCATTGCGCAACGCTTCATTTCCCCGCTGAATTTCCACAACCGTCCGTTCAAGCGTTCTCTCTCTTCTTTTCAATAATGTCCCAAACACCCTTTTCACCCCGCTTATACAAAGCCGGACTGACGCTCATTCTTTATATTATTCGCACATCGCAACCCAAATATGGCCGTCGCTCAAAAGGGATTTTTTCAAGTCGCGCAAGTGAACACAAGTCCCCAAAAAGGCTCAACGCCGCCTGCGCCGAGCACACGCCCTCCATCAGCAAAAATCATGTATTTCTGTGCTTGACGGTTTCAAAACATCTCACGCTTTCTTCTGTAAAGGGAAATCAGTAAATCAACATTTTTCAGACATGGTGACGCGCGAAAAAGCCTCACTTGTCAAGTACACTTTGTGGAGATGAACCCTTCTAAATGAAAAAAGAGTGAAACGCGGTGTTGCCGAAAAATTTGACATAATGGAAAAAGGGGCTGTTTCCCCATTTGGGTCAGCCCCTTTTTCATTGTTTGGCCGTTCATCCGGCCTTTTCTTCCGTCCGTGCCATTTCATTCAGCTCACTATGCTTGCGGCCGTAGATAAAGTAAATCACTAAACCGATCAGCAGCCACGAGACAAAACCGATCCATGTCGTCGCCGGAAGCTGAAGAACGAGGTAGCCGCAGAATAAGACAGCCAAAATCGGGATGACTGGGACAAACGGAACGCGGAATGCCCGCTTTAAGTCCGGCTGCGTTTTACGCAGCACCAACACGCCGATCGAGACGGTGATAAAGGCAAAGAGCGTGCCGATGTTCGTCAGTTCCGCCAATTTGTTGAGCGGAATGATGCCGGCAAATACCGCTACAGCCGCTCCCGTCAGCCACGTATTGACATACGGCACTTGGCGCGTCGGGCTGATGCGAGCAAACACTTTCGGCAGCAAACCGTCGCGGCTGATGGCGTAGAAGAGACGCGTCTGCCCATACATCATCACAAGGAGCACGGTCGTAATGCCGGCGATCGCCCCGAGCGAAATAAAGCCCGCCACCCAGTCTTGGTGGATATAGTTTAACGCAAACGCCACTGGGTTTTTCACGTTGAGCTGCTCGTACGGAACGATGCCTGTCAATACGAGCGAAACCGCAATATACAACAATGTGCACACAAGCAACGAGACGATGATGCCAATTGGCATATCGCGCTGCGGATTGCGCACTTCTTCTGCCGCCGTCGACACCGCATCAAAGCCGATGTAAGCAAAAAACACCGTCGCCGCGCCGGTCGCTACGCCAGAGAAGCCATACGGCATAAACGGCGTCCAGTTCTCCGGTTTGACGTACCAAACACCGACCGCCAAAAAGAGCAGCACGACCGCCACTTTAATGGCAACGATCACCGCATTAAAACGAGCCGATTTTTTCGCCCCTAAATTCAACAAAAACGTAATGAACAGGACGATGATAATCGCTGGCAAATCGATGAACGTTCCTTTCGCCGGATCATACGCACTCGTCAGCGCCTTTGGCAGTTCGATGCCAAAACCGGCAAGCAACCCCTGGAAATAGCCGGACCAACCGACGGCGACCGCCGACGAAGCAACCCCGTATTCCAAAATCAAATCCCATCCCAAAATCCAAGCGATGAGCTCACCAAACGTGGCATAGCTGTAAGTGTAAGCGCTCCCCGACACTGGCACAGTTGAGGCAAATTCTGCGTAGCAAAGCGCCGCAAACACACACGCCAACCCAGACAAAACGAACGAAAGAACGAGAGCCGGACCAGCGTGTTCCGCCGCCGCCACCCCAGTCAGGACGAAAATGCCTGTCCCGATAATGGCGCCGATGCCGAGCATCGTCAAATCAAATGCGCCTAACTCTTTTCGCAGCGAGGCTCCTTTTGCCCCCGATTCTTTCATAAGCAACTGAATCGGTTTTTTACGAAACAAATTCATAGATGTCTCCCCTTGTCGTTTTTTGTAGAAAATTGTTGAATTTTATTGTCGAATACAGTTGTCATTCTACATGATCCTTGTTTTTTTGTAAAGTGCGAAAATAAGAAAAACAGCAAAAAATTTTTTCCGTTTTGTGCGGCAAAGCAAAAAATAGTTTTTAAAAATAACGAAAAACATCAATTTACAAATTTTTCAGATAAATGTATAATGAATGTGTGACAAATTTGTGTCAAGAAAGGGGGATTCACATCCGCCGCTTGCGGAAGAACATTCCATTACTCATTTTGAAAACGCTTTAATACAAACAAGGAGGGATCACGATGGCAGTGAAAAAGGAATCATGGGTCAATCAAGGGAGCGTCAACTATGAAACCATTGCCCAATCCGCTTCGTTCCGCGGACTCATTCAGGCGAAGAAGCAGTTTATCATCCCAGCCACCGTCTTTTTCTTCGTCTTTTACTTCGCCCTTCCGGTGTTGACGTCGTATTCGAAAGCGCTCAACGCACCAGCGATTGGGCCGGTCAGCTGGGCTTGGCTGTTTGCCTTTGCGCAATTTGTCATGACATGGGCCTTATGCATCCTTTATTCGAAGCGCGCCGCACAATTTGATGCCATCGTCGAGCAAGTGAAGCGAGAAGCGCAGGAAGGGGGAAACGCCTAATGCACGGGTTGGCCTTTTTCCTCTTCCTCGTCATCGTCGCCTTGACGCTCGTCATCACGTACTACGCCTCAAAGCGAACGAAAACGACGAGCGAATTTTACACCGCTGACAGCAGCCTGACCGGCTGGCAAAACGGGCTCGCTATCGCAGGCGATTATATGTCCGCCGCATCCTTCTTAGGAATCGCTGGCATGATCGCACTGACTGGATTTGACGGCTTCTTTTACAGCATCGGCTTCCTTGTCGCTTATCTTGTCGTCTTGTACATCGTCGCCGAGCCGCTTCGCAACCTCGGCAAGTACACGATGGCCGATATGATCGCCGCCCGTTTTGATGATAAGAAAGTGCGCGGCGTCGCGGCGTTAAATACGATCGCCATCTCGATCTTCTATATGATCGCCCAGCTTGTCGGCGCCGGCGGCCTCATCAAGCTTCTATTGGGCTTAGACTACGTTTATTCCGTCTTGATCGTCGGCGTTTTGATGACGGTGTACGTCGTCTTCGGCGGCATGACGGCCACCAGCTGGGTGCAAATCGTCAAAGCGGTTTTGTTGATGGTCGGTACGTTTATCATTTCCATCATCGTCTTTGCCAAATTCGATTTCAGCATCGCCAAAATGTTCCATGAAATGAAAACAGCGACACCGCTTGGCGAAGCGTTTTTAAACCCGGGCAACAAGTTTAAGGATCCGCTCGATACGATTTCACTCAACCTGGCGCTCGTGTTGGGGACGGCCGGGCTGCCGCACATTTTGATCCGCTTCTTTACGGTCAAAGACGCGCCGACCGCGCGCAAATCGGTCGTGTATGCAACATGGATCATCGGGCTTTTCTACGTCATGACGATCTTTTTAGGATTTGGCGCCGCCGCGTTTGTCGGCTATGACAAAATCGTCGCCGCCAACCCGGCCGGCAATATGGCCGCCCCGCTGTTGGCAGAAGCCCTCGGCGGAGATTTCTTGTTCGCCTTCATTTCGGCCGTGGCGTTTGCGACGATTTTGGCCGTCGTCGCTGGACTTGTGTTGTCAGCCGCTTCAGCGTTTGCCCATGACTTTTACAGCCATATTTTGCGGCGCGGCCAAGCGACAGAAAAAGAACAAATGCTCGCCGCCCGCTGGGCGTCGGTTGGTGTTTCCGTGCTTTCGATTTTATTGGCGCTGTTCGCCCAAAAAATGAACGTCGCATTCCTTGTATCGCTCGCATTTGCCGTCGCCGCAAGCGCCAACTTGCCGACGATCGTCTTTACGATTTTCTGGCGCCGCTTTAACACCACCGGAGCGATTACAGGCATGTTGGTCGGTCTGATCAGCGCCTTGGTGCTCGTCTTCTTCAGCCCGAACGTCTGGTCGCCGCAGCCGGGAGCCGCCATTTTCGTCGGCGAACCGCTCTTTAAGCTCGCCAACCCGGGCATCATCTCGATTCCGCTCGGCTTTATCGGCGCCATCGTTGGCACGCTCGTCTCGTCGAAAAAAGCGGACGAAAAGAAATATACGGAAATTGTCGTCAAGGCAAATACTGGGATAGGACGCGTGTAACGCAACAAAGAAGGGGCTGGCCCAAAACGTGCTTGCGTTTGGGCCAGCCCCAATTAGCATTATAACAGTTTGTATAGGTAATATTCATTTACAAATTCCCCATTCACTCTTAACGATTGAACCCTCTCGCCTTCTAATACGAACCCCATCTTCCTATATAAGTTGAACGCCTTATCGTTCCCTTTCATGACCGTAAGTCCTAATCTCAAAATTCCAACTTCCTTTGCCCACTCAAACGCTTTGTTGAATAGTTTAGTGGCAATGCCCTGTCCTTGATAGTCTTCAAGAACTCCCAAAACAACATTGGCAGAATGTCGATTTCGTTTTACATCGCCTCCTATGACAGCAAGGAACCCGACAAGCTTGTTTTCCGTTTCAGCAACAAAGATCATTTTATTCGGCTCAGACAACATTCTTTCAATCGATTTGCTTTGTTGTTCAACCGTTGTTTGCCGTTCGCCAGGCTCAAATAACATAAAACCAGATTCATCAATTTTTTTGCACAACTCCAAGAAATTTTCCGCATCGCTAACTTCAATAGACCTTATGATCATTTTTCCCTTCTCCCTTTGCATAAACTCCGCATAAGATTTGGATGTGACCAGCTTTATGCCGTCATCGTACGATGGAACACCTTCGCAAACTGCGTATACCGCTCTACTTGGCGGCGGTCGACGTCATAGCCGATGCCAGGAGCGTCCGGCACGCGGATCAAGCCGTCTTGCACCTCAACTTCCGGCGTGATAATATCCCGATCCCAATAATGGGACGACGCGGCGGTGTCGCCGGGAAGGGTGAAGTTTTCCAACGTCGTGATCGCGATATTGTGGGCGCGCCCAACCCCTGCCTCCAGCATCCCCCCGCACCAGACCGGCGCGCCGCGTTCACGACAAAGATCATGGATGCGCTTCGCCTCGCCAAGCCCGCCGACGCGCCCGATTTTGATGTTGATGATGCGGCAGCTGCCAAGGTCAAGCGCCTTGCGCGCATCGTCATAGGAACGAATGCTTTCGTCAAGGCAAATCGGCGTCTGAAGAAGCGGCTGCAGCCGGGCGTGATCGAGGAGATCGTCAGCGGCGAGCGGCTGCTCGATCATCAGCAGTCCGAATTCATCGATCGCTTTCAATCGATCCACATCGGCAAGCGTATACGCTGAATTGGCATCGGCCATGAGCGGCACGTTCGGAAACGCGCGCCGCACGTTGCGAAGGACATCCACATCCCAGCCCGGCTTGATCTTCACTTTGATCCGCCGGTACCCTTGCGCCACATACCGCTCAATTACCTGAAGCAGATCGGCAACCGTCGGCTGGATGCCGATGCTGACGCCGACTTCAATGTCCTTTTTCGTTCCTCCGAGTGCTTGAGAAAGCGGGACGCCGAGCCGCTTGGCGTACAAATCCCATACCGCCCCTTCAAGCGCCGCTTTCGCCATGTTGTTTTGGCGGATGGCAGAAAAGCGCTTTGCCAGCTCCTCCGGGTGATGAATCGGCTCAGCCAACGCAAGCGGCACAAGGAAATCTTCGAGCATATGCCAGTTCGTTTTCACCGTTTCCTCGCTGTACCACGGGGCGGCAAACGCGACCGATTCGCCCCAGCCGGAAACGCCGTCGCGATCGACAACTTCCACTAAAATCAACTCTTTCGTTTGAAACGTGCCGAAGCTCGTTGTAAACGGCGCCTTCAACTTCATTTGCAAATGGCGCAATATGACGTACTCGATGTTGATCGTCATTCTTCTTCCCCTTTCTGCTGCCATCGTTCACCCCGCCGCTTCCATATGTAATAAAGCACCCCTTCCTCCAGGCAGCGCCAAGCGCCGGCGGCAATCCATCCTTCCACAAGCAGCCGCTGAAACAAGGCGCGTGTCGCCACCCGCCACTCAAGCGCCAGCGCGAAATCCTGCTCTTTCAGCTGCGGAAAGTCAAGTGGAACAGCAGTCAACAACAACGGCGCCGCTGTTTCATCGATGTCTCTCGGCACCGGCTGCAATAGGCCGTCAGCCCTTTGCCCTGCCTCGAGCACCGTCAGACTGCTGGCCTTGAGAAGATCAGCTTTAGCCAAGCTCCGCTCCCCGGTCGGACGCTCATCAAGCCGCCATTCGACAATGAAGCGGTCAGACGGCAGCTGACCGTTCAACGCGTCATTCATTTCGCCGTAGCAGTTTTCCACATACTCAACGCCAAGGGCCCCAAGCTTCGCCAAGTTCAAATAGCCGTTGCGGCTTTGCAGCGGGTCGTACGTCCAGCGGATGACTCGGTAGCCGCGCCGCCGCGCTTCTTCCGCCTGTTTCATTTTCAAGCGATAGCCGAGGCCACGATCACGAAACGATTCAGCAATCCCCATCATATGGGAACAAAGGTACACTTCCCCATTTCGAAACCCAGGAAAGCTGTAGACAAAGCCGACAAGCTTCCCGTCCATATACGCGCCGATCACAATGCCCCCGTTTTTCGCCGCCGTCAGCGTTTGATGGAGCGGAACCGGCGCCGTTTTCCAAATCTCCTCCTCAAGCCTGGCCATCTCTTTCAACTGTTCGATCGTCTCAAGGATTTGCAGCGACAGAGGCATGCTTGTTTTCCTCCCGTGGCGCATATGCCGCAAACGTGTTCATCACAACCCGAGCCAAAATTTCCACGCCGGAAAGCAAATCATCGCGCCGGAACGTCATGTTCGGGTGATGGAGCCCTGGACGCAAGTCGCAGCCCAATCCGAGCATCGTTGTTTTCAGCTCCGGTTTTTGAAAGGAATAAAAATGGAAATCCTCTCCTCCCGACGTCACGACCGGCGGAACGCATTTTTCCGTCCCCAAAGTCGTGATAATCGCCTCCTCCATCAGCCGCACCGCATCTGGATCAGGATGAGCGGCAACGATGCGCGTCCGCTCAACAAGCTCAATATCAGCTCCGTAAATCGCAGCGACCCCATTGATCACATGGCGCAGCCCCTCGACGAGCCGCTCCATCGCCTCGTTCGTTTGCGCCCGCAAATCAAGGGCGAATTCCGCGTAGTCCGGGATCGTGTTCGCATCTTTTTCACCGGCGTGAAACTTCGTCATTTTGATCGACGCCGGCACTTGCGGATCAAGATGAATTTTGCCGAGCTCCTGCACGATGGCGCTGCCGACTTCAATGACGTTGACGCCTAAATGCGGCCGCGCCGCGTGCGCCGCCACGCCGCGGATCCGCCCTTCGATGCATTGCGCCGCCCCATGGATGATCGCGGGCGCCGCATATCCGCCTTTCACTTCTTGAATCGGCCGCAGGTGAACGCCGTATAAAAACGACACGCCGTCGACCGCTCCTTTTTCGATCATCTTCAGCGCCCCCGTGCCTTTTTCCTCGGCCGGCTGGAACAAAAACCGGAGCGTCCCCGGCGGCTCATAGCCGATGCGGCGAAGCAGCTTCGCCACCCCAAGCACGATCGTCATGTGGGCGTCGTGCCCGCACGCATGGTTCGGCTGCCAAACACCGTTCACTTCTTGCCAAAGCGCATCCATATCACTGCGCACTCCGACCATAAACGGCCCCGTGCCGATCTCCGCCACCACGCCTGGACAATCGGCAAACGTCCGCACCCGATACCCTTCGCGCTCCAACTCTCGGCGGAGAAATTTGGTCGTTTGCCACTCTTCCCAACTGATTTCTGGATGGCGATGAAGGTGATCGAAAATCTCCCATAGCTCCGCTTTCATCTGCTCAATGATGTCTTTCATTCCGCTCTCCCCCGCTGTTTCAAAATCGATAGAAAAAACATCGTTATATTCATTATAATATTCAGACAAACAAATACAACGATAGGCAAACGATTGGAAAAACAGACACGTACCATTACGGGCGACGCTTTACCAGTTGGTTGACGACCTCAGAAAAAATGAGCCCCATCGCAATCGCCCCGGAAATCATGAACGCTTTTGCCGCCAATGAAATCGCCGCATTGTAATCGTTCATGACAACATGGCGCATCGCCTCAAACGCTGTTCCGCCCGGCACAAGGGGAATAATGCCAGAGACGATAAAAATCGTCGCCGGCGTTCGATAGCGGCGGGCGAACCCGTTGCTTACAAAAGCGACGAAAAACGCCGCTGCAAACGTGGCGGCGACACCGTCCATCCCCGACCGGGCAGCAGCCATATACATCGCCCAGCCGCTCATGCCGACAAATCCGCTGTGCGGCAGCAATCGTTTCGGAATATTGAAAATGACGCCAAACAGCGATGACGCCACAAAGCTAAGCAACAGCTCCACAATCATCATCGGTACTCCCTGCTAACGAATCGATAAAATAAAGGCAATGCCGGTGCCGATCGCAAACGCGGTTAAAAACGCCTCAGCACCGCGCGACAAACCGGCGATCAAATGGCCGGCCATCAAGTCGCGCACCGCATTGGTAATCGCCAATCCTGGGACAAGCGGCATCACTGAGCCAATCATCATGTTCCCGACGTCTCTGACCAATCCAGTCCTTTCCATCAACAGCACGATCCCACCAGCGACAAAAGCGGCAAAAAATTCAGCGAAGAATCGGATTTTCACGAGCCGATGCATCATTTCAAAACACCAAAACGCCATTCCCCCAGAAAGAAGAGAAGGGAGAAAATGATTCATGCCGCCTAGCAGCGAAGCAAAACAAGCGCTCGCTCCGGCTGCGGCAGCGGTTTGCTGCCAAAGCGGATAACCGAGCGGCTGCTGCTGAACGCGTTCCAACTCGTTTCGCGCTTCATCGAGCGACAGTTCGCCGCTGCTGATGCGGCGGGAAATATGATTGACAAGCGCCACTTTGGATAAATCGGTCGATCGCTCGGAAATGCGAATAAACCGTGTTACGTTCGTTCCCTCAACGGAAAACATGATTCCCGTTGGGGTCACATAGCTGTGAGAGCGGGAAACACCGAACGAAGCGGCGATGCGCACCATCGTATCTTCCACCCGATACGTCTCCCCACCGCTTTCAAGCATCAATTTTCCCGCTAATAAACAAACCTCAACAATATCATCCACCCGCTCCGTCATACCCGGTTTGCTCCTTTCGTTTTCGCCCGGCATGGCATTGGCCATCCCGTTTTCCCCTGCCGGGCGCTCATCGCAAAAACAAACTCCCACCAAACAAATTGGCAGGAGCCGCCTCGGATATCGTCTTTACCAAACTTGTTTCCATTATATCAAATAGGCGGCTGACCGCCAAACTGTGAATGAAATCTCACCGTTTCCCTTTCTTTCCTATTTTTCTGCCTCTTTCGTCTTATTTTTCGCTCCCACAGTCGAAAAAAGGCGCGCCAACGGCGAAATCGTTATAACGAAACCCAAAGCAAAAGGAGGAACGATGGTGATGAACAAGCGATTCTCACTCCCCCGTGTGCTGTCGACGGGAGCACTCGCTGCAGCCGTTGCGCTCGCTCCTTACAGCCCAGCAGTGTTTGCCAGCACAAGGGCTGGGGGACAAACAAACGTCAGCACGGCGGCCGAAACAGGCGCCAGCGTCAACCACGACGCTCCAATGTTGTTGCCCGGCGACTTTTTCTACTTTGTCAAAACGATGATGGAGAAAATTGAACTTGCCCTTACGTTTGACGATGTCGAAAAAGCGAAACGGCTCGCGGCGTTCGCTGAGGAGCGGCTGGCTGAGGCGAAAGCGCTGCTTGACCAAGGAGACATCGAACAAGCGAAAGAAATACTCGCCAACTCTCTGAAACAACAAGAGGCAGCTTGGGACATCTACGAAGAGACAAAACAAGCGGACGAACAAAACGGAGAAACAGCGGAAACGGATGTCGAGGCATTGCGCCAACAGCTGGAAGAAAAGTTTTCCCAAAACATCACGGCCTTGCAAGCCGCGCTCGAACGGGTAAAAAATCCGCGGGCGAAAGAAGTGCTCGCCCGCAACATTGAAAAAGCGAAGCAAAAAGAAAACAATAGAAAATGAGTTCCGAATGACATACTCCCGCCACCTGCGTATTATGAGTTCTTCATTTAAGATGAGAAAGGGGCTGCCCCAAAAGGCTGTCTGACTTCAAGATAGACACGAAATATAGTGCGGAAGAAGCGGTCAATGCCGTATATAGAGAGACGAAAGGGGGTGTCCTGATCCTTTTGGGACACCCTCTTGGCGTTTGGCCATGTGCAGCGCCGCTCCCTTTTCCCTGTTTCTTCAGTTGCCCGTTTTGCTTTCGACCGCTTCTCTCCTTTACGCTCACGTCGAGTGATGGCGGTTCTCCCACTCCGAGACGATTTTCGAAATACGGACAAACCCCAACATGCAGAGAATTGTCATCCCCAACCAATCACTTCAATCATTCACAAAGTTTCCGCACCGATCACTCTCAGTCCTCTAGCCTCTATCCAAGCCGACACCTCTCCCACCCCCGCTTCCTCTCCATCAGCGTGAACGGGGACGGGAGCGGCAGGGCGGATGCGCACGTTCCGCCCGGCAAACACGGAAACTTCTTTCATTCGCACATGCCCGCCCCAAAATACGGTTAAAAACAGCGCAAGGATTTTCCAACGAGACATTCGCCCGACAACCGTGATGTGAAAAAGGCCATCGTCCGCCCGTGCTGACGGGGCGATGCGCATCCCGCCGCCGTAGTACGGATGGTTGGAAATAGTCGCCATCCAAGCTTGCTGAAATGAATAGTTTCGCCCGTCAATGCAAATGTCAAGATCGACGGGTCGGTAGCGGAATAGCTCTGTCACTAAATAAAGCACGTAAATAAGCGAGCCAAGCCCAAAGCGATTGAACCGCCCTTTCCATTTGGAACGGTTGGCCGCGCGGGCGATATGGGCATCAAAACCACAGCCGATGCTGTTGGCAAACACGCCGTCCGGAACGGCGCTGCTGGCAAAACGGCCGAGATCGAAAGACAAAGTGTTGCCTAACCGAACGCCATTCAACAGCTGTTGGAGCGCCTGTTTCGATGTTCGGGCAAGATGGAAGCCGCGGACGAAGTCGTTTCCCGTTCCGGCGGGAATGCAGCCAATCGCAACGTGCGGAAACGAACCCGCTCCGTTCACCACTTCATGCACCGTCCCGTCGCCCCCGACCACCGCGATCACCGTCGGCTCAGCGCTTTCCTCGCCGATTCGTCGGGCGATTTCCTTTCCTTCTCCCTTTCGGCTCGTCCAATATGCCTGATAGGCGATTCCTTCCCGATCGAGCAGCGGCTGCAGCTGCTTCCAAATCGACACGGACCGGCCGTTTTTGGCGGCTGGATTGATCATGAAATAAAGGTTCATCCTCTTCCTCCACTCATAACCCCTTTTCTTACCTATTGGCGGTTTGTTTCATTTTTCCTCTCGTTGAAATGAGAAAAATCCGAACCCGCAAACCGGATTCGGATCCTCCGTCATTCCTCGCCGATAATTTTGACTTCCAATTCGAGATCGACCCCGAATTTTTCCTTCACGGTTTTGCGCACCATGTCGATCGTCGCGATGTAATCGGCAGCGGTCGCATTGTTTTTGTTAATGATGAATCCGGCATGCTTCATCGACACTTCCGCACCGCCGAACCCTTTCCCCTGAAGGCCGCTGTCTTGAATGAGCTTGCCGGCAAAATAGCCCGGCGGACGCTTAAACACGCTGCCGACCGACGGATACTCAAGCGGCTGTTTCGATTCGCGTTGAAACGTCAAATCATCCATTTTTGCCTTAATTTGTGCATAATCGCCCGGCTGCAAGGAAAAGACGACTTCAAGCACAATATCGTGCGTCCGGCTGATGATGCTTGTTCGATAGCCGAGCTCCAGTTCCTCGTTTCTCAATGTTTTCAACTCGCCCGCGAGCGTCGCCACCTTGACATGGTCAAGCACATCTTTCACTTCCCCGCCGTACGCTCCGGCGTTCATCATAATCGCCCCGCCGACCGATCCCGGAATGCCGCAGGCAAACTCCAACCCAGTGAGATGTTGTTCGAGCGCGAACCGCGACACCGCTTTAATATCCGCTCCGCTTTGGGCGATCACGTTGTTCCCTTCACGCCAAATGCGGTTGAGATGCTTCAGCTGCATGACAATGCCGCGCAGCCCGCCGTCGCGGATGATGACGTTCGAACCGTTGCCAAGAAGGGTAAACGGCAGGCCGTACTCCTCTTTCAGCCGCAGCACCTCGATGACTTGCTCGTACGTTTCCGGCCAAACGAGAAAATCAGCCTTGCCGCCGATCCGCACTAATGTATGGTTTTTCATCGGCTCATCGCGCAGGACGTTTCTTTCCCCACAAATCTCTACGAGTCTTTGATAAATATGTTCCGCACGTTTCATCGTTCTGTCTCACCTTCTTTACTTCTTCCGTGCCGCTTGGCGGCATTCATTCCACATCGTTTCCATTATCGCCGGAATCACGCCGCATATCAAGTGGGCAATGTTCCTTATTCTGTTTTATTCGGGACTGGGCCAAAAGGTGACGTCGGATGAAAAAGGGCAAAAAACGAGCGGACAGCGAGTCAGTCAAGACTTTGTGGAGAACATTTTTCGGTTCACTACGGCAGTTGTCAATCACTAGTTAGTGAACCATTTTCAGGAATGGATATCGCGAGCACTTTCGGACTCTCATCCCTCATCTTGAGGTGATCATATTACATTCCATTTTTTTTACACCCAACCACCATCCCGGAGCGCCGACAACGCTTGATGGATCGGCCTCCCGGATGACTGTTGCAGACACGGTAGATTCTGACGCACCACATCCACCCACAACCGTCCGGCCTTCCGTTTGGCCTGTTCAACCCGCTTGGACTTCGTCGAGGCCGAGGCTGCCCTCCGGGGCTCTTCCTCCTCCAACGGTCCCTTTCTCCACCCAATCCCGTCGATTCGGGCTGCCATCGCCCTCAGAAACGCCCGAAACCCTTGGTCTTTCCAGCTGCGGCGGGATTTCACCCGATGCGCAAACCGGCTCATCACGCTCTCGACGTGGCCCATCGGACGCATGCCGGTCGTCTCCACCCCTTGCTCCGACAGCCACTCCCGGTAGTCCCGGATGCATCCCGGCATCGACTCGATCCGGCGGATCATGGCCGCCATCTGTTTCTCTTTCGCTTCGTCCTTCAGCGTGCCGACCGCGCTGTTCAGCTCGACCAAAAGCCCCATTTCGTCTCGTCTTGCCAGCTGTAAATTATCATTTTATTTCAGCACAAAACGCCCATTTTTTTGCACATTCTTTCAGGAAGCCCTCTCCCCTTTTCTGAAGGAATGTGCTAAATTTTTTGTGAATTGTTTCGGACAAAGATTTCCATACCCGTGGTGCTAGTTGAGTCTTAACGCTCAACTAGCCCAAGAACAACAAGCGAGTAAGCCAGTAAAATACCATCCAGTGCCGTTTCAAATCCAGAAACCGAGTTCGCTCGAATCTCGGTGATCCGATACGAATCGACTAAAATCGAAAACACGGTTTCCACCACTTTGCGTTTTCGCTTCATCCACTGTTTCCATGCGTCCGATTGGCGAATTCGCTGATTTTTTCGAACGGGCGTCCAAAAAGCGACTCGGTGCTCTTCGTACAGCTTCTTTTGCAGCTTTTGGCTGATGTACCCTTTGTCACCGAGGTTATACGATCGTTGAGCCGATACAAAAAGCAAAATCGATGCATATTGTTTTGGAAGTTTAACACGATCTGTTGTAAAATGAAAGTGCTCTTGCATGGGAACTTCTCCTTTTGATGTTTGGTTGCACTTTCATTTTAAGGAGATCCTCATGCAAGGGCTATTTTTATGCTTGTCTGATTTTATCTAGCACCACGGGTTATGTAAATGTTTATTGTGATTCTGTATTCGCAATAGATTTCGCATTTACAGACCAGTTTGCCTCCTTAAGGTTTGTATTTAAAGCAATGATGGTTGATATAGCGATTATTATGGAGCCACCAATAAATACGTAATCAGAATTTATTTTTGCAATTAATCCCGCAATGAGCACACTGACAGGAGCTAAGAGGGTAGATATTAATCTAGAGGCGCTTATTACTCTCCCTAATTTATTAGCTGGAACACTAGATTGAAATAGTAAATGAATTAATCTTGAATTTAGTCCTACACTGAACATTAGTATAAAGACCATAATACCAGAAAAAAACCAATTATCTTGGAAAGGAAAAAGGAATAATGCTAGAGAAGTTGTCAATGATGACATTAATAACATTTTACCTGAGCTAAAAATAGCTTGAATCCTTGAGAATAGCGCTCCACTAGTAATTCCTCCTAATGCTGACATTGTCATAACAAGACCAATTTCAGAACTTGTTAGGCCTATTATTTCTTTCAAATGAAACAAAATCATTAGGACAGCCCCACTCAGTCCAAAGTTAACAAACAAGTTCCAAATTAATATTAACCTGAATAAGGGATTTCTTAATGTATAGTGGAGTCCTTGAATGCTCGAAGACCATAGTTGTTTAGGAGAAGTAATATTATTGTTTGGTTCCGTTTTTTGATATCTAATTAAAGATAATGTAGTTAACAACATGATAAAAGTTGCGAAATTTATCCATAACGAGTTAAATAATCCCATTGTAGAGATTAATAATCCAGATATAGCTGGACCTATAGCCTCTGCTGTAGAAATTGCCATTTGCATAATACCGTTAGCTTCAGGTAAATGTTTTTTTCAACTAATTGAGGAATAATAGATATATCCGCAATTCTATATATAGCGATGCAAATATCAAGAACAAACGCAACTAAAAAAATAATTATTATATTAAAGAATTCAAATGAAGCAGATATAGGAAGTATGCTAATGAACAAAGCTTGTAGGGTGGATATAAACATTAATAATTTCTTTCTATTTACGCTATCTACGATCGCTCCACCAAAGAAGCTAACTAAAAATTCAGCAAAAAAGCCCAATGCATACATTGCTCCCATGAGTAAAGAAGAGCCTGTTGCCTGTAAAACCAGTAAAGGGATGGCTAGATCATAAAGAGTTTCTGCTATTTTATGTATAAAATGACTCGAGGTTATGAACAGAAATGCTTTATTTTTATATATTGCCTTCATATGTAACATCTTCCTTTAATTAAAATGATATGGTAAAATTGAGAAATCCTCTATTATAGAGGATTTCCCGATTTTAAGTACATGGTATGGTAGGGGAGAAAATTTGTAATACTTTTCTCTCCTACTCAATTTCAATCTCGAAGTTCTCTTTTAAAGCCTCTAAAGCTTCCTCTATAGATCCAGCTGCTGAAATATCAGAACCAATTACTTGAGCGATTTTCCCTAAGAAAGTAGCAGAGGCTGTTTCTAAGTGAGGAGTGATACAATTAATGAAGGCAATTAAACCTTCACGCTCTAATGGATCTGTAGTCTGATTCACTAACTCTTGTAATTCTTCTAAAGAAGAATGTACTTTTTCTATTAAAGCCATTATTGCTCACCTCCTTTCAATAAAAGTTAATTTCGCTTTTTAATTGTAACCCTGCTTCTGGAACCTCCCATATAAAGATCAAAGGATTGTTGGTACTCCTTGTTCTCCCTTAAAATTTGTTGTTCTCTCTCAAGAATCACTTGTAGAGCTCTATTAGGCAAAGGAAGTTCATTTATTTGTACAATTGGGAAATTTTCTAATTCAGTATCCCTTGGTACAATTAACCTGTCGTTTCCTATATTATATTCTGTGTTGACATTAGTTGAAAACCAAATAGGTTCTGATCGAACGGTGATGTTTTTCATGTTGGTAAACATTTTAGCGATGCCTCTCTCAATATAAAGATGTTTTCTAGGATCAGGTTTGAATTTTAATTCTACTTTTTTATGTAAAGTAGGAGATCCTTTACGACAATCTACAAATAAACCGGTAATTTCCTGTTCTGGGTCTCCGAAAAAAGTAAAGCGATCGATTTGTCCCACTTGTATTGTGAAATGATCTGTAGAATCAATAGAAAAATAAATCATATCACTGATTAATGGACCAGGGTTAGCAACAAGTGTAAAACTTTCTTGACCAGTTTGAACATAATAGTTCTTACCCCAATAAAGTCCGTTTATATCACTTTTTTCCAATATTCTAAGTTCCATATATTTTCACCTCTGTTCCTGAACTTTCGGTTTTAAATTTACATACCGTTTCTCTCCATTAATAGTAATTGGTATTCTTGTTGGATAATGTTGTAATTCGACCATTGTCAGATGCTGGAGCTCTAGAACAAACTCATATGCTTTTCTTGGTATAGGAAATTCATTTATTGTCACAACAGGAAAATCATCTAATGGTGTATCACGTTTAACATTAATTACGTCATTAGCTATGTTGTAATCTTTATTACCAGCAGACATATACCATATTGGTTCATCTCGAGTTAAAACATTTTCTAGACCATCAAAGGTGTGAGCAATACCTCTGTCAATATATAATTTTTTTGAAGGATCAGGATAAAATTCTAATATTACTTGTTTATGGAGAGTAGGAGATCCTTTTCTGCAATCAACAAAGTAACCAGTGATTTTTTGGTTTGCATCCCCAAAGAAAGTTAGGCGATCTACTTGTCCAACATGTATACCATAATGAAGGTAGTAGAAATTTGGGCTATGAGTTACGAGGTCTGTTATTCCTGGTCCTGAACTAGCAATGACACCTGAATCCGTGACAAAACATCTTTACAATAGTCGCAAACCATGGATATGATAAGGGAAAACGACGTTAACGACTTTTCATCAAGTAGGTGAATGTCATGAAAGATTTCCCGATTCGGTTTGTGTTGACAGATGAAGCGATTACTCCAAGTGCTGGGCTTGCTCTCGTGGGCTACTTACTACACCAAACGAATTTCATAAATGGCACGGATTTGAACGCTCATGATGTAGAAACTCCTTTGCTTTCCTTGTGTTTCAAGGGTTCATTCGACAGGAAGATAAAAAAATCCTCCCGATTTTTGTCGAGAGGGTGCGAAATGTGAGTTTTAAATCAATCACTCCAAAAATCACACCAAGTCACCAAAAACACCAAAAATAACGAATGACAACAGAAATAAAAAATCCCTTGAAGCCTTCCAGCTCAAGGGATTTCACTTGATGATTCCGACTGGGCTCGAACCAGCGACCTCCACCCTGTCAAGGTGGCGCTCTCCCAGCTGAGCTACGGAATCATATTTTATTGTCCGCTATCGAACACATTTTTAATTATATAAACGGGCAAGTTGGTTGTCAACAACTTTTTTAAAAAAATCGCTGTTCATGATGAAAAAAGGAAAGGTGCCTTCCCCCAAAGGAATAATCCGTGTTGGAACGGTTCGACATCGTATTTTTTCTACATTCTGATTGTTCTATCAAGCGAGAATTAGTATATTAGAAATAAGCCCATAGCCTTAAAAGAAAGGCGGAAAACCATGTATCGTTCATTCGTGCACCAGTTGTTGCGTCATTATGTTACCGGCTCAGCGATTGCGGTGATGGGCGTCGGCTCGACGTTAATGTTGACGACGCTCGCCATCTCATGGGAAGAAGCGAAATGGCTGATTGGCATTTTGTTGTTCTCAGCCATGGTCATGGGAGCAGCCGAGTGGATCGTGTTTCGCCGTGACTTGGCGCCGATTCGCCGTTTTTTTTCCGTCAAACAGCCGGACGAGGAATTGGCAGCCAAGGCGCTAGAACAAGCGCGCCGCTTGCCGCTATTGGCGGTGCGCCGCATTTTAGGCCCGCACTTGTTTGGGCTGTCGATTCCCGGCATGGGGCTGACGGCTTTATGCATCCACTACCGTGTGCTGTCCCTTCCCTATCGATACATTTTGTACGCCTTTATCGGAGCCATTTTGATCGCGTCGCTCCATGCATTGATTGAATTTTTCTTGACAACGAAGGCGTGCCGGCCGCTGATGGCGCATTTGCTTACGAAGGCTGGCGGAATTGATGAAAAACGCCCGCCGCTTCCGGTGCCGCTCAAAATGAAACTGCAGCTGACGGTCTTGTTCAGCAGCACGTTTCCTGTTCTCTTGTTCAGCTTAGCGACGGAAATCAAATGGTCGCTCGCCGGTCCGAGTGCATCCCACTGGTCGTATTGGCCCTGGGCAGCCGTGATTTTGTTGTTTTCGACCGCCTTCTCCGTTTTTTTGACCCGCTTGTTGGTCGATGAGATCAATGAGCCGGTCAGTGTGCTGTTAAGTCATATGAAACGGGCGGAAAACGAAATGTATGAGCTGATCGCTCACAATGTCTATACGGACGAATTTGCGTATTTGCTTCGCGGATTCAATCATATGATCGATGCTGTGCATCGGCGTGATCGAACGAACAAAGAACTGCTCAACAGTTTCATCACTGTCTTGACAGCGGCGCTTGACGCCCGCGATCCTTATACAGCTGGGCACTCCCAGCGCGTAGCCCGCTACGCGCTGACAATCGGCAAGCAGCTTTCTCTGCCGAATGAACAGCTTGATGCCTTGTATCGTTCCGCTCTGCTGCATGATATCGGAAAGATCGGCGTTCCGGACGCCATTTTGCTGAAAGACGGAAAATTAAGCGATGACGAATTTGCTTGGATCAAAAAACACCCTGCCCTTGGGGAGGCCATTTTGCGGGAAGTCAGGCCGATCGAACCAATCGAACCGCTTCTAGCCGGCATACGCTCCCATCACGAACGCATCGATGGCAAGGGATACCCAGATGGTTTAACAGGCAATGACATTCCGTTGTTTGGCAAAATCATCGCCGTGGCCGATGCATTTGATGCCATGACTTCGGATCGTCCGTACCGTAAAGGCATGGATATTCGTCAAGCGGCAGACATCTTGAGAAAAGGAAAAGGAACGCAGTGGGACAGCGAACTCGTCGACCTTTTTTTGAAACACTTACAAGAGGAGAAGCTGTTGTCCACCTCAGCGGCATCTTGAACCGCCCGCCGAGCTTTGAAGGCTTGGCGGGCTGATTGCTATGGCGTTGAAACTGACGGCCGCTCCTGAACAAACGACAGCGCCTGCTCAAAATCGGCGATCAAATCGTTCACATCCTCCAGCCCGACGCTCAGCCGCAGCAAGCCGTCGGTGATGCCGCGGCGAAGCCGCTCTTCTTTTGGCATGGCCGCGTGCGACATTTTCGCTGGGTGCGATAAAATTGACTCGACCGCCCCAAGGCTGACAGCAAACACCGGCAGACGGACGTTTCGGACGAACGTCCGGGCCGATTCTTCATCGGCAAGGCGGAACGACAAGACGGCGCCAAACCCGGCCGCTTGCTGGCACTGGATGTCATGGCCTGGGTGGTGCGAAAGCCCCGGATAATACACTTTTTCAACCTTTGGGTGACAATCCAAATATTGGGCGATGGCAGCCGCTGATTCAGATGACTGCTTCAGCCGGACGTGGAGCGTTTTTAATCCGCGCAGCACAAGCCACGCATCTTGGACGCCAAGGACGGCGCCAAACGCGTTTTGCAGTTTGTACAATTTTTTTCCCAATTCTTCATCTTTCACCACCGCCAATCCTGCGACGACGTCGCTATGGCCGGCTAAAAATTTCGTGGCGCTGTGAAGGACAATATCGACGCCAAGGTCAAGCGGACGCTGCAGCGCCGGGGTCATAAACGTATTGTCAAGGAACGTCAGGCAGCCGTGCGCTTTCGCCAGCTTGACGACCTCTTGAATGTCAGTCACCTTGAGAAGCGGATTGGACGGCGTTTCTATATAAATGACTTTCGTGTTCGGCTGGATGTTTTCCGCCACCGCGTTTAAATCCGTCATATCGACAAACGTATGTTCAATGCCAAAGCGCCCGAGCACCTCCGTAATCATCCGGTATGTGCCGCCGTAGACGTCTTCCGTCACAAGCACATGATCTCCTTTGGACAAAAGCAAAAACGCCGTCGAAATGGCCGCCATGCCGGAGGCGAAGGCGAATCCGCGCACGCCGCCTTCTAACGCCGCGATCGTTTCCTCGAGCGCCTCGCGCGTCGGGTTGCCAGAGCGGCTGTAGTCGTATTTTCCGAACGAGTCGAAATCGAACTGATGGAACGTGGAAGCGTGCTGGATCGGCACGCTCACCGCCCCCGTGTGGCGATCGACTTTCCATTCGTTATGGAGCAGTTTCGTTGAAAACGACCATTCCCGTTCCATCGCTCACACCTCTTTCATGTTTTTGAACGCCTGCGCCAGATCGGCGATTAAATCATCCGCATGTTCGATGCCGACCGAGAAACGGAGCAGTCGGTTGCAGACGCCGTTGCGGATGCGGATTTCCTCAGGAATGTCCGCGTGCGTTTGCGTCGCCGGGTATGTGATGAAGCTTTCGACTCCGCCTAAGCTTTCCGCGAACGTAATGAGGCGCAAGCTTTTTAAAAACCCATTCACCCACTTTTCATCGTCAATTCGAAATGACAGCATTCCACCCCTTCCTGGATACAACACATCCGTGACATCCTCATGTTCGCGCAAAAACGCGCTGATGCGCTTGGCGTTTTCTTCATGCTGGCGCATCCTTAGGGCCAGCGTTTTCATCCCGCGAATCAATAGCCACGAATCAAACGGCGACAACACCGCGCCGATGGCGTTATGGTACTCGGCCAACCGTTGACAGAGCTCCTCGCCTTTGGCGACGACAAGGCCAGCCAAGACGTCGTTATGGCCGCCTAAATACTTCGTCGCGCTGTGGATGACAATATCGGCGCCTTGTTCGATTGGGCGCTGGAGCACCGGTGTATAGAACGTATTGTCGACAATCAACAACAGCCCGTGCCGTTTGGCGAGTTCGGAGACGGCGGCAATATCCGTCTCCTGCATCAGCGGGTTCGTCGGCGTTTCCAAGAAAATGGCTTTCGTTTTTTCCGTTATGGTTTCTTCCACTGCATCGAGGTCAGCAAAGTCAACGTAATGAAACCCAAGACCGTACTTGCGCCAGCCGCGCTCAAACAGGCGGTACGTCCCGCCGTAAAGGTCGGCCGATACGAGAAACTCGTCTCCGCTCTGAAACAAGGCGAGCACCGTCTGAATGGCGGCCATGCCGGAGCTGAACGCATAGCCTTGGTCGCCGCCTTCGAGTTTGGCGATCGCTTCTTCGACGATTTTGCGCGTCGGGTTGCCGGTGCGGATGTAGTCAAACCCGGTCGACTCCCCGATGCCGGCATGGCGATAGGCCGTGGAAAAATAAACCGGCGGGTTGACCGTCCCCGTCACCGTTTCGCTCCGGTTGCCAATTTGCGCTAACAACGTCTCCAGTTTCTCCATCTCATCTCTCTCCTTCTGCTGAAAATTCCATCATGGATCAACGGCCGACCACTTAACGCCCAACGAAACGGCGCTGTGGGTCAGGCAGCGGCCAAGCGCCTTGATCCTCGACGCCTCTCGGTTGAGGGAGCGGCCGCTTGAGTAAATAAAAAAAGTCTTCTAAGAAGAAGACTTTTCCATACGCACATGGTCATGCTTCTTCTTATCTGCCGAATTGAATGCTCAATTCGCTGGATTTAGCACCTGGCCGCCGGGCGGCTGGTTGCTGAAGCTTCATTGGGCCAGTTCCCTCCGCTTCTCTTGATAAGAATGAGACGCGTATTCAATTTTTCTAATTTTAATAAAAAATGTAGCGCATTCCCCCCGTTTTTGCAAGCCATTTTTTTGTGAATGGCACGATTCGGCAAATTCGCAAAAAATTCGAGCCCTTCGTTAACATCTTTTGGCGCAAATATGTTACAATAACAGATGAACTTACGCTTTCATGGAGGATGGTCATGGCGACAGCAACAGGAACGATGCGCGACTGCAAGTTGTACAGCGGAGAGCTGCAAGAAGAAATCGAACTGCTCGTCTACTTGCCAAGCAATTTTTCGCCGCTTTACAAATATTCTTTATTAATCGCGCAAGACGGCAAAGATTATTTTATGTATGGAAAAATGAAAACCGTCATCGAAACGCTGATGGCAGAAGGAACAATCGACCGGACGATCGTCGTCGGCATCCCGTATCGGAACGTCAACGACCGCTACGAGAAATACCACCCGGAAGGCCGAAAGCACGAAGCATACCTTCGTTTTTTAGCCCATGAACTCGTCCCGTTTTTGGACCGCGAACTGCCGACATACCAAATGGGCAAAGGCCGGGCGCTGATCGGCGATTCGCTCGGCGGAACGGTGTCGCTTCTAGCCGGGTTGTTGTATCCGCATACATTTGGGAAAATCGCCATGCAGTCCCCCTATATCGATGACTCGGCATTGGCGCGCATCCGCTCATTCCGCGATCCATCGCTCCTTTCGCTTTACCATTCTGTTGGCACAGAGGAAACAGCGGTGAAAACGACGGATGGCCATGTGCGCGATTTTATCACCCCGAATCGAATGGCGCGGGACTTGTTTATGGAAAAACGGTTTGCTTATACGTACCATGAGTTCGAAGGCGGCCATGCGTGGACGTATTGGCAGCCGGATGTACCCCGGGCCGTAGCCGCTGTTTTATCGTTATAGGACAAAACGGAGCAACTTCAAAGATGTCGAAGCCGCCGCATCCATTCCGTGCGTTTCCTGCGCGTGGAAAAAGAACTGGTTCAAGGAGGGAAAACAAAATGAAGTACGGCATTGTGATCTTTCCGCCAAAACGGATTCAGGACTTCGCCAACTCGTACCGGAAACGGTACGACAGCCATTACGCCCTCATCCCGCCGCATATTACGCTGAAATACCCATTTGAAGCGGATGAGGAGCAAATAAAAAAATGGCGAAAGAGTTGCGCCGCATTGCGGCGGAAACACCTCCCATTCCGATCAAAGTGACGAAATTCAGCTCGTTTTACCCGACAAGCAACATCATTTATTTAAAAGTGGAGCCAAACGACGTGCTCGAGCGCCTTCATGAACAACTGCACAGCGGCTTGTTCGCCGGAAAGCCGGAGTTTGTGTTCGTGCCTCACATTACGATCGGCCGCGATTTGCCGGGCGCAGAATATGCGGACGTCTACAGCCAGCTGAAGCTGCAAGAGGTGCACTTCGAGGAGATCGTCGACCGCTTCCATCTTCTCTATCAGCTGGAAAACGGCTCGTGGACCGTCTATGAAACGTTTATCGTCGGAGGAAAGGAAACGGTGTGAAATGAACGTTGCGATTGGCACAACGCAAGATCGCGCTTTGTACGAAGACGCCTTGCGCGTCCGCCGGATTGTATTCATCGAAGAGCAAAACGTGCCGGAAGAAGAGGAAATCGACGCATTCGAGGACGACTCGTTCCACCTCGTGTTGTATGATGACACAACCCCCATTGGCGCCGGGCGGCTCCGTTTCATTGACGAAGGCGTCGGCAAAATCGAGCGGATTTGCATCCTGCCGTCCTACCGCGGCCGCGGCGCCGGACGGATGGTGATGGAAGCGATCGAACAGCTGGCGAAAACAAAAGGGGCGAAAACGGCGAAACTGAACGCCCAGACGCACGCGGAACCGTTTTACAAAAAGCTCGGCTACACGACCGTCTCCGGTGTCTTTATGGACGCTGGCATTCCACATGTCACGATGGTGAAATCGCTCGAATAACCAGCTGATTGAACGTCCTTCGCCTACATGGCATCAAGTGCTGGGGGATCTGTAGACACCTTTTCTTTTGCTTAGGCAGAGAGGGCAAAAAAGGGAGCTGTGCACACGCAAGCTCCCTTTCGCTTATTTTTTGTTGTTCAGCATATTGGCAATGGTATTGAAATCAATTTGCTTGCCGTTATGGACGATGGCCTTGACGATTTGGTCTTCGAGCTCCTTTGGCACTTTTCGATTAGCGATTTGCGCCACCCGTTTCACGACTTGGCGCACCGTTTTTTCATCGCTGAAATTGGCGTTTTGCAGCGAGTTGGCGAGCTCAAAGACATCTTTCATATTGACACCTGTTTTCTTTTCGATGTTTTTAAAAAATTGCTGATCCATCGTTCCGCCTCCTTCTCCCTTCTATATCGTATGATGCCACCGCCTCAGCGTGCATCAATATGGAAAGAAAAATACGAGCCGCTCCGTGGCGCCGAAACGGCCCGTATCCCATTCGCTTTTTCCGTTAGGCGACAAATGCCGCGCCGACAATAATCAACAAAATGAACAACACGACAATCAGCACAAAGCCACCGCCATAGCCACCGCCATAGCCGTAGCCGTAGTACGGAAATCCATAGCCGCAGAAGCCCATCATGATGCACCTCCTTCTTTGTTTACTGTATCGTATTCATCCGCGCATCGAGACGTATGGGCGCAAGGGCATTTTGTCATCCAAATCGGCGGAACAGCTCGGCAAATTCCCGCTCCTTCTTCGCAAACCATTGCTCGATGTAGTCCAAGTTGCCTTGCACACTTTTTAAAAATCCATTGTTCAATTTTTCGATTTCTTGCAGCTGTTTGTTAAAGTCCTTTCCCCATTGTTCAAACAGGCGGATGAACGTTTCATGCCCTTCTTTGCGCGACGCAACCCAATTTTCGAGCGCTTTTTCCAACTCTTTGCTCACACTTTCCCCTCCTTTCTTACTGTTGTATGCAAAAACGACTGCCCGAGGTGAAGGCGTCCCCGTTCTTTTTTTGCCTTGCCATATGGTAAAGTAAAGATGAACGGCAACATGAAAGGGAGGGAACGAATGTGAGACAAATTGAAACAGTTGAGCAATTCGAGGCGGCCATTTCCGGCGATAAGCCAGCAATTATGAAGTTTTACACAACTTGGTGTCCAGACTGCGTGCGCCTCAATATGTTCATCGATGACATCGTTCGCGACTATGGACAATATGATTGGTTTGAAATCGACCGTGACCAGTTTCCGGAACTTGGCGAGAAATACCAGGTACTTGGCATCCCGAGCCTGTTGGTCTTCCGCAAAGGAGAAAAAATGGCTCATCTGCACAGCGCTGACGCCAAAACGCCGGAAGAGGTGCGCGCCTTTTTGCAGTCTCTGCCAGAGTAAGGCGGGCCGGCGCCCTTGCGTCGCCAGAGAAGAAGGGCAACAAAAAGAGGCTGTCCGAGAAGGAAGTTTTCCTTCCCGGACAGCCATGCGAATGAACAGACAGCTCCTTATGGATCGACGATTGTGGAAACGGAAGCTGTCAATATTCGATTTCGTCGTAGTCTTTCGGCTGGCGCGTCAGCTGCGGGCTGTCAAACATGAATTCAATCGAGATTTCCTCATCGGTCGTCCGCGTTTGCTCGGAGCGCCCATTTCGTTTCAATTGGATTTGAATTTCCTCATCCGTCGTTTTTGTCCGTTTCTCTTTCATCGTCTTTTCCTCCTGTGTCATCAGTTTCGCAAGAGCGGTTCGACTTTTTGCACAAGCTCCGCCATTTTTGCGGCGTTTCGTTCATACAGCGCCTTCGCCTCTTCAGAGTTCGTCTGCAGTGCATACAACTCCAAATCAGCCTGCACTTTTTTCATCGCGGCCAAGAGCAGCTTTTTCTCCTGTGGCTCGGCAATTTGGATCTTATCATCGTACAAATCGATCGTCAGCTGTCCGTATGAATCGACTTGGGCGAGAAACACATTTTCAATCGCCACTCCTTGTTTGTCAAGCTGTTCCTTCAGCCAGCCGCGGCCAAGCCCCATCACAGCGAGCGGCTCATCCAAAATCATGCCGTCCATGATGACCGTTTGCGGCTCTTTTTCCCGCGGCGGGTTTGGGAACACGTCGCCGACGGTGAGCGGCTGCTTTTCCCGCTTCAGCAACACGTTCAAGTCGCCGTTCGGCTCAAGCACCGCAAACTCGACGTCGGCGACACGAAACACATCTTTTTTGCGCAGCTGTTCGAGCAGCTCGTCAACCGTATATTTCTCCCGTTTCAAATTTTCCTCTAAAATTTTGCCGTTTTTAATAAAAACCGTGGAGTTGCCCTCGACAAAATCGCGAAATTTCTTGTTGCGCAGCGAGAGTCGAGCGACAGCCACTGGAAA
Source organism: Geobacillus thermocatenulatus (assembly GCF_002217655.1). GTDB lineage: Bacteria > Bacillota > Bacilli > Bacillales > Anoxybacillaceae > Geobacillus > Geobacillus thermocatenulatus. The sequence continues at coordinate 994,448 of NZ_NEWK01000002.1, forward strand.
CAGCGACCAAATCAAAATGCTGGTGATGCCTTCTTGCAGCGAAATTCCTAAGTCGACCGACATCGTTCCAGCGATATCGCCGACGGTAATGCCGACGATGTATTCAAAAAACGACAATTTTGATAATTGCTTTTTGCCGAGAATGCGGGTGATCACAAACAACCCGATTAAAATGCAAATCGAACGAATGGCGGTTTCTAACCATATAGGCATCGATCATGCTCCTTACTTTCCGTGATATTGCGGCTCTTCGAACTCGAGCCGGCCGATCCGGTCTTTGATGTCCGCGATGATCTCCTCTGTCGCAAGCATCGCTTCATGAAACGTCCGCTGCGCCGTTTCATCTTGAGAAGTGAGCGCCAGCTGTTGCAGCCCAGCGTGAATGCCTTTTAAGCTCGCCAACGTTTGTTTCACCTGTGAAACAACGGTCATGGAAGATCCCTCCTATCCTTTCGGGCGGAACAAGAGCGCCCCGATAAACCCAAAGACGATCGCCGCGGAGATGCCGGCGCTCGTCACTTCAAACATGCCGGTCAATACGCCGATAATGCCGTGTTTTTCCGCCTCTTGCATCGCGCCGTGAACGAGCGCGTTTCCAAAGCTCGTAATCGGAATCGTCGCCCCGGCGCCGGCAAAATCAATGAGTGGCTCATACAAACCGAATCCATCCAAAATCGCCCCGACAACGACGAGAATCGTCAACGTATGCGCAGGTGTCAGTTTAAACACATCCATCAAAATTTGCCCAATCACGCAAATCAGCCCGCCGACGACAAACGCCCAAAAAAACATAGCCAACACGCTACGCCTCACCTCCATACTCGATCGCCACCGCGTGGGCGATGCATGGAATCGTCTCGTTTTGCTGGAACGATAGCGGCGACAATAACGCTCCTGTCGCGACTGCCAAAATGCGCTTCAGCTCGCCGCGGAGCATCCGTTTGATGAGATGCCCGTAAACGACGACAGCAGAACAAGCCGCCCCACTTGCGCCGGACAAAACCGGCTGCCCATCGCGGTAAATGAGCAGCCCGCAATCTTGGTAGCACTCTTCATCGATGTCAATGCCGTGCTGACGCAGCAAGTCAAGGGAGACTTGGCGTCCGATTCGCCCTAGATCGCCGGTGACGATCAAATCGTAATACGATGCATCGATTTGCCTATCGCGCAAATGCGCCTCAATCGTATCGACCGCCGCCGGCGCCATCGCTCCACCCATGTTGAACGGGTCGGCAAGCCCCATATCCACAACGCGGCCGATCGTCGCTGCCGTCACGCGCGGCCCGTCCCCTTTCGGGCTGACGATCGCCACGCCAGCTCCCGTTACTGTCCACTGCGCTGTCGGCGGCTTTTGCCCGCCGTATTCCGTCGGGTAACGAAACTGTTTTTCGACAGCAGCATTGTGGCTTGAGGCTCCGGTTAATATATAATCTGCCCCGCCGTAGTTGGCAATAAAAGCGCTTAGTGCCAGCCCTTCCATCGAAGTGGAACAGGCGCCAAAAACACCAAGATACGGCATGCCGAGCGTTCGGGCAGCAAAGCTTGTCGGGGTCATTTGGTTGATCAAGTCGCCGGCGATGAGAAATTGCACGTTTTCTTTCTCCAGGCCGGCTTTTTCCATCGCCTGAAACGCTGCTTCTTCTATGAGCACGCGGTGCGCCTTCTCGTACGACTCCTCTCCGAGCCATAAATCTTCATGAAGAAGATCAAAGTCTTCCGCGAGGCGGCCGTTCGCTTCAAACGGCCCGCCGACGGCAGCGGTCGCGATGATCGCCGGCTTGTTGGCAAACACCCATGTGCGGTGTCCTTTCAGCATTACAATCCCCCCCACTGGGTCGCAATCGTTTTGACAAGGGCGATGACAAAGGCGGCAAACGTACCAAACAAAATGACAGAGCCGGCAAGCTTAAACATGTTCGAGCCGACGCCTAACACAAACCCTTCCGTGCGGTGCTCGATAGCGGCGGAAATGACGGCGTTGCCAAACCCTGTCACCGGCACGGCGCTTCCCGCCCCAGCGAATTGGGCGATCCGGTCATAAACGCCAAGCCCAGTTAAAATCATCGACAAAAAGACCATCGTCGCCACCGTCGGATTGCCTGCCGTTTGCTCGGTGAAATCAAAGAAGTACATATAGAAATAAGAGATCGCCTGCCCGATCGTGCAAATGATTCCGCCAACGAGAAACGCGCAAACACAGTTGCGAACAATAGGACGCTTCGTTTCCCGCTCTTTTTCGAATAAATGATATTCCTGCTGAACCGGGGTCAGCTTTTTCCGTTTTTCATTCGCCATAATGACACCTCTTATGTTTGCTCTTTGCTTAGCTTTTCAATGCGCCTGATTTCCCGATTGACTTTTCGTTCATCCCAACGCCGGTGATCCATATTGGCTTTCAGCTGTTTCGTCTTCCAAAAAATTTTCAAATCGCTCGAGGAAACGACATGGTAGCCGAGAAACATGCCACGCAGTTTTTGATCAATATCTTTCTCGATTTGTTTTCGACTCCACCGCTTCATATGGGGAATTTGATAAGCAATGAGCAACCGATCCCCGCTGTTGACTGCCACCACATCCCGAACATCGTCGCGCCCGCGCAAATAGCTGACCGCCCGCTCGGCCGGACCTTGGTTCAGTTCCGCATGTTTTGCCGTCCCGGACGTTTGGGTTCTCAGCAGGTTTGCCCCTTGCAGCGATTGTTTTTGTTCCGTTTCTTCTTTGGCGCAGCCGCCGACCACGATCATCGCAACGACGGCCGCCAACCACCATTTTTTCATCTTCATCAACCCATTCGTTTTTATGTATTTCCGCCAAGTCGGGAAAGGTCGGCGTGCTGTGCCAACCTTTCCGTCTGAACCATCCCCATTCGCTTCAGCGAAGGTTATGGTTGTTTATATTGTGGCTCTTCGTTTTGAATTTCTTGCATGCGCCCATTCACCAAATCAATGACTGCCTGCGTTTGTTGGGCAGCTTGTTGGTAAAGCTGTTTTGCGGCTTGGTTTTCGGTTTGCAAAGCAAACGTTTCGAAGCTCGCTTGAGCCGATTTTAACCCCGCCAAGGTTTGTTTCACTTGTGTTGCAACCGTCACAATGGATGTCCTCCTTTATGGTGTAAGATGGGGGTGACAATGTTTAGAATGGTTTTTCGCCGCCAAATTATAATTGTCATTTTCAGCAAAACGTTCTGCCGCCTCTCCAGCCTTTCCAGGCACGAAAAGGGCGCCTTCTGCAGGCGCCCATGCGGTTTACGACTTGTCATCAACTTTGTCGGAATAACCGCGGCCAAGCGACGGGTTGTTTAAAATGCCGGCCATCACCAAAATGCTTAATAACGCATGATACAACTGTTCATACTTGCCAAGGTCGATGTCGACGCCAAACGTCTCCAGCGCCAGTACGACAAACGACCCGACCCCGAGCCAAAGCCCGTAATTTTTAAAACGCTCCACCGTTTGCGTCCCCCATTTGCTTTATGGCTAGATCCACGAGAACGGTCTCCGTTCTCCTTCGTTTCGATCATGGCCTCCTTCACCATGTTCTTCCTTATCCCGGTCCCGAACATCTTCAACGGCTTCCATTTCCGTATCATCGCGGTGCGGGAACAACCATGGATCGCGGATGCGGCCGCGCGGCATAATGACGATGTCATCGGCATGAATGATCAATTTATCGACATGAATCACTTTCGCTTTTTTCCGATCCGACATGCCCTTCCCCCCTTCCTTTCGCCTAGTTGCACTGTTAGACTATGCAAGGAGGCGAAGCGAAGTATAGGCATCTCTCACAGATTTCCGTTATTTCTTCTTGATGACGGCTGGCCGACCACATCCGCATCCGCTCGGACGCCGCACAGGCTGCGTTGTCGAAGAAAGCACCCTTGTCACCGGTTTCGACGGAGTAGGCTTCTTCATTCCTCATCCCTCCATCCCGAAAAAGTGTAGCCCTCGCCGATCAACCAATTGATGTTCAAGTCCATTTCCGTACGATTCGTCTCTAATCGAAACGGCATAAAAACAAACCATGTCTAACGGCGAAAGAAAAAGCGAGCGGCTACTGCTATTGTATGGCTTGGCAAGCCAAGGGTGCTTCTCATTTTTCGTTTCGCTCCGGGTGTGGCATGATGGCATTTTCTTGTCTCAGTGTGCGGAAAAACCAGCTGTCCGGCCGTTCGTCCTCATCCGTCTTGCCCGTTTTTTCGCTCCATGGCGATTGCAACAGCTGGCGGCGAAGCTCGTCATTTTCCTTCGCCAGCTGTTTGAGCTGCTCGTAGCGCTTGGCGCTTTGGTAAGCCAGTTCCTTTAACACAATGTTTTCGGCTTCCACCTCTTTCAGCCGGCGCTCCAGTTCCGCCAGTCGCTCAGCAAGCCGCTGTTCACCTGTCCCCCTTCTCTCTTCATTCATCGCCCCGTGTTTATCTTTCATCATTCGACATCTCCCCCTTTGATTCATCGTTGGCTGCACCCACCAGCAAAAAATCCGCATCTGTCCCAACACATTTACCTAATCCGTTCCATAGTATACAGTAGTCCCAAACCACCAGGCGTTGGGGAACAACTGAACGATAGGAGGAACGAAGAAAAATGGGTCATCATCACCGTCGCGATACAGAAAGAGTATGCATCAGAACGCGCAAAATTTACGACTGGGTGACGCGCCAAGTCGATGTGCCATTGCGAAGCTTCAGCGGCGAGGATTTGGAAGCGATTTTCCCGATGAATCACTGCCATCGGGAAGGAACGATTTGCGATTTTTTGGGAGCGCAACATACAAACCCGCAACACTTGACGATCCGCTGCTTCCTGACAGACGCCGACGGAAACCCGATCGACTCGGTCGTTGACCAGGACGCCTTGATTTGCCAGGAAATTACGCAGCCAAACGGACGGCAGTCCGTAAACGTCACCCTTCCTTCTGGGGAAACGGTGACGTTGCAAAAAGTCAAAGCGCTCATCAAAGGGCATGTCGTCGTGCAAATTGTCAGCCCAGCCGGCACGGTCATTTGCCAATCGAATCCAATTCCGTTCGCTACCGCACAAACGTTCATCTTGTGCGCCCCGGAAGGCACGCAGCTCAACTGCCATATTTCGTTCTTCGAATGCGACACGAGCCTAGTCTGCACAGACAACTTTGCACAACTTGATGTTTCCATCACCTTATGCCTTGAAGTCCAAGTGGAAGCTGATGTCAAAATCGAAGTCGAAGCTCGTTTCTGCCAACCGCGCGAAGAATTGGCCGAAGTCGTGCTTTGCCCGACAACCAAATTCCCGCCGCAATGCCCGGACGTATTCCCGGCCATGTAGCGTCCTGCACCGTTCAGGCTGTTGTTCCAACAACAGCCTTTTTTATATGGCATGCGCCCGCAATGGATACATAAGATGAGAATGGAAGGGGTGGAAACCGTATGAAAAACAAAAACGACCAACATCTCCGTCTGCAGCAACAAATCATCCACTACCGGTCAGAAGCAGCCTCATGCCGGCAACAAATGCAGCAACTGGAGGCCGAGTTGGCCAAGGAAAAAATGCGCAGCGCCTATTTGAAAGAGAAGCTGCGTGAAGCAGAAACAACCAACGTTGAAACGTACAAGAAAAAAATCGCCGCCTTGGAACGCCAGCTTCTGTTGTGTGAAATTGCACTCGAAGAAACGCGATCCAGCACCTCCAAAGAGACACAGACACCAGTGTTGGAACGAGCTGCCGCTGTGTCGTCGTTGTTTCACTACTCTGTCGTCATTCCGACGCATCTTGACGAGGAAGAGCTGACCATCATCGGCGATTTCATCATTCGCAATCACGGAACAGCGCCGCTTCACCATTTGATTGTCTGTCTCCGCCTTTCGCCTCCAAAAACGGCGGTGCTCAGCGGGAAAATGGTTTTGCCAAACAGCGGACGGGCCGAGCAGGAAGCGCGGATCTCCAATAGCGCGGAAAGCTGGACGTTCACCCAAGAAAACTGGCGGGAAAAAGTGCGGCAAAGCGGGGAATACTGGCTTGCCCCGCTTTATGACGCCCCGCTTGAACCAGGCGAGGAGCGGCGCTTTTCCCAGTTTGAAATCACTGTTCCCCCGTCCAGCAATGCCCGCTCATTGACGGTTGATGGATTCGTGTATTGCGCAGAACTGCCAAAGGGCGTTCCTGCCGCCAACCATATTGCCATTCAATGGTGACCCACTCGTTTTCCGCCTTCATGCCGACCAGCGGCGCACCTGCTGTTTGGGCCGGCCATTTTGGGCCGGCTCCGCTATTTCCTATTTCAAACAATAGCAGTTGGACGTTTCCTTCCATCAACGTCATCCCGACAAGCTGCGCGGCTGTTTTTGCATCACCGGCTGGCGACGGCTTGACGACTTCCATCCACACCGCCCATTCCTTCAGCGAACGTTGCCCAACCAGCATCAGCGGTTCGCTGTCCATTTTTTGGCCAAAACGACGCCCGCCGGCATCCCTCATTGGCTGTGTCATGATCTCAATAGCCGCCTTTCTCCTTACGACAGCCATTTACTGACGATCGTCTCCATGATCGCCGCCCCGCCGGCAATCGCTAGAAGCATAATGAGCGGCTCAAAAACATTCGGCCAAAGCATTAGGCCAGTATAACAAAACGCCGCACACCAGATCCCCGTGCACCAATAGCAGCTCAGCAGTTCGCCAAACCAGCGACGCAGCCCGCCTCCCTTGAAAGAAAGAAATACTTGTTTGCTTCCGTCTGGAAGTTCCTGCTCCGTCCATTCGTGAAAGGGACGGCGAATCCAGGCGGTGATCGCATCATATACAATCAGCCTTGTCAGGCGAAAGCTGGCTAAACAAAGAAGGACAAATGAAAATGGATCGTCCATGCTCCCCTCCCCCTTTCCGTCGGTCATGACCGCTAAAAAACCGATTACCTCTCCGTCGTTCTAACTTGGCAACCAGTGAATTCTCTTTGCCGCGGACGTTTGCCCAAACGCTCTCCTAAGCCAATCATATGATGGAGTATAGGTTTTTAACACAAGGGACAAGAAAGGAGGCGAAGCGATGTACCATGTCTTTTTCAACCGACGCCCAACCCGACCCCGCCTTCCCCGTGCTCTTTACGAACAGCTGACCGCGCTTCCACTCAACACTGAGGTTAACGTGCACACCACCAACGAGACGCATTACAATGCGCTTTTTCTCGGCTTCGAGCCGCGGACGAACAACGTCTCACTGTTGGTTGACCGCTTTTATAAAGACGGGGGGCGCTCCCTTGCGATCGATGCAACCACAATCACCGCAATCGATCTCCCTGTTTCCATGCGGCCGGCTTCATCCGCTGATTCGGATGACGAGGAAGAATAACCAAGAAAGAAAGCACAGCCGGCTGACGCCAACCAGCGCGGTCGGCGCTTATTTTTTTGGCGACGCCGTTTTCTCATTGACTAGTACGCTTGTCTATACATTCTCTTCTCGTATTACATACACTTTTATCAATCGACAATGGATGCTAGGAGGAACTGATCTTGGCTTCGAAACGATCTCGCTTGTTGTTTGACATTTTAAGCCGTTACGACCTGACTGGAACTGAAGTCGATATCATGAAGGAACTGAAAAAAGAAAAAGTATGGCTTGTGCGAAACAAAAAAACGAGGGAACGGTACGTGCTGAAACGGCTGAGCGAAGACAAAACGAATTTTCCGATTTTGCTTCATTCAAAGCTGTACCAAGAAGGATTTCATGTCCCAAAAATCTTCCAAACGAAAACAGACCAATATTACATCCACCGAAAAGGCCATTACTACTATTTGATGGACTACATCGTCCCAAGCGGAACGAAGCCCTCTTTCCAACAACGGATCGAAGGGCTCGCCCGCTTTCATGCTCACAGTCTGTTTGCCGATTGGGCCGGCCCCTGCCCTTCATCGTTTCCGGAGCCGAAAGACGTGCTGAGCGCACATCGGCAAAAAGCAGCACAGTTAGAGGAGCAGGCAAAGGCCATCGATCATAGTGACGCTCTTTCTCATATAATGGAACAGATGGCTGGAATCGCGAATCAAAGTTATGCATGGCTTGAAAAAAGCAATCTAGCTGATTTTTGCCGCTCAGCGAAAGAACGAAAGGCCATTTGCCACGGGGATTACAACAGCAACAACCTTTTATTGGCGGAAAACCACGAAATCATGATGATTGACTTTGACCTCGCCTACTATGGTCTTCCGCTTGATGATTTTCGCTTTTTGCTTATTTCTTTGACGAAAAACCCGAAAAACGATGCGGTAAAACGAACGGAGCTGCTATTTGACCTTTATTTCTCCGTTTGTTCCCTGTATGCTCCATACAAAAGTGTCTATTTGGCTGATGCCATGTTTCCGCACGTGTTTTACAGCGAAACGGTCGGCCAAGAAAAGCAAAAGCGGGCGGTAAACAGCCCAGCGTCCTTGGACTTGCTCACCCGCCTCGCCGAACAGGAAACAAAAAAATTCGCATTCTTGTCCGATTTTCTCAAAAGCGAGGGATAGAGAAACATGAAACAAACGATCGCCCACTTTCTTCATGAAAAAATGAAAATCAATCAACGTTTTATTTACAACCAAATGGTTCATTTAAAAAAATACCGCCCGATCATGATTGGGTCATTCGCCGATGACAGCAGCCATCCGTTTCCTCTCATCAACTATTATCACCTCAACGACATCGAAGATTTCGGCCGCTTCGCCAAAGAACAAAATATCGTCGCGATTCATGCTCACCATGGAAAGCATGCCGTCGAAATTCTCCCGTTTTGCATCGCCCATCGCATTCCGCTTGTCGTCAGCATCCGCGGCCGCGATGGATCGGCGAAGCATCAAAGCTTGCGGCGCAATCAAAAACGGTACCATTTGCTCAAACAGCACGGGGCGCTCTTTCTTCCTGTCTGCCGCTATCTTGCCAATGAACTGATCACGCTAGGCTTTCCGCCGGAAAAAATCCAAGTTCTCTACGGCGGCATCGAGCTCGATTTATTTCCGTACCGGGAACGGACGATTCCGGAGAACGGAGACATCATCATTCTCTCGATCGGCCGGCTCGTCGAGAAAAAAGGGTTTTTAACGCTCGTGCGCGCCTTTTGGCGCGTGCATGCGGTTCATCCGCGCTGCCGCCTCCGCATCATCGGCAGCGGCAAAGAGGAAGAAAACATCCGCCGGCTTGTCAGCGAGCTGAAGCTCGATCCGTTTGTCGACCTGCTGGGTGCCATGGATGCCGCTTCAATCGCCCGCGAAATGGAACGCGCCCATCTATTTTGCCTGGCGAGCGAGACCGCTTCAGACGGAGACATTGAAGGCATCCCCAACGTATTGAAAGAAGCGATGGCAAGCGGGCTGCCGGTCATCTCAACGAATCACGCCGGCATCCCCGAATTGATCGAACACAAACGCACCGGCTATCTCGCACCAGAAAGAGACGACCTTGAGCTAGCGAACGGCATTGGCTTTTTCCTGGAACATCCGGAACGAATTCCATCCTTCACGAAAAAAGCGCGCAAAGTGATTGAACAGCGGTTTGATATCACAAAACAAATCAAGGTGCAGGAGCGGTTGTATGATGAATTCATCAAAAAAACCAGGTAATGGTCACCTGGTTTTTTGTTGCTCCGTTTTCTTGTCCCATATCCAGCCGCAGGGATCATCGCTTTTTTGACCGCCTCTTTTCTCCCGTGTCTTTTTTATATCGTATTCGCTTTCGAATGACGGGGAAGGTTGTCCGACGAAAATAGGCCGCACCATTTTCAGCGTTTTAGGCGCTTGCCATGTAGCAAACCACGCTTGTCTGTTAATACGCTATAAAAGCCGGAGATCTAACGAAGGAGGCCTATTAGCATGAACATTTGCATCATTGGCGCTGGCTACGTCGGACTAACCACCGCTGCCGTCCTTGCTGAACTTGGGCATGACGTGCATTGCATCGATCATGACGAACGGAAAATCCGCCTGCTCAATAACGGGGAAATTCCGTTTTATGAGCCAGGGCTCGAAGAATTGATTGCCAAACACCATCATGATTTGACGTTCAGCGGCCGCTGGGATGATATCAAACGGGCGGCCGTCGTTGTCATTTGTGTCGGCACCCCGCCGCGGTCCGACGGCAGCACCGACTTGCGTTATATCGAAGCGGTGCTCAACCGTTTGGCGACAATGATCGAATCGTACAAAACGATCGTCACGAAAAGCACCGTCCCGCCGGGGACGAATGAATGGATGCGCGCCGAGCTCATCCGCAAAGGAGTGAAGCCGCAGTTGTTCCGCATCGTATCCAACCCGGAGTTTTTGCGCGAAGGGTCGGCTGTCTACGATATGTTCCATCCAGACAAAATTGTCGTCGGACTCGAACCGGATGATGACCAATCGCTTGCCGTCATGCAGGCGGTGTATGCCGGCATCAATGCCCCTTACCTCACAACGAGCCTCACCGGCGCGGAACTGATCAAATACGCCGCCAACGCGTTCTTGGCAACGAAAATATCCTTTATTAACGAAATGGCGCGCATTTGTGACGCGTTTACCGTCGATGTCAATGACATCGCCCGCGGGATCGGCCTCGACCCACGCATCGGCTCGCACTTTTTGCGGGCCGGCCTCGGCTATGGCGGCTCCTGTTTTCCAAAGGACGTCAAGGCGCTCGAACATGCGGCGCGCTCACGCCAAGTGGAGCCGCATTTGCTGAAGGCGGTGCAGACCGTCAACGCCACCCAGCTTGACTTTTGCTTTCAAAAACTCAATGAACAGTTGGCCCCATTGACGGACAAAAAGATCACCGTGCTTGGCATCGCCTTTAAGCCGAATACGGACGATACACGTGTTTCCCCTGCTGAAGCACTCATCCGCCGATTGAGCGAAAACGGCTGCACGATCGCCGCCTACGACCCGAAGGCAACGCTCTCGGAGCCGCTCGCCCGCGTAACACAAGTCCAGTCGGTGTACGAAGCGATCCAAGGGGCGGATGGCTTGGTCATCGCCACCGATTGGGACGAATTCCGCACGCTTGACTGGGAGCAAGTGAAAGCGGCGATGAATGGAACGCTCGTGTTTGACGGTCGAAACTGTTTGGATCGCCATGCAGTCGAACAAAGCGGTTTGCGCTACATGGGGGTGGGGCGTCCGTGAACATTCTCGTCACCGGTGCGGCTGGATTTATCGGCTCCCATTTATGCGAAAAACTGCTCGAAAACGACGAGCATCATGTCATCGGCGTCGACGGTTTTCTCGGACCGACGCCGGCGCCGCTAAAAGCGAACAACATTGCCCATTTGCAGTCTCATCCACGGTTTACCTTTCTTGAGCTAGATTTGTTGACAGCCGATTTGCCGTCCTTGCTGCAAAACGTCGAAGCGGTCTACCACTTAGCCGGCATGCCCGGCGTGCGAACGAGCTGGGGAACGGAGTTTGCCGCCTACGCTGCACACAACATTTCCGCCACCCAGCGGCTGCTTGAGGCATGCAAAGACCGGCCGCTCAAACGGTTCATCTACACTTCGACCTCATCCGTCTATGGCGAGCGAAGTGGACCGTTGTCGGAAACGCTTGAACCGACCCCGCTCTCCCCGTATGGCATTACAAAGCTCACCGGCGAACATTTATGTCGCGTTTACTTTCGCGAGTTCGCCGTACCGATCGTCATTTTGCGCTATTTCACCGTCTACGGCCCGCGCCAGCGCCCGGACATGTCGTTTCACCGCTTCATCCGTCAGCTGCTCGCTGGACAACCGCTCATTGTATTCGGCGACGGAACACAATCGCGTGATTTCACCTATATTTCTGACTGCGTTGATGGAACGATCGCCGCAATCGAGCGGGATGACGTCATTGGAGAAACGATCAATATCGGCGGAAAAGAACGAGCATCGGTCAATGAGGTAATCCGGCTGCTTGAAAAGCTGACGGGAAAACACGCGAACACTCAGTATACCCCCGCCGCCCGCGGAGAGCCGAAACAAACGTGGGCCGACTTGACAAAAGCGGAGCGGCTGCTTGGGTACAAGCCGGTTGTAACGCTTGAGGACGGCCTGCAAAAAGAGATTGAATACATCCGTTCGCTGTATGAGGGTGAGCATTCATGAAAATCGCCTATGTCTGCACCGAAAAGCTGCCCGCCCCAGCAGTGCGGGGCGGGGCCATTCAAATGATGATCGATGGGATTGCTCCCTTGATCGCCCGCCGCCACGAACTGACGATTTTTTCAATCGCTGATCCGCTTTTGCCGCCTGAAGAGACAGACGGAGACATCCGCTACATCCGTTTTCCAAAAGCCACGTATGAAACGGATGTGGCACGTGCGCTGGCCGCGCACAAATTCGATGTCGTCCACGTCTTCAATCGTCCTGTTCCGCTCATCGATTACCAAGCGGCGGCTCCGCAAAGCGCCTTTGTGCTAAGCCTGCATAACGACATGTTTTCCCCGCTGAAAATGACAGCCAATCAGGCGAAGCGGGCGCTAGACGCCTGCACCTTGCTGACCGCCGTCAGTGAATACATCAAACAGACGGTGACTGACCGGTACTTGGTGGACCCGAAAAAAATCAAAGTCATTTATTCCGGAGTCAACCTTGCCCAGTACATCCCCGTCTGGACGGAAGAAGGCAGGCGCATCCGCCAGTCGGAACGCAAAGCGTACGGACTCACCGATAAAAAAGTCGTTCTCTTTCTCGGCCGGCTCAGCAAAACAAAAGGACCGCATTTGCTGATCCAATGTCTTCCCTCCCTTTTAACCCGCCATCCCGAGACAGCACTGGTTATTGCCGGTGGAAAATGGTTCAACGACAATAGCCGAAGCGAATACATTGATTGGCTTTATGAATTGGCATCGCCAATGGCCGATCGCATCATCTTTACAAACTACGTTCCACACAACCATATCCCAAAACTGCTTTTAATCGCCGATGTGTTTGTATGCAGCTCGCAATGGCACGAGCCGCTCGCCCGCGTCCATTATGAGGCGATGGCCGCCGGCATTCCGGTCGTGACGACCAACCGCGGCGGCAATGCCGAAATCGTCCGCCACGGCGAGACCGGCTTTGTCATCGATGACTACCAAAACCCGCACGCTTTTTTTGAAGCGATTGATTACATGCTTGTGAATAAACATGAAGCGGAAACCATGGCGAAAAACGCAAGAATGCTCGTTGAACAGCAATTTCAATTCCACCATGTGGCCAAGCGGTTTGAAACGGTTTATATCGAAGCCTATTCCTCCCTTTCCCCAAACCAATAAGGGCTGTCTAAAAGAAATTTTTTCGGGACAGCCTTTTTCTTGTTTCTCTGAAACCAACAATGCCACTTCTTTTTCATTGCATCCCTGTGGGGGTGCTTCCTCCGCAGCGAACGCCATCAGCTTCAGGATCATAGAGACAGATCCTAATAAGTTAATGAGCTTACCCAGTCCAATTTTGTTCTCCATACATATCCTAGTAGCAATCACACCTATTTCGTTTCGTCCATTCCCAAATACCCGACAGGAGGGATAGCATGAAAGACATCGTGATTGAACCATGGCTCGTGGATGAAACGACCCATGAGTTTTTTGTCCCTGAGTATATCATCCAGCTGGCAGAAGAAGTGCTGAAACATTACGATTTATCCGTTCAAAATATGCAAATCATCACAACAAAACCAGACAAAGGAGGAGCCATTTGGAAGCTCGAAACAAAATCAGGCCCGAAAAGTTTGAAGCTGCTGCACCGGAGGCCGACAAGGAGCCTATTCAGCTTAGGAGCACAAGAATATTTAGTGGAAGTGCGCAAGGCAAGAGTGCCGCCAATTGTAAAAACAAAGGATGGAAAACGTTATGTCGAGGCAGGAGGAAAACTATGGTTTGTGGCGGAATGGATTGAACCGTTGACGCCGGTTGCAAAGGATTTGGAAGGAGCAAGAAAGCTTTGTTATGCCCTTGGAGAATTCCATCGCCTAAGCAAAGGATACGTCCCCCCGAAGCAGGCGGAAATGGCCTCGCGACTGCACAAGTGGCCAAAAAACTATGAAAAGATGATCACGAAAATGAGCTGGTTTCGGAACATTGCCCAATACTACCCTGAAATGCCGGCAAGCCCACCGTTATTAGAAGTAGTTGACCGATTTAAAGAACAGGCGCGAAAAGGCATGGAACGATTCCTGCAATCCAACTATGTTGAATTCGTCAAGCAAGGAACGGCTCATTGGGGGTTGGTTCACCAAGACTACGGTTGGTCCAACGGCCAAATGGGAGCGGACGGAATGTGGATTATTGATCTCGACGGAGTTGCCTTTGACCTTCCCATTCGTGATTTACGAAAACTCATTAGCGGCGCAATGGCCGATTTATACAAATGGGATGCAACATGGGTGCGGGAAATGATTCTAGCGTACCATGAAGCAAATCCAATCACACCTGAATTATACGAGCTTTTGATGATTGATTTGGCCATGCCAAACGAATTTTACAAAAATATGAAGGAAGTCGTCTATGAACCAGAAACCTTTCTCAATGAACAAACCGCACAGCTCATTCAAACGATTGTCGAAACCGACCAGTCGAAGTGGCCTGTATTGGCAGAAATCGAAAATGACTGGAAAGGAATGGGATAAATATGAGAATTTTGATGATTTGTACAGAAAAACTCCCCGTTCCCCCTGTACTCGGCGGAGCCATTCAAACGTATATTTCCAGCATTCTTCCATATGTAAACCAATTCCATGATATGACCGTTTTAGGCATCAGCGATTCGTCGCTTCCCGAGCAAGAAACGATCCAAGGCGTTCACTACGTGCGCGTGCCGGGAAAACTATTTGAAATATACCGAGAAAACGTTGTTCGTTATGTGGAAGCGAACGAGTTCGATCTCATTCACATCTTTAACCGGCCCCGTCTTGTCCTTCCGATCCGACAGGCAGCGCCCGCCGCCAAAATAACGTTAAGTATGCACAATGATATGTTTCAACCGGAGAAAATCGATCCAGAAGAAGCAGCGGCGGCCATCGCAGAAGTGGCCCACATCGTAACAGTGAGTGATTATATTGGCAATGTCATCCGCAACCTATATCCGCAGGCATCGCCAAAATTGCGCACCATTTATTCAGGGGTAGACAGCGAACGATTTTTGCCGGGAAATCATCCAAACATGCAGAAAATACGCCATGACATTCGACGGGCACATGGGTTGGAAAACAAAACGGTCATTTTGTTCGCCGGAAGGCTGTCGCGCAATAAAGGGGTCGATAAACTCATTCTAGCCTTGCCGGAGCTGGCAAAAAAATTTCAAAACGTAGCCCTGGTGATTGTCGGGAGCAACTGGTTTAGCGAAAATGACATGACTGATTATGTCGCCTATGTAAGAGCACTGGCGAAACGAATGCCTGTCCCTGTTGTCACGACAGGCTTTGTCGCACCGAATGAAATCCAAAATTGGTTTGCGGCAGCCGATTTGTTCGTATGCACCTCGCAATGGCAGGAACCGTTGGCGCGCGTCCACTACGAGGCCATGGCAGCAGGCCTTCCGATCGTTACGACCGCGAGAGGCGGCAATCCGGAAGTCATTTTCGCCAATGAAAACGGCCTGATCGTCGAAAATCCGGAGGACCCGAGTGATTTTGCCAACAAGATTGCCCAAATATTATCAGATCAATCATTGATGAGAAGAATGGGAGAAAAAGGCCGGCAGCTTGCGATTTCGATCTATCAGTGGGAGCGAGTCGCTTCCGAGTTATTGGAAGTTTGGGAGCAGGCGGAGAAAACAGAACAAGCGGCAGCGAGTGAAGAACAAGCAGCCGGCATGACAATAGAACCGCTGGAAGAAGAGGCAACAGAACAACGGAACCTGCCAATCCCTAAAGCAGATGCAAAAGAAAACGTCCACTCGAAAAAAAACGCGGCAGCGTCATCCGACAAAACGAAAAAGAGAAAAGCCAAAAAAGAGAGTGCCACATCAATGGAAGACCATCAACGAACAGCCAAACAAAAAGAAGCTGCGGCAGAGCGAACTGAACTCGCGAAAAACGCCCCAGCTCCTAAACAGCCCCAAACCGGCCGCCATATAAAACCTTTTACCATTGCAAGCGGCAACCAACAAACACTGGACGCGTCGCCTAAAACGCATTTGAACCGCAAATTGGCTCAAGCGAAACATGACACCAAACATTTTACGATTGCAAGCTCACACTAACACGAATCGAAAATCGCCAACGAAGAAAATGACGGACACCCCAAATAAAAACGAGAATACAATCCCACAGCAAATGAAGGAAACAAACCCTCATCATCCTTTCCTGGCGCCGCAACGCATTCAGGCAAAGATGCGTTTCAACGCAAGGAAATGCGTTACTGCACAAACCCGATCATCGTCACCGCGAGAAGCTGCGCGCGCCCGATGACCGTTTCGTTTCCTTGTTCATCGGCGATCGTCAACTCGGTCGCCGTGCACTTCTTTAATATGCCTTCATAGCTCTTATCCTTCATGACAAATTGGCATTTCAACGGCGGCAAATGGCCGGGCAGCTCCGCCAAAAAGGCCAGCCGCTCGTCGAGCGCCATCACTTGGAATTCTTTTTTGGCAAAAAATTCAGCCGGTTCCTCCTCGCCGCCTCGTTCATCGCTAGAACTTCCTTCCTCTTCCTGTTGCATTCGGCTCGTCCACATAAACGTTTCTTGCATATGCGCCGCCGCCCGCATCGCTTTTGGCTGCACAATGTAAAGCAACGGCTCCGTCTCCACAACGTTTTGTTTCCGCACGTCGATCCCCCTTCCATGCTTGCCTTACCTTATATATGTATGCCCGTGATCTCCATAATTGCTCAAGTCAAGCAAAAAACAGCCGCTCCATCAACAGGAACGGCTGCTCGCACGTTTTTAATATCCTAAAATGTGGTATCCTGAGTCGACGTGAATAATTTCCCCGGTGATGCCGCGCGACAAGTCGCTGAACAAAAACAGCGCCGCATCACCGACTTCTTCTTGGGTCGTCGTCCGGCGGAGCGGAGCGCGTTCTTCGATTTGCTTTAAAATCGAGTTGAAATCGCTCACCCCTTTGGCCGACAGTGTGCGAATCGGTCCAGCGGAAATGGCATTGACGCGGATGCCGTATTTGCCTAAATCGTTCGCCAAATATTTCACGCTCGCATCAAGCGACGCTTTCGCCACACCCATAATGTTGTAGTTTTGCACGACGCGCTCGCCGCCTAAGTACGTGAGGGTGACGATGCTGCCGCCTTCCGTCATCAGCTCTTTCGCCTCGCGCGCGACCGCGGTGAGCGAGTAGGCGCTGATGTTGTGGGCGAGCAAAAAGCCTTCGCGGCTTACGTTCATATACTCACCGCTCAAGTCTTCTTTATTGGCATAGGCGATGCAATGAGCGACGCCATGGATGACGCCGACTTGTTCTTTGATTTGCGCGAAACATTGAACGATGTGTTCGTCTTTTGCCACATCGCATGGCAGCAGAAGCGAACGTTCGTCCCCAAGCGTATCCACAAGCGCCCGCACCTCTTTTTCAAACCGCTCTCCGGCATACGTAAACACCAACCGAGCGCCGGCAGCGTGAAGCGAACGAGCAATGCCCCAGGCGATGCTTCGTTTGTTCGCCACCCCCATCACGACATATGTACGTCCTTCCAACGATAAGGCCATTCGTTCATCCTCCCAATTATCATTTATTCTTAGCACCAGGTGTTAATTCTATTATAGGCGATGCGGCGGGCGATGTAAATGCACGCTTCCCTTTTGCCTTCCGATTCCTTCATGCTGGCGGCGGTTTTTCCCACTTTGCAAAACCCGCGCAATTCGCTAATATGGTATATGGCACATTTGAATGGAGAGGATCGTTCCATGGATCATGATCGTGTTTCCAAATCGAAGCTTGATTACCATATGCTGTTCCTTTTATTCTTGATGGCGGTCGTCAGCGCCATCGCCATCCATAGCGCAGAACCGATGCTGCCGGAGAAACTGCAAAACGTCAACTTCGCTTCGAAACAGCTGCAATGGTACGCCATCGGCGCTGTCGTGATCGCCTTGACGATGATCATTGACTATGATCGGCTGTTTCAAATCGCTTGGTATTTGTATGGATTCGGGATGCTGCTGCTTCTTGGGCTCGAATTGAACGTCCCAGGATCCGTAACCATTAAGGGGGCGACGAGCTGGTATCATCTTCCTGGAGGTAACTTCCAGCCATCCGAGCTGATGAAAATTTTTATGATCATCGTCCTAAGTCGCATCATTGTCAACCATCGGGAAAAATATCCCGAACCGACGATCAGCGATGATTTTAAATTGCTTGGCAAAATCGCTTTGACCGTCTTGCCGCCGCTTATTTTGCTCGCCAAGCAGCCGGACATGGGCATGTCGATGGTGTTTATGGCCATCACCGCCACCTTGGTGCTCGTTTCCGGCATCCGCTGGCGCATCATTTTCGGCATTGTCTTTTCCGGTGTAACAATGGTGGCAACCGTTGTGTTTATTTATTTTTATTTTCCTGATTTCTTCCATAAATACATTATTCAAGAAGATTATCAGTTGAACCGATTTTACGGCTGGCTGGCTCCATATGAATATTCCACCGACCAAGGTTTCCAGCTCATTCGTTCGCTCATGGCCATTGGATCGGGGGAGCTGTATGGGAAAGGATTGGGCAACCTACAAGTCTATTTGCCAGAGGCGCACACAGACTTTGTGTTTGGCGTCATCTCAGAACAGTTCGGATTTGTCGGCTCAAGCATCGTCGTGTCTCTCTTTTTCCTGCTCATTTATCGCATGATCCATATTGCCTTGGAGAGCAACGATTTATACGGCAGCTATTTATGCGCCGGCGTCGCGGGCATGATTACGTTCCAAGTGTTCCAAAACATTGGCATGACGATTGGACTTTTGCCGATCACGGGGTTGCCGCTTCCGTTCATCAGCTATGGAGGAAGCTCCCTGGCGACTTATATGCTGGCGATCGGCCTCGTCTTAAACGTTCATTCGCGAACGCGGAAGTTTATGTTCTCGAGCGATGAATAAAGCCGCTTGCTGCGTCCGCAAGCGGCTTTATTTTGGCCGTCACCCGGGCCAAGGCCCCTTCTTTGTTCCACTCTCCGCCGTGGCCTCTGCTCCCTGAACAGCGCCTCCGCTCGCACGCCTTCGATAGATAGAGCAAAGCTGCCTCATCTTTTCTTTTCCTTGTCTAACGGGCATACTGGTAGTATAACGATTCGGGCTAGAAAGGAGCTCATGTATGCAGGTGGACATCATCGGCGACATTCATGGCTGCTTCCGCGAATTCGCCGCATTGACGGAGACACTTGGCTACCATTGGGACGAAGGGGTGCCGATTCATCCCGACGGACGAAAACTCGGCTTTGTCGGTGATTTGACCGACCGCGGTCCTGAATCGCTGAACATGATCGAGATCGTCTGCGCCCTTGTTGAGCGAAATTTGGCTTACTACGTGCCAGGCAACCATTGCAATAAGCTGTACCGCTTTTTTTTAGGACGAAACGTGCAAATCGCCCACGGGCTTGAGACGACGGTCGCGGAATATCGCGCCTTGCCTCCAAGCGAACAAGAGATGATCCGCCGCAAGTTCATCCGCCTGTATGAACAGGCGCCGCTGTATGCGGTGCTCGATGAGGGGCGCCTTGTCATCGCCCACGCCGGCATCCGTCACGACTATATCGGGCGGACGGACAAAAAAGTCAAGACGTTCGTCCTGTATGGGGACATCACCGGCGAAACGAACCCGGACGGGACGCCGGTGCGCCGCGACTGGGCGAAACGGTATCACGGCAGCGCATGGGTTGTATACGGCCACACGCCGGTCGAAAAACCGCGGTTTGTCGGGCGGACGGTCAACATCGACACCGGCTGCGTATTCGGCGGTGCGCTGACCGCCTTGCGCTATCCGGAAATGGAAACGGTATCCGTTCCTTCCTCGATGCCGTTCGTCCCGGAAAAATTCCGCACGTTCTCCTAATCAGCGCACCGTCTGCGCGTTGCCTCGAGGAGGAGTTCCATATCGTCAGGAAGCGGGGCGGAACATGTATACCAGCGCCCGGCAAACGGGTGAAAAAACGACAGCTGCCGACTATGAAGCGCCTGGCGGCCGATCATCTCCCGGCTCCCGCCGTACAGTTCATCGCCGGCGAGCGGGTGGCCGAGATAAGCCAAATGGACGCGGATTTGGTGCGTGCGCCCCGTCTCCAGCCGGAGCGAAACGTATGTATAGCCATAAAGCCGCTCAAGCACACGAAAATGAGTGACAGCCGGCTTCCCGTCTTCCCGCACTTCACGGGCAATGATGCTGTCGCTTTGGCGGCCGATGGGGGCGTCAATCGTCCCTTCATCCTCGACGATGACGCCATGGCAGATGGCCTCATACGTGCGCACAACGTACCCTTTTTGCTGCAATGCCGACAACAAATGATGAACGTGGCGGTGCTTGGCGACGAGCACGAGCCCGGACGTATCGCGGTCAAGCCGGGTGACGATATGGACGGTCGAGTCGAGCTGCTGCTTTCGATAATGGTGAAGCAAGCCATTGGCAAGCGTCCCGCCCGGATGGTGGCGCGACGGAATCGTCGCCAATCCCGCTGGTTTGTTGACAACAAGGACGTAATCGTCTTCATACAGAATGTCAAGCGGCATCGCTTCTGCGTCCATCCAATCGCTCGTCCGCTCCGGCGGGAAGACAACCGACAGCGTCTCGCCGGCGCGCAGCACATGGCGGACAGTGACAGGCCGTCCATCCACTAACAGCGCCCCGCCATGGAATTTAATATCGGTAAGCGCCGTCCGCGAAATGCCGTTCTCTTGCAAAAACTGGCGCAGCAGCTTTCCGTCGTGCTGTTCATCGATGGAAAAGGTCATGGTAAACGGCGGCAATGTTCGTCACCTTTCTGATCAAAAATCTCCGTCTTGTTCATCGTGTTCCATCCACTTTTCTTTGGCGCCGCGAAAACGGAATCGGCATCCACGCCAAAAGACCGTCACCTCGCCGCAAACAGGAAGCGCCGCCTAACCAAGGAGGCGGGCTTCCCTCAGTCGGCGATAAACGAGTCCCGCACCCGCCGCCAAAACGGAAACGGCCGAAAGCGGGCAAACCTCACTTTTTCATCGGCCACTCGACATTGAATGGATTTCACTTCTTTATGCAACAGCGACAAATGGTCGATCGTAATTTGAAAATCGACGTGGTTGACCGGTTTAAGCAAACACGTATGGTGCGCCGGCAGCACGAGCGGCGAACCGATTGTCCGAAACACGCGGTTGTTGATCGACGCCATCTCGGTCACTTGAATTGCCTCGAGCGACGGATGCAAAATCGCGCCGCCGAGCGCTTTATTATAAGCTGTGCTTCCAGTCGGCGTCGAAATGCACAACCCGTCGCCGCGGAACCGCTCAAATAAGTCGCCGCGAATCTCCACATCCATCACAAGCGTCCCGCTGACGCATTTGACCGTGCATTCATTGAGCGCCAAGTACTTCGCCTCGCTGCCTCCATTCAAATAGCGGATCGTCACCTCAAGGAGCGGATATTCCACGACTTGGTACGGTGTCTTGGCGATGGCGATGACGAGCTTTTCGAGTTCCTCCGGCACCCAGTCCGCGTAAAAGCCGAGATGGCCAGTATGGACTCCGACAAACGCCGTCTTGTCCAACCGATGGCAATAGCGATGGAACGCATACAACAGCGTTCCGTCGCCGCCAACCGAAATGACGAGATCAGGTTCCTCTTCATCGTAACGCAAGTCAAAGTCAAGCAAATACGTCTTCATTTTTTGCGCCAAAGCGTTCGATATGTCATCGCCTTTGGACGTGATGGCGAACACGAGCGGCGCGTCTGTCCGTTTCATTGCCCTTCTCCTTTTGCTTCTTGTTTTCGAGAAAAAGCAGCCTGCGCTTCTTGAATTTCAAAGCGGATTTTCGACATCTCCTCATCGAGGCGATAGGCCGCCTCCGCAGCGCGCTGCAGCCGAACTTTGATATCTTCGGGGAAACGCCCACTGTACTTATAGTTCAACGAATGCTCAATCGTCGCCCAAAAGTTCATCGCCAGCGTGCGGATTTGAATCTCTGCCAAAATGTTTTTTTCACCGCGGATCGTCTGCACTGGATAGCGGATGACGACATGGTACGAGCGGTAGCCGCTCTCTTTTTTTTGCGTGATGTAATCGCGTTCTTCGACAATCGTAAAATCGTTGCGCTGGCGCAATAGCTCGACGACGGTCTTAATGTCATCGACAAACTGGCACATGATGCGCAGCCCCGCAATATCTTGCATCTCTTCCTCGAGACGGTCGAGCGGGATGTTTTTCTTTTGCGCCTTATCCAAAATGCTGGCGACGGGCTTCACCCGTCCGGTGACAAACTCAATCGGCGAATGCGCTTCAATCATCTCGAATTGGGCGCGAATGCCCCTTAGCTTCACTTTCAGCTCCTCAACCGCCTGCTTATACGGGGCTAAAAACAGATCCCAATGGTTGACCATCGTACCACCTGCCTACATGTTTTCGATCTCCCGCGGCTTACGTCAAGAGAGCGCAACCGCGCCTCTTTCTTGCTGCTCGATGGAACCGCTCATCTATCGAATTCACCGGGCCGCTCCCGATCCTAACGCGCCGGAAAGGGAAATCAACCGGCTTACGGCTCAACAAAAAACACGTCTTGCACCGCCTGTTCAAGCACCTCGCCATAGTTGGCGTTGCCGCGAATATTCTCAAGCAAATAAGACAGTTCATCGTGAAACTGTTCAAGCTCAAGCGTCCTCTCTCCACATCGAAGCCAGACCGGCTCCTTGGCGTCAAGCGCCGCCTTTAGCTCAGGCCACCACGGCTTCGGAATCATGACATATAGAAAGCGGTCATCGGTTTCCAAAATGTACGCAAACGCCAACGCATCCGAGTCGACAAGCATATGGCGTTTCGGCGCACAGGCAAGCGGAACCGGAGCATCATGGACATACAGCCAAAGCCGGCCGCCTTCCCGCTCCGCCCGCTCGACGATCCATTTTTCGTTCATGTTTTCTCTCCTTCCGCATCAACCATCCGCCCTTTATTTTACCATATTCACCCTATACAGGCGAAATAATTGATATTCGCCGGAAAACAGCTGATAATAGAGGGAGACGACTATCCTGTCTGAAGGGGATTCACGATGCATCAAGAAATCGAAATCGAATTAAAAAACTTGTTAACAGCAGCGGAGTTTGCGGCCGTCCGCGCCGCCTTCCGCCTTGATGATGGCGCTTTCTTCCGCCAGGAAAACCATTACTTTGACACCCCGTCATTCGCCCTGAAAGAACGAGCGGCAGCGCTGCGCATCCGGGCGAAAGAGGGACGCCTAACCTTGACGCTGAAACAAACGCGGGCGGACGGGGCCATTTTGGAAATCCATGAGCCGCTTTCGCTGTCTGAAGCGGAAGCGTTGCTTGCTGGTATAGCGGCGCCGCGCGGGGCGATCGCCGATTTGCTTGCAGAACTGGGCATCAACCCACACGAGGTGCGTTGCTTTGGCTCCCTTGTCACCGACCGAGCCGAATGGCCGTATGAAGGCGGCACGCTATGCCTTGACCATAACTGTTACTTGCAAAGCGAAGATTACGAACTTGAATATGAAGTGGATCACGTGGAAGCGGGTGAAAAGCGGTTTTTGCGCCTGCTTGAGGAGCTCGGCATCCCGCGCCGCCCGGCGCCAAACAAAATCGCCCGCTTTTACGCCCGCATGAAAGAAATGGAGGAAAGACGATGACCGTTTCGCCATTAAAGCTGCTCATCGAATGGCAGGCGCTCCATGCGTTCTCACCCGGACGCTCCAGCCTGTTGCCATCGCCGGTGCCATCCTTGTTTTCAAGCTTGCTTGCCGAATCTATCAGCCGCGGGGAGGAATCTTCTGCCGAGGCGCCTCAAGCTGCCCTAAGCAGTCAGCTCCCGGCGCCCGCCAGCCATCGCAGCGCCCCGCTCGAACTTGAAGCGGGTGCGGCAACCAACTCATCTTCTTCCATCGATGCTTTCATCGCGGCGGCAGCGGAAAAATACGATGTTGACCCACAGCTCATCCGCGCCGTCATTCGCCATGAGTCAAATTTCCGTCCCGATGCGAAAAGCCCCGCTGGAGCGCTTGGACTCATGCAGCTCATGCCAAGCACGGCAAAAATGCTCGGCGTCCACAACCCGCTTGACCCGGCGCAAAACATCGACGGCGGCGTAAAATATTTGCGCCAGCTCCTTGACCGGTACAACGGCAATATCACTCTCGCCTTAGCCGCCTACAACGCCGGGCCCGGGCACGTCGATCGCTATGGGGGCGTGCCCCCATTTGCCGAAACGCGGGCGTATGTCGAACGCGTGTTGAAAAGCTACCGCACATAAACGAGCGGCGCTCGAGTCACTTTGTTTGAGATCCATGCGTGCTGTTGATAAAATAGCAATCAAACGACAACGAATGATTTTCAAACAAAAGGAGCATCCGCGATGGGGGAACAATGGCAAACTCTTTATGAGGCGATCGGCGGAGAGGAGACGGTTACGAAACTTGTCGAAGCATTTTACCGTCGCGTGGCCGCGCATCCGGACTTGCGGCCCATTTTCCCTGACGATTTGACGGAAACCGCCCGCAAGCAAAAACAGTTTTTAACACAATATTTAGGCGGCCCCCCTCTTTACACGGCAGAGCATGGACACCCCATGCTGAGGGCGCGTCATCTCCGCTTTGAAATCACGCCGAAGCGGGCGGAAGCGTGGCTTGCCTGCATGCGGGCAGCCATGGACGAAATCGGCTTGTCCGGGCCGGCGCGCGAACAGTTTTATCACCGGCTCGTACTCACCGCCCATCATATGGTCAATACCCCAGATCATCTGGACAGAAAGGAGCATACCCTTGAGTGAGAAGTTTGCTGGGAAGACGACATCAACTTGCTACCCTTCCCAGCCGCTAGGCAACACAAACAAACCGCTCGAGCTGTATTTGTTTATCGATCCTTTATGCCCGGAATGCTGGGGGCTTGAACCAGTCATCAAAAAACTGACGATCGAATACGGCCGTTTTTTTACCTTAAGGCACATATTGAGCGGAACATGGGCGACATGGAGCGCGTGCAAAGGAACGAAGCCGAAGGCAATGGCCAAAGCGTGGGAATGGGCGGCGAACCGCACCGGCATGTCATGCGATGGCAGCGTCTGGCTCGAAAACCCGATTTCGAGCCCGTTCGCCCCATCGCTCGCCATTAAAGCGGCGGAAATGCAAGGGAAGCGGGCTGGCCTTCGCTTTTTGCGCAAGCTGCAAGAACAGCTCTTTCTGGAAAAACAAAATGTCGCCGATTTGTCGGTGCTCGCCGAATGCGCCGTCAAAGCGGGCTTGGATGTCGATGAATTTTTGCGCGACATGCACTCGCCGGGAGCGGCGAAAGCGTTCCAATGTGATTTAAAAATCACCTCGGAAATGGACGTCGACGAAATTCCGACGCTTGTGTTGTTTAATGAAAACATTGAAGACGAAGGCATTAAAATTTCCGGATGCTATCCGTACGCCATCTACGTCGAATTGATCGCTGAAATGCTCGGCTTCCATCCTGAACCGTCCTCTCCTCCTCCGCTGGAATCATTTTTAAGCCATTTTAAATTCGTCGCCACAAAGGAAGTTGCCGTTGTGTACAACTGGACGATCCAAGAAGCGGAAACGGAAATGAAAAAGCTGCAGCTAAAGCAAAAAGTGGAGCGGGTGCCCGTCAAACACGGAACATTTTGGCGCTATATCGATGATTCCCGTCCCTAAAAGCAGGGATGGGCGCAAGAAAAAGCCCGGCTGACGCCGGGCTTTTTCTTGTTGCCAAGACAACAAAGGGGATGGGAGAAATTGTTCACGGTCAAACAAAGGGGTATCAAGTTTTGTCTTCCGTTCACGTTTTCATCTTACCAAACGTCCAACCAAATTGGCAACCCGTTTGCTCGTTTGTTCACATTATTGTCATAATTCGCCCTGCGTCATGATCAGGCAGACAAACAGCATATAATCAACTAAAGCAAATGGGAAGAGGTGGCCATCGCCATGAAGCAACGCATCGTCTTATCCCTTTGGGCGGCGGCATCCACTGCCGCCTTTATTCTGAACTTGTTGGGCCTCATGCAACTCCTTCCGCTTTGGGCGACCATGCCGCTTTTGTTCCTCTCCTTGCTTGGATTGGTGGCGACATGGAACCGCCGCCATCAGTTTCGTGGATTTCCGTCCAAACGAATGCGGCTGTAGCGCCGCATTCGTTTCATTTCTCAAGCAGCCGCTCCATCTCATCAAGCTTCTCCGCAAACACTTGGCACGCTTGGCGAATCGGCTCGGCGCTCGTCATGTCAACGCCGGCTTTTTTTAACACTTCAATCGGGTAATCAGAGCTGCCGGCTTTCAAAAAGTCGATGTACCGTCTCACCGCCGGTTTGCCTTCTTCCAAAATTTTCTTGCTGAGTGCAGTCGCCGCGCTGAAGCCGGTTGCGTATTGGTACACGTAGTAGTTGTAATAAAAATGTGGAATGCGCGCCCACTCGAGGCCGATTTCTTTGTCCACGACAATATCATCGCCAAAATACGTTTTATTTAAGTCGTAATAAAGGGACGTCAACGTCTCGGCCGTCAACGCTTCGCCTTGTTGCGCCTTCAAATGGATCAAATGCTCAAACTCCGCGAACATCGTCTGGCGAAAAACCGTGCCGCGGAACCCCTCAAGATAATGGTTGAGCAAATAGAGCCGCTTTTTCTCATCATCGATCGTTTTCAGCAAATAGTCGTTCAACAACGCCTCATTGCACGTCGACGCCACTTCGGCGACAAAGATCGAATAATGGGCATACGGATACGGCTGCGTTTTGCGCGTATAGTAGCTGTGCACCGAATGGCCAAATTCATGCACAAGTGTAAACAAATTGTTCACATTGTCCTGCCAGTTGAGCAAAATGTACGGATGGGTGCCGTA
This sequence comes from Geobacillus thermocatenulatus, assembly GCF_002217655.1. GTDB lineage: Bacteria > Bacillota > Bacilli > Bacillales > Anoxybacillaceae > Geobacillus > Geobacillus thermocatenulatus. The sequence goes on from NZ_NEWK01000002.1 coordinate 1,021,336, forward strand.
CGCTCCCGACGAATAGGCGCCGCTTCGCTTTCCTTTGTTTTCGCGCACATCGACCCAACGGTTGTCAAGTCCCTCTTTTACGATCGCCACATATTCCTCGCCAAGCGGCGCAAGCCCTTCAAGCATATATTGCTTCGCTTCCTCGTACGTCACTTCCATTTTCACTTCTTGCACAAGCGGCGTGTATAAATCGTACATATGCAGTTCATCAAGCCCAAGCACTCGTTTGCGCAGCCGTACGTACCGGTGCAACAGCGGCAAATGTTCATGAATCGTAGCGATCAAGTTGTCATAGACGCTCTCCGGAATGTTGTTCGCATCCAACGCCGCTTCCCGCGCCGAACGGTAGCGGCGGATGCGGGCGAAAAAGTTGTCTTTTTTCACCGTGCCGGCAAGCGTATTGGCGAACGTATTTTGAAACTTCTCATACGTATGGTATACGGCGTAAAACGCATCGCGGCGGACGCGGCGGTCCGTGCTTTCTAAAAAGCGGATGAACCGGCCGTGCGTGACTTCGACTTCCTCGCCGTTTTCATCGATAATCGTCGGAAACGTCAAATCAGCGTTGTTCAACGCGCTGAACGTGTCGGATGTCGCCTGCATCACCTCGGCTGCCTGCGCCAATATCGCTTCTTCTTCTGCCGACAATACATGCGGGCGCTGGCGCGTAATTTCGTCTAACGCGTGCGCATACAAGCGAAGCGGTTCGTATTGTTCCAAAAACGAGCGCAGCACCGCTTCATCGATCGCCAAAATTTCCGGCACGATAAACGCCATCGCGCTCGCTGCTTCGCTGTACAAGCTTTTCGCCCGGGCGTCGAGCCCTTGGTAAAACGAGTTGGTCGTATCTTGATCATAGCGCATATGGGCGTATGTATACAGCTTGCCGAGGCGCATCGATACGTCATCTTGACATTGCAATGCTTCATACAGCACTTCCGGCGATTCGCCAAGCCGCCCTTTGTATTCGCCAAGCTTTGGAATCATCGCCTTCACTTGTTTGAACTCTTCTTCCCAGGCGTCATCGGTGGGAAAAATGTCCTCAAGCCGCCACGTTTCTTCCACCGGAATCTCGCTTCGCAGCGGCAGCGACTTTTTCGTTTTCTTTTCCTCCACCGTCATCATTCCTCCTTATCCAAATAATCGATACACGAATTATTATTCACCATTCCGTTCATCTTTTCCTGTTTTCTGCTCATTTTCTCCGCGTTTTGAAATTCAAGCGCCTCCCAATAGCGGCTAAGTGTTGGCGTTTGATGAATTTGCTCAAGAAGCGCAGCATCTTGATGAATCATCTGATCAACGGTAGACGGAAACGACAGCGGCTTCACTAAATGAAGCTGGTCTCCCTCTTCGCGGCGGAGATAGCCAAGCAGGCTCAACCAATGCAAATACTCGGCGACAGCCTCACGATACGTATCCCGGCCGACAAGCGGCAGCCGTCGCGGAACGAGGCGGCCGGTGCGGATTTTGTCATCGAGCCACTGAAATAAAGATACTGCCGTCGCCGGCCGTCCGGTCTTTCCAAGAAGAAACAAAAGGACATACGTTTGCCAAATGAACGGCGCCGTCTCCCATAAATACCCACGCGGCACCGGCCAGCCTGCTTCGGTCGGAAACAGTGATGGAACGATGCCCGCCTGGTAAAAATCAGCACAAATGCGGCGCACGGTTTGGTTTGGATAAAGGGGAAACGTCCGCCGCCATTGTTTTTTTCGTTCGAGCCATCGTTCCCAAAACGTGGGTGAAAGCGGCAGCGGGCAGGGGGCCATCCAATCGGAGAACGAAAACGACGAAAGCAGAATCGAATCGACCGCAGCGAATGTTCGCTGCACTGATAGCGGCAGCGGGCGGAAAAGACGGATGAAGCGCTTCGTCTCTGGGCTGTAGTACCATATATGCGGAACAGCCGAATGCGGGGCACGGTGGGCAAACAGCCACTGAAAGCGGGAGAGCTGCACTTCCCCCGAATATTTTGGCGAACGACGCAAATGATGGGCTCCTAACACCCATAACGGGCGGATGCCGAGGCGACGGTAGCCGTCATTGCGTTCGCGAAACAGCGATTCATCGATCGTGGAACATTGGTATTCGAGGGCATAAAGGTGTGGGCCATGGCGGAACAATACGTCAGGACGCTGCTTGATGGCGGGCAAATACGGCTCGAGCTTCGCCTCCATGCCTTGGCGAATGAGCCACGCGAACAAGTCTCGCTTCCCGGTTAAGTGACGCTCCGACTCAGGTTCGTGCTCGACCGGGCAGGCCGCCCCTTTTCGATGGGCGAAATGAGGCAAACGGTAGCGGCCCGACCGGAGCACCACTTCTTGACGGCACGCGGGGCAAAAAAACGGTTCTTGCCGTTTCAAGTCCATCAATCTCTCTTTCCCCCATCTTTCCGCCCCGGCAAGCGAAACCGTCCTGCCATCAGCTGAGAGAGCGACAAACAATATGATCACTTCCTTTCCAGTGAAACATGATTTCCTGTGGGCGAAAGCAGCTGGGATGTCCGCTGCTCCCCTTCACCGTCGAGTTCTTCCCTTTTATTCGTTGACCATCGCCGGTTTTCCTGCCCAAAGACAAACTGCGCCGAAAAAAGTCCGCCGATTCGGCGGACTCGCGTTTACAAACGGTTGGTTACAACAAAGGCGACAACAGCCGGGAGACCGATTCCGCAATGCGCACCCGGAACGGGCGCTGTTGAAACTGTTCGTAGTCGATCATGGAAGCGTGGCGAAAATCTTCCAAAAAGTCGCGGACGAGTTTATGAATGCTGTCGGTATAATACAAAAAGGCGTTCACTTCAAAGTTTAAATGGAAACTGCGCATATCCATGTTCGCCGTTCCGATCGAGGCGAGCTCGCCATCGACGACGATGACTTTGCTGTGTAAAAACCCTTTCTCATACTCGTAAATTTTCACCCCAGCCTCGAGCAGCTCGGGAAAATACGAGCGCGAAGCGTAAAAGACAATTTTTTTATCCGGACGCTTCGGCGCCAGCAGGCGAACATCGATGCCGCTTAACGCCGCCACTTTGAGCGCCGTCAAAATGTCTTCATCCGGCACAAAGTACGGCGAGGCCACCCAAATCGACCGTTTGGCCGACGTAATCATGGCAAAATACAGCTGTTTGATCACTTCCCACTTTTGGTCCGGACCGCCGGCAATGAGCTGCACCCCGCCTTGCCCTTCCTCGACGATGAGCGGCGGCGACAAATAGTCCGGCGTCAACAAGCGTTCTCCCGTCATGTAATACCAATCTTGCAAAAAAATGAGCTGGAGCGTCCGGACGGCTTCACCGCGGATCAATAAGTGCGTATCGCGCCAAAATCCGAAATATTTGTTTTTTCCTAAATACTCATCTCCGATGTTCAGCCCGCCGACAAAGCCGACGCCTCCATCGATGACGATGATCTTTCGGTGATTGCGGAAATTGATCTGGTTGCTTAAAAACGGGAGGCGTACTGGTGAAAACGGGATCATCTCGACGCCAGCCGCGCGCAGCTCCTCGATATAGGCGTTTGACAACTTCCAACTTCCAACGGCGTCGTACAAAAAACGGACGCGCACCCCTTGGCGCGCCTTTTCCATCAAGACGCGCTTCAACTGTTGGCCGATTTCATCATGGCGGACGATATAATATTCTAAATGAATATGGTGTTCCGCTTTTTCCAGTTCAGCAAAGATAGAAGAAAATGTCTCCTCTCCGTTCGTCAACACTGCCGTCTGCGAGGCGAGTGAAACCGGATGCTGGCCGATGCGATAAGCAAGGCGCAAAAGTGGACGCTGATGGGGCGCCATCGGCAGCCGCTCGACGGCAATCGGCGACGGCTCTTGAAACTTGAGCAGCACCGCCTCATCAAAATGGGCTTTCTTTTTATAGCGCCGTTGTTGCCAATAGTTGCGCCCGAACAATAAATAAAACAAAAAGCCGACAATCGGAAAGCTCCCCAGCACCGCCAGCCAAGCGATCGTCTGCGCCGGCTTTCGATTCTCAAGAGAAATGACCAGCGCAATAAAGATGACGGAACAAGACATCAATACGCTGAAAAGACCAAGCAGCTTCCCTTCCCAAAACCCGTTCGTCAATGCCAGCAACGCGCCGACAATGACCACAAGAATCGCCACTCTCGATGTGTTTCGCAACAAAACCCCTCCACCCAGCTCTTCATGATGGCCGTTTTTCTTCCACTAACGTAGAAAACGCCGATTTCTAGCGGCGAAATCGGCGGAATGGAAACAATTATGAGACTGGAAAATACGTTTTGATCGTTTCGAGTGCATTGTCGCCCATAATTTCAGTCCCGTATTCTTCAAGTCGATAAATCGTCAGCTGGGAATCGCTTCCGTATTCCAACAGAAGGCTGAGCATATTGTCTACTTCCTGCTCGGTGTAGCGCTCGTCAAACTCGACGAACAAGTAATAGTGGCCTTCAAATTGGAACAGGCGGTTCGACAACCGAGAGAAGTCAGCGCGATGGGCCAAGGAAATGACGTCCTCGATGTCCTTGAACGAAAGGATGAACTGAAGAACGTCTTGCTCTTCTCTCTCCTCGGCGTCCCCGCTTTGACCAAAGTGGAAATGGTGGCCGAACAGCGATTCCATCTTTTCATCAGCTGACAGCGAAAACTCGCGCCATTTCTCTTCTGGAAGCGGCAGCTCGAGCTTGCTTCCGTCTTTGGACAACTGCGCTTTCGTCACGACGACTTCAAGCCCTTTTTCGAGCGCCTGCACTTGGATCCAAAGCGGACCGTCGAGCGAAAAATCGCTTTCCCCATGAACTTCATCCATCATTTCCCAAAACAACTCTTCGCTTCGTTCCCGATTGTACCAAATTTCCTCGCGGTCAAAACCCCGCTCCTCTATATCAACATAGGAAATGTAAAATTTCACGGTATGCTCGTTGATGCGTTCGATTTCCATTTCTCAACTCTCCCTTCTAAAACAGAGAAATAAAAAAGGAAGGGATCGTGCCCCTGAAACGGTTTCAATCAAAACTGATGATCTTGTACTTTTATTTTATGATAAAAAGTGAAAGAAGGGAAATAAAAAAACGCATTTTTAAAAATTGGTTATGAAACCGGCCATGCCCTACTATAATGATGATGAACACGGACGGAATGAGGGACGCCTATGGTGGATGAATACATCGTTTCCATCTTGCTGATTATCGGCATTGATGTCATTCTTGGCGGGGACAATGCGGTTGTCATTGCGCTGGCAAGCCGCAACTTGCCGGAACAAAAGCGGAACATCGCCATTGTCCTCGGCACGGCGCTGGCGATCGCCATCCGCATTTTGCTGACCGCAGCGGTCGTATGGCTGCTAACCATCCCGTTTCTGCAACTTGCCGGCGGCCTCCTCTTGTTTTGGATCGCCTTGAAACTGATCGGGCAAAAAGACGAAAAACCGACGATGATCAAAGCCGAACCGTCGCTTTGGAAAGCCATCCAGACGATCGTCGCCGCCGATGTCGCCATGGGCCTTGACAACGTCATCGCCATCGCTGGAGCGGCTCAAGGCCATATCGGACTTGTTGTGTTCGGTTTTCTCTGTTCCGTTCCTATCATCATTTTAGGCAGCAAAATCATCCTTTATGCCATGGAACGATTCCCGATTCTCATTTATGCCGGCGGCGCCCTCTTGGCGTACACCGCTGGAAAGATGATCGCTGCCGAAGAGCGGTTGCGCCCGTTTTACCCCCCGAATGGGGAGGCGCTGTTTCCCATGGCGGCGGCCGTTCTTGCCGTTTTGCTCGGCTTGGCGGCCCACCGTCGGTCGCGCGCCGCATAAAGCAAATGATAAAAAACTTCTACATGGCAGGCCATGTAGAAGTTTTTTTATTACCCGTTCACCAGCCGCTGCGCTTCACGAAGCTGATACGCCCGCACTTTGCGCGGCAGAAAGCGGCGGATTTCATCTTCGTTGTAGCCGACTTGAAGCCGCTTTTCATCAATGATGATCGGTCGGCGCAAAATGCCTGGGTTTTTTTGAATGAGTTCGTACAAATCTTGCAGCGGGAGAGCTTCCAAGTTAATGTTCAGCTTCTGGAATACTTTCGAACGGGTGGAAATGATCTCATCCGTCCCCGTTTCCGTCATCCGCAAAATCTCTTTAATCTCCTCGACCGTGAGCGGCTCGGAGAAAATATTGCGCTCGACATAAGGAATATTGTGCTTCTCGAGCCACGCCTTCGCCTTGCGGCATGACGTGCAGCTCGGTGATGTGTATAGCTTGACCACTTCGATCACTCCTTTTGACAAGGAATCCCTTGCTTCCCTCGTCCGTCAGACGACAGACGTGCACCGCTATGCCGGTTTGACGTCTGACAGCATAGCGACACGGCCTGGACACCAGTCTGGCGATCAGCCGCTTTGCCAATCGTTTGCAAATTGAAATGACTTTAACATGATATATTATACAATACATCGGCCAAGAAAGATATAGTTTTTCGATGATAAATGCAATTTTCTTTCTTTCCTCTTCCAAAGTGAAGGCAAATCCTCTACAATCAAAGTAGAAAAGGAAAAGGGAGGAAGAACCGATGGCCGGCTATTTCATCGACTTTGCCATTGCTTCGGCATTGATCGTCGTCCTCACCGCATTGATGGGGAACATCAGCAACACGATCGGGGAGCGGCTGTTCGGCCGAAAACGGGAAAAGCACGTCGAGGCCTCCCGCCGCATCCAACAAGGATGGAAAGTCGTCGGGGGAAAAAAATAACGCGCCAAGACAGGCGCATAGGCGGGCGCCGCCTCTTTCACCGTTCGCATCATGCGGCGATGAAGGAGCGGCGCTCTTTTCGATTCTGCTAGGCATACATCGCCCGATATCGCTTATATTCTTCCTCTGAACAAAGCACAAAATGGCCGGGGGTAATTTCACGGAACTCAAGTTCCTCTCCATCTCTGTAGCCATGTTGCGCCGGGTCGTAAACAATTCGCTTGCGCGTCCGCTCCGTTTCCGGATCCGGAAGCGGAATGGCCGACAAGAGCGCCTTCGTGTATGGGTGGATCGGATTGCGGTACAGCTCTTCCGATTCAGCAAGCTCGACCATTTTCCCGAAATACATGACGCCGATCCGGTCGCTGATGTATTTGACCATCGACAAGTCATGGGCAATAAACAAGTACGTCAACCCTTTTTCACGCTGCAGGCGCTTCAGCAAGTTGACGACTTGCGCCTGAATCGACACGTCAAGCGCCGAAATCGGCTCATCGGCGATGATGAATTCCGGCTCGACGGCAAGCGCCCGGGCGATGCCGATCCGCTGGCGTTGACCGCCGGAAAACTCATGCGGGTAGCGGCTCGCATGCTCGCGGTTCAAGCCAACCGTCTCAAGCAATTCATACACGCGCTGCATCCGCTCCTCTTTCGTTTTCGCCAATCCGTGGATGTCAATGCCCTCAGCGATAATGTCGGCGACCGTCATCCGCGGATTGAGCGACGCATACGGATCTTGGAAAATCATTTGCATTTTCCGGTTTAACTCTTTCAACTCTTTTTTCGTTTTTTTGCCGTGCACATTGACCCCGTTAAACAGCACTTCCCCGTCTGTCGCCTCATAGAGCCGAATGATCGTCCGCCCCGTTGTCGACTTGCCGCAGCCCGACTCGCCGACAAGGCCGAACGTTTCCCCTTTATAAATGTCAAACGTGACGCCGTCGACCGCTTTGACGACCTCGCCGCGGCCGGCCGGGAAGTATTGTTTTAAGTTTTTCACTTCAAGCAGCTTTTGTCTAGCCACGCGGCTTCCCTCCTTTCCGGGCGACAATGTCGGCAAACCGTTTCATCCGTTCGCGCACAACAGCCGGCGGTTCCACTTTCGGCGCCATCTCATGCAAGAGCCATGTCGCCGCATAGTGCGTATCTGAGACTTGAAACATCGGCGGCTCGAGCTCGTAGTCGATTTTGAGCGCATACGGATTGCGCGGCGCAAACGCATCGCCTTTTGGCGGATTTAACAAATCTGGCGGCGAACCCGGAATCGAATACAGCTCCGTATCTTTATGATCAAGGCTCGGCATCGAGGCGAGCAATCCCCACGTGTACGGATGTTTCGGATTGTAAAAAATTTCATCCACCGTGCCGATCTCCACGATTTTCCCGGCATACATCACCGCCACACGGTCGGCCATGTTGGCGACAACCCCTAAATCATGGGTGATGAAAATAATCGACATGCCGAGCTTTTTCTGAATGTCTTTCATCAACTCCAAAATTTGCGCCTGAATCGTCACATCCAGCGCGGTCGTCGGTTCATCGGCGATCAAAATTTTCGGATTGCACGCCAAGGCGATGGCGATGACAACACGCTGGCGCATCCCGCCGGAAAATTGGTGCGGGTATTGCTTCATGCGCAGCTCGGCGTTTTTAATGCCGACGAGCTGCAACAGTTCAATCGCCCGTTTGCGCGCTTCGTCTTTCGACAGCTTTTGATGCTTTAAAATCGCTTCCATAATTTGTTTCCCAATCGTCATCGTCGGATTGAGCGACGTCATCGGGTCTTGGAAAATCATCGAAATTTTCGCACCACGGATCGATTGCATGTCTTTCTCCGACAGCTTGGTCAAATCTTTTCCTTCAAATAAAATTTCCCCTTGCTTGATTCGGCTTGGCGGCGTCGGCAACAGGCGCATCAACGCTTTTGAAGTCACGGATTTCCCAGACCCTGACTCGCCGACGATCGCCAGCGTTTCTCCCTTATACAAGTCGAACGTGACGCCGCGCACGGCTTGCACTTCACCGGCATGGATGTCAAAAGAAATGTGCAAATCGTTCACCTGCAAAATTTTTTCCACCATTCTCACCCCTTCCGTCGATTATTTGCGCATTTTCGGGTCAAGCGCATCGCGGATTCCGTCTGCCACCAAGTTGAAGCTTAAAATAAGCAAGCTGATCACGACCGCTGGAATAATCATCAAATGCGGATACGTCTGGATCGATTTGTATCCGTCATTGACAAGCGAGCCGAGCGACGCTTCCGGCGGACGGATGCCAAGGCCGATAAAGCTCAAAAACGCCTCGGTGAAGATGGCCGATGGAATTGTGAACATCGTCGTAATGATGATCGGGCCGATGACGTTCGGAATCAAATGTTTGAAAATGAGCCGTGATGTCGGCGCTCCGAGCGTCCTCGCCGCTAACACGTATTCCATATTTTTTAACTTCAACACTTGTCCGCGCACGATCCGCGCCATCGTCGTCCAACCGGTAATGACCATCGCTAACGTGATGGAAATGATTCCAGGCTCAAAAATCAAAATGAACAAAATGACCATAATTAAATACGGGATGCCGTTTAAAATTTCAATGATCCGCTGCATCACATTGTCGACGCGGCCGCCATAGTAGCCGGAAATGCCGCCGTACGCAATTCCGATCAACAAGTCGATCAACGCCGCCAGCAAACCAATGTAAAGCGAAATGCGCGTGCCATACCACGTTCTCACCCACAAGTCGCGGCCTAAGTCATCCGTGCCGAACCAATAATACTCTTTTACGCCGCGCTGTTTATACACATCAACGCCGTTCGCATCCCGGCCGTCAAACGGAAGCCAATGGATATGTTCAAGCACCGGGATTTTCGGCGGAAGTTTCGCATGCCGCAAGTTTTGATCTTTATACGTCCGGTCGCTCGCCATCGGGGCGATGATCGCCATGAGCGTCAAAATGATAATCATCACGAGCCCGACGATCGCTGCCTTGTTTTCCCGAAGGCGAAGCCAAGCATCCTGCCAAAACGTCAAGCTCGGACGATTGATTTTTTCCTGCTCACCGACGTTCGGCGGGGCGGGCTGAAACCATTCCGGTGACAGTTGTTCGTATTGTTGTTTCGCCATCATTTTTTCCCTCCCGCTAACCGGATGCGTGGGTCGACAACCCCGTACAACACATCAACGATGAATACTGCCAAAATCAACAAGGCGGAATAAAACAACGTCGTTCCCATAATAACCGGGTAATCGTTCAGTTCAATCGAACGGACAAACTGCTCTCCAAGACCAGGGACGGCAAACAGTTTCTCAATGACAAGCGTTCCCGTCATTAAATTGACGGTCATCGGTCCTAAAATGGTAATGACGGGGATAAGCGAGTTGCGGATGGCGTGCTTGATGATAACCCCCGCCTGGCTGATCCCTTTCGCCCGAGCCGTCAAAATGTAGTCAGAGCTTAACACTTCCAGCATTTCCGTGCGCATAAAGCGGGCGATGCTGGCGATGACCCCGACAGACAGCGCCAATGTCGGGAGAATCGTATATTTGAAGCCTTCCCAAAAAGCGACCGGAAGCCATTGCAGTTTCACAGCGATAAAATATTGCAAAAACCCCCCTAACACAAACGACGGGATCGAGGCGCCCAACACCGCAATGACCGTAGCGGTGTAATCTTCCCAATGATTATGTCGAATCGCCGCGACAATTCCGAGAATCAACCCGACGATCGTCCCAAACACAATCGCCTGAAACCCGAGCTGGGCCGACGGGCCGATTCGATCGCTGATGAGTTCTGCCACGGGGCGGTTGTCATATTGGAACGATACCCCCAAGTCTCCTTTCAGCAAATTCCCTAAATATTGAATGTATTGAACCGGCACGGGCTTATCCAATCCGTACTCTTTTAAAATAAGCGCCTTCTGTTCCGGCGTTAATTTCTCTTGGTTCTGAAGCGGCGAACCAGGCAACAGCTTCATTAAAAAGAACGTCAACGTCGCAATGATAAACAACGTGATGATCATATAAACGAACCGCTGAAGCGTATACCGCGCCATGACCGCACCTCCTCTGCTTTTCTTATAATCTTCGTTGTTTTTCGACATTTTTCGCCTTGGCAGGCAAAAGGAGAGTATATGCCCGATGCATATACTCTCCTCCGCATCTCTCAAGAGAACGGTTACTCAATATACGCCCATTTCAAGCTGTAGTCGGCGCCAAACGTGTGCGTGACGAAATCTTTGACGTATTCGCGTTGCAAATACGCAGCGCCGCGTTGGTACAGCGGAGCGATCGGCATTCCTTCAAAGACGATTTTTTCTGCTTTCAGCATCGCATCCCAACGAGCTTGTTGATCGTTGGCCAGCGTCGTTTGCGCGTCTTTGATCAGCTTGTCGTACTCAGCATTCGACCAGCCTGTTTCGTTGTGCGGGCTTGTCGACGTCCAAAGCTGCAGGAACGTCATTGGGTCTTGATAGTCCGGGCCCCAGGCGGAGAACGACAAATCATATTGCATGTTGCTTTCGAGCTTCAGTTTTTGCGCAAACGGTTGCTGCTTAATGTTGATCGTCAAGCCCGGCAAGTTTTGCTCGAGCTGCGCTTTCACATACTCGCCGATTTTTTTCGCGTTGTCGGTGTCATAGTTCAGCAGTTCAAGCGTAAATTTGTCTTTGCCCAGCTCTTTTTTCGCTTGCTCCCACAGTTTTTTCGCTTCATCCGGATTGTAATTGACCAAATCGCCATTCACATCGCGGAAGTCTTTGCCATCCGGACCGGTGACGAAGTCTTTCGGAACGGTGAACTTCGCCGGAATCGAACCGTTGTTCAAGAGCGTATCGACCATCGCTTGCGTGTCGATTGCCATCGCAATCGCTTTGCGGGCGTTGACGTTGTTCAATGGTTCTTTTTTCGTGTTCATGCGCAGCCAGTAAAGCGACGGGTCCAATTTCGTATGGAAGTTTTTGTCGTTTTTATACTTGTCGACGAACTCCGCCGTCAAGCCGACGCGGTCCACTTGTTTTGTTTCATACAAGTTGACGGCCGTCGCCGTGTCTTTGACGACTTTCACATTGACTTTTTCCAGCTTGACGTTGTCTTTGTCCCAGTAGTTCGGGTTTTTCGTATATACCCAGCCTTGTTCGTGCTTCCACTTGCTCAGCACGAACGGGCCGTTGTACAGCGTCGTGTTTGCTTCAAGCCCGTATTTTTCGCCTTGCGCTTTCACAAATTTTTCGTTTTGCGGCATAAACGTGCCGAACGCCGTCAAGCCGACGAAATACGGAACCGGGTTTTTCAGCTCGACTTTCAAGGTGTAGTCATCAAGGGCTTTGACGCCGACTTGGTCAAGTTTCACCTTGCCTGTGTTGGCTTCTTCGGCGTTTTTAATGTCGTACATGATGTACGCATACTCGGATTTCGTTTTCGGATCCAACACGCGCTTCCAAGCGAATTCAAAATCGTGCGCCGTCACCGGATCGCCGTTTGACCACTTCGCGTCTTGGCGAAGCTTGAACGTATACGTTTTGCCGTCTTGGCTCACTTCATAGCTTTCCGCGATCCCTGGCACCGGCTTGTTGTCTTTGCCTAAACGGTACAGACCTTCCATGACGTTGTTCAACACGATGAACGATACTTGGTCGGTGGCGAGCGCTGAATCAAGCGACGGGATTTCTTGGCTTTCAAGCAAGTTCAGCACCTGCTCCTTTTTCTCCGCCGGCTTTTCGCCGCTCTTGCCGCCTTGGGCGTTATTGTTGTCCTTGCCCCCGCCGCACGCTGCGAGGAACGTTGACAGCGCGAGAAGCAGGACGAGGAAGAAAGAAAATCGCTTCTTCACGAAAAACCCCCCTTAAAAATTTATGTAGCGTATTGCAAATCTTCTGAACCATTTGATTTCAGAAGATTGCACTTACATCGCTTATTATATCCTGTGTTAGTATATTTGAAAAGGATTTTTTTATTTCCTTAAATAAAAAAATTTCAAACTACTTAAAAACAAGATGGGGATCGGATTCATTTACACCTGCATTGTAACGACTTTTATCACAATTGTAAACAAAAAATTTCTGCCTACAGAAAAAAAGAAAGCGCTTACAATATAATTTTTTTTTGCCCTCCCTCTCAGCTTCGAATCAAATTTCTCCTGAACTTCCAAGTTTCTTCTATATTTTTTAATATAATTTTGTTAATAATTTTGACAATCTTCCCGCCCGCATGATTTATGATAAAATAAGCAGTGAGAAGGGAAAGGCGGGAACAGACGACATGAAACAAACGGCTGTGCGGACTGGATGGCTCGTCGCCGCGATGCTGGCGGTGAGTGCACTCATCGTAATAGGGCAAGGAGCATGGACCACGGTGGCCTTTATTAACGTTTCGTTTTTGCTATCCCTTTTGCCTCTGTCGCTTGGCGGGCTTTTGTTTGTTTATGAACGCGGGTTTTTCAGCGGATTCGCATACGGGTTTCGCCGATTGCGCAGGAGCAGCACGAAGGTGGAGCGGTATCTTGAGGAAGCGGCAGCAGAACATGAATCGGATGAGCCGCTCGGTCCGAGGCGCTTTGCCGTCACGTATCCGCTTCTCTTTTCTGGTCTGCTTCTGTTTCTGACGATGATTGCCGCCGGATATGCCGTGCAATAAGGTTGCAACAGCTGAATGTTTTCCGTATAATATAAGGCAAATCTCGAATAAACCGAGCGATGAGAAAGAAAAGTACATATGGCGATGCCTTCAGAGAGCTTGTGGACGGTGTGAACAAGCGGCTAGCCATATGGAATGGGCTTTCGAGCTTCCCGCCGAACCGGCGACGCAGTAGGCGGGGACGTTCCCCGCGTTACAGGGGGCCATGCGCTATGCATGGACTGAGCGATTGCGCTTGTCGGCGCAATAAGTAGGGTGGCACCGCGGTCCTACCGTCCCTATCAGAGGGCGGGCAGGGCCTTTTTTATTTTCTGCTTGAGGGAGTGAAGATCGATGAAAACGATTTTTTCCGGTATTCAGCCAAGCGGCGTCATCACCCTTGGCAACTACATCGGGGCATTGCGGCAGTTTGTCGAGTTGCAGCATGAATACAACTGTTATTTTTGCATCGTTGACCAACACGCCATTACCGTTCCGCAAGACCCACACGAACTGCGGCAAAACATCCGCCGCCTCGCCGCTTTGTATTTAGCAGTCGGCATCGACCCGACGCAAGCGACGTTGTTCATCCAGTCAGAAGTGCCGGCACACGCTCAAGCCGCTTGGATGCTGCAGTGCATCGTTTATATCGGCGAACTTGAGCGGATGACGCAATTTAAAGAAAAATCGGCCGGCAAAGAGGCGGTCAGCGCTGGACTGCTCACGTACCCGCCGCTGATGGCCGCTGACATTTTGCTTTATAACACCGACATCGTCCCAGTCGGCGATGATCAAAAGCAGCATATCGAATTGACGCGGGATCTGGCCGAGCGCTTCAACAAACGGTATGGGGAGCTGTTCACCATTCCTGAGGCGCGCATTCCGAAAGTCGGCGCTCGCATCATGTCGCTTGTCGACCCGACGAAAAAAATGAGCAAATCCGACCCGAACCCGAAAGCGTACATCACACTGCTTGACGATGCGAAAACGATCGAGAAGAAGATCAAAAGCGCGGTCACCGACTCCGAAGGAACGATTCGCTACGACAAAGAAGCGAAGCCAGGCATTTCGAACTTGCTCAATATTTATTCGACGCTGTCCGGTCAATCGATCGAGGAGTTGGAGCAGCAATACGAAGGAAAAGGATACGGCGTCTTCAAAGCAGACCTCGCTCAAGTCGTCATCGAAACGCTTCGACCGATTCAAGAGCGGTATCACCATTGGACGGAAAGCGAGGAGCTTGACCGCGTGTTGGATGAAGGGGCGGAAAAAGCAAATCGGGTTGCATCGGAAATGGTGCGCAAAATGGAGCAAGCCATGGGGCTCGGGCGGCGGCGGTAAATAGCTGCATCGAGCGAAGCCATACAAAAACGGGCAGGCGCCTATCGCCTTGGCCCGTTTTTTAATTGACTTTTGGTTCTTGCTCCATTTCCCACAGTTTTTCGAAAAATGGCTGCCCTTTGATCAAGTTTTCGCACAGCTGCTCATGCCGTTCGGACCACCCGTATTTCGTCTCGTTATACAATTGTTCCCACGCTTCATCAAAAGACATGTTTTGAATAGCGGCGTATTTTTCCGGCGCCCATTCCGTATACCAATAGCGCATCTGGGCCGTATTTTTTGTCGAATAAAGCTGGTCCAGCGCCATAAACAACAGCTGTTTCAACTGCCGCTCTTTGCGCGTGAGTCCGCACATCAGTTCCGGAGCCGGCGATAAAATGTGGTATTCTTTTTCATACCTTGGCAGCGGATAGTCCCGTTCCTCCGCTTCGGCCGCCATTTCGTAGACGAGTTGTTCCTGACGCGGAATGAGACGGCTTTTGCGAATCGGGATTTGATAACCGATTGTATCGACAGCCAAAACGCCGGCGCCGTCCGTGACAACGAAACAATAGTCCAGCTGAATTCGTTCATGGTTTTTGCGGACATACGCCTTCTGATGCACATCGTCCAAAAGCGGCTTCGGAAGCTCGGACAAGCTGTTTTCAATGTAATGAAACAGCGCCGGGGATACTTTTAACAGCGGCACTTGGTCGAGCAGCTCGATTTGATCGTCCTTGCGCCATTCATGGAAATGGCAGACGTTGTATCCGTTCTCTTGTCCTTCAAACCAATTGACCCAAATGTCGTGCAGATAAAGCATGCGAGACCCCTCACTTCCAGACGTGTTTGTCCATCAGTATAGGCAGAGGGGCAGAATTTTATTCCATTTCGTCCTCTTTTCCCCTCTAGGGGCTGCGGCTTGGAAACGTCAAGCTCCCCCACATCAAAAGAAGGCCAATAGGGAATAAATAACATTCCACCCTTGTCGAAATATAAGATAAGTATTCGCTAAAACCACGCTCTGGAGTGATGATGTTCAAATAGGCGATTACCATCATGCCGCCGACGACCGAAAAACCGAAACCGACCAAATAAAAAAACAGGCGGACCACCGGGCTTTCCCTTCCTTCTTGTCCACGTCCTTGTTCTACATATATGTCGGCGTCATGGACAACATGCCTGTTCACGCCCGATGTCCCTAAGATTCTTGTGATAACCGGACAGCGGCGTCCGCCATGCGGTTTCGAGCTAAGACGCTCCCTGTTCGCCTGAAAAGCCCGCCAACTCCGCGATGTCTTTCGCTTCCATCGTCATCAATTGGGCGAGCGAATATCCTCTTTCCAGGCAGCGACGGACGATGGCATACCCAACGGCATAGCCCCCCATTTTCGGATGCCATCCAAGTCCGTACAAAATGCGGGAAGTATGTGGATGCGAAACGGGCAAATGTTTGTTCGGGACTATATAGCGCCGCCAAAACCGTTCCATCTCCCGATCGGTGTAATACTTCGTCCAGACCGCGCACTGCTTGACGCCGACTGTCTCGGCGACGGCATGCTCCGCCAACCCTTCCATCACGACGGCATCCAGCAACGTCGCATCTTCACCTTCGTTCGGCAACTGTTTGAGACGGCATACATGGTTGTACTCATGCGCCACCAACGCGGCGATCTCCTTGTTGCTATGATCTGGAAGCAAGAAGAAAAACAGCTTATCGGCAAACGCCACCCCGCCTTTTCCTTGAAACTCGCGCGCAAGCTTCCGGTTTTCGTCATCGGCCGGCAGCAAAAATACCGGAACATCCGGTCCCTTCCATATCCCCCGTTGCCGCTCATACAAACGGCCAAGACGTTCCCAAAGACGGCGCTCTTTCATCTTTGGCAAAAGCCGCTCGGCCTGCCGAGTGCTTCGGTACATGCCATACATCCGTAAATAGCTGTAAATCTCACGCGCCGACGCTCCTTTAAAAAACGAACTCAACCTCCCGCACAACCGGAGCGGGTCCCCCTCATCCTCTTCCAGCCATCGATCGGTCGGAAGCAGCCCCATCGCTTTTCCCTCCTCGTATAGTATGTTTAGAAAGATTTTTAAATCGAATTTCCAGTTGGATATGCTCCTTGACAATCGTATATGTTTGAGTGATTTGCCCACGGGGGGAGGGGCGCGCCCCTCCCCCCCGTGGATCGCACCACATCGGGGTTGGACTTTTCGCGATGTTCCTGGATAATGATCTTGAGGATCATCGGGGCCACTCTTCTTCCCCCTGTAGCTTTGACTAGTTTTGTGTACAATTCATCTGAAGTCCTCCTTGGCATGATGGTAGGTGTTGTTTGACACCCCTGCATCATACCAAGAGGGCTTTTTTTGATCAAGTCCCCGGAAAAGCTCCTAACGGGAATGCTCCTTTTTGACGAACTATCTTAGTTAAGCATACTGCCTCGATAGTTGACCAAGTGATGAGAACACCGTTCTCATCAAACTAAAACTTTTTATAAACCTCTGCGTAAGCTACTTTTAACTGTTCCCGTAATTGCTTGTTTTCGTCTTCTAACTTTTTGATTTTTCGTTTCAACGATTCAATAAGAGCGTCTTTGTTGCTCTCATTCATTTCTCGCTTTATTTGTTTCGCAGTAGGAGCTTGTGCTTGTTGTTGGCGTAAGGTTTCAATACGCTCACGCAGTTCAGGATGGTTGTAAAGTGTCGCTTTCGCTACCCCTGCTTCCTTTGCTACGCTATTAAAATTAATGCTCTCATTGGCTCGTATCAGCCTTTTAATGGCTTCCTCGACCTTTTGATAGATGAGAGCCTTTCTGGAGGCATGAATGGCTTTCAAATGCTCTCTACGGTCATAATTAGCCATTTTAAACACCTTTCTTTCGTTTGATTCGTTCTAATCGCCCAAAGATAATATTGCCTTCTTTAATGGTGTTGAAGATTTTCTTGTAACGCTCTAAATTCTTTTTGTTTTTTTCAACCATGTCATATCTGCCATGTTGCTCTGCGAATTTTATCGTTTTTGTGGTCGTTTCGATTAATAGTTCATACTTCTTTATATCCGAATCAGAAAAACCAATGGCTAAGTCCTTACATGGGTTGCCACCGTTACACGTTAAACATGGAGGCGCTTCGGCATACGGACAATTCCCATTGATTCTTGCGTGACAAGTTCCATATGGATTGTCAATCGCGTTCAACTTGTGGTCGCGCCATAACGTTTCCAATATATCGGCTGGAATATCTTCATCGGGTTTTACTTCTCGGACCTCACCGTTCAGGTCAAAACTAAATACACCTTGTTTTATCGCTTCTTCAAAGGCTTTACGTTTGGTATTATCCAACAACTTAGCGTATCGCATGGTCATTTCAGGGGAGGTGTGTGCCAATAGTTCTTGAACGGTCAGAATATCCGCTCCACTGTTTAGCATTTTGACCGCATAGGTGTGGCGGAATTGATGTGTTTTGAAGTGAAACAGATTACCGTTTTCGTCTGTGATATTCTTGACTTTTGCTAATATATTGAGTTGTCTTTGAATCCAATCTTGTGAATATGGTTTTCCTTTGCGAGAACCACGATAACGAACAAAGATATATTTTTCAGGATTGTTGTCATCATTACTATTTTTGATGGATTTATCAATTAACACCGCAAGAATATTGGCTAATTCGTCGTCAATCGGAATACGGTGTCCTTTTACATACGTTTTTTCAATATCGGTCTCAATATAATATTTCCCGTTTAGTTTGACTAAACAATCTTGTGTTAACCCTAATACATCGGAAATCCGCAATCCTGTTTTAAACGCTACCCATATGACAGGCTGAACCTCTTTATGGAGGTCATTGATATGAGCGAATAGTTGTTCTAATACATAATCAGGAATGTAGTCAATTTGGTCAATGGATTTTTTCTTTGGTTTCGGTTTATCTTCTGGAAAAATTAACAACCTTACATGTGTTTCAGGAGCGATATCATATTCATACCGTTGAATATCTTCTAAGAACTTCTGTATGGTAAACAAACTTACAGAAATATATCTTTCAGGATTTGCGTTTTTCTGTTTTAAATGTTTTTTCGTATATTCGCGTAACCATTGGATGTATTGCTCCATATGAAACCGTTTTAACTGTTTCAAATCATTCCATGTAGGCTCTAATGAAAAAATGAATGTAATAAATGGTGTTAGGTATTTCATATAATTTCGGGCTGCACCCCAAGAGAAATTGTTTTTACTCAGTAATCGTTGTTTGATATATTTTTTTACTTGTTCCCGAATAGCTCGTTGCTCAATTTTTTTAAAATCTATATACTGTAGATGAGCATTTTTAATTACAATAATTTCCATGTTCTAAGAGACAAACAGGATACCCCTTAGGCCACATGGAGCTGTTTTTTGATCACATCAATGGGAATATCTTGCTTCGCGGCGTCATAAGTCTTAGAAAGGGTGGTTTTTTTGAAGACGTCCTTATCTCTCCAAGAAGAATGGCATTGTTTTTTAGACGGATTAAGAAGCGTGTTATCGTGCGAAGAACTTGAACATATGGCCCGAGATCATCAATTTATTCAACGAAAGGGGAAATTACGCGCCCATGATTTCGTGGCACTTTGCACATTTCTCCAGGAAGGAGGCGGTCAAAAATCATTGGTGCAGCTTTGCAGTGCTCTAGCTCTCAAGCAAAACACCTCTCTGAGTGCGGAAGGGCTCCATCAACGGTTTCATGAAAAAGCGGTGAGTTTCCTCAAAGCGGTGTTTGAAAAACTGCTCATTCATCAGACTCAGGAAGCCCGTCACTTATGTCAAAGACATTCGCTGTTTCGCCGGATTCGCATTCTCGATTCCACGTCGTTTCAACTGCCTCCTGAAATCCGGGGGATTGACGAGGGATGTACGGGGCCTGGGGTGAAAATTCAGCTAGAATATGAATGGCTAGAAGGGAAGTTTCTCCATGTGGACGTCGAAGATGCCCGTCATCACGACGCCGCCTACGGAGCGTCCCTTCGATCGAGCATCCAAGAGGGAGACCTTTGTTTGAAAGACTTAGGCTATTTTTCGCTTGAGGGATTGCAAGCCATTCATGATGCCGGAGCCTTTTATATTTCCCGGCTCAAACACAATGTAGGGATTTACCAAAAAGAAGGGGACCGATTTCGAAAATGGGAACCAGAGGATTTCCTTGCGGTGCTGCAACCC
The DNA here is from genome assembly GCF_002217655.1 of Geobacillus thermocatenulatus. Taxonomy (GTDB): domain Bacteria; phylum Bacillota; class Bacilli; order Bacillales; family Anoxybacillaceae; genus Geobacillus; species Geobacillus thermocatenulatus. The sequence goes on from NZ_NEWK01000002.1 coordinate 1,041,178, forward strand.
GGAGAAACCATGGAACTGGAACATGCGTATGTCAGTGGAAAGAAAGTTCATCAACCGCGGCTCATTGTGTATCGGCTGACCGAAGAACAGGAGCGACAGAAGGAAGGACAATGGAAACAGAAGGCGAAACGAAAAGGGGCCGCGTACGTGACGCGACGCCCCCACCCAATATATGTATATATCACCAATATTCCAGCGATTGATACCTCTTTGCACGAAATTCATACGCTGTATTCTCTTCGCTGGCAAATGGAAGTGGTATGTAAGACATGGAAATCCCTGTTTCACATTCATCGATTCAAACCGATGAAAGGGGCTCGCTTTCAGTGCCACCTGTATGGAACGTTGATTGCCTTATTGATCAGCTCCACTGTCATGTTTAAAATGCGGGAATGGCTCTATCGAAAACAGAAAAAGGAATTGAGCGAATAGAAGGCGATGAGTATGATCAAGGAGTTCGGTATGGATTTATTTCAAGCCTTATGGTGTTCTGAGGCGTTAGTTGTCCAACTCCTTTTAAAACTGTGTGACATCATCGCTCAACACGGAAAAAAATCAAGGCGTTATACAAAAAAGAGCGCTTTAGACATTATCGAGAGTTTGGTCATCATGCCGGTGTCGTAAGAAATTCCCGCCTCATACCATGAAAAAAACCTTCTATCAGTGATGGACATCGGTCAACGTTCCCGAAAATCCCTTGGTGGTCAAGGCATCGACAATGTGAACGAGATGCTTCAAGACCGGTTTGGAAAGTTGCAGCGTCAACCCCAAAGTGAAGAAAAACTTGTAGATTCCTTGGTGATGTGCTAATCTATTCATGGGACATGAACCTCCTTGTGGGTAGTTGGTAGCACATCTATTCTAACCAAGGAGTCCGGTTCATGTCTCCTTTTTTGTTTGATTGTCAATTTATGTTAGCGAATTTGCTCATCTACAGTTATGTAATATTCAATCATTCTTTGAGAATAGTTCAATTCGCTAGCAATTTGTTTATTGGGAATTTCACTGGCTATCATTTTTATGATTTTACATTCGATTTCAGTGATAGTCGGTTTCTCCTCTTTCATTTTCTCCTCCCCCTTACACTCCTGATTTTAACAAATGCGTGTACTAAAGGAATACGGGAGGGATTATTAAGTTCAAAATTGAACCTATTCTGTACTTTTCTTACTGATTTTTGCCCTATTTTTCATCATAGCATCCCTATTATTTTCCATATAAAAATAAAAAGCCCGAATTAAAAAATTCGGGCTGCCATAGCTTCCATAAATGATGTTTTGTCATTTAACATTCTCTCGATTTTTTTGGTGCAAGTGTTTGATGAAATTTTTATCTTTTGATAAGAAATATATTCCAATTGACGGAATATTAGTATATTTTTCTTTTTTTTTGATACGCTCGGTAATACATAAAGATAAAACATAGGCATAAAATAACCAATTTTACAGGCCAGATCACATGGAGGTAGAAAAGAGTTTCTACTATCACACTTAAGAAAATAAATTTAAAGTAGGATGGAGCTTTTTCAGCATAGCTATCAAAATTTATTTTAGAAGGTTCGATACCTATACCCAGAAAATAGAAGCATGTAAAAACAACGTAGCCGTCAATAATGAGGCTATAGTTTACTTTACCTATTACTATTTGTACTAAAAAGATAAAAGTTAGCAAAGTATAGAGTAAAATACCGTGAGCAATATCTATACTTGCTTTTACACTTCTTAAGGATACGGGTAAATGTTCTAATTGATATCTATATCTCAATTTATAATCTAACTCACATTTCGCACCCCAGCAGTGCAGAAACAAAGGATTTTTTATTCATTTTTTTAAAATATTTTTTGAGCCAACACAACAAGCGATGGCAATCCTTTTTTTACCATCGCTCATCATTCCTTATGAGCGAATGCACTCGTGTTGGTCATGGGAGCCTTCGTTTATAATCTTCTTCGTCTGATTGGACAAGATCTATTAAGCGATCCGCGACATCCGTTGCACCACAAAGTGAAACGCCGCCGCATCAAGACGATCATTCAGACGGTGATCACGATGGCAGGGCGACTCGTTCGCCGATCACGGCAGCTATGGATGAAGTTGACGCGAAGGAGTGGCTATAGCGAGCCCCTTCTGAACATGTACCTCAAATGGAGAGCAGAAGGGTAGAGAACAATTGTTCGTAATTCTGTACGCATCTTCCCCCTCTGTCCTTTTTTGGTTTTTCTTTGGTTTATATACCCAAAAAAGATATTTGTTTCATTTCCGAGAGTGAAGATGATATCTGTTTTAAACATAAAAAGGGAATGATGGATCAAACATCCATAAAGCCAGCAACAAAATCAAAGTCGACGTCAACCCATCACGGATTCAGGCGATCTGTCATGGCAAGGGATGAGAGTTCGAAAGCGCTTACGGATAAAATTCAAAAAAATGGTTCGCCAACCTATGACTTACACCTGTTTTCAGCGAACCAAAAAAGTTCCCACAAAATCTTGACTGACTCACAATCTCAAGATCCATTGGCAAAATGAGTTGATCTCGGTTATAATAAATGTACATAAGAAAACCGTCCTTTCTTGGTAGGGTTATGGCGACTCTATTATACCAAAAAAGGAACGGTTTTCTTCTTTTTTTGCGAAAAAAAAGAAGGGTGTCCGAAAAGCGAACGCTATGCGAACACTTTTGGGACAGCCTCATTCCTGATAACTTTCTTTCAAATGAGATATTCATAATCATCCAGAGGAACAATAATGCGGTAAGGGATCTCGCATTCCCAACGATACCCCTTTCCCCTTACATTGACAATAATGTGATCCATCGGTTCGGAAAAACACGGTTTCAATCGTTCCCGTAACCGTGAACCCCCGCGTTGGACGATGCCCCAACGCGGTTTTCCTTACAGCTCATCAAACCCATTATCCACTTGCACTTTCGTATACTGGCGTGGTTTTTGTTCAAAAAAGTCCGACTTGCCAAGGTCGACTTCTTCATACGCTTTAATCCAGCGGAGCGGGTTCGTCCGGTAGCCGTCAAACGGGCGGTCAAAACCGAGCTGGTGGGCGCGGACGTTGGCGTAAAACTTAATGTACGCTTCCAAATCAGCCAAGTCGATGCCATCGATGTCATTCCCGATAATTTCCTGAGCCCATTCAATTTCCAGTTCCGCCGCTTTCGTAAACGTTTCACGGACAAAATCGGCAAGCTCCGGCGTCCGATACTCCGGGTATTCGTTCAACACTTCCTTGAAAATTTTCGCAAACAAATCAACATGAATGTGCTCGTCGCGGTTGATGTAATTGATCATCGTGCTCGTCGCCACCATTTTTTGCTGGCGCGCGAGGTTGTAGAAAAAGGCGAACCCCGAGTAGAAAAACAATCCTTCTAAAATGACGTCAAAAACGATCGACCGCAGCAAGTTCTCCACGTTTGGCTCTTCGGCAAACGCCTTGTAGCCGTTCGTCACAAAATCGTTCCGCTTGCGCAGCGTCGGTTCGTTTCGCCAAAAGTCGAACACTTCATCTTGCTTTGCTTTCGGCACAAGGCTCGAGAGCACGTACGAATACGAATGGTTGTGAATGACTTCCTGCTGGGCAAGCATGATCATCAAGGCATTGATGCTTGGATCGGTAATGTAATCCGCCACACGTCCCGCGTAATCGGTTTGAATGCTGTCAAGCAGCGCCAACAGGCCGATGATTTTCAAAAACGCCTCCTGTTCGCGGGCGGTCAGCTGCGGAAACTGCTTCACATCTTGGGCCATATTGATTTCAAACGGCGTCCAAAAGTTGGCGAGCATCCGCTTATATTTCGCATACGCCCATGGGTAGGCGATATCGTCCCAGTTCAACACATTCGAGCAGCGGCCGTTGATAATGCCCGTCGAACGGTTCGGCGCCTCTGGATCCATAATCGGCCGTTTGACTAAGCTGATTGTCATGATCCATTCCTCCCTTTCAGCTAAGCTTCGGCGTGAATCTTTCCCCCGAATCGGCAACGTCCGGGGGAAGACCGTCAGCTCGCGCAAGAATCGCACTCGTCGATCGTCCCCGATGTCGAACGCACGTAATACGTCGTTTTCAACCCCGACTTCCACGCCGTCAAATGCAAATCGAGCAGCTCTTTTGCCTTAATCGTGTTCATAACGTAGAAGTTAAAGGAGATGGCTTGGTCGATATGGCGCTGGCGGGCGGCGTTTTGCTTGATGCTCCAGCGTTGGTCGATATGGTACGCCGATTTGTAATACCATGTCGTCTGTTCGTTTAAATCCGGCACCGTAACGGGAATCTTATAATCTTTCTTTTCCTCGGCGTATACTTTTAAGAAAATGGGATCAATGCTCGCCGTGCTGCCGGCGATGATCGACGTCGACGCGTTCGGCGCGACGGCCATCACATAACCGTTGCGCATCCCGTAGCGGGCCACATCTTGCTTCAGCCGATCCCAATCGAGTTCACCGTGGCTTTCGTAGCCGCGCCGTTCAAAATAAGCGCCTGTCTGCCAATCCGATCCTGGAAACGCCGGGTAGCTCCCTTTTTCTTTGGCGAGCTCCATGCTCGCCTGAATCGCCAAATACGCGATCGTTTCATACAGCTCGTCGGCGTAGCGGACCGCTTCGTCCGACTCCCAGCGAATGCCTTTTAACGCCAAAAGATGATGCCAGCCAAAGGTTCCAAGCCCGACAGCGCGGTATTTTTCGTTCGTCAGGCCGGCTTGCAGCACGGGGATATTGTTTAAATCAATGACATTATCAAGCATCCGCATTTGAATCGGGATGAGCCGCGCTAAAACCCCATCGGTCACCGCACGAGCCAAGTTGATCGACGATAAATTGCAGACGACAAAATCGCCTGGTATTTTTTCAATGATGATCGTCCCGTCTTTCACATATTGCCGCTTCGTCACTGTCGGGCTTTGGTTTTGCGCGATTTCCGTGCAAAGGTTGCTGCAGTAGATCATCCCGAGATGGCGGTTCGGATTTTGCCGGTTCACTTCATCGCGGTAAAACATAAACGGCGTCCCCGACTCGAGCTGGCTGCGCATAATGCTTTTCATCACGTCGATCGCCGGCACTTTTTCTTTCGACAGCCTTGGTTCGTTGACGCATTGCCAGTATTTCTCGCGGAAACTCCCGCACCCTTTTTCCTCATCATAAAAATCTTCCAAGCTAAACCCCATCACCTTCCGCACTTCATGCGGATCAAACAAATACCAGTCGCCGCGCTGTTCGACTTGCTCCATGAACAAATCAGGGATGCACACGCCGGTGAACAAATCATGCGTCCGCAGCCGTTCGTCGCCGTTGTTGAGCCGCGCATCGAGAAACGCAAAAATGTCTTTATGCCATACATCCAAATAGACGGAAATGGCTCCTTTTCGCTGTCCCAACTGATCGACGCTCACCGCTGTATTGTTCAACTGCTTCATCCACGGGATGACGCCGGAAGAGACCCCTTTAAACCCTTTGATGTCGCTGCCGCGCGAACGGATTTTGCCTAAATAGACGCCGATGCCGCCGCCCGATTTCGACAAATTGGCGATGTCGGTGTTGCTGTCATAAATTCCTTGCAAGCTGTCATCGACCGTGTCGACAAAGCAGCTCGACAGCTGGCCGTATGACTTCCCAGCATTGGCAAGCGTCGGCGTCGCCACAGTCATGTATAAGTTGCTTAACGCCCAATACGCTTCCTTCACGAGCGCAAGGCGCCGCTTTTGCGGTTCATTCGCCATGAGCGTCATGGCAATGACCAAAAACCGCTCCTGCGGCAATTCATACAACCGCCGCTCATAATCGCGGGCCAAATACCGATCCGCGAGCGTGCGCAGCCCAATGTACGTAAACAGCTTGTCCTTCTCCGGATCAAGAAACGCACCGATGACGTCGATTTCTTCTTTTGTATAACGTTCAAGCAAGAACGGGCTGTACACCCCTTGTTCCGTCAGCGCAACAAGCAGCGAGTAGAAATCGCCATACCGCCCGCGTTCATCGTACCCACGCTGCCTTGCCGCCTCGCGGTACAATTGCCGCAAATACAGCCGGGCGCACACAAACGTCCAGTCCGGCTCCTCTTCATCAATGTAAGAAAGTCCTTCCAAAATAGCCGTTTGGTACAGCTGTTCTACCGTGACGGACTCCTTTCGGCTGAGAAGCTGCCAAACACGCTCGACGTATTCATCAAGCGACAGACGGCCGAATCCAGCCGCGGCTTGCTCAATCAGCGCCGCAAACTCTTCACGTGAAAACGAAACCGGCTTCCCTTGGTCATCGAGGATGATCATTTTCGTCAATACGGTCATTCGTTTCCCCTCTCCTTCCATAAAAAAATCCGCTCGGGCAGGCGAGCGGATGAAACGACAGACGGAAAAAGGCAGACGAACCCCTTGTTCTTTTCCCCTATCGTTTCATCTTCCCACACCCCGAAGAACATGAAACGTTCCAAGCAAGGCAGGTCTCCTGACTTGTGCATCGTCCTACTTTGGGGCCTTCCCAGCGGCGCGCCGAACGGCTCTTGCCGCCAGTGGCCATCCCATTTCGTCCGCACATACAGTTGCGGGGGCAGTTCCGGATTCGCACCGGATTCCCTATTAAGTCCTGATGGACACCGTTGCTTGGCAGAACGATATGTAGTTGTACAATAAGGCTTCAAAACCAATATATAGTAGTTTAGCATCCTGATGGAACAAGCATATACCAAAACCGGGAAAATTGCAAGAGTGAGCGAATCAAATTTTCTTTTCCACAAAAAACCGTTCGTTGTTCATATTTCGTTCATAAAAATTTGCTACGATTCAACATGTATGAATCATATGAAGGAGGGGACGCAAAATGGGATTCAAACGCCAAATCTCAACCGTCCATCAAAACCGAATTCCTTCACTCGGAAATCAGCCTCTTTCAATCAAGAGATGAACAAGCGTCCCGACTGAGCCTCGGGACGCTTCATTTCCCTGCTACACCTCCAAAACAGACGCTGGCCGCTTCTCGCTTTGTGTGGATGGAGCAAAATCGTACTTCTTTTCCACATAGACTTGATGCCAAATCATAAACGCCAACACCGTCCACAGCTTGCGGCTGTGGTCCGCCTTGTGGCGGGCATGTTCATCCAGCAGCCGATGGAGCACGTCCTTATGGAACAGATGATCCGTCTCGCTTTCGTGGATGAGCTGTCTCGCCCAGTCATACATTTCGTTTTTCAGCCAGTGGCGAATCGGCACCGGGAACCCTAATTTTTTTCGGTTTAACACATGATCCGGCACAATGCCCTCGGCCGCTTTACGCAAAATATATTTCGTCGTGCCGTTGGCTGTTTTCATGTCAGGGGCGATTTGCCTAGCAACCTCAAATACCTTTTTGTCTAAAAAGGGAACGCGCAGCTCAAGCGAATGGGCCATCGTCATTTTGTCCGCTTTGACTAAAATATCGCCCCTTAACCATGTATGAAGATCAATATACTGCATCCGGTTGACGGGCGGGTCATGAAGCGTTTCGCGGTAAAACGGAGCCGTCACCGCCGTATATTCGCACCCTCCTCGGTACGTTTTGAGCAGCGCCGCTTTTTCCTTTTCGCTATAGATTTTGGCATTGCCGACATACCGCTCTTCAAGCGGCGTCGTGCCGCGCTCCAAAAAGCTTTTTCCTTTCATCCCGTCCGGAAGCAGCTTCGCGATCATCCGCAACACCGCTTTTACGATGTTTGGCATGCGCGCAAACAGCCGCAGCGACTCTGGTTCGCGGTAAATGTTGTAACCGCCGAACAGCTCGTCCGCCCCTTCGCCGGAAAGCACAACCGTGACATGCTTTCTCGCCTCACGAGCGACAAAATAAAGCGGCACAGCCGCAGGATCGGCAAGCGGATCGTCCATATGCCACATGATTTTCGGCAATTCATCGATATACTCCTGCGGCGAAATGACGTAGCTGATATTGTCCACCCCAAGCTTCTCCGCCGTTTCTTTTGCGACATCAATTTCGCTGAACCCTGCCCGCTCAAATCCGACGGAAAAGGTCTTCAGGTGCGGATGGAATTGTTTCGCGATGGCGACGATGAATGATGAATCAATGCCTCCCGACAAAAACGCGCCGACCGGCACATCGCTGCGCATATGGACGCTGACCGAATCAAACAGCGCATCGCGGATTTGCTTGACAAGCTCCTCTTCCGATTGGCGAATGGGGTCGAAGGATGCCTTCCAATAACGATGAATCGTGAGCGGTTTTCCGACTTGTTTCTTGAGATAATGCCCCGGCTCCAGCTTGTAAATGCCGGCCGACATCGTCAGCGGCTCAGGGACATATTGGAACGTTAAATAATGCTGCAGGGAATCGCCGTTTAGCGACTCCTGTTCCAGAGCAAGCAAGATGCTTTTCTTTTCCGAAGCGAAAAATGTGCGCCCTCCTTGCTCCGCATAAAAAAACGGCTTAATGCCAAACGGATCCCGCGCCGCAAACACCGTTTTCTCTTGCTTGTCCCAAATGACAAACGCAAACATCCCGCGCAGTTTTTCGACCGCTTTTTCTTTTTCGGCGCTGTAAAGGGCGACAATCACCTCGGTATCCGAATGCGTCGCAAACGAATATCCTTTCGCCGCCAGCTCCTCCCGCAATTCAAGATAGTTGTAAATTTCCCCGTTAAAAATGATCCAATATCGATCGTTTTCATAAGACAGCGGCTGATGCCCCGCCTCCAGATCGATGATGCTCAGCCGCCGAAAGCCAAAACTCACGTAGTCATCAAAAAAATACCCCTCATCGTCGGGGCCGCGATGGGTAATCAGGCGGTTCATCTCCATCAACACTGTTTTCCATGTTTGTTCAATCGCTCTCGGGTGATCATGAATACAACCAATAAAACCGCACATGGCGATGATTGTCCCTCCACTTGGCTAAGAAGAATCCAAAAATTTCACGAAAAACTTTTTGTTAAAAATAAAATGATGGATACAAAGACACTTTTATTCTATCGTACACAACGTCAAGATTCAAAAATAATCTTTCCCCATTTTTTTGAAGGTTGGTGATGTAGTGAAAAAGGATGAAGACTCCATTTATCTTCTCGATTAGAGAACCTTTTCCAAAGGTGCTTTCACTTTTGAGCCGATGCCGTTGATTTGGGCGCGATACTACATGTTTCACCAACCCTTTAGGGACACTGCTGGCAAGATGTTCAGTTCCCCGTAATTGTAACGATCAAATATGGAGAAAGTGTGAATTTCACCATTTTTGCACATAGATTTGCTACTATAAAAACATCCACGTGTTACAAAGGAGTTGAGAATGGCTTGTTAGCGTTTATCCTTTTTTTGACTTTTCTCATTGTTTCCCTTTGTTTTGTTCTCTTGAGAAAACCTCTAAACGGGAGGATGGACCAACTGTCGCTCGGATTGTATATTTCCTGTTTCTTGATATTGGCCGCCTCATTATCCTATTATGCAAGTTCGGCCCAGACAGGCGATGCCATCAAAGCCTTCATACAGAACAGAAACAGCAGAGAAACCAATCCGTCCACCAGCAATCAAGCAAAGGAGGCGAATCGATCAGCTGCCTCTTCAAAGAAACAAGCGCTAAGGACATCCGTCCTGATTGACGCTCCCCTTTTGTCTCAGCTTCCGGAACTGCCGAGGGGATGCGAAGTGACCAGCTTGGCCATGCTCTTGAATCATGCGGGCATTCGCGTCGATAAGATGACGTTGGCGAAACAAATCAAGAAAAATCCTACTCCCTATCAAGTGCGGAATGGCCAAGTGTTTTACGGACACCCAAATGAAGGGTTTGTCGGCGATATGTATACGTTATCGAAGCCTGGATACGGCGTGTACCATAAGCCGATCAAGCAGTTGGCTGAGCGGTACTTGCCGAACCAAATCGTCGACTTAACAGGGCAATCGTTTGAGAACATCTATACATACTTGGCCAAAGGCACACCAGTTTGGGTGATCACCAACACCACCTTTCGTCCTCTTCCTCCCTCTGCCTTTCGGGAATGGCAAACCCCGCAAGGCCCGGTCAAAATCACGTACCGGGAACATGCGGTGCTCATTACGGGATATGATGAGCAGTATATTTATTTCAATGATCCATTGACCGCTGTCAAAAACCAAAAAGCACCGAAACAAGACTTTATCGACGCTTGGGTTCAAATGGGACGGCAGGCGATTACCTACCACCGCTAGACATCGGTGAATCCGAATCGCTTGCCTTTTTTTACATTTCATTTGAACGATTTTCTCCATACATTTTGCACATCTATTTTTTATCATATCATTGCATCTCCCACTACAAGCTTAAGGAGGGAAAATGACATGAAAAAATGGCTGCTTGGCGCCATTTTCGCAGGAGTAGCAACGATTGGCGCAGCTTGCTCAAATCCATCTTCCATGCAGGGACACGACATGTCTGGCATGAATATGAAAAAAGAAGATGCTTCCGCAGAAACGAGCAAGCAGCAATTGCCTTTCGCAACCGATACAGAAGTGTTATCTGGGAAAGAGATTCACCTTACTGCGAAGGAAGCATTATTACAAATCAACGATCAAGTCAAACTCCCGGTATACACGTATAATGGATCGGTACCCGGTGCGCAAATTCGCGTGAAGCAAGGGGATAAGGTGAAAATTGTTTTAAAAAATGAATTGCCAGAACCGGTTACGATTCACTGGCACGGCTATCCTGTTCCAAATAACCAAGATGGAGTACCGGGTGTCACGATGGACGCCATTCAACCGGGTGAAACGTTTACGTATGAATTTACAGCAACCGTGCCGGGAACGTATTGGTATCATTCCCATCAAAAAAGCGCCGAACAAGTGGACAAAGGACTGTACGGAACATTAATCGTAGAACCGAAAAATGAAGAAAAAGTCGATCGAGATTACACGCTTGTATTCGATGAATGGATGAGCGACCCGAACGCAGAAAGCAATATGAACATGAATATGAGCGGCATGGATCATAGTAATATGAATAATGGAAATAGCTCTGATCATCAACAAATGGATATGAACAGCATGGGGCATAACATGAATATGTACGATATTTTCACGATTAACGGAAAAAGCGGGGCTGCTGTCCAACCGTTAAAAGTGAAAAAAGGCGAAAAAGTGCGGCTTCGTCTTGTCAATGCAGGGTACATGTCCCACAAGCTTCATTTGCATGGACATGAGTTTAAAATTGTCGCAACAGACGGACAGCCATTAAAAGATCCGCAACCAATCAAAGATGAACTGTTGAATATCGCTCCGGGTGAGCGCTACGACATTGAGTTTATCGCCAATAACCCGGGTGAATGGCTTCTGGAATGTCACGGAAATATGAAAGGCACCGATGGCATGAAAGTGAAAATTCAATACGAAGGACAAGCAAACAATACGGACAAAGCGAACGCAAAAGAAAACCTTCCTGTTGTGGATATGACAACATACGGAAAATATGAAACGGGTCCATTTACGTTAGACCAAAAATATGATGTAGAGTACACAATGGATTTAGGAACCGCCATGGGCAAAAATGGCATGATCTACACGATTAATGGGAAAACGTATCCTGACACAGCGCCTATTCATGTGAAGACAGGAGATTTAGTAAAAGTCAGAATTGTGAACAATTCACCAAAAGATGTACATCCGATGCATTTACACGGACATTTCTTCCAAGTGTTAAGCAAAAACGGTAAGCCAGTCACAGGCTCTCCATTGATGAAGGATTCGTTAAATGTAAACCCTGGTGAAGAATATGTCGTCGCGTTTAAAGCGGATAATCCGGGAAATTGGATGTTCCATTGCCATGACTTGCACCATGCTTCAGCGGGAATGGTCACAGAAGTAAAATATACCGATTACAAATCGGACTATACCCCAGATCCGAATGACACAACGAATAAAGGTGAATAAGAAAGAGGGTGTCCAACATTGTGTGGGCACCCTTTCTCCCTTTCTTCACATCATACCCTTGTTCTTCAATCGCTTCTTTCAGTTTTTCTACGCTGACTTTTAGGACTGGTGAAAAACGACCGATTTCGCCGAATCCGTTGCTTTTGGGTGAAAGAGAGTCGTTGAGTTTACAGATCTTCTCAATTTGAGAAGAGTTCGTTTTTCGCGACTTTTCACTAAATCACCGGTCTTCTAGGCCCCCCCTTTTTTTGAATAACGAGCTATCCCCAAACGGCGCATACGGTTTGAATTGAAGTCTAACTTTCATTTAGCAATCGTTCAACTTGCTGTTTTAATACAGGAATCTTATTTCGAACGACATCCCACACAATTCGATAATTAATGGAGAAATAACTGTGGATCAGCATATCCCTCATGCCAGCCATCTTTCTCCATTCGATATATGGGGATGCTTGCCTGATTTCGTCTGGAATGTTTTTCGCTGCTTCTCCAATCACTAATATGTTTTTAATGACTGCATCTGATACTAAATCATTACTGTAGATGAGCATTTTTAATTACAATAATTTCCATGTTCTAAGAGACAAACAGGATACTCCTTAGGCCACATGGAGCTGTTTTTTGATCACATCAATGGGAATATCTTGCTTCGCGGCGTCATCAATGAACTCGACGACGCTGTGGCCTTTCCGCGATCGAAGAAGCTCCAGTCCAGCGGAAAGGGTTTGTCGGGATTCGGCGATGCTGTACACGCAGGAGAGCAGCACCACCGCCCAATACCGTTTCACCCAGTGATGGACATCGGTCAACGTTCCCGAAAATCCCTTGGTGGTCAAGGCATCGACAATGTGAACGAGATGCTTCAAGACCGGTTTGGAAAGTTGCAGCGTCAACCCCAAAGTGAAGAAAAACTTGTCGATTCCTTGGTGATGTGCTAATCTATTCATGGGACATGAACCTCCTTGTGGGTAGTTGGTAGCACATCTATTCTAACCAAGGAGTCCGGTTCATGTCTCCTTTTTTGTTTGATTGTCAATTTATGTTAGCGAATTTGCTCATCTACAGTCATTATCTAAAAAGTCATCATAAGAAAGCCCTTGGGTGTACTTCTCAATTTTCTCTGCAGCAGCCAAAATATCTTGCCAAAAGACGCTAGGATCCCTCTGCATACTTAACACTCCTTAAAATAGTCGGCTTTAATCCTGGTTTGATATCATCTACAATCACTAAATCCACTGGTTTTTGAAAATGATCTTCCAAACTCAGTTTCAACTCCATATAATGATCAAACGTCACCGCATTATCCATAAATTCTACCAACACATCAATGTCACTCGATTCCCTTTGTTCCCCCCGACTGTACGAGCCAAATAACCCGATCCGCTTCACACCATACTTTTTCTTCCATAAATCTAAACATTTCGACATTTCATTAAGGATGTCTTGTTGCGATAGCAAATAAATCCCCCCTTTTTTCCGCGCCTGTTATTTTCATTATAACATCCCGCTTTCCCGATATTCTTCAAGAAGAGAAAAAACTTTCCCCAGCCGAGACCCGCTACGTTCTAGATAAAAAAGTGCCCCGTCATCACTTCGGGGCACCTTCCGTAAGTTATTTCACATCATACCCTTGCTCTTCAATCGCTTCTTTCAGTTTTTCTACGCTGACCTTTGTTTCATCATACTCCACATCGACCGTACCTTCTTGCAAATGCACCTCTACACGGCTGACGCCATCCAACGCTTGAAGTGCATTCGTCACAGCCGCTTTGCAATGTCCGCATGTCATGCCTTGCACTTGCAACGTAATCGTCATCATCCATTCCTCCTTAAATGTTTATATTTTCACGCGCTTCAAACGAAGCGCGTTGGTAACAACCGACACCGAGCTGAACGCCATCGCCGCCCCCGCGATCCATGGTTCCAATAATCCGAATGCGGCGACCGGAATGCCGATCGTATTATAAAACAACGCCCAGAACAGATTTTGCCGAATGTTTTTCATCGTTTGGCGGCTCAACTCAATGGCTTTCGGGATATGGCGCAAATCGCCGCCGACCAAGGTCACGTCCGCGGTCTCGATGGCGACATCAGCTCCCGTGCCAATCGCCATCCCAATATCCGCTTTCGCAAGAGCTGGAGCGTCATTAATTCCATCACCGACCATCGCGACTCGTTTTCCTTGTTTTTGCAAATCCTCCACGATGTTCGCTTTGTCTTCTGGAAGCACTTCCGAGTATACGTGTTCAATGCCGACTTGTTTCGCGATTGCTTCCGCTGTCCGTTTATTGTCTCCCGTTACCATGTACACGTCGATGCCCATTTGTTTTAATGTCACAATTGCTTGTTTCGACGTTTCCTTGATCGTATCGGCAACAGCGATCATTCCAGCAAGCTGTCCATCGATCGCAACGAGCATGACCGTTTTTCCTTCATTTTCAAGCTTTATCATTGTTGACTCATGTTCGGCAATATCGACCGCACGTTCGTTCATTAACTTGCGCGTGCCGATGAGCACATGCTTTCCGTTCACCGTTGCTTCTACTCCATGCCCGACGAGCGCAGAGAAATGCGTCAACGGCTTCGCGACAATTCCGTTTGTTTTTCCGTACGCCACAATTGCTTGCGCTAACGGATGTTCGGAAGCGCTCTCGGCGGAAACGGCATAGTCAAGCATGTTTTCTTGGAATTGTAACACATCTGTCACTTCTGGTTTTCCTTTTGTCACTGTTCCTGTTTTATCGAGTAAGACCGCGTTGATTTTATGCGTTCCCTCTAGGTACTCACCCCCTTTAAAGAGAATGCCATGTTCTGCCCCTTTGCCTGTACCGACCATAATTGATGTTGGCGTGGCCAAACCGAGCGCACACGGACACGCAATGACGAGAACGGCAATTGCGACTTCAAGCGCTTTTGGTAGATCGTTTGGCGCCACCAAGAGATACCAAATGATAAATGCTAACACGGCAATTCCGACAACGATTGGGACGAAAATGCCAGAGATCGTGTCCGCCATCCGCTGAATCGGAGCTTTCGAACCTTGCGCCTCTTCGACGATTTTAATGATATTGGCAAGTGCTGTATCTTTCCCTACTTTTTCTGCGCGAATGGTCAGTACCCCATTTGTATTAATGGTCGCTCCGATCACATAGTCGCCTTCCTTCTTATCAACCGGAATCGATTCACCGGTAATCATCGATTCGTCTACGGAGGATGCTCCGGCGATGACCGTACCGTCCACCGGGATTTTTTCTCCTGGCTTGACAAGGATCGTATCGCCGATCACCACTTCCTCGAGCGGAACTTTTATTTCTTCCCCATTACGGATGACAGTAGCTTCCTTTGCCTGCAGACTCAACAGCTTAGAGATAGCTTCTGTTGTTCGCCCTTTCGCAAGAGCCTCAAAGTATTTTCCGACAAGCACAAGCGTAATCAAGACGGCACTCGTTTCAAAATATAATCTTGGCATATATTCAGGATTCCCAAGTGTCCGAAAAGCTTCGTACAAGCTGTAAACGTACGCGGCCGATGTTCCAAGCGCCACTAGGACGTCCATGTTCGCACTCTTGTTTCGCAACGCCCGGTACGCCCCGACATAGAAAGGACCGCCGATGTAGAACTGAACCGGTGTAGCTAAAAGAAGCTGAAACCACGGATTCATCAAGAGCTGCGGCATCGGCAAGCCAATAGCAAACGGCATATGGGCAAGCATCGTATAAAGCAGCGGCAACGATAAGATGATAGAAATAGCGAGTTGCCGTTGTTTTTGTTTAAGCCGCTCTTCTTTCCGGTCAGCATCGTCTTGTTCTTCGTTTCGAATTTGCCCCCTGTACCCAAGCTTTTTGATTTTCTCTAAAATGTCTTCGACAGATGTAACACCCTCCTTGTATTCGACCACCGCGCTGTTTGTCGCTAAGTTGACAGCAGCGCTTGTCACACCTTCCATCCGATTTAACCCTTTTTCAATCCGCGTCGCACAGGCCGCACATGTCATTCCTTCAATATCAAGCGTCACTTTTTCCGTCGCAACGCCATACCCCAAATTCTCAATTTTCGTTTCGATATCGGCGATCGTTTGTTTTGATGGATCATATTGAATCGTTGCTTTTTCCATTGCCAAATTGACATGGGCTTTGACGCCATCCATCTTATTCAATACTTTCTCAATCCGATTGGCGCACGCGGCGCATGTCATGCCGGTCACCTTCACCGTCACGGTTTTCGGCTCCCCCATTTCCCTTTTCCCTC
Organism: Geobacillus thermocatenulatus; assembly: GCF_002217655.1. Taxonomy (GTDB): domain Bacteria; phylum Bacillota; class Bacilli; order Bacillales; family Anoxybacillaceae; genus Geobacillus; species Geobacillus thermocatenulatus. The sequence goes on from NZ_NEWK01000002.1 coordinate 1,057,306, forward strand.
CCTTACTTCGAAAATTGTTTCATCACATCCATCAATTCGCGAATCGATTCGTCTCCGCTCCCTTCACGGATCGCTTTCGCCACGCAATGGCTCACGTGGCGTTCAAGCAGCTGCAGCCCGACTTGGTTCAACGCCGCTCTGATCGCAGAAATTTGCACTAAAATATCGATGCAATACCGATTGTCCTCCACCATTTTTTGCACACCGCGCACTTGTCCTTCAATGCGCTTCAAGCGCTTGATGATGCTTTCGATTTCCTGTTCCGTTCGTGGAACCATTTTTTTATCCATATTATGATCTTCATAATGGTTCATCAAACATCACCTCTTTTCATTACATTATACCGGTAATGGGTATAAAACGCAACAGAGATACCTTATACAAATCATGTTCACCACAAAACCGTAATCAATACCTGTGCAGGAAAAAAACCGCTTTCCACAAAAAATTCACAATTTTAATTGGCATAGGATTCGCTGCGGGCTGGACTCCCTGCACAGGTCCAATTCTTGTATCAGTGATCGCGTTGGCGGCTACCAAACCGAGTGCAGCCATGTTATATACGTTCGCCTATGTATTAGGGTTTGCCGCACCTTTTTTCATCATGTCGTTTTTTATCGGCAAGTTAAATTGGATAAAAAATATAACACTGTCATCGTCAGAGTCGGGGGAACTCTGATGGTTATCATGGGAATTATGCTGTTTCTTGATTGGATGACAAAGATTATCATCTCTTTTTACCGATTTGTTTGGAGGATTCACAGGTTTTTAATATCAAAAATATCCTACTGAGTGGATAGTCACAATTCCTGTCACTTCCACTCAGCAGGAACCATCATTTACCTTTTATTGAATTCCTGAAATCATGCGATCCATCGTTTCATAAGACATAGGACCTATATATTTATTTCTGATAACTCCATTTTTATCAATGATATACGAGGTAGGAATCGTTATTGCGCCATATAGATTTCCAATGTCTCCTTGCTCATCAAGCACAACTTTAAATGTCACTCCCTTATTTTTCACAAAATCGCTCACCGCATTAGAACCTCTTTCGCTATTCGTTAAGTTGACTGCCAAAATTTCTACATTGTTATTTTTATTGTTTTCGTAGAACTTTTGCATTTCCGGCATTTCAGCTCTGCAAGGCGGACACCAAGTAGCCCAAAAATTCAATATCACCGTTTTTCCACGCAAATCAGACAATTGTATGTTGTCGCCTGTAATTGAACGCAATTCAAAATCTGGGGCAATTTCTCCTTTATTCGTACCGATTTTTCCTGAATCCAATGAAGTAGATAGAACCGATTTTGATTTAACCTTTCCCACTTCATGTTGACTGTTAAAAATAGAAGATACAGCAATACTTACCACCATCACACCTAAAGCCAGTTGATTAGCCTTCCTTCCCCGTCCTTTATTCCTCTCCTCAAGAACTTCTTCTCTTTCTCGCCTCTCTAACCAATATGAAATACATATAAAAACGATAACGAGAGATCCATACAACCATACTTCTTTTGATACGATTCCTGTATTTACAAAATATTTTTTATACAGGGCTAGTTCGAATTGAATGAGATGGAACCATATAAGAAGTTGCAATAAAGTTTTTTGAGCTTTGACTCGTGATGCTACTATAAAAAAACAAATCGCTGCTATTGCTTGCAAAATGATGAAATAATTCTGGGAATTTTCCATTACTCGGATCCATGCAAAGGTGCTAAAATAGCCAAAATATGCTGGAACCATTGCCCGCGTATAAGAAACCACAGGAATATTCTGCTTTTTTACATATAACCAAGTATAGACCGTGATAAAAACAATCGCCATACTAATGCCAACATATCCCCCGTTAAAATAAAGGATTGTCATCGGATTTTGTAAAACTGAATTTGGATGTAAAACGACATAACTAAATTTCCAAATGAGTACACCGTTAATAAAACTGTTCAAAATTAAATCCATGATGTTTCGTTCTATTTTTAATACTTTAATACCATAATAAAACACGACATAACTTATCAATAAGCCGCTGATCAGCAAAAGATTTTCGCCCTGAACGACTATATTGCCGAATTGCAATATCCATTCCCCCAAAATTCATATTTCTATCGGTATTAGAAAGGATTCTTCGTTGCGACGAAAAAATACAACTATAACTACATCACCCTAACCATCTTGAAACGTTCTTCCAAACATTGTTATTGCATCATCTTCTTTAAAACCAATAAGTGATGGTATCTAACACGCCAAGCAATACCATCACAATTCCAGCGGTTTGCTGAATGAGCTTCCCTACCCGTCTTCCTTTTTTCATGACAGCACCGCTCAATCCTAAGTACCAAAGGATGAGGATGAAGAAAATAACCGGTACAGAAGTTCCGACGGCAAAGACGCTCGGCAACAACACTCCATAAGACGTTGAGTATACGAGAGGCATTAGAGTAACAAAAAATAGAACAAACATCGTTGGACAAAAAGCCAACGAAAAGCCAAATCCCATGAAAAACGAACCGATTTTTCCTTTTCTCCATCTCTCCGGCACTCTGAACAACGTGACATTCCAATACATTTTAAAAAGCCCTAACAAATACAAGCCTACGAGAACAAGAATCGGACCAATCAGCTTTCTTAACCATGGAAAGTATAGTGTCAGTGTACTTTGAATCTCCTTCCCCATCAGCCAGACGATCAAGCCTAACCCGGAAAAAGCGATGATCTTTCCGAAAATAAATAAAAGCAGTTCTTTCCAAGCGATCCCCCTTTGCAGAGATTGGTTGCTGTACAACGTGATCGCTCCCAAGTTGCTAGTCAGTTGGCACGGAGCCATCGCTCCGACTATGCCAAGAAGAAACGCTGACAAAACAGGAAGCGCTGTTGTGCTGTTGGCCATATTCAGAAACGGCTGGCTTAGCAGGCTGCTGATTTGGCTTAGGAATGAATACACTCTTCTTCTCACCCTCTCCATCCGTTACTTATATTGTAGCAGTGAATTTTGCAAAAATTGTGGAGCGATATATTTTTAGGCAAACAAAAAGACATGCACCCGCATGTCTTTTTATATTTTTCCTTCCGATGCTAGTTTTATCCAGCTCGAACCGTTATTTTTTGTCATGAAAATATCCCCGTTCATCGTAGCGATCACTATTTCGTTGTCATTTGCTGGATTAGAGGTGATATACATAATATAATCTTTTTCATCCAACACAGGAACGGAAAGAACTTCCTCTTGTTTTGTGTCTAATGATTGTTTGATTAGGATAGACTTATTGTTCTCTACAGCTGCAAATAAAATGGATTTTTCTTGGAACGCAAACGTCGTCGTATTGATTTTTCGAGTGAACCGTTCAAACGTATTCCCATTATCTCTTGAAACAAAAATTCCTTCAGATGTACTAATTCCAACCATATTTTCGTCCGTTGGGTGGGCAGCGATCGTTCCTGCTGCCGTTTGCGGCAGGCCGTTCAATTGACTTTGCGACCACGTTTTGCCGTCGTCTTTACTGTAAAACACCCCTTGTCCGAGCGTTTCATTTTCTTCTTGATTCACCACATAGATGGTATGGCTTTTATAACCAACGGTCATATAATGGAAATCGGACTGTTTATAAAATCCTAAATTCATCAATGTTTGTCCATTATCAAAACTTTTCACAAGACCAAGCGGATTTCCCAACGATGAACCTTCTTCCGGATGACCTGATGAATAAAAGCCGTCGTCCGTAGCTGAAAAGCCCATATAATCGTGTTTATTCGAAATCGTTTCATACCACTTATTGTCTTGGTAAACGAGCAACCCTTCATGAGTAGCGAAGTAAACCGCATTTTGATCGCCTGCATAACCAACTCCATGCAAATGTTCGATCTTTCCCTCCTTTTTTTCTCGAAAGAAAGGATTGTTGTCAACAGATACGTTTGATTTTGCTTGTTCTTTGCTTGTAATAAAGCTCTGCTCTTTTTCGTTGGACGATGAACAGGCGCTTAGAAGAAAAAGAGCGGATGTCATGATGATGGCTTTCTTCATGTTTGTCATGGATGTTCATTCCCCTTTATACACAGTGTAAATCGTTGCATATTTTTATATTTTACCGGATCAATTTGCAGAATGTATGGATTTCAATAAACTGTAACGATTTGAAGATATTTTATTGCTATTGTGAAATTCATCACAGCAACCTCCCTCTTTTGCCCATATCATGTCGGTAGACTCAACCTAAAGCAAGCGGAAAACTAATTTTTATTTTTCTCTTTTTCTCGGGCTCAATACGGCAATATACACATTGCCATCTTGAACATAAGCCTCAAATATATCCAACGGCCTTGGCGGCGGCCCTCCTACATTGACGCCGTATTCGTCATATTGCCCCGCGTGGCACGGACATAAAAAGCGGATGCCTGCTTTCTGCATGTTCTCCTCAGCATCTCCAACGGTACACCCTAGATGGGTGCAAATCGGGGACATAATGAGTAAGGAACCATCTTCATTTTTGTTAATGTAGACAAACCCTTCCCTTTCCTGTTTGGTCCATGCATCTTTTATGGTGACTTTATACGGCACCTTTTTGGGGAATTCTCCTTTTTCTAATTCGCTTAGAGGACCGAGATTAGCCATTGAACTTGTATTGACCGTTTTCTTATCGTTGCTGCAAGCAGCCAGTCCTGCAGGCGATACCGAAACAGCCAGCAGTCCAGCCGCCCCCTTTAACGACCTGCTAAGAAACTCTCGTCGATTCAACATAAGAGATCTCGGCAGCCAATCATCTTATGAAACTCTCGCAAATCCAACCATACCAGATTCTTTATGCCCTGGAACCGTACAATAAAATCGAAACACACCGCTTTCGATTGGTATGAACGTCACCTCGGCTGTTTTCCCCGGCAAGGAATGAACATGAACACCCGCATTTTCTGCATGGTTTCCATGGTCATTCTGCTGTAACAAAATCTTCATATTTTCGAATTCGATATCGTGTTCCATTTGACCGCTATTTTTCAGAATTAAGGTAACAGGCTGTCCTACAGTCAGTTGCAAACTCTCAGGAAAGTAATAAAATTCAGTCGCTTCAACCACTACCTTTTTCCCCTTTGTTTCGATGCTTAACGGAGATGCAGTTTGGTTGTGGTCCTCCATAAAATGGTTCATAGGCGGATTCGTTATCGGAAGATTAGAAGATCGAGAAAATTCATTGTATAAATGGTTATACAAATAGAAAAACAACGGAAGAACGATTGCTAACCATAGCGGATTATGGAATAGTTTATTGATCAAAAACACACGGTTAAACCCCGTTTCTTGTTGAAGCATGTATAGAACAATACAAGCCATTCCAACAAATAGAACAAGCATGATGTGAACCGTAGAATCCCGATATTCAGGCGCAATCATTTCTCCTAACATCGCTCCCATCATGCCGCCCATGACTCCTGATAAAACACCGTCGATGATGGCCATGATGCTAATCGGCATCCCGGCTAAAAATCCAGCTAAAAACCCGAAAGCCATTCCTAAAATGGTTGACAAAAAGAGATTGCCGTTGTAAGAAATCCCAGCCAGCAGGCCGCCTGTCAGCCCAGCCAACATTCCTAACGCCATCGCCGCCATCATTCCAGCCATGCATGTGATTTTCTTCCTTTTGATAAAGATGAAAGCAATCACAATGAAAGACAAAACCGCCGCGATCCCCCCAGTGAATAACATCGGCAACGGATGATCCCTCCTGCAAATGTTTATTTGTACACATATATGTGTGCAAATAACAGGTTAGTCCATGTCAGTGAACATACCGGCTGAGCTTGAACGAAAACAGAGAGCGTGTCATCCGATTACAGCTTTTTGTATTTACACCTGCATGTATTCTGTTCATAAAACGACTATCCACACATGCCGCAGCATATGATGAAATTGTGATACCTTCTCTAAAGGGGGAAGATGGAATGCATGGTTACTTGCCAGGAAATCCTCAAACGCCTATTATCACGCCCAATGTAAAAGATGCGCCATTTCGGGTTCTCAAAAACGGGGTAAAACAATTTCACTTGCGGGCGGAACCGGTCGTGCATGAGTTGGTAAACGGAATTAAAATCCGCGGGTATGGATACAACGGAAGTATTCCCGGGCCGACGATTCTTGTCAATCAAGGGGACTATGTTCAAATTACAGTCGAAAACCGTTTGCCAGAAGCGACATCCGTCCATTGGCACGGATTAATTGTTTCCAACCGAATGGACGGCGTACCCGGCCCTGGGGGCAGCCCAATTATCCAACCGGGAGAAAGTTTTACGTATGAATTTCGCATCCAACAGTCAGGAACGTTTATGTACCACAGCCATGTCCATGATGCAAAACAAGAGTTAATGGGATTAGCAGGCATGCTTATTTCGCGCGGCATATACGAAGAACCTGTGGACCGCGATTATGTTCTGTTGCTTCAAGAGTGGGCTGTGCAGATGGAGATGCATCAGCAAACTAGCAGCCATCCAATGAATGATCATCCTTCCAAACAATCGGCTTCAAATATATATGACATCGATCCAATGTCAATGATGTTTAATTTTTTCACAATTAACGGCAAAGCCTATCCTGATACCGCTCCTTTATTTGTCCGATATGGCGAACGCGTCCGTATTCGCCTTGGCAATTTAAGTATGGATTCTCATCCGATGCATTTTCACGGGCATGATTTTATTGTCACCGCGGTTGACGGAAATCCGATTCCTATGATGGCAAGATTAAAACGAAACACGATTAATGTAGCGCCAGGAGAAACATGGAACATCGAATTTTTGGCCAACAACCCGGGAAATTGGGTCTTTCACTGTCATAAACCTCACCATACAACGAACGCACATGCAATGGGGGGAATGGGCGGCATGCTTACGGTGATTCGCTACGCCAAATAAACGGTCATTCAAGAAAAACGGCACTGCCGCCGTTTTTCTCCGCTCTATTTTTGACGCCCAGTTTAATTACTAAAATCTTCCGGAAGCCTGGTGATTTAGTACAAAATACTGCTATCTCCATCTGTTTCTCAATTAGATAAAACTTGTGGAATCAGCCTTCTTTTTTTAGCACAATGCCGTTGATTTGCTCGTGACAGCTGTTTTTCACCGGCCTTCTAAGGAAGAAGCAACAAAACCTGTTACAAGATGAATGAAATAACCATTCGGATAGCTCGGATATTGTCGGAAATCTTCCTTAATCGTCAACAAACGGGCTAAAGTCCCTAACACAACGGCTGTCGCGATCATGGCAATATGTTCGGCGGAAATCAACTCTTCATTCATATGCCTACCCCTTCAAGAAATGCTGGATATATTCAGAATTTCATGATACAGCTTCACACATTTTTCTATAATGAGTATGCTTCGTTCGCCGTCATGTCGGTGATGGGGATGATCGTCTTTTCGTCCCGAATCAATTGTCCTTTTTCAAACGAAAACCGCCTAAGCTTTGATATCATCATTCAGTGTAGGCATTCTTCTCAAATGTTAAACATTTGATTTTGCCCACTACTCCAAAGGTGCAATATGTCCTCAAAACAAAGAGTACACACATTCTAAAAAATAAGATACAGTACTAACGCCAAAAAAGGGGCTGACCCAAAATGCGAGTGCGTTTTGGATCAACCCTTTGTTTCGCACAATCTATGAAGGCAAGAAGTCCGTCGCCATTAGCGCCCGACCCATTCGATAAACCGCCCGATCACTTGATCCAAAAATTCCACCGTCGCAGCATCAACGAGATTTCCCGCTTCGTCGAATTTTTGGCTTGCAACATTCACCAGCACCTCGTTCCCGGCCGGCGGCAACACTTTCGCAGCCAGCCCCGGGCTTTGCAAGATTTGGCGCAAATGAAGCTGGGCTCGGATTGTTCCCATCATCCCTGTCGATACTCCGGCAATCATCACGGGTTTATTGACCAACACTTTGTCCACACGCGACAGCCAGTCTAACGCGTTTTTCAGCACGCCGGGAACGGACCAATTGTACTCCGGTGTCACGATCAAAACCCCGTCCGCATTGGCTACTTGCCGCTTGAATGCCGCCACGACTTCGGGCGGATTGAGCTCATCGTCTTGATTGTAATGCGGCAAAGCGCCGATATCGGCAATGTCCAATTGAAATTTGTCTTTGTACCGTTCCCTCATCCACTCCGCTAATTTCCGGTTATATGAGTCTTTTCGCAAGCTTCCGACAAGAGCCACAATGTTCATCATTTTCGTCCTCCTTCAAATGGGATTGATGGTCAATTTCCCCCGCAGCGCAAGGCGAGCACGCATTCCCTTACTATTTTGCCGTTCGCTTCCAGCAGCTGCCTTTTGCTTCAAATTCCCCTTGCGGTCATTCCCATTATAACTCTTCCCCGTTCGTCGCGATGACGTTTTGATACCAATCAAACGACTTTTTCTTTCTCCGCTCGAGCGTGCCGCTGCCGTCATCGTGTTTATCGACGTAAATCAAGCCGTACCGTTTTGAAAACTCGCCGGTCGAGGCGCTCACGAGGTCAATGCAGCCCCATACAAGATAGCCAAGCAAGTCGACGCCATCGGCGATCGCTTCACTCGCTGCTTCAATATGACGGCGCAAATAGTCAATGCGGTAATCATCGTGAATCGAGCCGTCTTCTTCCACTTTGTCATGCGCCCCAAGCCCGTTTTCCACAATAAAAAGCGGTACGTGATACCGATCGTACAACCGGTTTAAAATGATGCGCAGCCCTATAGGATCGATCTCCCAGCCCCAATCGCTCGCTTTCAGGAATGGATTTTTCACTCCATCAAAAACATTGCCAAAAATCCGCTCATCATCCGTTTTATCTTTTTTCTGCGTCACGGACATATAGTAGCTTAAGCCAATGTAGTCGACCGTATGCTTCTTGATCAGTTCCAAATCCCCGTCGCGAATATCGAGTTTCACCCCGCGCTCGTCGAACACGCGTTTCATAAAGGATGGATACTCGCCGCGCACTTGAACGTCGGCGCAAAAGAAATTCAACAGCCGCTCCTCTTCAAGTGCATGCATGACGTTTTCTGGATTGCAGTCGTACGGGTACACCGGGGCGGCGAGAATCATGCAGCCGATTTTTGCGTCCGGAATGATCTCGCGGCACGCTTTCACCGCCAAGCTGCTGGCGACAAATTGATGATGGAACGCTTGAAACAACTCTTGATATTTCGTCTCTTCGCTTTCCGGCACAAACCCCATGCTCATAAGCGGAAAATGGAGCGCGCCGTTTATTTCGTTAAAGGTCAGCCAATATTTCACTTTATCTTTATAACGCTGGAAAATCACCTTGGCGTAACATTCAAACAACGTTACCAGTTCGCGGCTCCGCCAGCCACCGTATTCTTTGGCCAAATGGAGCGGCATTTCATAATGGGAAATCGTCACCACCGGCTCAATCCCGTATTTATGCAGCTCATCGAACACCCGATCGTAGAAGGCCAATCCTTCTTCATTCGGCTCAAGCTCGGTGCCGCTCGGGAAAATGCGCGTCCAGGCGATCGATAGGCGGAACGCTTTAAACCCCATCTCGGCAAACAAGGCAATGTCCTCTTTATACCGATGGTAAAAGTCGATCGCTTCATGGTTTGGGTAATTATATTTTTCTTTGTCGATTTCAAAGGTAAAACCTGGTTCTTTCAATAATTTTAGTCGTTCTTTCCCGCCGGGAAGAACATCCGCAATACTCAAGCCTTTATTTCCTTCATTCCATCCACCTTCAATTTGATTGGCAGCCGTCGCCCCTCCCCATAAAAATCCTTCTGGAAACTTTTTATTCATCGGTTTATTCCTCCTTCTCTATATGTGCATAATAAACAAGGAGAGCACCCCCCAGTGCTCCCCCTCATTAGTTTACCAAAAATAACTTTGCTAGCCTAGCAATAGAAAGTTTACACACTCGCTTCCTTTGCACGTTTATTTTTCAACATTCGTTTTTCAAGATAGTAAGTAGGGATGATGACCGCGGCCCAAATGACAAAGTAGGTAAGTAGGGCGAGCAGCGGGTTGTTGCTTCCCCGTTCTTTACGGAATTTTCCGTCCCGTATCTCTCCGTCCGGCGGCGTTGGCATTGTTCCAGTCGTTTCTTCATCAAATGATGGGGCGTTTTGTTCAGCAAATTTCGGTTTGAAATCCCCTTCGCTGGGCTTGACGTTTAATGAAATCCAATACATTCCGCCGGCTAAGACAGCAAGCGACAGCACAGCAGAGGCAATAACGCCCTTTCTCCATTTTCCTTCTTTCGATTTAAACGCCTTTTTACAAGTACTCATAATCCATTGCCAATGTACGCCAATATGAAGACCTACTAATGCGAGCGTCATATTGGCGGAAAGGTCGTGAATCCCGCGAACAAAGTGGTTGCCTTCGATGGCAAGATTCGGAAAAACGACTCGGGAAATCAAAATTCCGGATACAATGACCGTTGTCATCGAAATAAGCAGCAAGATGTTTAATAAAAAACTGAACCGTGTTTTTCGCGGGAGTTCCAGAGCAAAAATTTTTTTCGTCGTGTTGACCACCCAGCGATAATTCAACCCGATATGAATAAGAATAGCTACTGCTATTACTAAACCGGCCATTTCATGAAACGGCAACCCGTTGAACACCCTTGGATTCATTAACAACACAAACGTAATCGCCATGAACAAGTCGAGCACCATTTTCACATAATTCTTTCTCAATCTGCTTCCCCCTTACATCGAAATGACTGCTGCATAATGTCAAGAATGTAATCGATTTATTACTTTACTGGGGGAAGGTGAAATTTAGGTGAAATACGAAAAACCTGAATCCGTGACAAATTCATTTGGATCATGACTTGACAGGCATCTCATATAACCTGTCTGCCTTTCAGTTGTAGTTGGTGGAACGGCTCTTTGCGAGAGAAGAGGGGGATTTTCATGCCCGGGTGGAGGACAAAAGTTGCCCATGGATCTTTTCCTTGAATCACCGAAAAACAGAAGATGAATGGATTGGCGTTAACCGAAACCCATGATAAACTAAGCGTATATTCAAACAAAGTTTGGAGGGACAACCTTGGATCAGTTGCTATACGTGTTCGTCAAAGTGGTGGAAAAAGGAAACTTCACAAAAGCAGCTGAGGAGCTGCATATGACACAGCCTGCTGTCAGCCAGCATATCCAAACCCTAGAGCGATTATTCGATACGAAACTTCTGGACAGGACAAACAAGTACGTCAAATTGAATAAAGCCGGCGAAATTGTGTATCACTATGCGAAAGAAATACTCGGACTGTATACACGCATGAATCAACTGGTTGATGATTTACTGAATCGAGCCGGCGGGGAGCTGTCTATTGGGGCCAGCTACACGTATGGCGAGTATGTTCTTCCACAGATGATCGCAAAATTGCATCAACACTATCCACTAATCAAACCAACGATCACCATCGGGAACTCGAATGAAATTGTCGAAATGGTAAGCAGCCATCAACTGGATGTAGGGATCATCGAAATGGATATCGAAACAAAAAATGTATATATTGAACCATTTGCCAAAGATCAAATGGTTGTCGTTGCTTCTGTTCATCATCCGTATGCCCAAAAAGAGAGCGTACAGATGGATGACCTCCGCAACGCCACATGGATCGTTCGTGAAACAGGATCTGGAACAAGAAAAGCAACGGACGAATTTTTTCTCAAACACAACTTCTTTCCGTCTTCAATCATGGAATTCGGCAGTACACAGCTCATTAAAGAAGCGGTAGAAGCTGGTTTGGGGCTGACATTTCTCTCTCTCTGGACGATCAAAAAAGAACTTTCATTTGGCACGTTAACAATCATCCCGATCGATGATGAACCATTTTTTCGCCACTTTTCTCTCGTGACATCGAAAACTCCGTTTTATACAAAAGCCATGGAGGTGTTTTTAACCATCGTACGTACTCACCAACCTTCCATCATCCATTCACCACACCCCCCATCTCCCTAATAAAAAGACGCCCGGCAGCGTTTGCGGGCCGTCTTTTTCCCTTGAACGTTAAGCGATAAAAAAAGAGAAAAAAGACAACAGAAGAGACACAATACACATGGCAAGAAGAGGACGCCATCCGTTTGTCCGCCATTTTCGCAAATCCACATTCAATCCAAGGCCGACCATTGCCGCCGCCAAAAGAAATGAGGTGAAGGAAGAGATATAACGTAAGACGTTTTGAGAAACAGGAATGGCGTTTCCAAGCACATAACTGCCAAGCAAACTCATCATGATAAATCCAAGCAAAAACCAAGGAAATTCTACTTTCGTTTCTCCCTCCTCCTGGCCATCGTCTTTTTTTCTTCTCCAATACATGAGGACAAAACTGAGCGGCACAAGCCAAAGTACTCTTCCTAACTTTGCCAGCAACGCCATAGCCAATGCATCCTGCCCAGCTGGAGCGCCCGCTAACGCGACGTGGGCAATTTCATGCAAGCTCATCCCACTCCAAATGCCGTAATGGAAAGACGAAATGGGCAAAACAGGACGAATCAGTGTATACGCGATCGAGAACACCGTGCCGACAAGTGCAATCATTCCAACTGAGATGGCCGTTTCCTCGTCGTTCGATTTTAAAATGGGAGAAACGGCGGCAATCGCGGCCGCCCCGCATACCCCTGTTCCAATGCCCAGCAATAAGGATAAAGAAGGACTTGCTTTCAACATGTTTCCAACCCAAATCGTCATAAGAATGGCAAACACAATGACCGCCGCATCGCGAATGACAAGCCCCCATCCTTGATGAATCAAAACATCCATATTCAGCTTTAGACCAAATAACATGATGGCCAATCGCAACAAATATTTCGAGACAAATTGGATGCCCGGCCGAATCGCTTCTGGATAGCCAAACAGCTGCCGATACATCACAGCAAGCAAAATGGCACAAGCGAGCGGACCAACATGATCTAATCCAGGTAGGAAGGCCAATTCCATTCCAATAGCGGCCGTCAAAAACGTAAAGGCCACTCCCCCTAACCAAAAACGTTTCCCCTGTTCATGGGCAGTCGAATATGGCCAAACAGCCATCTTTCGCTTCTCCACTCTAATCCCCCCTATTGGTATCACATAACTGTTTTTATCATATGCCCCTTCTGTCAATAAGTAAAATAAAAGTTTATTATTTTTATAATAAGCAATAACTTATTATAAATTCCTAAAAGTGATAAACGAGAAACAAATACTTTGATTAACGAAGAGGCAGGTCCGCCCGTTCCCTCAAAACGCCTTCACAATCATTGACATGAACTTTCCAACCTCACCCACGACGCTGCAATCAATCAAATGAAAACGGAGAAAAAGCTTGTTCAAAACGCAGTTTTCTTTCCCCACTCCACGTTGTATAATCAAAAAAGAGGAGGTGAACAAGCATGGAGCGCGATACGGTTGTGAAAGAAGTGGTCGAGGCGCTGAAAATATTTTCCCGCGACATCCGCACCCAAATTGACGAAATGGGAAGTCAGCTGAGAGCGGAAATCCAAGACACCGCCAACCAGTTGAGAGCAGAAATCCAAGAAACGACTAACCAACTGAGAACGGAAATCCAAGAAACGGCCAACCAACTGAGAGCGGAAATGCAAGAAACGGCCAACCAACTGAGAGCGGAAATGCAAGAAACGGCCAACCAACTGAGAGCGGAAATGCAAGAAACGGCCAACCAACTGAGAGCGGAAATGCAAGAAACGGCCAACCAACTGAGAGCGGAAATGCAAGAAACGGCCAACCAGCTGAGAGCGGAAATGCAAGAAACGGCCAACCAGCTGAGAGCGGAAATGCAAGAAACGGCCAACCAGCTGAGAGCGGAGATGCAGCAATTTCGCGCCGAGGTGAACGAGCGGTTCGACCGACTCGAACAAAAATTCGCTGGCTTGCGCGTGGAGCTGACCGAAACGCAAGAAACCGTCCATTTCCTCGCGTCCAAAACCATCCAGCACGAGAAAAAACTCCACCATTTGGCCAAGCAGCTTGAATCCATTCGCTAGTTTTCCTTCATCCGAAAGCCGCGTTTGACTGCGAGTCAAGCGCGGCTTTCATGTTAATGTAGAAACCTAATCCCTCTTTCAGAGAACGCTGTTTTTCCTCGCCGCACAACGGCGCTGTTTCGACCAAATCCATGGAATTTGAACAGAAAATCATGTATAATGATTATGATGATGATAATTATTATCAACAAAAAAAAGAGGAGGACATCTTCCATGAATCCATCGTTTCCCGAAACGGTACAATACGCAGGCATTGCGAAAACGATTCGTGAGCGGCGCTCCATCAAAAAAGGATACAAACCCGATCCCGTTCCGGTTGAGCTTATCACCGAACTGCTGAATGAGGCCGTTTGGGCGCCCAACCACGGCCTTCGCGAACCGTGGCGATTTCTATTCGTCCCCACAGAGCAGAAAGAACATTTTATCGAGACCGTCGCATCAGCATTTTCTGGAGAAGAGCAAGAAAAAACCCGCCGCCGCCTCGAACAAGCCAAGGCCTTTCTCATCGTCATCATGAGAGAAGATCCGCGCCAAAAACAATGGGAAGAAAACTTCGCGGCCGTGAGCGCACTGATCCAAAACTTCCAACTGCTCGCTTGGGAACGTCAGCTTGGGGTTGTGTGGAAAACCAATCCGCACATTTACGACCCAAAAGTGCGGGAACGGCTCGGCGTCCGACCAGGGGAAAAAATTGTCGGCTTTTTGCATCTCGGCTTCTTCGATCCCGATCAAATCCCCCCTGCCCGGCCGCGCACGAGGGCGGAAGAGAAAATGACCATTTATGGGGACAATTCTCCAAAAGCAGAATAGCCCCTCTTACATAAACACCTTTATGTGCATAAATATCAATCCTTTTGACATACAATATCAATACGGAAGGAATCTTCATCATTCTTTAAGGGGGAATCATCCATGTCCTTTTTATGGAGCTTAATTGTTGGGGGCGTCATCGGTTGGCTGGGAGGTCTTCTTACAGGTCGAGACATTCCAGGAGGAATCATTGGCAACATTATTGCTGGGTTTATCGGCGCTTGGCTTGGGACGAAGCTGTTCGGCAATTGGGGGCCCACCATCGGTGGATTTGACATCATCCCCGCGCTGATCGGTTCCGTTATCCTCATTTTGCTTGCAAGTTTTGTTATTCGTATGTTGCATAAAGCCAAGTGATTTTCCTGCATCAACCACCAGATCTCGTTCGAATATGATAAAGGTGAAAGGTTTCGTTTCTCACCATTACTACCGAAAAGCCGGGCGGAAGTGGCTCGGCTTTTAAACATTTAAGATACACGAATAGAACCCCAATTAGGAACAATACACTATTTATGAATTCCTCTTTTGTTACTATAATAATGGATATGTTTGACAAAGAATAGAGAGGGGGAGCGCTCATTGAAAACGTTGAAGCTAGGAACAAAAATCAATATTTTGATTTTTTGCATCATTATTCTATTAACCATTGTTTTGACGGCTGCTGCCATCATCCAAATCAAAAAAGGAATCCAAAAAGAAACGCTTGAAAGAGTCAAATCCAGTCTTTCCTTGGCCTATCACTATCTTGGCGAAAAATATGAAGGGAGTTGGGCTGTCAAAAACGGAGAGCTTTATAAAGGAAGCGAGAAAATCAATGGCAACAATCAACTCGTTGACGAAATCGGAAACCTAACGGGCGGAACGGCCACGATCTTTCAAAATGAAACACGGGTTGCCACCAACATTATCGTGAACAATCGACGGGCTGTTGGCACAACCGCGCCTCCAGAAGTGGTGGAACAAGTGTTAAAGAAAGGGAACACCTTCTTCCGTGAAGTGAATATTTTGCATCAATGGTATCAAGCTGCATATATGCCGATCAAAAACGATCGCGGAGAAATTATCGGGATGTTTTATGTGGGGATTCCCCAAACATATGTGGACACAGCCGTGTCTTCCCTTTTGAAAACATTGATCCTTTCTGCCGTCATCATACTCGTGATGGCATCAGCAGCCGCAATATGGTTCTCGCGTCGCATCCATGCTCGATTGGCCGCCGTCTCCAGCGCCCTCCAGCGAGCAGGGAATGGAGACTTTACGGTTGCCATCAATGACCAAACTTGTGATGAAATTGGACAAATTGTCGAAAGCTATAACAAAATGAAAGACGATCTTTCTCAAATGCTGACCCGAGTCGCGGATGCATCAGAGCAAGTCGCCGCGGCTGCAGAGGAACTGACAGCGAGCGCGGAGCAAACAGCCTTGTCAACGGAACAAGTTTCTGTCGGCATCCAAGAAGTCGCCAGCAGAGCGGACAGCCAAAGCAGCCAAACCGATGAAATCGCCGCCGCCATGGAGCAAATGACGCAGGGCGTCTCGCAAATCGCGGAGCGCACGACAGCCATCGCCCACTTGTCCGTCCATATGACAAACTTAGCCGTAGACGGGAAAACATCTGTAGAAAAAAATGCCGAGCAGATGCAGGACATTCATCAAGCCGTGCTCCGGTCAGAACAACTGATTCACACGTTGCAGGAACGGTCAAAAGAAATCGAAGCGGTCGTCCACACGATTCATCAAATCGCGGAGCAGACGAATCTCCTTTCCTTAAACGCCGCCATAGAAGCGGCGAGAGCAGGAGAACATGGGGCGGGATTTGCCGTCGTGGCCGATGAAGTGAGAAAATTGGCCGAACAAACGCAAGCAGCGACAAAACAAATTACCCATTTGTTGTCCAGTATCCATCAAGATGTAGAGAACACATCAACGAGCATGGAAGATGTGATGCAAAATGTTCAAGACGGCATCGATGCTTCACAAGAAACAGCAGAGAAATTCAACACAATTTTAGCAAACTCGAAAACAATCTCAGCCCAATTGGAAGACGTATCAGCATCCGTACAGCAGCTTTCAGCAGGCATACAAGAACTGGATTCAGCCGTTGCTGAACTAGCCGCTACAGCCGAAAAGACGATGGAGACGTCCAAAACAATGGCCCATTCCGCCGAAGAGCAACTCGCTTCCATGGAAGAGATTGCGTCAGCAGCCGCTTCATTGGCGAATGTATCAGAAACGTTGCAAGAAATGGTGCAAAAGTTTACGATTGCACCAAAACACTCGCTTGATTCAAACGGGTAAAACAAAAAATGTATATGTTTTACATTCACCCTTTTTCTTTCTAAAATAAGCCATTTTTGATCATTCTGATTCAAACGGGTTCAACAGTGGCAGGGCAGACAAAATGCCTCTCATCCTTTGAGACAGAAAGGTTGGGAGGCATTTCAACCCACCCCATGGTGATTTAGGGGCAATGTTTAAAGAAGGCTTCATCCCCAAATCTGTAAAGCACTGCGCTTATTTGACCGTCAGTTTGGTTCATGAACAACTGAAATCGTTCTGCGTTCTTCCACAATCCTCCGCAACTCTTCAATAGATAAATTCCCCCGATGCAACATCGCATGGCAATTTGGACAGACCGGGTGTTTTCGAACAATGCGTTTTCCCAATCTTCCTATTTGAGCATTGAAAGGAGAATGACTCGCTTTGTTTAAAACCCGCGCTAACTCTTTCCCCGATGCACGGCAATCAGGAAAATAATATAATGTTCGAATCAACTCCACATCCTCTTCATAGAAAACGCTTCGATCGTTTAGCATGGACAGCCATTGATCCGCTGATATCGCCAACGGCTCGTCATAAATTTTCATCGCCATCCCCCACAATGCAAAATCATGATTCGATCAAGCGAACAGCGTCACCGCTGTCCGCTTGACGAGAGCAACGCTTCTTTGACCAACTCCATCGCGTGTCCATCGTTCGGGTCATTCGTCCCCAACTCGCCGCGGAAGGCTTTTTGGAGAACGGATTGTTTTAATAAATCGAGCTTTTCCTCCACTGCCAAAACGAGTTGTTTTTCGTTCTCTAATTTTTCTAATAAGTTGTCGAGTTTCTCGGCGATGCGTTTTTGTTCGTTTAGGGGAGGCAGTGGAAAAGCGATTGCTTCTAACGAGCTTTTTCTAATTGATGGCACTGCAGTAGCTTGAGAATATTTGTAAAAATCTTCTTTAAGAGACCAGTATAATAAAAGTTTATTGTCAAGTATATTCTCATTCGATTTAAACCCCATTAAGTTGTTATCAATACATGCTGGCTTCGGAACTAAACCGCGTCTATTCAGTCTTATAGCTTCTCCAATTTTAGCAAACAGAATAGTGTCTTTTGGAACTTTTTTTGCTTTTAACTTGACTCTTATTTCTTCAGAAATAGTATTTTCTTCACTGTAAATATAGTAATTAGAATCAGTATCTTTAAGATTCCCTACCTTATAAAACGGGATTTCTAAATCATTATATCCTTGATACTGATTCGGAAATGCTGAACCACTAAAAAAATCAACCAAATGTTTTAAACGAACCCACACCCAATTCCCCGGCACCTCATAAGGCCATTGTTCTTTCGGGATGACGTCTTTTTCACTTAGATCATCAGATGTTTCCAATATACTTTTCTCGCTCGGGTCATTTGTCCCTAATTGCCCTTTAAACGCCTTCTCCAACATGACCGCCCGCCGCTGTTCGATCGACTCCTTCACTTCTTCAATCAGCCGCTTTGCTTCGTCGATTTTCGCAAACAGCCGCTCAATTTTATCGGCGATGCGTTTTTGTTCGTTTAGGGGAGGCAAGGCGATCGGATACTCCTCTAAGAAAAACTTCGGGACGCGTTGCTGGCCTACTGCACCGGCCATTACATTTTTCGCTTGCTTTCGAAACCGTTCAGACCGAACTAGATAATAGATATAACGATTATCAACCGTTTTAGGAGTTCGAATGACATAAAATTCTGTAGAACCGAAACCAAATCCATTTAATAACCCTTCGGTAATGACGCTATTGCCGTTTTCCATACAAGGGGTGATTTTTGCAAATAATACATCGTTTTCTTCAAAATACGTGTACCCCTTTTTAACAGAACGAAAAGGTCGTTCCTCCAAATAAGAAATCTTTCCATCTACCGGATCAACCGCACTCATTGGGAGAAAACTGCAAATATGATCATCACTATACGCCAGTTTAGGCTTAGGTGGATTAATCTTCACGATACGCCCCAACCTCACCCACACCCAATTCCCCGGCACTTCGTACGGCTGCTCGTCTTTGGGCACGAGCGCTTCTTCGAGCAGCTGTTCCATCGATTTTGGTTTGGCCTTGCTCATCGTTCTGACACCTCGAGTCGTTCAGCGACGTGGAGCATTTCAGTTTTGGCCGGTTCGTAGCGGGTCGGGTGTTCGGCCGCTTTCAGTTCGGCAATGACTTCATTGAGCAGCGAGATGGCGAGCTCTAATTTCTCCACCGCTTCTTCAGCCGAGTCGATCGGGTCGGGCAAGTTGTCGTACACGGACAGCGATTCGTCGGCGATGAGACCGATGTCGAGGCTGTCGCCTTTTTTGGCGATGTCGTCGCGGGTGAAGACGTTCCACCGTTCATCGTCGACTTGATGGCGGTCTTCGGCGGTGTAGGCTTTCATAAATCCGGCGAAATGGTCTTTCGTCAACGGATTGCGCTTGCCAAACGACGGCATGTTCGTGCGAAGATCGTACACCCATACTTCTTTCGTGTTGCCCGTGTCTGTTTCCCCGCGGGTG
Source organism: Geobacillus thermocatenulatus (assembly GCF_002217655.1). Lineage (GTDB taxonomy): Bacteria > Bacillota > Bacilli > Bacillales > Anoxybacillaceae > Geobacillus > Geobacillus thermocatenulatus. The sequence goes on from NZ_NEWK01000002.1 coordinate 1,076,899, forward strand.
AAGAACAAGACGTTCGTTTTCACCCCTTGGGCGTAGAAAATGCCGGTCGGCAAGCGCAAGATCGTATGGACGTTGCATTTGTCCATCAAGTCGCGGCGGATGTCGGCGCCGACGCCGCCTTCAAACAGCACGTTGTCGGGCACAACGACCGCGGCGCGCGCCTTGCCGTTTGGTCTGAGCGCCCGGTAAATGTGCTGGAGGAAGTTCAGCTGCTTGTTTGACGTCATAAACGTAAAGTCGGTCCGTGTCGCCCGTTCCCCGCCTTTTTTTGTGCCAAACGGCGGGTTTGTCAAAATGACGTCATACCCTTTCAGCTATTCGCCAAGGGGAGAGAGCGTGTCGCCAAGCAAAATGTCGCCGTGCACATCATGCAAGAGGGCGTTCATGACCGCGAGGCGGTGCGTGTCGCGGACGAGCTCGACCCCGGAGAACGCTTCATATTTCTGGAACCGAATTTCTTCTTCCGATAAATCAAAATGGTCGTCCGTTTTCGCCCGGACGTGGCGGCTGGCGGCGATCATAAAGCCGAACGTCCCCGCCGCCGGGTCGTGGCAGCGCTCGCCGGGCTTCGGGTCAACGAGTTCGACGATGACGTCAATCAGCACGCGGGGGGTGAAATATTGCCCCGCGCCTGATTTCAATTCGCTCGCGTTTTTCTCGAGCAGCCCTTCGTACAAGGCGCCGAGCCCTTCTTCTTTCGCGTTGTACCAGTCAAGCGCGTCGATGGTGCGGATGATTTTTTCCAAGTTTTTCGGCTCACGGATGTTGGACGTCGCGTCGGTGTAAATTTGCCTTAACAGTTCGTTCTCTTCCTGCCCAAGCGCCATGAGCAGCTGTTGGTAATACGTTTTCAGCTCGATTCCATCCTTTTTGGCGAGCACGTCCCAACGGTATGGCTCGGGGATGATGTATTCTTGCCCGGTTTCTTTCATCATTTTCAAAAACACCTGAATCCGTGATAAAGACGCGTTCAAAGCTGCCAAGAAAACTGGATCAATCAACAAAATATTGCACTCGGGGTTCTTCACCTAATAGGTGAACATTCGAAATGGAGTCGAAGTCTCGACACGATTGGGTTTCCCAGCATTTTTGATGCACTTCTGTCACATCAAAACCCAGTTAATGACATCAGACAAGACTGGGCTTCTTAAGTATTGCCTTTTTTCGGATCATCGGACAATCGAATTTCCAATTTCGATGATTTTTCACCTTGACATATTACCGCAGGACTTTTCTCTTACATTATGTCGGCAGGGAAAAGACGGTGAATCAAACAAAAAAGAGAGCCTGACGCTGAACCGAACCCGCCGCCAGTCACGAGTTTTCGGCTCTGCTCAACCAAGGCTCTCCTTTTCATCCATTACGTATATTTTTGAAAAATCAATGTCGCATTATGGCCGCCAAATCCAAATGAGTTGCTTAAGACCGCACGCACGTCTTGCCTGCGCGCTTCATTCGGCACATAATCGAGGTCGCATTCCGGATCCGGCGTTTCGTAGTTGATCGTCGGCGGAATGATGCCGTCGCGGATCGCCAGCACGGAGAAAATGGCTTCCACCGCACCGGTCGCCCCGAGCAAATGCCCGGTCATCGACTTCGTCGAGCTGACAGCGAGCTTATAGGCGTGATCGCCGAATACTTCTTTGATCGCCGCCGTCTCATACTTATCATTGTACTCGGTGCTCGTGCCGTGGGCGTTGATGTAATCAATGTCCTCCGGCTTCAAGCCGGCGTCTTGAAGCGCCTGGCGCATCGCCCGCACGCCGCCTTCGCCGCCCGGCGCCGGCGCGGTGATATGGTACGCATCGGCGGTCGCGCCGTAACCGACAATTTCGGCGTAAATCTTCGCGCCGCGGCGCAGCGCGTGCTCCAATTCCTCCAAAACAACGATGCCTGCTCCCTCACCCATGACGAAACCGTCGCGGTTTTTGTCAAATGGGCGGCTGGCTGTTTTTGGATCTGGATTGGTTGAGAGAGCCGTATTGGCGCAAAAACCAGCGAACGACATTTTCGTAATCGGCGCTTCCGTCCCGCCGGTGATCATGACATCGGCGTCGCCGCGCTGAATGACTTTAAACGCATCACCGATCGAGTTTGCCCCGGTCGCACAAGCGGTCACCGTGCACGAATTGATCCCTTTCGCGCCAAGGATGATCGATACTTGCCCAGCCGCCATATCCGGGATCATCATCGGCACGAAAAACGGGCTCACTCGGCGATAACCGCGTTGCTGGAAAATCTCAAACTGCTGTTCAAACGTCTCCATGCCGCCGATGCCAGAACCAATCCAGACGCCGACCCGTTCAGCGTTGCTTTCATGAATGTCGAGATTGGCATCTTTGACCGCCATGAGCGCCGCCGCGACGGCGAATTGAGTAAATCGGTCCATCTTCCGCGCCTCGCGACGGTCGATAAACAGCGACGGATCGAAGTCTTTCACTTCCGCCGCCACTTTTGCCGGAAAGTCGTCCGGATTGACGCGGGTGACAATGTCGATGCCAGACTGCCCGGCGATGATGTTTTTCCACGTCGTTTCTGCGTCATTCCCAAGCGGGGTGACGGCGCCTATGCCTGTCACGACGACTCGTCTTTTTTCCATCGTTTCCGTCTCTCCTTTTATTTCGGATAATATACGTGCCGTTAACGGCCCCAGCGCAAGGTGATCGCGCCCCACGTCAGCCCGCCGCCGAACCCGACCATGACGATGAGATCATCGTCACCGATTTTACCCGCTTCCAGCTCTTCTACAAGCGAAATCGGAATAGATGCGGCCGACGTGTTGCCATATCGGCGGATCGTCGTCGATATTTTCTCTTCCGGCAGCTCGAGCCGCTGTCTGGCCGCTTCGACGATGCGAATGTTCGCTTGATGAGGAATGAGAAAGTCGACATCCTCTTTCGTGAGCCCGGCTTTTTCAAGCACACGCACGCTTGATTCTCCCATTTGCCGGACGGCGAACTTGAATACTTCACGGCCGTTCATCACGATATATTCGTCTTTGTATAAATGTTTTCCTCCTGTTCCGTCAGCTCCCAACTCGAAAGATAAAATGCCGCGCCCGGGCGACACCGGACCCATGACGACCGCCCCGGCTCCGTCGCCGAACAGCACCGCCGTGTTGCGGTCGGTCCAATCGGTGATTTTCGATAGTTTGTCTGCCCCCACTACTAATATATACTTGTAGGCGCCTGTGTCAATAAATTGGGCGGCCGTGACCATCCCGTACATAAATCCTGCGCAGGCAGCGCTAATATCAAGCGCAGCGGCGTTAACGGCGCCAAGCCGCTCTTGCAGCATGCAAGCGACCGACGGAAACGGACGGTCCGGGGTGACGGTGGCAACTAAAATGAGATCAATGTCCTTCGCCTCCATGCCAGCGTCTTGAAGCGCCCTTTTGGCGGCAAAATACGCCATATCGGACGTATCAATGTCATCCGCGGCGATGCGGCGCTCCTCGATCCCGGTGCGCGTTCGGATCCATTCATCCGATGTATCCATCATGTTTTCCAAATCAAAGTTGGTCAACACTTTCTCCGGCACATAGCGGCCGACCCCGATAATCCCTGCTCCCATATGGTCCATCTCCTCTTTCCCAAAATGGCGAAAAAATGCTCAAGCTGGCAACCAAACTTGAATGTACAATCAGTCTACATCACCAATTATTATTACTTGGTACTAATTTTAGCCGAAAGAGCGTGGATGCGCAATAGAAAACGAAAATGGAACGAGCGCTTTCCGTTCCCCTAAGGCATTTGTCCAAACCGCTTTTTCCTTTCTGCCATACAATACAAATACAAGCAACCATCGCATGAAAGGGAGGATCGCCCATGGCCAACGGCGAAGCGCAACAACGTCGCGAACGACAAGACCGTTTTTCCCGTCTAATGTTCGGATCTTTTCCTTCTCGCACGACCGGCGAGCGCGAAGATCAAGGGAACGGGGCAGAGCCACCTTTACTGCCGAACATCGATTTCATGAAACTGTTTGAAAACGTCAATACGCTAGCCGACTCATTGCAACAATTCAAACCGCTCGTGAAAAAGATCACCTCGCTCGTCGACTTATGGAAAAAATAGCAGACGCACCGATCGATGCGTCTGTCTTGCCGTTTACGGGAGTTCGTTGTATTGGCGGAAAAATTGCCCGATTTGCCGAGCCAGTTGGCGCCGTTTCTCCGGCAGCTCGTAAACGACGCACACCCGGTTGTTTGTCGTTTTCATCCATTGTTCATATTTACGGCTATGCAAGGCCGATGGATACGAGCTCACTCCGGCCAGCTGCCAAATCGTGACCGGAACGTCATGAGGACTGAGAAAGAGGGACGGGACAGCCTCCGGCACCGCTTCTTCTTTCAAGCCATAGGCAGTCGCGATTTCCTTCACCATCCGCCGGTACACGAATGGTTGTTCTTGTTCATAGTCAAGCTGGGCGCGTACGTCAAGACAGGGGTTGATCATGGCGATGGCGCGGATTTGGCTTGGCATGGCGCCAAGCAACTGCAAGGCAACGAGCGCGCCCATTCCTTCGGCAACGATGTAGATGCGCTGGTTCACAATTTCGCTTTTCAACACCGAGTAAATGAGCTGGCGCGCCAGCCGGACCGCTTTCGGACTTCCCCAATGCCGGCCGTACAAATGGGACGAAAAGACCGTATACCCACGTTCCAACCAATCTTCCAGCCATTGGCGCCGCCCCGGATGCTCGAGCCAAAAACTCGTCTGTTCGTTCACGTAATGATCGCCGTCGCCCATTAAAAAAAGGGCAAACCCATTGGGGCGCTCCGGCACGTGAACGATGCACCATTGCTCATCGAGTTGAAAAAACCGCCGTTGTTCTGCCATCGTTTCCATTCACCCTTGTTTGGCAATGCATAATGGTACAGTATACGATATGCGCGTCTGAAAAAAACGTCCGGGTATATGCCTACACGACAAATTGTGATAAGATAAGAAAAGGAATGATGCGAAGATAGGAGGAAATGTGATGCGCCTGTTTTGGACGTTTTTCTGGACGTTTTTGCTTGTGCAAATGGCAACGTACGTCATGGGCTCGATGCAAGGCATCGGCTACAACTTCGCAACCGGTGCTTTGCTTGGCGTCATCGTGACGATCTTAGTCTTCGTGATTGCAGCCCTGATTCCGGACGAGCCGGCTGGGGATCATCACCATTGATCATTCTCCTCATAAGACAACGCCTTGGGGTGAAAGTCCCAAGGCGTTGTTTTTTGTCATCCCTAATCGAGAAGCCCCATTCCAACACGCATATAGATGTAAGCGGAGGGGGATTCCATCTCGATTGATGTGGGCTTGTGTTTTCCGCCCATGCTCAAACAATGCGGCCAACCCCGACAGGCTCTTCACGTGCTCTGCGATGCTCAATGGGGTGGTCTGTATGAAGTTTTCATAAAACTTTTGACGCTCCCGACAAAAAGCACGTCTCTCGGCGTCGGCGGCGTCCCCTTCAGCTCGTTTGCGCCGACGGACGAATGACGATCTTCCCGTTGTCAACATCGACCGTGACGGTGCCGTACTCTCTCACCCGCCCGGCGATCAGCTCTTTCGCAAGCGGTGTTTCGATCTGCTTTTGCATAAACCGCTTTAAGGGGCGGGCGCCATATACTGGATCGAAGCCCGCTTCGGCGATGTATTGCTTCGCCGCTTCGGTCAGCACAAGTCCAATATGGCGATCTGTCAGACGGCGCGACAGCTCGCGTGCGAACTTTTCGACGATGCCCTTCACCTCATTCATCGACAATGGCTTAAATAAGACGATATCGTCGATCCGGTTTAAAAACTCGGGGCGGAAATGGGCGCGCAATTGGTCAAACACTTGGCGGCGCGTCTGTTCATCGATGCCGCCGTCTTTGTGTTCCAATAACAACGGCGAGCCGATGTTCGATGTCATAATGACGACTGTGTTTTTAAAATCGACTGTCCGCCCGTGCGAGTCGGTGAGCCGTCCGTCATCGAGCAGCTGCAGCAGGATGTTGAACACGTCCGGATGAGCTTTCTCGATTTCATCGAACAATAGAACGGAATACGGTTTGCGCCGCACCGCCTCGGTCAGCTGGCCGCCCTCCTCATAGCCGACATAGCCGGGCGGCGCCCCGATCAAACGGGAGACAGCATGTTTTTCCATGTATTCGGACATGTCGAGGCGAATAAGCTGCTCCTCGCTGTCAAACAGCGCCTCGGCAAGCGCTTTGGCCAGCTCCGTTTTGCCGACGCCGGTCGGTCCAAGGAACAAAAACGAGCCGATCGGGCGATGAGGATCTTTCAAGCCGGCCCGCGCCCGCAAGATGGCGTCGGCGACGAGCTCCACCGCTTCGTCTTGGCCGATGACCCGCTTATGGAGCCATTCATGAAGCCGCAGCAGCTTTTCCCGCTCCCCTTCGACAAGGCGGGTGAGCGGAATGCCGGTCCAGCGTGACACGATTTCGGCAATCTCTTCTTCCGTCACTTCCTCGCGCAGCAATTTTCCTTCCCGTTGCTCGTTGATTTCTTGCTCGAGCTGCCTGAGCTGCTTCTCAAGCTGCGGGATCCGTCCATGACGCAGCTCGGCCGCCCTGTTTAAATCGTAGTCGTTTTCCGCATCCTCGAGCTCACGCTTCGCCCGCTCAAGTTCCTCGCGCACGCGGCGGACACGGTCAAGCGCCTCTTTTTCTTGTTGCCATTGCGCTTTCATGGCGTTCGCTTTTTCGCGCAAGTCAGCGAGTTCTTTTTGCAATGCCACCAGCCGCTCGCGGCTCGCTTCATCCGTTTCTTTGCTTAAAGCCGCCTCTTCAATTTCCAGCTGCATGACGCGGCGCATGACTTCATCAAGCTCCGACGGCATCGATTCCATTTCCGTCCGGATCGTTGCGCACGCTTCATCGACCAAGTCGATCGCCTTGTCAGGCAAAAAGCGATCCGAGATGTAGCGATCGGACAACACCGCAGCCGCGACGAGCGCGCGATCGTGAATTTTCACCCCATGGTGCACTTCGTATCGCTCTTTCAACCCGCGCAAGATCGAAATCGTGTCCTCGACGCTCGGCTCTTGGACGAGCACTTGCTGGAAGCGGCGTTCGAGCGCCGGGTCTTTTTCGATGTATTGTCGGTACTCATCAAGCGTCGTCGCCCCGATGCAGCGCAGCTCGCCGCGGGCGAGCATCGGCTTTAACATATTGCCGGCGTCGATCGCCCCTTCGGCCCGGCCAGCGCCGACGATCATGTGCAGCTCGTCGATAAACAAGATGATGCGGCCCTCGCTTTTTTTGATTTCGTTCAATACAGCCTTCAGCCGCTCTTCAAACTCACCGCGAAACTTCGCTCCGGCGACGAGCGCGCTCATGTCAAGAGCGAAAATCGTTTTGTCTTTCAGCCCGTCCGGGACATCTTTGCGCACGATGCGCTGGGCGAGCCCCTCGACAATAGCGGTCTTCCCAACGCCCGGCTCGCCGATCAGCACCGGGTTGTTTTTCGTCTTCCGCGATAAAATGCGGATGACGCGGCGAATTTCACTGTCGCGGCCGATGACCGGATCGATTTTTCCCGCTTTCGCCTCGGCGACAAGGTCACGCCCGTATTTGGCCAACGCTTCATAGGTTGCTTCCGGATGTGGACTTGTCACGCGTTGATTCCCCCTTACCTTTCTCACGGCTTCTACCAGTGCTTCCTTTGTCAAGCCAAACGATGCCAGCTGCCGGGCAACCGGCTCGGCGCCATGAGGCAGCGCGAGCAGCACATGTTCGACCGATATGTACTCGTCTTGCATTCGCTTCGCTTCGTTTTCCGCCTCCTCAAGCAGCCGCGCCAAGGCGGGCGCAACGTACAGCTGCCCGTCCGCCCCATGCACTTCCGGCTTTTGACGAAGCTGGCTGCGAAGCCAGTGAGCGGCCTTTTCCTTGTCGGCGCCGGAAAGCTCCACGAGCCGCGGCGCCAGGCCACCTTCTTGTTCGAGCAGCGCAATGAGGAGATGCTCAACATCAAGCTGTTGATGATGGCGTTCTTTCGCCAGCGACTGCGCCGCCATCAGCGCCTCTTGCAGTTTTTCCGTCAAACGGCTTGCCTCCATGCCGTCCCCTCCATTTGACCTTTTTTGACTATAAATCATTATAGTGGATTGCGAAGCGCACGGCAAATGAAAAGCCACTCCATGCTTGGAATGGCTTTTGTTCTGCTTCACGTTTTGCGCAAATACGTCCAATGCCGGTTATGGTTCGACGTTTCCGGGAACGTATCGCCGGCTTTCAGTTTCAGCTTTTTCGGGTGTTTCACGTTGTCTCCCGTTTCGCCGATTTCAATGTATACACCGTTGTTCGGCGCTTTATCGCCTGGTTTGAAATGGCGCGGTTGGCCCATTTGTTTCATCCCCCTTGCTTCGATTGCATTTGTTATCATGCCCGGTTTCATCGCCGTTCATAAGAAGGAAAATGATGGCAGGCCGCAAACGGGACGCCAAGCTGTTCACAACGAAAAAGAGCTCTCCCCTCGAAATCCTTTTCAAAGTGAAAAAGGAACTCCCGAAACGGGAATTCCTTTTTCCTATAGGATCGACACTAAAATCGCTTTTTGGGCATGAAGCCGGTTGCCAGCCTGTTCAAAGACGACCGAGTTCGGGCCGTCCATGACGCCGGCCGTCACTTCTTCGCCGCGATGGGCCGGCAGGCAATGCAAAAAGAGGTAATCCGGTTTGGCCGCTTTGACGAGCTCTTCATTCACCTGGTACGGCTGAAACACGTTCAGCCGCTCGGCGCTTTCGCTTTCTTGCCCCATGCTCGTCCAAACATCCGTATAAATCGCGTCGGCTCCCGCCACCGCCACAAGCGGGTCGTGCGTCACCGTGACGGCGGCGCCTGTCTGTTCACCGATCCGGCGCGCCGCCTCGACGTATTCCTCCTTCGGCTCATAGCCCGGCGGACAGGCGATGGCGACATCCATGCCGACTTTGGCGGCCGCAACAAGCAAGGCGTTGGCGACGTTGTTCCCGTCGCCGACATAGGCGAGTTTGACGCCTTGGAACGTTTTCTTCGCTTCATAAATCGTCAGCAAATCCGCCAGCGCCTGGCACGGATGATCGTCGTCCGTCAGACCGTTGATGACCGGAACGGACGCATACTCGGCCAACTCCTCGACTTTTTGATGGGCAAATGTGCGAATCATCATGACATCGACGTATTGCGACAAGACGCGGGCCGTATCGGCGATCGTTTCGCCGCGGCCAAGCTGCAAATCGTTGCCGTTTAAATACATCGCTTGGCCGCCAAGCTGGATCATGCCGACTTCAAACGACACGCGCGTGCGCGTTGACGGCTTTTCAAAAATCATCGCCATTGTTTTCCCGGAAAGCGGCGTATACGATACACCGGATTTTTGTTTCGCTTTTAAATCAGCTGCTAACGACAGCAAGTCCAAAATTTCTTCTGTCGAGAAATCAAGAAGCGTTAAAAAATCTCTCCCTTTTAATGACATGACTGCATTCATGCGATCACCGCCTGTTCTGCCTGTTTTTTCTTTTCCAACCAGCCGTGGATCGGCTGCACATCAAGATGATCGACATCGAGCGCCTGCAAGAAGAGCTTCAATGTCTCACGTTCCGTGAAGACGAGCAATTGTCGGGACAACGCAGTCATTCGTTTGTTTGCCTCATCTTCTTCTTTGCCCAAGTTGATCACCGCGAGCGCCGTGTCGCGCTTCACCCAATCGGCAAATGAACCATCTGAAACGATGGTCAGCTGTTTCGCTGTCATCTCCGCCTCCAGTTCGGCGTCGATGTTGCCGATGACGTAGATCTCGTTCGCGTTCGCTTTCTTTTGCAAATACGGATAAAATGCTTTATACGCCGCTTCTTCTTTCGTCGCAGCGATGCTGATGCCTTCACCGGTCGATTTCATCTCCGGTCCAACCATCGGGTCAACCCCCGGCAGCTTATGGCTCGAAAAGACCGGATACTTTAACACGGCGTACGGCATGACCGCCAATCCGCGCGCTTTGTCGTCCACGATGTCGACAAGCGATTTCCCAAGCAATAATTTTGTCGCAATTTGCGCCAGCGGCACGCCGGTCGTTTTGCTGACGATCGGCACCGTCCGGCTCGCGCGCGGGTTCACTTCAAGGACGTATACATTGCCGTCCGCAATGACGTATTGGATGTTCATGATTCCTTTAAAGCCAAGCTTTTTGGCGATCCGGCCCGCATAGTCGATGATTTTCGCTTTTTCTTCGTCTGTGAGCGTCTGCGCCGGCAGCCAAGCATAGCTGTCGCCGGAATGGACGCCGGCTTTTTCGACATGTTCGATAATCGTCGGCAGTAAAATGTCCGTCCCATCCGTGGCGATGTCGGCCTCTGCCTCTTTCCCATCCAAATACGCATCAATCAAAATCGGATATGTCAACTCGCCTTGCTCAATCAAAGCGGCGAGCTGCGCCTCGCTATGGACGATAAACATGCCGCGCCCGCCGATGACGTACGATGGACGAAGCAGCACCGGGTAGCCGATCTCAGCCGCTTTGGCGGCGAGCTCCTCGGCGTTGTTCGCCATCAAGCCCGGTACGTGCGGGATGTCAAGGTCCTCAAGCAACTGGTAAAAACGGTCGCGGTCCTCGAGCTGATCAATCATATCGTACGTGACGCCCAGCAGCGGCACGCCGGCTTCTTCAAGCCCTTTGACCAAATTGATGGCCGTCTGGCCGCCAAATTGGACGATGACATGTTTGATTTGCTCCGCTTCAATGACATCCAAGACGCTCTCTAAGGTAAGTGGCTCAAAGTAAAGGCGATCGGCGACGGCAAAGTCCGTGCTGACGGTTTCCGGATTGTTGTTGATCATCACCGTTTCATAGCCTTCTTTTTGCAAGGCGAACACGCTATGAACGGAGCTGTAGTCAAACTCAATGCCTTGGCCGATGCGGATCGGTCCGGCTCCAATGATCAGCACTTTCTCCTTGCCGCTCGCTTTCTTCCGCTCGTCTTCGCCGAAATAGGTCGAGTAGTAATAATCCGTTTCCGAATGAAATTCGGCCGCACACGTGTCGACCATCTTGTACGACGGCGTGATGCCAAGCTCTTTTCGCTTTTTCCGCACGTCAAGCTCCGACACGCCCCACGTTTCAGCCAAAAAGGCGTCGCTAAATCCTTTTTCTTTCAAAAAGCGGAACGTCGGCTCATCGATCGTATCAATCGTGGTGGCTGCCGCCTGTTTTTCGAGCACCACGAGCCGTTCGAACGAAGCAAGGAAAAAGCGGTCAATTTTCGTCCATTCATGGATCTCCTCCACCGCCACCCCGCGGCGGAGCAGTTCCAAAATCGCGAAAAAGCGGCGGTCGTCTTTGTCAACAAGCAGCTGTTTCAGCTCGTCATTCGCTTTCGCCGCAAGCTCCGGCCCAAACAGTCCATTGTTTTTTCCTTCAAGCGACTGCACCGCTTTTTGGAACGCCCGCTCCATGTTGCGGTCGATCGCCATCACTTCCCCGGTCGCCTTCATTTGCGTGCCGAGCTTCCGGTCCGCATGCGGAAACTTGTCAAACGGCAGGCGCGGAAACTTGACGACGACGTAGTCTAATGCCGGTTCGAAGCTGGCGTACGTCGTTTTCGTCACTGGATTGACGAGTTCCGCAAGCGTATAGCCGACCGCGAGCTTCGCGGCAATACGGGCGATCGGGTAGCCGGTCGCCTTGGACGCCAGCGCCGACGAGCGGCTGACGCGCGGGTTGACTTCAATCAAGTAATATTGTTTGCTGTTCGGATCCAAGGCGAACTGAATGTTGCAACCGCCGATGATCCCCAATGCGGAAATGATTTTCACCGCCGACGAACGGAGCATTTGGTACTCCTCATCGGTCAACGTCTGCGATGGTGCGACGACGATCGAATCGCCCGTGTGGATGCCGACTGGATCGACGTTTTCCATATTGCAAACCGTGATGCACGTATTCGACTGGTCGCGCATCACTTCGTATTCAATTTCTTTAAACCCGGCGACGCTCCGTTCGATCAAACATTGGCGGATCGGGCTTTCGGCAAGCCCTTTTTCCACGAGCGCAAGAAACTGCTCCATGTTTTCGGCAATGCCGCCGCCTGTCCCGCCGAGCGTATACGCGGGACGAATAATGATCGGAAAACCGATTTGTTCGGCAAACGCGACCGCTTCCTCGACGCTTGTGACAATTTCGCTCTCCGGCACCGGTTCGCCAAGCTCATGCATTAACGCGCGGAACGCTTCGCGGTCTTCCCCGCGCTTAATGGCTTCAATCGGTGTTCCGAGCAGTCTCACCCCGTATTTTTCCAGCACGCCGGCTTCATGCAACTGAAACGCCATGTTGAGCCCGGTCTGGCCGCCGAATGTGGCCAGCAGCCCGTCCGGGCGTTCTTTGGCAATAATCGCTTCAACCGCCTCGACGGTGAGCGGTTCAAAATACACGGCATCGGCATGAACTTCATCGGTCATAATCGTCGCCGGATTGTTGTTCACTAAAATGACGCGGTATCCTTCTTCCTTTAAGGCGATGCACGCCTGCGTTCCCGAGTAATCAAACTCGGCGGCCTGGCCGATGACAATCGGCCCCGACCCGATCAGGAGAATCGATTGAAGCGATGTATCTTTAGGCATAGACGTTCTCTCCCTTAAACACGGTTTGCAAAAATTCGTCGAAAATATAGCCGGTATCGTGCGGCCCCGGATGCGCCTCCGGGTGATATTGCACCGACAAAATCGGTTTATGGCGATGGACGATGCCTTCGACCGAGCCGTCGTTGACGTTGATGAAGCGAATGTCAAACGGCGCGCCGACCAAGCTTCCCTCTTTGACGACATAACTATGGTTTTGCGATGTCATCATCACGTTTTGCTTCACCGCGTCCCACACCGGCTGGTTGGCGCCGCGATGCCCGAAGCGAAGCTTTTCCGTATCCGCCCCGTACGCCAAGGCGACGAGCTGATGGCCAAGGCAGATGGCGAGAGTCGGATATCGGTCGATGAGCCGGCGGATCGCCGGGAGCTGGGGGCTTAACTGTTTCGGATCGCCCGGGCCGTTCGAGAGCACAAGTCCGTCCGGTTTCAGCGCATCAATCGCTTCCGGCGCCGTATCATGCGGCACGACCGTCACCCGGCATCCGCGTGCAAGGAGCGACTGCAAAATCGACTTTTTATAGCCGAAATCGATGAGCACCAAATGCGGCCCGGCTTCGCCGTATGTTTCGATCGTTTTCGTTGACACCGCGCGCACGGGAAACACCGCTTCCTCATCCGCAACGGCTGGAATCGGCGACAAACTTAATTCCGCCATCATCGTTCCAGCGGTGCGGATTTCTTTCACAAGGGCGCGCGTGTCCACGTGCGTGAGAAGCGGAATGTTCCAATGCTGCAAGTATTCCGCCAGACTGTATTTCGCCCCGTAATGAAACCCTTCTCGGCTCGCCTCGTAGACGACGACCGCTTCCACATGCGGCCGCTTGCTTTCAAAATCGTCTTCGTTGATGCCGTAATTGCCGATCAGCGGGTACGTAAAAACGATGATTTGGTTTTTATACGACGGGTCGGTCAACACTTCTTGATACCCGGTCATGCCGGTGAAAAAAACGATCTCCCCGCTCACCTTTTCTTCAAGCGGAGCGGCGAGCTCCCCGCTGAACGTTTTTCCGCTCGCCACATGCAAGTACGCTTTCATTGGCGCCACCTCATCGTTTGAGTTTTTATAACCGTTCAAGAATTTTTATGCATGAACAGGAATAAAAATTAAGCCGTCGGCCGTCCGTTTACAAGACGGCTGAGGCGTTGGCGTTGTTCAACACGTTTGTTAAAATGTCCACCGCTTCATCGATTTCCGCTTTCGTCACGACAAGCGGCGGCAGCAGGCGAATCACCTTCGGACCCGCCGAGAGGACAAGCAAGCCGTTTTCGTGAATCAATGGCAACAGCGGCGCAACGTCCGTCTGGCACTCGATTCCAACCAGCAGCCCGAGCCCGCGCACATCGTTGACGATGTCAAGCGAAGCGAGCGCTTCGGTCAACCGTTCAAGCAAATAATTTCCCTTTTCTTGCACCTCTTGCAAAAACGCCGGATCAAACACGGCTTCAAGCGTCGCCTTGGCGGCGGCCATCGCGATCGGGTTGCCGCCAAACGTCGACCCGTGCACCCCAGGCCCAAACGACTCTTTCAAAAACGCTTTGCCGATCATCGCCCCAACCGGAATGCCGCTGCCAAGCCCTTTCGCTGCGGTGATGATGTCCGGCTCCACATCAAAGTGCTGGTACGCAAACGGCTTCCCGGTCCGGCCGATGCCGGTTTGCACCTCATCGATGATCAAAAGCGCGCCGTGTTGTTGGCACAGCTCCGCCGCCGTCTGCAAAAACGCCGGATCTACCGGGCGGACGCCGCCTTCCCCTTGGACGACCTCAAGCATGACTGCCGCCACGTCCTCGCTCATCGCCTGCTTGAGCGCGTCGACATCATCCAGCGGCAAGTGAATGAATTCCGGAAGCAGCGGACCAAAACCGCTATGCACTTTCTCCTGCCCGGTCGCCGCCATCGTCGCGAACGTCCGGCCGTGAAACGATTGGAAAAACGTGATCACTTTGTGTCGTCCGGTATGTTTGCGCGCCAGCTTCAGCGCCGCCTCGTTCGCTTCCGCCCCGCTGTTGCAGAAAAAAACATAATCGCCGGCGCTGTGGGCAACAAGCAAGGAGGCGACCTCTTCTTGAATCGGGATCGTAAACAAGTTCGAGACGTGCCAATATTGATTCAGCTGCGTTTCAACCGCCTTTTGCACGTGCGGATGGCGATGGCCGAGATTGCAGACGGCAATGCCGGAAACAAAGTCGAGATATTGTTTTCCGTTTACATCGGTCACCACCGTCCCTTTGGCCGACTGGACAGCAATCTTCCAACGGTTGTAAGTCGGAAACAGCGCGCTCATTATTAGTAGACCCCCACTTCGTTTTCTTTCCGAATCGTTGTCCCATACCACATTCCGTTCTGATAAAACGTCGTTTTGCCGCTGACGATCATCACCTCGGGCAGCGCATCGGACAAGGCGGAGAGCGCCGCTTGCACTTTTGGGATCATCCCGCCCGTGATGACGCCGTCTTCGATCAGTCGTTCAATCATTTCCACCGTCGCCTCGGCCACAAGCGCGCCGTCTCGCAAAATGCCGGGCACGTTCGTCACAAACGCGAGCTGGCTGGCGCCGATGGCCGCTGCGACCGCCCCGGCGGCCGTGTCGGCGTTAATGTTGTACGTTTGCCCGTTTTGGTCGATGCCAAGCGGGGAAATGACCGGGATGTAGCCCGCCACAAGCAGCGTGCGCAACAGCTGGGAACGAACGGTTTTCACACGGCCGACATAGCCGAGTTTGGCCAAGTCGATCGGTTCCGCTTCGAATAGCCCCCCGTCCACGCCGGAAACGCCGACCGCCGGCAAGCCGTTCTGCCTGAGCATCGCGACAAGCTGTTTGTTCACTTTGCCGGAGAGCACCATTTCCACAACCGCGAGCACGTCTTTCGTCGTCTTCCGCAAGCCGTTGACAAACTCGCTCGGCACCCCCAGCTTTTTCAGCATCTGTCCGATTTCCGGCCCGCCGCCGTGGACGATGACAACATCCATCCCTTGTTCCCGCATCGTTCTGACGCTGGCAAAAAAGGCGGGAGACAGCTCATCGAGCACGCTGCCGCCGCATTTGATGACGACCGTTTTCCCCATCGTTCTCTCCCCTTACGTCCGGTAGCTGGCGTTAATTTTCACATAATCGTATGTCAAGTCGCAGCCCCACGCTACGCCGAAGCCATCGCCCAAGTGCAAATCCACCTCAATGACGACGGTCTCTTGCTGTAAATACGCCGTCGCTTCTTCTTCCGAGAACAGCTGCGGCTCGCTTCCTTTCAGCATCACAATCGGCCCGATCGCGACATCAACATTGTCCGGATTCACTTCAGCATCCGAATAGCCGATCGCGCCGATGATCCGCCCCCAATTGGCGTCCGCGCCGTAAACGGCCGTTTTCACTAAGTTGGAGCCAACGATTTGCTTGGCGATCTTTTTCGCTTCGTCGTCCGTTTTTGCGCCGCGCACGCGAACTTCAATCAATTTTGTTGCCCCTTCGCCGTCTTTGGCAATTTGCTTCGCCAAGTCTTCGCACGTTTTCCGCAGCGCTTCATAAAAGTTTTCCCAGTCCGGATGATCTGGCGTCAATTCATCGTTTCCGGCAAGCCCGCTCGCCATCACGACGACCATATCATTTGTCGACGTATCGCCGTCAACCGTAATTTGGTTAAACGACACATCGGTAATCGATCGCAGCGCAGCATGCAGCACCGGCGACGAAATATTGGCATCGGTCGTAATGAACGCGAGCATCGTCGCCATGTTCGGATGGATCATCCCCGACCCTTTCGCCGCCCCGCCGACGGTGACCGTTTTCCCATCGACGGTCGTTTGGTAACAGGCGCGCTTCATCACCGTATCCGTCGTTAAAATCGCCGTTTGAAACGCCTCCGCATCCGCCGCTGTCGCCCCTGGGACGAGCTGTTTGATGCCGGCGCGGATTTTCTCCATCGGCAAGCATTCGCCAATGACGCCGGTGGAAGCTACCGCCACATAATGCGGCGCGAGGCCGAATTGTTTCGCGCACAATTCGCGCATTTCATAAGCGTCTTTGAGCCCTTGCGCACCGGTGCAGGCGTTCGCGCAGGCGCTGTTGACGATGACCGCCTGCAATTTTTGTTCTACAGCGAGGCTCGCCTGCGTCACTTTGAGCGGCGCCGCCTGAAAATGGCTTTGCGTATACACCGCCGCCGCCGAAGCGGGCACGTCGCATAGAATAACCCCTAAATCGTTTTTCGAGTAGCGCAGCCCGGCGTGCCCCCCAGCCGCTTGAAATCCTTTCGGCGTAACCACTGTTCCGTCGGCGACCGCCGCCACTTGCCCCGTTTGTTTTGTGATCGTCATCGTTTTTCCCCTTCCCTCACGGATAGATCGGCAAGGAGTGGAGGCCCTCAGCCTCATCCCAGCCCATCATCAAGTTGAAGTTTTGCACCGCCTGCCCGGCAGCCCCTTTCAGTAAATTATCGATCACCGACACGACCGTTACCCGTCCCGTCCGTTCATCATAGGCGAGGCCGATGTCGCAATAATTTGAGCCGTACACTTCTTTTGTCGCGGGAAACTGTCCAAGTTGACGGATGCGGACAAACGGCGAACCTTCATAACTTGTTTTATATAAATCTACTAAGTCGTTTGGTGAAATCGGCTGTTTCGCCTTCGCATAAATCGTCGCCATAATGCCTCGCGTCATCGGGATCAAATGAGTGCTGAACGTAATCGGCGCCACCGCTTCATTCCACATCTGCAGCGTTTGCTCAATTTCCGGAATATGCTGATGGACGTTCACTTTATAAATTTTCACGTTTTCGTTCACTTCGGAAAAATGCGTCCCAAGCCCTGCTTTCCGTCCCGCGCCCGATACGCCCGATTTGGCGTCCACGATGATCGAGTCCCCTTCAATCAGACTGTTCTTCACGAGCGGGGCGAGACCAAGCAGCGTCGCCGTCGGATAACAGCCCGGGTTGGATAAGAGCACAGCCTCGCGCACCGCTTCCCGATTCCACTCGGTCAGCCCATACACCGCATTTTGCAAATATTCCGCCGGCGCCGCTTCACGACCGTACCATTGTTCGTACACCGCTCCGTCTTTCAAACGGAAATCCCCGGATAAATCGATCACTTTCACTCCCCGATCCACGAGCGCCGGCGCCCACTCCCCCGACACCCCGGGCGGCGTGGCGAAAAAGACCGCATCGTAACGGGAAAGCGCCTCGATGTCAAGTTTATGCAACACCGCACTATCGACCGCGCCGACGTGCGGGAAACTTTCCGATAAATGCATTCCGTCCTGCGACGACGAGAAAACATCGCAGCGGCCCACATGCGGATGCTTGTATAGCAAGCGGAACAGCTCCGCGCCGCTGTACCCCGTCGCCCCGATAATGGCTACGTTCATCATGTTCCCCCTCACCCGTATGCCTCATGTAGTTCTCATTATAATACTGTATAAAAATAAAATCAAATGTATATTTAATAATTTTTGAGGATTTTTTTCTTGCCCCTCCCTCCGTCTATGGGAAACGAATACCGATTTGTCCCCGCATCCAAGGTGCATCCTTGACTCCATCGCCCTCATGTCCTCGGGATGCAAAGACTTTCACAAACGATTCCATCGATGTTCAACAAGTTTTCAATCTTTCCACTATCCTTATATTGACTTCCCTCTTTTTTCCTGTACACTTTTAGATAGCGATACATTTTACGTAAGGTTGTGATCGGATGAACGAGATGGAATCTCGTGAATGGCAGAAGTGGCTTACATCGCTTGGGCGCGATCTTCGCGTTGAGAAGGGAACATACTTGTTTCAAGAAGGGGAAAAAGCAGGCGACCTTTACTATATCCAATCGGGGAAAATCCAAATCAGCAAAATGGACATGGACGGACGGGAGCTCGCGCTGCGCATTTGCAGCGAGGGCGATTTGATCGGCGAGCTGACGTTGTTTTGTCCTGGAGCCCGCTACATGCTGACGGCGAAAGTGCTGGAAGACAGCGTCGTTTCCGCCATTCCGCGCGAAAGGCTTGAACAAGAGCTCGCCAACAATCCGACGCTGGCGATCGAGTTGATGAAATGGATGAGCCTCCATTTCCGCAAAACGCAGACGAAGTTCCGCGACTTGATTTTACACGGCAAAAAAGGAGCGCTCTATTCAACGCTCATCCGTTTGTGCAACAGCTACGGCGTCATGAAAGAAGACGGCATTTTGATCGACGTGCCGCTGACGAACCAAGAGCTTGCCAACTTTTGCGGCACCGCCCGCGAAGTTGTCAACCGCATGCTCGGCGATTTGCGGAAAAAAGGCGTCATCTCCGTGGAAAAAGGAAAAATTTGCGTCCACAACTTGCAATACTTGCGCGACGAAATCGCCTGCGAAGGCTGCCCGCCCGAGCTGTGCCGCATTGACTAACGGGCGGGTGCGGTGAAAAAGAAGGAGGCTGTCTCAAAAGGTCGTTAAACCGACCTTTTGAGGACATCCTCTGTTTCTTTTTCTTATCATTTGGTTCCCGAGTCCGACAGTTTTGAGGCCATTTTAGGCAAATGAAACTGGCCAAAGTGCTGTTATATCAAAGATTTCGCGATGTGGATCCTAGAAAAAATAAAACGCCGAATTTCATAGGCACACGACTTAATAAGTGTGAGTAAAATATTTATGGGTGGCATTCCGAAATGATCCCCGACGAGGTTTGCGAACTTTTGTTTGCGACGCTCGTCGGGCCACCAAGCGCAGCGCGGTAGAATAAGCAAAGGTCATGCAAAACGGACTCTCTCCCTGCTACGATGGTAATTGTCAGCATCAGCCGAAAACAGGAGGGAGAGAGTCCATGACACATCTTACCACAGAATGGCCTTTATAAAAGAGTTGAAGGAACAATTGTTGAGAACCCTTCAAAAGGTGTTCGCGGTCTTGTTGGCCGCCCTCTTGGAGGAGATCGATCCATAACTGGCGGAAGCGTGGGACAAGCGCCGGCATCAGCTGAAAGACAAACGGCCGACTACGAGCCAAACGCTGTTTGGGGAAGTGACATTCCGCCGGAACGACTACTACGATCGACAAACAGGAGCCTATACCTTCTTGCTGGATGCCGAACTGGGATTTGATGGAGCCCAATCGATCAGCCCTTGCCTCGAGGAAACGGCGGTCGAGTTGGCCGTAGAGTGCTCTTCCTACCGCAAAGCCGCTCGCACGCTGGAGTCGATCGTGGGGTATGCGGTCATGAGCCACGAGGCGATTCGCCGGTTGGTGCTCGAGGCCCCTGTCTCGCTGCATCACCCTGTTCCCAAACGGCACGGCCGGGTGCTGTTTGTGGAGGCGGATGGACTCTGTTTCCCGCCAGGGGAAAGGAAAACGGGCGAAAGAGGAGAAAATCTTGGCGGTTCACGAAGGATGGAGACGAAATGGATCGCAGCTTGAGCTGGTGAACCGGCGCCACTGCCTCCATGAAGGGACAGGGGACGTGTGGGAACGGTTTGAGGAGTGGCTGATGCAGGAATATGCCTATGATCCGTGCCGGGACCTGTTGGTCATCAACGGCGATGCGGCGTCGTGGATCACGGCCTGCCGGGAGTATGTTGGAAAGCGGGCGTGCTTTCAGCTGGATCGGTTTCATGTGGCGCGGGAGCTGCGTCAGTGTCTGTCCAGCCATCCGCGTTGGCGGGAGGTGCGGAAGAAGCTGGCGAAACAAGACGAAGAAGGACTTCTCGTGGAGCTGAACAGCGCGGTCGGCACGTTGAAGGACGAAGCGAAAGAACAGCAGCTTTCTGCCATGATCCGCCGGATCGAGTCGATGCCGGGATGCATCCGGGAGGGACTACCGGGAGTGGCTGTCGGAGCAAGGGGTGGAGACGACCGGCATGCGTCCGATGGGCCACGTCGAGAGCGTGATGAGCCGGTTTGCGCATCGGGTGAAATCCCGCCGCAGCTGGAAAGACCAGGGACTACCGGGAGTGGCTGTCGGAGCAAGGGGTGGAGACGACCGGCATGCGTCCGATGGGCCACGTCGAGAGCGTGATGAGCCGGTTTGCGCATCGGGTGAAATCCCGCCGCAGCTGGAAAGACCAAGGGCTTCGGGCGTTTCTGAGGGCGATGGCAGCCCGAATCGACGGGATCGGGTGGAGAAAGGGACGGTGGGAGGAGCAAGAGCCCCAGTCGGCCGTCTCGGCCTCAACAAAGTCCAAGCGGATCGAACAGGCCAAACGGAAGGCCGGACGGTTGTGGGTGGATGTGGTGCGTCAGAATATACCGTGTCTGCAACAGTCATCCGGGACGCCGATCCATCAAGCGTTGTCGGCGCTCCGGGATGGTGGTTGGGTGTAAAAAAATGGAATGTAATATGATCACCTCAAGATGAGGGATGAGAGTCCGAAAGTGCTCGCGATATCCATTCCTGAAAATGGTTCACTAACCGGTCATTGACAACGCCCGTGGTGAACCGAAAAAATGTTCTCCACAAAGTCTTGACTGACTCCTATAAAAATGGAAATTGACAAAAAAAAAAACTTATAATCAAAATGTACCAAAATATGAATTTGATAGGAAACAGTTTAATGTGAAGAGAAAATTAGTTTCGACAGGCTTTCTCGCAGGTTTGCTAGCATTTGGTGTTGCAGTTCAAGCCGGTACTACTTGGACGGAATATAATACTACTGTCCCAAGATTCAACGGCAGTGGGTACACAGGCTATCAAACAAAATCCTCATCTGGAACATATGGGGAATTACATTCTGCTGTCGTAGGCGGATCATATACAGTGGATGCAAGAATGCAGGCTAGTTCTGGAACAGGAGAATGGGTGCGCAGTGTTACTGATAACGATTATCGACGTTTGCCGAACTCTGTTCCTAAAGGGCTAAATGCGAGAGTGGAATTTAGCAATGATATTACAACACCAGTTAACGTTCAAGTATCTGGAAAGTGGAGGAGCAATTAAACGGCTACCTTCGTAATAGTTTCTAAAAGACCTGTGATTGATGAGGGGAAGTTGCCTCCCAGCCTCACTTCCCAAATATATAGATGCAACCAAGACGTTTAACCTCTTTCCGAAAGAAGTCTCCCACTTCTAAACGAAGTGAAAGTGGGAGATGAATGTCGGTCGGCGTTAGCTAACGAGTATGATAGAATATGGCTAGAACGGACACCTTCGGAACGAAGGGAAGCGTAAAGGGTTCTTGTGTGTGGCTTACCGTTCGGCGAACACACACAAGTCGCTTGAAGCCCCCACCTCTAAGCGAAGCGTAGGTGGTGGGGGGAGGGGCGCGCCCCTCCCCCCCGTGGATCGCACCACATCGGGGTTGGACTTTTCGCGATGTTCCTGGATAATGATCTTGAGGATCATCGGGGCCACTCTTCTTCCCCCTGTAGCTTTGACTACTTGAAAAGTCTGTCTCCCCGGCTCCTGTTCGGACGTCTAACCCGCAGGCTGTTCCCGTTGGATTTCCATGCTGGAAGGAGCAGCTTCCAGGCAGCCCATGGCCCAACGTGAGTTCTCATACGCGAGGGTGACTGGTCAACAGGCGCGGTCCGGGGGCATCCCGAAGAGTCCCAACCCCACGATCCTACTACGATTGGAGGTGATCTCATGAAACTCTACGTCGGGATTGACGTGAGCTCAACGGACTTATACACGTGCATCATGGACCAAGAAGGAACCACGTGCGCGCAATTCAAGGCGGACAACCATCTCCTTGGCGCGTCCTTCCTTCGCGATCAAATCCTCCTGTGGGCAAACAAGCGCCAACCATCCGAAATTCTCATCGGGATGGAAGCCACTTCGGTCTACAGCTGGCATCCGGCAATGTTTTTCCACCAACAGGAGGAGCTGAGGTCTTGGAATGTCAAGGTGTTTACCATCAATCCAAAGCTCATTCGCAAATTTAAAGAAGCTTACACCGACTTGGATAAAACGGATGGCATCGATGCGTGGATCATCGCCGATCGGCTTCGCTTTGGCCGCTTGAAAGTGACAGCTGTCATGCAAGAACAGTTTATCGCCCTTCAACGGCTCACTCGCATGCGCTATCATCTCGTCCATCAGCTGACTCGGGAAAAGCAGTACTTCCTCCAACACTTGTTTTACAAGTGCAGTTCCTTTACCCAAGAGGTGGACAGCTCCGTTTTCGGACATGCCATCTTAGAGCTTCTTCTCGAGTCGTTTAGCTTAGACGAAATCAGTCAGATGGACGTGCAACAGCTCGCTGACTTCTTGCGCCAAAAAGGACGCAATCGCTTTGCCGATCCGGAATGCATCGCCAAGTCCATTCAAAAGGCGGCTCGTTCGTCCTATCGGCTTTCTAAGTGTGTCGAGGATTCCATCGACTTGCTTTTAGGCCTATCGATTCAATCCATTCGCAGCCTTCAAGCGCAAATCAAAGAGCTAGACAAAGCGATTACTCGCCATTTGGAAGGCATTCCAAATACGTTACAAACCATTCCTGGCATCGGACCTGTTTACGCTGCCGGTATCTTAGCCGAAATTGGACAAATCGAGCGCTTTGACAATCAAGCCGCCTTAGCGAAGTATGCAGGTCTGACTTGGTCCAAGCACCAGTCCGGTCGGTTCCAAGCCGAGGAGACTTCCCTCATTCGTTCCGGCAATCGCTATCTCCGTTACTACCT
The DNA here is from genome assembly GCF_002217655.1 of Geobacillus thermocatenulatus. Taxonomy (GTDB): domain Bacteria; phylum Bacillota; class Bacilli; order Bacillales; family Anoxybacillaceae; genus Geobacillus; species Geobacillus thermocatenulatus. The sequence goes on from NZ_NEWK01000002.1 coordinate 1,100,089, forward strand.
AGTGGAGGCTGCCAACTCGGTACAACGGCATGATGCGACGTTTCGCGCCTATTACCGGAAGAAGTATGAGGAAGTGCCCAAGCACCAACATAAACGAGCCCTCGTCCTCACCGCTCGAAAACTCGTGCGTGTGATCGATGCGCTGCTACGCAACGGTCAAATCTACACGCCAAGAAAGGGGGAAGATCGATAGGGGTATCGATCTAACTGATTTTGTATCAAAACCCAGTTAATGACATCAGAGAATATGGCTAGAACGGACACCTTCGGAACGAAGGGAAGCGTAAAGGGTTCTTGTGTGTGGCTTACCGTTCGGCGAACACACACAAGTCGCTTGAAGCCCCCACCTCTAAGCGAAGCGTAGGTGGTAGGTAGTTCACCCATAGACAGAAAGCCACTTTTTCCGACGATCGAAAGCAAGCATGCTGCTTGTTTTCGATCGTCAACAACGGACAAGCCGCTTTTCTGGCAAGGATAAATTTCTTTGTTGCATCTATAATCCAATGGAATGACTTTTTTGAATTATTCACAAAAAGAGGTGCCAAGCATGCTGTATAGACAATTGGTTGTGGAGCTCAAAAGGGCATGTACCAAAAAAAATCTCTTACTATGGTTCAGTATGATTGTGCTACTGCCAGCGATTCGATTTTTTATGATAAGCAAAGGATATGAATTTTATAAACCGGTTGAAGTATTTCAAGAAACTGTATCAGGCATTATTCCGTTGCTCTTCCCTGCTATTGCGATGATCGTTTATTTGCCTTCCTTTTTACAAGAACAACGAAATCATTTTATTGCCTATACTCGTCCCAGAGTGCCGCTGCATATCTATATCATGAGTAAAGGCCTTATGAACGCTCTACTCACTGGCGCCGTTACGTTTTTGCTTACTTTTTTCCCATTTATTTTTATTATGTATGTGGAAAATCACTTAGGAATGATTCATTATAGCTCTTTAAATGAAAATATGCACATACCTGCTGTTACCTTTTCCCAATTTTTGCGTTATGGAGAGTTTGTATACGGCTTGGTGTATTCTGTATGGGTTGCAATCAATGGCGTCCTTTACTCGACCATTGCCTTTATGCTATTGCTAAATATCAGCAACCCTTTTATTGCTTTATCGCTTCCTTTTCTCTTTTACCATATTTTTAATTTTGTAACAGCCTTGTTTGACATACCTATGTTTTCGCCGCTTAGCACGATTTTTCCATTCAATATTGAACAGCAGCCTTTATGGACTGTGCTTGTCCCGTTTTTATTTTTGCTCGTTGTCTCGGTGACTTTGTTCGTATTTTCTATACGAAATGAGAACGAATGGATGATATAAGATGAGGAAATGGACGTTTTTTATAAAAGAACGTACTCAAAATGGAATCAGCATCAAATGGATCATGATCGGAGCTGTTCTTTATTTTTATAGTATAATATTAAAAAAAGAAATCGTCCAAGTGGCTGCGGTGGAACGATTGCACCCCAATAATTGGGATGTGACTTTGCGTTTAGTCAATGATCCGTATCTGATCATTTATTTTATTATTCCAATTGTCATGTTTTTCTTGCTAAAATCTATTTTTATGGATTTTGATTATCACATTTTAATTCGTGTCGGATCATTTCAGCGATGGATCTATTATTCGTTAAGGAAGTTCTGGGCAAACACGTCCCCACTCTTGTTCGTATGGATGCTCGTATCATTATGGAGCGCAATAGGATTTCCTTTTTCGTGGGACTGGAGCGAGCTAAGCCGAACAGAACATTTTACAAATACTCTTTATGAACTGTCCCGTTCCTTTGCAAATCCATTCTTTACTTTTGCAGCACAGTTTCTGTTATTCCTTTTCACCTTTTCGCTGTTGCATATCATTTTTGCGATCATATACGTACTCACCCAAAACAAGCGGGTGATGATTTTGATTAGTCTATTATTTTTCGTTTTCAGTATCATCGGTTTTAAGCTGCTGCCAAAAGAGGTCGCCTTTTTATCTCCTATTACATTTTTTTCGCTTGCAAACGGAGCAAATGTCTTTCATCCCCTAATAGAGGGTTATATCATGGTAATGATATTGCTGATTTTCTGTATAGGGATGTTGCCATTTTTAGACTTACATAAAAGGCGATACATCCAGACAATAAAGGGGAGTTTGCCGCTTATTATGTATGTTTTGCTCTGTGTAATGGGGATTGGTTCGACCATCCGTTCGCTAAAAAAATATTCTGATATCACCATTTGGGATGCTCTAGTCGCGTCTTTTGCTGGCGTTAGCCCCGAACGGTTTGCATATATTCCGTATTTTTTTTACGTAGTGGTGTTTTTCGGATTGATTTATCTCCTTCACCTCTTTATCCTAAACAACGAAATCGAACAATTAGGATACTATAAAATCATTCGTTTTAGAAGTTTAACAAAATGGTTTTGGAGCTGGATGAGAAAATTGATCATCATAATCGCTTTGTTTTTGTTTGCATTGGCGGTCGTTACATGTGTACTCGCCGCCTGTTGGGGAGCAAACATTGGGTTTTATGCCACACTCGTCTCCAAACCCATATCTGAGATTGTTTATCACTTCTTCGTCAATGGCTTTCTGCAAATGATTTTTTATATTATCTTAATCTTTATTGTTTCTTGGATTAGCAAAGAGTCAATCTATAGCATTGTGATGATCAGCATCCTGATGGTGGCGATGCTGCCCGGAGTGAATGTAAAAGGAATCATTCCTGTAGGATTAAATAGCATTATTTATTTAGCCGATCATTCACCTTATTCCTTGACCCTTATTTTAAGTATAGCGAATGTCGTTTCATTCTCTATCATTCATTATTTATTCAAACAAAGCTTAAAAATATAAATGAACATAGGTGGGATGGAACATGACGACCATTATTTCTTTACGAAATGTAAGTAAATCTTACAAAGGAATAACCCTTTTCGAAAACATTAATTTGGATATAGAAAAAGGGCAAATATACGGGATCGTAGGACCGAACGGTTCTGGAAAATCCGTTTTATTTAAAATGATATGCGGATTTGTCTTTCCCGATGAAGGAACGATTGTTGTGGATGGAATCGAAATCGGCAGAAGTAAACGATTTCCTCATAATATAGGGGTTATTATAGACCGCCCCGGGTACATCGCAAACAAAACAGGTTTTCAAAATTTAAAAGAATTAGCTATGATAAGAGGAGAGATTAGCGATGAGAAAATTATCCAAACAATGGAACAGGTTGGATTGCAGCCCAATGCAAAACAAAAAGTGAAACATTACTCTTTAGGCATGAAACAGAAATTAGCCATCGCTCAAGCCATTATGGAAGATCAGCAAATCCTCGTATTGGATGAACCATTCAACGCGCTAGATGCCGAAAGTGTGGACATCATTCGCCGTTTATTATTATCTTTCAAACATGAAGGGCGTACTATTTTATTGACCAGCCATCATCAAGAAGATATCGATATTTTATGCGACCATGTTTTTCGTATCAACCGTTATCAATTAGAACCCGTTGTTCCAATGAAACACTAGAGACGCAAAAGAGAATTTCCTATCCTCACCAGCTCTAAAACGGACCCGCATTCTCCATCTGAACAGCGACACCATCGAAACGCTATATCGCGCCCCACAGCTCCCCCTCGTTACAACGGGGGGCTGGGGCATTGCTGTGTATTGCGATAAGGGGCCATGCATCTCACATTTCGCACCCTCCCGACGAAAATCGGGAGGATTTTTTCATCCCGATGTCGAATAGGTCCTTGGTACACAAGGAAAGCAAAGGAGTTTCCACACCATGGACGTTCGAATTCAGGCTATTTATGAAAGTTCCTATTTGAATATCATAAGCGCCATCTTCAAGGATCTTGGCCTCCCTCAGCTGATTGACCGGCTGGTTCCGGTGGATCCCCAATGCCAAACCCGAGCCAGCGATGTTGTCTGGCTGCTCATCCTGGATATCTTGAGCGGCCGGCAAGCCCTGGTTCATTTGGAACGATGGGCGCATGACATCGATTTGCCCAAGCTGATCCGGCCAAGGTTGGATCCGTCTTGGTTCAACGACGATGCCATTGCTCGCCATTTGGGCCGGCTGTATGAGGCCAATATTCATCAAGGAGAGAATGTCCCCAGATCGATTTTTTCTCTGCGTGAGAATCATGCCAATCACATCCTTGAATGGCGTGCGTGGCCCGTGACGAGGGCTTCGTTTTTTGGCCAATCGTATCATCGATCGAAACAAAAAGGGGTGAATTCTCTCGTTTCGAGCTGCGTTCAACGCGACGAAGGATCCACCCTGCAGGCAAACACGATGTTTACTGATGATGATTGTTAAGAAAAGAAAACAAGCCCACAAACAAAAAAATCCCCCCCAGCGTTTTATAAGTGCTTATATATTCTTTTAACATTTGCAAATATTCTTGAGAATCCACAGATCCCCCCATGGATCGAACCCAGGATGAAGCAAAACGACTCCCTAATTCAGGACTATTTAACATCAACCACAATCCGATGAGGGAAAGAACGAGTGAAACAAACTTCATTTTGTTTGGGCTTTTTAAAATATTCATTTTGCATCCCCCTCGTATAGTATGTTTAGAAAGATTTTTAAATCGAATTTCCAGTTGGATATGCTCCTTGACAATCGTATATGCTTGAGTGATTTGCCCACGGGGGGAGGGGCGCGCCCCTCCCCCCCGTGGATCGCACCACATCGGGGTTGGACTTTTCGCGATGTTCCTGGATAATGATCTTGAGGATCATCGGGGCCACTCTTCTTCCCCCTGTAGCTTTGACTACTCATAAGGAATGATGAGCGATGGTAAAAAAAGGATTGCCATCGCTTGTTGTGTTGGCTCAAAAAATATTTTAAAAAAATGAATAAAAAATCCTTTGTTTCTGCACTGCTGGGGTGCGAAATGTGAGATATATTTCTTTCTCTCCCTTAAAAAAAGCATCGAAAAGGTAGATCCCAATTAACGGCAGAAACAATACCCCTGTTTGAAATCGTGATCAGCCCTAATCTTGTTACTATAAATCAACTAAAAAAGATCAACTCCATAGGTTACAAAAAGTAGCTGAATTTGCTTGAAACTTCTTAAATAAGAGCTTACTTAGTATGGAACACTTTTTTAAAGATGTCGTGTCAGTACGGAAAAATTGGAACATTTTTTGTGAAATGTTGTGTTGGTACGGAAAATATGGAACATTTTTTATAAAATGTCGTGTCAGTACGGAGAATTTGGAACATTTTTTGTGAAATGTTGTGTTGGTACGGAAATTTTGGAACGTTTTTTATAATATGTCGTAACATCCCCTTTATAAATTATTCCCTTCTTAACTGTATAGAAATCGTCTCACACAGTTATGAACTTTTTTGAAGGTTGGCTTTGAATTCTTGTTAAAGAGTTAGCATTAAGAGGTTTAAAATAAGCCTGATCTCATCTCTAAAGTTGGTTTGAACCTCTACCTTATATCTTTAATCAAAATTAACGCTTTTTGAAATGAATGGGAAAAGTTCTAAAATTGATCATAAAAAAACATAAGTCAAAAGTAAACTTCGACTCATACCTTAGTGAATTTATCGAAAAATTTTGTTTTAGGTGAAACATCACCTGCACAATTTTTCCTTATCCCTTCTCTCCTTTCCCCTACTATGTTCTAATACAAAAAACCTTGACGATTTCCCTTCTTCGCCTCACGTCTGCTCGAAGCCTTGTTCCACAAGGGGGAAAGGTGATTTGGAGAAAATACTGTAAATTAGCACATTATTTCAGAATCACTTTTTCAAATTATTTCAGATGGATTCTGAAATAATGTGCAAAATTTTTGCGGATTGTTCCGGATTTTGCACATTCTTTCGGAATGTTTGCACGCTCTATCAAAACCCAGTTAATGACATCAGACAAGACTGGGCTTCTTAAGTATTGCCTTTTTTCGGATCATCGGACAATCGAATTTCCAATTTCGATGATTTTTCACCTTGACATATTACCGCAGGACTTTTTAACTATCCGTTATGCTTAAACGAAACACAAAAACAGAAGCAAGTTCCATCAGGAAACTTGCTTCAATATTTCTATAAATAACAGAACACAGAACATTACTCATAGTAATAAAAACATACCCCTACAGGCTTAGCAGCATATCCATACCCTACTTTAGAATCCCATCGAATAAGTGGGTCGTACCAAACTTCAAAGTTATAAACTTTGTAATACGGTCTAGCTATTATGGTATAGGTTTTTCCTGCTGGAACTTGAATTTGATAAGTGTCTGTAACTTCATAAGATTTTGTTACGTTAAATCCCAACACTGCCGAAACTGTTTCAGCGCTTATATTTGTGTTCGATGACCATGTGGCAGAAACCCCTTGTTTTATAGACATGGTAGCTGTTGATGGTCCTTTAAAAGTAGATTGTCTTATTATTTCTGTTCCACATGCTTCACTAGTAGTAATGTTTTTTAGATAATAACCCGTTCCTAATTGTGGAGTCACCACGGGACGATCCCCTGGAAGGGATGATTCTTGTGCTTGAGTGTATGCGATTGAAACCCCAACTAGTTTTTTCCCCTTTGGTCCAGAAACAGAAGTTTCTAATCTTTTAAGAAATTCTAGGTCTATTATTTCAACCACCTTGTTCCCGCTTTGAGATACGACCACACTCGATTCTTTCGCTCTATCTAAAAACCCATTTACTGTCACATTCATCTTGCTACTGAGTGAACATCCTGCATTTGAAGTCTCTTCTTCTGCAGAAGCGATGACACTGTCACCCAGCAACAGACCAAAAACTAACGAAAAAGAAAGGATTGATTTGAGAAGATTTTTTATCATTATAGCCTCCCTCTAATTACAAAAATTATGTCCTCCAAAAGCAGCCAAGCAACGCGATCTGCCCACTATCTCTAAGTGCGAAACATTTTGACGGCAACTATCCGCCCCTTTTTTAACCTTTATTTTACAATTAGATTATATTTCTTCTTTACTAAAATTGTCAATATAAATTTGAATTATTTGTTTTTTGTGTCACATAAGGTGCTTTTCTATACTTTTTCCGTGAAAATGCATGCGCCCCGATGAGTCATTTTCATGCCCGGGTGGAGAGCAAAAATTGCTCATGGAACTTTTCCGTGAAAATGCAGCGCCTTGAGCAGTCATTTTCATGCCGGGTGGAGGGCAAAGCACGCTGCCCATGGATCTTTTCCGAAAGGATATCCTCTTTCGTGCGAAGAACATAAAAATAAAACAACGCAATAGTTGTGATAGAGGGGATTTTTTGTATATTATAAAAAAAAAGGAGGGATTCTGTTGAGTCGGAAATGGAAGCGTTTAGTGTTCATTGGTTTGCTCATTTTTTCGTTGGGGAGTGCGGGATATTTGTATTACGAAAAAACCGTGATGGTAGGGGATGTTCGAGAGCGGGAGCATCTTCTTTCTGCGGTTTCCATGAAAATAGCAAAAGAGGGGCACGAAATGGAGGATGTAAAGAAAATAGGGGTTCAATATAATTATTTCAAAGGCGGGGTTCTTCCTTATGAGGTATATGTCGTTTTCAAAAAAGATCCTTCCGTCGTTTATTATTACAGCTGGAAGGATCGGAGCAAGACAGATGTTGTGTTGATCGGGCAAGGGGTTGATTGAGGGTTGATAGAGAAAAAGAACGCTTAAATAGCGTTCTTTTTCTCTATGGCCAATTGAAAGAATGAACCGTTGAGAACCCGTTCAGTTTTTGGAGAGTTTTGTTAAGATAGTCGTATGGAGCAATAATCGTAGGGATCACTTTTTTAAATGGTTTTGTCGCAAAGTTATAATAAGGCGTGTTTGCTCCGTAATAATAAGATTGCCAAACAATTTCGGAACAATATAAATAGGTTCGATCCTTAGGATTGTTCGTGATTCGGTAAGGTTGTTTTTTGTATTTTCCTATCACATAATTTTGATATGCGTATGCTCCAGCTTGTTTTGCGGCGTTGGCCGATTTGTAGCGAACGACTTTTGTGCTCGGGTAGCGTTCAAGCCACCATTGGATGGAATATCTAGCAGGAAAGTGACCTGGTCCCGCTATGCTAACAAAATATTTTCCTGACTGATCGACAATTCCTGCGTGTCCGACAAAAGCAGCTGACCGTGTGTTCTTTGTGACAAGAATATCTCCAGGTTGAAAATCGAATCCGCTGACTCTGGCTGCGAGAGCATGCGATGAGAGAGGAAGTGTTGCAACAAAGAAGAAGACCGACGCGACAATCAAAAAAATTCTCGACAACAAAACAATCTCCACCCCCCCGAAAAAGATTGTCTATACAAAATTATCAGTATTTTTTATGAATTTTAAATAGATATTTTTTCTAAAAATAGAAATAGGTCCTTGCGTAGGGTTCAACGATAATTTTTACATAAAATTAATGGTTCATCACCAAATTTTGTGATTTAGTGACAAAAAAGAGAAAGCACTGACGAGATCCTGGCCATAATGTTAGTGGTGAAATCAACATTAAGGAGGTCTCGTAAGTGCTTTCGATACCACTAGGATTGCCAGAATTAAAAGTGATTAAACAAGAACTTCATTCCTATGGTTATGCGATTCATGTAGAGAAAACAGAGACACAGGAACGTTGCCCTCATTGTGGGGTTGCCACTTCCTCTGTCCACGACAGACGGACAAGAAAAGTACGGGATTTAGCGATTTTCCATCAGCCGGTGTACTTGTTCGTAAAGGTAAAGCGCTATCGGTGCTGGAATGGTTCCCAAGTGTTTTCTGCCTCTTTGGAATCGATTGAACCCAATCAACATTACACTAGTCGATTTTGTGAGCACTTGTATGAACTTTGTGAAGGCTCCACCATTCAAGAGGTTAGTCGAAAGCAGCGCATCCCCTATACGACATTGGAACGCATCTACTACTCCATCGCATCAAAAAAAGCAAAAGAGCGTCAAAACACAATGGAGGCATCTTGTCCGGAAGGGATGGTGCTTAGCTTAGATGAAATCGCGGTAAAAAAGGGACATCAGTATGAAACCGTATTGATGGATGTCAAAGCTGGATCGGTCATGGGAATGCATGCCGATCGCCAATGTAACTCCGCCATCCACTTGTTGAGCCAAAATGTCCTGTCGAAAGAAAGGGTTCAAACGGTGATTCTGGACATGTGGGAACCTTATCATAAGGCGGTTCGCGCCCTGTTTCCATCTGCTTCGATTGTCATCGATAAGTACCATGTGGTTCAAAAAGTGACACAAGCCTTGGATCAAGCAAGAAAGGAATGTTCTCCATTGAAAAAGGCTCGATATCTTCTCTTAAAAGGCTGTGAAAAGCTTCGTAAGGACCAACGGCGTCGATTAGACGATATCTTGGAGGAGTATCCGGTACTCTCCATTGCTTATTATCTCAAAGAGTTGTTTCGGGATTTTTACCGAACCGATGGATATCACGAAGCAAAGGAACGCTTGGAAGAATGGATTCAGTTAGCTAAACAGAGCCCTTTCACTTCTTTTCAGGAAGCAGCCAACACGCTTGAAAGGTGGAAGGAGCCGATTCTTTCCTACTTTTTGTGCTCATATACCAATGCCCGAATCGAGGGGACGAACCACAAGATCAAAAACATCAAACGCCGGGCATACGGCTATCGAAATTTAGAACGGTTTCGTTTGCGTGTATTTCTGGAGTGTACAGGGAACACTACAAGCAGTCAGGCTGCCTAAGCGCTCTCTTCTTCCGCTATCGGTATGATAGTTGGTAGAATGGAACCCGTCAAGGAAAGCACTTGACTGTTTCCATTCTACCAACTTCATGGTCTGTATGCGGAAGAAGGATCCTGACTGATGAACCTATTTCATCCAGCTAACATGTTTCTGGGATTGAGTGAAAATCACAGAAAATGGTGAAGACCCTTGAATTATTTGTTTTTTTCGTCACATAAGGTGCTTTTCTATACTTTTTATGGATATTATTGGTTAATCAACACACCTAATGAATACCATTTAGCTTTCCTTTTCCGCATATGATGGCACCTCGCTAGTTGTTAGAATCAAGTAGATTGATAACCTGAATGGCTCTTCATCACAAAGTGTACTTGAAAAAGAAATTGTATCTTTCCTCCCCCCTGCCATCCATCATTTTCGACAGACAAAGTTCGACATGGCTTTGGGCTGGAACGTCTACAATCCTATAATGAATGTTGAGATGTTTCCCTTCTTTCTTTATTTGAGAACGAGCATAGAAGAAGAGGAGATAGGCTTTTGAAACGATCCATTGCAACACCGTTGCATGGCATTCACGCCCATTTCACATCACGCTCGGGCAATGAAAAAGCAATCCCGCCTAACCAAACGAAAAACCCCAAACGGTCATGGCCGCCTCCCGTTTGGGGTTCGTTCAAGAGTAAAGCACGATCATCGCGATGAAAAAGTACGCCGCGTTGGCGATTTCCAGCATGCCGAGTTTCATGATCGGCAGCGACTTGCCGTATAAGTAGACGGCGCGGATGACGCTCGGAGCGTAGGCCAAAACGGCGAACGGCTCGCCGATGGCGATGAGGCCGACGATCAACAAGGCGTGGTAGCCCCATGACAGCCATTTGTACCGTTCATTTTTCTTTTCCCGAATCATCGTCTTGACGTAAAACGTGCTGCCGATGAAAAAGAGGAAGGAAAACAAGGCGAGTTCAAATGCTTCAAGCGTCAACTCCCCGCGTCCGGCGTAAAAGGCGGCAAGGCCGCCGACGCAAAACGCCGCGATGGCCGCCGCGTCGTTCCAAAAGGCGCGCTCGTTTTTTTTCTTGCTGTAGTAGGTGTTGACGAGGAAAAACGGCGTCATGGCGAGCCCGAAGTAGAAAAGCGCCGGCTGCTGCCAAAGCGAGACGGCAAGCGCCGCAGCGGCGATGGCGCCGTAGCGGATAGCGGCGGGCACGTACGGGTCGTTCCGTTTCGTTTTCACCGCCATCAAAAGCGGATACGTCGCCAAATAGAGGGCAAACCAGGCCAGAAAAAGCGGCGCGTGAATCCAGGAGAGTCCGCCGGCGTACGCCCCGAGCCAAAACGGGATGATGAGCATCGCCCAAGCGCCGTGCTGTTTTGGCATCACCCATTTGCTTTTGTTTTCCATTGGTCTCATCCTCCGCTTACCGGTGGAATAAAGGCGACCGTGTCGCCGGCATGAAGCGGCGACTCGTCGCGGGCGTACTCCTCATTGACCGCGGTCATGACGCGCCCGAGCGAGACGCCGTAGCGCTCTTCCACTTCGTCTTTCAGTTGTTTCACCGTTTCCGGAACGTGCGGCCACATCACTTCCCGCTCACCGATTTGTTCGCCTAAATGGGCGAAAAATAAAAGGCGGATCATTCCTCACTCACCTCCGGTTTTCCGGACGGATACGCCGTCGTTTCCAACTGGTCGCCCACCCAGGCGCTTCCGTCCTCCCATTGCTCTTTTTTCCAAATCGGCACGATTTGCTTGATCCGCTCAATGGCATAGCGGTTCGCCTCATACGCTTCGGCGCGGTGCGGCGAAGAAACGGCGATGACGACGGCGATGTCGCCGATCTCAAGCCGCCCGATCCGGTGGGTGATCGCCGTTTTCGCCCCCGGCCATTTTTCGGCGATTTCCGCTCCGATTTGCGCAAGCATTTTCTCCGCCATTGACACGTACGCCTCATATTGCAAAAAGAGCGTCCGCTTGCCGTTCGTCCATTCGCGCACCGTCCCGGCAAAGACAGCAACCGCCCCCGCTTCCGGGCGCATCACTTTTTTCATCACATCCTCGACCGAAATCGGCCTATCGGTAATGACAAACAACGGTTCGGTCATGTCCGCCTTCTCACCTCATTCATGAGCCATGGGATATATTCGGCCTCATCAGCCAGCAAAAACACGGGGTACGGCAACGGCCGGGAAAGCGGCGCCCAGGCGATGACGGCGCGAATGTCGGCGAGGTGCTGAAGCGACGTCCAATCTTCCTCGGAACGGACAAGCACGACTTTCGGGTGCCGTTCTTGTTTATAGCCCTCCACCAACACAAGATCGAGCTGAAGCGGCGCATAAAGCGCCAACACATCATCCAACCGCCATAACGGGCGGCGAAGATGAAGCTGCAACAGCCCGGCCCCTTCGACCGCCGTCGCCGCCGCCCCAGCCCGCTCGTGGCGGACGGAATCGACGCCTTCGGGCCGTGCGGGCTCGCCGCCATGGCCGTGGTGCTTCACCGTTCCGACGCGCCATCCTTCCCGGACCGCGGCCGCCACCCATTTTTCCATCAGCGTCGTTTTGCCGCTATGTTTATAGCCGACGACTTGCCAGACGTTCATTCGCTTGATCCCTCATCGTCATCCAAAAGCCATACGTCCACCTCATCGCCAGCCGCAAACCCTCTCGTTCCGCCCGGCAGCACCATCAAGGCGTTCGCAAAGGCAAGCGAGGTGACGATGTTCGATTTGTCCATGCCGACCGGCTTCACGACAAGCCGACCCTCAACCGCCTCGACCCGGCTGCGAACGAAGCGGGTGAACGGGTTCGGTTTCGAAAACTCGGCGCCAAGCGTGGCCTTCGCTTTTTTCAAATACGGTTTCGTGGAAAACAACCGCGTGCGCACGACCGGGCGGACGAACAGTTCGTATCCGACATAGCACGCCGACGGGTTGCCCGACAAACCGAACAGCAGCTTGCCATTCCACTCCGCGACGGTCGTCACGCTTCCCGGGCGCATGGCGATTTTGTTAAACAAGACGTTCGCTCCGAGCCGCTCGTAAATGGCGGGCAAATAATCGAAATCCCCAACCGAGACGCCGCCCGTTGTAATGAGCATGTCCACTTGATCGAGCGCCTCGCGCACCGCATGAAAACACGCCTCGAGGTCGTCGGCCAACTGGCCGAAATAAATCGGCTCGGCGCCGCTTTTGAGCACTTGCGCCTCGATCATGTAGGCGTTGCTGTTGCGGATTTTTCCCGGCACAAGCGGTTCCGAGACGTCGAGCAGTTCGCTGCCGGTCGCAAAAATGCCGATGCGCGGACGTTTTGCCACTTTCACCTCCGCATAGCCGAACGTCGCCAAGAGCGCCGCCACCCCGGGAGTGATGCGCGTCCCTTTTTCGATGAGCGGCTGTCCTTTTTTCGCATCTTCCCCTTGAAACGAAATGTTGTCGCCAGGGCGGAACGGGCGCTTAATCGACATATACGTTTTTCCATCCCGCTCATACTGTTTGGCGAGCTCGAGCATGACGACGGCATCGCATCCTTCCGGAATTTGCGCCCCGGTCATCAAGCGCACCGCTTGAAATGGGCCGACGGGCCGCTTCGCCACTTGCCCGGCGCCGATCGTTTCGATCACTTCAAACTCGACCGGACGATCCAGCCCCGCTCCTTCCGAGTCGGCGGCGCGAATGGCAAATCCGTCATACGGCGAGCGGTCAAACGGCGGCACGTCATGGTCGGCACGCAAATCTTCGGCCAAATAGCGGCCGTACGACTGCCTTAGCGGCACGATCTCCTCTTCTCCTCTCCCAGCGTAACGCATCACCCGGGTGATGGCTTCCGCTACGGGAATGGGGGTTCGTCTTTCGACCAACGGTGTTCTCCCCTTTCTTTCCCTCATTCACTTCACTAAGCCCATTTTATCGCTTCATCACGATGATTGCCAATCTTGCAGCTGTCTAATGGTTTTGCCAATTTTTCATCAACGACGCTGGCATCATCAATATGTTGCAAAATCATCTTTTTTCTTCCTACCAGCAGCCACATGCTGACTCCCTCTTTTTTCGGCCGTTCACATCTTCTATGCAGCGCATTCACAGTTGTTTTCCTTATTCATATCGTCCGTTTTATTGTACCGGAAAGAACGGGCTGTTGTTGTGATGTTGATCACATTTCCTTGTTGTCCGCTTTTTTTCGCTTGTGTGAGATGGGTCACAACGTTGGCGATCAAAACAAGATATGCTGAAGCTGCAACGATTGGACCAATGGAGGGATGATGAATGGAACAGCGGTTTACCGAACAATCGTTGATTGGCGATATTGTTGCTCAATTTCCAAAAGCGGCTGACTTGTTGAAAGCGCATCGCATTGATTTTTGCTGCGGCGGGCAACGTCCGTTCAAAGAAGCCATCGAAGAGCGTGGTCTGGATGGCGAAGCGCTCCTTCGCGAGCTGAACGCCCTTTACGCGGAGGCGCAAAACAAGCCGGCCGGAAACTGGAACGAAGCGCCGTTGGCCGACTTGGTCGAGCATATCATCAACACGCACCACCGCTATTTGAATGAGGAACTGCCGCAGCTCAGCCTGTATGTCACGAAAGTGTTGCGCGTGCACGGCATGCACCACCCGCACCTAGCCCGCGTGCATAAATTGTTTCATGAGGTAAAAACGGAGCTTGAGCAACATCTCATTAAAGAGGAAACGGGCGCATTCCCGCTCATTTTGCAATTTGTCGACAACCCGTCGCCGGAAAACCGGGAGGCGGTCGAGCAGGCCGTTCGCGAACTCGTCCATGAGCATGACGCCGCTGGCGATCTCATCAAAGACATTCGCGACATCACAAACGATTTCACCCCGCCGGAAGACGCGTGCGGCACGTATCGGCTCGTCTACAGCCGGCTTGCGGCGCTTGAAGACGATTTGTTCACCCACATTCATTTAGAAAACAACATCCTCTTCCCGCGCGTATTGGCGGCGGTGAAGGCGTGAGCAAAGTAAACGCCACAAGCCATCGGCACGGTTGAAACGCGGCCAACGCATAAAAACAGGATCGCTTCCCGAGTTAAGGAGCGATCCTGTTTGCTTACCCGCCAATATACGACATTTCAATTTTCGGCCGTTGTTTCGCCGTTTCTGCCGTCCGTTCTTCCGAATAGCGGTCCGTCCGCCGGTTCCAGACGACTGTAATGAGCTCCTTCAGCTCTTCTTTCCCCGCTCCGGCGCGCAGTTTGTCTTTCAAGGACACGCCTTTCGAGGCAAAGAGGCACGTATACAGCTTGCCGTCGGCGGAAATGCGCGCCCGCGTGCAACTTCGGCAAAACGCTTCGGTCACGGAGGCGATAAAGCCGACTTCCACGTCCGTGCCCACGTAGCGGTAGCGGCTCGCCACCTCCCCGAAGTACTCGTGTTCGACCGGCTCGAGCGGGTGCATGGCGTTGATTTGCTCGTACATCTCTTTTTTCGTCACGACATAGGAAAAATCCCAGCCGTTCGTCGTGCCGACATCCATGAACTCAATAAAGCGAAGTGGGATGCCCCATTCTTTAAAGTAAGCCGCCATCGGCACGATTTGTGAATCGTTCCATCCTTTTTTGACGACCATGTTCACTTTGACGCCAAGCCCGGCCTTGCGCGCCGCTTCAATGCCTTTCAACACCGGAGCGGCGCCGACGCCGATGCCGTTCATGTTGCGGAAAATGTCATCGTCCAACGCATCCAAGCTGACGTTGACGCGCTTCAACCCGGCTGCTTTCAGCCGTTTCGCCCATTTCACCAAATGGATGCCGTTTGTCGTAAGGGCAACGTCCCGCAAACCGGGAATCATAGACAACCGCTCAATAAGCGCATCCAAATCGCGCCGAAGCAGCGGCTCGCCGCCGGTCAGGCGGATTTTTTCGACCCCAAGCTCGACGAAACATTCCGCCAACAGCACCATTTCGTCAACGGTTAACAGCTGGTCTTCCGCCAAAAAGCGAAAATTCGGCCCGAACACTTCAGCGGGCATGCAGTAGACGCAGCGAAAGTTGCATTGGTCGATGACCGACAGCCGCAAATCACGAAGCGGGCGGGCGAGGCGGTCGGCGATCGTCACCTGGTCGCGCTCTTCCATGGCGCTCCCTCCTTTCTTCCATGACACGCATGATGTGCCAGCATCCTGCCCCTTATCGCTGCCAACGGCCGAGTTTCGCCGCACAGGACAATAAACTAAACGACAATCCAATCGTGACCGCCACCCATGCCCACGCCAACTCCATCCGCCCCGATTCCATGGCCATGTAGACGGCGGTCGGGATCGTTTGCGTTTTGCCTGGGATGTTTCCGGCAAACATGAGCGTTGCGCCGAACTCCCCGAGGCTGCGGGCAAACGACAGCACCGCTCCGGACAACAAAGCGTGTCGGGCCAGCGGCAGTGAAATATGCCAAAACACTTGGCGCTCGTTCGCCCCGTCGATGCGCGCCGCTCCTTCAATGGCGGGGTCGACGGCCTCCAGCCCCGCTTTGGCCGCCTGGTACATGAGCGGAAACGACACAACAACCGCCGCCATCACCGCGGCGCCGGGTGTAAACAATATCGTTGTGTGAAACCACCTTTCCACCAGCTGTCCGATTAGGCTATGACGCCCAAACAAGACAACAAGCAAAAACCCGACGACCGACGGCGGCAATACAAGCGGCAGCAAAAACACTGTCTCCACGATCGTCTTCCCGCGAAACCGGCAGCGCGCCATCCGCCTCGCCGCCATCGTCCCTAAACAAGCGACGATGAGGCCAGATATAAGCGAAACCTTTATCGATAACCAGACCGGTGACCAAAACTCTTCCATCAACGAACCTCTCTCTGTTCCGTCTCCCTCTTACCATACGAAAACAATCAGTACAATGCTGTGATGCTACTCACATTGTAACATAGAAAAAGGAAAAACCAATTTAGAAAAAATTGTGACGCCTCGCACAAAAAGTCGCAACCGGTGATTTTTTTCACTCTCTCCCGCTGTGACCATTTTTACAATAGAAATAGCTGAATGAATGGAGGTGCTGTCGATGAATGCAACTGTGAGCCGTGATTTTTCCCATTTGCGCGCTTTGCTGCAATCGTCGAAAAAAGTGATTCCGCTTCGCAAGCACTCCTTTTTGTTCCAAGAAGGGATGCCGGCTAATGAATTGTATTTGATCCTCTCTGGCAAAGTGCAAGTAAGCAAAATTTGCCCGGACGGAAAAGAAATGTGCTTCCGCATTTGCGGAAGCGGAGAAATCGTCGGCGAGCTGACACTATTTACCAACGATCCGCGTTATTTATTGACGGCTAAAGTGATCGAACCCGGTGAAGCAGCAGTAGTCAATAAAACCGAACTGGAGGAACAGCTGCTGATCAATCCGCCCCTTACCCTCGAATATATGCGCTGGATGAGCAAGCATGTCCGGCGGACACAGACGAAGTTTCGCGACTTAATTATGAACGGTAAAAAAGGGGCGCTTTATTCAACGCTCATCCGCCTTTGCAACAGCTATGGCATTCCGCTTGAAGATGGGAGCATTTTTATTGACGTAACGTTAAAACACCAAGACTTAGCCAACTTTTGCGGCACGACGCGCGAAAGCGTCAACCGGATGCTCAATGCGTTAAAGCAAGAAGGAATCATTTCCATGAAGCGTGGGAAAATTACCGTCCACGATTTGAATTATTTAAAAACCGAAATCCAATGCGAGGACTGCCCACCGGATATTTGCTGCATTGAGTGAGCAAAACGCCAAGGCCAACACAACGGATCGAGCCGTCTTAGGACACTGATGAAAAAAGCGTCCGGCCGGCCGGACGCTCTCTTTTTTCTTGTCGGTTGTGATGTGAATCACTTCTTTTTCTTTTCACCGCCGTATAATTAGGAACTATAGGGCTTTGGGCGGCATTCATCCCGTTTGGGGAAACGGGATGGATTAATGTCCGCTTGTTTCCGTGCCGTCGTCTTCGCCGGTTTCGGTCACCTTCAGCATGGCGACGGCTCCTTTTTGCGCGTCATTGAACTGGTGCGTGACGATTGGATATGTTCCCGGTTTGGTGACAGTAAATTCGACGACCGCACCGCCGCTTGCCGGAAGCATCACTGTTTGCATCCCTTTCAGATGGTTGTTCGGGTTGCCGTCAAGATACACATCATCGAAAACAGTGCCGACAACGTGGAACGAGCTCACTTCGTTCGGACCGACGTTGTTCACAAACAAGCGGATTTTCTCGCCGACTTTGGCAAGCAACGGTTTTTCTTTCAGCGTAAACGTGTCCCCGTTTGTGTTTGGATCACCAGGCTTCAGCGCTTTCGTCGAGAAAACAACGCAGCTTGGCACCCCATTTTGGAAGTCATTCATATCGTTATATTTGTACCACTCGTTTTGGATCAGCACATATTCGCGGTCGACTTCCTTATCGGTCGGATAGCCGTTTTTCGGCTTGACGATGATCACGCCGTGCATGCCGTTGGCGATATGCTGCAAGACTGGTTTCGTGCCGCAATGGTACATAAACACACCCGGGTTGTTCGCCGGATACGTGAACGTTCCTGACTTGCCCGGCATCACGTCAACAAAGTCTTTCGACGGAGCGGCATGGACGGCATGAAAATCCATGCTGTGCGGGATTGCTGGGTCCATGTTTTTTAACGTAAAATGGATCACGTCCCCTTCATTGACGACGACGAGCGGCCCTGGCGCTTGGCCGTTGAACGTCCATGCCTTATACGTTTTTCCTTTGTCGATTTCAATGTCAGTGATTTGCGCCGTCATTTCGACGCGGACGTCATGCGGACCGATCTGCTCCATTTTCAACGGCACCGGTGCTTGGTTCACTCCTTTATGCGCCGCTAACATGTTCGCAACAGGCTGTTGCGTAGTTGCCGCTGTTCCGTTTTTCTTCTCCGCCTTTGCCTCTCCTCCTCCCCCGTTGCTGCATGCGGCCAAAAGAGAAGCGGCCAACGCGGCGGACAATAGCGAAGACATCCTTCGTTTCATCGTTCTTCCCCCTTCGATGATTTGATTTACACCTTTAACGTACGGCATTTTCACTTCTTCCCTGGTGATTTGTATCACCAACAGACAGTCATGTTTGAATGATTTGTGAAATAATGATCAATATATTTTAACATCTTTCCGAAAGAAGTCTCCCACTTCTAAACGAAGTGAAAGTGGGAGATGAATGTCGGTTGGCGTTAGCCAACGAGTATGATAGAATATGGCTAGAACGGACACCTTCGGAACGAAGGGAAGCGTAAAGGGTTCTTGTGTGTGGCTTACCGTTCGGCGAACACACACAAGTCGCTTGAAGCCCCCACCTCTAAGCGAAGCGTAGGTGGTGGGTAGTTCACTCATGTAACAATAGTGAAACGCATACTCACATTGAATAACAGAAAAACGCGCCCAAATAAAAAAGAGGCTAAAAGCAAACAAGCTTTCAACCCCTCTATACGGCATTCCGTTCAAGAAGCAAATCGCTTCGCCGGTTCGCCGGCTTTTTTGCCAAACACGAGCCGATTCAGCAAAAAGCAAATAAGGGTAAACAAGCTAAGGAGCAAAAACCCGAGCACGTACGAACCGGTCGCGTCTTTAATAATCCCCATGACAATCGGCGGAAAAAAGCCGCCAAGTCCGCCCCAAGCGCCGACGAGGCCGGTGACGGCGCCCGTTTCGGCTGGGAACAGCTGCGGCACGAGTTTGAACACCGCGCCGTTGCCCAGCCCAGACATCACGGCTACAAACAAACAAGCCGCTGTCATCACCCAAATGTTTTCCATTCCGAACGCGATCGTGAAGGCGCCAAGCGTCATCCCGGCATACACAAATGCCAACACCCGTTCAGCGCCGATTTTATCGCCAAGATAGCCGCCGACTGGCCGCGCGAGCGTCGCCAGCACCGTAAACCCAGCTGCGCGCATCCCAGCATCCACAGGGGTCAATCCATACAAGTCAACGAGCAGCGACGGCAAGTAAATGCCAAAGGTGACAAACGCTCCGAACGTGACGAAGTAAAAGAGCGACAACGTCCACGTATGTTTATATTTCAACACCGACAGCGATTCGCGCATCGTTTTTTGTTGTTTCGGTTTCGGCATATCCGGTGTGAAAAACCAAACGAGAACGAGCATGATGACAACCGGAATGATCATCCCCCAAAACGCCCACGGTACACCGAACGATGCGGCAATCGATGGAACGGAAAACGCGGCGACGGCTGTGCCGAAATTCCCCATCGCGTTGATTCCAAGCGCCGTCCCTTGCTTTTCCGGCGGGGTTAAGCGCGACACAAACGTCACCGAAATCGCGAACGACGTTCCCGCCATGCCGATGAAAAACGCCCAAAACATGAGCATCGCGTACGAGTCGGCAAACCCTGCGCCAACAAGCGGAACGATCAAAAACAACAGCAACAGCGAAAACAGCCTGCGCCCGCCGATCCGGTCCGTCCAGATTCCAAGCGGCAACCGCATCACCGAGCCGAGCAGCACCGGAATGGCGACCAAAATGCTTTTTTGCGTCGATGTCAGCCCATACATTTGTTGAAACGTGCTCGCAAGCGGCGAAAACACGGCCCACACGGCGAATGAAAACATCATGGCGAATGTCGTAATCGGCAGCAGCGCTTTTTGTTTATTCATGAAAAGCCCCTCCCTAACTTTCAAAATATGTGGCTTTGTTTGTAATTCCATCATACGCAGGCATGGAAAATAGATTTGTGAGGTTGATCACGTTTCTGCTGGTTGTCACCATTTTGTCAAAACCGCTGCCATGGTTTTGTCACATACAGAAAAAGAAAAAGTCCGTCCCCAAAAGGAACGGACATCATTCGGCAGAACGTTTTCCATATATAAAACTATAAGGAACGCTGTTCAGACGAACACGCTCCCCCTCCGAAACCACTTGTTGAAAGCGGTATGTTCCCTCACCCCCTCGCCCGTATCTCCTGCCTCATAAACAGCCAATACGCGATCGCAAAGCAGATGAGTGTGGCGGCAATGAGCGCGGTCGCTTGCGGCCAAATGAGCAATAAACTTTGCGAGAACGGCAGCGGAGCGGCAACAGCGCCGGCTGTTTGCTCAACGGTGACGATCCCTAGCGTTCGGACGTCTGGCGAAAGCAAAGCGGTCGTCGATTCATTGAACAAATAGCTCGGCGAAAGCCGCATGAGGCCAAGCACCAGCTCTTGACGGCCGACCGCCTGCTCGACGGACGTAATGGCGTCAGACTGCAAAAACGGTTTCGCAAACACTTCCACGATCATCGAGTAGAAAAGATTGAAAAACAGCCAAACGGCCATCGACGACAACGCGGATGTCGCCGCCTGGCGGAAGATGACGGAAAATAAAATGCCAAGATTCAGCCAAAAGGCGATATACACAAGGCATAACAACAAAAAGCATATGATGCGGGCAAATTCCTCGAACGTGGGTGGAATGCCCAAGATCAAAATGCCCAATGCCGTCACAAGCAGGCCGAGAGAGAAAAACAACACAGCGTTCAACAAAAGAGCCGCGGCAAACTTGCCGTTGATCACATAATCGCGCGGAATCGGCTGCGCCATAAGCCGGCTTAACGTCCCCCGGTTCCGCTCCGAATTGATGGCGTCAAACCCAAGCGCGATGCCAAGAAGCGGCCCAAGAAAGCTGACAAACGTCAAAAACGAAGGCAGCGTCCCGTCCGAGACGGTGAACAGTTTCAGAAACAAGTAGGCGCCTTTCGCGATTTCTTTCGCTTCGTCCGAAGAATCCAACGCGTCGCGAATTGTCGTCATCGCCGTATACAGCGACCCGAAGCAAGTGAGCAAGATGAGGGCGATTAAAATGATCATGCGCCAGCTCGTCAAATAATCGGCCAGTTCTTTTTTGACAATAGCGGAAAAGGCGCTGTTGGCCCCTCTTGTCTGTTTCTTCCCATCAAGCACCCCCGCCTTCAGCCGTTCGCTCCATCTTTTCACATAGGAAACAACATCGTTTGCCCATCGCCCTTCGTTACTCGCCTTCACGCCCATCCCTCCCTTCAAAATAGCGGTGATAAATCTCATCAAGCCCAAAATCCCGCCGGCTGAGATGGAACAGCGAAGATCCGGCTTCGATGATCGTCTGGCTGATGGCGGCGCTCACATCGGTTTGGCAATATACATCCAATCCGGTTTCTGTGCGTTCGACCTTGTTGACGCCCGGAATCGCTTCAATTTTCACCAGCAAACGGTCATCGAGCGGCGAGGCGACGACATGAATGACGTACGCATCTTGCAAAAACAATTGCTGCGCCAAGCGTTCGATATTCCCTTCGGCCAACAATCGGCCGCCGACAAACAAGCCGACCCGGTCGCAAATTTGCTGCACATGGTGCAATTGATGCGAAGACAGCAAAACCGTGATGCCCTCATGACGGCTCAAATCGCGGATCAACCGGAGCAGCTCGCGCACTCCCTCAGGATCGATGCCCAACGTCGGCTCATCCAAAATGATCACGTCCGGGCGCTTCATCAACACATCGGCCAAGCCGAGCCGCTGCCGCATCCCGCGTGAATACGTCCCCGTTTTTTTATGGGCGGCATCGGTCAACTTCACCTTCTCAAGCAGCTCCCACGCCCGCTTTTCTGCCTCGGCGCGGGGAATGCCGTTTAACGCCGCCGTGTACAACAAATTTTCCATCCCTGTCATATGAGGATAAAACCCAACATCATCCGGCAAATACCCGACTTTCCGTTTCACCTCAATCGGGTTTCGCACCGGATCGATCCCGCATACCCGAACCACCCCGGATGTCGGCTCGGTAAGCCCGAGCATCATCAAAATCGTCGTCGTTTTCCCCGCCCCGTTTGGCCCGAGCAGGCCAAAAATTTCCCCTTTTTGAATCGAAAGGGACAAGTGGTCAACCGCCCGATGGCCGCCGTATGTTTTGCAAAGGTTGTCGAGCTCGATAATCGCCGCTGTCTCCATCTTTACCTCCTCCCGTACGTTTTCACCAAATAGTAAAGTCCGCCTGCCACTCCCGCGATGATCAATACGGCTACAACCCCCCAAACGGTCGACGTTTTGACCGACACGCGAAACGCCGCCTCCGCCGACGTTTCCGCCGTTTGCGCGCGGAAGTTGACGACATAATCCCCGGCGATCGCCTCATCCGACGCTTTCACTTTCGCCTTGACGGTTTTCGACTGGCCGGGATTCAGCTGAGCGATCGTGCTTTGATCGAATTCCACTTCCCAATCAGGCGGAGCGTCAGCCGTCATATTGATGTTCAAAAGCGGAGCGCTTCCGGTGTTTTTGACGACAAGATCGATCACCCGTTCATGCCCCGCCGTCACATCGGTGCTCAAATTTCCTGACGGCGTCGTCAGCTTGAGCTCATACGTGCCCGTAATGACCGCTTCTAACGTCAGCTCAGCCGACGTATCGCTCGTTTGCGCTTTGATCGGGATTTTGTATGTGCCCGCTTTCACATTTTCCGGCGGTTTGACCTCGACAGTGATGTCTCTCGACTCATTCGGCTCGAGTTTCACCGACGTCACGGAATTGCCTTCCGATTTGAACGTGACTTGCCAGCCTTTTTCCGCCGCCGAACTTAACGCGTAATTTTGCGTCTTGGCGGTTCGGTTTTTCAGCGTGACATCATACGTGAAGCTTGAGTCGGCATGCCCTTCAAGGTTCGTCTGATCTGACGTCAGTTCGGTCTTGAACGATCCTTGTTCCGTCACGCGGACAAGCAAGGGCAATTTGGAGACGCCGCTTTCTCCTTTCGCGACAAGGGAAAAACGATAATCCCCTTTGTCGGCATCAAGCGGCACCGTCACTTCCAACGTGACCTGTTCTTCTTTTCCGCCTCTTACGGACAGCTGCTCAATCGTTCTCCCCTCAGCGGTCATCGACGTCGACCATCCTTTCGGCAGACCGTCAAACGAGAACGTGACGTTTTCAATCGCCGAGCCGTTGTTGATGACATTGACCGAATAGTCGATCGTTTCCCCGGGTGTCACCGAAAGCCCGGTGTATGGCGTAAAAAGAACAACACCGCTTGCCGCCGCTATCGGGCGGATCGGAAGCAGAAGAGAAAAGAGCGTCAAGATCATGACGAGCATCATCCATCTCTTGTTTCGCATCACATTCACTCCTTCCCTCTCGTTTTCATTTCGTATACGACGAAAATCGAACAACGGATTTGTTTTGCGGAAAAAAATGATAAAATGGACAGTAGGAGCTTGCATCCGATCATCTGTCAAGACGGGAGGTGGGGCAAGATGGAAGATCGCCGCGAAGACGTGGAGCTGCTTGCCGAAATTGCGGAAGGCTCGCGCGCCGCCTTTGACCGTTTTTACGAAAAATACGCTCCGATGGTCTATCATATCGCTCTTCGAATCGTCGGCAACGAGGCCGAGGCGGAAGATGTCAGCCACGATGTGTTTCTCGAAATCTTGCAAAAACCGCACCAATTTGATCCAAAGCGGGGAAGCGTTCAAGCCTTTCTTGCCGTGAAAACGAAAAGCCGGTCGCTCGACCGCCTGCGCAAGAAACGAGATTTGCTAGTGAGCCGCCTTGAGGAAGCGGCTTTAAAAGAAAAGGGGGCGGAATTCTACTTTCTCCGCCAACTGGAACAACAAGTCATCCTCGATGCGTTAACCCATCTCCCCGAGGAGCAGCGGCAAGCGATCATTCACTTTTACTTTCGCGGGGAAACCCAGCGGGAAATCGCCGCCGCTATGAACAAACCGTTAGGCTCCGTCAAGTCGCTCATCCGCTACGGCTTGCGCAATCTGCGGAAACAAAAAGAGTTGTTCCACTGGATGGAGGCTGGCAGAGGTGAAGAACAGCATGAAGCATAGCCATATTCCCGAAACGAAAATCGTCGATTGGCTGCTCGGCGCGCTGCCCGAGCAAGAAAAAGAAGACGTGTCCAGCCATCTTAAGCACTGCCTTGAATGCCAGCGCCTGCTTGAAGCGTGGAAAGACATTGGGCTTAAAGAGGCAGCCCAATATGAAGCACCGCCCCTTTCTCACAAAGAGCGAATTTGGGCCCAAGCGGAAGCGCAAAGACAAACAGCGCGCGCGCAGCGAAAGGTCCGCATCGCTTCGGGATTGATCGGCATCGCTTTGGCCGTCTCCCTTTTTGCCTTGCGCCTTTTTGTTCCGGACGGCGGGCGGGATGATTCGCATGGCCGACCGGGCGGAGCGTATCGGTACGAAATTGTCAATCAAAACGACGACATCCCGATCGAAAGAATTATTCACAATCCAGCAACAAAACAAATTCCGATTGAACCATCGGCGTTCTTTCAACAGCTGGACGGCACGGTTTGGCTCAACGATGAAACGGAGGAAATGCTGATGGAAATTGAAGGATTGCCGCCGTTTGCGGCCCGCGATTATCAATTGTGGATCATTTACGCCAACAACGAGGTCAAAGGGGAGCTGTTGACGATCCGCCATGGAGCAGCGCGCATTTTCATCACCGGCGAGGATGTCAAACAGTTCAAGCAAATTAAAGCAAGCCTCGAACCAAAAGGAGGAAGCGCGGCGCCGACCGGGCCGGAGACATTTATTGTCCATTTGGAGCATGAATGATCTTTCAACATTGAACGCTCTTCCACCTACGCTTGAGCTTTGAGGTGGGAGATTGTTGGGAACACCTGCCCCACGGCAGGCTGTCCGCCAAGCCATCCCCGTTCGTCCCACGGTTCTTTACACCTTCTGTTCTGTGGAAGCAAGAGGAAGAGCGACGGCCAATCCCGATTCATCCCCCACTTCCGCTCACGCGTGGAAGTGGGGGGCTTCTCGGTTCAGGATGATAAAAACGAGGAAGGCGCCTGCTCCTTCCCCGTATGTTTTGGACACACATTCCACGTCGGCGCCCGTACAGCCGTCTAACGAACGCGGCAACGCCGCCATTTGAAGAAACACCCGTTTTTTCCACCGCCCTCTTACCGTTAGCTTCGCTCTTTTGTCCGCAGCGCCTTTGGAATGTAAACACAATACGGCTCGCTTTCCAAATAGTCCCCCGTCACCGCGTACGCCCGCGAGCGTGAGCCGCCGCACACATATCGGAACTCGCAGACGCCGCATTTTCCTTTGTATTTGTCGGGATTGCGCAAGTCTTGGAAAATCGGCGAGTGCCGGTAAATGTCCGCCAGCGGCGTTTCCCGGACGTTCCCGGCTTTGACCGGCAGCAACCCGCTCGGGTAGACATCGCCGATATGGGAGATAAAAACAAAGCCGTTGCCGTCATTCACCCCTTTCGGCGCGCGGCCAAGCCCGTCGACTTGCCCGGTTAAGCCTTTGTTCAACACGTCTTCGTAACGGATGCCGCCTTTTGCTGTTTTTCCTTCGCGCCTTTTCGCCTGCAGCACGACGCGGCGGTAATGCTGGCCGGCCGTCGTTTTGATGTCAAACGGAACGCGCTTGCTCGTCTCATACAGCCAGCGGAACACCCGCTCATGCTCGATGGGGGAAATCATATCCTCCTCCTTCCCCCTGCCTGTCGGCACAAGGAAAAAGACGCTCCAAAGGACGCATTTCAGCTTCTCCACCAACGCCGCCATCTCATCAAGCACATGAACGTTGTATCGCGAAATGACGGTGTTGATTTGCACAGGGATATCGAGCTCATGCAAGTAGTGAATCGCACGGATCGTGAGAGCAAACGAGCCGTTCGTGCCGCGGAAATGGTCGTGAATCTCGGCGTTCGGCCCGTCAAGGCTGAACGCCCAGCGCGACAAGCCGACTTCTTTCGCCTTGCGGATCGCCTCTTTCGTCACATTCGGCGTCGCGCTCGGCGTCATGGACACGCGCAGCCCTTTATCGATCGCATATTTCGCTAAATCGTACACATCCGGGCGCATGAGCGGGTCGCCACCCGTGAAAACAAGCATCGGCTGATCCATCTCGTAAATCTCATCGATCAGTTTTTTCCCTTCCTCAAACGTCAACTCGCGCGGATCGCGATGGTATTGCGCTTCAGCGCGGCAATGAAGGCACTTGAGTTGGCACGCCCGCGTCAACTCCCAAATGACGATAAACGGGTTTTGATTGAAATCGCGCATGGCAGTTCCCTCCTTGGCCTCCATTGTACCGCAACATTCAGGTGCGTTATGTGATATGGATCACATTTACACCTCAACACTAATTCCGTCTTATCTTTCAATTAGCTCAACCGGAACCCCGAAACTGTGGTCAGTCAAAATGGAGGAGACTGCATCCCGTTCCTTCTTTAAACAATGCGGATGAGCGCTTCATCCGCTTGATCTCCGCACGGTGCCCCCACTCTCACGCTGACGCCCTCCCCGACGTTCTCTAAGCGAGCGACAAGCTCCCGGTGCTGACTCAATGCACGTTCCACCTCCGATTGGCTCGGCAGTTTTCCGCATTCAGGTCGAGAGAATTCTTGCTTGCCTGGAAACGGGATAAGCGACAAACCTATCCCTCCTCCTGCCACCAAAAGCCCCCCGCCCAACACTACGGCAATGCCAATGGCCCACCATCTTTTTTTCGTCATCTTGATTTGCCCCGTATAAGCTGAAATCGCTGGTGAAACAGTGGAAAGGACGAAAGCAAATACAGCCAGCTTCAACACAGCCGAACTTCTGGCCAAACGCTTGACAGCAGGTTCGCGCATCGCTAACATCTCTGGATTCGGCCATGAGGCAACAGAAAAAATCAACGCGCAAGCCATTGTCAAAGAGATCACCATCGCCTCAGCCAAAAGCAATACTTTACTATAGTAAGGCACGAATCCCCATCCATGGACAAAGCCTACATAAAGAGCGGCCAAGACGTCCAATATAGAAGCAGCCAAAACCATAGCCAGCAAAAAGCGGCTGAAATCCTCGCATTGGATGCGCGACGTCGGAACTCCCGCCAACACACGCAAGGCGCGTCCTTTCGCCTTGACCGCCAGCCAATACAAGGCTAACGACACCATCAACATCGAAACAGCCAATAGCGCTACACCGAAATCGCTTTGCACAATCAAAAATTGGAGAATGGTCAACAGTGTTTCTTCGCTCCATTTCTGGTCGACCCGATGCGACGCCAGCCAATGTTTCAACTCGTCTATATGATCGGTTTTCCCTGTCACCAAATAATCACCATTGGCAAACGAATGGGCCAACGCGCGGCGATCGCGGATCTTGGCATCCGGCTCATGGCCAAAACGCTGAATCCTCTTTGGAAAATCCCCTTTCTGTCCCACTTGAACAAAGATCTGCCCTGACTGATTCCCCCGTAAATCTGGCGCGATTTTCATCAATCCTAATTCCCATCGATCGCTCATCGCCCCCAACTGTCGAAACACATCTTCCTGACGCAAATCAGACTGGCTAAAATCCAATGTCACTTTCGCTTTCACATCCAGCTGTTCCGGAAAAAAGCGGTCATGGACATCCGAAACAACAATCCCTACTAAAGCTAAGAGAAGAAACTGCACAGCGGAAACCGCGACTACGATTTTTTTATGCATGTGCCTCATTCCTTCCCTCATCCATCATCCGTCAGGAAAAGAAAACTCTCATCTTGCTCAGAACAGATGAAAAAACGTTCTCAATCAAACGATCGATTATTTTCAAATTCGATTATCATTCATAGACGTCATCGGACTATGGAACATTTAAAAATCTGATAGCTTTCACGCATCTATGAGCGGCCTTTCATCAAAAAACAGCGGATTTCACCATTCTTCGCAAATTGAAAAATGGCTGGGATCAGCAGCATTTTCCACTAAATCACCAGCCCTGTAGAGCTTATTTCTTTACTTTTTCAAGTTTGAAACGGTTGATCCTGTACACTTCATCGCAAAGAACATCAATATCCTCTTGATTATGGCTAGTGAGCAAAATCGTCCTCCCTTCTTCCTTGAATTTCCGAAGCAAGTTTCGGATATTTTCAACGCTGTCAGCATCTAAAGCATTGAATGGTTCATCTAAAATAAGCGTTTGTTGATCTTCCATAATGGCTTGAGCAATAGCAAGCTTTTGTTTCATTCCAAGTGAGTAATGTTTGACCTTTTGCGTCGATTCTGGATCTAAACCGACCAACCTCATCGTTTGCTTTATTTTGTCATCACTGATTTTGTTTCGAATGAGAGCCAATGCTTTTAGATTATCAAACCCTGTCTTTCCCGCTATATATCCAGGCCGATCAATGATAATTCCAAAATCACTGGGAAACCGTTTATTGACCCCCAACTCTTCCCCGTCCACGATCACCCTACCGTGATCAGGGAATAGAAATCCACATATTAGTTTGAATAAGACAGACTTTCCTGAACCGTTAGGACCAATAATTCCATAAATTTTCCCCTTTTCCACTGCAAAATTCACGTTTTCAAAAATCGTTGCTCCTTTAAATGATTTACTGACTTGATCTAACAGGATATGCGGCAACTTACTCACTCCTTTTTAGAAATCGAGATCTTGTTTGGAAAAGACATACAGCAAGAAAACAATGGCGAAAACATTCCATAAGAATAGAACGGTGCTGATGCGGTAAATCGAATCATTTGTCAATAAATACGCCATGCTATTCAATCCAGATGGAATAATCCCCCGGTTATTAAGACCCGGGAACATAAAAAATGAAAGTATAGCGATCCCTACGAAACTATAAAACGTTTCTTTGCTCAGCCAAGAGATCAGAAACACAAATAGGACATAAAACGAAACTTGAAGGTAGCCGTTGACAAAAAAATGATAAAACATATCAAGCAATGTAACTGAACGGTCAATAGAAACATGGAAATCAAAAGAAAAACGTTTCAACGACAAAATGAACAAAGCGAGCAATGCTAAAGCGAATAAATATAATCCAATGTATAGCATGATCTTATGATACCACGCCCAAAACCATCGGCTGATAGACTGATAACGCACTAACTTGTAATACCCCATTTCCGACAATTCCGTCTGCAAATGCAATTGGACCAAATAGATGACCCCAAAATAAAGAACCCAATAACATAAAAACGACTTGAAATAAAACGCTTGTCTGGAACCGCCTATAAACATGAAAAGAAACTGGTCCCAAACAGTTTGTCCCACGTTCTCTCGCATTCCAGACCATAATGCTAGGACAACCAAGACAATAAAAGCGGTATATTTCCAATTGTACCCTTTCACATTCAAATCCAGTCGATTGACAATCCATATGAGCAGGATCATCCATCCTATAACCATCGCAAAAGATCCCCATATATTGCTGAACTGAGCAACCCCCGAATGCAAAATCAAGTAATGGCACAAATTAAACAAGGAATGAGGAGAAAGAAGTTTAAATGACACTACGCCATACACCCATATGAACACCGCGACAAACACGACAATGCCCTTGTTTTTCCACTTTACATAAAGGATGGCCAAAACAAGGTGAATACAACTGACACTGAAAACAAACAAAGCTAAATGCAACACCAACGCTAAAATGGGACTGTTTATAAATTTTTGCAATATTTGCGTTTCGCTTAGAGAAGCATTCAGCCTACTAAACGGACTCCAGCCAGCAAAAGAAGGGGCGCCGATTGACAAAACGAGGCTCACTGCTCCCCAAACGATTATCGATATGCTGGCACTTTGAATCAATCGAACTAGTGTCGCATACACCCAACTTCGATAAGAACCCAACCGTATCAAAACTGCATAATCAAAATCAGACATCATAATTGAAATAGAACGGTATAGAAAGACCGGCAAGATAAAATATAAGATAAGGTAAATATCACCAAAAAACTTATGCAACAAATCCCATTTATTCAACAATAATTTTGTTTGCAACGAAGCAACATACATATGCTCTTTAGCACTTAATCCATATATGTAAATCACTACTCCGAAGAGAATCCATTTGAATGCCAATAGTTCATCCACAAAATCCTTCCATTTGTTTACTACCCTAGTCATGGTGCTTATGCAACCTTTCCTTTAAATAGAACATCAATACCATCACCACAAAACATAAGAAGAGGAATGGCACGAATACTGTCCATAAAGGTTGTTGCGATATACTGAAAGGAAAAATCGTAAAAGTAGGGGAAAATTGGTCATACCCCAAAACTTGAGTAATAAAGTTTCCCAACAAGTAATAAACAAATGGAATGGAAAGCGCTATAAAAGGCTTCTCTAAAATCATGACGAGCAATAATCCCATTGTCGCATACATCATTCCATTCAGCCCTACCCATAGTGAGTAAAGAACTCCATATGGCAGCGTGCCAAGGACAAGCAACTGCTCAAACGTTGTATAAGGGATAGGATTCCCATTAGTTGGATAGAAACGAACAATTCCTAAATAAGGTTCAATATACATAGAAAATATAAAAGGGACGAATACGATCAAAAAGGCAATCAAAAAAGATAGAATCGCATTGACGATCAATTTGCTCAAGAAGTAAGTCGTCAAAGGGATGCGGATACGCACATATGGGATAAAATGGTTTTTTTGTTCACTTGGGAAGGAAATCGAATACACAAGAACCATGATAATGGGAAACAACAGCGGCACAAAATTCGAATTCAAGCGGAGAAAAAGATCCAATTGCCTATAGTAAACGTAGCCATCCTTGATTAGCATAAATTGGATGACAGGCAGAACCAACACCAATGCAGCCCAAACAATGCACTGACGCCACGTAAAGACTCTCACAAATTCCACTTTCACTTGATGCCCCAACATGTTTTACACCCTTTCCCAAGCTTGTTTTCATGTTGAAAGAGAATGGACTATCCAAACGGTTTGGTCCATTCTCATGATAAATCAATTGCTTCTCCACTCCCCTTTTACCCTGACATCTACTAATTGAGTAAGATCCGAGCTAAACTCCACTCTCGCATCCTTGCCTGCTTTGATCGAATTAGGCAGTTTGAATGGTCCCCCAACCGTTTCGATACGGACCCAAGGTCCAGTTCCTCCGCTATAAGAATACACTCTTGCATCCAGTGCTTTCCCCAGTATCGATACTTTCAAATCTGCTGACGCGCCGGTCGTCGATTTGGTTTGTTGAGGAGTAAACGCATTATCATTGAATCTTGGAACAATCACGTCATAATCATCATACTTCGTTCCCGCCTGAGCTACTCCTCCTGCGGCAAGAAGCCCTGCTGCTAAAGCAAGCACGGCAAATTTCTTCTTCATTGAGCATCATCCTCCTCATTATTTCAGAGATCACCGGCCGGCTTCACCCTTACTGTACCAAAATAACATTAAAAAAACATCCGTATTTTCCGCAAATTTCATTGCGGAAAATACCTATTTTTGAAATTTCGTTTACAGAGATTGATTGATATTGTAAAATTTTAACGAATGAAGTTGAGAAAAATGGCCTCATAGATCAAAACAGCACATCACTTATCCCCTGTAAAACTCCATTTTTCACTGCAACGCGTGTTCCAACCAAATGCGTGGCTGCTCGCTGCGTTTTACAGAGGGAGGGGGAGAAACGATGGTGAAAATCAACATTTTGATCATAGGGGATCATGGCCTTGTCATGGATGGCATCCGTCAGCTTTTGGAACGCGAGCCCGACATGGAAGTAGTGGGAGCCGTCTTCTCTCCAACCGAACTAGAGAAGGATATCGCCGACTTCCAGCCTGATATCATTGTCATCGATGCTCCGAGCCAAAGGGAAAACAACCTCATTTGGATAAAGAACATCTCATCACAATTCCCCGCAAGCAAAGTGGTCATGTTATCGGGGGATGACAATACAGAATATGTACATGCCGTCCACGAAGCAGGCGCCTATGCCTTTGTATCCAAATGCGACTCTGCCGAAACCCTGATTCACGCCATTCGGGAAAGCTATCGCGGAGTGAAATCGTTTCCGGCCGATCTTGCTTTCCATGACGGCTCGCCCTTGACCGACATGGAATTGGCCGTTCTCGATCTCATTGCTAGAGACAAAACAAACAGCGAAATCGGCGAACAACTGAACATCAGCAAACGAACCGTGGAACACCACGTGTCTTCCATTTTGCGAAAACTTCGCGTCAAATCACGAGCGGGAGCAGTCGGAAAAGCGTTTAGGCTCGGATTGCTCGAGTAACCACGTTTGGTGGCGGCAATTCAGGCGACAGAACCATCCCATGTTCAAGGACGGCTCTTCTGATTGGAAAAAGGTGTATGCTGTGTCTGCTTCGGCCACAATCTCCCCTTCACTGGTACTCTTCCTCCGTATTGACATTGCGCCATACGTCTCCATCTGCGGCAAGCTGCTCGGCATCCACCCAGCGGACGCGGGCGCGGTCAAAGAGCGACGACATCCGCCGTTCGCCGGCGTCAAGCAGCTCGGCGATCACGGAACGAAGCCGACGGTGGTATAAAGCAACTAACGGTTCAGGGCGGCCGCCATGGAGCGGAACGATGGCGTCAAACATCGGATCGATATAGGAAGCAAGCCGCTCCGCCACTTCCCGCCGCATGTACGGCATGTCGCATGGCAGGACGAACACCCAGTCGGCTCGGCTCTGTTCCATGACGGTGTAAAGGCCGGCCAGCGGCCCACAGCCGCGGCAGCGCTCGACATCGAGCAGCACCGGGATATCCGTTTGGCGGCGAAATTCATCGACAAGCGACGGGTGGCTGACGATGTACAATTCATCGGCGACAGATCGCAGTGCCGCGACCGACCAAGTGAAAAACGGAGCGCCTTCGTGCAGCGCGAACGCCTTCGGCCGCCCGAACCGGCGCGACTGGCCGCCGGCGAGCACCGCTCCAGCAATCGTTTGTTTCATCATGCTTCCCCTTTCCGGACATCCATCGTTTGTTTTTACCGTACCATACCAACCGGCGAAAAAAAAGATTTCCGCCTACAGACGGAAATCCCGATGAAACAGTTCATTTATTTTTTCCCGATCGCCACCCGCCAGACGTCCGGCCCTTCCTCTAAGTACTCCCACGTAAACTGATCCGGACGCTCCATCATAAATTGGTATTGCAACGGACGTGGGTCATGGTCGTTGACAAGCTCCATCACTTCCCCCGGCTTCAAACTGTCAAACAGCCGAAAAATTGCCGGATGGCGGTCGCGCGGCGGATAGTCCGGGGCGTGGATTTTGGCGGCAAATTGGTTCATAACATTGGCCTCCTTTGTAGTATAATGAATTATATACTTTATCATAACCGCTTGAACCTTGGGCGGTAGTGACGAGCATCACAGCCCGAAGGTGAACATGTTCAATCCCCACGAAAGGAGAAATGGCGGTTGGAAGAACTTGTTGGCTTTTGCGCGCAATGCGGCAAGCCGATCCATTGTCTGCATGGGTTTTTAAACGGCGTCGTCAGTCGAGACACCGAAACATTGTACTGCTTTCCGTGCCATGACAAGCAAAAGGAAACCGAACACGCCACGCCAGATAAATGCCACAAGTGATTGAAAACGCTCACAAATGAAGGGGGCTGACCCAAAAATCCGCTAAAAAGCGGACTTTTGGTGTCAGCTCTTTCTTGATGAAATCGTGTATTGATCATGAACGATTCCGACTAAATCCCATGTTTCACCTTAATAAAGGAAGTTCGATTTTCGTCAAAACAATGCTGCTGTCGGGGTTAACATGACCGTACGGGCTAAAACGCACTCTTCCTAGATGGACGTAAAGCGACAATGACACAAAACGTGATGTTCAAATTTCTACAAATCATTTATAATATGAATGGGAAACGATGATCCTCGTTTGTTCTGCGCTACAATCCCATCCCTTTCCTCAACCACTTACTCTACACGCTCGTTTCCCCAGTTCTCAAAAGAAAGGAGCGATTCACCACCACACGCTTTTTCTTTCAGGGCTACTATATATCTTAGTAGAAGGGAGGATTTTCCTTGGAAGCGATATTGAACCAAATTTTGGACAAGCTCCAAATGATCGAACATGAAGTAAGCGATATCAAAACAAATATGGCAACGAAACAGGAACTCAAAGAAGTGAAGCAAAACTTCACAACAGAGCTTGAGGGTATTAAAACCAACATGGCAACGAAACAAGAACTTGAAGAAGTGAAGCATAGTTTCACAAAAGAGTTCGAAGACATCAGAGCCAACATGGCCACCAAACAGGAGCTCGAAAAAGTAAAACAAAGCTTCTCAAAAGAACTAGAAGATATTAAAGCTAACATGGCCACCAAGCAAGAACTTGAAGACATTAAAGCCAGCATGGCCACCAAGCAAGAACTTGAAGACATTAAAGCCAACATGGCTACCAAGCAAGAACTTGAAGAGATCAAAGCCAGCATGGCCACCAAGCAAGAACTTGAAGACATTAAAGCCAGCATGGCCACCAAGCAAGAACTTGAAGACATTAAAGCCAGCATGGCCACCAAGCAAGAACTTGAAGAGATCAAAGCCAACATGGCTACCAAGCAAGAACTTGAAGAGATCAAAGCCAACATGGCCACCAAGCAAGAACTTGAAGAGATCAAAGCCAACATGGCCACCAAACAGGAGCTTGAGGACGTAAAGAACAACCTAATGAAAGAATTAGATCATGTCAAAGCCAATATGGTCACGAAGCAAGAGTTTGTTCTCGTCCAGCAAGCAGTGCTTGAAACAAATGAAATCGTTAAGAAAATAGAACAAACCATGGAAAAGCACGAACGGATTTTAGACCTTCTTTCTAGGCGTTCGATTGAACAAGAAGCGGCAATTTCCAGCATTCGTCTTATTAAGACAACATGAGCAAGGAGGAAGCATCTCTCCTTGCCTTTCTGAGGTGCGGCCGCCTTTATAGTAGAAGAAACATCTCCATCGGAATGCGTTCGACCATTTCGTAAACTACATGAGCCATATGATCCACTGGAATGATATTGGTGGCCACGTGAGGTTATCCATGGTACACTCTTCAAAAGTATGATGATGTGTCATAAAAGAACCACTCTTTTTCCGGTGATAGTGGCTATGGCGACTCTATTCTGCCAGAAAACGAACGATTCTCTTCAGTATAAAAAACGGGGCGAATCCCAAAACGCATTCGCGATTTGGGCCAGCCCCGTTTTGGTTATTCTTCCTCCGCCAAATTCGCCACCGGCAGCTCTTCCCCTTCGCCGTGAGTTGGCTTGCGCAAATGGAACATCGCTTTGATGGCAAAGACAAGCAAGGCGGCGACGCCGATTAAGAAGATCGTATCCGGAACGAAGCGGACAAGCAGCAAATTTTGTACGACGTCTTGTTGCAAGAACGAAGGCGAACGGGACGCCCAATAGCCGTGTTCAAACGCTTCTTTGATTTGCAATATCCCCACCGGGAGAAGCGTGATGAGCACCATGCCAGCCAGGCCGATGTTCAGCATCCAGCATGAGAACTTCAGCCATTTGTCGTTCCACGCTTCCGGTTTGACGATGTTGCGAAGCGAGTAAAGGAGCACGGCAATCGCAAACATGCCGTACACACCCATCATCGCCGCGTGTCCGTGGGTCGGCGTTAAAAATTGCCCATGTTCAAAGTAGCTGACCGCCGGCAAGTTGATGAGGAAGCCGAGCACCCCGGCGCCGACCAAGTTCCAAATGGCGGTCGAAATTAAGAACCAGAACGTCGCTTTATACGGAAAGCTGACCCCGCCGTCGCGCATCATTTTATATTGTTCGTACGCTTCTAAAATAAGGAGCGTAAGCGGAATGACCTCGAGCGCCGAGAACACCGCGCCAAGAGCGATCCAAATTTCCGGCGAACCGTTGTAATAATAGTGGTGGCCGATGCCGATCACACCGCTGCCCAACAAAATCGTAAATTGGAAGTACAGCGCTCTGACCGTCGATGTTTTCGTCACCAGCCTCATTTGTACAAGCAAAAACCCGATGACGACAACGGCAAACACTTCAAAAATGCCTTCGACCCATAAGTGGATGATCCACCAACGCCAAAAATCCGCCATCGTAAAGTTTGTGTCCGGTTGGATAAAGAACGCGAAGATGTAAAAGAACGGAACGGCGATGGCCGAGTAAAACAGCAAGTGGATGAGCCCGCCTTTGTCGCGTTCTTGCTTCAGCCCGCGCTTGACGCCGCGGAAGACGATAAACAACCAAAGGAGCATGCCCACGACTAAAACGATTTGCCAAACGCGTCCCAGCTCAATGTATTCCCAACCTTGGTGGCCAAACAGGAACCATTCGTTTCCTAAATAGCCGTTGACGCCAAGCCATTGGCCGATCGTGCTGCCGCCGACAAGGACGACAAGCGCCCAGAAGAGCAGATCCACAAGCAGCCCTTGCTTTTTCGGCTCTTGCCCGCCGACAAGCGGCGCGATGAAAATCCCCATGCCAAGCCAAGCGGTCGCAATCCAGAAAATCGCCAGCTGCAAGTGATACCCTTTGGCGATGTTAAACGGCAACAAGTCATGAATCCATTTGATGCCAAAGAAACTGTCCGGCTCGGTGTAATAGTGGGCGAGCAACGCCCCGAACATCGTTTGCACGAAGAACAGTGCCGCGACGACAACGAAATATTTACCCGCTTTCACTTGCGAAGCGGTGAGCGGCTGCCGCCGCAAGTCGATGACCGGAAACTTCCCTTCTGCATACGCTTCTTGCATGCTTAACTGATAGCG
Organism: Geobacillus thermocatenulatus; assembly: GCF_002217655.1. GTDB lineage: Bacteria > Bacillota > Bacilli > Bacillales > Anoxybacillaceae > Geobacillus > Geobacillus thermocatenulatus. The sequence continues at coordinate 1,137,274 of NZ_NEWK01000002.1, forward strand.
GTGGAACACGTACAAAATGATCCCGATGAACAAAATCAAAATCGTGACGCTCGCGCCGCTCCACCATACCGCGGAAAACGACATCGTATTGCCGGCGTCTTCATAGTACGGCCAGTTGTTCGTGTATGTGATCTTGTCTCCAAGTCTTGGCGTGCTCGACAGCCAAGCCGTCCAGAAGAAAAAGTCGGCAATTTGCCTGATTTGATCGCCCTCGGCGACCCAAGCGCGATCCGCTTTGGGCATATCCGCTTCTTTAATTAATCCTTTTTTCAATCCCCAGCCGTCGCCATTTGTGAAGACATCGCGGTAGTAGTCGCGCACTTTTTCCAACCCGTATACTTGCGCATCCGTCAGGACGAGAACATCCGTAACCGGGTTGTAGCGGTTTTTCCGCATTTCGTTGATGACTTGTTCGCGAATGACTGCTTTCTCATCAGCTGTTAACTCGGAAAACGGTTTGTTGTATTTCTCTTTTGCCTTGTAGTCTTGCATGCCTTCCGTGTAAATTTTGAGCGCTTCCGCCGTATAGTCCGGCCCCATATACGACCCGTGGCCAAGCACGGTGCCGTAATCCATCAGCCCGTATTTTTGGAAGACGGCCTGCCCGCCGATAATCGTTTCTTTCGTCATCAGCACTTTGCCGTCTTCACTGCGCACTTCCTTCGGCCTCGGCGCCATTTCTTTAAAAATCCAATACCCGCCGACAAGCAGGACGGTAAAGCTAATCAAAATGGTGAAAACGAGAATCGACTTGAGAAAACTGTTGGTCGTTTGCCGCCCCGGCCGCATGTTGGGGCGAACGGATCGATGAACTTCCATATGAGACAACCTCCTTCTCGTTTGTTCGCCCCCATTGTAGCGTGCTGAACCGAGGACGGTTTGTGAGCCGGGGCAAATGTCGACTATGATTTATATCACAGCTTCAACATGTGAGAATTTATACAATGAAGGCAGAAGGCGCCGAACGGCGCGGTTTTTCAAAAAAGAAAAAGCATCGATGCCCCATTGGCAGCTGCCACACGTTTGTCACATTTCCAAAGGAGAGAACGCCATGGCGAACCATTGGATGAAAGATCGCTTAAAATCCGTTCCGTTGTTTCGCGAATTGTCCGATTACGAGCTCGACTCGCTCATCGCCATTTCCCACGTGCGCGTCTACAAACCGCGGACGTTCGTCTTTATGCAAGGCGACCCGCTCGAGCGCGTCTATTTCATTCATTCGGGCACGGTGAAAATTTACAAAACCGACTTAAGCGGAAAAGAACAAATCGTCTCGATTTTGCAGACGGGAGAAATGTTTCCGCACGCCGGCTTTTTCTTGAAAGGCACCTATCCGGCCCACGCCGAGGTGGTCGAAGAAGCGACATTAATCGCGATCCCGATCCACGATTTCGAACAAGTGCTGATGGCCAGTCCTGAGCTATGCATGAAACTGTTCCGCGTCATGGGCGAAAAAATCGTCGACTTGCAAAACCGGCTTGAGGCGCAAGTGCTCCATAATACGTACGAACAAATCGTGCTTCTCTTATTGCGGTTGACGCGCACGAACGCCGTCAAACAAGGGAAATGGCACCGTCTCACCGCCCATGTGACGAACCGCGAGCTGGCCAACATGATCGGCACCGCCCGGGAAACGGTGAGCCGCACGTTGAGCCAGCTGAAACGAAAAGGGCTGATTGATGTCGATGAACACGGCTTTTATTTGATCGATCAGGAGGGGCTTGAGCGCGAAATCTTTTTCTAATCCCCTTTTGTCTAAAATGCGGCTCATCATGGAAATGGGGATGAATGCCGCTCTTGCCCCCACTTGAGAGCCAGATGGCGAGGAAATGATTGGACATCGCACATTCAGAACAAACCATCCATCTTTTTCGAGCCGGTGGTAGGCACATCGTGTTCCGACCGCGGGGTTGTGAGCTATATCACAACATTCAACAATGAAAATGATTATCATAATAGCAAAAAGGAGGGAATGTGGATGGCCACAACGATTGAACTCGATGTACGCGAAGATTTGCGGCAAAAGCGGGAGCCGTTTGAAAAAATTATGAACGCCATCAAGCCGCTCAAACCGGGTGATACGTTCATTTTGCACGCTCCATTCAAGCCGCTGCCGTTGTTTCCGATTATGAAAGCGAAAGGATTTACGTATGAAGTGGAACAAATCGAAAAAAAACATTGGAAAGTAACGTTTGTGAAGCAGGGGGGATGACCGATGATCCTCGATAACCGCGGACTCGAGCCGCCGCAGCCGATGATGCGGACGCTCGCTGCCCTCGCGAAGCTGAATCCTGGGGAGACGCTGACGATCATTAACGACCGCCGCCCGATGTTTTTGTACGAACAGCTTGACGAGCTCGGTTACCAACACGAGACGGTCGCACGCGAAGACGGAAGCTTTGAAATCCGCATTACGAAAGGATGAGCAGCGTGTTTCCTACTCGCACGGGGACGGAAACAGACGTCCGTCTGCCGTTTTCGTTTATCATGTTCGCCGTGTTGGCGTTCGCCGCCTCGCAGCTTTTGCTGCTTTGGGCCGTTCCTGCCCTTAGCAGCGGCGCGTTCCGGCTGCCGCTCGTCTGGGCGGCGGCCCACCTCGGCTTGCTTGGGTTCGCCTTAATGACGGCCATGGGGGCGATGTACCAGCTCGTTCCCGTCGCCTTTTTGACACCGATTTGGAGCGAGCGGCTCGGTTTTTGGCAGTTTGCCGTGACAGCCGTCGGCATCGTTGCGTTTGCCGTGAGCCTGGCGGCGGCGCCAAAGCGAGCGTTCCTCCCAGGCTTGCTTCTGCTTTTTGGCATCGTGCTATTTGTCTGGCAAATGGCGATGACGTTGAGACAACAAGAAACGAAAACCGTCATGACGCTGTTTGTCGCCACATCGCTGTTGTTTTTGCTGCTGACGGGCGCCGCCGGGGCATTGCTTGCCTTTCACTTTTTCGCCGCCACGGGCGCCAACCACCACGAAGCGGTGTTCGGGCTGCACGTGCTGTTCGGGCTGTGCGGCTGGTTTACGCTGCTCATTATGGGCTTTTCGTACAAAATGGCGCCGATGTTTTCGCTCGCTCACAGCTTTTCGATGCGGCCGGCGCGCTACGTCTATGCGCTGTACATCAGCGGGATTGCGGCGGCGTTCGCCAGCTTATTCTTGCGAAGCCACGCATGGCTTGCAGCCGGTGCAGCCTTGCTCATGAGCGGATTCGTTGTTTTCGCCTCGCATATCCGCGCCATTTTGCAAAAGCGGATGAAAAAAACGCTTGACCGCCCGTTCCGATTTTCCTTGGCGGCGGTGGCCATCGGCCTTGCGCTGCACGTTGCCGCCTTTGCCGCCATTGTTGTCGGCAGCGGACGGTGGCTTGGCATCATTGTGTATCTATTCATTGTTGGCTGGATCGTATTTAGCATCATCGGCTATTTGTTTAAAATCGTGCCGTTTTTATGGTGGACGCACCGCTACAGCGAAAAAGTCGGCCAACAACACGTGCCGACGTTAAAGCAAATGATGAACGAGCGGGCCGTCGCCGTTCAATGCCGCCTATGGCTTGCCGCCCTCTCGCTGGCGGCCGTGGCGCTTGCTGTCGCGAGCGTGCCGCTGTTGGCCGTCGCTCAAACGCTGCTGGCTGGATTAAGCATCGCCTTTGCCGGCACGATGTTAGCAGTTTTCCGAAAATAAGCGAATGAGGAGGAAAAAAACGATGGATGTCCGCGAACTTGCCATGCAACAGCTGAAAACGGTCATAGATCCGGAGCTTGGCATTAACGTTGTCGATTTAGGATTGATTTATGACTTAAAAATCGCAGGCGGCCAGATCGATGTCCTGATGACGCTCACGACCCCGGGCTGCCCGCTTCACGACTCGATCGCCGGCGGCGTCAAACGGGCGCTCGAACAAATCGACGGCGTCCGCGACGTGCGTGTGCAAGTGACATGGAACCCACCATGGACGCCGGAGCGGATGAGCGAAGAAGCGCTCCGGCAGCTTGGGCATTTTTCCTGAAACGGTCCCCATCCCTTTTTCGCCGTTCGCCCGCGTTGGGCGGGCGGTTTTTCGCTGTTCTGCGGCGCGAGACACTCCCCCGCTCCTTATTTTTTGTATAATGAAAAAACGAGAACCGTCACTGGGCTATTCAAAAGAAAAACGAATCGAGGCCGCGAATCATATACCAAGAGGTGAGAGCGATGTTTGCCAAAATCGACGAGCTGAAACAACGGTTGGATGCGTTGCGCCCTTTGCCTCTAGGGAATGAATCGATTGTTTTCTTGGTATGAAACGAATCAATATGCTCTTCATCCAATCGAACTGGCGGCTCGTTTCCATTTTCAGCTCGTATCCATTCATCCATTTGCTGACGGAAACGGACGAACCACCCGCTTACTGATGAATTTCATTTTCATGCAGCATGGCTATCCGCCCGCTATTGTGAAAACAAATCCAGAGCAGCGCCGGAAGTATTACGAAGCGCTGGAAAAAGCGAGCGTCGAAGGCGAGGCCACTCCGTTCATTCAACTGATCGCCGCATGTGTCGAAGAAAGCTTGCGCCACTATTTGCACGCGTTAGGGATGGAGGACGAATGAAACAGCGCAAAACGAAAAAGACACGGAAGTGAACATGATTCCGTGTCTTTCTTGCTCCAATTCTCCGGTTGGCGTTTGATCGGCTATTCAAGCAACACATTCCACAACCATGCCATCAAAGGAACGATGACCAAAAAGGCCAAGGCGATGCATCCGACATATCGAATCCACCGGGGAAATCCTCGCCAATCGAGAGCTTCCCGCTTCATCGGCCCTCCCGCGGCGATCCGATCCACCTGTTCGGTCGGCGAAAACACCCGGTCGTCCATCCGTTGAATCTCTTCTGTCCGTTGCGTTTCATGCCTCTCTTCTTCTCGAGATCCCTTCATGACGCCCCCTCTTCCCCATGATTTTCCTGAACAGGCCAAAACGTTTAACAGCCGCCATCGCAAACATTCGACCGAATCCGCTTTGCTGTTCTCCCCTTCATTATACCGCCTCTCGTTGTCAGAAAGACCTCTATTTTCCATACATTCCCACAAAGGAAGACAAATCCCCTCCTTCCTAAGTTGGAAAAGGGGCGGAAAACGGGGCGTTCGCTTCTTCCTCCTCTCATTCCTTCACCCGTAACAGGCGCATGCTGTTCAGTGTCACCAACAGCGTCGCGCCCATGTCGGCGAACAGTGCAAGCCAAAGGGTGAGCCATCCCGGAATGGCGGCGGCGAGCGCCAGCACTTTGAGCCCTAAGGCGAAGGCGATGTTTTGTTTAACAATGGCAAGCGTTCGGCTTCCAAGGCGGATCGTGTACGGAAGCTGGCGCAAGTCATCGGCCATGAGCACGACATCCGCTGTCTCCAAAGCGGCATCCGTCCCCGCTCCGCCCATCGCCACGCCGACATCGGCCGCGGCCAAGGCAGGGGCGTCGTTCACCCCGTCGCCGACCATGGCCGTTATGCCATAACGTTGTTTCAGCTCGCGAATCGCCGAAAGCTTCTGTTCCGGAAGCAATCCGGCGCGAATGTCCGATACGCCCGCTTGATGGCCGACGGCCTGTGCGGTTTGCTCGTGGTCGCCCGTCACCATCGCCACTTCCGCCACGCCAAGGCGCCGCAGCGCGGCGACCGTGTCCGGAGCGGACGGCCGCAGTGGATCGGCCGCGGCGACAAGCCCCAACAGCCGATCGGCCGTGCCGATGGCCATTACCGTTTTTCCTTCATTGCGGAAAGCAACGATTTGTTGTTCTACTTCATCCGGCAACTCACCGATCAAGCTGGTGAACAAGGCCGGGCTGCCGATGTAGTATGTTTCGCTTCCGACAACAGCCTTCACCCCTTGGCCGGTCAATGACTGAAACTCGCCAACCGGCACGTCGAGAAACAGCGTCCCCTCTTCTTCCGCCCGGCGGACGATAGCCGAAGCCAAAGGGTGCTGCGACCGTTTTTCGATGGCGGCGGCGATGGCCAACAGCCGCTCACGTGTTCCTTCATACACGACGACATCGGTCACGGCCGGTTCCCCTTTCGTCAATGTCCCGGTTTTGTCAAAAGCAACAGCCCGCAGCCGGCCGATTTGCTCGAGATAGACGCCGCCTTTAATGAGCACGCCGCGCCGGGCCGCGCTTCCAATGGCCGTCACAATCGCCACCGGAGTGGAGATGACAAGCGCGCACGGGCAGCCGATGACAAGAACGGCAAGACCGCGATACACCCAATCGAGCCACTCGCCGCCCATCACAAGCGGCGGCACGATGGCGATCAGAAGCGCGACTGCGATAATCACTGGCGTATAATAGCGGGCGAACCGGTCGATGAACGCTTGCATCGGAGCCCGCTCCGCTTGCGCCTCTTCGACGAGGTCGACCATTTTCGCCAATGTCGTCTCATCCGCCTGCTTTGTCACTTCAACTTCGAGGAATCCTTCTCCATTCAGCGTCCCGGCAAACACCGCAGCACCAGGCGCTTTTTCTGCCGGCAAGCTTTCGCCGGTGATCGCCGCCTCATGGACCGTTGATGCACCATTCACCACAACGCCGTCCAAGGCGATTTTCTCCCCTGGTTTGACGATCATGACATCCCCGACGCGAACGTCCTCGACCGGCACGGTTATTTCCTCGGCGCCGTGCCGGATCGTCGCCTCCACAGGCGCCATCTCCATCAAAGAGGCAATCGACCGCCGCGCCCGATCCATCGAATAGCGCTCAAGCGCTTCGCTGATGGCGAACAAAATGACAACAACCGCCCCTTCCTGCCATTCCCCGATCGCCGCCGCGCCAAGAATGGCGATCGTCATTAACGTCTTCATGTCAAACTGCCAGCGAAGCAGATTGCGAAGCCCGGTCCGAAACAGCGAATAGCCGCCGATCACGATCGCGGCGACATAGGCAGCCACCGCCAACCAGCCGCTGCCCGCCGCCGATGCCGCCCAGCCAACAGCCAGCAACGCGGCGGCAATGTAGACATTCCAATTCTCCTTCTTCTTCCAAAACGGCTCCTGCCTGGCCGGTCGTTCACGTTCTTCACGAATGGTCAATTGTTCAAACGCTCCCGCCTGTTCCAGCTCATCAATGGTGGCTTCGCCCCAAACGGTGAGCTTGGCGGCGCCGAAATTCACTTTCGCCTCTTTCACGCCAGGCAGGGATTTCACGTTTTGCTCAAACTTAGCGGCACAGTTTGTGCACGTTAACCCTTGCACCCGGTACGTTTTTGCTTGCAGTTGGTCCAACACCTGTTCATTCCCCACAGCCGTCCCCCTCTTTCTGATGGGCGAGCGCGACAAGCAGCAGCTCGCGGATATGATCATCATCCAACGAATAAAAGGCAAGTTTCCCCTCTTTTCGATATTTCACAATTCCTTGTTTATACAAGATGCGCAAATGATGCGATGCCGTCGCCACCGTCGCCCCGATCACGTTCGCGAGGTCACAGACGCACAGCTCCTCTTCCTCGCAAAGCGCATACACGATTTTGGCTCGGTTTTCATCGGCAAGCGCCTTAAAAAAAGGGACAATCTCGGCAATGGGTTCATCGCGAAGCCGCCGCTGAACCCGCTCGACCTTCTCTTCGTCATAACAGTAAATGTCGCAAACATCATCGCGATGCATTTCTTCCCGCTCCCCGCTAACATTCAAATATTTGTTTGAATATAGAATAGCATATTTCCTTCCTATATTCAAATATTCATTTGAATGAGAAATGTGCGCAAACGAAAAATCCGCCATCTTTCGAAAGGCGGATTTCGTGTTGGGAGACTGACTTCCATTTGCCTTGTCCATGTGTCCACCGTCGTCGCCATCGCTTACACATGCTCGCGAAACCAGCGCACCGTTTCCAAAAACGCCTCGCGCGTCACTTTATGGCCGGCGTGCGGGTCGGCGATGAATTGCAGCCGGTCTTCGTTTCCTTCATAAAGCGGCTTAATTTGCTGGTAAAATTCATATGTATAACTATACGGGACGACTTGGTCGGCTTTCCCGTGCCAGATGAACAACGGCCGCCCGGCGAGTGTTTCCGGCTGCTTGGATAAATCGTAGCGAGCGAGCTTTTCTCTTTCAAGCGCCAACAGCGTCGGCGGCATCGGGATGTCGATCTGACGCCGCTTCGCTTCTTCCATCATCGCGTCAAAAAAGGCGCTGTAGTTCGGGCAGCCCATAAGCGCCACCGCCGCCTTCACCCACGGATAGACGGCGAGCGCGCCGAATGTGACGATGCCGCCCATCGATGTCCCAGCGAGCCCAATCCGTTCTTGGTCAGCCAGCCCGCGGCTGACAAGGTCGTTTTTCATCTCCTCGATTTCGGTGATCGTGCGCACGACAATGTCCCAAAACGACAGCTGCAATTTCCGCTCGCTCAAACCTTCGTCCCGCTCGCCGTGAAACAGCGCGTCGGGAAGCACAACGCGATAGCCTGCCTCGGCAAGCAAGTAGCCGAAATGCAAATTATGCTCTTTCGCGCTTGTAAAGCCGTGAATAAAGAAAATGAGCGGCAGCCGTGCGTCCCGCTTTTCCGGCTTGACAACATGAAGCACCGGCACATCAGCCAGCCGTTCTGTTTCAACAATGACCATGGCAGTCCAAACCCCTTCTGTCTTTTTCCATCGCTGTATAGTGTACCATATAGACAGCGATTTTGGAAAAGAGTTACACTATGAAGTGGAAACAATCATCAAGCAAAGGAGTCGAGCATGAAACGATATTTGATCGCGCTGGATTTAGACGGAACGCTGCTGAAAGAGGACAAAACGATTTCACCGTTCACGAAAGACATCATCCACCGCGCCATCGACGCTGGCCATCTCGTCGTCATCGCCACCGGCCGCCCGTACCGGGCAAGCCGTATGTATTATGAGGAACTCGGACTTACAACGCCGATCGTCAACTTCAACGGCGCGTTTGTCCATCACCCCCGCCAGCCGTCGTGGGGCGTGCGCCATTCCCCGCTGCCGCTTTCCGTCGTCAAAGACATTGTCGAGCTAGGGGAAACGTACCGAATCAAAAACATTTTGGCGGAAGTGATGGACGACGTCTATTTTCACGAACATGACGACGTCTTGCTTGACATCGTCCGCCTCGGCAACCCGACCGTGAAAATCGGCGATTTGCGCCGTTCGCTTGGCAAAGACCCGACGAGCGTGCTCGTGTACACGGACGATGATCATATCGAGCGGATTCAATCACATTTAGCGAATGTGTACGCCAACGTCGTGCACCACCGGCGCTGGAGCGAACCGTGGCATGTCATTGAAATCATCCGCCATGGCGTCCACAAGGCAGCGGGTTTAAAACAAGTCGCCGACTACTTCGGCATCCCGAGGGAGCGCGTCATCGCCTTTGGCGACGAGGACAACGATCTCGAAATGATCGACTGGGCTGGACTGGGCGTCGCTATGGGCAACGCCATTGATCCGTTGAAAGCGGTGGCCGACGACGTTGCGGCAAGCAATGAAGAAGACGGCATCGGCCGCTATTTACGAGATGTTCTGCGCTTGTAGATCAACGCCGCGGCCCAAACAGCCCTTTCCTGCCGTTTGACGCCAACAGATGGGCGGCTGTAACGAATTTCCTTACTACTGTTCCCTGGCCGCGGTTACACTATACATGACGCAACGCGCGTCTTCAACTTTTTAAAGGGGGAATCGGTCATGGGCAAACGAAACAAATCGAAGCGTTTCGTCCAACAAAGCGTCGATGCGGTTGAACGGCATGACAAGCGAATCCCTTATCACTTGACATACGCCGAGGCGGAAGCGCGCAAAGCGGAAAAAGCGGTGGAAACGTCGCTTGGAGGCGCGTAACGATGGGCAATCGTCTATTTCAAGAGGCGCGCAAAGCAGTCGCGCAGGCGAAACAAGCCAAAAGCGGCGAGATCGACATGAGCGTCGAGCGCGCTGTTGCCATCGCCAAAAACGCCTTGTCATCCGCGTACGCGCATTCCAACACGGCAGAAAAAGCGCAGTTGCGTCAATTTCAAGCTGAGCTTGATCAAATCACCCAATGAAAGGCTGCGGGCCATCCGCAGCCTTCGTTTTGATTCATCTTCTTTTCCTTCCATATTGTGTTTCCCCGCCAAAATCGATACACTAAACCTATGAACCGTCATTCATCCCGCCTAAGGAGGGAACGGATATGTCCATTCAAATCATCACCGACAGCGGGGCGGATTTGCCGCAGTCGTACATTCGCGAGCACCGTATCGCGTTTTTGCCGCTTGTCGTCCATTGGAACGGCCAAGACTATGAAGACGGCGTGACGATTGAACCAAAACAAGTGTATGATACCATGCGCGGCGGAGATGTCGTGAGAACCGCACAGCCAAGCCCGCTGGCGATGAAGGAGCTGTTTTTGCCATACGCCAAAGAAAACCGGCCTTGTTTGTACATCGCCTTTTCTTCAAAATTATCCGGTACATACCAGACAGCGATGGCCGTCCGCAGCGAGCTGCTTGATGAATACCCGGAGTTTCGCCTGACGATCATCGATTCGAAGTGCGCCTCGCTCGGCCAAGGGCTCGCCGTCATGAAAGCGGTCGAGCTGGCGGAGCGAAACACGCCGTACAATTTGCTTTGTGAAACGATCGAATCGTACTGCCGCCATATGGAGCACATTTTCACCGTCGACAACTTGGACTACCTCGCGCGCGGCGGACGCATCAGTAAAGCCGCGGCGGCCTTCGGGGGCTTGCTCAACATCAAGCCGCTTCTCCATGTCGAAGACGGCGCGCTTGTCCCACTTGAGAAGCTGCGCGGGCGGAAAAAAGTGTTGAAACGCATGGTCGAGTTGATGGGCGAGCGCGGCGACGACCTGCAAAAGCAAACGATCGGCATCAGCCACGCGGATGATGAAGAAACGGCGCTTGAACTGAAGCGGATGATCGAAGAAACGCACGGCTGCACGCGCTTTTTCCTCTCTGACATCGGCAGCGCCATCGGCGCCCACGCTGGGCCGGGGACGATTGCCCTCTTTTTTCTGAACAAATATATTGAGATCTGACGCCTTTCCCGCCGGACGAGACACGGGCGCCTGCCCAACACAGGCGCCCGTGTTCATCACCGAAGTTGATCAAGAAGGTTATAGTAGTAGTACGTTTTGGACCGCATCCGCCCATCCGAGAAAATGAGCTTCTGCTCCTCAAACCGATTCAAATAGCGCCGAACAGTTGCTTCCGGCAAACCAGTCAACGCCGCCATCTGCTTAGCGGTAAAAATCGGATGCTGGAACATGACATTGACAACGGTTCGAATATTCTGGCTGTTCACAAGCGCGCTCGCCTTTTCCAAATCTTCTTCATACAAATCGTTTACTTTTTGAATCAATCGGACATTTTGTTTTGCTTGTAAATGGACGCATTGCAAGAAAAACTGAATCCATTGCGTCCAGTCTCCTTTGTAGCGGGTATCATTCAAGTAGCGGTAATACTTGTGCTTATCCCGTTCCAGCACATCGCTGACAAAAAAGTTCGGGTAATCGATGACACCCTTGCTATACAAATAGAGTGGGATCAAAATTCTCCCAATCCGACCGTTTCCGTCCAGAAACGGATGAATCGTTTCAAACTGCGCATGAATAATGGCTACTCTCACCAATTCATCATAATCATCATTCGGTTCATGAATGTATTTCTCTAAATTTGACATATACTCATTGACAAGATGCGGCTCCGGAGGAATGTAAGTGGCGGTTTCAATCGTGCATCCTTCAGGACCGAGGAAATTTTGCACCCTTCGGAATTCCCCTGGCGATCGATGGGATCCGCGTACGTCGTTTGACAACAAAATTCGATGCAACTGCTTAAACAACCGAGTTGAAATAGGAATTTCTTTCAGCGCATCCATTCCTGCTACTAATGCTTCATAATAATTTAAGGCTTCTCGCACATCGCTGTTCGCTTTTCTGCTTTGTGCTTCAGTCTCCATCACTTCATCCAATGTCACTTGTGTCCCTTCAATTTTCGTCGACTGCACCGCCTCCTTCAGCATGATCGGTCTGAGCAGAAATCGCGGATGCAGCTTTGAATGCCGCAGCATCGTTTGATACTCCACCATCGCCTTATTCGCTTCGATCAATTCGCGAAGAAAACGCATTTGATTCACGACATCTTCGCTAAGAGGAAGCTTGAAGGGGACAAACGGTTTTCGTTTCATTTTCCATCCCCCTTTGCAAACATTTTAGATAAAAAATGATCGTTAAACACCTATATTTACCATATTACAAACATTTATCTCTATTTTTGTACTTCATTATACTCTGTGGCGAACCATTTGTGAAGAAAAATTCTCCATTTATCTTTCCACAAACTACCTTCCCCTATTTCCATATAGTTCATTTCTAGTTGCCGCATACTATTGATGAACGATCGAAACAAAGGAGGGCTGCCGATGCCAAACACAAGCGACAACGACAAAAAAGCGCGCGACAACCAAGCGAAGCGCCATGAGAAAAACATGATGCGCGAGAAAAACCGCGAAGCCGGGAAGTTCGCGTATTCGAAGAAGACGGATCATTTATGATAGACATAGAACGAAAGGCGGCTCGATCGCCGCTTTTTTTGTGTTGTCTCCCTTCATTTCCACATTATTATTCCCATCGCTAGGCCTAGTCCTTTCCTTATAGTTGCCTTCCCACCCATCATTTTCTATAATGAAAGTACATCACACGCCCGGGAGGTCGCCTATGTCGAAAGAAAGTTCGTTCGATATCGTATCGAAAGTCGATTTGGCGGAAGTGGCCAACGCCATCAACATCGCCATGAAAGAAATCAAGACGCGCTATGACTTCAAAGGAAGCAAAAGCGACATTTCGCTCGAGAAAGACGAGCTCGTTCTCATCTCTGACGACGAGTTTAAGCTTGAGCAGCTGAAAGATGTGCTCATCGGCAAGCTCATTAAGCGCGGGGTGGCGACGAAAAACATCCAATACGGCAAAATCGAGCCGGCCTCAGGCGGCACGGTGCGCCAGCGCGCCAAGCTCGTCCAAGGGATCGACAAAGAAAATGCGAAAAAAATCAACACGATCATCAAAAACACCGGCTTGAAAGTGAAAAGCCAAGTGCAGGACGACCAAATCCGCGTCAGCGGCAAAAGCAAAGACGACTTGCAAAAGGTGATTGCCGCCATTCGCGAAGCCGATTTGCCGATTGACGTGCAGTTTGTGAATTACCGCTAAGCGGATGGGGAAAACCTCCATCCGCTTTTCTTGTTTAGTGAAATGCCTCTCGCCAAACACTGATGACGGGGTTGCGGCTCAACTCTTCAAACTCTAGGAATTTCCGTGCCTCTTTCTCCGCCTCCCGCAGCATTTGTTCGTAAACACTGGCATTCTTGATGCTGTTGTCAATCCCTTGGGCAACGACCACACCGATTTTGGCATGGGGAAATATGGCCCAAACATCGTCTTCAACAACAAAACGTGTCATCATTCACTCCTCCATTTCCTTACGGTTTCGAAGGGTTCGCCAATGCGGAGAATAGTCCTAACAAGATATAACAACAGCCCGCCACCCGGTTCATTACCTTCACACTTCCTTTCTTGGCAGCCAGCCGTTTGCGGATGCCCGCGGCCAACATGGCATACAAGCTGTCATTCAGCAAGGCGAGAACAACAAATATCGCCCCCAAAAGCAAAAATTGACCAGCCACCGATCCAGCAGAAGGCGAAATAAATTGGGGAAAAAAGGCAAGAAAAAAGAGCGCTGTTTTTGGATTGGTCACTTCGACAAATAGAGATTCGTAAAACACTTGCGCCAATGTTTTCTCCTTGGCCTTCGTGTTCGGGATTTCCTCATCCTTGGTGGAAGCAAAAAATAACGTTTTGCCTCCCAAATAGATAAGATAAACGGCTCCTAAATATTTGATCATCGTAAAGGCAGCCGCCGATGTCATCAAAATCGCGGAAACGCCCACGGCTCCAAGGATAACATGGACAGCGCCCCCAAAAGCTACGCCGAGCACCGATACAACCCCTGCTTTCGTTCCTTGGCTCATGCTCCTAGCCATGATGTACAATACTGCCAGTCCGGGGACGATGAGCAGCGCCGTGGCTGCCACTATAAACACACCGATCGCCGCAAGATCCATCACATCTCACTCCTTCATTTTCTATTTCACTGCTGTTGCTTTTTCATCAGGAAAGCGATTTGCTTTTCGTTTTCAAATGGCATTTGCTCGAGCTGCTTGATGATCCGTTCTTGTCGGTGTGCAGGATGGTTTTGGCTCAACTTGGCTTTTCCTTCGATTCGTTTGATGATGATTTTGAAAGCTTGAATTCCTTTGTTCATGCCGGACAGCATCCTAGAATCGACCTCTGACAGCTGGTAACGGCTGCCCGGTGCTTCGTATTTTTCTACCATATCGTGCAGCGACTGCATGATTTCTTCTTCATCGTCGATCAACTCCACGTTCCCATACACATGGACGGCCACATAATTCCATGTTGGCACCGCCTGGTTCGTTTCATACCAAGAAGGAGAAATATAACAATGCGGACCGTGGAAAATCGCCAAGACCGTCTGATGTTGAATGTCGTTCCATTGCGGATTCGAACGGGCAAAATGGCCGTACAAACACGTTTTCTCTCGATCGAGCAACAGCGGCAAATGGGTGGCAAACAGCTCCCCTTGATGCATCGACACCAAGGTGGCAAAACTGTTCTCCTCGATCACCTCATAGACGACAGACATATCGTTGATGACAAAATGCTTCGGAATATACATCAGTCCTCTCCCCCCCATCTTTTCAATTACAGCATTCCATTGTTCACAATGTATAATATAATCAAAACTGACATAAAAAAAGTGACAATAACAAAAAAATAAACATGTCAGGAGGATGAACATGAAGACGATCATTTTTGACTTGAAGGACGGCTCGCCTAAATACAAGCAAATCTACGAAAAATTGAAATCATTGATTGAACAAGGCGACATTCGAGCTAATGAGCCGCTTCCTTCCATTCGCCAACTCGCCGAATCATTAAATGTCAGCCGGAACACAACTTTAATGGCTTACGAACAGCTGGTAGCGGAAGGATATATTCGCGCGGAAAAACGAAAAGGGTATTTTGCCAATGAAGTGGAACCTCTTTTCATTCCAAAAGCCCGCATTTCTGCACGCCAATCGGCAAGGGAAGCAGCAACGTCCGTTGTTGTCGATTTTCGCGCCGATACCGTCGATGCCGATCATTTCCCCGTTAAAGCATGGAGAAGAATTTCCAATCAAGTATTGGCGGCCAAAGGATGTTTTCGCTATGGGGATCCGTTTGGGGAATTATGCTTGCGCAAACAAATCTCCATCTATCTTCTCGAATCCCGCGGGGTGATCACAGAGCCAAACGCCATCATCATTGGAAGCAGCACACAGCAAATGCTTCTCTCCCTTGGCCATATTCTAAAAGATGAGTTCAACAGCGTGATCGTCGAAGACCCTGGCTATGACGGGGCCAGAGAAGCGTTTTTGTTTCACCGCTTTCAGCTGGAAACGGTGCCTGTTTCCGAAACCGGCATCGATCTTTCGCCGCTCGAGAACAGGCGATCGCGGCTCATCTATGTCACCCCTTCGCATCAAAGCCCCATGGGAGTCAGCATGCCGATCCAGCAGCGGCACAGGCTCATTCAATGGGTGAACAACATGGATGGCTATATTATCGAGGACGATTACGACAGCGAATTCCGTTACACGCAAAAGCCGTTTCCTGCTCTTGCCTCCATTGATTCGTCAAGAGTCATTTATCTGGGCAATTTCTCAAAATCGTTTCTGCCTGGGATTCGCTTAAGTTACATGGTGTTGCCGCCGTCGCTTTTGGACCGTTATCAGCAGCGGTTTCGCCTTTTCGAAAGCACTGCGTCCATCCTCAGCCAATTGGCGATGGCCAAATTTATGGAGGAGGGGGAATGGGTCCGCCATATTAAACGCATGCGCCTCGTGTATAGACGAAAAATGGAGCACTTAACATCACTGCTGCGAAAAGCATTTGGGGATATGATCTCCATTATTGGCGAACAGTCCGGTTTATACGTGTTAATCAAAGTTCAGTCGGATTGTACAGAAGAACAGTTGCTTCAGCGCGCCCTATCGTGTGGGGTAAAAGTGTATCCCACTTCGCGCTATTTTGTGAACCAACAGCCGGACCAACCCATGATCAAGATCGGTTTTAGCGGCTTGTCGCTCGAGGACATTGAGCTTGGAGTCCAACTGCTCAAAAAAGCATGGTGTTGACGACGACTTCAAGGAAAACGACCCTCTTTTTACACAAGCTCCTGGAATCCCTGTCTTGGCGTGTATTTTTGATCGATTTCTAATGTCACGTTAATTTTAAATATTTACTGATGGTGTTGCAAAACTAGAGTAAAAACTCGAAGTTATGCATAAGGATGCAACATAACACATGCAGTACATATCGATGAAATCCATACCATCTTGGCTGTTCCAACCCGTCACTCTTTAACTCATTACACGATTCGCCACCATGGCAAAAATGAGCCGTTCCAACGGAATCTGATGATGTCGGGAGGCAAACAAGGAGTGGAGAATCTCTCCCAATCCCAGTTGTCTCCAGAGCTGATCCAAAAGCCAAGCGCCGCCAAGGCGTTTGCTTGATTGAAACTGAAAGTCATCCGACACTTCTCCTGTCAACGTCTCGATTTCCCGAGCCTGCTCAGGAGAAAGGAATCGCGAAATGCTTTTGGCCAGACGCTCCAAGACAGCGCGATCCACTTCATCTTCGCGCCCAAACGAATCAATCACCTTCGCTTTCGCATATTTGGCCTTCGGATCCCATTCGTTGTGAGCAAGCTGGAGATACGCCACGGTCGTTCCATCTTTGTTTTTGCGTGTGACTCGCCGTATGTACATGCCTATATTATAACCGATATTCAGCTTTTTTAAAAGTTAAAATAAATGATTCGTGTGCCTATGGAATTCAGCGTTTTTTTCTAGGAACCGCATCGTGAAATCCTTGATATTACAGCATTTTAACCATTTTCATTTGCCTAAAATGGCCTCAAAACTGTCGAACTCGGGCAACCAAAGGAACTTTCAATGGTGGTTGCGGCCGCGAACTGCTTTGTTCTTTAACGTCTACAAATGCTAAAAAGACGAGGAAAAATAAAAAAGCACTCAACCACCTAAATGTGATTCAGCGCTTCTAGCCAATGGCCTCAATCGATTTTATTTCGGTTTCCAGCACACCAAAAACGTATCCTTGCCCTTTTGTTTCTTGGTTTGTAATTATTAAGCTATCTATTCCATCCTCACTGTCTTCCCCGTCGCAATAATCGCGAACAAACCCTTCGAGCACATCCCCATCTTTGTATACAATTCTCACCTTCTTACCTACGTATTCCCAGAGTTTCATTACTCATCACCTTTCTTTATTGTTGGAACAATATGAATACCCGTTTTAGAGTAGTGTATTCTGAAACTGCTTGTCACTGTTTCCTCACCAGTCGTTTGGTTTACATGCACTCCTATCGGTTCGGAATGTGAAAAAATATCCTCCTTTTTCAACCACTCTAAAGTTTTCCTGAATCCGTGATAAAGACGCGTTCAAAGCTGCCAAGAAAACTTGATCAATCAACAAAATATTGCACTCGGGGTTCTTCACCTAATAGGTGAACATTCGAAATGGAGTCGAAGTCTCGACACGATTGGGTTTCCCAGCATTTTTGATGCACTTCTGTCACGGATTCAGGTTGATCAATCAACAAAATATTGCACTCGGGGTTCTTCACCTAATAGGTGAACATTCGAAATGGAGTCGAAGTCTCGACACGATTGGGTTTCCCAGCATTTTTGATGCACTTCTGTCACGGATTCAGGGTTTTCATATTCACCTTCAATTCCCCTGTTCCGGCATATTGTTTCACTAACTCATTGGCTTTTTCATAAGAAATCGTTAAATAGCTTGGTTTCTGCTTACCCTTTGCTATTTCTCTCTACATAATCAAGATAGCGCTTATGAGATGGATTATGCTTGTCATAATGGTTTCGGCTATGTTCCAATTTATAAACACCATTACGAATATCGGCTCGTATCTGTTCTTCTAACGCTTGGCGTTTCTCTCTTTCTCTACGTTCAGCCTCGAGCTTTGGTTTCAATACATTTTCATTATACCACTCATCATACGAAATCGAACCCACCAATCCATTCATTGACTGACGTTTTTCGCCGTTTGTGTACTCCGATTCATCAAACTACGGAATCGTCGTCGTTCGGCAGCGCACATGAAATGGCGGCGCGTTCGCCCCTGGCTTATAATCTCTGACGTTATAAACCTTTCCGTCTTGATACCTACAAATATCCGATGTTCGCATATCTAGCGTGGCCAAAAGTATGGGAAATTCAAACAGAACACAATCAAGTAATCGTATTGATCGAGGTATCTTTTGATGCCAAAAATTATATCATATGTAGAAACGTTTTAAAGGCTCTATATCCAAAGCTTATACCAAATCCAATCAAAGAAATCCCTGCAGCAACAGATAACCATTTTAGCCACTTTTGACTTATCATTTTTCTTCCCAAATGTACAGAGAGTGCTACTGTAAAATCCCATAATGCGATCCCCAGAAATATCGCACTACTTTTAGCAAGTGCATGATATCTTTCAATAGAATTCAATTCCATCGCTAATACAGATCCATAGATGCTAACCCAAAAAACAATATTAAGTGGATTCGATATAGCTATAAAGAAGCCAGAAAGATATGATTTGAATAAACCTTCTTTGTTAACCTCTCCGGTTATTTCAACCTTTTTAAATGCCTCCCTCTAGAAATGTTGATCTATCAAGGCTTTTCGGCCTCTCAGGGGTGTCCAAAAAATATTTTTCGACAAAATCCCTTACATCCTTTTTCAGTTTTGTGGATATCTTACAGACCTAGGGTGCGGTTTTGTGTACAATTCATCTGAAGTCCTCCTTGGCATGATGGTAGGTGTTGTTTGACACCCCTGCATCATACCAAGAGGGCTTTTTTTGATCAAGTCCCCGGAAAAGCTCCTAACGGGAATGCTCCTTTATGCTATCATAACCCAAATAACACAAAATGAAGAAACCAGAAAACCACATGATGAGCTGTACAACAGATTTTGTTAAAAAAACGGATAAGCCAAAAAAGATGGCAAACATTAGTACTATATCCGCTGACATTCCTCCCAATCCGACAACCCATGAATGAAAAAATCCGTACTTTATTCCCCGCTTCACCATTTCTATGTTAATAGGACCAATCGGAATTGATAAAGATAAGCCAAGAAGAACCGAAGCAAAAAAACTACTTAGCATATATTAATCTCTCCTTTTTTAATGGACACCTCATCACACTTTCTTCATTTGTATCAGGTAATATATACTGTTTCCATTCTCTTTTGTCAGGGGCTCCATAATCGCCTATATCTGGATGAGGAGGAATTGCATCGTATTGTTTTAATCTGGCTCTAATCATTTCTCTTACTTATTGACCTCTTGGAGTATCTCCTGTTATATCATCAAGCGTACCTCTCGGTTGGAAAGTAATTTCAAGCCCATTAGACGTGTATCTGCTTTTTCTTGCATGATAAATAGGAGCTCTGCAGACAACAAAAATAGGTTCTCCCCCAAAACAATACTCCCATTTAGGATGATTTGGATCTGTCGGAATGTTCCTAGGCCATGGTTCTGGATCATGCTCCAGTGAACTACCCACCACCTACGCTTCGCTTAGAGGTGGGGGCTTCTCGGGTAATCCCATCTCATGATGGGAAGTTGACCGAGCGATCCCCGTGTGCCCCACGGTTCGAGGACAAGTTAGACTATCGCTAATCGTTTCATGCCCTCATGTTTGATATTGATGGCCGCATTGACGTCCCTGTCTCTCTCGAATCCACATTCACAGCGGAATGTACGCTCAGAAAGCGATAGAGACTCCTTGACTCGACCGCAACACGTCGACTGCGGAACGCTCTCTCCGCGATCCAGCCGTCCTCTTCCCCCGGTCTAGAACCTTAAGTCTTGAGCTGGCAAGCCTATGTATTTTTTCTTGCACTTCTCTGCATTTTTTGCTTGCAAAAAACAGATGAGCCGACTCTTGGCCTTGATGTGGAGTCGCAGCATCATATCCGAACCATGTTAACGGAAGAAAACCAATGGTGGAAAGCCGTTCTCATCACCACCCACGACATTCCTTTTGCCCACGCCGTTGGAAATAAGAAAGCAAAGGAGTTTTCATAACACGGACATCTTGCACGAAGAGAGCTCTCTTTATTCCGACGCCGCCTGCGAACATCAATTTATGAACACAGGCAACGAAGAGTGCCGCTATGATCTGATTATTCACTCGCCTGCTTCGAAAACATGACCCATAGTCATGTCCGCCCAAGGCGTTGCTTTTTTTGTTTTTTGCCGTCACATAGAAAGAAATCACAGCATCGACGGCGAATAAAAGAGATGGCATTTCTTTGACGGAGGTGTGTGAATGAACATCGGCCAAGAATATTTGCGAGTGGTGCGCGCACGCTTTCTTGACATGAAAAAGACCGCCGAACGGGCTATGGACCAATGTTCCGAGGAACAGCTGTTCCATTGCTTTCATGAGGAGGCAAACAGCATCGCCATCATTGTCAAACATATGAGCGGAAATATGGTGTCGCGCTGGACAGACTTTTTGTCATCGGATGGGGAAAAACCGGACCGAAACCGCGATGATGAGTTTATTAACGACTTCCATACGCGCAAAGAAGTCATGGCTTGCTGGGAAAAGGGGTGGTCTGCTTTCTTTCAGACGCTGAACGAACTGCAAGAAACGGATTTGTTGCGGACGGTCACGATCCGCGGCAAACCCCATTCCGTCATCGAAGCCATTGAGCGGCAAATGTACCATTATTCGTATCATATCGGGCAAATCGTCTATATCGCGAAACAGCTGAACCGAAACAACTGGAAAACCCTGACCATACCAAGAAATCGAAAAACAACATAAGCAGCTTCTGATTCGAATGATCATGCAAACGCCATCCGCCCCTCAGAACCATCAGTCGATAAAGGCGGATGGCTTTTTTGCGGCTTAATGTTTCGCGCAGTGGCCATTGCTCGATGGCCACTATTCATCACCGATTTGCCGATGAACTAAGGAGAAGCAATAGAAATAAAAACATTTCTGACTTAAACTACCAACATAAATAACATAGCCATTATTTCCTCCTGGCTACGCTTGGTATAAGGAAAAAAGCGACGATCAACGTGACAAGCAGATATAAAATCACATACTCTACTTTCACAGCAGGCTGTTTGAATACAGACTGGATTACAATCAACGCAATGAGAAGCAGAAGATGTGAAATCCCCATCAAGTTTATGATCCATGTTTTCATGTAATCATTGATCCGCTCATCATACTCTACTTCACTATCTTCCTGTTGTCCCTTACTCCTCAGCCTTCTGATCAACTCCGCTCCAACCACTCCTATCAATCCTCCTATGAGGATAGGCCATTGCATTTCGCCTCTGATGAGAGTAAGCAAGACAGCAGCAATCATGAAACCAATTAAAAGAAACAAAAAATCTTTCTGCCTCACAAAACCACCCCGATCTTTATTCACTTTCTTCCAACCAAAAGAGCTCATCTAATCCTTTTTCTAAATATTTGCTCAAAAGCAAGCACACTTTTAGAGAAGGGTTGTATTTTTGTGCCTCAATCAAATTTAAGGTCTGCCTGGTAATCCCCACCTTTTTCGCTAATTCTGTTTGTGTTAAATTCCCTTTTTCGATTCGAGCAATCTTGACTCTGTTGCGAATTTTGAAGTTCTCCATGTGTTATCAACATCCTGTAATATATATATTACATTTTTAAATTATATGTTACTTCACGATATGTGTCAACACTTATTGTTCCCTTATGACTACAACCGGCATCAGCATTGACCAAAATAGATCGTCTTCCGATTGACCAGCAACTGAAGAAGACTCTTTTTACGTTGATGTGCACGACAAGAGGCCTCCTCGATGAAAGGTGGAGAAGCTCAAGTTCGATGCTTTTGCGCAAATGTTTCTATTTGCCTTTCGCTTGTATCTCACATTTCGCAACCTCCCGAGCAGAATCGGGAGGATTTTTTGAGGGGGATGCCGAATAAATCCTTGATACACCGAGAAAGCAAAGGAGTTTCGGCATCATGACCATTCGGATTCAGGCGATTTATTTCCAATTGGAAATCATAATAGTGTCCACCCCTTGGAGAGTTGTTTTTTTGGTCACTGTATATGATTTCCAAGGTGGTGGATTTTTATGTGCATTTATGCATTTGTTATGCGTTTTGCAACACGTTCAATATTTACTTTTTTCTTTTTTTTTTGTATAATGCAATTAAATTAGGAAAAGAAAGGAGAAAGAGAATATAGGTGGAAAAAATCATAGACCAACGAAAGGCCTGGCTATTACCACCGCTTTATCTGCTCAATGCGCTTGGGCTATAGGGCAAGGCATTACTCATTTGTGGCAGGCGAATTCTGAACTAGAAAAAGCTATTATCGCTGCCACCGGCGCTACAGATGCTACTCGTTTTGTACAACCAACCGGCGATTCAGTTGCACATCTAGAAAACTCCATATCTCTTTTACAAGCTGCTATCCATGATATCCATAATATTATAGAATCCTACGATGACCTCCTCAAAAAATGCGTTGAACTTGAATATAAGGGAAATCCATTAGCTTCACAAATTAATAAATGGAACCTAAAAGATAAGCTGGAAAAGAACCTATTCTTACCACCATCACAAGAAATGTGGGAGTTAGTCTCAGGAATTATTGAGCAAGATAATCTAGTAAAATATTTCAAATGGGAGAGAGATTTATTTAAAAACACAATAAACCCTTTACAAGATCTTATCAAAGTTTTGGAGACTTGCAAAGAAGTGGCAAAAGTTGATCCAGAACTTTTTGTTAAATGTGTTGAATTTAATCAAATACCTTTACGCCAATATTTCTTCCGAGTATTTAATATGTGGTGCAAAATTGATATAGCTATTGAATTTTCTACCAGTATTTCTACAGAACTTTTCTATCAATTGGAAGGACATGGTTCTCTTACGGTGGTCCCTCCTATTCCTACAAGTGACGACATACTAAAACATGCTCCGTCTCAAGTCCCTGCGAGTTGGTAATAATCCTTTGGGGTGGTCCTCAAGATTTTTCAAGACCACCCTAGCTTACTAAATTGAAAGGGTAGAAAAAATGATTGCCGTGCAAGACGTAAACAAAATCTATCCGCCAAACCGCCAAGTATTGCATCATGTTTCCCTCGAACTGGTTGAAGGGGATCGACTTATTCTTTTAGGGCCGAATGGAGCCGGAAAGACTACTTTAATAAGGTGCATCATCGGGCTTACTGCACCAGACAGCGGTAGCATCTATGTAAATGGAGTGGATGTTGTCCGCCATCCAGATGCAGCGCGCGAGTCAATTGCAGTCGTATTTGAAGAAGCTGACAATTCCTATTCCTATTTAACGGTTTTGGAAAATCTCTTATACTTCGGCTTGCTGAACAAATGGAGTCGTGCTGAAGCAAAACGAAGAGCCGAACGAATGATGGCTGTGTTGAATCTAACCCCATACGCTGAACGTCTCACCCAAACCCTTTCACGTGGGATGAAACAAAAACTAGCATTTGCGATCGCCTTAATGAAAGGCGCGCCGTTTTTGTTCCTTGATGAGCCGACTCTTGGCCTTGATGTGGAGTCGCAGCATCATATCCGAACCATGTTAACGGAAGAAAACCAATGGTGGAAAGCCGTTCTCATCACCACCCACGACATTCCTTTTGCCCACGCCGTTGGAAATAAGTTTGTCTTTATTCAAGACGGAAAAATCGTTTGGAGCGGCACAAAAGAACATTTTTCCACTCCAGCCGACCTTGAAACTCATTTTTTGGCCGCTGTTCGTTCCAACCTATCCGTCTAAGGAGGTGAACCCGTTGTCCCGGCAAATTTTGAATGTCGTATGGGCGTCCTTTTTGAAAAAAAGGGCAGAGTATCGCCGGTATTGGTTCGATTTTACCGTTGGGTTGATCATTAAATTTGTCTTTTTTCTCGGCACGCTGTACGCAAGCCCGATACAAACCGGAAAAGAAGCGACGGTCAAACTGTTCGGTTTCAGCCTTTGGTACTTAAGCGCTCATTTGATCTCGAAACTAGGCAATACGGTGATCGAAGAAGCGTATCTCGGCACCGCCGAGCAAGTGCTTTCCACCAAGACTGCTCCATGGAAGATTTTGATCGGCGTAGTCATCGCTGAAATCACCTTATCGTCCATGTGGGTGACGCTCTTTTTCATTTGTGCGGCTTTGATGATCGGATTTTCCGAAATTCTCTCGGGAATCGCATCCATGATAACGGAGATCGTCGTATTTGGCGGCGTCAGCCTTATCGGGATGACGGGAATCGGCGTGTTCATTTTAGGACTGTCTCTTCGCTTAAAGCAAGTGGGAGCCGTTACCGAGGTGCTGCTTTATTATTTATTGATCTTCTCGGGATTTTTTCTATCTTCGAATGCATTGCCGACAGCGTTTCATATTCTCAACTGCTTTTCTCCTCTTTCTTGGGCCGTGCAAGGAGTGAATGAAGGATGGCCCGTATTCTTTCCTGCTCTCGGCATCTCGCTATTCTGGCTGGCCATGGGCTCATTCGTCTTGAAGCAGCAATGGCATTGGGCGAAAAAAAATGGAAAAATCGGAAGCTACGTATGAACGAACGAGCAAAATAGCGGTGAGTGACATTTCAAAGCGATTCTCTAATGAGAATCACAAGCTTTTATTCGCACAAATCATCCAAACTCCCAAGCAAAGTGCGATAGAAAAGTGTAAAAAATGGGATAGCAGATCATGACATCAAGATGAGGGAGGAAATTCTAAAAAACGCTCACAATATCCATGACAATGCCCGCTATATACCGAAGAAACGTTTTTCACAACACCTTGACTGACTCAACGCCATCCACCCCTCGGAACCGTCAGCCGATCAAGGCGGATGGCGTTTTGGCGGCCTGGCGTTTCTCTACAATCCTATCGATCGGGATCGCCGTCATCGTCTGGAAAGTTTCACAATGCCGGCCAGCAAACAAACCATCCCTGCTCCCCACGCCAACCCCGCCTTGCCGAGAAGAAGGGAGATTTCTTCGGATGCCTGCGGATGGGTAAGATCAAAGGAAATGGCTCTAAACGCAAAGTAAGCGGCAATAGAGAGCAGCAGAAAATGAGCAAAAATCCAATAGAATGCCAAACGACGCGTCCGATTCTTCCTCCAAAGGGAAACGACCGTCATGGTGGCGATCAACATCACGACGGAAAAACCGCCAATGAGTAAATCCATCACTTCCTCTTCCATCTGCAAATGTTTATGCATGTTTACAGCCCCTTTCATCAAGGTAAGGCGATATTTCTTCTACACTTCTCTTTCCATTCCTCCTCTTCCTTTTTTTAATATTGGCTCTTCATCACAAAATGCACTTGACAAAGAAATATGTTCATAATAAAGAAAATCAAAATAACGTTTTTCCTTTTTATACAATTTACCTCATTTGAGCAACATTACTTTCTTTTTTCACATATAAAGCAGCCGCCATGTTTCATATCCTACCCTACAATATGGTTCTGCAACAAAGAAACAAGTCATCAAGACTTTGTGAAAACTTTCTCATCAAAATATGACAATTTTTTGAACAAACTTGCCGAACATTCGGAGAAAATGGACGAAATCTTGGCACATTTCCCCTATAAAATCTCTTTAGGCCTCACATTTCGCAACCTCCCGAGCAGAATCGGGAGGATTTTTTGAGGGGGATGCCGAATAAATCCTTGATACACCGAGAAAGCAAAGGAGTTTCGGCATCATGACCATTCGGATTCAGGCGATTTATGCGATAAGGAACGACGAGCGATGGTAAAAAAAGGATTGCCATCGCTTATCGTGTTGGGCCGGAAATTATTTTTGAAAAGTAAATAAAAAATCCTTTATCTTGGGATGGTCTGGATGCGAAATGTGAGTTGTATGACGGCGGGAAGAAGCAACATCAACCAAGTGATGGAGAGTGATGGAAATGGTTTCCTCGATCAGAGGAGAGGATCAATCGGGGGGTGTCAGCATCCATTGCAAACGCTCAGCGAAGTCCGTCTGAAAAAGATTCCTTATCATCATACTCAAAACGAACCGGATTCCCTATGAACAGCAACACCATCGAAACCAAGCAGTTTGCCCGCTATATCGAGCCTCAAGATACCCCCTCGTCACAACAGGGCTGAAGCGTTGCCTTGTGTATCGCGATAAGGGGCAATTTCAGGGCCTCGATGAGGCGGGTAGTGTTACTGGTTTGAAAGGTGGCAACTGATGACACCGGAACATCTCCATGACATCTGGCGAGTCAACCGGGGGCTTTTCATGCAGAATCCCGCTTTTTTCCCATGCTTTTCTTTAGGAGCAGTATAACCGGAGTGAGTACCACTTATGTAAAAGTAAAGGGTTAACTTTTTTAATGAGCATGTATACAGAAGTACAAGCTTTACATGAGGCAGCGGACATGTTGGCTAATTGCCTAGCGAAATAAGGGTTCCTGCTCTCCCCCTTTCGCTAGAAAACATGTCCGCAGAAACTCCATGTCAAGCCATCAAACAGTTTTTTCCATAAAAAAGAGAGGAAATTTGCGCAATACTCCAGATTTTTGCTGGATTAACGTACAAAAACTCGTTTTAATTTGCAAAAAAATAATCCTTTCGTTCCAAAATTACGTGATAATTTCCCCCATACTGAAAGACGAGTTTTTAATTTTTAAATCAATTGACAAAGAGCATCACAGCCATAAGCACATCCAAAAGTAACCAACAAAGTGCAAAGCACCGTACAAAACGGGGTACCTACTGGCCCAGTAACTAGACATCCAGTAATACACCGAGGAATAGAGCCCGCTAGCCCTCCAGAACAAAGTCCTGTACAAATAGTTTCGCATGATAATTGTTTCGTGGAAATGTCATCATTACGATCGAAGTCAAGATTGATAGTTGCGTTGTATAGATTGCCATTCTTGTCAAAAATCAATCTCTGAGTCTCATTATTTTCAACAAAATAATATGATATAGTGTTGTTGAGATTTTTAACAACACTAAAAGCGAACGATTGATGCGGACCAGAGACCATATACGCCTCTCCAACCATCAAATTTCCCACAAAAATATTGTAAACAATTAAATCAATAGCGGGATTTCCTACATTTTTCTGCCTTACAGGTAACTCAACGGTTCGGACAGTTTTAAACCACACAACATATCCATCACGTTGAAGTGTTGTAATCATTTTATTGAATCCTTCGTTATTTTCGCACAAATTAATAAATTTAGTTTGATCTTGGAACATATCTTCTGTAATAATCAAATCGCTAGGCTCCATTCCATATAAAGTGAATGTCATGAACAACACCCTTTCCAGAAGTGATTGATTAATAAGCACCGCTAAAATATTTATGCAAGTAGCCATTGACTTGCCAAGGCTTCTGTGCAATTGGTTTGAAAATGATGGATTTGTTACTAAAGCAGTGACCCAGCAGCTCAATACCTTCACTGTTTGGGAGATTTTTTGTCACAATACCGAATGAATTGTTGGAACACAAGGGAAGTGAAAGAGTATTTTTCGTGGATGTTCATGTCGAAGTGCCCGACCCCAACGCTGAAGGGAATCGAATATAAGTACTCTATATCAAAAAATGGGTTTCCTCCTCCGAAATGGACATCTTTGTCTGTAAATTTACACCAATACATCTCCTCAACTGAAACAGGCAATTCCTTATTCAGGCCCTCTCACAAACGCCATCCGCCCCTCAGAACCGTCAGTCGATAAAGGCGGATGGCTTTTTTTGCAGCTTGGCGTTTCTCTACAATCATACCGATCTAAATCGTGGTCATCGTCTGGAAAGTTTCACAATGCCGGCCAGCAAACAAACCATCCCTGCTCCCCACGCCAACCCCGCCTTGCCGAGAAAAAGGGAGATTTCTTCGGATGCCTGCACATGGGTAAGATCAAAGGAAATCGCCTTCAGCGCAAAGAAAACAGCCAGAGACAGCAACAAGAAATGGGCCAATATCCACAGGAACGCCCGCCCCTCTCGATTCCTTCGCCAAAGAAAAACGATTGTCGCAACCGCGATCAACATCACAACCGAAAAGCCGCCGATGAGCATATCCATCACATTTTCTTCCATCGGCAAATGATTGGGCAACGTTCCTACCTCCTCTTTTTCATCCTATCATGTCTTTCTATTCTTCTTCCCTGCGTTCGATCCCTTCTTGTATGTGAAACCGCCTATGGGCTTCTTCGTTCCTGCGTGCTAGGGAAGCGGCGCAACCCTTTACGCAAACGGACAAGCAGACGCCCATCTCCCTATTCGAGAGGACGGCGCCTGCTCTGATTGCTCAATTAGAAAAACCTTGCGAAATCAGCCTTCTGGCGAAATTCTGCTGATTTGCTCGTGACAGCCGTTTTTCACCGTCCTTCTAGGAAGCGAGTCGCTGTTCGGTCTTCCGTCACGCTAAAGCGTGACGAAGGCAAACCTGTGGCTTGCCTTCGTCAGTCAAGAATGGATGAGCCGCTTTTTCCGTCAAGGATATCGGAAACGATTGGGTTGCATCTCTATGGTTACTTTTGCTGCATCTTAAACTGCAAAAACAGTTCGTTGTAGTAGGCGAGCATCTGTTTTCCCAAGTTTTCGTACACTTCGAGATGCCCTGCTGAATCCAAATCGGGGTAGAAGCGGCGGTCGCCCGCGATGTCTTTTGGCAAATAGCGAAGCGCCTTTTTGTTCGGCGTCGAGTAGCCGACGTACTCGGCGTTTTGCGCCGCGTGTTTTGGGTCGAGCATAAAGTTGATGAACGCGTGCGCTCCTTCGATGTTTTTCGCTGTTTTCGGAATGACCATGTTGTCAAACCATAAGTTGGAGCCTTCTTTCGGCACGACATAGTCGAGCTTGTCGTTTTCCGCGATGATTTCGGCCGCATCGCCCGACCAGACGACGCCGATGGCTGCTTCTTCATTGGCAAGCAGCAGCTTGATTTCATCGCCGACAATCGCCTTCACGTTCGGCATGAGCCGATCGAGCTTCCGCTTGGCTTCTTGCAAGTGGGCTTTGTTCGTGTCATTGAGGGAATAGCCGAGGCTGTTTAACGCCATCCCCATCACTTCGCGCGCCCCGTCGACAAGCAAAATTTGATTGCGCAAGCTTGGATCCCATAAGTCGTTCCAGCTTGTGATGGTCTTGCCGCCAAGCATCTCGCGGTTGTAGACGATGCCGACCGTCCCCCAAAAATACGGCACGGAATACCGGTTGTGCGGATCAAACGACAAGTTGAGAAACCGCGGCTCGATATATTGCAAATTGGGAAGCTTTCGGTGATCAAGCGGCAGAAGCAGCTTTTCCTCGATCATTTTGCTGATGGCGTAATCGGATGGAACGGCGACGTCAAACGTTGCCCCGCCTTGGGCGATTTTCGCCATCATCGCCTCATTGGAATCAAACGTTTGGTAAATCACTTTCCACCCTGTCTCTTTTTCAAATTCGCGAATGAGCGCCGGGTCAATGTAATCGCCCCAGTTGTAGACCGTCACCGTTTTGCCTCCGCCGTACCCTTCCGCTTCGTTCAGCCGATGCGTGACAAACATCAGGACGAACGCGGCGATGAACACGGCCGCAAATCCTTGGACAAGCCGTCTCACCTACTTTCGCCCCCCTATCCCGTACAAGCGGCCGCCTTTTTGGCTGAGCACGTAATAGCCGATGACGAGCAGCATCGTAAACAAAAACAGAAGCGTCGACAATGCGTTGATCGACAAGGAAATGCCTTGGCGCGCCCGCGAATAAATTTCCACGGACAGCGTCGAGAACCCATTTCCCGTGACAAAAAAGGTCACGGCAAAGTCATCGAGCGAATACGTGAGCGCCATGAAAAAGCCCGCCCATATGCTCGGAGCCAAAAACGGCAGCACCACACCGGACAGCACTTGCCAATGACTGGCTCCTAAATCTCTAGCCGCATCAATCAGCGTCGGGCTCATTTCTTCCAGTTTCGGCAGCACCATCAACACGACAATCGGCACGCTGAACGCGATATGAGACAACAGCACGGACGTAAAGCCGAGCTTGATGCCGGCTATCGTAAACAGAAGCAAAAACGAAGCGCCGATGATGACATCGGGGCTGACGATCAGCACGTTGTTGAGGGCGAGAAGAGCGTTTTTCGTTCGCTGCCGCTTGACATAGTAAACGGCGAGCGCTCCGATGACCCCAAGTATCGTCGCAACCGCCGCCGACAACAGTGCAATGACGATTGTATTCAAAACGATGATGAGCAAGCGGTCGTCGGACAGCACGTCGCGATACCACTTCAACGTGAACGATTGAAAATCGTGCATCGCCCCGCCGCTGTTGAACGAATAATACATCAAATACACAATCGGCATATACATCACGGCAAACACGGCCAAAAGATACACCCGTCCCCACCTATGCGTCCGTTTCATCGGCTTCCCTCTTTTCTTCCGCTTCCTGTCAGGACGACGATGACCGCCATCGCGATCATTAACACAACCGCGATCGTCGCCCCCATCCCCCAGTTTTGGGTGACAAGAAAATGCTGCTCAATGGCGGTGCCGAGCGTAATGACGCGGTTGCCAGCGACAAGGCGCGTAATCATAAACAGCGACAGCGCCGGGATGAATACCGCTTGGCAGCCGGCCTTCACTCCGCCAAGCGTGAGCGGGAAGACGACGCGGCGGAACGTTGTCCATGACGATGCCCCCAAATCGCGGGCGGCATCGACAAGCGACGGCGGCAATTCTTCAAGAGCATTGAAAATCGGCAGCACCATAAACGGAATAAAAATATACACCGACACAAAGACAAAACTGAAATCGGTGAACAACAGCTGCCGCGGCCCGACGCCCAACACCTTCAAAAAAGCGTTGGCCAGCCCATACGTGCCGAACAGCCCTAAAAACGCATACACCTTCAGCAGCAAATTCACCCACATCGGCAAGATGAGCAACAACAGCCATAACTGCTTGTGCCTCGTCTTTGTCAGCCAATAGGCGGTCGGATAGCCGATGAGCAGCGACACAAGGGTAATCAAAAACGCGTACCAAAACGAATACGCCATCATTTTTAAATAAATGGGCGTCAACACCGCTTTGTAGTTGGACAACGTCCAACGGCCGTCGAGATCCAAAAACGATTCATACACCAAAAAGACAATCGGTGCCACGACAAACAGCACAAGCCAAATGCCATAAGGGATTAAATACCAGTTCCGCCACGTCCGTTCCGTCATGCGTCCTCATCCTCCTTTTCGAGTCGCATGACGTGAATCGCTTCCGGTTCAAAACGAAGGCCGACCGTTTCCCCGACTTCAGCCTTTTTCGTCGAATGGACAAGCCATTCGTTGCCGTTTTCGTCATAGCCGCAAATTTCATAATGGACACCGCGGAATAAGAGCGAATCGACGCGGATGACGATCTGCCCATCTCCCGGCGCCGCGAGCTCCAAATCTTCCGGGCGGATGACGACATCGACCGGTTCGTTTGGTGCGAAGCCGCGGTCAACACATGCAAACTGTTTGCCGGCAAATTCGACGAGGAAATCGTCGATCATGCGCCCCGACAAAATGTTCGATTCCCCGATGAAATCGGCGACGAATCGGTTGATGGGCTCGTCGTAAATGTCTTTCGGCGTCCCAAACTGCTGAATTTTTCCTTTATTTAGAACAAAAATATAATCGGACATCGCCAGCGCTTCTTCTTGGTCATGCGTGACAAAAATGAACGTAATCCCTAAGCGGCGTTGCAGTTCGCGAAGTTCATACTGCATTTCCGTGCGCAATTTCAAATCCAAGGCTGACAGCGGTTCATCCAAGAGCAACACTTCTGGCTCATTCACAATCGCCCGCGCAATCGCGACGCGCTGACGCTGGCCGCCGGACATTTCTTGAATGCGGCGGCGCTCATAGCCGTCTAAGTTGACAAATCGAAGCGCTTCCCTCACTTTCTCGCGAATGTCGGCTTCTTTCATCTTTTTCACGCGCAAACCAAACGCGACGTTTTCAAACACATCGAGGTGAGGAAACAACGCATAGTCTTGAAAGACAGTGTTGACTTGCCGTTTGTTCGGCGGGACGTTTTGAATCGGCTTCCCGTGGAAATAAATCGTTCCTTGCGTTGGCTCGATAAACCCGGCAATCAGCCGCAAAATCGTCGTCTTCCCGCACCCCGACGGCCCAAGCAGCGTATAAAACTTTCCGCGCTCCATCGCAAAACTGACATCATCCAATACAGTCATGCCGTCATATTCCTTCGTCACGCGCTCGAAGCGGATGATTTCTCCGTTCACTTTCAGCCCCCCGTCTTCTTGATGTTCACTATTCCTAATTAGAACATAGGAGAGTGGAAAGTGCAACGGAAAAATCCTTGATCACATCTATGGAAACTGAATTTTTCATAAAGATCCCGCTATCATTTTTTCCTTTTGTCTTCATTGTTTGGACGTGTAAGCGAGATTATGCGGGAACCAGGGAAGCGCTCTTGATGAACGTGAGAAGCAATGAGATAAGCACCTTGACGGTCGCCTTGAATCCACTCCGCCAACCGATCGCGACTTAACCTATCAAGGGAATTGAACGGCTCATCCATCAAATACAATTCGACCGGACGGGCTAAAGCAATCGCAATATGCAGTTTTTGCTTTGTTCCTAATGAATACTGATCCACCGGAAGCGAGAGCATTTCCTCCATTCCAAGCAGACTGCATAATTCGTTTGCTTTCCGGACGTACTGTTGATCCAGCTTCCATAAAAGCCGGAAACATTCGATATTTTCATAGCCCGTCAATTTTGAAAACATGACGGTCTCGGATGTCACATAAGACAAATGGGCTCGCATGTCGGGAAGCGGAATCGGATTGCCTTTATAAAAGGCTTGATAATGCAGCTCTCCTTTATCGAGCAATCCCGAAATAATGTGCAAAAGAGTCGTTTTCCCCACTCCATTGGGGCCGGTGAGAAGCACCGTCTCCCCTGGGAAAATGGAAAATGAGAATTGCTGAAAAATCGTGGTTCCCCCATCATAGCGATACGTCAAGTTTTGCAAAGTAAACAACGGTTCCATCTGTTCCGCCCCTTTTTATAACTTCTCTATTTTTCGGTCCGTTTCTTGTCACACGTGAGAGACCTTTGATTCCAGCCATGCAGAGATGACCAGCAACACGACCGCCAGCACTAGCAACAAGAGAATATCCCGTATATAGAGCGTTTCTTCTTCTCCCCTTGCTCTTTTTTTGATGATTTGAAGAAACCTCCACGTCTCGTACCCTAATGTACAAAACAAGACATGGCCGATGATTTCAGGAACGGCGTGGGGAACAACACCGGTAATTAACGGCTGCATGCCATACCCCTTCATGACTCCTTTCACGATCACTCCGAACATTGCCGCATTATAGGCCAGATAAAGGGTATTGGCCATTCCTAACGTCAGCCATCCGCCGACCATCAAAATGGCTCCAACGAGCAAGTTGTGTCCGAAAGTGGTTCCAAATTCCATAGAGGTTGGGTGGATGGCAAGCCGTTGTGAAAAAATCCCTGCTCCCAACGCAAAGCAGACAACATATACACCGAACGACAAGAGAAAATATGGAAAATGAGTGTAAATGGCTCGTTTGATCATCGCGAATGCCTCCTCATGTACGCTGAGCATATTGAGAACCATTCCATAATACAAGGTAAATCATCACAACAAACAAAACGCTGTAGCATGCCCAACTCCAACCTTTCAAGAGCATAAAAAAGGCAGAAAGAAGCGATGAAAAAACAGTTATGTAAATCAATAAGCGATGAAACGAATGATTTCCGGCCGCAATCACCATATACCCTGCATAATC
This sequence comes from Geobacillus thermocatenulatus, assembly GCF_002217655.1. Taxonomy (GTDB): domain Bacteria; phylum Bacillota; class Bacilli; order Bacillales; family Anoxybacillaceae; genus Geobacillus; species Geobacillus thermocatenulatus. The sequence goes on from NZ_NEWK01000002.1 coordinate 1,171,207, forward strand.
ACGCGGAGATGTCAACACCGTTTGCTCACCGCTCGCTAAAACAAGGCAGAACACTTCATAATCGGTGCGCAAAATCCGTTTGACAACAAGCGAATAGGCAGGCATCATCATCACAGCTCCCATTGCTGCCCAAAGCCCTCCACGCATCCCCAATAATCCTATGTATTCGAGGAGAAGCAATCCTACTGCCGTCATGCATGGGTAGACGCCTAATCGTTCAAGCAACGTCCATTTCGCTTCGATTAACGGCACAAGAGGAGGCGGGGAAAGGAGGCGAAACACGGTGAGACGCTCCATCTCGCTTTCAAACTGAAAAATGTCCCGAAAGACGTCGGTAATGGCTCGCAACGCCCCTGTCATGACGATATACATTTCAAACATAAACAAAAACAAAATGATCGACCCGTTATGAACGATCGGCAACAGCGCCACATTCGCTCCTGCGACCAAAAACCATTCCCCCGGCAAAAATAGCGACCAAGGCGGTTTCGTCAACTCACGGACTGGGCGTGTGAACAGACAAAGATCTTTATATAAAATTGCATTATTGGTGCCGCGAACTTTTAACGACTCTATGACACGTTGATACCATGAATATAGTCTGTACGCCGCCTTGTGAGAATGAGACGGGCGAATGAAAGAAAAGCAAATTAAAGCCAACAGAGCGAATCCAGCACCGATGAATGATAAACTCGTACTTGAAAATGACCATCCTCCCCAGCTAGTCATGCACTCATAAAACCGTTGCTGCCAGTGGACAGCATAACCATCCATATACGCCAGATAAGAAAGAGACAGCCCATACATCCGAACCGCTTGGCGGGACAATTGCAGCAGCGGCACAATCGCCGCCATCACGGCATAGCCTATCGCGAATGATGCCATTCGAAAGAAAACGGCAGAAAATACGCCCGTCGCTCTAACAGTTGAGCCACGCACTATATGCGATATTACATAAAGAAGAAGCAACATCGTTTGTCCAAACCATACGAATGATGCGCCTGTCATCATCCCAAACATCACCATCAATCCAATTGAAGGCGGCAACCAAATCGGCAATAGCCGCAGAAGAGACACAGCGTAGTGGATTTTGAGCAACCGCTGCCACACCTCATCATCCCGCACCCCAGACAGACGCACATAATGATAATGGTATTGACGTTGCAATGCCTCTTTGGACTCAAGCAAAACTCCTATGAAAGGGCTGACCGACATGAAAAAAAGAGCTCCCATAACCACAGAAGGGCGAAACAGCGTCGAGGATCGAGCGCAAAGGGCTACAACCACAGCCGATGAAACAAGCCATTTCGCCGCTTCCACCAAGAACATGGTCATCTGCGGGGAAAAAGGCGATTTTTTCTGCAACGGCGCCAAACTGCTTCGTTGTCTTTGTTGATACAGCAACCATACAAGCTTCATTTCTCTCCCCCCTTGCATTGAACTCATTAGGAACGGCAGGGGAGTCTTTCCCCTGCCGTTTTCCCTTTACCATGCAATCGCTGCCGCTTTTCCTCGTTCCGCCACTATTTTTTTCACCGTCGCGACAAAAGCTGACCACCCAATTTCCAAAATGGCGTCGACTCCACCTGACAAAATAGCGGTGATCCCAAGAATAATAGAAATAAGCGTGGAGCCGGTCAGCACAATCGAAACAACCGTCGTCGCGACTGCCTGCGACACGCCGAGCGTCCCGGCAACAAGCGCCAACAAACTCATAACCTATCACCTTCTTCCAGTAAATGATAATCGATCAAAACTTTTTTCAAAAACATTCTGCGTCTATCTCATCCTTCGCACTAAACGAGAATAAACTCCCCCGTAAAGCAACACCAATACAATCAACCCTATTTTGATGGGCATGCTGGCCGCTTTTAGGCGAAAAGCAAGTACAATCAACACGACAAGCGGCAGGCTAATCAGAATAAAATACGGCCACGACCATTGTCTCACCCATTTCACTCCCGTCTGTGATGCGGTTTCTAGTAAATTCCTTGTTAATATCATCCATTTTAATCATACACCTTGACTCTAAAAAAAAAAGAGAAATCGTTCGACAATTTTATCTTTTTTTTAACACATTTCGACATATTTCGCTCTATCGGAATGAAACAGAGATGCTGTTAAGAGCTTTGTGCAAGGACAAGGGAGGAGATGCAATGGTTCATTTTTTATTCAATTTTGCCCGCAAGGCGGAAATCCGCTGTCTCATTGATCGTTTTTTCAAATTTCCTTGCTTCACCGTATTGAATAATTTCGAAAAATACATTAAATTATATAGTAATCATCAAGACAAAATGAACAACTGCATACGGACATTCTTATCAAGAGAGGGGGAGGGACTGGCCCGGTGAACCCTCAGCAACCTGGCCGCGGCCAAGGTGCTAAATCCAGACAGGCAACAGCCTGGAAGATAAGAAGAAGCGAATGAAAAGTCTTCTTCTTAGAAGGCTTTTTTCTTTTACTTTAAGGAAACGGGGGAATCGAACGTGGGGCTGCTCGATGAGTTGAAACAACGCATTCTCATCGCCGACGGGGCGATGGGGACGCTTCTATATTCGCACGGCATTGACCGTTGTTTTGAAGAATTGAATTTATCCAATCCAGATGAAATCATTCATATTCACGAGGCGTATATCGCGGCAGGCGCCGATGTCATTCAGACGAATACATACGGCGCCAACTATGTGAAACTCGCGCGCTACGGCTTGCAAGACGAGGTGCCGGGGATCAATCGCGCCGCTGTAAGGCTGGCGAAACAAGCAGCAAATGGGCGGGCGTACGTACTCGGAACGATCGGAGGGCTGCGCACGTTAAACAAAAGCGTCGTCACGCTCGAAGAAGTGAAGCGGACGTTTCGCGAGCAGCTGTTTGTGCTGCTGGCTGAAGGGATCGACGGCGTGTTGCTTGAGACGTATTACGATTTGGAAGAGTTGGAGACGGTGCTTGCCATCGCCCGCCAAGAGACCGACTTGCCGATTATCGCTCACGTCTCGCTTCATGAAGTCGGCGTCTTGCAAGATGGCACGCCGCTTGCGGACGCCCTTAGCCGCCTGGAGGCGCTCGGGGCCGATGTCGTCGGGCTCAACTGCCGCCTTGGGCCGTACTATATGATTCAGTCGCTCGAGGAAGTGCCCCTGCCAAAGCAAGCGTTTTTATCGGCGTATCCGAACGCCAGCCTCCCTGATTACCGCGACGGCCGGCTCGTGTACGAGACGAACGCCGAATATTTCGAGGAGACGGCCAAAGCGTTCCGCGACCAAGGGGTGCGCTTGATCGGCGGCTGCTGCGGCACGACGCCAAAACATATTGAAGCGATGGCAAAGGCGCTCGCCGATCGGACGCCGGTGACGGAAAAAACGGTGAAGCGGCGCGCAGTGTCGGTATCGGTGCAAGCCGAGCGGCCCGCGCCGACTCCGCTTCCCGAGCTTGCCCGCACGCGCCGCTCGGTCATTGTCGAACTCGACCCGCCGAAACAACTCGGCATTGACAAGTTTCTCGCTGGGGCGAAAGCGCTCCATGACGCTGGCATCGACGCGCTGACGTTAGCTGACAACTCGCTTGCCACGCCGCGCATCAGCAACGCCGCCGTCGCCACGATCATCAAAGAGCGGATCGGCGTCCGCCCGCTCGTGCATATGACATGCCGAGACCGCAATTTGATCGGCTTGCAGTCGCATTTGATGGGCTTGCATACGCTTGGCATCACCGACGTGCTCGCCATTACCGGCGACCCGTCGAAAATCGGCGACTTCCCAGGAGCAACGTCCGTGTACGACTTATCATCGTTCGATTTGATCCGTTTGATCAGCCAATTTAACGAAGGACTGTCGTACTCGGGCAAATCACTCGGACAAAAAACGAACTTCTCGATCGGCGCGGCGTTCAACCCGAACGTCCGCCATTTGGATAAAGCGGTTGAGCGAATGGAGAAAAAAATTCAATGCGGCGCCCACTATTTCTTGACCCAGCCGGTTTACTCGGAAGAAAAAATCGTGCAAATATACGAAGCGACGAAACATCTCGACACGCCGATCTACATTGGCATCATGCCGCTGGTGAGCGCGCGCAACGCCGAGTTTTTGCATCATGAAGTGCCGGGGATCACCCTGTCGGACGAGATTCGCGCCCGCATGGCCGCCTGCGGCGACGACCCGGTGCAAGCAGCGCGCGAAGGGATCGCCATCGCCAAATCGCTCATTGACGCGGCATTCGATTTGTTTAACGGCATTTACTTGATCACGCCGTTTTTGCGCTATGACATGACGGTCGAGCTCGTCCGCTACATTCACGAAAAAGAAGCGGCCGCCAAAGAAAGGAAGGTTGTTCATGGCTAAGGTCACCTTAGAACAGCAGCTGCAGCGAAAAATTCTTGTCATCGACGGCGCGATGGGGACGATGATCCAAAGCGCGAATTTATCGGCCGCCGATTTTGGCGGCGAGGCGTATGAAGGGTGCAACGAATATTTGACATTGACCGCCCCGCATGTCATCCGCCACATTCACGAAGCCTATTTAGAAGCAGGAGCGGACATCATCGAAACGAACACGTTCGGGGCGACGCGCATTGTGCTCGATGAATACGGCCTCGGACATTTGGCGCTGGAGTTGAACATCGAAGCGGCCAAGCTCGCCAAACATGCGGCAGAGTCGTTCTCGACTCCCGACTGGCCGCGCTTCGTCGCCGGGTCGATGGGGCCGACGACGAAAACGTTGTCGGTCACAGGCGGCGCGACGTTTGAGGAACTCGTCGCCGCCTACGAAGAACAGGCGCGCGGGCTGCTTTTGGGCGGCGTCGACCTTCTGTTGCTGGAGACGTGCCAAGATACGTTGAATGTGAAAGCGGGCTTCCTCGGCATTTCCAAAGCGTTTGAAGCGGTCGGCCGCCGCGTGCCGCTCATGATTTCCGGCACGATCGAACCGATGGGCACAACGCTCGCCGGCCAGGCGATCGATGCGTTTTTCATCTCGGTGCGCCATATGAAGCCGATCGCCGTCGGCTTAAACTGCGCGACCGGCCCGGAGTTTATGACGGACCATTTGCGGACGCTCGCCTCGCTTGCGGATACGGCCGTCAGCTGCTACCCGAACGCCGGTCTGCCGGATGAAGAAGGCCGTTACCATGAAACGCCGGACATGCTGGCGGAGAAAATCCGCCGCTTTGCCGAAAAGGGATGGATCAACATCGTCGGCGGATGCTGCGGCACGACACCGGATCATATTCGCGCCATTGCTGAAGCGGTGCGTGACATCCCGCCGCGGGCGATTCCGTCTTCTTTCGATGTGCACGCCGTCTCGGGCATCGATGCGCTCATTTATGATGAAACGATGCGCCCGCTCTTTGTCGGCGAGCGGACAAACGTCATCGGTTCGCGCAAATTCAAGCGCCTCATCGCCGAAGGGAAATACGAAGAAGCGGCGGAAATCGCCCGCGCCCAAGTGAAAAACGGCGCCCATGTCATCGACATTTGCTTGGCCGACCCGGACCGCGACGAACTCTATGACATGGAACAGTTCGTCCGCGAAGTCGTGAAAAAAGTGAAAGTGCCGCTCGTCATCGACTCGACCGACGAGCGCGTCATCGAGCGCGCCCTCACCTACTCGCAAGGGAAAGCGATCATCAATTCGATCAACTTGGAAGACGGTGAAGAGCGGTTTGCGAAAGTCGTTCCTCTCTTGCACAAATACGGCGCCGCCGTCGTCGTCGGCACGATCGATGAACAAGGGATGGCCGTCACCGCGGAGCGGAAGCTGGAAATCGCCTTGCGTTCGTATGACTTGCTCGTCAACCGCTACGGCGTGCCGGCGCGCGACATCATTTTCGACCCGCTCGTCTTCCCGGTCGGCACCGGCGATGAGCAATACATCGGCGCGGCGAACGAAACAATCAAGGGCATTCGCCTCATTAAAGAGCGGCTGCCTGAGTGCTTGACGATGCTTGGCATCAGCAACGTCTCGTTCGGCTTGCCGCCGGCCGGGCGCGAGGTGCTCAACTCCGTCTTTTTGTACCATTGCACGCAAGCCGGGCTCGATTATGCGATCGTCAACACCGAGAAGCTTGAGCGGTTCGCCTCGATTCCGGAAGACGAAGTGCGGATGGCCGAAGCGCTTTTGTTTAACACGAGCGACGAAACGTTAAACACCTTCATCGAATTTTACCGAAGCAAAATCACCGCCGCCAAGCCGACTGAGGAAAACTTGAGCCTTGAAGAGCGGCTCGCCCGCTACGTTATTGAAGGGTCGAAAGACGGGCTCATTCCTGATTTGGAGAAGGCGCTTGAGACCTACTCCGATCCGCTGTCGATCATCAACGGCCCGCTTATGGCCGGCATGGATGAAGTCGGGCGGCTGTTCAACAACAACCAGCTCATCGTCGCTGAAGTATTGCAAAGCGCGGAAGTGATGAAAGCAGCGGTCGCCTTTTTAGAGCCGTATATGGAAAAGAAAGAAGGAAGCACAAAAGGAAAAGTCATTCTCGCCACCGTCAAAGGCGATGTGCATGACATCGGCAAAAACTTGGTCGACATCATTTTAAGCAACAACGGCTACGAGGTGATCGACCTCGGCATTAAAGTCGCGCCGCAGCAGCTGATCGAAGCGGTGCGCGCACATCAGCCGGACATCATCGGGCTGTCGGGGCTGCTTGTGAAATCAGCCCAGCAGATGGTCGTCACCGCCCAAGACTTGCGCCAAGCCGGCATCTCAACTCCGATTTTAGTCGGCGGCGCCGCCTTGACGCGCAAATTTACCGAAAACAAAATCGCACCCGAATATGACGGCGTCGTCCTGTACGCAAAAGACGCCATGGACGGGCTCGCGCTCGCCAACCAAATCCAGCAAGGAGAAATCGAATACACGAAAAAAGAAGCAGCCGAAAGCGAGCCAACGCGGCCAACAGCCGTTGCCGCAACGGTCAAATCGAACGTCTCGACCGACGTTCCCGTCTACATCCCAGCCGATCTCGAGCGCCACGTGCTGCGAAACGTGCCGCTTGACCACATTTTGCCGTACGTCAACTGGCAAATGGTGCTCGGCCACCACCTCGGCTTGAAAGGAAAAGTGAAGCGGCTGCTCGAAGAACGGGACGAAAAAGCGCTGGCGTTAAAAGCGGTCGTCGACGAACTCCTCGCCGAAGCGAAAGAGCGCGGCTGGATTCAGCCCGCCGGCGTCTACCGCTTCTTCCCGGCGCAAAGCGACGACAACCGCGTCTACGTTTACGATCCGGTTGATCACAAAACCGTGCTCGAGACGTTTGACTTCCCGCGCCAGCCGCGGGCGCCGCATCTTTGCCTTGCCGATTACTTGAAATCGAAAGACAGCGGGGAAATGGATTATGTCGGCTTGTTCGCCGTCACGGCCGGGCATGGCGTCCGCGAACTCGCCCAACGGTGGAAAGACGAAGGCGAATTTTTGAAAAGCCATGCCATCCAAGCGCTGGCGCTCGAGATTGCCGAAGGATTCGCCGAGCGCATCCACCAAATTATGCGCGACCGCTGGGGCTTCCCGGACGACCCGGATTTTACGATGGAAGAGCGCTTCGCCGCCAAATACCAAGGCCAGCGCTACTCGTTCGGCTACCCGGCCTGTCCGAACTTGGAAGACCAAGAGAAGCTGTTCCGCCTGCTTCATCCAGAAGATGTCGGCATCCGTCTCACCGACGGCTATATGATGGAGCCCGAAGCATCGGTTTCGGCGATCGTCTTCGCCCATCCAGAGGCACGGTATTTCAATGTGTTATAAGCGAGAAACGAGCTGGACTATGTGAGCCAGCTCGTTTGCTTTTTTACGCAACAACCCTCGGCCGCTCCATTGGGACGTTTCCCGTTTTGCAGCAAAAAAAGACGGGGGATTGGCGCTCTGGGAAAATCGCGATGTTTATTCAAATGTCAGCCATCATTGATTCAAATGATGGATTCAGGCATATAGCATTCCACGCCAAGCCGACGAAAATCTTTTTCGTTCCAGGTGATGATCCCTTGGATGGATGAAGTGTGCTGCGCCAGCGCCGAAAGATACGCATCAGCAAAATCGACGCTGCAACAGGCGTAATCGTCTAATGCCTTTCCAACAACTTCTTTGTCTATCGTCTTCACACAAGAAGCTTCTATGATTTGCTTCAGCTTGCTTGCGATTTCTCTCTTCGTATACCCGTACCGTTTCGACTCGAGCACCCAGCAGCATTCCGCCACGACAAGAGGATGCAATAGGAACACAAATTCACCGTTGACCGCCTTTTCAAATACCCGATAGGCAACCAAAGATTGTTCCTCATCGTCATTGGTTAAAAAACGAATGATGATGTTTGTATCTAAAATATACACGTTTCATCCTCTTCTCCCTATCATCTACTCTGCGTTCTTTTCCCTCTTGGACATCCGTTCCTCTTTCGCTTGTTTGCGAATATCCTCCCATGCCATCGGACGGCTGTCTCCCCTAGGCGGCATGGTGCCGAACAAAGATAGCAACGCATCTTTCTTTTTCACCTTTAACGTCACCTCTTGATTTTCCCCATAAACAAACGCCACTTGGTCTCCCGGTTCTGCCCCCAGCACTTCTCTAATCTTCATTGGAATCGTCACTTGATGTTTCGATGAAAGTGTGGAGTAATACGTATACGTTTCATGTGAGGATGGCTTCATCATGATTCCTCCTTTCCTCTTTGCTAATCATTTTATCTTTACTTAATCAAAAAGTAAAGATCGTCTAATCCCCCAAGACTTCTATGGCAAGAACAAAAAAACATGTTCCCCAAATTTCCGAAGCTGTTGAACAGCGCGGTCAACCGCCCGAAACAAAGCGCTTTCGGGCAGGACGCTGATCCAACCCTTTGGCTGAAGGCGGCAGCGTTATACGCCAGCCTCTGCCAAAACCATCCGTTTCACAATGCCAATAAACGAACAGGCTTTGCCGCCATGAAACAGTTTCTTTGGCTAAACGGCTATCGCCTTGCCGCTCCGGAAAAAGAAGCAGAAGAATATACCGTGAAAATCGTAACCGATAAACCATCGATTGAGGAAATCGCGATGTGGATGGAAACGTGGGCGGAAAAAAGATGACCAACGGCTTCTTCATTGTTCGTGATCCCTCCCCTCTTCACACATAATTCTCCTCCTCCGTCCCATACTAACGGTGACAATATCCGTCAAGGAGGGACCACGATGGTCACAAAGCAACAAACGACACTGCCCCCGCAGCACCAAACGCGCCAGCCCGGCCTGCAAACGGAGATGAACCCGCAGCCGGTCACCATCAAAGACACGTATCAAGGAAGCGGCAAGCTCAAAAACAAAACCGCCATCATCAGCGGCGGCGACAGCGGCATCGGCCGGGCGGTCGCGGTCCATTTTGCCAAGGAAGGAGCCGATGTGGCGATTCTCTATCTCAACGAACATGAAGACGCCGAAGAAACGAAACGGCTCGTCGAGCAGGAAGGAAGACGGTGCCTGGCCATTGCGGGAGACATTGGCGATGAAGCGTTTTGCAAAGAGGCGGTGAAACAGACGATCGAAGCGTTCGGCAAGCTCGATATCGTCGTCAATAACGCCGCCGAGCAGCACCCGCAGCCGAATTTTCTCAACATTACCGCCGAGCAGCTGGAAAAAACGTTTCGCACGAACGTGTTCGGCTGCTTTTTCCTAACGAAAGCGGCGCTCCCGCACTTAAAAAGCGGAAGCGCGATTATTAACACCGCTTCGATCACCGCCTACGAAGGAAACGAGCAACTCATCGACTACTCGGCGACAAAAGGGGCGATCGTCGCCTTCACCCGCTCGCTCGCCAAAGCGCTCGTCGGCCAAGGCATTCGCGTCAACGGCGTCGCCCCAGGCCCGATTTGGACGCCGCTCATCCCGTCGACGTTCAAAAGCGAGCAAGTCGCCACATTCGGTGCCAACACGCCGATGAAACGGCCCGGCCAGCCGTGCGAAGTCGCTCCGTGCTACGTCTTTTTGGCGAGCGACGAATCGTCGTACATGACCGGGCAAATGCTTCACGTCGACGGCGGAAAGTTCGTCAGCGGCTGACCATCGCAGCCGCTGCGGTCAATCCTTTTTGACAAAACTTCGTTACCTTTTCTTACAAAAATATAGAATTATTGTAAAGAAACCGATACGATAAAACTACGATGTTCCTCTACTTCTTTGCAAGGTGCCCCTCTTCTCTCAGTCCACCCCGGAATGGGGTGGATTTTTTTGTATACAAAATTTATTTCCTCACGTTAAAGCCAATTACGATGTACTATTGGCCAATCGCGAAGAAACAATCGAGAGCCAAATCAAATGGCTCAACTATATTAAGATCGGAACGGACAGAATGGCAAAACTAATTAATGACCTATTGTCCCTAGCACAAATGGAAGATATGAGTTTTGAAATACAAAAAGTTCCATTCAATATAAGCAACGCCATTCATGATGTGATTTTATCCATGGAAGCTGCAATGACCGATAAAAAGATTCAGCTCACCTGTTCCATTGAACCTGACGTCATGGTAAAAAGTGATCCAGAAAGAATCAAACAGGTTATCACCATTTTATTTGAGAATGCCGTCAAATATACAGATGAAAAAGGGAAGATCGACTTATCTCTCAAAAAATCAAAACGTCATATTGTGTTTTCCATAAAAAATAGCGGGAAAGGGATCGCTAAACAAGACTTGCCAAAAATATTTGACAGATTTTATCGCGCCGATCCTTCTAGAACGCAAGAAACAGACGGCTATGGCTTAGGGCTGTCTATTGCAAAAGCCATCATAGAGAGGCTGGGCGGAGAAATTCGAGCGGAAAGCGTAGAAAATGAATATGCCGCTTTTACATGGACACTTGGACTTTAGTGTATGGAGCACATCCCTTGTCAACAAGAAAGTGCATCCCCATCTTCTTCAACTGCTTGCAGGATAGCGGAACGGGGGACATTGTTGGCGGCTTTACTTGACAATGCCCCCTTACCCTGTTTTATCGTAAAATGTTCAAACAGCACACCAACATCATGAATTCATAAGACTGATCGCGAAAAAAAGAAACATCATCGGAATCGATGGATAGAACCTGAAAACGCCTCCGCGCTCCTCCTCTGTTTTAAGCAGTCAATAGTTCAAGGAATGCCACTGCATGTTTTCTATTCACCATCTCATGTGAAGAGGGTTTCCACCTCTTGTCCAGCAACCGCTATGTCTCGTTTTTTCTTGCGCACGCAAAGAACAGCCAAAGAAGCGATAACGCCTGGCAGCGCAAAAGCAACAAAGCAGATGAAAATGGGGGCTTTCATTCCTAGCAGCACCCCGCCAAGCGTCGGGCCAACCATTCCTCCTAAGCGGCCGACGCCATTGGCCAATCCAATGCCCGTAGAGCGGACATGAGCGGGATAATATTGCGAGACAAACGCATTCAACAAGCTTTGCGTTCCCATTGTACAAACACCAGCTACAGCGATGAGCGCATAAAGCCAAAACGTGTTGCTTTTCATTCCCATCAACGACAAGCAAACAGCACCCACAATATACAAAGTCGCAATAAGCGGTTTGGAGCTTGCCATGCGATCGGCCATTCCGCCAATGATCAACGTCCCGATCAAGGCGCCTCCGTTTAGGAAAATAGCAAATACCAAGCTGGAAACAAGCGGATAACCGGCCGCTTCCATCAATTTCGGCAGCCATGTATTCAAGCCGTAAATCATGAGAAGCCCCATAAAATAGATTAGGCAAAACAAAATGGTCGTTACCGCTAAACCGTTTTGAAACAAACCGATAAACGGCACCTTTTCCTCTTTAACTGTTTGTCCGCCCACATCTGGAAGCGATTCATGGCTGTATGATTCATCGATTTTCCGCAGCACCTTCTCCAATTCCTCTCTTCTTCCACGCCGAAGCAAAAACTGGGGCGATTCCGGCAGCGCTTTCAACATAAACGGAACGATGACTAACGGGATGAAAGCGAACCATAAGACCGGACGCCATCCAATGTTGGGCAAACATACGACTGCGACAAGCGGCGCCAGGATCCCGCCTATTTGATTCCCGCATAACGCCAACGTAATCGACCGATTTTTATTCTTTTGCGGCATATATTCCGTTAACAGGGAAATGACGGCAGGCAACGCTCCCCCAAACCCGATTCCAGCCAAAAAGCGGCACCATGAGAACAAGGTCGGTTCTTGGGCAAAACCGGAAAGAGTTGTAGCAACACTAAAAAGCACGATCGATGCAACGATCAGCGGTTTTCGTCCAAAGCGATCTGCAAGCGCACTGAGCAAAATGGATCCAAACAGCATGCCAAACAATCCATAGCTGCCGATCACCCCAGCCTGAACAGGACTGAGCCCCCACTCTTTCGATAAAACAGGAACGACAGAACCATAGACGACTAAGTCATACCCCTCAAATGAAATCGTAAACAGCCCCCATAGCAACAAAACAGCATGAAAACGGTTAAAATGACGCGTATTGAGAAACGCCTGTACAGCCCCTTGATTCATCGTCTTCCTCTCCCCCATTGAAGAATCAATTTTGATAGTCGTCCGTCTTTTTTCTATTTTTTCCTTCCAACATCTCCAGCAATGCATCATAATGTTGCGGAAGATGGCCATTCCACAGCTCACGTATTCGGTGGTCGGCCAGCCATTGCAATTTTGCCGCCACGGCCTCAGACATTGTCGCATCAATGCCCAGCATGCCGAGCGTGGCCATCACTTCTCTCATTTCTGCCACCCGTCGCTCCGCATGAATAGCGGTGCGCGGCAACAGCAAATCCGCTGTTTCTTGCAGCGGCTGTGCGGTTATCGATTCATTTAGAGAAGCCAGCACCGTCTCCTCAACCCCATATATTCGGCTTGCATGCAACGTCTCAAGCAACAATGCCGAAACCCCTTTCATAAAAATGCTGCGAAACATTTTGATGGCTGACGAACTTCCAGGAGTTTCGCCAATGAATGTGACATTCATCCCCCATCCATTGGCTTCTTCTGCAAACCCGAGCGCCTTCGATCCGCTGACATAGATTGGCACTTTATGCTTTTTCAGAGGAACAGCGTCCATCACTGCCGCATCGATAAATGAGGCTCCTGTTTCGGCAATGCGTGCCGCCACTCGCTCCATTGTCATCGGAGAAGCCGCGTTCATATCAATGTAACAATGATCGGTATGCAAAAAGGGCTGAATGTTTTCCGCGATCATTTCCGCGACTTTCGCGCTGGCCGTGCAAAAAAGATGTATTGTGTTTTCGCAAAGTTCTTTCAAGGAAGCCGTGAGCGGGATGCCGAGCGCCGCTGCCCGCTCGCGGATCATAGCTCCATATAAAGGATGGTCGCTGTTTATGTCATAGGCGAAAATAGAGGTGATCTTCTTTTCTTCCAGCAGCCCGCTTGACAGGGCAAAAGCCGCTTCTCCGAATCCAATAAATCCAATCGATGGTGCTATCATTTTTCATCTCCCGTTCAAAACGTTTATGTCACCTTGATTCCAAAAGAACGCCGTTTTTGAAACGCTTCCTCGTTCTCGTAGTACACCACATTTTCTCTTTGCAATGTTGCTCGCAAATGGTAAAAATCTAAGCTCAGCTCGCCTTTTTCAATTTTCTGCTTTGTTTCCGCTTCTTTGTCAACGCGTTTTTTTGCCGCCTCCAATGATGAAGCCGCCTCATCTTTGCGAATCACTACCACTCCATCATCGTCCGCCATGATGAGATCCCCTGGGTGGACGAGCACGCCAGCGCATACGGCGGGAGCGTTCACCCAACCGCCCCTCGCTTTTGTAGTGCCTTCCGGATGAACAGCTTTCGACCAAACTGGAAAGCCGAGTTCACGAATTTGTTTTACGTCGCGAATGCCAGCATCGATAATAAGCCCTTGTACGCCCCTCTTCATTAACGCACGCACAATAAGCTCACCAATCATCCCATGAATTCCTTCGCCAATCGTTGCGACGACAAGTACGTCTCCAGGCTGACACACTTCAATGGCGGCATGGATCATTAAATTATCTCCCGCGTAGCAAACGGCGGTCACTGCTGGCCCGCATATCGATATCCCCTGTTGAATCGGCTTCAGTTCAGGAGAAAGCAGCCCTTGCTTTCCTTGCGCTTCATACACGGTTGACACATCGTAATGTTTCAGTTCCTCGATGATTGACAAAGCTGGACGTTGAATGTTGCGAATGATGTATTTTTCCATCAGATAAGCTCACCCCCTACAAGAGGGAAAAAACGGCTAAACGCTTCCGCGTATTGATATTGTTGATTGCCCGAGCACCGGCGTGCATGGTTGCCGCGTAAAGCTGCTTTAGCTGCATAATAGTCAATTAAATGTTTTTGCGCCTTGAAACAATTCATCGCTGCATATTTTTGTTCATACGTATCGGTAATATCAACGATCACTTCCGGCTTGAAATCACTAATCTCCGATTGGTGCGGTTCAAAGCCAAACAGTTTCGGTTGCTTGATTTTCGGCAAATCGACATCGCGCACCCCAGCCGATGTCGCCAACACGGACGCTTCAAACACAAAACGGGAAACGGTTTCATGGTCGGGATTGAACGCATCACGCGGCCCATGTGTTAAAATCACATTCGGGCGAACCTCACGAATCTTTCTTACGAATTGCAACGTCCGCTCCGGCGTGATGGTCATATGATAATCTTCGTAATCCCAAATCTCGTAATCCTTCACTCCCAAGCATTCTGCCGCGGCTTCGATTTCACTTCGGCGTACCGCTTTAACGTTTTCAAGCGTCTGTCCTTCCACCTTCCATAAATCGTTTGATTCACCACGCGCTCCATAGCTCAAAATCACAAGCGACACATTGGCTCCAGCCTTTACATACTTCGCAATCGTCCCGCCGCCCCGCCAAACAAAATCAGCAGCATGGGCGCTGACGACTAATAGGTTTGTGTGTTGATCCATGGCTTCTCCTCCTATCGAACACTTATTCTCTTTCTATAACCGGTTGCGCTTACACTTTCGAAGCGACTTCTTCCACGAGAATGGCTGTATTGATGACAGTCATTCGTTTGACTTCGTCCGGTGCAAAACCACCCTGCTCGATCAGTTGACGAACAAACTCGAGAAGCCCCTCATCGGGATAAACATTGCTTGGTTGCCCCAAATCGGTGGATAAAATGCAATGTTCGGGACCAACATACCGAATTTCCGCAAATACCGACTCCCACGTCGTCTTTCCTGATGCCGGTGTTGTAAAGCAATGTTCCATGATCGCTCCCATCTCAGCAAGCTCTTTTTGTTCCTCTTTGGACAAAGCGATCGATGGAAAGTTCGGATGGGTGATGACGATTTTCCGCACACCGACCGCACGAGCTTCTTTCACCAGTTCATAAATTTCCTGTTTGCCCACATGTCCCGTCGCCAAAATCAAATCGTATTTTGCCATCACTTCCAAACAGTCGTACACTTCTTTTTTCAAACGATGGTTTTCATCTAAAATTCGAATGGTTGGCAACGCCTTTCCTTGCGCCTCAAACTCTAGACGCAACTTCGCCCAATGTGGCAATTTCGCAGGAGGGCTGTTGATGAAATGTTCTTGTTCGTTCGCAGCGTCAAACGTCGGCATCCACACGATTTTCGCTCCGTCTCTTGCCGCCATTTCCACCGCAACAGCGTTTAACCCTCCAACTGTATTGTTTAGGCAGATTGCTCCAACCGCTTGAAATCCAGGAAACTGGCGATTGACCAAAGCTGCTCGTTCAGCGGTGCAGAAATAATGGGACTTAATGCCGTATCCCTTCATGCCAAGCCGTTGAAGCCGTGCTGCCATCTCAAAATCATCCAGTTTTCTCGGCAACACGTCAGGTCCGGTATGAACATGAAGATCATAAGCATCCTTCAGCAACTCTTCATACAAACAGCATCCCTCTTTCTTTGAACAATATTGTTAAACAATTTTGTTTATGATTGAATTATAAAATATTATTCTTCATCATGTCAACAAAATCATTCAAAAATTTCGTAAAAAAAAAAGCTGGTTTCAGCTTTGTCGCTGAATAAACCAGCATGTTCCTCCACTCTTACCGGACTCTTTTAACAATCTCTATACATGCTCATTAAAAAATTAACATTTGCCTTCTCCTGCAACGAACTGCCTTCCCCCATGGCTCAGCTCGCAGATTGAGCCTACAGGGTCTTTGGAGGAAGTGCTGCAACGCTCAGGGTGTGCAGGATAACGGAGAGGTTAACTCTTCATGTTGCATGTATATCGTTGGAGGCCAGACCATTTCATCCTGGTAAACTACCCACCACCTACACTTCGCTGAGAGGTGGGAGCTTCAGGCGACTTGTGCGTGTTCGCCGAACGGCAAGCCACGCACAAGAACCCTTTACGCTTCCCTTCGTTCCGAAGGTGTCCGTTCTAACCATATTCTATCGTATTGGTTGGCTAAGCCAATCGAATTTCTCCTTTTTTCCCTTCGTTTCAAAGTGGGAGACTTCTTTCGGAAAGATGCTAAACTAAAAAGGCAAAGTGCTCTTCGATCGTTTTTCGGATATTGGCAATATGACGGCGAACAGCGTTTTCCGCTTCCTCAGCATTTCGCTCTTTTAACGCGCGATAAATTTGCTGATGTTCTTTCGCTGAATTTTCCTTTCGTCCTGGAATCAAAATCGTCCGCAAATGGTAGCGAAGAAGTTGGCCTTTGATCAAGTTGACCATTTCCACCGCCTGTTGATTGTCGCTCGCTCGATAAATCATATCATGAAACCGTTTGTTAAGCTGTGAATATTCTTCAAAATCCCCCATATCTAAATATGTCTCCATCTTCTTACAAATATCTTCCATTTGTCGAAGGTCTTCCTCCGTCAACCGTTCCACCGCACTGCGGATGATCAGTCCTTCCAATGCCTCACGGATCTCAAAATAGTTGGAAACTTCTTTGACAGTAAATGATTTCACCGTTGCCCCTTTGTTTTCTTCCATGTCTACTAAATGTTCCTGCTCCAATTTAAATAACGCTTTTTTGACCGTATTTCGGCTGACGCCGATTTGCGCAGACAGCTCGCTTTCGTTTAACTTTTGCGAAGGTAAAAACGTGCCGTTCATAATTCGTTCTTTAATATATTCATAAGCTACATCCATCGGTCTTTTGGCCATTGTCATCGCTCCATCTCCATTTTGTTTAACAATATGATTATACATTTATTTTCAATGATGAAATTGAATTCGTCAATGTTTCGCAAAACGTTTTCTTTGCGCAGCATTTAGCGGATGACAACTGAATATGAAAACGCTTATTGACATAACTTTTTGCATTTTGTATAGTTAAATTGTTAAACAATTATGTTTAATTATCGCGGAGGGGAGACCATGCCAACAACAAAAAAGCTCGACTTCGATATCGCCCATCTTGGTCATGTAGAACTGTTGACGCCAAAATTCGAAGAAAGTGTTCATTTTTTTACTGATATTCTCGGAATGCAAGAAGTGTATCGAAACAGCCAGTCTGCATATTTGCGTTGCTGGGGGGATTACGAAGAATATTCCTTAAAGTTGACAAAAGCTGAACATGCTGGAATCGGCCATACGGCATTGAGAACGATAAGCCTTGAAGCCTTGGAAAGAAAAGTGCATGCCATTAAAGAAACAGGACAAGGAATCGGATGGATTGACGGCGATGAAGGACACGGCAAAGCATATCGTTTTTACAGCCCGGACGGCCATGTGATGGAATTGTACTATGAGACTAATTTTTATGCGGCGCCCGATCATCTCAAGCCTTATTGGAAAAATCAGCCACAAAAATTCACGGGACATGGAGCCGCTGTCAAGACATTAGACCATATTAACTTTTTATCTTCCAATCCCGAAAAAGACGGGGAGTTTGCGGAAACGATCCTTGGTCTTCGTCTGACGGAACAAATCGTGATGAATGACGGCCGAAAAACAGGAATTTGGTATCGAGCCACGAACAAGTCGTATGATATTGTTTATACAAAAGATGCGACCGGATCAAGAGGACGGCTTCATCATATCGCTTTTGCTGTGGAAAGCATGGCCGATATCGTGAGAGCGGCCAATGTATTTGTAGATCACGGCGTTTACATCGAGCTTTCTCCAAGCAAGCATGCCATCAATCAAACGTATACGACATATGTGTACGAACCCGGCGGCAATCGAATTGAAGTATGTTCCGGAGGCTATCTTGTCTTGGCTCCCGATTGGAAACCAATTACATGGACCGAAGAAGAGAGAAAACGAGGGCAAGCTTGGGGAAACAAAACGGTGGAAACATTCCATACTTACGGGACACCAAATGTTCCAAGCGAAGTAAAACAATAACAACATTCAGCTCCTCTCAACGCGAGTGCCATCAGCGAAAAGAGGAGCTCTTTTTCATTTCCCTCCTTCAATCTTCGCTCGATGCTGGCTGTGCCGCTTGTTTCACCGCCTTCACCTCATAATGTCCGACTTCGACATTAAGGATGTACTCCGGCTTCGCTTCGTTTCGTCTCTGTTTATGTCCGGCGATATGAGCATCACTTTTCTCCCATTTTTTCCAATGCTCCTCCGATTCCCATGTGATCAAAATGACGACTTCCTCATCGCCGCGGCGCGCTTTTTTAACCAATATTTTTAAATCAACAAACCCCTCTTGCTGTTCGATGATCCCAGGCTTTCGAAACTGCTCAGCCACTTGGTCGGCGAATCCTTCGGCCACTGTGATTTTACGCATTTGAACGAACATAAATCCTCTCCCTTTCTCTGTTGATGATGATGCGATTATTGTTCGCTGCTGTCCTCATCGTTGCGCTGTTCATCGATGGGGGCATCTCCGTCGCGGTTTTGAACTCCCCATATACTGCTCAGCTCTTCGTCATGAATATCAAACGATTGGATGAATTCATTGATCACCATCTCGATCGCTTTCAACTCTCCTGTCAGCACGGGATGAATCGATTGAAGCTCCGGCGATTGCAGTTGTTGTTTCAATGTCTCCCTTTTGACGTACAGCCGTGCTAAAAATTCGAGCGCTCGCCCGCGACGGAACGTTTTGGCGCCGCGATGCGGCCCTTTGTGCATATGCGCGCCTTTCCATGCGGGATGGCCTTCGAATGGATGTCCATGTCCATGTCCATGAAAAAAATGTCCATGCATGCCGTCATCTTTCCTCCTTCGCCGCTTTCACTCTTGCCACCGTCACACCGTCCCCAATGGGGAGAAACAGGGCATCAAGCGCTGGATGCCGAGCAACGGTCTCATTGAATTGCCTCATGATTTCCCCTCGCCGTCCCAAGGCGCGCGGAGTGCCGATGCCGCTTCCTGCCATGGTGTTGTCCGCTGCGATGATCGCGCCCGGATTGGCGAGGCGGAGGCAATAATCGAGATAATGAACATAGTTTTCTTTGTCCGCATCAATGAAGAAGAAGTCGAAGCGCGAGCCTTGGGCAACAAGCTCTTCAAGGCTTTCCAAGGCTGGTCCGACCATGTACACGACTTGACCGCCAAAACCGGCTTTTTCTAGGTTCTGTTTTGCCAAGCGGGCATAGTCCGCCACAAGCTCAAGCGACGTCAACATTCCATCCGGCCCAAGCCCGCGCGCAAGACAAACACCGCTGTAACCTCCAAGCGCTCCGATTTCCAACACGTTTTTGGCGCCGGAGATGGCGACAAGCATCGTCAACAGTTTTCCTGTCGCCGGCGAAACAGAAATCGACGGAAGGCCGTTTTCCTCCATTGAGCGTCGGATGCTGGCAAGCACTTCATCTTGCGGAGCAAACTGTTCATTCATGTAGCGGTTTAATTGCCGAAACAACTCCCATCCTTCACGGCGATCGTGCGGATGCTTCGGTTCCATGTTTCCCCTCCTTCAAACCTTTTTCGTATACAATTGTATACAAATATAAACAAAACGTCAATTTTTAATCCCCCGTCCGCTTATATTTCCATCTCGCTGCCGGAAACGTCACTTGAAACCGCGTTCCTTCGCCAAGTTTGCTTTCCACCTTCACCTTGCCATGATGTTGATCAATAATCCACTTGGCGATCGCTAATCCAAGACCGGCTCCATCCGATTGGGAGCGCGCCTTGTCGCTTTGATAAAATCGGTCGAAAATGCGAGGGAGATCTTCAGTTGGGATGCCGATGCCGTCATCTTCGACTTCCACCACGACCGATGAGGCAAAACGACGGCATGCAAGGCGAATGTGCCCGCCTTCCATCGTATATTTCAAGGCATTGTCAAGCAAAATGACGATCAATTGATGGATGCGTTCACGGTCGCCCACCCACTCAATAGGGATTTGCGCTTCGACGCTCATCGTTTTCTGTTGGTACGAAGCAATCTCGCTGTACTGTTCGCCAATGTCGCGAACCAATTCATCCAGCCGAAACGCTTCTTTTTGCATTTCCAGCTGATTCGAGTCTGAACGCGCCAAAGTGAGCAGCTGGGAAACGAGCCGCGAGAGGCGGCGGCATTCTTTGGCGATCACAGAAATATCGACGCTTTTCTCTTCAATGGTCGCTTTCGGAGAACGAAAAAGCGCATCCGTTTTTGCCTGAATGACAGAAAGAGGCGTGCGCAATTCATGGGAGGCGTCGGAGACAAATTGCTGCTGTTTTTTCCACGCCGCTTGAATGGGAACGAGCGCCCGGCCAGCCAGAAAATAGCCTGCCGCGATGGCAAACAGAGCGCTCAGTATGCATCCAGCTGCAATCATGAACATCAATTCGTCAAGCAGCTCGCGTTCAGAGTTCATATTGCGCAGCATTTGCACCGTTATCGGGCCAAACGCCGTATTCACTTCAACAGCCAACGTCCGAAAATAGAGATGGCCTACGTTCACCTCATACAGTTCATCAAGCCTTTCTGGGGGAGTGAGCGGCAGCCCGGTGAAAAAAGAAGCATCGCGGGTCATGCCGACCATTTCTCCTTTCTCGTTCCAGATGACCACCAACAGCCGCGGGTCGCGCAACAGTGGATCATGAAAGAGCGGATCTCCTGACAACGCATCATCCTTGCGCCATGGCCCGCCCTGCCTAATCCGCTCCGCCAATCGTTCAAGCGGAACATCGGCCGCATGGTACAGACGCTCCTGCATATACACGTACAGCACAACGCCAAGCGCGCTAATCACGAAAAACACGACGAACGAGTTGACGAATGTCAAACGCCAAAGGGTTTTGTGAAACATGGCACATTTTCACTCCTGCTCCCGCGCCAACATGTAGCCGATGCCGCGGACAGTTTGAATATCTGTATGATAGCCAAACGGCTCAAGCTTTTTCCGCAGCTGATGAACGAACACTTCGACAATGGCGATCGTCGTATCAGAGTCAAATCCCCAAATGCGGTCAAAAATTTGTTCCTTCGTTAAAATGACGCCTTGATTATGAACGAGATATTCCAAAAGCTCGTACTGTTTGCTGGTCAATTTCAGCGGTTGACCGTCAACCACGACTCCTTTTTCTTTGCCAAACAATTCGATGCCGCGGTAGCGGATCGTCTGTTTCGTCGTCAGGGCGCCGCTGCGCCGCAAAAGAGCCCGCAGACGCGCCTTCAGTTCCGGAGACTGAAACGGCTTCACCAAGTAATCGTCTCCGCCAAAATCAAGTCCCTTCACCCGATCTTCAAGCGAGTCCCTCGCCGTCAGAAACAACACCGGCGTTTCGATTCCGTCTTCACGAAGACGACGGACGATGGAAAAACCATCGATGCCGGGAAGCATAACGTCCAAGATGATGGCGTCGTAAATGTTTTGCTGCGCTAAAAACAACCCTTCATCGCCGTCACATGCCCCGTCAACCTCAAACTCATCCGCCAGCATCTCGATCATGGCCTCCCGCAAGTCGTGGTGATCCTCGACAACCAGCAGCTTCAACTATCTTCCCTCCTCTTTTTTAACCTATGGCTGTAAGGAACTTCCCTTCGCAGTGAAAGGCAACAGCTAAGCACCATACATGCCGTATCGGGAAAGGAAAAACAAAGCGCCGCATGATGCGAACGCTTTGTTTTTCTTTCTTTTATTCGTAGCGCAACGCTTGAATCGGGTCAAGCTTGGCCGCTTTGTTTGCCGGAAATACGCCAAACACCACTCCGACCAACAAAGAGAACAAAAAGGCGAGCAATGACACGGAAGGGGAATAGGAGATTGTCATCCCCATCACCGACTTCAGCACTTGGCCAACACCAAATCCAAGAACGACGCCAATGGCTCCACCGCATGAGCTGAGCACCACCGCCTCAACAAGAAATTGAAGCAAAATGTGGCGGCGTTTGGCGCCGATTGCTTTGCGGATGCCAATTTCTTTCGTCCGCTCGGACACCGAGACGAGCATGATGTTCATAATCCCGATGCCGCCGACAAGCAACGAGATGCCGGCGATGCCGCCAAGCATCAGCGTCATCGTATCGGCTACGGAACTGACCGTTTCCATCAAGTCCTGCTGATTAAAGACGCTGTAGCTGTCTTCATTGTTTGGGAACAAATGGGCAAGAAGCCGTTTTGCTCCCACCATCACCAAGTTGACGTCTGAAGCCTTGTCTGCTTGGATATACACGGTTTGGATGTTCATCGTCTTTGTCAGACGCTGGGCGGTCGACAGCGGCATCAAGATGACATCGTCCCCGCTTTGTCCGAGAGAACCACCTTTAGACGCCAAAACGCCGACAACTTTAAACGATGTCCCGTCGATTTGCACGTACTGGCCAACTGGATCGCCGAATCCAAACAATGTTTGCGCTGTCGTCGCGCCGAGCACGACGATTTTTTGCCTGTACTCGACATCGATGTCTGATAAAAATCGGCCGCTGCTCACGTTGACATCGCGCACCGCTTCATACGAAGCAGTCGTGCCAATTAACGACACTTGTGCTAAAGCAGCCCCTTGTTTGACACTCACTCTCCCAGACACGATAGGAGCGATGTCCTTTACGCCGGAAAGTTCACGAAACTTGTTCGCGTCTTCAACCGTCAGCTTCACTTCATCGCTGTTCATGACGTTGACCGTCAACAAATTCGTTCCGAGCTGATTGATTTGGCTTGTCACTTGCTCGCTTGAACCACGGCCGATGGAGACGAGCACGATGACGGACGATACGCCGATGATCATGCCCAACATCGTCAAAAAGGAGCGCAGCTTGTTGCCGCGAATGCTGCGCCACGCCATTTTAATGGATGGAAGAATCCCCAACGAACTCACCTCTTTCTTCCAACAACTCGCCATCTTGAATGCGGACGATCCGCTTCGCTTCTCTCGCGACTTCCCAATCATGAGTGATGAGCACGATCGTATGCCCTTGCTCATTGAGCTGCTTCATGATGTGCATAATCTCTTTGCTCGTTTTGCTGTCAAGCGCTCCGGTCGGCTCGTCAGCAAGCAAAATCGGCGGATGGCCGACAAGAGCGCGGGCAATGGCGACGCGCTGCTGCTGGCCGCCTGACAGTTGGTTCGGCAAATGGTGGACGCGCTCCTGCAGCCCCACTTTTTCAAGGCATTCATAAGCAATGGTTCGCCTTTCTTTCACTTTCATCCCCCGATAAATGAGGGGAAGCTCGACATTTTCCAACGCCGTCAGTTTGGACAGAAGGTTGAAATTTTGAAATACAAATCCAATTTTTTGATTGCGAATGACGGCGAGCTCATCATCTTTCATCGTTCTGACTTCCTTCCCGTCGAGCCGGTAGCTGCCGGAATCCGGGCGGTCAAGGCAGCCGATCATATTCATCAGCGTCGACTTGCCCGAACCAGAGGGGCCGACAATCGCAACAAAATCCCCTCGTTTGACTTGCAAGGAAATCCCGCGCAGCGCGTGCACCGTTTCTCCGCCTAAACGGTACGTTTTCGTCATCTCTTGAATATCAATCATCAACATACGATCTCCTCCTTCCTCTCATGGCTGGCCGCCTGTCCGACGGTTCATTCCGCCTCCCGGCATGCCGCCCATGCCTGGCATCCCACCCATCATTCTCTCTTGCCGCCCTGACTGATTCGTGTTAGAGGAATTTGAAACGTTCGGCAGCTGCACGATTTGCCCTTCGCTCAATCCATCGGTAATTTCAATGTTATCTTCATTGCTGATGCCCGTTTTCACCGTTTGGCGCACAGCCGTGCTGCTCCCGTCCGCCGACTGTTGGACGACAAGCACGAACTTTTCATGATTCATCGTGTGAACCGCTTCGATCGGGACATACAACGCATTGTCTTTCTTTTGAACTAAAATGCTCACTTCCGCTGTCATGCCGATTTTTACATTCGTCGGTTTATCGATGTGCACGGTCACATCGAATGTCGACACGCCGTTCGAAACCGTCCCTTCTTTGGCGATGGAGGTTACCTTTCCAGTGTAGGTCGCCTCAGGAAAAGCGTTGATTTTGATCGCAGCGGTTTGTCCGACCTTCACTTTTGGAATATCGAGCTCATCCACTTGCACTTTTACTTGCAAATCGCTGTAATTGGTGAGATGGGCGACGACTTGTCCGTCATTGACGCGGTCTCCTTCTTCCACGTCGAGCGAGGTGATCGTGCCGGCAGCTGGCGCTTCAATCGGATCGCTGCCATCAGTAAATGTAATGAGGTCTTCCCCTTTCGTCACAGTCTCCCCTTCGGAAACGAGCACTTCCTCCACTTCTTTGCTGCCGTCAGCTTGAATGTCCGTGCTTGTTACGGACTCAACCGTTCCCGATCCATTTACTTTCACTTCCAATGTCCCTTTTTGCACTGAAGCGGTTGCCGTCTGGGCCATGGCCGGCTCACTTTTCGCCTGTGTGAAGTACCATGCACCGCCGGCGCCGGCTGCAGCCACAATCGCAACCAACACGATGATCCATTTTTTCACTTCGCATTCCCCTTTCTTGGTAATAGGCATCGACACTCCGATTATCCAAAGGGTTGCTTAATTTTCCCTTAATTTTTTCGTTTCTTCCTTCCAAACCTGAACATACGCTGTCCACACTGCTTTTGCATGGTGACCAAAACGAAAACATGATCATGCCCCAAAACGAAAAAACGCCCGTCAATACGACGGACGTCTCTTCCCTCTGCTTCTTTCTGCCTAATGCGGGGCACACGACCCCCGCTCAACGAGACGATGCGGGATGATGATGCGCTTGATCGGTTCATTTTGGTTGGTGATTTTCTCGATTAAACTTTTCGCCGCTTCGTAGCCGAGCTGAAAAATGCCGATGTCAACCGACGTGAGCGGCGGACGCGACATTTCGGCGAGCAGCGTGTTGTTGAAGCTGACGATCGAAACATCTTCCGGGACGCCAAGCCCCATTTCATCAAGCGTTTTCAAGATGCCGAGCGCCATGAGATCATCGGCGACGACAAGCCCGGTCGGCGGCTCAGGCAACGAAAGAAGCTCCTTCATCGCCTCTTGGCCGCCTTCCTGCAAAAATTCTGCATGGACGACGTATTCCGACCGATATGGAAGCCCAGCCTCCTGCAAGGCCGCGGCGTAGCCGGTTTGGCGGTCTACGGTCACCAAATATTGCGGGTTGCCGCCGACAAAGGCGATCCGTTCATGGCCGCGGGCGATCAACCAGTTCGCCGCATCTTTTCCCGCCTGGACGTTGTCGTTGTCGACATGGGTCACTTGTTCCACTTTTTGGTGCGGCTTGCCGATGACGACAAATGGAAAGTCGTGTTTTTGCAAGTATTTCATCAGTTTATCGTTTTGACGGGAATAAAGCAAAATAACGCCGTCGACGCGCCGCCCTTGCAGCATCTCCACGACTCGCTCGTAAATGTCGTTCTCTTTCTCTCCGGTCGACATTTGCAAGGCGTACCGTTTTTCATGGGCGGCTTTGCTGATGCCGCGGATGACTTCCGGGAAAAACGGGTTTTGCAACGCCTGATCGGCGGAGCTCGGCATGACGATGCCGATCACTTGCGTCATTTGGCTCGCGAGGCTGCGGGCGATAAAGTTCGGATGATAGCCGAGCTCTTTCATCGCCTCGCGCACCCGCTGCTTCGTCTTCTCGCTGATGCGCGGGCTGTCGGCGATCACCCGCGAGACGGTCGACGGCGCAACGTTCGCTCGTTTCGCCACATCTTTAATCGTAACGGTCATAAGGTCCCTCCTTTCCCTCTATTCCGGCATCCGCTTCGCCCGTTTTTTCACCAAATACAAAAACAAAAGAAACAATACGTAAACCGATACGATGGCGGCGATAAACGGAACGTTGATCCCAGTTTTTTCCCGCAGCTTGTACACTTCCGCCGTTTCGCGGTCGAGCACAAGATCGTATCCGTCGCCATCGCCGCGGACGAGATCGTCCAATAAAAAGCCGCGCAGTTCCTTGTTTTTTGGCAACTGGTCGTTCGTTAGGTGAACGTGCTGCGTTTCGCCCGTGTTGTTGATGGCGATAACCGTTGTTTCATCTTCATATTGCCGTTTCCACACCGCCATGCCGTCTTTTTCATACAGGAGCGTAAAATCGCCGCGCCGCAATGATGGCAGCTGTTGGCGGAGCGGGCCGACCTTTTTCAAGTAATCGATGATTTCTGGGTCGGCGCGGAAGTCCATCAGACGGCGGTTGTCCGGATCTTGGCCGCCGTTCATGGCAATTTCGGTCCCGTAATACATGATCGGGATGCCGGGGGCGGTGAACAAATACGTCATCGCCAGCTTGATGCGCGAAATCGGATTGTTGCGGTTGTCAATCGAAAGTTTCGTAAACCGCACGGTATCGTGATTGTCCAAAAACGTCCCAAGCAAATACGGTCGGTCGTAAAACGTTTTGTTGTATTCCCAGACATCATACAGCGGGCGCAGCGATGCATCGCGCCTAGCAAGCGACTGCTTCACCGCGCCATACAGCGGGTAATCGACAAAACCGTCGATGCCGTATTGGCCGTATTCCGCAATATAGCGCGGATCGTCGCTCCACACTTCGCCGAGCAGGAAAAAGTCTTTTTTCACCGTTTTCACTTCTTTGGCGAACTCCTGCCAAAACGATTTCGGCACGTGGCGCACCGTATCGAGCCGATAGCCGTCAATATCCGTTTCTTTGATCCACCATTTGGCCGCATCGATTAAATACTTCTTGACTTCTGAATTTTCCTGCGCCAAATCCGGCAGCCCATACACCCACCCGTTTTCAAGCTGCGTTGGGTCGTTCCAGTCGAAAATCTCTTTTTTCGGATGGAACCAATCTTTTTTCGCCGGATCGCGAAGCCATGGATGGTCATAGCCGACATGGTTGGCGACAAAGTCCAAAATGACTTTCATATCGCGCTTATGCGCCTCTTTCACAAGAGTTTTCAAGTCATCAAGCGTGCCAAAATGCGGATCGACGCGATAAAAATCTTTGATCCAATACCCGTGGTATCCGCCCGGCATGTTTTCGAAAATCGGCGTCAGCCAAATGGCCGTAAATCCCATCTCCTTGATGTAATCGAGTTTCGCCGTCACCCCTTTCAAGTCGCCGCCGAAATACCCTTTCGGATCGTTCACATTCACGTCTTGGTCGTTTGTCGGATCCATATTGTTAAACCGGTCGACCATAATGAAATAAATGGCTTCATCTTGCCACGTCCGTTCTTCTTTCTCCGCCGCCTGCACCGGCCAGGCATAAAAAAGAAGGAACGGAAGGACGAGCAGCATAAAGAGCCGGTTCCCCATTTCCATTCCTCCCTTCCCGATTCATTTGCTCATTCGGAAACGGGTAAGCCCACTATTTATGATAGCGGTTCTTACCCTTTTGTGCCACCAGCCGTTAAGCCAGAAATCAAATACCGCTGCAAGAACAAAAAGACGACGGCGATCGGCGCGGCGATCAAAATCGAGCCGGCGGCAAAGCGGGTGAAGTTGTTCGCAAACCGGTCGCTGATGAAGTTAAACAGCCCGACCGCCAATGTAAATTTGTCCGGGTCGCGCAACACGATCGACGGCAGCAAAAAGTCGGTGAACGGCGCCATAAAGTTGAACAACGCGACAACGGCCAAAATCGGCTTGGCCAAAGGCAGCATAATGCGGAAAAAGACGCCGAAATGCCCGGCGCCGTCGATGCGCGCCGCCTCATCCAGCTCGCGCGGAATCGTATCAAAGTAGCCTTTCACAAGCCAGGCGTTAAACGGGATTTGCCCCCCGACATAAATGAGAATGAGCCCCCAAAGCGAATCAAGCAGGTGGAGCATGTTCAGCAAAATATACAGCGCCACCATCGCCATGAGCGACGGAAACATTTGCAACACTAAAAACAAATACAGCCCCGTTTTCCGCCCGACGAATTGGTAGCGCGAAAACGCATAGGCGATGAGCGCCGTAAACAAGACGGACAACACCGCATTGGCCGCCGCGACAAACAAGCTGTTTTTATACCAAAGCAAATAGTCGCTCTCTGGGCTTGTAAACAGCCATTTGTAATGCTCGAACGTCCACTTCTCGGGGATGAGCGATGCCGAATACAGGCTTGTTCCTGGATTGAGCGACATGCTGATGGTCCAAAGGAGCGGATAGGCGATGACAACAAACATAAACGCAATAAACAAGTAAATGAGCGTTACTTCAATATGCGATTTCCATTTGCGGTTCATCAAATGTTCCCCTCCTCTTTAAAGGAACGGGTGCGCCGGAACTGGTAAATGGCAAACCCGCAGACGATCAAGCCGATGATGAGCGAAATCGCCGCTGCCATATTGTAATTGTTCGTCGTGAACGTCAAATCGTACACCCACGAGATCAAGATGTCCGTTCCACCGGCGTTTTGTCCGCGCACGGCGGGTCCCCCGTCGTTGAACAAATAGATGATGTTAAAGTTGTTGAAGTTGCCGGCGTATTGCATAATCAATAGCGGTGCGGTCGCATACAGGACGTGCGGCAACGTGATCGATTTGAACTTTTGCCAGCGTGTCGCCCCGTCGATATCGGCCGCTTCATACCAGTCGCGGGAAATGCTTTGCAAAACGCCGGTAAATAACGCAAAGACGAACGGAAAGCCAAGCCACGTCTGAATCAAAATGAGCGCGACTTTCGTCCAAAACGGGTCGGTCATCCATGGGATCGACAACCCAAACAAGCTCAGCACTTCGCGGTTGATGGCGCCGAATTTGTCGTTAAACATCGCCGCAAACACCAAAATTGTGACAAACGCGGGCACGGCCCACGGCAAAATCAACACCGTGCGGATGAACCGCTTGAACTTGATGCGCGGGTCGTTGACAAGGAGCGCCAAAAACAGACCAAGGGCGATTTGTGCCGTCGTCGCCACCACGGTCCAGACAATCGTCCAGGCGAGAACACTGAAAAATGTGCTTTTCCAAATCGGAATCGACACTAAGTTTTTGAAGTTTTCAAATCCAACCCAATTCAGCAAATGCCGTGGCGGCGAGTGGTACAAGTTGTAGTCGGTAAAGGCGAGCGACACCATAAACAACAGCGGCAGCACCACGATAAACAACAGCATCACAAGCCCGGGCGTCACAAAGATGTACGGAAACCCCCGATCCCACGCATGGCGGCACGATTCGATCAGCGATGGGAACGGCTCGCCGCGCTGCCGACGTCGGGCATCGTTGCGCGCATCAATGATGTTCGCAATATGCAGGGCGGCCGCAAACACGATGATGATGACCGAAACCAATCCTTGAATCAAGAGAAAAATCGAATGATCCAACATCGGGATTTCGCCAAGCGTGACGAGCCCCCACAGCCCGATGTTCAAAAAGTTGTAAAACGTCAGCAAAAACGAAGCCTCAATGATGATGAACAAGATGCCTTTGACATACCGGCGGTTGTACAATTGCCCAAGGCCGGCAAACAAGAGCGACAACGCCATCGCCACCGCCGGCCGATGGCGGACGTTTGCTTCCGGCATTCCAATCCCCCCTATCATATGGATAAGAATGGTGGATAGGGCTGATCCTATCCACCACGACATCACGCGTTATTTTCCAGCGCCGCTGGCGGCGATTTTATCTTGAATCGTTTTGACCGCCTCACCGAGCACCGCTTTCGGGTTGTCGCCTTTTGCGATAAATTGCAACGCATTGCCCATCGGCTCCCACACTTGCGACATTTCCGGCACGTTCGGCATCGGCTCGCCGTATTGGATTTGCTCCGCAAAACCGGCGATCAGCGGGTCGTTCGTAATTTTCTCATTCGTCAACGCTTTTTCATTCGCCGGCATTTCACCTGCCACTTCATAGTAATGGAGCGAATTTTCTTCGTTCGTCACAAATTTCATGAAGTCGATCGCCCATTCTTTGTTTTGCGAATAGGCGGAGAGCATCCATGTTTTTACGCCGACGAACGATTTCGGATGCTCGCCGTTGTCCAAAACCGGCAGCGGCGCGGTCGCCAATTTGTCGCCCAATGCTTCTTTATACGACGCGATGTTCCATGGTCCGGTGATGGCAACGGCCACATTTCCTTTCGTAAATAGTCCGTTCATAATATCGCTTGTGATTTCTTTCGGAATGTAGCCGTTTTTAAACCACGATTGGACGAGTTCGGCTCCTTTGACGGCTCCATCATTCACGAGCCCAATGTCGCTTGTATCGTATTTGCCGTTTTCATTTTTAAACACATAGCCGCCATAGCCGGCAAAAAACGGATAAACAAAATAGAAGTTGGCCGCTTCCATCAAAAAGCCGTATTGATCTTTGGCCGCATTCGTTTTTTCCTTGGCGATCTTCATCAAGTCTTCCATCGTTTTCGGCGCTTCTGAAACTAAATTTTTGTTGTAGAACACGCCGTACGTTTCGACGACCATCGGCACGCCATACGTCTTCCCGTCATAGGTGACCGCGTTGATGGCTGTCGGGCTGTACTCGCCTTTTGCATCGCCAAGGTCGACTGGGTCGGCCAGTCCCTGCAACACAATGTCGCCGATGCGGTCATGCGGTTGATAGAACACGTCCGGCCCTTTGCCAGCCGGTCCGTCGAGCGCCAGTTTTTTTGTTTGGTCGAGCATGTTGACAGCTACCGTTTCGATTTTGATTCCCGTTTTTTCTGTGTACTTTTGAAAAATATCCTTTAACGCTTGTTTTTGTTTTTCATCATCGTTCACCCACACGACGAGTTTCTCTGGCTTTTTGTCCTGTTCTGCCGTCTTTTGGTCATTTCCTTTCGGCTGCTGGACATCGCGCTTAGGACCGCAGGCGCTCAGCACGCCAATCAACAAAACAGCCATGAGAAAGAAAGATAACGCTTTTCTCATAATCCCCCTCCTGTCATCATGACGGAATCTTAGCGGTACAATCACAAAGCAAACGTTTGCACAAATAAATTTCAACCCTTTCTATGAAAACGATTGCACCACTCATCTCCATTATAACGCCTATTTTTCATTTTACAAGCCTTTTTTCTATAAAATTTGACTTTTCTTTTCTCTTAACGTACTTTTTATTATAACGAGTCATGAATGCAAACGATTGCTTCGGATAACAAAGGAGGAAAAAGAAAATGAGGAAAGAAGCCATCCACCACCGCTCAACCGACAACTTCGCTTATGCTTATGACAGCGAGACGCTCCATCTCCGGCTTCAAACAAAGAAACATGATGTCGACCACGTCGAGCTGCTTTTTGGCGATCCGTACGAATGGCACGATGGCGCCTGGCAGTTTCAAACGATGCCGATGCGGAAAACAGGAAGCGACGGGTTGTTTGACTATTGGTTCGCCGAGGTCAAACCGCCATATCGGCGGCTGCGCTATGGGTTTGTGCTTCGAGCTGGGGACGAGAAACTGGTCTATACGGAAAAAGGATTTTACCATGAAGCTCCGAGCGACGACACCGCTTACTACTTTTGCTTCCCCTTTCTTCATCGGGTCGACCTATTCCAAGCGCCGGACTGGGTAAAAGACACCGTATGGTATCAAATTTTCCCCGAGCGGTTTGCCAACGGCAACCCGGCCATCAGTCCGAAAGGAGCGCGGCCGTGGGGAAGCGAGGACCCGACGCCGACGAGCTTTTTTGGCGGCGACTTGCAAGGAATCATCGATCACCTTGACTATTTGGCTGATCTCGGCATCACCGGCATTTACTTGACGCCGATTTTCCGTGCGCCTTCGAATCATAAATACGACACCGCTGATTATTTTGAAATCGACCCGCACTTTGGGGACAAAGAGACGTTGAAAACACTTGTCAAGCACTGCCATGAAAAAGGGATCCGCGTCATGCTCGATGCAGTCTTCAATCATTGCGGCTATGAGTTTGCCCCGTTTCAAGATGTGTTAAAAAACGGTGCAGCGTCTCGGTATAAAGATTGGTTCCATATTCGCGAGTTTCCGCTCCAAACGGAGCCGCGCCCGAATTACGACACGTTTGCGTTCGTGCCGCAAATGCCGAAACTCAACACCGCTCATCCGGAAGTGAAGCGCTACTTGCTTGATGTCGCGACATACTGGATTCGCGAGTTTGACATTGACGGCTGGCGTCTTGATGTTGCCAATGAGATTGACCACGAGTTTTGGCGAGAATTCCGTCAGGCGGTGAAAGCACTAAAGCCCGATGTGTACATTCTCGGCGAGATTTGGCATGATGCCATGCCTTGGTTGCGCGGCGACCAGTTTGACGCCGTCATGAACTACCCGTTCACGGACGGGGCGCTTCGCTTTTTCGCGAAAGAGGAAATCAGCGCCCGCCAGTTTGCCGATATCATGGTTCGGCTCCTTCATTCGTATCCGAAACATGTGAACGAAGCGGCATTCAACTTGCTTGGCAGCCATGATACACCAAGGCTGCTCACGATTTGCGGCGGCGACGTCCGCAAAGCGAAGTTGTTGTTTTTGTTCCAGCTCACGTTCACTGGTTCGCCATGCATTTATTATGGCGATGAGATCGGCATGACGGGCGGAAACGATCCGGAATGCCGGAAATGTATGGTGTGGGATCCAGAGAAGCAAAACAAAGAACTGTATGAACATGTCAAGCAACTGATCGCTCTTCGCAAGCAATATCGGGCGCTTCGACGCGGCGATGTTGCTTTTCTCGCCGCCGATGATGAAGCGAACCATCTTGTTTATGAAAAAACGGATGGCAATGAAACGGTCATGATCATCATCAACCGGAGCAACGAAGCAGCAGAAATTCCCATGCCAATCGATGCGCGTGGAAAATGGCTGGTCAACCTTCTGACAGGGGAGCGGTTCGCTGCAGAGGCGGAAACACTTTGCGTCTCCTTGCCGCCGTACGGGTTCGTGCTTTACGCGATCGAAAGCTGGTAAGGCGGCGCCGCGACAAACGATGGATGAGCGCAAATACAGGAAAGGCGACCGGTGCAACGGACAAACTGCACCGGTTTGATCTTTTGCTGACCGTCCCCATCTATACCACCGGCATAGAAGGAGGTCAATTACGCCGCGCCATGCGCCGATATTCAGTCGGCGTGATTCCTTCCACCTTTTTAAACAGGCGCGAAAAGTAGGCGCCATCGTCAATGCCAACCCGCTTGGCGATCGCCTCAATCGTCTCGTTCGTCTCCGCCAACCATTGCTTTGCCTTTGACAGCCGATAATGCGCCAAGTAGCGGCTAAATCCCATGCCCATCGTTTTTTGCATGCAGCGGGTGATGTAGTCGGGGTGGAATCGGAGCTCCTGCGCGAGCATGTCCAGTGTAATCGGCTCGCTGAAATGTTTCTCGATATACGCAACCACCGCGGCGCTGATCTGTTCAGACGCACTCGGGACGGAAAGCTCTTGTTTTTGCAAGTGCCAAAGGAATTCAATGAACAACAGCAGCTGCCGGAGCGGCTGATCGATATCCCGCCGAATGCTTTGTTCCACGATTTGACTTAGCAGCTGTTCCACCCGCTCGCGCTGCTTGACTTCGCCATATTGACGTATGGAGAGCCGGTATTGGATCGGCTCGGTGTATGTCGCCTCCTTTTCGATCACTATCTGCCGGCTGACACCGCAATCGGAAACGACCGCAAAGTCTGGCAGCAAAATAATGAAGCCAAACCAGCTCCGTCCGTTCTTCGCATGGGCGGTGTCCGTAATGTTCCCTCCCCGGGATCAACAACAAATAGTGGCCACTGCCAACCGCAAACTCGCGCCCGTTTTCTGTCATATACAAACAGCCTCGTTTCACGTAAAGCAAATCAAAGACGGAAAATGTGCGGCGGAAATGCTTCTTTCCTTCCAGAAATACACTTTCTGCCCCTTTGATGAACACCGGCAACGGCGGCATGGAAAATGTGACCGTATCCATCGGCCTCTCCCCTCTTTTGTCGGAAATGTGCAAGCAAAATCGCTTCTTTCTCTTTCCATTATGCAACAAACTAGCTAAACTGAATATATCGTTCAAGTCGGAATAAGAAAAAGGAGTTGTCTCAACATGCGCCGTGAGGCCAAAACGCGGTCACTGTTTTCCTTGACGTGGCCAATTTTTATTGAAACGTTGCTCTATATGGTGATGGGCAACGCCGATACACTGATGCTCAGCCAGTATTCAGATCACGCGGTTGCTGCCGTCGGTGTGGCGAACCAAATCATCGCTTTAACATCTTTCCGAAAGAAGTCTCCCACTTCTAAACGAAGTGAAAGTGGGAGATGAATGTCGGTTGGCGTTAGCCAACGAGTATGATAGAATATGGCTAGAACGGACACCTTCGGAACGAAGGGAAGCGTAAAGGGTTCTTGTGTGTGGCTTACCATTCGGCGAACACACACAAGTCGCTTGAAGCCCCCACCTCTAAGCGAAGCGTAGGTGGTGGGTAGTTCACTTTAGTGATTATCAGCTCGCTTCGTGCCGCTGGCGATGTGCAATTCCCTGTCTATATGGGCATTTTGTCGATGTGGGGCGTCGGCGTGACCATCGCTTACGTATTTGGCATCGCCCTCGGATTTAGCCTCGTCGGCATTTGGCTGTCGTTCATCGCCGACGAATGGATGCGCGGACTGTTGATGCTTTGGCGCTGGCGGTCGCGCGTCTGGATGAAAAAAACGATGGTGCCACAAGCAAAAATGGCGTAGCGCCGCCAAATCGAATAAGAGCTGCGCGTAGGCGCAGCTCTTATTCTTTAATGCGAATGCCGTAATGATCAAACCAAACGTGCACTTGGCCAAGGTAAGCGAGCAACTGTGGACCGGTCATCAGCTGCCCAAACCACGGCACTTGGAACGACTTCCCTTCTGTTTCAATGAGCGCCAACAATTTTTCCCGGTCGAAAAACTCGTGCAAAACCGAAGAGCGGTCATGGAGCAACTGCTCAAGCCATTGCTTGACAAGTTTCGTATATAGAGGATGGTGCGTTTTCGGATAGGGGCTTTTTTTCCGGTAGAGCACCTCTTCGGGAAGCAATCCCTCGAGCGCTTTTCGCAAAAGGCCTTTTTCTCGTCCTCCATACATTTTCATATCCCATGGAATGTTCCAAACGTATTCGACAATGCGATGGTCAGCGAACGGCACACGCACTTCCAAGCTTGCTCCCATGCTCATCCGGTCTTTTCGGTCAAGCAGTGTCGTCATAAACCAAATCATATTTAAGTAAAACAGCTCACGCCGCTTCGCATCCTCGGCGCTTTCCCCCTCGAGACGCGGCACTTCCGCAAGCGTTTGTTCATAACGCATTTGCACATAATCATCGAGTCGGAGCTTTTGCCGCCATTCTTCCTTTAACAATCCGATGCGCGCCTCAATCGAGCGCATCCATGGGAATCCTTTCCGCGCCAAATCGTCCGGCCGATGGAACCATGGATAGCCGCCGAAAATTTCATCGGCGCACTCCCCTGATAAGCTGACGACAAACCGTTCGCGAATTTGTTTGCAAAACCAAAGAAGCGAAGAATCCACATCGGCCATGCCCGGAACGTCGCGGACGATGACGGCTTCATGCAAATGGCGGAACAGTTCCTCTTGCGTGATCACGCAGCGATGATGAACCGTTTGAAATTGGTTTGACACCTGTTCGATAAAGGGCGCATCCGTGTTTGGTTGAAAATCGTTGGCTTTGAAATACTGGTCGTTCCCTTCATAATCGATCGAGTAGGTGTGCAGCGGCCCTTTTCCAGCTGCCGCGAAGGCATTGGCAGCAATCGCCGTAATGGCGCTCGAGTCGACCCCACCAGAAAGGAAGGTGCAAACCGGTACATCGGAAACGAGTTGGCGCGTGACCGCATCCGTCAATAGAAAGCGCAGCTTTTCGACCGTTTCCTCGAATGAATCGCGATGGACGTCGCTTTCGACATTCCAATATCGCCAAATGCGAAGCCCGCTGCGAGAGAAAGTCAACGCGTGCGCTGGACGCAGCTCCTGAACACCACAAAACACGCCGTGCCCCGGCGTGCGCGACGGCCCAAGTCCGAATACTTCCGCCAATCCTTCATAATTGACTTCTGCCTTTACATCGGGATGGGTCAAAATGGCTTTCACTTCCGAGCCAAACAGCAACCCCCCGCCATCTTCTCGATAAAACAAAGGCTTTACTCCGAGCCGGTCGCGCGCCATAAATAACAGCTCGCGCTCCTCATCCCAAACGGCGAAGGCAAAAATGCCGTTGAGCCAATCCACGCATTTCTCCTTCCATTCCATATATGCGGCAAGCAACACTTCTGTATCGGAATGACCATCAAATCGATAGCCTTGGCGCAACAGTTCCTTGCGAATGTCTTCCGTATTATACAGCTCGCCGTTATAGACGATCGTATAACGATGTCCGTTTTTTTGCCGGACCATCGGTTGTTTGCCGCCAGCCGGATCCACGACGACAAGCCGTTTATGGCCGAAGGCGACATGAGTGTCCAGCCACGTATTTGTATCATCCGGTCCACGTTTGGCGAGCGTCTCTGTCATGCTGTCAATGACCGTCCGCTCGCGGCGCAAATTGCGCCCAAAATGGACCCAGCCAGTAATGCCACACATACAAACCAATCCTTTCTTTTATCAAAGATGGCAAGTTCTCACCCGTTTCCATCATTTCGTCCGTTCTTTTTTCACGATCGTTTCCAGCGATCGCCCCTTTGATTCACGATGGTTCTCCACGTCGGCATGATTCCATTTTATGCACCCCCCGTCATTTCGATGAATTGTCCGACGTCGGTCACCGCATGAATAAATCAGCAAAAAAATGGAAAAACAGAGGAGTACAAGGAGGATGAGAAATATTGAACATCGAGGAACGACTGCAACGCATTGTGGAACAGCCGCGGGCGTATGTGTATGGGACAGTGGAGCTCGTCAACGATGAATGGATCTTTTTCGACGACGAAGAAGAGGAAGCCTCTTTAGTAGAAGAAATGGCCGAGCAAGGGATTGAATGGTTTCACTGCGGGCATTGGCTGTCCGGGCAATGGCAGGATCAGGGCGCGGTCGCCACGGATCTTGGCGTCTTTCCCCTCGAAAACGGCGATCGCATCCGTTTCCGCAAACGGCTGACGTATGCCTATCAGCAATGGCTTGCCGCCCTTTCGGATTCAACCTTTTTCCAGTTTGTTCAATGGCTGAACAGCCTCGGGTTCTCGCTGTATGACTGCTTATATTGCTACAACGGCCTATTGTTTGCCAAATCGTCTGGCGTGAATTTCATGATTTATGACAACACGAAACAAATCGCCAGCGTCCATCACTATTACGAACGCGGACAGACACCGAGCGATCGTTTTGAAATTACGCTAAACAGCGGGGAGCGGACGATTTGCGCCCAAATTGGCTGAGCGGAACCACTGGTGAAATCAACGGCGTGACGCCAACATTTTCTCTTTCTCGATATTGCACTGAAATACATTTTATGAAAAAAACATCGACTCCCCCGCCGCCAATCAACGCCGGGCGGGGGATCATGGTTGCTTCTCGGTCACATACAGCGTTACTTCTTCAGCCAAAAGCGGAGGACAAATCCCATACCCTTGGGCATACGTGCATTGCAAATCGCGAAGCCGGTTGAGCTGTTCCGGCGTTTCCACCCCTTCGGCGATCGTCTCAAGCCCCAATCCGCGCCCCATCGTAATCATCGCCCTGACAATCGCCTCATCGGAAGCATTGGCATGCAATTGTTCAATAAAGGCACGGTCAATTTTCAATATTGTCGCTGGCAACCTCTTTAAATAATGGAACGAGGAATATCCGCTGCCGAAATCATCGACGGCGATGCCGACGCCAAGCTTCCTGAGTTCATCCATCGTTCGCAGCGTGTTGGATAAATAACGGAGCATCGAATGTTCGGTCAGTTCAAGATGCAGACACGACGGCGACAGACGCGACTGCCGAAGCGCTCGTTTGACATCATCCACAAACCGCTCATGCTGAAACTGAACAGCGGATACATTGACAAAAATCGCAAGTTGGTCATTCCCTGTCATCTCCTGCCATCGCTTCGCTTGTTTGCAGGCGGTTTTCAACACCCATCGCCCAATCTCATGAATCAACCCGGTCTCTTCCGCCAAAGGGATGAATTCATCCGGCCGTACAAGCCCAAGCTTCGGGTGGCGCCAACGGATTAACGCTTCCATTGCTTTTACTGCACGAGTATGTACATCCACAATCGGTTGATAACAAAGAAACAGTTCGTTCTCTTCAATGGCTCTGCGCAGATGGCC
This sequence comes from Geobacillus thermocatenulatus, assembly GCF_002217655.1. Taxonomy (GTDB): domain Bacteria; phylum Bacillota; class Bacilli; order Bacillales; family Anoxybacillaceae; genus Geobacillus; species Geobacillus thermocatenulatus. The sequence goes on from NZ_NEWK01000002.1 coordinate 1,209,623, forward strand.
ACCCATTTCCATCCGATGCATCGCTTCTTCGTTCATTTGCGCACAGTAGCGCTCCACCCGGTTGCCGCCGCCTTTTTTCGCCATATTGACCGCCATATCGGCGTGCCGAAGCAGCGCATGTTCGTCCTCTCCGTCATCTGGAAACATCGCTAGACCAACGCTTGCCGTAACGAAAAATTCCTTTCCGTCGTACACAATCGGCCGCGCCACTTCGCGCACGATGCGGAGCGCCGCTTCCGTCGCCGCCTGGACCTCTGTTTTGAGCGGAAAAAGCAAGCAAAACTTGTCGCCATGAAATCGACCAAGCTCCGCACTAGGCGGCAAGACGCGGCGAATGCGCTCGACAAGCTGGCGCAAAATGTCATCTCCGGCGTAATGGCCGACGCTGTCGTTAATCCATTTAAACCGGTCTAAATCAATCAAAGCAACCGCTATCGTTCGCTGCTTCTGCTTGGCTTTATCCAGCTGTTCGGAAAACAATTCCATCCACTTTGTCCGGTTGGGCAAGTTCGTATCGATGTCGTAATATGCTAAATAAGAGATTTTCTCTTCCGCCTTTTTTTGCTCGGTAATGTTGCGTCCAATTCCGTAAATGCCGACCTTTTTGCCATCCACAATGATGGGAATGTTTTTCATTTGAAACAAAAGCCGCTCTCCCGATTTCGTCGGAATCTCCAAATTATACGTTTGGATATTCCCCCGCAGCGCTCGGTAAAAATAGCGGGTGACGCGGGGAATATCATTCGGATGAATATACTTGAGCGAATTCGTATACAAAATCTCTTCCTTTTTGTAACCGAGCACTTGTTCAAAGGCAGGATTGACGCTTGTCAAACGGCCGTGCAAATCTGTGGAATAGACAATGTCCGTGTTATGCTCAAACAACGATTTGTAGCGTTGCTCCGACATTTGCAGGCGGACGTGCAGCCGCTCCATGTCGCGGGACGATGTTGACATGAGCTGGGCGAGCGTCATGATTCCTTCCGGCGGCGCCGGCAATGGCGACGACAAACTGTTCTCCGCTGATGCCGCTGTTTCCGTCAGCGACACAGCGGCAAACGCAGCCGTCCGCATCGCTGTAGCTGTATGTGCGTCTTTCACGAATACTTCGACAGCCGGAAAGAATGCAGCCTGTCCAAAAGCAGACACAACACCGTCAAATAGCGGGCGCGTATACCCACTGAGCGCCGCGCTGTAGTAAAAGAACATCCCCTCAGCCGATTGCTTGGCCGCATGCATGGCGGCGTCGCGCGCGCTCCAGTAAAGGGACGGGGCATGAACATAGGAAAAACGAACCTTTTCCCCATCATGGACGTGACCTCTTACGGCAACGGAACCGTCTGAATGGAGAGCGACAATCGGCAGGCAGACATCGCGCCCGTTTCGTTCGATAAGAAACGGGAATTCCACTCCGGAAAGCGGCAGACGGTCCATAAATTCTTTGCCTAAATATCGTTCCAAATACCATGACGGCTTTTGTCCATCAAGCTCATCAATTTGTTGGCCGCTGCTTTTCGTAATGGAGAAGGATCGTCCGACCGGCTCCCATAAAAACGGGGCCATACAGTGGCTGCGAAGCGCAGTTCCACTGAATGAAACGGCCATGCCCCCGCTCACAATTCGTCCGTCGGACGAAAACAACACACTGCCCTCAGGAAGCGCACAGCTGACCATGACCATCCGTTCATTGGCAAGCGGCAAGCGGCGAAGCAGGGACGGCAAAACAAAACGGCGGTCAGAAAATAGAAGAAGCAACGCCGTATCCCGGTGAATGACTGCCCCTGCAATGAGCTCCGCCAATTCGTCCGGGCGATCAAACTCCTCGGCCGGAAGCGCCAGCGATGAAACGGTGGAGGACAGCATCGACGCGATGCCAACGGCAATATCTCGCCCACCGGCCATTGGCAGCAGCCCTGCCATTCCGATCATATGGGCGCGCGGCCAACGGCGGGCCAGTTCAGCAACCATTCGATCCACTTCACCCACATCACGGCCGGCGATTTGGATAAACTGCGGCTCGTCCAAGGAAGAACAATGATCACTGAACAGACGATCCAACTCCTCGGCACGGCGGCAGCTGAACCAACGCATAAACGATCATGCCCCCTCCCGCTGACCAACAAGGTCGAAAAATTCAAAAAACATTGTTTGTTTTACCATATCATATTTTCGCCTTCGACAAAAGCGGCAACCAATAGAAGGCTGCCGCTTCGCTTTAGAATAAGTCAAAACCAAGCGGCAGCAGCAGGCCGAGGAACAGCGTCACCACAAGGGCAATGACCCATTGCGTCCATCCTGCCGCTGCGCTTTTTCCTTTTTTTACAGCTGCTAAAACCATTTCCATCGCTCCGATCACCCACAGCCCGGCAAGCGCTTTTAGCCAATAAAGCGCAGATATCGAAGCAATGCTATGCAGCAAAAGCCCCCCCGTCGCGATCGTGAGAATGTAAAACAGCCGCAACACCATTTGCACGATCTTGGCTTTGCCCGCCCCTTGCCGCTCCATCGACACCGCAAGGAAAAACAAAACAATCGTGATGAGCCAGCTCGTAATATGGGCATGCGTCAACGTCCATCCCTCCAACCATTCCTTGTTCCTTCCCATCATAGCACGGCGGGCGGACGATTGACAAACTTCACGAAAACGAAAGACGCCCTTTCTTTCAAGAGGACGCCTTTCGAACATCAATGGGAACTTCCTCACTTTCGCCGTTTACTCTCCCACTTTGTTGCGCAACGTGCCGATGCCTTCCACCGTCACCTCAATGACATCACCCGTCTGCAAAAAGCGCGGAGGGTTCATCCCTTTGCCGACTCCAGCCGGCGTTCCTGTAGCGATGATGTCGCCCGGCTCAAGCGTAATGCCTTTTGAGATCGTCTCGATGATCGATTCAATGGAAAAAATCAACTGTTTCGTGCTCGCGTGCTGGCGCACTTCGCCGTTGACCCGCGTCTCGATGCGCAAATTGTTTGGATTCGGCACAAACCGACTCGGCACGATCCATGGCCCCATCGGGCAAAATGTATCCAAACTTTTGCCTAGAAAATATTGTTGGTGCCGCTCCTGCAAATCTCTCGCTGTCACATCGTTGATGATCGTGTATCCAAATACGTAATGAAGCGCGTCTTCGCGGCGGATCGCCCGCCCTTGTTTGCCGATGACCACCGCCAACTCCCCTTCATAGTCCATTTCATCCGTGACATCGGCATGGCGCAAAATCGTTTCCTCATGGCCGATGACCGTTGTCGGCGCTTTCGTGAAGACGATCAAATGCTCCGGCACATCGGCGCCACCGAGCTCCAGTGCGTGATCAACATAGTTTTTGCCGATGCAAAAAATGTTTTTCGCCGGCCGTGGGATCGGGGCCAAAAGACGGACATCGTCGAGGCGATAAACGTACTCCGGCGTCGGATGGCCTAGCGCCCAGTCAACCACTTTTTGCGCCCGTACGAGAAACCCCTCCCCTTGGGCAATCGCTTCAAGCATCGTCGTCGGCATCGTCTCCGTTCCATCCATCGCCCGTTCGGCGCGGCGCAAATGAACCGCCCGGTCGTCCCCTTGCGGCACGGCTCCGACAAACGTTTCGCCATCGCAAAGTGCGGTGATCAGTTTCATCGTGTCTCTCTCCCTTTCTTTGTTATGCAGCGGACGCTTCGTGAACTCTTCTCTTCCGCCCACCTTCGCCATTTTGGCGCGTTGAGGATGATATTCTCCATCAAGGCGAAAAAGTCCTGTTTTTGTAGAATTTTGTCTAAATCAGGAAATTTATCACTTATTTTCCCGAATCGCTTCCTTTTTTCGTCTTGATATGTATAATAATGTTTAGTTTCCACTAGGGAGTCGATTGCGACTTTCGTCATGCAACAAACGTCTTGCATCGAAACGGCATACCCTAACCAACATTTCAAACGAATTGATGGTGAAGGAAATGGTTCTGTTGCAAATTGAAGAAAAACGACAACAAATGATCGAATTGGCGCTCACGTATGGATTCACGGCCAAAGAGACGATCGAATGCAGCCAAGAGCTTGACCAATTGATCAACCAATATTTGCAGCACACGAGAATGTTGGAATCGCCTTTCCCGTCCGTCCAGTAAACGGGGGTTTTTATTGCCCCGGCCGGCGGCGAAACGGCGGCCGCGTTCCGTATGTCCCCCACCTCCACATCCACTCAACCGGGCCATAATGAAAACGCGCAAACCAAAAGCGGCTTATCCACACTTGAGTTGCATACAAGGCAAACGCAATCAACATCTCCTGCCATGCGCTTGTGCGTCCATACCACCCAAGCCCATAACCATAAAACAGCGACGTGCAAACGAGCGATTGCGCGAGGTAATGGGTGAGCGACATTTTGCCAACGTCTTGCCACCACCGCCAAGCGCGCTGCCAACTTCGTTTCCCGCAGACGAACACGGCAGCAGCCACGTAGAACACCGCCAATGCGGCGCCTCCAAAGCTGTTTTGGATGTACATCGTCAAGTCGTTGACCCCAGCCCAATACGGAATGGTTTTCAGCGCTAAACCAAAACATAGCGCCCACTTCATCAGGCGGCGCAGCTTGGCGGGCGAGTGACAGTCGGGTTCAAGCCAACGTTCGCAAGAGGCATAGCCGCCGAGTAAACAAAAGGGCAATACGGTCAACACCGTAAACAGCAGCCCGCCATCGCTGTTGACATAGGCCCAGTCATGCCAACGTTGCCAAAACACATCGCCAAACGTTCCGCTTTGATAATGACGAACCGCTGCGGCCGCCTCAGCCTCGTGGCCGCCAACTGTTTCCGTTCCTCCTGTCCACATGCTGAGGGCCATTAGCAGCGCCATGAGGCCATGAAAAAGAAAAAAGACAGCAACAGCCGCCGTCCACCACCAGCGCGGCGGGGCGGCGAAAAAGAAAAGCATGATGAATCCGGCGACCGCATAGGGGATTAAAATATCGCCAAACCAAAGGCCAAACGCATGGACAGCGCCAATCCCAATCAAAAAAAGGAAGCGGCGCAACAGAATCGGAATCGGCCGCTTTCCGCGGCTGCTGATCCGGCGGAACATGGTCATCGCCCCGAACCCGAATAAAAACGCAAACAACGGATAGGCGCTCGCTTCAAACAACACGTCGACGACCGCGGCCAAAACTCGGTCAAAAGCACCGCCCCTGACGCTTTCGTCGTATAACGCTGGCGAGGAAACATAACGGATGTTGACAAGCAAAATGCCGAGCAAGGCGAATCCACGCAACACATCCGCCGCGGCGATTCGCTCCGACAATTCAACCATCCCATTCTCCCTTCTTTCCATCGCCTCGCCGCCTGCGAAGCCGGGGACACCTTGCCGGGAAATCGCTTGACCAGCTCGCCTGTCACCTTATCCATTTCATTCGACTTGCTCTCCTCTGCACGTCCCAAGGACACATGCCTGTGCCATCAGTTGACATAGCGGCCCGATTTTCCAACTGCATCCCAATATTGGCGGCGCAAATGCACCTTTTGGATTTTTCCGGAGGCTGTTTTTGGCAGCTCATCAACAAACGTGACGCCTGTAATGGCTTTGAAATGGGCCAGTTTTTCCCGAGAAAAGGCGATCAGCTCTTCCTCTGTCACGTTGTGCCCCGGACGAACGACGACAAACGCATGCGGCGTTTCGCCCCATTTTTCGTGCGGCGCGGCAATGACGGCTGCCTCAAGCACAGCAGGGTGTTCATAAAGCGCACCCTCGACTTCAATCGACGAAATATTTTCCCCTCCGCTAATAATAATATCCTTTTTCCGATCAACGATATCAATATGTCCGTATTCATCGACGGTCGCCATATCGCCGGTATACAGCCAGCCGTCGCGGATCGTTGCGGCGGTTGCTTCTTCGTTTTTCCAATATCCTTTCATGACGCCATGGCTGCGGACGATCACCTCGCCGATCGCTCGACCATTATGAGGTACTTCGTCGCCGTTTTCATCGACCACTTTCACTTCACAGCCGATCATCGGATAGCCGGCTTTTGCCTTGAGCCGTTGCTTTTGCTCCACAGGCAGTCCGTCAAGTTGCGGACGAATGAGCGAAATCGTGCTGAGCGGAGATGATTCGGTCATGCCGTACACCTGAATAAACTCCCAATCGAGCTTTTCCTCAACGCGTGCGACAAACGCCGGCGGCGGCGCAGAACCAGCGATGACGATCCGCACGCCTTCCGGGACATCTGGTTGATATTGCTCATAATATTGCAGCAACATAGTGAGCACAGTCGGAGCCATATGCATAACCGTCACCTGATGTTCCTTGACAAGCTCAAAAATGATTTTCGGATCGACTTTGCGCAGCCCAATTTGCGTCGCGCCATTGGCGGTGTAGTAAAACGGCGCCCCCCAGCCGTTGACGTGGAACATCGGCAACACATGCAAATACGTATCTCGGTCAGATACACGCAAATGGTGCATCGTCACAAGCGCATGCAAATAGTTGTTCCGATGCGTCAGCATGACTCCTTTTGGGTTGCCCGTCGTCCCGCTTGTATATAGCAAGCTGCATATATCGTTCTCATCGATCATCGGGCGCGGAACCGGCGCTGACGACTGGGCGGCGAGCCATTCATCGTAAGCGGTTTCATCAATCGCCGCCTCTGTTTTATGGTGGACAATGATCTCCTCGACCGTTTCAAGCTTGTTTTTGACTGGTGCAATCAGCCCATACAGCTCCTGATCCACAAACAACACTTTCGTTTCGCTGTGATTCAAAATAAAAACGTAATCATCCGGTTTCAGCCGCGTATTCAGCGGCACCATCACCCCTCCCACTTCAAATACACCGTAAAACCCTTCCAGCATTTCCAGCGTATTCGGAGCGAGATACGCGACGCGCTCCCCTTTGCGAACGCCAAGCTCCCGCAACCCATTGGCAAGCCTCCGCACCCGTTCGCCAAGCTGCCTGTATGTCACCGTCCGTCCGGAACAAATCATCGCCGGCTTGTCCCCATACAGAGCGACAGCCCGGTCTAAAAAATGGGTCAGAACGAGTGGTGCGTTCATTCTCCCATCCCCCTGTTTTAGTTTTAGAAAATTCACAATTGTATTATATAACAAAGATGGCATAAAGAAAAAGAGACCCGTCCCAAAAGGTCGTAAAACGACTTTTGAAGCCAGTCCTCTTTCTTCGTTAGTCCGATCCATTGCGCCAAAAAAGAACCCGGTTTCTTCTTTTTGCCCAAAAACGAATGCTAGGCGAATCGTCTCGACAATCGCTAGTTATTTCCTTTCACCCCGGCGTCGGAGACGTCCGGATCGACCGTATTCGTGACGCTGCAAAACGTATTCGTTTGCAAGAAATCGCCAGTATTGCCGCCGCCGGCGCCTGAGTTTGACTTTGTCGTGCTTTTCGGAGCGATTTGCAGCACATCCCCCATGTTGACAGTGCCATTGCCGCTTACGTTCGTCACCTTAATCCCCCCAATGACGATTGCTGGCATCCCCTTTCCCCTTCCTTTCTGCCCGTTCCCTTTCTTTATCATACGCGGGAGCTGCTTCCCACAATTGGACTCTCGCCCCGCATTGAACCGTTTTTTCTCTGTTTTCATACAATAACGATAGCGACACGATGAAAAAGGAGGGGGCTCTTCATGCCTTCATTTATCAGCGGTCCGATTAAGATCACCCATGTCAGCGGCGACGGCACGGTGAATTTCGGCGACGTCTTGCAAATCACGCCAAAGAGCACGTTGAAATCCAACACCGGCTCAGGCGGCGGCAACAACGGGGACTTCCTGCAGACGAATACGTTCGTCAGCTTTACAAACACCGGCGACCCGGATGTGTTCGATTCCAATAATGCCGCCAACAATTAAAACGAACGTTTCGCAACTTGCGCCCATACACTAGTATCAACGAAGACAACATGGAAGGGAGCATGCCCACATGCCGGCTTTTGTCGGAGTCGTCAAACTGAACAGCATCGGAAGCAGCGGCGTGTTCCATATTGGCGATGTGTTTGCGATTTCCCCGCAAAGCGTGACGAAAACGTTCGCTGGCGCCGGTTCGTTTAACACCGGCGACGGGCTTCATATCTATAACTATTACAGCAATACGAATACGAATGACGCCGATGTCGCCGATGAAAATGTCGTCGGAAATGTATAAGGAGGAGAAGGAGGGTGCACGTTTACATCAGCCAAAGCATCTGCATCCACCAGTTGCGGATCGGCTCGGTCACCAATTCTTCCGTTTTGCAAATCGGCAGCGCCGGAAGCATTCAAGCGCTCTCAACGCTTGCCAACACCGGCGGATTCACCGGTCCGGCCCCACAGGCGACCGTGCCGCCCGGTGCATCCGCTCCTCTCGTTCCTCTCCATTCAGCCACCCGCTAAATTCAGCGAAAAAAGTGATGAGAGCGAAAGGCCGTCCATATATTGAAGTAAGAGGGCTCTTTGGAGAGGATGATGGTGCACAATGAGCATTTACGAGTATTTCGTCCAACTGCACCGCTATTTATTATGGCAAACCAAAAAAATACGGGCTCTGGAACGCCGTCTCCGCTCACTCGAAGCCCGGCTTCGGGAAATGGAGGCTCAGCCGCGCACATCGATCGAACGAATTGAATATAAATTTGACCAGCTCAAAGTGGAAACGCTCGAAGGAACGCTAAACATCGGGATCGCTCCGCCCGGAGCCGGCGGTGCAATTGAAGACTTTGCCGTCGAACCGGTCAAAACCATCATTCCAAAGCCGGAGCCGGTGCTCATGCGCCCGATTCAAGAAAAAGTGGCCGCCTATCTCAACGGGGAGGCGTCGGAAACGTTAAAACGCCTTGAGCAGCAATACGGCCGCCGCCTTGATGATACGTACCGGCAGTTTATTTTGCAAGATATCGCCCGCCAGACAGATGAACGCATCCACTTTTATTTGCAAGAGAAAGCAAATCAAGGCTACGTTCCCCCGGGCGATCGCGATGAAACGGTGGAAAACGAGATCTTCCAAAAGGTGAAAGCGGATATTGAACAATCGCTCGATGCGTTTTTGAAACATTTGCCTTCAGGGGAGGAATCAACGTGAACTATACTGTCATTAACCGCGACGTGCATGTCGGTGACATCCGCTTGACGGCCGTCGCCAGCGCCTCGCTGTTTTTAATCGGTGATGCTGATGTGATCAACTTGTCATCCGCGTTTGACACACCACCGGAATCGCTGATCATCGGCCCGTTCGTCCCGCTCGTGCCGGCTCGAGGGGATACGCCGTGAAACGAACGTCAGTTGTGCAAACGTTCCATGCTGAAACGTTGATTATTAGCTCCGTGCTGCAAATCGGCGACTCTGAACGGATTTCCACCCGCACGCGCGCCTTAGCCGTGCAGCGGCAATACGAACTGTTTTTTGGCCCAGAAGGAGAACAAATATTCCCTGTTTTTGCGAAACCGATCCCGCGCTGGACTTCTCCACCGCCGACAGCTGCACGCCAAACGCTCCATGAGTCCCCGGTCATTTCCGTTCAGTCTGTGCGCGTGCTCGCCATTTCTTCGTCCGCCATCGTCCATATCGGCTCGACCTCGACAGCGGAGGCAGAGGCAAGAATGAAACATATCCGCCAGCTGGCCGGCTCTGAGTCGAGCGCGCCAACAAGAGGGAGGGATTCATAATGCCTTCGTTTGTCGGCCCGATTAAAATCAACAGCGTCAGCAGCGGAGCTGTCGTGCAAATGGGCGACTGTCTGTACATCGCGCCAAAAGTCGCCACGAAAACGCAAGCCGGATCCGGCGGATTCAACACCGGCGATTTTGTGATGACGAACAACGCGATCAGCTTTACAAACGCGTTTGATCCCGATGTATCCGACCAAAACGTGGCCGCCAACAACTGAACATGGCAGAAAACGAATCCCCTCGCTTTTCATTTGCCAACATCAACCTTATCAGCCGAACGCTGCCGAAACCAAAAAGAGAAGGTGTCCCAAAAGGATCCGGACACCTTTGCTTATTTGCCTCTATATCTAAAAAACCATACATTGTGCTTGATCGAAAGGAAACCAACCTTTTGCGACCGCCTCTCTCCATTATTCCCCGAAAGCCCGTTCAGCTCAACGGGCTATCCATTTACAGATCAGCGAGCGAGAAAGCCCACTCCTTGAGGGGTGGGATGAAAGCGAGCCGTTTTCTTCATACTTATTGAATGATGATGAAAGAAACGGTATCATGTAATCGTCGCAAGGAGGTAAATCCATGCCGACCATCACACTAAGGCTGGAACTGCACAACCCAACGAAAGTCAAACAAGACATGTACGAACGGATGACAGAAGTGAATACCGCGTTTGCGAATTGGCTGTTGAACCATCCCGAGCTGAATCAAGCGACGAGCAAACTGTTTAAAGTGTTTTCGTCGCAGCGGTTTCCTTCCGCCGTCGTGAATCAGACGATTCGAGAAGTGAAGTCCCAAAAGAAAAACCAGAAAACAAAGAAGTTCCGGACATTCTGGTGTTGCTTTAACAACCAAAACCTAAAGGTGGAAAAGAAAGGATCGTTCTACACGGTTTCCTTCCCCACGCTGGAGAAGCGAATCGGCGTGCCGGTCGTCACGCGTTCCTATCAAGAAGCGTGGCTGAATCGGCTGCTCGATGGAACCGCCAAACAAGGGGCCGCTAAACTCTACAAAAAGAGAAAGAAATGGTACTTGGCTATTGCGGTCACCTTTGACGTGAAGCCGCGGCACGAAACAAAGGTGATGGGGGTTGACCTTGGGCTTCGCTATATCGCTGTGGCCAGCGTGGGAACGAAATCATGGTTTTTCAAAGGGAACCAATACGCCTTCATTCGCCGACGCTATGCGGCTTTGCGGCGAAGGCTGGGCCAAGCGAAGAAGCTTCATATGATTCGCAAAATCGGCCGTAAAGAGTCCCGCTGGATGAAGGATCAAAATCACAAAATCAGCCGTCAAATCGTGAATGCTGCGCTCGCCAACGGTGTTGGCGTGATTCGGATGGAAGCGTTGACGGGGATTCGGAAACGGGCAACATCGGCCAAAGAAGCGGGGCGAAGCCTTCACTCTTGGTCATTTCACCAACTGCAAACGATGATCGCCTATAAAGCGGAAATGGCAGGCATTCGCGTGGAGTGGGTGAATCCAACCTACACGAGCCAAACGTGTCAATGTGGTCATCGAGAGAAAGCGAACCGAAACGGCATCCGCTTCCGATGCCAAAGGTGTGGATACACTCTCCACGCCGACTTGAATGGCGCGATCAACATCGCCAAAGCGATTTCGGGCTTCGCCGCTGAACCTAGCGCACTGGTCACAGGTGCGCCGCCCATCGAGGTACACTCTAACCCAATGGGACGGGGTGATGACACACCCCTAAACTTGGGCGTGGTCCGAACCAGAAATGGATGAGGACGCAAACGACCCAAGAATCCCACGCCTTTAGGCGTGCGGAGTGTCAAATCATTTCCAGCCAGACGCGCGTGCCGCGGCCGGACGGTTCAGCCGGTTCGACGATGAGCCGTCGCGGCAGACGGTGGCGAATTTCTTGTACATGACTGATGACACCGACCGCCAGCCGCTCGGTATGCAGCTTTTCCAAGGCAGAAATGACCGTCTCAAGCAGCTCAGCATCGAGGGTGCCAAACCCTTCGTCCAAGAAGAAAAAGCGGAGCGGATACTCACCGCGCAGCTGAATTTGCGCCGACAACGCCAACGCCAACGACAGTGACGTCAAAAATGTCTCCCCACCCGAGAGCGTCGATACCGGCCGTCTGACGCCGCCATTGGCATCATCACGGATCAGAAACCCGCCTTGCGAATCCAATTCGAGCGAATACCGGTGCCGTGTCAGCCGCTGCAGCCGTTCCGAAGCCATGGCGGTGACTTGCTCAAGCTGCTCCTCCGCCATAAATTCGACAAAACTGTTGCCGCGAAGCAACGCCTGCAGCTGTTTATACCGCTCGATGCGCCGGCTGAGCTCCGCCTGCTTCTCCTCCAGTTCAACAAAGCGGCTATGTTTTTTTCTCAACTCTTCCACCTTCGCTTGAGCCGCCCCAAGCTGCTGCGTCATCGCCTCCACTTGCCCCTTCAACTCGGCGTATACACGCTGCATCGCCTCCCATTGTTCAGCGCTCACCGTCGCCCCCCCGATGGCGGCGGCTAGCTGAGCGAGGCGATGTTCGGCTTGCTCGATTTGGCGCCAATAGCGGCGGATTGTCTCATCCCATTCATCTCGCTGCGCTTTTTCCGCCTTCGCTTGCTTGACTTGTTCGGCATCGGCAAACATGGTGTCCAAAAGCGCGCCGCGCCAGCGAGCGAGCGCCTCTTCTTCGCGGCGGACGCCTTCTTCCCACGCCTGCTTGGCTGCTTTTGTTTCGCTTTCAAGCATTTGATATTCCCGCTGGGCTCGCTGCCAGGCCTCATACGCCTGTTGCTCGCCGTTTTGCAGCTGGCGCCATTCGGCCTCCGCCTTCTGAAGATGCACAGCCGCTGGGCCTTCCCCCGCCTTCTCGCCCCGTTGCCGCTCATATTCGTTCCATTGCTGCTGTTTGGCACTAATCAGTGAGTCAAGACGCACCCGCTCCGTCTCAAGCCGGCTCCGCTCTTTGGCCGCTTCCTCTTTCGCCCGCTGTTTTTCCTCTAAAAACAGCACGCTGTCCTCCAGCCGTTTTTGCACGTCGCGCCGCACGTTTTCCCGTTCACACAGCTGTTCATACACCGCATCGATCGTCTCAAGCGAAAGGAAAGGATACATCTGCCGCCATTGCTGTTCAAGCAGCCGCCGCTCTTCCTCCAGCCGCTGCTTTTCAACTTGCAGCGCTTCGATGTCCGCCGCTATCCATTGGCACGCTTTCTCCGCTTCGCGCCGCGCTGACTCGGCTTCATTCCATTGGGCAAGCACCCGGTAGACCGCTTCTTTCAATTCAATGACCTCTTGCCCAAGCGCCCGCACTTCCACAGTGAGGTCGACGGCCTCCTCCACCGAGCGGCTTTCGGCAAACAGAGGCGGCGCTTCATGGCCTGCCGCCAGCTCGGCGAGCTGCTCGAGCTGCACCTTGAACGAAATGATCATTTGCCAATCTTGTTCATACCGCTTCCGCTCTGCCTCAAGCTCGGACAGACGCTCAAGTTGGACATCGTTCGGTGCGGCGGCCGGATGCGGATGCTCGCGCGATCCGCACACTGGACACGGCTCGCCGGGACGGAGCCGCTCAGCCAAGGCGGAGGCGAGTTGCGCCGTCCGCGCTTCTTCGGCTCGTTGTCGCTCCGCCTCCATGGTTTTCTGCAACGTATACAATTGTTTTTCAGCGTCCTGCTGCCGCCAGCAGACGAAACGATACGTCCGCTCCATACGCCGGAACAGCTCTTGAAGCCGGGAGCCGACAGCGGCTGATCGGCGTTCCCGCTCCAACTTTTCCTCTTTCGCCCGACGCCAAACGGCCTCCTTTTGCTGAAGTTGGGCATCGACGCGAGCGATGGCTGACGCCGCTTGCTCAATATGCTGCTTCTGCCTGTACGCCCGCTCTGCCTCATCTTTTCTATCGAGCGCCTCTTCATGCTGTTTCAGTTCTTCTTTCAACTCCCGCTGCCGCTTCGCGCCGCGCTCATACCAGACCGACGCCTCTTCAAACCGGCGTACAGCTGCCTTCTCCTGGGCAATGAGTCGCTTCCTCTCTTCACGAAGAGCTGTGAGCTCCTGTCCAAGCACTTCCATTTGCTGCTCAAGCTGCGCCGCCTGCCGCAGCCGTTCCATCTGGACGAGCAATTCCGGTTCGCGCTGCGCCTTTTCTTGGCGCGCCCGTTCATAACGCCGCGCCGCTTCTTCATAGCTCAATTGGGCTTCCTCTAATCGACGCGCCAGTCTTTCATACCGACGAAACGCCTCTGCCCGCAAGCGACATGCCTGCTCGCACTGCTCCCAATACGGCCAGATGCGCTCTGCTTGCTCAGCGCGCTCTTTTTTCACTTCCAGCTCGCGGATAGCGGGCTCATGCCGGTGCAGTGCGGCAAGCTCTTGTTCGACCGCTTCTTTTTCTTGCTGCCACGCCCATCGTTGTTTTGTTCGTTCCACATCTGCTTCGACTTCCTCAAGCTCTTTTTTTCGCTTGGTAAACAGCCCCGCGAGCTCCCGCACATCCGCCTCTGCCTGCTTGAGCGCTGCTTTTGAAGCATCGCCAAGCCCCGCTTTTTCCGCTTCGATTTTTTCCCATTCTTGCCGAGCGGCGGCAAGCCGGTCTTTCAACTTTTTATTCAACTGATCGCCATACCGCTCAAGATGGAAGAGGCGCTGCAGCATTTGCCGACGCTCCGACCCTTTGAGCGATAAAAATTCGGCAAATTTTCCTTGCGGCAAGACGACCGCCCGGGTGAAATCCTCCATCGTCAAGCCGAGCAATTGCTCGATCGCCTTGTCCACCTCCGATAGTTTATCGGCGAGCACGACCGGCTCGGACCGATGCTCGATCAGGCGGCAAACGGCGCTGCGCGTCCGCCATTCGTCCACTTTTTTTAAGCTTCGTTCGACTGTATACCGTTTCGCTCCTGCCGCATTTTCCAGCTCAAACGTAAACGAGACAAACAACTCTTGCTCGGCGTGGTTGATGATCGCCTGCGTGCGGTTGGCCGCCCGCTCGACGCTGCCGAACAAGGCGAGCGTCATGGCGTCTAAAATCGTTGATTTGCCGCTTCCCGTCGGCCCGAAAATGCCGAACACACCGCCCTCACACAGTGCGGTGAAATCGATCGTCTGCTTTTCACGAAAGCTATGAAGCCCGGCGATCGTCAGCGAGATCGGCTTCATTCTTCCTCCCCTTCCTTCTCTTCTTCCGCCGCCAGCTCCAAAAAGAGGCGGACGAGCTCTTCATCCGGCGTTTGTCCCCCAGTCTGCCGTTCGTAAAAGCGGTGAAACATTTCTTCAAGTGAAAGCGGCTCGCGGCTCATTTCCATCATCTCTTCCGCCCGATTGGGAAGCACCGGGCGAATGTGGACAAATCCGGGATGAAGCTTACGCAGCCGATCAATTTCGTCCATTGTCAACGACTCGGTCACATGGATCTCCAAATCGATCCAGCTTGATCGGTCTCTTCCTTCCTCACACCAGCGGTATACTTGAGCGAGCCCCTCTGTCGCCTTCCAACGGATGAGCGGTTTGCCGGCAGCGAGCGGTATCTCCGCCACCTTGGCCGCCCCGCCTGGATGCACGTCAACGACCGTGACTGATTTGGCTTGACCGGCTTCGGAAAAGCTGTACGCCAACGGCGAGCCGGAATAGCGCGCCGCCGTCTGTGCCTGCTTGACATCCTGCGGCCGGTGCAGATGGCCAAGCGCCACATATTGCGCGGCTTTCGGCAAGCTCTCAGCCGCCACCGTATAAGCGCCGCCGACTTCAATCGGCCGCTCGGAATCGGACGTACGTCCGCCAGCAACGTAAAGATGGCTCATCGCGATATTGACGGTCTCCGCTGTGAACGAGGCGGCCATCGCCGCTAATAGGGCGCGGATGCGGTCATCGTACCGATCGCGCATCGTCGTCTCCTTACAGTCGGATGACAACAGCTCAGCAAGGCGCGATTCGGACGGATAGGCCAATGGAGCAAGCATCATCGTTTCGCCGCGTGATGGAACGTCAATCCGGCAAACAGCCGCTTGCGGGCGGCCGAAAAGAAAAATGTTGTGCGCACACATCAACGTCCGGGCAGCGCTGATCCGGTCGGGGTGGTCGTGGTTGCCGCTGATGACTGCCACCGGGCGGCGTCCTTTGTCGGACAGGCGGGCAAGGCTTTCATAAAACAGTTGTTCCGCAGCCGCCGGCGGATTGACGGAGTCGAATACGTCGCCGGCCACAAGGATGATGTCGATTTGTTCTTTCTTGACAATCTCCACAAGCTCATCAACAAATGCCTCTTGCTCGGCCATCCGACTCCGTCCCTCGAGCGTTCGCCCCAAATGCCAGTCCGCGGTATGCAAAATCCGCATTCTCTCTTTCCCCCCTTGCATCACTCCACAGCCACAACAAACCCGCCGTCAAACGAATACAAATAGCATTCCGCCACCGGCGCACGCCAAATTTGCTCGATGGCCCGCCGGTACAAGCGCATTTGCGTCCCGTAGCGGCCGAGCAAAAAACGAGCCGCTTCTTCCTCTTGCCCAGCAAAACGGTGGACGACTTCATCTGTTTTATAGTCAATCATCACATAGCCGCATTCGTCGGCAAACACGCAGTCGATCACCCCTTGCACGAGGACGCGCCGGCCGCTTTCCGCCCCTTCGCCGCCGTACAGTTCAGCCGCTTTAAGCCCCAAGCTGAACGGCACTTCACGGTGCACTTCGCGGGCGGCGCAAAGGCGGCGGCCAAGATCTGCAGTGAAAAAGGCAGCGATGGCCGCTGGATCGACCGCCTCGGCTTGTTCTGCCGACAGCAGCTCTTTTTTGACAAGGCGGACGATCTGACTGCGGATCGACGATTCATCAAGCGGCGCCTGCAAATCAAGATGGCGCATGACGATATGGAGCGCCGTCCCTTTTTCGGCCGGCGTCAATGTTTTCTCCTGCATGAAACGCGGCCGAGAAAACACCGGAGCCGTCCCTTGTCGCGGCCGCCATTCGTCCGCTTGCTCGCCAAAGAGCGCGCGATGTTCTTTCAGTTCTGACACCGATTGCTTGGCGCGCACGGCCGTTTCTTTCTCATACGAATACCGCCACAACAAGCGGCGTTTGACCTCCTTCTGCCACCCTCCTTCTACGGGAACGGGTCGTCCTTGTTCGAGGGCAAGAAGCACGCCGCCATCCATCTCCTCCCTCGCAGCCTCTGCGCCGCGCAAATCGGCGGCCGGCACGATGGCGACACGCCATACAGACGGGTGAGAGGCGACCTCTTCAGGCGCCTTCGTTCCCGCAAGCGCCCCCCCATCCCGATGACGGATGAGCGCCCGGCCGATCCAATCCAAGTAGGAGCGGGCCGAAGCCCGCACATCGTCGGGGAGAAGCCAGCCGCGTTCCGAAGCAGCGCTTTTCCATTTTTCAATCTCCTTGGCCGCATCGTTGACCGACGCCAACAAATACAGCTTCTCTTTTGCCCTTGTGAGCGCGACATACAAAATGCGCATCTCCTCAGCGAGCAGTTCAAGCCGCTTTTTCGTTTGGATGGAAAGCAGCGGCAGCGTCGGATAACTGATGCGCAGCCGCGGGTGGACAAAGCGGGCGGCAAAGCCCAGCTCTTTATCAAGCAAATAGGGGTGATGCAAATCGCGCGTATGAAACGAACGAGCAAGCCCGGCGAGAAACACGATCGGAAATTCCAATCCTTTGCTGCTGTGAATCGTCATGATGCGCACGACGTCTTCTTGATCGCCGAGCGGCCGGGCCGCCCCTAAATCGTCGCCGCGCTCTTGCAGCCGCTCGATGAAGCGAAGGAAGCGAAACAAGCCGCGAAACGACGTCGACTCGTACTGCCGCGCGCGGTCGTACAAAGCGCGCAAGTTCGCCTGCCGTTGCCTGCCGCCCGGCAGTGCGCCAACAAAATCGTAAAATTGCGTATCGCGGTACAGCTGCCAAATGAGATCAGCTAATGAGCGGCGGCGCGCCATCGTACGCCAGCCCTCGAGCCGCTCTAAGAAAGCCGCCGCTTTCCTTTGGGCGTTGGCCTCCTCTTTTGTTTCCGCCGGCTTTTGCCGAAACGAACAGAGCGCTTCATAAAACGTGCCTTTTGGATCGGCGAGGCGAATCATGGCGAGCTCATTCTCGTCAAAACGAAAGAGCGGCGACCGGAGCACCGCGGCGAGCGGAATGTCTTGGTGCGGGTTGTCGATCACTTTTAACAGGGAGAGCATGATCGAAATTTCCGTCGCCTGAAAATAGCCGGATGACAAATCCGCGGCCGCCGGGATGCCTTGCGCTTGCAACTGCTCGATCATCTGAGGCGCATTCGTCATCGAGCGGACAAGGATGACAATGTCACGGTACATGGCGCGCCGCGGCTGCCCGCTCGAACGATCGTATACATAAAACGGAGCGGAAACGATCTCTTTGATTTTTTTCGCCATCAGCCGCGCCTCGAGCTCCGCCGCTTCCCATTCAGCCGCTTCCTCTTCGTCCTCTTCCGCCGCACGCTGCCGGTTGATGATCATGACTTCCGGCGCCGCATCCTCCCCTTCCGGGTAATCGGCGCCGTATTTCAGCTGCGCCGCTTCGTCGTAAACCATTTCGCCGACGGTTTCCCCCATAAGTTGCGCAAACAGAAAATTCGTCCCGTCAAGCACTTCGCGGCGGCTGCGGAAGTTGCTCGCGAGGTCGATTTTCATCCCCCCTTCTTCCCCATCGGCGGTGAATCGTTTGTATTTGTCCAAAAACAGCATCGGCTCGGCAAGGCGGAATCGGTAAATCGACTGTTTCACGTCGCCGACCATAAACAAATTGCCTGTTCGTTCGCTTCCTTTTTTTACCATCCGCAAAATCGCTTCTTGAACGAGGTTCGTATCTTGATACTCGTCAACAAGCACTTCATCAAACTGCGCCTGGTATTCCAAGGCGGCGGAGGAAGGCTGCCATTCGCCCGTTTCCGGATCGCGCCGCCGCAAAATATGCAAACAATAATGTTCCAAGTCAGAAAAATCAACGATTCCTTTTTCCCGTTTCGCCGCTTGGAACATGACGGCAAAACGGCGGACAAGGTTAGCGATCGTTTCAACGATCGGCTTCATTTCCCTCATATGGCGGAGCCAAACGGATGGATCGAGCGAAAACACATTGTCGCGCAGCGCCTCCACTTTCTTTTTCGCCTGATCACGCAGCGATTTGGCTTCGTCGATCAGCCGCTCGTCATAGTCCTTGCCGCGGCAGGCCGGCAGCCGCCCAAACGACAGCGCCTTTAGCGCGCGATGCAGCTCGGCCCACGGCCCGGAAAGTTGCGCCTCTAACTTGGCGATCATCTCCAGATCTTCGCATAGCCGCTCGGCATACGGCCGCGGCCCGCTCGGTTCTTCGGCGAGCTCAAGCGCCCTTCGGATCAGCCGTTTGGCCGCCGCCAGCTCCATCGCGGCATGTTGCGCGATATAGCGGGCTGCTGGCAGCGTCTTGATATCCGTCCGTTCATCGACGTCATACATCGAGGCCAAACCGGCCAACCATTCATCTGGTTCCGGATGGGAGCGGGAAAATTCATAAAGGGCGACAATCATCTCCTGCAGCTCGGCGTCGCTCCGGTCGCCCGTATAGGCATCCACGACGGCGAAAAACCGCTCGTTGTCCGGCTTTCCGTATTCCTCCTCAAGCAGCTCTTCAAGGACATCCTCTTTCAACAGCTCGATTTCCGTTTCATCCGCGATGCGAAACGACGGATCCAAATCGAGCAAATAGTAATATTTGCGAATGACATCCAAACAAAAGGAATGGAGCGTCGAGATCGCGGCGCGGGGAAGCAGGCTGAGCTGGCGCCGCAAATGGAGCGAATGCGGACGCTTGGCCAATTCCCGCTCGAGCGCCTCACCGATTCTTGCTTTCATCTCCGCGGCTGCCGCATTGGTAAAGGTAACGACAAGCAGCCGGTCGATATCGACCGCTCCTTCTTCCGCCGTCACTTTTTGAATGATCCGCTCGACAAGAACGGCCGTTTTCCCGGATCCGGCCGCCGCGGCGACAAGAATGTCTCGGCCACCCGCGGCGATCGCCTTCCATTGTTCATCCGTCCATCGGCTCCCAGCCGGCTTCGGGCGAATCGTGGCGTTCATTTATCCTTCCTTCCCTTCCGCTAGTTTTTCGATGACCGCTTCCTTCGTTTGCGGGGCAAGCTTCCGGTATTCGTTGCCGGAGAGTGCCTCATCAAATTGGCAGACCGGTTTGAAGACGCAAAACTCGCACGCTGTTTTATCTTTCAACTTGTACGGGGCGATCGACACGACGCCGTCGGCGATTTGCCCGCCGATGTCGATGAACAAACGGCGGACATGCTGGCGGAGCGCGGCAAAGTCGGATGGACTCGCCACCGACGAACGCGAATGGATCGATCCGCTTTTCGTAAGCTGAGCGGGCACAATCAGCGACCATTGTCCGTCTTCCGTTCGGTTGTCCATCAACCGGATCGCCTCGACGTCAGCGAGCAACAGTCCGCGCATCCGAAACGGTTCAAGCAGCTTTTTCGCCATTTCCACCTCATCATCCACCCATTGCTTCGCTTGAACGATCGGATTGTGGATGTGAAAATAAAGCACCCCGGCTGGCAAGGCCGGCTGGCCGACGAGCTGTTCGGCATACGTCAGCACGATGTCCAGGTAGGTGAACATTTGCAGCGCCAGGCCGTAATATACTTCCGTCAAATCGAGCGTTTTCGCGCTCGATTTGTAATCGATGATGCGAAGAAGCACCCCTTGGCTGCTTTCCGCCTTGTCGACGCGGTCGATCCGTCCGACGAGCTCCATCACTGTGCCATCGCGAAGCCGAAACCGAAGCGGCGGCAGGTCGCCATTGGGGCCGAATGACAGCTCAAGTCCGATCGGAACGAAACCGCTCGCCCGCGCATGCTCACTTAACACATGGGTTGTACGGGCAACGACGTGTTTCAATTTTCGTTTCATATATTCATAGCGATGAGAGCTTGAGAGCACTTGCTGCTGGATAAGCGGGGCGATTCGCTCGACCGCTTCGGCCGACAGCCGTTCACAGTCTGATCTTGACAGTTCGCGCCAATCAAGATGCTGTTCACGCAGCCGGTCAGCGATTTGCTTGATGGCGGCATGGAACAATTGCCCAACATCCGGCGCCTCAAGTCGGAAAACGTTGCGCTCTTTCAACCGCAGCCCGTGCGATGCGAAATGGGCGTACGGGCATTTTTGAAACTGCTCCATGCGCGAGACGCTCGCCTGAATTTTTTTGCCGTACAGCCGCTGGCTCCACTGTTTTTTGAGCGGCGTCGCTCCGTTTGTATAAAAGAGCGCGGAGACGGCATGCCGCACCGGCTCCTTCCAGTCCCGATGGCCGATGAACGTGTTATATACATCCCACCAAAGCGGATCGATGCCGTAGTTGCGCTTCCATGCTCGAAGCTGGCTGATCAAATACGTTTGCGTCGCCCGCGGCGCGGTCACGAACGCCTCTGCTTTTTCTGCCGGGGCGTCGAACGGGTCGTTGCCGCACAGATGCACCGGCGCATGCGGAAACAGTTCCGTAAGCTGCTTGATGAGCGGCGACGGCATCAATGCTTTCCCTTCCCTATCAGCAAGCGGATATGTAACATACAGCCGCCGGCTCGGACAAACAAGTGCCAAGTAGACAAAAAACGGGTCATAAAACAGCTGCTCCCGCCCCCCTGGGGCGAGCGCCACCCCCAACTCACGCAGCTGCTCGCGCTCCACTTCCGCCATCAGCCCGTCTTCCTTCACTTTCGCTGGAATCACGCCATCGTTGGCGCCGATGACGAACGCATACTTGATGTCAATTAAACGAGAGCGATCAAGCTGAGCGACGATCACCTGGTCCATCGCCGGCGGCACAAGGGAGAATTCCAATCGATCGAGCCCGGCCTCGATAATCTTGACAAACTCAGCGAGCGGCAGCGATTCTGTCCCGAGCATTTCTACATATTGGTCAAGCAAATCGACGACGGCGTTCCACGCCTGTTCATGCTGGCGCGCTTCAACGAGGCGGCCGTCCGCTTCCGCTTGTGCGCTCATTTTCTCTAGTTTTTTTGGAATCTGCAATTCTTCCAAAAACAGATATAATGCCATACAAAACCCGCGTCCGTCCTCCGCCCGGCGCAGACGGCGCTCCAACCGGCGAAGCGGAGCGGCCAACGCCTCGCGCCATTCATTGAGCATGTCCTCAAACTGCCGCTCTTCGTCCGTTTGTGGTACGTTCAAACCGTCAAGCGCCTGATAGCGCCGATACGCCCAGCGCTCATTGTTTGTCCACTTATCCCCTTTGATTCCGTAAGCAAGCACATAGTTTTCGAGCTTGTCGGCCGCCTCGCGCCACATGTGCAGATCGCCGTCCGTTGGAAAAAGCAAATCCGTTTTCACCGCCCGAAACACCGCTTCATATCGCCAACGCGTCACGACCGTCTCTAAGGCAGCGCGCACGAGTTCAATGAGCGGGTGGTGGTGCATCGGTTCTTTTTCATCCATAAAATACGGGATCCCAAAATCAAAAAACACCGTTTTCACCAGATCGCGATACGCCTCCGTCTGGCGGATGATCAGCGCAATGTCGCAATAGCGCGCCCCTTCATCGCGGGCAAGGCGAACGATCTCCCGGGCGACTGCTTCAATCTCTGCGCGGCGGTTGGCCGCTTCATAAAGATGGATGGCATCGGTCGTCGTCTCGTATGGCGACAGGGGGCGTCGGTGAAATTGCGCCTCAAGATGAACGAGCGCCCTGTCTTCATGGCGTCGGTTGGCCGAAAGCACGATCGGCTCTTCGATCGCAATGTCATTGCTTAGCGCCAACTCCCTCAGCTGGCGGTACGTTTGCGCCGGCAAATAAAAGAGATGAAGTTCGTCCGGCATTCCGTCGTCATACGGGCGGTCGATCGTCAAACAAACGGTGACGCGCCGGCAATGGCGAAGAAGCTGTTCGATGATCATATATTCTTGCGGCGCGAAATGATGAAAGCCGTCGATGTAAATATCGGCATCCCGCAAATAACTTGAGCGCGGAATATGCTCAGCGAGCAAGCGCAAATAATCTTCCGAATCAAGATAGTGGCCGATAAGACTCCGCTCAAGTTCCTCATACACAAGCGCGACATCTCTCAACTTGTCAGCGAGCAAGCGGCGGCCCGGTTGATCGGGCCCATCCTCGAACGCCTCAGCATGTCGGCGGAGTTCGCCCGGCGTCAGGCAATACCGTTTGCATTCGGTGATCATTTCGTTCAGCTGCTCGATAAACCCATGTTTGTCCGCCGCGCGGCCAAACAGTTTCAGCTCTTGTTTGCGTTGCTCAATAATTTTGCGGATCATCATCTGCACGCCAACATCATGAATGTGGTACCGGGTCATGCCGCCTGTTTCCTGCAGCACGCGCCAAGCGAGACGGGTGAAGCTGAACACTTGGGCGCGAATCATCCCGCCCACTCCCTCGGTATGGATCAACGCGTATTCGCATTGAAATGTCATTTGCTCCGGAACGAGATAGACGATCGCCCTTCCTTTTGGATCCTCTTGCAACTGGCGGCGAATTTCTTCGAGGCAGACGGCCGTTTTCCCACTTCCTGACCGTCCGAGCAAAAACCGCAGCGACATTGTATCCACCACCATTCGTTTCCTTTATTTGTTTTATTTTAGCACGTATGTTCGCTTTTGGGAAGAAAAAAAACGCCCTTCGGCTGCGGGTTATATAGAGGCAATCTGAAACGTTAACGTTTGTTTCTTTTTGTGGAGCCAGCCGACATGTCAGCGACTGTCGGACGACTGAACAACCTCGCTTCGAAGGATCCATTTATTGGTCTCTGAAGCTTCACTTCGTTATAGAAGCGGAAGACTTCTTTCGAGATTAAGGTTAAAATTGAAAGGCGAACTGTTTAAACGGCCAGTAGCGAAAGTCCACCTTGCCGACAATTTGGTTGATTTTGACAAACCCAAAATGGCGGCTGTCCCAGCTGCTAAGCCGGTTGTCGCCAAGAACGAAAATGCAGCCGGGAGGCACCCGTGTTTTCCCGGTCACCTCCTCAAGCGTAAAATCCCCGGTCAGCCTGCCGTCAAGCAGCTTTTGCTTATAAGGGCGCAAATACGGTTCGTCAACTTTTTTTCCGTTGACATACAAGATGTCATTTTTGTACGCGATCCGATCGCCAGGCAGGCCGATCACCCGCTTGACGTAATCTTCCTTTTTGTTGGCGTGAAAAACGATAATGTCGAACCGGCGAATAGGCCCGATGTCGTAGGAAAGCTTATTGACGATCAACAAATTGCCGCTCTCTAGCGTCGGCATCATCGATTTTCCTTCCACCACGTAATTGCTGAACACGAACAACCGAAGCGTGGCGACAACGCAAACGGCAACAAACCATGGCCATCGGCGGCCTCGTTTTTCTTTTTCCTTTTGCTTTGTCACTCCCCGCCCTCCTCGCCGCCTTGTTCTTCCGTCAACGAAAATCGCGCTTCCACCCGTTTTCCGGCGTACCAAAGCAACAAAACGACTGCGGCGATCATCGCCGTGCGCAGCGGCTGACGGATGAGCGCCTTCAAGTCATAGCCGATAAAACTGATGGTAAACACCATGATCATCTTTCCTAGCAGCACCGCCAATACAAACTGCTGGCGGCTGATGCGCGACAGTCCGGCAACAATATTGACAAGCGCCGATGGGGTGAACGGAAAGCAATACAACAAAAACAGCGGACCAAATCCGTGTCGCTCAATCCAATGCATAAACTGCCGCACTTTCGGGTGGCGGCGGACAAAGTGAAAAAAACGCTTCTGCCCCACTTTCCGCGTCAGCCAAAACACGATGAGCGAGCCAAGTGAAGCGCCTAGCCAAGAGATCAGAAACCCTTTCCATAGTCCGAACGCCGCTGCGTTCGCCATCACGAAGACGAACATGGGCAAAATGGGAAAAAACGACTCAAGCAACGTCGCTGCGATGCCGGGAAGCACGCCGAAAGAGCGGTATTGTTCGAGCAGGGAAAGGATGCTGTCGAGCGTGAACCATTGTTTGATTGTTTCCATATCCATGTCTATTCCCCATTCATATGCCGTTTATATCTTTATTTTACACGTCCGGACGCCTAATTTGAACTCATCTGAAAAACCATTTTTATCAATTTGTTCAGCTAACTCTTTTTTTCTTGCTGCATGCGAAATATGTATTGGAGTTTGCGCTCCCTCGCTTCCATCCGCTCGGATAATTTCGTTCGAAGTTGAGCCGTTCGGTATAACTGGTTGATGAACGATTTGCAGGAAACATCGAGGGATATGCTTTTTCCGTTGCGGAAATAAACGATGGTCCGCTCATATTTGGCAGGCTCATACCGATAGACGTGCATGTGCGAGAGCCAAACGCAGCGGGAGTCACGCGGAGAAGCGGTTGGAAATACGTAAATTTCATTGGCCGGTTCAATGGCGATCGGCGCTTTATGGGTGATGCCAATGACGGCTTTTGTTCCTTCTTTTCTCCCTTGAAAGCTGCTTCCATAGTAATCGCAACTATGTTTAATAATGTCCATCGGCGTTTGTTTGATGATATATTCGCCGTCCTCCTCAATGACTTTCGCATACACATCGCTGTTTAAAAAGTATGGGAGAATCGCCATCGTATAACGGCTTACGATGAATTGCTCCAAGACAATGAATTCATTGACTTTCATCCGTTCGTCTCCTCTCTTAATCAACTCACCCACTACTCCTATCATACCATCAGCAGTTATATTTTTCTATATTTTGCAAAAAATCTATTAAAAAAACCCATGACAATCGTCATGGGTGTTCTAAGAGTTTTCAAACGTTTGACCGATTTCTTTGGACGCTAAATATTCATTCGCCTGTTCCAACGCGGTATGCTCGCCGACCGAGTCGCCAGCATACGTCTCTTCATCCATCAACCATTGCTCAACATGAAGATCCGTACTGACGCGAAACTCAGCGGGCATCAGCTCCGGCAGATCGCCTTGATTCTTTTCCATCACATCGCCTCCTTGTACTCCATAGGATGCGTCATTTTTTTCCTTATTATGCGATGGAAGCAAGGAGGCCCTTCGTCTCAAACAAAAAACGCCCGGCCAAGCCGGGCGTCTCTTTGCTGGTGATCGGCATTAGATGGCTGTAAACTGTTCTTCTTCGGTCGATCCTTTCAAAGCGACGGTTGACGATTGGCCGCCGGAGATCACTTGGGCGACTTCGTCGAAATAGCCCGTGCCGACTTCACGCTGATGGCGCGTCGCCGTGTATCCGTACTTCTCGGCGGCAAATTCGGCTTGCTGCAGCTCGGCGTACGCCGCCATGCCGCGTTCTTTGTAGCCGCGCGCCAGTTCGAACATGCTGTAGTTGAGCGCATGGAAGCCAGCCAAAGTGACAAATTGGAACTTGTATCCCATTTTGCCGAGCTCTTGCTGGAATTTGGCGATCGTTTCATCGTCCAATTTTTTCTTCCAGTTGAACGACGGCGAGCAGTTGTACGCCAGCAGCTTGCCTGGGAACTTCTCATGAATGGCTTCGGCAAACCGGCGCGCCTCATCCAAGTTCGGCTCGCTCGTCTCACACCAAATGAGGTCGGCATACGGCGCATAGGCAAGCCCGCGGGCGATCGCTTGATCCAAACCGGCTCTTGTGCGATAGAATCCTTCCGGTGTCCGTTCTCCGGTGATAAACGCTTGATCGCGCGGGTCGATGTCGCTTGTGATCAAGTCAGCAGCGTTCGCGTCGGTGCGTGCAATGAGCACCGTCGGAACCCCCATGACATCGGCGGCAAGCCTTGCCGCAATCAAGTTGCGAATCGCCGTTTGCGTCGGCAAAAGCACTTTGCCGCCTAAATGGCCGCATTTTTTCTCCGATGACAGCTGGTCTTCAAAATGGACGCCAGCCGCTCCGGCTTCAATCATTGCCTTCATGAGCTCAAAGACGTTCAGTTGGCCGCCGAACCCCGCCTCAGCGTCAGCGACGATCGGCACAAAGTAGTCCACGTCCCCGCTGCCTTCTAAGTATTGAATTTGATCCGCGCGCTGCAACGCTTGATTGATTCGCTTGACGACATGCGGAACGCTGTTGGACGGATACAGGCTTTGGTCCGGATACATCTGTCCGGCGAGGTTGGCGTCGGCGGCCACTTGCCAGCCGCTTAAATAAATCGCCTTCAAGCCGGCTTTTACTTGCTGCACTGCCTGATTTCCGGTCAGCGCGCCAAGGGCGGCGACGTAATCTTCTGTATGAAGCAGCTTCCACAGTTTTTCCGCTCCGCGTCGAGCGAGCGTATGCTCGATATCCAGCGAGCCGCGCAGTTTAATGACATCCTCGGCGCTGTACGGACGGACGATCCCTTTCCAGCGCTCCTCATTTTTCCAACTTTCTTCTAATTGCCGGACACGTTCAGCAAATGACGCCATTTTTCCTTCCCCCATCTCTCTATTGTTATATTACATATTTTTGTTTACGTTTTTATTATATAACAGAAAGGCAAAAACGCAAGACTTTTTTTGAAACTTTTTTCAATTAGGAAAATAGTCGCATAATGTTCATAAACATAGCGATTTTTCCATTGACCTTTTTGGTATGATCTACTGTAGAGGAGTGATGAACGGTGAAAAAATGGTATATGTTAGCGGCCTTACTCATCATCATCGGCGTTGGCGCCGGCATCCTGTACTTTGCTGTCTACCAGCCATCGACGATGCGGCTTCCAAATGACGTGACGATGGAAACGGCATGGGGAAAACCGTACGCGTTTGGCGACCTTCCGCCGAAAGTACGGCTCGTTGAATTTATGTATACAAGTTGCCCGGATATTTGTCCGAATACAACGATGCAAATGGCGAAGCTGCGGGATCGGCTGAAAAAAGCCGGTGTGTTCGGAAGCAAAGTCGAATTCATCACGATCACGATCGATCCGGCGCGCGATACGAACGAAAAGCTGCAAACATATGCCCATACGTTTGGAGTCACGAGCGACGGACAAGGTTGGATGTTTTTGCGCGGCAGTGAAGCGGACACGAAAAAAGTAGCGAACGCCTTCCACTTTCAATACCGCGACCCGGGCAGCGGCATGATCGTGCATACGACGCTCGCTTATTTGCTCGACCGCAACGGACGCGTCGTTGAGCAAATTGGCATGGGGGCATCTCGATTTCATGTCGATGAGGTATATAAGGCGATTATGGAGGAATTGTCATAACCACACAGCGGGTTTGCATACCTATGGCAAAAGGAAAAGAGGAAGCGATGTCCGCTTCCCTTTTTAAACAAATAACGAATACAAGCTGAGCGCCGCAACCGCCGCAAGCACGACGATCATGACGTTGGCCCCAAGCCAAGCTGTAATGACGGCCGCCGCAAAACCGATGACACCGAACGAAAGATCATCTTGGATGAAAAAAACGTCAGGAATAATGAGCGCCCCAAGCACCGCATACGGCACATTTTTCAGCACTCCTTGCCAAAACGACGGCAGCTCGACGCCGCCGAGCAACAAAAACGGCAACAAGCGCGGCAAATACGTCACGATTCCCATGCCGATGATCATCCATACGATCGCGCTATTCATCGTCGTTTCCTCCTTCCTTCATCAGCCATTGCACGATGATAGCCGACAACAATGTAGCCAATACGATCGACCAGCCTTTCGACAAGTGAAAGGCAAACGTGCCGATCGAGTTGAATAAAGCCGACAGCCCCGCCAGCCAGACGATTTTCCGCTGCTTTTTCAACGCTGGAACGAGCAGGCCGATAAACATGGCATACAAGGCAATGGACATACTTTCTTGCAAACTTTCCGGTAAACCGGCCCCAGCGGCATAACCAATGCCCGAGTTGACGACCCAGCTGCCATACGCCATGGCAATGAGCCCAAACATATATGAGGCGTTGATTGTTCCTTCTTTCATCGCCGCCACCGAAAACGTCTCATCGGTAATGCCAAAGGCGTACAGCGCTTTTTTCCAAAGTGCGTCCGGCCCAGCCTTTTCATTAAGGGACGCCGACATTAAAAAATGGCGAATGTTCAATACGAATGTCGTCAACACAATTTCAAACACTCCGGTGCCCGCCGAAAGCAAACTTAACGCGATATATTGCGAGGCGCCGGCGAAGACGACGATGCTCATGAGCACGGTCTCGGCGAACGTCAGTCCGGTTGTCTTGGCGAGCAGCCCAAACGCCAGCGCGATCGGCATGTAGCCGATGGCAATCGTTGCTCCTGCTTGCACCCCTTGGCGAAACGGCGCCATCTTGCCGGCTGCCCATGTCGTTTCCATTCACTCATCCCCCCATTCGACTAGATTGATAACTTTATTGTCTAAAAATTCCCCTCATTTCGCAACCCGAACGTCCATCCATTGTTTCTGCTCACGCCAAACACGAGACAAACGCAGAGAGAGGCCAATCTATGATATAATCAAACTGATTCATGATTGACGGCAACAGAAAAGGAGTGCACGTCCATGTCAGTGAAACCGTATGTATTAACCGACCGCGGCATTTTCCGTTATGAACAAGTCACGTACCCGATGGAAGAGCGCGGTTTGCAATTCGGCGATGGGGTCTACGAAGTCGTCCGTTTATATAGCGGGATATACGTTTGGCTTCACGAGCATCTTGACCGGCTGTACCGTTCAGCGACCGCCATTCGCCTATCCGTTCCGTTTGGCTGCGAAGAGCTCATCGAACAGCTTGAGGAGCTTCGCCGCCTCAACGATGTGCAGGAAGATGCGATTTTGTATTTGCAAATGACGCGCGGCAGCTTCCCGCGCAACCATGCGTTTCCGGCGGAAAACCGGCCGAACTTGTACGCCTACATCCAGCCGATGGCGCGGAAAACCGAGGAAATGACACATGGGGTGCGCACGATTTTGACGAAAGATGTCCGCTGGGAATACTGTTACATTAAAAGCTTGAACTTATTGCCCAACGTATTGGCGAAACAAGAAGCGGTTGAGCGCGGAGCGTTTGAAGCGATTTTGCATCGCGACGGCGTCGTAACCGAAGGCAGCTCGTCAAACATTTTCCTTGTCAAAAATGAAACGGTGTACACCCATCCGGCCACCGCACGGATTTTAAACGGCATCGTCCGCACGAAAGTGAAGCAGTTTTGCGCTGAGCTTGGCATTCCATTTGTCGAAGAAGCGTTTTCCACCAACGACCTTAGGGAGGCGGACGAACTGTTTTTAACGAGCACGACGTCAGCGATTATCCCGATTATTCAAGTCGACGAAACGGTGATCCGAAGCGGCGCGCCGGGGGCGGTGACGAAGGCGCTGCAAGCCGCCTACCGACAAGCGACGCAGCGAGAAACCCAAAATATCTGACCGGCCGGCCGAACAGAAGAGGTGTCCCCCAGCCAAAGAAGGACACCTCATTTCCTTTATGAGCTGAGCACGGCGCGGTCGCTCGCAAACTGGCTGCCGCGGATGCGTTGGAATGCCTCAAGCAGCCGCTCGACCGTCAGCTCTTCTTTCTCCTTTCCTTCTGCGGCAAAAATGATTTGCCCGCCATCCATCATGATCAACCGGTTGCCAAGGCGAATCGCCTGCTCCATGTTGTGCGTCACCATGAGCGTCGTCAGGCGGTGCTGCTCAACCATTTGCTTCGTCAACTCCGTGACCAACTCCGCCCGCGCCGGATCAAGGGCGGCGGTATGTTCATCGAGCAACAGCACATCCGGTTTTGTAAACGTCGCCATCAACAGGGAAAGCGCCTGCCGCTCCCCACCGGAAAGAAGCCCGACTTTGGCGGCGAGCCGGTCTTCAAGCCCTAAATGAAGCGTTCGCAGCGTCTCCCGAAACCACTCGCGCTTTTGCTTCGTGACGCCAAGGCTTAACGTGCGCCGCTTTGTCCGGTTGTAGGCGAGCGCCAAATTTTCCTCAATCGTCATATGCGGGGCGGTGCCGGCCATCGGGTCTTGAAAGACGCGGCCGATGTAGCGGGCGCGCGCATGCTCCTTGAGCGCAGTTACATCGCGGCCGTTGATCCACACTTCGCCGGTATCAGGAGACAGCCGTCCGGAAATGATGTTCATGAGCGTGGACTTGCCGGCGCCGTTGCTGCCGATGACGGTGACGAAATCGCCGGGGGCAAGCGTCAGATCAATGCCGCGCAAAGCGATTTTCTCGTCAGCCGTTCCTTCGTTAAACACTTTTGTAATTCGTTTCAGCTCCAGCAACGGTTTCCCCCCTCTCCAACTGCCGCACCCTCCGCTTTTTCCGCTGCCGTTCTTTTTGCGCCGCCAACGTGTTGGGCACGACGAGCGCCATCATCACAATGAGCGCAGTAATCAATTTCACATCGCCCGTCTCCAAAAACTCGACGCGCAACGCAAGCGCCAAAATGAGGCGATAGACGATGGCGCCACCGATGACCGCCCACGTCGCGCGTGCGACCGAACGGGCGCCAAACAAAGCCTCCCCGATGATGACGGAAGCGAGCCCAATAACGATCATCCCGATTCCCATCCCGACGTCGCTGAATCCGCCGTACTGGGCGACGAGCGCTCCGGAAAGCGCCACAAGTGCGTTCGACAGCCCAAGGCCAAACACGATCAACCAATCGGTGTTGGCAGAAAAGCTCGCCACCATCGGCTTGTTGTCTCCAGTTGCCCGCAAGGCGATCCCCACTTCTGTTTTCAACAGCCAATCCAACAGTCCTTTGACCATTAGCGCGACAATCGCCATTGACACAAGCACCGCCCATGTCCGCGGCGCAAAGCCGGTGAAGGAAACGAGCTGGTTGAACGCCGCATCCAATCCGGCTTGCCGCCAAACAGCGGTGATGTTGGTGATGACCGTTTCCTGCTGCAAGAGCGGAACGTTCGATTTGCCCATAATGCGCAAATTGATCGAATACAAAGCGATCATCATTAAAATGCCGGATAACAGTGGATTGATTTTCCCTTTCGTATGCAAAAGCCCGGTCAACACCCCGGCGGCAAAGCCGGCCAACAGCGCCGCGGCTGAGGCGGCAAACGGGTTGGCTCCATTGACAATGAGCACGGCGGCGACGGACGCGCCGGTGACGAAGCTGCCGTCAACCGTCAGATCGGGAAAATCCAAAATGCGAAACGATAGATAGACGCCGAGCGCCATCACGGCGTAAATCAAGCCGGCTTCGACGGAACTGAACATCGCTGTCCACACAGCTTTTCACCTACCTTTTCGGAAACACACCGAAGGCGCATGTGACACGTTGAGTGCCAAAACGCACTTTCCCTACTTTTTTGGCCCTCTCCTTCTATCGAAGGAGGGACGGCCGCTTAGGCCGCTTATTCAATATATTCCGCAATGGAATCCCATTCTGGATTGAGCTTGATGCCCATTTCTTGCGCTGCTTTTTTGTTGATGACAAGCTTCAATTTTTGTGGATATTGCACCGGCAAATCGGCTGGCTTTTTGCCGTCTTGCAAAATTTGCGCCGCCATTTCCCCCGCTTCGTAGCCGATGTCATAATAGTCAAACCCGTACGCCGCAAAACCGCCGCGCTTGACGGAATCGAGTTCACCGACAAAAAGCGGAATGTCGTGCTCATTCGCCACTTGAATGACGGATTCAAGCGCCGAGACGACCGTATTGTCGGTGATGATGTACAGACAATCGACTTTGCCGACGAGCGACTCGGTCGCCTGCTTCACCTCTGCTGATGTCGATACTGACGCCGGAACAACTTTCAAGTCCGTTCCTTGCATCGCTTTTTTCACCTGCTCGATTTGAGCGACGGAGTTTTGTTCGCCGGCGTTATATACCATGCCGACACGGTTGCCTTTGATATATTTGTCAATAAACTGCACCGTTTTCGGGATCGCATCCGGGTGCGTATCGGTCGTCCCCGTCACATTGCCGCCCGGTTTTTCCATTGATTGAACAAGTTGCGCGCCGACTGGGTCGGTCACCGAAGTGAACACGATCGGAATGTCTTTTGTCGCATTGAGCGCCGCCTGCGCGCTTGGCGTTGAGTTGGCAAAAATCAAGTCGACGCCTTCCGAAACAAAATTATTGGCGATCGTTTGGTTGTTGCTTTGGTCGCCTTGGGCGATTTGCACGTCATACTCAACGGACAGCCCTTTGTCTTTTAACGCCTGCTGGAATCCTTTGCGCGCCGCATCGAGCGATGGATGCTCGACAATTTGCGTCACGCCGATTTTGTACGTCTTTTCTTTTCCACTCTGTCCGCCGCTTCCCTGGCTGCTTCCCGTCTCTTTCGCACCGCCGCAGCCTCCAAGCAACAAAAAGCTGGCCGCACACACCGCGGCGAACTGCCGAATCGATTGACCCACGATCCCATCCCCCTATGTAGAAAAGTTTATTCCTTTTAAACTTTTATGTGTTAAATTATATAAATTTCTCTACTTGTTTTCAATATACTATTCAAAAAAAAGAAAAGGCGCTGAAAATTCAGCACCATCAAGCATGGGAAGACACGAGCCGCTCTTTTAACACTCTTCGCAAAATTTTCCCTGTCGCATTTTTCGGCAGCTCGTCCAAAAAGTCAATCGCGCTCGGCACTTTATATTTTGCCAACCGCTCACGGCAGTAAGCAATGAGCTCTTCCTCCGTCAATTCCGGATTTTTCGCGACGACATACGCCCGCACGGCCTCTCCGTAGTCTGGATCCGGCACGCCGATCACCGCAGCTTCCACGACATCTGGATGGCTGTACAGCACTTCTTCGACTTCGCGCGGATACACGTTGTAGCCGCCGACGATAATCATCTCTTTCTTTCGGTCGACGATATAGAAATAACCGTCCTCGTCCATGCGCGCCAAATCGCCGGTGTGCAGCCAGCCGTCGCGCAAGGCGGCCGCCGTTTCTTCCGGCATTTTGTAGTACCCTTTCATGACGTTCGGCCCCCGGACGACAAGCTCGCCAACCTCACCGATGGGCACTTCTTCTCCATATTCGTTTACGACTTTATTTTCAACATTCTTAATGCTTGTTCCAATCGAGCCGGGTTTGCGCGGCCGGTCGAGAGGATTGAAGCAGGTGACAGGGGATGCCTCCGAAAGCCCGTACCCTTCCGAGATGATGACATTGAACTTTTTCTCAAAGTTTTCAAGCAAGGCGACCGGCATCGAAGCGCCGCCTGAGATGCAGAGGCGGAGCGTCCGCAAATCGTCCGCACATCCACCTTCATATTGATAAAGGAAATTGTACATCGTCGGCACGCCGGCAAAAATCGTCGCTTTTTCCTCGCGGGCCAGCTGGAACAACTTCGATGGGCTGAACTTTGGCATGATGAGCACCGTTCCGCCGTTCATCAGCGGGGCATTGAGCGCCACGGTCAAGCAAAAGACATGAAACATCGGCAAGGCGGCGATGACACGATCGTTTTCATTGATGCCTAAATAATCAGCCGTATCTTGCGCATTGCTGTATATGTTTTGATGAGTGAGCATCGCCCCTTTCGGCTTGCCGGTCGTCCCCGATGTGTACAAAATGACGGCGACATCGTCATCACCCAGTTCAGGTCCGGTAAAGTCTGGGCTGCCGTCCGCCAACAATTCTGCAAACGGTTTCATCCCTTCCGACAGGGTAACGCCCTTCTCCTTCCCTTCTGGCGTTTCACAAACGATCGCATGCTCGAGCAGCGGAAGCCGCTTTTTCGCCTCCACCAACAACGGAGCAAGCAAGTCAAGGCCGATCACCGCCTTGACGTCGCCGTTGTGCAAAATATAAGAAAGTTCCTCGGGCGTGTAGATGGGATTAATCGGAATGACGGTCGCCCCAAGCCGCAGCGCCCCGTACAAGCCGATGACAAACTGCGGCGAATTGCCAAGCAACAAGGCAATATGGTCGCCTTGGCGAATGCCAAGCTTCGCCAATCCGTCGGCAAATCGGGAAATGGCTTCATCCAATTGTTGATACGTGCATCGCTCTTTCCTAAACACATACGCTTCTTTGTCCGGCAACTGCTTCGCGATTTGCGCCAACCGCGCCGTGACGTTCATATACGCTCCTCCCCCCAAAAATGAATGAATGACCATTCATTTTATAAGTAAAAAAATTCGAACTATATCCATTATAAAAAAAAGAACAGCAAAGGGCAAGAGAAAGCGTTTCCTTTGCTGTTCTCCCCTGTTTTTGGCCTATTGCCCCCATGTGAGGCCAGTGCGGGCAAGGCGGATGACACCGCGGAACGTCCGGCCAGCCTCCTCAACCAGCTGCTCGTGCCGGCCAACGTGCGGCAAATGCGTCAACCATAATTCTCCGACACGTGCTCCCTCCGCGATGGCCGCCGCCTCCTCGCTCGTCATATGCCCAGCCGGCGCCGCGTTTTGCCCAGCGTAAAAGTTGCACTCGCAAATGAGCAAGTCGGCTCCTTTGGCAAACGGAAGAAACTCCGGTATATAGCTTGAATCGGCTGTATAAACAACTGTCTTGCCGCCGGCCGTAATGCGCATCGCGTAGCATGGCACCGGATGGACTGTTTTCATAAATGTGATCGAAAACGGTCCAACAGCCAGCGTCCCATTCGGGTCATAGGCCATTCCTTCCGTAATGCCGCTGTGCGTCAAGCGGGAAAACGCCGCCTCGTCTTCCATATGGCCGTAAATCGGCAAGATAGGAAGGTCAGCGCCCAAATTTTTATGAATGAGACGCGCGTATTGGAGCGGGCCGATGTCGGCGATATGGTCGTAATGGTAATGGGAGATGATGACCGCATCTAAGTTTTCCACAGCCGTATAGTTTTGCAGCTTGGCAAGCGCCCCGCTGCCGCAATCAACGAGCAGGCAAAATCCGTCATGCTCGAACAAATACGCCGATGTCGCTTCATTGGCGGCAGGGAATCCTCCCCAATAGCCGATGACCGTCACTTTCATTTTCGGTTCTCTCCTTCTATTCGTTTTGTCTTCATCATACACAACCGCGCCTATTTTTTCATCTTTGTTGATTTTTGTTTTAAAACACATATTGACATTTTGGTTTGTGTTATAATACAATAAAGTCACCAAGACAACGGAGGGGATCGGAATGTTGATGAAAGTGTTAGAATTTTTCAGAAACTTGCCACCTAAAAAATGCACGCACTGCGGCAAAGAGATTGACGAGCAGCATGAATGCTACGGCAACGCGTGCTCTGATTGCCTTGGCGCCGCTTACCGCCAATAGGTAAGCGGAATACCTTCTTGCGTCACGACGTCGGCTGCCCCGCCGGCGCTTGGCTGTTCCCTAATGCAGCCTGCCTTTTCTTTTGACTGCCTCTGGTTGAGAGGCAGTTTTTTCATTTTCGGTCGTCCCCCTCATCGCCCCATGTTTGAACAGCCGCCACCCGCCCCAATCACAGCAATGGTTATTCTCTCATTGATTCCCGGTTGATGGTTTGATTCATGTGAAAAGAAGAAGGCGCCCCAAAAAGATGAGAGGGACGCCTTTCCTTCATTCTCATTTCGCATTGCTCATTGGCATGTCGGAGAAATGACTGCTTTTGCGCCAGCCGGCAGCGCAGCCAGCCATCACGTTTGCGCCG
The DNA here is from genome assembly GCF_002217655.1 of Geobacillus thermocatenulatus. Lineage (GTDB taxonomy): Bacteria > Bacillota > Bacilli > Bacillales > Anoxybacillaceae > Geobacillus > Geobacillus thermocatenulatus. The sequence goes on from NZ_NEWK01000002.1 coordinate 1,245,662, forward strand.
CTGTCTCCGTTTCCGTCCATACCGCATAACGGCGGCGATACCGAAGGAGAAAATACACGAGCGTCGCCAAGGCAAAGACCGCGGCTGTCGCAAGCAATATCGCAGCTTCCTTCCACATGACCAAGAAATCGCCGCTTGAAATGACGGCTCGCAACCCACGGATCGCATGGGTCATCGGCAGCCACGGATGAAGCGACTGCAACGCACCCGGAACGAGCTCAATCGGATACGTGCCGGCGCTTCCGACCAGCTGAGCGATCAGCAACAAAATGGCAAGAAAACGCCCAGGATTATCAAACAGCGTAACAAGAAATTGAATAATCATCATAAATGTTATGCTAATGATCCAAGTGAACACTAGAAAACGCCCTACGCTTTCGACATGCAAATCAAGCCCATACAACAACCACGCATCGGCCAAGAGTGTTTGCGCTGCCGCAGCCAAAACGAGCACGCCCCATTTTCCAAAAAACCAAGCGACGCCTGACGATGGTCGCTCGACCGGCTCACGCAGCGGAAAGACGATCGTCAGCAGCAAAGCGCCGACAAATAACCCAAGCGACAAAAAATACGGAGCAAAACCGGTTCCATAGTTGGGCACATGATGGAGCGGCTCTTTGTCGTTTTTCACCGGATTGGCGATCATCTCATAAATGCGCTTGTTCGCCCGAACACCAGCCGCCTCTTTCGCTCCCTCATCCAACCGATTCGCCAGCTCGGCCGATCCTCGCTCCAACTGTCCCAATCCGGATGATAACGACCGCCCGCCGCCAAGGAGACGGTCCATCCCCTGATGAAGCGATGATGCTCCTTTCGCCACGGCATCGACGCCATCTGACAGTTCGCCCGCCCCATTGGCCAATTCGCCCGTTCCGGAAACGAGCTTGCTTGAACCAAGAGCGAGCTCATGCACTCCTTCAGCCAATCGGCCGCTGCCTTCCGCAAGCGTCTGCGCCCCGCGGTAAGCCCGCTCAAGCTGACCGGCCAGCTCGTTCGCTCCACCTGTTAATTTTTGGTGAGCAGCAGCCAATTGATCAGCCCCGGCTGCGAGCTGCTGTTGGCCGTTGGCGATCTTCCCGATTCCCTCCTGTACGGCCTGCTGTCCGCTCGCGAGCGATGATGCACCATCAGCTAGATGGACTGCACCGCTTTGAAGCTGGCCGGCTTTACCAGCTAGTTCCCCGACGCCGGCCGCCACGCTTTTACTGCCTTCGACAAGCGGCTCTAGCTGTTGCGCCAACGCTTGAAGCATCGCTTTTTGCTCTGGATCGCCCGCTTTTTCCGCCAACGCTTGCAGTCTGACGGCGTATTGCTGCAATCCTTCGCTCACCCTGTCCGCACCGGCCGCAGCCTCTCCAGCTTTTTGTTGCCAAATGGCCATCCCTTGCGACAATTGCTGAGCTCCTTCCTGGACTTTGTTCGCCCCATTGGTTAGAGAGGGAAGCCGGGATTGCAACGTTTCTACACCGTTAAGGGATTCATGAAGCCCAGCAGCCAACATAGCGGCGCCCGTTTGCGCTTGTTTTTCCCCATCAGCCAAGCGGCGGCTGCCATCAGCAAGCCTCCCGAGACCATCTCGCAATGCGGCGGCGCCGGCCTGCATTTGCTTTGCTCCATTGCTTGCAGACTGCAATCCGTTTTCAAACTTCACTGATTTCCGAGCAAGTTCGGCTAAATAGCCTGATAATTGAACCGCCCCGTCTTTGGCTTTTTCCGCTCCGGCGGCCAAGCGGGCGCTGCCTTGTTCGGCAACATCCATCCCCTCGACTAGCTTGCGGTTGCCCTGTTCGGCCGATTGGATTCCATCACGAAGCCGGGAAGCTCCTTCGCTCGCTTTTTCCAACCCTTTTCCTGCCTCTTTCATCTTCGACAACATCGTTTCCGCATAGGCCTTGGTGACATTTTTTGCAATCTCCTCTTTGATGGCCGTCACGGCCGAATCCCCAATTTTTCCGACAAGATAGTTCGCCCCTTCGTTTGGAATATACATGAGGCGAAGCGGCTTCGGCGCTTCATTTTGCACCGTCGTCGCATTGGCGGAAAAATCATCGGGGATGATGATGGCCATGTAATACTCTCCGTTTTTCAAACCTTGAAGAGCTTGTTTTCGGCTGACGAAATGCCAAGCAAATGAATGTTTTTCCTTCAGTCGCTTGACAACATCGTCGCCAAGATGCATCGGTTCACCGTCAAGCTTAGCTCCTTGGTCTTCATTGACGACCGCGACCGGCAGGCGGTCCAAATGCCCATACGGGTCCCAAAACGCCCATAAAAACGACCCGCTGTACAGAAGAGGAATGAACAGAACAGCTAGGATCGGGACAAACACTTTCGGGCGGAGCACGATGGCCCGCAGCTCTTTTCGCAGCATATGGCGCTCCCTCCTTTGTACAGATGACCAAATTGTTCGCACGGTCAATTTCCAACAAAAAACGAGGATCATCTATCTCGACAATCCTTGCAAAAAATAGAGCGTAAACAATTCCGCCATTTGTTCTTTTGTCAACGGTTCATGATCTTTTTCCCAATCGACGATCAAGGCGATGTACGTCTTGAGCATCAAAAATGCCGTAATTTCCGAATTGCACGGACGAATCTCCCCTTTTTCCACCGCCGCATCAATTTTTTGCCGAATGAACTCGACCATTGCTCGGTCCAGTTTGGCAAGCACTTCTTGCACCGCCGCCGTGCCGATATTGCGCACTTCTTGAAGCAGCTTCGCCGTCAGCTGATGGCGCTGGCGAAATTCCAAAATGCGGTACAAGGCGCGGTGGACGTTTTCGGAAAACGGCAGCGACGAGTCCATCGCCAGCTCCGCTTCCGCCTTGATTTCTATAATCAATTCAGAGACGATTTCATCAAGCAATTCCTCTTTGCTTTTAAAAAACGTATAGATCGTCCCCTTGCCGACGTTGGCGAGCTTGGCGATCTGCTCCATCGTCGTCGCCTTGTAGCCAAAGGCAGCAAACGATTGGGCCGCCGCTTCGATGATTTGCCGTTTGCGGTCGCTTGCCATACTCCTCATCCTTCAAACTGACTAAATGAACAATTTGGTCAATCCGTATCCATTATACTATCAAACAACATGGATGTAAAGGGCCGTCGCATTGGGGACAGAATTTCTTCCTGCTCCCTCATCCTTTCCAAGCAAATGAGGAGAAGCCTGTCGGAGCTTCTCCCACGTTCTTTTCACATCCTTTTGCAGCGAAAACCACTTCCACGAACCAAAAGAGACAAACAGCCATCCGCTGCTTTTCGCTTCAAACGGCGGGCGGCCGCACCGACGTCCAAATGTGAGCGGCGAACGGACCAAGGCGTTGGAAAACCGTTGGTTAACGGACGCTGCTGTACAGATCGGACGTCTGTTGAACTGGCGCTTGCTGCAAATACAGAAGCACGTCACGCACCGCTTTTTCGCCTTGGTCAATGCAATCCGGCAATCCGAGCCCTTCGTATGAGCTGCCGGCCAAAAACACCCCCGGCAGCGCATCGCCCATCTGCCGTTTCATGTGCGCCAGCCGCTCGCGGTGCCCGACCGTGTATTGCGGCATGGCCCGCTTCCAGCGCGAGATGACGGCGAACTCCGGTTGGCCGGCGATGTTCATCACTTTATTTAAATCATCCAATACAACACGGACGATCTCATCATCAGGTTGGTCGACGATCTCCTCATCGCCCGGGCGCCCGACGTAGCAGCGCAAGAGCGCCTTGCCAGGCGGCGCGGTGTGCGGCCATTTTTTATGCGTCCATGTGCACGCTGTCATCGTGTAATCGCTGCGGCGCGAAACGACAAACCCGGTGCCGTCAATGTCTTGGCGGATCGCCTCCTTCGGAAATGCGAGCGCCACCGTCGCCACCGACGTCAGCGGCACTGAACGGAACGGGGCGAAAAACGGATAGTCAGCGAACATGTCGGGCACAACATGATGCGGCGTTGTCACGATGATGCCGTCTGCCCCCCACACCTCTCCTGTGCTCAGTTGCAGCCGATACGCCGAATCGGTGCGAACGATCCGCTCGACACGCACCCCTTTGATGACGCTGCCCGGCTCAAGCCGTTTTTCCACTTCATCAACGAGCGACTGCAAGCCCGTTTTTAACGTCTGGAACGCCCCTTTCCGCTCTTTTTGCTCTTTCGGCGTCGTTCGTCTCGCTCCACGGACAAGGCTTCCGTATTTTTGCTCAAGCTGAAAAAACTGTGGAAACGTCGCCATTAGGCTCATCTCATCAATGTCGCCGGCGTAAATGCCGGAAAGCAGCGGTTCGATGAGATTGTCCACCACCTCATCGCCGAGGCGGCGTCGGAAGAAGCGGCCAAGCGGCATATCACCATCGACTTTCACCGGCGGCAGCACAAAGTCAAGCGCCGCCCGCAGCTTGCCGGCCGGGGAAAACAGTCCGGTCGTTAAAAACGGGGCGATGCGCGTCGGAATGCCCATCACTGCTCCGCCCGGAATGGGATAGAGTTTGCCGTTGACCAAAATGTACGATGTTCCGGTCGCGTTATGAACGATCTCATGTTCAAGGCCGACTTCCTTCACAAGGCGAAACGCGCTCGTTTTCCGCGCCAAAAACGAGTCTGGACCGCGTTCAATGACAAAACCGTCGCGGACGACCGTCTGCACTTTTCCGCCGAGCCGGTGCGTCGCCTCGACAAGTTTGCATGCAAGTGGGAGGCGTTGCTCTCGAATCGCTTTTTGCAAGTAGTAAGCAGCCGTCAAGCCGGTAATGCCGCCGCCGATGATGACGACCGTCCGTTGCCCTTCATTCATTTCGATCGCCTTCTTCCGCCCACCGCTTTAACACAACCGACGCCAATGCATCAATAAACAATGGATTCGTGTTGGGCATCTCCGGTCGGTAATAGCGGGCGCCGATCTCTTCTGTCACCTGTTTGCACTCAATGTCGTTGTCATACAACACTTCCAAATGGTCGGCGACAAAACCGACCGGTGCGTAAACGAACGACGTATAGCCGCGCTCTTCGTAAAGCTGGCGCGTCAAGTCTTGCACGTCCGGCCCAAGCCATGGTTCCGGCGTCTGACCGGCGCTTTGCCAGCCGACGGCATAGTGGGCGACGCCGGCTTGATCCGCAATTCGTTTCGCTGTATCTTCGAGCTGCGTTGGATACGGGTCACCGCCTTGAATAATTTTTTCCGGCAAACTATGTGCGGATACGATCAGCACAGCTCGCTCCCGCTCACGTTCCGGCATGGCGGCAAAAATCGCCCGCACTTGTTCTGCCCAATATTGCAAAAACTTCGGCTCTTCATACCATTGATCAATCGTGTAAATGGTCGGTCCGCCGAGCTTTTTTGCTGCCGCTTTCGCCCGCTCATTGTACGAGCGAATGCTGAATGTGGAATAATGAGGGGCTAGGACGATCCCAACCGCTTCTTGGATGCCGTCATCATGCATGCGCTCGACGGCATCCTCAATGAACGGCTCAATATGTTTGAGCCCTAAATACATGCGAAACTCGACTTCATCTTGCACTTCGTTCAGCCGCTCCTCGAGCCGTTTCGCCTGCTCTTCCGTAATTTTCGCAAGCGGCGACAACCCGCCGATCGCCCGGTAGCGCGCTTTTAAATCCTCGATTTGTTCTTGCGGCGGCTTGCGCCCATGGCGAATGTGCGTATAATACCGTTCAATATCATCTTCCCGGTACGGCGTTCCGTACGCCATCACGAGCAGCCCCGCTGTTTTTTTCACCATTGTGCCACCCCCTCGTTTAGTTGGTTGACGTATATTCGTGGATAAAAGCGGTCAGACGCTTCAGTGTCGCCGGTTGAACATCCGGAAAAATGCCGTGGCCTAAGTTGAAGATGTAGCCCGGCCGTTCCATCCCTTCGTCCAAAATGCGCTTCACCCGTTCTTCGATCACGTCCCACGGCGCAAGGAGCACCGCCGGATCCAAGTTGCCTTGAATCGCTTTCGCAATGCCTTGGCGGCGCGCTTCGCGAATCGATAGCCGCCAGTCAAGGCCGATGACATCAAGCGGCAAGTCGTTCCACTCATGCACTAAGTGACTGGCGCCGACGCCAAACATAATGAGCGGAGCCCCTTCTTCCCGCAAAGCGGCAAAAATGCGCGCCATCGCCGGCTTGATAAACGTCCGGTAATCGTCAGCATTGACGGCGCCAACCCAAGAATCAAAAATTTGCACAGCGCTTGCCCCCGCCCGAATTTGCTCCCGCACATAACGGATCGTCATCTCAGCGAGCTTGTCCATTAAGGCGAACCACGCTTTCGGTTCAGCATACATGAACGCTTTCGTCTTATGATAATTTTTTGACGGACCGCCTTCAATCATGTAGCTCGCCAACGTAAACGGCGCCCCGGCAAACCCGATGAGCGGCACATCCAACTGTTCGTTGACAAGGAGCCGGATCGTTTCAAACACATACGGCACATCATGTTCTGGATCAATCTCCCCAAGCCGCTCGACGTCTTGAAGCGAGCGAATCGGATTCGCGATCACCGGCCCGACGCCGCCCTGAATCTCGACGTCCACGCCAATGGCCGGCAGCGGTGTCATAATGTCTTTATATAAAATGGCGGCATCGACGCCATATTGCTCAACTGGGAGTCTCGTGACGTACGCGCAAAGCTCCGGTTGATGCGTAATGTCAAACAGCGAATATTTTTCTTTCAGCGCCCGATACTCCGGCTGCGACCGTCCGGCTTGCCGCATATACCAAACCGGCACGTACGATGTTTGTTCGCCGCGGCAGGCGCGCAAAAATGTATCGTTGATCTGTCTAGCCATCTCCATCCGCCTTTCTTTCCTCACAATCCCGTCAATGGTTTCGCGTTTTTCTTCATCTTTAAACGTTGCCTATCTCCTTTTCACTATACAGCTTTCCGTACCCAATGTATAGAGAAGAAGGCGAACTGTCAAAAAATCGACCGATTTTTAAGTCCATGCCCATTATAGCAAAAAAGCTGCCCCGGCCGCACGGGACAGCTTTCTGTTCAGATGAGAAACATGGCGACAACGGTCGTAACTACCAAGCCGACAGCAACAGGAATGAGGTTGCGGCGCGCCAGCTCAAACGGGTCAACCCCGCAGATCGCTGCCGCTGGAATGAGCGCCCACGGAACGAGCGTGCCGCCGCCGACCCAAATGGCGGCGATTTGGCCGAGCGCCGTCAACGTCGCCGCTCCGCCGCCGATCGCTACAGAAAACAAATGGGCGACTGAACCGGCGAGCGAGATGCCGGAAAACCCAGAGCCGTCAAGACCCGTAATCGCCCCGACGATCGTGAGCGTAACCGCCCCCACCTCATTGTTCAGCGGCACCGCATGAGCCAAGGCAACCCCTAAATCGTTGACGATGCCTTGCGATGCCTGCGGCAAATAGTCGCCGATGATTTTCACAAACCCCGCATCGCCAAGATAGAAAAACGCGGCGATCGGAATAACAGGGCCGAACACTTTAAACCCGAACTGAAACCCTTCAATAAAGTAATGGGTCACTTCCGCAAAACTTTCTTGCCGATGGGCGAGAACGGAGATGAGAATCAAAATGAAAATCGCCGTCCCACCGACCAAGGCAGTCGCTTCCCCGCCTTGCAACCGCAAATCAAACATCGCGATGACATCAAGGGCGAACAAAATCGGAATCAACAGCGCAAGCCATTTTTTCGTTTGTCCCGTCAGGAAATGGCTTGTTTTTTCCAATGTCGAATCGACCGTTGCAGCCATTTCCGCCTCCCCGCTTGCCAGGCGCCCTCGCTTCATGTCACGGCGCAGCAAGGAAAACGCGGTGACCGTTGTGACGACCCCCATGACAAAAACAAGCGGAACGCTGGCGGCAATGACGTCGCCGACCGGCAGCCCGGCGGCATCGGCCGTTAATTTCGGCGCCCCTTGGATGATAAAATCGCCGGAAAGCGCGATGCCATGTCCGAACAAGTTCATCGCCATCGCCGCTCCCAACGCCGGCAAACCCACCCGGACCGCTGCCGGCAACAGAACTGCCCCCATGAGAGCAACAGCCGGGGACGGCCAGAAAAACCAAGAAATGATCATCATCAAAATTCCGATCGTCCAATACGCCCAAGCCGGCGTACGGATGAAACGGACAAACGGCGAAACCATGACATCATTGATGCCGGTGGCCGACAACACTTTGCTCATCGCCACAATAATGGAGATGACTAAAATCGTCGGCAATAGCTCCGTAATGGCGTAAATAAAGCTGTTAAACACTCCGCTGACCGCCGCGCTCAACGAATGGGTAGCGACCGCCGCCAATAAAAAGATGCCGGCAATGCAAATGAGCGATGTATCTTTGCGGGCGACCATAAACCCAATAATGAGCACGATGAACAGCAAGTAAATCCAGTGGAGCGCTACAAGCTCTACACCCATGAATCGTTCCCCTCTCTTCCCGACTTCCAGCCTGACCGCCGGACATGCGCCCAGGCCGGTGTACTACAGCATATGAAGCGGGAAAAAAGGTGTGAAAGCTTCGGCCATCCATTGAAGAATGAAAAACGCCGGCGCCAGCGCAAACAGCGCTAGCGTCCGGCGTTCTGCCCACGCTGCAGGCGCACGTACCGCCCTGCCGTCCAAAGCCCCCATATATTTCCGCCAAGCCAAGTGGCGAGCCAAAGAAGGCGCGGGGAAACAGCCAACAGTACGAGATGGAATACCGTATTTTGCCCAATCAGCAGAATGGAAAGCAACCGAACCGCCGCAGCATCCGGTTGCGCCTGCGGCAACGGGTACAGCCGCGGCCATAGCGAATAGCGATGATGAGAAGGCAGCGCGGCCAATTGAACAGCGGTCGCGTAAAGAAACAAACATACGATGGCCGCCCGCCCGTATTGGTGATCGATCACAGCCAGCATGACGCCTCCGATCGCAGTGAGACGGACATATAGACCAGCATACCCGCCGGCGCGCAAAAACGTGCGGGCATACAAATGAAAAAACACATGCCGCTTGTCATACGGAATCAAAGCGAGCAGCGAATCAAGCCAGCGCCGCCGCTTCGCCGCCTCCCGCCATTCCGGAACATCGGTAAACAAGTGGGCCAGCCGGTAAAACGCCGTGGCCGCTCGCTGTTCTTCCGCGATGATCCGTTCCCATTTCCATGTTTTCCCTATCGTCAACCGTGACAAACAGATGGACAGAACGGCCATCAAACCGACCAAAACGACAAAAAATGGCCATGGGGCCGCAACCAGTACCAAATAAACGAACACCGCCGCTAGGCTGAAACGGGTAAAGGCGCCAAAGCGATGAAAAGACGGATCGGCGATGTAGCTTCCTTGCCAACTGGCCCATAAGCTCCATCCTTTGAAGCAGAAAAGACCGAACAAAAAAAGCGGCCATGGCACCAGGGAAAAGCGAGCGTGAAGTGGACCCGCCAACAGCAAAAGCAAAGAAAGGCCGTACGCCTGCCATAACCATGAGACGAAAAACGCCCGCTGAATATACGGACCGAGCCGTTCTTCCGCCGGCAACAAAAACACCGCATCCGCCTTGCGGAACAAGGTGCGCACCGATCCAGCGGCCGCCGCCCAGCCGAACACGACCGCCGCAATAGCCGGATACGGAAACGAGTCAGGAAGCGACGCCGCAAAGCGCTTGTACATCACCGCTATGCCGCCAAGCACAATGATCAACCCGACGAGCAAATGGTCGTTGAACATATAGCGCAAGTAGCGGATCCGTTTTCGCCATTCCGCTTGGAAACGCTGCTTCCAAAGACGGCGGGCGTCAATCATGGCGCATCGTCCTTTGTCAATTCGACGTACAGTTCATCAAGCGACGCCCCCCAGAGCCCGAACTGGCGGCGAATGTCATCGAGCGTCCCTTTGGCTTTGACGCGGCCGTTGTGCAAAATCACAAATGAGTCGCAATACCGCTCTGCCGTCGCTAAAATGTGCGTCGACAGCAAAATGCCCGCCCCCTTCTCTTTCTGTTCATTCATTCGCTCAAGCAGGGCGTGAATGGCAAGCGGATCGAGGCCGAGAAACGGCTCATCGATGATATAAAGCGGCGGTTCAAGCAAAAAGGCGCATACAATCATGACTTTTTGCTTCATTCCTTTCGAAAAATGAGCCGGAAACGAGGAAAGCCGCCGCTCCAATCGAAACTCGCGAAGCAGCGGCGGAAGGCGGCGTTCATACTCTGCTTCACTCAACCCGTACGCCATCGCCGCTAGACGCAAATGTTCCTCAAGCGTCAATTCTTCATACAACACCGGCGTTTCCGGGATATAAGCAAACTGTCTTCGATACGTTTCCGGCCCGTCTGCAAGCCGATAGCCGTTAATGGAAATCGCGCCGCGGCGCGGTTCCATCAAGCCGATAATATGTTTGATCGTCGTGCTTTTGCCGGCTCCATTCAGGCCGATCAAGGCGACCATTTCGCCGCGGTCGACCGAAAACGTCACGTCTTCAAGCACGTTTTGCGCCGTGTAGCCTCCGGATAGATCCTTCACTTCTAAAAGCGTCATCGTCCGCTCCCTTTCCATTCTGGCCTTTGTCCCCATTGTACCAAACGATAACCTCGCTTACCAAAAAAAGATCACACCGTTCTTTTGCATAAACTCACTCAAGCCGGGCATGATAAATAGCGAAGAGGGGATGAGGAATCAAAAAGTTGATGAACGATCCATCCGAAATGGGGTGTTCGTCAAAGACACCGTTGTGAGCCGCAAAACGTTGTAAACGTTCCTAGGAAGCGACCATCGCATTCGTTGCTGGGAAGCAACGAGCCTGTCCAAAGGGGATGGTCACGTTGAACAAAGGAAGCGCTCACGCCGAACCAACTTTTGCTGCAAATGGGGTGTTCATCAAACGCACATTTGCTTGAATCATCCTCTCCCCTTTTCACCAACCGGGATGTAACCTGCGTTGCGGGATTACATCTCGGTTTTTTTATGGTAAAATGAAGAAAATAGGAAGGAAAGGGTGATCACAGTGAGCGATTGCATTTTTTGCAAAATCATAAACGGCGAATTGCCCGCGGCGAAAGTGTACGAAGACGACCATGTGCTCGCGTTTTTGGACATCAGCCAAGTGACAAAAGGGCATACGCTTGTCATCCCGAAAGTACATACGGAAAACATTTTCACCCTCACGTCGGAGGCGGCCGGCCAACTGTTTCGCGCAGTGCCGACGATTGCCAATGCACTCAAGCGAGCATTTTCCCCGGTCGGGCTCAACTTATTGAACAACAATGGCGAGCAAGCGGGGCAGACAGTGTTTCATTACCATCTTCACCTCATTCCACGCTACGGCAAAGGGGATGGGTTTGGCGCGGTCTGGAAGTCGCATGCAAGCGACTATACGCCCGCTGACCTGCAGGCGATCGCGGCCGCCATTCGCGAGCAGCTCGGCTGATCTCCCGTTGTTGAACAGCAAGAAAGGCCAAGCCCACCAATAAAAAACGGAAGCAGGGATGTTCCGCTTCCGTTTTTTACTGTTTTTCCTGCTCGATCACATCTTGCAAATCTTTGTCTTTGATCTCAACACCGGCCTCTTTCACCAGTTTGTCCACTTTTGACTGCATCGTCGCAGGATCAAGCTTGTTCCGTTTGACTTCAAACGCAATTTCGTCTTTCATTTCGTTGAACGACTTTTTCTTTTCTTTGTCCGTCACTTTAATGATATGGTAGCCGTAATCCGTTTTCACCGGATCGCTCACTTCACCGACTTTCAGCTTATAGGCGGCTTCTTCAAACTCCTTGACCATTTTCCCTGGGCCAAACCAGCCTAAATCGCCGCCGTTGGACGCCGAGCCTGGATCTTGGGAGTATTCTTTGGCCAACTTGGCGAAATCCTCGCCTTTATCAAGCTTCGCCTTGATTTCTTTTGCTGTTTTTTCATCTTTGACCAAAATATGGCTGGCGCGAATTTTCGGCTTGTAGTTGTCATAATACTCCTTCAGCTCTTTGTCCGTCACTTTTATGTCTTCAACGGCCGCTTTCGTCCGCAGCAAATCGAGCTTGACCATTTCGCGGATCACTTTTTCTCCGTTCTGCTGCACGGCTAAATCATATTGCGTTCCATACGCTTCCTTGATTCGCTCGATTTCGCGGTCGATCTCTTCATCGGTCACCTTGTATTTTTTGCTCAACACTTTTTCGTCAATCAAATCACGAAGGACGGATTTGCCGACGCGCTCTTTCATCTCATTATAAAATTCGTCTTTCGTAATATTGCCGTTTTTCGTTTCCACAATCGCTTCCGAACCGTCGTTGCTGCAGGCCGACAAAGCCATGAGCGAAACGACGGCAGCGGCCATCATCCATTTTTTCATTCGCTTCACAACTCCTACATCTTTTTTCGATTGGATGTCCCCACGCTTTCCAGCGGCGCAGATCGAATGGCGCCCAAGCGCGCCCATAAAACAACATGCTCGCCTCTTCAGCCACGACAATAACTATACCATATTTCCAACGAAAAAAAAACCTCTTTCCGCTTTAGTCATCCGCCCATAACATGCACGCTTGCCATACATATGATGAGGATGAAGCGCTCGACAGGCTTCTTCTTGCCGAAAGGGGGTGTTACGATGAGCGCACCTTATTCCGGAGGCTTTGCGTTGATTGTCGTGCTGTTTATTTTGCTAATCATTGTCGGCTGCGCCTGCGTCATCTACTAAACGAAAGAGGGGGCTCCCGCAAAAGGAGCACCCCTTTTTTCGCCTTCCTTCAAACAAAAGGAAGGAACCACGACAATGGAACTTGCTCCATCAAAAGAAAAACGTCACAACCCCGCATCAACTGTCAGAAGAGAGAAAAGTTATGTAAACAACACTTCAAAGTAAGAAGAAATTAATAAAATCGTAATCAGGACATTGATCGTGCGAAAAACCGCTGGCTGCTGCTCCTCCGGGATGTCACGCTGCGCGCAAAGCGAGTGTGTGAGCTGGTTGATCCAAAATAAGACCACAACCGCCAGGAGGATGAAAGAAAGCGCCAAAACTGTTCCCCTCCTCTTTGCTTCTTCGCCAAACGCCGCCCATGGCTTTAACTTTACATCGTTCATGGCGGGAAATCAATCATTTTTCGTTTTCCAGACACAAACCGATTTTTCTATTGGTGAATGCGCACAAATTCGGTAAAATATACGTAAAAACGGTCACATTTTCGTCACCAAAAGGAGCACGATATATGGAATCGTTGGAAAAGCGAGTGGCCAAGCTGGAGTTTCACCAGTCTCTGCTGATGGAAATGATCGACGAAACGAAAAAACCATTTTATTCCCTCATCATCCGCGCGGATTTGACCAAAGAAGAAGTCGACGCCTTCTTGGCGTTTTGCCAAGAGCTTGCCGACCAATACGAACAGCAAAAAGCGGAAGGGTTGACGATGTTCACTCCCCTGCTCGTGCAGTTTGCTGGGATGCTTCATCCGAACCTTCCGCTGGAACAGACCGTTGACGCTCTTTTGGCCCAACAAATGTTTGTCCCGCTGATGACCGAGCTGAAAACGCTCATTCGCACCATCAGTTAGCCTGGCCGGCCAATTCTTTCTCGTGCTCTTCCGTTTTCGGCTTTCGCTTGACAAGTTTGCCGTCCTGCTCGATAAAATCTTCTTTAATGTTTTCAAACGCCCGCTCAAAAATTTCCATAAAATCATCGCCATAAATGTTGCGGACGATGCACATCATTTCTAAAATTTCTGGAAACTTCCCGTACAACTCGCGCAACGGCAACGCCCCATTGAAAACGGCATTTTTCGTCGGATCATACGTCTCCATCAACTTCATCAACACTTCTTCGCCTTTTTCCGTCAACTCAATGTACGTATTGCGCTTGTCATCCTGTTTTTTGGAAAAGGAAAGCAATCCTTTTTCTTCTAATTTCTTTGAGAAATTGAACGCCGTTGACACATGCATCACGCCGAACTTGGCGATTTCGGAAATCGAGGCTCCTTTGAAGTGGTAGGCGATCCATAAAATGTGGTGTTCGTTAATGTTTAGGTCAAACGGCTTGATCCACCGCTGCCAATCTTTCTCAATCGATTTCCATAGCGCTTTGCTCAACTGGGCAATTCGTTGGCTGAATAACATCGCCTCTTTGATGGAATAATGCTGTTCTGTCGATTTCATCGTTCCACCCACTCTTCCCTCACCGTATTTTTTACTCCCCATTATATCAATAAAACAAAAAGGAATAAAGACAAAAGTGTTTATTTTTATGATTTTTTTTGCATATTCATAGTAGTAAGCATAAGGCGCTTGGCGCATACAGGAGGAGAATGCCATGGTGTATATACAATGGATGTTGATCGCTGTCGGATTCTTATTTTTCTGTCTTTTTATAAACGCATTTTTCGCCTTATGGAAAACGCGGGCGTACCCGCCGAAAGCATTGCTGAAAGAGCGGACTTTGCGCTATATTGGAATAGCGTTCATTTGCTTGCTCGCCGCTTGGATTCTCAGCTATGTCTAATATACGTCAGAACTGAATGGAACGGGAGGCATTTTTCTCCTGCCTGTTCCTCTCTCTTTTGATAGCAAAAAACCCGACCAGCCATGATCGGGTTTTTCGCCGTCTACACGTGCGCTGTCACATTCATCCGTCGGAAAATCGACGATGCGATCGGATAGATGATGGCCATCGCCACGGCGTTCAACGCCGCTGTCGGCAGCACGATGGTGACAAACAGCGCCGAAAACGTCGATCCGCCCGGCAACCCGACAAGCAAGAGCGCCGCAGCCAAAAACACTCCGCCGGAAATGACCGTGCCGACTGCCGCCAGCACTGAAGCCCCAATGACCGTTTGGCTGTATGCTTTCATCAAAGTCGCTAGGGCAAACACGACAAAGGCGGTGATGATCTTATCGATCATATTCGGCAGCTGTCCGCCCGGGAACGTCGTCGTCATGGCGGAGATCAAGCCAGTGACGACGCCGACAAGGCCGACCGCTTTGACGTTTGGAAACAGCAAAATCGCCAAAAACATCATCGCCAGCATCATATCCGGCTTCATTCCGAAAAACAACCCCGGAATGACCGCATGCAACACGGCTCCGATTCCGACTAACAGCGCCATCGATACTAATGCTCTCACATTCATGCTCATCTCTCCTCATCTCTCCTCGTCTATATCTTTTGCTCGAGAATTTTTCTATCATTATATCACTTTGCAGTGTAAAAGTGAAGAAGAAATTTTCAGGCAAAACGGCGGCGGAACTCGTTCATAAACGACGCGAGCGCTTCGCACGCCTCAAGCGGCACCGCGTTGTAAATCGACGCCCGGCAGCCGCCGACCGATCGGTGCCCGCCGAGCCCGACAAACCCGCGTTCTTTCGCCTCGGCGAGGAACGTTTTCGTCAGCTCCTCATTTGGAAGCGTAAAGGTGACGTTCATGAGCGAACGGCTCCCCTTTTCGGCGTGCGGTTTGTAAAAGCCGCCGCTTTCATCAATCGCCTCATACAGCACGGCCGCCTTTTGCTGGTTGCGCTCTTCCATCGCCGCCACACCGCCTTGCTCTTCGACCCATTCGAGCACGAGCGACAGCATGTAAATCGCAAACGTCGGCGGCGTGTTGTACAACGAATTGCTCTTCTGGTGCGTCCGGTAATCCAGCATCGTCGGCAGCCCGTCCGGAATGCGCTCAAGCAAATCGTTGCGGAGAATGACAACCGTGACTCCTGACGGGCCGAGATTTTTCTGCGCCCCGGCGTAAATGAGGGCAAATTGACTGACATCGAACGGACGGCTTAAAATATCGCTCGACATATCCGCGACCAGGTCAACCGGCGTGTTCGGAAATTCCTTCCATTGGGTACCGAAGATCGTGTTGTTTGACGTAATATGGACATAGGCGGCGTTTTTCGGCCATTGGACGTCATCAAGCGGCGGAATGTATGTGTAGTTCGCTTCTTTGCTCGAAGCGACGACCGTTGTCAAACCGATTTTTTGCGCTTCTTTCAGCGCTTTCTCCGACCACGCCCCGGTCAGCACATAACAGCCGATTTTCCCTTCCGTGAGGAGGTTCATCGGCACCATGGAAAACTGCAGGCTCGCCCCGCCTTGCAAAAATAAAATGTCATATCCGTCCGGCACATTTAGAAGCCGCTTGAGCCGCTCTTTCGCCGCATTATGGACAGCCTCGTATTCCTTGCTTCGATGGCTCAATTCCATCACCGACATGCCGGTGTTTTGAAAATTCAGCAGCTCTTTTTGCGCCCGCTCAAGCACCGGAAGCGGCAGCGCTGACGGGCCGGCGTTGAAGTTGTACGCGCGTTTCATTGTCATCCCTCACTTTGCCTCCTGGTAGTCCATCGATATTATTATCCTAACACGATTCACAAAAAAAGAAAGAGAATTTTTTGAAAAAAGCGTTTTCAAAAAAACAAAAAAAAGAAAGCCCTTGGCTATTGCAAGGACTTCGCTTGTTTCCGCCGCTCGCGCTCCTTTCGGATGCGCTCCATGTAAATCTCCCCTTCTTTTTCAATGAATGCTTCGTCGATTTCCCGCTCACGCGCCGCCGTTTTGACGGTCATATAGCCGCTGAAAATAATGCCGGCCACAACCAAATACACCCACCAAGGCAAACTGAGCATCGCCATTCCCCCTTGTATGCTTGTCTTAGTACACTATACGCGTGAGCGGGCAGCCGTATGCATGAAGAAAGAGGCGGGAAAGCCGCCTCTTTCATGGGGACAACGCTTATGTTTCGCTTCGTTTTGGCTTCTTCTTCTCTTCTACCTTTTTCCATTGACGGCGCAATTCCTTCAATTCTTCTTTCGCCTGTTCATACTGAGCCGTCGGGACGATTTCAATGATCGGTTCGATCATGATCCATCCCTCCCTTGATCCGTCCCTACTCTTTACTACCCGCGTTTTTTGGCTTTGAAACAGATAAAAACGCCGGTTTGTAAAACGAGCGGTTGTCAAGGGCAAAGACACGTTCGGTGAATTCACCTGGTTTCACTTTCTCAAGCGCGCGGTCGATCATCGTAATTTTCGCATCCAAATTGTCAATGTAATGAAGCACCTCGGCTTCTTTGACAAGCGGCGGCTTCGGGCTGCCCCATTCCGCCTTGCCATGATGCGCGAGCACAAGATGCTGCAAAATGACAACTTCTTCCCCTTGAATGCCGAGCTGTTCCGCCGCCTTGCTGATCTCGCTCACCATGATCGAAATGTGTCCGAGCAAATTTCCTTCAAGCGTATACGTCGCCGATACCGGACCGGATAATTCCATCACTTTGCCAAGGTCATGCAAAATGACGCCGGCATAAAGCAAGTCTTTATTGAGCGACGGATAGAGATGGATGAGCGCCTTGGCGAGTTCAAGCATCGACACGACGTGATACGCCAGTCCGGAGATGAATTCATGATGGTTTTTCGTCGCCGCTGGGTACTCAAAAAACGCCTTTTCGTATTTTTTCAACAAATAGCGGGTAATGCGCTGGATGTTCGGATTTTCCATCGCAAATATGTATTCCATGACTTTCGCCTTCATTTCCTCGCGGCCGAGCGGAGCCTTCTCCAAAAAGTCATCGATGCGCACCGCATCGCCCGGATGTGCGGGACGGATCGAACGGATGCGCAGCTGCAATTTGCCGCGGTAGTTATGGATGTCTCCCGCCACTTTGACGATGCACTCCGGCACATACCGCTCTTCGTCATCCGGCGAGACATCCCACAGTTTGGCTTCAATGTCGCCGCTTTTATCTTGCAAAATCAACGTTAAGAACGGCTTGCCGTTGCTGGCAATGCCTTTCGTTGCGGATTTGATGAGCAAAAAGAGATCAACTTGTTCCCCAACCTCATAATGGATGATGCCTTTCGCCACTTCGTTCTCCTCCGTTTCTCTGTACGTACTTTCTAGTATATCATAACGGGTAGAGGGCAAAAAGAAAGCCTTGCCGAAACGGCAAGGAAACATTGGCCCATACGTCCCGTCACACTGTTTATTTTTTTGTCAGCTGAATGGCCTGTTTTATATCCTTGAAAATGTTCATTCGCCCATACATCAGCACGCCGCCTCGGTACACTTTGGCGCCAAAATAGATCAGCAAGGCAATCGTCGCCGCCAAAAGCGCAAGGCAAAGCGCCACTTCCCATCCCGGCACGGAAACGAGGCCGATGCGCAAAAACATGAGCATCGGCGCAAAAAAAGGAACGAACGAAGCGCCGGTCACGAACGCCGACTCTGGGGCATTCAAGCCAAACATCGCGATCATAAAGGCAGCGACAACCAGCATCATGACCGGCGTAATCGCCGGCTGCACATCCTCAACCCGGCTGACGAGCGAACCGAGCACGGCAAACAGCACCGCATACAAGAGGTAGCCGAGCAGGAAAAAAACAAGAGCGTATCCAAAGATCGAGGCCGGCAGGTGGTCAAATCCGAGAAAACGCCACACTTCCTGCCCGCTCGTTTTTAACGCGGCGAACGCGACGGCGAAAAACACGAAAAATTGCGTCAAGCTGACAAGCGCAACGCCGATGATTTTGCCAAACAGCTGTTGGACTGGCGGGACGCTTGACACTAAAATTTCCATCACGCGCGACGATTTTTCCGTCGCCACCTCCGTCGCGATCATACCTCCATACATCAAAACGAACATATACATCGCGAACAGAAGGACATAAACAAGAGCGCGGGCTTGGTTCAGCTCCTCTTCCGTCTTCGCGTTTTTTTCCAATGCCACCTTTTGGAACGGAACCGGTTTGTAAAGCTCAGCCATTTGTTCATCCGTCAGGCCGAGCTTAGCAGCTGAAAGTGCTGTTTTCAGCTGGCTTAGCGCTCGTTCCAGCTCCTCAGGCGTCTGATTGTCCACAATCGTATTGGCATAATACACCGCTTCCGGCAATCCTTCCGCATCCATGGACAATACGAGCAATCCGTCCCATTTGCCTTCTTTGACTGCTTCTTTCGCTTCGTTTTCCATATCCGTAATTTTCGTCAACGCTACTTGATCATCGTTTGCTTGCTTCGCAAGCGGACCGTACAAAGACCCCGTGCGGTCAATGACCGCGACATGAGTCTTTTCATCACCGGTGAAAAACTCGATGATCGGCTGAATGTTGGCCACCCCGATGATCAACAGGCAAGTGATGGCAGTGGTCACCAAAAATGCTTTCGCCTTCAGCTTCGTCTGATACGTATGTACCGCCACAAGGAAAAACTTATTCATACGCCGCACCTACTTTTTCAATAAAGATATCATTCAGAGACGGTTCCTCCAAGGCAAACAGACGAACCGCGACTTTTCCTGCTATATGGCCGAGTATCGCTTGCGCCGCCTCCTCATTGGCGATTTGCAGCCGCACCCCTTCCGCCGTCCGCTTCCACTGCAAAACGCCAGGAAACCGCGCCAATTGTTCAAACGGCCCGTCCCCTTGAATAACAAGTATTTGTTTGCCAAACGAACGTTTCAGTTCACGCAGCGCTCCAGCCACCACCGCGCGGCCGCGGCGCAAAATGCAGACATGTTCGCACAGCTCTTCCACATGTTCCATCCGATGACTCGAGAAGACAATGGTCGTGCCGTTCCGTTTTAAATCAAGCACCGCTTCTTTCAACAGTTCAACGTTCACCGGATCAAGACCGCTGAATGGCTCATCCAAGATTAATAGCTTCGGTCGATGAAGCACAGCAGCGATAAACTGGATTTTTTGCTGGTTGCCTTTCGACAGCTCCTCGACCCGCTTGTTGGCGTAATCGCGGATATGGAAACGCTCGAGCCAGCGGTCGATTTCCGGAAGAAGATCCGTCTTTTTCATCCCCCGCAGCCGCCCTAAATACAGAAGCTGCTCTTGCACTTTCAGCTTCGGGTACAACCCGCGCTCTTCCGGCAAATAGCCGATCAGATGGCTTTTCGCGTCATCAATCGGCTCGCCTTGCCAACGGATCACCCCTTCCGTCGGGAGCAGAAGGCCTAAAATCATGCGAAAAGTGGTTGTTTTTCCCGCCCCGTTCGCCCCAAGCAATCCGAACATCTCCCCTTCCGGAACCGTCAACGTCAAATGATCAACGGCCGTCGCCTGGCCAAACCGTTTCGTCACCTCAATGATCTCTAAACCCATCCACATTCCCCCAACGTAAAATAAATTTTCCACTACACTATTAAAACGTACAATCTTAAAAAAAGTTTCAGATAAAAGCAGGAATTTGCCGATCCAACCGCTAATGAAAGAGAAATGAATGATGGTTCAGCGAAAGGGGATGATCACATGCCGATGTATACATTGACCGCTTTTGAGCGCGACGGGGAAAAATTGCTCGATGAAACGTTTGAAGCAGCCAATGATGAAGAAGCGAAAAAAATCGGCGAGCAAAAGCTGCGCGAGCGCGGCTGTTGGGACAAAACACACCGTTGCGTCAACGCCAGCGGCAAGCTCATTTTATTTCACCGCTAATCAAAATACCCCGGGGTTGTTCCCGGGGTGTTGTTATTTATCCGAATATTCCCTTTAATATATTGATTTTCTCTTCCGTATATTCGGTGAAATGCTCGTTGTACACTTTCGGTTCTTTTGGATTCGCCTGGCG
Source organism: Geobacillus thermocatenulatus (assembly GCF_002217655.1). Classification (GTDB taxonomy): domain Bacteria; phylum Bacillota; class Bacilli; order Bacillales; family Anoxybacillaceae; genus Geobacillus; species Geobacillus thermocatenulatus. Next base: position 1,266,147 of record NZ_NEWK01000002.1, read on the forward strand.
GGTGATGTTCCGCGTTTTCGGATCGACGAATTTGCTTGATGCCCCGCAGCCAAGGCCGATGATCGACTGCTGCTCTTCCATGATCATAATGTTGTATATGCTCTCTTGACCTGGCAGCGCGTAGCCGACGTTTTCAAGGTTGCCGAGAATATTTTTCTGCCGATACAAGTAATACGGGACATATCCGTGCTCCTTTGTCCACTCCTGGGCCGCCTTCATCATCGCCTGCACTTCCTCGCGGCTGGCGACTTTGTACTTTTGTTTGTTTTTCGTCATTTCCGACGCCCGCTTGAACGACAGCGTATGAACGGTCAGCGACTCGGGCAGAAGCCGTTCCGTCTGTTCAAGCGTATACGTAAACTCTGGAAGCCCCTCGCCCGGCAGTCCGATGATTAAGTCCATGTTGATGTTGTTCATCCCCATCTGCCGCGCCAAGTGGAACTTCTCAATCGTTTCTTCAACGGTATGATGGCGGCCAATCGCTTTTAACGTCTCTTGGATGTACGACTGCGGGTTAATGCTGATTCGGTCGATCTTCCATTTTTTCAATACGTCAATCTTCTCCGGCGTAATCGTATCCGGCCGCCCGGCTTCGACCGTGATTTCACGGACGCGGTCAACATCCGGAAAGACGTCGTACATATGAGCGTACAGCCGGTCCATCTCGTCGGCCGTAATGCTCGTCGGCGTCCCGCCGCCGTAGTAAATCGTCGTAATGCGAATGCCGCGCTCGCGCAAAAAGCGGCCGACCGCCTCCATTTCGTAATGAAGGCCGGCCAAAAAGGCGTCGACCGACCCTTGGCGGCCGTTGATGGCGTACGCCGGAAATGTGCAATACGCGCATTTCGTCGGGCAAAATGGAATGCCGATATATATGCTCACTTCGTGGGCCAAATCGTACAAATCCGGCACGACCGTGAGCTGGCGATCCACGATCGCTTGCATCAATTCGATTTTTTCGTTTGTCACTAAATACTCTTCAGCCAGCTTCCGGTGCGCCTCTTCTTTCGAAAGGCCCGAGCGCAAAAGCTGATGAAGCAGCTTGACCGGGCGGACGCCGGTCAGCACGCCCCACGGCTGAACGAGGCCGGTAGAACGCTCAAGCAACGTCAAATAGACATGCAAAACGGCGTTTTTCAGCTGTTTTTCGTACGTTTTCCCGTCAGCGTCCGCCGGCGTGCTGCGTTCATGACTTACTTCCTCAACACGCCCGGACGTCTTGTCAAGAAGCGTCCCCGAAACAGCAATGCCCCCGTCTTCCTTGACGGAAAACATAGCGGCCATATCGGCCTCGGGAAGCGGCGCGAACGACAGCTCCGGCGCTTCGAAAAACAGCTCGGTCATCACCTCAAGCGGGCGCTGAAACCGTTCCGGATTTGGCAGTCCTTGAATTTCAATCCGCACGTTCATCACCTTTTCTGTCAAACTTCTTTCAGTGTACTGAACGGCTGTTTCCTTCGTCAAGCGGAAGAATGCACCTTTCGCCGACTTTATTGGGAATGGCTCCTGCTTGGAGAACCTAGAAGGCCGGTGAAAAAGTACACTCTGAGGCAGGGATTTAAGGGGCTTATGTCGGGAAAATCGTTGGAACGGAGCTTGAATGGATGATGAAAACCCCCAAAAACCCTTCGACTCATCCTTACCCCAACAGTACAGAAACAAAGGATTTTTTATTAATTTTTTAAATCAGCACAAAAAGTGATGACAATCCCTATTAATTGTAGTTGTGTTGACCGAAACGTTATTCCGAAAAACAAAATAAAAATCCTTTCTTTACTACCCTGTTAGGGTGCGAAATGTGAGATTGTTCACCATTTTCATTTGCCTAAAATGGCCTCAAAGCTGACTAACTCGGGTAAAATTTACTATTGAAAAGTTTATTTTTAATAATTTACAATGGAACTGTAAAAAAATGATAAATAATCCAACCCCGATGTGGTGCGATCCACGGGGGAGGGGCGCGCCCCTCCCCCCCGTGGGCAAATCACTCAAGCATATACGATTGTCAAGGAGCATATCCAACTGGAAATTCGATTTAAAAATCTTTCTAAACATACTATACGAGGGGGATAAGAAATGAAGAAAATGAAATTTTGGAAATTCGGACTTGCTACAGCCTTGTCCGCTTCTTTGATTTCTCTTTCTTCAGGAGGAGTTTTTGCAGAAGAGAATAAAGACAGTGTTTCGAAATTATGGAAAATGCCATCCATTATAGCAATGAAGCAAACTTGAGAGCAGCAGTAGAAAACGGAAAAGTGACGGCTCAAGGATCAATTTCTATATCCACGGTAGGGACAGGCTCCACGTATATTTATGTTTCAGAATCTTCACTATCTTCTTCAATAAAAGGAATTGCTCCGAATGCGTATCCTGTTAGTGAAGTGAAGGCTGTTGGAAAAACGACGAGTAAAGTTACTCTTTCATCTCATGGAGTAACTACGACGTTAATGCTTAATGGAAACTCTCTAGGCACTAAGCACGATACTGGGTTAGGAAAAACAACTGATACAGCAACAGTTTCTCATTATCCAGGAAGTATTCCTTCTGGATGGGAATATCGAGCGACTTCTCATCACACATTATCAACTTCTACCAATACTTATATGGCTGATACAGGGGATAGTATAAGATTTTAATAAAAACTAAAAGCTCAAAATGCTGAGGCATTTTGAGCTTTTTCATCAAGGTAAAAACGAAAGGTGGAAAATGATAAAATGGATCCAAAAAAAAGCTATTTGATTCTAGCACTCACCATGCTTTCTGTATTGTTGTTTTCAGGATGCAATCATTTTTTAAAAAAAGAAAATAGGCAACCCTTACATACAAGTGATACTATCTCCTTCCATGAAAATGAACACTTTATTATACCAAATAATGCGCAGGAACAGCTTGGATTTATTCCTGATACCGCAACTTCGTTTGCAGTGGATTCGAAACTGAAAAAAAAGTGGATGATTGATAATGAATCCGTTGATATTGTTTCTTTAAAACCTGGAATGAAACAATTCACGTTCAACTTTATCATTGATAGTCTAAAAGATAGAGACCGTCACTTTCGTCTGTTTATTTTCCATAATCAAAAATTTGTTAAATTTTCGATTAACAATAAAAAATATACGTATTATGATATTCGCATGAAAGGGAATGGATCCTTAAAAATCCCGATTCGTGTCCAGATAGCAAATAATGATGATTTTAGTGAGTATTTGCCTATTTTAATTGATAAAGATCAAAAACATTTTTTTACAGAAAACATACCTGTAACGAAGATATTAGTAAGTAAAAAGAATAAAAATGATTTCTCTGAAATACCATCACATATAAAATTGGATAATGTTCAAAAGATATTTAAGAAGGAAAAGAGTAAAAGCAACGAGTTTGGCCTGCCATCTGTTGTTTTGTTAAATGATCGTTTCACCCCTTTAAAAGTAGAAGAGGTTCATAAAGCACGGTATGTTCGAATTGATCAAAGTCCGCACAAAATGGTGGAGGAGATCATGTTTTTTGATATGGAAGGAAATATATATGGATTAAAAGGAAAACAACCTCGTTCTTATACACTTGAACAACCAAAAGATCAGGATTTTATCATCCCTATTCCAAAAGAAATCACTTTATCTAGCAAAAAACGGTTTTTCTTGTTAATTAACAACAATCCAAGAGAAGAAAGTTTTATTCATCTAGATGATATACAAAAAGGAAAAAGTCGTGTTTTCCTAAACTTCGCCAATCTATATGAAATACGATAAGGTTTATTGTAAATTATCACTTTGTTTCGGAACAAAAGAGCCATTTTTTTTGCACATTCTTTCAGAAAGCCCTCTCCCCTTTTCCGAAAGAATGTGCTAAATTTTTTGTGAATTATTTCGGAAGAAAAAGTCCATCGGTTCAGAGGAGGGGAGGGGAGGAGGACGTGATTCAATTTCATGACTTTGGCATTGACGTTCAAACGTATGCAGAACGTGGAAAAGAAAACGACTTCCCTCTTCTGACACAGTGTCCGCATTGCCGGGCCAAGCGCTCGTTGCACCGCCACGGTTACTATAAGCGAAACGCATTGACCCCACATGGCGATGATCGCATTTGGATTGTGCGGTATCGCTGTCGGGAATGCTTGAAGACGGTGAGTGTGCTGCCTTCCTTTCTCCTCCCGTATTTTCAGTATACGTTGTCCGCCGTATGGCAAGTCGTGAAAGAGCCGTTGGGATTGACCGAAAGGACGAACCAGGCTCCGTTCCTCCCGACAAAGGACGGCATCATCTTTTATATCCGACGGTTCTGCCGAAACCTATCAAGCCTTCATAGCTTTTTTGCGAGGCGGTGGAGGATCATAGGCCCTATCATGAAAAAACTTGCTGTCATACTCCCACCAGCCTGGAACCCAATAATAGACCCGAGTTCCATCCCATTGATACAACGAATACGTTGTTTTCCATGTATTTCGTGTATGATTTAATTTGCACACCGCGTAAGGCTTCTCGTTTTTTTGCACCGTGATGGCATTTTTCGCGACATTGTCTTTATACGGATCAGACCCATCCCGCAAATATTCAACCCATTTTCGAGTCGGATTCGGGTAGTTCACCTCAATCTGAAAGACCTCGTCCCCCGTCGAAAGAGATACGTTCGGCACCGCGACATGGTATGTCGTCGGCTTGTTCGGCGGAACCAAAACAGACCCTCTATACAATACCGAGCCTTCTTTGTAAAGGACAAACGGAATATCCTTCGCTTGTCCTTCCAAGTTGTAATTCGTCACCGTAAACGAAAACGACAAATCCTCTCGGCTGGATGATTGATTGTACGGAAGACGAATCCCTTGCGGCTTTACTTGAAAACCTTTCACGCTGATATTGATCTCTGCACAAATACGCTTTTCAATAGGGCCATCGTTGGAATAGTCCGTGCTTTGTCCATTCGCCCGATGTTTTGCATTCAACACGACACGAGTGAAGACACAGGGGCCCTTTGGCGTCACCGCGTTCGGGATCTCAATCCGAACCATATCCCCCGCCTTTCTCAGCGTCTGCGTCGCCCTTTGATCTTTGAACCCCTTTTCTGTCGTGACTTGGTCGCTGACGGTCGCGTCAATCGAAGCAAACGGATTCTTGTCAGGCCTTTTCGCGTCACCGACAGGCATGTTGCCCTTATATTTTTTCACGTAGTAACGCAGCGTGTACGTATGATTCGGGATCACCGTGTCCGCGACATCTCCTGTCGCGACATCCACCAACTCAATGCGGTTCACAAGACCGATGTCCTCTTGTTCGACGTCAAAGAGAAACTCCGACTTGTCGTCGCCTCGATAAATGTTGTCTCCCTTTTCAAAAAACCCAATCGGAATGCTGGCTCCCATCAATATTTTCTTTTGCGGCGTGTAAGGAACGGTGTACTCCCAACGAAACTCCACGGTCTCTCCGTACTTAATCGCAGTCTTCGGCGTCGTCGGCTTTGCCCCTTGAGCGCCCTCAAACACCACCGAATAGTCGTTGAATTGCAACGCGTCCTCATCAAAGGCGTACATGTGGTCAAGCGTGATGGGACGATAGGTCGTATCGTGGTTGGCTCCTGTCTTCATGTTCTTGACCTTCGCGACAAAGACATACGTCTGTCCTCGCGACACCTTGTTGTACAAGACTTTTTTGGTTTCCTCGATGTCGTCGTCATCGTTCGGGTCCCGTTTGGCTGTCGCGATAAGTTTCAGGTCTTGGTCCCCGTCTCCGTCCACGTCCGTCTTGAGATAAATGTCGTACTCAACCAGCCGCAAGTTCGGCTTAATCGGTTTCTTCATCGCAAACGACACATATCTCAAGCTGCCGTTCGTATTGTGCCACCCCGTCACAATGCCTGTAGAAATGTCAGGGTCGGAACGAAACGAAAAGACTCTTGCATAATACTCCGCGTTTTCTTCCAACGATTTTTTGGGATTGATCAAACCTGGATTTGCAGGCAACAATTTCTCCTTAATCCACTGAATCCGCTTCGAAAGAGCTTTGTAGTCATAATCCGTTTTTTCCATGTACCCCATCGAAGCAATTTGTTCGAAATTCACCCATTTTCGCGTGTACCATTTCGTGTCCGTTGCCGCGTAATCATCAGGAAAAAACGGGTTGTCTACAGGCTCCCCGTCGGGCGTATAGCCCAAGTACCGCCACTCATAATGTTTGCCTTTATACGGACCGACCGTGATCAACGTCGTCCCCGAATTGTCTCCCATATACACCCGCGTGCGAGGGTCTTGCCGCCCTTTCTTTAAGTTGCAGTCCGACGAGCTGACCAAATAGCGGCCGTTGCAGCCGAGCTCATCTTGATTGTTCTCCAACATGTTTTTCATGTTTTGCTGATCCGCCGTCGGGTTTTTCGGCGGCACAATGGTGTACCAATGGAATTCATTCCAATGGAAGTCCTCCCAAAACTTTTTGTCCCCGCCGTAAAACCGATATTGCGGACTCTGCTTCCCGTCTTTCGTCCGATAAGCAGGATTGAAGGTGATATACGTCGGCGCCCCCGTCGTCGTCGTGCGGCCGTCGTAGTGTTTGATAGTTTTCCCTATCAAAGGATCTCCTAATGCATGTACATCAACGCTTATCCCAAAGGAAAACAAAAAGGCCAAAACAATTCCTGCCCACTTCTTCATGCAAACACCCCCTTCTCTTTTTCTGTTTAACGTATTTTATCAATCAAAACAGAAAATATAACAAAAAAGACGGGACCCATCGCCCCGTCAACGTTGATACAAGTTCTTCACTTGAACAAAAACTTGACTTTTTCCTTCAAAAATCAATACCTTTCTCTTTCCAAACGTCAACCATTTTCCGACCTTGTCGTCTACATTTTCCTTTTTCTCAATTCCTCTATACAAGATGTCGTAAACCTCTGGCAGTTCGTAAAACTTGAACACCTCTTTTAACACATAAGGAGTTTTGTAAAATTCAGGGTTCCATCGGTTTCCAAACCACTGATTAATCCCAATCTCCAAATCCACACCCTCAATCCCCGTGTCTTCGCAAACAGCGAACGCCCAAGCGCCGCTGGATTGCGCAAACGGATTGAAAATCGCAGCCGCCCCGTCAGGATCAGGCTGATACAATCCAAGCTCATCTGCCAAAATGCGAGCATTTTTCACAGGATCGTTCGTCATTTTCGACTTGATTTTCGGCGGCGTCCACGTTTTCAAAAACTCCTGCTTCGCCAGCTCATCAGGATCGGTCGTTTTGCTGCTCGGCGTCGTCGGCTTGGCCGTCGTTTTCGGCTGCTTGCCGACATACACCACCGTCTTGCCGCTTGTCGTTTTCGTCGAAAGCGGGTACTTCATCACGTCACGAACAAACGGCGCAGGAACGTAAAACACATTGTTTTTGATGCGCGCCTTGTCGCTTGTTGGGTACTTCACCCCTTTTTTCGTCGTCCACACCAAGTAACGCGCCTTCCCGTTCACTTTGGCGTATGTTTTCCCCGCCTGCACTTGAATCTTCGTTTTGTTTTTCAGCGTCACCGTAGCCGTAAGCGTCTTCGAACTGTACGAATACTTGTCCCCCATCCGCGTCACCACCGCCTTCAGCGGCACGTACGTCACGGAATTCGACACAAACGGCACGCCCTCTTTCGTCGGCACGGCTTTGTTGTTGACGTAAAGCAAGATGGAGGATTGCGCCCAACTGTGCGAGAGCGGGAAAAATAATGTCCCCAACAACAAGAAAGACATTATCACATGCTTCGCTTTATTCATCATTTCCCTCCTATGTCTATCATATCCAGCTCTTATTATAATACATGTTCTTCATGATGGAAATCCCTCTTATCCATTTATGTAAAAATAGTAAAAATGTTTCAGGTCGCAACGATGTCCGCGTTTTCAATACACTTCTCCCTTTTCCACTACAATATTTGTATAAATAACCCGTGGTGCTAGTCGAGCGTTAGCCACTCAACTAGCACCACGGGTGTGGTATATTATTTATCTTTTGCTACGAAAAACCCTGTCATCCCCACAGTAAAGCTTGGTGCCAAACTCCAAAGGAAAAATCCCCACCTGTTTGTCAATAAGGAAATGACTAAGAAAATCAACGGCACGAACAACATTACTCCTACTGTAGATGAGCATTTTTAATTACAATAATTTCCATGTTCTAAGAGACAAACAGGATACCCCTTAGGCCACATGGAGCTGTTTTTTGATCACATCAATGGGAATATCTTGCTTCGCGGCGTCATCAATGAACTCGACGACGCTGTGGCCTTTCCGCGATCGAAGAAGCTCCAGTCCAGCGGAAAGGGTTTGTCGGGATTCGGCGATGCTGTACACGCAGGAGAGCAGCACCACCGCCCAATACCGTTTCACCCAGTGATGGACATCGGTCAACGTTCCCGAAAATCCCTTGGTGGTCAAGGCATCGACAATGTGAACGAGATGCTTCAAGACCGGTTTGGAAAGTTGCAGCGTCAACCCCAAAGTGAAGAAAAACTTGTAGATTCCTTGGTGATGTGCTAATCTATTCATGGGACATGAACCTCCTTGTGGGTAGTTGGTAGCACATCTATTCTAACCAAGGAGTCCGGTTCATGTCTCCTTTTTTGTTTGATTGTCAATTTATGTTAGCGAATTTGCTCATCTACAGTTTTAATTATTTCTCTGTTTATTTTGTTTTTCCAAATAAAAAATAAAAAAATAGATCTAAAGGGTCTTTTCATCAAGATGATCACTATTATTATCATATTATCAGCATTGGGATGGATGAGCAAATTGTGATGTAATAGATGCACCTTGAAAAGCCCGAGTTCGACAGTTTTGAGGTCATTTTAGGCAAATGGAAATGACCAAAATGTTGTTATATCAAGGCAAGGGTTTCGTAATGTGGATCCTAGAAGGCTGGTGATTGAGTGAAAAGTCGCAGAAAACGGATTTCCTTCTCAAATTGAGAAACCCTTTAAAATCAACGATTTTCGTTCATCCAAAAGCAACTGGTTCGGCGCAATCGGTTGTTTTTCACCATCCTCCTAGATACACGTCCAAAGTGCGCCCAAGAGGCATTTTGTTTGCCTAGTGACTATCGAACTCGGAATGTATTAATGAAGAAAGCCGGGCATTCACTCCCGGCCTCATTTTGAAACAGCAAGCCCCCATGGACTGCTCATCGTTTTGTTTTGAGTTTTTGCAAAAACTCGATCCGTTGCTGTTTGCGGAAATGTTCTTTCACCATGTAGGCGACGCCGAGCTGTTCGTTCGAACGCGTCACCCAGTCTGCCGCCCGCTTCACCTCAAGCGGCGCGTTCCCCATGGCGACGCCGAGTCCAGCCGCTTCAATGGCGGGCAAATCGTCAAGGCCGTCACCGATCATCACCGTTTCTTTCAACGATACGCCGATATGTTGAGCCAGCCGGCGCAACCCCGCGAGTTTCGACACTCCTTGTGGGACAATTTCCATTTTTCCGTTTGGCTGCATAATCATATCAATGGACGGAATCGATTTCATCAATAAAGCGGCCGCTGCATCCCTCTCTTCGTCTGCAGCAAAATAGACATCAATTTTCGGCACAGCGATCGGTTCGTCGATCAGCACATCGCCGAGTGAATCGACAAATTGAGTCGGATAGAAAAACGGGTCGCTTGAGGAGAGAACCGTTTGCACGACAAGGTTTTTCTTCACCTTCTTTCGATTGCCGAGCGAATACCGCTCATGCATAAGGCGGATGTTGCAGTTGAAATTTTCTAAAATTTGCACGATATTAAACGTCCGCTCCTCAGGGATCACGGCGTCAAACAGCCGATCATCAAGCGTTCTGGCAATCATCGCTCCTTGGAATGCAATGAGCATCCCATCAAGCCGCAGCGCTTTCGCCACTTTGCGGGCGGAAAGCAAATTGCGGCTCGTGATTAACGTAACATAAACTCCTTTTTTCTTCACATAGTCGACCGCCTCTTTCGTTTCGCGCGGCAGGCGGCCGTTGTTTTTTAAAATCGTTCCGTCAATGTTGAGCGCCAACAGCTTATACACGGCTGTCTCCCCCTTTTGTCCGTCTCAACCTCTCTTGCCGCCGCCAGCAAGCTGGCGGCGGCTTTGCATTCCTTATCATTTTCATGACTATGACGAAACGGACAAAAAAAGAACACCCGACCGGGTGTTTTTCCTATCTTCCTTCCATGAATGAACGGTGCAACTCCTCAAGCGGCTTCATGGCGATTTGCTGAACCTCGGCAATGGTTATGCTCATTTGCTGCTCGAGCGCCATCAGGCGGGCGAGTTTCTCGTTTTGCTGGGCGAGCGCCATCGCCTTTTGCGCCTGTTCGATTTCATCAGGCAAAATGGCCGCCCCGCGCATCTGTTTTTCATGGAGCCGAAGCTGGATGTCGCGGACATTCACGAACATTCGATAGGCGATTTCATCTCGGCGGACATCTTCGTATGCCCGTTTCAGCTGCTGAAACGGCTCGCTCGCCCGAATCGCCTGCTCAAGCTGTCTAGCGAGCGCATGAAGGGGTTCAGACATAAAAAGAGCCTCCTATACGAATATCGTTCACGTTCTAACGTATGCGCCATCTGACGGCGATATGCCACAGCCTACAGCCATAAGCCAATGACGCCTTGAACAGCGCCGATCAACCCGCCCAGCAAAGCGCCCAAATACGTAATCATCTTTAGCTCGCGGCGGGCAATCGATAAAATGATCGCTTCCAACCGCCGCAACGAAAACGACTCCACTTGGTCGCGGACGATATCCTCGAGCCCCAGCTGCGCCACGATTGCCTCAATCTTGCAGCTGAGCAAACGGCTGACCGCTTCCGCCGCCTGCGGGATGAGGCGGTCAAACAATGGTTGCTCATACGGAGCGATCAGCTCATCAAGCGGGCGATGCAGCCAGCCGCCGCTTTGCACCAAACGGCGGACAGCCGACCGCATCGCTTCATCGATGCGCTGGCGGCCGATCATCTCTTCCACGGTTGCGAGCGGATAGTCCAACCATTTGTTCCACTCCGTCCAAAGAAGGCGGGAGAGCACCTCTCTTGTGCCAGCATGGCGCAAAAATTTACCGAGCTCCGCCTGCACCTTATCGACGAAATGGACATTGCCAAGCAGCATTTGCAGCATATTTCCCACCATCCCGCGCTCTTGGAAAAAACGCTCGATCATGCTGGAAATCTGCTGCTTTCCCTCCTCGCTGCGAAAGTAGTCAAGCGTCCTGTCGGCCAAATAACCCGCTAGACTTTCGACGCGCGCTTCCATCGTCTGCTTCAACTCCGCTGGCAATACATCGCGTATCGGCCGCAGACGCCACGTTTCGCTCCACCGTTCGTACGCTCGCTCAGCTTGCTCGGCCGCCATCGCTTCGAGCCGCTCGGCTGGAGAGCGAATACCGAGGCGTTCAAGCAACTCAGCCGGCGTTTCTTTGCGCGCAAGCCACTTTCGAAGCCATTCCCGCCCCCACTCGGCCATCTTGGCCGTAAAGGCCGGATCCGTGAGTTTGCGCCGCAATCCTTCCGGCGTCACCAAATGCTCCACGACCGTTTTCCCGAGCTGTTCGGCCAGCTCCTGCCGCCTCTTTGGAATCAATCCCGGCGTAAACGGCAGCCGTTTTCCAAACACGTACATCGGCTCATATGGGCGAAACAGCATCACGATGGCGATCAAATTCGTCACCCCGCCAATGAGCGCCCCGACCGCCACCATAAACAGCAAATAAACGAACGTTTCCATCCTCTTCTCCTTCCGTCCCCGCCGCTGTCACCAAACGGCGTCCGTCATCATACGATGGCGATATAAACGTTTGCCTAATTGTTCATTATAGAGCTTGCCTGACGAATGCGCAAATGAGGGACTGCGATGAGTAAACAACGAACGATGGCTGTGCTGACGGAAATCCATGAAACAAGTGAACGGGCTGCTTTTGGATCCATCCATCATTTTTGCGAGGAATTGGCGGCATATGCTAGAAAGCGTGGTCTCTTGTTTTACGTGTCCTCGCCGGCGCTTTACTTAGAGGGAGTCGGCTATCAGTGGACCGAAAGCGGATGGAGCAAGCGGGACGTGCCTCCAGCCGATGTCGTTTACAATCGCCTTCACTCGCGCAAGCTCGAACGCTCCCCTTTGTTTGCCGAGCTGCTTGCTCGGCTTGCCGAAGAGAATGGGATGATATTCAACCATCGCTTTTTGCATAAATGGGAAGTGCACTGCCATTTTGAGCGGCACGAGTACTTGCACCCGCACTTGCCGAAAACGGCGCTCTGGAGCGGTCAACATACGCTTGAGGCGTTCCTTGGCGCTTTCCCATCCGTCTTTCTCAAGCCGATCTATGGCAGCCAAGGGCGAGGGATTTTCTGCCTCCAACATTCGGACGACGGAATTTGTCTTCGCCATTCCACTTCCGCTTCAACGGCCGTATATCGTTCAATGGACGCTTTAGCTTCCGCTTTGCGGCAACAAATCCGAACGCCGATGATCATCCAACAAGGGCTTGAACTTCGCACCCTCGACGGCCGCCCGGTCGATTTTCGCCTGCTTTGTCATCGAGTCCGCCACAATGATTGGCGCGTCACGTCCGCCGTCGCCCGCATCGCGCCGCCCGGCCAATTCGTGGCCAACCTTGCCCGCGGCGGGGAGCTCATGGCGGTCAATGACGTCTTGCGAAAGTGGTGTACGAGAGCTGACGCGTTCCAGCAAAAACAGCTTCTGAAAGAAATCGCACTGGAATCCGCCGTCGTCCTCGCCTCGGAATCGGAAGGACTGTATGGAGAGTTTGGCGTTGATCTTGCCATTGACATCCATGGCCAGCCGTGGATCATCGAGGTGAATACGAAGCCGTCGAAACAGACGAATATGGCCGCTTCCTGCCAATCGGTCCGCCCGTCGGCGAAGGCAATCATCGACTATAGTTTGACATTGATGGAAGAAAAGGAGTGAACCGTTTTGCTTTCACTCGGTTTTGTCACCCTTGACGAGCAGCAAGACCACACGTATTGCACGGAGGTGGCGAAACGCGCCAGACGCTACGGCATTTCCGTCTGCCGCTTTTCACCGCTATCGATCGATCCGCAGACGGAAAATGTCCGCGGCTTTCTCTTTCAAGAGGAAACGAACGAATGGACAAACGCCGTCTTTGCCATTCCGCCATTTTTATATGACCGCTGCTTTTACGGCCATGATGAGCGGTCCAAAAAAGCAAAACCGATTATGAACTGGTTGAAGCAGCGACCTGACCTCACATTTTTAGGCTATGGCCTGCCGGGCAAATGGGACGTATATGAAGCGCTCTCCTCTCATCCCCTCTTGTCCGCATACGTGCCTCCGACTGTCCGTCTTGAGCGCGCCGATGATGTGCTTGTGCTTCTCCGCCGCGAACAAGCCGCCATCGCCAAGCCGGTGCACGGCTCCGGGGGACGCGGTATTGGCATCTTTCAAAAGAAGGGGAAGACGCTGTCCGTCCAAGACCATCACGGTCAAGAACAGGCCGTCATTGCCCGCCGAAGCGAGCTGGAACAGCTCATCGCCTCTTGGAGCCGCCGCGGCGAGTATGTCCTGCAGCCATTGCTCCCGTTATCAACCCCGGAGGGTGAACCGTTTGACCTCCGCATTCTTTTGCAAAAGGATGAAAACGGACGCTGGATAGAGCGGGTGCGGGCCGTGCGAGTCGGCCGACCGGGGGCATGGGTGGCCAACGTCCGCGCCGGCGCGGACATTCGTCCGTTTTCCGAGTGGCTCGACCGGCTTTCCTCTTCAAAACGTCTCTTCGTGCTCGATGGCATAGAGACAATCATCGAGACGTTGCCTCCTTACTTGGATCATACGTTCGGCCCTCTGTTTGAAATCGGCTTGGATCTTGGGGCAACTGACAACGGGGCGGTTTGGATTTTGGATGTCAATTCCAAACCGGGGAGAAAAGTGGCGCATCTTCTGCCCCCGGAGCAACAAAACGAACTGTACGAAGCGCCGCTTCGGTATTGCTTGTTTTTGGCCAGAGGAGGAAAAGACAATGACCTACACATTGATCATTGACGAACAACAAACCAATACGGTGATTCTTCCCGCCACGCTCCAAGCAGCAGGGCAAACGGCGGCTGCGTTCGGCAGCCTTGTCACCCCATGCCGGGTCATTTCCTCTCCCCGTCTTGTCGACCGCGTGATTGTGGCACATGACGTCGCTCGATGCTTGTCGATCCCATTTGCCGCTGACGTTCATGTCTTTTTGACCGATGAGACCGTTCACTTCGGGCCGCTTGTCGGCATTTTGACCGCCGGATTCACAAAGTCGCTCCACCGCCCGGTCGGCAGCCGGAGCTTCTTTTTTGCCAAGTTGCTGGCGCAAGAAAAGCAAGTCGGCGGATTTGCCTTTTTGTTTGGCGCGCCCCATATAGACTGGGAAAACGGCATGACGAACGGCTATTTTTACACAGAGCGCGGCTGGGAACGCCATACGGTGCCGTTGCCGAATGTCGTTTACAACCGGCTGCCAAACCGGCGCGTCGAAAAGGAGGAAACGTTTCAAACGATGACGAAGACGCTGCAAACCACCTACGGCATCCCGATCTTTAACGGGTGTTTTTTCAACAAATGGGACATTTACCGCCGGCTCGCTCTTCATCCGAAGGCGCAGCCGTATTTGCCGGCGACGTCCGCCCACGTGACGCAGCACACCATTGAGCAGTTTCTTGCCCGCTACCGTGAAGCGTACATTAAGCCGGCCGACGGCAGCCTCGGCCGCGGCATTTATCATGTAGTGAAAAAAAACGCCTATGAATGCCGATTCCGCGATGAAAGCGGAGAAATACAAACAGTGCTGTTTCCGACCGCCATGGCGGTGTGGCATCATTTGCTCGCTCATGCGCCGCTTCACCGCTATGTCATCCAACAAGCGGTGCCGCTTCTTGCCGTCAACGGCCGACCGACTGATTTCCGCGTTCACGTTAACAAAAACGAACACGGCATATGGCAAGTGAGCGCCATCGCCGCCAAAATCGCTGGAAAACAAAGCATCACGACCCATATGAACAGCGGGGGCATCGTCAAAACGCTGGAAGAAATGTTCCCAGATGCCGCCGAGCGCGAAATCATGCTCGCCCGTCTTTCTGACGCCGCCCTTACGCTCAGCCGTTGCCTTGATGAAGCATCCGAAACGTTGATCGGCGAAATCGGTTTTGACCTTGGCGTTGACCAACAAGGAAGGATTTGGATGTTTGAAGCCAATTCCAAACCCGGACGGTCGATTTTTAAGCATCCAAAATTAAAGGACGCAGACGAACGAACAGCGCGGTTGCCGCTCGCTTACGCCGTCCACCTCAGCAAAACCGCCATCACCGAACCCGAGGCGCTTTGGTCATGCTGACGATCGGCTACCGTCCTGACACCGGCGAGTGGGTGTGCAACAGCCCGGGCGGCCCTTATCGATTCGGCAGCGGCTGGGTTGCTCCCGCCGCTGTCCTTCCCGATCCCGTCTTTCCCGTCCGCGAGCAAGATGGACGGGTGGGACCGCTCGTCGGCGTGCTGGTCAGCGCCTCGTCCCTTGCCGCTTTGCTGGCTGGGAAAAAGCCGTGGCTTGAAACCGTCATCCGCTCCATCCACAAAGCCGGCGGCATCTCCGTCGTCAGTGCGGCCGCCGGCATCGGAGAGAAAACGGTCTCCGGATATGTATTCGTTCCGCCGCTTCATCGTTTCATCGAAGCGGCCGCTCCACTGCCCGATGTCGTCTACAATCGAGTAAAAAGCCGCGAAGAAGAAGAAAGCGAGCCGTTTCAAACGGCGGCCGCCCAGTTGAGCGCCCATGGCATTCCACTTGTCAACCGCTCTTTTTTTCGCAAATCGGACGTTTATGACGCGCTGCGGTCCGACCGTCGGCTCTGGCCACATCTATTGTCGACGGCGCCTGTCCAAACAGCGGCCGATCTTCGCGCTTGGCTCCGCCAATACAGCTGCATTTACTTGAAGCGGGATGACGGCGCCAGAGGAATGGGGCTGTTTCGTCTCACCGCCTTGTCGGAGACGGAAGCCATTTGCGAATATCCGGGCGGCCAAAAACGGTTCTGCTCACTCGATGCGCTCGCATCACTCATTCAGTCCGGCCGCTACATCGCCCAAGCATTGGCTGAAACGGACGAGTGGAATGGACGCCGCTACGATTTGCGCGTGCTCGCCCATTGGCACAACGGCCGCCATGCGATCACCGGCATCGGCGTCCGTTCGGCCGACGTCGAGTCAATGACGACCCATGTGTTTCATGGCGGAACCATCCTTCCGTACAAAGAAGTCAAGGAACGCATCGATGAAGCGGCGCTCGAGCGGCTTATTGCCTTGAGCGGCGCATGCCTTGGCGAACGGTTTGGCTTTGTCGGCGAGTTTTCCGCCGACATCGGCGTCGGAAGCGAACGCGAGCTTTACATTTATGAAATCAACGCCAAGCCGATGGTGTTTGATGAGCCGGAGATTGAGGCACGGCGGCTCGAGAGGCTCAATCAGCTGTTTGCCGAGCTCGCTCATCGTACGCCATAGCTAGAAACTGGCCGCTGTAGCGAAGCGCCTGGCGGAACACAGCATCAACCGCTTGTTTGACGGCTCCATTTACGCTTTGACAGACGTTCTGGCATAACATCGCTTTTTCCCACTCAGCCGCCGCCATGGCTTGCAAGAGATCACAACGCGTTGCGCCTGCTTTTCTTTGCTTTCTTTCCACTCGACTGTCGGCGTTAGCCCCAGCAACGAAATAATGCACGTATTGCCAAAGTTTACGCTGCCGCTCGGCTTCAGCCAAATAGACCGCCCATGCC
This sequence comes from Geobacillus thermocatenulatus, assembly GCF_002217655.1. Taxonomy (GTDB): domain Bacteria; phylum Bacillota; class Bacilli; order Bacillales; family Anoxybacillaceae; genus Geobacillus; species Geobacillus thermocatenulatus. The sequence continues at coordinate 1,282,897 of NZ_NEWK01000002.1, forward strand.
TCATCCGTTTCCATCTCAGCGAGCTGCCGGGCTTTTTCTTCCGCCGCAGCGGTTGTTTCGAGCAATTTTTTGATCAGCATGATCATCGCTTGCCGCTCCTTTCTTTCCACTTGTCCTCTTTCATCCATATGAATGGCATGGATAGCGTATGCTTCTTTTGGACAAACTTTAGGAAAAATGATGAGAGAAAGGAGCAAGATGATGGAACGAAAGGAAAACGAGAGCCGGGATTCATTGTACGAAGGGCGCGATGAATACTATATGGACATCGACCGCATGATCAACGAAGGGATGGCCGGAGGTGCTGTGTACGGCCACGGCGATGACGTCAACATGGAGGAAGCGCGCGATCTTGTCAAAGAAGAGCCGCCGTACGAAACCGGCCAGTAAACGGAGCCGATTTTCCCTCGTCGGGAAAGTCGGTCTTTTGTTTTATGAAGCCTCTCCGCCAATGCGTTAGGCAGGGATCGTTCGAAACGACTGCTGTTGGCCAAACCGCCCGTTCATCCTGCGGCTTTCCCGCTTTCATCCCTTGTCTTTCTTTCCGTTCGCGGGGATTTGGTATAATGAAAACAACGCCGATTCCTCTTCGGCGTGACATCATCCTTGACGGAAAGTGGTGCGCCGCGATGCTAAAAGAGCTCGAATCGCTTTATGAAGGGAACATCGTCATCAACGGTCAGCCGGAACACCCCGAAGATTACGAATGGTTTTATACTGCCGATGGTGATGAGATCGGCATCGCCAAGCATCGATTGACTGAGCAGGAGCGGCGATTGCTGGCGCTTTTTTTCACCCCCGCCGAGCGCCGGCGCGAACCGGAAAGCGAAGAGGAGCGGGCATGGAAACGATGGATGGCAAACGGCGACCCAGCCGCGCTCGCTCGGCTCGCTGCTCCGTATTGCCGGTTCATTCATTTTACAGCCAGCCGGCCGATCGCCAACAAAGAGGAGTTTGCTGACGCCGTTCGCGGCTTATTTTCCTCCCCGGTTGCCATCGTCTGGGAACAAGATCGGCGCGGGCTGATCGTCGAAGCGAAACAAAAGCGGACGACGGAGCCGCCTTCGTTAGCGGACATGGCTGAGGCGCTCGCCGCTGATTTTTATACTGCCCTTCATTTATTGATCGGCCCAATCCGCTCCGTCGATGAACGGCTATATGAATCGTTTCTCCTTGAAAAAGAGTGTTTTTCCGCCGCTCGGCGCTTTTGGCCGAAACGAACGGTGTACGAATGGGAAGACGTCATTCCGCTTCCGCTCTTTGAAGAAGGAGCAGTCAGTGAGAAAGCCCGCCGGACCCTCTCGTTTCTTGACGGATTCGACGAGGAGGAAGTGCGGGCGATGGAGACGTTTTTGCAATGCAACTTAAACGTCTCGATGGCAGCGAAAAAGCTGTATATGCACCGCAATAGTTTGCAATATCGAATCGATAAATGGGCGGAGCAAACTGGTGTTGACATCAAACGGTTCAAAGGGGCGGCAGCCGTCTATTTGGCCATCTTGCATCGGCGCCGTTCGTAATCCCCCGCTTTTTTGTCATGTCGCCGAAAATCGGCGGCATTTTTTGTGCACCTCGTCCATTTACGAATGTTCCTATTTTTCTATACACTAATAACAAGAAAACGATTTCGGCGATGAGGAGGATGGTTATGGCAGAACTCATTCTTGATCATATTTACAAAATTTACGACAACAATGTGGTCGCCGTCAAAGACTTCAATTTACATATCCAAGACAAAGAGTTTATCGTATTTGTCGGCCCGTCCGGCTGCGGCAAATCCACCACGTTGCGGATGATCGCCGGCCTTGAAGAAATTTCCAAAGGCGATCTTTACATCGACGGCAAACGAATGAACGATGTGCCGCCGAAAGACCGCGATATCGCCATGGTGTTCCAAAACTACGCCCTGTATCCACATATGAGCGTCTATGACAACATGGCGTTCGGTTTAAAATTGCGCAAATTCCCGAAAGCGGAAATTGAAAAACGCGTCCGCGAGGCGGCGCGCATTCTTGGGCTCGAGCAATATTTGGACCGCAAACCGAAAGCGCTCTCCGGCGGGCAGCGGCAGCGCGTGGCATTGGGACGGGCCATCGTCCGCGATGCAAAAGTGTTCTTAATGGACGAGCCGCTCTCGAACTTGGATGCGAAACTGCGGGTGCAAATGCGCTCGGAGATCGCAAAGCTCCATCAGCGCTTGGAAACGACAACCATTTACGTCACCCACGACCAAACGGAAGCCATGACAATGGCCACCCGTCTTGTCGTCATGAAAGACGGCATCATCCAGCAAGTCGGAACGCCGCGCGAGGTATACGAAAAACCGGAAAACATTTTTGTCGGCGGCTTTATCGGTTCACCGGCCATGAACTTCCTTCGCGGAACGCTGCAAGACGGCAAGTTTGTCGTCGGCCAAACATCATTTGGCATTCCGGAAGGAAAAATGAAAGTGTTGCGTGAGCAAGGGTATATCGGCAAGGAAGTGATTTTAGGCATTCGTCCGGAAGACATTCACGACGAACCGCTCTTCCTTGAAGCCTCTCCGGCGACGAAAGTTACCGCTCTCGTCGAAGTCGCCGAGCTGCTTGGCGCTGAATCGATGATCTATTTTAGCATCGACAACCAAGAATTGGTCGCTCGCATCGACGCCCGCACGGAAATCAAGCCGGGCCACCGGATTGACCTGGCGCTTGATATGAACAAAGCGCATTTCTTTGACGTTGAAACGGAACGGCGCATCCGAGCGGCAGATGAAAAGTAACCCCCCATTGTTGTTCATATAGATTCGTTCGAAGGCGTTCCGAAAAAACAAGGAACGCCTTTCTTTTCACTCCATCAACAGCTTTATTCCTTGATAAAACGCACTTCCTCCTCACGGCAAGTCGGACAGTAAAACAAATGAACACATTCATGATTCGTATACGTGCGCAAATAGCCGTCGACAAGCTTCATGACGTCGGCATCCATGTACGGGCTGTAGTCATCGAAATAATCCGTAACTTTCCCATGATCTTCCATTGGTTGCCGGCAGTAGCTGCAATACACCGTCACCCGGCGCAGCCCGTTGCACAGCGGGCATACATTCATGCTGCTTCCTCCTCGAAGATGTTCCTTATCTTTACATATTCCCTAATGGTGACAGCGGTAAAACGTTAAAAATTCCCATATTCTCACCATGCATAACAGGCAAAAAACGTCCCAAACTATGAGTACCGCCAGCGAAACCACCCATCCGTTGCAACGAGGGACGCTGGCGAAGCCAAAAGCGGGTGGGCCGGTGGGTTCAGCCAAGCTTGGCACACGCCTTGCAGCGTGAAGTGTTGGTGCAAATCCAACCACCTCAACCATCAAAAATTTTTAAGAGGAGATGATCAACGATGGCACGCAACAATACCAACAACCAATTGTTAGTCGCTGGTGCTCAACAAGCCATTGATCAAATGAAGTACGAAATCGCCCAAGAATTTGGTGTGAACCTCGGCGCTGACACGACTTCTCGCGCGAACGGTTCGGTCGGCGGCGAAATTACGAAACGTCTTGTCGCCATGGCTCAGCAACAACTTGGCGGCCAATTCGGCAACGTTCAATAACCGCCTTACGAACAACTTCATAATAGATGGCAAACGCCCCGGGCCGTCAGCCCGGGGCGCTTTCATATGGAAACGGAGAACGAATCAGGCGCCTCCCGCCTGCTCAGCAAGCGGTTGGCTCAATGAGACAAGCACTTTGCGAATACGGCGATTGTCGACTTGGCGGACAGTGAACGTCAGCGATCCATATTGCAACGTTTCGCCGACTGCTGGAATGCGCTCAAACATCTCAAAAATCCAGCCACCCAACGTATGCGATTCACTCTTTGGCACGTCGATGTTCATCACTTCGCAAAATTCATCCAGCGGCAGTTCGGCGCTGAACTCGAAGCTGTGCTCGTCGATTTGGCGCACCGTTTTCACCGCCTCATCATGCTCATCCCATATTTCGCCGACAATTTGCTCGAGAATATCTTCGAGCGTAATCAAGCCGGCGGTGCCGCCAAACTCGTCGACGACGATCGCCATATGCACTTTGCTTTTTTGCAGCTCCGGCAGGAGATCCGACACTTTCATGGACTCGACAACGAACAACGGCTGGCGCAACAAATCGCGGATGCGCACCTCCCGCTTTTGCACAAGCTCGCTGAAAAAGTCGCTTTCCGACAAAATGCCGATCACGTTGTCAATATCCCCTTCATAGACCGGGATGCGGGAATATTTCTCTTCCAAAAACACGTCGCGAATCTCTTCAATCGGCTGGTTGACCTCGACCGCCACCATATCAGCGCGCGGCGTGAAAATTTCTCCGACCAAAATTTCATCAAAATCGAGCGAACGTTGGATCAATTCTTTTTCTTTGTTGTCAATGACCCCTTCCTCTTCACTCAGCTCAACCATCACTTTAATATCTTCCTCCGTCACAGCCGGCACAGCCACCCCATTGGCGAACCGCCTAGCGATTCGATTTTTTAAGGCTTGGAGCGATGCCGTAACCGGCGTCATCAACTTCATCAGCCCATAGGCAAGGCCGGCGTATCGGATGGCGAGCTGCTCCGCATGCTCTTTCGCCATCGATTTTGGCAAAATTTCACCGAAGACGACAAATAATACGGTCATCACCGCCAGCGTGGCAAATAAGCCCATCTGTTCCCCAAGCAACGAAACGGCGATGTCCGTAAAGAGCACGACCGTCATGACGCTGGTGAGGCGGTTGGCCACAGCAAGCGCCAACAACACGCGGTCAAGCTGACCGATCACCGCTTGGAGGCGCTTATTGTGCAGATGCTCTTCCGCATAATGCCGCAACCGTGCCTTGCTTGCCGAAGAAAACGCGGCTTCTGCTGAAGCGAACAGTGCATTCGCGAGCAGGGAGAGGAAAAACCACCCGAACAACCTTAGCGGCCACTCTTCCAACGAATCTTCACACTCCTATGGATGGTGACGATGTTATTCATATCCATTTTTCCGCCGAATCATGCTTTTGACACTCCACACGGCTAAAGCCGTGGGATTCTTGGGTCGTTCGCGTCCTCATCCATTTCTGGTTCGGACAACGCCCAAGTTCAGGGGTGTGTCATCACCCCGTCCCATCGGGTTAAAATGTACCCCAATGGGCGGCGCACCTGTGACCCGTGCGCTAGGTTAGGCGACAAAGCCCGAAATCGCTTTGGCGATGTTGATCGCGCCATTCAAGTCGGCGTGGAGAGTGTATCCGCACCTTTGGCATCGGAAGCGGATGCCGTTTCGGTTCGCTTTCTCCCGATGCCCGCATTTACACGTTTGGCTCGTGTAGGTCGGCTTCACCCACTCCACCCGAATGCCCGCCATTTCCGCTTTATAGGCGATCATCGTTTGCAGTTGGTGAAATGACCAAGAGTGAAGGCTTCGTCCTGCTTCTTTGGCCGATGTTGTCCGCTTTCGAATCCCCGTCAACGCTTCCATCCGAATCACGCCAACACCGTTGGCGAGCGCAACATTCACGATTTGACGGCTGATTTTGTGATTTTGATCCTTCATCCAGCGGGACTCTTTGCGGCCGATTTTGCGAATCATCTGGAGCTTCTTGGCTTTGCCCAACGTTCGCCGCAAAGCCGCATATCGTCGACGAATGAAGGCGCATTGGTTCCCTTTGAAAAACCACGATTTCGTTCCCACGCTGGCCACGGCGATATAGCGAAGCCCAAGGTCAACGCCCATCACCTTTGTTTCGTGCCGCGGTTCCACTTCAAATGTGACCGCAACAGCCAAGCACCATTTCGTTCTCTTTTTATAAAGCTTGGCGGCCCCTTGTTTGGCGGTTCCATCGAGCAGCCGATTCAGCCACGCTTCTTGATAGGGGCGCGTGACGACAGGCACGCCGATTCGCTTCTCCAGTGTGGGGAAGGAAACCGTGTAGAACGCTCCTTTCTTTTCCACCTTCACGTTTTGATTGTTAAAGCAACACCATAATGTTTGAAACTTCTTTGTTTTCTGGTTTTTCTTTTGGGACTTCACTTCTCGAATCGTCTGATTCACGACGGCGCAAGGAAACCGCTGCGACGAAAACGCTTTAAATAATTTGCTCGTCGCTTGATTCAGCTTGGATTCAACAGCCAATTCGCAAACGCGGTATTCACTTCTGTCATCCGTTCATACATATCTTGTTTCACTTTCGTCGGCTTGTACAGGTCCAGCTTTAGTGTGATCGTGGGCATGGATTCACCTCCTTGCAGCAATGACAGGATGCCATTTCCATATGAAGAAAACGGCTCACTTTCATCCCATGCCTAAAGAGCGTGGGCTTTCTCGTTCGCGAATCTGTAAAAGCCACACTTTCCGCGCTAAGCGGAAACAAAGCGATGCGGCCGGCAGCAGCCGTTTTCTCTCTTCCTAGTCTTAAATATAACAAATTTTTCGCCAACTGACTATAGCTGGCGAGTTGTCCTTCCATATAAATCCAGACAACCAAAAAGAAAAATGCGCCGGATGAACCGAAGCGCATCATGATTCAAGCCAACAGGAACCAATCAAATACATAAGAACAAGCAATGAGGCAATGTTGAATGTCACCGACCACTCGGCCATTCGTCTTCCCCTCCCTTTTCTTCCCCTCTTTCATCGTACCATTTTGGCGGCGGGAAAAGCAGGAGGAGAAGGGTGTCTTTTTGACAGTTTGATGAACAAAACAAGGGAGTCCTCCCATCAATGGACGCCCTCATTTCATTTTCTCTCGTTTCAACCTAAATAGCGGTAATAGATCGCCTTTGCCTCCTGCACGTCTTTCGTGCCGTGCACAAGCGCACGGCCATCGCGAAAGACAACCAATCGCTTGTCACCGAGCGAAACGGAGACAAGATACGGGTTCGCTTCCGCTTGAAGCCCTTGGCGGCGAAACAGCTCCGCCAATTCATTCAAGTCGTACTGGCGCAAAGCAGGCGGACGGATTTGCACGGAATCGCGCCCGCACAAGACGGCCGTCTTCGTCCGTTGTTCATAGGAAAGAAACGGATAAGATGGATGACGTCCGCACGTCGGGCAACCGTCCTTTTTCACCCCGTCAATGCGAATGGCGGCGTATTCGTTCGTCCAAAGGTCAAACGAAACGAGCTTGCCGCGGAGCGCCGACCAGTCTTCCACTAAAATTTTTAACGCCTCAGCCATCTGATAGCTGATCACCATTTGCACCGATGGGCTGATAATGCCGGCCGTATCGCACGTCAATCCTCCTTGCGGCACCGTTTCAAGCAAGCAATACAAACAAGGCGTGCGGTTCGGAATGAAGGCGCAGCTTAAACCGTAACTGCCGACACAAGCGCCATAAATCCACGGAATGTTGTACTTGTAGGCAACGTCATTGATGACAAGGCGCGTATCAAAATTGTCTGTCGCATCAATCCATAAGTCAGGGCGTTGCTTGAGGGCGATCGTTTCCAATTCTTCCGGGCCGGCGTCGCCGACAATGGCCTCGATCTCAACCTCGCTGTTGATTTGTTCAAGGCGCCGTTTGGCAGCGATCGCCTTTGGCAGCCGCTCCTTCGCATCCGCTTCGCTGTAAAGCTGCTGGCGCTGCAAGTTGCTCCATTCGACATAGTCGCGGTCAATGATCGTCAATTTGCCGATGCCGGAGCGAACGAGCGCTTCGGCGTTGCCTGTGCCGAGCGCTCCGGCTCCGACTAACACGACATGCTTTCCCCGTATTTTCTTTTGCCCTTCCTCGCCAATCGGTGCAAATAATTGCTGCCGGGAATACCGTTCGTTCAAACAACACTCATTCCTTCCGTTGGGCTGCTCGCTGACGCGTACCGTTTTTTTGGGATGCGTCCGGCTTCATAGCCGAGCCGGCCCGCTTCCACCGCCAGCTTCATCGCTTTCGCCATTTTCACTGGATCGGCCGCGCCGGAAACAGCGGTGTTCAAGAGCACCCCATCCGCGCCAAGCTCCATCGCCAGCGCCGCGTCCGCCGGTCCGCCGATGCCAGCGTCGACAATGACCGGCACGTTCGCCTGCTCAATGATAAAGCTCAAATGGAGCGGATTGATGATGCCTTGCCCGGACCCGATCGGCGAGGCGCCTGGCATGATCGCATGGCAGCCAAGCTCCTCTAGCCGCTTCGCCAGCACGACATCATCGGATGTGTACGGCAACACAATAAACCCTTCCTCAAGCAGCATTTCCGCCGCTTTCAACGTCTCGATCGGATCTGGGAGGAGCGTTTTGTCGCAGCCGATCACTTCTACTTTTATCATATCACACAATCCGGATGCCTTGGCGAGCCGGGCGATGCGCACCGCTTCTTCGGCCGTTTTCGCCCCGGCGGTGTTCGGCAAAAGCTTATATTTGCTTAAATCGAGCTGCTCTAAAAAGTTCGGCTGCTCTGGGGAAAAGATGTTCATCCGCCGGACGGCGAACGTTAAAATTTCCGCCCCTGATGCTTCCACCGCTTCTTTTTGCACGTCCAAGCTCGGATATTTGCCCGTGCCGAGCAACAGCCGCGAAGAGAATTCATATGGGCCAATTTTCAACATCTCAACCACCTCCTACAAAATGAACGATCTCCACGCGATCGCCATCGCATAGCGCCGTCGTCTCATACTCATGTTTTTGGATGATGCGGACATTGACTTCGACGATGCAAAGCTTGTTCTCAAGCCGGAAATGGGCAAGCAAATCGCCCACCGTTTTCACCTCGTCGGGCACTGCGATCGCCTCCCCGTTAATCACTAACGTCATTCCACCCCCACCTTTCCGATATGGCGTGTCAACGAAAATGGCGCAAGGTCAAACGCCGTCTCTTTCCGCTCCACTAAGTCGGCGACAAGCAGACCGGTCAACGGGCTGAGCAAAATGCCGTTCCGGTAATGGCCGGCAGCGACGAATAAGCCGCGCCGCTCCGGATGCTCGCCTAGATAAGGCAAGCCGTCTTCGGTCTGCGGTCGAATGCCGCTCCATGATGCCACCCATTCCGCCTGTTCGATGTCCGGAACAAGGTGGGCGGCGCGGTGAAGCAAGTTCATCACCCCACCGGCCGATACGCGCCGATCAAACGTGCCGGGCGTGGACGTCGCTCCGATGAGCAGCCGGTTTCCCGATTTCGGAACGATGTAGCAGCCGTTTTTCGCAAATACAGTCGTTTGCAACAACGGAACCGGAGTGCGCACCATGACGCACTCCCCTTTGACCGGATAAACGGAAAGCGAAAGACCGACCCGCGCGCCGAGCCGCGCCGCCCAAGCGCCGGAAGCGATGACGACCGCCTCGGCGGCAAACGTCCCGCCTGTTGTGTCTAACATATGCCCGCTGCTGTCGGAACGAATGTCGAACACTTCCGTATACTCGTACAGACAAGCGCCGGCGGAGGCGGCGGCATAGGCGAGAGCGGCGGCCAAATCCGGAGCGCTCACTTGCCCATCGCCAGGGATGTACATCGCGCCGGCAAGCGCTTCCGCCGCAAGGCGCGGCTCCATTTCAAGCGCCTCCCCTTTCGTGAGCCACTGCACCGGTTCGCCTATGTCCCGCCAAAATGTATAATGGCGATAGAGATCGTCTGCTTCCTCTTCCGTTGTCGCTAGTTTGATCAATCCTTTTTCGACAAGGCCGATATCGATGCCGGTCCTCTCCCTCAGCTCTTCAGCCAAGGCCGGCATGAGCGCTCGGCTTTGCAAGGCAAGAGGCACAAGCGGGCTTGGCGTCGAAAACTCAGATTGCGCCCCAAGCATGCCGGCTGCCGCGCTTGACGCCCCGCTTCCCATCGTTCCTTTTTCAAAAATGGCGACGCGATGCCGCCGCTTGGCGAGCTCAAAACCGATGGCCGCCCCAATCACCCCGCCGCCGACGATGGCGACGTCATACCGATGCGTCATCCCCTACCCCCTCCCTTTCACGATGTCTGCCAGCCGTTTGGCCTCAGCAACGGGGTCAGCAGCGAAAAAAACAGCCGACAATACTGCCACCCCGGCTGCGCCCGCTTCCAGCACCCGACGGGCGTTGCCGGCGTGAATGCCGCCGATGGCGATGACGGGAATGGACACGGCGCCCACGATTTCCGCAAGCGAGTCCAGACCGCGCGGCGGCAAACCGGGCTTGCTGTCCGTCGGAAAAATATGGCCATACAAACAAAAGTGAGCGCCGTCCTGTTCGGCTTGTTTCGCCTCCTCCGAACCGTGCACCGAGCAACCAACCGTCAAGTCCGGAAACGAGCGGCGGACGGCGCGCACCGGCAGGCTGTGATAAGCAAGCTGCACACCTTTGACACCGTAGACGGCGGCGACATCAACCCGGTCATTGACGATGATTTTTTGCAGCGGCACCCCGACGCGAAGCAGTGCCGCGACAAACGCCGCCACTTCACGCGCCGTCTTCCCTTTTTCGCGAATATGAATCAGGTCGGCATACGGATGGGTGTGCGCACAAATCGCGGCGAATTCGTCAACCGTCTGACGCCCGGTGGAAACAAAATGGAGAACCCCCATTGCCATCCCTTTCTTTCTATCGTACATCCCTTATCGAAATATACGGATAATGAACACCCATATAGTAGGCGACGAACATCAAAGCGGCAAACAAGGCGACAAGCCAAATATCATATTTGCCGAACCCGATTTCATAATAAAACGTGCGCTGCCCGCTGCCGGAAAATTGTTTCGCTTCCATCGCCACGGCGATGCGCTGGGCGCGGCGGATGCTTTGCGACAACAGCGGAATGGCGTAGCGCTTCACTTTGCTGAGGACGCCCTTGTTTGGCACGCCGCGCACGGTCAAAGCGTAGCGAACGGTTTGAAACTCTTCGAGCATCATCGGCAACAACCGAACCGCCGCTAAAAAACTGTATGCATACTTTGGTTTCAGCTTCAGCTGCTGCATGAGCGAATAAAACAACGGAACCGGCCGGGTCGTCAGCGAAAAAATCAATCCGAGAAGCCCAAGCGCCAAAGCGCGAAACCCGATGTGCACCCCGCGCCAAAAACTTTCCGCTGTAACATGGATGAGCCCCCAGCGAACCCATGTCGTCGTTCCCTCGCCAAACATCATCATCGATGAAGCGGTCGAAACAAACACGAGGAAAAACGGCAAAAACAGCCAAAACAACACATTCGCCGGATAGCCGGTGCCAAAGCAAAACAAAACGAAGAGAGCGAGCGAAACGTTAATCAGCACGTTCGGGTTATGAATGAACAACACAGCGAAAAAGAGCACGACAAGCACAATGAGCTTCAAGCTCGGATTTGTCTCATGAAGCCATGTCTCGCGGCAGCGAACCTCCCATTTCATTGCCCTGCTCCACCTTCCGTCAACACCGGCTCTCGAATTTCAAGCTGTTCGTCCCGAACGAGCGCCCCGTCTTCAATCACCCACTGTCTCGTCGCAAAGCGGCGGACGATTTGTTCGTCATGTGTAACCATCATGATCACCGCTCCTTGTTCGCGGTGCGCTTCAAGCATTTCAAGCAAAGCAAACGTGTTTTTCGCGTCCTGACCAAACGTCGGCTCATCAAGCAAAAAGAGGCGTTGGCCGGCGACGATCGAAGCGGCGACGCTCAACCGCCGCTTTTGTCCGATCGACAATTGGTATGGGTGCTGGTCTTGCTGCTCAACAAGATCAAATTCACGCAACAGGCAGGCGATGGTTTCCTCGATTTCCGCTTCCGGCCGCCCTTCAAGCCGAAGCGAGTAGGCGAGCTCTTCGCGAACAGAATGGGCGACAAATTGCCACTCCGGATTTTGGAAAACGAACGCAATATGGCGGTAGAGCGGGTGTTGCCGCTTGATGTCGGCGCCTAGCAGCATATACTCTCCGTCCGTGCGGATGAGTTGCATAAGCGCTTGCAGCAACGTGCTTTTACCGGCGCCGTTTTTTCCGGTGACGGCAATCCATTCGCCGGCGTGCACCGTTGCTTTAGGAACATAGATTTTTGCCTCCCGACCGCGGAACCCGCGAAAATGGGAGAGGCGAAGAAGCTCCTCGCCTTGATGGCGATTTCGCCGCCTTGCCGTCCGGTCATAGTCGTCCCAAACACCCGGATACCAGATCCCTTCAGCAGCAATGACGTCTTTATAGTCAGAAAACACCGCCTTCGCCTCGCCGTCGGCGATGATGCGCCCATCGCGGCCGAACAAGACAATGCGATCCACAAAGTCGAGCACATGGTCAATTTTATGCTCGACGATGATGACCGTTTTGCCGCGGCCCACCTGCTTCACCGTTTGCCATACCGCCTTCGTCCCTTCTTCATCAAGCAGCGCCGTCGGCTCATCCAAAAACAACACATCCGGCTCAAGCGCCAGCACCGAAGCAAGAGCCAACCGCTGCTTCATTCCACCGGAAAGCGTATGAATATCCGTATGCGGGGCGATCTCCAAACCGACCTGGTCCAGCAGGGCGCGAATGCGGGCGGGCATCTCACGGCGCGGCACACTTCGATTTTCGAGGGCAAAAGCGATTTCCTCGTCCGCATACGGCATGCAAAATTGCGCATCAGGATCTTGGAAAACATAGCCCCACCGTTCCGGCCGCTCAAGGCGCTCCGCTTTCATCGGTGCATCGATCGAGTGGGGAATGATGCCAGCCATCACTTGCAATAATGTCGACTTGCCGCATCCCGACGGACCGAGGAGGAGCACTTTCTCCCCCTCGGCAATCGAAAGCGACAAGTCGCGAAACAGCAGCCCGTCGCTCCCGGGAAATTTTAGGCGCAGCCGATCAATCACAATTGCTTGTTTCATCGCCATTCGCCGCCTTACCGGTTCAATGCATCGTAATCGTCTTTTGAGGCCGTCCGCCACATTTGCGTCACTCCGGTTTTTTCGAGCGCTTTCGCCAATGAAACGGCAAACACGCCGGAGATGAGGATGGCGCCGATAAAACGCGCCAGCAAAAAGAGCGCCAGATTCCATGGGGCGAGCGAACCAATATAGCCTTTGTAAAAGTCCATGATGAGCGAGCCAATCGTCGCCCCGACCGCGCTGAGCGATACAACAAATACATCAAAGCGCCGATAGCGGAAGACGGCAAAGACAAGCTCGGCAAACAGCCCTTGTACAACCCCGTAAATAAGCACTTCAAGCCCCCATTGCGATCCTGTAATCAGTTCTCCCGCTGATGCAGCTGTTTCTGCGAGCAACGCCACCCCCGGCTTGCGAATGAGCAAATAAGCGAGCGAGGAGGCAATAAACCACATGCCGTAAATGAGTTGATCGAGATGAAACCCTACTGCTCCCACCGCACTATATAGCGGTCCCCATAATTTGTAAATAATTCCAAACACAATCGCAATGACGATCGTCGTTAAAATATCCGCCAATTTTAACCCTTTTGTCTTCGCTTCCATCCTGTTCTCCTCCTTGTCTTGCGTCAACGGCTCGCCGCCAATTCAACCGACGGCCACTGCTCAAGCCGATACGCCATCTCCCAAAACTCGTACTCATATTCGCTGCTGATGAGGAAATGCCGCTTCATCCGATGGCGATCCTCTTCGGTGACCGCGTCAGCGATGTCGTCAAGCCGCGCGATTTGCTCTTCCACAAGCGAGCGGAACCAGTCGGAACTGTAGGTGCCGATCCATTTTTCATAAATCGGATCGTTCGGCCGGCACGTTTTCAAGCGCTCGCCAATTTCGTAATACAGCCAGTAGCACGGCAAAATGGCGGCGATCACATCACCGAGATGCCCTTCGTACGCCGCGCGGTACATGTGCGACGTATAGGCGTACGCCGTCGGCGCCGGAATGAACGCCGCCCTTTCCTCTTCCGTAATGCCCAAGAGCTTGGCGAACGTTTCATGCAGCGACAGCTCGGCTTCGCACGTGCTTTGTGCATGGTGCGCCAACCGGGCTGTCGTCGCCAAATCCGGCGATTTCGCCGCCCCGATCGCCTGCACGCGGGCAAAATGGCGCAAATAATAGGCATCTTGCATCACGTAATAGCGAAACTTCTCGCGCGCAAGCGTCCCTTGGCCAAGCTCCTGAACAAACGGATGGCGGAAACTCGCCTGCCAGATCGGATCGGCCGCTTGACGCAATTGTTTGGCAAATGACATTCGTTTTCCCCCTTTTTGGCAAAATAAAAACGCCGCTTCCTTTGCCGATTGGCGTAAAGAAAGCGGCGTGGGCATGCGACGTTGGCAAGGCAAAGCCTAGCCTTGCTGTGCTGCTCCTCCACTTCCCTACGCTGGCATTACCCAGATCAGGTGCTAAGGGTCTCAAAGGCACACTTTGATCTCAGCCTTTCTAAAGGCCCCCCTAGTGGATGATGGTGCAATTTTCAGTTTTCTTTACACTTAATCATACCATGGCACGAACGATTGTCAATCTTTTTTTTTGCCGACGTTGCGCTATGCGTTCCAATCCGCTATGATGGAAACGCAGCAATTGACGACGGAATGGGAGTGGAAATGATGGCGAAGGTCATCCTGAAAAGAGAACGAAAAAAACGGCTTGAACAAGGGCATCCATGGATTTTTCAAAGTGAAGTCGACCGCATCGAAGGCGATGCGGCGCCGGGTGATTTCGTTGATGTTTACAATCATCAAGGCTATTGGCTGGCGAAAGGATATATCAACCCCGCTTCGCAAATCATCGTCCGCGTTTTGACACAAAACCGAAACGATGAACTCAATGAACGCTTTTTCATTGAGCGCATCCGTCAGGCATGGGCGTACCGTGAACGGATGATTCCCGGCGTTCGCTCCTGCCGCGCTGTCTATGGCGAGGCCGACTTTTTGCCCGGATTGATCGTCGACAAATATGAAGATGTGCTTGTTGTGCAAATCTTGGCGCTCGGCATGGAAAGACGGAAAGACTGGATTTTGCGCGGCTTGCTTGACGTGTTTGCTCCAAGGGCCATTTATTTGCGCAACGACGTATCCGTCCGCGAGCTTGAAGGCCTCAAACAAGAAAAAGGCTTTTGGTACGGGGAAGCGGAAACGGAAATCGAAATCGAGGAAAACGGCGTAAAATACATCGTCGATATTGAAAACGGACAAAAAACCGGCTTTTTCTTCGACCAGCGGCAAAACCGCGCCGCTCTTCGTCCGCTCATCGGTCCGGAGACGACCGTGCTCGACTGCTTCACCCACACCGGCTCGTTTATGCTAAACGCTTGTCTGTATGGGGCAAAACATGCTACTGCCGTCGATATTTCGGAACATGCCATCGAAACGGCGAAACGGAACGCCGCGTTAAACGGATTCACGAACGTTGAATTTGTCGTCGCCAACGCTTTCGACTATTTGCGTGAATCGGTGCGCGCCGGCAAACAGTGGGATGTCGTCATCATCGACCCGCCGGCGTTCGCGAAATCGGCCCATGCCGTCCCGAAGGCGCTGCGCGGCTATAAAGACATTAACTTAAACGGGTTGAAGCTTGTCAAAGACGGCGGCTTCTTCGTCACATCAAGCTGCTCGTACCACGTCCGCCCACACCTATTTCAAGAGATGATCGCTGATGCGGCGTTTGACGCGAAAAAAGTGCTGCGTCAAGTATATTGGAACGGCGCCGGCTACGACCACCCGAAACTTCTTGCCGCTGAAGAAGGCGACTACTTAAAATTCGCCATTTACGAAGTGCATTCCCGCCGGTAAAGAACCTAGCCAAAAACGCTTAGGGGCGTCCCTAAGCGTTTTTTCCCGCTTTTGAACGAAGGGGCTGCTCTCTGTGCAAGACAGTCCAATAGACAAACATCGAAAGGAGCACCGAACCGGCGGCGGCCAAATAAATGCTCGGATAGCCGAACCAATGGCTGATTTGGCCAAACACCATCGCCCCGACTCCGACCCCTAAATCAAAAAACGAGAAAAATGTCGCATTCGCCATTCCCTTGCGGTGGGCAGGCGCCCGCTCGACGGACCACGCCTGCAGCCCCGGTTGCACCATGCCAAAGCCGAAACCGTACAGCACCGCCGCCAAAAGCAACGCCCATTCTCCCGGCAGCCAAGCGAGAAGAAGCATCGCCAGCAAAATCAGCCCCGCACCAGGGAGAAAGACGGCTCGATGCCCTTTTCGGTCATACAACTGGCCAGCGAACGTTCTCGTCACCATCAAGGCAAGCGCGTAAAGCAAAAAGTACAGCTGCAGGCCGCCAATCTGTTTTTGCGTCGTATAGAGAGGCAAGAATGAGGCGATGCCGCCGAACGTCACCGTCAAGAAAAACAACAGCAACGACGGCGTCAAAGCGCTTTTTTCATACAAATCCCATCGGTCCGCCCCTTTGCCATGCACAGCTTCCGCTTTTTTATACGTGATCGCGGCGGCAAACAGCACCGAAGCGACCCCAAGCGCTGCACAAATGGCAAACAGATGGCTAAACGGGATCATAGCGGCAAGCACAAGTCCAAGCGACGGACCAAACGCCAAGGCGATATTCCCCGACAGCCCGTAATAGCCCATTCCTTCCCCGCGGCGGCTCGCTGGAATGATGTCCGTCGCCACCGTTCCGGAAGCGGTTGTCGAAAACCCCCAGCCGATTCCTTGGACGACCCGCATCAAAAAGAGAAGGAAAATGCTTGAGATCAAGCTGTAGGAACCGACAGAAATAACAAAAATGAGAAGCCCCAATAAAAACACAAACCGGCGCCCTTTCGTCTCAAGCGCATGGCCGGCGAACGGACGGACGATGAGCGCTGAAAACGTAAACACACCGACGACAACGCCAATCAGCTGATCGTTGCCGCCCAAATGCTCGACAAACAGCGGAATGGTCGGCAGCGTCATTTGAAACCCAAGAAACACAAAAAAATTGGCCAAACAAATCAACACAAAATCTTTCGTCCATATTTTTTCTTTTTGTTCTGCCATAAGCGGCTGCTGCTCCGCTCCCATACCGATCCCCCTTGCGAACGATGTATTTCGTGTCCCTTAATATTTGTTAGTATAACATAATCCTATGCCGTCGTTTAAGCAAAATGCGATTTCACCGTTCTCCTGGCAGGATCAGAACCAAAAAGCCCTGCCCAGCCGGCGGATTCCCAATAGTGTTTGCGCAGCATCATCCTTACTTAATGATGCATGAAAAAAAGCCGCCGAACAATCGGCAGCCTTTACCATCCTTTTCGTTTGCGCAACGACACAATTTGTGCGGTATGATGTTTCCCATGCCATGCGTACAACGCGGTCAATACATACAGCGGCATCTCCCTCGCCGCCCCTTCCGGCCGAATGGTTCGGTGAAAATCCACCTCCGTCATCGATTCAAGCAACACCGTCCAGCGCGCATGCAGCCCGTCAAGCAACAAAAGCGACGATTCAATCGACAATGTACGGGCATCAGCTGTTTTCGCCCATTCGCTTTCCGCAAACGGCTTCACCGTTGGGCCGTCTTCCGTCACTCCCCATTTCGTGCGCAAAAACGCATTCATGCTTGCATCAGCCAAATGATGGACGACTTGGGCCACCGTCCAGCCGCCGTCGCGATACGGCGTGTTCAGCTGCTCATCGTTCAAGCCGGAAACAGCGGTTCTTAAGTCGTTCGGCAGTCCGCGGATGGCAGCTATCCACTTTTGCACCTCCTCAGCCTCAAAACGCTCCGGCTCTTGAAACGTTCCGATCGGGTAGCGAATCGGATCGACCGTCGCCATGTTGATCATCTCCCTTCCGTATTCATTCATTCCACACAGAAAGGCAAATTCCTTCTTATTCTTTCCAGATGTATACGCGCGCCTCGTACGGCTTCAGCTTAAAACGCGTCGTATTTTTATGCGGACGGACCGGGTAGTTCGAGAGCGCCAAATCGCTTGACTGAAGGCGGAAGCCGTCATAGCGGTAAAGTGAAGGACGATCGGATACGTTGACCATGATAAGCGCCCGATCGCGGCCAAGCGTTCTTGTGTACGCGTAAATGGATGGGTGGTTTTCCAAAAGCAGATCGTACGTTCCATAAACAAACAGCTCGTTCGCTTTCCGAAGCTGAATCATTTTCCGATAAAACGACCATACCGAGTTCGGATCGCGCCGCTCGGCCTCGACATTGATCGTACGATAGTTTTCGTTCACCTTGATCCATGGCGTACCTGTCGTGAATCCAGCGTTTGGGGCACCAGACCATTGCATCGGGGTGCGCGAGTTGTCGCGCCCGGTTTGCCAAATGATCTTCATCACTTCCTCATGCGTCCGGCCGTTCGCCCGTTCGAGCTCATACAGACGCAAGGCAGCGACATCGCGGTAGTCGCCAATGTCGGAAAATTGCACGTTCGTCATCCCGATCTCTTGCCCTTGGTAAATGAACGGCGTCCCTTGCATGAAAAAGTAGAGCGCGCCAAGCGCCTTTGCGCTCTCCGCCCAATACTCGCTGTCATTTCCCCATGTCGACACTGATCGAGGCAAGTCGTGGTTTTCTAAAAAGAGCGCGTTCCACCCACGGTTTTCCAATCCTTTTTGCCATTTCGTCAACGTCCGTTTCAGCCGGCGGACATCGATCGAACCATCGGCTTTCCTTTTCCAAAGCCCTAAATGCTCGAACTGAAAAATCATATGAAACACGCCGTTTTCTTCCCCGACCCATTGTTCGGCCTCATCAACCGTTACTCCGTTCGCCTCGCCGACCGTCATAATGTCATATCGCGCAAACGTTTGCTCTTTCAACTCTCGCAAATACTCCATAATCCCTGGCTGGTTCATGTGCGCAGCAAACGACGGCACATACTTCAACCCTTTCGGATTCGGAAGATCAGGAAGGCCTGGCTTTTTCTTAATGTGGGAAATCGCGTCGATGCGAAAGCCGTCGATGCCTTTATCCAGCCACCAGTTGATCATGTCATACAGCGCTTGGCGCACCTCACTGTTTTCCCAATTCAAGTCGGGCTGTTTGACGTCAAAAATATGCAAGTAATATTGACCCGTCCGCTCGTCATACTGCCACGCCGAGCCGCCGAAAATGCTTTCCCAGTTGTTCGGTTCGCGCCCATCCTTGCCATCGCGCCAAATGTACCAGTCGCGCTTCGGGTTGTCTCGCGATGACCGCGATTCAACAAACCACGGATGCTCATCACTCGTATGGTTGATGACCAAATCCAAAATGACTTTCAACCCGCGCCGATGGGCTTGGGCAAGCAATTCATCGAAATCGTCCATCGTTCCAAACTCGTCCATAATCGCATAATAGTCGCTGATGTCATATCCATTATCGGCGTTCGGCGATCGGTAAATCGGGCAAATCCAAACGATGTCGACCCCAAGCTCCACCAAATAGTCCAGCTTTTCCATAATGCCGCGAAGATCGCCGATGCCGTCGCCGTTGGCATCCATAAAGCTGCGCGGATAAATTTGATAAGCGACGCCCTCTTTCCACCACGCCTTTTTCACAGCAGCTCCTCCTCTGTGCACACGTTTTCACTACTAACTGTACACTACATTGCCGCAAGAAACAACTCTCTTTTTTTGAACGCTCTCCCACCTACGCAAATGCTTAGAGGTGAGAGATTCTTGGAAACACCTGCTCCAAGGCAGGCTGACAGCCAAGCCATCCCCGTGCGCCTCACGGTTCCGCTGTTCCCACTTACGCTGATCGCGTGGAAGTGGGGATCTTCTCGGTTAGAGATGATAAAAACAGCCGGCGAGCGGTTGCCCTTCGGCTCCCGCCCGCCGGACAGCGCTTGTCCATCGGTTAGTGCGCGGCTGTGCGGCTCGCTTCGTAAATTTTTAAATTGTGATACACTGCCTCGAGCATCGGGGCGTCGATGCCGTACCGCTTCGCCAGCTCCAGCAAATACCCTTGCAAATGATCGGCTTCAATCGGCATCCCTTTTTCCATATCACGCTGCATGGACGATTTCATCGTCGGGGCGATCTGTTCGAGCTGGGTGCGTTGCCGCTCGGCCATTTCATCGGTCAACGGCGCCCCCTGCGCTTGGATGATCGTTTTGATTTCGCGAAACAGCCGGTCGATGATGACGTTCCCGTACTCGCCGGAGCGAATCGGCCCGATCGGGGCGCGGAACAGCGTCGTCACGCCCGACATCGTCGCAATGAACAAATATTTGTTCCACATATCGGCAGCGATCTGTTCGCTTAGGCGAAAACGGGCATTGGCGCCGGCAAACAGCGATGCAAGCACCTCCGTTCGCTCGCTCCGCCCGTTTGGCCATTCGCCGAATCGCATCTCATGCGCTGAGCTCGTTTGGACGATCTCCCCTCTCTCGTTTAACGTCGTTTCGATAAAGCAAAGCCCACCTAAGACATTCTCGCGGCCGAACGCCTCCCATAATGCATCCATATGGGCCATGCCGTTTAACAGCGGCAAAATCATCGTCCCCTCTCCAACATACGGTTTCGCGTCGGCGATGGCGCCGGCTAAATGGTACGCTTTGCTTGAGAACACGACAAGATCAAATGGCTCGGCCGATTCATCGGCAACAAGCAATCTCGGCGCCAATACCGCATCGCCATGGATGCTGTGGATGACAAGCCCGTATTTCTCCAGTTCCTGTTTTCTGCGCTCGCGGACAAGAAACGTTACGTCCACTCCTTTTTCAAGAAGACGGCCGCCGAAATACCCGCCGACCGCTCCCGCTCCGACAAACAGAATGCGCATCGTATGTACAGCTCCTTTCTCTACTTGAGGGTTGATCCTGCGCTTCCAACGTCTTTCACAAAAGCCATGCCGCCAATCGAACATGCTTCTCGACGATGATGAACAAGAAGAGAAAAAAGGAAGAAGGGAACGCGCCCCTCCTTCCTTCTCGTCCGCTAGCAACAACGCGACACTTTGCCGCCTTTGGCATTATAGCGGGCCTCTTGCGCCTCGCAGAAAAACTCTTTCCGCGACTTAATCGGCTCGCCCGGATGATGGGTTTTCATATGTTCAACATATTTTTCATAGCTCGGCACGCCGACCAGCAAGTCAAGAAACTGGCGGCGATAAGCCAACACGGTTTGCAGCCATTTAGGCATAGTGCTTCGCTCCTTCTCCATCGCGCGGCACATACGGCGCTTCTTTGAGCGGCACATGTTTGTTTTGCAGCACTTTGATCCAGATGTTCAATGCGGAAATGAGCATGGCGATCACCACGAGCATGAAAATCGCGCACAATGTCGCATCAATGTAGTCGTTCATAATAATTTGCCGCATTTGCGCCTCATTCATGGCCGGCGCCAAAATTTTGCCTTGGCTCAAGCTGTCTTGGAACATGTTTGCATGCGACAAGAAACCAATTTTGACGTTTTCATGGAACAGCTTTTGATACCCGGCCGTCAGCGTGACAACCAAAAGCCATGTTGTCGGCACGAGCGTGACCCAAACATATGCCTTTTTGCCCATTTTAAATAGAACCGTCGTCGCAAACAACAAGGCGATGCCCGCCAACATTTGGTTGGCGATGCCAAACAGCGGCCATAGTGTGTTGATGCCGCCTAGCGGGTCGACGACGCCTTGGTACAGGAAGTAGCCCCACGCCAGCACACAAAGGGTCGTGGCGATCAAGTTCGAGGCAAGCGAATCCGTTTTTCCGAGCGGTTTGTAAAACGTGCCCATAATGTCTTGGATCATGAAACGGCCGACGCGCGTGCCGGCGTCAATCGTTGTCAAGATGAACAGCGCTTCAAACAAGATGGCAAAGTGATACCAGAACGCCATAAGCGCCTTGCCCCCGATGACGCTCGATAAAATGTGCGCCATCCCGATCGCCAACGTCGGCGCCCCGCCCGTGCGTGACAACACCGTTTGCTCGCCGACGTCCTTCGCCAGCTGCGCAAGCATATCCGGTGTGATGGTGAAGCCCCATGACGATACCACTTTTGCCGCCTGCGCCACGTCTTGGCCAATCACTGCCGCCGGGCTGTTGATGGCAAAATACGCCCCTGGCGTCAAGACGCAAGCCGCCACCATCGCCATAACCGCGACGAACGACTCCATCAACATCGCACCGTAGCCGATCGGCCGCGAATGGCTTTCAAGCTCAATCATCTTCGGCGTCGTGCCGGATGAAACGAGCGCGTGGAACCCGGACACCGCGCCGCAGGCAATCGTGATGAACAAGAACGGGAACAAGTTGCCGGCGAAGACCGGCCCTGTGCCGTCGATAAATCTCGTCACCGCCGGCATTTGCAAGTCCGGCATGACAACAAAAATGCCAAGCGCCAATCCAACGATTGTACCGATTTTCAAGAATGTGCTCAAATAGTCACGCGGCGCAAGCAACAGCCATACCGGCAGCGCCGAAGCGACAAATCCGTAAATGATCATTAAGATCGCGATCGTTTCCCCTTTGAGCGTAAACATCGCCGAGAGCGTCGGGTGCTCTGCGACGTACTGACCGGCCACAATCGACAAAATCAACAGCACAAATCCCCCAAGCGACGCCTCTGCCACACGCCCCGGACGGATAAAGCGCATGTAAATGCCCATCAAAATCGCAATCGGAATCGTCGCAGCAATCGTAAACATCCCCCACGGGCTTCCGACAAGCGCTTTCACAACAACGAGCGCCAATACGGCCAATAAAATAATCATAATGCCCAAAATGCCAAGCGCTGCGATCAAGCCCGTCACCGGTCCCATTTCTTCCTTGATCATTTCGCCAAGCGACTTCCCGTTGCGACGCATCGACGCAAACAAAATGACAAAGTCTTGCACCGCTCCACCGAGCACAACGCCGATCACAATCCAAAGCGTCCCGGGCAAGTACCCCATCTGCGCGGCCAAAATCGGTCCGACAAGCGGCCCGGCGCCGGCGATGGCGGCGAAGTGATGCCCGAACAGCACCCATTTGTTCGTCGGGACATAGTCCTTCCCGTCGTTAAACACTTCAGCCGGCGTTTTTCGATTATCATCGAGGCCAAACACTTTGCGGCCGATAAACCGGCTGTAAAAACGATAGGCGACCGCATACGTGCAGACAGCGGCGACGATCAGCCACATGGCGTTGACCGACTCGCCGCGGCTTAAAGCCAAAATGGCAAACGCGGCGGCCCCGAGGACAGAAATGAGTCCCCATAACAGGATCGATTTTAGTCCCTTCACACGGCTTCCTCCTTTTTTATTATCAAAATCCTTTACGCTACCATTATATTCATTATTCTGAAAAATTTAAAGATATTTTTTCATCTTCAAACTAACGTATCGTTTGGTTCTATAGGAACGTTTTTCCGCATTCCTATTTCACAAAAGTATAAAACAAGTCTTTGGCGCAAAAAATGTAATTGCACCCATCGGCTTAACCAGCAACTGACTATGAAGCACCCATTGATTGTCTCCAGCTCCATCTAACGGCACAATGGACAAAACAACGATCAACTACTATTTCAGTAAAGGGTTCGAGAAGGTGAAGGCGATCGAAGCATTGTTATGGAGCATTGCTTTGCCTGGATTTGGGCAACTGTTGAACAAAAAGTATATAAAAGGAATTTTGTTTATTGCGTTGGAATTTGTGATTAACACCCAATCTCATTTCAATGAAGCCATCCGCCTCAGCTTTTTGGGACGTACAGATGAGGCCTCCCGCATCATCGATATCGGATGGCTGATGTTTTATCCATGTCTATA
Source organism: Geobacillus thermocatenulatus (assembly GCF_002217655.1). Classification (GTDB taxonomy): domain Bacteria; phylum Bacillota; class Bacilli; order Bacillales; family Anoxybacillaceae; genus Geobacillus; species Geobacillus thermocatenulatus. The sequence goes on from NZ_NEWK01000002.1 coordinate 1,306,373, forward strand.
CTTTTTTGCCATGTGGGATGCATTTAAAGACGCTGGCGGCGGGCGGACACCGTACTCGTTTTTACCGTTTGTCGTCTCCGCCTACTTTGTGACGGTCGGCTTGATGTACTCGACGCACGTAACGGTTGGCGGCGTGTTTTTCGGGCCGATTTGGCTGCCGATCTTAGCGGTCATTCCCGGGCTCTTCATTGGATGGTTGCTGCAATTTCTGCTGCTGAAATGGAAATAGCCATCCGCTTGGTGATTGCCCTACCACAAAAGCCGCCAATTATTCATTGGCGGCTTTCGGTTGCGGCTCTTTGGCGCTTTTTCGTTTTTTTATCGCTCCCGCCACAATGACAGCGGCAACAACGAGCAGCTCAAATCCATACTTCACGGCGGGATTGGCAAAATACGCCTTTAAAAACGGCTCATCGACGATCATTTTCGCCGCCGTCCAAGCGAGGACACCGGCGCCGATCGTAATAACGATTGGGAAGCGCTCGATCCATTTTAAAATGAGCGTGCTTCCCCACACCATGATCGGAACGGAAATGAGCAGCCCAAGGATCACGAGGAGAAAGCTTCCGTGCGCGGCTCCGGCAACCGCCAACACGTTGTCAAGGCCCATCAACGCATCGGCAATGATGATCGTGCGAATCGCCTCCCATAAACTCCCCCCTGCTTCAACATCGTCGTGTCCCTTCCCCTCAACAAGCAACTTATAGGCGATCCACACAAGCAGCACGCCGCCGACAAGCAAAAGCCCTGGGATTTTCAGCAGCCAGACGACAAAAATCGTCGCCAGCGCCCGGATGACGACAGCGCCTACCGTTCCCCAGACAACCGCCTTTTTTTGCTGGTGTTTCGGCAAGTTGCGAGCCGCCAACCCAATCACGATGGCGTTATCCCCTGCCAGCAAAAGATCGATAATAATGATCGAGAGCAACGCCGTCCAAAACTCTGCTGACAATACATCCATGGAACAATCCCCCTTTACAAGTTATATTTTTCCTTTAGCGAAATCGGAGCCATCTTGATGACTTGCTGCAAAATAAATAGGAAGACGGCCAAATCATCGATCAAACCAAATAACGCGAGCCAATCAGGAATGAGATCAAACGGCAGCACCATATATAGCAGGAACAACCCGACAGAGAACGCTTTTTTTCGCATCGGCACCTCGCGCGAAACAAAAAATTCAAACAGAAATGGAAGAAAACGCCGGACATGGATGATGAAGCGAAGCCGTTTCCACCATTTGCGCATGCCATTCCCCCCGCTTTTTGTTCTTTTTGAAGCCGAACCTATCTTCTTTTACGATTATCTTCCCCCCTTTTGTTTCATGACATGAAAGAAGGCCTTTACCATCCTTGGTAAAGGCCTTCATAAATAAAAGAGACCTTTACCCACATCGGTAAAGGTCTCGCTAACAACGTCGCCGTTGCCAACAAAGCCGAGGGCGCGCGCCCTGAACTGACGACTTTGCTGTTAAAGCTACTCCCCTTTAACAAATGCACATTCATTTTGCAATTTCATGATATTCAATGTTCACGCGTCCTGTCAATACCATTTTTTCATCTGTTGCAAAAAATCGCCTCCACTCCCTTTCCAAACAGCGCAACAATTCCCCTCCGCCTTTTCATTGCCCGGCTGTGAACTTTAAACCGATGATCCCGACAAGAATGAACAATAAAAAGACAATCCGCGGCGCGTTTATCGGCTCATTTAAAAACAGCATGCCGATGATGACCGCCCCGAGCGCCCCGATTCCCGTCCAAACCGCATAGGCGGTGCCGATCGGCAATGTTTTCGTTGCCATCGATAAAAAGTAAAAACTGGCTGCCATCCCCGCAACAGTGACGACAGACGGCCAAAGACGGGTGAACCCGGCCGTATATTTCAGCGCAATGGCCCACACCACCTCGAACAGTCCGGCGACCGTTAAGTAAACCCACGCCAATGAGCATTCCCCCTTTCCAAAATAAAAAAGCCGCGGGAAATATCGAAACGATACTCCTCCCGGGCTTTTATCCCTCCGTGTACGCGAGCAGCGCCGCGCGTTTTCTCTCGGTCACAGCCCAGCCGCCTGGCAGCTGCGGAACCCTCGAAAACGTTTCTTGTATTGACTGGCTGCCAATCAGCATACCACGTGAACCAAGCGCTTGCAATCCATCCGTCTTCCGCATATTTCCGACAGATGAAGGCCGAGGGCCCCCATCCGTCTTACACCGGGTCGTTATCGACGTCACTGTACGATTCAATCGCCTGATCAAGCGCCCGGTAAGCTTCAGCGAAGGCGTTCGTCGCCGATTCGTCACCGGCGGCGGCAAGTTCGACCCGTGCATTGTGCGCATGGGTGACAGCGCGGATGACGTCTTCAATCATTGGCTGTTTCTCACCTGCGCTCGCTTTTAATTGTTCAAGCTCGCGAATCCCTTCATCAAGATTCGTTGAAAGTGGGTCATGGAACGATTGTTCGAGCTGCTCTTTTACGCGTTGCAATACTTCTTTCATCATCGTCCACCCTTTCTTTATGACTTGTCATCCGCTAGTGTGGGCGATTGACGGCAGACTATGCATCATCCTTTCATGATGGCAAACAAAAAAAGCAGGATGCCCCTGCCTTGCCAATTACAAATATTTTCGATGGACCGTTTTCCCATCATATGTGAACAATATCGGCTTCTCTTCAACAACCGTCTCCATATGAACCGGCCGTCCCCACAGTTGATAAATGTACGGCAATACTTTTTCCAAATATTTTAAGTCAAGCTCAATCCCCTCATACCAATGCTTCAAATACAGCTCCCCGTTGCGCATATAATCGCCGTCATTGACCGTGATATACGGAAACCCGCCGTTGACCCGCATGCTGACAAGCTGATCGCGGATATGCTCCCAGTTTTTGTCGACGATTTTATATTCTTTCCCCTGTTTTTGGAACAAATACATATCTTCGCGCATGACGAGCTCTTTCGTCAAATAGTTGCGCAAAAACGAAATGTCGGATTCCAGCTCGCGCACTTCAAAAATTTTCGCCCGTCCTGAGCCTGGTTTGACACCGTATTTTTTCATCTCTTCCGTCGGATTGTTCCAGCGCTCTTCGATGTCCTCAAAAATTTTCAGCCCTAAATAGTACGGATTGATGCCAGTGCGCGATGGCTGCACAACATTGGCATTTAACTTCGCGAATTCAATCGCTTCATCGCTCGTTAAGTCCATTTCCCGCAAAATGCGCTGATGCCAATACGTCGCCCAGCCTTCGTTCATGATTTTCGTCTCCAGCTGCGGCCAAAAATAGAGCATTTCCTCGCGCATCATCGTTAAAATGTCGCGTTGCCAGTCCTCCAGTTCGCGGCTGTATTCTTCAATGAACAATAGCACATCTTTTTCCGGTTGCGGCGGAAACTTGCGCCGTTTCTTTCGCGGCGGCGTGTTCAGCTTGTTCCGCTCGTCAAGCGACCATAAATCGTCGTACGGCGTCGATGTTTTCGGAGGCTCCTCCTCTTCGTACACTTCCGTATCTTCCCACGTCCATGACAGCTTCGGCCGCAAGAGCGAGGGATCGATATGCTCCTGAATGGCCAAGACGGCATCTAAAAATTTTTCCACTTCCAATTTTCCGTATTGATGTTCATAATGCTTGATCCGCTCCGCTGTCGCCGCCATGCTTTCCACCATATCGCGCTTCGTGTTGCTAAAGCGGACGTTGTTTTTGAAAAAGTCGCTGTGAGCCAACACATGGGCGACGATCAGCTTATTTTGGATGAGCGTATTCGTATCGAGCAAAAACGCATAACAAGGATCCGAGTTAATGACAAGTTCGTAAATTTTGCTTAACCCTAAATCATAATGAAGCTTCATTTTGTAAAATTGTTTCCCAAAGCTCCAATGGGAAAATCGCGTCGGCATTCCGTAGGCGCCAAACGTATAAAGAATGTCCGCCGGACAAATTTCATAACGCATCGGATAAAAATCAAGGCCAAATCCTTCCGCAATTTCGGTAATTTCGGCAATGGCCCGTTCCAGCTCTTTCAGGTCGCCCTTCCGCATCCAAACCCCCCCTTTTCCCCCTTACCACAATGTATGAGGGAAAAGAAATTTTGATACGTTGAATCATTGTCCATGCTTTCCATTTCTGCCTGCCGTCCTTTATAATTTGTGTTGTACACGACATATTTCCATAAAGCGTGGTGATCGTTTGCATCAATATTGGCATCATTTCATTGAACATTTTGGCTACGTCGGCATTATGGTTTCGCTCATGCTTGGCATCGTCGGATTGCCGATTCCCGATGAGCTGCTGTTGACATATGCCGGTTACCGCGTCTCAACCGGCGCCTTTTCGTATCCACTCGCCTTTCTCGCTTGTTGGTTCGGGGCGATCGCAGGTATTTCAATCAGTTATACCCTTGGGATCACATTGGGGCTCCCGTTTTTGCATAAATTCGGTCCCAAGCTCCATCTTACGGAAAAGCGGCTCGAGCAAACGAAAGCACTTTTTTCGAAACTCGGCCCAGCGGTATTGTTCATTTGCTATTTCATCCCCGGCGTTCGGCATCTCGCCGCCTTTTGGGCCGGCATGAACGCCTACAGCTTGAGAAAGTTTGCTTTGTTCGCCTACAGCGGGGCGATGGTGTGGGTCGCTGTCTTTTTGACAATCGGAGCCTATTTTGAAAGCCGCTGGATGGCCGTCAAGCAGTACATCCATGCCTACCGTCCGTTCTTATTTCCCGTCTTTTTGGTCGCTCTTGGCTTCGCCATCCTTTATTGGTACATGCAACAAAAGCGAAAAACACCGGGGTAATCCCGGTGTTTCTCATTTCTCGATGCACGCTACACGTTCTCGCGCGGGCCGCGATGGTACGTTTCCGTCAGCAGACCCATAAACAGGCCGAATCCGAACATAAACATCGAGGCCCCGATAATGCCGAGGCTGACGATCGTCAAGAAATAGTCTTTGTTGTAAGCGCTTGCGATAAAACTAAGCAAAAACAGTACAAATCCGACAATCAATCCCACTGACGCCATCCATTTGCACATGTTGATCATTTCGTGCCCTTCACGCCGTTTGTTCATTCTCATCATCCCCTTACTTTGAGGATACTATCCTTGTCACAAAATTGCAACATTTATTTTTCCTTTTTCGTTTTCATTTCGGTTATAATTTATATTTTACCTTCTGTCGCAACATTTACAGGGCAACAAAACGCCCCGCCGTCATACACTAACAATGACTCCTTCTTGATAAAGGAGGCATGCCGCTTGAACACCGTCGACTATGATAAGGCGCTCTATTACACGCATCGCTCTGAATGGGACAATTTGCTCATTTTAATGGTGCGTACGCCTGATGATATTCTGTCGAAAAAAATTGAAAAGTTTCTCCACGCTTATAACTTTGAACATGACTACTCCGTCATCCAGGAGCGGTTGCACGCCTTGCTTCGCTATATAGACCATGCGCTTGAAGTGAGCGAACAAAAAATGGGAGTCGAGCAGTACGCGCAGTTTTACTCGTAAATCGAACGGGGAATTGGCCGATGCCAATTCCCCGTAAATTGCGCTGATCATGGCGCATAAGAAGACGAAACGGTGCTGAGCACATCCTTTACGCGTTGCATGACGGCGTCTGCCAAGCGCGCTAGTCTTTCTTCGCTATCTCCTAGCGACGTCCCTTTGACGCCGAAGTACGCCTTCATTTTCGGCTCCGTCCCTGATGGACGCAGACAAAACCACGAGCCATCCTCCAAGATATACTTAAGCACATTGGATGTCGGCAAATCAATGGCCGTTTTTTCGCCGGTCAACGTGTTCGTCCGCTCTTTCGTTTTGTAATCCTCAATCACCGTCACCTTTGTCCCCGCGGCCTCCACCGGCGGCTGTTGGCGGAACGACGCTAAAATCGCGGCAATCGCCTCTTCTCCTTCTTTGCCTTTCAGCGTGAGCGATCGTTGTCCCTCGCGATAATAGCCGTACTGGTCAAACAATTGCAAGAGCGCCTCATACAGCGACATTCCTTGCTTTTTATAAAACGCGCACACTTCCGCCGCGAGAACAGCCGCCTGCACCGCGTCTTTGTCACGGACAAAATCGCCGATCAAATACCCATAGCTTTCCTCATATCCGAACTGGAACACATATTGCCCTGTTTGCTCGTATTCCTTTATTTTTTCACCGATGAATTTGAACCCGGTCAGCGTATCGACTGTCTCAAGACCAAACGATTGGGCGATCGCCCGGCCCAATTCAGACGTCACGATCGTTTTTAAGACAACTCCGTTTTCCGGAAGAGTGCCTTGAGCTTTTCGTTGCGACAGCAAATAGTGGAGCAACAAGCCGCCGGTTTGATTGCCAGTCAGCACGACATAGTCGCCCTTGTCATTTTTCACCGCCACGCCCAGCCGGTCGGCATCCGGATCGGTGGCAATCAACAGATCGGCATTTACTTGCTTGCCCAACTCCATCGCCATGGCGAAGGCCGCGTGTTCTTCCGGATTGGGCGAAGCGACCGTCGAGAAATTCGGATCCGGCAGCTCCTGCTCTTTGACGACAAAGACGTTTTGGTAGCCGAGCTCAGCGAGCGCGCGGCGCACCGGTTTGTTTGACGTGCCGTGAAGCGGCGTAAACACGATACGGATCGCCGCTTCCCGAGCGAGCTCCGGATGGATGGAAATCGTTTTGACCGCATGGATATAAGCATCATCGACTTCGCTTCCGATGATGCGAATAAGGCCTTTTTCTCTTAACGTTTCCTCATCTTCCACATGAATGGCAAGCTCATTTTCGACTTCATTGACATAGCGGATCACTTGGTCGGCGACAGCAGGCGGCAGCTGTCCCCCGTCCTCTCCATACACTTTATAGCCGTTATATTCGGGCGGATTATGGCTAGCGGTGATGACAATGCCGGCAAACGCCCGCAAATAGCGAACAGCAAACGACAGTTCCGGCGTTGGACGCAATTCATCAAACACGTATGTTTGAATGCCGTTCGTCGCCAACGTTTTCGCCGCCTCCATCGCAAATTCCGGCGACTTATGCCGGGAGTCATAGGCAATGACGACCCCGCGCCGCTTCCCCTCGTCGCCAAACGATTGTATGTATCGCGCCAATCCTTCCGACGCTTTTCGCACCGTATACATGTTCATTCGGTTCGTCCCCGGGCCAATCTCGCCGCGCATGCCGCCGGTGCCGAATTCGAGATTTTTGTAAAAGCAATCCTCCAGCCACCGTTCATCATGGCGGCGTTGTTCCAACAACCGCTTCAATTCCGGATCGAGCTGCGGCTCACGCAGCCATTGTTCGTATTTTCGTCTCCACTCCATCGCTGTTCCCCCTTGATTTTCATTTTCCCTGTTTATGTATTCGCTCCCATCATACAATATACCTGCCAAAAGAAAAAGGATGCCCTGGAAAAAATGTGGACATCCTTTTTCCCCCATTACCCTTGCGGTTGCGACGGTTCCGAAATGTTCGTCAACGCCTGTTCAGCCGCTTCGTTTGATGCGCTGTTCGTCGCAATATCGCCTAGCGCAACAATGCCTTGAAGCTGGTTGTTTTCCACGATCGGCAAACGGCGAACTTGATGTTGGGCCATGACATTCGCGGCTTCCTGTACGCTCATATTCGGCGTACCGGTGACGACTTGGTTCGTCATGACCTCCGCTACTTTGACGGTCGACGGGTCTTTTCCTTGGGACGAAACACGCAACGTAATATCGCGGTCCGTAATCATCCCTTTGACTTGCCCGTTTTCCACAACCGGAAGCGCCCCAATATTTTTTTGGCTCATGATTTGCGCCGCTTCTTGCACCGTTTGGTTCGGCGAAATCGTTGCGACGTTTTTCGTCATAATGTCCTGCACTTTGTTTCCGCTGTTGTTCGTCAATGTGATCCTCCCCTTTCACCGATTAGTATGGCTCGTTTGTCGAGCGATATAGATAGAAAATGTTGCTTTCTTTCCTGCCCTTTGCCGGTTATGAATGGACGTGCCGTTTTCTTTTCCCTTATAATGGAGCTGACGGAGGCAAGATCGGGAGCATGATGGGGAAGAAGGAGAGAACATGGAACGAGAAAAACGTGCAGAGAACTTGCTTTTGGCCGCATGGGCGACAGCCCTGATCGCCACGCTCGGAAGCCTCTATTTTTCCGAAGTGCTCGGCTTTATTCCTTGTGATCTTTGTTGGTTTCAACGCATTTTTATGTATCCGCAAGTCATCATTTTAGGAATCGCCATCGTACGGAAAGACGCTGCGGCAGCTCGCTATAGCTTCACACTGTCATTGATTGGCGGGGGTATTTCTCTGTATCATTACGGATTGCAAAAAATTCCGCTTCTTCAAGAATACTCCATCAGCTGCGGCCGCATTCCATGCACAGGGCAATATATCAACTGGCTCGGATTTATCACCATCCCGTTTTTGGCGCTAACCGCCTTTCTGATCATCATGGGGCTCAGCCTATCCATCCTAAAACAGCAAAGAAAGGGGAAACAAGGTTGAAAAAACTGCTTATATTAGGCGGGACCATTATCGCCTTGTTTGCAGCGATTGCTTTCATCACTTCTTATGAGCAAAAAGAGGCGGCCAAAGAGAATCCTTACCATAAAAGCGAACTCAACCCAGCCACCATCGCCCAACTTGACGACCCGAACTACCGCAACATTATTTTGCCCACGGAGTTGAAACAGCAGCTGGCTGACGGCAAGACGCTCACCGTTTACTTTTACAGCCCGACATGCCCGCACTGCCGCCGGACAACGCCGATCGTCGTGCCGCTAGCCAAGGAGCTTGGCATCGATTTAAAGCTGTTCAACTTGCTTGAATTCGAAGACGGGTGGGATGCGTACCATATTGAAGCCACCCCGACGATCGTCCATTACGAAAACGGCAAAGAGGCAAAACGCATCGAAGGATACCATGATGAAAAAACGTTTCGCCGATGGTTTGCCTCACTGCCAATGCCAAAAAAATAAGGAGCTGCGCCTTTTACCAGACGCAGCCCCTTGCCCTACATCACCCACTGGTTCACAGCGGGAACATACATGCTGCACGGCATCGCCCGCTTATGGAGAAACTGCTTGGCCCGAAATGGGAACGTGATGCCATGGCGGGCCAAAATCTTTTGATTGCGAACAAACAGCCATTCATACTGTTCCAAATCCCCATGCTCTCCGATGTGCTCGATGACGGTAATGAGCGACTGCAGCGCCGAAATGATTTGGAAAGCCTCTTTCATTGTCCCATTATATGCCACATGTTTGTGGTCCAGCGAAAGAATGCCCCATTCCTCAAATTGACGGATTTGTTCATCATCGAAGTAATACGGGAACACATCGGTATAAAAGTAGTTGAGCAAATACTGCATGTAATGCTCTTGTTCCGGAGTCGCCGCATACATCATTTTCAACGTCCATACCACCTTTTCTCGCCGCAATGCTTGCGTTCTCCATCACGAAGACGATACTATGAGTGTACCATATCTCGCGCAAGGATAGGGGTAGAAAGTGTTTCCACAGCTAACAAATAATTGGGAGTGTGACAACCTTTGTGGACAAGAAAAGGCGATTGGCTGGAATGCATCATCCCTAGCTGGTGGAGCGGTTTGACGATTGAACAGCTCCTGAAAGACGTATGGGCCGCCTCGAAAAAGCTCGCCCACCGTTGGCGGATGGAACACGGCGTCAAACTGAACGGCCAGGCTGTTCCCTGGAAGACGGTGCTCAACGAACGCGACCGGCTTCAGCTTTACGCATATGAGCCAGAGCCGTCGTTCATCGTTCCAGAATATCGGGAACTTTCGATTTTATGGGAGGACGACCATCTGCTCGTCTTGAACAAAGAAGCCGGCATCGACATTCATCCGTCCGAACCGGGGCAAACCGGCACGCTCGCCAATGCGGTCGCGTTTTATTTGCAGTCGCAGGCAATTTTAACAAAAGTGCGCCACATTCACCGACTTGACCGCGACACGTCGGGAGCGATTTTATTTGCCAAACACCCGCTTGCCGGTGCGACGCTCGATCGGATGCTCGCCCACCGTGCCATCAAGCGGACGTACGTCGCCCTTGTTCACGGTCGTTTGTCCCCGAAATCAGGAACCATTTCCGCGCCAATCGGCCGCGACCGCCATCATCCGACGCGCCGGCGCGTCTCGAAGACGGGGGCAAAAGCGGTGACACACTATCGCGTCATCAAAACATTCCCGTCAGCATCGCTTGTCGAGCTTTCTCTCGAGACCGGACGGACGCACCAAATCCGCGTCCATTTGGCCCATCTCGGCCATCCGCTTGTCGGCGATGTGCTTTATGGCGGCCAGCCAGTGTTTCATCGCCATGCGCTTCATGCCGCCAAACTAACGTTCCGCCATCCGTTTACAACTGAAGAAGTCATTTGTCTCGCGCCAACAAGCGATTTTCCCACCGACCTTTCGCGCATTTACAATTGATCTACTCCACCGTCCTTCAATGGAGGAGGAGATTTATCGGCCGAAACGAGAAAAGGCAGACGCCCCCGTCTGCCTTACAAACGCAACTCCTCCTCTTCGGCGCCTGCCGTCTCCTCCTCTTTGTTCGGCTCTTTCTTTGCCACTTCCAGCGTTTTTACATGATGTCCATCCATTTCCTTCACTGTAAACAAGTAGCCATCGATTTCGACACTCTCGCCAGGTTTGATATCATAATGCTTCGTTAAAATCCAGCCGCCGATCGTATCGACGTCATCATCGTCAATATCCAGCCCAAGCAAGTCATTCACTTCGCTGATCAACACTTTGCCATCCAAAATCAATCGATCGTCCATTTTTTGAATGAGCGGCGTTTCATCAATATCAAACTCATCTTGGATTTCGCCAACGATTTCTTCCAAAATGTCCTCGACTGTAACCAGTCCAGATGTGCCGCCGTATTCATCGACCAAAATCGCCATATGGATGCGTTCTTTTTGCATTTTGACCAACAAATCGTGAATGGCGATCGATTCAATCACTTGAATGATCGGGCGGATATAGTCTTTCATCTGCTTTTCGTTGGACGGATTGGCAATAAAGTCCGTAAACACCTCTTTCACGTTGATGAGTCCAAGCACATGGTCTTTATCGCCGTCAATGACCGGATAGCGCGTATACTTTTCTTCGCGAATGATGTCCAAGTTTTCCTTGACGCTTTTGTTAATATCGAGCGCCACAATTTCTTTGCGCGGCACCATAATTTCTTTCGCGATGCGGTCGTCAAAACGAAAAATGTTATTGACATAGCGGTACTCTGACTGATTGATCTCCCCGCTTTTGTAGCTTTCGGATAAAATGAGGCGCAGCTCCTCCTCAGAGTGGGCGATTTCATGCTCCGCCACCGGCTTGAGGCCAAACAGGCGCGTCACAAGCCGCGCAGAGTTGTTGAGCGTCCAAATGAATGGATACATGATTTTATAAAACCAAATGAGCGGCTGAGCCGTAAACAGCGTAATCGCTTCCGCCTTATGAATGGCAAACGTCTTCGGCGCTAATTCACCGACGACAACATGCAAAAAGGTGATGAGCGAAAACGAAACGATAAACGCTAAAAAATGGGAGACAGATTCCGATAGATGGAGGCGTTCAAACAGCGGCAGCAACATCCGCGCCACCGTCGGCTCCCCCAGCCAGCCAAGGCCAAGCGAGGTGAGCGTAATGCCGAGCTGGTTCGCCGATAAATAGCCGTCCAAATTCGAAATCACTTTTTTCGCCGCGACCGCCCGTCGATTCCCTTCATTGACAAGTTGATCGATGCGCGAGCTGCGCACCTTGACGATCGCAAATTCAGAAGCGACAAAAAAGGCGGTGCAAGCGATGAGAAACGCCACCAACAGCAAACTGGCTATATCCAATTCGTCTCCGAGCGCGGATGAAGCGCCCAGGTTACACCTCCTGCACATAAAAGTTTCCATTGCAGCTGATAGACGGTGATGCCGCTGGGCCGCCTTAGGCGGCCCAATATGTTACGATTCCTCATTATTGTTCCCTTGGGTGAAAATGAGCACATATTTCAGCAATTCAAACACGGCGATCAACGTTGCCGCGACGTATGTCAGCGCCGCCGCGCCAAGCACTTTGTTTACGCCGCGCGCTTCATTTGGGGCGATCAACCCTTCAGCCAGCATAAACCGCTTCGCCCGTGCGCTCGCGTTAAACTCCACCGGCAAGGTAATGATTTGGAAAGCCACCGCCAGCGAGAAAAACAAAATCCCGAGTCCAATCAGCGAAAATTGATGGAGCACAAATCCAACGAGCAACAACAACGGCGCAACGCCCGAAGCGAAGTTCACAATTGGAAACATCCGGTGGCGAAGGACGAGCGCAGCGTAGCCTTGCTGGTGTTGAACGGCATGGCCAACCTCGTGGGCGGCAACGGAAATAGAAGCGATGGAACGCCCATAAAAGACCGGCTCCGACAAACGGACCGTGCGGGAAATCGGATCATAATGGTCGGACAATCTCCCTGGCACGACCTCCACCGGCACATGGTGCAGCCCGTGGCGGTCTAAAATCATGCGCGCCACTTCCGCCCCCGTCAACCCCGATGAGGCTGGAACTTCAGACCAGGCATTGAAATTGCTTGATACCTTCCATTGCGCCCAAAGCGATATGAGGAAGGCGATAAAAATGAAAATATCCATCGGATGGAATAGCATCACAGCACCCTCCGTTTTTTCAATGTTCATCAAATGTGTATACTATTATTTATTGTACTTGCTCACCTTTTCATACGTCAAACGACCCGCTTTGGTTTCAAAAAAAAACAGCGCCTGCATCGAGGCGCTATTTGGCTCATGGGAACATCAAAAATTGAAATTGTCTGGGTCAGGACCGACCCGTTTGTTCAAGTTCAACGCGTCGATCTGCTTCATTTCTTCGTCGGTCAGCGAGAAATCAAAAATATCAGCGTTTTCCTTGATCCGCGCCGGCGTCACCGACTTCGGGATCGTCACAACGCCGTGTTGCAAATCCCAGCGCAACACCACCTGCGCCGGCGTTTTCCCGTACTTGCGCCCAATGTCAACGATCGTCGGTTCGCTTAAAATTTCTCCACGCATGAGCGGCGACCATGCTTCAAGCTGGATGCCGTTTTCCCGGCAAAACGTAAGCAGCTCTTTTTGCGTCAGGCGTGGGTGATACTCGACTTGGTTGACCATCGGCTTAATTTCGCAGTCAGCCATCACATCTTGCAAATGGTGAATTTGGAAGTTGCTCACTCCAATCGCGCGCACATAACCGTCTTTATACAACTTTTCCAGCGCCTTGTACGTCTCTTTATACTTCCCTTTCACCGGCCAGTGAACCAAATACAAATCGACATAATCGAACCCGAGTTTTTTTAAACTTTTGTCAAACGCCTTCAGCGTCGTCTCATATCCTTGATCGGTGTTCCACACTTTCGTTGTCACAAACACTTGTTCGCGGGGAATGCTGGATTCGCGGATCGCTTGACCGACACCTTCTTCGTTTTCATAAAAAGCGGCTGTATCAACATGGCGGTAGCCGATCTCGAGCGCGGTGCGCACCGCGCTTCTTACTTCCTCCCCTTCTTTGACTTTATAAACGCCAAGGCCGACCCAAGGCATTTTCACCCCGTTATGCAAAGTGGCGCAATCGTGCAGGCCGTTCATATCCTCTCCTCCTCGAGCGTCATTATAGTTTCATTATGGGAAAAGAGGGAAAGAAAATCAAAATATATGCTTGCTCTCCTTTCTCACTTCCCCACGTCCCTCTTGTTCTTTCTTTAGGGGAAAATAGGCGCAAAAACGAGGGGAAACGTTCCCCTCGCGCTGTCTCATTGCATTCCTTTTTTCATCCATTCGGCGATTTGCAGCGTGCGGCGCCCTCCGCAACAAGGCCAGAAACACACCGGCGAAAAGCCGTTAATGGGACTTGCAGAGCTCTCCTGACTCTTATTTGGCCACGCTCATCGAGGCGCGCTCCACTTCAGCTTCGTTCGGATGAAACTCATTTTCCATTTTCGAAACGACAACAGTCGCCACCGCATTGCCGATGATGTTCGTAATCGCCCGCGCTTCCGACATAAAGCGGTCAACCCCAAGCAACAAGGCGATGCCTTCGACCGGAATCATCGGAAATGCTGCCAACGTTGCCGCCAGCGTAATAAAGCCGGAACCGGTAACCCCTGCTGCCCCTTTCGAGGTGAGCATTAATACGCCAAGCAACGTCAGCTCTTGCCCAATGGTTAAATCAATGCCGTACGCTTGAGCGATGAAAATGGCTGCCATCGACAAGTAAATCGATGTGCCGTCGAGGTTAAACGAATACCCTGTCGGAACGACAAGACCAACAACCGATTTTGAGCACCCGTATTTTTCGAGTCGCTCCATCAGCCGCGGCAGCGCTGATTCAGACGAAGACGTGCCCAACACAAGCAACAGTTCCTCTTTGATGTAGGCAAGAAACTTAAAAATGTTAAATCCGTAAAACTTCGCAATCCCGCCAAGCACGATGAAAATAAAGAGCGCCATCGTAATGTAAACAGAACCCATCAATTTGCCGAGCGACACGAGCGAACCAATGCCGAACGTGCCGATCGTATACGCCATCGCGCCAAATGCGGCAATCGGCGACACCTTCATGACCATGTTGACGACGCCGAAGAAAATTTCCGCCAGCCGTTCAAACAAGGAAATCACTGGTTTTGCTTTTTCCCCAAGCGCCGCGGCAGCCAAACCGAATAACACAGCGAAGAAGAGCACCGGAAGCAATTGTCCGCTCGCCATCGCGGCGACAACGTTATCCGGGATAATGCTTAGCACGAAGTCTACAAACCCGTGGCTTGTTTCTTCCGCTTGTTTCGTGTATTGTGAAATGTCGCCGCCTTTTACGGCATCGGTATGAAACCCAACCCCTGGTTTGACAAGGTTGACGACGACAATCCCGATCGCCAACGCAAACGTGGTGACAATTTCAAAATAAATGAGCGCCTTGCCGCCGATGCGGCCGACCTTTTTCAAGTCGCCCATATTGCCGATCCCGATGACGACGGTAAAGAAAATGATCGGGGCGATCACCATTTTAATGAGCTTAATAAATCCATCCGCCAATACTTTTAACTTCGCGCCAAATTCCGGAAATGCAAATCCGACAATGATCCCTAAAATAATGCCGATGATGACTTGCACCGTCAAGTTTTTCAGCTTTCTCCGCATTTCTCCCACTCCTTTCGATATCTTGACAACGCTTTCAACACTATCATAAAGAAAAATCGTTGAAATCAAAATATTATGGTGATAATGGTCGTTTTGGTCTTGACCTTTTTTGCTGTTCAAAAACAAAAAAGCTTCCGCCCGCGGAAGCCTATTGCGATCCTCTCATTTCATTCAAAAGCCTGGAACCAAACTGCCTCGTAAACTCGTCGTACAGCGGGGCGAACTTCTGCTCCCATTTCCGTTTCTCCTCTTCCGACAGCCGGTAAAGGAAGACATCTTCACGCCGCTCGAGCTGCTTGAGCTCCCGTTCGTTTTGCTCTTTCGACTGCTCTAAATTCCAACGCGTCGCTTCCGCCATCGCTTCCGTAATTTTTTGCTGGATGTCTTTCGGCAATCTGTCCCAAAATGACTGATTCATCATGACCACGTATCCGAGATAGCCATGATTGCTGATTGTAATATACGGTTGAAATTTGTAAAACCCTTTCGAATAAATATTGGAAATCGTATTTTCCTGCCCATCAAACTTATGCTGTTCAAGCTCCTGATAAACGCGGTCAAATGAAACGGCAACCGGTTCACCGCCAAGCAAGCGAAACTGCTTTTCAATCACTTCGCTCGGCATAATGCGAAAACGCAACCCGCGAAAATCGTCAGGGGCGATGAGCGGACGGGTTGTGCTCATCATTTGCTTAAATCCATTGCTCCAAAACGCCAGTCCTTTCATTCCTTTTGCCTCCAGCATCCGAAGCAGCTCGGCGCCCACTTTTCCGGTAAACACACGGCGCACATCGTCCTCATCGCGGAACAAAAACGGCAAATCGAGCACTTGCCACTCAGGGATCAATTCTGTCACTTTCGAAAATGATGGCGCAATCATTTGCACGTCGCCGCGCAACAGCGCATCAAGCTCTTCCCCATCCGAATAAAGCGAGCCGTTCGGGAACACTTCGACTTTGACTCGGCCGTTTGTTTTTTGCTCGACAAGCTCGGCAAACTTTTGCGCCGCCAGCCCTTTTGGCGTATTCTCTGCTACGACATGGCTGAAATAAATAATGATTTGCTTTTCCAATCCTTTTTGCTCGTCGTCATAAACAAGTGGTTCACGTCCCAGTTGACGGCTCGCTGCCCAGCCGACCAGACCGAGGCCGACAAACAAAAGGATTGTCCATGCTTTCCATCTTTTCCTCATCGTTCACACCATTCTCCCGTCTATTTCTAAAACCTCATCCGAGCGCAACGCTCTCTCGACTCGAAGCATTGAAGCAAAAAGGCGGCTTTAGCCCATCGATTCGGTTTGAAAGCAGCAATCGTCGCGCCTTACGCATGCCCCATCTTCTAGGCTGTCGAACAGAATATTTGTTCCCCACTGCCATTTTACACCTTTCGTTTCTTTCCGTTCAAGAAGATTTGGTATAATGAAAAAAACGTTGATTTATTCCTTTCCCGATTCATATGGCATGTCCAACTGCCATCACGACTGCCAAAAAGGAGTCCCGCCATGAACCGGCTGCCGATTCGCTGGAAAATTACGATTTTGATTTTCGCCATCGTCAGCTTTTCCATGTTGCTGAGCGGTGCATTCATCATCAGCGACTTTTTCCATACAAAGGAAGAGGAACTTAGCCAGCGCGCCTTATTGACCGCGCGCACCGTCTCCGAGCTGCCCGAAGTCAGACGCCATATTGTCGGAAACAAACAAAGCCGGGCGCTGATCAATCCGGTCGTCGAGCGGGTGCGCGTCATTCACAGCGCCGACTATATCGTCGTTCTCGATATGAACAAAGTGCGCCTCTCCCATCCGCTCCCCTCGATGATCGGCACGATCTCCCGCGGTGCTGATGAGGGGCCGGCATTTGCCGAACATACGTACACGTCCAAAGCCCGCGGGGAAATCGGGACAGTGGTTCGCGCCTTCGTTCCCATTATGAACAGCGATCACGAACAAATCGGCGTCGTCATCGCCGCCTACCGGTTGCCGACGTTTTTCGAAGCCATTGATTCTTTGAAAGAAGAAGCTGCCGTAGCGGTCGTTTTGTCGCTCGTTGTCGGTGGAATTGGTGCATGGCTGCTCGCCTCCCATATCAAGCGGCAAATGTTTGAGTTGGAACCGCATGAGATCGCCAAGCTGCTGATCGAACGGACGGAAGCGTTTAACGCCATGCACGAAGGCGTCATCGCCATTGACAGCGATGAAAACATTACCATCTTCAACGACCGGGCCAAACAAATGCTCGGCGTCAAAGGGGATGTCATCGGCCGGTCGATCCGTTCCGTCATTCCGGACACACACCTTCCGGAAATCTTGGAAGTCAACAAGCCGATTTACAATAAGGAGTTGCAGATTGGCAATTTAACGATTTGGAGCAACCGCATCCCGATCAAAGTCAACGGGAAAACGGTTGGCGCCATCGCCATTTTCCAAGACCGGACGGAAGTGAAGCGGCTGGCTGAAGAATTGACGGGCGTCAAGGCGTTTGTCCACGCCTTGCGCGTGCAAAACCATGAATATATGAACAAACTCCATACAATCGCCGGCCTTATTCAGCTCGGCCATATCGAAAAAGCGCTCGAGTACGTCTTCCAAGTCACGGAGGAACAAGCAGAACTGACGCAGTTTTTAAGCCGCAACATTAAGGACGAAAGCATTTCTGGACTGCTCTTAAGCAAAATCCGCCGCGGCAAGGAGCTCGGCATCCGCGTGACCATCGATCGCCACAGCCGGCTGCACCGGTTTCCGCCGCATCTCGATCACCATGATTTCGTTGTTCTCCTTGGCAATTTAATTGAAAACGCCTTCGATGCGTTCCGTGATGTAACCGACCGGGAAAAAGAAATCTACATCAGCATTGAACAAAATGAAGACATTTGTTCCCTCTCGGTCGAAGACAACGGCCAAGGCATTGCTCGCGAGCATATCAACCGCATTTTTGATGAAGGCTTTTCAACCAAAGGAGAGAATGGTCGAGGCATCGGCTTGTATTTGGTGAAGCAAATTGTGGAAAAGGGAAACGGGCGCATCGATGTGCGGTCGGAAGAAGGAAATGGAACGGTGTTTACGGTTACCTTTGATATGTGACTACCCATTCATGCAGCGGCGGCCGCGAAAGACACCCCCGTCGAGACGAAGGAGGAAAAAGCGATGTATCGCGTATTGTTGATCGAGGATGACCCGATGGTGCAAGAAGTGAATCGACAAATGATTGAACAAGTCGACGGCTTCACCGTCATCGGCCTCGCTCGAAACGGTGAAGAAGGACTCCGCCTCATCGACGAGCTGCACCCGGATTTAGCAATGATCGATATTTACATGCCGCAGCTGGACGGCCTTGAAACAGTAAAACAAATCCGCGCCCGCGGCCATGAAGTCGATATCATCGCCATTACCGCGGCGAGCGACATTGAAACGGTGCGCCGCGTCCTGCAAAACGGCGCCTTCGATTACATTGTGAAACCGTTCAAATTTGAACGGCTCAAACAGGCGTTGGAAAATTATCGGACGTTCCGCCGGTCGCTTGCGGAAAAGGAATCGCTCACCCAGGTGGAACTCGATTCCCTAAGGCGGGCGACTGAACAATCGGCTGGACCGTCCTCCGAGCTTCCGAAAGGACTGAATGAGGTCACATTGGAAAAAGTGATCGCCTATTTGCGCCAACACCGCTTCCCCGTTTCCGCCGAGGAAGTGGCCGAAGGAGTCGGCATCGCCCGCGTGACGGCCCGCCGCTATTTGGAGTACCTTGAGAAAACGGGGAAAGTCGTGCTCGATGTGCAATACGGCGGCGTCGGACGCCCAGTGAATCGGTACCATCTGAAAGCAACATAACACGACGCCGTTTCACTTGGCTTCAAGCTAGTTGTCAGAGACGGAAAAGCCAGCCCCTATTATGCCGTATCCCGCACCAGCAACTGGGCAGGCAGCTCTTCTTGTTTTCGCGCCACACGGCCTGTCTCCAGCCAATGGTGAAGAAGGCGGAACGCTCTTTCTCCGAGCGTAAAATGGGGGAGTGCCACGGTTGTAATGCCCAGCATTTCGGCCAGCGGATCATTATCAAACCCAATGACGGCAAGCTCGTCTGGAATGCGCACCCCGATTCGGCGCGCATGGAGCACGATTCCGGCCGCCACTTGGTCACTCGTCACAAGCAGCGCGCTCGGCCGCTCCTCCATCGCGATCCATTGCTCCATAACGCGCTTTCCATCTTCAAGAAATAGACAACCATCGAAAACCCACTGCCGACGAGGAAGGGCGCCGACTTCACGCAACACATCCTGGTACGCCGCCGCCCTCGCTTGGCTGTTCGGCCCGGTCGTTCTTCCGATGCAATAACCGATGCGCCGGTGCCCCTTTTTGATCAAGTAGCGAAGCGCTCGGACAAACGCCTGGTAGTGATCGATATAGACGGTGAAAAAATCATACCTTTCCACCTGCTCACATAAAACAATGGGACCGTCTTCCTGATAAGCGTCAAACACTTCCCAGTCCACTTCATGGGAACATACGATCAATCCATCCATTTGCCTCATCCGCAGCCGTTCCAACGCCTCAAGCTCCCTTTCCACCTCATAATTTGTCTGAAACAAAAGCAACTGGTAGCCATAACGAAGCGCCTCTTTGGAAATCCCTTCGATTACAGCGGAAAAATAAGGATGGTGAATGTACGGAAGCATGACCCCCACAATCGCTGTCCTTCCCTTCGCCAAGTGAACGGCTTGAATATTTTTCGAGTAATTTAACTTCTCCACCGCTTCCCAAACCGCTTTTCGTTTTTCCTCGCTCACATATGGATGTCCGTTCAACACCCTCGATACAGTGGCTACCGACACGCCCGCTTCTTTCGCCAAATCACGGATGTTCGCCACGTTCCCACTCCTCCCGCATAAAAACGCTTGACTTGAAACGCGTTTCATACATTACGTTCATTCTGCCATCTAGTATACACGAGGAGGTGACCGCATGCTTTGCGGATTGGCTTCACTCATTCTGATCGTCGCCGCTGTTTGGGGCGGCGCGCATGTCGCCTTGCACGCCAAACAAACAAAAAAATAGGGAAACGAGTCTGTTTGTTTCCACCGTTTCAATTGGTATAATGAGCGGTATATGGAACATAAGGAGGAATTCAATATGAATCGATACGGGAAATGGTTATGTTCCCTCGCTGTCATCTCTGTCTTGCTCGCTGGTTGTGGAACAAAAGAGCATGAGACAACACAGGGGGCAAAGGAAGAGCAGACCGCCGACGATCCAAAACCATCGTCTGATGCGCCGTCATCCACAGAACATTCTTCCTCGAAAGAAACAAAAGATCAAACATCACCAACAGGAAAAGAGGAAGAACAATCAACGACAAAAGAAGAGCAATCGGCTGCTTCACAACCGACCGTTTCCTTGTCCTATCAAGAAGGGAAACAAACCGTCACGAAAACGGCAACACTGCAAACGAGCAACAATCAACATTTTTCCCTCTATGTTTTGGAAGGATGGGCCCTTGACGCGGAAGAACCGGGCGCCGATGTCTTGCTCCATGGCGAAGCCTTCGCCCGCATCCGCTTGCTTTCGGAGGGGGAAACAAACTACGAGCAGCTGGCGAAAGAACATGCCCAAGCGGTTGACGCCAACGCCGCCCGCCAACAAACGAACGGATTGCCTAAGCCGTTCGCCGATGCGGTTTGGTACACTGCACAAGCGGACGGCGTCACCGTTCATGTCATCGCCAGCGCCCAACCAACACCGATGCTATTGACCGTGCACGCTCCAAGCAACGAAGACGTGCTTGGCGCCGTGCTCGCAATGGTTGCTACATTACAAAAGCAATAACATATCCAACGGGGAAGGAAACCGCTCTTCCCCGCTTCCAAAAAAAAGAAATCCCCCTTCCAGCCCAACAAGAGGATTAAACAAGCTGTTTGCTCTCTTCTTTGCGGAAAAATGTTTTCATCGCGTGGAACACATCTGATTTTTGCTTCAAAATATAATAGCGGAATTTTTCGTCTTTAATATTGCGATACGCCGACATGAGCGTCGAATGGCGGTTGTACTGGTTGACTTCCCCGTACCCAAACATGTTCGATACGTTCATCAGCTCTTGAACAAGCTTCACGCAACGGGCATTGTCCGATGTCAAGTTGTCGCCGTCGGAGAAGTGGAACGGATAAATGTTGTAGCGCGACGGAGAATACTTCGTTTCGATCAGCTCAAGCGCTTTGCGGTAGGCGGATGAGCAAATCGTCCCTCCACTTTCCCCTTTCGTGAAAAACTCCTCCTCACTGACGACTTTCGCTTCCGTATGATGGGCGATAAAGGCGATCTCAACGGTTTCATATTTCGTGCGCAAAAAGCGCGTCATCCAGAAGAAAAAGCTGCGTGCCATGTATTTTTCCCACATGCCCATCGAGCCGCTTGTGTCCATCATCGCCAGGACGACCGCCTTCGATTCTGGCTTGACGACTTCGTTCCACGTTTTAAACTTCAAATCTTCGCGATAAATCGGATAAAAGCCCGGTTTGCCGTTCATGGCATTGCGTTTGAAGGCAGCGAGCATCGTCCGCTTTTTATCGATGTTCCCCATCAGTCCGGTGCGGCGGATGTCATTAAATTCGATATGTTGAGTTACATTTTGATCCAGCTCTTTTCGTTGCAAGTTGGGCAGCTCCAATTGGCTGAAGAGAGCTTCTTCAATTTCCATCAACGACACTTCAGCTTCGTAATAGTCTTGGCCTGGCAAGTCGCCAGCCCCTTGGCCTTTTCCTGGCCCCTGCCCCTCCCCGCTTCCGTCTCTGGCTACGACATCACCGACTTGGCTGTCTCCGTTTCCTTGACCGACGTGTTTATTTTTCTCATAATTGTAACGGATTTTGTATTCATCGAGCGAGCGGATCGGAATTTTGATCACGTCGCGTCCGTTGGACATGATAATGCTTTCTTCCGTAATTAAGTCGGGCAAATTGTTTTTGATCGCTTCCTTCACTTTTTCTTGATGGCGCTTTTGATCATCATATCCTTTGCGGTGGAGGGACCAATCTTCTTTTGATACAACAA
This sequence comes from Geobacillus thermocatenulatus, assembly GCF_002217655.1. Lineage (GTDB taxonomy): Bacteria > Bacillota > Bacilli > Bacillales > Anoxybacillaceae > Geobacillus > Geobacillus thermocatenulatus. The sequence continues at coordinate 1,328,579 of NZ_NEWK01000002.1, forward strand.
AATTCCCCTTCATGTTTTCCCCTCCTTTGAAAAAATCATTTTCACACTTTTCGCTTTCCCGCATATACTTATGTTGGCGTCATCCAAACGGGCCATCACGATGCCAAGTTGGTTTATTTTATCCTATGCAAAAACGAAAAATAATTGACAAATGAATATGGAAAACAAAAGGATGGACAAGCCCGATTGTCGATTTCACATCTCCTTTAAAGAACTGGCGAAAAACGGCCGATTTCACCGAACCGGTTGTTGTCAGTTGAAAGAGAAGCGTTGATTTGACAAGGCTTCTCTGATTGAGAATAGAGTCCGTTTTGCTTAGTTTTTCACTAACGAAATCACCAGCCTTTTAAGCAAAGGCGCCGCTCCCAAAGCCCAGGAAGTTCGCTGAAAAGATGAGAAAAAGCATGCCTCAGCGCTTGGAGGCATGCCTAGCGGTTCAACAAGCTGCCGACATAACGGAGCAATTCGTTGGCTGACGTGGAGTTGTACCCGTATTCATCAATGAGGCGGGCGACGACTTCGTTAATTTTTTTCAACTGCTGCTCATCCGGTGTTTTCGTCGACGTTGTAATTTTCACAATATCTTTTAGATCAGCGAACAGTTTTTTCTGGATTGCCTCGCGCAGCCGTTCATGGGAGTTGTAATCAAATCGCTGCCCTTTGCGCGCATAGGCGGAAATGCGGATTAAAATTTCTTCACGAAACGCTTTTTTCGCATTTTCGGAAATGCCAATTTGTTCCTCGATCGAGCGCATCAACTTTTCATCCGGATTCATTTCCTCACCCGTAAGCGGGTCGCGCAGTTTCGTCTTGTTGCAGTATGCCTCGACGTTGTCCAAATAGTTATCCATCAACGTTTTCGCCGACTCTTCATACGAATAGACGAACGCCTTTTGCACTTCTTGTTTGGCGATTTCGTCATACTCTTTGCGCACAAGCGAAATGAAGTTCAAGTACCGCTCGCGGTCTTCCTTCGTGATCGACGGGTGCTGATCTAACCCTTCTTTCAACGAACGAAGCACGTCAAGCGCATTGATTGACGGCACTCCTTTGCGAATGATGCAGGCAGAAATGCGGTTGATGACATAGCGTGGGTCGATGCCGCTCATCCCCTCGTCCGGATGCTCCTTTTTCAGCTCCTCCACATCGACCTCACTGAATCCTTCAATCATTTCGCCATCATACAAGCGCATTTTCTTCAATAAATCCACATCCGGCCGCTTCGATTCTTTCAACCGCGTCAAAATCGTAAACATGGCCGCAATCCGCAACGTATGTGGAGCGATATGCACGTCGGCGACATCGCTTTCGCGGATCATTTTTTCGTAAATGCGCTCTTCTTCCGAGACGCGCAAGTTGTATGGAATCGGCATGACGATGATGCGCGAATGGAGCGCCTCGTTCTTTTTGTTGGCAATGAACGACCGATATTCCGTTTCGTTCGTATGCGCGATGATCAATTCATCGGCGCTGATTAAAGCAAACCGTCCCGCTTTGAAATTGCCTTCCTGCGTCAGCGACAATAAATGCCAAAGAAATTTTTCATCGCACTTTAGCATCTCTTGAAATTCCATAATCCCGCGGTTCGCCTTGTTCAGTTCGCCGTCAAACCGATACGCGCGCGGGTCGGACTCGGATCCGTATTCCGCGATCGTTGAAAAATCGATGCTTCCCGTTAAATCGGCGATGTCTTGTGATTTTGGGTCAGACGGGCTGAACGTCCCGATGCCGACGCGGCGGTTTTCCGAGAAGAAAATGCGCTCCACTAGCACGTCTTCAATGCGTCCGCCGTATTCTTTCTCCAGCCGCATCATATTGAGCGGCGACAGCTCGCCTTCAATGCGAATGCCGTATTCGCGGTAAAAATCGTCGCGCAAATGGTGAGGAATGAGGTGAAGCGGATCTTCATGCATCGGGCAGCCTTTAATGGCATAAACAGCGCCGCGCTCTGTTTTGGAATACTCTTCAAGCCCGCGCTTTAGCAAAGTCACAAGCGTCGACTTCCCGCCGCCGACCGGCCCCATCAGCAGCAAAATCCGCTTCCGCACATCCAACCGCTTCGCCGCCGGATGGAAATATTCCTCAACGAGCCGCTCAAGCGCCTCCTCAAGCCCGAACAGGTGCTGGCTGAAAAACTTATATCGTTTCCGCCCATTCACCTCTTCGACCCCAGCATCTTTGATCATATTATAAACACGCGAATGAGCCGACTGGGCCACCCACGGCTTTTCTTTTAAAATCTTTAAATACTCGGCAAACGTTCCTTCCCATTTCAACTTTTCTTCTTCTTCCCGATACCGGGCGATCTTTTGCAAAATATCCATAAAGGACCTCCTCACCCTTGGATGTCTAACAGCAAGATTATTACAATTTATGCGAGGATGTCCCGTATCATTCGCCGCAAAAAAAATTTTGTCTCCTAACAACTAGCTGCGGTCATTCACATGCTTGGCCATATTCGCTATAATAAAGGGGGAAAACGCCTGCCACTTTCATTATGAAGGAGGAACAAACGATGCGCACTTTGCTTGTGCTAGGGGTTATCATTGCGTTTTTGACGGCCATTTTCACCGCTGGCTATGAAGACAAACCAGGCGTCAGACAATAAGACCAAAAAAACGACCTCCAGAGCGAAGGTCGTTTTTTTTGTTTACGAAAGCCCATGAAATCGCTGCTGGCGCAACGCTTCGTACACTAAAATGGCCGCCGTGTTGGATAAGTTCAGCGAACGGACTTTGTCGTTCATCGGAATGCGCAGGCAACGGTCCATATTGGCTTCAAGCAGTTCTTTCGGCAGCCCAGTCGTTTCGCGTCCAAACACAAAGAAAATGTCTTTTTCCGTATCGCTGAAATCAAACGAATCATAATACCGGCGCCCGAATTTCGTAATGAAATAAAACTCCCCTTCCGGAAAGCGGGCGAATAGTTCGTCAAGCGAGTCATAATACGAAATATTGACATACGGCCAATAATCAAGCCCGGCGCGCTTTAACATTTTATCATCCGTAGAAAAACCGAGCGGGCGGATCAAATGGAGCGACGTATCGGTTGCTGCGCACGTACGAGCGATGTTTCCAGTATTGGCTGGAATTTCTGGCTGGTATAGCACTACATGAAGCGGCATTTCCTTCACCTCAACAACGATTATTTGCGATCGATGATGTGAAAAAATTTATAGCGAATGTTCGGCGTATAGGCGCTTGAGTCTTCATACGACCAATAGCGCATTCGGCTGTTGGTCGTATGGGCGTTCACAAGCGGCATCCCGTTCTGATCTTTCGCCACCACAATCGTCGAATGGTCGAAGCGCCCGTCCCCTTGAAAATCATAACAGATCACATCGCCTGCCATCAATTGCTCCGGTTCCGCCACTTCCACCGCCTGCAAGCCAATGCGCGACCCGCTCAAATACCAACGAAAGGAATGAGCGACAGCCCAGCTGTAACTCCAACTTCCGTTTTGACACCACCATCCCCTCGCCCGGTTCGGATAGCCCGTCATCGGTGCCCCGCCCGCATACAAGCATTGGGAAACAAAATTCGTGCAATCCACCGGAAACGACGGAAACACCGGGTTATGCCGATTCCACCACGTTTCCGCATACCGCACCGCCCGGGCGCGGTCATACTGGTAAGAAAGACGATCTCCCGTCCATTGCTCTCGTTCGACGCGCGGCGCCTCCATATCCCCCCCCAATCGGTTGATCGGTTCATCAGCAACAAGCTCACCGCGAACAAAACAGGCGCATCGCTCCTCAACCTGTTCTTCTATATATAGTGAACCCCTTTGCTTAATTAAAAATTGATGGTGGGCAATATACATCACTTTCGCTTCCCGCTCGATGGTCTGCCTGCCGACAATTTGTCCCCGGATCGTGCAACGGACGATCTCCGCACCGCGCTTTTGGCAAAGCTGTTGCTTTCTTGCTGCCTCTTCGCTTCGGATATTGCTTTCCGACACAAACGAGCGGGCTCGCTCATCCAACCACGCGCGCAACTGTTTTTTCATGCTGCTTTCCACCACTTTCGTTTTTGTTACTACCTTATGTGGGGAAGCTGCGTTTTTTTCCCTATTCCTTTGCCTCAGCCAACAGTTTTAGTCCTTTTTCAATCTCAGCGATCACATCGGCATCCGCCTCCGTTTGCCGCGCGGCCTCCAAATAAGGCTTAGCGCTTGGATCCCCGATTTTCCCGAGCGCCCACGCCGCCGTCCCGCGGATGACTGGACGGCTATCCTCTTTCAACAAACGCAGCAAATGCGGCACCGCGGTTTGGTCTTTGTAATGGGCAAGCGCCAGAATGGCATTGCGCTGAATCGGCTTTTTCCCACGCCATGAACCCGCCATGGCCCCAAATGTTTCTTGAAATTCACGGTTGCTCATCTGAAGCAGCGGGATGAGTTTCGGCTTTACCGCTTCCGGATCCGGCTCGAATTCTGGATGCAAATGAAAGTCTTTTCCCTTATTTTCCGGGCAGACTTGCTGGCATGTATCGCAGCCGTACAGCCGGTTCCCGATTTTCTCTCGAAACTCGTCGGCCAAAAAGCCTTTCGTTTGCGTTAAAAAGGAAAGGCACCGCTGTGCGTTCAGTTGTCCCCCTTGCACAAGCGCCCCGGTCGGGCAGGCATCAATGCATTTCGTGCACGTGCCGCATCGGTTTTCAACCGGTTCATCAGGGGGGAATGGAATATTCGTAATCATTTCTCCCAAATACACATACGATCCATACTCCGGTGTAATAATAGAGCAATTTTTGCCACTCCAACCGATCCCTGCCCGTTCCGCCACCGCCCGATCGGCGAGCTCTCCGGTATCCACCATCGAGCGAACGCGGGCATGGGGCACTTTGGCCAGCAAAAACTCCTCGAGCTGCTGCAAACGTTCCCGCAACACATCGTGGTAGTCCTTTCCCCATGAAGCGCGGCAAAAAACGCCGCGCCGTTCCGTCTTTGTCCCCCGCGGCGCATTTTGCATTTTAGACGGATAGGCAAGAGCAATGGCAATGATCGATTTTGCTTCCGGAAGAAGCAATGAAGGATTCGTCCGTTTCTCAATATCTGGTTCCTCAAAACCGGACTGATAGCCGAGCTCCTGCTGGCGGCGCAGCCGTTCCTTTAATTCCACAAACGGATCAGCGCTCGCAAATCCGATTTTATCGATGCCGATTGACCGACTGTACTCAATGACTTCCTGCTTTAATGCCATAACATCCATCGTTTTCCCTCCTTTCGTCATATATGGTAAAATGAAATCCGAGGTGATCAAGATGAAATGCGTGATATCAGAACAACTAAAGCAACGCCTTCCTTCTGGTAAATTCGGCGTCATCCGCTATCATCATATCGAGGTCAGCGATTCACCGCAAATGTTAAGGGGGCGGCTTGAGCTGTTTCAAGAATCTCTTTACATCGAGCTGCAGGAAAAGTCGATTGCCGACATTCCTGAAATGGTCGAATGGCGCCGTACTTTCAAACAAATCGGAACGGACCCAAGCCGCTATCGACCGTCAAGTGAAAGCCTGTACCGACGCATCCAGAAAAAAAGCTTCATTCCGCCTATCCATTCAGCGGCGGACATAAACAACTTTTTTTCACTCTATTATAAAATTCCGCTCGGCATCTATGATCTAGACCGCATCAACGGGACAGTGACGCTCACGATCGGCACGGAACAAGATGAATACATCGCGTTAAACGGCCGCACAGTCAACTTTGCCAACAAACTCGTCAGCAAAGATGAACGAGGGCCGTTTGGCAGTCCGATCGTCGATTCGGAGCGGACCGCCGTGACGAGAGAAACGAAAAACGCTTTGCAAATCGTTTACTTTCTCCCATCAACGCCAGAAGAAACCGCCAAGCGCCAGCTTCAAGCCATCCAAACGATGTTTGTGCAAATTCATGGCGGCGAAGCCGACGCCCAATTGTTCGTTTGATCTTCTCCCCCCACTTTCCTGCCGTTGGAAACGGGGGACTCCCTCCCTACCTGAACTCTCTCCCTACGCTCACGCGTGGAAGTGAGGGTCTTCTCGGTTTAGGGTGGTAAATAAAAAAACGCAATGCCTCGTTCTTGAACGAAACGAAACACTGCGTTGTCCCCAACCATCATAACGTTTTTAAAGCTGATGAGAGACATTATAACAGACTTCCACACGCATCGCAAGAAAAAAACGCAAAAATCGACAAAAGAAATTACACAAAAGGGCACCAGAATCTCTGGTGCCGCAACCAGTGACCCGTACGGGATTCGAACCCGTGTTACCGCCGTGAAAGGGCGGTGTCTTAACCACTTGACCAACGGGCCATTATGGCGGAGAAGGCGGGATTTGAACCCGCGCGCCGCAAAACTGCGACCTAACGGTTTAGCAAACCGTCCCCTTCAGCCACTTGGGTACTTCTCCGTAACATGGCTCCGCAAGTAGGATTCGAACCTACGACCTACCGGTTAACAGCCGGTTGCTCTACCGCTGAGCTATTGCGGAATGATCAAACATCGTTCGCTCACTATTATAGCGAACAGTGAAACAACATGCAATGGAAAATGGTGGGCCTAAGTGGACTTGAACCACCGACCTCACGCTTATCAGGCGTGCGCTCTGACCAGCTGAGCTATAGGCCCATCAAAGCGGGTGATGGGAATCGAACCCACGACATCAGCTTGGAAGGCTGAGGTTTTACCACTAAACTACACCCGCATAATATTTGGCTTAACATCTGCCACGCTGCTTCCATGCCCCTTCCTCTGCCAGCCGTTTCACAGAAGCCAGATGCGTCGGGGCAACTCGAAGCAGATTCGATGATGCAGATGCTCGTGGCTGAGGTTTTACCACTAAGCTACACCCGCATAATATTTGGCTTAACATCTGCCACGCTACTTCCATGCCCCTTCCTCTGCCAGTCGTTTCACAGAAGCCAGATGCGTCGGGGCAACTCGAAGCAGATTCGATGATGCAGATGCTCGTGGCTGAGGTTTTACCACTAAGCTACACCGGCAAATATATTAAAGAAGAAAAGGGCGACTAGTGGGAATCGAACCCACGCATGCCAGAGCCACAATCTGGTGCGTTAACCACTTCGCCATAGTCGCCTCGTTCTGGTGCCGGCTGCAGGACTTGAACCCGCAACCTACTGATTACAAGTCAGTTGCTCTACCAATTGAGCTAAGCCGGCATATTTAGTAATGAAGCAATGACTCCTATTATGCTGAACTGTGCCTCTTCCTCTTCAAGCTCATTCAAGGAAGCCTTGTGCGTCGAGGCAACTCGCAGCCAATTCGATGACGCCGATGCTCGTCTCTACCAATTGAGCTAAGCCGGCATATTTAGTAATGAAGCAATGACTCCTATTATGCTGAGCTGTGCCTCTTCCTCTACAAGTTGATTCGAGGAAGTCAAATGCTCGGTGTCCCTTCCTCTGCAAGCTTATTCAAAGAAGCGGGATGCGTCGGGACAACTCGCAACAGATTCGACGATGCAAGTGCTCGTCTCTACCAATTGAGCTAAGCCGGCACGATTTTAAAGTGCATGGCGGAGGAGGAGGGATTCGAACCCCCGCGCGCCTTGCGGCGCCTCTCGGTTTTCAAGACCGACCCCTTCAACCACTTGGGTACTCCTCCAAAAAAGCAACAATAATAATGGTGGACCTTGTAGGACTCGAACCTACGACCGGACGGTTATGAGCCGTCTGCTCTAACCAGCTGAGCTAAAGGTCCGATAATGGTGGCGGTGGAGGGGATCGAACCCCCGACCTCACGGGTATGAACCGTACGCTCTAGCCAGCTGAGCTACACCGCCAAATCTAAGTCAAAAGGTGGAGCCTATCGGGATCGAACCGATGACCTCCTGCTTGCAAAGCAGGCGCTCTCCCAGCTGAGCTAAGGCCCCATGATAAATCGGGAAGACAGGATTTGAACCTGCGACCTCACGGACCCGAACCGTGTGCTCTACCAAGCTGAGCTACTTCCCGACAAAACGCGCTCGAGAGGATTCGAACCCCTAACCTTCTGATCCGTAGTCAGATGCTCTATCCAATTGAGCTACGAGCGCACAAGTGCCGAGGGCCGGACTCGAACCGGCACGGTAGTTACCTACCCCAGGATTTTAAGTCCTGTGCGTCTGCCAATTCCGCCACCCCGGCGGAAGTGGAGCGGAAGACGGGGCTCGAACCCGCGACCCCCACCTTGGCAAGGTGGTGTTCTACCGCTGAACTACTTCCGCAAGACGATGAGCCATGGAGGACTCGAACCTCCGACCCTCTGATTAAAAGTCAGATGCTCTACCTACTGAGCTAATGGCTCATGAGTTGGATAACACTCTAGGATAATGATGTCCCTTCCTCTACAAGCGTATTCAAGGAAGCAAGATGCGTCGGGACAACTCGAAGCCTATTCCAAGGATGCAATGCTCGTTGCTCTACCGACTGAGCTAATGGCTCATGGTTGGGTATACACGCTAGGTACTACCTAGCTCTACCTGCCTCTTCCTCTCCCAACCGATTCAAAGATGCCAAATGCGTCGGAGCAACTCGCAGTGAACTCGAAAGATGCAACGCTCGTTACCGAGCTAATGGCTCGCGGTTGCCGCCTTAATGGCTTAAGGGGTTATTAAAGAATAAGAATGCCGGCTGCAGGACTTGAACCCGCAACCTACTGATTACAAGTCAGTTGCTCTACCAATTGAGCTAAGCCGGCATATTTAGTAATGAAGCAATGACTCCTATTACGCTGAACTGTGCCTCTTCCTCTTCAAGCTCATTCAAGGAAGCCTTGTGCGTCGAGACAACTCGCAGCCAATTCGATGACGCCGATGCTCGTCTCTACCAATTGAGCTAAGCCGGCATATTTAGTAATGAAGCAATGATTCCTATTATGCTGAGCTGTGCCTCTTCCTCTACAAGTTGATTCGAGGAAGTCAAATGCTCGGTGTCCCTTCCTCTGCAAGCTTATTCAAAGAAGCGGGATGCGTCGGGACAACTCGAAGCAGATTCGACGATGCGAGTACTCGTGGCTACCCATTGAACTAAGCCGGGGTGGCTTGAACATCTGACATGTCTGTGAACTACTCTTAGCTTTGCATGAAGCAGGAATCTTCTTTCAGAACTATGATACAAATGGTGGCTCGGGACGGAATCGAACCGCCGACACAAGGATTTTCAGTCCTTTGCTCTACCGACTGAGCTACCGAGCCGTATCTTATTTTTCCTTTGTTCGTTGATGACTTTTGTGCCTCTTCCTCTACCAGCCCATTCGAAGAAGCCAGATGCGTTGAGGCAACTCGAAGCGAATTCAATGAAGCGGATGCTCGTCTCTACCGACTGAGCTACCGAGCCATATTTTTTCATCTTTCACAATTTTGAAAGAATGGCGGTCCCGACGGGACTCGAACCCGCGATCTCCTGCGTGACAGGCAGGCATGTTAACCACTACACTACGGGACCAGTTTTGGTTGCGGGGGCAGGATTTGAACCTGCGACCTTCGGGTTATGAGCCCGACGAGCTACCGGACTGCTCCACCCCGCGGCGATAAGAAATGATTCAGTTTTGATCATACTCTGAGTAAATTTTTCGTTGCCTCTTCCTCTACTAGCTGATTCGAGGAAGCGAGATGCGTCGGGGCAACTCGAAGCGGTTTCGATGAAGCGAAGGCTCGTTGCTCCACGCCGCGATGATGAGAAAGCAAGTCAGCTTTTATATTAAGATGGTGGAGGATGACGGGATCGAACCGCCGACCCCTTGCTTGTAAGGCAAGTGCTCTCCCAGCTGAGCTAATCCTCCACGAAATTGCCTAGCAGCGACCTACTCTTGCAGGGGCGCTGGCCCCAACTACCATCGGCGCTGGAGGGCTTAACTTCCGTGTTCGGGATGGGAACGGGTGTTTCCCCTCCGCCATAGCCACTAGGCAACAATGGACAAGTCTTATTATAAGGAAAGTTGACCTGTTGTCAAGACTTTTTCATTCCCTCAAAACTAGATAACCGTCGGAAGAAGCCGCGGCGCTTCCGCTTTTCGCTGTCTAGTTCCGGCCGCCATCGGCTCGCGACGCTTCGGTCCTGCTGCGGCGGGCTAAGCCCGCTCGCAGGCCCTCCAGCGCGTTTCGCCGATAAGCGGGCGGCCTCCACTTTTCTGCTGTCCAGCTCCGGCTCGCCGCCGCTCGCCTGCGCTTTTCTAGGTTAAGCCCTCGATCGATTAGTATCCGTCAGCTCCACGTGTCGCCACGCTTCCACCTCGGACCTATCGACCTCGTCATCTTCGAGGGATCTTACCCGCCTAACGCGTTTTGTGTACAATTCATCTGAAGTCCTCCTTGGCATGATGGTAGGTGTTGTTTGACACCCCTGCATCATACCAAGAGGGCTTTTTTTGATCAAGTCCCCGGAAAAGCTCCTAACGGGAATGCTCCTTTTACCAAATAATTGACTGATTTTTTGACAATAGGAAACACTCGTCTTTCAATTTCAATCACACGTTCTTCCACATCTTTATACGTCATGATAATTCCATGGAGCATATATATAGATGCACATTGAAACATTAACGTCCGTATAAGTGGCTTCCACCCCGGTTATACTGCTCCTAGGTACTTCACGAAGAAAAGGAGCGGAAACGGAATGAAACGATTGAAAATCACCAATGACCATGGATGGACGCCACGAACCCTTCGAAAGGAAGAGAAAAAAATCAAAAACATTTCCCTGCGTCAACGCGTCATGGCCGTTCGCCTCGTCATGGAAGGGTATCTAGGGAAAGACGTCGCTTCCATGCTCAACCTGTGCCGCCAAAGCGTCGCATTTTATGTCTCCTTATTCAACGAAGGAGGGCTCGATCTCCTGCTCGATCGGAAATATCCGCCGGGCCGGGAGCCGTTTTTGACACTGGAACAGCAACAGGAACTGAAACAGACGATCTTGACCCACACCCCGGCCGAACTCGGTTGGGACATCGCTTCTTCTTGGAATACGCGGATTCTTCAGTCTTATATCCGCGAACACTACGAGGTGGACATGTCCCGGGAAGGAATTCGCAAACTTTTACATCGAATGAGATTGTCTTGGACTCGTCCCACCTATACCCTGGCCAAAGGCGATGCCGAACAACAGCAGGCGTTTGAGAAACAAATGGATCTCATTAAAAAAAACTGATCACTCCCGATACGATTCTTTTATATGCCGATGAGACTCATGTCCGGTCTTATCAAATCCTGCGGGCCACTTGGTCGGAGGCAGGCCGGCAAAAACAAGTGCCCACGTACGGCCATCATGCCCACGTTTCTGTATTTGGGGCGGTGAATGTGCTCAATGGGGTTGCCCACGTGTTACTCACCCGTCCGCCGCTGACCAAACGAGAGCAAGCTCCCGTTCGGTCCGCTCGACTTGCATGTATTAGGCACGCCGCCAGCGTTCGTCCTGAGCCAGGATCAAACTCTCCAAAAGAAAGTTGATTGGCTTTTCGGATTGTCTAGCTTCGGCCGCTATCGGCTCGCGACGCTTCGTGTCCCGCTTTGGCGGGCTAAACCCGCTCGCGGGCCTCTCAGCGCGTTTCGCCGATAGGCAAGCGGCCTCTGCTTTCCGGATTGTCCAGCTTCGGTCCGCCGCCGCTCGGGGTCAAATCACCTTCCCCCTCGGGGGTGCAAGCACCCCTCGAGGTGAAGAACATTTGCCCGTCGCGATCGCCAGGATGGCGATATTTCGCCGTTGCCCGCAGAACGCGGGTTGCTTTTAGGCGAAATATCGGATCTCCGCTTTTCGTTGCGCTTCGTCTCGTTCAGTTTTCAAGGAACGATCAATCTCTTTATCGCCCGAAGGATTACCTCCTCAAAGGCGACTCTTATAATTTATCACCCTTTTTTGTTTTTGTCAACACATTTTTTCTTTTGAATCAGTCCGGTGTTTGTAGAGCTTTTTTGGTTTATCTTTTTACATCCAGCAGAGCACCCGCCGCATTCTATCAAAGTCGAGATATATGGAGGACGAGTCCATTGATACAACTCAGAGGTATTTAAAAAATAAGGATGAAGAGTTGTTGGCAGAAGCCTTCGGATTGTAAAAAAAGAAAAAGGATAAAAATAAAGGGCTTCTTGCCCCTTATGACGTTAGATATTTGATTACAGCTTCGATAACTTTCTTTAGATCGTCTTCATGAAGTGTTCCGACCTTATATAAAAGTTCCAAACTGCTTAAAGTCTTTAGTTTTGTGCATCGAACCACTGAGGGTTTTATTAAACCAGCTTCTTGCCAATGCTCAATTGGAACATCGAATTCATTTCTTGGTTGTTGACTTGTTACTTTAGCGATCGTCACATCTATATCCGCAATTGTAGCACCGCAACCAATTATAACTCCTGGTCTTTTCTTTGAGCTCTCAGTGTCGAGGTATATCCAGATTTCACCTTTCATTAATATTCGTCCTCCTCTAAGAGCTCACGTTTTTCTTTTATAATTAAGTGTTCTTTATTGAAATACATTTCGTACATCTTATCAAGCAATTTCCAACGTTCTTCGTTGTTCATTTTTTGGATGGCCTCAATAATTTCGTCAGCTGTCATTTGTCTTTCTTTCATATTTTTCCCACCTCCTTTATATCTCACTAATTATATTATATCAAATATTGGAAGATATGTACATATTTTTTCAAATTTCTTCCATTTTTTATTTAAAAACATACGTTCCACGACGCTCTAAATTTACAAGGAGAATCGAACAATCAGAAACAGTGAGACAGAATGGGACGCCGTTTGTCAGCAAACATTGACCATAGAGGCCATCTCTTTGCCCAAATAGCCTTTCCGTGACTAAGCGAATCGCCATCATCCCTTGGTGAAGGAGGACATTTTTGATTTTCCGTTCCTATTTGCGAAGCGTTCGTGGCGTCCATCTTTGACACTCCGCACGCCTAAAGTCATGGGATTCTTGGGTCGTTCGCGTCCTCATCCATTTCTGGTTCGGACAACGCAAAAGCTTCGGGGTGTGTCATCACCCCGTCCCATCGGGTTAGAGTGTACCCCGATGGGCGGCGCACCTGTGACCAGTGCGCTAGGTTAGACGGCAAAGCCCGAAATCGCTTTGGCGATGTTGATCGCGCCATTCAAGTCGGCGTGGAGAGTGTATCCACACCTTTGGCATCGGAAGCGGATGCCGTTTCGGTTCGCTTTCTCTCGATGACCACATTTACACGTTTGGCTCGTGTAGGTTGGATTCACCCACTCCACCCGAATGCCCGCCATTTCCGCTTTATAGGCGATCATCGTTTGCAATTGATGGAACGCCCAAGCATGAAGGCTTCGCCCCGCTTCTTTGCCGTCCGCCGCTGACCGAATCAAGGCAAGCCCCGATCCGGTCCGCTCGACTTGCATGTATTAGGCACGCCGCCAGCGTTCGTCCTGAGCCAGGATCAAACTCTCCAAAAGAAAGTTGATTGGCTTTTGCTTTGGCCCATGCGGCCTCCGCTTTTCGTCGCACTTCGTTTCGTTCAGTTTTCAAGGAACGAGACCTCTTCTTGAACTTGCTTCGTTGCAGTCTTGCGTCGAGGAATCCAACTCCTCTAAACTCCCTCAAACGCAAATTTGTTTCCACTTCCTAAAGCGGCCCTTACATCATAGCATTTTTATTGTTCGTTGTCAACATCCTTTTATTCATACCACTCCGCAACATTTTCCCGCCGCGGCAGCGATTTAAAATATATCATCGTTCGACAAGGAAGTCAAGAGCTTTTTTCGGCCGCGTTGCCTCCTTCCTTCGATGATCTTGGCAACTGATATTTGTATAAACACAATGAAATTTCTAATAGTATCCATCCTTTCATCGGTTACATTCCATTTTTTTGGTATAAGAGGAAGGGGACCGTCAAAATTCTTTTTTGCAACGGTAATACCGTTCGAACATTGTATTTCCTTTTGTCGGCATTTCCACGACGGTTAGCACTTTCCTTTCGACAAGATACTCAAGCATGATGACAAGATCAATCGAGTAAGGCGCAAACTGCGGATGACCGGTCATTTCCTCAATGCTCCAAGCACCATTTTTTTCTTTCAGCGCTTCGCATAAATGAGAGGAACCTGATTCTACGTAAGAATGAATCAAAAATTCACTGGCCAGCAACAAAAGTTCCAGCCGTTTCGGAAGCGGTTCTTCACTTCCGACGAGTTCTTCATACAGTTTATAAATCCTTCCATCCATTCGCTTGACTTGATTCCATACGGTCACTTCCGGGTAAAGTCCGTGCTGGATCACGGTCAATCGCGCCAAATGATGGAGGGCTTGCACCATATGGTTGTATGAGTCAAGCCAATGCTTGGCGGCAAACAGCGCCTTGCCATCTGTATAGCGGCGGATCAGTTTGGCAAACTCGAGTCCCATTTTCAATCGCCGTTCTTTAGGCGGGAATTGCTCAAGGCGCTGGCGCAACTGCTGAACATAGCCGTTTCGGTCAAACACGACCTTTCCGTTGAACACCCAGTCGACCGCCTTTCGATGTGACCCGAGAACAAGCCATTCATTTAACTGCCGTTCACTGACTGCATAAAGCACCGCCTTTTTCTCGTTTCGTGAATACTGTCTGAGAACCATAGGCTCGCTTTGTGGGTCGACAATGACGAGCAGCACGACATCAAACGTATCCGTTGTGGCTGCATGGCAAGCCGTCTTTTCAATCATTAAAATTCCGTGCGTGTTGCAGCGGTTTGCCCATTCGTGACAGATGGGATGCACCAATTCTTTCATACCTCGCGTCCGTTGCAGAAAGCCGACCGCGATATCCGGCGGACAAATCCCTCAGATATCCCCACATATCGATTGACAGACAACCATACGTTCCCATTTTGAGCCGGCTGTTTTTCTGCAACGTTTTTTTCCTCCCTTCCACCGTCATCAATCATCACATTGCGTTTGTGCAGATGTTCAAACAATGGTGTCAACGTCTGTTTCATTTCAGAAAGACCAGAATGCTCGCATCCATGAAGCTGTCGTTTGTTGACGTCGTTCGTTATTCGACAAAAAACAAGGAATTCCTTTCTTTAAAACGTCGATTTTGTTGATTTCTTCTTCGCGATGAGACCCGGTTTTATGGTATAGTGGTCTATGTAGGAGGGACTGTGATGAGCATCAAATATTCGAGCAAAATCAACAAAATTCGCACTTTCGCCTTAAGCTTGATTTTTATCGGTGTCATTGTCATGTATCTTGGGCTGTTTTTTCGTACGTCCCCGGTCATCATGACGTTGTTTATGTTGTTTGGGATGTTGTTTCTTGTCGCCAGTGGCATTGTATATTTTTGGATCGGTACACTCTCGACGAGAGCCGTCCAAGTTGTTTGCCCGTCGTGCGGCAAAGTGACAAAAATGCTCGGACGCGTCGATTTATGTATGTTTTGCCGTGAACCGTTGACGTTAGACCGCGAACTGGAAGGAAAAGAGTTTGACGAAAAGTACAACAAAAAAAGAAAAAGCTGATAGCCGCCTTGTGCTATCAGCTTTTTTAATGCGAATGCGCCGGCGCCCCGCTTTTTTGACAGTCAGGGCAGATTCCGTACACTTCCATGCGATGATGGTCGACCTTAAAGCCGGTGACGTGAGCGGCAAGCTGCTCGACTTCATCAAGCGCTGGATAGTGGAAATCGACAATTTTGCCGCACTCTTCACAGATGACGTGATAATGATTGGAAGTGACGAAGTCAAACCGGCTGGACGAATCGCCGTACGTCAGCTCTTTGACAAGCCCGATTTCCTTAAAGACGCGCAAGTTATTGTAGACGGTGGCTACGCTCATATTCGGGAATTTCCCTTCGAGCGCTTTGTATATTTCATCAGCCGTCGGATGGGACATCGAGCTGATCAAATACTCCAATATCGCATGACGCTGCGGCGTAATGCGTATGCCTGTCTTTTTCAACATGTCAAGCGCTTCCTTCAGTTGCTCGTTGTCAGACACCGTCATGCACCTCACTCTCTGTTCAAAGACGAAAAAAATTATCACTTTATAATATTTATAATTAGTCTACAAAGAATACATGCCATTTGTCAATATAGATGCCATTAATATATAGGCTCAGACGCCGTTTTAACAAAAAAAGGAGGCGGAAATTGTTTCCGCCTCTGATGTCATTCATTTGAGGAGGTTACTATGTATCATACGCAAAACGATGTACATTGTCTGGACGCTTACCTAGATGACGCTAGTCGGGCAACTTCCGCCAGCGCCTCATCGACGTGACCCTTCACTTTCACTCCGCGCCATTCTTTGGCCAATGTTCCGTCAGGAGCAATGATGAACGTCGAGCGCTCAATGCCCATATATTCTTTGCCGAAATTTTTCTTTTTCTTCCATACCCCGTACAGCTCAGCCACTTTATGCTGCTCATCGGAAAGAAGCAAAAACGGCAACTCGTATTTTTCGATAAACGCTTCATGCCGCTTCAGCGAGTCAGTGCTCACTCCTAAAATGACGGCGTTCAACTCAGCGAACTGCGCATGGCGATCGCGAAAGTCGCATGCTTCGGCTGTGCACCCCGGGGTCATGTCTTTTGGATAAAAGTAAAGCACCACATACCGGCCGCGAAAATCAGACAGCGAAACCATTTTCCCATTGCTTGCCGGCAAAGTGAAATCTGGAGCTGGCTGGCCAATGGCAATCGTCATGTCGTTCCCTCCGTCTTCTTCGTTTTCTTTTAGCGTAGCGAAGACGAGGGGAAATTGCAATTCATATCAGCGATGATCCCAGTCAAACACGGTGCGCGTCACGATGACAGCAGGCATAATGTAGCCGAGCAGCGCTTCGGCAATGGCGATCCACCGCCCGACGCCAATTGGAGTAACGTCTCCGTATCCGACCGACAAAAGCGTCATGCCACTCAAATACAAGCTGTCTTCAAGCAGCGACAAACGATCTTTCGATGCGCTATTTGGGGATGGGGTAAACACGGCATGGCCGTTTACTTGTAAAATCATATAAATCATGGCAAAACCGAGCAACATCGTTAAATACCATTGGACGAGAACCCATAAGCTATCGAGTGACATGCGATGCGTCGCTTGCACGCGCACTGTCCAAAGCGAGGTGATGCTGCCGAGCAGTACGGCGGCAACAATGCCAAGGAAGGCGTAATCCATCACGTTCCCCCCATTTTGGTCCGTCGTTCATATATACGCGGACAACCGGGCGATTATACCGCATGACCCTCCGCACCCTGCTTGAATCGGCAGCACTCCTGTATTCCACCGGATCGCCCGACCCATTTGGCAAGCCAGCGTCCCGTCAGACGAAGCCAATCGTTGCGCTTTACTGCGCAAAATAGCGCGCCAATACACCTTTTAACGTCGCAGCACTACGGTGGAACCATTGTTTCTCCTCCTCGTCAAGTTCAATTTCAATCACTTCGCGGATGCCATTTCGGTTGATCACAGCAGGCACACCGATGTAGACATCACGTTCGCCGTATGGACCGTCCAAATAAGCGGAAACGGTCAAAATGGCATTTTCATTATGCAAAATGGCGCGCGTCACTCGGGCAAGCCCCATCGCAATCCCGTAGTACGTCGCTCCCTTTTTCTCAATAATTTGGTAGGCAGCGTCGCGCACATTGATAAAAATGCGCTCAAGCTCTTTTTGCGCTTCTTCCCCTTTGGACTCGACCAGCTTGCGGATCGGCACGCCGCCGATATCAGCCTGGCTCCAGACCGGCAGCTCAGTGTCGCCGTGTTCGCCGATCATATAGGCGTGCACGTTCGTCGGGGCGACGGCGAAATAGTCGCCCAACAAAAAGCGAAACCGCGCCGTGTCCAAAATCGTGCCCGATCCGATCACCCGCTCTTGCGGCAGGCCGCTGAATTTCCACGTCGCGTACGTTAAAATGTCGACCGGATTGGTGGCGACAAGAAACACCCCTTGAAATCCAGATGCCATGACCGACTCAACGATCGAGCGGAAAATGGCAATGTTTTTATCCACAAGATCAAGCCGCGTCTCGCCCGGTTTTTGGTTGGCGCCGGCGCAAATGACAACCAAATCGGCATCGCGGCCATCATCGTAATCGCCGTGCCAAATGTCAGCCGGCTTCGGCGCAAATACTTTCCCATGGTTTAAGTCCATCGCATCGCCCTCAGCCTTGTTTTCATTTGCATCGATGAGCACGATCTCATCGGCAATCCCTTGATTCATTAAGGCAAACGCATAACTGGCGCCGACAAACCCGGTGCCGACGACCGCTACCCGATTTCCTCTCCCGTTTTTCATCACTATTCACCCCTTCTTCCTTTTTTGTGAATATATTCACATTTTATTTTACGCCACAACATGCTAACGATACAGACAAGATTGTGTCGATTGCTTGACCATTGTTTGTCATTTTGATGGCAAATGAACAAAAACGGGCGGGGCGCCTAGCTCCCCGTCCCGCGATATCGTCTCACCCCGGCGTTCCAAAGCATGACCGAAACGGTGAAGCAAACCATGCCGACCACTGGGGTGAAAAAGGCATAACTGTACCATTCCTTTTTATCAAGAAAATAAGCAGCGGGATAAACGCCGACAAAGGCAAACGGCAGCACCCACGTTAAAATATAGCGGATGACGCGATGATAAATATCGATCGGGTAGCGGCCATAGCTGCTGATGTTGTACATCATCGGCATGATGGAGGTGCGGGCGTCGGCAAAAAAACTGATCGTCGCCAGTGAAATGAAAATGCCGGCATAAATCAATGCACCGCCAATCACAAGCAAAATAAACACGAAGACATCATACCAATGAAATGAAAGAGACAAGCGGCTGCCGGCATACAGCATAATGATCAGCCCGGGCACAGCGCCAAGCAACGATTCGAGCTCCATCCGCTCCAAAACAATTTGAAACA
Source organism: Geobacillus thermocatenulatus (assembly GCF_002217655.1). Lineage (GTDB taxonomy): Bacteria > Bacillota > Bacilli > Bacillales > Anoxybacillaceae > Geobacillus > Geobacillus thermocatenulatus. The sequence goes on from NZ_NEWK01000002.1 coordinate 1,347,411, forward strand.
GGCTGTTTAGCGGGCGTGTCAACACGCGATCCATTTCCCCCTGCACAATATATCGTTCATTAAAATCCCAAAGGTTAAAAAAGGCGCCAAATACGGCATACGGAACAAGAAAAAAACCGTAAATAAACAAAATCTCATCGCGCGACCAGCCGTGAAGCAGCGTTGTATGGCCGAACACAACCAGCAAAAATACCAAGTTGACCGCCTGCGCCATTAAGTCGGACAACCATTCAATGAGCAAATCAGTGCGGTATTGCAATTTTGTCTTCATGTACTGGGCCATATATTGAAAAAAAACAGATACGTAAAACAATGTCTACCCCCCTTGCACAACAAGCCGTTTTTTCGCCACCCGCCATAGCAGCGCGATCGGAAACCATAACAGCACGCACCACGCCGCCTGCGTGAACAATCCATCGCTTACAGCGGCGCCTTGGAAGCTTTCCGTAATGATCATGCTTGGAATATAGCTAATGGCTTGAAATGGCATATACGCCATGAGCTGCTGCGCCCAATCCGGGTAAAACGACAAAGGCAAAATAAGACCGGAAAATAGATCGATAATAAACCGCTTCGCCCTAAGCAACCCTTCATTTCGGAACGTAAAGAACGTCACAACCCCCGCAAGCAAGTTCAGCTCCGAAAAAATGATAAAGCTAAATAGAAGCGACAAGCCGAAAGACAGCCACGTTTTGGCGTGTCCCGGAAACTGAAGCGGCAAAAAAAGCGATACGAAAAAAAGCCCAGGCAGCGATAAAAAGAAAAGGCGAAACAACCCTTCGCCAAGCCCTTGCACAGCTTTCATCCCTAAATAGCTGTACGGGCGGATGAGTTCGACCGCCACTTTTCCATCGCGGATTTCCATGGCGATTTCACGGTCAAGATTATTAAAATAAAACGCCCGCGCCAGCCACGAAATGGCGACATACGTCGTCATTTGCCCAAGCGACATCCCTTGCATCGATGATTTACCGCCATAAATGGCTGACCAAAGAAAGTAATACGCTGCGATGTTAATGGCGTAAATCAAAATGCCAGTGTAATAGTTTGTCCGGTAGGCGAGCATCATTAAAAAGCGGATGCGGACCATTTCCATATACTTATCCACGGACAGCACCTTCTTCATAAATGTTGCGGACGATTTCTTCCGTCGGCACTTCATGAATGCGAATGTCTTGCAGCGCACAACGGGCAGCCACGCGACTGACCACTTCCGGCACGCCTCCTGATGGGACGTGCGAGACCCAAACGTTTGGCTGTTCACCTTTTTTCCAAACAACCTCCAACCCTTCAGTCAACTGCTGCAAAAAAGCGGACGTCACCGCTTCGGCGAACGTAAAGGCGACCCGTTTTCCTTGGCCCCATCTTTCTTTCAGGCGCTCAAGCGACCCGTCGTAAATGATTTTCCCTTCATCGAGCATAATGACCCGTTCGCAAAGCGCTTCAATGTCTGACATGTCGTGCGTCGTCAGCAGAATCGTCGTGCCATACCGTTCATTCAATTGCTTTAAAAACTGGCGGATGTTGAGTTTGACAAGCACATCAAGGCCGATCGTCGGTTCATCCAAAAACAACAGCGGCGGGTTGTGAATGAGCGCGGCGGCAAGCTCACAGCGCATCCGCTGGCCAAGCGACAGCTTGCGCACCGGTTTATCAAGCAGCGGGCCGATCTCAAGCATGTCAATCACCTCGCCCATATGGCGGCGATATTGCTCGTCTGAGACGCGGTACACTTTTTTCAACAAGCGAAACGATTCTTGAACAGCGATGTCCCACCATAATTGCGAACGCTGGCCGAACACGACGCCGATCGTGCGCACGAATTTTTCCCGTTCTTTATGCGGATTCATTCCGTTGACGACAATGCGCCCAGACGTTGGGGTTAAAATGCCGGTCAACATCTTGATCGTCGTCGATTTGCCGGCGCCGTTTTCGCCGATATAGCCGACGATTTCCCCTTGCTTAACAGCAAACGAAATGTCATCAACCGCTCGAACGAGCGTATAACGGCGCGTCCATAAATCGCGAAACGCTCCGACAAGGCCGGAGCGGCTTTTGTGCACTTTAAATTCTTTGCGCAAATGTTCTACTTCAATCGCGTTCATCATTTTCCTCCTGGCCTCTCCTTGGCGTCAATTGAAAAAGGCGGCATGCGCCCTTCTCCTATGTTGCATTATACATGAATCGCCGCCATTTGCATCTTTTTTGTTTTCCAGTCTGTTGACGCCATTGCGCCAGCCGCCGCCCTGCGTTCATCTTCCATCAACGCCCACTCGCCGATCGACCGTCGTCAATTGACGGAAACAAACGATTTCTTGCCGGATTTTTTCAGCCGGCACTCCCTTACACCTACTACAGCATTGAAGTTTGATTCTCATCGGTTTACTATAGAAAGAGGCAGTCAACGGAAACAGGAGGATCAAGCCATGCAGTGGACCAAATCAGAACAATTATATGAAGAAGCGCTCCAGCACATTGTTGGTGGAGTGAACAGCCCGTCCCGCTCATACAAAGCGGTCGGCGGCGGTGCGCCAGTCGTGATGGAGCGGGCGCAAGGAGCCTACTTTTGGGATGTGGATGGAAACAAGTACATCGACTACTTGGCCGCCTACGGACCGATCATCGCCGGGCACGCCCATCCACACATCGCGGAAGCCATCCGCTGCGCCGCCGAGACCGGTGTGTTGTACGGCACGCCAACGCCGCATGAGATCACGTTTGCCAAAATGTTAAAAGAGGCGATCCCGTCGCTCGAGAAAGTGCGGTTTGTCAACTCGGGAACGGAGGCGGTGATGACCACGATCCGCGTCGCCCGCGCCTACACCGGACGAAGCAAAATCGTCAAATTCGAAGGCTGCTACCATGGCCATTCGGATCTTGTGCTCGTCGCCGCCGGCTCGGGCCCATCGACGTTGGGGACGCCGGACTCAGCCGGCGTGCCGCCGAGCATCGCCCAAGAAGTCATTACCGTGCCATACAACGATGTCGAATCGTTCCGCGAAGCGATGAACGTTTGGGGCGAGCAAGTCGCAGCGGTCCTCGTCGAGCCGATCGTCGGCAACTTCGGCATCGTCCTGCCAAAACCGGGCTTTTTAGAAGCGATCAATGAGATTGCTCACAAGGAAGGGGCGCTCGTCATTTACGACGAAGTGATCACCGCCTTCCGCTTTATGTACGGCGGAGCGCAAAACTTGCTCGGTGTGGAGCCCGACTTGACAGCGATGGGGAAAATCATCGGCGGGGGCTTGCCGATCGGGGCATATGGCGGACGCCAAGACATTATGGAACAAGTCGCTCCGCTCGGACCAGCGTACCAGGCCGGGACGATGGCCGGCAACCCGGCGTCGATGCTTGCGGGCATCGCTTGCCTTGAAGTGTTGAAACAAGAGGGAGTCTATGAGCATCTCGACCAATTGGGAGCCATGCTGGAAGAGGGCATCCTTGCCCATGCTCGCCAATGCGGCCTGCCGGTGACTGTCAACCGCTTAAAAGGCGCGCTCACCGTCTTCTTCACTGACGAAAAAGTAGAAAACTACAAGCAAGCCCAACAAAGCGACGGCGAGATGTTCGCCAAGTTTTTCAAACTGATGTTAAAACAAGGAATCAATCTCGCGCCATCGAAATACGAAGCATGGTTTATCACCCTCGCCCATACGGAAGACGATATCGCCTATACGATCGACGCGGTCGGCAAGGCGTTCCGGCAGCTATAATCGCTTACGCCTCCGTCACCCTCATCCAACATCGCCCGCGTCAGACGGGCGATGTTTTGTTTTCGCTGCACTTGTTGACAATTTTGTGAACAACGCAGGAGAACGGGAAAGGGTCATTGATTTCCACCTGCCTGCATGGTATGATAAACACCAAATTCTGAAAATTAAGACTCGCATTTTTCATCCAGCAAGCAGTGGAGGAGGTGACCGGCGCCGAGGGGAGAACGCCCTCCCGACCGCGCCTAAGTATATATGGAGCAACGTACATATCGTTTGGCAAACGAAGCGAACCAGCGCGGCGCCCTGTTGTTGGCGGCCGTGGAAAAGCGGAACATCCCGACCAACGAACATGTCCAAGCTGTCCTTCAGACGCTTGCCCAATGGGGCGCAAAAGGAAACGCTGCGATTCAGCTGGACATCCCGCGCAAACTATGGATGGAAAAACTGGCTAATGCCGGACAAAATCCAGAAATTGCAACAAACAGCTATTTCACCGTCGGCCATATACACATTGCGCCTTCCGCTGACGCGGAGCGGATTCGGGCGCACCTTCGCCAATTGTGCAAACAGTTTGGCTTCATTCTTCTGTTCGAAACCATCCGGCCATCCGCAGATGAAAGCGCCTTGTTTTGGCAAATCGCCATGCTGCCAGGCGATGTATTTTCGTTATCCGACCGCTTGTTTCGGCTGACGGCCGCTATGGAACGCGAGCCGCACGTCCGCGTTGCTTCGCTCGGCCACACTCATGTTGTCTATCAAGCAGATACGCTGGCTGATTTGTTGCGCGAACCGGATGTATCCCATCCGTTTCTCGCCTCAGCCGCCGCGTTCGCCTATGTCGGGCAAGCAGACGCCTCCCTTTGCCATCACCGGCTCGGTTCAGCCGGCATGCTTGTCCATTGCGGGGAAATGTCTGTTGGTGCTGTGGAGGCGCTCATTTACGACCACGGTTACAGCCTGCTCGAGGCAGCCGGAGTTGCTTTTTGGCCCGACGCGGCCAAACAACACAGCTTTCAGCCGCTCGGACAAATGCCGGCATGTTTTGTCGCCAGCTTCGAACAAGAAGCTGTATGGGTCGCCGGAACAGCCGGAGCGCTTTGGAAAACGGACGATTCCTCTCGTGTGTTCATCGCCTCTCATCCGCAGGGCGGCCATGCCGAACCGCTCGCTCCCGGCCAGCCGCTGGCGCTCATCCATTCCACAGCGGGGCGAAACCAATGGCTGAATGGCGACCATTTCCGCCAAGAGATGGCAATCCGCCTCTCCAACCGACGCGACGCACATGCTCCGATCTCCTTTTGATCCTTCACGCCCTGTCGATTTCGGCGGGGCGTTATATTTTTTCCTTGCGCACATAGGATGAAACTGTGTATAGTACTGAATGGTCCACCAAAACAAAAAGGAGAGTTTTGATATAGATGAAACTCGGTGCCCGCATTTTCAAAACGGGGATCGCAGTGGCGCTCGCCTTGTTCTTAGCAACGCTCTTTCAGTTTCCATCGCCGTCATTCGCCGGCATTTCCGCTGTGTTCGCCATGCAGCCGACCATTTACCGCTCCTATTTATCGCTGATCGAGCAAGTGCAAGCGAATGTGATCGGCGCCTTGTTCGCCATTGCCGCTGTCCTTATCCTTGGACGCGATCCGTTGATCGTCGGTTTGACGCTGATGCTCGTCATCGCCCTTTGCCTAAAAATGCGCCTTGAATCATCGACGATTTCCGTAGCGCTTGTCACCGTCATTGCCATTATGGAATATACAGACCGCCAGTTCATTGAATTTGCGGCCATTCGCTTTTTCACGATGATGCTCGGTATTTTCGCTGCCTTTGTCGTCAACTTGATTTTCTTGCCGCCAAAATACGAAAAAAAGGTATATGAAAAAATCAGCGAAGAAACAGAGGCCATTTTAAAATGGATCCGCCTGCATAAACAGCAGGCAGCCAACCATCACCATTTGAAGGAAGAAATTGAAACACGACACGAAGAAATGACCAAACTCGAGCATCTATATTTTATGTACAAAGAAGAACGCACGTATTTTCGACGCCAACGCTTTCAAAAATCTCGCAAACTCGTGTTGTACCGGCAAATGATAGCAGCGGCCGATCGGGCTTTATCTGTCTTAAAATGGCTGCACCGGCTCGAAAACGAGTTCAGCCGCTTGCCCGCCGAGCTTCGTCAAGCCATCTGCCTGCATCTTGGCTGCTTGCTTGACTACCATGAGCAACTGTTGCTGAAATTTATCCATAAGGCAAAGCCGCTCCCTCACAGCAGACGGGCCGAGGAAATTCATCATCAGCGCGAGCAGCTCACTTCCGCCTTTTATGCGGACGGCCAACCGCCGGGCGATTATCGGTTGTTTTCTTTAATCGGAGCGATCATGGATTATGGGGATCGCCTTGAACATTTAGATAAACTGATTGACAGTTACCATCACTACCATTACGATGAAACGCTGGAAAAAGAGCTGGAAAAGTCAGCAGGCGGCCGCTCGTAGCGGACCGCCTGTCTCAATTTTTCATCCGTGGGTCAAGCGCATCGCGCAACCCGTCGCCCATTAAGTTAAAGCCAAGCACCGTCAGCATGATCGCCAATCCAGGGAAAATCATCGTCCACGGCGCCTGAGTCAAGAAATCTTTGGCGTCCGATAGCATTTTCCCCCACTCCGGATTGGGCGGCTGCGCCCCCAAGCCTAAAAAGCCCAGTGCGGCCGCTTCGATAATGGCCGTGGCGATCGCCAGTGTCCCTTGAACGATGATCGGCGCGAGGCTGTTGGGCAAAATATGATGGAATAAAATGCGCCAGTCGCTCATGCCGATCGCTTTCGCTGCCATAATGTATTCTTCTTGCTTAATGCTTAGCACGCGAGAACGGATGAGCCGCCCAAAGTTCGGTACATTAATGACCGCAATGGCGATGAGGGCGTTTTGCAAAGAAGGCCCGAGCACAGCAACGATGCCGATCGCCAATAAAATGCTCGGAAACGCCAGCATAATGTCAAACAAACGCGAAATCACCCCATCAATCCAGCGCCCATAGTAGCCGGCGATAATGCCAAGCAGCGAACCAACCACGACCGAGCCGAGCACGGAAAAAAATCCGACCCACAGGGAAATGCGGGCTCCATATATCACGCGGGAAAAAATGTCGCGGCCGAAATCATCGGTGCCGAACCAATGCTCCCCAGAAGGCGGCTGCAGCCGCTCGGCCAATTGCTGTTCCTTGTAATCATACGGCGCCAGCCACGGCGCCAAGAGGGCGACAATGATGAAAAATAAAACGATCCCAGCGCCGACCAAGGCGATTTTATTTTTTCGAAATCGCCGCCATGCTTCTTTCCATAAAGAAACGGATTCCGTCTCCCCCATTGCCGCTGGCGGTGTTGCCGGCGTGCGTGCTAGTTCAGCCATAGGCGCCCTCCCCCTCTTAATTGTACTTAATGCGCGGATCAATGATCGCATACAGCAAATCCACGATTAAATTAATGAAAATAAAAATAGTGGCAATGATCAAAATGCCTGATTGGATCACCGGATAATCCCGATACCCGATTGCATCATAAATATAGCGTCCGATGCCGGGCCAGCTGAAAATCGTTTCCGTCAAAATCGCTCCTCCGAGCAGCAGCCCTGTTTGCAGCCCAATGACCGTCAACACGGGAATAATGGCGTTTTTTAATGAATGCTTGTACACGACCCAAAACATGCTTAACCCTTTCGCGCGAGCGGTGCGAATGTAGTCCGATTTCATCACTTCCAACATGCTTGAGCGCGTCATGCGGGCGATAATCGCCATTGGGATCGTCGCCAGCGCCATGCTCGGCAAGACAAGATGCTGCACCACTTGCCAAAACTGATCGGTGTTCCCCGACAGAAGGGTATCGACGAGATAAAGATGGGTGATCGGTTCAATCGGGTTGCGCACGTCTTCCCGTCCTGATGTCGGAAGCCAATCGAGCTGGATGGAAAACAGCCATTGCTCCATTAAGCCAAGCCAAAAGATCGGCATCGACACTCCAATGAGAGCCAACACCATCGCAATATAATCAAACCATGAATTTTGAAACCAAGCGCTAATAATGCCGGCGTTCACGCCAATGATCACCGCAATCAGCATCGCCGCCAGCGACAGTTCAATCGTGGCCGCTAAATACGGCCAAATTTCTTCGGCGATGGGGGCACCGGTGCGGATCGACTCGCCTAAGTCACCGTGCAGCAAACCGCCGATGTATTTGACATACTGCACATACCACGGCTGATCCAACCCCAGCTTATGGGTCAAAGCCGCTACAGCCTCTTTCGTCGCTTTTTGCCCTAAAATGACTTGCGCCGGGTTGCCTGGAATGGCTCGGATCATAAAAAAGACGACAAGCGACATGCCAAACAACACCGGGATCACCATCAGCACCCTTCTCACAACATACGACAGCACCTGACTCTCCCTCCCTTAACATGCGGCAAACAAAGAGGGGAAGATGCGCTCCTTCCCCTCTCTCAGTCGATTATCGAAACTCGACTTTCGTAAACTTATCCGAACCGGTCGGGTGTGGGTGAAAGCCTTGGATATTCGCCTTGCCAGCCAACAGTGGAGTGGAATGGACGAGCGGAATCCATGGCGCTTCTTCTTTAATGATCTCTTGCGCTTTTTTATACAGCTCGTTCCGTTTGTTTTCATCGCTCACCGTTTGCGCTTCGACCAAAATGTCATGCAGCTCATCATTCGAGAAATAGGTGTAGTTGTTGCTGCCAATGCTGTCTTTGTCAAGGAGCGCATACAAGAAGTTATCCGCGTCGCCGTTGTCGCCCGTCCAGCCGAGCAGGAAGGCGTCCGCTTCCCCTTTAGCGAGCTTGTCTAAATAGGTCGCCCATTCATACGTTACGATTTTCGCTTTCACGCCGATTTTGGCAAAATTCGCTTGAATGGCCTCAGCGATTTTTTGACCGTCCGGCATATACGGACGCGGCACCGGCATCGCCCACAGTTCGATTTCAAAGCCATTCGGATAACCCGCTTTCGCCAGCAGCTCTTTCGCTTTATTCAAATCAAACGGATAGTCTTGAATCGCATCGTTGTATCCCGGGATGCTCGGCGGCATCGGGTTTTTCGCCGGTTCCGCCTGGCCGGCGTAAAACGCATCGATGATCGCTTTCTTGTCAACCGCGTAGTTCAACGCTTGGCGAACCAACTTGTTTTTCAGCGGCCCTCTCGTCGCCGTCAGTCCGACATAGGCGACGTTCATCGACGGTCGCTTGAAAATTTGAAACTCTTTGTTTCCTTCCACTTGTTTTAAGTCCGTCGGATTCAAGTCTTCCATGATGTCGATTTCGCCTTTTAAGAGCGCATTGAGACGCGCCGAGTTGTCCGGAATGGACACGAAGATGAGCTGGTTCAGCTTTGGATAGCCTTTTTCCCAATAGTCTTTATTTTTTTCAAGCACGATCCGTTCGTTCCGCTTCCATTCTTTAAAGACGAACGGGCCGGTCCCGACTGGGTGTTCGCCAAACTTGTCGCCGTATTTTTTCACGGCTTCTGGGCTGGCGATGGCAAACGGCGTCATGGCGAGATTTTTCAAAAATGGAGCTTGCGGCCGTTTCAGCACAAATTGCACCGTGTACTTGTCAAGCGCCTTTACTTCTTTAATCACATGGCTGTCATCCTGCTTGTAACCGCCAAACATCGATCCGTAATACGGAAACTTGTCGGCATTGCCGTTCGCCCAACGCTCGAAGTTAAAGACCACTGCATCGGCGTTAAACTCTGTCCCGTCATGAAACTTGACACCTTGGCGCAGTTTGAACGTATACGTCAATCCATCGTTTGAAATCGTCCATTCCGTCGCTAGGGCCGGTTTGATGGACGTATCGTTGTCATTGTAGTCCAGCAGTGTGTCAAAAATGTTTTTCGTCACCTTCAGCGATTCACCATCGGTCACAGTCGCCGGGTCGAGCGACACGGAGTCGCCGCCGCGCCCGTACACGAGCGTGTCTTGGGTCGACGACTTGTCGCCTCCGCCCCCTGCGGTTTGTTTCGACTTGCCGCAGCCGGCAAGAACAAGCATCACAGCCAGCATCAGAGCAAGCCATGTGAACCATGTTTTTCTCTTCATTCCATTTCCCCCCTGTGTTCCATTTGTTTATCATCACGCTGCTCGCCTGTTGGCTCGTATAAATGGCAAGCAACGTAATGCCCATCGGCCACTTCTCGCCACTCCGGACGCCGCTCGCGGCAAATGTCCATGCAGAATGCACAACGCGTATGGAAGGCGCATCCTTGCGGCGGATTCGCTGGGCTCGGCAAATCGCCGGAGAGCAACTGTCGTTCTGTTTTATGATCAGGATCTGGAATCGGCACAGCGGACAAAAGCGCCTGCGTATACGGATGCTTCGGCGATTCATACAACGATTCGCTGTCCGCCAATTCGACCATTCGCCCCAAATACATGACGCCGACCCGGTCGCTGATATGGCGAACGACCCCTAAATCATGGGAAATGAAAATATATGTAAGCCCAAACTGCTTTTGCAAATCTTCGAGCAAATTGAGCACTTGCGCCTGAATCGAGACATCAAGCGCCGACACCGGTTCATCGGCGATGATCAGTTTCGGACGGGTCATCAGCGCCCTTGCAATGCCGATGCGCTGGCGCTGGCCGCCGCTGAACTGATGTGGATAGCGCTTGGCATGATACAAACCGAGTCCGACCACCTCAAGCATCTCCCGCACCCGCCGCTTCCGTTCCTCTTTTGATCCAATGCCGTGGACAATAAGCGGCTCTTCCAAAATTTTTTCGACTGTATGGCGCGGGTTCAGCGAAGCGAACGGGTCTTGGAAAATCATTTGCATATCGCGCCGCAACCGACGCAGCTCCACTTTGGATAAAGCGGTTACATTCTTCCCTTCAAATAGAATCAAACCGTCTGTCGGCTCAATGAGGCGCAGCAGCATTCGGCCCGTCGTCGACTTGCCGCAGCCCGACTCACCGACAATGCCAAGCGTCTCACCGCGGTACACGGTGAATGTCACATCATCGACCGCTTTGACCGTCCCAATTTGTTTGCCAAAAACGCCCCCGGTAATGGGAAAGTATTTTTTAAGCCCTTTCGCTTCGAGCAGCGGCTCGCTCATCAACTAGCCCCTCCCTCTCTAACGCCAAAAAGCAACGGGCGCGATGGCCTTGTTCACTCGTTTCGTACAATAGCGGATCTTCGTGGCGGCAGCGGTCAACGACCCATTCACACCGATCAGCAAACCGGCAGCCGCGGCGGATCGCCCCAGGTTTTGGCACTTGACCCGGAATGGAATAAAGCCGCTCCTTTTTGCCGCGGATATCCGGGATCGAGCGGATCAGGCCGATGGTGTATGGATGCTTCGGATTGCGGAAAATGTCCCGAACGCTTCCTTCTTCCACGATTTGGCCAGCGTACATGACAATGACGCGATCGCATAGTTCAGCGACAACTCCTAAATCATGGGTGATCATCATCACCGCTGTGCCGAACGTCTGGTTCAATTGTTTCATCAACGCCAAAATTTGCGCCTGAATGGTCACATCAAGCGCCGTCGTCGGCTCGTCCGCGATCAAAAGCGCCGGGCGGCACAACATCGCCATCGCAATCATCACCCTCTGGCGCATGCCGCCAGACAGCTGATGCGGATATTCGTCCAACAGTTGCGCAGCGCGCGGCAGCCCAACGAGTTTCAACATCTCCGCTGCCCGCGCTCGCGCTTCTTTTTTTCCTATTTTCGTATGTATGCGAATCGCCTCAACCAACTGGTTGCCAATCGTAAACAGCGGATTCAAGGAAGTCATCGGCTCTTGAAAAATCATGGCAATCTCATTGCCGCGGATTTGCTTCATCCGCCGCTCGGAGGCTTCGACTAGATTCTCCCCTTTAAACAAAATCTCGCCGCCAACCACCTTGCCGATTCCTTTTGGCAACAACCCCATAATAGACAATGACGTCACACTTTTCCCACACCCGGACTCCCCGACAATGCCGAGCACTTCGCCTTCACGAATGAAAAAATCTACACCATCGACCGCCGGGATCTCCCCATCATCCGTAAAGAAAGATGTCCGAAGTCCATGCACTTCCAATAAAACCTTCTCCCCCATCACGCTCCCCTTCTCTCATTCGATTTTGATGAAACTTTTGCTCTCTGAATAAAATTATGCCATGTATTGTTTTCTAACACAATATAATATTATAAAAAATTAAAATTATCGAAAAAGCGAAAACAATAAAACAACGAGGGGATGAAACAATCCCTCGTTGACCTTATTTGTTGTAAAGATGCAAGCACCTTGAGCGGCCGTTTTCACGCCGAACCGATTGCCAAAATAGTGCACGGAGATTTTTTATCATAATTTCTAATGTTTCATTCCATTTTTGCCCCCAAATCAACTGATCACCCCTGCTTGACCGTCACCATTCCTCATGCATGCGGGAAAAAGCAGAAAAACTGCCGACTTGCGAACAGGATTTTTCATGTCGCTATTTCTCACCTCTAATCGAGACCCCTGCTTTTAAGCATAAGCGTTAGCAAGGCAGCCCAACCGTGGGACGCACGAGAATGGCTTGGCTGACAACCTGCCGTAGGGCGGGTGCTCCCGACAATCCCCCGCCTCACCATCAGCTCTTCAGGCGTGCCGCTTTCGACAAAAATGCAGAAAAACCTTCCATCGATGCCGAACAGGCTTTTTTCATGCCGCTATTTACGTTTGGTGCGCCTGAAACACTCCATACCATTTGTCGATGAACTCGGGCGCAAACGGCCCTTTCCGCTCCTTAATCCAGCCGATCAGTTTTTGAACGTTGTTTTTTAAAATGCGGTCGATCACATCGGGATAGTGCATTTCGCGGCGATGCCGCTCATACTCATCTTCATCCAGCAGCATGTACGTCATATCGGGAAACACTTTCATATCCAAATCATAATCGATGTACTTCAGCGCTTCTTCATCCCATACGAACGGCGAGCTTAAATTGCAATAGTAGTACACCCCGTCCTCACGAATCATGGCGATAATGTTAAACCAATGCTTAGCATGAAAAAAACAAATCGCCGGTTCGCGCGTCACCCACGTCCGGCCGTCCGCTTCCATGACGAGTGTTTTGTTATTGCCGCCGATCACATACGATGGCGTCCCTTTTAATACGACCGTTTCCTTCCAAATCCGGTGAATCATCCCATTATGTTTGTAGCTATGGATTTGAATGATTTTCCCTTCCCGAGGGTAAGCTGGCATCATTCTTCCCTACTTTCCGATGGGAGCTTCTTCGTTATATTATACCCTGTTCCTTTTGCAAAAGGAAAGAAAAGCAGGCCGCCTTACTGAGGAAAAGGCAACTGGCGCGTTGGCTCAAAGACGCAGCCTGTCCGTCAGACACCGGATGCCATCTGCCCTAAAAATGCGCGGCGGATGGCTTCCACCTCCCGTTTCATTTGCCGCACTTCCTCGCGCAAGGCGGCGGTCGGCGCTTCACGTTCAAGTTCATCCAACTGGCGGGTGATCTCCTCGCAACGCTCCATCTCCTGTTGCAAAAACAGCGCCTCGTCGCCTACATTCGTCCATGCGTGCTCCATCGCCCTTCCGTTCTCCCTTCCCCTTTGTCGTGTGATTTCCTTTCATCATTTCGCGTCCGCACCCATAAATCCCTTTCACTAATCTTGTAAAGAGATGACAGCTTTTGTCGACAAAAAAAGCAGAGGCGTATTGCCCCTGCTTTTGCCTTCCATCTTCGGCCTATCGCCTGTGCTCTTGCAGCAACATACGCCGTCGTCACAACCGCCAGGCGTCAGCCATGGATGATCATTGGTTATTGATTGACATTTTGCGCTTTGCGGGCTTCCGCTTGCGCATTTTGTTGTTTTACGTGTTGCACATTCGTCTCAGCCGCAAATTCCGTCGCAAACTGGCCAGCTTGAGCGGCTTGAGCCGATTGGGCATTTTGTTGTCTTACTTCTTGAATGTTTGTGCCAGCTGCTGTTTTGTTCGGTTGTTTGGCCATTGTTCTCACCTCCACGTGCTTTACTATGCCCCGGGGGTGATCGTTCTATCCGCTGACGTTACAAAAGTAAAGATCTTCCACCATCGACAATGATCGTCTGCCCGCGAATCATCTCGGCGGCATCCGAGAGCAAAAACAAAACCGCGTTGACGATATCATCGGGTTTGATCGGGCGGCCAGCCGGCGTGTTCGCAGCCGCGTCGGCGAGCAACTCTTCACGGTTCGGGAAGTGCTTCAGCGCATCTGTATCGACCGCCCCGCCGGAGACAGCGTTGACGGCGATGTTTTTCGGCGCCAGCTCGACAGCCAAGTAGCGGGTCAGCGCTTCAAGTGCGGCCTTCGAGACTCCGACCGCCGTATAGTTTTCCAAATAGCGGATCGACCCGAGCGAGCTGATGCTGACAATTTTCCCGCCGCCGACCCGCTCCATTCTTTTGGCCGCTTCCTGGGCGCAAAACAAAAGCGCTTTGCTGTTGATGTTCATCGTCCAGTTCCAATGCGTTTCCTCAAGTTCCATCGCCGGGCGCAAGACGCCGGATGCGGCGTTGTTCACGAGCACGTCGACCCGCCCGAACACCTCATCGATTTGGGCAAACATGGCGTGAATTTTCTCAACGTCGCCGACGTTCGCTTTGACGACGAGCGCTTTTCTCCCGAGCGCTTCAATTTCGCGCGCCGTTTCTTCGGCGGCTGTTTTGCTGCGGGCGTAATTGACGACAATATCATATCCTTCCTTGGCCAGCCGCAAAGCGATCGCTTTGCCAATGCCGCGGCTGCTGCCGGTGACCACTGCTACTTTTCCGCTCATGTTTTTCACTCCTTATACATATAATATAGCCGAATTCCATAGATGAGGGAGGGGCTGCCTATGTACGTCGGCCGCGATATGACGGAGCTGTCGATGATTCCGAAAACGGAATGGACCGATGACGAACTCGCTTATTTTCATCATTCGTTCCAACAAATCGCTCCATATTTAAACGTTGAAGGGCAGACGATTCACCGCGAAATCATCGAGGAAATCGAAGCGCGCGGCGGCCTTGGGCGCCGTGAAGCAACGTATACACACGGCACAATGCCGGTGCCTGATTAATCGGGGCGGCGTACTCCACCCGCCCATTCTTTATATTCGCGCCAAACACGTTGATGGGACACCGGAAAGGCGTACGCCTTCAACTCGTCTTCCGGCGCAAGCCGGTAAGGCTCCTCGACCGGTCCGCCATGAACCAAGCGGCCGGGAAACACGGTCAACTGCCAGACTAAATGGGAAAACGCATGCTCAAACGAAACAATCGGTTCTGTAAGCTCCACTTGCAAACCGTATTGCCCCCCAACCATTTGCTCGAGCTTCTCTTTTCCATCTGCGCCGTCCGTTTCGCAGCTAGGGAACTCCCATAAGTTCGCAAGCAAACCGGTGCTGTCGCGCTTGCGAATGAGAATGCGGCCTTCATCATCGGCCAGCACCGCTACGGCGAGCGGCACTTGTTTGACCGCTGTTTTTTTCGTTTTCACCGGCAGCTCTTCCGCCACCCCTTCGGCGAACGCTTGGCAGTAGACTTGCACGGGACAAAGAAGGCACGACGGGCGGCGCGGTGTGCAAACAAGAGCGCCAAGCTCAATCAGCGCCTCGTTAAACGCTCCCGGGTTTTCGTACGCCATAATTTCGCGGACGATTTGTTCAAATCGTTTTTTCGTCGACGGTTTGGCAATATCGTCTGTCACGAGAAACAGACGCGACAAGACACGCATTACGTTGCCGTCAACAGCCGGCTCCGGGACCCCATAAGCGAGGCTCAACACCGCCCCGACCGTATACGGTCCGACTCCTTTCAGCCTAGAAAATTCATCTGGATCGTCCGGCACTTTGCCGCCATAGCGCGTTTTCACTTCTTTCACCGCCGCGTGCAAATGGCGCACGCGCGAGTAATAGCCGAGCCCTTCCCACGCCTTCAGCACCTCGTCCTCATCAGCGTCAGCAAGCGCCTCCAGCGTCGGAAACCGATCGATAAACTGTTCAAAATACGGAATGACCGTCTCGACGCGTGTCTGCTGCAGCATCACTTCCGACACCCATACTTTATATGGGTCGCGGTCTTTCCGCCACGGCAGGTCGCGGCGCTCGCGGGCAAACCAGTCAAGCAAATCGCGCTGAAACTCGCGCGCTGGAAATCGCTCTGTTTCTCTTGTCATGCAACGTTTCCCCCATGATGCCTATTATCCATATCCACCTTATTATATCAAAAAACCCCCGGCGTGGCTTGCCGCACGCCGAGGGGAAACGGAAGGAAATCGTTCTCAACTTTCCTTAGCCGCAGAAACATAGGCGATCGATTCATGTCGAGCACGCAATCGGCGAATATCCATGCGCACGAGCAACGAAATGATGAAAGCGATGACAAACAATCCGCCAAAAAAGGCCAAACTTCCTTCATAAGAACCGGTCGTGTCTTTAATATACGCGGCAAACATCGGTCCGACAAGGCCCGCTGCAGCCCAAGCGGTCAAAATATAACCATGGATGGCGCCGAGCTGCTTTGTGCCGAACAAATCGCCGATATACGCCGGGATGCAGGCGAATCCGCCGCCGTAGCACGTATACACAATCGTCAGCATCACCACAAACAGCCATTTGATGGACACGTTCGGCAACAGGAAGAAAATCACAATTTGCAAAACGAAAAACGCCGTATACGTATTCGGCCGTCCAATATAATCAGAAGCCGATGCCCAACCGATGCGCCCTAACCCATTGAACACCCCAATGGCGCCAACTAATGCCGCCGCGGCCGTTTGGCTGATGCCGATGCTTTCCACCGCCAGCGGTTTCGCCACCGCTAAAACGGCGATCCCGCACGTTACATTGATAAAGAGCATCAACCATAAATACCAAAACCGTCTTGTTTTGACCGCCTCGTTGGCCGTCAATTGCGCCAAATCAAGCGAAGGTTTGGCTTTTCCAGCCTTCACTTTCTCCTGAAATCCTTCCGGCAGCCATCCTTCCGGCGGTTTTTCTAAATAAAGAGAAGATAATGTCATAATGACAAAATACGTAATCCCTAAAATGAAAAACGTATTTTGGACGCCGACGGAGGCAATCAAACTGTTCATCACCGGGCTCGCGATCGCAGCGGCAAACCCGAACCCCATAATCGCCAGCCCTGTAGCCAACCCGCGCCGGTCTGGAAACCATTTGACAAGCGTTGACACCGGCGCAATATACCCGACGCCGAGCCCAATTCCTCCCAACACCCCGTAAAACAAATACAGCAAGTATTTCGAACCAAGCGCTACGGCCAAACCAGACCCCGTCACCCCAAGGCCAAAAAAGATGGCGGCCAATAGCCCGGATTTCCGCGGTCCGTGTTTTTCAACAAAATGGCCAAGGAACGCAGCGGACAATCCTAAAAACAAGATCGCAATGCTGAACGTGAGCGCCACTTCCTGGTCCGACCATCCAAACAATTGTTTTAACGGATTGGTAAAATTGCTCCACGCATAAACAGACCCAATCGAAATATGAATGCCGACGGCCGATAACGCAATGAGCCAACGGTTTTTCACAGCCTCTCCTCCCCTTTTACCCGATTATGATCCGGCTCTCATGCGTATACACGTTAAACGCCTGCCCGCGCAAAAAGCCAACGACGGTTATGCCGAGTTCATCCGCCAAATCTAAGGCCAGCGTCGTCGGCGCCGATTTCGAGAGCAGGACGCTCACTCCCATTTTCGCCGCCTTTAACAGCACTTCCGACGAGACGCGGCCGCTGAATACAATGAGCTTGTCTTTCACTGCAACTTGATGACGCAGGCAATAGCCATACAGCTTATCAAGCGCGTTGTGACGCCCGATGTCAGAACGAATTACGACCATCCCATCCGGTGTGGCGAGCGCGGCGTTGTGAAGACCGCCCGTCGCCGCAAAGTCCGTCGACCGCTCGTGCAGCGCTTCCATGAGGCGAATGCAGTCATCCGCCTTCACGACGATGCCGCCGACGATCGTTTTCGCCGTCTTCATGTCATTGTAAAAATAAAACTGCCGACTTTTTCCGCAACACGAGCCGATGAACCGCTTGGCATAAAACTGTTTGGCCGGCAGTCCGCCTGCGGCGAGTTCGACATAAGCAAAGCCCCGCTCACCATCAATGGTCATCCCTTTGATGTCGCTGCATGTCCGAATGGCTCCTTCCGAAGCCAAAAATCCGATGACCAATTCATTGAGATGCGCCGGCGTGCAAACGATCGTCGCAAACTCCTCGCCATTGACCGTTATGGTCAGCGGAAACTCGAGCGCGATCTCGTCCTCTTCCTCAACAAGGCGCCCGTTCCGATATTTCGCAATCGGCCGCCGTTTCGCCGCAAACCCGCTCACCTTGCCATTCCCCCTTTCCATGCAAAATAAAACCGCCGCCTTCCGGACAAGAGGACACACTCGCCCCCTGTCAGCGAAAAGCGGCGGTAGTTTGCGCCCAGCATGTCTGCAGCGAAACCAACGCACATCTGTTTCCGAAACCTGCCTGCCAAGCGGCAAAACCGTTTAGCCGGCAAGGCTTCCACTATTTTCATCGTGCTAACTATTCATAAGCATACCACGAACAGCAGCGAAAAACAATGGTTTCCGTTCACAAAATCGTCACAATTCAATCGGTTTTTCAAAAACGAAAACGGACACTGCCATATCTTCTTCCACTTTAATATCGCTGAATAAATAGAGCAGCTTTGAACCGACAAGCTCTTCCATGCCGTCCGGCACGTGCTGGGCGTACACATCTTGGATCATTTTCGTTCTCGCCGCATGCACCATCTCCCGTCCCTCCGGCGTGCGGGCGATAAATTTCTCCGTCGGCGTCAAATTGCCGTGCAAAATCGTAATCGCCAAATTGTCGACAAAATACGTTTTGATCCGCTCGGGCCCTTTCCCAAACAGTTGTTTGCGCACTTTGCGCACAATATCGTTGAAAGCGGCTTCTTTTTTAGACATTCTCACCCCTCCTTGCAGTCAGCAGAAAAACTTCCGGCCCATCCGTTGTGTTCTCTGTTTCGCTGTACTATAATAAAACTATAGCAAATGTATACATAGTGGAAAAATAATAAGGCAAGAAGCGGCCTTGTTATTTTTCTACTAAATATAAAAAGTTTGGATTGGTTGTTTAGTATCGTGATGCTAAAGAACTACTCCACCACGATGAAGCATTCGTCTCGTCGCGGGTGGAGTTTTTTATTTTGACAAAGGAGGAGCGATGATGGAAGCGCAAATGGTGACGGTCACCATCAATGGGCACGCGTACCGCGCCAAAGCAGGCATGACGATTTTGGAAGTCGTCAATGAGCACGGCATCCCGCATCCGCAAGTTTGCTATACACCGGAGCTTGGCGCCATTCAGACATGCGACACGTGCATCGCGGAGGCGGACGGAAAACTCGTGCGCGCCTGTTCGACGCTAGTGGAAGACGGCATGGTCGTCGAGCTCGGTTCACCGCGGGCGAAAGCGGCGCAAAAAGAAGCGATGGATCGCCTTTTGGAAAACCACCTTTTATACTGTACGGTGTGCGACAACAACAACGGCAACTGCAAGCTGCACAACACGGCGGAAATGATGCAAATTGAACATCAAACATACCCGTACCGGCCGAAAGTCGACCCGTCCGAGGTGGACATGTCGCATCCGTTCTACCGCTACGACCCGAATCAATGCATCGCCTGCGGGCAATGCGTCGAGGCCTGCCAAAACTTGCAAGTGAACGAAACGCTTTCGATCGATTGGGAAGCGGAACGGCCGCGCGTCGTTTGGGACGGTGGGGTGCCGATCAACGAATCGTCGTGCGTCAGCTGCGGGCATTGCGTCACTGTCTGTCCGTGCAACGCGTTAATGGAAAAATCGATGCTCGGCGAGGCCGGATTTATGACGGGGCTGGACAAAGACGTTCTCAACCCGATGATCGAGTTTGTCAAAGAAGTGGAGCCGAATTACACCGCCATTTTCGCCGTTTCCGAAATTGAAGCGGCCATGCGCGAACAACGGATCAAAAAGACGAAAACGGTTTGCACGTTCTGTGGCGTCGGCTGTTCGTTTGAAGTGTGGACGAAAGGGCGGAAAATTTTAAAAATCCAGCCGGTATCCGAAGCGCCGGTCAACGCCATTTCCACATGCGTCAAAGGAAAATTCGGCTGGGATTTCGTCAACAGCGAAGAACGCCTAACGAAACCGCTCATTCGCAAAGGCGACGTATTCGTCGAGTCGACATGGGACGAAGCACTCGACTTGGTCGCGGAAAAGCTCGGGGCGATCAAGCGGCAATACGGCGGCAACGCCATCGGTTTTATTTCATCATCCAAAATTTCCAACGAAGAAAACTATTTAATGCAAAAACTCGCACGGCAAGTATTTGAAACGAACAATGTCGACAACTGTTCGCGCTACTGCCAGTCGCCGGCGACGGACGGCCTGTTCCGCACGGTCGGCATGGGCGGCGATTCCGGCACGATTCATGACATCGCCTCTGCCGGCCTAGTCATCATCATCGGCGCCAACCCAGCCGAGGGGCACCCGGTCATCGCCACCCGCGTCAAACGGGCGCATAAACTGTTTGGGCAAAAACTCATTGTCGCGGACTTGCGCCGAAATGAAATGGCCGAGCGAGCTGACCTGTTCATCCGCCCGAAACAAGGCACCGACCAAGTATGGCTCATGGCCGTGACGAAATACATCATCGACCAAGGCTGGCACGATGAGGCGTTCATTCGCGAGCGCGTCCATTTCTTTGAAGAGTTTAAACAATTGCTGGAAAAATATACGCTTGATTATGCCGAACAAGTCACCGGCGTCGCCAAAGCCGACCTCATCCGCATCGCCGAAATGATCCATGAAGCGGACGGCACGTGCGTCCTCTGGGGCATGGGGGTCACGCAAAACACAGGCGGCAGCGACACATCGGCGGCGATTTCCAACTTGTTGTTGGCCACCGGCAACTACGGCCGTCCGGGGGCGGGCGCGTTCCCATTGCGCGGCCATAACAACGTCCAAGGCGCCTGCGACATGGGTTCGCTTCCTGCCTGGCTGCCTGGCTACCAACATGTCACCGATGATGAGGCGCGAGCGAAGTTTGAACAAGCGTACGGCGTCCGCATCGATGCGAAACCAGGCCTTGACAACATCCAAATGCTCGAAGCGGCCGAGCGCGGCGAGCTGAAAGCGATGTACATCGTCGGCGAAGATATGGCGCTTGTCGACTGCAACGCCAACCATGTGCAAGAGACGTTGGCAAAGCTTGACTTTGTTGTCGTTCAAGACATTTTCTTGTCAAAAACGGCGCAATTTGCGGATGTCATCCTGCCGGCCGCGCCAAGCTTGGAAAAAGAAGGAACGTTCACCAATACGGAGCGCCGCATCCAACGGTTTTACCAAGCGCTGGAGCCTCTTGGCGACTCCAAGCCAGACTGGTGGATCATTCAAGAAATCGCGAAGCGGCTTGGCGCCGATTGGCATTACGCCGGTCCGAAAGAAATCATGGATGAAATCGCCAGCCTCGCTCCACTGTACTCACAAGCGCATTACGACCGGCTCGAGGGCTGGAACAGCCTTTGCTGGGGCAGCTATGATGGCGCTGATACGCCGCTGTTGTACAAAGAGCGGTTCAACTTCCCGGACGGCAAAGCCCGCTTTGCGTTAGCCGATTGGGTCGAACCGGTGCAATATCCAAAAGAGTACGATTTGCTTGTGAACAACGGCCGATTGCTCGAACATTTCCATGAAGGGAACTTAACGTACAAATCCAAAGGCATCGAGCATAAATTCCCAGAAGTGTTTGTCGAAGTATCCCTTGAACTCGCCAAAGAGCGCGGCATTGAAGATGGAGCGCTCGTTCGGCTCATCTCGCCGTACGGCCGCGTCAAAGTGCGCGTGCTTGTCACCGATCGAGTCAGAGGCAATGAACTGTTCTTGCCGATGCACTCTACAGCCAATGAGAGCGCCATTAACATGCTGACCGGCCCGCAAACCGACCATCGCACGAACACGCCGGCTTACAAACAAGCCCGCGTGCGCATGGAAGTCATTGAACGGTCCGGCAAGACGCCGCTGCCGCGCACAAATCCGCGCTTTAAAAAGCGGCATCCGCAAAACGGCGTCGAGGTGGAGCGGAAGTGGCGGCGAAGCGACTACGTGCCGCTCACCGAGGAAAACAAGGGGGTGACGATCGGTGGCTAAGCCGATTACCACCATTCAAAAGCGCCAAATGACGGAGGAAGAAAAACGAACTGAAGCGCTGGCCAAGCTAAAAGCCGCTGTCGGCGACAGTGAAGAGGCGGTTCGCGAGCTCTTGGAGTTCATCGAGCAGCTCCATGAAAGCGGCCTGCTCGAAGCGGCCAACGCCTTGTTAAAAGCGCGGGAAGACGTGGCGAAAATCGTCGTCGGCCAGCTCAACCAAAAACCGGTGACAACGATGATCAACCATGCGTTCGCTATAGCTGGCCTTGCTGCTTCACTTGATCCGGAGAAAACGGCGAAACTGCTTGAGCACATCGCCGCCGGCGCGCTGGAGGCGTACGAACAAAACTCCGCCGAAACAAAAAAAATCGGGTTGTTTGATTTGCTTAAAGCGCTCAATGACCCGGACATCAACCGCGCGATCCGCTTTTTCCTGTCCGCTCTCAAAGCGATCGGCAAACGGTTCAGAAATGACGGCTAATCGATCGGCTGTCAGAGAAAAGACAGTTGACCAATTTTGCAGCGAAGGCAAACTGCGCAAAAAGCTAGAACTGGCTCCAAACGGCTGATGGGCTCCGCCCCAATCATTGCCACGCATAAGCGCTACAGGGCGTCCCATAATAAAAATACGTGTTGGCCATCCAACACGAGCACGCCTCAAAAGGGGGAATGGGTCGTGCGGAATAAGGAGCGCAACTTCCCGAACCAAAACAACAACAAGCTCGAAGGCGAGCCGCGCGCCAAAGCGGAGTACGCATCAAAGCGGGCTGACGGTACAACCAACACTCACCCGCAAGAGCGGATGCGCGCCTCCGGCGAACGAAGCGATTTCTTTTAACATGAAGGGGGAGCACGGCATCGTTCGCCGCACTCCCCCGGCACATTCCGCAGCGAGGTGAACAATCATGGGTCACCATCGGCGCAAAAAATTTTATGACAACTTTTATTCGAACCCGTTTCAGCAGCCGTGGGCCAATCCAAAACACGCTCATTCGCAGGTGAACGGTGAAACGCAGCAAACGCTTGACCTCATCATTTTAGAGCGGCAGACGCGCAAGCAGTCGTAGCGAAACAACCTAGGGAGACACCCTCCCTAGGTTGTTAGGCTCTCTTTCCGTCCGACTGTGAACTTGTCCCGCCCGTCATGATTGAGGCAAATTCGGTTTACGAAGCAGTGAAATCGGCAGCGCCTCCTCCTCTCCGTTTCCTTTCAACCGCCATCCCCAAGCAAACACTCCTTTTAAATAGCGGACTTTAAAATACTCTCCGGGCGCCCCTTCCATTTCATAAATCTCCCCAGGATGAAAATCAGCTGGATTAAGCATATACGCCTTCGCCATGGCGATTTTCCGCTCGTAGACGGCGTATTCGTTCACCATCCCCATCTGCTCCGCCTTGCGTGCCTTTTCCGTCAACATGGCGATTTCTTGTTGCAGTTCTTCTTTCGTCATTTCGCTGTACCGTTTTTGTTCTCCTTTGATCATAGGCAAGCCTCCTTTTTGAGCATTCCGGATGGATCGTTTTCATCCACATGGAACTCGGCAAAGGGCTCAGAACATCTCTTGATTTATAGAACTGAAACGATTTTGTGATCAACATTCAACGACAAAACTGATAATATCCCCTAATTTTTTCAAATCCTTTCATTCGAGATCACTCGTCATTACCGTGCATGCGCAGCCATTCATTGATCAAGTCAAGTGCGAATCCTTTTCGGCACAGGGCTTGGCGCATCTTTTGCTCATAAAGCGGCCGCTGGTGGTGCGCATAACGGCGGTGCGCTTTCTCCGCCTGAACACGGAGCGCCTCCCGTTCTTCTTGTTCAGTATGATCGCCGCCACCCGCCAAAACGGCGGCAATCACCTCATGCGGAAACCCTTTGCGCATCAGCTGTTGCCGCACCCGTTCCAAAAACGCGCGAGCCGATTCAGCCCGGCGCTGTTTTTTCGCTTTTTCGTAAAGCGAGCGGGCGATGGCCCTCTGTTCATCCAACGTATACTCCGCCAAACTCTGCTCAATCAAGCGGTCCGGAACACCGAGCCGTTCCAATTCAGCTCCGATGAGAAGCGGCCCTTTCGCCGCCGTCTTTTTTTGCGTGCGTACGTAAGCGGCGGCAAACGCCTCGTCATCGACATACCGCTCGGCGCGAAGTTTTTTGAGCACTTCATCAATCACCGAATCCGGAGCGCCTTTTTTTCGCAAGTGTGCGGCGACCTCATGCTCTGAACGCATCCGGTGCGCCAAAAAGTAAAGCGCCTGTTGATACGCCTTTTTCACCTCATCGGCATACACAATATGTTGAAGCAGGTCGTCGCTGATCTCCATCCCTTTTTTCAAGCGGAATTGAAGCAATACATCTTGATCAACTGTCAATCTCAACGACGGTGCGCCGTCACGGTGCACGACAATCCAAAATCGTTCAGCATTTTGTTCGGTTGCGACAATGTCGGCAATCGTTCCCATTGTTTGTCCCCCTTATCTTTTATGGTATCATAAGCAGGAACTTCTGACACCAAAAGCGAAGTCATAAAATAAACCAATGGAAGGGGAATCAAGATGCGCATCGCCATCAACGGCGGCACTGGGCTGATCGGCCAGGCGCTCGCCCGCCATTTTTCCAAGCAAGGACATGAGATCTACATTTTCACCCGCTCTCCCAAACCTTCCGAAGGCAGCATTCATTATCTTTCCTTCGACAACGACCGAAAGCCTGAAGTTGTCGATGTCGCCATTAATTTAGCCGGGGAGCCGCTCAATCGAAAACGTTGGACGGCGAAGCAAAAAGAGATCATCCTTGACAGCCGCCTTCGATCCACCGAAGCGATGGGCCGCTACATCGATTCACTGTCCCGCCCCCCGTCGTTGTTTATCAACGCCAGCGCCATCGGCATTTACGGCACTTCGGACTCCGCAACATTTACCGAGCAAACGACCGATTACGGCGGCGACTTTCTAGCCCAGACCGTCCAAGCATGGGAAGCATCGGCCCGTCCGATTGAGCAGCTTGGCATTCGCACCGTCTACGCTCGCTTTGGCGTCGTGTTTGCCCGACATGGCGGCGCCTTGCCGATGATGATCAAGCCGTACCGGCTGTTTGTCGGCGGCCCAATCGGCAGCGGACGGCAATGGCTATCGTGGATTCATCTTGAAGACGTCGTGCGCGCAGTCTCGTACATCATCGAACACGAGGAATTGTCCGGCCCGATCAATTTCACCGCACCCGATCCAGTGCAAATGGATGAGTTCGGCCGCATGGCCTCCCGTCTTCTTGGCCGTCCGCATTGGCTTCCGACTCCCGCTTGGGCGCTTCGCCTTCTCCTTGGCGAAATGAGCATGCTTGTCACCGAAGGGCAGCGCGTCATTCCAGAGAAACTATTGCAAGCCGGCTTCCGCTTTTCGTTTCCAACGTTGGAAAGCTGTCTCACCGATTTGCTTTTGCCCCATGACCGACAAAAAATATCCAAAAAAAATTAACAAAAAAACAATTCCCTTTTCACCTCCGATCGTGTATGATAAAGGAGACCCTAGGCTAGTTGTCGTCATAATCGCATACGGGCTGAGATAAGGGGAAGGCAAATGGTGCGCCACCAGCGCTCGCGCTGGTCCTAGTGGGTTCGATTCCCACCCCGAAATTTTTTTAATGAAGTTTTAATAAAAAAATTTCGAGGGTGGGTTCCCGCTGGGAGGCTGCCCTCGGCATCCAAAGGAGGGATTGGCCATGTTGAAAAAACGCGAGCTGCAAGACTGCCATGCGCTGTACGAGCTGATGGTGCATCCGGACGTCTTCCCTTTCGTGCGCCAAAAAGCCAGCTCGTACGAAGAGTTTTTATTCATGACAAAACAGCTCATCGAGGCGGAAGAACGCGGCGAATTGATTTCGCGCACGATTTTGGACGAATGGGGAAACCCCATCGGCACCATCAGCCTCTTTGATATCCAAGATGGCGCCGGCTTTTTAGGCACGTGGCTCGGCAAGCCGTATCACGGGCTCGGTTACAATCGGCGCGCCAAAGAAGCGTTTTTCCATGAGCTGTTTTATGAGCTGTCGATCGAAACCGTGTTTTTGCGCATTCGCAAAGTCAACGTCCGCTCGATCAAAGCGGCGGAAAAACTGCCGTACGTCACGCCGGCCAATGAAACGCGGCGGGCGTTGCTCGAGCAAATCGGCACGGATGTATACAATTTGTACGAAATTACAAAAGACAACTACACGCTCTATACCATGCGCCATCCTTCCTTTGCCCACAATGAAGAACAGCGCAAAGAGGCATAAGCCGCGAGAGAGCGCATCTGATGCAAAAAGAGGCTGTCCAAAGGGACATCCTCTTTTTTACAGATTCGCGAACGCGAAAGCCCACGCTCTTTAGGCGTGGGATGAAAGTGAGCCGTTTTCTTCATATGGAAATGGCATCCTGTCATTGCTGCAAGGAGGAAGACGCGAACGACCCAAGAATCCCACGGCTTTAGCCGTGTGGAGTGTCAAGCATAAAAACGGCTCGTTTTGTCCAAAATGGAACTAAAGGAATATGGATGCAAAGCGAGGGAACAAGCGATGGCGGAAAAACGAAAACGCGAAAAAGCGAAGCATACGCTGACAAGCGCCCAAGAAGTAAGCTATGCCCGCGATTTTAAAATGGCGGACCAAGCGGGCGGCTATACGGCCAAAAAGGCGCGCCACTAGAAACGATTGCTATTTATACTCTGGCTCCCTCCATGCCATCCTAATGATTGAATCGTACGATTCACACTTCTCTATAGGGGGCATGGATGATGGGCCGTTCTCGCGGACAACGGACGCGCGACAAAAACAAGGCGACTTTGCCGCAAGTGCCGAAACAGCTGAAATCGGACGGCATCGATGTGGAATACTCCGCAGAATTTGCCGACCATGAAGACCTTGAAGCACAGGCACGCGCTGCGGCAGCCGGCATCCGCCGGCAAGAGCGCAAACAATAACCGAACATGGCGCCCGTTTTGATGGGCGCCTTTTTCCTGTGAACTGCTTCCACTTCGCTTTGCTGGAAGTTAAAGACTTTCTTTGTTCAACGCGTCTCCCAAGCCTCGCTACACCGTCGCCTCGCCCTCGAGCTCCAACACTTGGCTGTACTGTTTGTAAAACCGCCCCAACTCCCCTT
Source organism: Geobacillus thermocatenulatus (assembly GCF_002217655.1). Classification (GTDB taxonomy): domain Bacteria; phylum Bacillota; class Bacilli; order Bacillales; family Anoxybacillaceae; genus Geobacillus; species Geobacillus thermocatenulatus. The sequence continues at coordinate 1,374,477 of NZ_NEWK01000002.1, forward strand.
TGTAATGGTCTTTCCACGGTTTTTCCTTGCCGCAATAATGGATAAAAACGGTGTTTTCCTCAATCCAAGCTAAATCATGTTTCGGGTTGGGCAAAAGCTGCAGAAAGTCATAATAGCGCGCGTCGTAGTTGTAACGGTAGCCGTCGACCGGTTTGATCTTGTCCCAATACAGCCCATTTACGACGTCTTGGTCAGGAAGAACAAGCTTGAACCGATTGTCGCGAATGAACTGGTAAATGTCCGCAAGCCGAACGTGTTCGCGCATCATCGCAATGTTCATCATCATCACACCTGTGTTGAAATACCCTTTCGCGTTCGGCGTTTTTAACCGCAACTTGTTGAACAAGTTTGCCACCTTCGTCGAATGGGTATGCTCAGCCGCAATGAACAAGTTCCCTTCAAAATCCATGTCATACAGCTCATCCATCGGGTTGATCGCCACAATATCTGGATCAAGGTACAAGACACGGTCGACGTCCGGCGGCAAAAACAAATGCGCCGCCAGCCGGTAATACATCTCCACCGTATAGTGGCGGAAAACAGGCGCATCATGAAACAGTTCTGGATCAACGTAAATCGGCACCAGCTCATGCCCCTGCCGGCGAACAAACTCGCCAAGGGACTGAATCTCTTCCTCGGCAATGCGCGAGTAAAGCAAGTAAAACGTAAACGGGCGCCGGTTGTTGCAAAACAGCGAATGCATCAAGACTCTCAGCGGCGGAAGATAATTGGCGTCTGTCGTCACTAACACATGGAACATGCACCATCACTTCCTTTTTTGCGTCATCGATTCCCCTTTCTCTACAATTATATAGAAATTTAGGTGAATGTTGCGTCCTTTTCATGCTAAATTGTCCAACCGGACCATGATGTCTGGTCATTCCATTGAAAACGTTCTATGCCAGCACCCCGACAATGTGCCTTACTTCCCTTTTCGCTGACAATTTTTTGTTCGACTATTTACAATTATCAAACAAAACACTATAATAAACGTATAAGCCGTCTCCTGCCAGCTTGGCCGCTTGTGCAGACCGGACGGCCCCTGCCATCTGTCCGATGGCCCCATTGCCTGACAGGCAGCGTTGTCATCTTTTATGCATCGACCACCAAAAGAACTGTACGGCCTGACGGCATCTCCGCGCCGGAATGCCTTCTCAGTCCGTTCAAGCCGGTTCCTATCCTGCACTATATAGGAACCGGCTTTTTGCATGTGAAACGAAAGGAGGGGAATCGATGCCAGGAGCACTTGATGGCGTACGTGTGCTCGACTTGTCACGCGTGTTGGCCGGCCCGTATGCAACGATGATTTTAGGCGATTTAGGGGCTGATGTCATCAAAATCGAGGCGCCGGGCGGATCAGATGACACCCGGTTTTGGGGGCCGCCGTTCCAAAACGGCATGAGCGCCTACTATACGGCCGTCAATCGCAACAAACGAAGCATGACCGTTAATTTGAAATCCAAGGAAGGACGGGAAACGATTCGCCGCCTCGCCAAAACGGCCGATGTCCTCATCCACAATTTCAAAACCGGAACGATGGAACAGTGGGAACTTGGCTATGAATCGTTGTCGCGCCTCAACCCGCGCCTCATTTACTGTTCCATCACCGGGTTTGGCGAAACGGGGCCGCTCGCTCCATTAGCCGGCTACGACTACATCATTCAGGCAATGAGCGGCTGGATGAGCATCAATGGCACTGTGGATACTGGCCCGCTCAAAGTCGGCGTCGCCGTCACGGATGTGTTCACCGGCCTGTATGCCGCCATCGCGGTCGAAGCGGCGCTTTTGGCCCGCGAGAAAACGGGGCGCGGGCAAAAAATTGATCTCGCACTGTTTGACTGCGCCGTGAGTGCGCTTGTCAATGTCGCCGCCAATTATTTGTTATCCGGCGACGTCCCGAAGCCGCTCGGCAATGAACACCCGAACATCGTGCCGTACTCAACGTACATGGCAAGCGACGGTCCGATCGTCATCGCCGTCGGCAATGACCGACAATTTCAAGCGCTTTGCTCTTTGTTGTCCGATCACTCGCTTGGAACCGATCCGCGCTTTCAAACCAATCCCGGCCGAGTCGCCCATCGCGAAGAGCTGAACCGGCGGCTGAACGAGGAAATCAAGCGGCGGACGCGAGCCGAGTGGCAGCGCCTTCTCGCCGAGAAAGGCATTCCATGCGGACCGGTGCAGACGCTCGATGAACTGTTCCGCCATCCGCAAACGGCGGCACGCGAGATGACAGTCACGGTGCACCATCCAGTCATCGGTCCGTTAACGCTTGTCGCCAGCCCGCTGAAACTGTCTGACACACCGGTTTCTTACCGGCTGCCGCCCCCGCTGGCCGGCGAGCATAACGACGAGGCTAGTTGGATGGCAAAACAGACAAACAGCCGAAAGCAGCGATAATCCGTCGCCATGACCAAGGTAAAGGCAGCGTTTTTTGCAATGGCCGGCTGAACGCCTGTCAGTGCAAAAACAAACGCTGGCATCAAAAAAATCGCCTTTCACACAACGTCCATAGGGGGATGGAAACGATGATGAACTTCGACTTTACACCCGAACAAGAAATGCTGCGGCAAACGGTGCGCAAATTCGTCGATAAAGAAATTATGCCTTATATCAAAGAATGGGATGAGCGGGGCGAATTTGACCGCAACATTTTCAAGCGGCTCGCTGAACTCAATTTAATGGGCGTCTGCATTCCCGAAACATATGGCGGCATGGGCATGGACTACAACTCGCTTGCCATCGTCTGCGAAGAGCTCGAACGCGGCGATACGGCGTTTCGCACCGCTGTCTCCGTTCACACCGGGCTGAACAGTTTGACGCTCCTTCAGTGGGGAACTGAAGAACAAAAGCAAAAATATCTCGTCCCACAAGCGCGCGGGGAAAAAATCGGTGCGTTCGGCCTGACCGAACCGAATGCCGGCTCAGACGTCGCTTCCATCCAGACGACAGCCGTCCGTGATGGAGATGACTACATTTTAAATGGACAAAAAACATGGATTTCCCTCGCTGACATCGCCGACCATTTTCTCGTATTCGCCTACACAGACAAATCAAAAAAACACCGGGGCATTTCCGCCTTTATCATCGAACGGACGATGCCTGGCTTTTCGTCGCGCCCGATTAAAGGGAAACTTGGCATCCGCTCTGGCAATACGGGCGAGCTGTTTTTTGACAACGTCCGCGTCCCGAAAGAAAACTTGCTCGGGGAAGAAGGCGAAGGATTCAAAATCGCCATGTCAGCGCTTGACAACGGCCGTTTCACCGTCGCCGCCGGCGCCGTCGGCCTCATTATGGCATGTCTTGAGGCGAGCGTGAAATACTGCCACGAACGAAAAACATTCGGCAAAGAAATCGGCCGCCATCAGCTCGTCCAGCAAATGATCGCCCGCATGGAAGCTGGTTTGCAAATCAGCCGTCTGCTCGTTTACAAAGTCGGCTTTCTCAAAAACGAAGGCCGGCGCTGCACGAGAGAAACATCGCTCGCCAAATGGATCGCCTGCGACTACGCGAACCAGGCGGCCGACGATGCCGTGCAAATCCATGGCGCCTACGGCTATTCGAACGAATACCCGGTCGAGCGCTACTTGCGCAACTCGAAAGCACCGGTCATTTACGAAGGAACACGAGAAATTCATACGATCATGCAGGCCGAATATGTGCTCGGTTACCGCCAAGACAAACCGTTGCGCAAAACGCTGCCGGCATGGCGGCCGGCTGAAAATTGAATCACCAACGAAATCATGGGCGGCCAAACCGCTGACCCGCACCAAAACGCCGCTGCCCCCATCAACCGATGAGGGGCAGCGGCTTATGGCTCTTTCTCCTCCATTTTGCAATATTGTTTGTACAAATCTTTTAGCGCCGCGCACAGAGCAGAATGGGCTTTCCCTAAATACCCTTCGTCAAGCTCGGCGAGCAGACCGTCGATGCCATCGCGCAGCGAATGGCCGCGAAGCAGGCGGGCCACGTAATCGCGCCCATGTTCAGTAGCCAGTGTGCACGATGCCTCCACGATCACCCCGTATTTTTTATCAATTTCCGCCGTGATCGTCAGCGTATCGTAAAGGCTTTTCGCCGCCATTCCAGCCGGCAGCCGCGCATGACCAGCGATAAACTGCGTTTTCATCCGCTTTCCCTCTTTCCTCGTCTTTCTTGTTGCTGTTATACCAACTATTATCTTGTTTCGCGGCGTACATCCATTTTCCCTGCCTCGTTTGGCGGTCAGCGAAAAAAAGCCGCCCGCCAAACAAACTCGGCAAGCGGCAAATCGTTGCTTTTTAGCGCTGCTGCATTGACGCAAGACGGCCTGCCTCCCAGTTCACCCACGCCCCGCTGGCTGGGTCAATCGAGGCGAGACGGAGCCAGCCGTTTTGCACTTTGCGACGAAACTCTTCATTTCTGTCGAGCAGCTGCTCGATATAATAGGACGGCGCTTCGATGATGACAAGCAACCGGAGCGGAGCATGAAACAGTTCGCGATCGGACGCGGCGACCGACTGCCATGGCAAGCCGGCTAGCAAGTCGCTTCCGTTCCCTTGCATGACGCCGATGCTGCCGGTCACCGTCTGGGTCGTTTTATCGCCGCTTCCGTAATGATGCGGTGCCACTGTCGAAGCATAATATTGCAAATTGATCCACTGCCCAACCGTAGCCGGCCCAGCGATGATGCCGGCCAGCGCCTCACCGGTCGGATCTTCGCGCCAATCGTAGCTGTGCAAAAACACCCGGCCGTTTAAGTCCTTTCCTTTTGTCAACTTGCGGCAGCCGATCAAGAACGCAGCGTTCCGGGCCAATCCCCATTCTGGACGGATCTCGCTCCAATCAACGGCGCGCCGTTGCGCCTCCGCCACCGGATCGCGCGGCGTCTGTCCGACATGAGGGAGCTTTGCCATCCGCTCAGCGTTCGCACGGCGGCTCGCTTCGCCAAGCGCCTGCTTCAGCTGTCGAAACGCCGCCTCAGCCGCTTCGGACAACGGCGGCACTTCCACCCAACGCAACTCGTCAACGGTCGTGATATGTTCAGCGGCGACGAACACGGTCTCATCCGGGATGACGATTCCCTCTCTCGCCAATCCATCCCGCACGTGCGGCAAGTTGGCCAACGCGGCGAATACGCGGGCGTTGAACGCTCCAGCCGCGCCGCCGCACGCCCCGCAATCGAGCGCGGACGCATACGGGTTATTTGTCGTCTCGCTCTCATGGCCGCAGACGACGACAAGCGGGGCAAATGAAGACGTCAGGCCGATGTTCACGAGAAGCTGTTTTACGTATTGCACTTGCTCTTCTTTTGTCAACCCGATCGGCAGCCCAGTCGTTTCGTCATGCCCTTGGCAATCAAGCGACAGCGTCGTCTTCGGTTTTTGTTGCGCCGACATTTCTGCCTGATGAATGACTTGCCCGGCCCAAGCCGGCGCCGCGCTGCGGGCGATCGTATGCAAACCGAGCCACGGGCCGCTCATTTCCGGAAGCAATAAGCCGGCCAACATATGCTGTTTGATCTTTTTAAACGTCTGGCCGACAAAGCGGAACAGATCGCGCCGCCGGCGGTACGGCGCCGCCATCTCGGGAGAAGCGGTTTCGTTGATTTCATGCTGCGGCGCGACGATCGCCGGGCAAGACGGATGGGCATCATCGCCGTCAAGCACGCGCGTTTGGATCGGCAAGCCGAAAAAGCCAGCGCAACCGTACGTTTCAAACGGGCCGACCGCCTCTACATGACGGCGGAACGGCTCGGAGCGCACATCAATGCAAAACAATAGCTGCGCTGCCGCCTGCTCTTTTGGCTCCTCAGGTTGACGGGTGAGAACCGCTTCTTTCAGCTTTGCTTCATACGTATCTTCCCACGCCTCAAGCCAAAGATGACGGCGGCCAATCCGCCAGAACCGATCGGCGAACACCAGACGAGCTTGGCGGTCTTCGAACGACAGGCGCCGCCAGTCGTCCAGCGTCATGCCGCCCCAGTGGATCCAGGCGGCCAACAGCGGCCCAACCGCACGATCGTCTCCGTTTTCTTCCTCCTTCAGCGGCAGATGGGGCGCTGTGAACACCCACTCCAGCGACAAACGAACGGCCAAGTAGTTGATCAGCCCGCCGATTTCGTCACCTGCACGGCGCGATTGCCAGACCATCATCCCCGCCCAGCCGGGCAGAGCTAATAAATGCGCTTCTAAATAGGCCACGGCCTCCTCATCCTGCACCCCGAGCTGCTCAAGCGCCCGTTGCAGCGCCTCCTCTGGATGGTGAGGCCAATCGAAAAGCCGTTTCCGCTCCTCCTTGGACAAAGATGGATCAAGAGGCGCCAAGCGACGCCAAGACCCGTAAAAGCCGTGTTCACGGTGCGGCAGCGCCCACACCGCCTCTCCCCGATCGTAAAACAGCTTGCACCATTTGATCATTTGTTGATCCAACCGCTTTTCCAAACCAAGGCGCACGGAGCCCGTGCGGATGGAAACAGAGCGCAGCGGCATAGCGGCGGCCAACTCGATCAGTTTCGGCATCTGAAGCGCTTCTTCGGGCACCGCATCGTTCCAAAGGAGGGCGCGGCATAGCCGTTCCGCTTCATGGCGCGGCGCAGGAAGCGGCTCGTCATCCAACCATCGTTGCAGACGCCGCTCGATGAAGGAAACGTCAATTTCCCCTTTGGATAGCGCCGCATGAAAAACGGCCATTGGCGGATACAAGTCAAGGCCATAAGCTTCTTGGAGGCGGTCAGCCGCGTCGACGAACGACTTGTCTTCCATCCCCATCCATGGATGGCGGGCAATGAACGCAGAAATCGGCCAAAGCGGAGCGATTACCTTCGCCGCTTCGCTGACCATGACAGCGAGCGGGCGGGCGCCTCCTTTTTTTGTTGACGACGACCGTTCGATTGATACAACGGTTCTACTCATGTGCCATCCCCTCCTTTAGATAGGACGCCAAATAACGCGGGTGTGCTTCGGTCGCCGCCGGACGCGGTTCGCCAAGGTGAACAAGCCACATGTACAGGTGAATGGCAAGCATGGAACTGCGCCGATTCGCGATCCATACAGCAACCAGCGCCGCGGCAACAAACAGAGCGAAGACAAGCCATTCGAACGAAGCGGGCGGCAAAAAAGCGGACGGCATCCCGTTATGAAGCAGCACCATAAATTGATGGCGCACCGTTTCGGACACCAACGCCAAAGCAACGACAACCGCAAAACCCAGCCATCGACCTTCGCGAAAATCCGTCAGCCGTCCCCAGGCAACCGTTGCCGAGGCCGCAAGCAAAAGCGCGCTCAACAGCCGGGCCGGTTCGTGCGGAGCCGCCTGCCAAAAGGCCCACCCAAGCAGCACGCCGAGGATGATGCCGCCCGGCCACGCACTGCCTGTTTTTCGCAATCCTGCCCGACCGACTCGCGACACGACGGACCCGGACTGCAAAAAGAGCGTCGCTTTAAACAACCCGTGCAACACTAAATGCACTACTGCGGCCCCGTAAGCGCCCAAGGCGCATTGCACAAGCATGACGCCCATTTGCGCCATCGTCGAACCAACGAGCTGGCGCTTGTAGTCAACATGAACAAAGCTAACGCCCGTGCCGATCAAAATCGAGGCAAAAGCGATCAGAAACAGCACCACATGCGCCCACGTTTCGCTAAAAAGCGGAGAAAAGCGCCAAAGCAAGAGCCCCCCAGCATTGACAAGACCGGCATGCATCACCGCCGACACTGGCGTCGGCGTCACAACCGATTCCATCAGCCAGCGATGAAACGGCCATTGCCCAGCTGGAATGACGGCAGCCAACATGAGCAATCCGTTCATCACTGTCCTTTCCCATAGAGCGAGACGAGCTAAACGTTCGGCCGACAACGCCGAGACGAGCGTCCATTCACCGACTCTCACCCCAAGCCAAACAACGGTGAGGGCCACAGCGATCCAACTTGCCAAAAACAGCATACCCATCTGCCGGGCAACGAACTGAGCCGGCTCCCATTCTTTTTTCAATGCGGTCAACGCCACAAGCCCCACAAGCGGCAGCCCCCAGCACACTGCGATCAACCGCAAGTCGCCGGCCGCCCACGTGAGCGAAGCAGCAAATGACGTCCATGTCAAGAGCGAGAAATACAGCCGATAGCGGCGGTCGCCGTGCAAATAGCGGGTGGAAAACCGCTGAATCGCCCAGCTGAGAAGCGAAATGTAAACGGCGGACAGCCAGCTTACTGCATCAAACCGCCACGGGCCAATGTCGACCCCACCGGCGCCGATCCACCCGCTCAAGGCAGCCGCTCCCGGCAACAGCAACAGCCAAACGTGCACATGCACATATCGTTCCGACACGCGCGGAGACAGCCACACGATCGCGCTTAGGAAAACGGCTGCAATCGCCGCCAGCCATCCCCATGCGAACCATTCATTCCCCATTTCCATCTCCTCCCCTCATCTGCTTGCACATCGTTCAAGAGAAAAGAAAAACCGGCTATGTCAATCAGGCAAGACGGCCGAAAAAGGCCGTTCCATTGCCTATCGATTGCCCATAGCCGGTTTACCTTCAACCAATCATCGCTCGATTGTTTGAAGATCTCCCGTTCGTTGTCGCGCGGCAGACGACGGTCGGTCTCCCTTCAACGAACCTAAGCCTGCGTAGGTTTTTTGAAGGGCTCCCGACAGCATCGTTCACGATTTTATTCTATACTTACTATACAAAAGTTGTTTCAATTATACAATAACTTTGTTGATGTATCTATGGAAAAAATTCATTTTGTCAACTGTTTCTCCAAATCGTTGAACAGCTTAAAGACAATAATCCGCTCCCCCGTTCGCGTGCTTAAATCGGTATGAAAGCTTTTCACCTGCTCGCCTGTGATTTCCAAAATCATCTCTTTCAAGTCATCGACTCCCGATTCCACCAAACTCGTTCGCGACCGTTTCACCGCCAGCATCCCCTCCTTCGATTCGCAAAGAGCGTACTCAGCAGGCGTTAGGATGCCGTGCAGGGAAACGATGATCATATCGCGCAAAATATCGGTTTTCACTGACACCGAGCCGCGGCCAAGAAAATCTTTTTCCCATTTCGTCAACGCTTTGCTGATTTCCGATTCCATCCAACCTTTTGACTTGTTCATGCCTTGATCCCCCTAACCAACCCGCGGCTTCTCGCCGCCATCCGCCACGTTGCACTGATAAACATTATTATAGCCGTAATTGGTGGATAGCGCTAGAGCAAAATGGGCAAGGCGCCGACAGAAAGCGGATTCATTCGCATTTTGCCAGAGGCATGAGGCATCGTCTATTGGAACAAGAACAGCGGCCTCGCACCGGCCGCGCCTAGGTTAATACCGGCGCGCGGCCGCCTCTGTTGAAACAAGAGCGTCCGTTGTTCCGTTGGCCAGCTGGGAAAACAAACGCCCTTGCCTCACATCCTGTGCTCCTATTTTTTATTGCAGCTGGGAAAAACCAAAATCAAGCCATTTTTCCTGCCCGATGACACCATCATCCAATCTGCACGGAAACGTCGCCAAGAACAAGCAAACCGACTTTTTCCTTTCCAAGATGGCTACTGCTTTATACACCGGAGCGTCCGCAGCCGATTGAGCGCAGCCGCCAGCTCGAAGCGGCGCGGGCGAGCAAGTTCACCCGGATTCCCTTTTCGGAACGAAACGGAGCCTAGCCCTTGACGGTCCCATTGCTCTTCGATCGCATCGAGCAGTTGGCAGATGGTTTTCTTTCCGTCGAGCCATCCTTTTCGTTCCATATACAGCAGCGCCGCGGCAATCGCCCGCGTTTGGCTGTCATCAACAAGCTGTTCGAGCGCATAAAGGAGCACATCCGTTTCCCCGTATTGAATGACGTGGCGCCCCCGCGTGGCGACTTTGGCTTTCTTTCCTTTTTGGCTGTTTAAACTCCCTGGCAGCGGAATGCGCTCGTGAATGCGGCCGAACGACTCCCCGCCTTCCGCTTTCCGTCCCGACGGCATCTCTGCAGCGATCCGCTTCGCCTCCCCAGTCACATCAAACGGGACGTACTGCTCCATTTTGATCACGCAATCCGCGATATCCAAGTAATCCCCCAACCCGCCGACGACAAGAACCGTCGAAATGCCGTAGTCATGAAACAGTTGCCGCGCTTTATCAATATAAGGCGTGATTGGTTCGGCTTCTTTCGCCACAAGCGCCTGCATGCGTCCATCGCGGATGAGCAAATTCGTTGCGCTCGTATCTTCATCAATCAAAAACGCCGATGCCCCCGCTTCAATCATTTCGATCATGCTCGCGGCCTGTGAGGTGCTGCCGCTCGCGTTTTCCGTCGAAAACTGCGTTGTCTCTTTGCCGTACGGCAACGCACCAATGAGCGGGGAAATGTCAACACTGGCGACGCTCCGGCCGTCTTCGGCGCGAATTTTCACCGCCCCGCTGTCCGTGATGACAAACTCCCGCCCGTCGCCGGCGACATGATCATACACGCCGTGCTCCAGCGCCTGCAGCAGCGTCGATTTGCCGTGGTAGCCGCCGCCGACAATCAGCGTAATCCCTTTGCGGATGCCCATGCCTTTGATCGGTTCAGCGCGATGCGGAACGGGGATCGCAATCTCCAGCTCCGGCGGACTTTGAAACGGCACCGCTCCACGTTGCAGCGGCTTGTCGCTCACTCCGCTCTCCCGCGGCAAGATCGCACCGTTCGCGACAAACGCCACCAAACCATGCTCGTACAAATAACGGCGAATGGCGTGCTGCTGATCCGCCAGCTCCACCGCTGGACGGATGTCTTCGTCCCGAAGCCCGTACACCGCCCGCTCGATGACAGATGGGATTTGCTCAAAAAAGATCGCCTCGGCTTCTTTCGCCAAAATGCGCCGCCCGTGCGCCGGCAAACCGACCGACAAACAAACGGTGATCGTCTCGTCCGTCACTTGCACCGCCGTCCGCTCCAGCACTTTTTGCCCCGGTGCATCGATCAAGACGAGCCCGCTTTTTCCCGATCCGCGCGCCCGCAGCGGCCATTGCCGCAATTCATGATGGACGCGGCGCACCAGCACATCTTCGCAACGGACGCGGCGCGGCCTCGTATCTGTCCACTTCAGCGCCAGCTTCGTTTTCGCCCGCGGCACGATCACACGGATCTTGGACGGCTCAGCGAACGGATCGCCTTGCACATGGTCGATCGCGAGCGTAAACGCCGGAAACCGATATGTACCTTCAATTGCTTTATACGCCTTATAGCCTTTTTGGTCGATCGACCGCAGCCGTTGTCTTAGCGTTTCCATCCAGCCATCCCCTTTCTTTTCCCTTCATCTTTCCACGGACACCTTGAAATTGGAGGCAACTCCAAGAATGCCCCATAGTCCTGCGTGACACTTTCATCACCATGTTCAACCTTTGTGCGCCCCCTATGCACCATCTTGATTGTACCGCAAACCGATCCCCTTCATCCATCATCAGCAAAAACAGCGGCCCGCCTATTTTTAGAACGAGCCGCCCGTTGCTTAACGATCTTTCATCCCTGTATAAATCAAAATCGCTTCTTTGAGAAATTCCGCCGCTCCCGGGTGCACGCGGTCATAATACGCTTTGAATCGTTCGTCCTCAACATATAGGCGCGCCAACCCGGCGTGCGCTTCTTTGGAATCATGATCCCACCAAAAGCTAAGCCACTGCCGATGCAAATCAGCTGCCCGCTGCGCCGCCTCTCCGCCCGGGTCGCCGGACAACATCGCTTCTTTCAATGCCTCAAGCACATCCTTGCTGAGCTTCTCTGCCTCATCAAACTGTTCCTTCGTCATGTTCCGCAGTTTTTCGTTTGAGCGATTCACTTGTTCCTCCCCATATTTTTGCCGGATTTCTTCCCCATATTTCTGTTCATTTTCTTCCATCAGCCGCTCTTTAAACGCGGCGAATTTCTCCTTGTCGCTCATCATGATTCCCCTTTCTTTCGCGCCAATCGTTTTTTCAACGTTCGCAATCAACGCATCCAGATGACGCCGTTTTTCCAACAACTGTTCCCGGTGCTGCCTGAGCGCCTTAAGTTCATCGAATGACGGAGAATGGACGATCTGTTTGATCGTTTCCAAATCGACGCCAAGCTCACGGTAAAAAAGGATTTGCTGCAAACGATCGACTTCGCGCGGTCCGTACAGCCGATACCCCGATTCGCTCAACCGCCCCGGCTTCAGCAACCCAATCTCATCGTAATACCGAAGCGTCCGGCTTGTCACTCCTGCAAGCCGCGCCAGCTCATGCACCGTGTACTCCACTTCCCTCACCCCCTTATTCATGATGATAAACTTTGACGCAACGTGAAAGTAAAGAGAAAAAAGAAAAAAGAGCTCACGCCCAGAGCCCCTTATCGAACCATCGCTGCTTCATTGGTTGAAAGCGATGTCCTTCGTTTTCTGCCTATGCGGCATCTTCGTGATCACAATCGGATCGTTCAAATTGACGTTAGGCAGCAGCTGCGGCTCGCTCGTGGTTTCCATCGCCCCCGCTTGTTTCACATGAGGCAAAAGCGGGTCGGCAACCCAATCACGGATGATGATAGGCTGGTGAAACGGCTCGTGTCGTTCTGTTGTTTTGTCCGTCTCCGCCAATGGCGAAGGAAAGACGGCAGCACATACAATCAACATCCCCACTGCGGCCAAAAAAGGAACATTTCTCCTCACTCACACCACCTCTATCTAAATTAGACGATGCAAAAGGCGATCTCGTTTCTCCTTTGCCGCTAAACCAAAATACCATCACGTCCCGCAAAACGTCCGGTACGGGCGGTCGGACGGCGGGGGCAGTTCCGCGTACTTCTCTTGCTCCGGCGAATAGGCGTACGGGACGGCCAGCGCTTCCAAGAAACGCTCCATCACGCTGTAGTCGCCGCCGTTGACCGCAGCGGCCAACGCCTCTTCAACCCGGTGGTTGCGCGGGATCACAGCCGGATTATGACGGCGCATCCGCTCATACGCTTCTTCCCTTGACGCCGATTCTTGGCTGAGCCTTGTCTGCCAGCGCTCATGCCACTCGCGGAACTCCGAAGCGTCAAAGAGCGCCATTCCCGTATACTCGCCTAACGTCAACGCCCGGAACGTGTTCGTATAATCAGCGCGATGCATCTCCATCAGCCGCAATAAGTCCGCAATCAGCTCCCGATCCCCTTCCTGCTCCTCGGCAAGGCCGAGCTTCGCCCGCATTCCGGAAAGCCAATGGCGATGGTACTGCTTCGGATACTCATCAAGCGCCCCTTGGGCAAGCGCGATCGCTTTGTCTTCATCTGCATCGAACAGCGGCAACAAACTTTCCGCAAACCTTGCCAAATTCCACCCCCCGATGTACGGCTGGTTTCCGTATGCATACCGCCCTTGCGTATCAATCGAGCTGAACACCGTCGCGGGGTCATACGTATCCATGAATGCACACGGCCCGTAGTCGATCGTTTCCCCGCTGATCGTCATATTGTCGGTGTTCATCACCCCGTGGACAAAACCGACAAGCTGCCATTTCGCAATCAATGCCGCTTGTCTTTTAATCACTTGTTCAAGCAAAAACAAATAGCGGTTCTCAGCTTCCTCAAAACCGGGAAAATGGCGCCAGAGCGCGTAGTCGGCCAGAGCGCGCAGCTCCTCGTCCGTTCCCCACTGCGCCGCGTACTGAAACGTCCCGACGCGCAAATGGCTTGAAGCGACGCGGGCCAACACCGCCCCGGGAAGCTCGGTTTCGCGCATAATCGTCTCTCCCGTTGTGACGACCGCCAGACTTCGCGTCGTCGGGATGCCAAGCGCGTGCATCGCCTCGCTCACGATGTACTCCCGCAGCATCGGTCCCAGCGCCGCCCGCCCATCGCCGCCGCGCGAATACGGCGTCCGGCCCGAGCCTTTCAGCTGGATGTCCACCCTCTCCCCGCTTGGGGTGACGTGCTCGCCGATGAGCACCGCCCGTCCGTCGCCAAGCATCGTAAAATACCCGAACTGATGCCCCGCATACGCCTGCGCCAGCGGCTCCGCTCCGTCTGGAATTTGGTTTCCGGCGAACACCGCCACTCCCTCTTCGCTTCGCAACGCTTCCTCATTCAATCCAAGCTCCGCGGCCAGCGGACGATTCAACACCGCGAGCTTCGGCGCGCGCACCGGCGTGGGGAGAACACGGCTGAAAAAGCGCTCCGGCAGCCTTGCATAACTGTTATCGAACTTCCATCCTGCGTCCAACATCGTCATCTCCTTTGCGGCCAACGCCTGTTCTTTTACGTTTATTGTACAGCAAGACAGCCGGCATCATAAATCGAAAACGTGCTGTCTTCAACCAAAACCGCTTGCCTTCCTTCGACGAAAACCGCCATCTTTTCTCTTTCCTTCCCGTTCCGTTTCTCCTATAATGGCCATAAGGAGGTGAAACAAATGGAAGAGAACACGATCATTCAAGCCGTGCTCCACGCGCTCGAACAGCATTCTGACAAAATCAGCTCGAAAATGCAGGAAATGGAGCAACGACTCCGCAGTGAGATGCAGGAAATGGGACAACAACTGCGCAATGAGATGCAAGAGATGGGACAACAACTCCGCAGCGAGATGCAAGAAATGGGGCAGCAGCTGCGGTCGGAAATCCACGCTGTTGAGACTCGACTTGAGGCCAAAATCGACGCCCTTCGCGAAGAAATGCATCAGATGAACCAACAACTGAATGAGCGAATCGACCGCTTAGAAGAAGAACTGACAGACACACAAGCCTCGGTCGAAGTGTTGACAACGAAAGTGCTCCATCACGACCGAAAACTTCGCCAATTGGCCAAGCAAGCGTAACTCCTCTTTCGCCGATCAACCCAAATGTCCCGATCCACCGCAAACGAAAACCGCTCCCGTTTTATCATTCTTCTTGGTCTTCGCTTTACGCCGAGCAAACGGAGCGGTTTTCACGTTCACAGAGCAGATATTCCTGATCCAAAAATGAATCGCGTTCGACCTCGCACATTCTCCATGCACCGCGCTTGCGCCGCTCATCCCGTCATTTCACCAATCCATGCCGAAACGCGTAAATGACCGCTTGCGTCCGGTCTTGGACGCCGAGTTTGGCGAGGATGTTGCTTACATGTACTTTCACCGTTTTGAGTGAAATGAACAATTCATCGGCCATTTCTTGATTCGTCTTCCCTTGCGCCATCAACAAAAGCACTTCCATCTCCCGGCTCGTGAGCTGCTCATGCGGCAGGCGCTCTCCTTGTTTCCGATAGTTCCGCATCACTTTTCCAGCCACTTCCGGTTCGAACACCGATTGCCCGTGGAACGTGGCGCGAATGGCGTCGGCAATTTCGCTCGCTTTCGATGTTTTCAACAAATAACTCGTCGCCCCTGCTTCGAGCGCGGCAAACACGTTTTCATCATCGAGAAAACTCGTCACGACAATGATCTTCGCCTCCGGCCACGCATGGATGATTTCCTTTGTCGCCGCAATGCCGTCCATCGGTTCCATCACGAGGTCCATTAAAATGACATCCGGCCGCAGCTGGAGGGCAAGCTCCACCCCTTTTGTTCCATCTTCCGCCTCGCCTATCACCTCCATGTCCGGTTGGGCGGATAAATACGCCGACACGCCAAGCCGCACCATTTCATGATCATCGACCAGCAGCACCTTAATCACGGTCATCCCCCCTGTCCAAAAGCGGCACTTTCACTTCCAGCCTTGTCCCTTGGCCTTTTAAGCTGACCACTTTTAACGTTCCACCGATTTCCGCCGCCCGCTCATACATGTGCTGCAACCCGTACGAGCCGCTTTTCGAGCGTTCCACATCAAAACCAACGCCATCGTCGGTGACACGCAAAATGGCAAACCCGTCCCGTTCGATGAGCAATACTTCCAACGACTTCGCTTTCGCATGACGCAGCGTGTTGGAAAGCGACTCCTGCAAAATGCGGAACAGATGGTCCTCGACTCCTTTATCCAGTGAAATGTCTTCGATTTTCCATTTCATCTCGAGCGGCACTTTCCCCGCCAGTTCGGTAAGCAGTTCGTTCATCCCTTCTTGGAGCGATTTTCCTTTCAGCTGCACCGGCCGCAAGTGCAAAAGCAGCGCCCGCATTTCCAATTGCGACTGATGAATCATTTGCTCGACCATTGACAATTGTTTACGTTGCCGTTCATCATCAGACGACATCGTTTCCATGACGGCCGACATCATCATCGAAGCAGCGAACAATTGTTGGCTGACCGAATCGTGCAGCTCCCGCGCCAGCCGCGTGCGTTCTTCAGAAAGAATGCGTTCAACGAGCCGTTCTTCCTGTTCGGCCTTTTCCGCTGCCAATTTTTGCACGCGTTTCGTTTGCTCGAGCCATTGCGTTTGCAGTTTCTCGATTTGTTGCCAAACGTCTTGCAGTTCCGGCGGCGGCTCTTCCCGATGCAACTCCCCCATCTCTCCTTGTTCAATGCGCCGGAGCGCCTGCACAACCGCTTGCCATTGCCTGCGAAAAAAGGAATCAAGCATCCATCCAACACCGATCCCCATACACAGGCTGACGGCCAACACAAACAACAAAAACGGCAATCCCATCACGGTTTGCTCCCACAAAGACGGCCACATTCCGGGCGGAAGCAAATAGAAAAAGGAAACCAAGAACGCCGCAGCAAGCAGAAACGCAAGCAAAACAGAAGCGAGTATCGACCGGTTCATACGCGTGTCACCTCGACATTGCCAATGATCATCGAGGTGACGATTTTTAGCTTTTGCTCCGCTTGATCATACGAAGAAGTTTGATAAATGAGCGTCTCGTTGAACATTTTTTCCTGTTCCTTGCCAAACAGCGAGGCGCCGCCGAAAATGGCGGAATGAACGAGCCGTGTTTCCATTTCATACGGAACGAGAATTCGAATGTTGCCGATCAAGCCGCGCACGATAATGACCGCTTCCCCTTTCGGAAGCACAGTATAGCTGACATCAATAACCGTATCCCCGATCCCCGTTTGGATATTGACATCATTCCACTCATATGCCTGCTCTGGGGTCGCTTGCCGGCCAACCCATACATTTTGAAACAGCGGTTGACGGCGCACGATTTCCTCTCCCCCATACGAGTTCTCGGCCATAGTCGGGCGGATCACCGTCGGATGGCGCTTTGACTGGAACCATTGCCAAAGGGCATAACCCAACAGCGCGACCATGACAAAACGAGCGGCCATCATCGTGAACACATGAATGGCCAACATGATGCAGCCAAGCCAAAACAGCCATTTTCCTTTCCGTCGATGCCATTGTTTCCTTCCAACATAAATCAAACAGACCGATATACTTAACGAAAACAGCACGCCCGGGTGAAAAAACGAAATTTCAATCGCAAAAAGAAGTAGAGTCATCAACGCAACCCAACTGACATAATCCGTTTTCTTCCGTTGATCGAGCATGCGGGGATCCCACCTGTTGTCTAAAATGAAAAACCGTTGTCTCAAAAGATGGTTTTTCTGTTCTTCTCACCAAGGCACAAGATGTTATGGATTGGGCATGTTTCATGCGCCCACATAGGTATGAAAGAAGGTGCCCCATTCGATTGTCGGGACACCTTCTAGCATATCCGGTTAGTTTCCTTCCTGCAACTGCTTTTCCAGCTGAGCGATGCGCGCATCGATCGTGTTTCGGTAATAATCGGAACGAACTTGCTGCTCAAGGCGGTCAAGGTAGACTTCCGCATCGGCGAACGCCGCCAGCGCCGGGCCAGCGTCCCCGTTGACCACCCGATGGATGCGGTAGTGCGCCCGAGCCGCATTCTCCCGCCCCATCAACTCCATGCGCCGCATCTGCATGTCTTTTAGCTTATGCTTCATTTCCTCATATTTCGCTTCCAACTCAAACAGCTCGCGGCTCGTTTGCTCGAGCAGCTGTTTCAGACGGGCCGCCCGTTCCGCGTATTGCGCTTGTTCGCGCCGGGCAAATTCGGCCAGCTCCATTTCTCCAGCTTGCGCCGCCACCCCCGCCTGCTTGCTTCGTTTTTCTGCCATCTGTTCAGCTTCGCGATGCTCGCGGGCAAATTGCTCCTTCAGCACATACTGGCGCTCGAGCAGCTGCCGCACCCGCTCGACTTCCTGTTCACATTGGCGCAAATAGTGATTGAGAAGCGCGATCGGGTTTTTCTTTTCTTTTTCATCAAGCCATTCATGGAGATCGGCTTCAATCATCGTTTTCAAGCGAGAGAACACACTCATCATCGATTCGCTCCTTTTCCATAAATTTTATTAATAATGCTTGTGCAGCTCCGCCCATTGTTTTTCAAAGTTGACAAACGGGTCGTCTGCTTCTGGAACGGCATGCTCATCTTTCGCTCCGTTCCATTTCTTATACACGACATACAGCCCATACGCCGCGACAAGCGCGATGAGCGCCGGCACATTCGAAGCGCTGGCCACCAACGCCGCACAGCCAATGAGCGCCCACACCACTTTCCCGAATGTCGATGGGGCTTTCAACCATTTCTTGAACGCATAGTACAGCACCGCCAGCGTGATTGCCAACCCGACAAGCGGCCCAAGATGAAACAGCAAAACAAGCGCAGCAATGGCTCCGGCGAGCAGCAACCCGATTTTTTTTCCCATCCTTTCGCCTCCTTTCGTTTTCCATCATACCGCGGACAATCCGTTTCTCATCATGTTCCATAGATATATTTTGTCTACGACTGGAGGCGTATTTTTCATTTTGCAAGGCCTTAAAAATAAAACTGACAGCCATGTTGGCATGACTGTCAGTTCCGTAAGCAATCCCCATCTCTCCTTTTTGGCAACTTTGATACACCTTTCAAATAATTCATCGTCCGAAACCATTAACTCATAGCCATTCTTCATTAGGAAAGAATATGCAACCATCACTGCTGTTCGCTTGTTACCATCTGAGAAATAATGTCCTGTTGCGATAATCGCTCATGATCTCAAACACCACGGAATTTGCCCAATCTTCTGTTCTTCATGAACATCCGTTGGAACGAAAGAGGGCGTTTTCCTTTTCCAGCAAACATCTTCCAATACTCAACTTTCTTTCTCGTGATGAACGGCTATTTTTGTGATGGAACGAGTTTATTTTGTGTTTACAACTTTAATACTAATCGAGCTACGCTTTCTACATGCGCCGTGTGCGGAAACATGTCGACCGGCTGGATGTAGTCGACGCGGTATTGTGCCGCCAAGGCGTCGAGGTCGCGGGCGAGGCTCGATGGGTTGCACGAGACGTAGACGACCGTTTTCGGACGGACGCCAAGGATCGTGTCAAGCAGCGCCCGATCGCAGCCGACGCGGGGCGGGTCGACGATGATGACATCCGGTCTCCAGCCTTCGTTCACCCATTTGGGCAGCCAATATTCCGCTTTGCCGACGACATAGTGCGTGTTGGTGAAACCATGCTTTTTGGCGTTGTTTTGCGCGTCTTCGATCGCTTCGGGGATCGTGTCCATGCCGCGCACTTCTTTCGCATCGCGGGCGAGCCACAGCCCGATCGTGCCGACGCCGCAGTAGGCGTCAACGAGCCGCTCCGTTCCGGTGAGGGCAGCCGCTTTTTTCACTTCATCGTACAGCTTGACCGTTTGGATCGGGTTGAGCTGGAAAAAGGCGCGCGCCGACAGTTCAAACGACAAATCGCCGAGCGTTTCTTGAATGTATTCGTCGCCGGCGAGCACTTCGGTTTCGTCGCCGAAAATAAGCGACGTTTTTTCGCCGTTGATGTTTTGCACGATCGATTTCACTTCTGGGAGGCGGCGGCGAATTTCATCAACAAGCAGCTGTTGGCGCGGGATGTCCTTTGTCGCCGTCACCAGCACAAGCTGAATGTCGCCCGTACGGAAGCCGACGCGGACGACGATCGTCCGCACGACGCCTGTTCTCGTCCGCTCGTTGTAAATCGGGATGCACAAGTCCTGCAAAATTGTTTTCACGATGTTCGTGACGCGCGTCGTTTGCGGATGCTGGATGCGGCATTCCGATAGGTCGACGAGCCGGTGGGAGTTGATGCCGTACAGCCCGGCGAGCACCTTCCCTTCCTTCATTCCAACTTGAAACTGGCTTTTGTTTCGGTAATGCCACGGGTTGTCCATGCCGATCGTCGGGCGGATGTCAAGCTTGTCGACATCGAGGCGCCGGGCATGGCGGCGGAGCGCCTGGATGACAATGTCGCGCTTCGCCTCGAGCTGCGCCTCGTACGATAAGTGCTGCAACTGGCAGCCGCCGCACTGGTCATAGAGCGGGCATGGCGGCTTGATGCGGTTTGGCGAGCGCTTGCGGATGCGCTTGATTTTCGCCTCGGCGTAGGTTGGGTGGATGTCCGTCGCCTCAACGATGACTTCCTCTCCTGGAAGCGCGCCGGGGACGAAGACGACTTGTTTTTGGAAATAGCCGACCCCTTCGCCGTTAATGCCGATCCGTTGAATCGTCACGGGAAATTGGTCGCCTTTTTTGATTTTGATGTTCGTTTGTTGCTTTGCCATATCGGTCCCTCTCATTCAATGCTTCGCCATAAATAAAGCGCCGCATAGCTGGCGTACGGCTTCCACCGCTCGCCAAGCGCCGCCATCTCTTTGGCGGTCGGCCGCTTTTGAAGCCCGAATTGTTTTTCCACCGCCCGCTGCAAACCGATATCCGCCGGCGGGAAGACGTTTGGACGGCCGAGGCCGAAAAGGAGGAAATTTTGCACCGTCCACGGGCCGATGCCGCGCACGGCAGTCAGCCGCTCCATCACCTCGCCGTCTTCCATCTGCTTAAGTTCATCAAGCCGCAGCTTCCCCTCGGCAATGAGGCGCGACACATCGACGATATATTGGGCTTTCCGCCCGCTCAGCTGCAAGGCGCGTACATCATCGTACGAACGGGCGGCCACTTCTTCCGGGCGCGGATAAAACCAAACGCCATTCATTTCCGTCCCGAACGTTTTTACAAACCGCTCCGTCAGCCGATAGCCGACTTTCAAATGAAGCTGCTGATGGATGAGACATTTGATGAGGCAAAAATATAGATCAAAATCAAGCACCAACGGCAGCCCCTCATAACGGGCAAACAGCGGCGCCAGCTCAGTGCGGCGGAAATGCTCGTGAATGGGTCCAAGCGGCGTCCGCCATTGAAACAGATGGGAAATCCGTTCCACAATCTCGCCTTGCCGCTCGGGAAAAGGCGCTGAAACGGAAAATTTGGGATCATCTTTTGTGCCGATGCTTTCAACCGTCACCGGCACAAAAAGATCACTGAGCATAAGCGGCACGGTGATGCGCTGCCGTTCCCGATCCACGGCCAACAGCGGGTCGAGCGAAAGCCGCTCAAGGGCATGGGCGAAATCGTACGGCGCCGGCACGGTGATCATTCGTTCCCACATCGTTCTCACCTTGCTCATTTGTCCGTGCCCCTATTATAACGAAAAACGCCCCGTCGAACCAACTTGTTGGCAGGACGAGGCGGCGGCACACCGTTCGGGTTGATAAAGCGCGGCGCGGGCGAATGGCCCGGCAACGTTTCGCACCGCTTGTGCTCAAGTGATGAAGCAGCTTATGGGCGAAACAGCCATGGATGAAGGCCGGCCTTTTTGGCCATCAGGTCATCGAGGCTGGCAAACGTATACCCTTGTTTGCGCAAGTCATCGATCACCTTTGGCAGCGCGTCGGCGTTGTCTTTGGACACGGAGTGCAAAAGCAAAATCGCGCCTGGATGGACTTGTTTCATGATTTGGTCGTAAGCATATTGCCAGCCGCGCTGACGGTCGGTTTGCCAGTCGACAAACGCCAGCGACCAAAAGACGTGGTAATAGCCGAGCTCGCGGGCAAGAGACAACGTTCGTTCGCTGAAAATGCCGCGCGGCGGGCGAAGGTACATCATCCCTTTTTGCCCGGTCAGCTCTTTTGTCTTTTCCCTGACCTTTTCCAGTTCTTCCCGCAGCCGCTCATCGCTTGCGGTTGTTAAATCGGGATGGTGCCATGAATGGTTGCCGATGATATGACCTTCAGCTGCCATCCGTTTGACTAAATCGGGCGCGGTTTGCAAATAATGGCCGGTGACAAAAAAGGCGGCCGGCACATGTTTTTCTTTCAATACGTCCAAAATTTGCGCTGTATAGCCGTTTTCATAACCGTTGTCAAACGTCAAATAAATCGTTTTTTCACTCGTATCACCTAAATAAAACGCGTCGAATTTGGCAAGCAGCTCATCGAGCTCTTTTCCCGCCGACGGGGGTTCGTGATTTTCACTCCGCTTGAATCCCCAATGGATCGCTTGATTGCTTGCGGCAAACGCAGAAGCGGGAAAAAGCGCGATGGCTAAAACGAGGGAAATACGCCATCTCATGCTGATTCCTCCTTGGCCGCCGTCTTTTCCTCTTTTTTATTGTTTTCGCCCTGCGCTGCTTTACGCGCGCCATTTTTTGCAAAAAAAGACCCCAAAAGCGAGCGCTTTGGGGACCGAGAAGAAAACGGGATCAGCTTGTGAATACCAATAGCCATGTGCTTGAAATTCAGCTCTCCCTCTTACTTGAACACCGGCTCTTTGAACTGGGCCAGCTTTTCAAGCGACGATTTTTCCACATCTTCATGCAAACTGTTGCCGTGCGAATCCATCGTGACAACAGCAGTGAAGTTTTCGACGCGCAAATGCCACATCGCTTCGGGGATGCCAAACTCCAGCAAATCAACGCCTTCCACGGATTTGATGCAATCGGCGTAATATTGCGCCGCGCCGCCGATCGCGTTCAAATACACGCCGCCGTGTTCTTTTAACGCTTGCAGTGTCTTCGCTCCCATGCCGCCTTTGCCGATGACAGCGCGGACACCGAATTTTTTCATGATGTCGCCTTGGTACGGCTCTTCGCGGATGCTTGTCGTCGGGCCGGCAGCTTTGGCGTGCCAGCGGCCTTCTTCATCTTTTAACATGACCGGACCGCAATGATAAATGATTTGCCCGTTCAAGTCGACCGGCGCGTCATGGTCCATCAAATATTTATGAATGGCATCGCGGCCGGTGTAAATGACGCCGCTGATGCGGACGACGTCACCGACGCGAAGCTTTCGCACTTGTTCTTCCGAAAGCGGCGGAACAAGATCGATGACGCGCGTGTCGCCTTGTTCAAGCGCCGCGGCTGCTTCCGATTTTTCCAACTCTTTGGCAAAATCGACGTCTTCGCCGTCTTGGTACAGCCATTCGATGATCTCACCGGTCGCCGGATCGATTTTCACGCCCATGCGCCGAAACGCCCAACAGTTGTAAGCGACGGAGACGAAGAAGCTCGCCGGGATGCGGTGCATAACGCCGATTTTACAGCCGAGCAGCGTCGATTCGCCACCAAAGCCCATCGTGCCGATGCCAAGTTTGTTGGCGTTTTCCATAATGTATTCTTCCAGCTGGCGCAATTCTTCAATCGGGTTGACGTCATCAACCGGACGGAACAGCTGTTCTTTTGCCAACTCATAGCCGGATGAGCGGTCGCCGCCGATGCCGACGCCGATGAAGCCGGCGCTGCACCCTTGCCCTTGCGCCTGATACACCGCATGCAAAATGCATTTGCGGATGCCATCCAAATCGCGGCCGGCGCGGCCGAGCCCTTCGAGTTCACACGGCAGGCTGTATTGAATGTTTTTGTTTTCACAGCCGCCGCCTTTTAAAATGAGACGGACGTCAATGTAATCGTTTTCCCACTGCTCAAATTTAATGACCGGCACGCCTTCCCCTAAGTTATCACCGCTGTTTTTGCCGGTGAGTGAATCAACCGAGTTCGGGCGCAGTTTGCCGTTTTTCGTCGCTTCGACAATGGCAGCCCGGATCGCTTTTTTCATTTCAATTTGGTTGACGCCGACTGGCACTTTGATTTTAAACGTCGGCAAGCCGGTGTCTTGGCAAATCGGCGATACGTTTTCGTCCGCCATTTGAATGTTGCCAACGATCGTATCCAATGCCATCGCCGCCCGCGTGCCGGCGTTTTCGCGCACTTTTGCCCGAGCGATCGCTCGGCGGACGTCCTTCGGCAGCTTTGTCGATGTTTCGACAATCAAGTCATACATGCTTTGCTGGAATTTTTCCATCAGCTTGCACGCCCCTTTCCCTGTTCATCCATATACATTGTCCAATCTTTCTCTATTATACTCCCTTTTTCCTTGTTGTGTTAAAAATCTTTATTTTCCACAACATGATGGCTGCACCATCGTCATACAAATGAGTGTGTCAAGAATGAATCAAAACGATTGACAAGCCGAAGGCGGCGGCTAATAATGGACGTTGGAATTTTAATATGGAAAGAGGAGAAGGTCATGCGTTCACCGACCATGCCGGCCATTACACCAGCGTACGATCCATGGGAAGCGTACGTTGATCTAGAGGAATACGGAAAGCTGGAACTGACGAACGTCGAGTTTACGACGACGACGCTTTGCAATATGCGCTGCGAGCATTGTGCTGTTGGCTATACGTTGGCAACGAAAGATCCCGAGGCGCTGCCGCTTGATATGTTGCTCCGCCGGCTCGAGGAAATTCCGCATTTGCGGTCATTAAGCATCACCGGCGGCGAGCCGATGCTGTCATTAAAATCCATCGAACAATACGTCGTTCCGCTTCTCCGCTATGCACATGAGCGCGGGGTGCGGACGCAGCTGAATTCGAACTTGACGTTGGATTTGTCTCGCTATGAATCAGTCATTCCGTATTTGGATGTGCTCCATATCTCGCACAACTGGGGGACGATCGACGACTTTGTCGAAGGTGGTTTTGCCATGATGGAGCGGAAGCCGACGCGCGCCCAACGCGAGAAATACTTCCAGCGCATGCTTGACAATGCAAAAGCGCTGGCCAATGCCGGCGTGATGGTATCGGCGGAAACGATGTTAAACAAGCGGACCGTCCGCCATTTGGAAACGATCCATCGCCAAGTCGTTGAGGAAATGGGCTGCCGGCGCCATGAAATCCACCCGATGTACCCAAGCGATTTTGCCAGCGCCTTAGAGACGCTAAATCTCGATGAGCTGCGCGCGGCGATCCACCATTTGCTTGACATTCGCGATGAAAACGTCTGGATGTTGTTTGGCACGCTGCCGTTTTACCCGTGCAGCGACAATGAAGACGATCTTCGCCTATTGAAGCGGCTGTATGAAAGCAAAAACGTCACCGTGCGCAACGATCCAGACGGACGTTCACGGCTCAATGTCAATATTTTCACCGGCGATGTCATCGTCACCGATTTCGGTGATGAGCCGCCGCTTGGCAACATCATTCACGATTCGCTGCCAGACGTGTATGACAAATGGCGGCGCTCAAAGCTGGCTAGGGAGCTTCTTTGCCACTGCCCGTCGGCACGCTGCCTCGGACCGAACGTCCTTGTGAAGCAGACATATTACCGCGGCGTCGATTTTACGAAGCGGTCCGCGCTCATTGGCCGATAAAAAACGTCAAGGAGCTTTTCCTTGACGTTTTATCTTGGCTGTTCACTCACCACATATGACATGTACAGGCGATCCTGCACCGGGATCCACGCCCCAACCCCTCTTGTCGTCACATTTTTGACGACAATTTTCTTTTTGTTTCCTTTGAGCACGACGTACACTTCCCCGTATGTTACTTTCCCTTTTTCATTCACCGCCGGAGCGTACGCGTACAAATAACCTATTTTTTTCGCCGGCACGTTGTACGGCTGATCCTTTTTCGTGCCAAGGCCGACAACCGTGCTGAAAGCAAGCGGCAAATTCGTCTTTTCCATCGCTTTGTGTAACATCATCCGCTTAACCGCTTCTTCATTCGGCACTTTCGCCGTCAGGCCGCCGCGGACGTATTTTTGCATGTCTTGTTTATAGTACAACTTTTGCGCCGTATCGCCGCCGCGATTATCAAGGAAATTGGTGTTGACCTTTTGATATTCCCAGTTCGTCGACGTTTCGATCGACTGGTAGTTGAGCGGCCATTGGCCTAAATAAATCGTCGCCCGATAGCCAACGGCCCATGGCGTGTCGGTCGCCGAAGATTCATTAAAGAGATGGATCAATTCGGGATTCTCAATTTTCACATTGGCCGATCTTAACAGCTGTTTTGTAAACGAGCTCGGTTCCAAATGCGGCAAATCTTGCGTCGGGTTCGGATACGTATTTTCTTTCGATATATCCATCACCGCACCGGGCGCCGGTTTGCCGGCAGCCGCCAGCGCCGAAAACGCTGCCGCATAAAGAAGAAGCACGCTCCCAAACAGCGAAACAGTCCACTTTTTCATCGTCTTCACTCCTTTCTTCCCACGTTATTCACTGTTAGTTTCCTTCAAAATGCACCGTTTATCCGCGGCGGCGAAAATTTTCCCCGTTTGGCGCCCCACTTCCCAAACCCGCAAAAAAAACACCCAGGCGGCGAACGCCCAGATGCAGTCACTTACAGCAAATAAAAACCGATGCCCATGATCGTATAGGCAGCGAGCAATGTTGCCCCTTCAAACCAGTTCGTATCGCCGTCGTTGGACAATACGATCATCAATAGCACCGAAGCGGCCATCGCGACGAGCTCGGGAAGCGAAAAGACAAGCGGCATTTTTTCCGGAAACAACAGCGAAACGAGCACAAGCACCGGCGCGACGAACATGGCGATTTGCAAGGTCGAACCGACGGCGATCTCGACGGCGACGTTCATTTTATTTTTGTATGCCATAATGACAGCCGAAGCATGCTCCGCCGCATTGCCGACGATGGCCACGATGATGATCCCGATAAACAGCTCGCTCCAGCCGAATGACTCGGCGACCGTTTCAAACGTGTGAACGAGCCGTTCCGATAAATAGGCGACCGCAACCGTCGCCAGCGCCAAAATGGCGGTCGCTTTCCCTTTGCCCCATTCGGGCTCTTCATGTTCTTCCACTTCTTCTGATTTATGCTGATATACGCCGCGATGGGTGACAAGCCGGAAATAAAGGGCAGCGGCGTAAAGCAAGATCATGATGATCGAAATGCCAACGCTCAACGCGACTTGTTCGCTGTGATTCATATGCATGGTAAACACTTCCGGAATGACAAAAGCGATAAAGATGGCAAACGTCAGCAGCCCGGCATTATGACGAGCATCATAAATGTTGAATTCTTGCCGCTTATATTTTAGTCCGCCGACAAAAAACGATAGCCCAGCCACCAAAAGCAAGTTCCCGAGCACTGAACCGGTTAAGGAAGCGAGCACGACGTCAACGAGTCCAGCCTGCAAGGCAAAAATGGAAATGATCAGCTCGACCGCGTTGCCAAACGTCGCGTTCAACAGCCCGCCAATGCGTGGTCCGGCGACGATCGCCAAGCTTTCCGTCGCTCGCCCCATATAGCTGGCGAGCGCAATGATCGTCAAACAGTACAACCCGAACATCAAGACAGTCGGCCAATGAAGAAACCCGCCGATGACCGACACCGGCACGCCGATCCATGTCATCCAAGCAAACACCTTGTTCATTTCTCTTCCACCTTTCCTCTTGATTGTTTTCGTTGCATTGACCGCCGTTCCTATGTACGATGGATAAGGGCATTCATTCGCCCTGGGAAACATCCGGCCTCGCTTGTTTGATCGGCCGGCGATTTCAACTGAAATGGGGATGCACGATGCGTTTTGCCATCTTAACCGGGATTGTCGCCGTTTCTGGTCTGTCGCAAGGGATGTTGCTGCCGCTTTTGGCGGTGCTTCTTGATGAAAACGGCGTCTCTTCATCGATGAACGGCGCGCACGCCGCCGCCCTGTATATCGGTGTTTTGACCATTTCGCCATTTTTGGAGCGGCCGTTGAGCAAATATGGATATAAGCCGATGATTCTCCTTGGCGCTTCTATTGTAATATGCGCGCTCATCCTTTTTCCACTTTTTCCATCGTTTTTCGTTTGGCTCGTTCTTCGCTTTGCCATCGGAATTGGCGACCATATGCTTCATTTTGCGACGCAAACGTGGATCACGGACTTTTCTCCGCCGGCGGAGCGCGGACGGCGGCTGTCGCTGTATGGGTGGGCGTTCGGCCTCGGCTTCACCATCGGCCCGCTGTTGGCTTCACTCGCTTCGGTCGAGAAGGCGCTTCCGTTTTATTTAGCTGCTCTCCTTAGTTTCGCCGGTTGGATCGGCGTCCTTTGGCTGCCGAACGAAAAACCAAAGCCGCTTGAACGTTCTTCGTCGGCGGCCGGTCGGTTTATTGGCGCTTGGAAACAGGCATGGCCAGCGCTTTTGTTGCCGTTTGCGTACGGTTTTTTAGAAGCGGCTGTTCATTCCATCTTCCCGCTGTACGCCTTGCGTGAGCGGATGAGCGCTGAGCAGATCGCCTTCATCTTGCCATGCTTCTCGCTTGGGGGCATCATCTTTCAGCTTCCGCTCGGAACGCTCAGCGACCGGTTCGGACGGCGCCGTGTCATCACCGGTGCACTCTTGGCCGGCGCCGGTTGTTTTTTGATTGCCCTCACTGTCGGTGCGTCCACGGCTGGATTGGCTGCCTGTTTGTTCACTGCTGGCATGTTTACCGGTTCGCTCTTCTCGCTCGGCATCGCCTATATGACCGACCTGTTGCCGAAAGCGCTGCTTCCCGCTGGTAATTTGTTGTGCGGGATGCTGTACAGCCTCGGCAGCATGACAGGCCCGCCGCTTGCCGGCAGCGTGGTTGCTCTCTCTAGTCGCGCCTTTTTCCTCGCGGTCAGCGTTGTCCTCCTCGTCCCGGCCATTTGCCTCGTCAGCCGCCGGGAACAGGAAACAGCGGCTTGACCGTTTTTTATTTTTTATTTTTTATTTTTTCAAAAAAATCGTTGACCGTTTTATTTTCTCTGTTATATAATAAAACCAAGATATCAAGTTTGTGTTTTAAAACAGTATAAAGGAGTGGCGATCATGAGCAGAACGGAACGGAAAAATATGATCGAGTTTATCGAAAAAGTGCGGGGATTGTCGCGCGAGGAACTCGCCTATATGACAGACGCAGAAATTGAATACATTTATGAGCGCTATTACCACCATCACGAAGAGATCGTTGAATAAAGCGGCGGCCGCTCGATGTGCTTGTGTTTGCATGAAAGGAAAGGTGCCCTCAAAAAAGGAAAGGCACCTTTTTTTGATTTCCATCTATACACATAAACCGACCGCCGGGGCACAATATTACAATATGTTGTGCTATGTTGAACGAAGAACCACCTTTTGAGACCGCTTCTTTCAATGATAGCCGTTTTGGCCGTTGGCACTGCCACTCGTCTTATGCTTTGGTCTGTTTTTTCCTTTTTGCTTCGTGCTCCCATCTTTTTTCGTATGTTTCGTCATCTTGATCCCCCCTATGCCAAGATCCCCTGCATTGTTACGATATCCCGCCTCGGCATCGTTTATGCACGCTAACGCTGCCGTCTTTTCCCTTCGCGCTCACAGTCAAACATGGCGTTGAGTTCCCCGCCTAAGACAAGAATCATGCCGGACAAATAAAACCAAACCATCAACACGATCATTCCGCCAAGGCTGCCGTACATCGCCGTGTAATCGGCAAAGTTGTTGACATAATACGAAAACGCCAGCGACGCCGCAATCCAGCCGGCGGTGGCAAACAGCGCGCCGCGCATGACGTTGACGCAGCGAAGCTGTTTGTTCGGCGCGAAATAATAAAGGGCAGTAAAGACGGCAAACAATAACAGCGAACTCGTCACCCAACGAAACGCGTTCCAAACATTCAAAAACTGTTGCGACAACCCGAGAGCAGAGAACAAAAACAGCCCGATTATCCGCCCGAAGACCGGAAGCACGAGGGCAACGATGATGACAACGATCATGCCGAGCGTCAACACAATCGACAGCCCACGCACGATCCAAAACGGCCGGTCTTCTTGCACATCATAAGCGCGGTTGAATGCCCTCATAATGGCACTCATGCCATTAGACGCTGACCAAATGGCTGCGATGATGCTAAACGACAACAATCCCCCGTTTTGCTCATCGATGAGGCGATGAACGTTCGTCTCGATGAGGTGAAGCGCCTCTTTCGGGGCGTATTGCCGCACGAGCGCAAGCACATCTTCATGCGGAATCGGCAAATACGCCAACAGCGTCATTAAAAACAGCAAAAACGGAAAGAGCGACAGAAGAAAGTAATACGCCAATTCCGCTGACAAGCGCGGGATTTCATCTTCCGTAAAACGGCGGGCCAACTCACGGATGAACGCCAAATTTACGACCATCGGCTCCCCTCCTTCCTCGCTTTTCCCCAGACGGGTGCGCCGCCCTCAAAGTCAATTTGCTTCCTCCACACCAAGTCGATGATCGCGGATGATCCTCTCAAGCAAATGCTCGCATCCTGAGCGGACGAGGCGATACACTTCGGCAAAATTCCCGGTATAATACGGATCAGGCACATCGTCTTTTTCCCGGTCGGGAACAAAGTCAAGCAACCGGGCGAGCACCGCTTTCGAACGGGAGCCAGCCAATCGGCGCAAATCGTTCAAGTTGGCTGCGTCCATGGCGATGATGTAATCAAATTCTTCCAAGTCACGATGGTTCACTTGCCGGGCGCGGATGCCGGAGTAGTCGATCTGATTTTCCGTCAAAACCCTTCTTGTCCCCACATGCGGCGGCTCACCGACATGCCAGCTGCCTGTTCCCGCCGAATCAACGACAATCAGACCGTCAAGCCCCCGCTCTTTCACCAAATGACGGAAGACCGCTTCCGCCATCGGCGAGCGACAAATGTTTCCAAGACAAACAAACAGCACTTTCACCATCCAAACAGCCACCCCTCTCTCCATGTCCACGGTGCTTTCCACCGTTCGTTTTCCTTCTTGATCACCTAGCCTTTTTGTCCCTAAAAGGACGGAAATGTCACGACAAAACAACTCCATCGAGGAGATTGTGCGAATAGGCCAGCAACGCTTGCGCACACGTTCACGACAACCATTTTGCAGAAAACGCGGTGTTTCCCAACGTTTTAGACCTGCGCTATGCATGTGCACCTACATTTTACCACATCATCCGTTTTTTCATCAGAAAAACAAGCCATCCAATCTCTCCCCATTCTTCCTGCACCTATGGTACAATACATAATAACTTGCCATGAAAGGAGCAAACGGATGGATTTATCAAAACGGTCGGCGGAAAACGTCGCCTATATGATTGAACAGTTGAAGCAAAAGTTGAAAGTGCTGAACTTGGATGCCATCAAGCCGTCCCATTTTTCCGAGGAATGGTACGATGAATTGAGAGACATTTACGAGATGGTGATGAAACGCGAGACGTTCAGCCCAAGCGAAATGCAGGCGATTGTCGAAGAGCTTGGAAGCCTGCGCAAAAAATAACGCTCCCATCTGCTGCTAGGCAGGCAATGCAGCTGTTTCACGTAAAAATAACTCCTATCGAAAAACTATGATTGACATTATCGTCAATTGTGTTAAAATTTTAACATCTTTCCGAAAGAAGTCTCCCACTTCGAAACGAAGTGAAAGTGGGAGATGAATGTCGGTTGGCGTTAGCCAACGAGTATGATAGAATATGGCTAGAACGGACACCTTTGGAATGAAGGGAAGCGTAAAGGGGTCTTGTGTGTGGCTTACCGTTCGGCGAACACACACAAGTCGCTTGAAGCCCCCACCTCTAAGCGAAGCGTAGGTGGTGGGTAGTTCACTCAATTCAATGCCATGCGTTGCATACGTTGCTCGGGAGTGAGGGAGGAATTGGCTCAATGAACGCCGACAACCCGCCGCCTATAGCAAAGTGCCAATTCCAGCTAAAGAAGATCTTTAAGTAAAATAAGGGGAACCCTTTCTCCCGCTCTTTCTGATTCATGCAAGGAAGGATTTTTGCCGCCGAATTGCCGTTTGGCCGCTATATATCCTACTAATTACCTAGATTTTCTTTGATTTTGTGAGGAGGAGAAACCGATGCTCACGTATGATCAATGGGAAACGGCGGAAAAACCGTCTTTTCCGTCCGATAATGAAACAAAAGGGGCGCTTGACGTCCTCGCCTGGGCGTATCGCGAATACGGCGATGAGATCGTATACGCGTGCAGCTTCGGCGTCGAGGGGATCGTGCTCATTGATCTGATTTCCCAAGTTAAACCGGATGCAGAAATCGTCTTTTTGGACACCGGCCTGCATTTCCAAGAGACGTACGATACAATCGCGAAAGTGAAAGAAAAATATCCGTCGCTTCGCATCGTGATGAAACAGCCGCGCTTGACGTTGGAAGAACAGAAGGCGCAGTTTGGCGACGAGTTATGGAAACGCGACCCGAACAAATGCTGTGAGCTGCGCAAAGTCATTCCGCTGCGGGAAGTATTGACCGGGGTCACCGCCTGGATTTCCGGCTTGCGCCGCGAGCAATCGCCGACGCGGCGGCATGTGGAGTACATCAATAAAGACGACAAGTTCCGTTCGATTAAAGTTTGTCCGCTCATTCATTGGACGTGGAAAGACGTTTGGAATTACGTGTATAAACACGGCCTTCCGTACAACGTGCTCCACGACCGCGGCTACCCGAGCATCGGTTGCGCCCCGTGCACCGCTCCGGCTACAGATCCGAACGACTTGCGCTCCGGGCGCTGGGCTGGCCAAGGAAAGACGGAATGCGGTCTCCATCTCGCCTAAGGAGAGAACATTGACATGCTCCTTGCCATTGCGTTTATCGTATCCTTTTTCTTCGCCATGAACATCGGGGCAAGCGGCGCGGCGGCCTCTATGGGCGTCGCCTACGGGTCAGGCGCCATTCCGAGAAAATCGGTCGCCCTCCTTCTTTGCGGCGTCGGTGTCTTCCTCGGCAGCCTCGGCGGCGGGGAAGTAGTGAAGACCATCGGGTCGGGCATTATCCCGTCCTCGATTCTCACCATCAACATTGTCGTTATTATTTTAGCCGCAGCGGCCATTTCACTGTTTGCCGCCAACATGATGGGCATCCCGCTGTCGACAAGCGAGATCACCGTTGGCTCCGTCGTCGGCGTCGGCATCGCCTGCCAAGCGGTGTATTTTCAAAAACTGTTGTTCATCGTCTCGGCGTGGATCATCATCCCGATCATCGCCTTTTCGTTTACGTTCGCCGTCGGCAAATGGTTTTTGGCGCTCAAGCGCAAATATCCACAGCTTGAACAAGGCCGTTGGCAAAAAACGTTTATGGCGCTTCTTATCGTCACCGGCTTTTTTGAGGCGTTTTCCGCCGGCATGAACAACGTCGCCAACGCGGTCGGACCGCTTGTTGGCGCCGGGCTGATCGAGAGCGGGTCGGCGACGATGTTCGGCGGCTTGTTCGTCGCCGCCGGCGCCCTTTTGCTTGGGCACCGCGTCTTGGAAACGAACGGGAAAAAAATTACAAATTTCTCCCCGTTTGAGGGAAGCGCCATTTCCGGCACAGGAGCGATGCTCGTCATCATTTCCTCGCTGTTTGGTTTGCCTGTGCCGCTCACGCAAATTACGACATCAGCGATCATCGGCATCGGCACGGCGAAAAGCGGATTGTCCATCTGGCAAAAGCGAATCGTCGTGCAGCTCTTAAAAGTTTGGTTTGTTTCGCCGATTTTTTCCCTTGTGATTTCATACAGCCTCGTCAAGCTGCTGCTTGACAGCGACGTCTACACGGTCGTCGCGATCTTAAGCGTCTGCTTGGCGACGCTTGGCGTCATCAGTTTGAAAAAAACAATTGCCGAAGAAAAGCGCTCGATTCATGAGCATGGCGGCGGCATTTAACAACATCTATCAATCTAGGAGGTTATAAACATGAGCTTA
The DNA here is from genome assembly GCF_002217655.1 of Geobacillus thermocatenulatus. GTDB lineage: Bacteria > Bacillota > Bacilli > Bacillales > Anoxybacillaceae > Geobacillus > Geobacillus thermocatenulatus. The sequence goes on from NZ_NEWK01000002.1 coordinate 1,408,059, forward strand.
AGCATCCCGCATGGCGGTACGTTGATCAATCGTTGGAATCCGGACTATCCGCTCGATGAGGCGGCAAAAACGATTGAGCTCTCCAATGCCGAACTGAGCGATTTGGAGCTGATCGGAACGGGCGCCTACAGCCCGCTCACCGGCTTTTTGACGAAAGCGGATTACGACTCGGTCGTGGAAACGATGCGCCTTTCTAATGGCACCGTCTGGAGCATTCCGATCACGCTCGCGGTAACAGAAGAAAAAGCGAAAGAGCTCGCCGTCGGCGATAAGGCGAAACTCGTTTATCGCGGCGACGTCTACGGCGTCATTGAGATTGCTGACATTTACCGCCCAGACAAAACGAAAGAAGCGAAGCTCGTTTATAAAACGGATGAACTTGCTCACCCAGGCGTGCGCAAACTGTTTGAAAAGCCGGACGTGTATGTCGGCGGAGCGGTGACGCTCGTGAAACGAACCGACAAAGGCCAATTTGCGTCGTTTTATTTCGACCCGGCCGAAACGCGGAAAAAATTTGCCGAACTCGGCTGGAACACCGTTGTCGGCTTCCAAACGCGCAACCCGGTTCACCGCGCCCATGAATACATTCAAAAATGCGCGCTCGAGATCGTTGATGGCTTGTTTTTAAACCCACTCGTCGGCGAAACGAAAGCGGACGATATTCCGGCTGACATCCGGATGGAAAGCTATCAAGTGCTGCTGGAAAACTATTACCCGAAAGACCGCGTTTTCCTCGGCGTCTTCCAAGCTGCGATGCGCTATGCCGGTCCGCGTGAAGCGATTTTCCATGCGATGGTGCGCAAAAATTTCGGCTGCACGCACTTCATCGTCGGCCGCGACCATGCCGGCGTTGGCAATTATTACGGCACGTATGATGCGCAAAAAATCTTCTTGAACTTTACGCCCGAAGAACTCGGCATTACGCCGCTCTTTTTCGAACATAGCTTCTATTGCACGAAATGCGAAGGCATGGCATCGACGAAAACATGCCCGCACGACGCGCAATATCACGTTGTCCTTTCCGGCACAAAAGTCCGCGAAATGCTGCGCAACGGCCAAGTGCCCCCGAGCACATTCAGCCGTCCGGAAGTGGCCGCCGTTTTGATCAAAGGGCTGCAACAACGCGAAACGGTCACCCCGTCAGCGCGCTAAAGGGGGATCGCGATGAGCACGAATATTGTTTGGCATCATACATCGGTGACAAAAGAAGATCGTCGCAAGCGCAACGGCCATCATAGCGCCATCCTTTGGTTCACGGGGCTGTCCGGCTCCGGCAAATCGACGGTGGCGAACGCCGTCTCCAGACGGCTGTTTGAGCTTGGCATTCAAAATTACGTTCTCGATGGCGACAATATCCGCCACGGGCTTAATAAAGACCTCGGCTTTTCCGCCGCCGATCGGACAGAAAACATCCGCCGCATCGGTGAAGTGGCAAAGCTGTTTGTCGACAGCGGCCAGTTTGTGCTGACGGCGTTTATCTCGCCGTTTGCCGAAGACCGGGCGCTCGTCCGCCGCTTAGTCGAAGAAGACGAGTTTATCGAAATTTACGTCAATTGCCCGCTTGAAGAATGCGAAAAGCGCGATCCGAAAGGGCTGTATCAAAAAGCGCGCCGCGGGGAAATCCGTGAATTTACGGGCATCGACTCGCCGTACGAAGCGCCGGAAGCACCGGAGTTGACGATCGAAACACACCGTTATTCGGTTGACGAATGTGTCGAGCAAGTGCTCGCCTACCTGCGCGAGCGAGGAATGATCCCGGCCGCGAAAACAGACTGATTCCCCCGTCCTCTGCCAAAAAAGAACGGGAGGTCATTTGACAAGGTCGTTTTCATCCCAAGGCAGACCATTTACAATAAAAGCAGCCGAGCATCCATGCCGTTTACCGGCGGCTGGCTGAATCATGCACGAAGGGGCTGAAACAACGATGGGCAAAGTATATCTTGTCGGCGCCGGCCCCGGCGACCCGGAACTCATTACCGTCAAAGGATTAAAATGCATCCAGCAGGCGGATGTCATTTTGTACGACCGTCTCATCAATGAAGAGTTGCTTTCGTATGCCAAGCCGGACGCCGAACTCATTTTTTGCGGCAAGCTGCCCGGCTTCCATGCCATGCAGCAGGAAACGATCAACCATGCGCTCGTCTGGCATGCCAAAAAAGGAAAAACGGTCGTCCGCTTAAAGGGCGGCGATCCGTTCGTGTTCGGGCGCGGCGGCGAAGAGGCCGAGGTGCTGGCCAAACATGGGATCGAGTTTGAGATCGTTCCCGGCATCACCTCCGCCATCGCGGCGGCGGCTTATGCCGGCATCCCCGTCACCCATCGCGAGTTCAGCTCAAGCGTCGCCTTTGTCACCGGGCATCGGCGCGACGGAAGCCGTGACGAAATCAAATGGGAAAGCCTCGCCAAAGGCATCGATACGATCGCCATTTACATGGGGATTCATAACTTGCCGTACATTTGCGGCCAACTGATGAAATACGGCAAAGCGCCAGAGACGCCGGCGGCGATCATCGAGTGGGGAACGACAACAGTTCAGCGCACCGTCACCGGCACGCTCGCAACAATCGCTGCCGCCGCTGTGAAAGAAAACATTCAAAATCCAAGCATGGTCATCATCGGAGACGTCGTCCGGCTGCGCGCCAACATTCAATGGTTTGAGCAGTTGCTCGCGTCATCCGCGGCCGCCGGCGCAACATCGTGAGGCGATGGCGATGGAAGCTGTTTTATATGTGAGCCACGGCAGCCGCATTGCTGCCGCGCGCCATGAAGCGGCGCGTTTCGTCGAACAGTGCAGTAGGGCCATCGACATTCCGATTCAAGAGCTATGCTTTGTCGAACTCGCAGAACCGGACATTGTCACCGGCGTTGACCGTTGTGTCGCCCAAGGGGCGACACGCGTCATCGTCGTTCCGCTTCTCCTTCTGTCTGCAGGGCATGCCAAACACGATATTCCAGCGGCATTGGACATCGCGAGACGGCACCATCCATCCGTCGATATCCTCTGCGGCGCTCCGTTCGGCGTCCATGAAGCGATGATCGACATCATGATCGACCGCATCAGCGAACAGTCCGCACCGCTTGACGGCGAATCAATGATCCTTCTTGTCGGCCGCGGCAGCAGCGACCCCGACGCGAAGCGCGACATGTCCGCCATCGCTGCGCTTTTAAAAGAAAAAACGAACGTGCCGCACGTGGACGTTTGTTTTCTCGCTGCCATCCGCCCGACGCTTGATGAAGGGCTCGAACGGGCCCACGCATCGGGGTATCGGCGCGTGTTTGTCGTCCCGTACTTATTGTTTACCGGCGTCTTAATGAAAACGATCGAACGGAAGTTGCAAGGGTTCTCTGTTTCCGACAAAGAGTGGCATTTATGCTCTTACCTAGGCGGTCACCCGCGGCTTGTGCTGCTCATTCAGCAACAAATATTATCGCTATCATCCGTAAAAAAAGGAGCTTGAACCATCAAGCTCCTTTTTTCATGTACTTTCCGCCTCACCTATTATATGATGGAAGCAGAACAACCGTCATGAAGGAGGGCTCATCGGCGTGAAAAGAGTTCATGTCATCGTGGAAGGGCGCGTGCAGGGCGTTGGGTTTCGATACTTCGTCCAACACGAAGCGCTCAAACGGCAGCTGACCGGTTGGGTGAAAAACAATGATGACGGAACAGTGGAAATGGAAGTTCAGGGGAATGAAAGCGCCCTTCAGCTCTTTTTGGACACCATTGAAGCCGGAACGATGTTTGCCAAAGTCGCCCGCATGCACATCGAGCCGCGCGATGTCCGCTCCGATGAAAAACAATTTCGCATTATGTACGGGAGCGGCTTTTGACAACGAGGCTCATCCCCTCAAGCAGCGGCCTTCCCGGCTTTTTCGGCCATCGAGCCGGCAGAAGCGCCGGCCCGCTTGCCAAAATCCGCAGGGACAGCGTCTTCCTTGCTTTTCTGATCGCCCAACCAAAAGCGGTTCTGCCTTTCCCGCGCTTCTCGCCGCTCGATTACGCCGGCCGCAAATGCGGCGCCGCATAGTGGAAACATGTCGCCAAGATGGCCATGTTCGCCTGCTCATTTTTTCCCCGCGCTTCGCGACAAAGCGAGTCGAACATGTCGACAGCGGAGGGCGGGTATTCGCCGCATATGTCCACGCCGAGCACTTTTTTATCGAATAGCAGAAGGCGCAAACAAGCGAGCAGCCGGGAAAGCGGCATCATCCCCTGATCCCAGTTCGTCACGGCGTCTTCGCGGCGCAGCGCATCTTTATCAATGCTGATATAGATGCTTCCGGTCGGAATGGCGTCCAAAAGCGCCTTCGGCCATTCATCGTGATCATCGAAAGGAAGAACTGTAATCTTTGGAGATAAACGAAGATGGCTTGGAGAACATGACGGACCAACAATGATGACTTTTTGCAGCTGCGGATGTCCGAGTGCGTAAGCCACCCACGAGCCGCATGAAATGAGGCGGTCGCTCCCCCCTTCGGCATCGGTATGGTGGTCAAACAAGACGAGCGTAAACGGCTCTTTCATCTCCTTTATGAGCAAATAGCTTACATAATGGAAGTTGCCGTTCCCGATTAAAACCGCTCCGCGCATCCGCCGACGGCGCAGCCGCCGTTCGATTTCGGCGAGAGCCTCCCCGCTGCAATACAAATTCGTCTCCGGCACATCCGACAGATCGATCCATTCATGCGGAAAGCGGAACAATCGCTTTTGCGGCCGGTAAGTGCCGTCAAAATTGAGCATCGTGACACCATTGCCTTGAAACCCCATTTCTCCTCACCTTTCCTTTCGCTGAATCGTTGTTCAACGCCTCTCAGGTGCGGATGAGTCCAAGATGTGTCCGTTCTTCATTATACAATGAAAGACGAAATATTTCCGTTCCTATGCCTTGGTCATGTACAATAATAGAAAACAGCTAAAGGAGGGACCCCGCGTGCAGCCGATTGACGCCGCCGCTGTTCAAGAGGCGTTGGATCGCTTCGCCAATCGCGACGTATACATCCATTTAGAAACGACGAACGGGGCGTACGCCTCTCATCATAATGAACGATTTTTTTCCGCCGGCGCTTACATCCGCAACGTCCGCATCCGCTTCACTCGCGGCAAAATCACCGGCCCGGGGCCGTATCGCGTCGGGCTGAAGCTTCAAATCGGCTGGGTGTACGCCGAAGGACTCACCCATTGGGAATGGACGAACGAAGGGCAGTTGTTGTTGGCCGGACATGATTACGAAGGGAAACTGGCTGTCGCCCTTGAGCTGAGCGACACGCCGTTCGCATAAGGAGGGGCTTGCGATGAAGGAACGACACGTACTTGTGGTGTTTCCCCACCCGGATGACGAGGCGTTTGGCGTTTCGGGCACCATCGCCCAGCATGTGCAAAACGGCACGCCGGTGACGTACGCCTGCTTGACGCTCGGAGAAATGGGGCGCCATATGGGCGTGCCTCCGTTTGCCAACCGCGAAACGCTTCCACACATCCGCAAGCAAGAACTGGAGGAAGCATGCCGCATTCTTGGCATTCATGATTTGCGCCTGCTCGGCTATCGCGACAAGACGGTCGAGTTTGAGGATGAAGAAGAACTGGCTGACCGGATCGCCGCCATCTTGGCGGAAACAAATCCATCGCTTGTCATTACGTTTTACCCCGGCTACAGCGTCCACCCCGACCATGATGCGTGTGGAGCCGCTGTCATCCGCGCCTTAAAGCGCTGGCCGAAAGAAGAACGGCCAACCGTCCATTGCGTTGCATTTGCGAAAAACTGCGAACAAGACCTTGGCCAGCCAGACGTCATCCGCGATGTCAGCCCGGTGATCGAGACGAAGCTGGCCGCCATCCGCGCCCACCGTTCGCAAACCGAAGGGCTGATGCAGGCAGCCTCCAAGCGCGGCGATGCGCTTGCCTGGCTCAAAACGGAGCGGTTTTGGACGTACCGTTGGGATGATTGACCTGCCTAACCTGCCTTGAACAAGGTGTCCATCCCGATGAGGACACCTTGTTCCCGCGTTCACCGAAACCCCATCGAGCCGCTGAACCAGCTATCAACTTCCGTTGTACAACTAAAAAGCGGCCTGTGCCGTGAACTCCCCTTTCAGCACAGTAACGGCTTTTCCTTCGAGTTCTACCCTCTCGCCCGCTACCGTCACCCGCACCATGCCGCCGCGGGCTGAAGCTTGATAACCGACTAACGTCGTTTTTCCGAGCTTGTCCGCCCAATACGGCCCAAGACAGCAGTGCGCCGAACCGGTGACCGGGTCTTCCGGCACGCCGAGAGCCGGGAAAAAAGCCCGCGACACAAAGTCCACTCCTTCTGCCGCTGAACGGCTTGTCACAATAATGCCACGGGCGGCCACTTTTTGAAGCAGGTGAACATCCGGCTGTAGTTCACGCACCACTTGTTCCGGGCCCATTTCCACTAAATAGTCGAACCGGTTGCGTCCGACATACAGCGGCTCAACCGGCAAGGCGCTAATGAGCTCAGTGGGCGGTGACTCGACTGGCACCGGCGCTTCATTCGGAAAATCAAGCCGAATCCAGCCATCGTTGTTTACAGCCGTTAACACCCCGCTGTTTGTAAAAAAGGCAATCGCTTCATCCGGGCGACGCTCTCCACGCTCCCACAGCACATGGGCGCTTGCCAAGGTTGCATGTCCGCATAAGTCGACCTCGGTCTTCGGCGTAAACCACCGCAGACGGTAACGACCCTCGTGCGGAACTAAAAAGGCCGTCTCAGACAAATTCATTTCTGCGGCAACACGCTGCATCCACTCAGCACGGGCCGGCTGCGGCAGCAGGCAGACGGCCGCCGGGTTGCCGGCAAACGGCCGGTCGGTGAACGCATCGACAATATACATCGGAATGTTCATGACTCTCTCCCTCTTTCCCCGTTTCGTTCTTTTTCGTTCGCCAATAGCTGGGCCAACTCTTCATCCCATCGGCCGCGCTGCCGGAAGGAATCAGCAGCGAGCGCCCGAAACAGCTGCTTTCGTGCGGCATCGTCCGCCATCTCACGCAAAATGATATCGCGGGCCTTCCGCAAAAACTGAAGATACGGCCCATACTCTTCCCCATACTGTTCCTCAAGCTCGCGGCGGATGCGGCGGGCAAGCGCCGGGCTTGCACCTTCAGTCGAGACAGCGATCGTTAATGAACCGCGGCGGACGACAGCGGGAACGTGAAAATCACACCGCTCCGGGTCATCCACAACATTTACGAGTTGACCGGGCGTTGCTGCTTGCGCCACCGCTTCGTTCACATTCCGGTCGTTTGTCGCCGCAATGACAAGAAACGCTCCTGCCAAGTCGTCTTCAGCGAACGTCTTCTTACGCCAAACGATTTCTCCTTTGGCCGCGAGCGCTTCAATGTCCGGCACCGCCTCCGGGGCGATTACCACAACGTCCGCTTCTGCTTCGAGCAAACCGTAAACTTTCCGAGCCGCCACCTTCCCGCCGCCAACAACGACCGCGCGGCGGCCGCGCAAATGAAGAACAATCGGGTACCCCACGGCGCAACCCTCCCATTCCAACATCATCAGGCAGACTGAATCGTTTTCTGCGCACAAACAGACGCGATCTCCCCCGACTGCCTGCCTTGGCTGGCAAACAAAAGGCGTTCCCAGCCAAAAGGTAAAAAAAGAAGCCGTGCATCCGACACGGCCTTTTCCTTGATTATATCACCCTTGTTTCACTTCTTGAAGCCATTGGGACAATCGTTCGTTTTTCTTTTTCATATGCTCAAGCCATTGCGGAAGCAGCTTTTTCATCGCCTCCGCATCGTTGTTCTCCATCGCCTGCCTCGTTTGTTCATGAAGCTGATGAAGCTGCTGTTTTTCTTCCTTCGTCATCCACCGTTTCTTTTGATGCAACTGTTTCAGCTCTTGTTTAAACTGTTCTTTGGTGATTTTTTGATTGGCCAGCTCGTCAATGAGCCGATCAAGCGCCGCTTCACGCTCTTTTTTCATCTTTTTGCACTTTTCTTTGATAGCCTGTTTCACGTTCTCATCGTTCAACTGCTGACGCAACGCGTTCCGCTCGTCGAGCACTTTTTTCCATTCATCTGCCTGTTCAGGCGTATAGGTTTGAACCATCTCCATCCACTTTTGCTCATTCAGCCCGTCGTGCTTCCACATATGGCCGACCGGCAGCTGCATATCGGCTGCCTCTCCTTTATGGCTGCCGGCAGCCACCCATGACGGCATCGCCAACATGAGTGAAGCAAAAAAGGCAATCCATACTTTTCTCACCATGTTCACTCCTCTTCTTTTCCTTTCGCTCACGATCCACCCACGACTAGACAACTGGGATCCATCACCGCTTTTGCTCTTCTGCGCGCCGCCTCCTTTCCAACTATTAACTCCTCCCTATTTTGCCCATTTTTTGGATATCCTTGCATAAAAAATGGGAAGACCCGCAAAAACGAGATCCTCCCATTTATTTTGAAAAAAACGTTCAGCGAAATTTCTCTTCAATGCGCCGCCCATAGTCGCGCAGCGCCTTCGAATTCGTCTGCCCCCGCTTTTTCATCAGTTCGGCAAAACGAAGCTGTTTTTCCGTCCACTTTTTCTCCAACTCCCGTTTTTCCTCATCATCCTCGCAGCAGCGAAGCAAGTCCTCGAGCGTCAAAAGCTCTTTGCGCAACTCCGCTTCTTCCCCCACATAGCCGGCGTTTTTCAGCAACAAATACCCGAGCCGCAACTCCTCTGGAATGCGGGAGAGGTCCTCGAGCTCAAGCGGTTTGCCAAAGCCGGGCAAGTTGTCGAACTCGCCGTTTTTCATCGCCTCGCGAATTTTCTCTTCCGCGATGCGCCAAAATCCGTCCATGTTACGTCAGCTCCTGCGCCTGCCGCCTCATGCGCTGCTCGTTTAAGAACCGGACGAGCTCGTCATACGGAAGCGGCGGGGAAAAATAATAGCCTTGCGCCTCGTCGCAACGTTTTCCTTGCAAATAAGCCGCTTCAGTCTCCGTTTCGACCCCTTCAGCCAGCACCTTTACACCTATATTATGCCCGAGTCGGATGATCGCCGGCAAGATAACATCTTTTTTTCCTTGAATATGCTGAACGAACGAACGGTCGATCTTCAGCCGATCGATCGGCAAATCCGTCAAGTAGCTGAGCGAACTGTAACCAGTGCCGAAATCATCCATGCTGATCGTCACACCAAGCCCCTTCAGTTTCGAGAGAATATCAAGCGCACGTTCTGTATCCATGGTCATCCGCTCCGTAATTTCCAGATCTAAATGGTGCGGCGGCAGCCCGGCGTCGGCGAGCAGGCGGGCGAGTTTATCCACAAATCGGCGGCTTTCAAATTCATATGGCGATAAGTTGATGGAAACGGACAAGTCAGGAAAACGATCAAGCAGTTGCTTCGTCTGCTCACAAGCCGTGCGGATGACCCATTCATTGATCGGGATGATCATGCCGGTCTGTTCGGCAACTGGGATAAACCATGACGGCGAAACCATCCCTTTTTCTGGATGGCGCCAGCGAATCAACGCCTCCATGCCGATCACTTGCCGGTCGTGAAGCCGAATTTGCGGCTGATAGTACAATTCAAATTCCTCATGTTCAAGCGCACGCCGCAAGTCGCGTTCCATCGCCATCTTTTCATTGAGACGAATCGCCATCGGCTCCGTGAAAAAGAGAAAATCGCTCGCCGCTTTTTTTCGCGCCTCGTAGCGAGCAATATCCGCCTTGCGAATCAACGTTTTGGCATCCTCCCCATCTTTTGGGTAGACGCTGATGCCGATGTTCACGGTCACATACAATTCCATCCCATTGACGACAATCGGTTCGTCCGCCGCCTCAATAAGCTGTTTCGCCATTTCTTCAGCCTTTTGATGTGTGCTGTTTGGCACCAAGGCGATGAACTCATTCCCGCTCCAGCGCCCGACGGTCATTCCTTGCTTTTCTTTCCACTCTTGCGCCAAATGGAGGAGCACTTCGTCCCCGACTGCGTAGCCATAAAAGTCGTTGATCGTTTTCATCCCGCTCACTTCTAAAAATATGACTGCCGCTTCATGGCGATGCTGTTTCGCCTCAACAAGGCAACGCTCCACCGCTTTATACATCGCCTCCTTGTTTGGCAGCCCCGTCAGTTCGTCATGATTGGCGATATAACGCATCCGCTCTTCGTTTTGTTTTTGTTCCGTCAAGTCGCGGACGGCGGCCACCGTCACTTTTTCCCCTTCATAATCGTAGCAGCGCCGGACGATTTCCGCTGGAAATGCGGTGCCGTCTTTTCGGCGCAGCTCGATTTCAAAGCGCTCCGGTTCCTCATGCGGACGATTCAGTTTCATGGACCCATCCACAACTAACTCCCCGATCGGCAAATGAATCAGCTCGCTTTCTGAATAGCCGAGCAAACGGCACACCGCTTCATTGACCTCAACGACTTTCCCATGCGCATAGACGATCAGCCCTTCCATCGTCATTTCCGCCAGCCGCCGCAGCCGATGCTCGTTGGATGCGAGCGTTTTTTTATAGACAGCCAACGCCTTGCGTTCCATTTGTTGATGCAAAGCGAGCAAATAGGCAACCGCTGACGCCAAAAACATGGCCATCATCGTCCACATCGCCTGTTTCCGCCCTCGTTGCAAATGTTGCTCATACGTTTTGGCGTCAAAATCGATGCCGACAACCGCATCCACCGTCCCGTCCGGTTGACGAATCGGCATAAACGCGCTGATGCTTCTTCCCCATTCATCTGTTGTTGGATGCTGTTCCATCGCAAACCGGCCGTGGAACGCCTCTTCGATCTCTGGAAAATGGCGGTGGTAAACCGTCCCAGGTGGAACAGCTTGTTCCTTTTCGCCGTCGATGCGGCCGTTCCGATTGTAGTCCGTCGCTGGCGCTGCCACGAAATATAGCTCACCGTGTTCATTCTTTTTTAACGTATACACACTCAACACGCGGCCATAATGTTGCCAACGCTCCAGCACCGCCATCACCATGTGATACGCAGGCAAATGTTCCGCCCTTTCATCGAGCCGTTCGTGCCCCATGGCGGCCAAATTGCCGGCGATCATGCCGGCGATTTGCTTTGCGGCTTCCTCATATTCACGATGTTCTTGTTTTTCAGCATAATGGATATAGATCATCCCTGCCCCTAAAAAAAGCAGGGAAACAGCGGCAAACAGAGCAGTCAGTTTCGGCGCCGCCAGCCATGGGATGCCTCCCCAATGCCGTTTTGCCATCCAATGGCCATATCCATAGACGCCACTGACCGTCAAAAAAAGTCCAAAGATATACAAGATATATTCCAGTTGATTCGACATCATCCATCACCGTCACTGATTCTTCCACGCTCTGTTTTCATTATAAGACGGCCATTCTTCGCACCGCCTCCCTCTATCGTTCCTATTTGTTCGACAGCTTACGACATTCATCTGTTGGCCATAGGACTCGGGTATGAGACACTGTTTCCACACTTACGGACTTAAAGCTAGGGCGGCTGAAACGAAAATATCTATCTATTGGTATAAGCCTTTAGGACGAGGTGCTATATTTGTAACGGCGCTGTAACATTATTTAATCCAACTGTAAAAAACAAGTCACGTTTCCTCTGTTATACTCTAGTTGTGAAACGTCGAATCGGAAAAGATTTTGTCGGGGGTTAGGGGAAATGAGAAAATGGTGTTCTCTCCTGTTCGTATCCATGATCGTTCTATTCTCCTCCTTCTTTGTAAGCACTTCCAATTCGGATGCAGCCGCCAACAAAGCACAGCTCATCATTGAAGCGAAAAAGCTGATCGGCACCCCTTACCAGTATGGCGGCACGACGCCACAAGGATTTGACTGCTCAGGATTTGTCTACTATACCCATAAAAAAGTGGGCGTCATCCTGCCTCGCACTTCGCGAGAAATGTACAAAGAAGGTGCATACGTACATAAGTCCCAATTACAGCCGGGAGATTTAGTGTTTTTTGACACTTCCAAGAGCACAAAAGGCGTCTCCCATGTTGCGATTTACATTGGCAACAACCAAGTCATCCATGCGGTGTACCGCGGCGTCAAAATCGACAGCTTAAACAGCAGCTATTGGAAAACAAGATATGTCGGAGCCAAGCGTCTATAACGGTTGATCGGGAAGCTCTCTGTCATATTAAGCACGCTTAATAGGCAGGGAGTTTTTATGATGCCAAAAAAAAAAAGCGGCTCTCCAAAACTGGAGAGCCCAATGCTATATTTCATAGGGGATCGGGGGAATACTTGGAAAACGTTACGCTATTATTCATTCCCTCCCTTTTCGTTTTTTATACATAAAAACCAAAAATTTTTTATGGTCCTCGGCCAACAACGGCCGCTCCCTCTCGTTTCGACAAGGCGGACATAAAGCTGTGGTCCTTGTCGAATGTTATAGATGATGATGGGTTGCCCGTTCATCGATTTTTGGCAAAGGCAGGTGTTTCCGTTGTTCGCTTCCCCACAGCTGGGCGTCGATTTAGGGACGATGAATGTCAGGCTGTTCAGCCAGGCGAAAGGGCTTCTTTTTGACGAACCAGCAGCAGTCGCCTATAACCGCCAAGCGGACAAGCTCATGGCAATCGGCCAAAAGGCAAAACAAATGATCGGCAAAACTCCGCCCCATGTTGACGTGACGTATCCGCTGCGAAACGGCGTGATCGCTGATTTTGACCGCGCCAAGGCGCTGTTGCAGCAAGTCTTCAAACAGTCCGGCAAACAGCTCGGCCCCTCTTTCAAAAAACCAGATGTCGTCATGAGTGTCCCGTTCCACGCCACCTCCGTCGAGCGCCGCTCTTTTTACGAAATCGCCAAACATTGCGGGGCGAAGCATATTCATTTTATTGAGGAACCCGTCGCAGCCGCCATCGGTGCAGATTTGCCGGTCGGTGAACCGGTCGCGAATGTCGTCGTTCATTTAGGGGCCGGCAAAACGGAAGCGGCAATCATCTCGTTTGGCGGCGTCGTCATTTGGCACGCCTTGCATCGGCATCGCGGCGCCACCTTAAAGGGCTAATGCAACATCCAAACGGTTGTTTTCCCCAAACAAGTCATAATGGAAAAGGTGTCCCGTTGCTTTCGAGACACCTTCTTTTTTGCTTCAAACAACCGACATTCGGCAAAAACGTCAGATTGCCGCATTATGACGTTTTCCGAATTCGCTCTTTCTCCTTCGCCGCCTGTGCTCCTTCGACCGTTTCGAGCAACAAATCGACAATACTCGTCCCCCTTTGCCGCCATTACGGAATCATCCACGACAATACCGTCGATTGCAGGTACACGAGAATACCAATCAAGATAATTAAGAATATGCTATGTTTCACCGTGAAGCGGAACAAGTCGGATTCTTTGCCGGTCAAACCGACGGCTGCACAGGCAACCGCGATCGATTGCGGCGAAATCATTTTCCCGACGACCCCGCCGGATGAGTTGGCCGCCAGCGCCAGCACCGGATCCATGCCAATCGATGTCGCCGTCACTTTTTGCAAGTTGCCAAACAACAAGTTCGATGACGTGTCGGAACCGGTGATAAACACACCGAGCCAGCCTAAAATCGGCGAGAAGAACGGGAACAACGGACCGGTTTTGGCCAACGCCATCCCAAGCGTCGTGCTCATGCCCGACGAGTTGGCAATGTAGGCAAAGCCGACGACCGAAGCGATCGTCACAATCGGATATTTCAGTTCGTTAAGCGTTTCCACAAACGTGCGGCCCCAATCTTTCCACGAGATGCCGATGATGAACTTTGTGACGACCGCCGCCAGCAAAATCGCCGTCCCAGCCGCGCCGAGCAGCTCAAGCTTATACACCGCCGCGATCGGCTGGCCGCTCGCATTCAAAATTTGGTTATTGAGCCCCGGCACCGGCGGCATAAACGTCAAATGGGCTCCGATGGCATTGACAAGCTTGAGCAAACCGTTCGTTCCTTCATAATGGCCGGTGAGCGCCGCTTTCACCTGCGGGATGCCCCAAAGCGAGATCAACGCCGTCAGCACAAGAAACGGCGACCAGGCGCGAAATACTTCCCCGCCGCGGTGCGCAGCGCGAGCGGCCTGCCCAGCAGCCGCCACTTCCGATTCCGATGCGAAACGGAACGTGCTTTTTGGCTTCCAATATTTTAAAAAGACGGCCAGCGCGACGATTGAAACAAGCGAGGACAAAATGTCCGGCAGCTCCGGTCCTAAAAAGTTCGAGGTGAAATATTGCGTCAGCGCAAACGAAACACCGGAGACGATAATGGCCGGCAACACTTCCACTGTCTTTTTCCATCCCGCCATAATCAAGACAAGATAGAACGGAATGAACACCGATAAAAACGGCAACTGCCGCCCGACCATTTTCGAAATTTCCATCGCCGGCACACCGGTCGGCCCTTCCATCGAAATGATCGGAATCCCGACCGCCCCGAACGCCACTGGAGCTGTGTTGGCGATCAAGCAAATGCCCGCGGCATAAAGCGGGTTAAACCCCAACCCGGCAAGAAGCGCCGCTGAAATCGCCACCGGCGCGCCAAACCCGGCCGCTCCTTCCAAAAAGGCGCCAAACGAAAAGGCAATGAGCAGCGCTTGCAGCCGGCGGTCTTCGGTGAGCGAGACAACCGAATTGCGGATAATGTCAAAGTGGCCGGTTTTCACCGTCAGCTTGTATAAAAAGACAGAGGTGATGATGATCCAGCCGATCGGGAGCAGCCCGTACACCGCGCCTTGCGTCACTGACATAACCGCTTTTCCAGCCGGCATTCTGTAAGCGATTACAGCCAACACCAAAGCAAGCAGCAGCGTCGTCAGCCCGGCGACATGCCCTTTCATCCGCTTGACCGCCAACGCCCAAAAGAAATACAAAATCGGAATGAGTGCCACAATGGCCGATAGCCAAAGCTGGTCGGCGATTGGCGTAAAGTCCTGCTTCCACATACGGTTTTCTCCTCCCCTTTGTGCCTGACGTATCGGCGTTTGCAAATGATCGACCGCTCACCTTTGTGTTCCACTCTTCTAGTCATCAGATGACCGGATCAAAAACGCCGTCTGTCTCACATTATAAAAGTATTCAACCAAAAAGACAATAGTAGTTTTTCATTTTTCTGACTTTTTCCCTTATCCCCATCTCCTTTTCTTCCGCAAAAAAGCGCTTGTCCTTCCCCTTTATGCTGTATCATAATAGACAGTGCAGACGCATCACTTTTTTAAACGGGAAATCGATTCTTCCGAACATTGAGGTGGAACCATTGGCATTTAAACAGATCAAAACGAAAAAAATCTATGAAGAAGTGGCCGAAGCGATTTTTGATATGATCAAAAACGGCGAGCTGAAACCCGGTGACAAACTTGATTCTGTCCAGCAGCTCGCTGAGCAATTTCAAGTTGGGCGCGCCGCCATTCGCGAAGCGCTCACCGCTTTGAAGGCGATGGGGCTGATTGAACTCAAACAAGGGGAGGGAACGTACGTGCGTGAATTCGACCCGACGATGATGACGTTTCCGTTATCCATGGCGGTCTTAATGAACAAAGAAGATATTTGGCATTTGCTTGAAGTGCGCAAGCTGCTTGAGGCAGGAGCCGCCTCGCTCGCCGCCTCCAAACGGACAGAGCGCGACCTTGAGGCGATGGCACAAGCGCTGCGGCAAATGAAAGAAGGCATCGGCAGCGGCGAACTTGGGGAGAAAGCCGATTGGGCGTTTCATATGGCCATCGCCGAGGCGTCGCAAAATCCGATGCTCACAAGCATCATGAACAGCGTCTCCGGCATGATCGTTGAAACGATGCGGGAAACGCGCCGCATTTGGCTGTTTTCGAAACAAACGACGACCGAAAAGCTGCTTACCGAACACCAAGCGATTTTCGAAGCCATTCGCGACCAAAATCCCGACGCCGCCCGGGCGCGCATGCTTGAACATTTGACCAATGTCGAAAACGTATTGCGTCGCTACGTTCGCACTCAGCAGCCAAACTGAGTGCGTTTTTTGCAAAAAAGAGCTACGAATCTGAAAAAATGGTTTATAATAGACATATAGTCATCAGATGACCTGCTCACCCATCCCCAAAAAACAGGAGGGAGAAGAAGTGAAAGTATCGTTGTTTGTCACTTGCCTCATCGATCTCTTTTACACGAATGCCGGCAAAGCAACCGTCGAACTGCTCGAGCGGCTCGGCTGCGAGGTCGATTTTCCGGAGGCGCAAACGTGCTGCGGCCAGCCGGCGTATAACAGCGGTTATGTCAAAGAGGCGAAAGAGGCAATGAAACAGATGATGCGCGCGTTCGCCCACGCCGATTACGTCGTCACCCCATCCGGCTCGTGCGCGGCGATGGTAAAAGAATATCCACACCTTTTCCACGGCGACCCGGAATGGGAAGAGGAAGCGAAACGGCTCGCGGCAAAAACGTACGAATTGACGCAATTTCTCGTTGATGTCCTAAAAGTCGAAGATGTCGGCGCCTCGCTCCACGGGCGGGCAACATACCATACATCCTGTCATATGACAAGGCTTCTTGGCGTCAAAGAAGCGCCGCTTTGCCTATTGAAAAACGTCAAAGGGCTTGAGCTCGTTCCGCTGCCGAACGCCCACCAGTGCTGCGGATTCGGCGGCACATTTTCCGTCAAAATGGGGCCGATTTCCGAACAAATGGTCGATGAAAAGATCGGGCATATCGAAGAAGTGGACGCCGACTATTTAATCGGCGCCGACTGCGGCTGTTTAATGAACATCGGCGGGCGCATCGAGCGGCTCGGCAAACCGATCCGCGTCATGCATATCGCCGAAGTGCTCAATCAACGAAAGTAAGAGAGGAGGATCCCAGACATGCCGATGAAAATTGAAAACGGTCCGTTTTGGAAGCGGGTCGAAGAAAACTTGCAAAATGATTTTATGCGCGAGGCGGTCGCCGGCATGCAAGACCGCGGCTATGTGCGGCGCCTTGGCGTCATCGAAGAGCTCGGCCATTGGGAAGAGTGGCGCTCGCTTGCCGAACAAATCCGAAAACATACGCTGGAAAACTTGGACTATTATTTAATGCAGCTCAGTGAAAACGTTGCCAAACGGGGCGGACACGTTTTTTTCGCTCAGACGGCTGAAGAAGCGAACGACTATATCCGCCGCGTCGCTTTGGAAAAGCAAGCGAAAAAAATCGTCAAATCGAAATCGATGGTGACAGAAGAAATCAACTTAAACCCAGTGCTTGAGGCCATCGGCTGCCAAGTGGTCGAAACGGACCTTGGCGAATACATCTTGCAAATCGACGATCATGACCCGCCGTCGCATATCGTCGGTCCGGCGCTCCATAAAAACAAAGAGCAAATCCGCGATGTCTTTCAACGGAAGCTCGGCTATACGAAATCGTCCGACCCCGTTGAGCTTGCGCGCCACGCCCGTGAAATGCTGCGGCGCGACTATTTGACGGCTGACATCGGCATCACCGGCTGCAACTTCGCCATCGCCGAATCGGGCTCGATCACGCTCGTGACCAATGAAGGCAACGCCGACTTGGTGACCGCATTGCCGAAAACACAAATTACCGTCATGGGGATGGAGCGGATCGTCCCGACGTTTGAGGAGATGGAAGTGCTGGTGAGCATGCTGACGCGCAGCGCCGTCGGGCAAAAACTGACGAGCTACATCACCGTTCTCACCGGTCCGCGCGATGAAGGCGACGCTGACGGTCCAGAAGAATTCCATCTCGTCATCGTCGACAACGGGCGCTCCTCGATTTTAGGGACGGAATTCCAGCCCATATTGCAATGCATCCGCTGTGCGGCCTGCGTCAACGTCTGTCCAGTATATCGCCATATCGGCGGCCATTCGTACGGTTCCATTTACTCCGGCCCGATCGGGGCGGTCTTGTCGCCGCTGTTGGGCGGCTACGACGACTACAAGGAGCTTCCGTACGCGTCTTCCCTTTGCGCGGCCTGTACGGAGGCGTGCCCGGTGAAAATCCCGCTTCACGAGCTGCTCATCAAGCATCGCCAAATCATCGTCGAGCGGGAAGGAAAAGCGCCAGTCGCGGAAAAGCTGGCAATGAAGGCATTTCGTCTTGGAACGGCCTCATCGCCGCTGTACCGCTTCGGCACGAAATTCGCACCGAGCGCCTTCGCCCCGTTTGTGGAGGACGGGCGCATTACGAAAGGACCCGGGCCGCTCAAAGCATGGACGGAAAGCCGCGAATTTCCGGCGCCGAGCAAAGAGCGGTTCCGCGACTGGTTCCGCGACCGCCAAAAAGGAGGAAACCCGTTATGACGCGTGGTACCATTCAAAACCGTGACGCGTTTTTGCAAACCATCGCCCAGCGCCTTGGGAGAAACCCGCGCCTGTCCGACGTCTCCCGGCCGCAATGGGGCTATCAGCCGCAATGGACGGTGTTTGACGGCTATAGCCAAGACGACTTATTGAAGGTGCTGCAAAAACAATGCGAATTGATCCATACCGATTACATCGAAACGACAAGCGCCGAACTTGCCGGCGCGCTGAGGCGGCAAGTGGCCGCCTATGGCGGCGGGCCGGTCATCGTGCCGGATGATCCACGCTTTGCTGAGTACGGGCTGTCCGCCTTGCTTCGCGACGAATGGCCCGCGGAACAAACGACCGTCCATATTTGGAATCCGGCGCTTGGACGCCAAAACATTGACGCCGCCGAGCAGGCGAACGTCGGCATCGCCTTCAGCGACATCACGCTCGCGGAATCAGGGACAGTCGTGTTGTTTTCGCGCAATGAACAAGGGCGGGCCATTCACTTTTTGCCGAAAACATATATCGCCATCGTCCCGAAAAGCACGGTCGTGCCGCGCATGACGCAAGCGGCGGCGGTCATTCACGAGCAAATCGAAAAAGGCGAGCTCGTCCCGTCGTGTATCAACTTCATCACCGGCCCGAGCAACTCGGCCGACATTGAAATGAACTTGGTCGTCGGCGTCCACGGGCCGATGAAAGCGGCGTATATCGTCGTCACCGACCGTTGACCAAAACGAAACGGTGCCCCTTGTTCATCGGGCACCGTTTTTCGTCAATATCGCCGGGCTGACATCGACCGCACTGGCAAGCGGTTCGCCGGTTTCGATGCAGCGAAAGTCGTTGTTCGCAACGGTTTGACGTCTTGATCAATTCGGATGGAACGGACTGACAGACACTTTCGCGTGATTTTTCACATCCGTAACGACCAGCAAAATCTGCCTTCCCTTCTTCTCATACACAAAAGCTGACCCCCACCGGTCAACTTGAGTCCATTGACGTTTCTCCAATTCGTCAAGATAATAGTCAGCCACTTCCTCCGCCGAAGAAGACGCAACAACAAACTCCACCCGTTCATCCACCGAACGAATGTCACTCGCCTTTGGGTGCAGGGGAATATCGTCATACCCTGGGACCGTCTGTTGTTGCTCACAACCTGAAAAGAAAATCATGACAAGGAGCAAAACTAGCGGGATGCCTATACGCACTTCATCCCCTCCCGTAGAATACTAGCTTTGGAATTAGCCCGTTGACGGCCAAATGGATTGATCATCCATCGCGATTTCTCATTTAGTTCACCCAATAGTAATCTGTCACATGGAGGAACCGGGTCGTCTTGGCCCCCAAATCCCAATAGCGATGGTACGTATCATTGGTATGATAGTTGACATACGGTTGACCATTCCTGATCTCAACGACAATAGCGCTGTGGTCCAAGATGCCATCACCGTCAAAATCGTAATATATGCTGTCACCCAATTGCAGATCAGTTGCCCTAGAAACGTATGTGCCGCGATGCTCATCTGTCTCATTATTGCGGGAAAGATGATACGCTTGATCGTGGGCCACAGACCAGCTGTAAGTCCACGCATCATCTCCAGTTCCCGAAGTCCCTTTGGCATTGTACCACCAAACATACGGTTCCGCCCAAGCTTGCCGAGCGGAGCCTCCTTCGTAGAACGACTGAGACACGAAATTAGCGCAGTCATTCGAAAAAGATCGGTATTTCGGGTTACGCCCATTCCACCATCGATTCGCGTAGTTGACAGCTCCTTGGCGAGAGTAGTAGGTGTAAAAACCTTGAATGACAACATCGCCTCCAGCGATTGAGATAGGTGGAGTCTCTGAACCCGATGCCCCAACCTTCCGCACGTTTTCCTGTCCTCTTTTCGAATACGTATCTTGGTAGTTCATCCCAACAATCAGCCAATCTCCATCACGTTTGATCAATGTAGCCGA
This sequence comes from Geobacillus thermocatenulatus, assembly GCF_002217655.1. Lineage (GTDB taxonomy): Bacteria > Bacillota > Bacilli > Bacillales > Anoxybacillaceae > Geobacillus > Geobacillus thermocatenulatus. The sequence continues at coordinate 1,428,193 of NZ_NEWK01000002.1, forward strand.
ATAAGGAATGTTAGCCTCTTTGGTGATCACAGATTCATTCGATCCCGGAAACACGGACTCATACTCAACAGAAACCAAGGCCCGGACCTTAGCCATTTTACCATTGATCTCAACACTTTCGAAAACAGGGTGAATCTCCACATTTGTATATCGAAATCCAGCACGATAAGCAGGTTCCAAGTAGTGCCTTCTTACGTAAGCGCGCTCCTGGCTTTCCTCTTGTTCGGAAACGCTCGGATCATAAAACTGTTTCACGTTCACCTGTGGATCAATCATCAACTGCCATCGGGCCTCTAAAGCATGAGCAACTTTCTGTTGCACAGCAGCAAGATCACCATCATTTGAAGGATTTACCACTAAGTTAGAAGCTCCAGCCGAGCTGCCTCCTGAAATGAAAAGGCTCGCTAGTCCTCCTACGAACACAATCAGTGAAATAACCAATCGTCTCAAATATAATGGGTGAAACATAACCTTCACTCTCCCCCCCTCTACACCATTTTTCATCACCATATCAACACCAAGTCAGTTTATAAAAAAGATATCTCGAAGTCACCCTAATTTATCGATCCCCCTAGTGGTTTTATTTTTAATACCCGTGGTGCTAGTTGAGCGTCAGTGCTCAACTAACACCACGGGTATAGATTAACTCGCAAAAACCGACTTGCAAAAAAGAGGCCATTTTGTTTAACGCATTAATTTACAGTACCAGAACGTGATTCATAATACTTTTTTGCTCTTTGAAAAATTTCCGTGAAAATGCAGAACTGACGCGTGATTTTCATCCCCGGGTGGAGGGCAAAGCGTGCTGCCCATGGACCTTTTCTGTAAATTTCAACAGGATTTCTAACATTCCTTCTTCCTTTCACAATGATGCTATAGAAAAAAGGCGTCCCATTGTGTTTTTGAGACACCTTTTTCCTTCAATATTGCCGACTGACATCGACCGCATTGGCAAGCGGTTCGCCGGTTTCGATGCGGTCAAGCGTGCCCAAGATGCTTTGGGCAGCGTCTTCGGCTGACGTGAGCGCCGCGATATGCGGGGTGATGATGACGTTCGGATGAACCCAAAGCGGCGAGTGCGGCGGAAGCGGCTCTTCTTCAAACACATCGAGCACGGCGAGGCGCACATTTCGGTTTTCCAGCGCGCCGACAAGCGCCGTCTCCTCGACCGTGGCGCCGCGGCCAACATTGATAAAGCCCGCGTTGTGCAAACAGGCAAAAAACGTCTCATCAAAGAGATGATGCGTTTCCTCAGTGAGCGGAAGGGCCGCGATCACCCAATCGGCACGAGCGAGCGCTTCCCCCGCCTCTTCATGGCGGTAAACAGCCGAAAACGGCGGCGTGTCTCGGCCGCTTCGCGAGACGCCGATCGGGGAAACCCCAAATAAACGAAGCGTTTCCGCGATGCGCCGGCCGATCTCACCCGTCCCGTAAATGACAACCCGCTGTTCGCCAAGCCGCTTCGGAGCGAACGGCTTCCACTGCCGCTGCTCTTGATGCCATGCATAAACGTCATGGCATTGGGCGTCGCGCAGCAAGTAGCTGAGACAATATTCGGCGATCTGCTCGCCGAACGAACCGACCGTCCGCGTCAGCAGCACGTCCTTCTTCCATTCCCGCTTCCATAAAAACGCGTCAACGCCCGCGCCAAGTGAATGCACCCAGTGCAAGTTGGCAAGCGAAAACGGCCCGGCCGGCCGAAAGCCGACGTACGCATCCGCCCAGACGAAATCATCGTCCGTCAGTTCTTCCTCCGCCACAAAGCGAAACGCTTTATCGGGCCGCTTGTCCGGAAGAAGGGCGGCAAGCTCGGCATAAAGCCTTCCCGTCACGAGAATGCGTTGGATGTTCATGGCATCACACCACCCCCAACCGCTCAAATAAGCGTCCCTTCTTCACGCTCGGCCTTTTTATTCGTGATATAGCCGGCTGATACGACCAAAATCGTCACGCCGGCGGCAACCACGTAGACGAACGGACCGTAAGAAAGGTGAAACCAATGCAGCACCCCTTCATCCCCCGCCATCATCTTTCCGGCCGTCCACGCCAAAATGCCGGAGCCGACGTATGCGATCCAACGATGTTTTTCCATCACATGGACGATCGCTTTGGAGCCGAAAATCATGATCGGGATGCTGATGGCGACCCCAAGCGCCAGCATACCCAGATGCCCTTCCGCCGCCCCGGCGACGGCGACGACATTGTCCAAGCTCATGACCGCATCGGCGATGATGATCGTCATGATGGCTTTCAGCAACCGGTCTGCCGCTCGGACGTTGGCCTCCTCCTCCCGCTCAACGAGCACTTTATAGGCGATCCAGACAAGCAACAAGCCGCCCACAAAATGAACGAACGGGATGTTGAGCAAAAAGACGATGACCGTCGCAAACAAAATGCGAAGCAACACCGCCCCTGCTGTTCCCCATACGATCGCTTTGTTCCGCTGGTCGTCCGGCAGCCGCCGCGTCGCCATCGCAATGACGACCGCATTATCCCCCGACAAAATGATGTCAATCGCAATAATCTTCCATAACGCCAACAGCGCCGCGGCAGAAATCGTCAATGGCATGCCCACCCTTTCCCCTTGTCTCTCTTCTTCATCTTACTGCAAATTCGATTGGGGGACAACTGTGGAATAGTCTGTCCGTGCTCTCGCCCTAACCAATATGGGAAAGGCTCTCTGCATCGCCCGAACTTCGCAGAAAAAGTGAAGGAAGCAAACCATCTTCACTGATGACTGCTTCCCTATCTCTATATACATGCTCATTGAAAAATTAACATTTGCTTTCTCCTTCAACTAACTTCCTCCCCCATGGCTCAGCTTGTAAATTGAGCCCACAGGATCTTTGAAGGAAGTGCTGCAGCGCTTAGGGTGTGCAGGATAACGGAGAGGTTAACTCTTCATGTTGCATGTATACAGCGAAACGATCAAGGTCTATAACTACCATTTTTTCAAACACCTATTCTTGAACGCTCTCACGCCTCTACGCCCACTATGCTTTGCCCTTCTTGAAAAAGCTGGTGATTCAAGGGGAAATGCTGTCCCCCAACAGTATTTCTCAAGTTGAAAAACCTTGCAACTCCACAACTTCCTGGCTCTTTCTCACTAGACTTCTAAGCTTTCGCTTCATCGCGGAGGGATTGATGTTTTGCCCTTTCGCTCAACCATGCAGCCACCGCTTCAATGTCATCGGAAAAGACGCGGTCAGCTGTAATGGAGGAAACAATGCGGCGCGCCTCATGGTAAAATCGCCGCGTTAGCGGGGCCATGAGCTCGATGCCGCGTTCCTCCACCGCCTGCAACGCGCAAATGAGCTCAATCGCCAACACTTTTCGAGCGTTTTGCACGATCATGTACGCATGGCGGGCGGCGGTCGTTCCCATGCTGACGTGGTCTTCCTGGTTGGCCGATGACGGAATCGAATCGACGCTGGCAGGGTGAGCCAGCGTCTTGTTTTCCGATACGAGCGAAGCGGCCGCATATTGCATGATCATCGCTCCTGACTGCAAGCCGGGCTCTGGGCTTAAAAACGGCGGCAATCCTTCGCTGAGTTGCGGATTGACAAGCCGTTCGATGCGGCGCTCGCTGATGTTGGCCAGCTCCGCCGCTGCGATTTTCAGCAAATCCATAGCGATCGCCACCGGCTGGCCGTGAAAGTTGCCGCCAGAGAGCACCGCCCCGTCAGCAAAAATAAGCGGATTGTCCGTCGCCGCATTCATTTCGATTTCAAGCGTTTCCTTCACATAGCGAAGCGCCCTAAGCGACGCCCCGTGCACTTGTGGAATGCAGCGGAGCGAGTACGCATCTTGCACGCGCCGCTCCCCTTGCCTTGTGGCAAGCTGGCTGCCCTCTAGATAGCGGCGCAGCCGTTCCGCCACCTCCACCTGCTCCGAAAATCCGCGCGCTTCGTGGATGCGCGCGTCAAACGCGTCCACAATGCCATAAAGCGCCTCAATCGTCAGCGCCGCGATCCATTCACTGTCATACGCAAGCTGCTCCGCCTCCAAGCAGGCTAACGCCCCGACCGCTGTCATCGCCTGCGTGCCGTTAATAAGCGCCAGCCCTTCCTTTTCCTGAAGGGAAAGCGGTGAAATCCCCGCTTGTGAAAGCGCTTGGGCGGCAGGCATCCGCCGCCCTTGGTACATCGCCTCTCCCTCGCCGGCAAACGCCAGCGCCAAATGGGCGAGCGGCGCTAAATCGCCGCTGGCGCCGAGGGAACCTTGCTGCGGCACGATCGGATGGATGCCGGCGTTCAAAAACGCGAGCAGCTGCTCAATGACCGCCGGACGCACGCCCGAATACCCTTTCAACAACGCATTCGCCCGCAAAAGAAGCATCGCCCTCACGACATCTTCGGCAAATGGCTCGCCTACCGCGCAGGCGTGCGAGCGAAGAAGATTGATTTGCAACTGTTCAAGGTCGCTTCCTTCAATGCGCACATCGGCGAGCTTGCCAAAACCCGTATTCACGCCATAGATCGTCCGTCCACTGGAGATCGCTTGTTCCACTGCCGTGCGGCTTTTCTCGACCGCCCTCATGCTTTCCACAGCAGCCGCCACCCGCTTCCGTTCATAGACAACACGTCTTACCTCATCGATTGTCAATGTATGTCCGGTCAATACGATCATCATTCCATCCCCTTCGTTTGTTTTTCTAATCGAACGCCTAGGCAAATCAAAAAGGAGGCGCCTGCCATATGGCAGCATTCGCCTCCTCATGACTCATCGCTCTAGGCATGGATCGCTCCTATATATGATTGATTCCGAGCCCCGCCGCCTCGTGCTCGAGCCCGCGCACCGGGGCGCCGATCGTCCCGTACAACGCAACGGCGATCCATTCCCCTTCGTTCGGTTGTTCATACGGCATGCCGCGCACCACAGCGAAACGAAGGCCAGCGGTTCTCAACAAATCTCCCAGCTCTACCTGCCCTCTCGTCACGCCATGCACTGCCTCTAAAATCGCATGGTATAAGGCGTGCATCTCGCGGTACACGCCGCCGTCCACCACTCCATGCCGCTTTGCCGCCGTCTCAATCGCCGCCACGATTTTTTGCGGCTCCATCGCCCCGACCCGCCCTTGGCAATAGCGCCAAGCGAGCGCCTCAAGCTGGTTGAGGATCAGGTCTTCCTCTCCCTCGTCCAGCATCGCCAGCAGCAAGGCCTGCCGGCCGATGCGCGCTTGTCTTGGTTCCATGGCTTCTACACACCTATTGGTCTTTTTTTCTATTGTATGATGACAATGAAAGCGATGTCAATGATGAATTTCCATTTTTTAGCACATTAAAACATTAACAGGCTGAACGATCGCCCTTTATGCTTCTGGATGGAAAATAGTTAGAAACATCTGCCTCGTGGCGAGCTATGGGCGAATCCCTCTTCTCGTCTTACCATGATCAATCCCTGTTTCCATTTTTTTGATTATATGATATCATATAAATATCAAATCGACATTATAAGGGGGATAGGGATGAGAGAACAAGAAGCATGGCGCATGGATGGATTTATCGGCATCGGATGCATCGCTCTTTTCGTTCTGGCTGGTTTTGTCAGCCTCATTCAAACACAGCTCTTATTGGCCGTTTTCTGCTTCGCCCTTGCCGCCTTCTTGGCGACTGGCATCACGATCGTCCAGCCGAACCAGGCGAAAGTGATCATTTTTTTCGGCCGCTACTTCGGCACGATCCGCGACAGCGGGCTGTTTTTCACCGTGCCGCTCACCGTTCGAAAGAAAGTATCGCTGCGCGTGCGCAACTTCACGAGCAACAAGTTGAAAGTGAACGATGTTCAAGGCAATCCAATTGAAATCGCCGCCGTCGTCGTCTTCCGCGTCATCGATTCAGCCAAGGCGGTGTTTGACGTTGATGATTATGAACAATTCGTCGAGATTCAAAGTGAAGCCGCTATCCGCCATGTGGCTACAAAATATCCGTACGACACGTTTGAAGACGACAACGACATTACGCTGCGCGGCAATGCGGATGTCATTTCCGATGAGCTTGCCCAAGAATTGCAAGAACGGCTGCGCATTGCCGGAGTTGACGTGATGGAAGCGCGCCTCACCCACTTGGCCTATTCGCCAGAAATCGCGGGCGCCATGCTCCAACGCCAGCAAGCCGCTGCCATTTTGGCTGCCCGGAAAAAGATCGTCGAAGGCGCCGTCTCGATGGCGCGCATGGCGATTGAACAGCTTGACAAAGAAAACGTTTTAGAGTTAGATGATGAACGAAAAGCCGCAATGGTGAACAACTTAATGGTGGCGATCGTCTCCGAGCGCGCCGCCCAGCCGGTGATCAATACCGGCAGTCTATACTGATGGTTGTGGAGTGCGATGGCAGCGAAAAAACAATTCCCTTTGCGCATTGATTATGACCTGTACGCCATACTAGAGCAATGGGCGCAGGATGAGTTTCGCAGCGTCAACGCCCAAATCGAGTATTTGCTGCGGGAGGCGGCAAAGCGGGCTGGACGGCTCGGAAAAGGAAAAAACGATCCAAAACAAGGAAGCTAGCCGATGACGGCTGGCTTCTTTCCTTTTTCAGTCATGGTCATTTGTTTACAGAAATATAATGATAGCAGAGCTCTTTTTCGAAGGGGGGACGGCCTAATGGCCCGCCTGCTGCCGCCGCTTGCGGCCATTGCGAAATCTTATTTATCGTCCCGCCGCGCTTTCAGCAGCTCAGCCGCCGTTGGCGCCATGCGGAAGGAGGATGAGCATGGAAAGCTACCATGAGGTTCTTGAAGCGATCAATGCCGCGCCGGGCGATGGCGTATTGGCCATGATCATCAATGTGCAAGGATCCGCGTACCAAAAAGAAGGAACGTGCATGTGGATTGGCGCCAACGGGGAAACGGTCGGGCTGCTGAGCGGCGGCTGCCTGGAAGAAGCAGCGGCGGCCTACGCCCGTGACGTATTGGCGAACCGCCAGGCAGCCGCTGTTTCGTTTGACTTGCGGACCGAGGACGATTGGTCGTGGGGGCAGGGCGCCGGCTGCAACGGCCTCATCCGTGTTTGGTTTGAGCCGGTGACGGGGGACACAAAACCGGTCTGGCTGGCGCTCAAGCGCTGCCTTGACCGCGGCGAACATGTACTGATGGTCCGAAGCATCGTGTATCCAGACGAGCGGCCGTTTTTCCAAAGCGAAACAGGTGAACAATTCGGCGGTTGCCGCCGGACGCCGCAGCCGGAATGGCGCGAATGGCTTCAAAAAACGCCGTTTTATCAAGGGCGAAGCGGTTTGTACGAAGCGGACGGGGAAACGTTTTACGTCCAGCACTTTTGGCCAAAACCGCGCCTTGTCGTATTCGGCGCCGGACCAGACGCGCCGCCGCTCGTCTCAGCGGCCAAAGCCGCCGGGTTCTCCGTCATCGTAAGCGATTGGCGCCCGGCGTTTTGCCATCCATCCCATGTGCCGGACGCTGATGCATGGGTGGTTGGCTTTCCGCATGAAACGGTGTCCATGCTCCATTTGAATGAACGCGATTTTGTCATCGTGATGACCCATCAATTTGAACGCGACCGCGAACTCGTCGCGTTGTTGGCTGATAAACCGCTCGCCTATCTTGGCGTTCTCGGCCCGCGGCAGCGCACAGACCGCCTCTTTCCTTCCGGCTCGGCTCCGTCGTTTGTCCATTCACCGGCAGGGCTTCCCATCGGCGCGCGCGGTCCGTATGAGATCGCCGTCAGCATCACCGCCGAATTGATCAGCATCCTTCGCAGGCGGTCAACGGAGGCGGGATCATGAATGGCCCAACCATCGCCGGCATTTATTTGGCAGCTGGAAAAAGCCGGCGGATGGGAACGGATAAACGCGCTTTGCCTTGGGGGGAAAGCACGCTGGGCGCTGCCGGCCTTCAGGCTGCACTTCATTCTTGCCTTGCGCCCGTCATCGTCGTCGTCCCTCCAGACGATGCGCTCGCGTGGCTTCCGGCTGAACTTCGGAATCATGAAAAGTGCCGCTTCGTCCGCTGCGCAGTCCATCACTGCGGTCAAGCGCATTCGCTTGTCTGCGGCCTGCAAGAAGCAGTCGCTAGCAGGGTCGACGCCTCCGCTGTGCTGCTTGCCGATCAGCCGTTTGTCACGTCTGAAACGATCGAAGTGCTGGCCGGCCTTTATCGCCGGCGCCGTCCTGATTACGTCGCCTTCGCCCGCTTCGGCACGCCGATGCCCCCAGTCATTTTTGGAAACCAAATGTTTCCTTCCCTGCTTTCTCTAAAGGGCGATGCCGGTGGGCGTGCGCTCCTTCGCGACCCCCACTGGCGCGGCCTTTTGTATGAAGGGGGCGAAACAGCCAGCCTCGACATTGACACGAAAGATGATTATAAACATGCCGTCATCGTTCGAGAAGAAAAGGAGGGACGCCACCGTGGCCGTCGGTAAAAGCATCATCCGCAAAGAAGCGTGGGACAAAGTGACCGGCCGGGCGAAATATACGAACGATTTCAAAGAACCGGGGATGCTTCATGCCTCTTTGGTGACAAGCCCATACGCCCACGCGCGCATCCTCTCGCTGGAGGCACGCCGCGCGCTCGCCGCCCCCGGCGTCCATGCTGTTGTGGTCGGTGAAGGGCTTCCGCTCACCGGTGAAGACATGCGCGACCGCCCGCCGATCGCCGTCGACAAAGTGCGCTACTATGGTGAAGTCGTCGCCGTCGTTGTCGCCGATACACTCGCTCAGGCCGAACAAGCGGCCCGCCTTGTCCGCGTCGTTTACGAACCTCTTCCAGCCGTCGGCTCGCCGCGCGAGGCGTTGAAAAAGGGCGCTCCATTATTGCATGAACACCTCGACCGTTATGAAAAAAACAAAACGACTCATCCTGAGCCAGGGACAAACGTCGCCCACCGGACGAAAATCCGAAAAGGCAACATTGAACAAGGGTTTGCGGAAAGCGACGTCATCGTCGAAACGAGCGTATCGTTCGCCCCTTCTGACCATATCGCGATGGAAACACGCTGCGCCACGGCGGAAATTTGGCCGGACGGCACGATCCATATTTCCGCCTCGTCCCAGTCACCGTTTATGATCAAGAAGTTGCTTCATGCGTATTTTGGAGAAGAAACCGGCAAAGTCATCGTTCATACGCCGCTTGTCGGCGGCGCCTACGGAGGAAAAGCGCCCGTCCAGCTTGAGCTGCTTGCCTACCTTGCCTCCAAAGCGGTCGGTGGCCGAAAAGTGAGCGTCTGGAACAGCCGTGAGCATGACATGGTCACGTCGCCCGTCCATATTGGTTTGGAGGCAACCGTCAAAATCGGCGCGACAAAAGATGGCTTGTTCAAGGCCATGGAAATCTTATTTCTATTTGACGGCGGGGCTTATTCCGACAAGGCGATCGATGTCAGCCGCGCCGCGGCCGTTGATTGCACCGGCCCGTACCATGTCGAAAACGTTTTTTGTGATTCATTGTGCGTCTATACGAACCGCCCGTACGCGACGCCGTTTCGCAGCTTTGGCCATTGTGAACAGGCCTTTGCCATCGAGCGGGCCATCGATGAGCTGGCCCAGGAACTGCAGCTTGACCCATGGGAAGTGCGGCGCAAAAACGCCATCCACCCAGGCCACACGACGCCCACGCAAGTGCGGCTCACCAAAAGCAACGTCGGCAACATGCCAGCCTGCCTCGACCGATTGCGCGAACTGATGCACTGGGACGAGTGGCAGCGCGTCGAAGTGGATGCCTATACGGTAAGAGCGAAAGGAATCGGCGCCGGCTGGAAAACATCGACAATCGACACCGACGCGAGTTCCGGCGTCATTTTAACGTTCAACTCCGACGGCAGTGTCAACGTCATCTCCGGCGTCGTCGAAATCGGAACGGGCACAAAAACGGTGCTCGCACAAATCGTCGCCGAACGGCTGAAGATGGATGTCGATCAAGTTCATGTCAAAATGGACATCGATACACAGACGACGCCCGAACATTGGAAAACGGTTGCCAGCCGCGGGACGTTTATGGCCGGACGCGCGGCGCTTGCCGCTGCCGATGATGCCATCCGTCAGTTAAAAGACATCGCCGCCTGCGTCTTGCGGGCCTCACCGGACGATTTGGAAGTCGGGTTCGGGCGCGTCTTTTTGCGCGATGACCCGGCCATCTTTCTTCCGATCAAAGACATCGCCTATGGCTACAAGTTCCCAAATGGCAACGCCATCGGCGGGCAAGTGATCGGGCACGGCCACTACATTTTGCGCCGCTTGACCCCCCTTGATCCAAAGACCGGCGCCGGCAAACCGGGCCCAGAGTGGGGCGTATGCGCCGAAGGAGTGGAAATTGAGTTCAACCGCCGCGACTACACGTATCGCATTGTCAAAGCGTATGCGGTCATTGACGCCGGCAAAGTGCTCAACCCAAAGGCAGCGCTTGGCCAGGCCATGGGAGCGATGAGCATGGGGCTAAGCTTTGCCAGCCGCGAAGGGTTTCTGTTTGACAAAGAGCAACGCGTCTTAAACCCGCAGCTGCGCACATACCGGCCGATCCGCTTCGGCGAACATCCGGAGTACATCGTTGAATTTGTCGAAACGCCGCAAATCGATGCCCCATACGGCGCCCGCGGCATCGGCGAACACGGCCTAATCGCCATGCCCGCCGCCTTGGCCAACGCCTTGTCGCTCGCTGCCGGCGTTCCGCTCAATAAACTGCCGCTTGTGCCGGAACTCATTTGGCGGACACAGAAAGGAGACTCCTATGGTTCCGTTTGACTTTGCCTACTACCGGCCGCAGTCGATCACCGAAGCGACAGCGCTGTTTGCCGCTCTCGAGCGAGACGGAAAACGGCCGCTCTACTACGGCGGCGGCACGGAGATCATCACGTTGTCTCGTTTGAACCTTGTCCGCACCGCCGCCGTCATTGATATAAAAGCGATCCCTGAATGTCGGGCTCTTGATGTCGGCCATGATTCTCTCGTACTTGGAGCGGCGCTCTCCCTCGCCGAGCTCGAAGAAGCAAATCCGTTCCCGTTATTGACAAAAGCGGCGCGAGAAGTTGCCGACCGGACAGCGCGCAACCAAATTACGCTCGGCGGCAACATTTGCGGGCAAATTTTTTACCGTGAGACCGCACTGCCGCTATTCGTCGCCGAGGCGGATGCCATCATCGCCGGGCCATACGGCATTCGGCAATGCCGCTTCCTTGACTTGTTTCATCAACAGCTGCAGCTTGGCCGCGGTGAATTTGTCGTCCAATTTAAGGTCGATCGCGCCGCCGCCACCCTGCCCCATTTCCATCGCAAGCGCCGCAAACAAGGGGAAGTCGGCTACCCGCTTGTGACGATTGTAGCGCTGAAAAAAGACGGGACGGTTCGCGTTGCTCTAAGCGGCGTCTGTCCGTTCCCGTTCCGCTCCGCTGAAGTCGAGGCGCATGTAAACGACCGGAGCCGCCCAGTTGGTGAACGAATCCAAGCGGCGGTTGACGCCTTCCCTCGCCCGATTTTGCACGATATTGAAGGCTCGGCGGACTACCGGCTGTTCGTGGCCGCCCAGCTGCTTGAAGATATGCTTGGTGAGCTCGGAGACAGAGAAACCGTCTAAACAGGAGGTGGGCATGTGGACATGGAGGAAACGACAAAGCGGGAGCTTGTGCTATCCATTAATGGAGAACGAAGATCGATCGTCGCTCGCCAATCCGAAACGCTGCTGTTTGTTTTACGCGATGGGCTGGGGCTGACCGGGGCCAAGCCAGGCTGTTTGAACGGCGACTGCGGCGCCTGCACCGTCTTAGTCGACGGCACGCCGATCAAATCATGCATGATGCTCGCGATTGAGACAGTCGACAAAGACATCACCACGATCGAAGGGCTTGATGATGCCCCCATTCAGCACGCCTTCGTCCGCCACTTCGCCTTTCAGTGCGGCTATTGCACTCCTGGATTCATTATGAACGCCCACGCGCTCATCGAGCGGCGCCCAAACGCCGATGAGGCGACGATTCAAGAATGGCTGGAGTCGAATATTTGCCGCTGCACAAGCTATCAAGAAATTGAAGCGGCGGTCAAAGAAGTGCTTGAAGCCAAAAAAGCAAAACCAACAGATCCTTGACGAGCAATGGGGATCCCGAACCCAATCGGGATATTCTTTTTTGATGCGGTATACATCTCATCGAAAAGGCCGGTGATTTACTAGGGCAACAGCTTCCTGGAATCGCTTCTCAAGTAGAAAAACCTTGTAGCATCAGCCCCTACTTTCACACGTTCACCCATCGATCAAAGCAAACAGCGGTTTTTCACCGGCCTTCTAAATAGCTATTGACAAAAATATAACGTTAACGTTAATGTTATATTTGTAAAAATGATCGTGATCACGATAAAGCGAGGGGCCCCGAATGGACCGATTCAAAATCGATGACGTCGCCAAAGCAACCGGCCTAACAAAGCGGACGATCCGCTATTATGAGGAGATTGGCTTGATCAAGCCGCCGGCGCGCAGCGAAGGCGGCACACGCCTTTATACAGCTGAGGACATCGAACGGCTGAAAAACATCGTTGCCGCGCGCGAAGTGCTCGGCTTTTCGCTTCAAGAGCTGCAGCATTTTTTGGCGCTGAAAGAAACGATGGAGACGCATCGGGCGGAATACCGACATGCGGCCGCTGGGAGCGAAAAACGGCGTGAACTGGAACAAATCAGCGCTGGATTGCGTCGGCAAATCGCCATGCTGGAAGAGAAAATGAAGAAGATGGCCATGCTGAAGCAAGAGCTGGACCAAATGGCAGAGCGGGTAGACGCCCTCTTGCAAGAAAGGAGAGAAGAATAATGGAGGAAGGGAGAAAAACAAGGGCGCGATGGATTACCGTCGCCGCCGCCTTTTTAGCGTTTATGGGCATCGGGATCGTCGACCCGATTTTGCCGGTCATCGCCGAAAGCATCGGCGCCACCCATTGGCAAGTCGAAATGTTGTTTACCGCCTACATTTTGACGATGGCGGTCATGATGATCCCGGTCGGTCTTGTTGTCAGCCGTATCGGCGATAAACAAATGATGGTGATCGGGCTTGGCCTCGTTACGATTTTTTCGTTGTTGTGCGGCTTTGCTTCTACTATTCCGCAACTGTCGCTCTTTCGCGCCGGCTGGGGATTGGGCAATGCGACATTTTTCGCCACAGCCATGACGTTGTTGATCGCGTTGACGCCGCAGGCAAGCACCGCGGTCGGCCTGTATGAAGCAGCGATCGGTCTCGGCATGGCCGGCGGTCCGCTCGTCGGCGGACTGCTCGGCCAACATTCATGGCGCTATCCTTTTCTCGGCACGAGCGTCTTGATTTTCATTGCCTTTTTACTCGTCACCTTTTTCGTCTATGATCCGAACAAAGGAAAGCCGAAAAAAGCGGTCGGCCTGCAAGAAATGCGGCGGTTGCTTTCGTTCCCGCCATTTTTAAAAGGGGCGGTCGGCGGCATGCTTTACTATTACGGCTTTTTCGTCGTATTGGCGTATTCGCCTTTGATCATTGGACTGTCGGCCATCCAAATCGGCCTCGTTTTCTTCGGCTGGGGGCTCTGCCTTGCTTATGGCTCAGCGGTGCTCGCCCATCAGCTTGAGAAACAATATGAACCAAGGGGAATTTTGCCATACGGTTTGCTGATGTTCGCAGCCTTATTGCTGCTTCTTGTAGTCGCCAAGCCGACATGGCTTATGGTAACGCTCATCATTTTGTCTGGGCTCGTCTCCGGACTCAACAACGCTTTGTTTACAAGCTATGTGATGGAAACATCGCCATATGAGCGGGGAGTGACGTCCGGCACGTACAATTTCGTCCGCTGGCTCGGGGCGGCTGTCGCTCCGGTGCTGTCCGGCATCATCGGCCACACCATTTCTTCAAAAGCGCCGTTTATGGTGGCCATGGCGCTGGCGCTCATCGCCTTCCTGTTCCTTTCCTGGCGCAAGCGCAAGACTTCGGCACCCAAAACGGCATAGCCGTAAAAAAAACAGGCGATAACAATCATTTCGCGTCTAAAATCAGAAAACGCCCGTTCCAGACGGGAACGGGCGTTGTTCACAATTCGCTTCCCGGCCGCAGCCATTTTGCCATCGTGTTCGCGGCGGCGAAGCATTGCCCTTTTTCACGAAACTGCTTCCATCCTCCTGCTTATGGCGCTTGCTGTTCAGCTATGAACCGTCCGCTTCTCACTGATAAGAACGCCTCGTTTTTTCATCTCCTCCATATACACATCCCCCGGAACGATTTGCTCCGGCGGATAGACGCCGCGCTTGGTGATCACCCCACGGCCGATGAGCTGAGCGACAGCGGAAATGGTGTAGGCCGTCGTACGCGCCATCGCCGTCACCTTATTTTCGCGGTCATTGAACGTGACGGTTTCGTATTCCAGCACCGTTTCCTTTCCATCTTTCCTACCGCCGACGATGACCCGAAGCAACACCACATCATCTTTCCCTTTCAAATCAAGGAGCGGCTTCAGGACGGAAAGCAGCACATCGCGCGGTTTGACTTTGCATCCATTGACCTCCACTTCCACATCGTGGCGCGTCAAATTCAAATCGACGAGCAGCTTAAATTTTTCTGCATGGCCGCGGTAGCGGATCGTTTTGTACTCGAGCCGCTTCAAGTTCGGAAACGAGCGCGAGAGCGTCGACGTCCCTCCTGAGGTATGAAACGCTTCAAGCGGCCCGAACCGGTCGAAATAAATCGGCTCGACTTCCGAAAGCGACGGCACTTCCTGCTTTTGGCCGTCGCGGATAATGAGAGACGGATCGGTGTAATGGTCAAGCAGCCCCTCGAGCGAAAACACATGGTTGTACTCGAGCGGCGGTTCGGGGCGGACGGGGATGCCGCCAACATACAGCAAGATGGATTCCACCTCATCGAGTTGACTCGCCCCATAGCCGGATAAAATGTTGATCATCCCCGGCGCGACGCCAAGATCCGGAATGATCGTCACCCCAGCGGCTTGGGCTTGTTCATGCAGCTCAAGCACCCGGTCGGTGATATGGCCGATATGGCCGCCTAAATCGACAGAATGGACGCCAGCTGCAATAGCTGTTTTCGCCACCGTTTCATTGAAGCGGTAAAACAAGGCATTGACGACGACATCATGCCCTTGCATGGCCGCTGCCAGTTGTTGCGGATCGCCGGCATCCACCCGCACAGCGGCAAGCTTTTCGGAATGAAGCTGCCGCACCGTCTGCTCCGCCTTGGCCAAATCGACATCCGCCAGCGTCACCGCCTCAACATCTTGGCTTTGCACTAAATCGCGCGCCGCTTCTTTTCCCATCAGCCCCGCTCCAAGCACGAGCACTTTCATCGTTCTTTCCCCCTCTGTCACCGATTGTTTGCCATACGCTTACATGACAGCCGCTGTTTTCACATCGTTGCCGCGGCCGCCGCTTCGATTCACGATATAGGTTCCACGTTGATCTTCGCTTCTCTTTTGCCGGCCATGTTGCAAGCGACAGCCCGGTTCAATCATCGGTATCGATTTGCGCCCGTTGCAGCTTGCCGCTGAAATCGACATAAATGCTCCGCCATTCGGTGAAGACGTCAAGCGCCGCGACGCCGGAGTCGCGGTGGCCGTTGCCCGTCCCTTTCGTGCCGCCAAACGGCAAATGAATTTCCGCCCCTGTCGTGCCGGCGTTGACATACACGATGCCGGTGTCCAAATCGCGCATTGCTCGGAAGACGCGGTTGACATCGCGGGTGAAAATGGCGCTTGACAGCCCGTAATCGACACTGTTGTTGACGGCGATCGCTTCGTCCAAACTGCGGACGGACATGATCGATACAACCGGGCCGAAAATTTCTTCGCGGGCGATGCGCATATTCGGCGTGACATCGGTGAAAATCGTCGGCGCGTAGTAAAAGCCGCGCGCATAGTCGCCCTCGCGCAGTCGATGACCGCCAATCAGCAATTTCGCCCCTTCTTCTACGCCAATGCGCACGTAGCGGTCGATCTTTTGCAGCGCCTCTTCATGGATGACGGGTCCGACTTTGACCGTTTCATCCAACCCGTTGCCGATTTTCAATGTTTTCACGGCTTCCAGCAGACGCCGCTCAAGCTCCTGTTTCACCCGCTCATGGACGATGACCCGGCTGCACGCCGTGCACCGCTGGCCTGATGTGCCGAACGCACTCCAGATGATGCCGTCAACCGCCAATGTCAAATCGGCATCATCCATGACGATCACCGCGTTTTTCCCACCCATTTCGAGCGACACTTTTTTCAACAGTCGTCCGCATTTTTCCGCAATCATCCGCCCGACTTCATTCGATCCGGTAAATGAGATGACCTTGACATCCGGATGCTCGACGAGCGCATTGCCGACTGTCGGTCCGTCACCGTGGACCACATGAAACACTCCCGGAGGCAAGCCCGCTTCTTCAAAAATGCGAGCTAATTCCTGCGCCATGATCGGTGTCTCGGGCGCGGGCTTCCATACGACCGCATTGCCGGCCACAATCGCGGGGAACGACTTCCACGTTGCGATGGCAATCGGAAAGTTCCAAGGAGTGATGATGCCGACAACCCCCACCGGCACGCGGACGCTCATCGCAAACTTGTCTTTCAGCTCAGACGGCGTCGTATCGCCGAACAACCGCCGCCCTTCCCCCGCCATATAAAACGCCATATCAATGCCTTCCTGCACTTCGCCGCGCGCTTCCTCGATCACCTTGCCCATTTCCATCGTCAACAGCCGTGCCAATTGTTCTTTCCGCTCCTTTAGCAGCATGCCGACTCGATATAAAACTTCCGCGCGTTTCGGCGCCGGCACGAGCGCCCACTGTCTTTGCGCTTCTTTGGCTGCCTGAACGGCCTCATCAATATCGTTTGGCCCGGACATCGCCACCTCGGCAATCGTTTCCCCCGTCGCCGGATTAATCACCGGCGCAAATTGCCCGGTGCTTGGCTCCTTCCATTCTCCATTGATATAGTTTTGGATTTTCACTGTATACTCCCCCATTTTTCTAGATGATTTATTGAGATAATTTATACATTGAACGCCGAGCGATGATCGTCAGGACTTCCTCTTGGCCCGCAAGTCCTGGATCGTGGCGGCCACCGAAATGTGGTCCGGATCGGCCAATACTTCAATCACCGTCGGCTTCTTGGCCTCAAGCGCCAACAGAAGCGCTTCCGTGAACTGTTGTTCCGTCTGTACTTGGAACCCGCGGCCGTTTAGGCATTCTGCCAAACGGGCAAACGACACGCGGCCTAAATCGGTGCCGATGACCCGCCCCGGAAACTGCAATTCTTGATGCATGCGGATGGTGCCGTACATATGATTGTTAAACACAATGCTGATGATCGGAATATCGTATCGAGCGGCCGTTTCCAACTCCTGCACCGTCATCATAAAGCCGCCATCCCCGGATAAAGAAACGACGGTCCGGTCGGGAAAGGCCAGTTTCGCGCCAATGGCGGCCGGCATGCCATATCCCATCGCTCCTGACGTCGGGCCGATGTACGTGTGCCCATCCCCAAACGAGAAAAAAGCATGGAGCCAACCGGCGAAATTCCCGGCATCGTTCGTAATGACCGCATTTTTTGGCAAATGGCGCGCCAAACTTGCCATCACAGCTTCATAGAGATTGCGATGTTCCACCGGCAGCCTGGCTGTTTGTTCGTACCGTTTCCTCCGTTCAGCCGCCCATTCTTGCCAAGACGGCCGCACCGCGAGATCGAGCAAACGGGACAGCACTTCCTGACAGTCAGCCCAAACCGCGAGATCCGGTGCATACACTTTTCCGAATCCATCGCTGTCAATATCGATGTGAATCAGCGTCTGATTGGGAGAGAGCAAACGGTAATCTTGTGTCGTTACTTCCGATAGCCGCGTTCCCAATGCCATCACCACATCCGCCTGCTCGGCCGTTTCGATGACCGCTTTGGGCGACCCTAGACCTAGGTGTCCGACATAGCACGGATGGTTGTGGGGAAACACGTCATGCCGCCGGAACGCCGCCATGACCGGAAGTGCATACTTTTCCGCCCATAAGCGCAGCAACTGCTCCGCTCCCGACCATTTGACGCCGCCGCCGGCAATCACGAGCGGCCTTTTGGCGCGCTCGAGCCGCTCCTTTATATTCCGTATATCCTCTTGCCTTGGTGCCGGCTTCGGCACATCGGTCTCGGCTATCACTGCTTCCGCTATCGTTTTGGAAAAGACATCTTCTGGCAGTGAAACGACGACGGGGCCGGGCCGCCCTGTTTTCGCGGTGCGAAACGCCCGTTGCACCAGCTCTGGCACCCGCTCGGCTTCGCGAATTTCGACCACCCATTTTGCGATCGGACGAAAAAACGCTTCCATATCGACTTCCTGAAATCCTTCACGCCCTAGGAAGCGGCTGTTCACTTGCCCCAAAAACACGACCATCGGAGTGGAATCTTGCCTCGCGGTATGGACGCCAATCGCCAAATTCGCCCCGCCAACCGCCCTTGTAGCCAGCACGACGCCGCACTTTTGCGACGCTTTCGCATGCCCTTCCGCCATAAAGGAAGCACCCCCTTCATGGCGGGCGGAGATGAACTCGATGGATGGCTCATCATAGATGGCATCAAGCAGGGGCAAATAACTTTCCCCCGGCACACCAAACACATAACGGATTTGTTCCTGTTTGAAACATTCGACGATGGCTTGAGCCACCGTGATGTGACGCATCGTTCGCTTCATGGCGCCGATTCCTCCCAATTCACTTGCTTCCATCGTTCAACGGCTTGCTCTAGACGCTCGAGCGGCGCTGACAGCGATACGCGGACATATCCTTCCCCTGCGGGTCCAAACGCTGTTCCCGGTGTGACGATGACTCCCGCTTCTTCGAGCAGTTTGGCGGCAAATCGTTCGGATGAGTATCCGTCATAGACCGGGATCCACAAGAAAAAGGTCGCTTTCGGCCGTTGCACGTCGATGCCCAGTTCTCGGAGTTTCTCGACCATCCTATTCATGCGTTGTTCATAAATGCGGCTATTTTCTCGAATAAACGTCTGTCCGTTCATTAAAGCGGCCGCCGCCGCCTTCTGGATCGGAATAAACTGGCACGTATCCGTGTTGCTCTTGATCACCGAAAGCGCTCGAATCATGTCCCGGTTTCCGACCACATATCCGATGCGGCAGCCGGCCATGTTATAGCTTTTGGACAACGATCCAAATTCCACCGCCACTTCCTTTGCCCCGTCCACCTGCAAAATGCTCGGCGCTTGAAAACCGGCAAACGTCACGAACGAGTAGGCCGCATCATGAGCAATGAACATCCGGTGCCGACGGGCAAGTGAAACGGCTTCGGCCAATACATCCAAATCGACAGCGGCGGCCGTCGGATTGCTCGGATAATTGAGAAACATGATTTTCGCTTGGTCATAAACGGACGAGGGAAGCGCATCAAACCGAGGAATATAACCATGTTGCGCATCGAGCGGCAGCGATCGGCTCTGGCCGCGGGCAAAATGGACGGCCGTCCGGTAGACAGGATAGCCTGGATCAGGCACTAAGGCGAGCTCGCCGGGATTGAGAACGGCTTGCAGCAAATGGACGATTCCTTCTTTCGAGCCGATTAACGCCAACACCTCGGTCTCCGGATCGAGCTTGACGCCATATTCCCGTTCATAAAAACGCGCGACCGCTTCCCGATACTCCCTGCAGCCGCCATACGGCGAATACGTATAGTGTTCTGGCGCATCGAGCGCTTCTTTCAACGCTTCGATGACAAAGGAAGGGGGCGGCAAATCGGGGGCGCCGATCCCTAAATCAATGACATCGACCCCGATCTTTAGCAGTTCTTCTTTTTTCTTCTGAAATCGGGAGAACAAATATGGCGGCATCGTCTGCACAATATCGGAAAATGTGTTCAATCCCATCCCTCCTCATGGTCTTTCGTTTCAGTTTATGCGCACGCACATTGCCCTCATGCCCGTCTCACGTTCAAGAAGCGGCTGATCATACCAATGGCTTTCGCACATCAAGACATCATCAGAGTCTTGTTGCTCGAAAAGCAAGCTTTCTCACGAAGCTGCGAGAAAAACGCGATCAACCTTCTGAAACCCGGCCCTTTCGCCATAAAAAGAAGCGGCCGGCATCATCCACGGTTCGATGACGCAACTGGCCGCTGTCTATGGAAGCGAAGCGCCGGCGAAGGCGCCGCGATAGACTGCGCAGTTTTCCCCGCATGATCATTCTATGATTCAAAATTTGCACCTTATGCCATTATCATAATCAATTCGAAACGATTTGTAAATATATTTTTTAAAAATTATATATTTTTAAAATAATAAGGAACCGCACCAATTTGCAGAACAAACAAGAGGGGCGATGAACATTCGCCCCCCTCCGCTGCTTCGATCAGCACCGAGCGTTTTCCAGCTCATGCTTTTTCCGTTGATCGAACTTCCATATCCTCGCCACCATGCCGAGCATCGCAACCCGCTTCTTGTCATTGATACAGCGATGACCCTTGCCGAATAAATTGTTGCGCCTTTTCTTTCATCCCCTCCTCTTTGATTTTCCGTTGCAGTTCATGTGAAATGTTCATGGAACAAAATTTCGGCCCGCACATCGAACAAAAATGGGCCGTTTTCGCCGCCTCAGCCGGCAATGTTTCATCATGGTATTCTCGGGCTCGTTCCGGATCGAGGGATAAATTGAACTGATCGTTCCAACGAAATTCAAAGCGCGCTTTCGAGAGCGCGTCGTCACGCTGCTGAGCGGCTGGATGCCCTTTTGCCAGATCAGCCGCATGGGCGGCGATTTTATAGGCCACGACCCCGGCGCGTACGTCCTCTTTATTCGGCAGCCCTAAATGTTCTTTGGGCGTTACGTAACAAAGCATCGCCGTCCCATAAGCGCCAATGATGGCGGCGCCAATCGCTGACGTAATATGGTCATACCCGGGCGCGATGTCGGTGACAAGCGGCCCTAACGTATAAAACGGCGCTCCATGACAAATGTCCTGTTCCCGCTCGACATTTTCGCGAATTTTATGCATCGGAATGTGCCCCGGCCCTTCGATCATCACCTGCACATCATGCTTCCAGGCGATTTTCGTCAGCTCGCCGAGCGTCTTGAGTTCCGCAAACTGCGCCTCATCGTTCGCATCGGCGATGGAGCCGGGACGCAAGCCGTCGCCAAGGGAGATCGCGACATCATATTGTTTCAAAATCTCGCAGATTTCTTCAAAATGCGTATACAAAAAGTTTTCTTCATGGTGGGCCAAACACCATTGGGCGATGATCGAGCCGCCGCGCGAGACAATTCCGGTCGTCCGGTTGGCGGTGAGCGGAATGTAATGAAGCCGCACACCGGCGTGGATCGTCATGTAGTCGACTCCTTGTTCAGCCTGCTCGATGAGCGTCTCGCGGTACACGTCCCATGTCAGCTTCTCCGGCACCCCTCCTACCTTTTCGAGCGCCTGATAAATCGGCACCGTTCCCACGGGGACCGGCGAATTGCGGATGATGTACTCGCGCGTTTCATGAATGTGTTTGCCGGTCGATAAATCCATGACCGTATCGGCGCCCCAACGCACCGCCCAAAGCAATTTTTCCACTTCGTCTTCAATCGATGAAGAAACAGCCGAGTTGCCGATATTGGCATTAATTTTCACATGGAAACGACGGCCGATGATCATCGGTTCGCTCTCTGGATGGTTAATATTGGCCGGAATAATGGCTCGACCAGCGGCGACTTCTTGGCGGACCATTTCTGGATCGATTTGTTCACGAATCGCGACGAACTCCATCTCTGGTGTGATGATTCCCCGTTTGGCATAATGCATTTGCGTCACGGTTTTTCCGGGCTTTGCCCTCAATGGACGGCGCACGAACGGCAGCGGGCGGACGCCGGCGGCCGCTGATGGCTTCACTTCTTCGACATCGCCGCGCTCGACAATCCAGCGGCGACGAAGAGAAGGCAAGCCTTTCTCCACGTCCGGTTCAAAATCGGGATCCGTATACGGGCCCGTCGTATCGTAGACACGCACCGGTTTGTTGTCCACCATTCCTTGCGGCGTTTTCGTTGGCGACAACGCAATTTCTCTCATCGGCACGCGCACATCCGGACGCGACCCTTCGATGTACACTTTGCGGCTTTCCGGAAACGACATAAACGAGCGAATGTTTTCCATGCGTGGCTTCCCCTTTCAACATAAAATTATGAAAGATCAGATCTGAAGCCACACCGTCTGAAGCGGGGCAAACACGAGAATAGGCGATGGCGGCCGATTCAAAATAAAAACAGGTTCCGACACCGGAACCTGATCGAAGGCAAAAGGCCAAATGAACAAGACACGTCCATCTGTTCCCGCTGCCTGCTTCCCTACGCTGGCATGACCCAGATCAGGTTCAAAGGGTCAAAGAACTTCATCGCGTTCTTTTCTCAGCCCGGCTCTCGGACTCCCCTAGCAGATAAGCGTATCACCATGATGACTGACTTTTCTTTATTTTATCAGGCAATTGGCAAAGATGCAAACCATTTTATTCTAAACGTTGACTCCCACACGTCGTTTGAAAGCCCCTCTTTCTCGAAGAAAGCGTCCTTTTCCTCACTCACACAGAAAATTTCTTCAGCATGGCCCGCATCTCGTCCGCCATCTGACCGAGCGATGTCGACGAAGAGGCGATTTCCTCGACGGAAGCCATTTGTTCCTGCGTCGCTGCCGATACGTTGGCCGCACCGGACGCTGACTGTTCGACAATATTGGTCATCTGTTGGAGTGCGTCGTTCACTTGGCGGGCATGCTCCGTCATTTGCTCGATGGCGGACGATACTTGTCCAATTTGTTTGCTCACTTGGCCGACCTCCTCGCGAATATGGGCAAATGATTGGCCGCATGCCGCCGCCACGTTCAATCCTTTCGCCACTTCGGAGATCACCTGTTCGACAGACGCAACCGCCCGCTTCGTTTCTTCTTGAACGTAACCGATCAGCTCGGAAATTTGTTGCGCTGAGCGCGCTGATTGTTCTGCGAGCTTCCGCACTTCATCCGCGACAACTGCAAACCCTTTCCCTTGCTCGCCGGCGCGCGCCGCTTCGATCGCGGCATTGAGCGCCAACAAATTCGTCTGCGACGCAATGCCAGTGATCGCTTCCGTAATCTGTCCAATCTCGTTGGAACGCTCCCCAAGCCCTTTCACCACCTGGCCGAGCGTTTGCACATGATCGTAAATGAACTGCATTTGCTCGGACATTTGTCCGATTGACTGCTTGCCGTCCTCTGCTTTCGCCGATGTTTTCTCAGCCCGGTGCGCCACTTCTTTCGTATGGCAAGCGACGTCGCTCAATGTTTGGGAAATATCATGCACGGACGCGGCGGTGGTGCGAACAGCATCGGCCTGCTCCTCCGCACTTGCCGCAAGCGTTTCCATCGTTGTCGCAATTTGCTCTGTCGCTTTCGTCGTCTGTTCGGCGACGGCGGCAAGCTGCTGAGAATATTGCGCTACTTCTTCGGCATGATGTTGAATTTGCCCCATCACACTTTGCCAAGCGTTTGCCATATCGTTTAACGACGCCGCAATCGACCGCAGTTGCTGCACGCGATCAAGCGGTATGCGCGCCGTCAAATCTCCGCCTGTCATCTTTCCTAAATGTTCGTTAATAACGGCAATCGGGGCAACAAACCGCCGATAATTGAGGGTTGCAGAAACGAAACCGACTAGTGCTCCAAATAGAATAGTCGCTGCAATCGTCCACCAAAATGCCGCTCCATGAATGTCATTGAATGAACAGACGGCAGCGCCGATCACCGCCGTGCCAGGAATGACGATAAACATGGTGCGGATGATATAACTTGCTAATGACAAAACGCTCTCCTCCTTTTGCCATGATGCAAACGCCTTTCTTATTTCTTCGCCGCATAAATAGATTCGTGAATGACCGTTCATTTTCCTTCCTGATTCTAATCATGAATTGTGGAGCTGCAAAGTTTTCTGATCTAACAAGGACCCGCTCGAAAACATCATGCTTTTGCTCGCTTCTAATCGGTGAAGAAAATAAGAAAAGGCGCCCCGTTCGATTGGGGCACCACCTGTTGTTTTCCGCTTTACACCGCCGGTTTTTCCGTTGTCACATACGTGCCGGCGATAAAATCGTGAATGGAGCGTTTGTCTTCTCTTGCAGCGACCATAATCGCACTAATGATGAGACCAATGCCGAACGTGATAAAGTATACGAGTCCGCCAACGAACGAGCGCAAAAACATCGTGCCGATGCCGACTTTTCCGCCGTTGACTTTCGCAATCCGGATGCCAAGCATCCGCTTGCCGACCGTATATCCGTACCAAACAGCCGGAACGATTAACGCGTAAAGGATGTTCGCTAATGACGTAAACCAGTTCGTTTCCCAACTGCCAGTGATGAAATAGCCGATGATCGAAATCGGAATGCCGACGACAATCGCATCCAACAAGTTAGCCAACAGCCGCTTCCAAAATCCAGCCGGATTTGTCACCGCCATATGCCTTCCCTCCTGTTGCCTTTTCTATATTGTATTCTCCATTAACAGTATAATTGTCTTCATTTTACCGTAAATGGCGTATAAAAGAAAATCGGTTTTTTCGACATCACATCGATTTTTTGCTTCGATGCGGCGGCCCCTGTCATACACGCTCAAGATGATGGAATCGATCTTCTTGCAGCCATTTCTTTAGCCCAGCTTCGCCACCACAGCCGAAAAATCGTCTGGAAGCGGCCCTTTTTGCGCAAAATGGCGGCGCAGATGGTCCAAAAGCACTTGCTCGTCCAATAAAATATGCGGCGCCAGCGCATCGCGGAACGCTTCAATCTTTTGCCGGACAGAGCCCGTTTCCCCTTCGATCGCCCCGTCGGAATACAACACAAGCGTCGCCCCCGGCTCGTAGCGCAACCGGCCGCTGTCGACAAAAAGGCGCGGAAGCAGCCCGATCGGCGCGCAGCCGCGGTCCAACTCCGCCACCGTTCCGTCCGGTTGGAACAAAAACCCCGGCGGATGGCCGGCTGATGCATATTCAATCATCCGTTCCTTGACATCCACCAGAACATATACGGCGGTGAAATAATACGTCATCCGCCCGTTTTCGTGGTACAACTGGCGCATATGGCGGTTCAACTCGCGAAACACTTCCGTCGGAACGATCCCTTTGCGGATGACGCCGTTTAAGAGCGAGCGGACCGACATGCAAATGAGCGAAGCCGCTGCCCCATGACCCATCACATCCATTAAAAAAATGCCGTACCGCTGTTTGTCGATCGGATACCAGGCGTACATATCGCCACCCAGCTCCCGCGATGGGATGTACGTTCCGGCAATCTGGATTCCTTTGGCTGACAACGGCTTGCTCAACACGCGCTTTTGCACCTCGCGGGCCAGCCGCAGGTCATCTTTTATGGATGCAATCGATAACATCTCATCCGCAAGACTAGAAAATAAAAATAAATAAAAGACCGTCTCTCCCATAGAGCCACTAATTTCACGCACAATAGTTTTCCTAACACAAGACGAACCGTTTTTCGTTCTCCATCGGATTCTCCCTCCCCACTCCCCTTTCTTTTTTATCCCGCCTTTTACGAAGTCATAAAACCATGCATCATAGTAACCTGTATACAAAATTGTCAGAGGCTGGCCAATAATTTCCGATCCATATCCTGTAAATTTTGTGAACGCTGGATTAATCAGCTGTATGATAAATTTTTCATCAGTTACTAACATTGCTTGTTCAATTGTATCGTATACATCCCTAGCTAGGCGCTGTTCGTCTTCCATTCTTTTGATTGACGTCAAATCAGTAACCACACCACTAATCAATCTTGTTTCTCCTATCCGATCCAAAACAGGAAATATTTTCTCGATAACCCAACGAACAGAACCGTCTCGCTGATTAATAATTCGATATTTTTTTATATTTGTGTTCTTCAAGGAAAAAAGCGGCCATTTTTCGACCACCTTGGCATGATCATCTGGATGAGACACTCTCATCCACACATTCGGATCACCATAAAAATCGTCGGGAGACAATCCGTACAGCTGCTCACAAGATGATGAGATGAACAGAATTTGTCCGTTTTCCGGTTCCGCTACCCAATATACATCATCTTGCAACCCGGCGAATACATTCATTCGCTCTAATTCACGAAGCAACCCTCGCCAAGCTTGGTGGTCATACCGCTGCACATCGTCCCAGAATCCGTCCACCATAGAACGTCATTCTCCGCTGAAATAATCAATAGCTTCCTTCTCTGTCGGGAATAATTTCATGAAAGAAGAAAATTTCACAATACGGAAAATTTCTTCAAGGGAGCCCGTCACACCTGCAACGACCAATTCTTTTTGTTTCGATCTTGCTGTCATGACGCAGTCTGCAATCATACCAAGCCCAGCGCTGTTGATGTATTTAACCCCTTCCATGTTAACAATCAACTGATCCGCCCCTTCTGATAGTAATTGTTTTAGGGCTTGCCTGAATACACCGATATTGTTTAAAGTAATATCTTCAGTCCAAGTCAAAGTAAAGATCGCCTCTTGTTTTGTTTCCATATTCATTCCTCCGATAGATATTTTTTACATTTACACATACAAAACAAGACATCATTCCCTACTTGCTTCACGTATACATGATCGACAATGTGGGAGATCAGCTGCAACCCCCTTCCTCGCATTCCCGTATTCACGACATCAGATGGCTCTATAGAAAAGCAGCCTCCCTTTTGCTTAATAATAATTTTGAATTTATATCCCTCTCTCTTCCAAAATACATTGAACGGAAAACGCCTCTCTTTTTTACAGTATTCATAGGCATTAGTACACGCCTCTTCCGTCGCCAATCGAAGGAAAAGACAATCACGCGGCAAAAAACCCATCTCTTTTGCTAACTCCTCTGTGGTATCCATTGCTTTTAAAATATCCGCTATTTTCATGATCTTCATTGTTCGGATCATGATTACGGGCTCCATTGTCATTCTCCTATCTTCGTTTTGCTTGCATGCTCCACTGTCAGTTGAAAATTTTCTTTTCTGATCGACGCTTGCATACAGTCCCCTTTCTTTGAATATCCCAAATAGTTCTTATTTACTATTTTTATTATAATACAAAATGGATCTCATTCCAATTTCCTACACAACGAAAAAAAGGACATCATGACTTTGATCGTCCATGATGTCCCTTTACCGGCTGCTTTGCCGACGGTTCAACTGATAGACAAGCGCAATCAGCTGTGACCGATCATTGACACCTATCTTTTGGAAAATATTTGTAATATGATTTTTTACTGTATGCACGCTAATGAACAGCCGCTCAGAAATTTCACGATTGCTATAACCTTGAACAAGCAATTCTAATACATCCATCTCACGAGCTGTTAACTGCTCTGACAGCATGTCAATATGAATTGCTCCATCATCCCCACGGCACACGGCGTTGCCAATCATCAGCATACCGATGACTGTCAGTGCAGTCATATATACTTCTGCTTCTTTGGACATCTTCATTTCTCTAAGATGGACAGCAAGGACGCCATAGCGTTGATCATCGATAGAAAACGGCACCTCCATTAGGATCTTATCAACAACTTGAATGAGAGTCGGGACCTCATTTTTCCTTCTTTCATTTCGGTCATAGCGACGATGCACGTCATCTCGATAGCAATCTACTGTTTTCTCATCAATCGTACCTTTGTGAACAACCTTCAATTGCTCACCTTGACACCACACAGCACAAACAAAATCTCCATACCCGAGTTCGGCAGCAAATTCGACCATCATACGGATGATCTCTTCCTCGTTTTTGACAACCCTCATAGCTCTTGCAATTTCCATTAGCATTGATAAACGCATAAAATGATGGTCAATTTTTCCATCTGTCTCTATACATTTTCTAAGGACCAACCAATATTGTACAAGGATGGTTCCTACTCGGCTGAGTTCCGCAGGCAACGAAAATGCCGTCTCGCTGCCAATTACCATCCATCCGTCCATCATTTCCCCATACATCATTGGATAAGCAATCATCGCCTTTGGGCGGATATTATGACGAACAAAAAAGGAATAACGGGGATCTAAAGCGGCGCCTTGAATATAAGTTGGACGAAATGGTGGAGAAGACGAAAGCGGCGGAAACAACACATCAATTGCCTTGCCGCATAACCTCTCAACTTTTGCACCTTTAGCAGCCAACACACTCCAGCCATGAGGCATCTTCTTAATGTATAAAGCCATATCGATACGGTCGTCTAGCTTAAACAACTCTGTGAACAACTGATTGACATCGACCAAAACAGGACCGCTCGTTACACTTGACTGTAAACGTGCAGCATAATGGTCATATTGCTGGTAGCGGCGCTCATTGTTCAACAATCCACTACATACAGACGCCATCTTTTCAATCTCTTGCAACGTTGCCTCCACAGTCCAAGCTGGAAACGTTACTGGCTCAACAGCAACGGGACCTCCATCAATGTTTTCCACAGAGTGTTCACAAACGAAGCACTTCGTCTCCTCTTCTACAAATACTCCGGCCCAAATCCAATATTCAATCCGCCCATCAACGATCACAGGTGCAACGATGCTTTTCATGCCGAAAGATCCCATTGGGACAATCGACGGCCGTTGCCATCCGTCCTTAGTTAGCTCAAGTGAAGGAAGAAGTGAAGATGTTTCCTCTTGTCCTGAAAATAAAATGCGTTCTGCCAACTCGGTCATATTCGAAACCTTCGTTACGGGAACCCCTTGTTTATCCACAATAATGATGCTCAACCCAGTCAATGCCGCATACGCATCTTGAACATACTGCAACAATTCACCGATCGCCACGCCCTCAACTCTCCTATTTTCACACAATTTTATCCTTATCTATTATGAACAAACCCTTTATGGGAAATCAAGACGAAAAACTCTCGGATTATTTCATAAGCAAAACTTTATAGGGAATTGTGAGCACCGAAAAAACCGGCGTGGGAGCCCTACGGACGACCCACGCCGGAACAAATCTTTTGAAACGGACAGAGGGCAACAAGCGCAGACCATTCGGAGAAAAGGCGTCACCAGTCAATGCGCAATTCAAGGGTGGCGAGGCAATCAGCCAGCTGTCGCTTAATCTCCGCCAATGCAGCCTCCGTCTTGGCTTCTGCACGCAAGACGAGAATCGGCTGCGTGTTCGACGGCCGCACCAACCCCCAGCCTTCCGGGAACTGGATGCGGGCGCCATCAACGTCAACAACCGGATAGCGGCCAGCGAACCGGTTTTTCACCGCGGCAATGGCAGCTGGTTTTTTCTCTTCCGGGCAAGCAACGCGCGTCTCCGGCGTCGCCGTGTACCGCGGCACATCGGCAAACCACTCGGACAGCGGGCGCTCATCGTGCGACAGTAATCGAAGCAGGCGCCCAGCGGCGTACAGCGCATCGTCATAGCCGTAAAACTCATCATTGAAGAACAAATGACCAGACATTTCACCGGCAAACGGGATCTCCGGACGACGACGCAACGTCGCTTTGACGTGCGAATGGCCGGTGCGATGGAAGAACGGTTTCCCGCCGAGCCGCTCAATTTCCTCAACGAGCGCTTGCGAACATTTCACTTCGACGGGCGCGTCGGCTCCTGGATGGCGCTTCAAAATCTCGCGCCAGAACAACACCATCAGTTGGTCGCCCCAACGGATCGCACCCGTTTCATCCACGACTCCGATCCGGTCGCCGTCGCCGTCAAACGCGATGCCAAGATCCGCCTGCTCCTTGCGCACCATCTCAATCAAGTCCGTTAAGTTCTCCGGCACGACCGGGTCCGGATGATGATTCGGAAACGTCGGATCGGATTCACAGTAAAGCGGGATGACATCGCATCCCCACTCTTTGAGCACTTGTGGCGCAATGATCGATGGGGTGCCGTTGCCGCAGTCGACGACGACCTTCAGCTTGCGCGGACCGAGCTTAATTTTCTCCTTCAACATCTTGATATATGCCGGAGCAAGGTCAAGCGTTTCCTCGCGCCCCCGCGCTGTTTCAGGACGCGGCTGTTCCTGGCTGAGCCGCTCCATCGCCCGTCGCAGCGCTTGGATGCGCTCGCCATAAATTGTCGTTTTCCCCATGGCGATTTTAAATCCGTTCTCATCCCCTGGGTTATGGCTGGCGGTGATGATCATGCCGCATGGAATGTTCGTGTAGTATAAGCTGTAGTAAAACATCGGCGTCGTCGAAAGTCCAATATCGACGACATCACAGCCGCCATCGAGCAGCCCATCTTTGAGCGCCCGATGCAAGAGAGGCGATGACAGACGATTGTCATGACCGACAACCGCCCTCTTCTCTCCTTCCTTTTGCATCATGTCGGCAAAGGCCCGTCCGAGCCAATACGCGAACGACTCATCGAGCTCCTCACCGGCTCGTCCGCGGATGTCGTATTCTTTAAACACGTGTGCCGGCCATGCGAACGGTTTCGTTGTTGATGGATTCATCGACAACCACCTCCACCGAAATCGATTGAGCGATTGCTGCTGTTAACAAGTACGACAATGTTGACTCCGCCCCCCGATTCGGGTTCGGGCCGTTCGGGCCAAGCCCGTCGCAGCAACTGCCGTCGCTTGGGTCCGCAAGCGGCGCGTTGCCGTCGTTTTGTCCGTAAAACCAAGCGAGGCAGCGGCGGACGACGCCGCGATAACGCTCGTCGTCCGTTGCCCAATACGCTTCGCGCGCCGCCAAAGCGAGCTTCATCACATCAAGCGGCTGTTGATCCCAATCGGCGCGGTAGCGGCGGCTGCACCAGCCGCGGTTGCCGATCGGACGGATGATGTCTCCCGGTCCGCTCATTTTTTCAATAAGGAAAGCAAGGCTTTTTTCCGCCACTTCCTTCACCTCATCCCGCGGCGCGCGCCGATATGCCGTCCAAAGCGCCCACGGCATCACCCCGTTGGCGTACGTCAACTCCGGCTCGTACCAATGCCAATCGTCGCCAGCATGCTCCCAATACGCCGCAAGCAGTCGCTCTTCAAACCGTGCAGCCAAAGCTGCCACTTCCTCTTGATCGACGCCAAGTGGGCGTCCTTCTGTCAATAAGACGCCGCAAGTGGCCACCCCCCAGGCGACGCCGCGCAGCGAACGAAGCTCCCAAGCCGCCGGCATGGCCCGCCGCAACATATCTGCTGCCGCCTCGCGCCGCGCCGGATCGCTGAGGCGAACGTAAGCCAACGCCGCCGCCCAAAACGACCGCCCGAAGCAGTCGTCTGACGGCGTTTCCTCTTCTTTTGTCCGGTCGAAGAAAAAGTTGTTATGGAACGTGCCATCATCGTTTTGCGCCCAAAGCAAAAACGCCAAATACCGGTCAAGCAAACGGTGCAATCGCTCTTTCTCTCCTTTGTCCTCGCATAGCGCCAGCCATTCCAGGCACGCCCAAATGGCACGGGCGTTGTCATCGGTCGAATAACCCTCGCGACGGCGCGGGATGCGGCCAAGGCTATGCTCAAGCAACCCGGTGTCGTCAGTCATGCGCTCGAGATGGTCGAACTTAATGACTGACGGTGCCAATGGTCTTCACCTCCCCACGTTTCGCGGCGCACATGCGCGCAAACAAGGCGACATGCTGTTCGCCGACGCGCGGCCAATGCGTGTTTGCCCCGATTTGGCGCACCTTTTCCTCCCATCGCTTCAGCGCCGCCTCGTCGGCCAACAGCTGCCCGAGCCGTTCTTCCCAGGCGGCCGTATCACCATACGGCAACAACAGCTCTTCACAACCTTGCAACAAATCGCGCGCATGCTCATACGGCGTCGAAACGACCGGACGGCCGACGCCGACCGCATAGGCAAGCGTGCCGCTTGTGATTTGCTGCATGCCCGGGTACGGGGTGACGTATAGATCGCACGCCGTCAAATAATCGATCAATTCCTCTTCGCTGAAATACCGATCTTCCATGTGGACATGGCGCTCAAGCCCTAAACGGTGAATGAGCGATTTCAACTCCTCGCGATACGCCTCCCCTTCCCGCTTTTTCACTTCTGGGTGCGTCTGTCCGGCAATGACATACAGCGCTTCCGGCACCTTGCGCACGACGCCCGGCAATGCGGCTAAAACCGATTCAATTCCTTTGCCGCGGCTTAGAAGCCCGAACGTCAACATCACTTTGCGGCCGCTGAATCCGAGGCGGCGGCGAAGCGAATCGCGATTTTCGCTGCTTGGGCCTGGAGCACCGTGCGGAATGTAGACAATTTTTTCTTCCGGCAGGCCAAACGCTTTGACCAAATACGGGATCGCCTGCCGGTTCATGACGATGATCGCATCGCTTGCCGCCGCGATCTTTTCTTGAATCGGGCGGTACGGCAGCGGCGGGTCGGCAAACACCGTATGGAACGTCGTCACAAGCGTCTTATTGAGCGCGGTGATGAAATCGAGAATATACTCGCCCGCCTCCCCACCGAAAATGCCGAACTCATGCTGCAGAACAACGACGTCAATGTCGCTTTCATTCACCCGTTTGGCCATCTCGGCATAAGCGGCGCGGTTTTGCGCTGGAAGCGGCCAATACGCCGGGTTGTGGCGGTAGGCGTCATCGCCGTCGCTGTCGTTGTACAACACGATGACGCGGTCGCCATCAGACGGGCCCCGAACACCGTCAATGCTTTTCCGCAAATGTTCCGTAAACGTCGCCAGCCCGCACCGCCGCGGCGGGTACGTGCTGACGTAGGCAATTCGAATCATGCTTGCACCGCCTCCTTGAACTGATTAATAATCGAATCTTCGAACACTTCTCCCGCCGGCGTCACCGTCCGATAGCCGAAAATGCTGTTTTGCAGCCGGCTGCGGTCGCGAATGACGGAGCGATCCCAGACGATCGTCTGCGCGCAATAGACGCGGGCGCCAATTTGGCAACGGTCGCCGATGACCGCATTCGGACCGATGACAGCCTGCGGACCGATTTTCACGTGGTCGCCGATGAGCACAGGCGGCACAAACAAGACGCCAGACCCAATCTCCACGTTTTCGCCAACAAACACGCCCGGCTGAATTTCACGCCCTTTGAGCGGAATCGGAAACTCCCGGCTCAACGCATCCCAATGCACTTGGCGATATCGTGCCGGCGTCCCCATATCACGCCAATATCCGTTGCTGACGATGCCATATACACCGACATTCTTCTCGATCAGCAACGGGAATGTTTCGCGTTCAATCGACACTTCCCGCTCAGCCGGGATATAGCGCATCACATCCGGCTCGAAAATATACATGCCGGCATTGATGCGGTTCGATGGCGCTTCTTCGCGGCGCGGCTTTTCGACAAAGCGTAAAATTTGCCCACGATCGTCTTGTTCGACCACCCCATAGGAAGAAGGATCGTCTACTTCCGTTAAAACAATGGTCGCCAAACCGCCATGCTGGCGATGAAAGTCCAAGAGCGGGATCAATTGCGGCAAATGCACGATGTCGGCGTTAAACACGAGAAACCGTTCATCAAGCCAGCGCTCGGCGTTTTTGATCGCCCCAGCTGTTCCGAGCGGGAACGGTTCGAGCGCGTATGTAATCTTGACGTTCCAGCGCTTCCCATCTTCGAAATAGCGACGGATCACTTCTGAACAATGATGTGCGGCGATGACAAATTCATTGACTCCTTGGTCGCGAAGATGAACGATGAGGTGTTCAAGCCATGGCCGGTTCGCAATCGGGGCCATCGGTTTGGGGATGTTTTCGGTCAATGGACGAAGACGCGTACCTAATCCTCCTGCCAGCAACAATGCTTTCATTTCGTCATCCCTCCATATCTTTTTTTCACAAAAATAGACACCTTTTTTGACGGATGAACGAGAAAATGAAAGGATTCATAGATTGCTAGCACTCGGCTGTGATGGTTGCTAATAATAATATACATAATATTCCTCTCCCTATGCAAGCGAAATGATTGTCGAACGGTGTCGATGAATCATTATTGATGTCTACAAGTTTAGAAACTTTCATTTTCTCGTTCTTCTTTTTCTTTGCGGTATAATCAATATCGTTAATGCTATATATATGTGAGGGAGGAGGAGAATACGCCATGATTTCTTCATCTTTCCGTTACCGTGTCGGCATCGCCGGTGCCGGTGCGTTCGCTGAATTTTTAGCCGGCGCGCTCGCTCCACTTCCTTCCTTCCATCTCGCCGCTGTCGCCGGGCGGACGGCCGAAAAACGCCAGCGCGTCATCGACGCCTATCGCCGCCGTCAGCCGCAGGCGGGCGACGTGCGCGAATACCGCGAAGCTGAAGAATTGATCGTTGATCCACACGTGGACATCGTCATTCTCACCACCCCGCCGCATTTGCACGCCCCGCTTGCCGAGCGGGCGCTTGAGGAAGGAAAACATGTGCTCCTTGAAAAGCCAGGCGGCCTCACCGCCGAGGCGCTGCGGGCGAACATCCAGCTCGCCGCCCGCCAAAACCGGGCGTTGGCGGTCAATCTTGTCCTTCGCTACCACCCGCTCGCTGAAGCCGTCAAGCAACTCATCCACCGCACGCTTCTCGGGCCAGTGGACTACGCAAGCCTTCACAACGCCGTTCACCGCGTGGCAGACGGCCATTGGTTTTGGGATGAACGGCAAAGCGGCGGCATCCTGATCGAGCACGGCGTCCACTTTTTTGAAGTCGGCCGTGACTGGTTCGGCGAAGCCATCGAAGCGCACGGGTTCGCGTTAAGGGAAACAAACGGCACACGGCCGCGCGTCGGCGCCACGGTGATTCATCAAGGCAACGGACGGCGCATCCCTGTCCATTATTACCATGGTTTTACGATGGACCCTGCCGCTTCGGAATCGACGCACTGGGACATTCATACGAAACGCGGGCGCATCGTGCTTGAAGGCTGGATTCCGACTCAGCTATCCGTCTCCGGCCTCGTCTCTGACGAGGAGGCCGCGTGCATGGATGCCTGGCTTGACGCCATCCCGACAAAGCCGTCGGCTGACGCTATCGAACAACTGCAGCAAGCGGCCGACCGGCTGTTGCCGCCTACAAAACCTTCAGCCGCTCCGCGCCGCCCGTACGAGCGCACCGTGGTGCTCTCTGACCGCCACGGCTGGTACGAAGCGATCGCCCAAGCGCGCTTTCTTGACTTTTGCCGCTTAATCGAGCATCCAAACGCGCGCACGCTCGTCACCGCCGAAGACGCCGCCGCCGATCTCGCTCTAGCCGAAACGTGCACCGTGACGGGTAAAGCAGTCGACCCACTTGACATCCGCTAACATGCTGACACAAAAAGAGCCTGGTGCGGCCACATGGCAAACGGCCGCAACCAGGCTTTCTTCACTTCAATCGGCGATAGATCTCGGTCTCATCAGAACATCCAAAACGCCCTTCTGCGCCCCCTCGACCAACAGCGCCTCAACAGTCGGAATGTCCGCCGGCGCCCACTCAAGCGAGCGCAATGCTTGAAGCGGCACCCACCTAAGCTCGGCATGCTCCCGCGCCCGCGGCTCCCCATCGACTAAGCGGGCTTCATACGTCCGCAAATGCACGATGGCGTGTTCATACTCATGGAACACATCGGCCAACAACTCACCGACCGAAATGGTGCAGCCAAGCTCCTCGCGAATTTCCCGAACTAAAGCGTCTTCAGGCCGCTCCCCCTCTTCCACTTTGCCGCCGGGAAATTCCCACACGTTGGGCAGCGACATATCGGGAGCGCGCAAGGCGCATAGGATGTCCCCGCGTTCATTGCGAATGGCTGCCCCGACGACATAGATGGTTCGTTTCATGACGATCGGCTCCTTGTTACGATCTCCCAACCATTGTAGCAAAAACTCGGCTCTTCACCAAAAGTTGTACTTGATTTTTTCTGAACATCCCCTATTTACGCTTGTGAGGGAACATCAGCACTTTTTGCCTATCCTTGTCAGGAAACCGCATTGCTTGTCAAGTACATGTTGTGGTGAAGAGTCCATAGCCATCAAGTTAAGAAAACAGGAATAAATATATGCCTGATTTGACCATCCTTTTGAAGACCTCATAATGTCTGAACATATCCCTGTCAAGTAGACAGTGTGAAAAATACCCACCTTCTTCAGCTGCTTGTTAGGATAGTGGAATGAGGAAACGTTGTCAAGGAAAGCACTTGACAACGTCTCCTTCATTCCACTTCATCGTTGGCAAGCTGAAGAAGGAGACATTCTCAGCCGTTCGTCTGCTAGGCTGCTTAGGCAATTCGGTATTCCACTGGGCTGAGGTAGTCTAGTTTTTTCTGGCACCGTTCATAATTATAAAAATACATGTACTGATCGATCGCCTCGATCATTTCCTCTTCCGTTTCAAAGGTGGGAAGGTCCACCATTTCCGATTTCAAATGCCCGAAAAAATTTTCCATGCAGGCATTGTCTAAACAGTTTCCTCTTCTGGACATACTAGGAATGATATGATGAGCCTTCAGCAGTTGATGGTACTGGCGGGATGTGTACTGGGAGCCTTGATCGCTATGGAGAAGGACTCCTCGCGCATCCCGTTTTTTGATGGCATCCTTGACAGTTTCGATCACCAATTTTAAGTCATTCGAACGACTGATGCGATACGCAATGATTTCATTGTTGTACAGATCTTTAATAGCAGACAGATACAAATAGGTTCCTTGAAATGGCACATAGGTAATATCCGTCACCCATTTTTGGTTGGCTGCAGTGGCCACAAAATCACGGTTTAACACGTTCGACGCTACGATATTCATCGCTCAACACGGAAAAAAATCAAGGCGTTATACAAAAAAGAGCGCTTTAGACATTATCGAGAGTTTGGTCATCATGCCGGTGTCGTAAGAAATTCCCGCCTCATACCATGAAAAAAACCTTCTATAGGGAAGGTGTATTTGGCATGCCTATCTTTAATATATTCTCACGGTCACAGCCTCCAAAGATGAAAAGTGAAGCCTTGGAGCTACTCGCTCCAAGGCTTCACTTGATGGCTATGGGTGAAGAGTCAAAAACCTCCCCGTTTTCCAAAATAGTGGAACCCTTTTCGGTGTTATGTTACTCTCAACAGTAGAACCATGAAGGAAAGTGAGGGCAAAACATGATCGGGTTTATCGGCCTTGGCATTATGGGCAGCCGCATGGCGGAAAACTTGCTCAATAGCGGCTATTCTCTCATCGTCTACAACCGAACGAAAGAAAAGGCGGAACCGCTTCTTCAGAAAGGTGCGAAGTGGGCCAACTCGCCAAAAGAGGCAGCGGAACAGTCTGACGTCATTTTCACCATGCTTGCCAATCCGCAGGCAGTCGAAACGATGGCGCTCAAGGAACATGGATTTCTACCCTATTTGTCGGCAGGGAAACTATGGGTTGATTGCAGCACCGTTGACCCCGCCTTTACACGCAAAATGGCGGCAAAGTGCGCGGAGCGGGGCATCCGTTTTATCGACGCCCCGGTTGCTGGGTCGAAACTTCCGGCGGAAAAAGGAGAGCTCGTGTTTTTTGTCGGCGGCCGCCAAGAAGATGTCGACGAAATCCGTCCGCTGCTTCATGTAATGGGCAAAGCCATCCATCACTTAGGCGAAAACGGGAAAGGAACCATGATGAAGCTCGTTGTCAATTTGATGCTGGCTGAAGCGATGGCCGCCTTTTCCGAGGCAGTATCCCTTGGCGAGGCGCTCGGATTTGACAAAGAAACGGTAGTGAACATGTTGCTCAACACGCCGACTGCCGCACCGTTTTTACAAGGGAAAAAAGACTATATCATTCACAACCGCTTTCCGGCTGAGTTTCCGCTCGAACATATGCACAAAGATTTGCACCTCGTCGCCCAATCGGCGTATGAGCGCGGAATCACCCTGCCTCTGGCGAACTTGGCCAAAGAGCTGTATGGCCTAGCCAAACAATACAGCTGGGGGCAAGACGATTTTTCGGCCGTTTATCGGCTGTTGTCAGGTCAAAAATGACAGGCAAGGGGCGGGACGGCATCGTTCCCGCTTTTTTAATTAAGAAGGACGGAACCTTTTCACCAGGCGCTCC
Source organism: Geobacillus thermocatenulatus (assembly GCF_002217655.1). Lineage (GTDB taxonomy): Bacteria > Bacillota > Bacilli > Bacillales > Anoxybacillaceae > Geobacillus > Geobacillus thermocatenulatus. The sequence continues at coordinate 1,466,024 of NZ_NEWK01000002.1, forward strand.
GTATTCTCAACTGAAATCGATGACAAGGAGGAGAACTTGTTGTTCAAAAAACTGTTAAGTTCGATCGGCATCGGATCCGCGACAGTCGATACGAAATTGGTGAAAGCGAAATACGTCCAAGGCGAAACCGTCGAAGGAGTCGTTGAAGTTCGCGGCGGCAGTGTCGAGCAGCACATTGATGAAATTTACTTGGCATTAGTCACAACGTACATCCGCGAAATCGATGATAAGAAATTCGAAGAAAAAGCCGTACTGGGGCGATACAAAGTGAGCGGCCCGCTGACGATCGGGCCGAATGAAATGAAAACAATCCCGTTTCAATTCGCCTTGCCGTACGACGTGCCGGTTACGCTCGGCACCTCGAAAGTGTGGCTGCAGACCGGCCTTGACATAAAAATGGCGCTCGACCCGCAAGACCGCGACTATCTCACCATCGAGCCGCACCCGCTTGTCGCCGCGTTTCTCGAGGCGGCCCACCAATTAGGTTTCCGCCTTCGCCATGTGCAATGCGAACAAGCGCCGCGCTATTGGCAACGGCGGCTGCCGTTTGTCCAAGAGTTTGAATTCAAGCCGGCAAGCGGACCGTTTAAAGGCCGACTTGACGAACTGGAGGCCATTTTCTTTGTCTCCGAGCATGGGGTTGAAGCCATTTTAGAGATTGACCGCAAAGCGCGCGGGTTTGCTGGATTGCTTTCCGAGGCGCTTGACATGGACGAGACGTTTGTCCGGTTCACCTACGGGCCGAACGATATCGCATCGTTGCCGCAACGGCTGGCCAATCTCATTCAGCGCCATAGCTGAACGAAAAAGACAAAAGGGGCCATCGGCCTCTTTTCCTCCATCGTGAAGCAGGTCGGCAGCTTGCCCCCTATTCTCCCGGTTTTTCCATCATCGCTGTTTCGCAGGCGAGGCGACACGGTTTCTTTCTAGAAAATACGAAACGCCCGTTTCCTCCATTAGGAAGCGGGCGTTCTGGATTGATTATGTGGATTTCACAAGCAACGCACAGCACTCGACATGCGCCGTATGCGGAAACATGTCCACCGGCTGGACGGTTTTCAACACATAGCCGAACGGGGCTAGCTCCGCAATATCAGCCACAAACGTCTCCGGATTGCAGGAGACATACACAACCCGCTCCGGCTGGGCCCGACCGATTTTGCGCATCACCTTTCCCCCCGCCCCCGAGCGCGGAGGATCCAAAAGCAGCAGCTCCGGCCGCCCGAACTGTTCCAACACTTCATCAATTCCGCGTCTCGCATCCCGAGCCAAAAAGTACGTATTGTCAATGCCGTTGTCTTTCGCGTTGCGTTTCGCTGACTCGATCGACGTTTCCACAATTTCAATGCCCGCCAACGCTTTCACCTGCTTGGCGAATGGCAAGGAAAACGTCCCGACCCCGCAAAACAAATCAATCATCTTCTCATGCGGCTGCGGCTCGCCCATCTCCAACGCCAGTTCAACCAGTTTGGCCGCCTGCACCGGGTTCGTTTGGAAAAACGTATCAAACCAAAGGCGGTAACGGAACCCACACAATTCATCGTAAATGAAATCGCGCCCGGCCAACACATGGGTTTGTTCCGCCTGGGTGCGGTCGGCCCACGCCCGATTCTCAAGCCAAAGCAAACTTTTCACGTCCGGGAGCGCCTTCGTGATCCTCTCCGCCAAATCAGCCGCCGCTTCTTTCAACGCCCCTTCCGGCGCCTCGGTCGCAAAGAGCGCCACCATCACCTCTCCTGTCGCAAACGACTCGCGCACCATGACGTGGCGAAGCAGGCCTTCATGGGTATCTTTGTGATACCCAGGCAGCTGATGGTCGCGCGCCCAACGCGCTACCTCCATAGCAGCTTTGACGATCTTCTCGCCGGCAATGAGACATGTCTCCAACGAAATCACTTGCCGGAAATTCCCTTGCTCGTGCAGTCCAAGCAAACCTTCAGGCGAAAACGTAAACTCCATTTTATTGCGGTAATGCCACGGATGTTCCATGCCGATCGTCTCGCGGACAACGCCAGGGTCAAATCCGTGCTGGGCAAGAAGCGCCTTCACCTGTTCAGTCTTATGCCGCAGCTGTCCCTCATAGCGCCAGTGCTGCCAGACACAGCCGCCGCAGCGGTCAAAGTGCGGACACGGCGGATCGAGCCGCTCCAGGTGTGGTTCGATCACTTCCTCCAAGCGGGCGTTCGCCCAGCGCCGTTTCGGCTCGTCGACGACGACCCGCACTTTCTCGCCAGGAAGGGTAGATGGCACGATAATTTTCAGCTTCTTTTGCTTTCCGTCATGCCCATGCCACACAACCGCCTGTCCGGCTCCTTTTTTATCTAATTCATGGATTTGGGCAATAAATGATTGCTCTGCGCCATTTGTCAACGGCTTTCCTCCTCTCGAGATGAACGATGTTGCCACCCTTTATGTATTGTACACGATCAGCACACGAATCCAAAGCGCCTTTCCGTCATAGAGCCGGCCCCTTTTCCTCTGCTCCGCCTTTGGCATTGGTTTATCTGTTTCCAGACAGAAGCACGATTGATCCAAAACAGTCCGCACCAAAGTTGATTTTTTCGCAAGATATAACTATAATGGTTACAACGGTGGTGTTCTACATGAAACAAATTAGCACACGGTTTTCGATGGCCGTTCACATCCTTTGCCTGCTTGCGATCAGCCCAGCCGACTGCACAGGAGATTTCATCGCGCAGAGCGTCAATACAAACCCCGTCATCATCCGCCGACTTATGGGCATGTTAAAAAAAGCGGGGTTGGTTGACGTTCGCCCCGGAGTCGGCGGCGCTTCGCTGCGCAAACCTCCCGATCAAATCACACTGTTGGACGTGTATCGGGCCGTCCGTGTCGTGGAGACCGATCAACTGTTTCGCATCCATGAACATCCAAACATTCAGTGTCCGGTCGGACGGAATATCGAGGCCGTCCTGCAAGCCGAGCTGAAAGAAGCGCAGGCGGCGATGGAAGCGCGGCTTTCGCAAACGACGATCAGCTGGCTGCTCGCTCAATTTCAATAATAAAAGCTCTTAACAGAGCTTTTATTTATAAATCAGTTGTAACCAAAATGGTTATAACAAAAACAAATAAGGAGCATTCCCGTTAGGAGCTTTTCCGGGGACTTGATCAAAAAAAGCCCTCTTGGTATGATGCAGGGGTGTCAAACAACACCTACCATCATGCCAAGGAGGACTTCAGATGAATTGTACACAAAACGCGCACCCTAGGTCTGTAAGATATCCACAAAACTGAAAAAGGATGTAAGGGATTTTGTCGAAAAATATTTTTTGGACACCCCTGAGAGGCCGAAAAGCCTTGATAGATCAACATTTCTAGAGGGAGGTCTAGACGCATGAAAATCTTGGTCACCGGAGCAACCGGAAAATTAGGAACGAAAGTCGTCGAAACACTGTTGAAATCCGTTCCGGCAAGCGAGTTGGCCGTCAGCGTCCGCCAGCCGGAAAAAGCCGAACATTTTCGTGCTCAAGGAATCGATGTTCGATACGGAGACTTCGATCGTCCAGAAACGCTGGACACTGCCTTCCAAGGCATCGACCGTTTACTGATCATCTCGACGGATGGGGACAATGAGACAAGAATCCGCCAGCACACGAATGCTGTCAAAGCGGCCCAACGCGCCCAAGTCCGATTCATTGCGTACACAAGCCTGGCGAATGCAAGCAAAAGCCGGCTCGCCTTGGCTGAAGTGCATCGGGTAACCGAAGAAGCCATCGCAAACACAGGCATTCCGTACTCCTTCTTGCGCAACAATTGGTATTTGGAAAACGAACTTGGAACCATTCAAGCCGTCCTCACCGGATCACCTTGGGTGACATCAGCCGGGACAGGCAAAGTCGGCTGGGCTCTTCGCCAAGATTATGCAGAAGCCGCTGCTGCCGTCCTCGCCGGAGATGGCCATGAAAACACCATTTACGAACTTTCCGGCCCCCTCATGACCCAAGAAGAACTCGCGTCCGCCCTCGGCGGTGTCTTATGCCAAGAGGTGCCGATGCAGCAAGTCGACGATGCCGCTTATGCTGATATCATGAGAAAGGCCGGATTGCCCGATCCGCTCGTGTCATTTCTCGTGGACATTCAACGCGGCATCCGCGAAGGCTCCCTAGAAGTCGAAAGCAACGATTTGGAAAAACTGCTTGGCAGACCCGTGACACGAATTCACGAAGCTCTGACCCAACTTGTCCGTGACATAAAAAGAACAACTCATTAATTCTATGAAAAACCGGCCGTACGGCCGGTTTTTTGACGAACGAAACAAACGTCTTCCTCCTCTTCGCTTTTTCCATCTTTCGGACTTCCATCCCTGTCGGCTCATCAATCGCCTCCTCGTCATCCCCTGTCGCTAAACCTCTCTTCCCAATGCCGGCCTTGCCTAACAGGATTTCAAAACAGCCATATCTGCCGTTGCAAACCGACTGATTTCGCCGAACCAGTTGCTTTTAGATGAACGAAAAGCGTTGATTTTGGGGGATTTCTCAATTTGAGAAGAGAATCCGTTTTCGGCGACTTTTCACTAAATCACCAGTCTTCTAGGGTGCTGAACGCACAAAAAAGGTGTCCCGAACGCCGCGGAACACCTGCGATTCTACAACGGATAACGGTTTATAACGCTTTTTCCCTCTTTCCGTCTACTCTCGTATATCCATTTTCCCAGAATTCCGCATTCTTGATCCCGTATTTCGACGCGTTGAATTCCGGATCTTTCCCTTGCTTCAGCTGTTCTTCGTAATCTTTCAAGGCCATATAGGCAGGCTTGAACAACAATAGGATCGCGATCAAGTTGAGCCACACCATGATTCCAAGCCCGATGTCGCCCATCGCCCATGCCGTCGTCGCCGTTTTGACCGTTCCATAGAACGTGGCCGCCAAAAAGACGAGCTTCAAGGCAAAGAAGGCCGTTCCCCTCTTTTCACTGCGCACCAAATAGGCGAGGTTCGTCTCGGCAATATAGTAATAGGCGTACATTGTTGTAAACGCGAAGAAGAACAGAGCGATCGCGATAAAGGCCGACCCGAATCCCGGGAAGAGCGTGTCCACCGCCGCCTGCGTATACCCTGCGCCCGGCTCCACTCCTTTCAAATGAACCACAATCGACTCGCCTGTTTTTTCATTGATCACATTGTATTGACCCGTAAACAAAATCATCAGTGCCGTCGCCGTCACGACCAAGAACACGTCCAAATAGATCGAAAACGCCTGCACAAGCCCCTGCTTGGCCGGGTGGGACACTTCCGCCGCCGCTGCCGGGTGGGCGCCCGTCCCTTGCCCCGCTTCATTCGCATAAAGGCCGCGCTTGACCCCCCACATCACCGCCGAACCAAGAATTCCGCCAAACACTTGATCAGCGCCAAACGCGCTTTTGAAAATGAGGCCAAACACATCCGGGACTTTCTCAATATTGACCGCAATAATCGCAATCGCCACCAACAAATAGCCAATTGCCATAAACGGAACAACAATTTCCGCCGTTTTCGCGATCCGCTTCACTCCACCAAAAATCGTAAAGCCAAGAACAGCGATCACGAAAATTCCCGTCACCAATTTCGGAATGCCAAACGCATTCGAAAAGCCGTCGGCAATCGAGTTCGCTTGAATCCCCGGCATCAACACCGCCATGGAGAGAATGATCGCCGTGGCAATCACCACCGCAAACCATTTCCAGCCAAGGCCTTTTTCAATGTAGAACGCTGGACCACCGCGGTATTGCCCGTCTTGCTCTTCTTTGTAGATTTGCGCCAGCGTCGACTCGACATACGCCGTCGCCGCTCCGATAAAGGTGATCACCCACATCCAAAAGACCGCGCCCGGCCCCCCGTACGCAATCCCCGTCGCCGTCCCTGCCACGTTCCCAACGCCAATGCGTCCGGACAACGACATCGTCAACGCTTGGAAAGAAGACACCCCGGCCTCAGAACTTTTCCCCGTCGTCACAAGCCGGATCATCTCTTTCACGTGGCGGATTTGCAGGAAACGGGTGCGAATGCTAAAATACAAACCGCAACAAACAATGAAACCAATCAAGAAAGGGCTCCACAGCCACCCGTTCACCGTTTCCACGAGCTTTTCAATCAACCCAATCCCTCCTATGCCAGCTAATTACTTTTGTTGTATAACACACAACCAAATAATATTATAAAATATTACACATTTCGGCTTCAATAATTTTTTTATATATCATTTTTTTCTGCATTTTCTTTATATCACCCCACTTGTCCTTGTATAAAAAATAAATGGTTTGTTCCTATATTTTTTCAAAATAACTTTCAAACAAAAAATGATAGGATGAGGCAAGGCGGGTGAATCCGAACGGTCGTCTCCCCACGCCGCAGGATCCCAATCCTTGAGACCTTGAGCACGGGCCCCATCTCCCCCAATGATCCCCATCTGAATCGCCGCAAGCGCAAAGCCGAACACACAGAACAACGTGTTCGGCTTTGGCTTTTGTTACATATAGCCGATGAGAAACACGACAAAACCCGCTAATCCGACCGATGCGACGAAGAGGCCAAAGGCGATCCGTTTCGCGGCTTTGCTCTTTTGGACAACGCCATACACGAACAACACGATCGACACGACCAACAAAAGCAAAATGAGAGACGAAATGCTCACGTTCAGCGCTCCTTATCGTGCACTGCCCCTAGGAAAGACAGCGTTTCTCCATCCGTGCCATCACAACCAGCGATTGATCCATTCCCACGAGAACCTCTTCCCGGTTGATGCCATCCACCGCTCACGCCCCCGCAATTTCTTCCGAATTTCTGTTAATCTCATCGATAATGCGAATGATCCTCCGCGCATCGTCCATGTTGTCTTGAAAGAGTTCAACAATGCTGCCGACGGTTTTGAACGGCTCTTCCTGCAGCACCCGTTTGTCCATGACTCCATTTTTCACAAATTGACACTCCGCACGCCTAAAGGCGTGGGATTCTTGGGTCGTTTGCGTCCTCATCCATTTCTGGTTCGGACAACGCCCAAATTCAGGAGTGTGTCATCACCCCGTCCCATCGGGTTACGATGTACCCCAATGGGCGGCGCACCTGTGACCCGTGCGCTAGGTTCGACGGCAAAGCCCGAAATCGCTTTGGCGATGTTGATCGCGCCATTCAAGTCGGCGTGGAGAGTGTATCCACACCTTTGGCATCGAAAGCGGATGCCGTTTCGGTTCGCTTTCTCTCGATGACCACATTGACACGTTTGGCTCGTGTAGGTTGGATTCACCCACTCCACCCGAATGCCCGCCATTTCCGCTTTATAGGCGATCATCGTTTGCAGTTGGTGAAATGACCAAGAGTGAAGGCTTCGCCCCGCTTCTTTGGCCGACTTTGCCCGTTTCCGAATCCCCGTCAACGCTTCCATCCGAATCACGCCAACACCGTTGGCGAGCGCAGCATTCACGATTTGACGGCTGATTTTGTGATTTTGATCCTTCATCCAGCGGGACTCTTTGCGGCCGATTTTGCGAATCATATGAAGCTTCTTGGCTTGGCCCAGCCTTCGCCGCAAAGCCGCATATCGTCGACGTACAAAGGCGCATTGGTTCCCTTTGAAAAACCACGATTTCGTTCCCACGCTGGCCACGGCGATATAGCGAAGCCCAAGGTCAACCCCCATCACCTTTGTTTCGTGCCGCGGTTCCACTTCAAATGTGACCGCAACAGCCAAGTACCATTTCGTTCTCTTTTTATAAAGCTTGGCGGCCCCTTGTTTGGCGGTTCCATCGAGCAGCCGATTCAGCCACGCTTCTTGATAGGGGCGCGTGACGACCGGCACGCCGATTCGCTTCTCCAGCGTGGGGAAGGAAACCGTGTAGAACGCTCCTTTCTTTTCCACCTTCACGTTTTGATTGTTAAAGCAACACCAGAATGTCCGGAACTTCTTTGTTTTCTGGTTTTTCTTTTGGGACTTCACTTCTCGAATCGTCTGATTCACGACGGCGCAAGGAAACCGCTGCGACGAAAACGCTTTAAATAATTTGCTCGTCGCTTGATTCAGCTTGGATTCAACAGCCAATTCGCAAACGCGGTATTCACTTCTGTCATCCGTTCATACATATCTTGTTTCACTTTCGTCGGCTTGTACAGGTCCAGCTTTAGTGTGATCGTGGGCATGGATTCACCTCCTTGCGACGATTACATGATATCGTTTTTTTTCATCATCATTCAATTATGAAGAAAACGGCTCGCTTTCATCCCACCCTTCAAGGAGTGGGCTTTCTCGCTCGCTGATCTGTAATGCCGCCTGTCCAAAACGTTTCCCATATTTTATCGACTTTATGGCGCAATTCGCCTGTGAGCATGGCTTCTATGTACCTCCTTGTGATTTCCAATCTCTATTATATACAGTTTTCGATACAAAAAGGGGAAGAAAAATATGTTTTATGCCGGTTGACGCTCAGAAAGACGGAGAATGGCTTTCTTTGTGGAACAAAGAAACTCCCACTGTGCTTTGTTATGAAGTGGGAGTCGTTCACCATAACCGTTCGAGGAATTCTTGCAAGTGGTGTGGATTCTCAATAGGATTGATATCATCCAATCCCCAGTTTTGCAGGCGGATGAAATCTTTATCATGATGACTAAACAATGTCATTCGTTTTGTAAATGAAGAAAGCTCAACATAGTGTTCATCATAGCTTATAAGATCGGGAGAATACGGTGGCAGTGTTTGATAAACAACAAGGCCGGATCAACCGGCCTGTTGCCTTATCTCAACCGCACCTTCGCCACACACTCCACATGCGCCGTGTGTGGAAACATGTCCACTGGCTGGACTTCGATCGTTTCGTAGCCGCCGTCTTCTAAGATGCGCAAGTCGCGGGCGAGTGTCGCCGGGTTGCACGAGACGTAGACGACGCGGGGCGGCTTCATGGCGATGATCGTCTCAAGCAGCGAGGCGTCACAGCCTTTGCGCGGCGGGTCAACGACCAAGCAGTCAGCGCGGATGCCTTCTTGATACCAACGCGGGATGACGTCTTCGGCGGCGCCGACTTCGAAGGTGACGTTTTGGATGCCATTCAGCTCGGCGTTGCGCTTGGCGTCTTCGATCGCTTCAGGGACGATTTCGACGCCGTAGACATGCTTCGCTTTTCTCGCTAAAAAGAGCGAGATCGTGCCGATGCCGCAGTAGGCGTCCATGACCGTCTCCGATCCAGTCAGCTCAGCGTACTCGAGCGCTTTGTCGTACAGCACTTTCGTCTGTTCCGGATTGACTTGGTAAAACGAGCGGGCCGAGATGGCGAATTGGATGTCGCCGATGCGGTCGGTGATGTATTCGCTCCCCCATAACACCCGCGTTTTGGCGCCGAAAATGACGTTCGTCCGCTCGGGGTTGATGTTTTGCACGATCGATGTCACGTCCGGGATTTCACGGACGATGGCGCGGACGATTTCTTGTTCATGCGGCAAATGCTCGGTGCGGGTGATGAGCACGACCATCACCTCGCCTGTTGACGCGCCATAGCGGGCGACAATATGGCGAAGAACGCCTTTGTGCGTGGTTTCGTCGTACGGGGGAATGCCATAACGCTCGGCGATGCGCTTCACCGTCTGAACGACGACATCGTTTTTCTCTTGTTGGATGAGACAGGCATCCATATCGATAATCTCATGGCTCCGTTCTTTGTAAAAGCCCGCGACCAAGCCCCCTTCGCGCTCGCCGACCGGCACTTGCGCCTTGTTTCGGTACCGCCATGGGTTTGCCATCCCGATGGCGGGATGGACCGCGACCCCATCGAGCTTGCCGATGCGGGTGAGCACTTCCTTCACTTGTTTTTCTTTCGCTTTCAGCTGGCCCTCGTAGCTTACATGCTGCAACTGGCAGCCGCCGCATTGGCGATAGACGGGGCACGGCGGCTCGACGCGGTCCGGGCTCGGTTCGTACAACTCCACAAGACGGCCGTACCCGTACCCTTTTTTCACTTTGATCGCTTTCACCTTCGCCCGCTCGCCAGGGAGCGCGTGTTTCACGAACAAGGGAAAGCCGTCGACTTTCGCCACCCCGAGACCGTCGTGGGTCAAATCCGTGAATACGACGTCATAATATTCATTTTTGGCGACCGGTGCTTGCTGCTTCGTCATGTCCGTCTCCTTTCTGCCGATCGGTTTGTACAGTTTAGAGTTCCCTTCTTGAGCAAGAGGCATAAGAAAAGAACAGGCTCATCTTCCTGTTCTCACTTGTTCCGCCTTGTCTTTCGGCATGATGACTTCCAAATGGCGGTACAAATTGACGAACTCCCCTGGAAGCATGCCGCCGAATTCGCCGTCTAAGTTCAGCTGCATCGGCGAATGCACCTTCACCCGGTTTGCTTTCGTGTAAATGATATGCGGGTCGTTGATATGCTCGCCGCGCGCGGCGAGCGTGACAAGGCGAATGAATTCGGCCAAGTTCGTTTTCTTGACGATGATAAAATCAAACAGGCCGTCATTGAGTGACGAATCGGGCGCGAGCTTTTCAAAGCCGCCGACCGAGTTGGTCAGCGAAACTAAAAACATCATGATGTCGCCTTCAAATAATTTGCCGTCATACTCAATTTGCGCCTCTGTTGCCTTAATCGACGGAAGCATTTCAATTCCTTTTAAGTAGTAGGCCAGCTGCCCGAGCATCGTCTTCAGCTTGCTCGGCACTTCGTAGGTGAGCTCGGTCAGGCGCCCGCCGCCGGCGATGTTGATGAAATAGCGTGTTTTGTCTTCGTTCGTCACACAGCCGATGTCAATCGGGACGGGCTCGCCCGTGGCGATCACCTCGCACGCCCCTTCGATCGAGCGCGGCACGCCGATGGCGCGGGCGAAGTCATTCGTCGTGCCGACGGGGATCACGCCCAATTTCGGCCGATGCAGCTGATCGGCGATGCCGTTGACGACTTCATTGATCGTTCCGTCGCCCCCTGCGGCGACGACGAGATCAAATTCCCGCAGGACGGCCTGGCGCGCCGCTTTCGTCGCATCCCCCGGCCCTTCGGTCGCATGGCATGACGTTTCATAGCCCACTTTTTCCAACCGCACGAGCACATCAGGCAAATGGCGCTTAAACAGCTCCCGCCCTGATGTCGGATTGTAAATTATTCGAGCTCGTTTCATCCTTCTCAACCTACTTCCTTTTTTTCCATTCCACCCGTTCCCATCATAGCGAAACAATGCTTGATGCGCAACTCCGACGAATGTCGTGAACAAGGCGGAGAGAAACAGCGCCCTTGTTTCAAGGGAAGGGCGCTGTTGGAGGATAGGCGTTATTCTGTTGTCTTCGCCTCTTGAGACGATGCTGGCGCGCCGAGCGGCTGGGAATACGCGGGTGCCCCCCCTTGGGCGATGTTCTCAAGGAGCTGTTTCACATCGATGCCCGTCGACGCTTTCAACGTCTCCTGCAAGCTCGCCATTAAGTTGGTCGCATAGCCCGTGACGCGGTTGGCGCCGCCCCCCGCTCCTGAGCCGGTGTCGACGATCGTCAGCTTCTCGATGTTCGAAAGCGGGCTCGCCACCTGCTTCGCGTATTCCGGAAGCATCTTGATGATCATGTCGAGCACGGCCGCTTGGCCGTAGCGCTCGAACGCTTCGGCGATCTTTTGTTTCGCTTCCGCTTCGGCGAGACCTTTCAGGCGAATGATTTCTGCTTCCGCTTCCCCTTTTGCTTTCTCCGCCTCGGCTTTCGCCAACCCGTCGAGGCGGACGCGCTCCGCTTCCGCTTTCGCCAGCGTTTCGACGCGATATTTTTGCGCATCGGCTTCGGCGATTTGCTTCGCCTTTTCCGCCGCCGCTTTTTGTTCAATCGCATAACGCTCGGCGTCGGCTTTTTTCTTCACTTCCGAATCGTATTGCCGCTCGCGGCGCAAAATTTCTTTTTCTTCCAACTCAATTTGCTTTTGCCGCTCGATGATTTTAATTTGCATTTGCTGCGCTGTGACTTCCTGCTTCGCCTTCGCTTCTTCGAGATGGTACGCCTGGTCGGCGCGCGCTTTGGCGATGTCTTGTTCGCGGCGGAACTCGGCGAGCTTCAGTTGGTTGATTTTCTCCGCTTCGGCGATTTCCGTCAGCCGCTCGAGCTCGGCTTTGCGCGCTTCCTTGTCCGCTTCGGCGCGCTTGATGCGCGTCTCTTTTTCCGCCTCGGCTGTCGCGATGTCGGCGTCGCGCTTCACTTGGGCGATGCGCGGTTTCCCGAGTGCATCAAGGTAGCCGTTTTTGTCGCGCACGTCTTTAATCGTAAACGAGACGATGACGAGCCCCATTTTCGCCAAATCTTGCGACGCGACGCGCTGCACTTCCTGTGAAAACTTGTCGCGGTTTTTGTAAATTTCCTCCACCGTCATCGACCCGAGAATGGAGCGGAGATGTCCTTCGAGCACTTCTTTCGCTTCGTTTTCCATATCTTGTCTTGTTTTCCCTAAAAACTGCTCGGCCGCGGTCGCGATTTCGCCGATTGAGCTGCCGACTTTAATGATCGCCACCCCGTCCGCCATCACGGGCACGCCTTGTTCCGTGTACACTTCGGGCGTTTGCACGTCAAGCTTGATCGACAATAGGCTCAGCGGCTCGGCCTGTTGGAAAATCGGCACGACAAACGTGCCGCCGCCGCGGACGATTTTGATTTTGTTTCCCGATTCATCGACATGAACGTTTTTGCTTCCTAAGTAGCTGCCCGTCACAATGAGCGCCTCGTCCGGCCCGACCGTGCGGTAGCGGGCGATAAAAATGGCAATAAGTCCGACAAGAAGTAAGACGACGACGCCGATCACGACAAGCCATGGCGCAATAGTCATCACTTTTTCCCCTTTCTTTGTTTAAATCAAAACATGATACGGATCACACTTCGCCACTACAGCAACGCCGTTTTCCATTTGCACGATGACGACTTCTTCCCCCGCAGCGATTTCCTCAAGATGGAGGCTTTTCGCTGGTTTCGCCACCGCCCCGCTTTTGCGGGAGATGAGAATTTCTCCAAATCCATCAGGCGGCACGGGGACGATCACTTTCGCGAGCGATCCTTCCAAGTCAGCGTCCGTATACCCGAGCGATGCCTCAGCCGAACGGAGCGGCAAAAAAACGAAAAAGTGCAACAGCAACACAGCCACAAGCGCCACGCCGATGGCAAGCCACAGAACCAAGCTCGATGCCCAGTCTGTGTACCATTCCCCCAGCAATCCGACCGCGCTGCCAATAATGAAAAACGATAAGACGAGCTGCGGGCTAAACAGCGGATGATCAGCCACATCAAACAAACCGTCAAGCACATCGCTGAAGAAAAAATACAAAACCGTCAACAGTGCACTGACCACCAGCACCGCTCCGTAGATGACTTCAGGCGGATAGCCGAACCACACCCCCCTCCCCTCCTTTCGCCTTTACCTATTGATACGGGCGAGGCAACGGTTGGTTTCATCATTTTTCCAATGTCATCAAAATTCGACAATCCTCCTTGATTTCCTTCTTCTAACAGCAGAAAAAATGCAGGGAGACCGGCAGGATTTTGCATAGTGCAAGGCGAATCAAGCTATGCGAATCTAAAAACATATCGGGAGGGAGACCATGTCAGAAACGCGCATTGACCACGATCGCCTGTTTAAAGAGTTGTTGAGCACCTTTTTTGAAGAATTTGTTCTCCTCTTCTTTCCTCACGTACACGAACAGATTGACTTTCACTACCTTTCCTTTTTATCAGAAGAAGTGCTGACCGATGTCACCGCGGGTGAAAAACATCGAGTCGATTTATTGGTCGAGACGAAGCTGAGAGGAGAAGATGGACTGATCGTCGTCCACATCGAACATCAAAGCTACATCCAATCCTCGTTTTCAGAGCGAATGTTCATTTATTTTAGCCGCTTGTTTCAAAAACACCGCCGCCGCATTCTTCCGATCGCCATCTTCAGCTATGATGCCATCCGCGATGAACCATCTTCATTCACCGTTGCGTTTCCGTTTTTGACCGTTCTCGATTTCCGCTTTTTGACGGTGGAATTGTCCAAACTCCCATGGCGCACATACATCCGCCATGACAACCCGGTCGCTGCCGCTCTGTTAAGCAAAATGGGGTATAATGAAGAGGAGAAGGTGGAAGTGAAAAAGGAATTTTTGCGCATGCTCGTCCGCCTCGAGCTCGATGAGGCGAGACAGCGTCTGTTGTTCGGCTTTTTCGAAACGTATTTGCGGTTATCGGAGGAAGAAGAAGTCCGATTGCGAAATGAGGTGAAGACCATGGAGGAAAAGGAGGCTGCCAAAGTCATGGAACTCATCGTGTCATACGAACAGAAAGGCATGGAAAAAGGAATGGAGAAAGGAATGGAGAAAGGAATGGAGAAAGCAAAGCTGGATGTTGCGAAAAGAATGTTGGCAAAAGGATTTGATGCTGACACGATCCATGAACTGACCGGACTGCCGCTGGAAACGATTGAACAATTGAAGCCATGAGAAGGCAAACCCCTTCTCCCTGAATCATTCGGGTTGCCGCCCCCCATTTCCCCAAACTTTGGAACATCTTCAGGGAGAAGGTCTTTTCATCGTTCTTCGCTCTATTCCTCTGAAATCCCCAGCCGCTTCAGCTCCCGCCCAAGCCGCCCCGTAAGCATGAGCCTGTACATGCGAAAATCGGCTCGAAGCGACCAAAGCGGACGGCCGAAGGTGGCGGGCTTGTTTCCTTCGATGAAAAAGTGGCTGAACCAGGCGAGCGCATAGGCGGCGATTGGCGCGCCAAGCAGCCACCATGCGTTTCTCGTGACAATCACAATGATCACAAACAAAAACACGAAGCTCGTTCCGACAAAATGCCAGCGTCTTGTCGCTCGTTTCCGGTGTTGAGTCAAGTAAAACGGCCAAAATTCTTCATAATCGCGAAACTCCATCTCCCTTTCCCCCTTCAGCGGATGCGGCGCGCCGCTCGCGAATGCCGCGAACGAGCAGCACCCAGTACCCGATCATGTACAGAAACAGCACAAGCGACAGCCATGCCCACCATTGCCCTTCGATGAGGGATTGCTGCCAGTAGGCGAACTCATCAACGCCGACCCTGGCGATCGTGTGGAAATTGTTGAGAAAAAAGAGCGGCACGGCAAGCACGGCCGCTAACGAATACGGGCGGCGAATCGTTCCCGCCATGAGCGCCGCCGCACCGGCGATGAACGTGGCGATGCCGACAGCCCAGTATACGGCCGACATTCATAACGTCATGCTCGGTCCCATCATCCCCCTACTCCTATTGTATTTCCTCCATCACCTGAAATGTCTGCAAGTTGTGCTTTTGCTTCGGCACGGTAAACTCAGCAGCGAGTTGGCCTGTACGAAGATGGAAAATGTTCATTTCTCCAGCATGGTCCTCCTTGTTCCCTTCCTTCGGCTCAAACAATGCATACACATAGTCGCCGTGAAACCGCGCTTCCCAGTATACCGACGGCAGCTCATGCTTCTCCATCACCTTAAACTGATCGTTCAGCGCAAGCCATCCCGACTGTCCTCTCTGGACATAGCTTACCCACAGCGTGTCTCCCTTCACGTAAAGCTGATCGAACTGCGTCTCCTCTCGCCCCATGTCCCAATAGGCCACTTGCCATGAATGCGGATCCACGATGGTGAGGCGAGGTTTCGTGGCAATGACAAGGCGGCCGTGAAAAACCGCCATGGAGCGCGCGAAGGACGTAGGCAATGGAATTTCCTTCACTACGGAACCGCGCTGATCCAGCACATACAATACACCGTGCTCCTTTTCCATCACATCAGCAAACACATAGAAATGCGGCTCTACGCGCAAAACTTGAAGAATGTAAGGAGGGAGCCGCTTCGAAAACAGCAATTTTCCCCCTTTCCGGACTTCTAGTTTATGGGTGTTGACATCTTGATTCAGTGATCGAATCTCCCACTCACCCTCCAGCGAGGCAAACGAAAGAGGGATGGAGACCGCTTCTTGATCGACCAATGTCCATGTGTCGCGATTCAGCCGATAGATATGCCGTCCCGTATAATCTGACCACAACAACAGTTCCTTCGTTGATGAACCACGCGAAAGTTGGGACACCCCAACAGCTTCTAGCGTCACCACGTTGCGCACGTGCGGTCCATCCGCCTCCACGATATACGAATCTCGCGCAAACGGGTGAGAATACAAAAAGAAGATGCGCCCGGGCGGTTCGTTCGCCGAGCGACCCTGAGACGGCTCATACGTCCTCACTGAGGAGACGACGGACTCATCCAAACTCTGCACCCCATACACAATGACAGGCGCGGCAGCCGCCAGCACCACCCATATCCATCGTTGCCGCTTCCACCAAGCCTGCCCTTCCTTTTGGCCTCCTATGCGTTGGACAAGCCATCCCCAATACCAGACGATGTAAAGAAACAACGCAAGAGACAGCCACGCCCACCATTGCCCCTCGATGAGGGATTGCTGCCAGTAGGCGAACGGATCGACGCCGACCCTGGCGATCGTGTGGAAGTTGTTGAGAAAAAAGAGCGGCACTGCGATCACCGCAACGAGCGAATACAAGCGGCGAACCGTTCCTTTCACCAGCATCGCCACACCGACAATCAAGGTGGCCATGCACATAATGTCGTACAACACGGACATCCATAGCGGCGCACTCGGACCCATTTCAAATCCCCTTTCATCCGTCATGATGACCATATTCGATGAGAACCAAAAGAGTTCCTTCCTGTGAGAACGATGTTCCCTTCCTCCGTGAGGGAGCGGCTGCTCAAGTTCAACACACATTTGGCCTGCACCCACAAAGCATCCCTTCATAATGAATAGTGCTTTCAAATTGCGGGATAAGGGGGATAGAAGGGCATAACTCTTAGGACGGATCTCCCTCTATTTTTCGGATCGTGCCCGCTCAGCTGCGGTCAGTTCGCTTTTGTTATGTTTAGCACTTGAGAATCAATGCCTAATTCTAGTTCATTGATTTTTTGAAACTCTGTATTATATATCAAGATTTTTTTGGATTGATCAATCACGACTAAATGTTGATTCCAAGTTGTGATATTGGTGGGGTTATCCGCTAATTTGACTTTTTCCGCTTCTTGACTTCCTTCGATTTTTAAAACTTCGATAAAGGATTTCCGATCATAAGGCTCATACAAGATAATGATTTTATCATCCAAAATAGCCATTTCTTTCGTTCCTTGTTTTAATTTCAACTCTTTCGAAATGACACCATTCTTTATATAATAGAGTTTATTTTTATTAGACGAAGCTCCAGCTGCCTCTTCATTTGCCAATCCAATCATCATATCTTTGTAAAATAGTATTTGATTTGGCACATGAGCTTGATCCATTTTTAAAACTTTATCCAGCTTCCAAGTATCGAAATCAAAACGATAAATATTTGACTGACTGTTCTCACAAACTGAAGGAAAATACACTTTATTTCCAACCTTCATCATGGATTGCACGATTCCGTTGACTGTAAATTCTTTGACGAACTTATTTTTCCTTAAATCATACAATCCTAGCTTCGTAACAGGGATTCCTTCTGAGTTGATCAATGAAAGGGATGAATCCATCAATAAATATCCATTGTATGAAACAACATTCATAGGGCCAAAATCTTTTACCTTTTGATATTTTGCTTGGCCGTTAGAAAATTCGGTTATCCCTGCAAAATGATATTCCGGCGAATAAGTAGGAGCTATCAATTTTTTCGTACGTTTATCGTAAACAGAAGTGTGCATAAACCTTTCATTGTAAATGGCACGCTTAGTCAAAATCCCATTATTCTCGTCAATTAAAATGATGGTATTGGGGGTATTGATTAATAGATCTGGATGATCAGAATCAAAAGAAACCTTAACACTCGAGCTCTCTTTTAATTTGAGCCACACATATCCTCCTGCCAAAATCGCGATCAACAAAAAAACAAAAAATAGTAATGATATGTAAGTTCTTCTCATAAAAAATACCTCCCTAATGACATTTTAGGACACAGCCACCAGCTGTGTCCTATTTGCCTTTATTTTACCCTTCGCTCCTCATAAATAAATGTGTCTGTTCATCGTCGGCTATATTATCCGGCGTGACCCAGTAACCACCATTACTATCAATATCAATACTCGCCTTCACTTTATAACCAACATAAGGAAGTTTCGTACAATACCACTCATCATAATTTGTTTTAGAACTGCTCCAGTCATATGGTTCACCCATTTGTTGACGTAAATAAGATACGACCTTCTCTCTTTGGTCTGAAGATGCATCAGGGACCCAATAACCCACCACTTCTTTATAATTCGTTTCCCAAAATCGTTTAGATTCTCTGGTACCGTCAAGAATTTTGTGTAATGCAAGATGGATAGGGTATCTCTGAAATGGATTTGGAATGGATAGTGAACCGATTTCCTCCCCACAGGAGACTGAATATTCAGTCTCCTGTGGGGAAAGGGAGAATCCCCTTATTTTGTTTATTTTCATTTACAATATATGGTTAATTGTAACGTTCCTGAATCCGTGACAAAACATCTTTACAATAGTCGCAAACCATGGATACGATAAGGGAAAACGACGTTAACGACTTTTCATCAAGTAGGTGAATGTCATGAAAGATTTCCCGATTCGGTTTGTGTTGACAGATGAAGCGATTACTCCAAGTGCTGGGCTTGCTCTCGTGGGCTACTAATGAACTCGACGACGCTGTGGCCTTTCCGCGATCGAAGAAGCTCCAGTCCAGCGGAAAGGGTTTGTCGGGATTCGGCGATGCTGTACACGCAGGAGAGCAGCACCACCGCCCAATACCGTTTCACCGCCCGAATGTGGCGAACGCGGTATCCATCCAGCTTCAGTTGATCTTTCGCCTGCCGGAAAAAGCATTCGATTGTCCAACGCTGGGCATAGTAACGCAAGATGTCTTCGTCCCCGAGCTCCCGGTCGGTGCTCAAGACGCAATGGAGATGTTCCGGTGTCATCGGCTGATCCGCCTTCCAAGCCAGCAGCACCACCGCGTCATCAAGGCCATGGATCGCCCCCTCATAGCGATACACGCGGTAACGCTCCTGACCCACCGTGACGAGGTGGGTGTCTTTGGGCTCGATATAGCGGGCAAACTGCTTTGCTTGGACCGCGATGCCTTTCGGGTAGAGAATCCGGTTCGTCTTGAGCATCGCGATGACATGGAATCCCTTTTTCAGACAGGCTTCGATGAGCGTTTTGGACGGATACCAAGAGTCCATCAGCACATACACCGGCTGATTCAGCTTCACCTTGAGCGAGGAAAGCATCTCGATCGCCAGGTCGATTTTGCTTCTTCTCGCCTTCTTGTCATACAAGCGGAACGCGAACGGAAACGCTTGCGTGAAGGTGTGCACCATCAGCCAAACGAGCGAATGCCCCCAGACCGATTGATGATCCTTGTGCGAGTAGTGCCAGTCGCACCCTTGCATGGCGTGCGTTGCCCGTGACGAAGGCTTCGTTTTTTGGCAAATCGTATCATCGATCGAAATGAAAAGGGGCTGATTCTTCCGTTTGGTTAGGCGTTCGACCCGGCAAAGGATCCACTCTTGAAGCTTCTCAAGCAGCCTTTCCTCGTTCCAAGGGCTTTTCGTGAAAAAGTGGCTCAACGTGGTTCGATGATTCGGATGAAAACTCCAGTGATGGACATCGGTCAACGTTCCCGAAAATCCCTTGGTGGTCAAGGCATCGACAATGTGAACGAGATGCTTCAAGACCGGTTTGGAAAGTTGCAGCGTCAACCCCAAAGTGAAGAAAAACTTGTCTGTAAATTAGCACATTATTTCAGAATCACTTTTTCAAATTATTTCAGATGGATTCTGAAATAATGTGCAAAATTTTTGCGGATTGTTCCGGATTTTGCACATTCTTTCGGAATGTTTGCACGCTCTTTCAGATGAAGATTTCCAGCGCGCCTGATGGACCGATGAAAAAGAGAAGGCACAAAAGAGGCCGATTCGGCCCCTTTCGTGCTAATACCCCATTTCCTCTGCAGCCATGCGCACCACTTCTTCGTCAATGACGTCCTTTTTCAGCTGATGCCCGTACAGCAGGCACGTCGTGGCCAACGTGTTGATGACACGGGGCCAACCACGTGATTGCAGGGCAATCGCCTCTAACGCCGATGGAGTGAAGATCGGATGCTTCGCCCCAGCCTGTTTCATCCGATGCTCGATGTAGCCCGCCACCTCTTCCTTCTCCAGCGGCCCCATCCGGTATCGCATGATGATCCGCTGATCGAGAGGACGGTGCTGATGGAGCCGCAGCTTCCCCTGTAAATGGGGCAGCCCGGCCAACATCAAGACAAATGGGTTGGTCGAATCCATCTCAAAGTTGAACAAGATGGCGATGTCCTGTAAAAAGGCATCCTTTGCTAAATGCATCTCGTCCAACATGAACACCGGCGTGATTCGTCGTTCATGATACAAACGCTCGATCGCCTGCTGGATTTGGCGGAAGAGGTCTACCTTGCGGTACTTCGGTTCCTCTCCTAATCCCAAGGCCAGTCCACGGTAAACATCCATCACGCCTCCGGTGGATAACGGAAAGTAGACGACATGATACAATGATGGATTCAATGACTCTTTCAGCGCCCGAAGGGCGAACGTCTTGCCCGCCCCCGGCTCTCCGATCAACAGCCCGATCCCCCGGGTTCGCTTCACGTACTCCAGCGCCCGCAACGCTTCTTGAAACGCCGCCCCTTGATACGCCTCGGACGGGTCGGTTTCTTTCGCAAACGGCTCCCGCGAGAGGGAATAAAACGTTTTATACATCCTGTTCGCCCTCCTTCGCCGAAACCGCCGCAAACGGCGACCGGTGGCGCTTCACATAGGCATTGTCCTCCAAACGCACCCGAATGGCTTCCGCCACCCGTTTGCCATCTTCGTACACATAGACGCCTCGTTCGTCATAGCGGAGCTCAATCGATTGCCCAATGAACCGAGGCGGCACTTCGTATAGCTGTTTATTCAGGGTGATCGTGCCATCGGCTTTCACCTTGCGGTGCTCCCGTTTCAGAAAAATCGCATCCAGCCAATCGCCATCTTCGATGAACGACACGAGATGCACTTGCGATTGAAACACCTCATGCGGCGTTTTTCCGTCCAGTGAGGCGTGCGGTTTTCGATGATACTCTTCTTCAAGCCACTTCCAAAAACGCTCGTTCAACTCGTCAAGCGATTTCGGCGGATTCCGCTCCAACAGTGGATAAAACCGTGTCTGTACGGTGCGGAAGAACCGTTCGATTTTTCCCTTGCTTTGCGGGTCATACGGCTGGGTGTGGATGAGTGTAATCCCCATCTCGGCACACGCATACTGCAGCACCTCGGACCGATAAATTTTCCCGTTGTCCGAGTAAATGCGTTTCGGCTTCCCGCAACGAAGCACCGCTTCCTTCGTGACGATCCGCAGCCCGTCAAACTTCTCCGAAGGGAAAAATTGGGCATATGGCACCAACCGCGAGCAGTCATCGATATACGCGATCAAAAACGTTTTCTGGGCTTTCCCATGGACGCGAATCGTGGGTCCATGGGATAAGTCCCCTTGCCATAGCTCATTGATCTGGTCATACGCAAAACGCTTTCGCTCCGGCATCGGCAAGATTTCTTTTCCCACCAGGTTGTGTTTTTTCAACAATCGGTATATAGTAAAGTATGAGAGGGTGGTGGGAATGTCCCCCTGCTTGGTGAGTTGTTCGTAGAATAGGGTCACGGGCATGGTGGGATGTTCCTTCCTCAATGCTAGAATATGATCCTTCGACTGCGGAACGCTCTCTCCGCGATCCAGCCGTCCTCTTCCCCCGGTCTAGAACCTTAAGTCTTGAGCTGGCAAGCCTATGTATTTTTTCTTGCACTTCTCTGCATTTTTTGCTTGCAAAAAACACTTAGACAAACGGACAGAGAAAAATACGACGAACAGATGGGTGATTATTGGGGTGTTTAGGATTATTAGCAATCATTGTTGGGGGCCCAATCATTTTCCTGATAATTTACTTAATACTTACTGATATTTTGGAACCTATTTATAACTTGACATGGAAAAAAGATGCTGAAGATGCAGAAGGTATTTTAAGCACCGTTCACATGATTTCTGCTATCGCCATTTGCATCGGAATAATTCTGATGTTCTTTAGGAAGTTATTACGTTCTTAAAGATGATAATTGAATAAAGGGTAACAAAAGCCACCTACTATAAGGTGGTTTTTGTTTGGTTCAAAATCAGCAATAAACTAAGACCCGAGTTCGACAGTCACTAGGCAAACAAAATGCCTCTCGTCCCTTGATACAAAAGGGATCGGAGGCATTTGGGCACACTTCGGGCGTGTATCTAGGTGCGAGGATGGATGCTTAGGATCTTTGGAGGAGGCTCCAGCCCTAGAGCCGTAAAGAGTTGCGCTTGTTTGGCCGTCAGCTCGGTTCGTTGAAAAAGGTCGCCGTTTTTGGAAGAAAAATGTCCAAGCATAAGACGCTCACATTCGTCTCTTACGTTCGGCCACGATTCATGAGTCCGGATCTCTACGATCCGAACTAACAAGAGGGCCAGCCAACTGAGCAGCACATGCGCCCGGATGCGGTCTTCCAGTGGTACTACGGATTTAAGCTTCATCTTCAAGTGACCGACCAAGGACTGCCCATGGGATACGTGGTAACGGAGGCGTCCTGTCACGATCGAACTGCAGCTGAAACCGTCATGACTCAAATTCCTCATCCCTTTAATTTGGGAGACAAGGGATTTATCAGTAGCGAATTGCAAAAAAAGTTGTATGAAGCGTACCAAATCGCCTTTTGGACTCCATCTCGCAAAAACCAGAAACATCGCCCATCGGCATCATGGGAGAGATGGCTCAAACAAAAAGTGTTCTCTGTCCTCGTCGACCAGTATCGTATCACAGAAATTCGTGCTCATTCGATTTCAGGGTTTGAAGTGGCACTAGATGGCATATTGTTGGTGTATTCGCTTGTAACACTCGGGCTAGTTGAGCGCTAGCGCTCAACTAGCACCACGGGTTTACACTCCTAAAATTGCAACAATGATTATTGCCAATACGACACTTAATAATAATGAAATAATCCAATGTTTCTTTTCTGTCATTTTAAAAAGAATATTTATAATAGAACTAATTAGCAGCACAATTATAAAAACAAAAGTAATCATTATAATTTCCATTTAAACAACCTCCTAGGTTTACACATTGAATAATGGACTTATATCCCACTTCCTCAATATACCATATTATATATATTTTTTAAAACCCGTGGTGCTAGATAAAATGAGATAAGTATAAAAATAGCCCTTGCATGAAGGATCTCCTTTGAAATGAAAGTGCTACCAAACATTCAAAAGGAGAGTTCACATGCAAGAGCACTTTCATTTTACAACAGACGAAGCGAAAATTCAAAAACAATATGCAGCGATTTTATTCTTTGTATCTGGACAATTGTCTTTAATTCAGATGTATTTACAACGCCGAAATCGCCATTTGTTGAAGCAAGAAGATGAGGTCATCATCGCCGTCCATGTTCTTGGAAAGTTGTTAAGTTTTACATCCGAACGAGCTTGGCACCGATTTGTGATCGGAAACTTATTTTCGAAAGATTTATTTCCTGAACGCTCTCGATATAACCGTCGCTGTCGAGATCTTGGCTTTGCCATCAAATGGATACGACATCAACTAGCCAAACGCGGACAACATCACGCTTATGCAGTAGTGGACAGCTTACCCATTGAACTCTGCCACCACGCACGAATGTATCGTGTCAAACGGTTTCAAGGAATCGCCGATATTGGGTATTGTGCATCCAAAAAGATGGCTTACTATGGGTTGAAGCTTCATCTTCAGATCACCGACCAAGCGCTTCCGATGGGATATGTCGTCACCGAAGCATCCTGCCACGACCGGACAGCTGCATAAACCGTGATGACCCAACTTCCTCATCCGTACGCACTTGGTGATAAAGGATATATGAGCCAAGACTTGCAAAAGAAGCTGTATGATGAATACAAGATCGCTTTTTGGACGCCCGTTCGGAAAAACCAGAAGATCCACCAATCGAAAGCATGGAAACGGTGGATGAAACGAAAGCGCAAAGTCATTGAAACCGTGTTTTCCGTTCTCATTGATCAGTACCGGATCACGGAGATTCGAGCCAACTCTGTTTCTGGATTTGAATCAGCTTTGGATGGCATTTTACTCGCTTATTCACTCGTCATTCTTGGGCTAGTTGAGCGTTAAAGTTCAACTAGCACCACGGGTGGTATATAGTAAAGTAAGAGGTATGGTTTTCTGGGATTTCCCCCTGCTCGATCAGGTGTTCGTAGAACACCGTCACGGGCATGGTGGGATGTTCTTTTCTTAGGGCTAAAATATGATCCTCATCATCGGGCGACAGACGCCTTGAGTGGCCGCGGTCCGAACGGCGCTTTGGCTTTAAGGCGTCAAAGCCCCCTTTTTTGTATCGGGTGCACCAATCGAGGATCGTCTTGGCTGCGATTCGCTTGTCGCCCTGGTGGGGAACATGGTGCACTCGCTCGCTCACCTCTTTCAGATACGTCTTCGGTTCCACCTGCCCATTCACCAACGGAGCGATCAGCCCGTACCGAAACAGAGCGATGTCGTGTCTCATCGATTCATCCATCTGGATCTCCTCCCTGTCTCCCTGTGATGTTGGACCGTCCCGGTCCCCTCTACCCCCTATCTTACGAAACGGCTCGAGATTCGTCGAGAGGAAGGGTTCAGTGATGGACATCGGTCAACGTTCCCGAAAATCCCTTGGTGGTCAAGGCATCGACAATGTGAACGAGATGCTTCAAGACCGGTTTGGAAAGTTGCAGCGTCAACCCCAAAGTGAAGAAAAACTTGTCGATTCCTTGGTGATGTGCTAATCTATTCATGGGACATGAACCTCTTTGTGGGTAGTTGGTAGCACATCTATTCTAACCAAGGAGTCCGGTTCATGTCTCCTTTTTTGTTTGATTGTCAATTTATGTTAGCGAATTTGCTCATCTACAGTATCAATATTTAAAACTAGTGACTTGAATAATTCGACATCCTCTTCCTTGTTTGGATCAAGTTCACACCAAGTGTAATCCAGCAAAGATATGCGAACCGTAGGTTGTAACCCTTTAATCAAAGGTAAAAAATCCCTTAGAGTATCATACCAGGCCCTTTGTTCATCCCTATCATGAGGGTTATTATCCTTAGACATTATCTTTTCACATTGTTCAATCCACTTATTAACGTTAAATCCTGTTTTTAACCCTTTTGGATAATGGGTTAACGATATTTTTCTCGCTTCGGAAAAATGTTGAGATTCATCAAGTTCAACCACAAATCCTGGCTGAGGTATATATAGGTCAGAAGACTTTAGAAATTTGCTCCTAACAAAACTTTCATTACCTCTGTAATTCTTTAATGCATTATAAATAGCCGCTAAGTCTTTATAATAACTCTCATGGATATAATCCTCCAACCGGGCTTTGATCTCCATCTTATGTTCGATCTTGACATTTCCGAAAATAGCTCTAAACATATCGATTATCGTATTTTTACATTCGCTGCATCGATGATTATGCTTGTTCTTCATCCCCCCTTTACTTCTTGCTACATGACAATCTTTATTATCTTTTTCGGATCCGGTCTTAATTTTAGACGGCGCTTTACTTACAATTTTAAACCCCAGTTTCTCTAGGAAGTTATTCGTCTCTACCCCACCACTAAATTCCCAAGGTTGCAGCTCTTTTCCATTTGCATATTTATTTGCTAGGGATAAAACATATTTAGGCGGATACAGTCTATTATTATAGGAAAGTTGGAATTTCGTTGAATTTCTACTCGCTGGTATACCATTTTCATCAATCTCTTTAATTGCCATGAATACATGATCCTTTTTTATATTGTCAGGAATCACTTACCCTTACCTCCCTCTAGACTTGCAACATAAACAGATTTACATTATTCTGTGATCCGATGAATTCAATATTTGTATTAAATGAGAATTAATCGTTCATTTATTACTTCTCCATTTCGAACGAAATACATATACACACTTCCTTGAAGCTCTGCTAAATCTTCCAGATAAGACTCTGGTAATATCATTTCCGGATTATCTGTTAAAATAATGAATCGCGGATTTCCTTGTTCATCCTCGCTCATAAAGTCAACTAGAGATAAAGAAGGATACATTTTTACATGGTTACGACCGTTCGCTTGTTCATAACGTTCGACTGCTTCTTTATAATCAACGGAAAAAAGGCGGTACGATGTTTTGTCGTCAGGTAATAACGTGAACAAAGCAATTTTTTTCGGCGGAATGATATTTATATTTCGTTCCCGTTCGATTTCCTCTAAACGGGCTTGGCGGCGTTCTTCAATGTCCACTAATTTTGCTTTCATCTGATTGATTAGTGCCGAATTCCGATTTGCATCGTTCTCTCGGCGATATTTTTCCAGTCTAAATACCGTTTCTTGATATTGATGATCAAAAGCACGGCGAAGAAACTGTATTTTTTTATTTAATTGCTCTTCATTAGATAAAACTAACTCTTCCCGTTTTTGCATCACTTTGTTGAGAGCGTGTGCAAGCAATGAAGATTCATTTTGTTCAATAGAATGCAATGATACTAGCTCCAATGAATAACCATAGAGCCAGTAGGAATCTATTTCTATGATTTCTCCGTTTTTCCGTCTCGCAAAGTAGACAATATCCTGAAATAATTCTCTCCCTGTGCCATCTGTCAGGCCAATTTCATAGGCTTCTACCATTAGTGCTTCACGAATTGGAATTTTCGCTTCAAAAGATGGCAGCACCAACCCTTCGATTTCCTCTTTCACTAATTGCAATGATACAACAAATAACGGATGGTCATTTTTCATCAAAGCAACTTCTTCATTTGCATATTTCGCTATATCGGTAAAACGGTACGATTCTTCTTTTCCTTTTAAGCTAATATGGTGTTTTCTCGCAAATTCCCGAATAAATTTTGGCATACGATCGATGCGAAAAACATGATTGTTTTGAGAAGGATATACCTTTACACGATGACGACTTAACGTATTGATCGCAAATTGCGCATAAGCGCGCGCAGGGATTTTTTGCACAGCGAGATCATACTGTTCCCTCTTCATTCCTGGTAAATCGATCGTTTCTACTGCAAGACGTTCTTCTTTTGCTATTTTTAATAGCTCCGCATATTCTTCCGCCAACACTTCGTCAATGCTTTTCTTTATATCTTCCAATCGTTCTCTTTGAAGAATCGCTTGCTGCATTAATGTTGGCAAATCTGCCACTTTATCTTCCAGTCGATCACCGATAAAGTCGTATACTAAATCATGACCTAAATCTTTTCGCATCTGTTCCATTTTTGTCATTAACGTCAATAAAACGTCCCCTTCTCGTGTATTGCCAGCCACTAAGTTAAATACAAATACTTCGTTTCTCTGCCCAATGCGATGAATTCTTCCCATTCGTTGCTCAAGCTTATTTGGGTTCCAAGGAATATCATAGTTAATCATTTGATTGCAAAATTGCAAATTAATCGATTCGCCTCCAGCATCCGTTGCCAGCATAATTGGACATTCATGTTTGAATCTTTCCACTTGTTTCCGGCGTTCTTCCATCGAAAATTTTCCAATAATCTTTGCGACTTCCACTCCATGTGCTCGCAGTTTCTTTTCTAAATAATGCAGCGTATCCGTCGACTCGGTGAAAATGAGAATTTTTTCTCCTTTTTGCAACAATCCCTCTGCACCAAATAAAGTCTTTTCTAACTCCATCCATTTACGTTCTACACCATGTTCGCGAAGATAATCTGAGTAAGCTATTAATTTTTTTAGCTCCTCGATTTCTAACTCTAATTCTGCTAGATCAATGGCATCCACACACGTCTCGCTTTTCATTTCGAAAATTTCTTGTTCCTCTAACGTTGCTTCTTCATACTCATCGACAAGTATTTCTTCCGATGGAATCACTTGTTTTTGCTTCGCTTCCTCCAGCAAATTCATCAATCGATGATAACGGCGTTCCAACGACAAATGAATCGCTTCAATAGAAGAACTTAATCGTCTTTGCAAAAGCATCATCGCAAACGCCGTACTATTATTTCCCCGATTGATGGCGCGATTAAAATGTTCTTTGACGTATTGAGTCACCGCCTCATATAGTTTTAATTCTTGTTCTGATAAATGGTATGTAATCGTTTTTGTTGTTCGCTTTGGAAATAAAGGAGTTCCATCAAAATACTTTAAATGTTCTTTCAGTCGGCGAATAATAAACGGATTTGTTTTATCACGCAACGTTTCTTTTATACCGATGGAAGAAAAAATATCAGGGTCAATAAGCCGCATTAAATGGCGAAAATTTTCGACATCTCCTTTATGAGGAGTAGCCGTTAACAATAAACAATGATCGCTATGCCGCAAGATGATTTCTCCAAGTTGATACAATTTGGTACGCTTTGTTTTCTTTTTCTTTACTCCTGATGTATATGCCGCCATTTTATGCGCTTCATCGACAATCACAAGATCAAAATCCGCCTCGATGACAAGATCCCTGACATCATCTCGCGCAGCCCAATAAAGGGACGTAATGACACAGTCATTTTGATAAAATTGATTTTGAATCATCGTACAATTTTTTATTTCTACTACTTCCGGCCATAAAGGTCCTTTGACAATATCCCCAACTTGTATCATATTGCTCCCCCTACGTTTGCTCCATTTCTCCTTTATTATAGCAAAATAAAGCAGCCTTTCTGGGTATATTTGACCAGAAAGGCTTGCTTGATCATTCAATACTATACAACTTCAACTCAAATTCCTCTTCGGCATACAGCTCTGTGGTACGTCCTGATACGTCCTCTAAGCGTAAAACACATATTTCTCCCATTCGATACCGGTCTTCTAAAAGATGAAACACCACTTCTATTTGCCGTTCTGAAACTTCTCCAGTGGAATCAAAAGTAATCGTTACCTCATTCGAAATTCGCTCGTTATTGCGGTAAAACGCTGCCCGCAACGTTCGTGGTTGCCGCTCAGGTGAGACTTTTTCTTCTTGGAAAAACGGAACGATAAATCGGTAACTCGTAATCACTTTTTGAATCGAAGCAACCCGTACGTTTACCCGTTCCGCTTCAGATTTACGTCCTTTTCCTTTTATTTGCCGGTATTCGATTAACGGAATAATGCTTTCTTGCGGCATTGCACCGCCATGAACAAACCGCAATCCGCCACCGGCAGTAAAGCGATTGAGCCCCTTCGCAATTACCGCTTCACAATCTATTCCTAAATAATCAAGAGACACTTTGATCGCGCCAGCAGGGACCGTCAAGTTTTTCCCTATCGCAAAACGGCGATTCCCGTCATAAATCTCGCCTTTTAAACTTTCTGTCTTCTGAAATTGCTCGATTTGGGAAGTTTGATATAAAAAGCCGTGATCACTTGTTAAAAATATACGTACAGCTTCATACGTACCTGTTAATTTGCGAACGGCTGCTTTTAACCGTTCTAACGCATTTTCGACTGCTTCATACGTATATGCTTCCGTTTTACTCGAGTCGCCAATCGCGTCAATGGCATCATGATACAAATAGACAACGCGCTTGCCGCGAATATATTCTTGTCCTTCGTCTTTAGTTAATTGAATGAAGTCTTCCATTTTTAAAGCAATAGAATCCACTTCATACATTTGCAAAATGTTATTCCGGTTTTGCAAGCCTTTCGTAGAAAGATCATTCACATAAATCGTGCCATCTTCTTTTATTCCCGTAATCTTTCCTGGAAGCAATGCTGCCATTCCTAATTGCGTATAAGTAGGAAGCGTTGCCTGCATCGGAATCATTTTCACTTCTGTATTTAAACGCTGCTGAAACTCTTCTAACAATTCCATTCCTATTTCATAACGAAGCGCATCGGAAATAATGACAAAAATACGCTCCCGCGTCGCCTCTAACAACGGCCGTATAAAATGTTGATAAAAATTTCTTTGCTGCATGACACTTGGAATGTTCCATTGTTTGCTGAGTCTTGTTTCCAACAAATGATCTGTATATGCCGCTAACGTCATTAAATATTTATTCTCATACCAAAATGTTACTCTTTCTATTAATTGTTCGTAACGCTCCAAATTCGTTCCTTTTCTATACAGAAGATAAATATGGCGATAAAGTTGGTCGATACGGTAATACTTTTCTGTATACAACGAGAACCATTCTTGTTCGTTTTTCGGCGCATCATCTCGTTCAAAAATGATTTTCCATTCATAAAAATCAAGTATTTTCTCCAACAATTCATACTCTTGTGCAAAATGCGCTTGATACCAATAACCTTTCCTTCGTTCCGCCAAAATACTTTTCCATTCATTCACAAGAACCGTTTCATTTAATAATAATTCATGCAAAGCATCAAGCACTTTTTGTTCGATAATCGGGAACGTAAAACAACGAATGAACGCTTCATATGTATGCGTTTCTACTAATTGCGGCACATTCCACTTTTGTTCCAGTTCCAACAAAATCGTTTCTAATCCTTCACGTTCGTCCGATTTCAACCAATCATCAATAAATACTTTACAAATATTTGGAACGCTACAAGGATAATGAACTTGTAATACCCCTTCATCGATATGAGAAACGGCATGCTGGTAAACAATTGTTTCGATAATATGAGATAGACGGTGTTCTTCTTTCGGTGAGACGCCAAAATAATCTTCGATTAACTCGAAAAACAGATTTACATCTAAATATTTGCTCATTTGCATTAGTGCTTCATTATTATCCGACATTCCACCTTTTTTTGCGACGACGCTTTTCAATAACTCCTGTGGATGGATACTTTTCGCATCACATAATACAGCCATCATCGTTTGCTTCACATCATTTGCATTTGGGTTATTTGGAAGCAGTTTTTTAAATTTGGCAACTCGTTGCTTGTTTTTAAAAAACGCCCAATGCTCCTCTATAAACGGTCGAATCGCTAAATGATCAATGCGAAGCTCTTTCATCATAATCGCGATTTCATCTGCTTGAAATTCTCCATATTTGCCGCTGTAAAGAAGGATATCTAATAAAAAGTTATCCTCATCTTTCGGTTTGGCAAATGGAGCGTATATTAAATACGAACTTTCCGTGTCCTCGAGTTCCAACAATACTTTTGTTTGGAACGCATTGTGATCGTTTAATTTCCAAACTTTGATTCCCTTTTCATTCAACGCTTGTTCTATTTCTGCTAAATCGCGCTCCTCACTTTGCGCATCATACCAAAAAACAATTGCACGATCCGCGCCAATATTTTCCGTAAGCTGTTTTTCGAATAGTTGCAGTAACTCTTGAACAATATCCATACTTTACACCAACTCTCAATGTATTTCTTTTCCCTATTTTAAAGAAAGACAATCTAATAACAAGTGAAAAAAATGGATAGGGGACTTCCCCCTATCCATTTTGCAGCGGTTATCTTATTTTCGCAAGGATCGTTTTTAATTTCTCGTAGTTCACAACCACTCCATCATCTAAATCTAAAGCAATGCGTTGGTTGGCAAGTTCCGCTAATTTTTTATCGAATTCAACGAGCTCTTCTTGCTGGGTTCTAATTTGTTTCAATTGCTTCTCATAACGCTTCTTCATCGCAGAAGATAAATCCGGATTGATAAGGTCTTGCTCGAGGCGTTTTTGCTCTTGACGAAGTTTTTCTTGTAAGTTTTGTACATACGTAAAGCGTATTGTTGCTAGTGTTTCTGGCGTGTAACGGTGTAAGTAAAATAACGCACGGAAACCTTTTTTCGAACCAGACTCAACCATCCAATAAATCGGACGTTTTTGGTAAATTTTACAATGATCATCATAAAACTCATCAAAGAAATAACGACGCAACCGCTCTGTCGGCGTTTCGTTGTTTTTCATCGTTAATGACTCTGCTAGCCAACGAAGATTTTCCGCTAATGTCTCTTCACCGAACATGATAATTAATAGCTCTTGCAAGCGGCTGATGACATCATCTTCAAAATAAGCCGTTTCTGTCAATGGAATGATGCCATCTTTATCAGGCTGGAATGTTTTATACTTCGAAGCGTCCCACTCACCACCTGCATACGCAAGGCCTTCGACATCTAACGAATAACGCCCCATCATTAAACCAACGCAGTAAGACAAGAACGACTTCGCATCACGAACGCGATCCGCACGGCGAACGGTTACTTCTTCATCCGGCACTTCTGGTGTTAGTTCATCCTGTAAACCGTACAATTCAATAAAAATACGATTCAATTCTTCTTCATTTTTTTTCAGTTGCTGGAACTGCTTTTCCACATGGTCTGCCCAGTTGGCATAGCATTCCTCTAACGTCTTCGCTTCCCCGCGATAGGTGAGGAATGGATGTTTCTTAAAGTCCCAAGATGTTTCAAATGAATCCCAATCAATTTTTGAAATATGAATCAGCTCTTTAACCTTTTTATTAAATTGAACATTGCCAATAAGGCTTTCATAATTTGGGAGCGGCAATCTCACTACATCAGCAATTTGTAAATTAATTGTTGGGTTTAATATCTTTAATAGTATTTGAGCTGGTTTGGAATTCATACACGCCAATATAAATAATCTCTTATCCTCTTCAGCAAAAACTCCAGGGCCACCAGAATCATATAAAAATCCTTCTGGAATCCATCTCATACTAAAGGGTCCACTAGTTATATATGAAAATCCTATAGAAGGTTTAAAGTAATAACTCATATTTACAATTGTTCTTGTAAATGATTTATTTATTGTTTTGGCAAATTCTATAACTTCTTGACCGGAATTTTCCCAATTTATTAGGTATTCATTAAAGCCATACCATTTTCTATATCCTCCGCCCTTACTATATGGAAACCATTTTGCTTTTGATTCTCGTGCTTCTTCGTGACTCTTAGCATGTTTGTAAACTTTTGTAATTGAAACTTCTGGCCAAAATCGAAGAAATCTTTTGTTATCTGATGTTGTCATTCCCCTTTTTACTTCAGCAAATTCCCCTAGTGGTTGTCCATTTTTAAAAATCTTTAAAACGTTACTGCTTACCCAATACGCAATCGGCGAACCTGGGATGTCATTAAAATGATGTGTCCCAACAATTGTAAATCTATCATTTCTTACTGGAAATTCTTTTGGAATCCCATTTTCCAAATCCTCTAAACTTACATATTGGTATACACCTTTCATACCATAAATGTTTTTCCTAAAAACCGTTGCAGCAGTGCCAAACGCTATTCCCATTACCATATTTGCCATATGAACCATAGTTTGAATAGAATAACTGTTTATCAAATGTTTACGATATTTTTCGAAAGAAGATAGAAACATCCAAGATTGCATTGTTACAGAGACATGGTAATCTTTTGTTAAAGATTCCATTCGTTCCATAAATACAGCAAATAAGTCAGACTTTGTATCTTTATAGTGTTTTTTCAAATAATTACTTAAATCTGTATTCATCCCTTTTGCCCCCATATACGGAGGGTTTGTCACTACCACACCGTACTGGGATGCTAACAATTTAGCTTGTTTTATTAGTTGTTTAATCTTGTCTAGTTGCTCATACACTTCAAATGTTTCAAGTGTATGCTCCCCTGATTGCTGCAACTGTTCAATTTTCCGTAAGTATTTATCAAAATCCACTTTTTCCGGTTGCAAAATGGAACCATAGTTTTTCGCATCGATAAATGTTTGTAATAATCCTTTGATTTCTGCTACTTCTGTTTCGTTTTCACCAATTAATTCTGCTGCTTGATCGATGAGAATATCATTTGATTCTTGAATTGAAATGACGTTCAATACAGGCGGATGGCGGAATACTTTTTTCGTTTTTTCCCGCGCTTTCATCATTAACGCAAACGCCGCCAACTGTGCTGCACGGTCATCAATATCGATTCCATATAAGTTTTTCTCTAAAATGAGAAACGGAATTTCTCGAGCTGGATAACCACGTTCTTCGTAAATTTTGTATAACAAGTCAAACGCATACACAAGAATATGTCCCGATCCACAAGCAGGGTCTAAGACGGTGATATCCTCTGGTGAAAGATTTGAGTTACGTAGTTCTTCTAATTTCGCTTGTACCTCTGGTTCTTGTTCTGCCGGCTCTACATAATATTTCATTTCCGCTTTTAAGTTGGATTCCGGATGCGACTCGAGCCACATATGACCAAGTGAGTTTTCCACCATATAGCGGACAATCCAATGCGGTGTAAACAGCTGTGTTGCGGCTGGGATGTTTTCTTTCGTGATCTTTTTGTTTTTCTTTAACCCTGCAAATACTTCATCTTTTTTCTCTGAAATATAATATTGATACAACCAACCAATGACTTCTACATGTTCGAAGTTTTCGTCTCCAAGTTCTTTGCCTAATTTGTTAATCAACGAATCCGCATGCAACAACGACTCAGGCAATAGTAGTTCTGTATAGTCTGCTATCTTTTCAAAAAGAAAGTCCATAATTTGATGCAACTCATTACATTGAGCAATTAATAGTTTCCGATACGCTTCTTCACGCTTTCCTTGTTGTAAAAGAGATGCAATCTCCTCTTTATCGACTGGCAAGTCCGCATATTGGTAATCGGTTAAAATATCCGGATCCACTTTTCCCTTCGTTTCGCTGGATAAAACGCGAATTTTTGATGGCAAATAGTTATGCACTTCCATATAGCGAATCGCGATTAAGCGGTTAAACCATGTGTACGCGACTTCTTCAATCACTTGGTCATAGCCTTTTGTTTCAATTTCTTTTAACAGTTTTTGTAGACCGTTTTTATAAGATAACGGCAGTTTTTTGCCGTTAATTTCAACATAATCAGCACCTGTTACAAGCACAGGAGAGCCTTCGGGAGTAATCCCAAAGGCTTGTGCTCGTAAGGCGATTTGATTGCGTAGTTCGTTGCGTGCATAAACAGCAAATTCTTTTAATGCTCGTTTGTTCATTGTCTCCTGACTCCTTCTACTTCTTAATGACGACAACTTTTCCATTCTGAATTTCTTTTAGCAGTTCCTGTTTCATTTTTTCTAATAAACGATCCACGTCATCTTCAGTACGAATTTCGACTTGACCGGACGGTATCATGACTTGGATGAATCGTGAGATTGGCACTTCCACTTGACGATCATCGCCGTCACTCGTTTCCGACTGATATTGTACATACAGTTCATACACTTTTTCTTCCAAACGACGCAAATCGTTTGTCGCCATTTGTGTGTAGGAGTAGACACGGGAAATGCTGTCCATATCTTTCAGCTGCTCTATACGGGCTTGCAGCTCTTCTAATTCATGTTGAACCATTGTTTTGATCTCTTCGATGCTGTACCGCTCTTTCAACTCTTCCATCTTGCGGCGAATTTCTTCCATTTGTTCGAGCTGAGCGCCCAGTTCTTTCTTTACAAAATTCGTAAGTTCTGTTCTTAATTTCTCGTTTAAGATTGGTAGATTAGGAATTTCTCGATAAGGATGATCCATTGTCAAGATGGAAACAATTTGATTTTTAATTTTTTGTACTTCTGTTTGATTTTTTGCGATATCCAGATCATCCGCACGCTCTTTTAATAGACGGACGCTTTCGTCAAAATAGCGAATGGCGGTTTTTTTATAGAATGCAGATAAAGTTTGTATATTCTCTAACCATTCCTCCAAGTCTTCATCTAACTCAATGAATTCCTCAACGAGATTCTCGCTCTTGGAATAAGACAACAATTCCTCGATGCTATTCTTTAATTTCGCGAGCTGAATGCCGCCTGGATATGGATATTGCGGATCTTCATATTCTTTTATTTTCAGCATCTCTGTTATTGGTTCTAAGAAATGTTTTTGCATTTGCACGCGAATGTTCTTTGCAATTTCATCATACGTTTCGCCAACATCGTAGAAGTTAAATAACTCCCGCATCATTTCTACGACGATTTTACGTTTGTGGCTTGGAATGGCGATTTGCGCCTCAATCATTACTTTTTCGCGTTCAGACGCTTTTGTAATCCGAGAAATAAACTGTGGATGACTCGTATCAAAACTTTCTCCTAAATACGTTAATTTTATTTTTCCATCATGCATTAAAGCAGCTACTAATCCGGCAATATCGTTTTCGCTCCAGCCGTAAGGCGCGCTTTTAAATTTTTCTACAAGCAATTTCATCGTCACCATTTGCCGATTGCGGCTTTGTTCAAGGAAACGAAACACCGTGTCATACGCAAGATGGTTGGCAAACGTTCCATCTAATTTCGCTGGAAGACCTTTTGTGGCCCATTCATAAATCGTATCGTTCGCGTTTTTGACAGGAACCGGCTCTTCCATATAGCTTAAGTAGCTGTACGTATTACGGACAAGAATTTCAAAAGCGCTTTGCAGCTGATTTTCTAAACTGCCGTTAAAACGGTATTCTTGTCCTTGCACATAGTAAGTCGCATGCACCGCCGCTTCGGCTAGCGCTTCTTTTGCTTTCTTTTCAAATTCGGTGATTTGCTGGCGTTTTTCATCCAGTATTTTACGTTGTCTTTCCGTCAAGCTCGTGGAAATTTTTTTATTTGCATAGGATCGGATTTTCAACGCGTATTCCATCGGTTCAAAAAACTTTTCGGTAAATTCTTGTGGAATATGCATGACTAAAATGCCTGAGTTTGCCTCGGCCCGCGCTTGTTCTTCCGTGACATCTCCCGTGTATACTTGAAGGGTTAGTTCATTCGTTCGCCCACCGCGAGTGTACGTATCAAATATTTTATTGAATTCAAAGTCATGTGTTTTTTGATAACGATATGACTTCATTTGCACGATATCTTCGAAAAATATTTTGCCCAACTCATCAATGACGTTCGCTTCGTTAATATGTTCGTGTTCAATCTCG
The DNA here is from genome assembly GCF_002217655.1 of Geobacillus thermocatenulatus. Classification (GTDB taxonomy): domain Bacteria; phylum Bacillota; class Bacilli; order Bacillales; family Anoxybacillaceae; genus Geobacillus; species Geobacillus thermocatenulatus. The sequence continues at coordinate 1,502,791 of NZ_NEWK01000002.1, forward strand.
CGATTCATCTCTTGTTCGTCATCGCTTAAGAACACGAACGTTTTATCCGCATTTTCCGCAATTAACATGTTTCGGCGAAGACGGTTTAACGAACGGCGAACTTCTTTTTCTAAATCATTTTTTATGCAGTCTACACTGTCGACAAGCAAAGTGGTAATATTTTCTACCGTTGCTTTAATCTGCTCGATCCCCTTGATCATAAATAACACTTTTAACACTTCAACGTCAAACTCTGTGATGCCTTCGCGTTTCGCTGCCGATGCGATCGTCGCCGAAACAGAGGTGCTTAAAAATCGTTTAACCGTTTCATAAAATTGGGAAAAACGGGCCAATTGGTTTGTATCTTGGTCTTTTAATTGCAACGCAACTTCCTGGAAGGCGTTTAATAAGGAGCGTTCTCCGTGCGCTAAATGAGCCCCCGCCTCCCCTTGGCGGCGTACTTTATCAAAAACCCGTTGCAACAATTCGACTTGATATGGGACGAACGGATAAATCGCCGCATATTCTTCTTCATTTTTGAATCCGCTTTGAAGCACGCACGTATCTTTTTCAAACGTTAGCGTATTGTTTAAACTTTGTCCGATTTGTTCGAATTCAACTTTTAAATGATCGGCAGCTGCCGGCCATTTTTCTAATAGACGGCGTTTAATGACTTCGTCCGTATTAGAGCTCGTTAAGTGAATACGTGTCGCGAAACGGCCTTGAATTTTAGAAAAATTGTCAGCGCCTTTAATTTTTGTTACGGCATCGATTTGTTCTTGAGAAGTAACAATCACCCACACTTTTCCTTGGCAATAGTTACCCAAATCTTCGACAACGGTTTGTAGATTTAACATAAGGTTCGGATCATCGCCAATATACTGGCCGATTTCGTCGACAAGGAATGTAAGGCGGTAGTTGTCTCCTTTCTCTTTGACGTGTTTGGCCACGATTTTGGCAAATTCCTCTGAGCTGATTTCAAACGTTTTCTTAGCCGCGTCCAAGAAGCCTGCCGACGTTTCTTCGTCATATCCTAATCTAGCTAACGCCTGAATGAACGGTTTGCGTTTTAATAAAATCCGCGCCCGTTCTTCCTTCCACGGTTTCCCTTCTATTTCTTCAAAATGTCTTACGAATTCCTCGTATACTCCTTCGTCCGCCAATTGCCGCTCGATATGGGCAATCCAAAGCGTTGGAGAGTATCCTAGATATTCGTTAAATACTTTTAAAAATACTTCTACAATAGTTGCTTTTTCTTTTTTACCGCCCGCTGATTTGGAATCAACGTTAAATAAAATCGCATGGCTATCAAACGTAGCGGAGCGCTGCATCATTTCTAATAATTTTTGGTCATCTGTTTTTTCTGCAAAGAAATCAACCGCTCGTTTGCCATATACGGTTTCGTTGTTAAGCAAATAAGATAAGATTTTTAGAAAATGGGATTTACCTGAACCAAAAAAGCCGGAAATCCATACCCCTATTTTTGTCGTCGGATGGTCAAAACTATAAGTGTAGTTTTCAAAGAAATACTTCATATTTTCGCTGATTTCTTTCGTCATGACATATTCTTCTAATTCGCTGTGAACCACTTTTTCGTCGTATTGTCCCGCTTGCACTACCCCATTAATTTCGCGGTCAATCGGCTTTTTAAACAGTTCCTGAATAGTAAATGTGTTTTGTAACACTGCGAACCCTCCTCTGTCCATTAGATAGAAAATGCCCGATAATATCCGTTGGATTCGAAACGATTAAATAGGCTCAGGCCTTGCCCTGTATATGTTCCTGGATAAAAAATAACGATTGGCACGTTGGTTACTTTCGGATGCAATTGATTTAGCAATTCATGAGCCCGTACTAATGGAAATACACTCCCAACACCGGTGATAAAAATGATTTGTGCTTGTTCTGCCGCTTCGGCAATTTTATCTACGAGCTCCTCTTCTTCGATCGTTGGCCGCAAAGCGTCAAACAAAGCTTCCGTTCCTTGTTCTTCCTCAAATTGTTTTAACCCTTCTAATCCAATATCGTCAAATAGTTCAATAACCATTTTCAATAAATTGAGCACTTTAATGTTTAAATGAGTTCGATTCATAAAATATCGGATCGATTGACGGACAATTAACTCATGTTCCGGTTCGTAATCAAAAATGAAATACGGTACTTCATTTCCTAATCCTCTCATCTGCAAAAATTCATCTTTTTGAATCTCTTCAAAAAAACGATCTAATTTTTTTTGAATCTCCACCGTAAACCTCCTATATTATTCGTTCAATGTTAAGATGAGTAAATCACGATAGTTTGGATTTCGTTCGACGTAATCACGCAACTCTCTGCTTAATGGAATCGGTTTAATTTCGTATTCGTTTCCATTTTTCTTAAGCAATTCGGCATCTACTATTATTTTTAACATCACTTGCTTTAGTTTATATTTTGTTTTATCGGTCCAGTTTCTCACTTGTTCATATTGCTGTTCCTTTTCTTCAAAAAACGTGCGAATATTTCCTTCTGTTACCGTTGACTTAAACTTTTTCATATTATAATGAATCACTTCCAAAACAAAATCACGAGGAAACGTAAAACGCTTTAAAAATGCATATAGTAGGAGCGCGTTTTGGTCGGAACGTGCTCCATGTATTAGAAAAAACTTTAGCTGCTGATCAAGGACTTCGGCTCGTCGATAAACGCGAGGAAATAGGTCTTTTATTGCCGCCTCGCTGCGACAATGAAGTAAATTTTCTTCAAAAACTTTTTTCTTTATTTCCTCTTTCGATAATCCTTGTAGTTGTAAATGAACAATGGTTTTCATTTCATTTCTATAAAGGTGTTCCGCTGTAAACCCTCCGGAATATTTCTTCAACACTACATCCCAACCTTTACGATTTTTCGTCTAATTGTTTTCGCATTTCCGCCCAGCGGCGCCAAACTTTCAACCAAGCATGGAAATCGTAATATCGTTCGCGGTCATCTTCAAACGCTTCTTCAACAAACTCTTCTTCTTCGTCATCAAATAAACGAATCATATCTTCCTTTTTCACACGTTTTACCGCTTCCACTTGTGGTTCCACATACGGATCGTTTATATCCGTAATTAACCAGTCGGCAAATGATTTTCGTGGTTTTGGCGGCGCGCTAGGGTCTCGCTCTTCCAATAGTGGCGATATATTTCCACGGTAAAATAGATGTAAGTCGTGATGAGCGCGAGTAATAGACATATACAACATCTTAGCATGTTGCGTTTCATCTTTAAATGTCTCGTCACTTACATCTTCGATAATCACCGCATCAAACTCAAGGCCTTTGACTAAATAGGAAGGAATAATAACAATTTTCTCTTTCAGCGCTTGGTGTCCTTCTGTAATCACTTCCATTTGCGTAATTTGACGTCTCATTAACTGGTCATACGTATCAATGGCTCCTTGTTTAGACGCTGTTAAAATCGCAATTTTTTTATAACCTTTTTCTTCAAATAATCGTATCGAATTTACTATTTCATCATAAAGCTCACCGATGCTTTCGACTTTCTTAATCGTAGGAACGTCCCCTGGACGGTTTACAGGAATGACAAGCGGAAAATCATAATTGCTATTTAATAACACCCTGTTGGCCAAATCCATAATTTGTTTTGTCGAGCGGTAGCTTGTCTGCAAGTGAAGTCTTTTAAACTCTTTTTCTTTAAAAACATACGATTCTATTTCTCCCCAACGGTCAAGTCCATAGAAAGAAAAGATTCCTTGCGCAATATCGCCTAATATCGTCATCGATTTCGCATAATCTTTCATAATCGCAAGTTGAAACGGGCTATAATCTTGCGCTTCATCAATAACAATGTGTTCGTACTGCAGTTTTTTTCCATTGATTTTCGCATCTAACTCACATTTCGCACCCTCCCGACGAAAATCGGGAGGATTTTTTCATCCCGATGTCGAATAGGTCCTTGGTACACAAGGAAAGCAAAGGAGTTTCCACACCATGGACGTTCGAATTCATGCTATTTATGCGAAGGATTCTGCAAGGATTAGGGATGGACGAGAGTATGTACGTCTGATGAAATAAGGAACCACTAGCGATGGTAAAAAAAGGATACGATCGCTAGTGGTGTTGGTTTAAAAATTTTTCTAAAAAATGAATAAAAAATCCTCTCGCTCCCCTCTACTATGGTGCGAAATATGAGATGTACACAGATGTGAGAGAATCTTCGGAACATCGACCCTGTAGCTTGGCTGTCTTGTGTCAAAAGCTGACGAAGCCCTGCAACGAATGTTTGAAGAACGCTACAATTAACGAAATATTGTAAATAAACAAATGAGCAAAGAAAGGGGATTTCCTCTGTCCACACAGGGGACTGAATATTCAGTCTCCTGTGTGGAGGAAACAGCCCCCCCTCTGTTCTAAATCCATTTCAGAGATACCCTATCTATCTTACATTACACAAAATTCTTGACGGTACCGAAAAAGGAGTGAGTTTATTTTTGTCTTTTTAACATTTCAAATACTTGATATAAACAAATAGCAATTAAAAAGATACCAAATATCATAGAATATAATTTATGTTCTTTCTGAAAAAAAATTTTATATATTCCTAAAGGAAAAACAATTAATAATGCAGCTATTAAGCTAAGATCAAATTTACTAAAATCAAATTTACGCATAAAATTAGTTGCCCTCCTGTTATTAACAACCTTAAGTTTATTTTTGATGAAAAAATACTTTTTTTCAACAAAAAAATGCCACATGAAAATATTTACAAAAATCAAAAAATGATATAATTTAATATAAAAAGTAAATAATAAATATTTTTAGAAGAGGTGATCTTATGAATCTAAAATCAATAGGTAATGAGCTTAGACACATAGGTCAAGAGTTTAAACAAGGTTGGAAAGACGAGATGAACATCGTTAAAAAATCGGCTAAACAAGCGTTTGAAGATACCTATGGATTAAGTGCAGCTATTGGAACAGGATATGGAATAAATGAAGCTAGAGTTTCTGGAAAGCCAATTTCCGGAGCTGTAAAAGGGGCTATAAAAGGTTCTGCTGTTGAGTTTTTAGTTCGTTTCACTATCAATTTAGTAGATAATCAACTTAAATATAATCATGGAGTCAAAAAGTAATCGTATTTTTTCATTATCCATATATCCTGCTTGGCACCAAAGAATGTGTTAAGCAGGATAGTTGAGCAACACCCAAACTTGACGTTTGCTTCGTAAGTAGGTACATAGACAGCACTTATGTTTCTCCAGAGAAAAGTGCCATCGAGCCCGTTGCTTCCTCAGGAGGTATCTATGGTGAAAATTTTTTATTCTAATTATCCATGATGTAAAAATAATAGATGAGGATAAAAACGTACAACCATTAAGAAAAAACATTGATGATAACAAATGGGAACTAGATGGCATTAATACATCATTAAAATATCAATTTACCTGAATCCGTGATAAAGACGCGTTCAAAGCTGCCAAGAAAACTGGATCAATCAACAAAATATTGCACTCGGGGTTCTTCACCTAATAGGTGAACATTCGAAATGGAGTCGAAGTCTCGACACGATTGGGTTTCCCAGCATTTTTGATGCACTTCTGTCACGGATTCAGGTTTTTTTCATGCTGGCAAACACTCTCACTCTATTATAGAGGTGAACATTTATGAAACAACAAATTATTTTTAATCGAAATTTTGCTTTTATATGGTCAGCTTCCTTATTATCAGGGATAGGAGACTCAATTATGTCTATAGCTGTACTATGGGGAGTTTATTCGTTTACCCAGTCACCGATTGCACTAGGAATAGTAACCTTGGCACAACTTTTACCAATCATAATCTTTTCGTTTTATTCGGGAGTCTTAGCAGATACATATAGTACAAAAAAAATAATGATATACTCTGATATAGCACGATTTTTATTATTACTATTTTTGATTATTTTTTGGTCTTTCGGGTTCAATAGTAAGCTAATTTTACTTTACATAACTGTGTTTTTTTTATCTGTTTTCTCTTCTTTTTTTGATCCAAGTTTTCAAACGACTATCAAACAAATTGTTAGGAAGGAAGATCTTATCAATGCAAATAGTTGGTTTCAATTTTCTAGAAATTTCTCAAGATTATTTGGACTAATGTTGGGTGGAATCTTGGTAGAAACCTTAGGTATAGTAAATTCATTTATAATTAACGCCTTGTCTTTTTTAATATCTGCAATATTACTATTTCTTTCGGAAATTCCATACGAAAAACAAGCTCTTGTTTCAAAAAAAATTTCTCACCATTTTATAGATTCTTTGAAATATTTAAAAACTGCTCCGAATACCCTAAAACAATCGCTTTGGTATATTATTATTATTAATTTTTCAGTGGCGCCATTAAGTATAATAATGACGATACTTGCTGATAAAACTGAGTATGATTCTCTTGGTTTAGGAGTATTTAATACAGCTCTTGCGATCGGTTCAATTTTGGGTGCTTTTTTTGCTCCTAAGTTGAAAAAAAAATCCAAAGATTCATCTATAATATTTTATTACATCACTTTTTATTGCACATTTGTTTTTTTGGCCACTTGCTTCAAAAACCTGTTCTTAGGGTCTTTATTCTTTTTTCTCTCGGGAGTCTTTTCTAGTGTGACATTAATTTTTGTCAATACAATAATGCAAAGAGATACTGATATAAAATTTATAGGAAAAATAAGTAGCTTTAGATCAATGGCTCTAAGGATTCCTCCTCCTATAATTGCTTTGGTATACGGTTGGGTTGTTTTGAAATTAGGTTTAATAATATCTACACTATTTATTCAATTAATTACATTATCACTTTGTTTTATTATTAAAATAAAGTATAAGGAAAGAAGTGATGAAAAGTGTATAGTGAGCCAGTCTTCCTCGATAAAATAGTTAAATATTTAGATAATAAATTTTTTGAAAAAAAAGCTAATGCTTACGAAGGAATTTTTGATTTGAAAGTAGTACACCATTTTAAGAATGAGTATTTAAATAGTGAGGGGTTAATAAAAGAAAAAAATAAAGGATTATATTACTTTGCATTTGAAGAATACGTGGATCAAAAGGTGCGACCTTTTGATGATTCTATAAAAAATTCTTTAGAGTTAAAACGTTTTCCAGTATCAGATAAAGAAATACTTTCTTTAAAAGAGTTAGAAGCAATACTTCCTAGTTCGAAAGTAAACCATAAAGAACGTGTTGCAAAACGCATAACAAATGCATAAATGCACATAAAAATCCACCACCTTGGAAATCATATACAGTGACCAAAAAAACAACTCTCCAAGGGGTGGACACTATTATGATTTCCAATTGGAAAACACAAACCGAATCGGGAAATCTTTCATGACATTCACCTACTTGATGAAAAGTCGTTAACGTCGTTTTCCCTTATCGTATCCATGGTTTGCGACTATTGTAAAGATGTTTTGTCACGGATTCAGGTACTCATCTACAGTTCCTAAAATAAAGGCGGCAGCTGGAGCGAAGGAGGGGGATTGCCAATGACTGAAAAATTTGATTGTATCGTCGTTGGTGCAGGTCCGGCTGGTACGGCTTGTGCGTATGAACTAGCAAAAGGAGGGGTAAACGTACTATTGCTTGAGCGTGGCGAATACCCAGGCGCGAAAAACGTCATGGGCGGTGTATTGTACCGCAAAATGATGGAAGATATTATTCCAGAGTTTTATAAAGAAGCACCGCTCGAACGCCCAATTGTCGAGCAGCGATTTATGATGATGGATAAAGAATCGGCTGTGACGTTCAGCTATAAAGGAATTGGAGTGGGGGCGTGAGCCGTATAACAACTTTACCGTATTGCGGGCGAAGTTTGACCAATGGTTTGCGGAAAAAGCAGTGGAACAAGGGGCGCTTCTCGTTTGTGAGACCGTAGCGGTCGAATGTATCGTCGAAAACGGGCGCGTCGTTGGCGTTCGGACGGATCGGCCAGATGGCGATATTTATGCCGATGTCGTCGTATTAGCGGACGGCGTCAACTCCCTTTTAGCAAAACAGCTCGGCTTCCATCGTGAATGGCGGCCAGATGAAGTCGCTTTAGCGACGATGGAAATTTTAAAGCTAGATAAAACCGTCATTGAAGACCGCTTTAATCTCGAGCCAAACCAAGGCTGTACGATCGAGATTTTTGGCGATGCGACGAAAGGAATTGTTGGTACGGGCTTTTTATATACGAATAAAGACACGCTTAGCATTGGTGTCGGAACGCTGTTATCTGGGCTGATTAAGCATAAAATGAAACCGTATGATTTGCTTGAATACGTGAAAAATCACCCGATGATTCGTCCGTACATTCAAGGAAGCGAGCCGGTCGAATATTTGGCGCATTTAATTCCAGAAGGCGGCTATCATTCGATTCCGAAAGTTGCGGGCAACGGGGTGCTCGTCGTCGGCGACGCTGCACAGCTTGTCAACGCGATTCATCGCGAAGGATCGAATATGGCGATGACATCTGGCCGACTAGCAGCGGAAACGATCATCATGGCGAAGGCGCAAAACGACTTTTCCGAAAGCATGCTTGACCAGTACCGGATGAAGTTGATGGAAAGCTTTATCGGGCAAGATTTGAAAAAATATAAAGACGCGACGCATCATTTTGAGCGATTCCCGCAATATTTTGAGCAATATATCCCGATGATGAACCGCGCCGCAAGCCAAATGTTTACGGTCGACGGCGCATCAAAATGGGAAAAACAGAAAAAAATTTGGCGTGACCTCGGCTCGACGAAACAGAAGTTTAAGCTGGCGCGCGATATGATGAAAGCATGGAAGGTGATGAAATGATGAAGGCGCAAACGATCGAAGAAAAGCAATATTTAGTCCGCTTTAACGCGGATACGAAATCGCATCTTCACGTGCTTGACCCGAATATTTGTTTAACGAAATGTCCGGATAAAATTTGTACGATTTTTTGCCCAGCGTCTGTCTATAAATGGGAAGAAGTTCGGATGCACGTCGGCTATGAAGGGTGTCATGAGTGCGGCAGCTGTCGCATCGGCTGTCCGTATGAAAACATTCAATGGGAATATCCACGCGGCGGCTACGGCATCGTCTTCCGTCTGGGGTGATCGCCATGTTTCACATCGGAGACTGCGTCGTCTATACGGATGGAACGAGAGGAATTGTGTTAGAAGTGACTGCCGATCGTTGCCACGTCTTATGGGAAGACTACTTCGTCAGCTGGGAGAAAAAAGAACTGTTAAAAGTCGATGAAGAGCTAACAAAAAAACAAACAATTCGCGTTTCTTCTCATGTGAGCCACCCTTTATCGTAGGGTGGTTTTTTGTTTCTTTATATACAATTTATTCTAAAAAAGGGGTTGACGTATAATTTTTTTTTTTTATGATTATTTTACGAACTATACAAGTTGCCATTTTGCTTTACATCCTGTCGATCACTTGCCGTGTTGTATTTATAGTCGACTTGTATAGAGAGAACAGAGGAAACGAAAAATCAGAAATTTTTATTGCAATTTCATTTGCAAAAAAGGGGGGGAATAATGCGAAAAGCTATATTGTTTACGATAATAAGCGCGTGTTTTTATTTTTGTTTATATTTCGTAACATTGTGGGGCATTAATCACTATGAATCTCTAAAAACGTTCAATATCATTTCAATTTTTCCTATTATCCTTACTACGGTACTTGCTTTTTTATTGGGAATTATTATAAAGATAAATTTTACAAACGACATATCTGATAGAAATTTGTTAGCTGTCATACTAGTTGTTGGTCTTATCGTGTATTTAGCAGTTATATCTGTTGAGTATATGAGATGAAGATTTTTGTAAAAACGCTCATGAGAAGATTTCGTTCCCCATCTAAGCATGAAAGTAGTCTCATGTGGATTCATTATTTTTAGATAAATGTGGTCTCATAACAAAATCATTTTTCATACAAAAGGAGATGCCTGAATCCGTGACAGAAGTGCATCAAAAATGCTGGGAAACCCAATCGTGTCGAGACTTCGACTCCATTTCGAATGTTCACCTATTAGGTGAAGAACCCCGAGTGCAATATTTTGTTGATTGATCCAGTTTTCTTGGCAGCTTTGAACGCGTCTTTATCACGGATTCAGGAAAATGAATAAAAAATCCTCTCGCTCCCCTCTACTATGGTGCGAAATATGAGATGTACACAGATGTGAGAGAATCTTCGGAACATCGACCCTGTAGCTTGGCTGTCTTGAGTCAAAAGCTGACGAAGCCCTGCTAACACAAAAGCCTTCCGAGCGGCGTGGCGGTTTCATCCATGGGCGCTCCCATTGTACACACTTGCTTGTGGACATGCGGCCGTTTCGAAGGCACCTTTGAGTCACTGGAACGGTGTTGCTGGCACAGACCCGCTTCTGTTTCATCCACAAAAAATCGCCTCTTCCCCGCCGATTCGCTGGAAAAGAGGCGATGTCTTCCTACGACTGGCTGCTGTCTCTCGCTTTTAAGGTGACGGACACGGTCGTCTCAAACCCGTCGCGGTAGACGGTCACGTTAATCCGGTCGCCGACCGCTGTTTTCGTATACAAATATTTGCGCAACGCGCTGACGCTGTCGATTTTCTCCCCGTTGATCGCCGTGATGACGTCTTTCGATTTCAATCCGGCCTCGGCGGCTGGGGAGAACGGTTCGACGGACGTGATGGCCGCCCCGCTTGTGATGTTCGACGGCAACTTCAATTCATTCGTGCGGACGTCATCGGACAGATCCGCCACATCGACAAGCTGGACGCCGAGGTACGGGCGTTTGATTTTCCCGTCTTTCATCAGCTGCTCGACGATCGGTTTGACGTTCTCGCTCGGGATAGCAAAGCCGAGCCCTTCAACGCCCGTTTCGGCGATTTTCATGCTGTTGATGCCGATCACTTGCCCCGCGCTGTTGATGAGCGCGCCGCCGCTGTTGCCCGGGTTGATCGCGGCGTCCGTTTGGATGACGTCGATTTCCCAATCCCCCGCTGACGTCGAGACGGGCATCGTCCGCTTGCCGCTGACGATCCCTTCCGTCACCGTCCGCGACAAATCAAGCCCGAGCGGGTTGCCGATCGCCGCGACAGGCTCGCCGATTTCCACCTTCGACGAGTCGCCGAAGCTCGCCACTTTCGTCACTCCTTCAGCGGGGATTTTCAAGACGGCGAGGTCGGTGAGTGCATCCGCACCGACGATCTGGGCTTTCACTTTTTTCCCGTTCGCGAGCGCCACTTCGACTTTGTTCGCCCCTTCAATGACATGGTTGTTCGTCACAATGTAGGCCGCATCGCCTTCTTTTTTAAAGATGACGCCCGACCCCGTCCCCGCTTCCGTATCTTGCGCTTGTTCGGAGAAAAAGTCGACTTGCTTTTGAATGTTGACGACGCCAACCACTGCATCCGCCACTTTATTAATGGCGGTGATCATGTTCGTGTTGACGTTCGCCGTCGGCTGCAATGGCAGCGCCTCGCTTTTTGCGGTCGTTTCCGCTGTTTTCGTTTGGGAATTCGTTTCTCCGTGCATCCATTTCGGCGCCACATACCACGTCGCCGCACTCCCAATCACCGCCCCTGCGACGGAAGCGGCAAGCCACGATACGAAGCGGCCGCGGCGTTTCGGTTCTGGCGTTGGGGTTGGTTCAAATGGCATCATGTCCATGGGTCATCTCCTCCTTCATGATTCCTAATCGCATATGCGGCATTTTTGCGCGAATAGCCCCCAAGCAGTGAAAAGGCGGGCGAAATACGACGATGCCACCGACATCGATCGGCCTTGCATAAAGAGAAGACCAGCGTCGCTGTTTCTTCCGGTTGTTCTGATGCATCGTTTCATCCCTCCCTGCGTACGTTATGTCGTCTCCGGCGCTGGCGTCATCCGCTTCTGCTTCCGCCTCCGTCCCGCTGCGAGCGTGCGGATCGACAGGAAAATCCCCGTCGCGGTCAAAATGATCATCGCCACCGCCGCGACATCAACCGCCCAGCGGATGTCAAGCGAACCGATTCTCCCTTCGTGCAGCTGGCGGACGAACATCATGAGCGACGATCCGCCTCCCTCGGCGCGCGGCGCCATCGGGGCCGTAGATGCCCCCGCTCCCGACGCCTGTCCCACGCCGAACGCGTTCATTCCTTCCTGCGCGGCGCGGTGCATCTCGCCGCGCTCCGCCTGGCCAATGAGCCACGGCTCAGATAGAAGAAGCCCCGTCACCGCCTCAACAAGCAAAAAGATCGAACTGATCAGCCCAATCCAAAGATGCAAATTCCTCATTTTCCTCATCGCCGTTTGCCTCCTTTTCCTCTTCGTCCATCATGATAGCCAAGGAAGGTGAAAAAATGGTGAAAATTCTTTTTGAGAGAACAGCCTTCTGCGCGGCGAATGGGCTGCGTTTTCACCGTTTTTTCACGAACGATTTGATATGATAAGAAGGAAGAGAGACAGAACGGGAGGAATGGCGATGAAAATTTTGCTGGCCGAGGACGATCTTCACCTAGGGGAGCTGATCGTTCATTTATTGAAAAAGAAAGGCATCGGCCATATCGATTGGGTGCAGGAAGGGGAAGATGCGTACGATTACGCCATGGCGGAGTTTTACGATGTCGTCGTGCTCGATTGGATGCTTCCAAACGGCGATGGGGTCGATGTGTGCCGCCGCCTGCGGCAAAACGGCTATACAGGCGCGATTTTGATGCTGACGGCGAAAGACGCCGTCCATGACCGCGTCACCGGGCTTGAGGCGGGAGCGGACGATTACTTGGTCAAACCGTTTGAAATCGACGAGCTCGTCGCACGGCTCAAGGCGCTCGCCCGGCGCACGTTCGTCCCGCTTCAAGAGGAAAAAGTGGCGTTTCACGGCTTCACCTTAAACCGGACAAGCCATACGCTCCATCGCGGCGATGAAGAGATTTTCCTCACCCCGCGCGAGTTTCAGCTTCTCGATTTGCTCGTGCAAAACCAAGGGCAAGTCGTGCCGCGCGAAACGATATTGGACCGCGTCTGGGGATGGGACGCCGATGTATCGATGAAAACGATCGACGCGACGATCAAGCTATTGCGCAAAAAGTTGAAAGACGATGTCATTCAAACTGTTCGAGGAGTGGGGTATAAAATTGAAAAATAACTGGAGCGAATGGCGCGACTGGCTGCGCCGCCTAGGAAGCGCCGACTTGTTCCGCCGCGCCCATTGGCGGCTGACGGCGCTCTACAGCGGCATTTTCACGTTGTTTCTCGCCTTGTTTGTCATGATCGCCGCGGCCTTGTTTTACTGGATCGCCACTTCTGACCAAGAGCGGCGCATCAGCCGCCTCGCCGAGCAAGAGGCGAATACGATCGAACAAGTGCTGCTCAAGCAAAGCAATTTCGACTTGTTTGATGATGAAAATGTCATTTTGTTAAGCGAAGACCAACTCTTTTTTTACGTCATCGGCCCGGACGGGGGCTTGCTCGCCGGGGATGAAGTCCACCCGCGCCTGCGTCCGTATTTTTTAAACGCCTTGTCCCATCTCAAGGCAAATGAGCGCGCTCCCGCCTACATGAGCGTCTCTTTGCCGGAACATATGCCAGGCCTCGCGCGCGAAGCGACCCGCGACTGGCGCGTGCTCGCCGCCGCCCGTCCGCTCGTCATTCACGGCGATTTCGTGGGCATGCTGTATATCGGCATGGATGTCACGTCGTTTTTCGGCGTGTTCCATTGGCTGCTCATTGTGCTCATCGGCTTGGCGGTGCTGTTTCTCGCCGTCGGCGTCGCGCTCAGCTTCTTTATGTCCAAGCGCGCGCTCGCGCCGATTGAAGAGGCGTACGAGCGGCAGCGCCAGTTCGTCGCCGACGCCTCGCACGAGCTGCGGACGCCGCTGAGCGTCGTCTTCTCGTCCGTCGAGGCGCTTTCGCTCGAGGAGGATGTGATGAAAAACGACTTTGCCCGCCGCTTGCTCGACCGCCTGCGTGACGAATTAAAGCGAATCACGAAATTGATGAACGACTTGTTGACGCTCGCCCGCGCCGATGCGAAACACGCCGCGCTGGAGCTTTCGAAACAAACGTTCGATTTCCGCCCGCACGCCGAGCGCACGTTCCAGCTCATGTCGGAACTGGCGGCGAAAAAACAGATTACGGTGCATTTTCACGCTCCCGAGCAAGCGCTCGTCACCGCCGACCCGGACAAATTGACGCAGCTGTTGTACATTTTGCTCGACAACGCGATCAAATACACCCCCGAAGGCGGCGAGGTGACGCTGTCGATCCGCACCGAGCCAAAGCACGTGTTCCTTTCCGTCAAAGACACCGGCATCGGCATCCCGCCGGAAGACATCGGCCGCATTTTCGACCGCTTTTACCGCGTCGACAAAGCGCGCTCACGCCAACAAGGCGGCCACGGCCTCGGGCTGTCGATCGCCAAATGGATCGTCGACGCCCACGGCGGCACGATCCACGTCCAAAGCCAACTCGGGCAAGGGACGGAGTTTCTCGTCCGTCTGCCTGCTTAGGCGGCAGGGCGCGCTTGCCATTGGCAGGCGGCAAGGCGTGTTCATACTTTGCCTCTAAAACAGAAGGTGTCCCAGCTGAGTCGGGACACCTTTTGATTCTGGCGGCCAGATGAAAAGCCGTTTCCACACTTCAACGTTTTTTCACAAACGGAACGTCACCCTGCTTCAGGCGATGCAACAGGTGAAGGGAGTGAAGAATGCCGAAATATATCAACGCATTCACGACCGCGTTGATATACAGCATGACCAAGTCGCCGGCATCGCGGATTTCGATCGGAAACAGGCGGATGATGAGGACAGACACCGCGATGAGGAGGAGCGAACCGATCAGAGTACCGCCGAACCGCGCCTGCGGATGCCATCGAATTCTCGCCAGGCCGACGATCAACGAGCCGATGGCAAATGCGAGAAACGAGCCGTACGCATAGTACCCCACGTTAAACGTAGAAAACAAAAAGGAAAACCACAACACCAACAAAGCGCCGACCACATCAATCCCATGCGACCGAACCACGTCTTTCCTTCCTCCCCACCATGTCATGCGAACATCACCGTCTATCTTGCGTGGATCCCCTAATGGAGGATATGCGCAAAATTCCTTCAAAAAACATTCGCTTTTCACCTAATTTTCTCCTTCCCCTTCTACAATACAAACCGTAAGCCAGTCCACCACACAAAAGGAGGTGACGAGATTGAAGAAAGCTCGGGCAGTTTTTCTGCTCGCCCTTATTGCCCTTGCGGGGGTCAGCCTGTTTCACGTTCTCGCCCCGCATGAAGTGATGGCGCACGGGCGGCCGGGCGCTCCGTTTGACGGCATGCCGAATGGATTCGGTCATCCCCATCGGGAGTTCATCATGGAGCGGCGTGAAGGCTGGATGATGCCGATGTTGTTCCTAAAGTGGCTCATCCCTCTTTTGCTTGCCGCCGCCGGGGTCGTGTGGCTCGCTGCGGCGCGGTCGAAGCGCTGGATCGGCTGGGTGCTCGTCGCGCTCGGAATTGCGGCGTTGCTGCCGAAATGGGTGTTGATTTTGCTCGCACTGGCCGCGGTGTACACCTTGGGGCGTCGCCAAGGGCGCAAACCGTCCGCCGTTGATGCGTTGATGCCAGCGACGCCATCCGTTTCCGCCGATTGGCTTGATGAATGGGAAAAAACGATTCAAAAGGAGGCACAAACAAATGGGCATTTTTCGCCGAATGAAGACGATCGTTCTCGCTGAAGTGAACGAACAAATCGACCGCTGGGAAGACCCTGTCGCCATGACGAAACAATATTTGCGTGAACTTGAAGAACAGCTCGAACGTGGACGCCAGGCGCTCGCCCAACAATGGGTCGCCGAGCGGCGCTACGAGACGCTTATCGCCCAAGCGGAGGCGACGATTGAAAAACGGAGCCGCCAGGCGAAACTGGCGCTCGAGCGCAACGAAGAAGCCGTCGCCAAACTCGCTTTGCGCGACAAGCTGTTGTATGAGAAAAAGCTGGAGGCGTACAAACAACAATACGACGCCATCAAAGCGAAAACGGCGGAAGTCGCCAACCGGCTCAACCAATTGCGCGAGCGGTATGACGAACTTTCCGCCAAACAACTGGAGCTCGCCGCCCGCGTCAACGCCGCGCAAGCGTTGAAACAAATCGACTCGGCGCTCGCCTCCTTTTCCGCCGACGAGGCGCTGCGCGGATTCGCCCGCATGGAAGAGCGCGTCATCGCGCTAGAAGCCGAAGCGGCAGCCGCCCGATTCGGAACGAACGCCGTGTTGTCCCCTGTGCCGTTTGAAGAAGAAGTGGAACGTGAATTGGCGAAATGGAAAGACGCCCAAGCGCATAACGCCTAATTGCCCCCTCCCCCCTTTTGACATAGATCACCCCCTTGCCGAGTTGGCAAGGGGGAGTCGTTTGTTTCACTCCCTTGGACAAGCGGCGGCCAAAAGCACATGCAGCCCGCGACAAGCCTGCATGATGCCTTACGGTCATGGTCTTGCCCCATTGATAAGCAAAATCGTTTCCTTTGTTTTTCCATCGTGCTAAAATTGTTAGAGAGACGAAAGAATACAGGAGATGACCTGCCGTGAACTGGAAACGAAGCGTCCGCATCCTCTGGCTGTGCAATTTCATGGTGTCGGCGGGAATGACGATGGTCATTCCGTTTTTGTCGCTGCTGTTGTGGGAAATGGGCGTCACCGAGCATCATTCGTTGAGCGTCTGGACCGGTCTTGTCTTTTCGGCGACATTTTTGTCGGCGGCCATCATGGCGCCGATTTGGGGCATGTTCGCCGACAAGTACGGCCAACGCGCCAACCTCATCCGTGCGGGGATTGGCATGGGGCTGATCACCAGCTGCATGGCATTCGCCCATTCGCCGATGGCGTTGCTTGCCCTCCGATTCCTTGTCGGCTTTTTCTCCGGATTCATCACCGTCTCGTTTTCGTACTTGGCGCGCGTCGTGCCAAAAGACCATAGCGGCGAAGCGCTCGGGACGCTGCAGACGGGAAGCATCGCCGGCAACATCATCGGGCCGCTCATCGGCGGCGCCTTATCCGATTGGTTCGGTTTCCGCCCGGTGTTTCTCGTGACCGGGTTTTGCATTTTGGCGACATTGCTTCCTGTCGTCTTTTGGCTCGACAAAGATCCCGTCGCGCCGCAGACGAAAGAGCACCACGCCAGTTTCAAAGAAGTATTCGCACATCGGCCGCTCGTCATCTTGTTTGTCGCCACCTTTCTCGTGCAAATCGCCGTTCTTGGCGTCAACTCGATGATGACGATTTTCGTCCAATCGCTCGTCGGCCATTCTCGCAATCTCGCATTTCTATCGGGCCTCGCCTCCTCGATCACAGGGATCGCCACCATCATCGGCGCGCCGTATTTAGGCAAGCTCGGCGACCGGATCGGGCAGGGGAAAATGCTGCCGATGTTGCTTGTTCTGTCCGGCCTGTTCGCCTTGCCGCAAGTATGGACAGATCATCTTTATGAATTGTACGTTTGGCGCTTCTTGCAAGGGCTTGTCATTGGCGGGGTATGGCCTGCCCTTCAAGCGCTGATCAACGCGCAATGCCCGCGCCGCATCCAAGGGCGGGTGTTCGGCGTCACGGCTAGCTCCCGCTTCCTCGGCAACCTCGCTGGCCCGACGGCAGCGGGGGCCATTGCAGGATTCGCGTCCATTTCCGCCATTTTCGCCTTGTCAGGGCTGCTCCTCATCGCCACAGGTGCTTTGGTCGGATACACCGCCCACGACCGGGCATGGCGTGAAGAAATGAAAGAAAAAATCGCCGCCTGGGCGCACCGCCTTCACATCCGGCACTGACAGCGCGGCCAAGGGCAATGAAAAAACGGCCTGAGGGGAGCCCCTTCAGGCCGTTGTCCATCATTCCCCCATCCGTCGAAGCAGCGAATACGGCATCGCCTCCCCAACCCGTCCATTCCGTCCCGTCGTCGTCTCAGCCGTCGTGAGCGAATTCCAAATCGCTTCCTCGGTCGCCTCAATCGCCGCTTGGAACAACTCGTTCATCAGCGGCGCATCGTCGCGGACGAGCGGCGGAACAGATTGCAGTACAGAATCGGAAACATGCGGGATCGTATAAGCATTGGAAAACGCAATGACAATATCGCCGCTCCCGTGATGGACACAGCTTCCCGTCCGACCGAGCCCCACCGCCGCCCGCCGCGCCAGCCGCTTCAACTGCCGCGCATCGAGCGGCGCATCAGTCGCGACGATCATCATAATCGACCCAGGCGGCACATCCCGTTCATCGAACGACGGCGGCACATACGGCACGAACCGCAACTCCTCACGCCGTCCGAAATTGCTCACGACCAGCGCCCCGACCGTATATCCCCCGCTCACGACCCGCGACGAGCTGCCAACTCCCCCTTTCCAACCGAAACACATCATCCCCGTCCCTGCTCCGACCGCGCCTTCTTCCATCTCCACCCGCGCCGCGGCAATCGCCTCTTTCGCATGCTCCTTCGTCACCGCCATCACCCGCGCCGTGTTCAAATAGCTGTCATTGCATTCCCCGACAACAATGTTGACTGACCTCGTCACATCTCCAATCTCTGGCGTCATCGCAAGCATATGCTCAAGCGTCCCTTGCCAAACTTCCCCGACGCTGAACGTATTCGTCAGCATAATCGGCGACTCGATCATCCCGAGCTCCTCGACTTGCACCAGCCCCACCGTTTTCCCAAACCCGTTCAACACAAAACAAGCTGCAGGCACTTTCTCCAAAAACGAATTGCCCCCGTGCGGCAGCACCGCCGTCACCCCGGTGCGGATCACCGTCCGTTCGTCCATCTCTTCCCGAATCGTCACGTGCCCCACCCTTACCCCGGGCACATCGGTGATTTGATTGCGCTCCCCTGTCGGAAGCGTGCCGATGGAAAAACCGAGATCGCGAAGCTTGCACCGCATCACCGTTCCCCTTCCCTTTGTTGGCTATACCCATCGTGAAAAGGCAAAAACAAACGCCCATCTGGAAGCAAACAAATGTTGCTCCTTCTATCAAGTATAGCGCATCGAACAAAGCTGCCGCGAGAAAAACAGAACGAAGAAGAAGTTTTGCGCGTGGCGAGGATCAAGGGAAGATGGCGGGTCTTCTCCATATTGCCAGCGAAGACAGCACACAAAGAGAAAAATTGTGCGGATGAAAGCGTGATTCAAATATGGGTGGGAGACGGGAGTTGGAGAGGGTCAATTTCTCGTAGGTACGATGAAAGCCTAACATCAGTATCTCAAGAAACGTTTTGAGGCCGAGTTTCAATCCCTCATAGGTACGATAAAAACGTAATCCTAAATCTTTAACATTGTTTGAGCGTTTGCGAGTTTCAATCCCTCATAGGTACGATAAAAACCCAACCTCATCCATCATTATACGGCTTGGAGATTTGATTTGTTTCAATCCCTCATAGGTACGATAAAAACTCGACAAGAAACCCCCACTTCGACGCCTACAGGCGGTTTCAATCCCTCATAGGTACGATAAAAACAGTTCATGCACCCCTTTTCATTGATTGGATTTCATGTTTCAATCCCTCATAGGTACGATAAAAACACGCCTGTGGCATTTTTGAGGTACTGTTCAGCCGCATGTTTCAATCCCTCATAGATACGATAAAAACAAACATCCATTGAGATAGATGTTGATTTCGGAATAGTTTCAATCCCTCATAGGTACGATAAAAACTCGGCGATCGGTGCATGATATGCGGAAGAACACCAATTGTTTCAATCCCTCATAGGTACGATAAAAACGATTGGTTGGCGGCAGAGTTGGCAAAAGTCGAGAAAGGTTTCAATCCCTCATAGGTACGATAAAAACTTTTGCTTACTTCGGTTCTTCGTTCTGTGAAAAATTGTTTCAATCCCTCATAGGTACGATAAAAACTAGGTGGCGGGAGTATGTCACGATGAGCGCTTGTAGGTGAGTTTCAATCCCTCATAGGTACGATAAAAACGGGCGAAACAGGTGTATGAAGACGTTTCGCTGTTGGGTTTCAATCCCTCATAGGTACGATAAAAACCTTCCCAACGGTTTTCTGGTTGGGGAATTTATACGTGTTTCAATCCCTCATAGGTACGATAAAAACCACCACTTTTAGGAGACATGTCTTTCCACGTACCTTCAAGTTTCAATCCCTCATAGGTACGATAAAAACAAACTTATTTTTCGTTTCTTCAGTCAATCGAATTAGTTTCAATCCCTCATAGGTACGATAAAAACGTGCGGCGCTAGGGCGTTGCACACACCGTTTCTACGTTTCAATCCCTCATAGGTACGATAAAAACCCAAACCATGCGCATCAAATCAAGCTTTTTCCTTTGGGTTGTTTCTAGAATATCACGTTTCAAAAATTCTGTCAATACAACCTCAGCCGTGATGGCTGTAGGATTTCGGCACAAAAAAACATTGTCGTCGATCCCCCGGTTTTTTTGCACGATTGGGGGTCGACGACAATCGCAAGACCCTCACTTTTCCTCCAACAGTTGTTGAAGTTTGTCCATTTTTTGCTTTTGCTTTTTGCTAACGGCTTTTCCCCATTCTCTGATGCGTTTCCAATACGCCTGCAACGCAACGGCGGCTTGTTTGTTTTGCTGCTCGATCACCTGTTGGTAAAGGCTATCCTTGCTTCGCTGCCTATCCGTTTCGCTGTCAGTCAGCCGCTCAATTTCGGCCACAAGCCGTTCTTCGGGGGAGAGGAGGGCCAGCCTTGCTCGTTCTTCTTCCTCGCGTCTCTTCCGCTCCAGCATTTCCTGCTCGATTTTCTGGCGCTCAAGGCGGGCACGTTCTTTTTGCACCAATGGGAGGAATTCCGTTTCTGTCACATCGTCCACCTCAGAAAATCGGCCATATCCCGACGATGTTTTCGAACCGATGCCCCATTCCATCAACGCCTGTTTGGTATATAACGATGCTGCCTCTAACAAACGGGTAGTTTTTTCATCGTCTCGAAAGCCATGAGCCGTCAAATAAATGTCCACCTCTGCAGCCATGACCGTCCAAAACGAAACGGGAACAGGTTTTTGATTATCTGTCGCAGCTTTTTTTCCTTCATAATACTCCTTCATATGTACAGCGAGCACATCCTTTTCCAACCGCAAGCCATCGATGAGAAAGATGTCGTAAAACTGCACCTGTCCTTTATGGTCTTGTATCCCAAAAATCGTACATCCATCTTCATGCTCGCTGAGCCGTTTCTCGTCCCCTTCGCAATACGCCTCGATGAACCAATGGCGGACAAGGCCCTTCAAACTGGAAGCAGGGATGTAAGGAAGGCCGTACACGGGGTGGATCGTCAATGACGTCTCACGGACATGCCCCGCGCCCAATCCGTGGACAATTCGGCCAGAGAGGCGAGCTTTCAGCTTCTTGACTCCCCCTGTTTGCGCCCATTCCACCATGGCCTGTTCTCGCTGCGCCCGTAGCTGCTCGCCAACCTCTTTCAGCTCTGGGAGAATCGGGACGGATTTCAACTGTTTCGAAGATTCCCACACTTTTTTACGGTCATTCCACCGATGCTCAATAAAATAATGGAGATGGTACGCCAAATGCCCGATCGATTTATTGGCCTTTTGCACGACTTCTAGAGTGTCCTTTGGATGAAAAAGCATGCCCTCCCCTCCTTACTCTTCCGCCTTTGCATCGTCTTTCGCCATCCCATCGGCAAATTTGCGCATCCAATCTAACAGCGCCATTGCTTCCATCGTCCATAACCGGTAATCAGCGCTCGATAGGTTTACAACAACTTCGACGAATTCTTGATTTTTCATCGAAAATTGATCAGGAAACTGTGTTTTCATCCATTTTGCAAGTGATTGATAAATCATCTTGTATTCCTTCCCTTTTTGAAAACAAAACGCCAATGCTTGTCCGAGACCGTTGACTTGAATTAAGGACGGCATTTTTTTAACGTAAGAACGATAGTTTTCGAAGCTTCCTCTCAATCGTTCTTTTGCCTGCTTCACTTCTTGAAACGCAAATGAGGCTCGCCCGTTTTCAATCCCCACACGCTTCACGTTTGTTTCCATGGCTCCTCCTCCGTTCACACCCAAATCGTTCTCATCATTCCGCGACCTAATGTACTGTTCCCGCCAAGCTGAAAGACGGATGGAAATTTGTTTTCATTCAGAAAGTACCGTTCAATATCCGCTGCCTTCTCAAGACCGTCTATTCCGTCTCCCCGTACATCACCAATGTAGAGGAAACTGTAAAAAACTGTTTCTGGCGGAACATTTTCCTCATACCAAAGCGCACCGTTGTCAACGGTTCCTGTCTCCGGCGAAATGCGAATGCGCGCGTTAATTTCCGTCGACAGTTTGACGAAATCAGTGAAATCGTCGTCGGAGAGAACAACAAGTCGATCTACAAGTCGAAGGCGGCAATGCTCCCCAAGGAGGGCGGCAAGTTGTTCCGCCAGCTGTTTCGCTTCAGAAGAGACGGTGACCGAAAACGCATACTCCTCCAGCACAATGCGTCCATTGACCGCCATCAACCGATCGGAGCTGACCGTGTTCGGTGCAGGCACCGGAAGAAGGGGAACTTCCTTCCCGATCGATTGCTGATGGACGCTCATTTCTTGATTCCACCGCTCAATCACACACGGGCACGTAATCCAAGCAAATACACCTCGAAGCGATTTAACCGGAAACAGCAAAACGCGTGCATCACTCAGAGCAATGGCGCTCGCTTGTGTGACGCTTTCCTGTCCTTTGTCCGCGCCGAAAATCAGTTCAAGCTTCTTCCTATCTTCAGGAAGCGACTCTGTCATATGATACCGAAGCGCTCCTTTGAGCGAGGAGCTTTCGATTTTTGGAAATCCTGTATGCTTCTCCCGCTGGATAGGCAAGTCGACAAACCCAATCTCGCTCCCGCTCCCCGCATGGACAGACGTAATGGCATGCATAAGAAAAGGCCGTACGATCGAATACATTACAACTCCTCCTCGCTTTCTTTTGCACTCGTGATCACCGCAAACCCAAACCCTTCCTCTGCTCCTTCATCAGTGAAATGAACACCGTCAAGGGCAGAAAAGACATGGGGCAAATCATCATCCCGCTCGATCTTCACATAAATGACAGAACCCGCTGGAACCATCCATTTTCGCGGTTTTGGACGGTGTCGGACGATGTCCCATCCTCCGTACAACTCCGGTCGTCCGATGGAAGCGGCAAGCCATGTCACCACCGCTCCGTTCGGCCATGTCCACCGATCACCGTCCATCGCAATCGGACGAGAGCCGTTGGCGAAAATCGCAGGGGACAAAAAGATAATCTTTGCCAGCCTCGTCCGCTCGATGTCTTGTTCAATCCTCTTTTTCTCGTCCGGATTCCATATACGAAGCGTTTCCGGCTGCTGGCGGACAGACCACGGCCGGTTTTCCCCGCCGATCCGAGCCCACTTGACATCAGAGAAATCCGGTCCATCACCGACGAAAGCGACAAGGGACGCCCCGTCTACAAAACGCCCTTTCGCCACCCGGTATAAAAGCCCCTTTTGGGCTGTTCGGCTGGACGTGTCGAGTTGAATTCCCACCTTATCTTCCCAAGCGATGAACGATGACAATGAACAAAGGGAAGAGATTGGCTTATTCTCCAGAAGCGCCTGCTTCCATTCCTCCATCGGGACGTAATAGTGCTGTGGACTTTTCGTTTTGTCGCGCCGTGAAGAAGCAAGTCGCCACATTGAAGAAGATGACGAAAGCTTCCGGTCTCGGACAAGCTGCAATGGATACGCTTTGAGCGATTTTTCCTCCTCTATGACTTGATAATCAAAGGGCAGGGGAAAGAACAAGACGTCTTCTTTCGCCAGCGTGCAATAATGGAGATAGAACTGCCCCCGCTCTGTCGGGGTGCCCATCCATCTCCTCACCTGTTCATCACTGCCCGTCGCAAAGTCGTCAAACGTGCTGTACGCATAAATGTACGCCGCCCGCAGCGCGCCGTAAATCGTATTCGGGCGCGGAGGGAATATCGACTCCATCACCGTCGCCTCCCCCGCTTGCGTCGCATGATGGTTTTTAAAGAAAAACGTGTCTACCGGTGTCAAGACTAATTTTGTCATTGCCCGTTCCCCTCGCTCCGTTTGAAAAAGGTCAATATCTTTAACAGATACAAAAAGTCATAGCCGCTGCGAACCGCTTCATGCAAAGACAAAAGAACTTGCGTGTGATGGGCGATCTCTTGGACGCTCAGATGGCTTCCCTCTTTTACAGACCGCTTAAGCAAACGCCGAAGCTCTGTCGCGAGCATGTCGCCATTCTCCCATTTAAGACAGTGCCGCTCATACAGCAGTGGGGCAAACGCGGAAGCGAAATGAAAAATAAAGTTCGGCGACAGGGATGTTTTCAACAGCTTAATCCATTGATCCAACAATTGTGAAACCTTCTCTCCCCCAATCATCCATGGGAGAACCGCTTCCGAAATCTCACCAGAGCGGGTGTGAAGCGCTAAAGCAAGGGCGTCCTTTTGCTGCCCCGTCTTGTCGTTGGAATACTGTTTCGCCTTTTTCTCCAACGCTCTGACAGCGTTAAGAACGAGATGGAACGGCGACTTTTTGTGAGCGATGACCACGCCAAACGAGGCGGTCGCTCCATGACCTAATCCTTTCCGTTCATCACCAAACGCCAATCGGAGCTCCTCAGCCGCTTTCAGCACCGTCTCGGTCGGCAAGAAGGCGAGAACATCATCGCCTCCTGCATAAACAAGCTTGCCGTGGCATTGTTCTTCGACAATTTGAGGAACGACTTCTTTCGCAAATCGCGCCAACTTTTGGCTCGTTTCGCTATACTCCTCTTTCCGCTCCCCGGAGAACCATTTCCCCATGTTGTCCCCATCCATCATGAGCACAGCGTAATAATCGCCCGCTCCGATCTCGAGGACAGACGGAAACGACAAAACAGAAGCGCCAAACAAAGTGGAGAAATAATCGCGCGCCACCCGTTTGCCTAAGCAAATGCCGCATAAAAATTCGTTGTCCTTGATCCGTCCCGAGCGGCGGTCGTCTTCTTCCCCTTCGGCTCCTTGAAATTTCGCTGCACGTTGTTTCCAAAGATGAAGCGTTTTTCGTTTGATGTCGCCGAAATGATCCGCTTCCTCAACCTTTGCGAGCCGCAGCGCTTCTCTTTCTTTGCAGACGGAACAAACAAGGCCGGATTGGGAAACGGGGATATAATGTTTCTCGTTTTTCAACGCCCCCAACCGCCGCTCGGCCCGTTCCCGGACGGCTCGAAACGAATCAGACGACCCATACGGCTCAGCCACCCAGTATACTTCCAGAAACGACTGCACTTGTTGTTCAATCATCTCCTCAAGCTGCTCTCGCTCTTCATCATTTAGCCGAGGAAACACACGTTGAAGCGCTTGAAAGCAAAAGTCAAGAAATAGTTGGCGAACATCATGTTCCACTTCGCGCAGCCAACCGCCAACCTCCGCTTCTGTTCCCTCCATAACGGCCGTCACACGGTTCGGGATGGACGCAATGCGAGCATCGCGCAAAGACGGCGACCGCAGCTCTTCCTTTGTGACGAGCGGATAGACGACTTCACAGTTGGCGTTTACTTGATACAATCGTTTGATCGCCTCTTTCACCAAATAGGACAAAATATAACTCCCGCTCCAAAAATCTTCTGTTTTTCGGGCCGAGGCGATAAACGACTGCACAGGTCCGACCGTAAAAATGACAACATAGCGATTGGTCATATCCTCACCCCAACAATTTCTAAAAACCGGTTTCGATCCCGCTCATAGCGCGGCTCTCTGTAGCACGAGTCATGGTTTCTCACTTCTGTTACAATCGGGTAGTAGCGGCCTCCGATTTTCCTCACCGTGCACCATAGCGGGGAAGAAAGCTTTCCTTCTTTCCCTCTCATATATCCTAGGCTGCCATAACGATTCGCTTCATGCGATGCCCTGCCAAACACCTTCACCACTTCCGCCGCGCTCTCTTTTCCTTCTCCAACCCACACCGCGGACAATACCGGATGAGGTGTTGCGATGTCTTCACGTCGTGCCACAAGGCGGCCGTGCGCCGCAAAGGAAAACGCATCCGCCGCCCCGATGCGTTCTAGCGTCATACGCAAACTCTCACCGTATTCCTCAACGTTATCCCATTGATGCCCCGTCCATTGGACAGCTCCAAACCCGCGGCGCGACCGCTGTCCGAAGCTGGCGAGGTGAAGCATATATTGAAAGTGCCAATCATATTGCGCCAATCGCTCTTGATGACGCTTCCGCACCGAGAGCGTCACGGTCACCTCCCCGCCGGCAGGAAGCGCCGGAACAAACGTTGGAGACGTACGATGCGGCAAAATATTTTCTCTCATTGTCCCTTCCATCGCTCTTGCCAACGTGAGATGGACAGGCGATTGCTGCTTTGTTTTCCTCGTGCCGCCAAACCACTCTTCCTCCTTGGCAAGCAACTTTTCGTGATTAGGTTCATCCTGCAGCGTCCGCCACCAGTACCTCCATACCCCCCGCAACGACGGAAGGCGAAACTCCGCCTTCTCCCTCGGATCAGCGCCGTGAATGGCGGCCGGCGTCAAGAGAACAAGCGGATATAACGACTGAGCAACAGCTGTTGCCCCGCTTTCCTGATAGGCCATCACGCATTCTCCTTTGCGACTTGCATCGTTTTTGCGAGCGCTGACATACGTTCAAAAAACACTCCCAGCTCTCGGAACGACTGCTCCGCATCGGGCCAAAACTTTTCCGCCTTTAGCGGTTGCGGCCGCGCTCCAGCATGATTGATGTCATTGCGCCGCTCTTTAAGCATGCTAAATGGTTTCAAATCCCCCTTATAAGGAGATAAGAAATCGATTATTTGTTCAACCAGTTCCACAGAACGAACGCGCCATTTCTCTTTCGGAATATCTCGCAATAAAATTTCAATGGCCGAATGAACATCGCCTCGAATTTTCTCATCCCGCAAATCAAACCCCAACACTCGGCAAACGGCTGTCACCGCATTTTCCTCCAACATCGTCAGCGCCTGCTGAATCAATCCGTGGTCCAAGCACCAACGCACGGCTTTCCAGCTGTTCATGATCGGGTCATCATCAAACATCGCATACTTTTTCTCCATCACATCCAACAATGGGACAAGCGGTTTAATCGCTTCCACCGATGAGGACCGAACACGGGCGAGCTGTTCATGAAATTTCTGCACTTCCTCATCGATTTGCAAGCTTCGGCACGTGCGGAACACTTTTTCCGTCTGATCAAGCCGCTTCGTCAACTGATTTAATTCTTTTACTTCGTTTCGCATCGTCTGGGTCGAAGACGGATTGCGGAACACTGCGCTGTTTTCTTTCGCGGTTAGCGTCTGGATGATGGAGGCATCCCCCGTGCGCAAAAATTGATCGACCCCGTTCGTCCAATCGAGCAGCCTCGCCATGCTTGTCAAGTCGACAATCGGCGCTACTCTCTGTTCCGCTGGCATCTGCTCGACATCAACAGGGCGGCCAAGCACCTCAAACCAGCCATAGACGATCGCCCCAATGTCTGCCTGTTTCACCAAACGGGCGTAATTCAATGCAATGAGCGCCACAAACGGAATGGAGCGAAAACTATGGGTAATGTCGAAATAAATCGTATCCCCTTCCTCGATTTCACCCATAATGCGGTCAAACAGCCGCCAATTCGACTGCTCGTCTTGGCCGCTTTCAATCTCGACGATTTTCACGTTAGCTTCCGGCGCAATGCGGCGAAACGCTGTATCAATCCCTTCGAGGAGCTTGTCCCCTTTTTTTCGATCTTGCCCATTTCGATCCCGGGCTTCTTTCGTCGCGAACACGACGACATCCATCGGTTCATCTCCACGAAACAACTCATAGACCGCGGTTTGGATAAAGCGGGTATACGAAGACGTGACGCCCCCGTACGTGTAATAACAATACTCATAATCGCTCAGCCCAAGAAAAGACAACAGCACCCTTCTTCCCATGTTCATCTCCCCACTCCGGCCAATTGTTTCGTAATATCCACAAAGTCAGAATCCTCTTCATAAATCCCTTTTCCTCTTTCCGCCTCCCGCTCGTATCGGTTATGATCCAGCCATAAATAGTTGGCGTACAAGCAGTCTTCCTTTTCGTCATATCGGTAAGCGAGACGGAACGCCGTTTGCCCGTTGCTGGCTCCTTTGTACAAATGATATTTCACTTTTCGGGCATCAATCGCTTTGAATGACTTTTCGTGATACAAAACCGCAACGTCTCCTTCTTGATGCTTCAGCTTCTTTACCAGTTCGCGCATTTGTTGGTGCACAAACAGCGACTGGTGATGATTGTGTTGCAGCATATTGGCCACTTGTTTAGACACAAAGTACGTGGTCGCAAACAAATGTTTATATTTTTCATGTTCAAACAAAAATTGTCCAAATGCACTTAAATACACAAGCCCATCCTCTTGCTGGAACAAAAACGGATATTGAAGAATGCATTGTTTTTCGTGATAAGAAAGCGAAGCTGAATCCACCATGTCTTTTTGGCATTTCCGCAACAGATCAAAGTGGTCATGAACAAATTGCTCATCAATATGTATAGGCACAGGGGGAATCTCATGCAACACTTGTCCATCTTCATGCATATAAGCCGTCGGGTAATGCAAAAATGCGCCGACGATGTAGCCAAGCGATGTCATCACTTTATACCCGCCGATTGGGGCGAAACAAGTTGTCGACGGTTCTCCGCACGAAAGGGCATCGGCCACCGTCTTCATATATTCCCCGAGCGTCTCCTGCATCCGCCTCGGGTTATTCACATCCACATCCACGTACATGATGCGGACATTTGCTTGAAAATCTTTCTCAAGCAACCTCGTCAACATCGCTTCTACAATCCATCCGCCGACCGTTTCTGTCACA
Source organism: Geobacillus thermocatenulatus (assembly GCF_002217655.1). GTDB lineage: Bacteria > Bacillota > Bacilli > Bacillales > Anoxybacillaceae > Geobacillus > Geobacillus thermocatenulatus. Next base: position 1,531,552 of record NZ_NEWK01000002.1, read on the forward strand.
ATAAGGACAACCGTCGGCCTCTCGGCCAGCTTCCCTTGTCTGCGAAGTTCATACATCATCGAATATTCTGCAGACACACGATTCGGGTTCTGGGCAACCTCATGAGCAAACTGCCAAGCATGGCGAATCCATTGATCAATTTTCCTTTTTTTCTCCTCATCAATATTCACCGCATTCAGCCAAGGCCGGATCTCCCCCATAATCTCATCACGATTCATAGAAAAAACGTTTTCGCTCTTGTTTAGCAGTGATACGCCACACGTAATCACAATATGATGATACAATCCTTACACCTCTCCCTATTCATGTAATGTTAGGAAGATATATCTATATCAATATATAAATTATACCGATTATTCTAATAAAAGGGAAGTTTTTTATCCTTTTAGATACTAAAGGACTGCGAAAAACTGCTCATCTCCAGTCTTTTTTAATTGGAAAATCCCTACAAAACAATCTTCCTTTTCTGATAAAATGCATCCATTCTGCGCTTTGTCCCTGCTCCCTGGGCGATTACCATCAAAATGGCCCACAAGAACAACGGGTCGTTAGACGGAAAAGGGGCAAATCGGCCTGTTTGGCGTCCTATGCTTCTCTGTTTCACTTACTGTAGATCTTACATTTCGCACCCTCTCGACCAAAATCGAAGAATTGTTGATCTCCATGTCGAATAAACCTTGCAACACAAGGAACGCAAAGGAGTTTTCCCATCATGGACGTTCGAATTCGTGCGATTGGCGTCCGATCATCACACCCGAACGCCCACTAAAGGGCGCAGGAGGCCGGAAGCTGACTCAACCGACCGAGCAAGCGATTTTTCAGTTGTTCTGGTATGTGAAAGTCGTTCTATTGGAGCTGCCAGATGGACAAATCCAACGCGCGTTCGGGAAACCGCTCGCCTCTGATCAGCGAAGATTTTGCAGGGGGGCATGGATGAGAGTATTTACGTGTAACGTCATACGGAACAATCCGTGGTGGTAAAAAAAGGATTTTCATCGCCAGTCTTGTTGGTCGAAACGTTATTCTAAAAAACGAAATAAAAAATTCTCTCAGCCCTGTTAGGGTGCGAAATGTGAGTTGTACGTTGCTTATATTGTAGTTTCAATCCCTCATAGGTACGATAAACACCAAAAAGCCCACATGATCCACCTGATCATGTGGGGTTTCAATCCCTTATAGGTACGATAAAAACTCAATAAAGATATTGATTTTTTCTCCATCTCCCTCAATGTTTCAATCCCTCATAGGTACGATAAAAATCCCAACCATGCGCATCAAATCAAGCTTTTTCCCTTTGGGTTGTTTCTAGAATATCACGTTTCAAAAATTCTGTCAATACAGCCTCAGCCGTGATGGCTGTAGGATTTCGGCACAAAAAAACATTGTCGTCGATCCCCCGAGGTTTTTGCGCGATTGGAGGTCGACAACAATAAGACAACTTTTAAATCATTACCTTCTCCCCTAATATAAATACGCCTCTCCACCTTCGTCCTTGAAACCAGTCTGCATGTCGTAAAATTTATCCACTTCATTGGGCGACACCCAAAAGAAATTCCCCTTGACACCTCCACGAGTCACAAACTCCGCTAGCTGGCTGTTCACCAACCGATTAGCCCTTATTTGAACCATATATTGGCTCATCGCTGTTGTTATACGGCGGAGAACTGCCTCTTTTTCGTAAACAGGCATATTTTCCGCTGTCATAACGCGCTCATACTCATCAGCTAACTTAGTTGCCTCTTTCGTTAACTCAACAAATACATCAGCAACTCCGTCCGTCTCAATCAATTGAAATTCATTCAGTTTGTCCAAGTCAAGCCGACAAACAGCCTCATTCCATAGATCACGCGAAGCATCCATTGGAAGATGTTCTGCTAATTTCTGATAGTAGTCAAACAGCAAACTGGGAAAGAGCGGTTCAGGGATTTCTTCATACATATCCAATAGCTTCTTTGTCCAATTGAGATGATGAGAGCCATATATATATTGTGCATCATCACCAAGCCTCATTACGTATACTGGGCAAAGTTCCCCTCTCTCTCCGCTGCGATTTACCCTGCCGGCTGTTTGGATAATCGATCCCAATGGAGCAAGATCGCGATATCCAATATCAAAGTTCAAATCGACCCCCGCCTCAATCGCTTGGGTTGACACCAAAATCACAGGATTTCCGTTCGGATCATCCAGCCGTCCCCGCACTGCCTCGATCACTTGATTTCGTTGCCAAGGAACGATATTGGTCGACAAATAAAAAATTTCTACATTCCTCAATATTCCTTCTGAATGAGCCCTTTTCAACAATTGATAAATCTCTTTACTTCTCCGAATAGTATTCACTACAATCAATGCTGATTGATGCGATTGCCAGGTATCCAGAAAGAGGTTGAAAAACTCTTCACCGTTTCTTTCACGTCCGATTTGTGAAATGAGCCTAGTGCGAGTTAAGCTAGAAAAATATTCCCTATGACTAGGCAGCAGTTCTACAGGCTTGCGGAACGATTGACCAAGCAGCCGATCCCCAAGCTCCAACAATTGAGGCTGAGTGGCGGTCATTAGAATGAATCGGGTTCCGTAGTATTCTGCCATTTTTCTCACTACCGCCCCTATGAGCGGCATGTATTTTTCCGGAAGCGCCTGCACTTCATCTAGAATAATAATACTTCCAGCCAGTTTATGAAATTTCTTAAGCGGACGGTTCCGATTAGTAAAGATCGAATGGAACAGTTGGACGAACGTTGTCAAGACAACATCGGCTTCCCATGCCTCCGTTAGTAGCAAGCGTTGGTCTAGCGGCAACTCTTCGCTCTCTCCAGCGGAAAAGCTGAAATCAGCAAGGCGATGATGGGTCAACACATAAGCATCCTTGCCAAAAACCCCTTCATAATCCCATCGACTCTGCTCAATAATATTGATGAAGGGAATTGCGGTGATAATCCGTGGAATGTATCCCTCCAATTCAGCAATCCGTTGCTGTAGGTAAAGGGCGCATTCCAACGACGCAAGCGTTTTTCCGATCCCGGTAGGAGCGGTGATCGTAAAAAATTTTTCCTTGCGAATTTGCTCATCCCCTAACCCTTTCAAAACAGATAGCATCTGTTGGCGCGCGCTCTCCCTTTTCTCTGTCATTGGTGAAGACATCTCTCCTCCATGCTTAGCACCGATGTAGTCGGTTACTCGGGCAGCAGGGACTGTCTTCACAACAGAAGGCAAGATCCCTCCCGAATCTAGTTTATCGGAATCAATGAGCAGAGAAAAAAAGTAATATAGAGCAAAAAACCAGTAATCTTTCCGCAATCTCCCTTTCATATGCTGGGGCATGTGCAGGAAATGGCGGGTATCAGAACGCCACTGACATAAATCAACATGTTGCGGCAACTGGAGAAAGTCTCCATCCTCTTGCAAGCCAAGGTCAGTTAAAACTTCTATCCATTTTTGACTGAGATTGGCATGTTGTTGCTCCAAGATCGACCATATGTCATTCGAAAACAATTCTTTCAAGGTAGGATTCCCGTGATGAAAACGTACACAAAGATATGCAATGAACGCCCAAACCTGCTTTTCAGGATCGGGAACATGATCCAAACAATTTTTTGCAAGCGCTCGTGCAAAACAGGCGGAAATGTGAGCATGGCTGCTCAGCAGTGACGTTTTCCCTTCCATGAGATGAGACTGAAAATAGTCCGTGTACTTGCCAATATCATGCAAAAACATAATGATTTTCGCTAAAACTCCCACATCCCTATTTTCCAGACTTGGAAACCGTACAGTGGGCGGAATCAATTGTTGTCCATTTTGAGCAACATTATGGAGATGTTCAGCCAATAGATGCCTTATTTCACTCACACTGTCGTAGTGAGCATAATACTTCATCCAAAATGCCTCCCTCCCAATCCCCTCAGACGATAATTTCATATTCGATAAGTAAGACCGGAACGCAACAAGCGTATCCAGTCCTTAAAGTCACTGCATCCAAACAATATTGCACCCGTTGCTCAAAGCGATATAAGTGTTGACGGTCGCATAAACAGGAGAATCGTTCATGTTAATAATCACGCTCGTTTTGCCCCGGAGCGTCAGACGCCGTTCTCTGTCAAATTCTAGAGGCAAGTCCTCTTTAACCAATCGATAAGCTCCTTCCGCCACAGGCGCCAGGTCAATGCTCTTCACGGAGTGTACAGGCAATACAGATGACACCATCACCGATTTCTCTTCTCTTCTCTCTTCCCCTTCCCAGACGCCCCCATACTGCAGCCACCCTAAGTTGTAAGCGGTGCCCAGCGCCACAGAGATTCCTAGACTACCGTAGCCTCCCGATGTAGAAACCGCCATAAGCTCCTCCAATCGTTGCATAATCTTCGGATTGCGATGAGAGATGTACACCCGGTAATCTAGGTATCCGTTGCGGATGTCCTGAGGCAAGACCAACTCTGTCGCCGTCTGGCTATGATTTTCCTGAGACCCGTTGCAGTCATCCCATTTTTTCACCATTAACAAATTCACTTTCTGAATCATTTTCTTGATCGGCGCATGGCTGGACACAGCAATTTGGCATTTGTCCAAAGAAAAGTCTTCGTAATAAGAGTCTCTCTCATATCCTAACAGTCCTGCCAAAACGCCAATGATCGTGGTACGTGGTGGGACTGAATAGGTCAGTGCCGAGGAATTAGAATAGTAACGTCGAAAATGAGCCATCTTGCCGCAAAGCTGAAGTTCCAACACTTGCACGCTCACGAACCTCCAAATACAGTCAATGGCTCCCACAAGTCAATCGGTTCAAAATCCGGCATCTCCGTCAGTGATTGCCGATCCGCGAACGGATGAATCCAGCCAATTACACGTTCCACATATCCTTTTTGTTTCATCTCTTTTAGAACTGATGCAAGGGCTGCAAAATCAACACGTAGATCAGAAAGACTGCGGATTGGCCTGCCTTCATCGGAATTGACTCGCAAGAAACGACGCAAGTCGCCTAGATATCCATCGAATGCCGGGGAGTACACGACTTCCAAGTAGCAAAGCGGGGTTTGCCCTTGCTTGCTGTCGGATTGATTCGCCATCATTCCTTGCACCAACGCTTTGCGGAAAATCTCACGATCCTGTTCGTTCATTCCCGTTCGTTGGGCGTTAAACTTGTTGATAGTGCCATAATGAGCGACGCAGGCATAGTGTACCTTGTACTTTTTCCCGAAAGTAGAACTGTCATCGTTCATGATCGTCGTAATCGTATTGGATTTCACCAACTCAACCGGGTGAAGTGAATATCCCCAAGTAATCTGCACTGGACCCGTATAAGTGCGAGATACATTTTCCACCGCCATCGCACTTCCAAACAGACGAATATCGATAAGCGAGCGTTTGATGATTTCAGTAAGAAAGAGATTGTGGAAATCGGTTAATGCTTGTTTTTTCTTCTTATCCCCCTTCACTTTGTCATACAAGGCAAGGATATCGTCGCTATCCGATTGTACTAGTTCATTCCAAGCCTTAGCGATCAATGGCTGTTCGGCAAGCAAATTATGAAATCGCTCTGTATCCTGCATCCACTGCTTCCGGATATGCTCAACCATTTGTGAAACCGGCACTTTCCGATCAGCCAACGTGTCCACAAAAATGGAAAACCCTTTTTGTTTGAGAAAATCGCGGCAATCCCGTTTGCGTCGTGCATCGGTAACTAGGAGTGTAGATGTCTCATAATCCATGCGCGGCTTATTCTCTTGATCCGGATCTCCGTTTGGATTGGTCATGACTGCTTCAAAGAGAAACAGAAAATCGCTATTTTGTCGAATGACCATCAAATTACAACTCCTCTCCTTATCATGGTAATTGGGCAATAGCAGAGGCAGGATCAGATTCTGTTGCATTGCCGTCCTGCTTCCTCCCTTTATGGCCAGCTAAAGCACCCACCTGATAAGCGTATCCAGACATGATATAAAAGACATTGGCATGATCGCTCAATGACCATTCTCTTTCTCTTAATGTCCCGCAATGCCGATGAAACCCTTCAATGAGCGTTTCACTGTACCAGTCAAACGCATCGTACTGGCGCAACTTGTCCAACACATCATAGTACAAACGATATACTTCCGATGCGGACATCCCTTGAAAATGAATCTTTTTGAGCACTGGTTTCGTTTTGTGACCTTTTTTATACTGCTCAACCCCCACACGATGAATCATGCAGCCAAGGTAAAATAAAGCTTTTGCTTCTGAACTGAATCCTTGGCGATCAAGAAACTGTTCAATCGCCTCCACGGATTCATATAACTGCATGTCCTGCTCCTCCATTCTGAATGGTGGTGTAAAAACAGGCCTGTCCAATATGGATAACTCCTGCAAAACTCGAATTAAAGCCAAGTACTGCATCACCATGCGCTGGATAAAAAAATCTACCTTGTCTGGATGATACTCGCCCAACCCCATGTTGCGATAGTTATCAATCTTTTCTTTGGATAATTGCGATATCCCTTTATCCAAGGCTTCAGAGGCATAATCAAACAAGGTTTCCGAACGGATGCGGTAGCCGGAGAACAAGGCTTTATAAAGCGATAAAATCCGTCCCACATTCACCTGCTCTCCCTTTTTCGTTTCACGAACTGGCACCATACGGTATATGTTGCCAAGCGACATCCCCTGCAGAAATGGCTTTAGTTGTCCACTTACTTGCCTGATCGTCCTCATAATCTGCATAAATCGCAAAGCAGGAACATCTTCGAACGTTTCCAACACAGTGAAAGAAGTGCCGTCTGTCCGATAAACAATAATGTGAATAGTAAAGTAGGGATGCTGCATCCAATCAACATCAGCCTCAACCATTTTCAGCCATTCTTCAGCTTCCGGACACTGAAACGCGAAGTCCAACTGGTCTTTAATACGGCCAATGTTATCATAAGAAAATGCATCCAGCAGTCCTTCCGGGAGAAAAAAAGCACTCTCTCTAGCAATTGAACCCTTAAACCTCTTCTCAATCAACGCCTCACCGTTCACCAAATGTCGGTAACACTCAAGGCATATGGCATAAGTGTCATCATAACTGTAACCTGCTGTCTTATACCGGGCCGAATTGATTGTAGTGGTAGTAAATACTTTATTGATTCCGGTTCGGCTAAATTTTGTCGTATACTCACTCTTCACTGAATACTTCAACTGTTGACACACATAGCACACTCGCTGCTCACCCGATAGCGAATCTTCCTCCCGCTCATCTGGCAACTCCAAATTGTTGATTTTTCGCACCAATTTCCGATAGTCTTCATACTGTGACAGGACAATACGATCTCCTTGGTCAAATACAGCGGAGATCACTAACACAAATCGGTCTTTCTTATTTCCATGCTCCAGCATGGCGCGAACAAAATCCTCATACTTAAACTCTTTGGAGCCAACGCAAATCTTTTGATTCTCCTTCTGCAAAGTGACGGATTGTCCCTCAAGAGAGCCTGGGAGTTGAAGGCGATCCAAGCGCACCTTTCCGTTCCCTTTTTTATTGCCTGTGACAATCAATTCAGCCGCTTCCATTTTTGCGATCCATTTCGACAATTGAGAACCTTCCATGTGCTGTTTCCGAAGAGCTAGTTGCAAATCGTTCCATACACTCGTCAAGAGATAGTGTAGTGATTCCACTTCTCTCACGACATGACTTTGCAAGGTGGCGGCATCATTATTCCCAAAGTACCCATATTCATACAGTATATCTTGAGAATACGGAATAGGGTCTTCGATCCGAATGAGCCGTCTCTCTAAGTCGAACGTTAAAAAAACGGCATACGCCCTCTCTTCTGATTTGATCTTCGTTTTAAGCGATTTCACCTTCGATTCAAGCGGGTCATAATCCGCAGGCACTAACGATCCGAGATGCGCTGTCAACTGCGGCAGATTCATAAACGGACACCTCCTGGTCAACGGCGGATCGGGCGAATGCATCCGAATCCGCATGAATTTTTGCCGCCAAGGCCCGCATCAACAGCAACTTGCAACAGACGAGAATCCCCCTCAAGCACAAATCGTCCGCTGTACGCTTCAATAATTGTGTTTTTATAGAGAATGATCTGCTTGTGAAAATCTCCAATTGTCTTAAGAGAGACCGGCGCGAACGACAGATTGGCCCCATATATCAGTTTTGCTTTCCTCACCAAGTTTTCAGAAATGATCCGTTGAAAATCTTTTTCATCAGGATGAAAGTATTTCGTGTATTTTCGTCCATCCGGCCGCAATAACGTGGAATAGGCGACCACTGGCGAAAGTGTCTCTATTTCAATCACAGATTGATCAACTTTAAAAATCTCGGTTTGGATGGATGCAACACGCAAACAATGGCTTCCGATGCGCATTCCCTCCATAAACAACAGTTGGGTGATTTCCCGTATAAACTGCTCAATGGGCGAAGACAAAACAAGTTGGACCTTATCTGAAAAAACCAACATTTTAGAGGCAGAGATATAATCATAGGGTCCTATCAAACGCGAGAATGAGAAGAGAGTAAATCGTCGGTGATCTACAATATACCCTTGATTATGGAGAAAATCAGCAAATTCAGGACTAAGGTGGCGGTAAATCGCCGCTTGTACGAGATGGTTGTAATTAACCGGAATCCCCCAGGGAGCGTCGTTTTGAAAGGTAATTGTAACATACATGTCTATTCCTCCGTTTTCATCCCTTGTAGGTACGATAAAAACGATGCGCGGATCAAGGTAGGTCTTGTAAATTTCACGTTTCAATCCCTCATAGGCACGATACAACCGCGCCATCCTTCCGATTTGGGTGATTGCTTCAATGTTTCAATCTCTCATAGGTTACGATACAAACCCCAAACCACGCGCATCAAATCAAGCTTTTCTCTTTAGGCTGTTTCCAAAATATCACATTTAAAAAATTCTGTCAATATGGCTCGGCCGTGTTGGCTGTAGGATTTTGGCGCAAAAGAACATTGTCGTCGATCCCCGGGGATTTTTGCACGATTGGGGGTCGACGACAATGTGGGGCTCGACGGCGAAGGGCCGTCTCACCCCTTCATCCTTTCAATCTTCTCCATCGGCAGTCCGGTCAGTTCGTGGATCGTGTCGACATCATACCCTTTCGCCAGCATTCTCTTCACCACGTCGAGCTTCCCTTCCTCGATCCCTTGTTGGCGCCCTTGTTTAATACCTTGTTTGATCCCTTGTTTGACCCCTTGTTCGATTCCCTTCTCGATTCCCTTTTCCATTCCCCGCTGTTCGTACGAGACGATGAGCTCCATCACTTGTTTCGCTTCCTTCGTCTCCATTTGGCTCACCTCGTTTCGCAGTTGGATTTCCTCCGCTTCGGACAACCGCAAATACGTTTCAAAAAAACCGAACAACAGCCGCTGTTTCGCCTCATCGAGCTCAAGGCGGACGAGCATGCGCAAAAACTCTTTTTTCACTTCGACCTTTTCTTCTTCATTATACCCCATTTTGCTTAACAAGGCAGCGGCGACGGGATTGTCATGGCGGATGTACGCGCGCCACGGCAGTTTGCAGAGCTCCACCGTCAAGTAACGAAAATCGAGAACCGTCAAAAACGGAAACTGGACGACCAATGAGGAAGGTTCATCGTGGTGTTCATCATAGCTGAAGATGGCGATCGGAACAATACGGCGGCGGTATTTTTGAAACAAGCGGCTGAAGTAGAGGAACATTCGCTCGGGGAAGGTCCGCTGTGCGTAGCTTTGGTGTTCGACATGAACAATGACGAGCCCATCTTCCCCTTTCATCTTCGTTTCCACCAACAAATCGACGCGGTGCTTCTCTCCGGCCGTCACGTCGGTAAACAGTTCTTCTGTGAGGAAAGAAAGGTGGTGAACGTCGATGTGCTCGTACACGTGGGGAAAGAAAAGAAGCAAAAACTCTTCGAAAAACGTCGACAGCAGCTCTTTGAACAACCGGTCGTGATCGATTCGCTGTTTGGCCACGTTTTCCCTCCTTGCGACATTGAATTCACGATATAATATTCGCTCTTCGCGGCGGAATTCCTTCTCATCCATTTCACGTTTTGGAGAAGGAGACCCGATCGCTCCGGGCTCCTTCTCTGGCTCGTGGATGGACTACCCGTTGATATCCTCTGTCAGCCTCCCGATAATTGCCTCTTGATACCCCGCTTTTTTCGTTTCCGCCATCTCCTCTTTCAGCGGCTGCAGCGGCGTCGACGTTACGGATGCGAGCTTGGCGAGGCGCTCGGGGGTGAGGTCGACGACAGGGTTGGCGGCCCTATAATCCTCGACGGAAAAGCGCCAAAGGGTGACGGCCTGTCCATACCGCTCCTGCAGCCGCTCTGCCATGGCCAATCCTTCTGGGTCGAAGTCGCCGGAATAATACAGCTTGGCGCCAGAGGCCGCGAGCAAATCGAGCAGCTTCATCGTCGCCAAGTTCATTTGCCCGTTCGTGCTGACAAGCGGGGCGCGGGTGTCAAGCAGCGTCGAAAAGACGCCCGCGTTTTCGACAATGTACACCGTCCCCCCATGGGCAGGGCGGGCGCGGACAAGCGATAGCACATCTCTAAGCGGCATGTTCAGCGCCGTGTTCGTCTCCCAGGCAGCGGAGAAAACAGGATGCGGTCCGTCCTTGGTTTCAGCAAGAATGTTGGCGCATGTGACAAAGTTCAGGATATCCTCACGGAGCAAGCCGACGGACTGGAGCAACTCGTTGACGCTCTCTACAGATGCCATGTCCCAGTCCCCAGGCACGGTCGCTTGCAACGCCGAAAGCAACAATCTCCCCGGTAGCGTGGACAAATCGAACGCGTGCGGGTCGCCCGCCACTTGCTGGGCAAAGAGCGGGAGGCGCATGTATGACGGGAGCGGGAGGCGGCCCAAAGCGGCGCTGACAAGGCGGAGGGCCTCCTCCAGGCTGCGGCGGTCGGTTTCGTACGCCGTTTGGACGAAGCGCTGAGGGCGGACCGACTCAACCCAATGATGCTCCTCGGTCAGACGCGCAAAAAAACGATCCCGTTCCTCTTCCTCCGCCTGGCGCCGTTCTTTGTTTGAGACAAGCGGGGCGCCGAAGTACTGTTCAAGCAGCTCGACAAGCCCAACGCCCGCAAACCTCGTCTGTCCGAGCTGTTTTTCAAACGCGATAAGGGAGACGCGGGAGACGTCTTTGCCGAAAAAGGCGGCCACCGCCTCCCGCTCTTCATCGGTGAACGCCTCTAAAGACACCGCACCGCCGACGCGGCCGAGCGACTCGTACTTGTGCTTCATCTCGATAAACAGACGGCGGAAGCCCGGTTCAGAGCGGAAAAAGGCAGCCGCCTCCTTGGCCGTGCTCACGTCTCGATCGTCTCCCATTCTTTATCATTGACCATCAGCTGTTTGACGCGGCCGTTCCAACGGTAATGAATGACGGTCACAAACGACGCATTGCGCGGGCGGACGAGTTCGCAAATGGACAAAGCGGGCACGGTGTCGTAGTCGCCCCAAAGCGCCTGCGAGTTCATGATGTAGTTAAAGCCGAGCTGTTCGACAAGTCCAAACAGGTTGCGGATGTTGTTTTCGTCAACGCCGGCGAACGCCTCGTCGAGCGAAATGATGTACGGGGCGTCATCGCCCGCTTCTTGGTAGCGCGAATACGCCGCGGCGAAAAGGGGAATGTACATCGCCATCGCCTTTTCCCCGCCGCTGAATTGGTAAAAACGGTGGTTCGTCAGCTCGCGTTTCGGCTCATTTGTTTTTTCATAGTACAAGGTGAAGGCAAACCATTTCCGATAGTCGAGCACTTCTTTAATAATTTGATGGAGTGTGTTGCCTTGGCCGCGCTCCTCAAGCAATTCGCGGGCGCGGGCGATTTTCGAGCGGAAATGGTTCGTCACCCGCTGCAAATCTTCCTCTTTCAACAGCCGCGAATCGATCCGCAACAGACGGACCAACTCTTTCGTATCCAGCTCCGCTTCCGTCTCCGCCGTTTTCGGCTTCCATTGAATGGACAGCACGAGCCCTGATGACGTGTCGAGACCTCCCATCAGTTTGTTCATATCGCTCACCCACCGCTCGGCGCGCTGGATGCGGCTGCGCAAAATGCGGCCGACTGATTTTAAAATGACGTCCTCATACAGCTCGCGGTCTTGCTCCTTCATATACTCGTGCTGCAAGGCGATGTCGCGCTCCACCTCGGCGAGCACGGCAAACGGCGTGGCACGCTGGCCTTTGTAGTCGAGATAAATGACATGCCGTTCTTGTTTTTCCCGCCAATCGGCCGCTTTCATCGCCATCTCGTCGTCTGGGGCGGCGGCGATCCATTCGGACTCCTTTTGTTCCGCCAGCCGCTCGAACGTCGCCCGGTATTCGGTCAAGTTGGACGACTCTTGGAAGAAGACGGTGTTCAGCCGCGCCAAAAGCGAGGAACGCGTCTCTTTTAACACTGTTTCATACCGTTGTTTCGCTTCTCTGGCCTGCTCCAAAAGCGAACGTGAACGATCAAGATCCACGAGCCCAAGCGCCGCTTCATCGGCAAACGACCGCTCCCACATGGCGGCCAGCTGGCAGGCGAACTCTTCCCGTTGCGCTCCTTTTTCCCGCTCTTCGACTAAGCGCATGAGGCGCTGTTCCGTCCGCGCCCGTTCGTTGACAAGGCGCGGAATTTCTTGGCGCAAAAACGCCAATCGTTCTTGGATGCGGGCGATTTCCGCGCGAATGTCATCCGCTCCCATTTGGGCGAGCGTCCGTTCCATCTCAACGATCTCCAAGGAGATCCGCTCTTTTTCATCCCGAATCCGATTTCGTTCGCCTTTCGCTTCGTCGATCTCCGTTTCCAGCGCCGCGAGCCGCTCGCGCTGTTGGGCGATCATGGCCTCGGTATGGCGCGTTTCGCGGTAAAGCACTTCGAGTTCGTGCAAATGGCGGACGTACGATTTCATGGCGAGCTGGGCTTGTTCGCAGCCGTCCAAGGTAAAAGCCAAATCAAGCTCGGCCGACTCGTCATGGAGCTGTTGTTTGATTTGTTTCCATTCGCGCGCGAGGAGGGCGGCTTTTTCTTCTTGCCGCTTCCATTCCCGTTCTTTGCTTTCGGCTTGGCGGCGGGCTTCTTGCCCTTCCTCAAACGCGGTGCGCACATCGCGGTCCGATGGGAAGGACACAAACCAGTCGGCAAGCGCTTGGATGGCCGCTCCCACCGCCTGATGCTCACGACGTAGACGGTCGATCTCTTGTCCCACAGCGGCGATCTCGGCTTCCAGCGCCGCGATGTTCTCAAGCCGCCACCGCTCCCGCGCCGCACGGCCGATGAACATCGCCCGCGCTCTCCGCGGCGCATGGCCACGGACAAGGCCGAGCGAATAGCGTCCTGTTTCGTCGATCGTCATGCCGCCTTTTTGTTCCGCATCGGTGATCACGATGCTTCGGAGCACTTCGTCAATCCGCTCCGCCGACACAGGGGCATCCGCATCTGGGCGCAAATAATCGGCCAACGTATGCACCATATGAACCGGTTTCGGGATGAGCACACGGTCGCAGTCGACGTCGACATCGCGGGCCGCAATGAGGGCGTCAAGCAACCCAGCGTGCGAAAGCGCCGATTCGATCCGCTCGCGCACATCGTCAGGCACATCGTCGACAAATTCGACCGCGGCATAAAACGGGACAAACGGAATCCCTTCCCGTTCCAATGCCAAGCGGGCGGCTGTCGTTTGTTCATCCCGTTCGGGTTCAGGGTCGCGTTGTTCCCGCCATTGACGCAGTTCGGCCTCACGTTCTGCCCGTTTCTCTTCCAACAGACGGATGTCATGTTCGAGCCGCCATTTCTCATCCTTTTTCTTACCGACGGCATCGTAATACGCTTGAACGAACGGGCGCTTCAGATCATCGAGCGAATACAGCTCATAGAGGGCGCCCATTTGTCGCAAAAACGCCTGAATGTCCGCTTCGGAAACGTCGATTCCTCCTTGCTCGACCCAGGCAAGCACGGCTTGTTCAAACCGCTCTTTCTCCTGCTCGAGCAGCTCTTCCCATTTCTGTTGCTGATGACGCCATTCGTCCATTTCCCGCCGCCGCTCGCCCGCTTCGGTGCTCGCTTCTTCATAGCGTCGTTTCACATCGTCATGCCTGCGCCAAAGGCGCGCCAACTCCTCGAGCTGCTCGATATGGCGGTCAGCTTCCTGTTTCCAAGCGGCAAACGAAAACTCTTGTTGCTTTTGGCGATGGCGGTGAAAATCGTCTTCGTTCGTTTCATGCAAAGAAAAGGCTCCTTCTTCCGCATCCGCTCGCAGCTGCGCCAACTCGTCTTCAAGTTTCCGTTCAAGGTCATCCAGCCGCGCTTCCGATTCATCGAGGCGGCGGCGATGTTGGCGTTCCAGCCGTTCTTTTTCCGCGATCGTCTGCTCGTGCCGCTCCCACCGCTCCTGCAGACGCTCCCTCTCCGATTTCAACTGTTCATACTTCTCCGCTTGCTGGAACACTTCGTGGCCAGCCAAGTCGATTTCGCGTGAACGCAGCACGTCTTCTTCACGGCGGAGGCGGGTGATGGACTCATCAAGCTCATCAAGCGTCTTTCGCGCCTGCTCTTCTTCATCGTGAAGGCGGTGTTGTGCAGCAGCGAGCTGTTCGGCTTGCTTGACCGCTTTTACGTATTCTGTCGCCTTTTCGGCGATCATATATTCGTTGTAAAGGCGGTATTGATCGCAAAGACGCTTCAACGCCCGCTCGTCGCGTTCGAGCTGCTCAAGCTGCTGCTTCGCCTGGTCCATGTTTTCGATCGTGTCCGATAAATGGCGGAGCTCGTCGTCGGTCAACGGAGGCAGCGAGCTTTCCAAAATTTCATAAATCACGGTCGGCTTAAAGTCTTTGGACAGCTTCGGGCTGCGCAGTTGAATGAGCAGCTCGATCAATTCTTGAAACGCCTCAAGCGATTCAAAGCGAAACACATGCTTATTGACGAGCTCCATATAGTCTTTTTGCGTCTCGACGACCGTCCCGCCCGCGCCGAGCGCTGTGGCCAGCTCCCGCTTGGTCAGCGGGATTTTTTCACCTGTTTTTTCTTGTTTATACAACTGAAGGTCATAGCCGATGCGGCGGTTGTCAAAGAGGACAAACCCCCAGAAATCGAGGCTTTTTTGCCGCTTCGCGCGCAGGCCGATGCCCGTTGTGACGTATTGGTCGGATTCTTTCCGTTTATATTCCAAAAACAAATACCCGGTCCGCTCATCGCGATTGACGACATCTTTTTCCCCAAGCAAGTAGTCTTCCATGCGCCGCGCCCGTGAACCGAACGGATCGAGGCGATCGGGCGTCTTCTTGCCGTCTAAAAGCACCGGGATCAAGCTTTGCATCGTCACCGACTTGCCCGCCCCGTTGCTTCCCCGCAAGAGCAGCTTACCGTCAGCGAAATGAAAATACTGCTCGTCGTAATACCAAAAATTAATCAGCCCCGCACGATGAAGCACCCATGGATTCGCCATGTTCTCCTCCCTCTTTCGCGTCAAAATCATCCGGATACCGTCCCGACATCCGCCCGAGGAGGGGATAAAGGACGATCATTCCGGTGTCGTGCTCCACATCGGCCATGCGCCATTCGTTGAGCGCCGAAAGCACTTCGCGGACAAGCTCGGCAGCCGACATGTCGCGGTACGTTTTCCCCCACCCAGCCCCGTAGCGGCGCCGGCAATCGGCAAGCCAGGCGGAAAATTGTTCAGGCGTCAATCGTATGCGGCCGTATTCATCCGGCGGATATTCCCCAAGCCGCTCGCGCACCAAGGCGGCAAAATGAAGGATGACCTCCGACGTTCCTTTCTGATCAGGAAATACGGTGTACGGCGCCTGCCGTTCGGGAAGCGTCAACATGGCGGCGTTTTTGTACAATTCATACCGAAACGGCGTATGCGCTTCGATATCATCCCGCAGCCGATGGCGGAAGTTGCGCAAGTAGTAAAAGTCTTGCTCGTCCCCTTCCGTCCGGTGCACCGCCGGGGATAAAAACAGCTTTCGATACAGGCGATGGCGCCGATAATCTTGCGGTGATGCTTTCCACTCCTCGGCGAGCAATTCGTCGATCGATTCATATTGCAACAAATCTTTCGGATACGTGCGCATAAAATAACGAGCCAACACTGGCACTTCGTACAACGCCTCTTCCTCCACATGCTGGGCGAACGCCTCAATCTCCCCATCCATCCGGCGGACGAGTCCGATTTGTTCCGCCGTTTTCAACACGCGGATGAGCGCGCGCCGATGCGAATAGTTCGTCCAATCGACCGGTAGATCACCCGGGTACATGGCGCGGATTTCTTCACATACGTCAGAAAGCAAAAACTTTTCTTCCACTGCTTTTCCTTCCAAATACGCCATCAAACAGCAAAACAACGCATAGTCAAGCGGCTCTTGAAACGACTCGATGCCCATCCACGGCTCCGGTTCGGCGGGAATTTTCTCGAGCTTGGCAAAATAGCGGTGAACGATGAGCCGATAGCCAAACTTCTCCTCCACATACTTTTTCAACACATGTTCGCGCTCACGGACGAGCTGATACAAATCCGGCTCTTTGTCGCGAATGATCCAAAATTGTTCGAACAGCGCGGCGAGCGCCTCTTTCGCCTTGTCGTCAAACGCCGTTTCCATCCTCACTCACCTCGCGAAAGCACATGAATTTCGTAGTTCGGCATTACGAGTTCTCCATCTTCTGCGCGAAGGCAAATCGTCCCCTCTTTGTTCACCACGTTGACAACCCACCCGTTTTCCGTCTTCATTGCTTGCCCCTCGCGCCCCATCGCTTTGGCGATCCAGCCGAGCAGCGTTTTCCGTACGTATGGGGTCACCTCAGGAAGGTCGGCAAGCACGATTTTCCCGTCGGTCACAAATTGCTTCAGCTCGGCTTCCTCGCGCGCTTTTTCTTCCAAATAGCGAAGACGCGCTTCTTCTTTCTCCCGTTCTTTGTCTTCAATCGCCTGCGGCTTTTTCTTTTCCCCATAATGGCGGACGCGCGGTTTCGTCACCCACTCGGCTGGCGGCTCGTCCCATACGTCGCGGTATATGTTGTCTGTCGCCCCGAAATCGGCGACGAGATGTTTCGTATGGAAGCAACCGAACACGACCGCTGACAGGCAGTGCGCCTCTTCAATCGATTCAAGGCGGGAAAACCAACGGGCCAAATGCAAGTAGTCGCCTTTGCGGCTGCGAAAATGGTGATGCCGCTCGCCAAGCCGTTGCACGACGCGCGTCAGGCGGCGAATCGCCTCATTCGTCTGGTATTGCAAAAACGAAAGCTCGCTCTCGCGCCCATCGCGGCCTAAAAACCATTCGCACAGGCTGCGCCACGTCTCCCATTTTTCTTCAATCTGGACAGCGCGCGGCGGCAGCGCATCGGCAAAGCGAGGGATGGACCTCTCATAGTCGACGACATGCTCGATGAACTGCCGAACCCCGTCTTCCGGCAAGTCTTCAAGCAATTGCTCAATCTGCATCGACGTTTTTTGCAAGGCGACGATAAAATCGCGCAAATAAGCAGTAAACTGCTCTTTATAAACGAGAAACGACTCCGATGTCATCCGCTCTTCCAAATTTTCACCGTGCAAATAAGCGATATAGTCGGCGGAATTTTGGATGATTTTTTTGAAATAATCGAACGTCTCTTCCCATACTTGATGCATTTCATCCGGCTGCTCTTGAAAATCAGAGGCGATGATCGTTTCCATGCGAGAAAGAGAGGCATACAAACGGTCAAACCGCGTTCTCTCGAGCGACCCCCCAAATGAATCCCCAAGCTGCTCGAGCGTGCGGATCATCCGTTCGATTTCGACCGTGTACGGGCTGCATTGATAGCGGAACCGCTTTTTCTTAAACTCTTCAATCGTCCGCACGTGAGAAGTCTCTTGACGGGCGATCAAGTTGTTCCATTTGACGAGCTGGTCGAGGTCTTGCTGCAGCTCTTCCTCAGTGTAATCGGCAAACTCCTCGTGCTGCTTTAAAAAGGCGTACACTTCTTCCGGAAACAAATATTGCCGCATCCGCTCGTGCTGAATGTAGAAATAGCGCAAAATCGCCCGGTAGCGGTGCGCGTTTTCCGTCGATAAATATTTTGTTTCGACAATGGGCTTCAACCACGTGGCGTCCATCTCCGTCCACCTTTGCTTCGGTTTTTTCCTATGTTTATTGTAACGATTTTCTCCGCTCTTTTTCTAGCAAAAACCGTTTTCCTATTTTTTCTCGCCATCGGCGCGCGTTTTTTGTAAAATAGAGGGGAAAAGGAGGTGAAACGAATGGAAGCGTTGCTGCGGGAAATTTTGCATGAAGTGAAAGCGACGCGCACGGCGGTCGAGTCGCTCGAGCAGCGGGTTGGCGCCTTGGAGGGACAAGTGGCCAATCTCAATGAAAGAACGGGTGCCCTTGAAGTGCTGGCGGCCAACCTTAATGAACGAACGGGCGCTCTCGAAGCGCAAATGGCCCAGCTCAATGAGCGGACGAGCGCCCTTGAGCAACAATTCACTCAGCTGAACGAGCGGACAAGCAACCTCGAACACCAAGTCGCCCAACTGAGCGAACGCATGGGCACCGTCGAACACCAAGTCGCCCAACTGAACGAACGCATGGGCACCGTCGAACACCAAGTCGCCCAACTGAACGAACAGACGAACACGCTTGCACGGCGAATCGACCTGCTTGATGAGCGCACGAACGAAACGAAGGCGATCGTTGAAGCGCTCCGCCATGGGCAAGAAGTGCTGACCGCCAAATACGAGGCGATGGCGCACGACCTTCATCATATGAAAGGCGACCTCACCCGTATCACATCCATCCTTGAAGACAAAGTGCTGCCTGCCCTCGCCGAACATGAAGCGGGACTCTCTGTTTTAAACGCCCGCGTCTTCAAAACGGAAAGCGCCCTTCATCGCCTTGTTTATGCGTAACACGTTCCCCACAGAGAAATGTTCAACACCTATTCCCTTTTCACTAGGCAGCCGTGAGCTGCCTTTTTTGTTCGAGTGTTTATCGATTAGCCTTCACCTTGACCATTTGCCAAGGCGCCGGCCTTCTCGCGGCAAGTGGTAGCATCACCCCGCACTCTCGATGAACGGCGCGGGTCATGCCTGGCTGGCGCATCGATGGATGAACACGAGGCTTATGCAAACATCTCGAATTCGGAGCATCTAGGAGGATTCGCAAGCATTCCCGAGCATTTTTCAGGATCAAGGAGGAGAGAACGCTCATCGCCGCGAGAGCAAGCGAGAAGCAAACATATCGGCCGATACCAAATTTGCCAGCCGCACCCAAATTACGGTATCCTTTGTTTGTGACGCTTTTTCACCTCCCTCCGCGTCCTTTTGCTGCTTTTTTTATCCCCGTTCATTTGTATGATATCAGCTGAAAAAGAAGGAGGAATTGTGTTGCGAAAATGGATGATGACTTTGCTCGCTGTCGGGCTTGTATTTGGACTAGCGGCCTGCAGCGGAACGAGTGATGCGAAAGGAAAAATTGTTATCAGTGGGAAGAAGTTTACCGAGCAAGTTATTTTGACGCATTTACTGGCGGAGTATGTGAAGGCCAACACCGATTTGGACGTGGAAGTGAAGGACAGTCTAGGCGGCGCGTTTATGCTCCAGCAGGCCATTGAAAATGGCGATGTCGACATGTATGTCGAGTACACGGGGACAGGGTATTTAAACATTTTAAAACAGCCGTACGATCCTAAAAAGACGCCCGAACAAATTTACAACGAAACAAAGAAATTATATAAGGAAAAATACAACATCGCTTGGCTCAAACCACTCGGGTTTAACAACACCTACGCCTTGGCCATGCGCAGAGACTTGGCGGAAAAGCTCGGGGTAAAAACGTACTCCGATTTGGCGAAACATTCGTCTTCCCTCACCTTTGGGTCAGACGCCGAGTTTTTTGAGCGAAGCGACGGCTATGACGGGCTTGTTGATACGTACGGGTTTCAGTTCAAGAAAAAAGTGACGATCGACCCAGACTTGCAATACGAAGCAGCGAAAAATGGAGAGATTGACGTCATCACCGCCTACACGACCGATGCCCGGATAAAAAAATATGATTTGGTCGTATTGAAAGATGACAAACAGTACTTCCCGCCGTACCACGCCGTGCCGATCATCCGCCAGGAAGTGTTGGATGCCAACCCGGATCTCGAAGAAAAACTGAACAAGTTGGCCAACATTTTGACCGATGAAAAAATGATGGAACTAAACGGCGAAGTGAACTTGGAAGGAAAACGGCCGCGTGAAGTGGCGATTGACTTCTTAAAAGCGGAAGGACTGATCGACTAGAAAGCGAGGAATTTGGATGATTCGATTTGAAAACGTCACGAAACAGTATGAGGACGGCTTTGTCGCCTTAAAAAATATCAATCTTGAAATTCGCAAAGGCGAGCTTGTCGCCCTCATCGGGCCGAGCGGCTGCGGGAAAACGACGACAATGCGGATGATCAACCGCTTGATCGAGCCGACATCAGGCAAAGTGTACATCGATGGGCAAGACATTTCCCAGCTTGACCCGGTTGAGCTGCGGCGCAACATCGGCTACGTCATCCAGCAAATCGGGCTGTTTCCGCATATGACGATCGCAGAAAACATCGCACTTGTGCCGAAACTAAAAAAGTGGGAAAAACACGCCTATGAAAAACGGGTTGACGAATTGCTTGAGCTCGTCGGATTGGATCCAGCGACGTTCAAGCATCGCTATCCGTCGGAGCTCAGCGGCGGGCAACAGCAGCGCGTCGGCGTCGTTCGCGCGTTGGCCGCAGAACCGGATATCATTTTGATGGATGAGCCGTTCAGCGCTCTTGACCCGATCAGCCGCGAACAGCTGCAAGATGACATCGTCCGCTTGCAAGAGGAGATTCACAAAACGATCGTCTTTGTCACCCATGATATGGATGAAGCCATTAAAATCGCCGATCGGATTGCGCTCATGAAAGACGGGGAAATCGTCCAGTTTGCGACGCCGGACCAAATGCTTCGGCGGCCGGCGAACTCCTTTGTCCGCGAGTTTATTGGTGAAGACCGGTTGCGGATCCGCCATACGGCCGTGCCGACGGCGGAGGATTTAATGTCGGCTGACGTCGCGACGATCTCGCCGCGGCGCGGCTTGGCCGAAGCGTTCCGATTGATGAAAGCGAAAAAGGTCGACAGTTTGGTCGTCGTCGATAAAAAGCAGGTCTTTCTCGGCATCGTCACCTTAAAACAAATCGAACAGCGCTACCAAGAAGAACATTTATTAGTCGCCGACATCGCCGACTACGATGTGACGACGTTGTCGAAAGAAGCGGACGTCACCAACGTCGCCGCCCTGTTCCAAGACCCGGATGTGCGCATCATTCCGGTGTTGGACGGCGACCGGCTCGTCGGCGGGATCACGCGCTCGAGCATGATGCGCGCACTCGCGGAGTGGACGTTCCAGCAACATGCCTAATGCCAACGAAGACGGGCGAATGGGGGCTTGAAAAAACGATGCCGCCCCGTTTCTTGTCATCTAGCCAGAAACGTTGCCGCGGCCGTCGCCCCGCCTGAATCACACGTCTCATTTTGAAAAGACAAGGCCGCTCCAAGCGGGCTTGCCGATGGGATTCGTTCCGCTAGTGAACCAAAACCTTTTCAAGTTTTCGGTCTCAGCCCATGACCAAGCGGCAGCCACCCGCTGCCGCTTTTCCGCCAAGGAGGGATACGATGGAATTATTGCAGACGTTTATCGAACGAAAGAATGATATTTGGATCGCCTTTCAAGAACATGTGCTCTTATCCGCCATCGCTATGAGCATTGCGATCGTCATAGCCGTGCCGCTCGGTGTGGTGTTGACGCGGTATCGCAAACTCGCCGAGCCGATTATCGGCATTGCCGCCATCATCCAAACGATTCCGAGCTTGGCGTTGCTTGGGTTTATGCTGCCGATTTTCGGCATCGGCAAACTGCCGGCGATTATCGCCTTGACGCTTTATGCCCTATTGCCGATTTTGCGTAACACGTACACGGGCATTCTCGGCGTTGACCCGACGCTCGTTGACGCCGGACGAGGGATGGGGATGACATCGCGGCAAATTTTATGGATGGTCGAGCTTCCCCTCTCGCTTCCCGTCATTATGGCCGGCGTGCGCACCGCGACGGTGCTGACGATCGGCGTCGCCGCCTTAGCGACGTTTATCGGCGCCGGCGGGCTTGGCGACTTGATCGACCGCGGTCTGCGCATCGCCGACAAAAACTTAATTTTAGCCGGCGCCATCCCAGCCGCCATGTTGGCGATTGTGTTTGACTGGCTGCTGCGCAAAGTGGAAAAGAAAGTGACGCCCAAGGGGCTGTAATCAGCCCTTTGGCGCCACCCCAACAAGAATTTGAACACCACTCTCCCCTGCTTACTCGCCCCGGAGCGGGCGAGAATATTTATATAGATATAACCCCTGACGTTCGTATTAATCAAAATGAATGCTTGTCAATGATTATTTGAGTAAGGATACAAAACGGAGGAAGTTCAGTCCAGTTTTTGCTGCCATAAATAAGATTTGAAAATCATTGTGGGTTGGGTGATTCCCACCCCACAAATGATATGTTTTGTTCATTAGTCAACCGCCTCCCACTCCCTATGTACGAACTACAACATCCCCCTTGACCATTCTGTTTCCTCACCACATGTGACATCAGCTTAACCGCTCAAATCCATCGATATTTCCAATCATTTTCATTCACTGATCAATGAAGAACGCTGATCACGGCAACAGCAAACGATAAACCAAGGTACGAAGCCCAATCTGTAAAAAACATCATCCATGTGCTCATTTTCTTATAAAAACATTACATTGAGCCATTAATATGAAACACAGCACGGATATCGCCATCGCTCCTTTCGCTAATGCCAGCTAAAAGCAACATCACCACCCAATTTTCTATATATAGGAGGAGAATGAACATGGGAGAGTATATGTTAGAGACCCATCATGTAAGCAAAGCGTTTGGGAAACAACTCGTCGTAGATGATGTATCCATTAAAGTCAAGAAACAGACGGTTTATGGATTGCTCGGACCAAATGGAGCCGGAAAGTCAACCCTTTTAAAAATGCTGACAGGGCTTTTGCGTCCTACGAAAGGGGAAATCATGATCAACGGCCATCCTTGGAGCAGAAAAGACTTAAAAGATATCGGTGTGCTGATCGAATCCCCTGCTCTTTACGGCAATCTAACGGCTCATGAAAACTTGCTTGTTCACGCTAAATTGCTTCATTTGCCTGAGTCGCGGATCCAAGAAGTTTTGAACATCGTCGGCTTAGAAAATACAGGGAAAAAGAAAGCATCTCAATTTTCCCTCGGAATGAAACAGCGATTAGGAATTGCCAAAGCGCTTTTAAACCATCCAAAGCTGCTCATTCTCGACGAACCAACAAACGGCTTGGACCCATTAGGCATACAGGACTTGCGAAAACTCATTCAATCGTTTACCGAAAACGGGATCACCGTCATTCTATCGAGCCATATTTTGTCCGAAGTTAAGCAATTAGCCGATTATATTGGCATTATCCAAAACGGAAAACTCAGGTACGAAGGGAAAATAGACGAAAGCCAAGATCTCGAAAAACTCTTTGTCGATGTAGTGAACGAGTAATGAAGGAGGATGGAAATCATGCTCAATATGTTCGAGTCAGAACGTTTAAAATATAAGCGGACGTTTGCGAAAAAACTTGTATTCATCGCTCCGCTTTTCTTTGTCCTGTACGCCATCATCACCATGCCAACTATAAATTCCACACACAATTATTTTGAATATGCCGTATTTAATTGGTGGCCATTGATTTTTGTTCCGATTGGAACAGCCTTGATCGCTTCCTTGTCAACGGTAAGGGAGAAAAAGTCAGGAAACGATAAAGTGTTGCGTTGTCACGACATTAGCATCGTGCGTCTATGGTGGAGCAAAATCACCGTCATCGCCTATTACATGTTGCTCTCAACAATAGAGCTGATCATCTTACTTGTTTTATTGAAATGGCTTTTTCCCAACAGCCTCTCATCAGCTACGGTCGCCGTATTCGCCAGCTTGGTCATTTGGTTGACCTCTTTAGCCTATATCCCGATCGGATTATTTGTGGCCGAGCGGTTCGGGATGGTAGTCTCGATCATTGTCAGTGTCATTGGCCTCGCCTTAGGGGTAGTCATGGCCGCACAACCGTATTGGCTGTTCATCCCATGGAGCTGGGGAATGAGGATGATGTGCCCGATCGTCGGGGTTCATCCGAACGGTGTTCCTTTGGAAAAAGGGAGTCCGCTATTGGATCCTTCTGTCATTCCAATAGGCCTGGCGATCGCCCTTGTCATGTTTCTATTGTTATCTTTTTTAACCGCCGTTTGGTTTGCGCGAAAGGAAGTGTATTGACATGTCGTTTCTTCGCCTTCTGTCATCCGAATGGATAAAAACAAAACGCACAGCGATTCGGATGATGGTCATCATCACGCCAATCATTTATTCTCTCTTTATGGTATGGTATTTTTCGCACTACCGTACCTCTACGTTTTGGCAGATGAAAATCTATCAAGGATTTTTTGAAGTAATGGCCGTTTCCTTACCGATCATTATCTCCCTACTGACTGGGCTGATGTCCTATCAAGAAGAAAAAGCAGGAAGTTTCATGAACATCTTGACCGGTCCTGTATCCAAAGTTCAATGGTATGTTGGCAAACTCACGCTGCTCATCTTTATTGCATGCGCGGACATCTTGCTAGCGACGATTCTCATGCTCTTTGGAATGAAATACGTACTCAAAGTGGCGCACATTCATTATCAGTTATTTTTGCAAGGAGCCATGCTCTCCATCGTGGGCTCACTCATCCTTTTTTCTTTGCATCTGTTCATCAGCTTTGCCTTTGGAATGGGAGCCTCGATCGCAGTAGGAAGCGGCGGATTTCTCATTTCTGCCCTGATTGGCGCAACTTCCTTAGGTGATCACGTATGGAGCTATATTCCTTGGGCTTGGGCTGTTCGTCTCTCACAATTTCCGATTCTTATGATGCCCGAAGTAAAGCAAACCTTGGGGGCGCAGTTATTAAGTTCCTTTTCGCTATCATTATGGGAAGGAATAGCCTATGCCCTTCTAAGCTTCATCATCGTCACCATCATCGGTTCGATCTGGTTTCATCGTTGGGAAGGAAATCAACCACATGAATGAAAGTTCACTGCTCCCTCTCAATGGGATGGTAAAAAAGGAGGTTTCAGAGTAACGATGAAAAACTCTATCTTACTCCTCATGTTGATTGGAATCCTCTTTATAGCAGGTTGTTCACTTGTCAGTAACTTAAAAAAGACAGCCACACAAAATATGGAGATCGATCGGAAATTACCAAAATACGAGTTGAACAAAGAAAATTTGCAAGAAATTCACTATCAAGGCCGAACGTACATGATTCAAGCAGCAAAAGTCGATCGGAATCAATTGAACAAACCGATCGGGAAAGTAGCGGAGACGATTACCATCAATGAGCATCATCAAATCTTGAGTAAAAAAGAGCTGCGAAAGATCGAAGTCATTCCCGATCAAACGGATGAAAAACGAACTCACTTGAACTTTGGCTGGGTATACAGCATCAAAGGCGTAAACCCAGATGAAGAAGTAGCTGTTACGGTGAACCACCAATTTTTGATTGCTAAAAGAAAATAAAGGCTTAGAGACTGTCAGCTAGGGAAAGAGAAATTCCTCCCTAGCTGCATTCTCCACTCTCGATAACGGCGGAAAGCCCATAAGATTGGATGATTAATCAGATAGCTCCTTAATATAAAATTCAACCGTCGCTCCACCTTTTTCATTGTTGTAGGCCCAAATTTCACCGCCATGATGATTCACAATTCTTTTAGCAATATACAGTCCTAATCCAACATGATTTTTATACTGCTTATCCTGGTAAAAAGGCTGGAACAACAAAGACGTATCGTTTTCTTTAAACCCCGTTCCTGTATCTGAACAGCGAAAATAGATTTTAC
Source organism: Geobacillus thermocatenulatus (assembly GCF_002217655.1). GTDB lineage: Bacteria > Bacillota > Bacilli > Bacillales > Anoxybacillaceae > Geobacillus > Geobacillus thermocatenulatus. Next base: position 1,557,450 of record NZ_NEWK01000002.1, read on the forward strand.
ACTCATTCCCCTCTTTTTCATCATAGACTTCCAACTTAATTTCTCCGCTTTTTGTAAACCTCAGGCTGTTGTATAAAATATTGTCCAACACTCTCATTAACATCGCTTCATCAAGTATGTAACGTGATTTTTGCAAATTCACATCAAAGCAAATGTTTATCGATTTTTGATGGTAAACCATTGTTGAGATCTCTAGTTTTTTCTCCTCAAGGATTTGCCTTACATCCACTTCTTTTCCATTCAATGAGAAGTGGTCATTCTCCACTTTATAGAGCAACGACAAATTATCTGTCAACATGGTCATCTTCCCACAGTTTTTGCGAATAATCTCTAAATGGGGAGTGACATCAAAGTGGTCCAACTTTCTCAAATCTTGAATCAAATCAATTTGTCCTTGGATGACCGTTAACGGGGTTCTGATATCATGTGCGATCGATGATACCATCATTTTTCGTTCGTCATCGGTCTTTGCTAAACGTTCCACCATTTCTTTCAGTGCACTGATCATGGTATTAAAGGAATCCTGGATCTTGATAAACTCTTTTCTTTTCAACCCCGAGACTTGAAAATCAAAATTCCCGCTTGCAATGTGATCAGAAGCCTGGAGCAACAATTTGACATTATGAAACAATGATTTGTACAGCCTAGATGTAAAGAAAATCAAATAGACAATAAAAAAGATCAACGGAGAAATAAACATCACAGCATAAATCAACACGGCTTCGAAGCGATTTTGATTGTTAATGATGAACCCAAAAGGCGCTTTCAACACATATACCGCCTGAATGGCGTTATCATGCTTCAGGGGAATGAACCGATACACATAGCTTCCTTTTACAATCTCACGGTTGATCGATTGACTAATATCCACTTGATCGTCTATAATTTCTCGATCACCATACAGATGCTTACCGCTGATGTCTACAACTTCTCCCTGTATCTTTTCACTGTAACGATGAATGGGAATTAATCTCCCCTTGAAAATCGCCTCTTCGTTTTCTTTCACCTTTTTTTCAATCAAATCCAAATCCTTCACGAAATAATTGGTCGGTTTCACCACATCGTTCGTGGTTAATGTCATAATCAAATAGATTACGCATAAATAGGTAACGGCCGAAGAGATCACTGTTGCCAACACTACCTTCACAACCAACAAGTAAAAATCTCGTTTGATTGTTTTATCGTTTTTCATTGCTCACATCCCATTTATAGCCGAGCCCATATAATGTTTGAATATAAGAGGTTTCTGGATCGACGTCCTTGATTTTTTTTCGAATATTTTTGATGCTTTCTGTAACCGTGTCTAACTGGCTGTCGGAGTCAATCCCCCATACTCGTTCAAAGATTCTTTCTTTGGAGAAAACGACCTTTTTATTGAGCATCAACAACTTCACAATCTCATATTCTTTTTTTGTTAACGGTAATTTCTTTCCTTTACAAAAGACTTCATTAGCCAAAAGATCAATCGTAATATTTTTAGAACTCAAAAGATATCTCTCGTTTGAACGAATCCGTTCTTCCCTTCTTAAATGAGAATCAATTCTCGCCTTTAACTCCTTTAAGCTGAACGGCTTGGTGATGTAGTCATCCCCACCGATCGCCAGAGCTTGAACCTTATCTTCCTCCAGCGTTTTAGCACTAACAAATACAATAGGGTAATCAACCCGATCACGAATGATTGTACACAGCTCCATTCCGTCAATTCCTTCCATCATGATATCCAACACAATCAAATCAAAATCGTCGTTTATCATCTTCAACGCTTCTACACCGCTGTGGACCGTTTCTACCTGATAATGATGAAGCTCCAAATATTGTTTAATGGTGCAGCAAATATCTTCATCATCATCAACGACCAAAATTTTCTTGTTATTCATCTTTTGATCCCCCATACAGTTGAATCGCATTTTAACCTATTCCATCCCCATATCATGGGGTAATCTCATAACACCGTTGCGTTGTTCATAGGTGCAATGTGAAGCTTTACTCTTTGTTGCTTTTTACTAAAAAATGCGCACGTCTTGAGTGACGCCCGGGTGAAAGACACCTCTTGTCTATGAACCTTTTCCAACATATTTGATCGATGACCGGTTGATCGAACAACACCCTTTTTAGGGAGTTGTTCGACCGATCGGTACGCCAAGGTATGATGGAGCCCCCTCTGCGGCTTGCCTCTAACCATCGATCAGTCGGCTTTTCCATTGTATATAAACAACATTTAAACTTCAGATAATAAAAATGCACAATCCCAAGGCGTTTTTTTCGAGTTTTGTATAGCTAATATCGTCAATAAAATTCCCGCTGTTCCATCGATTAGTCCCACATAATCATAATATTTCGTGCTTCCTTCGCTCTCCTCAATATTTTTAAAGCCAAAAGGGAATTCCTCATTATAAAATTTTATTATATCATCGACTAATTTGCAGGCGGCTTCCTTAAAATCGCTGATATTCGTTTCTTCATAAAATCTGTTGCATATATACGCAACTCCCGATAAACCATGACAGAAGGAAGGAGAAAAAATGTTGTAAAGCCGTTTGCTTGCCAGTTTCATTCCGCTGACAGCACAATCAATGTATGATTGATTATTTAGAGTTTTACCTGCTATAAGTAACGAATAAGCAACACCAGGCGTGCCATAACACCAGGCATCCCTTGTATCTTTGTTTAGGACAGAGCCATTTTTGTATTCCTCTAGAGAAACATGAGTCCCCCAATAAGAGCCATTTTCATCTTTAATTTGAAACTTCATAAGAAAATCAGCTATTCTTTGAATGCATTCATCTTGCCCATCTACGTAAATATTCAGTTTTTTAGCATTGCACAAGACAATGAGTAAAGCAGGTATACCGTGAGACAACCCAATGTTAAAGAAACCCGATGGCCATTTTCTCCTTTCAGTGTCTGAAAAAGCATTCTTTGGGGGAATATACCAGCCAGGAACGTTGATATCCTCCATTTGTTTATCTTGAGATAAATCTATAATGTATTTTAAGATTAACGTAATACTTTTTTTCATCTCTTGCGGAAATAATAGGCAGTAGCTCGCTATACCCGCTACTCCCGAAATAGCATCGTAATCGTCCATATTCGGATACGGTTTCTGTTTCAAATACTCGATCATTTCTCCGATTCTTTCTTCGATGGCTTGATTAATCGTTGAGATAAAGTTTTGATACCTTTTTCCTCCCTTGGATAAACATACTGCAGCAAGGCCGATCCCTGCCAATCCGGTAAACATGGATAAAGAAGGGAAGCCGTGTTGATTCATTTGTTCACCGATTTTTTTGATGTATTGATGCCCTAATAAATCCCAACCTTCATCCGGATATTGTTCGCCCAATTCGCCGTACAGCGCACATAAGGCTGGTAACCCATGGCTTAAACTTAACTCATTAAACGGATTTATCGTCTTGTTTCCAATTTTAATATAATTACTTGGGTGATTGACGATTCGCTTCATATTCTCATAATCCGACAATTTTTTCGCAAGATTACAAACCAGCGCTTTCATTGAGATGCTCATACTCCTCCTCGTTTTTCAAAGCTTCCAATTCATACATTCTTCTGTATAACTCATTCGTAGCTAACAATTCCCAATGCGTACCTATACCGACAATTTCACCATCATTCATTACTACGATTTTATCGGCAAGCTTAGCTGTTGATAGACGATGTGAGATAAAGATACCAATTTTATCTTTTGTCATATTGATAAACATATCAATGACTTCTTTCTCGGAAATGGGATCCAGTGCCGAGCTAGGTTCATCCAATATATATACGGATGCATCCCGAAATAACGCCCTAGCAATCGCTACTTTTTGCCACTGTCCTCCCGAAAGCTGAACACCGTCGACAAACCATAAACCAAGCTGAGTATCTAAATCCTCGATAAAATTTACTCTCGCCCTCTCCATGGCTTGTTTTAATTCTCCGTCACGATCAATGCGCGTAATATCGCCAAACCCCACGTTTTCCCTTAATTTCAATTCATACTTCACAAAATCTTGGAACAACACGGCAATGTTTTTTCTCAATTGTTCCGTATCCAAATCATTGATGGACACACCATTATAAAAAATGCTATCCTCATCGTGTTCATACAATTTCAATAAAAGTTTTATAAGGGTGCTTTTTCCTGATCCATTTGCACCGACGATGGCTATTCTTTCCCCTTTGTTGATGTCGAGGTTAATATTTTTCAATACTACTTTTGGTTTCGTTGGATAACGAAACGTTAAATTTCTTATCTTAATATTTTCGATTTTGTCTATCCCTGATACGAATCGATCTCCTTTGTCCAATACTTCTTCGTCTAACCCCAAAAATTCAAACAGTTGGTTGATATATAAATTGTTTTTATACAGGGAATGGATGATATTCAATATTTTCTTAGAGTTGCTAGAAATTAAGTTCAAGGCCTGAATAAGCCCTACGACGTGACCTATAAGGATTTCACCTGCCAACGCCGAAATGATGATGATAACAAGTACGGTATTGATACATATTTGTTCAACGAGCTCAAAAATAAATGTAAAAACCGTTCTTCTTTTAAAAAGATGGATATCCTGCTCGACGAACGTTTTGTTGATTTCTTTAAATTTGTTCAAAATATAGCCTGCCAAGTTATATATTTTGACTTCTTTGAACGTGTTGTCTCTTGTCATTAGGTAAGACAAATACCATGATTTCCTTTTTTCCGGTGCACGCAACCAACTAACATTAAACTCTCTTTGGCCAATCTTGAAAAAATAAAAAGAAAAAACGAGTGGTATGAAGATTAATATAATCAACACCCACGGTTTCCAATGGATCAGAATCATCATCGATGAAAAAAAGGTTACAATCGCCGATATTGCACCTAATATGGATAAAAACACTTCAAATGGTTTATACGGCGTTTCATTCTGTACTCTTTGCAACATATCATAAACTTCGGCATCCTCAAAATGCTGTAAAGACAATCTTGTACACTTGTCCATGATTTGCAAATTAAGTTTGTAGTTGATGAGAGTTTGAAACTTATTTTGGTAATATTCCATGAAACTGCTGATGATCTCGCTGAGTAAAACAGCAGAAATATAAAAGATCAATGCCGATATAATAATATGAATATTTTGGGACCCGATTGCATTCAACAAGTTTTGCGAACCGAGCAATGTAACAATCGGTGCGCCTCCCATTAATAAGCTTAAGAAAATAATGATAAAAAAACTTTGTTTGTCGACGTTCTTTATAAGAACAAGCGTCTTGGGAACTATCCTTATTGATTTCACAATATCTTTGATAGTAACGTGATCATCATACTCTTTTATATTCATAACATTTTCAATCCCCGCATGCTAAAATGAGATCTTCTTCCCGTCATAAAAGTTTTTTCACCTGAATACACAAAAGAGAGCTTGTCGAGCTTTTGTTGAAAAAAGTCCAAGTCGTGGGTCCATTATATATCGTCTCCCCAATGCTTGGACAAATGGATAACATCTTTAATTTTTTAACACTAATCCATGAGCTTTAATATACTTTAATGCATATAACGTATGGGCAACTAATGTACGGATTTTCTTTTCAAATTCTCGATCAATGCCGAATAGCCTGTTACAGTGTAAATGAATCACACTGTCTAAAATAGATAATTCAGAAGAAGCTTCGAGACCGTCCTGGATCTTGCTTGCATACTCTTTTATGCTTCTGTTTCTTTGGTTCAAAACGTTTAATAATAACATCCCCTCATCAGTGTCTCTTAACCCTTGCCAATCATTATCCGTATTACAAACTTTCATGTAAACAGATCGATTCTTTTGAAAATCTTCACGATAGTCTTGTTTGTTGACTTGCTGTTGCAAGAAATCCAATTGACTTTCATAATTTAGGCCGAACTGTTCCATATAATGAATGATGGAAACCATTCCGATCACTTCATCGCTAAATTGAATATGTTTCAAACGTTTTAACTTTAATATGTCCTCTACTACTATGCTATCGAAGAAAAATAAGTTTTCTGCAAGATCGATCAATTCTGTTCCACCATAACGCTCAATTTCTCTTTCATAGCAGTCGATGGAAAAACGACTCACCACTCTTTTGTCGATTAACGTTCGCAGCCATTGTTTCATATCCGGATAAATCTGCAGAAGTTTCTCTTCACTGGCATTCAGCCTTAATCTTATATGTTGCTCCGGGTCGGCATACCGTATAAAGAAATACTTTTCAATTTCTCCTTTAGCCAATTTTTCGCGACAATATTCTGAAAGATAAAAGGCGATGAAATCATCCGCTCTAGAATGGACCCCGTACAATTTTAAATAAAGCCAATTTTCAAAAGGCAACTTGACTCTTATATCTGAAAAACTTGGGATATGATTTGATTTTTTCGCTTTGGCATACCATTGACGATTTTCTTGTTTTACTTTCACTAGCGGAATGACCAATTCACAAACATACTCTTTTTCGGCATCATCTTTAACTAAATGAAGATCAGCCTCTTCATAAGAACTTAGAATAATGTTTCCGTATCTATTGTTAAATTCGTGATGAAGAATTCTTAAACAATTTTCATCCTCTGTATTCAACAAAATCCGATTATCTGCAAAAGTCAAATAAACATATTTCGGCACATCGTAATCAGAACAAAATTTTTTAAAGCGTTTTTCAAATTCCGTAAAACTAATTTTGTCGTTTGTTTTAATAATCTTATTGATCACCCATTTTCGCGGTGCTATGACGAAATTTTTGTATTCAATTGCCGGTATGTAAGCATAGTCTTGAAAGATTGTATCCCAAGGGAAATTACACCAAATTTTTTTGCCATCTAAGCTTATATCATACAAAAAACGAATCGCATTCGGGGCATTTTGGGTATTCAACATATTATTCATAGTAATAATCAACTTTTTATTTAGTGTTTTGCTTTTGGCATAAAACATATCGTTCTCTATGCCGATCAAAATATCATTTAAGCTCAATCGATGATATTCATCTTTGCTGTTGTTAGTAAACAACGCAAGTTCGTATTCGCTGTTATGAATATTTCTTGTCACATTGGCATGTCTCGTTTCATTTGGCAAATAAACAAGCTCACAAGTTACATACTCGCCACTATCATTATTCAAGTTCAACATTTCTTTATTTAACGTTTCGAAGAGTTTCTCTTCCCCTTCCATCATATAAGAAAACCTTCCAAAACTTTTCCCCGCATGGGTCGATCCTAAATTAGGACCAATATAGTATTTGAAATGATTGTGCTCAAGATCTTGTTCCGAGTCACATTTTATAATGACGTTAATGTCTAATGAATCCGGGATGCTTTGGTAATCATAATCATCTAGACCCAATTCTTTTATCTCGTCTTCTGTTATTGTTATACTTTTTTTGTCTTTAACCGCCTCGATATATTTATGAAGAAAATATTCTCTTAACTGCTCATCAATCAATTGATGGGGTACACCTACAGCGAGTCTTGCGTTTTTCGGGTTTGTATAATCCATAGGTGCTCCTATACCAAGATCATTATCAAGCATTTCTAGTAAAGGAACTTCTCTGTCCACCCCATATTTTTCGATAAATTCTTGCTTGTACCTCGAAAGTGGAGAATCTGTTTGTTGATAGGTCATCGAAAAAGGTAGAAGTATGTGCATTAGTTCATTTACATCTTTTATCACTTGCTTGTTCAGTTTCTTTTCTTGTAAGTTTAACTTCATATCAACTTGTAACACATTTTTGGTATCGGCTAACTTTTTCATTTTTTTATGTAACTCTTTATATATTTGCTCCCCTTCTCCTAACGGAGTCATGGTATATGTGCGAATCTTTTGTTGAATATCAATTAATTCGTTACTCCACTCTTCTATATGGCTTTCTTTCAATCGCTTTATCAGATAATCAAGCTGATCCATTACTGTTAATGGTGGGCGGAGATTGGAAATTAAAAATTCGTTTTCTATTAGTTGCTTGAGAAAACGTTCAATTTTTTCCTCACTCGTATTTGGAAATTGTTTTATTAATTCTTTTTTTAATGTTTGGTAATGGATCAAGTGACGAGCTAATTCACACGTGATTTTAAAAGGAAGGGTGACTCTGACGCTGATTTCATTGACTCGCTTGTCATCGTCTTTTCGTGTCGAATGTAGTAAATATGCCCGTTCTCCTTTTAAAAATATACTGTCATTCACCGTGAACCATAATTGCTCATATTGTTCTTGTTCCAATTTCTTTACAATCTTCATCAGCCATTCTAAATCTGGCCTAGCAAATTTCTTATATTTATTCGTTCCATATCTTATTGATGTATTTTCATCCGTGTATTCACCAAAGTCTACTCCTGCAAAAAGACCAAATGGCGTTGGTCTCGTGCTAATTCTTATCAAATACTTATAAATGGCTTTGATAAAATAATCGTATTTTTTTATTTCCTTGCCGTTGCAAAAATCAATCATTTTATTATATAAACTTTTACTCGCTACTAAGATACTCTCTCTAAATACAGGGTTATGACAAATTTCCAACAGACGCTCTTTCATTTCTCCCTCAGTCAATTTTTGATCAAAAAATCTTAAATAGTTGTCTACTGATAAAACCGGTGTTCGAATCATAAACGTATCGATGTTTTTAAAGATAAGATCTTTCATAAATCAAGCCTCCAACTCAATGATTCTCAATCTTCCGTAAATTGCGTGACTCTTTTTACAAGATCTGCACCCAATTACAGTGCTGAATTTGTCCTGAACCACGTTGCAAAGTAGGTATGGAGGGACCTGTATTCATGATTTGAGTGATTTCTTCCGAATGTTAACTGTCCTACAGCCGGATAAAATGTTTCTCGATTTTTTGACATTGACTGAATTCGTATTCTTTAGTTGATGATGTTGCGCTCACCTCAACACTTATTAGGTTGCTAGTAGTAATTATGATATTTATTACAATTTCTTCATTTATATAGTGGGTTCTTAAGCACAAGCTTCACTTGATATTCTAGAGAGCCGGTGTTTTAACTGAAAATACCGCTTTCCAGCGATATTTTTTAAATTGAGAAACATGCAAAAACGGCTTGGGCGATATCGTTTCGATCTTTGTGAAACACATTGGCAATGACAGTATCTTTCAGCCATTTCCACAAGCGTTCGATCGGGTTCCGTTGCGGTGAATACGGAGGAAAGTAAATGAAGTGAAAACACTATCCTTCTTCCCGCAAAAATTCTCTCACCATTTTGGTGTGATGAATTCGAGCGTTATCCAGCACCAAGACGACGAGTCGGTCCGAGTAACGCTCTTTGAGAACTCGCAGGAAATCTAAAAACGTTGTGGCATTGGCTGCCCCTGCTTGATGAAGAACCGTTTCGCCATCGTGGACGTTGACCGCGCCAAACAGCGATATGTGAGCATGATGGCCGAACGTAGGCACTTGCTTTTGACGGCCAACCTCTGACAATGTCGTACGCAACACATGATACGACCGGATATGCGTTTCATTCGATGTACAACAGGATGAAATCCGAATCCATTAAGTTTTTTTATCAGGTCCATTTGTTTCTCGAAGTTTTTTTGCCGGTCCGGATCTCCTTTCGCCAACGTGTAGGTCGTCCGGGTCCAAGAAAGCCCTTTTCGATGCAAGAGCTTTCGTAATGCTTCGCGGGAAATGGATATGCTGTAATGGTGGTACACATAGAAGGCCGGTGAATTAATGAAAAAGGCAACTCATCCCAACTCTTTTTCAATTAGAGAAACTTTGTCAGATCTGTTCTCCTTGCTGATCAAATACCGCTGGTTTGAGCAAAAAACTTGTTTTTCACCAGCCTTATAGGATTGAAGGATGTTCGTATTCCACGCCGAAGCGATGTCCCAGCCCAGCTCCACAGGTGTCGTGGTCAACACGAGGTGTGTTTGATCTCTTCCTGCTGTTCTTCGGTGAGAAACGGCTACCAGGGGCAAAATCCCGATGAAGCAGGAGTTCAAGGCCGCCTTCGTTAAAAAGCGACACATAATGGGAAACGGTTGGGCGGCACACATTGACCATGGAAGCAACCTCTCTGCCCAAATAGCCTTCCATGACAAGGCGGACTGCCATCACACGTTGGCGGAGATGAGCGTTTTTGATCTTCCGTTCCTGCTTGCGGAGTTTCCGAGGCGTCCATCCGTGATCATGGGTGATTTTCAGCCGTTTCATGTCTGATTCCGCTCCTTTTCCATGCTTTTCCTTAGGAGCAGTATAACCGGAGTGGGCACCACTTATGCGAAGGTTAACTTTTCAATGAGCATGTATATAGCATTTTCAGCTTGTGGTGTATTTCAACTTCCTGCACATGCACAGCGCACTCAAGGGCTGGGTTCCGGCGTCATCCTAAAACTCGCCGATCTTCCGCATATGATGGTCCGACGGACAAATCCCCGTCCCTTTGACGCAAGAGTTTCTCCAACAAGAAGCGGCTTAGCTTTTTTGTCCTCCCAAGCTCGCTGAGCTAAAGACCTGCCAAATTCGGCGAAGCGAATAATGGACAAGGGCTTCTTCCCGCCCTTGCCCTTATACTGACTCCTTTTCTCCCTTGACGAGTGTCGATCAAGGGTGAATCCAAGCGTTAAATCCCCTTTATTTTCTTTGGAAAGTTGTCTTGTGATCAATTCTCTTGGAATTTTCCAACTCTTCCATGGTTCAATATGGATGTTGAGAATTATAAGTTATTAGCATCGAATGCAAGAGTTACAAGATACACAAGAATTTTGCGTTAAGCACATTAAGATGCCTGTGATGCAACCCGGGGTACAAAAGAGATTTACTTGTAATATTAGGTTGTACAATGTTGTCCTGTTTTTTGACAACAATGTCCAAATCGAAATCATCCAACTTCGCCATTCTTCATTCCCTCCTTTCCATATGTTGATATTTATCATTAACTACTTGATGAAAGATGTATAAAGACATCATAGATTCCATCTTTTTTCACCAAGCAGTTAATGTAAAGCTAAAAAGCTCCTTTTTCACATTTAGAATAGATCGAAATTCTAAGATTTTTCTAATGTATTGGTATATATTTTTTATAATTTTCTTTAATTTATTGTGATTATAATATGGGATTGCCTCCATAGCCATCAAGTTAAGAAAACAGAGTCAGTCAAGACTTTGTGGAGAACATTTTTTCGGTTCACTACGGGCGTTGTCAATCACTAGTTAGCGAACCATTTTCAGGAATTAATATCGTAAGCGCTTTCGGACTCTCATCCCTTATCTTGAGGCGATGATACGATATTCCATTTTTTTACACCCAACCACCATCCCGGAGCGCCGACAACGCTTGATGGATCGGCGTCCCGGATGACTGCTGAAGATACGGGATGTTTTGTCGCATCACATCCGCCCACAACCGTCCTGCCTTCCGTTTGGCCTGTTCGATCCGCTTGGACTTTGTTGAGGCCGAGACGGCCGACTGGGGCTCTTGCTCCTCCCACCGTCCCTTTCTCCACCCGATCCCGTCGATTCGGGCCGCCATCGCCCTCAGAAACGCCCGAAGCCCTTGGTCTTTCCAGCTGCGGCGGGATTTCACCCGATGCGCAAACCGGCTCATCACGCTCTCGGCGTGGCCCATCGGACGCATGCCGGTCGTCTCCACCCATCGCTCAACACGGAAAAAAATCAAGGCGTTATACAAAAAAGAGCGCTTTAGACATTATCGAGAGTTTGGTCATCATGCCGGTGTCGTAAGAAATTCCCGCCTCATACCATGAAAAAAACCTTCTATCGGGAAGGTGTATTTGGCATGCCTATCTTTATATATTCTCACGGTCACAGCCTCCAAAGATGAAGAGTGAAGCCTTGGAGCTACTCGCTCCAAGGCTTCACTTGATGGCTATGGGGATTGCCTCAAAGAGTTGTTGACCCAAGCAAAACACACAACATCTTGGCATTTCCATGGCGGCTCTCCTGTTCAAGAGTAGGATGGGGGAGTGGCGCAACGAAGAAGAGCTGCTGCACTGAAGCTCCCAGCATCCTCCTCAGATGCAGGAAGCTATTGGTTCACTTTTGATTGTCCCATGAACACGGAAGCGGCACCTTCGCACAGTTGGTTGTTCAAGATGGCCACCCCCTCGCGAATTTCGACATTACACACATGACAGTCATTCTGCCGTAATATGGGTCATACCCGTAATCACCCCTTCATTCATCGAATATACTTCATGGCATAATGACTGAATGTCCACCTTGTTGTGAGACGTCAACAAAATGGTGCAGCCTCTTTTGTTTTCCTCCCGAATAATTTGGTACACTTGGTCCACCGATTTTTCATCCAAAGCATTCATCGGTTCATCGAGCAACATCAGCTGCGGTTTCTCCATGATGCATTGTGCGATGGCCAGTCTTTGTCTCATTCCAAGAGAGTACGCTTTCACCGGCCTTTTATCATGCGGATTCAACCCCACTCGCTCGATCGCCTCTTTTACCTCACGTTCGCCGATTTTGTTCTGAATCATGGCTAAAAAATGCAAATTATCGAATCCTGAGTATTGTTCAAGGAAACCTGGTTTTTCCAACAAAACAGAAATATCGCTCGGAAATGATACATCTTGGTGCAACGTCTGGCCAAATACCGCCACCGTGCCGCTGGACGGCTTCACAAGTCCGCTGATGACTCGGAATAACATCGTTTTTCCCGACCCGTTCGGCCCGACAAATCCATAAATCTTTCCTCTTTCCAACTCTAAGTTGATATTGCGCAAAACTTCCCTTGCTTTTATCGTTTTGGAAACATTGGATAAGACGATCGCCTTCATAATTGAAAACCTCCTACATATAATCCGCGTTCTTCACTCTCTTGATCGTCCAATACCCGAACGCAACGATCGACAAGAGCTCCACCATCAACGCCGACCAGAACATCGAGCTGCTCCGCACGAGATCCGCCATGCTGTAGTACAAAGGAATAAAAGGCGTTGGCATCTTGACACCCACAAAAAACAAAGCGAGAATGACAACATTCGCCAAGTGATGGGTTGCATACACGTTCAACAACATCCACACGCTGGCGTGCCAATACAAATTCACGGCGATGCCCACGAACATGAGCACGAGCGAACGGTCAAACGAAAACGCCATATGCGACACAAAGAGACCGAAGCCGCCAGCGATCAAAAACACCGACAAGACATACACCAATGTAAATAGAACACCTGCCAGCAGCCTAGCCATCGTGTACGACGTCGTATCCCTCAACAAAATGAACAGTTTATGTTCAAAATATTTATCCCGCTTTTTCCAAACGATTTGGAGCAACACCACATAGCCGAAGCAAATCATCAGCCAATACATCCAATTCGAGATCGTCACCGCTCCGAATAAGCGGGAGAACAACTCCGATAGGCATTGGGAAGAAAACGCCTCTGACCAGCTGGACATCAAAGTGCCCAACAGTGGGAACAGGAGGCAGGTGATGACAATTCTTTTGACATCCATTTTGATCAGGGTAAACTCCAAATGCATCGGTTTCATAAAAGATCATCCTGAACATAGTAGTTTTTTTGGCTTGACGAAAGGCAAATGGTATAGACCAGCACCAGCATCATCGCAATGAGAACTAAGATTGTCCAAACGGGAGCCGTCTGTTCACTTATGTAAAACAAATAAGGGAGCATGTGCACAGTGAACATATCCAATACAGCCAGTATGATGACGGCAGCGAAGGCGAAAAAGCGGTTCCCCCCAAAATCAATGAATGCGACAAACAACAATCCGTATATCGCGGTGACGAAAAAGTACATGACAAGAAAATAGAGAAACGAGCTTTTATCCCCACTATGCGGCACGTACAAAAAAGCCGCATGGGCGTTTGGCATATTAGGATAGATGACGTATTTCACAAACATTGTACATAATCCGCCTACTGCGGCAACCCAAAGAGACACGCCCCCCGCCAGAACGACGACCAGCAACGCTTTATGAAGACCGATTTGCCTCCGCGTGCGGTATCTTCTTAGCACCACCCACGCATTGGTTTGAAGCGCGGAACCTAAAAGAAACAAAAAAGCAGGGAGATGAAAAAATTCATACCGATAAAGCAAGATAAAATCTTTGAGGCTGTGCCACTTCCCCACCACCACCATTCCTAGCGGCAAGATGCCCGCCACCATCAACAAAGCCATGACGCCCAAAATCATTTTGATGACGGTTCGATGCAACAGCAAATCTTGCCAAACAAAAAAAACGTTCTGTCTAGAGAACATCTTCACTTTTCTTCACTCCATATGAAAATACCGCTACCGCAATCAACAATTGGAGGACAAACACGATGACGATTTTCCAATAGGACAATCCTTCCACTGGTTGTGAAGGGATTAAGAAATTAAACGGATCCCAAGCCAATTGGTTGGTGATAGTCAGCGCCGCCCAACAAACCATATAAATGATTTGTGGCATCAAAGTAATCAAATACCGATTTTTCAACAACAAGGAAAATCCTAACCCAAGGCAGACGTAGCCGCTGGCAAACAATCCGCCAATGATATAATACGCGAGAACATACCAATAAGGGGAGATCTCCAATAAAGGAGAAAAAAGGCTTTTCTTTTCCCCTTCAAACGAATTGTCCGGCAACGGCAACGTGCCATTGACCAATTGCCGATATGCCTGGGAAAAGCTCGAATAATCCCAATGGTTGGTCAAAAGGTTGACGAGCACGACGCCAAAAAGAAGAGGAAGGAGAAACAAGAAAAACGCGCTGATATAAGAAAACAAAAATTTCCCCCAGTAATAAGCGCTTCTTCCCATCCGTGTCAATTGATAATGAACATTTCCGCTCTTTCGCTCACGATCAATCGAATCCACCAATGGAATCGACAACAATAATGGAAAAAGGAAGTAATATAGAGATGAAAATACGTTAAAGCGGAAGCCTCCTAGACCAACCCATTCAAGGTGAGGCGATGCCAAGGCGAAAACATTTGGATTGTCGTGGTAAATTCGTTCAAGCAACTGCACATTTTCACGATAATCTTTCACCCCCAACACGACGGCGCCGATGACAAGCAGCAACAGGCAGGCTGCGCTGATGTAAAAGTTCCTATTTTTCAAAAGTTTGATCAATTCTATATACATACTATCATCTCCTAATTCTTCTGTTAAGGACGGTCTTCTTTGTGATATTGAAGAAGACCGCCCCGACCAAGAAAACCTCTTTCTTGTCCAAGTTGACTGAACATACCTATAAATCGATCAATTGTCGGGATAAAATTTGCCTGCGATGTCAACTGTAACGTAAGTGAAGGATGCATTTTCCGCCATTAATGAAACTTTTTTGCCAACAGCACTTTGGTCGACAGTGAAATAACGCGTGTCATTATCGGTTACATTCAGCGCGGTTGGCGACACTTTCGTGGAACCTTGCTGAATCCACATGTTTGCTTTATAATCGGCGCCCACAACCGAATTTTCCACTTTACTTTTACTGTTTGTCGCTTTATTGGCGCTTGCTAATTCCGTATCGCCTTGAAAACGAGGGAGAACCCCAGCATACGTAACATAAGATGCGGCGCTGACTCCCCCTACCACAATGAATGAGATAAAAGCAAGCAAAGTAGTAACCATTTTAAGTTTTTCCTTCATGATTCGATCCCCTCTCCCCTAATAAATTTTGAAAACGCAGGATCGTCCTCCTTTTCTCCCTTGACGAGTGTCGATCAAGGGTGGATCCAAGCACTAAATCCCTTTTATTTTCCTTGGAAAGCTGTCTTGTGATCAATCATCCTAGAATTTTCCAACTCTTCCATATTCCAATTAATAATTATAAGTTATTAGCATCGAATGCAAGAGTTACAAGATACACAAGAATTTTGCGTTAAGCACATCAAGATTCCTGTGATGCAACCCGGGGTACAAAGAGATTTACTTGTAATATTAGGTTGTACAATGTTGTCCTGTTTTTTGACAACAATGTCCAAATCGAAATCATCCAACTTTGCCATTCTTCATTCCCTCCTTTCCATATGTTGATATCTATCATTAACTACTTGATGAAAGATGTATAAAGACATCATAGATTCCATCTTTTTTCACCAAGCAGTTAATGAGCAAGCTGAAAAACTCCTTTTTCACATTTAGAATAGATTGAAATTCTAAGGTTTTTCTAATGTGCCGGTATATATTTGGTTCATCACCAAAAGATGTACTTGCACCTGTCATGAAAGTATGTTAGCTGTTTCTAGCCGAACCCGCAGTGCAAAACGCTGGATATTTCGGTATCCGTATCCCCGACGTTTCATCAGCTTGATCTTGTTATTCGTTCCCTCCATCTTCCCATTCGAATAAGGAGACAATATGCATGAAATGATTTCATCTGTTCGTTTGACAAGTGCTTTTGCGATGGCACGAACAGCGGAACAAGGACAAAACAAGTATCGATGAATCCAAGCGTTCTGCCACTTCTGCACCGTTTGGCGTTCCTCCTCGGTGAGTTTCTCGGGGCACTGGGTCAAGAAGCGGCAAACATACCGAACATGCCCATGTTTCTTGCCCTCTTTTCCTAAGGATTTGCGGCATCGATCCAACGCTTCTGTAAACAACTGAATCACATGAAAATCATCGACCACATGCTTCGCTTCCGGACACATCCCTTGAATGGCTTTTTTCATCGCTGGAGCCAAATCGCTCACGACATACTGAACAGAATCAGACACATGAGCCAACGCACGTCCAATGGCTTCCTCGTTCTTTCCTGCTTCAATGGCATACACTTCTCCCGTTTCGGCATCCATGACCGCCACTCCGTAGTCATGTCCTTTTCGAAACGCAAACTCATCGACACAAACTGCCTTTGGTTGGATGTCATTCGATAGGAAGGAAGGGGCATGGGTATAAAACCAACGTTCAACGGTCGTGTAAGGAAGCTGGAGCATTCGAGCCACCGCCTGAATGGAGGTTCCGATGCAACATTGCGCTGCCCATTGCTGAAACGCATCCGTCGCTACACTTCGAGGGGAAATTCCGGGATAAGAAGTGCTGAATGTCATGCCACACGTGCCACAACGTCTACGCTCCACAGGGAGTTCCACCCAAAAGATGCCGATCCGTTGAGCATACCCATGCATCCATTGCTTCTTTTTGCCTGTCATTTTGATCGTACGCTTCAAGCAGACAGGACATAACGGGCATTGTTCGGTGGGAGAAAGTTCGAAAATCCAACGTTCTTCTTCTTTTCGCACCTTTTGAATCAAAACATCTGGTAAATCGATGAGTTCTTTGATAAACTGAGCGTACATGCGAATTTTCCTCCAATGGGTTGGCTTGGTCACCTTTACCATACAGGAAAATTCGCATTTTTTGTACCCTCTATTTTCTCTATGCATACCTATCTTAAAATCTCAAGTACAACTTGTGGTGAAGAGCCAAAAATTTCGAACAGAAGATTTTATCCATGCTTATACAAAATCATTGACCCGTGATGCTAGTGGAACGCTGCGTTCAACTAGCATCACTATATGCAACTTAAATGCTATCATACGCGTAAGAAAGATCTCGGGCCAAGGCGATGCGGTTTCTATCAAGGAAGCGGGGGTGATGCCCGCTGCCCGTCGTGTATTCGCTGGCCTCCGCACGATCGTTGCCAGCCAGCTCTCAGGATGCTGCTTTGCGTGCCGGAATTGCGCAAAAGTGAAAGCCGTGAACAATGGGAAGGAGAAGAACGGTTTGCTCCGCAAATCAAAAAAGAGCGCCCTGTTTTTTCGCTTAGGACACTCTTTATATTTTCTAAATGTTTCCTATATCCGCTTCGCTACTTCTACTTCACCCCCACCGTCTGGCTTTGGCGAATGGCTTGGCGCAAGTCGTCCAAAATATCGTCGATCGCTTCGGTGCCGACAGACAGACGCACAAGGCCTGGGGTGACGCCGGCGGACAGCTGTTCTTCCGGGGTCAGCTGCTCATGCGTCGTGCTGGCTGGGTGGATGATGAGCGATTTCGAATCGCCGATGTTGGCCAAATGCGAGAACAGCTTCACCGAGTCGATCAATTTTTTCCCGGCTTCGACGCCGCCTTTGATTTCAAACGTGACGATCGCGCCCTGCCCATTCGGCAAATACTTTTTCGCCAGTTCATGCGACGGATGGCTCGGAAGCCCTGGGTAGTTGACCGATTCGACGGCTTCTTCCTCTTCTAAAAACTTAGCAACAGCGAGCGCATTTTCGCTATGACGCTGCATCCGCAAGTGAAGCGTCTCTAATCCTTGCAAAAGCAAAAACGCATTAAACGGCGACAGTGCCGCTCCTAAGTCGCGCAAGAGCTGAATGCGTGCTTTCGTGATGTACGCCGCTTCGCCGACGGCGTCCACATACACCAACCCGTGGTAGCTTGGGTCTGGCTCGGTGAACTCCGGAAACTTGCCGCTCCCTTTCCAGTCGAACTTGCCGCTGTCCACAATCACACCGCCGATCGAATTGCCGTGCCCGCCGATGAACTTCGTCGCTGAGTGGACGACGATATCGGCGCCGAATTCAATCGGCCGCAATAAGTATGGACTGGCCACCGTGTTGTCGACGATGAGCGGAATGGCATGGCGATGGGCGATGTCGGCCACCGCTTCGATGTCGAGCACATCGTTTTTCGGGTTGCCGATCGTTTCCGCAAACAACGCTTTCGTTTTGTCGGTGATCGCCCGCTCAAAGTTTTCCGGATCGGACGGATCGACAAACTTCACCGTAATGCCGAACTTGCGCAGCGTATGGGCGAACAAGTTGTACGTTCCGCCGTAAATGGACGACGACGAGACGATTTCATCGCCCGCCGAGGCGATGTTGATGATCGAATAAAACACCGCCGCCTGCCCCGATGACAGCGCAAGCGCTCCAATGCCGCCTTCAAGCGCCGCGATCCGTTTTTCCAAGACATCGTTTGTCGGGTTCATAATGCGCGTGTAAATAAACCCTTCCTCTTTCAAGCCAAACAAATTGGCCGCATGCTCGCTGTCGCGGAATACATACGAGCTTGTTTGGTAAATCGGCACCGCCCGCGCGCCCGTTTCCGCATCCGGTTTTTGCCCGGCGTGGATGGCGAGCGTCTCCGGGCGGAAAGTTTGTTCATTGCTCATCGTTTCCTCTCCCCTCTTTGACCCTTCGAGATTTCATATCCTACTAAATCAATTGGTTTTTTCTTATAAAAAATCTATCATTCGATCACAACGTTTGTCAATTGTATTTTTTTAATAGTGCAAAAATTTTTATTGAAAACAGAGCCTGCCGGTGGGCAGGCCTCCTATTGTTTCATTATCGTTTTCCAATTTCCTCTACTAACAGCTTATTGACAAGCGGCGGATTCGCTTGTCCTTTCGTCGCTTTCATCACTTGGCCGACAAGGAAGCCGAGCGCGCGGTCTTTGCCGTTTTTATAGTCTTCGACCGACTGCGGGTTGGCGTCGAGCACTTCGAGCACAATTTTGCGCAACGCTCCTTCGTCGGAAATTTGCACGAGCCCTTTTTCTTTGACGATTTTCTCTGGGTCGCCGCCGTGTTCGACGAGTTCTTTGAACACTTTTTTCGCGATTTTCGACGAAATCGTGCCGTTTTGGATGAGTTTGATCATCCCAGCCAAACTTTCCGGCGTCAACGCGATGTCATGGAGCTCTTTTTGCTCGGCGTTTAAGTACCCGGATACTTCGACCATGAGCCAGTTCGACGCCAGTTTCGGATCGGCGCCGTTTGCGACCGTTGCTTCGAAGAAATCCGCCATTTCTTTGGTCAGCGTCAGCACTTTGGCGTCGTATTCCGGCAAGCCCCACTCCTCGATATACCGCTTCCGGCGGGCGTCAGGCAGCTCCGGAATCGAGGCGCGGACACGCTCTTTCCATTCGTCGTCAATATAGAGCATGACCAAGTCCGGCTCCGGGAAGTAGCGGTAGTCTTCCGATCCTTCTTTGACGCGCATGAGGACGGTCGTTTTCGTCGCTTCGTCAAAGCGCCGCGTTTCTTGGCGGATGACGCCGCCTGAAAGCAAAATTTTCTCCTGCCGCTTCGCTTCGTATTCCAACCCCATGCGGACGAAGTTGAACGAGTTGAGGTTTTTCAATTCCGTTTTTGTGCCGAACTTGTCCGAACCGAGCGGGCGAAGCGAAATATTGGCGTCGCAGCGAAGCGACCCTTCTTCCATTTTGCAGTCGGAAACGCCGGTATATTGGATGATCGCTTTTAATTTTTCCAAGTAGGCGTACGCTTCTTCCGGCGAGCGGATGTCTGGCTCGGAGACGATCTCAATGAGCGGCGTCCCTTGACGGTTAAAATCCACGAGCGAATAGCCGTCGCCCGTATGCGTCAGCTTGCCGGCGTCTTCTTCGAGATGGATGCGGGTGATGCCGATTTTTTTCTTTTTTCCGTTTACTTCAATTTCAATCCAGCCATTTCGGCCAAGCGGCTGATCGTATTGCGAAATTTGGTACGCTTTCGGGTTGTCCGGATAAAAGTAGTTTTTGCGGTCGAATTTCGTCTCGGTCGCGATTTCGCAGTTTAACGCCATCGCCGCTTTCATCGCAAACTCGACCGCCTGTCGGTTCAACACCGGCAGCACGCCTGGATACCCTAAGTCAATGACGTTCGTTTGCGTGTTCGGGGGCGCGCCGAACGCGTTCGGGCTGCTGGAGAAAATTTTCGATTTCGTTTTCAGCTCGACGTGCACCTCAAGTCCGATGACCGTTTCAAAGTTCATCACCTAACCTCCCTTACAACACCGGTTTTTGCTTATGGTAGTCGGTCGCTTGTTCAAAAGCGTGGGCGACGCGGTAGACGGTGCTTTCATCAAAGTGCTTGCCGATAATTTGCAAGCCGACCGGCAAGCCATCAACAAAGCCGCACGGCACAGAAATCGCCGGTACACCCGCAAGGTTGACTGGAATCGTTAAAATGTCGTTCATGTACATCGTCAGCGGATCACTCGTTTTCTCGCCGATTTTAAACGCCGGCGTCGGCGTTGTCGGGCCGATGATGACGTCATATCGTTCAAATACGTTTTCGAAGTCGCGCTTGATCAACGTCCGAACTTTTTGCGCTTTTTTGTAATACGCATCGTAATAGCCCGAGCTTAACGCGAACGTCCCGAGCATAATGCGGCGCTTGACCTCCGCCCCAAACCCTTCGCTTCGCGTCAGTTTATACATATCGATCAAGTTTTTCGCGTTGTCCGTCCGATAGCCGTAGCGGACGCCGTCAAAGCGAGCCAAGTTCGCTGATGCCTCGGACGAAGCGAGCAAATAGTACGTCGCCAAGGCGTATTTTGAATGCGGCAGCGACACTTCTTCCCACGCCGCGCCAAGCTTCTCAAGCACGGCAAGCGCCGCAAGCACTGACTGGCGCACGCCTTCATCGACGCCTTCACCTAAATATTCTTTCGGCACAGCGATTTTCAACCCTTTGATATCGCCCGTTAACGCCTCCACATAGTTCGGCACTGGAATGTTCGCTGAAGTCGAATCCATCGGGTCGACGCCCGCGATCGCTTGCAATACATACGCGTTGTCTTCGACCGTGCGCGTAATCGGGCCGATTTGGTCAAGCGACGAGGCAAACGCGACGAGGCCAAAGCGCGAGACGCGTCCGTACGTCGGCTTCAAGCCAACAACCCCGCAAAACGCTGCCGGCTGGCGGATCGAACCGCCCGTATCAGAACCTAAAGCAAACGGCACTTCGCCGGCCGCCACCGCCGCCGCCGAACCGCCGCTCGAGCCGCCCGGAACGCGCTCTAAGTCCCACGGGTTGCGCGTCAGCTGAAACCCGGAGTTTTCCGTCGACGAGCCCATGGCGAACTCGTCCATGTTCAACTTCCCGATCGTGATCGTCCCTGCGGCATTCAACCGCTCCATGACAGTGGCGTCGTAAATCGGGTCAAAGTTGTACAAAATTTTGCTGGCGCATGTCGTACGCAGCCCTTTTGTGACGATGTTGTCTTTAATGCCGATCGGCAAGCCGAACAGCGGGTTCGTTTCTTCGCCTTTGGCGAGCTGGTTATCCAACTCTTTCGCTTTCGCCCGCGCCTGTTCTTCATTTAATGTTAAAAACGCTTGCACTTTCTCTTCCACTTCATCGATGCGGCGGTACGATTCGTCGACTAAATCGGAAATCGACACTTCTTTTTTCTTCAGCAACGTATGTAATTCTGACACGGAATGGTCAAAAAGCGACATAAATCCCCCTCCTTACTCTAAAATGGCCGGCACACGGAACTGGCCGTCTTGCTGATCTGGCGCGTTTTTCAACACTTCTTCGCGCGGCAGCCCCGGTTCTGGAATATCCTCGCGCATCACGTTTCTCATATCAAGCACGTGCGAAGTCGGCGGAACGTTCTCCGTATCCAATTCATTCAGCTGCTCAGCAAACGTAATAATCGCATCGAGCTGTTTCGTAAACATCTCGGCCTCTTCATCCGTAATCGCCAACCGCGCCAAATCGGCGACATGTTTCACTTGGTCAATGGAAATTCGCGACATAGTTTCACCTCCAACGAGTTCGACCTATCACAATACCATGATGATACCAAACTTTTATCCAATGAAGCAACCGTTGCCACGTGTTCTGGGCGAGAATCAATCTATATATTCACGATGCAAATGAATACAACGTTCCATAACATCTCCCAATAGCGAAGGCAGGCGTGAAACCGGGAGGATTTGATGTTTGATGTAGGAATATTTCGTTTTCCTGAACAGCGCACGATGGGATGGCACACGCATGAGTAAACGGTTGATGGGAGGAAAAGGACGAGCTCCTATTTTAGACACAGGAAGGAATCGCTCGTGACGCCTTTTTTTATTCAAAGAAATACGATAAAATGAAAGCACAAGGAGGGAAATTGCATGTCGCTGCCAAATCAAAATCATCCATGGACGTATGCAGATTACGTAAACTTCCCTGAGGAAAAACGATATGAGGGAACTGACGGCATCCTATTTATGACTCCTTCACCTACACCAAGACATCAACGTATCGTGACAGCTTTGTCAGCACAGTTTTTCGACTTTCTACAACATTCCTCGTGTGAAGTATTTGTCG
This sequence comes from Geobacillus thermocatenulatus, assembly GCF_002217655.1. Classification (GTDB taxonomy): domain Bacteria; phylum Bacillota; class Bacilli; order Bacillales; family Anoxybacillaceae; genus Geobacillus; species Geobacillus thermocatenulatus. Next base: position 1,580,453 of record NZ_NEWK01000002.1, read on the forward strand.
CACCGATCGATGTATGTTTATTCGCAACAAAAGATACTCCTCTTCATGACATTAAAGATTGGTATATTCCCGATTTAATTGTTGTTTGTGACAAACAAAAAATTGGTGATGAGCGAATTTATGGGGCGCCTGATCTTATCGTAGAAATTCTTTCTCCATCTACCGCCAAACACGACCGCATTACGAAATTTCACAAGTACGAACAAGCCGGTGTCAGAGAATACTGGATTGTCGATCCGGTTCATGAGACCGTCGAAAAATATGCGTTGCAAGATCAAAAGTTTCACCAAGTGCAAGTGCACTATAAAGATGAAACGATTTACCCTCATATTTTTCCCAAGCTCTTCATCTCATTGCCAAAAGTATTTGCTTCCATGTGAACATCTCATATTTTGGATGTTTCTGACAAAAATCAAGAGGATTGTTGGGCATCGATATGGAATAAACCGTTGACAAACAAGGAATGTGAAGGAGTTTGTCCGCCATGGATGTTCAAATTTTCTCGATTGACAGTAACGAACATATGTACTATAATGGCCATAACAGACGAAAAAGGGGGTATCATGACGATGAGTGACGCTTTGCTCGCCCAAGTGCTTGATCGTCTGAACACCATGGACGGCACACTGCAAAAGCTCGTAGAAGGCCAAGAGCGGCTCGAGCGGGAACAAATCGCCATTCGTCAAGAACAAGAAGAAATTCGAAAAGAGCAACAAGAAATTCGGAGAGAACAGCAAGAAATCCGAAAAGAACAGCAAGAAATCCGAAAAGAACAACAGGAAATCCGTTTGGAACAACAGCGTCTGCGTCAAGAACAAGATTCGCTTCGCGCTGGGCAAACGGAATTGAACGGCATCGTGGCTGCTCTCCTCCACCGGCAAGATGAAACAGACGCCAAACTGGAAGCTCTCGCCGCTGACGTCCACCAGCTTCACCGGGAATTTTCCTCATTGAAACAAACGGTGGACCGCCTCGAACAAAAAATGGACTCCCGTTACGAACAATTGTCCGCCCAAATCGAAGACATCAAGCTCGACTTGAATTTCATCGCCCACCGCACCGTCGACAACGAACGAATCATTTACAGATCAGCGAGCGAGAAAGCCCACTCCTTGAGGGGTGGGATGAAAGCGAGCCGTTTTCTTCATAATTGAATGATGATGAAAGTTTATCGAAGACGACACAGACGGCGCGTTTCGCTATCCGTTTTTCATTCAGTGGGGTGACCGTGATGATGTACGGATGAACGAGCTGGCGCCGCTCATGAGACACCCGATTGGCTCTGTTTCGCTCTCGTCAATTAGCCTCTACACCCTCGATCTGCAGCGGGCGGCCAACGGCTATCGCCGGCTGTTTGACTTGCCCGAACCCGATGTCGGGCGCGATGAGGCGGGAGCATACGCGGAGCTCGCTGTCGGCGGCATTGCGATTCGGTTCTATGAGGCTGACCGCCGTCATCCATCGACGCGCCCGTTTTCGTGCCGGCTTGTGGGCGTGCAGGAGCAGCGCCGCATCGAAATCGAGGGCGCCGCGTACATCATATCTGGCCCTTGACGGCCATTGTATTCCCACATACTGTGCGCCCCTCGCGCTAGGCGCCGCGCCAGCCCTTGGCGAATGTATTCTCACATACTCCCCTTTGCCGCGGAATAAGATGGAATAACCGCACCTTTATCCTCGCGCGGTGAAAACGGCAAAGGGGGAGTCCAACCGTGTCCCATCCGTATGTTTCTCCAAAACTTTCAATGGAAACGATGATCTCAATTATTCGCCACGGCTTAAAGAAAACCGCGGCGCCTCAACATATCATCATCATCGGCGCCGGGATGGCCGGGCTTGTCGCGGCGTCATTGCTAAAGCAGGCGGGCCATCGCGTCACCATTTTAGAAGCAGCTGAGCGGGTCGGCGGCCGCATCTACACGCTCCGCTCCAACTTTCGCGACGACCAGTATCTCGAAGCCGGCGCGATGCGCATTCCCCACACCCATCCATTGACGTTGGAATACATCAAAAAATTCAACTTGCCGCTTCATCCGTTTATCAACAGCACCCAGCGCGACATTCTATATTTCCGCGGCGTGAAGGCGCGTCTTGGTGAATATGAGCGGCATCCCGGCCTCTTTGGCTTTCCGGTCGCCCCGCACGAACAGGGCAAAACCGCTTCCCAATTATTGCAAATGGCGATTCGTCCGGTCGTTCAATTCATTGAGCAAAATCCGGAACAACATTGGCCGATCGTCATCGAACAACTCGACCGCTACTCGCTTGACTCGTATTTGCGTTACAACCCGTTCGGCCTGTCGTTGTCCGTCGGCGCCATCGATATGATCAAAGCCGTTCTTTCGCTCGGAGGATTGCCAGAACTGTCGTTTTTGGAAATGCTGCGTGAATTGATGGTGCTGTTTACCCCGAACATCCGTTTTTACGAAATCGTCGGCGGAAACGACCGGCTTCCAAAAGCCTTTTTGCCGCAGCTGAAAGATGATATCCTTTTCAGCCACAAAGTGCAAAAAATCGTCCAGGATCCCAACGGCGTCACCATCCATGCCACGCACACCAAAATTCTTCAACCGTTTCAAGTCACCGCCGATCGAGCAATCGTCACCATCCCATTTTCGATTTTGCAGTTTGTCGACATCGAACCCCGCCATTCATTTTCCGAAAACAAATGGAAAGCCATTCGTGAACTTCATTATGCCGGTTCGACGAAAACGGGCATCCAGTTTAAAACGCGGTTTTGGGAAAAGGAAGGCATGTTTGGGGGCAGAACCGTTTCCGATCTGCCGATTACGTATACACAATATCCGAGCCAAGGCATTGGCACCACGGGGCCAGGCGTCGTACTGGCGAGCTATACGTGGGAAGATGACACCATTCCTTGGGACAGCTTGGGTGATGAAGAGCGACTGGAATATACGCTGAAAAATTTAGCGATCCTCCATGGAGAGCAAGTGTACCGTGAATTTGAAACCGGAACAAGCCATAGTTGGGTGCGCTATCCGTACTCCGGCGGCGCCTTCACGATGATGAAGCCGAATCAAGTGACAGAGCTGTCGCCATACATTGCGTCTCCTGAGGGACGAGTGCATTTTGCCGGGGAACATGCTTCCACCCACCACGGTTGGATTCAAGGCGCCATTGAATCCGGCATTCGCGTCGCCCATGAAGTGAACAATGCACAGGCTTGACGAACCACTGGCAACCGGCACCATCGTTTGGATTGGCCATGAACGATCAAATGCACCGTCATGATCGCATAAAAAGACCTCCTGTCATCGCCGTTGACGATGATGACGGAACAGGCTCATCCGCTCATACAGCGTCAGAACGTCTTCGGCGCTGACAATTAGCTTGAGGTCTTCCGGCGCGGCAAATCCGTTTTCGACCGTATGCCGAAGCAAATGAAGAAGGGGGTCGAAAAACCCGTCCACGTTGAGCAGGCCGATCGGTTTTTGGTGGAGGCCGACGCGCGACCATGAGAGCACTTCAAACAGCTCTTCATACGTCCCGTACCCTCCTGGCAGGGCGATAAACCCGTCGGCCGACTCATACATTTTCGCTTTGCGGGTATGCATTGTATCGACGACCAACAGTTCGCTCAACCGATTATGCGCCACTTCCCGTTCCTTCAAAAATTGCGGAATGATCCCAACCACGCGCCCTTGATGACGCAGCGCCGCCTCAGCAACCTCTCCCATCAAGCCCCGTGTCCCTCCGCCGTAAATGAGCGTAATGCCGCTTCGGGCTAAAAACGTTCCGAGCGCTTTCGCCGCTTCCTTATATCTCCCATCGTTTCCATTGCTTGATCCGCAAAACACGCAAATCGCCTTCAAGTCTCACACCCGCCTCCTGCCATAACCTGTTGCTCGTTTTGCATCCGTTTTCGAGTGCTGCGCTCATTTTCCTACCGTCATTATACAATGCTCTTCCTGTTCTTTCCACCATCGTTCGGACGGCCTTTTCGCGCAAAAAAGGGCCGCTGCTGCAGCCCTTTCCGCTTCCTTCATTTTTGGAGAATCAAATGTTCGGATCACTCCGTTCGCCGTATCCCAAATAACGCGATGATGCCGACCTTATTGATAAATATGCACAAACGGCTCGTCTGCTTTCGCCTGGCGCACGATGAGGCTTTCCGGCTGGCCGGCTGAGGCGATGTAGACATTAACGGTGATGTAGTCCGGGAATTTTTCCATCACCAAGCCGGTCACGTATTGGGTAAAGCCGATTACTTCCGCTTTGCCGTAAAACGGCATTGTAATGTTGATCGTTAACTTCTGAAGCTGATCGTTGACGTACAATCCTCTGCCGACGATGCCGGTGTAGTTCGGGAAAAAGTCTTCAACGTCTGATTTAAAATTATTGAATTTGAGCCAGTCATCGCGATGGTTCTTTTCCGCCTCATCGGACGGGAATAAATAATATTCCTCGTTCACCGCTTCCCAATCATCGATCGTGGCGCTTCCTTCGTCAACATGGGTGACCGCGAAAAAGTGGCCCGGAATCACGGACGAGCGCGGCGCCTGTTTGTACAAGGCGATCGTGATCGGCACATTGCCGAGCCCTTTGATATTTCGCAGCCGCTTCAACACCTCGGCGGCGATCCGCTTTCCTTCCCGTTCGATGACATCGTCTTTGATTTTGACCTCGCGCGGATAGCCTTGCTCGGTCGAATAATAGTGGACGGAGTTTAACGCCAGGCCGATGGCAATGCCGCCGAGCTTTACTTTGTCGTTGTCGACTTTGACCAAATAATCATGTTCCAAAATGCTAGCCAAATAAATCGGGCTTTGTTTGTTTTTTTGTTCATTTGTTCCCGTGTCGCCAATCGGTGGGTTTAAGCCGAGATTGTCTTCCGGCTTCATTTTCTCTTCCTTCAGCTGGCGATCCGTCTTCTTGCGAGCGAGCCATTTTCCGACTGTCTCGCTGTCTAAATATTGCCCTTCTTGGAACAAGTACTCATCCGACGGAAACTGCTCAGTGGCCAAGCGCATGAGCCCCGTCTCAAATTCGTCGACATCAAGGCGCGTATTTACATCATTGACGACCTCCCCACGGGCCCCGGACGGTTTGAACGGAAGGATGACGCGGTAATACGAGTCGGCAATGTTGTATTTCGGAATGACGGCTTCTTGCTGTTTGCTGCCTTTGTCTTGCACGACTTCCTCATTTTTGTCAAACTTCGGCGCGCACGCAGACAACAAACAAATCGAAGCGAGGCCGACAGCGGCCAACCGCTTTCGGGCCCGATTCGTCCAACGGCAGGCAACCAAACTGCGAAGTAGTGAGATTTGTTTCATCGTTTCCCCCTGTTGATCTCTTGCAAAAATTGTGATTCGTCCCAAATCTCAATGCCAAGCTGCTGGGCTTTCTCCAGCTTCGATCCGGCGTCCTCACCGGCGATGACGATGTCGGTGCTGCGGCTGACGCTGCCGGTGACGCGCCCTCCGAGCCGTTCAATCTCTTCTTTTGCCTCATTGCGCGACATCGACGCGAGTTTGCCGGTCAAGACGACCGTTTTGCCGGCGAAGGCGGAGTCAGCAGGCGCTTCAGCCACCCGCTTCGGCCCTTTGTATGCCATGTTGACGCCATAAAGCCGCAGCTCCTGAAGCAGCTCGGCCGCTTCTGGCTGGGAAAAGAAAGCGATGATCGAGTCCGCCATTTTCTCGCCAATTTCCGGCACGGCCACCAACTCCTCTTTCGTCGCCCGTTCGAGCCGCTCCATCGTTTCAAAATGTTCGGCGAGCAGTTGAGCCGCCTTCGCTCCGACGTAGCGGATGCCAAGACCGAACAACAACCGCTCGAGCGAGTTTTGCTTCGACGCTTCAATGGCCGCAAGCAGGTTGGCGGCCGACTTTTCGCCCATCCGTTCCAAACCGATGAGCTGTTCTTTCGTCAGCCGATATAAATCGGCGACATCGTGGACAAGGCCGGCGTTAAACAGTTGGGTGACGACTTTTTCGCCCAACCCTTCAATGTTCATCGCCGCCCTTGAGGCGAAATGAATGAGCCGTTCACGCAGCTGGGCCGGGCAGTTCGGGTTTAAGCAACGGAGCGCCACTTCTCCGTCCAAGCGGACGAGTTCGCTTTCGCATTCCGGACAATGCGTCGGCATGACAAACGGCGTTTCATCCCCGTCGCGCCGGTCGGCGACGACGCCGACCACTTCCGGGATGATGTCGCCCGCTTTTTTAATGATGACCGCATCGCCGATGCGAATGTCTTTTTCCCGTATAAAATCTTCATTGTGAAGAGTGGCGCGCTGCACGGTCGTGCCAGCGACGCGGACCGGCTCTAGGATCGCGGTCGGCGTCACGACACCCGTGCGTCCGACGTTCACCTCAATGCCGATGAGCGTCGTCACCACTTCCTCGGCTGGGAACTTGCAGGCAATCGCCCAGCGCGGGCTTTTCGCCGTTGCGCCAAGTTCCCGCTGTTGGGCGAACGAATCAACCTTGATGACGATGCCGTCGATCTCATACGGCAGCTGCGGCCGTTTTTCGTGCCACTCACTGATAAAGGCGATCACCTCATCGATATTGGCGCAGCGCCGCCGCTCGGGATTCACTTTAAACCCAAGCTCCTGTAGGTAGTCGAGCGCCTCGCTGTGCGACGCGATGCCAAGCTCTTCGGCATTGGCCAAACCATAAACGAACAAATCGAGCTGGCGCGACGCCGCCACTTTCGGGTCGAGCTGGCGGAGCGAGCCAGCCGCCGCGTTGCGCGGGTTGGCAAACAGCTCCTCGCCGCGGGCTTTTCGCTCCTCATTCAAGCGCAAAAACGACGCTTTCGGCATAAACGCTTCGCCTCGCGCCTCCAGCGACACCGGTTCTTTCAGACGGAGAGGCAGCGAGCGGATCGTTTTCAAATTTTCTGTAATGTCCTCGCCCGTCGTTCCGTCGCCGCGCGTCGCTCCTTGCACGAAATAGCCGTCTTCATAGCGGACCGAGACGGCGAGGCCGTCGATTTTCAACTCGCATACGTACGCCGCTTCGCCGACTTCCTGGCGGACGCGGCGGTCAAAATCGCGCAAGTCGCCTTCGCCAAACGCGTTCGCGAGACTCATCATCGGAACGCGATGCGTCACTTTGCGAAACGCCTCAAGCGGCGGGCCGCCGATGCGCTGAGTCGGCGAATCGCTCGTTTTGAGCTCCGGATACTGTTCCTCAATGGCGATGAGCTCTTGCATAAGCCGGTCATACTCGGCATCCGGAACAGACGGGCGGTCAAGCACATAATATTCGTACCCGTAGCGGTTCAACAGTTCGCGCAGCTCGGCCGCGCGCCGTTCGGCTTGTTGGCGATCCATACGTTCACCCGTTCTCCTTTCTTACACTTTCTCAATCGGCGCAAATTTAGCGAGCAGACGTTTAATGCCGATCGGGCTCGGGAAGGCGATATCGAGTTCTTGGTCGTTGCCTTCGCCGCGGACACTGACAACCGTACCGATTCCCCATTTCCGGTGGTTCGCCCGGTCGCCGACTTTCCACGGTCCAACGGCGCCGCTTGCCTGCGGACGCGAAACGGCCGGACGGGAGGCGGCCGCTTGGCGGCGCGAGGCTGTCTCCAGCAAATGCGCGGGAATCTCCTCTAAAAAGCGCGACGGCGGGTTCATTTGGATGTTGCCAAACAGCGTCCGCATTTGTGCGCTCGTCAGCACAAGTTCTTCCTCCGCGCGGGTGATGCCAACGTACGCCAGGCGCCGTTCTTCTTCCATCTCATCATCATCCTCGAGAGAGCGGTTGTGCGGGAAAATGCCTTCCTCCATGCCGATCAAAAACACGACTGGAAACTCGAGCCCTTTGGCGGCATGCAACGTCATCAACATGACGGCATCTCCTTCAGCGGCCTGTTCCGTCCCGTTCAGCTCGTCCAAATCAGAAATGAGCGCCAAATCGGTTAAAAAGGCGATGAGCGATTTATCGTCGCTCACATTTTCAAAATGCTTTGTCACCGACAAAAACTCGTCCAAGTTCTCGAGCCGGCTTTGCGCTTCAATCGTCCGCTCCGCCTTGAGCATCTCGCGGTAGCCCGATTGGTCGAGCACCTCTTCCACCAGTTCCGTCACCGAAACGTATTCTTGCAGCTGCGTCCATTGTTCAAGTTGTCCGCGAAACGCGGCGAGCGCACCGGCCGTTTTCGCACTGAAACCGACCATCTCCAGCTCGCCGAGCGCCTCAAACAAGGACAGCTCATGCTCGGCCGCATAGCGGACCAATTTGTCGATCGTCGAAGCGCCGATGCCGCGCTTTGGCACGTTGATGATGCGAAGCAAGCTCAAATCGTCATCGGGGTTGGCGATGACGCGCAAGTAAGCAAGAATGTCTTTAATTTCTTTTCGGTCATAGAACTTTAAGCCGCCGACGATTTGGTACGGAATGTTCGCTTTTAAAAACATTTCCTCGATGACGCGCGACTGGGCGTTCGTCCGATAAAGCACGGCAAAATCGCGGTAGCGGCGCTCCCCGCTCTCAACCGCCTCTTGAATGCGGCGGGCGACAAATTGCGCTTCGTCCACCTCGTTCATCGCTTCATAATAGACGATCGGCTTCCCTTCCGGGTTTTCCGTCCACAACCGCTTTGGCTTTCGATTGACATTATGCGCAATGACTTCATTGGCCGCCTGCAAAATGCGTTTCGTCGAGCGGTAGTTCTGTTCAAGCAAAATGACTTTCGCGTTCGGGTAGTCGCGCTCAAACGATAAAATGTTGCGAATGTCCGCCCCGCGCCACCGGTAAATCGACTGGTCGGCATCGCCGACGGCGCAAATATTTTGGAACCGCTCTGTGAGCTTTTTCACCAGCGTATATTGAGCGCGGTTCGTATCCTGGTACTCATCGATATGGATGTACTGGAACTTATACTGGTAATATTGAAGCACATCCGGCACGCGGTCAAACAAGTGGATCGTCGTCATGATCAAATCGTCGAAATCGAGCGAATGATTGCGGAGAAGACGCTGTTGATACTCTTGATACACGTCGCCAACGATCTTTTCGTAGTACGTCGATGCCCGCTTCGCGAATTGCTCGGGCGTGAGCAAATCGTTTTTCGCCCCGCTGATCGTCGCTAAAATCGTCCGCGGCTCAAATTTTTTTGGATCGATATTTTTGTCTTTCAAAATCGCTTTGATGACCGAAAGCTGATCCGTCGGGTCAAGGATGGAAAAATTGCGATTGATGCCGATGCGGTCAATGTCGCGGCGCAATATGCGGACGCACATCGAATGGAACGTTGAAATCCACACGTCTTCCGCCGCCCCGCCTAAGAGCGCCTGCACCCGCTCCCTCATCTCACGCGCCGCTTTGTTCGTAAACGTAATGGCTAAAATATTCCACGGCGCCACCTGTTTTTCCGCCATCAAATAGGCAATCCGGTGCGTCAGCACGCGCGTTTTTCCGCTGCCCGCTCCCGCCATGATGAGCAATGGGCCTTCTGTCGTTTTAACGGCTTCTTGCTGCTCTTTGTTTAAATGGGCGAGCAGCTGTTCCGATAAAAAGTTCATTGTTTTCACCACCAATACACCATATGTTCTATTTCGCCTCATTCGCCCGCTTTACGGCGTCCACGGTCAGCAGCGCCTGTTCAAACGATTCGTAAATCGCGTTGCCGACGACAACAGTATCCGCCCAGCGCGCCATCTCGGCTGCCTGCTCCGGTGTGGTGATGCCGCCGCCGTAAAACAGCTGCGTCTCGCTGAGCGCCTGCTTCACTTTTTCCACCAAGGCGGGGTCGCCGTATATGCCGCTGTATTCAAGATAAAAGATCGGCAGCTTGTACAAATGTTGAGCGAGGCGGACGTAGGCCACAACGTCATCTTCACTCAGTCCGGCGTCGGCTTCGGTGAGCTTCGCCGCCTTGCATTCCGGGTTTAAAATGCAATACCCTTCAGCGAAAATCTCATCCCAGTTCATGACATCGCCGTATTGTTTCACCGCCTCGTGATGACGGCCGATGATCCACTCCGCCTGCCGGCTGTTTAACACGATCGGAACCAAATATACGTCAAATCCCGGCGTCAGCGCTTCGACGTCGGTGACTTCGAGCGCGCATGGCACCGAAAAACGGCGGATGCGAGCCAATAAATCCAGCACGTTGTCGATGGTCACCCCGTCGGTTCCGCCGACGATGACGGCATCCGTTCCCGACTCGCAAAGGCGCTCAAGGCGCTCATCATCGATCGATTTATTCGGGTCGAGTTTAAACACATGGCGCCAAGCGCGAATCTCCTCCATAGCGGTAACCCTCCACTCATTTCTCCATTGTTCCATTATAACAAATCCGCAAAAAGAAAAGGAGTTCCTTTGCAAATGGAAGGAATCTCCTTGCCGCATCAGTCTGTGACCGCTTCGTTGGCTTCTTTCTCTTCTTGCTGTTGCTCCTCTTTAATGCGATCGAGCGCCATGGCGTAAGCATCATTGCCGTAGTTGAGGCAGCGCTTGACGCGCGAAATCGTCGCCGTGCTCGCCCCCGTTTCCGTTTCGATTTTATGGTACGTATATCCTTCGCGCAACATGCGGGCAACCTCAAGCCGCTGGGCGAGCGCCTGGATTTCATTCACGGTGCATAAATCATCAAAAAAACGATAACACTCTTCTAAATCGCGCAGCGATAAAATCGCTTTAAATAATTGATCCAACTCTCTGCCGCGCAGTTTGTCAATTTGCATAGCTGCTTCCTCCTTGCGTTTTGGCGGGAAAATGTTGTAGCCAACCAATCTGCGAATCCACCGCCCCTTGCCTTGCAACGGACAAAGCAGAGGGACGCTATTTCCATTGAACGATCTCCAAGTTGGGCACGATATTGATCCAGGTCTTGCCCGGCACAAATCCGATCGGAGCCCCGTTATGGTACGGCAACAGCCGGCCGTCGACGTTTTTCCATTCAATCGGCTGGATGACGCCGTTTTGCAACAAGTAGCCTTGACCGCCGGACGTAAGGTCAATGTCGCGCCGCCCGTGGCTGTCGATCACTTGATGGCGGGTGGCGATGATCATGACGTTTTGCACGACAACCGGATCGCCCGTATCGTAATCGATCGTCTGCTCGCCGCCGCTGTACCGGTAATACCCCTTTTGTTCCGAAACATATTGGTATTCGACCTGGGCATAGGCGCGATGCGAATAGGCGATGTGAACCGTCTCGACCTTCTTGCCTCTCGGCTCATCGGTGCGAAACGATAGCGGGGCAACGTTGTCCGTCCAAGCATACCCGTTTTGTTTCGCTCCTTTTTCGATGTTGGCGAATGAAATGTATGAGTTGTGCGGCGCCCTGCGGAACGAGACACGCTGAAACAGCGTGCCGTCGTAAAACAATCCGTTCAAATAGTCGATTCCGCCTCCCTCAAGACGCACTTTCGCCTCCGGACTCCAGCCGTGGCATACATACAGGGCATGGTAGCCTTCACTCAAGTCAATATAGTAATCACGCGCGCTTCGCACCGGTCCGACCCGCTCCGGCCGTTCGCTTTGGTAAAGCGCCAAAAAGCGGGTGATATCGCCCTCGGCGAGCACCTCATACACGATATCCGCCTTGCTTAATCCCGACTGTGGGCGCGCCTTCGGGTGGTTGTTGATCATCACGCCGACAACCCGTTGATGGATGTTCCCTTTCGCCGGCAGCCCCGTCAGCGGGAATGTTTGTTTTTCCTCCGCCGGAGGCTTGGACGGCTGCTCCTGCCGAGGAGCCGGTTCGGCCTGCTTCGGCTCGCTTTTGGTCGTGCAGCCGCCTAACAACAATGCCGCGCAACTGACAGCGAACAGCCAATGTTTCAATGGACACACAACCTTTTCTTTTTTATTTTACCGCATTATCGAAGGAAAGAGTACCGTTTTGTGCATGACATCATAAATCCCGCGTTGCGTAACGCGCACATACGGCAGGTGGGTTGACTGCAAAAAAAGCAGCGAATACACTGGGTCTTCGAATGGATATCCGCGCTCGCGCAGCAAACGGACGAACGTTTTTTCTTCCTTCATCAGTTCGTTCATCTCCACAGAGGACATCATGCCGCCCAACGGAAGCGGAAGTTCAAACAAAACGTCCCCTCCTTCAGCAAGAACAATGCCGCCGCCGATCTCGTTCATCCGTCGGAAGGCAAGCATCATATCTTCCTTATGCTTGCCGATCAAAATCAAATCTCCAGTGTTCGAGTAAGAGCTCGCCAGCCCGCCAAGCGCCGATGAAAAACCTTTTAACATCGTATTGACGCGCCAGCGCCCGTTTCGGTCAAGCAGCACTAAAAAACATTCATCATGATCATGACCTAAACGATCGCGCGACGTATCAATCGACACGGAATACGGTTTTAAAATGACGGCGTTTTCCATGCGCAGCCCCATCGGCATCGAAAATTGCAAATCATCCCAGTCAAGCTCCCACGACAACGACAGCGGCCGAATGCCGAACCGAGACCATTCTGGCGTCGGCCAGAGAGGCGGCGCTTCTCCATCACGCTTCACCCATTCACCTTTGGCGAGCACTTGCGCCGGCGTCGGATCGTGAGCCGAGCGCAAAAAGTTGATATGAGCGATGCGGCCGGTGGCAATGCTGCCGTGAAGATGCTCGATGCCGTAGTGGCGAGCGGCGTTGATTGTCGCCATCGCATAGGCGTCGATCACCGGCACGCCATGCTCGATCGCGATGCGGATCAGCCAATCGATCACCCCATTCTCATAAAACGCCGGCGGCGAGCCATCCGTCGTCAACAAGCATTTATCATAATGCCGGATGCCAAGCGCTTTCATCTCTTCAAGCAGCACCGGCAAATCGGGGCGAATCGAGGAATGCCGAAGCGCGACGGTATAGCCGTGCCAAAGGCGCATGTGCACTTCCTTTCCCGTCATGGCCTCATGATCGCCATCTGCGCCAAAGAGCGCCATCTTGACAAGCGTCTTTTCCGACGCCCCCGGAAAATGCCCTTCAATTTTGCGGCGCCGCCGATGCGCTTCTTGCATCCAATACAAGATGATGTCATCGCCGCTCGCCACTTTTGGCCATGAGGTCAACTCACCGCCTTGAAGCACCGCCTCTTGGTCAAGCCAGCGCTTGATCCGAGCATTGGACACTTGTTCCTCTTCGCGCTCGAGCTCCGTCTGCCCATCAAACCGGCACCACCAATACATCGATGTTGGAAGCGCATTCATTTCTTGTAAAAGGAAAAGCGCCTCTTCATCATCGAGCTGCAAAAGCAAAAACAAGTTATCGTTGAGGAGCGTTGTTGTTCCGTGCGCCGCTGCATAACGGGCAAATGAATGGGGATTATATAATTGAAATGGATGGACATGCGGCTCGATGTAGCCGGGAACGAGCACATATCCACGGCAGTCGACGATTTCACACGCCTCGTCGACCTGATCAGGAAGATGCTCTCCGGCATACACGATGCGATCGCCATGGATCCATATGTTTCCTTTTACCCATTCACGAAAATACGAATGCAAATACGTCGCGTTCACTAATACTTTTGTCGGTGATTGTTTGCCGTCGATGATGGCTGCTTGTTCCCGCAGCTCACTGCCTTTCCATCGGTAACGTTGTTCGCCCATTGACACCCCGTCCCTTGTTTCCTAATCGTTCCATACAACCATTCTAACGCACAAAAGCGACTTTCACAATAAAAAATATAAGGAGGGGACAGACCGATGGCGAATATCGGCATTGTGAACGCATTCATTCGCATCACGGTTGGCCTGACTCTCATCGCCTGGGCCACCGCCCGCCTAGCTCGGCGGCCTTGGTGCACATCCTATTTGTGGGCCGCTTTGCTTGGGGCGATGAAAGTCGGAGAAGGGATCACCCGTTTTTGTCCGATGACCGCCCTGTTTGACAATATGCAGCGCCGACAGCTGCTTGAAGAGGAAAAGGAAGCGGTCGTCAATCCGACATGAGGGAGGACATCCGTCCGACGTTGCACACCGCTTTTGCTGATGTCTTCCATTCCACCGTCATTCGGCAACATTTTTCGCATCGTGAGTGATGCGTGCTGTTGCGGTATCGAAGCGGCCAATGAAGAGTGCCAACTGTCAACGAAAGAGAAGAAAGCAACATGATTCGCGGCTTGGCATTGTGGACTAGCCAAACATCATCAAAAAAGGTGTCCCATACTTGGGACACCTTCGACTACAAAGGAGTGAACCACCATGCTGCTCGAGTATATGACCGATATGTCGTTCGTATTGGCCTCGTTAATCGGCGGCATTATCGCCCTTTCATACGTGTATATGCGGCGGAGGCGCGTTCGATAGCGCGCCGACCGATGTCGCGCCGGTAAAATAACCCGTCGCAGTCGATCGCGGCCAACTGCTCGTACGCTCTTTCCTTCGCTTTTGCGAGCGTCTCCCCTTTGGCTGCTAACAGGAGAACGCGTCCGCCATTGGTGTACCATGCGCCGCCTTCTCGTTTGGTGCCAGCATGGAACAACAACGCATCAGGGGAGATTCGGTCCAACCCGCGGATTTCGGCCCCGCGCTCGTAAGCCCCGGGGTAACCTTTCGCTGCCAGCACGACACCGAGCACCGCCTCGTCCGTCCATTCAAGCGCCAACTCTTTTCCATCCATCACCGCCAAGATCGCTTCCACCAAATCGGTCTTCAGACGCGGCAGCACGACTTGCGCTTCCGGATCGCCAAAACGGGCGTTGAATTCGATCACTTTCGGCCCGGCTGCCGTTTCGATCAGCCCGGCATACAGCACGCCGGTAAACGGCCGGCCTTCAGCCACCAACGCTTTGGCGGCCGGGCGCAAAATCACCTCCAGCGCCGTTTCGACCGTCCCCGCCGACAGCTGCGGCACTGGCGAATACGCTCCCATCCCGCCGGTGTTGGGCCCCTCATCCCCGTCATACGCCCGCTTATGGTCTTGAGCGATGGCGAGCGGATACACCTTCTCGCCGTTGACGAACGCCATAAACGAAAATTCTTCCCCTTCTAAATACTCCTCGATCACGACTTGACGGCCGGCTGTGCCGAATTGTCCGTCGACAAGCGCCGCCTTCGCCGCGGCCAGCGCGTCTTCCACCGTTTGGGCGACGGTGACGCCTTTTCCAGCGGCCAATCCGTCCGCTTTCACGACGATCGGCGCGCCTTTTTGTTCAATGTACGCTTTCGCCTCTTCGTACGACGTAAAGGTCACATGGTCCGCCGTTGGGATTCCGTATTTCTTCATTAGTTCCTTCGCAAACGCTTTGCTTCCTTCAATCAGCGCCGCTGCTTGACTCGGACCGAAAATAGGCAGCCCCTCGGCCAGAAACCGATCGACGATGCCGGCGGCAAGCGGCGCTTCCGGTCCGACGATCGTCAAACCGATCGCGTGTTGCTTGGCAAACCGCACAAGCGCGTCGATATCGAGCTCATCGATGTCGACGAGTTCCGCCACTTCCCCGATGCCCGGATTGCCCGGTGCCGCATACAGCTTGCCCACAAGCGGGCTTTGCGCCGCTTTCCAGGCGATGGCGTGCTCGCGCCCGCCTCGTCCGATGACCAGTACATTCATCGTCTCCCTCTCCTTTGCCACGCTTAATGTTTAAAGTGGCGCACGCCGGTGAAGACCATGGCGATGCCGTATTCATCCGCTTTGCGGATCGAATCGGCGTCGCGAATCGAGCCGCCCGGCTGAATGATTGCGGTAATGCCAGCTTTTGCTGCTGCTTCAACCGTGTCGTCCATCGGGAAGAACGCATCGGACGCCAACACAGCGCCAATCGCCTGCTCCCCGGCTTGTTCAATGGCAATGTTGGCCGCGCCGACTCGGTTCATTTGCCCGGCGCCAACGCCGACCGTCATCCCGTTTTTGGCGAGTACAATCGCATTCGATTTCACATGTTTGACAACCTTCCAAGCAAATCGAAGCTGTTCGCGCTCCGCCTCGGTCGGCTCGCGTTTCGTGACGACCTTCCATTCGGCGTCTTCAAGCGTATACCTATCGGCCTCTTGCACAAGCAAGCCGCCATTGACGGAAACGAGCGTTTTTTCCTTAACGTCCGGCGCAGCAAAATCAAGCGTCAACAAGCGGATGTTTTTCTTTTTCGTCAAAATGGCGAGCGCCTCGTCGCTGAACGATGGGGCGATGACGATTTCCAAAAAGATGTCATGCATCCGTTCGGCTGTTTCTTTGTCCACTTCCCGGTTGACGGCGATAATGCCGCCGAAAATCGAGACCGGATCGGCCTCGTACGCTTTCGTAAATGCCTCAAGAAGCGTTGCACCGACCCCGACGCCGCACGGGTTCATATGTTTGATCGCCGCTGCGGCTGGCTCTTGAAATTCGCGAATGAGGTTGATGGCCGCATTGGCGTCGTTGATGTTGTTGTACGACAGCTCTTTTCCGTGCAGCTGTGCCGCTTTGGCAATCGAGAACGCCGCACCGAGCGGTTTGGCGTAAAACGCCGCCGATTGATGCGGATTTTCACCATAGCGCAACGACTGTTTTTTCGTGTAGGTGACGGTGAGCGTTTCCGGGTACTCCTCGCCGGTGAGACCGGTCAAATATTCGGCGATCATCGCATCATACGCCGCCGTATGGCGGAACGCTTTCGCCGCCAGCTGCTGCCGTGTCTTTGCTTGGATCGAACCGGTTGTTTTCAGCTCTTCGATCACCATTGGATAGTCGGCTGGATCAACGACAATCGCGACATCAGCATAGTTTTTCGCCGCCGCCCGCACCATCGTCGGGCCGCCGATATCGATGTTTTCAATCGCCTCCGCGAGCGTCACGTTCGGTTTGGCGATCGTTTGCTGGAACGGATACAAATTGACGACGACCAAATCGATCGGGCGAATGCCATGCTCCTCAAGCGCTGCTTGGTGGCGCTCATCGCTGCGCACCGCCAAAATGCCGCCATGGATGGCTGGATGCAATGTTTTGACGCGCCCGTCCAAAATTTCCGGAAACCCGGTGACATCGGAGATCGAAATGACCGGAACGCCGGCCTCTTCAAGCGCCCGTTTCGTCCCGCCGGTCGAAATGATATCAATGCCAAGTTCCGCCAGCTGCTTCGCAAACGGAATGATGCCTTCCTTATTGGACACGCTGATCAATGCTCGTTTCACTGCCATCATTCTCGATCCTTTCTTCTTGTTGTACCTCATCTTCGGCTAACAGCATGCGCAACACCGCTGGATACAGCTCATGTTCAACTTGATGGATGCGCGCCTCAAGCGCCTCGATCGGCTCGCCGGGCACGATCGGGACGGCGCGCTGGGCGATGACCGGACCGGTATCCATCCCTTCATCAACATAATGGACGGTGACGCCTGTTTCCAAAACGCCCGCCCGGTACGCCTGGCCGATCGCATCTTTGCCCGGAAACGCCGGCAGCAGCGACGGATGAATGTTGACGATTTTCCCTTCATAGGCGGAAAGCAACGTCGGCCCGATCAAACGCATATAGCCGGCGAGCGCAATCCAGTCGATGCGCCGCTCCTTCAGCTCGCGCAAAATTTCGCTTTCAAACGCCGCCTTCGATGGATACTCTTTCGGCGAAAACACGAACGCCGGCACGTTTTCGCGCGCCGCCCGTTCAATGACTTTCGCCCCCGGGCGGTCGCACACCAAAAGCGCCACACGAGCCGGCAAATCGCCGCGTTTGGTCGCGTCCACGATCGCTTGAAAATTCGTGCCGCTTCCGGACGCAAAGACCGCGAGCCGTTTCATGCGCCGCTCCCCCTGACAAACGACACGCCTGCTCCTTCGGCCACTTCGCCGATGATGTACGCCGGTTCGCCTCGTTCCGAAAGCCACTCAACAAGAGGCGCCGCCGTTTCCGGACTGACCGCCATCACAAGGCCGATGCCCATATTAAAGACGGAAAACATCTCTTCTTCCTCAAGCCCCCCGTTTTGGCGCAACAAGTCAAAAATCGGCAACACTGGCCATGAGCCGCGCTCAATGCGCGCACCAAGCCCAGAAGGCAGCATGCGCGGAATGTTTTCGATCAATCCACCGCCGGTAATATGCGCCATCCCTTTGATCGTAAACCGCTCGCGTACAGAGCGCAACAGTTTCGCATAAATGCGCGTCGGCTTCAATAACTCTTCGCCGAGCGGAACAGCAAGCGGCTCGTAAATCTCATCAAGCGACAATTTCGCCTGTTCAAACACGATGCGGCGCACGAGCGAGTAGCCGTTGCTGTGAAGACCGCTTGAAGGCAGGCCGACAAGCGCATCGCCTGCTTGAATCGTTTGCCCGGTCACCAATCGGTCTTTTTCCGCAACGCCGACCGCAAACCCTGCCAAATCATACTCATTTTCATCATACATCCCCGGCATTTCCGCTGTTTCCCCGCCGATCAAGGCGCAGCCGGCCTCCACGCAGCCGTCAGCCACCCCTTTGACGATGGCGGCGATTTTCTCCGGCACCGCCTTGCCGCAGGCGATATAGTCAAGGAAAAAGAGCGGCTCCGCTCCTTGGACAAGAATATCGTTGACACACATAGCGACACAGTCAATGCCGATCGTATCATGCCGGTCAAGCAAAAACGCTAGTTTCAACTTCGTTCCGACACCGTCCGTGCCGGAGACAAGCACCGGCTGGCGGTAACCAAGCGCGGATAGATCAAACAAGCCGCCAAACCCGCCGATCCCGCCCAGCACTTCGGGACGCATCGTTTTTTGCACGTGCTCTTTCATGAGGGCGACGGCCTGATAACCAGCCTCGATGTCGACCCCTGCTTGTTTGTATGCCTTTGCCACGTCAACTCCTCCTTTTCGCCGCCCATCACGTTCAGGACGCCAGGCGACCTCATGTTGCGCAGCGTTTCTCTCGCGGAAACGAGCTGCCACACTCGTCAGCTGCACCGGTTATACTTCCTCCATCATTTCATCGTCAGACATGGCCGCGCCGCTTGACCGAGGCGGGTCGGATATTGGCCAGTGAAACACGCCAAACATTGCCCACGCTGCGGCGAGACATCCGGACGCCCGATGGCCTCAAGCAGCCCTTCTTTGCTGATAAAGGCGAGGGAATCAGCGCCAATCAAGCGCCGAATCTCTTCAACAGTGCGATTCGCCGCGATCAATTCTTCCTTTGACGACGTATCAATGCCGTAAAAGCACGGATGGGTGATCGGCGGCGCGCTGATGCGCACGTGCACTTCGACCGCTCCCGCTTCGCGGAGCATCGAGACGATGCGCCGGCTCGTCGTCCCGCGCACGATCGAATCATCCACCATCACAACACGTTTGCCGGCCACAACCCCGCGCACCGGCGACAGCTTCATTTTCACTCCTTGCTCGCGCAACGCCTGCGACGGCTGGATGAACGTCCGCCCGACATATCGGTTTTTAATCAACCCCAATTCGTATGGAATGCCGCTCGCCTCAGCGTAGCCGATGGCAACAGAGATGCTTGAATCCGGCACGCCGGTGACGATGTCGGCCTCTGCCGGCGCTTCCAAGGCCAGCCGCTTTCCTAAGTTTTTTCGGGCCGTATGGACATTGATGCCGTCGACATGGCTGTCCGGACGAGCGAAATAAATGTACTCCATGCTGCAAATCGACCGCGGCTGCCTAGAAGCGAACCGTTCTGAACGCACCCCTTCGCGGCTGATGATGAGCAATTCCCCAGGCGCCACTTCCCGCTCGTATGTGGCGCCGATGACATCAAACGCGCACGTTTCCGACGCCACGACATACGCCGAACCGAGCCGGCCGAGCGACAGCGGCCGAAACCCGTGCGGATCAAGCGCCGCATAGAGCGCCTTTTCCGTCAGCAGCAAAAACGCAAACGCCCCTTGGATCTGACTGAGCGCCTCTTTCATTTGCTCGACAAACGTCGGCGCTTGGCTGCGGCGGATGAGATGGGCGAACACTTCCGTATCCGATGTCGTCTGAAAAATGCTTCCTTGCCCTTCAAGCGCGAGCTTCAACTCGATGGCGTTTGTCAAGTTGCCGTTATGGGCGAGCGCCATCGCGCCGGTTTGCGAGCGGAACAAGAGCGGCTGAACGTTTTCATAGCCGCCCCCGCCCGCCGTCGAATAGCGGACATGACCGATGGCGGCCGCCCCTTTGAGCGCATCGAGCGTACCGCTTTGAAACACATCGGTCACCAGCCCCAGCCCTTTATGACCGGATAAGCTCCCGTTATGCGCGACAACGATGCCGGCCCCTTCCTGCCCACGGTGCTGCAGGCTGTGAAGCCCGTAGTATGTGAGCCGGGCGGCGTCTTCATGCCCCCAAATGCCGAAAATGCCGCACTCCTCGTTCAATCCTTTGATTTCAGCAAGCATGGAATAGCCCCTTTCCAGACGTTTCGCATCTCGTCAACCGAAAGGCGGATGATTGTCTCGCCCTGTCCCCCGTTCACTGTCAAGATGCCGTCGCCTGTCACTTCGCCGATTTGTTTCGCTTCAACCAGTTGCTCAAACGCCTCTTTTTGCTCTTTTTTCACCGAGACAACAAAGCGTGATTGTGTTTCGCTGAACAGTTCACTGACGAGGTCACCGCCGATCGTCACCTTGGCGCCAAGCCCTAAAGCTCCCATCAGGCACTCCGCCAACGCGACCGCCAACCCGCCTTCCGCCACATCATGCGCCGACGCCACGACCCCGGCGCGGATCGCCGCCATCAGCTGGCGTTGGCGTCTCGCTTCGACCGCCAAATCGAGCTCCGGCGCTTTGCCGAAAATGTAGCCTTCCAGCCATTTTTGCAACTCGCTGCCGCCAAACTCCGGCTTCGCCTCGCCAATGACATAAATCAAGTCGCCCGCTTGCTTAAATGTTTGGGTGGTAATATGCGAAAGGTCTTCAATGAGCCCGACCATGCCGACGACTGGTGTCGGGTAGACGGCCACACCGTTCGTTTCATTGTACAGTGACACGTTGCCGCTCACCACCGGCGTCCCGAGCGCCCGGCACGCTTCGCTCATCCCGTCGACCGCTTTTTCGAGCTGCCAGAAAATCTCCGGTTTTTCCGGGCTGCCAAAGTTGAGGCAGTCCGTGATGGCGAGCGGCTTCGCTCCAGAGCAGACGACGTTGCGCGCCGCCTCGGCGACGGCGATTTTCCCGCCCACTTCCGGATCCAAATACAAGTAGCGTGAATTGCAATCCGTCGTCAGCGCAAGCGCCTTGTTCGTGCCGCGGATGCGCACGACCGCCGCATCCGATCCGGGGGCGACGACCGTGTTTGTCCGAACCATGTAGTCATATTGGTCGTACACCCATTCTTTGCTCGCAATCGTCGGCTGGGCGAGTAGCCCAAGCAATGTGGCGTTGTAGTCTTCGATCACCGGAATGTACGGCGCCATCATCTGAAATTCGCGGTAATAGGCCGGCTCTTTCGACGGCTTATAGTAAACCGGCGCGTCTTTTGCCAGCGCGTCAACCGGAATTTCTGCCGCCACCTCGCCGCGGAACAAGAGGCGAAGCATTTTGTCATCGGTCACTTTGCCGATTGCTTTGGCCTCAAGGCCGTATTTGGCAAAAATTGCGGCGATTTCGTCTTCCCGCCCTTGCTTGACGACAAGCAACATCCGTTCCTGTGATTCCGAGAGCATCATTTCGTACGGCGTCATGCCTGCCTCACGCTGCGGGACGAGATCCAAATTCATTTCAATGCCAAATCCGCCTTTGCTTGCCATCTCGGCGGATGAACTCGTGAGTCCTGCCGCCCCCATATCTTGAATGCCGACTAACGCATCGGACTTGACTGCTTCAAGACACGCCTCAAGCAGCAGTTTTTCCATAAACGGGTCGCCGACTTGCACAGCCGGACGCTTTGCTTCCGACTGTTCGCTCAACTCTTCCGAAGCAAACGTCGCCCCATGGATGCCGTCGCGGCCCGTTTTCGCCCCGACGTACATGACCGTGTTGCCGACCCCGGTCGCAATGCCGCGCTGAATGTCCTCATGGCGGATGATCCCGACACACATGGCGTTGACCAATGGGTTGCCTTCATACGCCGGGTCGAATTGCACCTCGCCGCCGACGGTCGGGATGCCGACGCAGTTGCCGTACCCAGCAATGCCGGCGACGACCTGCTCAAACAAATATTTGACGCGCGGCGACGTCAATTCGCCAAATCGAAGCGAGTTCAGCAGCGCAATCGGCCGCGCCCCCATCGAAAAGACGTCGCGGATGATGCCGCCGACCCCGGTCGCCGCTCCTTGGTACGGCTCGATCGCTGACGGATGATTATGGCTTTCGATTTTAAACGCCACCGCCAGCCCGTCGCCAATATCGACAATGCCCGCACCCTCACCCGGCCCTTGCAGCACGTGCGGACCATCAGTCGGGAATTTTTTCAGCACCGGCTTGGAGTTTTTATAGCTGCAATGCTCCGACCACATCACCGAAAAAATGCCGGTTTCCGTGTAGTTCGGCAGTCTCCCCAAAATCGCTTCAATGCGCGCAAACTCTTCATCAGTTAACCCCATCTCGCGGTACAATTTTTGTTCTTTGATCATCGCCGCGCTCGGCTCAAGCAGTAACGACATGCGTCTCCCTCCAATAGTTGACGATCGATCGGAATAGTTTCAGCCCGTCCGCGCTGCCGAGCAAGGCGTCGACCGCCCGCTCCGGATGCGGCATCATGCCGAGCACATTGCCCCGCTCATTGACGATGCCAGCAATATCCATGAGGCTGCCGTTCGGGTTTTCCCCATGGTAGCGGAACACGATTTGCTTGTTTTCCACTAAGCGCTCGAGCGTCTGTTCATCGCAATAATAATTCCCTTCGCCATGGGCGATCGGAATCGTAATGACTTCGCCTTTTTCGTAGGCAGACGTAAACATCGTCTCATTGTTTTCCACCGCAAGCTGCACCGGCCGGCAGATGAATTTCAACCCTTGATTGCGGCGCATCGCCCCAGGAAGCAAGCCGGCTTCGAGCAAAATTTGAAACCCATTGCACACCCCAAGCACCGGTTTTCCCGCTTCGGCGGCTTTTTTTACAGCAGCCATCACCTTGGAGAAACGAGCAATGGCTCCGGAACGCAAGTAATCGCCGTACGAAAACCCCCCTGGAAGCAAAATAGCGTCAAAACGGTCTAGATCGTCCTCGTCATGCCAAACGTATTCGACCTCTTCGCCAAGTTCATCGGCGATCGCATGGTACATGTCGACGTCGCAATTCGATCCCGGAAACACAATGACGGCAAACTTCATCGGGCGACGGCCTCCTCAATCTCATAGCGGTAGTCTTCAATCACCGGATTGGCGAGCAGCTTTTCGCACATCTCGCGAACGAGCTCGTTGATGTCGCGGCCGCTCTCTTCCATCACAAGCTCCATGAACTTCCCGATTCGTACATCTTTCACTTCCGTATATGACAAGCTGTGCAGCGCCCCTTTCACCGCGGTCCCTTGCGGATCCAACACACTTTCGCGCAGCGTCACATATACTTTTACCTTGTACATGCCGATTCTCCCCCTAATCGTTGTAAAATGACTTCGTATGCGTCCGTCAAGCTGCCGAGATCGCGGCGAAACACGTCTTTATCGAGCTTCGCGTTCGTGTCAGCGTCCCACAGCCGGCACGTATCGGGCGAAATCTCGTCGGCTAAAACAATCGCCCCGTCCGCCGTGCGGCCGAACTCCAGCTTAAAATCAATTAATCTCACCTTTCGTTCCGCAAAATGGGCGCCCAGCACGTCGTTCACCTTGAGCGCTTCGCGTTTCAACTGGTCAATCTCCTCGCGGCTGGCAAGTTTTAAAATCGCAATATGGTCTTCCACGAGCAGCGGGTCGCCAAGATCATCGTTTTTGTAGTAAAACTCGACAAGCGGCGCCTCAAGCGGCGTTCCCTCCGCCAAGCCGATGCGTTTCGCTAAGCTGCCCGCTACAACATTGCGCACGACCACCTCAAGCGGGATGATCGTCACCTGTTGGACGAGCTGCTCGGTCGGCGACAGCTTTTCAAGAAAATGATTGGCGATCCCGGCTTCGCGCAGCTTCAAAAACAACAAGCTGGAAATCTCGTTATTGAGCCGCCCCTTGCCGGCGATCGTCGCCTTTTTCCCGCCGTTAAATGCGGTCGCGCTGTCTTTGTACTCGACCCAAAGCACGCCCGGTGCATCGGTCGCGTAAATCTTTTTCGCTTTCCCTTCGTACAGCAGCTGTTGTTTTGTCGGCATGATGAACGCCTCCGTTATCCAGAAGATTGAAAATTTTTTGTGTAACCGGCCAGCATGAGGGCCAGCCGGCTTCCACTTACTCTAATCCTAAGCGGGCAAAAATCGTATCGACGTGTTTCAAATGATGGCGATAATCAAAACAATCATCGAGTTCCTCTTTGGTGAGCCGGCTTGTAATCCGCTCATCCGCCTCAAGCAGCGAGCGGAACGGCACTTGCCGCTCCCACGCTTCCATCGCTTTCGGCTGCACCAAATCGTACGCCTCCTCGCGCGTCATTCCCTTGTCGATCAAGGCGAGCAAAACGCGTTGCGAGTAAATAAGCCCGAACGTGCGCTCCATATTTTTCTTCATATTTTCCGGATAGACGAGCAAGTGTTTCACAATGTTCGCGAACCGATTCAACATATAGTTCAACGCAATCGTCGCATCCGGCAAAATGATGCGCTCAGCCGACGAATGGGAAATGTCGCGCTCATGCCAAAGCGGCACGTTTTCGTACGCTGTCACCATATAGCCGCGGATGACGCGCGCCATGCCGGTCATATTTTCCGAACCGATCGGATTGCGCTTATGCGGCATCGCTGATGAGCCTTTTTGTCCTTTGGCAAAAAACTCTTCGACTTCGCGGACTTCGCTTTTTTGCAAGCCGCGAATCTCAACGGCGAACTTTTCAATCGATGTCGCGATGAGCGCGAGCGTCGCCATATAGTAAGCGTGGCGGTCGCGCTGCAGCGTCTGCGTCGAAATCGGCGCCGGCGTCAGTCCGAGCTTCTCGCACACATATTGCTCGACAAACGGGTCAATGTTGGCATACGTGCCGACCGCTCCGGAAATTTTCCCGACTTCCACCATCTTGGCTGCTTGTTCAAACCGCTCCAAATTCCGGAGCATTTCGGCATACCAAAGCGCCAGCTTCAGCCCGAACGTCGTCGGTTCGGCATGGACGCCGTGCGTGCGCCCCATCATGACCGTATATTTATGTTCGCGCGCTTTCTCTTTCAATACTTGAATGAAGTTTTCCAAATCGCGCCGCAAAATCGCGTTCGCCTGCTTTAACAAGTAGCCGAGCGCCGTATCGACGACATCGGTCGACGTGAGACCATAATGCACCCATTTCCGTTCCTCGCCGAGCGTCTCCGAAACCGCCCGCGTAAACGCTACGACATCATGGCGCGTTTCTTCTTCGATTTCCTTAATGCGGTGGACGTCAAACGACGCGTTTTCCCGCAGGCGGCGGACATCTTCTTTTGGGATGACGCCAAGCTCGGCCCACGCCTCGCACGCGAGCAGTTCCACCTCAAGCCACGCCTTAAAGCGGTTTTCCTCCGTCCAAATGGCTCCCATTTCCGGTCTCGTGTAGCGTTCAATCATCTTCGTTCCAGCCTCCGATCTTGCCAAATTTGCCACGATTCGATTCGCGCCAACGCCGCCTCGACATCGTCTGCCAGTACCGTCACATGCCCCATTTTCCGCTTCGGCTTCGCTTCGTGTTTGCCGTACAGATGGACGTAGGCCCCCCCGTCGAACGCACCAATATGCCGAATGACCGGCTCGACGTGCTCGCCTAAAATATTGACCATCACAGCCGGCTTCAACAACTCCGTCGATCCGAGCGGCCAATTGCAGACGGCGCGGATGTGCTGGGCGAACTGCGACGTCGCGCATGCATTGATTGTATAATGACCCGAGTTGTGCGGTCTAGGGGCCAGCTCATTAATATAAATATCCCCGTCCGCCGTCAAAAACATTTCCACTGCCAGCGTCCCAACGAGCGAAAACGATGCGGCCAACACTTCCGCGTAGCGAATGGCCCGCTCTTGCACGCTTTCCGGAATTCGGGCCGGAACGATCGTTTGATGCAAAATGTTCTCAATATGAATATTTTCCGCCACTGGAAAAACAGCCGTCTCACCATCGAGGTTGCGGGCGACAATGACCGACATTTCCTTCACAAACGGCACCCAGCCTTCCAAAATGCATGGGCCAAGCCCAAGCAAATCAGCCGCTTTGGCCAGATCGCCTTCGACGCGCAGCACATATTGCCCTTTTCCATCGTAGCCGCCGCGCCGCGTTTTCAATACGCACGGAAAGCCGATCATGGCAACGGCCTGTTCCAACTCATCCCATCCGTCCACTTCCCTATACGGCGCCACCGGCAGCCCGGCTTCGACAATCGCCGCTTTCTCCAGCGCCCGGTCTTGCGTCACCGCCAGCAGCCGGCTTCCTTGCGGGACATAGGCGTTTGCCTCCAGCCATGCAAGCGCCCGCGCATCAATGTTTTCAAACTCGTACGTAATGACATCGCTCACCTGCGCCAGCTCCTCAACGGCATTCAAATCATCGTACGCCGCCGTGATTTCGACATCTGCCACTTGCCCGCACGGGGAATCAGGCGTCGGATCAAGCACGGCGATGCGAAACCCCATCTCGCGCGCCGCCAAAGCCATCATCCGCCCAAGCTGGCCCCCACCGATCATGCCGATCGTCTGTCCAGGAACAATCCGCCGCTTAGCCAAGCTGATCACTGCTTTCTACGATTTGTTTTCGAATCGCTTCCCGCCGCGCTTTGAGCGCCTCCATATAGCGCGGCTCAAACAGTCCAACGATCGACACCGCGAGCAGCCCGGCGTTCGTCGCCCCCGCTTGGCCGATCGCCACCGTCGCCACCGGCACCCCGCCCGGCATTTGCACGATCGACAATAATGAATCCAAACCGTTCAACGCCTTCGACTGCACAGGAACCCCAATCACCGGCAGCGTCGTTTTCGCCGCAATCATCCCCGGCAAATGAGCCGCACCGCCGGCCCCGGCAATAATGACTTTGATGCCCCGCTCCTCCGCCGTTTCTGCATACCGAAACATCTCGTCCGGCGTCCGGTGCGCCGATACGACTTTTTTCTCAAACGGAACCCCCAATTCCTCAAGAACTGCGCAAGCATGCCGCATCGTTTCCCAATCCGAATGGCTTCCCATCACAACCCCGACGATCGGGCTCATATGTTCCACTCCTTTAATCCAAAACAATAAAACCCAGAACATACATTCCTTCTTATAAACGAGGGAAAGCATCGTTCCGGGCTTTCACATCCACCGAGGAGCAAAAAAGCCAAAACCGATCCTTTCCCTCATAGTCCAATCATTTACGGTGATTGGGTAGAGACTTTTGGGCCATATTCCCAAAATTATATGAGGGACATTGCGATACACTATGAAGTTACTTTTATATTAGCAAGTTTTGAAACAAAGTGTCAAGGCAAAATCGAACATTTAATGTTTTTGAAAAGGAAATGTTCGTATTTTATAAATCACCAAACAGACGGGACGGCATATGATGAATGAGCAGAGGAGGGAAACGCCATGGCTGATCAAAACCCGTTCACACCGTTTTCCGATTGGACAAAGCATTGGCAACAGTTTTTCCAAAACGATTTTTGGGGGAGCATTCAACCGTTGCTGCCGCCGGCAAACAAACCATCATCCGGCATGAACATTTACAAAAAAGACAACGAGCTGCTCGTTGTCATCAGCCTCCCTGGGCTCGAAAAAATCGAAGATGCAGAAGTGTATGTATCATACAAAACGTTGGAAGTGAAGGCAACCATTAATCTAAACTTCAAAGGGTTTGAGCTAGTAGAAGAAGGCCTTTTCCAAGGCCAATTCCAAAAAACAATCCCACTGCCGTTCGCCGTCAAAGAGGACCGCATCGAAGCAACATACCATAATGGCCTGTTGTTCATCCACCTGCATCGACTCATCCCTAACGAGCTGAAAAAGAAAATTGTCATCAAAAAAAGCGAATAATCTTCTCCCCCACGAGTCCAAAAAAGGAGATATCTGCCTTTCCGAAAAAAATAAAAAAAAGAGGGTGTCCATGCCGTACAGGACACCCTTACGCGAGTTTCCGTTTCCTATCACTTTTATGAAAAAGGGGGTCTAGGAAACGATGATCACGCTTTACATTTTGGGGGAGAGGATTGAAAATGGCGTCATTCAAAATGACTCATTTCCCATTAGGCAAAAATAATGAGAGAACCATTCAGCTCCCTCATTTTTTTGCCTGCCTAGCAGCGACCTACTCTTGCAGGGGCGCTGGCCCCAACTACCATCGGCGCTGGAGGGCTTAACTTCCGTGTTCGGGATGGGAACGGGTGTTTCCCCTCCGCCATTGCCACTAGGCAAGCGATTCAGTTTTGACATCATTTATTATACTTGGAAAACAAACAATGTCAAGAAGGAAATTCATTCCTTCAAAACTAGATAACCGTTGGAAGAAGCCGCGGCGCTTCCACTTTTTCGCGGTGTCTAGTTCCAGCCGCCATCGGCTCGCGACGCTTCGGTCCTGCTGCGGCGGGCTAAGCCCGCTCGCAGGCCTCCAGCGCGTTTCGCCGATCAGCGGGCGGCCTCCACTTTTCTGCTGTCCAGCTCCGGCTCGCCGCCGCTCGGGGTCAAATCACCTTCCCCCTCGGGGTGCCAGCACCCCTCGAGGTGAAGAACATTTGCCCGTCGCGGCGAACCGCTCGCCTGCGCTTTTCTAGGTTAAGCCCTCGATCGATTAGTATCCGTCAGCTCCACGTGTCGCCACGCTTCCACCTCGGACCTATCGACCTCGTCATCTTCGAGGGATCTTACCCGCCTAACGCGCGACGAAAACGCTTTAAATAATTTGCTCGTCGCTTGATTCAGCTTGGGATGATTCAACAGCCAATTCGCAAACGCGGTATTCACTTCTGTCATCCGTTCATACATATCTTGTTTCACTTTCGTCGGGTTGTGCAGCTCCAGCTTTAGTGTGATCGTCGGCATGGATTCACCTCCTTGCGACGATTACATGATATCGTTTTTTTCATCATCATTCAATTATGAAGAAAACGGCTCGCTTTCATCCCACCCCTCAAGGAGTGGGCTTTCTCGCTCGCTGATCAGTAATCATTGGTGATGCGCAGACGTTTCATGAATGACCTCACTCCTTTTTCCGTTATTTTCCTTAGCAACAGGATGACCGGAGTGGACACTGGTTATACGAAAGTTACATCTTTTAATGAGCATGTATATAGTAGAACCACGGGCTAATAATTATATTTTAAATTACCATGTTTAATTTGTACTGTACCAGAACCGTCATTTTTAAATCTAAATGCATAACTACCGGGATGCTTTACCAGTGTAGTGTCTCTCCAATCAAGTGCAGCCCAGCCAGCCACATCTCTCCATACAACTTTACCAGTATATACTTGACCTAGTTTATAAACTTCTACTGCAACTGCCTCAGGTCTATTAATTAGTTCAAATTCAAAAATCCCAGGATTATAAAAATAGTATCCACCATTAATCCAAACGTAATTTGAAAAGGTGGTATTGCCAAAAGAGTATTTTTTAACGCTCTGAGCAGTTACTGTTTGTTCTGCTATAATAGATTTTGTTTTAGGGTCATCTGTTTCGATGGATTTCTCTTCAAGATTAATCGTTTTGATAAGATTATTATTTTCATCATAAATTTCAACTCTTGGAGCTTTATCTCGGTTAATTGCTTGATCATTTACTTGAGCATTTACGGTGTTTGATTCGAATATAAACAAAAGAATAGTCGCCAATGTAATTATAATATGATGAATCTTTTTCATCATTCTCATATTTTTCTCATCCTTTCATGCATCTTTGAACATTTATCTCCACAACATTAGCATTTATTACATATAAAAATTGACTCTTCACCAGGAACATATGCTTGACAAGCAATGCAATTTCCTACAGGAGGGTAGGCAAAACCATTAATGCGTAACCAACAAGAACAAATAAATCAACTTGCGCAACGCAAAATTTCGGGCCAAATCACGATCCCTAACCGCTTCAGCCATCCGTTGAATTTCTTCATCAGAAACAAGTTTTTGCATCAAACTTGGAGGTGTGCTATGCTTTTTTATAGAGCACCGCCTGGGTTTGTTTGAATGGTTATTCATCTTCTACAGCAAAGGCACTCTTCTGTCTTTTAGATTTTATTGGATAATCAACACGCCTAGCTTGATAAAGGGAGGTATTGTTGTTTTGTGGATTATTATTCAATTTGGATTAGCCGCTATTTTACTTTTATTTTCTACTCTAGCTGCTTGGTATGAAGGCAGTGCAATATTAGATAATCCTTTGGAATGGAAGCATTCAACACCGTTTTCCCAAATGATGTATGGTCAAGTACATAGTAAAAGTCATATTTCACAACTTGACTACTTTGTATACTCTGCTAAATTTCACCCCTTTTTTCCAATTATCATGGCAATAAGCAGTTTATACTTATTAATTCTTATTGGATACTATTTCTTAAAACCACAGAATAAGAAATTTGCTTGTTTTCTATTCATTTTAGGAGGAGGCCTATTCCTGCTTGGTTGCTTTTTTATGGATTCTACCACAACAGGTGGAAAAATCTTTTTTTATATTTGGTTAGTGAGTGGCTCTTTGTGTACTGCAACAGCTATAATAACTTATTTCCAAGTATTAAATCACAACCCGCGGCGCTAGATAAACTCAAACAAGCATAAAATAGCCATTGCTGGTGAACCCCCTACTAGAATGAAAGTGTCACCCAACATTTATAAAGGAGAGATCACCATGTAAGAGCACTTTCATTTTACTACAGATCGAGCGAAGATTCAAAAACAATATGCATCGGAGTCAGTCAAGACTTTGTGGAGAACGTTTTTTCGGTTCACTACGGGCGTTGTCAATGACTGGTTAGTAAACCATTTTCAAGAATGGATATCGCAAGCGCTTTCGGACTCTCATGTCTTTCAGCTGATACCGGCGCTTGTCCCGTGCTTCCGCCAGTTGTTGATCGATCTCCTCCAAAAGGGCCGCCAACAAGACAGCGAACACCTTTTGAAGAGTTCTGACGAATTGCTCCTCTAGCTCTTTTAATAAAGGCTATTCTGTGGTAAGATGTTTCATGGACTCTCTCCCTCCTGTTTTCGGTTGATGTGGTCAATCACCATCATAGCAGGGAGAGAGTCCTTTTTGCATGACTTTTGCTTTTTTCTACCGCGCTTCGCTTGGTGGCCCCGACGAGCGTCGCGAACAAAAGTTCTCAACCCTCGTCGGGGATCATTTCGGAATGTCACCCACAAATATTTTACTCACACTTCAAGATTTTTTTCTTTCGGCCCCAAACTCCCTTATTCACATTTCTTCCATTCTCTCGCTAGCATCCCGTACACAACATGGTCGACAAAATGGTCGTAAAGCCACTCCGCATCTCGAATCGTTCCTTCATTTGTAAATCCCAGCCGTTCTGGAATCGCTCTGCTCCGGTGATTTTCTGTTGCACAGCGGATTTCAACGCGATTCATCCCTTGCTGTGTAAACAAATAGTCGATGCACGCCTTGCATGCTTTCGTCATCAGCCCCATTCCTTGAAACAATTCGCCAAGCCAATAGCCAATGCTCGTTTTTCGATTCGCTCGATCCATATAATGAATTCCAATGACACCAGCCAATTGGCCGCGATGCCAAATCCCGGCCTCAAAGCCGTTTCCGGCGGCAAACTTCTGCAATCCTTGAAAGATAAACGCCTTCGAATCCGCTGCCGTTTTTGTCGAATCCACCCAAGGAAGCCATTGACGCAAATGCGGGCGGCATGAATCAATCAACGCAAAAAGCGATTCCGCATCTTCCATTGTGAGCAACTTTAGCCATGAATGTTCCTCTAAGCGATGGATAAACATCATTCATTCCCCTTTCATCATTTTTTCCATTATAGCACATCACCTTCCACACTCTGTCGTCCCCGCTACGCTCTTGTCAAAAAAAGGCTGTTCCCACGGCGGCAAATCCGCTTTAGGAACAGCCCTCTATTCCTCTCTATTCCCGCAAAAAGACGAAGTAGCAGATAAAGACGAGAAACAACACATACAACAGTGGATGAACATCTTTGCCGCGGCCTTTTAAAATCATCGTGATCGGATAGAAGATGAAGCCGACGGCGATACCGGTGGCAATGCTATAGGAGAGCGGCATCGTGATCAAGGTGAAGAACGCCGGCACGGCGACTTCGAACTTTTTCCAGTCAATTTCGCCGATCGACGAAGCCATCAACACCCCGACGATGATGAGCGCTGGTGCGGTGACCGGTGCGGTAATGACGCTCAGGAGCGGGGAGAAGAACAGCGCCAGCAAGAACAAAATCCCCGTCACGACCGCGGAAAACCCGGAGCGTCCTCCAGCAGCGACGCCGGCCGACGATTCGATATACGATGTCGTCGTCGATGTGCCAAACACCGCCCCGACCATCACCGCTGTCGCATCGACAAGCAACGCTTTGCCGGCGCGCGGCAGTTTGTTGTTTTTCAGCAGCCCGGCTTGGTTGGCGACAGCTAGAAGGGTGCCAGTCGCATCGAAAAAGTCAACGATAAAGAATGTCAAAACGACGCCAAGCATTTTCCACGAGAAAATGTCCGGCAAGTGTTCAATCGCGACGCCGAACGTCGGGGAAATGTCCGGGATCGCGCCGACAATTTGATGCGGCACTTTGATCAAT
This sequence comes from Geobacillus thermocatenulatus, assembly GCF_002217655.1. GTDB lineage: Bacteria > Bacillota > Bacilli > Bacillales > Anoxybacillaceae > Geobacillus > Geobacillus thermocatenulatus. The sequence continues at coordinate 1,613,040 of NZ_NEWK01000002.1, forward strand.
CCGAAAATCATACCGACGACAGCCGTAATGACCATGCCGTAAAAGACGCCGCCGTTTACCTTTTTCACCATTAAAACAACGGTGATGAACAATCCGAAAATGGCGAGCAGCGTATTGCCGTCTTTCAAATCGCTCAATCCGACCAGCGTGGCGTCGTTATTCACAATAATGCCGGCGTTTTGCAGGCCGATGAACGTGATGAACAGCCCAATTCCGGCGCTGACGGCATATTTCAGTTCAACGGGAATGGCATCGATGATTTTTTCTCGAATGCCAGTGAGCGATAAAATCGTAAAAATGATGCCGGAAACAAACACTCCCGCCAAGGCCGTTTGCCACGGAATGCCCATATGCAAGACGACCGTGAAGGCGAAGAAAGCGTTCAGCCCCATCCCCGGCGCCAAGGCGATCGGGTAGCGAGCCAGCACTCCCATCAAAATCGACCCGTATGCCGCCGCCAAGGCCGTGGCGACAAAGACGGCTCCTTGGTCAATGCGCAGTTCGTCCGGAAAATCTTTCACCGCACCGAGCGACAACGTAAACGGATTGACGAACAAAATGTACGCCATCGACAAAAATGTCGTCAGCCCGGCGATGATCTCCGTCCGATAATTCGTGCCGAGCTCATCAAACTGAAAATACTTTTTCACGTCTGTCCCCCCTATTAAAAAGAATAAAAACGCTTCTGCTGCTACCAGAAGCGTTGACTAGGAGAGAATGGCGAACAGAGAGAGGACAAACAGGCGCTCTCCATCCACTTCCCTCGTAGTCAAGCTATTTACGGTAGCTTGGTAGAAACTCCCGAGCCATATTCCCGGGATTATACGACGGAATTCGACAATATTCATGATTCCACGGCTATTGTATCAGCCTGTCGGTTGCTTGTCAAGAAAAAAGACGAACATTTCTTTGGAAATGCCCGTCTTTCGTTCGTTTTTTATTCCCACTCGATCGTTGCCGGCGGTTTGCTTGTGATATCGTAGACGACGCGGTTGACGTGCGGCACTTCGTTCACGATGCGCGTTGAAATACGTTCAAGCACATCCCACGGAATGCGGGCCCAATCGGCGGTCATCCCGTCGATCGAGGTCACGGCGCGGATGGCGACCGTATAATCATACGTGCGGGCATCGCCCATCACCCCGACGCTGCGGATGTCGGGAAGCACGGTGAAATATTGCCAAATGTCGCGGTCCAGCCCCGCTTTTTTCACTTCTTCGCGCAAAATCGCATCCGATTCGCGGACGATTTCCAGCTTTTCTTCCGTCACTTCGCCAAGGACGCGGATGCCAAGCCCTGGCCCCGGGAACGGCTGCCGCCAAACGATTTCGTCTGGGATTCCTAGTTGCGTGCCAAGTGCACGCACTTCGTCTTTAAACAGCGTATTGAGCGGTTCGATCAGTTCGAATTTCATATCTTCCGGCAAACCGCCGACATTATGATGCGATTTGATCGTTTGCGCCGTCGCCGTGCCGCTTTCGATAATGTCAGTATAGAGCGTGCCTTGCACTAAAAATTCAATGCCTTCAAGCTTGGCTGCCTCATCGTCAAACACGTAAATAAATTCGTTGCCGATGATTTTCCGCTTTTGTTCCGGGTCTGTGATCCCTTTTAGTTTCGACAAAAAGCGCTCTTTCGCATCGACTTTGATGACGTTCATCTGGAATTGCTCACGGAACGTCTTCATGACGCTTTCCGCTTCGCCTTTGCGAAGAAGGCCGTGGTCAACAAAAATGCAGGTGAGCTGGTCGCCGATGGCGCGATGCACCAATACCGCCGCAACCGACGAGTCAACCCCGCCGCTTAAGGCGCACAACACTTTTTTGCCGCCCACTTGTTCGCGAATGCGGCGCACCTGCTCATCGATGAAGTTTTCCATCGTCCAGTCGCCGCGGCAGCCGCACACGTCGAAGACAAACCGTTTCAACACGTCATTTCCGTAAACGGAGTGGCGCACTTCAGGATGAAACTGCACTCCATACCACTTCCGCCGTTCATCGCTCATCGCGGCGATCGGGCACGAAGGGCTTGTTGCATCTACGACAAAGCCGTCAGGCGGAGCGGTCACCAAATCGCCATGGCTCATCCAGACGACTTGCTCGTCCGGCAAACCGTGGAACAACAGGGAGTCGTTTTTCACTTGAATGAGCGCCTTCCCGTACTCACGGTGCGACGCCTTTTCCACTTTGCCGCCTAGATGATGCGCCATGAGCTGCATCCCGTAGCAAATCCCTAAAATCGGCAGCCCGAGCTCAAAAATCGCCGGGTCGCACCGAAACGCCTGCTCATCATATACGCTGTTCGGGCCGCCGGAAAAAATGATCCCCTTGGCGTTCAACGCGCGAATCTCGTCGGCGCGAATCGTATGCGGATGCAATTCGCTATACACGCCAAATTCACGGATGCGGCGGGTAATCAGTTGGTTATATTGACTGCCAAAGTCCAAGACGATGATCATTTCTTGGTTCATCTTATCCACCCCGTCCAAAAAATAAACGCTGCCATTGCCCAAAACATGGATGAAGGCAGAATAGCAACGTCTTCTGCCTTCATAGTCGGGCCGTTTACGGCGGCCCGGTAGAGACGCGCAAGCCATATTCTTGCGCTTATATGAAGGGCTTCCGTCTATCCGTATGCAAATTTGAATTCATTCTATCAACTTGTCGGCAGGCGGTCAAGAGATCGTCCTTTTTATTAAATTTTCCCACAATTGACGCGCCTCACGGAAGTTGATCCGGCTGCTGTTTGCGCCGTAGACCGCTTGTTCATACGATTTGGTCAGCCGTTCCATTTCATCGGTTTCGAATAAACGATCCACTTGGATGGCATATTGACGCAACGTTTCCTCTTCTTTTCGTTTCAGCCCGTAGTCATGCAGCTGACGCAACAATGCCAAGTAAGCGGGGACAAGCCATTCCGGACTGTCAACTTGGCGGCGGCGGAATCGAAGGAGCGTAAGACGGGGCCACCATTTTCGTCTTGTCGTGTAAATCGTTCCGCCCAATGCAGCCAACATCGCGAACACGCTCAGCGCCATTTTCCATGACCAACTGTCGGCCAGCTTCTCCCACCAATGGCGGTCTTGCTCTGGCGATGATCGTTTGATCAATTGTTCGAGCGGCACGCGCGGCTGTTCCTGTGGTTCCGGCTGCGAAGGCTGCGCTTGCTGCTCCTCATTCTGTTGAGAAAGCGAAAACGCATACGGGTTGACAAACCCTCGCGTTGGCTCAAACGGCACCCAGCCGATGCCTTCAAAATACACTTCAACCCACGCATGAGCGTCATGGTTGCGGATCTCGTAAAGATTTTGCCCATCTTGCTCGCTGACCAGCCTTCCGGACGTATAGCCTTTCACCCAGCGCGCAGGAATGCCGAGCGAACGCACGAGCACGACCATAGAGGTCGAAAAATTGTCGCAATACCCCCGTTTTGTTTCAAATAAAAATTGATCAACATAATCTTCGTTCTCTTTTGGAACGGCGACATCCTTTGTTTCATACGTATATTGCCCAAGTTGAAAATACTGCTCAATGGCTCTCACTTTGTCGTAAGCCGTCTGTTCTCCGGCGGCAATTTGCTTCGCCAAATCGCGCACCCTTTGCGGAAGCGTCTTTGGCAACTGCGTATATCGTTTCAACAGAAGAGGGTCTCGAACCGGAGGCGCGGCGCGCAACGCCGCAATCGGAAAGTCCGGCTCCCAATAGGTCAATGAATACTTGCCAATCGGGAACGCATTCGCCCTGTCATCGGTCGTATAAATTTTCTCTGCTGCCACATCCATGCGGTAAACGACCGGTTCGGCGGCTTCCACCTGCCGCAAACCAAGCGGATAAACGAGATGAAACCCTTGATCGCGCCGCTCGATCTCGGCCTTTTGCTCCACTGTCTCAACTTGATCGCTCCACCATTCATACTTGAGCTCTTCCCCGTTGGCAAACGAGCGGACTTGCTCGCTCGGAAACACTTCCCATCCCTTGCCGGTGTAAATATCTTTCGTCTCAATCCGCCAGTAATGAAGCCCTCGATCTTTCGCCGTAAAGACGACGGTATCATCCGCGATAAACGGCCCGCCGAGGCGGGAATCATTTTGCCCATATCCCACTTTTGCCACGTCAGGAGAAGGCGAGTCGTCGTTCGTTTCTTCCGGCTGGGCATGATCGCTGCGGATAAACGCGACCGGATCCGGCCATTGCGGCGGCAGCTTCGGGCCCGCATATCCAGCTGCCAAGGCAGCGGCCGGAATGAATAGAGCGGCCGCCCGCCACGCTCCGATGCGAAAAGACGGCGCTTTTGCCTGCAACCGCTCTCCATGCAGCCAAACGAAGGCGAAAAAGCCAAGCGCCACAAGGCGAACGATCGCGTCGTTCCCGCTATACGGAAAAAACGTATCAAGCACCGCGATATACCCAACTGTCAACGCGTATGGCACAAACCACCGTTTTTTCTGGACAATCAGCCAATGAAACAGAAATGAGATGGCCCATAACAGCAGAAAAAAGGCAAAGGTGCGCATGGCATCGCTCGGCATGGACAAGCGCCCCCCCTGCAGCCAAGCCACGCCATCCCGCCATAAGGCATACGGCAGCGAGGGGGCCGAATGGAACGAAAACAGCCAAGCGAGCGCCCACCATATATACCCCGCTTTCCCCAAGGCGGCCAGCCAGATCGGAAGACGGAGCCAATACATCCCGAAGCAAAGGGCGACAAAGGCCGCAAACACTCTAATATGCGCTGTATCCGTCACGTCTTCCAACGGCCAAAGCCATTCCGTGAGCAGCCAAGCCGCTAGGGCGTTGGGCAGCATAGCAGACAACATCCTTGTCCCTAACCGCCTCATCCGTCTTCTCCTCCTTGCCGGACGGTTTGCCATGATTGGGGGGGCATGTGGGATACGTGCACCCCCGCATGGCGGAGTCCGTCCGCCCACCTCCGCTCGTCCTCTCCCCATTCACGGTTGACCACATACAACACTATGCAGCGTTTTGACGCCATCGCTCGCAGCTGCGCAGCCAACTCGGCGGATAACCTCGACGTCACGACCACGCAACCGGCCGCTGTTCTCCAGTTCCCCTCCTCCGCCAATTGAGACGCAAGCGGCGCTGAGCCGTTCGCCTCCGCTTCCGCCAGACGGAGAAGGAGCGACGGCCACTGCTCCTCGCTTCGCCGCGGCGCTAAATAAGAACGGGCTTTTCCAGTCACGAGCAGGCCGACTGGGACTCCTTCATCGATCAACGCTTTCGCGATGGACGCCGCCAGCGTGACAAGCTCCTCAAACCATGGCGATGCAGCGCCGTCGAGCACCACGACCCAATCGTCATTGCGCGGCTCATCGAACTCTTTTGTCATCAACTCTTGCCTTCGCGCTGACGCCTTCCAATGCACCCACGACATTTTGTCACCGGGCGCGTACTCGCGGGCGCCGGCCGCCACCGCCAGATCGCGGCGGTAAGCAAGCGGGCGGGCCGCTTTTCCATAGGCGAACCATTCACGCACCATTTCCACCGGCCAAGGCCAATAGCGGGGATACACGATGATCGTGCACGGCGCCGAAAACGATTCCGCTTTGTTCACAAAGCCGAGGGCGTCAGAAACCTCGAGGCGCACGATGTCCAATTGATGGCGGCCGCGCGGCAACGAGAGCGGCCACGCACAAGAAAGGCGGCGCCGAAACGGCCACGCGGCCATCGCCCCTCCATGCCGCGGCTCCTCGCCCGAAACGGTGAGGGCAGCGGGCGGAATCGCCCAAGGCAGCTCCATGCGGACCGTCACCGGGATCGGCTCTCCTGCATGATAGCGCTTCGCTGGCACCGTCCGGCTCACCGCGACGCGTCTGAGCGGATACAAGGCGACGGCAAACGCATGCAGTCCAAACGGCAAAAAGCTGTAAAACAAAAACCAGCTGACAAATCCGCCTTGAAACATGGCGTAGGAAAACAAGATGGCGGTCAACAGCAACAATCCAACAAGCGGGAGCCAACGCCTCCCCTTCTTCATTCTCGTCGCGTTCATCGCTTTTATCGCCGTCCTTGCACCGGCACCGGCGTACGGGCTAGGAGTTGTCTGATGACGGCGTCGGCGTCAAGCTTGTCCCATTGCGCTTCAGGACGAATCAAGAGACGGTGGGCGAGCACATATGGAGCGAGCTGCTGCACATCATCGGGGATGACAAAATCGCGGCCATGAATGCATGCGTACGCCTGCGCCGCCTTCATCAAGGCGACTGACCCGCGCGGGCTGACGCCCAAATAGACCGCTTCGTGCTGACGGCTTTGCTGGACAAGCTCAACGATATACCGTTTCACTGTGTGGCTCACATGCACGTCCATCACCTTTCGCTGCAGGGCGAGCAGTTCATCAAGCAGCATCACCGGTCCGATCTCCGACAGCGGAGCCGCTTTTTCCAGCCGGTTTAACATTTCGATTTCCTCATCGGGAGACGGATAGCCCATGTGCAGTTTCACCAAAAACCGATCAAGCTGGGCCTCGGGGAGCGGATACGTTCCTTCATATTCAATCGGATTTTGCGTCGCCATCACCAAAAACGGCTGCGGCAGCGCCCGGGTGACGCCATCAACAGTTACACTCCCTTCTTCCATGGCTTCTAGGAGCGCCGATTGCGTTTTCGGAGACGTCCGGTTAATCTCGTCCGCGAGCACGATGTGGGCGACAATCGGCCCAGGCTTGTACTCAAACTGCTGTGTTTTCGGGTTGTAGACGGAAACGCCGATCACATCGCTCGGCAGCAAATCCGGCGTAAACTGGATGCGCTTGAGCTCCACGTTGAACGATTTCGCCAGCGCACGCACGAGCATCGTCTTACCGACGCCGGGCACATCCTCAAGCAGCACATGGCCTTTGGCCAATAACGCTGTTAAGCTAAGGATGATGACTTCGCGTTTTCCGACGATGACTTGCTCGATGTTGCGGACCACCTTTTCAAAAGGGGGAAGCAGCGGCTCGTGAATCGTCATGACATCAAACTCCTTTTATAGTAATGAATGGGTCTTTCAGCGGTAGACAAGACGCAGTTTATACTACTACTATAATATCGAATATACGGAACTTTTGGAATCCATTTGCAACAAGGGGGAAGAGAAAATATGGGGAAATCGAAGTGGACAATGATCGGCCCGGGGCTGATCGTCGCGGCGACCGGAGTCGGGGCCGGGGATTTGGTGGCCGCCCTTGTCGCCGGAACGAACTACGGCCTTGTCTTTATGTGGGCGATCATCGTCGGCGCATTGTTCAAATTTGTATTGAATGAAGGGGTCGGCCGTTGGCATTTGCTCAGCGGCAAAACCATTTTCGAGGGCTGGCAGTCAATGGGGAAATGGGCCTCAATTTATTTTGGCGTGTACGCCATCATTTGGGGATTCGTATACGGGGCGGCCGGCACGTCATCATGCGCCTTGGCGATGTCAGCGATGATCCCGTCCATTCCGCTTTGGGCGTGGGCCGTCATCCATGGGGTGGCTGGCTTTGCGATTACTTGGTCAGGACGATTTCAATTGTTTGAGCGGGTGATGAACGTGCTCGTCGGGCTCATGTTCATTACCGTGGTCGGCTCAGCGCTCCTTGTCCTGCCGCAGCTCGATGATCTTTGGAAAACGGCCGTTCCAGATTTGCCGAAAGGTTCGCTTTTGTATGCTCTCGGGTTAATTGGCGGCGTCGGCGGCTCCATCACCATGGCGTCGTACGGCTACTGGCTGCAGGAAAACGGCTGGAAAGGGCGCGCTTACGTGTCGCCGATGCGCTATGATTCCGCTGTCGCCTATATTGTCACCGCCATCTTTACGTTGTCGCTTCTCGTGCTTGGGGCCGCCTTGTTGTACGGCACTGACACGACGATCAGCGGTGAGCAGGGGCTTGTGTCATTCGCTTCGATCATGGGCAACGAGCTGCACCCGGCCGCCCGCTGGCTCTTTTTGCTCGGCTTTTGGTCGGCATCGTTTACATCGGTCATCGGCGTTTGGAACGGCGTTTCGTATTTGTTCGCCGATTTTGTCCGCAACATGCGGAAAACGCCGGTTGGCGCCCAATCGCTCAACCAGTCAAAAGCGTTCCGATTCTATGTCTTTTGGCTCACGTTCCCACCGATGCTCTTGCATTTCATCGGCAAGCCGGTCGGACTCATTATCGCCTACGGGGCGCTCGGCGCGCTGTTTATGCCGTTTTTGGCTGTCACGTTGCTTTACTTGCTCAACTCGAAAAAAGCGCTTCCGGACGAAGGGCGCAACCATTGGCTCTCGAATGTGCTGCTCACCCTGTGCCTAGCGCTGTTTGCCGTCTTGTCGATTAATGAACTCATGCGCCTGTTTGCTTAACATTTGCCCGGTGCAAAGCAGCCAGCTGGCGGCAGGAGGCTGTCTCAATGGAAAAACGCTCATCCCTTGAATCGGGATGAGCGTTTTTGGCCCGCCTATTCACTCACGGCTGATCTCCCCGTCGTTTTGTGCCGCTAAATCATCTTCTCCGGCCTCACCCATTCCTCGTACTGCGCCGCCGTCACATAGCCCGTTTTCAACGCCGCTTCCTTGAGCGTCAACCCTTCGCGATGGGCGAGCTTCGCGATTTCCGCCGCCCGGTCATAGCCGATATGCGGGCTTAGCGCCGTCACGAGCATGAGCGACCGCTCTACGTATTCCCTCATCTTCACTTCGTTCACTTCCAACCCTTTGGCGCACCGTTCATCAAACGAACGAATCGCATCGCCGAGCAGCTGCACTGATTGGATGGCGTTATAGGCGATGACCGGCTTGAACACATTTAATTGGAAGTTGCCTTGGCTCGCCGCAAAGCCGATCGTAGCGTCATTGCCGAACACTTGCACAGCGACCATCGTCATCGCTTCGCTTTGCGTCGGATTCACTTTGCCCGGCATGATCGAGCTTCCCGGTTCATTGGCTGGAATCGTGATCTCCCCGAGCCCGGAGCGCGGTCCGCTCGCCAGCCAGCGGATATCGTTGGCGATTTTCATCAAATCGGCGGCGAGCGCCTTCAACGCCCCGTGGACGTAAACAATCTCGTCATGGCTGGTCAACGCGTGGAATTTGTTTGCGGCCGAGCGGAATGGATAACCCGTTTGCGCCTTCAGCCGCTCAGCCACTTGCTCGCCAAATCCCGGCGGCGCATTGATTCCGGTGCCGACCGCCGTGCCGCCGATCGCCAAATCGAGCAGCTTGTCGGCCGATTCGATGATCATCGTTTTGCTTTTCTCCAGCATCGTCCGCCAGCCGGAAATCTCCTGCCCAAATGTGAGCGGCGTCGCGTCTTGCAAGTGGGTGCGCCCGATTTTGATCGTCTTCTCATATTGTCGTTCTTTCGCAGCGAACGTTTCGATCAAGCCATCAAGCGCCGGCAGGAGGTGCGTTTGGATTTTCGTGTAGATCGCGATATGCATCACCGTCGGGAATGTGTCGTTCGAGCTTTGCGACATGTTGACATCATCGTTCGGGTGAATGCGCCCTTCCCCGTCACCTAGCAGCTCATTCGCCCTCCTCGCCACGACTTCATTGACGTTCATATTCGTCTGCGTCCCGCTTCCGGTCTGCCAGACGACGAGCGGAAAATGCTCATCCCAGCGGCCTTGCAAAATTTCCTCGCACGCGGCCACAATCGCCCGCTGCTTCGCTTCGCTCAGCTTTCCAGCCTGATGATTCACGATCGCCGCCGCTTTTTTCAACTCCGCATACGCATAGATCAATTCCAACGGCATTGTTTCCGTACCGATGCGGAAGTTTTGCCGGCTCCGTTCCGTCTGCGCCCCCCAGTATTTATCGGCCGGCACCTGCACCTCGCCGAGCGAATCGCGTTCAATCCGCACGTTCATTCTATTCTCCTCCTTTGGATATCGCCTTTCCATTTCTAATTTTACCCAAAACCAGAATCAGCAATGAAACAAATGAGCAGGCAAAACAAGTCGTTGTGTTCATCGAAGTATGGATGCCACCTTAACTTATGATTTCGTGGTCTACATGTGGTCAAAACAAAAAGAACACCGGGGAAACCCCCAGTGTTCCAAGGCTTTTGCGGCGAGATTACATCATGCCGCCCATATCTGGCATATTGTTGTTGCCTTTGTTTTCTTCCGGTTTGTCGGCAACGACCGCTTCTGTCGTCAAGACCATGGCGGCGACAGATGCAGCGTTTTGCAGCGCCGAACGAGTGACTTTCGTCGGGTCCACGATGCCAGCTTCGATCATGTCGACCCATTCGCCTGTTGCTGCGTTGAAACCGATGCCCGGTTTTTCGTTTTTCAGGCGCTCAACGATGATCGAGCCTTCCAGACCAGCGTTTTGCGCGATTTGACGAACCGGTTCTTCGATCGCGCGCAAGACGATTTTCACGCCGGTTGCTTCATCGCCTTCCGCTTCGATGGCAGCAACTTTGTTGTAAACGTTCATGAGAGCCGTGCCGCCGCCAGCGACAATGCCTTCTTCAACCGCCGCACGAGTCGAGTTGAGCGCATCTTCAATGCGCAGTTTGCGTTCTTTCAATTCCGTTTCTGTCGCTGCGCCGACTTTGATGACGGCTACGCCGCCAGCGAGTTTCGCCAAGCGTTCTTGCAGTTTTTCGCGGTCGAATTCAGACGTCGTTTCTTCAAGCTGCGCACGGATTTGGTTGATGCGCGCTTTGATGCGGTCCGAATCGCCAGCGCCTTCGACGATCGTCGTCGTTTCTTTCGTCACAACAACTTTCGACGCACGGCCGAGCGAAGCGATCGTTGTCGATTTCAGTTCGCGGCCGAGCTCTTCGGAGATGACTTCGCCGCCTGTCAAAATCGCGATGTCTTCGAGCATCGCTTTGCGGCGGTCGCCGAAGCCAGGCGCTTTGACAGCTACCGCATTGAACGTGCCGCGCAGTTTGTTGACAACAAGCGTCGCCAATGCTTCGCCTTCAACATCTTCCGCAATGATCAAGAGCGGACGGCCTTGTTGCACGACTTGCTCAAGAACAGGCAACAGCTCTTGGATGCTCGATACTTTTTTGTCCGTAATCAAGATGTACGGATTTTCGAGAACGGCTTCCATTTTTTCCGTATCCGTAATCATGTACGGCGAAACGTAACCGCGGTCGAATTGCATCCCTTCGACAACGTCGAGTTCTGTCGTGAAGCCTTTCGATTCTTCGAGCGTGATGACGCCGTCGTTGCCGACGCGTTCCATCGCTTCAGCGATCAATTGACCGACTTCTTCATCAGCAGCCGAAATCGCAGCCACTTGGGCGATCGACTCTTTCCCTTTGATCGGTTTGGAGATGGCTTTTAATTCTTCAACAGCAACCGCAACCGCTTTTTCAATCCCGCGGCGGATGCCCATCGGATTGGCGCCGGCTGCGACGTTTTTCAAGCCTTCACGGATCATCGCTTGAGCCAATACGGTAGCGGTTGTTGTACCGTCCCCAGCGATGTCGTTCGTTTTGCTGGCGACTTCAGCGACCAGTTTCGCGCCCATGTTTTCAAACGGGTCTTCGAGTTCGATTTCTTTCGCGATCGTTACCCCGTCGTTTGTGATCAGCGGCGAACCGAATTTTTTCTCCAATACGACGTTGCGGCCTTTCGGACCTAATGTGACTTTCACTGCGTCTGCAAGTTTGTCCACCCCGCGCAACATCGCACGGCGCGCTTCTTCGCTGAACTTGATTTGTTTTGCCATACCCCGTTACCTCCTTATGAATTGAATTGCAACGCCACAAATCAGATTAAGTATGAAGAATAAGCATCAAAGTATGTTTTTGGAATATTTATGTGATCAGCGCATATATTAGCGAACAACAGCCAAAATGTCGCTTTCGCGCAAGATTAAGTATTCTTTGCCGTCATATTTCACTTCTGTGCCCGCATATTTCGAGAAGATGATGCGGTCGCCGACTTCGACTTCCGGCGCGATGCGTTGGCCGTTATCGAGCACGCGGCCTGCACCGACAGCGACAACGCGGCCTTCTTGCGGTTTTTCTTTCGCCGTATCCGGCAGCACGATGCCGCTAGCCGTTTTTTCTTCTGTTTCCACGACTTCAATGACAATGCGATCGCCTAATGGCTTCAACACGGGAAACGACCTCCTTAACGATAGTTTTCGCCGTTCTTATTAGCACTCATCTTTATTGAGTGCTAACACACTTATAATATTAATGAACTTCTTTCCGTTTTGCAAGTAGGAAATGCAAAAAAATAACTATTTTTCTCTTTCAAGAGAAGAACGGGCAACATTAAGCCGGCCGGCTTTGTCTTAAGCTTCTTGTCTTGCGGAGCCCTTTTTCATTATTGCACATTTCCAAAGTCGATAAACAGCTTCGGCCAATTTTTTGACAACGGCGGCAGGGGGCTTCGAGGCGCACTTTCCTTACTATTTCCTCCCTACATGTGCTACAATACGAATATAATGTTGAAATAAAAGGGGTAGAAGGTTTGAAACGCAACTACTGGTACGTCATCATCACGTATATCGTCATGCAGCTGTCCGCCTTTGTCGGCGTGCCGCTTCTTCGCGCCCTCGGCGTCGGCCAAGGAGCGGAAAACCGTGTCGAAGCCGCCAAACTGGCTTCTGGGTATTGGGCGATCATTAGTTTCCTGCTCGCTTTTGTTATGATCCTATGGCTGCTCCGCGGTGACCGCGACGAACGAACGATGCGGCGGCTGCCGCTCGCCTCGTCATGGATGTGGGCGGTCTTAGGCGTCTTTTTGGCACTCGCTGCCCAAAGCATCGCCGCCAACATCGAATGGCGGCTGCTCGGCATCAAACCAGGGTCGGACAATACAAGGCAAATCATCGATATCATCCGCCTGACGCCGTTGCTTATCGTCGTCACGTCCATCATCGGCCCGATTTTGGAAGAGCTCATCTTCCGCAAAATCATTTTCGGCTCACTTTATGAAAAATACAACTTTTGGCCTGCTGCAGTTGTCAGTTCGCTTCTGTTTGCCATTGTCCATATGGAACCGGAACATTTGCTTCTGTACACATCTATGGGAATGGTCTTCGCGTTTTTATATGCCAAAACCGGACGCATTTTCGTGCCGATTTTCGCCCATGTCGCCATGAATACGTTCGTCGTCGCCATCCAGACGCTATTGGCCGACGAGCTTGAGAAAATGATGCGCCAGGCCGAACTGCCGCTGGCCGTTTGGAGGGTTTGGCTATGACGCGCCATCCGCGGCTGTTTTCTCTTCCGTATTTCATCTTGGGCTTCCTGTTTACGTATTTGGCGATCGAAAGCGTTCATGAAACGATTTGGAACGTCTCCACCATCGCGTTGGCGGCGCTCGCTGCCTTTGATTTCGGCACCGCCCTTCGTCTTCTTTTCGCCTCAAAACGCTGACCCCCTTCTCGTGATTCGCACGGGAGGGGGCCAGAACATCGATCTCATGGCGGCGATCATATATGGAAACAAAAAACAAGAGGCCGGCCCCAAAGCCCTGTTTTGTGGCTTTTGAGACAGCCCCTTCGTTTGGCCCGGCCTTGCTCGCTTTCCCCTCCATGTTTTTCGTTCCGCCTCACTCATTGCCTTCCTGTTCAGTTGCTCGCTGCGCTTTCCGATAGCCGATGCGCGCCACCCAAATGCTTCCTTCATACAAAATGGTGAGCGGAATCATGACGATCACTTGCGATAGCACATCCGGCGGCGTAATGACCGCTGCTAAAATAAGCAGCGCTAAATACGCATACTTGCGGATGCGAACAAGAAGCTGCGGCGTAATAAGCCCTAAGCGAGTGAAAAACAGCACAACAATCGGAAGCTGAAATACGATGCCAAACGGCAGCACGAGCTGAAGCAAAAACTGAAAATATTCATTAATGCCGATCATTTGTTGAACCCCTAATTGGTCAGCCAGCTGGCTCATAAATCGAACGACAAACGGAAACAAGACGAAATAAGCGAAGCTGACGCCTGCTAAAAAAAGAACGATCGACGCTGGGATATAGCTTAACGTCACTTTCCGCTCTTTTTCATACAGACCAGGGCTGACAAACGCCCAAATTTGATACAACAGCACCGGAGCCGACAGCACAGCTGCGATGACAAAGGCAAACTGAAAATACACTTTAATCGGATCGGTGAGGCGGAAGGCGTTCATAGTCAAATGCTTCGCCTCGGCCGTTCGCTGCAAATACAAAATGACATCATCGACAAAAAAGAAACTAACGACAAGCGCCGCAGCAAAAAAGACGAGCACGATGATGAGCCGTTTCCGCAGTTCGCCCAGATGCTCATACACCGACATTTCTTTGTCATTCATTGTTTCCTCATCCTGCCTTGTCATCGGTCGGTTTTCGTTTTTTCTTCATCAGCAAGCCCTTTTGTGGCATCTTTAAACTCGCGAAGCGACTGGCCGAGCGACCGCCCCAACTCCGGCAGCTTTTTCGTGCCAAACAGCAACAAAATGACAAGAACGAGCAATAAATATTTCATGTATGGTTCTCTCCTTTTGACGATGACGATGGATAATTTTTCAAAAAATAAACGAGCGACTGCAGCTCAATGGCTAAATCGATATGATGGACGCGAATATGGTTAGGGACGTTCAACCGCGCCGGAGTAAAGTTTAAAATGCCTTTAATTCCTTGCGCGACAAGGCGGTCGGTCAGCGCTTGAGCCGCGGCGGCCGGCACAGTTAAAATGGCGACCGGGATGTTTTCGTGAAGCCGTTCCTCCAACTCATCGAGATGATAGACCGGCACTCCGCCGACTGTCGTCCCGACTTTCCGCTCATCAACATCAAACGCCATCACAATTTTCGTATTGTTATTTTTCGAAAAATTATAGTTTAAAAAGGCGGTGCCTAAATTGCCGACGCCAAACAAGGCGACTTCGGTCACCTCATCCTCTTCAAGCGTCCGGCGGAAAAACGACAACAAATAATGGACATTATACCCGTATCCTTTTTTGCCAAGCGCCCCAAAATAGGAGAAATCACGGCGGATCGTCGCCGGATCGACTTTCACCGCCTCGCTCAACTCGGCAGAGGAGACGCGTTGCTTGCCGGAAGCGTGCAAGTTTTTCAAAAACCGATAGTAAAGCGGCAGCCGTTTGGCGGTTGCCTGCGGAATTTTCGGTTGTTCGTTGCTCATGATCTCATCCCCTAGCTAATCGGTTTTTCGTCGGTAATGGCCAGACTTCCCGCCCGTTTTTTCGATCAAATACGTCGGACCGATGACCATTCCTTTATCAAGCGCCTTGCACATATCATATACCGTCAACGCACAGACCGAAGCAGCCGTCAGCGCTTCCATTTCCACCCCTGTGCTCCCTTTCGTTTTCACCGTTGCCGTGATGACGAGCTTATGCGCTCCTCCATCGTTTTCCCAAGCAAAAGCAATGTCCACCCCCTTTAACATGAGCGGGTGGCACATTGGAATAAGGTCAGCTGTCTTCTTCGCTGCCATCACCCCCGCCACTTGAGCGACGGCAAGCACATCCCCTTTCTCGATCGCATTGCTCGTCATTTTTTCGTAAATTTCCCGGCTGACCGTCACGCTCGTTTGCGCCACAGCCACTCGCACGGTATCTTCTTTGTGCGTAATATCAACCATTTTCGCGCGCCCTTGTTCATTGAAATGAGTGAATGACGACAAGACAATCTCCTCCATTTATACACTATACACGATTTTTCATCATTCGTCTTTGACCGTTTTTGCGACTTACGTTAAACTATTCGCGAGGTGAACTGACATGATCATTTTGCAAGTGCACGGGCTCACGAAATATTTCGGCGCTGACCTTATTTTATCGAATATAAAACTAGAAATACAGTCCCGCGACCGAATGGCCCTTGTCGGCCGCAACGGAGCGGGAAAATCGACATTGTTGAAAATCATCGCCGGTGAACTCTCTTTCGACAGCGGCAACATCATCAAACCAAACCATATCAAAATTGGCTATTTGGCGCAAAACAGCGCGCAAAACAGCGGGCTCGACTCGCCGCGTTCCATTTGGGACGAAATGCTTGAGGTATTCACCCCGCTTCTAGGACTCGAAAAACAGCTTGCCGAACTCAGCATGCAACTCGGCGACCCAGACGTACTCGCCGATCCCGCTCGCTATGAAAAAACGTTGAAAACGTATGACGAACTGCAAGAACAATATAAAGAACAAGGCGGCTACCAATACGAAGCCGACATCCGCTCCGTTTTGCACGGGCTGCAGTTTTCCTCCTATGATTATAAAACAACGCCGATCTCGTCGTTAAGCGGCGGACAGCGGACGCGGCTTGCCCTTGGGAAATTGCTGTTGTCCAAGCCGGATTTATTGATTTTGGACGAGCCCACGAACCATTTGGATCTTGAGACGCTCGCCTGGCTGGAGCAGTACTTGCAAGCCTATCCCGGTGCCGTCCTGGTTGTTTCCCACGACCGCTACTTTTTAGACAAAATCGTCACCGACGTATACGAACTGTCGAATGCCACGCTCAAACACTATGCCGGCAACTACAGCCGCTATTTGGAGTTGCGGGCCGAGCAATACGAACAAGAGCTAAAACGATACGAGAAACAGCAAGAAGAAATCGCCCGACTCCAAGACTTCATCCAGCGCAACATCGCCCGTGCCTCGACGGCCAAACGGGCGCAAAGCCGGCGAAAGCAACTGGAAAAAATAGAACGGCTCGAACGGCCTGTCGGCGATGAAAAATCAGCCTCCTTTTCGTTCTCGATCGATCGGCCGAGCGGCTATGAAGTGCTCACCGCTGAAGACATAGCCGTTGGCTATGGCGACGGTGCACCCATCATCCGCCAAATCAGCTTCCGCATCACGCGCGGCGAAAGCGTCGCTCTAGTCGGGCCAAACGGCATCGGCAAGTCGACATTGCTGAAGGCGATCGCCCGAAAACTCCCTATCCAAACAGGAGAGCTCCGCTACGGCGCAAACGTCCAAATCGGCTATTACGATCAAGACCAAGCTGATTTGTCATCGAACAAACGGGTGCTTGACGAGCTGTGGGACGCCTACCCCGAAAAGACGGAAAAAGAAATTCGCACCGTGCTCGGCAACTTCCTGTTTTCCGGCGATGACGTTTTAAAACCGGTCTCCGCTTTAAGCGGCGGGGAGAAAGCACGCCTTTCGCTCGCCAAGCTGATGTTGCAAAAAGCAAATGTCCTTCTTTTGGACGAACCGACAAACCATCTCGACCTCGACAGCAAAGAGGTGCTCGAGCAAGCACTCATCGACTACCCGGGAACGATTTTGTTCGTTTCCCATGACCGCTATTTCATCAACCGAATCGCAACAAAGGTGTTTGAACTTTCCAGCAGAGGCCTAACGGAATACTTAGGCGACTATGATTACTACATCGCCAAAAAAGAAGAAATGCGCGAACTGGCGCTCCTGAACGTCCGCCCGGCAGAAACGGCAAGCGATTCTGTCAAAACAACGTACGAGCAAGAAAAAGAGGAAAAAAAACGACGGCGCCAACGGCAGCGCCGCTTGGATGAAATCGAAGCCGAGATTGCAGCGCTTGAAGCACAAATCGCGGAGATCGAACAGCAACTTTGTGATCCATCCGTTTACAGCGACTATGAGACGATGCAACGATTGACGCAAGAAAACGACGAGCGAAAGCAACGAGTCGAAATGTTATTGGCCGAATGGGAACAACTTTATACTTCACTATAAACGACAACCCGCCGAAACTAGAGGCGGGTTGTTCTTTAGTTAGTCACATTATCCACAAAAGAATCCACAATTTCCACCATGGAATATAAGTTATTCACCAACTTTTCCACACTATCCACAAAAAGCATCTTCCTTTTGCACAAAAATCGCTGTGTATTGTTTTTCTTATGTTGATCGTGTTTTACCTCTTTTTCCACATTGTCCACAGATTTGTGGATAAAAATATACACAACCTTTTTTCACACGAAAACAAAAAGGGCGATCCGTTTGCGGCAGGCAAACGGATCGCCCTTTTGTGTCTTTCTCGTTTCAGCTCAACTGCCTAGACAAGCGGCAAGCTTGGATTGGCGTTGAGCGCCAAATCAGCCCGCTTTCCTTGTTGATATAACACGGTTCCCGCAACGGCAATCATCGCCGCATTATCGGTGCATAGCGATAACGGCGGGATGACAAGCTCCACGTCGGGAAGCTCTTTCATTTTCTCCTGCAGTGCAGCCCGCAGCCCACGGTTGGCCGCCACCCCGCCGGCGAGCAGCACTTGCCGTACGCCGTATTCTTTGGCGGCCTGCGCCGTTTTCGTCACCAGCACATCGATCACGCTGGCCTGAAAGCTCGCGGCCATCTGTCTCGGATCGATCTCCTCACCGCGCTGCTTCGCATTGTGGAGCGCATTGAGAACCGCCGATTTTAAACCACTGAAGCTGAAATCATACGAACCTTCCTCAAGCCACGCTCGCGGCAAATCCATCACGGGCTCGCCCTCATGAGCCAGCCGGTCGATGTGCGGTCCTCCTGGGTACGGAAGGCCTAAAGCCCGCGCCACCTTGTCATACGCCTCACCGGCAGCGTCATCGCGCGTTTCACCGATCACCACAAAATTCCCGTGCTCCTTCATGAACACGAGTTCCGTATGACCACCGGAAACGACGAGCGCCAACAGCGGGAACTTCATTTCGGTCACTAATTGATTGGCGTAAATATGACCGGCGATATGATGCACCCCAATAAGCGGCAATCCATGGGCAAACGCTAACGCTTTCGCCGCGTTGACCCCGACAAGAAGCGCTCCAACAAGCCCCGGTCCGGCCGTCACCGCCACCGCATCAAGGTCCGCAAACGATACGCCGGCCTGCTGCATCGCTTCTTCAATCACAAGCGTAATTTGCTCCACATGATGGCGGGAAGCAATTTCCGGCACGACGCCGCCAAACCGCCGATGGCTTTCCATTTGCGACGCCACTACATTCGATAAAGCCTCTCTTCCGTTTTTCACGACTGCTGCGGCCGTTTCATCGCAGCTCGTTTCAATACCTAACATATATACATCTTCATTCATATCAGCTTCACCCACATGACTAACGCGTCTTCAAAGTTATCCGGATAATACCGTTTGCGAATGCCTCCGTTGCGAAACCCAAGCTTTCGGTACAGCGACTGAGCCACATGATTGGACACACGCACCTCAAGCGTCATCGTCGCCGCCCCGCGCTGCCTGGCCATGTCCATCAAGCATCGCATGAGCGCTTCACCAAGCTTTTGCCCACGAAACTGCGGCAACACGGCTACATTCGTCACATGCGCCTCATCGATGACAAGCCACATCCCACCATACCCAATGATCCGCCCGTTGTACACCATGACGATATATTTGGCGTAGCGGTTGTACATGAGCTCGTTATAAAACGATTCACGACTCCAAGGCGCAGTAAACGATGCCTGCTCGACTCGCACGACTTCATCAATGTCATGAATGGTCATTGGCCGAAATTGAACATTGATCCCCATCGTTCTGTTCCCCTTTTTGTTTCGCGAGCCATTTCACCTCCGCCTCGGCAAGGCGGAGGTAGTTCGGCACAAACAGATGGGCGTTCTCGCGCTCTTTTTGTTTGCCTAGCATCACCAACTCGCTCGGACGCGGCAACGCCAAAGACGGCGGGGCCACGTGAACCCGTTCGCCTAAATGACTTCGAAACAAATCACGATATAGCGGTGCATCCGCACCAATGAACAATACATCCTCTTCCTGCTTGCTCAACCAACGCGCCCACTCATCCGCCGCCACAATCCTGTCCTCCTCAAGACAGCGGAGCGCGCCGCCTTCGTAGCGATAAAGACCGGTGTAAATTTGTCCGCGCCGTGCGTCAAACAGCGGAACGATCACCCCAGGAAAATAACGGCCATTGGCGGCGAGCACCTCAAGGCTCGACACCCCGGCGATCGGAATACCGAGCGACCAAGCAAGCGTTTTCGCAATCGTCACGCCGATCCGCACCCCGGTATACGACCCCGGCCCTTTCGCTACAACGATTAAATCGAGATCTTTTGGAGCAACGTCACATCGTCGAAGCAACAACTCAATGGCTGGCATCGCCCGAGATGAATGGTCTTTTTTCACATTGGTGATGAATTCCCCTTTCACGACATCACCATCTACCAACGCAATGCCAAGCGGCATATTCGATGTATCAATTCCCAATACTTTCATGACGGAAAAATCTCCTTGCACAACTGTTCATAACGCTCCCCCGACGGCTCAAAGCGAAGCAACCGCTCATCACCGCCTCGATGAAACAAGAAAACAGTCAGCCGTTCCTCAGGCAACTGGCCGGCGATCAAATGCGCCCATTCAACAACCGTAACGCCATCGCCAGCAAAATATTCGTCAAATCCAAGATCTTCCCATTCATCTTCAAGTCGGTATACATCCATATGATAAAGCGGAAGCCGACCATCATATTGCTTAATAATCGTAAACGTCGGGCTATTGACCGTTTGCGTAATGCCCAGTCCTTCAGCAAGACCTTTCGTAAACGTTGTCTTTCCCGCCCCGAGATCACCTTCTAATGCGATGACCATTCCCGGCTCAAGATGTTCCGCCAACCGGCGGGCCACCGTTTTCGTTTCTTCCGGAGAATGCACCAAAATTTCAATTTTTTTCATTTTGTTCTACCTTATCCCCTTTTATCATCTTCACTCTTGCTTTTGAAATTGTATCATATTCGAACATCTTGCCGCCACTTCCAAAACGAAAAATAGGCATAGGAGAAAAGGGAAAACAAAAAGGACGATCCCGCATAGCCATTTGGCTCGCTGACAGATCGCCCTGTTGCGTAATCGCCCCTAAAAAAGAAAAGGGAATGAGGCGTGTCGAAACTCCCTGGTGAATGAAGCTGCCTAGCAGCGACCTACTCTTGCAGGGGCGCTGGCCCCAACTACCATCGGCGCTGGAGGGCTTAACTTCCGTGTTCGGGATGGGAACGGGTGTTTCCCCTCCGCCATAGCCACTAGGCAATGGTGATCATCTTGGAGATGGTGTTGCAAAACTAGAGTAAAAACTCGAAGTTATGCATAAGGATGCAACATAACACATGCAGTACATATCGATGAAATCCATACCATCTTGGCTGTTCCAACCCGTCACTCTTTAACTCATTAAATACTCGTTCAATCTCACGACGAAGTCCAAACAGCCATTGGCCAAATCTCGTTTTCAAAAAGACAGGAAGAACCCGGCCATAGGCATCTTTTCGTTCCTCGCTATTGCGGCGGTTGATAGGGGAAATGAATAGGATTCCTGACTGCTCTGCTGTTTGACGAACCTTTTCACTGTCATACGCGGCATCGCCCAATACAAATTCGATATCCCACTGCTTTAAAGAAACAAGCAATTCTGGTGCTACTGCCGCATCATTTCGATTCGCTGTGGTCAACACATGAGATAAAATGATTCCCTCGGCGGTGGTGCAGAGATGGAGTTTATATCCTTTAAACCAGTGATATCGGGTGGACACTCCCCACTTCGCCTGTGAATCGTAAAGACTGCTTCGAAGGGCCGTGCTGTCGATCAGCACGATTTGCGGATAACGTACTTCTAGATCTTTGAGCAGCTGTGCATGAAAAACAGGAAATCCTTGTTCCCGGAACCACTTCGCCGCACGGGAAAACGTAGAAAGGTGAGGGACTTCACCAAGCCCACAGGCCCGTTGAAAACAGCGAAAACGATGCAGGATGCGCACTAATTTTCGCAAGGAATCAATGGAAAAATAGGTTTTCAAAAAGAAACATTTCAACAACGATTTTTTCGACACCGGCGGTCTTCCTGTCACATACGGTGTTTCCGGCAATGATAGCGAGTCAATATACCGAAATAATGCTTCTAAAATTGGGTCAATTTCATAAGTCCATGCATGTTCGCTGTTCCAATTGGAAATCATAATAGTGTCCACCCCTTGGAGAGTTGTTTTTTTGGTCACTGTATATGATTTCCAAGGTGGTGGATTTTTATGTGCATTTATGCATTTGTTATGCGTTTTGCAACACGTTCCTTTCGCATATTTGGCCTTCGGATCCCATTCGTTGTGAGCAAGCTGGAGATACGCCACGGTCGTTCCATCTTTGTTTTTGCGTGTGACTCGCCGTATGTACATGCCTATATTATAACCGATATTCAGTTTTTTTAAAAGTTAAAATAAATGATTCGTGTGCCTATGGAATTCAGCGTTTTTTTCTAGGATCCGCATCGTAAAATCCTTGATATCACAGCATTTTAACCATTTTCATTTGCCTAAAATGGCCTCAAAACTGTCGAACTCGGGTATTTAGAAACACCATTATTATGGGTAAGTATTACGAATTCACCATATTTTGATAACCTTTTATAATGAGTTCATTATTTTTATTGATTCCCCCACTATACATTATTTCTTTAATGTATTCTCCTGAAATGCGAGGGTTTTCATGTAAATAATCACTTATACCAAGAGCAAGAAACAATCCCAATATATATCTGAAAGACTTAAACCCTCTATTGAAATATCTTATAGGACAAGGATAAGTAGGAACCTTTTCAAAAATAAATTGTAAATTACGCATAAATATGTCGGATATGTTCTTTTGTTTGATTGCATTTAGCCATTCGAATAAGGAAAAAAACTCAACAAATGCCCACCACATCATATTGTATATTTTATAATCTAATGGATGGTTGTAATATTTATTTCCTAATAATTGATATAGTATTGCTATCCCTTCCATATTGTGTAGGTTATGTAATTTAGTAAATACAAAAGAGAGAGAGTTATCCATATTCTGATAATGAATAGCATGCCCAAATTCATGCCAAATTTTTAGCACATCTATATAATCTTTGGGTGTTTTTAACAATATGAACGATTTTTGTTCTTTATAATTAAAATACATTGAAAAACGATTTGAATTATATAGGATTTGAATCTGGTTAAAGTTGCAATTCAACCTCATTTCTTTAGTGGTTACTTCTATATCCCTAATAATGGAGTTTAAATTCAAATCAGAATGAAGATAGTTTTTCGACTGTTCATTTAACTTTCTTCTTAATGTTTCAAGTATTTCTTTTTTCTTAGAGTAAACAAAATTCATTATTTCTCCAAAATACTCTTTATAAAAATCTACATAACTCCTCCCGTTAACTTTTTGTGAAATCTCGTCTATATATTCCCACTTTTCTATATATATTCTGTTTAATTCAGTGTTTAAAATTATAGATGCATCCGTTTTAAGTTTATGGATGGTGTTGCAAAACTAGAGTAAAAACTCGAAGTTATGCATAAGGATGCAACATAACACATGCAGTACATATCGATGAAATCCATACCATCTTGGCTGTTCCAACCCGTCACTCTTTAACTCATTATTGCCCACGTGTTACTCACCCGTCCGCCGCTGACCAAACGAGAGCAAGCTCCCGTTCGGTCCGCTCGACTTGCATGTATTAGGCACGCCGCCAGCGTTCGTCCTGAGCCAGGATCAAACTCTCCAAAAGAAAGTTGATTGGCTTTTGCTTTGGCCCATGCGGCCTCCGCTTTTCGTCGCGCTTCGTTTCGTTCAGTTTTCAAGGAACGAAATAATCCTATGGACTCTTCATGGAGCGGGTGATGGGAATCGAACCCACGACATCAGCTTGGAAGGCTGAGGTTTTACCACTAAACTACACCCGCATAATTTTTGACGAAACACCTATCACAATCTTTCATGCCCCTTCCTCTGCCAGCCCATTCCAAAGAAGCTGAATGCGTCGGGGCAACTCGAAGCGTATTCGGCGAAGTGACGGCTCGTGGCTGAGGTTTTACCACTAAACTACACCCGCATAATATTTAGTTTAACAAAATCGGGAAGACAGGATTTGAACCTGCGACCCCATGGTCCCAAACCATGTGCTCTACCAAGCTGAGCTACTTCCCGATGATGGCGCGCTCGAGAGGATTCGAACCCCTAACCTTCTGATCCGTAGTCAGATGCTCTATCCAATTGAGCTACGAGCGCAATACATTATTGCACTATAAAGACGAATTTCATTTTAGCGACTTGCTGCGCTGGTGTCAATAGTTTATTTAAAAAATGCGGTCGAGAGGACTTGAACCTCCACGGGGTCGCCCCCACTAGGCCCTCAACCTAGCGCGTCTGCCATTCCGCCACGACCGCATATGGACTAATCAGTGCGGGTGGAGGGACTTGAACCCCCACGCCGTGAGGCGCCAGATCCTAAGTCTGGTGCGTCTGCCAATTCCGCCACACCCGCTAATATGGTGAGCCATGGAGGACTCGAACCTCCGACCCTCTGATTAAAAGTCAGATGCTCTACCTACTGAGCTAATGGCTCATGGTTGGGTATACACTCTAGGTACTACCTAGCTCTACCTGCCCCTTCCTCTGCCAGTCTGTTCAAGGAAGCGAGATGCGTCGGGGCAACTCGCAGTGAACTCGAAGATGCAACGCTCGTTACTGAGCGAATGGCTCATGGTTGGGTATACACTCACAGTGAACGATGTCCCTTCCTCTACTAGCATATTCGAATATGCAGGATGCGTCGGGACAACTCGAAGCAAACTCGAAGATGTAACGCTCGTTACTGAGCTAATGGCTATTTAACATATAAAAATGGCTGGGCCAGCTGGATTCGAACCAGCGCATCACGGAGTCAAAGTCCGTTGCCTTACCGCTTGGCTATGGCCCAGCGATTTAGTGCAATGGCGGTCCCGACGGGACTCGAACCCGCGATCTCCTGCGTGACAGGCAGGCATGTTAACCACTACACTACGGGACCACAAATCGCGGGGATCACCCCGCGCTATTCAGTGACCCGTACGGGATTCGAACCCGTGTTACCGCCGTGAAAGGGCGGTGTCTTAACCACTTGACCAACGGGCCACGCATATACGTATTGAAGTGGCGGAGAAGGCGGGATTTGAACCCGCGCGCCGTAAAGACACGACCTAACGGTTTAGCAAACCGTCCCCTTCAGCCGCTTGGGTACTTCTCCAAAGAAATGGCTCCGCAAGTAGGATTCGAACCTACGACCTACCGGTTAACAGCCGGTTGCTCTACCGCTGAGCTATTGCGGAATGATGTTCGACAATTGACATTGTTTATTATATTGAGCAACTTGTCGTTTGTCAATACGTTTTTCCGCAACTTGCTTTGCTGTTTCCACCGTTCAGCGACGGCTTCTATAATTTAGCACACAATCATCTTGATTGTCAACCTTCTTTTGCAAAGATAGTTTTTGCGATGTTGTTTTTTCAAAAGAAACGGTACCATTCGACCATTTTCTCCCTAATTCCTTTCTCCTGACTCATGAATCGTGGTCGACAGTAAGAGACGAAAGCGAGCGTCTCATGCTTGGACATTTTGATCAACGAACCGAACTGACGGCGAAACAGGCTCCATTCTTTGCGGCTCTAGGGCTGGATCCTCCTCTGAAGATCCTAGGCATCCATCCTCGCGCCTAGATACACGCCCAAAGTGTGCTCAAATGCCTCTCATCCCTTTTGTGTCAAGGGTCGAGAAGCATTTGGTTTGCCTAGTGACTGTCGAAACTCGGGCGATAAAGATGCGTTCAAAATTGTTAAGAGAACTTTTCCGAATGAACAAATATTGCCCTTGGGGTTCTTCGCCTAAGTGTAGGTGAAGATTTGAAATTGAGTTGAACGGCATGATTGGGTTCTCCAGCATTTTCAATATGCTCCTGCCACGGGTTCAGGTTTTTGACAAAATACTATTTTTTTTGTAATACACGGCCAACCTATTAATGCTATTAAAGTATAAAATTGTACTAACGTCGCAATATCTTCAGTATACGGAATCATTTCTTTTGAATAAAAGAGCGGAACATGATAATCCATCAAACCATGGACGAAAATAGACACATATATGCTACCTGTTCTGAGATAAACAAGCACAAAAAATATACCAAGCATAAAAGTTCGAATCAAATAATCCCATCCCATTTCAAACTCCAGTTTAGGCAAGTGATTCATCCCAAAAAGAACCTGTGATGTTATTAAAGACATTAAAATACTCTGCTTTTTCTTAAATGGAAATTTAATTAAGAAAAGTGCATAAAGTTGAGTGAACATAACTCCACGCATCAAAAGTTCCTCAGGTAGTCCCACCCCCAAAATATACGCAAAATAATTTCCAAGCCATTCCACAGGTATGATATCATGATGGGTAAATACCCAAACAACTCTATTCGTCAACAAATAAACAACAACAAATTGAGTGAACTGAATCAAAACCCAAACAAAAAGAAATATGGCGACGCCATTCATAAAATTCAATGTATTAAATAGTCCTAAACTTCTAATATTTAACTTACCACACAACTTTATGCTTATTAAAAGTATAACAAAGTGAATAATACCGATTACCAAAATGGGTTGAACAAAATAAAAAGTTTTGTTTTTCAAGTATTCGATTGTTAAGGAAATTTCTTCTTTATACATGACAATTGCCATTGTGAAAAAAAAATCTACCATAGCGATAGCAAGCAAGCCAATGAAAGAAGATTTCTCTAATGGTTTACCGATCGGGAGCTCCCAAATAGCCAATACCATAAAAATGATCTGTAATAATACCAAAGCATCAATGATAATATCCGTACGATATACAGTAATGAATTTAAAAATATAGGAACCAATGAAGAAAAAGGCACAGCAAGCGCCTACTAAACTATAAAAAATTAGATTCCTTTGACGAGAATAAAATCCCCTTTTTTCTATATTCAACATAACAATTAATATCATTAGTAAAATTACAAATGTGAATTCATCTTTGAGTACGAGCATTTTTCGAATCTCTGAGAACAATCCTACTGAGCGGTACGCAATACGTGTAAAGGAAAATGAACATACTAACACTACGAATAAAAAAATAATAAAAAAAATAGTAAAGTTCTTTATATCTATTTTTCTTTGATAATGAATCATTGCTAAACACTCCTTCTATATACATGCTCATTAAAAGATTAACCTTCGTATAACCAGTGCCCACTCCGGTTATCCTGTTTCGAAGGAAACCCATGGAAAAGAAGCGGGATCATTTATGAAACGTCCGCGCATCACCAACGATCACGGATGGACACCTCGGACACTTCGCAAACAGGAACGGAAAATCAAAAATGCCCTTCTTCGTCAACGGGTGATGGCCGTTCGCCTGGTCATGGAAGGCTATTTGGGCAAAGAGGTGGCCTCCATGGTCAACGTGTGCCGACAAACCGTTTCCCATTATGTGTCGCTGTTCAACGAAGGCGGTCTGGAGCTCTTGCTTCATCGGGATTTCGCCCCCGGGCGGGAGCCGTTTCTCACCGAAGAACAGCAGGAAAAGATCAAACAGCTTGTGTTGACCACCACTCCCGCGGAACTGGGCTGGGACGTCGCTTCGGCGTGGAACACCAAACTTCTGCAGTCCTATGTGGAACAGCACTTCGGCGTTTCCATTTCCCGTGAAGCGCTGCGAAAACTCCTGCACCGTCAAGGTCTGTCATGGACTCGCCCGACGTACACACTGGCGAAAGGAAATCCGGATCGACAAAAGCAATTGGAAAAGCAAATGGATCTGATCAAAAAACTTGATCACCAAGGAGACAGAAGATGCCGTTCTTCTGTACATCGATGAAACCCATATCCGCTCTTACCATGTCTTGCGGTCCACATGGTCGGAAGTCGGCCGCCAAAAACAAGTGCCGACGTTCGGCCATCATACCCACGTATCGCTGTTTGGCGCGGTCAACATCCACGATGGCGAAACGGTGCTTCATCCAACGACCGCTGTCCATGCTGCGACGTTCTTGGATTTTGGGAGAATGCTCAAAGAGCGTATCCAGACCGTCTCATGGTCTTGGTGTTGGATCACGCCCGCATTCACCATGCCAACATGGTCAAGGAGTTTTGGCGGGAAGAAGGGCCGTGTTTTCACTTTCTTTCCCTTCCTCCCTATTCGCCACAGCTGAACCCGATCGAACGCTTGTGGAAATGGCTGAAAGACACCGTGATCGCCAATGTGTTTCACAAAAATCGAAACGATATCGTCCAGGCCATTGCTCGGTTTGTGGACGACATCCACGAACGTCCGGAGGAAGTGCTGCAACGCTTAGGGTGTGCAGGATGACTGAGAAGTTAACTCTTCATGTTGCATGTATATAAATATTCGTCCTCGTGTTTTTCATAACAATAAGGACATCGAAAATTACATTGTAAAGTAGTTGCAATTGTTAGTCCAAAAGAGCTATTACCAAATCTATATAAATTTATTAAATATTTATACAAACCTATCTCATCTTTAGACTTTTCAACCACAAATCCAGCTGCTTTTAAATCATCTAGATGTTTATCTGGCACCTCATTAAACCGACCTTGATTTATTTTTCTAATAGATTCCCTATACTCTTCAGAGAGCTTAACAAAAGCACCCGTATGACTATTGTACAAAAAGTAAATACCTCCCCGCTTAAACGGGACATTAAATTGTGAAACTTTGTACAAAGCGCTTCCCTCCTTCTACTCTTCTTAGTGCAAAATCACTAAAAAATTAACATTTGCCTTCTCTCACAACTAACTCTTTCTTCTATATCCAACTACCGATTGCCATCACCACTATATTTCTCAGTAGGTGATGTAGCGCTTAGGCTAAAAAGGATAGCAGAAGGATTTCCTTTCCACTATAAATACTTTGTGGTAAAAATTCAGTTCTATTCTAAAAAAAAACAAAAAAAAAACAAGTATTTTTTATGTATAAATATTCGACATTTTTCGCATATTGCAGTACTCTCCTGTTTCAAGAGTATTAATTATCCAATAAAAATCCAAAAGGGATAGAAAAAAGAGGGCTTTTTTTGATCAAGTCCCCGGAAAAGGTCCATGGGCAGCACGCTTTGCCCTCCACCCGGGGATGAAAATCCCCCTTTTCTTCCCATAATGAAGAGTAGGCGCAAACAGCTCAATAGGACGTTGTGCTTAATGGTGGCTTGGACCCTGTACGGAAAAGTGTTTGAATCCACTGGGTGCACCACCCATTGTCCGACCTTTCCCGATGCACAGGAAAGGTGACGACGAACGGAAAACTGCCGCATGTCTCCCGTGGATTCACTGTTTGCGCACTCCATCATCGAAAAGGTGGATTTTCATCATGGATGTCATCTATCCCCGCTGCGCAGGATTGGACGTTCATGCCGAAACCATCGTCGCCTGCGCGCTATGGGAAGAAGAGGGAAAGATTCAAAAGGACATTCAAACCTTCTCCACGTTCTCGAAGGGGCTTGGCGACCTGCTCGAATGGCTCGAAGAACATGGCGTCACCCATGTCGCCATGGAATCCACCGTCGTGTATTGGAAACCGTTCTTCGCCTTCCTCGAGGGTGATGTCGACTTGACACTGGCCAATCCGCAGCGGATCAAAAATGTCCCGGGAAGAAAAACCGATGTCTCGGACGCCGAGTGGATCGCCAAGCTGCTTCGCCATGGACTCGTTGAAAAAAGTTTCGTCCCCCCCGGCGGATATTCGCGAATTGCGGGATTTTACCCGCCTCCGCAAAAAATGGGTCGGACAGCTGACGTCGGAGAAAAACCGGATTCAAAAAGTGCTCGAGTCTTCCAATGTCAAACTCGGCTCGGTCCTCTCCGATCTCTTCGGCGTTTCCGGAAGAAACATCCTTGCCCGGCTGCTGGAGAAGGGATGCGTGGACAAGGACGAGTTGGATGAATGCCTGCGCGGCAGGCTCAAAACGAAAAAGCAGGCGGTGTACGATTCGCTGCTGGGCACCTTGACCGAACACGAGCTCCGTCTCCTTCGCCTCTTGTGGAAACACGTTGAGGAATTGGAGCGGCTCATCGAAGAAGTCGACCAGCACATCGACCGCCTGCTCGAGCCGTATCGCGAGGAAGTGGACCTGCTGATGACCATGCCCGGAGTGAAAAAACAAACCGCCGCCGTCATCATCGCCGAGATGGGAACCGATATGAGCGTCTTTGAAACGCCGGAACGGGCGGCTTCATGGACGGGGTTGTCCCCCGGCAACCATGAAAGCGCCGGAAAGCGAAAGAGCACGCGCACGACAAAAGGCAATCCCCATCTCCGATCGGCGTTATGCGAGGCGGCATGGTCAGCAGCTCGATCCAAGACGCATCCTTTGTCCCGAAAATTTTGGTCGTTGGCGGCCCGGTGCGGGAAGAAAAAAGCCCTCATCGCCACGGCTCGACGAATGTTGGTGATCATCTTTTGCATGATCTCCCGCAAAGAGCCGTTCCGCCAACCACAACTGATTTAGTCTAGCCAAAAGGCAGACAGGTTATACGAGATGCCGAAAAATTGGGCACCTCTGCTTTCCTATTGCCTTTTTTGGCCATTTTCAGTATACCCACCCGGATCAGGAGCGTATACCGCACTCACCAAGTGGTGGGGATTTTCACGGAAAAGGTCCTAACAGGAATGCTTTCCTGTAGAATGTGAGTAACGACACAAACAACCCTAGGAGATGCTCTCTATAAACAAGCATACCACCCTCCCGAATTTGATGGAAAAACTTGTTTCGGATGGAGTCAGTCAAGACTTTGTGGAGAACATGTTTCCGGCTCACTCGGACGTCGTCAATCACCGGTTAGTGAAACCATTTTCAGAGCAGGGAGAGAGTCCTTTTGGCATGACATTTGCTTTTTTCTACCGCACTTCACTTGGTGGCCCTGACGAGTACAACGGACAAAAGTTCGCTCCTCTCATCGGGGATCATTCCAGAATGTCATCCACAAATCTTTTACTCACACTTTGCAAAAGTTGTTGATCCCCCTGCTTCGATCCTGTTAGGGTAAGCCGCCCGCGGCAGTTCCCGCAGACGTAGCGGGCGGTGTTCATGCGCTTTTTTCGAGTGTACGTCAAGCCGCATGACGTGCAAATGTATGTATAGATCGTTTTCGACCTGTCTGTTTTTTGGCCGATTGGACGACAATAGCGGGGCGCCCCCACTTTTTGCAGCAGTTCGCGGAAGTCGCGGTCGCGGTGGCGGTAGCCTTTTCCCTCAAGGTGCAAGTGGTAATGGCAAAGCTCGTGTTTGATGATGGCGATCAATTCTTCCTCGCCGAACTGCTCGTAATGTTTTTGATTGAGCTCAATGTTGTGCGTTTGCAACATGTAGCGCCCGCCGGTGGTGCGCAAACGAGGGTTGAAGAAAGCGGTATGGCGGAACGGCTTGCCGAACACGCGAATGGAAATTTGTTCGACAAGGGCTTGCAGCTGCTTTTGGTCCATGGCGGGTCTCTCCTTCATCTTTTGGCACAGGACAATTCACCACTACATACAATATATTACCTTTCCACTGTCAGGGAGGTGACTGATTTTGCCTACATGGCTGAAAAATCAGATGAGACGAGCCTACTATGAGAAAAACCGTGAGCAAATTAAACTGTTGAACCAATGCTGGTTTTTTTATCGGAGAAAACACTGCTCCTAAGGCAGTGCTTTCTCCATTTCACTCTTTCGGCGGCACCATCGACAGCGATATTCTTCCCTTCGCCACATCGACATGCTCGACCCATACTTTGACGACGTCGCCGACCGAAACGACATCGAGCGGATGGCGCACGTATTGTTTGCTTAGTTTGGAAATGTGCACGAGCCCGTCCTGTTTGACCCCAATGTCGACAAAGGCGCCGAAGTCAACGACGTTGCGCACGGTTCCTTCCAGCTCCATGCCTGGCTTCAAATCTTCCATCTTCAACACATCTTTGCGTAATAGCGGCTTGGGCAGCTCGTCGCGCGGGTCGCGCTCTGGGCGGCACAACGCGTCAATGATGTCGCGCAACGTCAGTTCTCCGATGCCGAGCTCGGCAGCCACCGTCTCGACCTCGATGGCTTGCAGCGCCTGGCGCAGTTCATCACTGCCAATGGCGGCGGTCGTAAATCCTAACTTACGCAACAGTTGCTTCACTTCCGCGTACCGCTCGGGGTGAATCGGCGTGCGGTCAAGCGGTTCGTCGCCATCAACGATGCGCAAAAAACCGATGCACTGCTCGTACGTTTTCGCTCCGAGCCGAGGAATCGTTTTCAGCTCTTCGCGGTTGCGGAATTTCCCTTGCTCTTCGCGACGCTTGACGATGTTTTCTGCAACGGTTTTCGTGAGCCCGGACACGTACTGAAGCAGGGAGACGGAGGCAGTGTTGACGTTGACACCGACTTGATTGACGACCGTCTCGACGACGAAACGAAGCGACTCGGCAAGCTTTTTTTGCGACACATCGTGCTGGTATTGGCCGACGCCGACCGATTTTGGATCGATTTTGACAAGCTCGGCGAGCGGGTCTTGGACGCGGCGGGCGATCGAGACGGCGCTCCGCTCTTCGACTTGCAGGTCGGGAAACTCAGCGCGTGCAAGGTCGGAAGCAGAGTAGACGCTCGCTCCTGCTTCATTGACAATCAAATAAAAGATATCGCGTTGCACATGCTTCAGCGTGTCGGCGACAAACTGTTCGGTTTCCCGAGAGGCTGTTCCGTTGCCAATCGCGATCATATCAACGTGATCGTCATCAAGCAGGCGAAGAAGTTTCGCGCGCGCCTCTTCTTTTCGCTCTTGCGGCGGATGCGGATAGATCACATCAATGCGAAGCAGTTTCCCCGTTTCGTCGACAACGGCGAGCTTGCACCCAGTCCGATAGGCTGGGTCGATGCCGAGCACCGTTTTTCCTTTGAGCGGCGGCTGGAGAAGCAGTTTGCGCAAGTTTTCAGCGAAAATATGGATGGCCCGCTCCTCCGCTTTCTCCGTCAACTCGTTGCGGATGTCGCGTTCAATGGCAGGCTCCATCAACCGCTTGTATCCGTCCTCGATCGCTTCTGCCACGATGGGAGCGGCCGGGGACGATTCATCAGCGACTGTTTTTCGCCGCAAATAGCGAATGATGTCCTCAACAGGCGCCTTGATCGAGACGCGCAGCACCTCTTCCTTTTCACCGCGGTTTAACGCCAACACGCGGTGCGGAACGATTTTAGCGAGGGGTTCCTCGTAGTCGTAGTACATTTCGTACACACTCTTTTCGTCCTTTTCCGGCGCTTTGGCAACCGAAGCAATCGTTCCTTTCCGCCGCGTCTCATCGCGCACCCATTGACGAAGAGCAGCGTCATCGGCCACTTTTTCGGCGATGATATCTTTCGCACCTTGAAGCGCCTCTTCAACGGTTGCGACTCCTTTATCTTCGTTGACAAACATTTCGGCCTGTTGTTCCGGAGTTGGGGCCGGTGGACACGAAAGGAGCCATTCGGCAAGGGGTTCAAGCCCTCTCTCTTTTGCGATTGTTGCTTTCGTGCGCCGCTTTTGCCGATATGGGCGGTATAAATCTTCGACTTGTTGCAACTTCGTGGCCTCAAGAATGTCGCGCTTTAACTCTTCCGTCAACTTCCCTTGCTCATCAATGAGGCGAATCACTTCCTCTTTCCGTTGCTCTAAATGCTGCAAATACTCCCATCTCTCCAGTACTTCACGAATTTGCACTTCATCGAGCGCCCCAGTCATTTCTTTCCGGTAGCGGGCGATAAACGGGATCGTGTTTCCTTCTCGATGGAGCGCAATGACGTTTTCGACTTGCTTCGCTGCCAGCTGCTGCTCGGCGGCAATGACTTCAATGAGCCGCTGTTCGTTAGCCAAGCGATTCCCTCCTTAATGACATGGAAAATAAAAAAGCGCTACCTGTACGCAGCTGCTTTGTGAAACAGTATACATAGATGAAAATGGAAGGACAGACCGTTCCGGAAAGGCCGATCTGCCCGTCTCACCAACGTGAACACTCGATAATCAAGACCGATGCCGCACGTCAACGCCGCTTTCCCCATCCGCTCGGCCCGCCCGTTGGCAACCGAAAACGCCGTTTCTCCTGTTCGCTGTTATGCCAAAAGCAAAGGTTTTTCGCTCTATCAAAAGTCGATCAGTCCTAAGCTAATTTGCAGCGCCTCATCGACTTTATCCATCATTTCATCGTCCAAATGAGTGATTTTATCGGTCAGCCGTTGCTTGTCGATCGTGCGAATTTGCTCAAGCAAAATGACCGAATCGCGTTCAAACCCGTAGCGTTTCGCGTCAATCTCGACATGCGTCGGCAGCTTCGCTTTTTGGATTTGCGCCGTAATCGCCGCGACAATCACCGTCGGGCTAAAACGATTGCCGATATCGTTTTGGATCACCAACACGGGGCGCACGCCGCCCTGCTCCGAGCCAACAACCGGGGAAAGGTCCGCAAAATACACGTCGCCACGTTTGACAATCAAAGCATTACCCCCCGCTAACTAAGCGTTCAACGGTGTGGTCGGCCTCGTATTCAGCATGAAACGCTTCAGAAGCGATAGATAAATTGATTTTCGCCATTTCCATGTAGCCTCGTCTCATCGCCTCGCGAATTTGCCGCTTTTTCCGCTCGCGAATGTACATTTTCGTCGCCTGATAAATGAGTTCATTGCGGTTGCCATTTTCCTGCTTTACGAGCACGTCCAGTTCTGTCAGCAGCGACTGCGGCAAACGAACGACGATTTCCGTTGTTGCGCCAGATTCCGACACAAATATACACCTCCACGAACTGCAACCGATTGCTTCCACTTCATGATACCATTAAACAACGGCGCTGCAAAGTCATTTCTCCATTTTCTATCCTTTGTCTTCCGAAGCAAATTATGCATCGCTTCATCCGCGGCCAACGGCGTTTCTCACTTCCATTATACGCTTATTTCGGAAAAAAATACGGGGCACCCGGTAGCTGATCGTGCACGGCACTTCATAATTGATTGTGTCCAAATGGCGGGCGACATCATCAATGGAAATGACTTCGTCCCCTTGGCGGCCAATTAATGTCACCTTCGTCCCGACAGGCAGCGGCCCAGGCAGGCGGATCATGCATTGGTCCATGCAAATGCGGCCGACGATCGGCGCCCGCTGCCCGCCAACAAGCACATGAAAGTGCTGCAACCTTCGCAGCCAGCCGTCCGCATAACCGATTGGGATCGTGCCGATCCACTCTTCCGTCTGCGCGGTGTACGTCGCACCGTAGCTCACCTTTTCCCCTGGTCGCAGTTTTTTGATGTGTACGAGGCGGCTATGGAGCGAAAATGCCTCTTTCAATTCGTATGGGAGGAGCGGCTTGATGTCCGGCGATGGGGCGAGCCCGTACATCGAAATGCCAAAGCGAACCATGTTAAACGCTCGATCGGAAAAACGAAGGGCCGCCGCGCTGTTGGCGCAATGAACGAGCGGCGGCCGCGACGGCAGCCAGTCAAGCATATGCAAAAAGCGGGCGTATTGATAAGAAAAGTAATCCGTATTTACTTCATCAGCGGTCGCAAAATGCGTATACACCCCTTCAAGCACAAAGGGCGGATGGCGATCGATCAAGGCCGCTATTCGCTTTGTCTCCTCTTCGTCTTTCACCCCAAGCCGTCCCATTCCTGTGTCCATCTTTAAATGGAAATGAATCGGGGTCGAACCGTTATACAGCGATGACGCCTTCTCGAGCCAATCAGAGCGAAATACGGTTAAGGCGATGCGGTGTTCGGCGGCCAACGCCACATCCTCGGGACGAGACGCTCCAAGCACTAAAATCGGGGCATCGATGCCTTTTTTTCGTAAGGCAAGCGCCTCGTCCAAAAAGGCGACGGCCAAGCGGGAAGCGCCCGCTTCAAGCGCCGTTGCCGCCACTTGGACATCGCCGTGCCCGTAGGCGTTCGCCTTGACAACGGCCATAATTTGCGTACCCTCCGGCAAAAAGCGGCGCAAATTCACGACGTTGTCGTAAATGGCATCCAAATCAATTTCCACCCACGTATCGCGGTGAAACTCGTCCATCCTCTCTCGCTGCCTTTCTAGTCATAGCCAGTTTGAAAGCGCTTGAATCGATTGGATTCCTTTTTTAGTTTACCATGTTCCTAGGGAAGAAGGAATAGGATGAGCGGCGGAAAAATGAGAAAAACGGCGGAAAACATTGGAGATCGCCACGATTCGTCCACTGGCCTGCCTTCACTGCTTCTGCACAAAAACAAAAAGCAGCTTCTCCGCTTCAACGCGGAGAGCCGCCTGTTTGCAAAACCGCACTGTCATTTTGCCGCTTTTTCTTGCACGGAGCTGGCGACCATCACCATTTCTTCCGGCGTCAAATCGTCTGAGGCGAGCGTAAACTCCGCCCCGTTGTACCACCATGTCAACGTTCGGTCGGTGAGGGCGCCAATGGTGAATCCTAAATCAACCGGGTCGCCGTTGACAAGAACTGGCATGCTTGTCGCCGGAAGCACATCCGCTTTTTCTTGCACGAGCGTAAACGATTTTTTGCCGCCAAATGTCATAATGACGCGCGTGCCGTTTTCACCTTTCACTTCTTTTTCCTCAAGCGCTTGAACCCCTTTCGGAAGCTGACTCGGGTACATGACGGCCATCACTTGCTCTTTTCCTTCGGCCATCGTCGGCACCTCAAGACGGGCGCCAGTCATATTTTTCTTTGTATCAAACGCGTCATCATCAAACTTTTTGTTAAACTCGATGTTGGAAAACTCGACCGTCAACAGCGCTTTCCGGTCCGTATCCATCACTTTGACCGAGACGGGCGCCAAATCTTTTTTGCGCAGTGTAATCTCTTGGGTGGGAACGACTTCGCTGTTCGGGTAGTTCGTTTTCGTCTCAAACACATAGTAATCGTCCGTCGCCTTAAACTTCGCCTTCGAATCGCTCAAAATGTCTTTGACGAGCGATTCGTACAAATACGCTTGGCTGCTGTTTTTCGGCCAGTCGCTCACAAATTTGAAGGTTTTGTTGAGCGCCGGCGTGAAGACGAACACCCCTTCGTCATTGCGCAAAATCATTTGGCTTTGCCTTTTGTCAGCGTTTTTCAAGCTGACGCGATAGTAGGACGGCTGCTTGTGCCACACTTCGACATGATACACTTGCGGCTTCTCCCCGGTGCGGAACGTCATTTTCGCCTCCGCCTGGTAACCCGTCATCTCATCGACCTTTTCATCAAGCGCCTTTAATACCTCTTCCTGCGATTTCGACCCGCAGCCAGCCAAAGCAAACAGAAAAATGATGCCGACTAACGCCATCAGCACGTTTCTGCCCATCGCTTCAACCCCTTTGCCTCATATATCGATTTCTACCCATGCACTACAATATATGAGACAACTTTCGGGAATATGCAGACTAGCTGTGGCAAGCATCAGCCGGCGTGATCGGTCCAAGGCGCTCAATGACGACTTGGGCGACGGCGTAATCGCGGCTATGGGAAATGGACAGATGAACCGTCTCGCCATCGCGGCGGGCAGCAATGCTCGGCTTTCCGTGCTCATCGGAAACGATCTCGATGTCTTGAAACGATAGATGCCGCCCGATCCCCGTTCCGAGCGCTTTGGCGTACGCTTCTTTCGCCGCAAATCGCCCAGCGAGAAACTCTGCCTGTCTTGCGGGCGGCAACTCGCCAAACTGCACTTTTTCACGCGGCGTCAAAATTCGCTCTGGAAATTTGCGGCTCCGCTCAAGAAGGGAGCGGATCCGTTCCAACTCGACAATATCAATGCCAATGCCGACGATCACTGCTTCCTCACCTATCCTATCCGCCCTGATGGTCGGACAAATTTTTTATGAGAGACCCGCATAAGATAGCTTATAAAAAACGCCCCATTTCCGCGAAGAAGGGAGACCAACCCGTGTTTCAACATGCAAGCGATGTCCGCTCATTTGTCCGCCTTTATCCCGTCGTGGCCGCCTTATTATTGGTCCATATCGCCGCATGGCTGTTGTTTTCTCTTTCCTTGACAGCGCTTGAACCCATTTGGCAATACGCCGTCGGGACGAACGGCGCGATCCGCCATGGAGAGTGCTGGCGGCTTGTCAGCCCCATCGTGCTGCATCGCGATTTCCACCATATGGCCGCCAACAGTTTGTCCTTATGGCTGTTTGGCCCCTGGCTAGAGCGCGCACTTGGGAAAAGAAAGTTTTTGTTTCTGTATATCGGAGGCGGGATCGGCGCCAATGTCGCCACTTTATTCCTTCTGCCGCCGCTGTACACCCATGTCGGGGCGTCGGGCGCCATTTTTGCCTTGTTTGGCATGTACAGCTACCTCGCCCTATTCCGCCGCGACTTAGTCGCCCCCCGCCACGCCCAGTTGCTGCTTTCGGTCATGGCGGTTCATTTGCTGCTTGGCATCATGACACCAGATGGGAATTTATTGGCCCATCTATTTGGCTTCGCTGTCGGCGGCCTGCTTGCCCCTTTTTTGTCCATTCGCCCGAAGCGACCGTCGTTTTACATGCCTCGACTATGAAAAAACGGCGCTTAATGCGCCGTAATCCGCCGTTTTTTCGTCCGGCTGCGGGCTGAGCCGTCCGGGCGGCCGCCCCGTTTTTTCTCCCGCTTGACCGCTAAAGGCGGCTCTTCCGTCAATTGCACCGGCGTTGTATCTGGCTCGCGTGTCAACATTTTCAAGCAGGCGGCGACAATCGTCACCGAATCATGCTCTTCAAGCAATTCTTCCGCCGCCCGTTTGTAAAATGACAGGTTTTCGGTCTCCACGACGTTGAGAAGCTTTTCGATCGCGATACGCTGTTGGCCTTCGAGCGCCTCATCAAGTGTCGGCGGCTTCATCCGCTCCATTTTCCGCTTCGTCGTCCGCTCAATATGGTGAAGCTGGCCGATCTCCCTTGGAGTGACAAACGTCATCGCCACACCCGTTTTCCCGGCGCGGCCGGTGCGCCCAATCCGGTGGACATAGCTTTCCGGGTCTTGCGGAATATCAAAGTTGTACACGTGCGTTACGCCAGAAATATCCAAGCCGCGCGCCGCAACATCCGTCGCCACTAAAATTTCAATCGCACCTTCCTTAAACTTGCGCAACACCGACAGCCGTTTCGCTTGGCTTAAATCGCCGTGAATGCCTTCCGCTGCATAGCCGCGCAAGTTGAGCGCCTCCGCCAGCTCGTCGACACGACGCTTCGTGCGGCCGAACACGATCGCGAGCTCCGGCGCCTGAATATCAAGGAGCCGCGTCAAAATGTCAAATTTCTTTTTCTCATGCACTTCCAAATAATATTGTTGGATATTCGGCACGGTCATCTCCTTTGCCTTGACCTTAACAAGCTCCGGCTCATTCATGAACCGCTCGGCGATGCGGCGAATCGGATCGGGCATCGTCGCCGAGAACAGCAACGTCTGCCGCTTGACCGGCACATGGCTTAAAATCGCCTCAATATCTTCGATAAAGCCCATATTGAGCATTTCATCCGCCTCATCGAGCACAACCGTATGCACATGGTCAAGGCGGAGCGTCCCACGGTTAATATGGTCGATAATGCGGCCAGGCGTGCCGACGATCACGTGCGGATGTTTTTTCAAAGCGCGGATTTGCCGCTCGATATCTTGGCCGCCGTAAATCGGCAAGACGCGCACGCGCTTGACGGCGCCGATTTTGTACAGCTCTTCTGATACTTGAATGGCGAGCTCACGCGTCGGCGCGACCACAAGCGCCTGAATGGCGCCGTTTTTCACATCCACTTTTTCTACGATTGGAATGCCAAACGCCGCCGTTTTCCCCGTTCCGGTTTGCGCTTGACCGATTACGTCTTTATTTTGCAGACTGAGCGGAATCGTCTTCGCTTGAATCGGAGTCGTCTCTTCAAACCCCATCCGCTCGATCGCTTTCATCACTTCTTGGCTTAATCCTAATTCTTGAAATGTCGTCAATGTTATCCAAACTCCTTATAAAAAATCGTCCCTTTATCCGAGAGAAAGGTTTGACAGTTATCATACCATGTTATGCGGTGATTTGCAATGATGGGCATGCGTGGCCCGGCAATGTCGGCGTTTCAATGACCCAATCGGTCCGTTCCCGCAAATAGTCGGCCAGCGGCGCCACTTCCTCCGGACTGCCGGTAAAGCCATGAATGCATAAGCAGCCAATCATGATCCCCCCACCCCCGCTGGAATGAAAAGCGGCGCCCATGACGCCGCTTTTCGTTTTTCGCGGTTGGCCTAATTTTACACCCAATAGCGGAGCAGTTCTTCCAATTTCATGCCGCGCGATGCTTTCAATAAAACAATGTCATCCGAAGTTGCGACGGAACGCACGGCCTCGGCCAACGCTGCTTTATCGTCAAACTCCCTCACCCGTCCATCATCAAAAAATGGGGCGGCCGCCGCGGCGATATGGTGCGAAAGCGGCCCGTAAGTGAACACATAGTCCACCATTCCCGGCCGCAACACCTCCCCGATCTCTCGATGAAACGCCACTTCTTCGTCGCCAAGCTCCAGCATATCGCCCAATACGGCGATTTTTTGCCGGTAGCCGCCTAATTCCCCAAGCAGCGTCAAAGCGGCGCGCATCGATGTCGGGCTGGCATTGTAGGCGTCATTAATGACGGTAAAGCCATATTTCGTCTTGACGACTTCCGTACGCATGCGCGTCACTTGCAGGCGGGAGAGAGACGCATCAATGCCTTCCCAATCGATGCCAAAAAAGCGGGCGACCGCAATGGCGGCGAGCGCGTTGTATACATGATGTTTGCCTAATACCGGCATAAACAACGTCCGGTCAGGGAGCGCATTGATGACAAACGATGTTCCTCCAGTTTCAATGCGCACATCGGTCGGATAGTAATCGTTCTGTTCGCCCGCCCCGAACGTCACGACATGGCGGGGAAGCGGCAGCTTCGGCACGCGCTCCGTCAAGAGCGGCTCATCACCATGGTAGACGAATAAACCATCATGGTGCAAACCCGCCAAAATTTCCAACTTCGCCTTGGCGATGCCTTCCCGCGACCCGAGCTCCTGCAAGTGTGCTTCTCCGATATTCGTGATGACCGCTGCGTCCGGACGGGCGATCATGGTCAGCCGCTCGATTTCGCCAAACCCGCTCATTCCCATTTCCACGACAGCCATCTCCGTATCTTCCTCAAGCGACAGAAGCGTCAACGGCACGCCGATGTGATTGTTCAAGTTCCCTTCGGTCTTTTGCACCCGATAGCGGGTCGAAAGCAGCGCGGCAATCATATCTTTCGTCGTCGTTTTGCCGTTGCTGCCAGTGACGCCGATCACCTTCAGTCCAAGCTGCTCGCGGTAGCGGGCGGCGAGCCGCTGCAATGCCAAAAGCGTATCATCCACAACGACCACTGGCACACCTTCCGGCGGCGTTCCTTCTCGTTCCGCCCAGAGTACGGCGGCGGCTCCTTTTTGCGCCGCTTCTTGCACGAAATCGTGGCCGTTAAAGGTCGCACCACGCAACGGAATGTACAAGTTGCCGGCTTGGATCGTCCTTGTGTCGGTTGACACACCGCTTACGACTATATTCTCCCATTCCGGCTTTAAACACTGTCCGTCAGCCATTTCGGCGATTTGCCGCACTGTCCGTTTGATCATCGGCTCTCACCTCTTTTCTTTTTTGAACGTGTACGTGATCGTCTGCTTTTCTTGATGTCGTTCCAATGCGAGCGCGATAAGCCGTTCAATCAGCTCCGGGTACGGCACACCGCTGTGCTGCCAAAGAAGCGGGAACATGCTGTATGGCGTAAAGCCTGGCATCGTGTTCACTTCGTTGATATAAACAGCGCAATCTTCGGCGAGGAAAAAATCGACGCGCGCAAGTCCAGACAAATCCAGCGCCTGAAACGCCGTAATGGCCATTTGTTTGATCGTCTCATACTGTTCTTTCGTTACGTCCGCTGGGATGATCAATTCGGTTTGCCCGTCTTCGTATTTCGCTTCATAGTCATAAAATTCCTTTTTGGGAACAATTTCGCCAACGACCGAACAAATCGGCTCATCATTTCCGATCACGCCGATTTCAATTTCGCGGCCGACAATCGCCTCTTCAATAATAATTTTTCGGTCATACTGAAATGCCTCGATAAATGCGGCTTTTAAATCGCCGCGCTGCTTGCATTTGGAAATGCCGACGCTCGAACCGGCGTTGGCTGGCTTGACAAAGCACGGGTAGCCAAGCTCTTGTTCGATCCGGTCATACACCGTTTCGCCGCTTTTTTGCCAATCGTACTTCGTCACGGCGATATATTTTGCTTGGCGCAACCCGGCCTGCGCAAACAAGTTTTTCATCATCACCTTATCCATGCCGACCGCGGAAGCAAGCACCCCGTTGCCGACATACGGAATGTTCAATATCTCAAGCAACCCTTGCACCGTTCCGTCTTCGCCGTTCGGCCCATGCAAAAGCGGGAAAATGACATCGATCATTTCCTCGT
This sequence comes from Geobacillus thermocatenulatus, assembly GCF_002217655.1. Taxonomy (GTDB): domain Bacteria; phylum Bacillota; class Bacilli; order Bacillales; family Anoxybacillaceae; genus Geobacillus; species Geobacillus thermocatenulatus. Next base: position 1,655,155 of record NZ_NEWK01000002.1, read on the forward strand.
TTCCTGCCGCAGCCGAATCGGCAGCCGGAACTTGGTTCAAGGAAACCGGTATCAAGGCGGTCGCCGCCGAAGTGAATTGCAGCTGCTTGATTTCCTCGATCGGTCCGGTCAGTTGTTCGCCCTTGATCCATTGACCTTCCGGTGTAATATAAATCGGAATGACATCGAATTTATGAGGATCAATGGCGTTCATCACCGCCATCGCCGTCGACAACGATACTTGGTGCTCCGGTGATTTGCCGCCGTATAACACGCCAACTCTCGTTTTCATCATCGTTCCTCCTCTTTCCTTGGCCATCGTTCCTATTGTAACACGTTTCGCGCCCAACGGTCTGATATTTTATATGTACGATGCAGGTTGTTTCGCCACCCCCCATAAGCGATAAGGAACAAAAAAGTGAGGGTGTCTAAAAAGGTGGTTCTTCTTTCAACAAAGCACAACATATCGTTTTCCAGCATTTGTTTTACACGTATATACAGGAATAAGAAAAGGTGCCCCGACCGTTTTGGGACACCTTCTGTCGCTACGGATGCAACACGCGCCAAGCCATGCGTTGCGGCATGGCCGCTACCACTTCGGCGAGCGCTTCTTGCGCCGTTTTTTCCACACCGGCAAAATAATCGGACACACGGCGGAAAAACCGGTTTTTCTCCACGTCATCCATCAACAAGCGAAGCATGTGCTGCTCGCTGCTTTCTGGCCCGACCAAATGATAAATGAGACCATTTTGCTGCAAATATTGCAAATTGATGCGCTCCTGCCCAGGCAAGCAATCGATCGTAAAAATCGGAATGCGCTTATGAAGCAACTCGCTGACCGTCACCCCGCCTGGTTTCGTAATGACGGCATCCGCCTCTTCATACAGCCGATTCATCTCTTCCGGGTCAGCGATGTATGGAAGCGGCTGAATATGAGGCAGCTGCCAGCTGGCGATTTCCTCGTACAGCTGGCGATTGGCGCCGCACAGCACCGAATAGCGGAACAACGTTGACGTGCGGGCCGCCCGCAAAAACGCCAGCATATTGCCAAGCCCTTGGTTTCCACCGGCGACAAGCACATGAGCAGGCTGCCGTTTGCGTCTCGCTTCCGACCGATTCATAAACACATCGTGCACTGGGATGCCAGTGACGATGATGCGTCCTTTGTCAACCCCGTACTTTGTGATCAGCTCCCATTTCGCCTCTTGATGGGGAACAAAATGATAGTCAATAAACCGTTTCCCCCAGATGCTGTTCATAAAAAAGTCGGTGTAGACATTGACAACTGGAACCGTCAACACCCGTTTTCGCTTCAGCCGCTGCAAAATGCGCGACGGAAACGAATGGGTGCAGACGATTAAATCCGGCTGTTCTTCTTCCACCATCTTTTTCATTTTGCTTTCAAAATAAGGCAGCCATGGCTCAAACGAAATGAACTCAAACCGGGGCGGATCTTGGTACATCAGCGTTTTGTACACACGGTGGTACGAAGCAGGATGCGAGCGAATCCAGCGCAAGTAGGCCTCTGACACCATTTTTTCCATCAGTTCATTGCAATAGCTCAAAAAATCGATCTTTTTGCTTTCGACCGCCGGAAACTGGCGGCGCAAAAAATCCATCAACGTATCGGCTACTTTATGGTGTCCCGTATTCATTTGAAACAGCGGCAAAAACAATACTTTCATCATCGATCGCACCCTTTAGCTTTCGAAAGATTTTTTGCGCCTCCGCTGCCCAACCCATGCCGCAAGCAAAAAAAGCAAAAACAACGCCAAACCAGCAAGCGGAAAAGAAATCAGGGGGATATGGATGCGCTGGCCGAGCCAAAGCCCCGCCGCGGTCAACGGAACGGCCCAACCTGCCGTTCCAAGCGCCGACAGCAACAAAAACGGCCCGAACGGAAACCGGCTCACTCCCGCCATATACGGGCAAATTTGCCGCACCCCGGGAGCATAACAGCCGAACAAAATCCCCCATTTGCCATAGCGGCCAAACCATCGGCGAGCCCGCTCCCAACGTTCAGCCGTAATTCCAACGCACTTGCCGTACTTTTGCACAAACGGCGCCCCCCACCACCGGCCGGCACCGTATGCCGTCACCATGCCGGCCATCGCCCCGCCCCAGCATGAAGCGAGCGACGGTCCAAGCAGCAACTGCTCCTTGGCAACCATCACGCCGACCAAAAACAGCAAACTTTCCTCCGGCGCCGGAATGCCGACAATGCCGCAAAACAAAAAGAAAAACAGCATCACATATCCGTATGACTGGACATACGGCAACCATACGCTTGTATCCATAGCTCCCCCGCTACATTGCCGAGATTTGTGTATTAGTTTGCACATTTCTCAATTCCGTAATCGTCACCCAACGCATCTTTTTCGCTGCTTCATCCTTAAACAGCAGCTCGAGCGCTGACAACATTTGCTCTGGCGCGCGTTTGTCAGCACCTAGCGCATCCCCATTGTCATGAAGCACAATCACCGCCCCGCCGCGTATGGACGAACGCAAGCGGCGGAACAATTCCATTGTACCAATTTTTTCGTTCCAATCGCCAAGAATATGCGACCATAACACCGTTGTATACCGCTTTTGCACGATTGGTGTCCAAGCGTTAAAATGCCCCCACGGCGGGCGATAATACATCGGCTGTTTCCCTGTCGCCCGCTCAATCGCCTTAGCGGCGCGGCGCACCCCCCAATCCAACCAAAGCGGCGGCAACAGCCAATTGCTGATGTGGCGGTAATTATGAATCCCAATTTCATGGCCTTCTTCGGCCATCCGCCGCACAATATCCGGATAGCGCTCGACTTTGCGGCCGACAACGAAAAACGTCGCCTTCACGCCATATTTCTTTAATAAATCAAGCAACTTTGGCGTATAATACGGGTCGGGGCCGTCATCAAACGTCAGCGCCAGACAATCGGATGCCGTTCCCTCCCGAAACAAACGCACCCGCTTTTTGCGAATAATGATCGTCGGTACAATCCCATAAATGACAATTCCCCCTATGAAGCAGACAAACAGCCAAGCCCACATGGCATTCACCTCTTGATTGTACTTTACCAATATTTCTTCTCTCTGAAAATAGAAAAATGAACTTTCTATATTCGCGATCATCACGATATAGGTGTTTTATCATATAACAAACAAATGAGAAACCGAAAAGAAAATCATGAAAATTTCATGCAGACCGTCCAGTCTTTTTATTTCCTATACGAAAACCGCCATCGCTTGGTTTCCTCCCAAAGCGAAGTGGAATCTGCTATAATACATAAACGATACATGAGCCATTAAAAAAGACAGGTGATCCGCATTGGCAAAAAAAATCATCTTAACCGGCGGCGGCACAGCCGGCCACGTGATGGTCAACGTCGCCCTCATCCCAAAATTGAAAGAGCTTGGATGGGATATCGTTTACATCGGATCTCATCAAGGGATTGAACGGGAGATTATCGGCCGCATCGACGGCGTCCCGTACTATTCGGTTTCGACCGGAAAACTGCGCCGCTATTTTGACTGGAAAAACTTTAAAGATCCATTCAACGTGCTGAAAGGCGTTTGGCAGGCGTACCGCCTAATCCAAAAAGAAAAACCGGACGTCGTTTTCTCCAAAGGAGGGTTCGTCTCCGTTCCCGTCATTCTCGGCGCTTGGCTGAACGGCGTGCCTTCAGTGATCCATGAATCTGACTTAACCCCAGGGCTTGCGAATAAAATCGCCATGCCGTTTGCGACCAAAATCTGCCTCACCTTCCCGGAAACGAAACAATACGTCAATGCCGATAAAGCCGTCTATGTCGGCGCCGTTGTCCGCGAAGAGTTGAAGGATGGCAACGCCGAGCAAGGGAGGAAGATGTGCCAGTTCGACGGAAAAAAACCGGTCTTGCTGGCGATGGGCGGCAGCTTGGGCTCAAAAACAATCAACGATGCCTTGCGCGCCAACCTATCGACGCTTCTTGCCGAATTTGACATCATCCACATTTGCGGCAAAGGGAACATCGACCGAAACCTCGAAGGCCAAAACGGATACAAACAGTTCGAATACGTCAACGAAGAGCTGCCCCACTTACTCGCCTTAGCCGACATCGTCGTCTCCCGCGCCGGGGCGAACGCCATTTTCGAACTGCTCGCCTTGCGCAAGCCGATGCTGCTCATCCCGCTCTCGAAAGCGGCAAGCCGCGGCGACCAAATCCTAAACGCCCGCTCGTTTGAAAAAGCAGGCTATGCGGAAGTGCTGATGGAAGAGGACTTGACGAACGAATCGCTGCAAGCCGCCATTCACCGCCTATATGAAAACAAAGACCGCTACCGAAAAAACATGGAGAAAGCCGGCGCAAGCGATCCGCTCCAAACGTTGCTTGCGATCATTCAAGACACCGCCCGCCGGTAAAAACAAGCGATGCCCGATGCGGCCAACCACGGCCGTTTTTCGGCATCGCCTTGTTTTGCATGGGAATGACCAATAAACGGCTCACCTAAACTGCTTATCTGTATTATAACTCATAGTACAGATAAGCAACAACCATTTTTTCTACTTTTCTCAACAACTTGCTATTCCCAATCTAAGCATATTTTTCCTTACAATCCATCCGTTATCTTTTATCCTCCTAGGCGGAATGTACACAAGCCAACAGAGTGAAGGAGGATGATAAACAACCGCCCGGCGGAACAACCCCACCAGGCGGCGCGACTAAAAGTATAAGAAATAAATGACAACGGCCAGCACGATCCGATACAACGCAAACGGCACGAGGCGGATGCGGTTGATGAGCTCAAGGAAAAAGCGGATTGCGAGCAAGGCGAAGACAAAGGCGCTCAAAAAGCCGGCAATGAAAAACGGGATGTCGGCGGCCGTGACGTATTGCCAGTTTTTCAACAGCGACAGCCCACTCGCCCCCGCCATGATCGGAACAGCCATAATAAACGTGAAATCGGCGGCGGCGCGATGGCTCATGCCGACAAGCACCCCGCCAGAAATCGTCGAGCCGGAGCGGGAAAAGCCAGGCCACAGGGATAAACATTGCATCAAACCAACAAAAAACGCCTGCTTGTACGTAATTTGGTCGACCGTCTGCGTCCGCGCGGCTTTTTTGGCGAATTGGTCGGCGGCAATCATAAGCAACGCGCCGAGCACAAGGCCGATCAGCACCGTTTTGGTCGAAAACAAATGTTCATCGATGTAATCTTCAAACAAGACGCCGAGCACCCCAGCCGGCGCCAGGCCAATGATGACGTGAATGAGGTTAAGGCGCGGATGTCCGCCCGGATGACGGCCGCGAACGCCAAGCAAGTCGAGAAATCGGTCTTTAAACACGACCACAGCGGCTAAAATCGAGCCGAGCTGGATGACGACTTTAAACGTATTCGCCGCGTACTTGCCTAAAAACTCTGTGGATTTCAGCCAAAGATCGTCGACCATAATCATATGGCCGGTCGAGGAAACAGGAGCGAACTCGGTCAGCCCTTCGACCATCCCTAAAATAATCGCCTTCCATAATTCCATCCAGTGCATGTCCTTCCATCCTTTCTGCGCGAGGTCGTCCTTTCTATACATATGGGCCAAGCGGGTGGAATAGCACTCCGCTTTTGGCCGCGCCTGCTCTATTGTACTACAAATCTTTGTCTTGTACTACCCGCGCTTTTTCTACATACATGCAACATGAAGAGTTAACCTCTCCGTTATCCTGCACACCCTAAGCGCTGCAGCACTTCCTTCAAAGATCCTGTGGGCTCAATTTACAAGCTGAGCTATGGGGGGAGGAAGTTAGTTGAAGGAGAAAGCAAATGTTAATTTTTCAATGAGCATGTATATAGTCAGCGACCTTTTTTTCAAGACAGAACAGTCGACTTCCCGTTGCTGCTTAATGGGACGGACCGGACGCTTCCCCTAACTCCCCACGCCGCTCTAAGTAATGATACAAAGCACCGAGCAAGTTCGCATCGTTTTTGAATTGGCACGTCTCCACCACCGGCTGGACTTTGGCAATGGGAACAAGCGACAATAACACCGAAAGCCGCTTGTTGATTTCGTCGACGAAATCGGGGCGGCTGCTAATGGCTCCGCCTAAAATGATTTTTTCCGGGTCATATCCGTACTGCAAGTTAAAAATCCCTTGGGCCAATGAAAAATAAAACCGGTCAATGGCCTTTTGCGCGGCTTCATCGCCGCTCTCGGCCAGCGCAAATACTTTTTCTCCGTCCAACTCCCTCTCCGGCATCCCCTTTTCCTCAGCCGCCATCCGGATCAACGCGCTTGTCGCCGCCAGTTCGCTCCATGTTTTGCATTCGATCCTTCCGTTCTCATAGCGGACATCCATCACCATATAGCCAAATTCCCCGCCGTGCAAATGCGCCCCTTTATGGATACGTCCGTCTTTCACGATCGCCCCGCCAATGCCGGTGCCGACAATGACAAAGGCGATGTCGCGGCAGCCCCGGCCCGCCCCCTTCCATAACTCGCCAAGCGCCGCGCAATTCGCGTCATTTTCCATCTCTACCGGCAGGCCCGTTGCCCCGCCGAATACGTCTTTAAAGTTGGGACCGTGAATACAAGGCAAGGCGCTGCTTCCGCCGATGACGCCGATGTCGCTATCCACGCTTCCTGCGGAACTGATCGCAATGCCGGAAAGTGGATAGTTGGCCTGCGCCTGGCGGACGACGTTAAGCAAGTCATCGCGAAATTGATGAAAGTCATGCCGCTCCGAACGGTAACGCCCTTTTTCGAAAAAGTCGCCATGCTCGTTCATGACGGCATGTTTGACATATGTGCCGCCAATATCAAAAACGATATAGTAACGCACCGATGACGCCTCCTTCGTTTTTTATCTTTCCTCTCTTCTAGCTCCATTCGGCTTAGCTGTTTCTCCGCTTTTATGTATTCGCCGTCGGTCCATCCGCTCCTCCCCGCTGCAATGTCCGAGCTTTCTGCACCAGCAAAAAAGGCGTCCCGCCTCAGGCGAAACGCCTTCTTCCATCCTGTTTACAGCCAATCCCCGCCATCAAATCCATCGCCGCCGTCAAACCAGTCATCGACATCCAGACCGTCAGCCACATCATCAATGACATCATCGAGCAGCTCCTCTGCCACCATTCCCGCCAACATCCCGGCCGCAAATCCGCCAATGGCGCCAGCCCACCCATGTCCGCCATGGCGCGAATGATGGACGGGTGAATCATGGCCTACGGGATGGCTATAGATTGGCGAATGCGGCGTTGCCAACGGATGCCCGCTCAGCTGGGCGAACGCCCCAGCCGCCTGCACCGCCTCTTCGATGGCTTCTCGAAGCAGACGGGCTGCCGTCGCCGAATCGCGAAGCTGTTCGTGAGTCATCAACAGCTCCCGTTTCATTTCGCGTTCCCCGCCAAAGCCGTGGCGGACGTCGACCTCCATATACAAACGCACCCCTTCTCCCTCGACAAGGGCAAAAAACTCAACCTCCTGGACGATCCCTTGAAACTCACCCGTTGGGAAGAATGAAAATTCTTGTCCGTACGGTGTAATGCTCCCAGATGCCGGTTTCTCACGAAAACCCAAGGCTGCCAATGCGGAAAACACTTGCTCCAAGGCGGTCGGCGGCAAAATGTGAATGGCGTCTTGGTCATATGCATCCGCCCCATCGGCAATATCGAGCCGGGTGACGAACGTATAACGGACCGTGGGGCGGCTGATCGGCAAATGGTGCGGCAGTGTGTACGAAAACGGCAGCACTTTCCGCTCGCCAGGCTGAATCGCAAACGAGGATGCGACCGGGATCACCGCCGCGGTTTTGCGATATGCCTTTCCTTCCGCGTGCACTTCCAAATTGCAATACGACATCTAGGTTCCGAATGTGTTGGGCGACTGAACCACCTTCCAGCAAAAATTCCCCTTCCAACGTTTCGCCAAGGCGCACATGCGGGCGATGCAGCACGAGATCCACTTTTGCAGCGCCAATGCCGAGTCTCGATAAAAACTTTTTCCACATCGGACCTCTCTCCTTTTTTCATCCTATTCACACTTGAATTACGAACAAGCCGCCAAAATGGTGTCACCGAAATAATTTGATCAACCCCAAGACGATCAACACAACCCCAGGCAGCATGGTCGCCCTTTTCATGATTCCCGTTTTCGACACCATATACCCCAACGATAAGCCGAGCCGGATGAACACAAGATTAAACACGCCAACCAGCAGGGCAAACGAAAGCGGCGGAAAATGCAAAAGCGACGAACTGACCCCGGCGCCAAATGAATCCATCGAAAGAGCAATGCCGATTAATAACGCTTCTTTTTGACTGATCGTGCCTGAACGATCAAGATCGCCAAGTTCGGGGCGCTTCAATACTTGAACAGCGCCGCTGAATCGGTTAGCCTCCCCTGCTCGATCAGGCTCCATCGAAAACTCGCTTCCGTCTCCCTTTGGTTTATAGACGTTATAAATCGCCCAACCGCCAAGCGCCATGAGAATGACCGAAGCAAGCCCTCGCTCGACTTGCAACGGCAAAAAAAGCGCCAACAGGCGGCCGATGTTCATGGATGCAAACACCACCGCCCCGGACATGGATGCGATCAGCGCCAACGAAACAAAGGAGAAACGGACACCACCCATTCCATACGTAATGCCTACGCTCAAGCTGTCCATGCTCACGCTGAAAGCGAGCAAAATCATGGACACCCATAACCACATATGAATCCCCCCTGCCGTACAATATGCAATTCCGTACGGAGAGGGGACTTTCTTGCCATTCGACACGCATCGATTTCCGGGGAAATGTTTCCCCTTTTCTCGACATTATTCCCGCAAATGATACGGCAGCGTCGCAATGACAACATCTTTTTTCATGATCAAGAAAAAGCGCAAAATGATGGCTGTTTGGTTATGCAAAAATGTATGCCACCATTTTTTCACGATAAATTGAGGCAAGAGCACCGTCACCGGTGCGCGGTCTGCTTCTTTTTCCGCTTTCGTGATGTATTCTAACAATGGCGACAAAATGGTTCGGTACGGTGAATAGATGACTTTCAACGGAATGTCCGGATAAAACTTCTCCCACTTTTGCCGCAGCTTTTGTTCGTCTTTTTCGTCGAAAATAATCGACAGTGCCGTAATGTCGTCGGAAATGCTGCGGGCGTACTGAACGGATTGGGCGACCACTTTGCTGACGCCGGAAATGGGAATAATGACTTTTGGTTTCAACAGTTTCTCGCGCTGTTGCCGCTCCCGTTCGTCAAGCCGCAGCTGCTCGCCAAGTTTTTTGTAATGCTCGTGAATTCGGCTGAACATCCAGACGAACAGCGGAATCGCCACAATGACGATCCACGCTCCTTGCGTAAATTTAGCGACCATCGTGACGAGCGTGACCATCCCGGTGACCACCGCTCCCGTTCCGACGGTGAGCAGCACGCCGAACTTCCGTCCTTCTTGCCGATTCCATAATTTTTTAATCAGCCCACTCTGGCCGATGGTGAAGGAAAGAAAGACGCCAACCGCATAAAGCGGGATGAGCGAATGAGTTTTGGCATGAAACGCGATGATCAATACGATCGCCAGCACGCTCAACAACATGATGCCATTGGAAAACACGAGGCGATCGCCCCGGGCCGCCAAGCTTCTCGGCAAAAAACCGTCCTTCGCCATAATCGACGTCAGCTGCGGAAACCCGGCAAAACTCGTATTCGCCGCGAGCACTAAAATGACCATCGTCGCCAGCTGAAACAAATAAAACACAAGACCATTCCCAAATACATGACGTCCGATTTGCGAAATGACCGTTTGATGTTCAGCCGGAGTAACGCCAAACCCAGCTGCCAACACGGTGATGCCTAAAAACATCACGCCAAGCAGCGCCGACATCCATCCCATGGTAATGGCGGCGTTTTTCGAGCTGTCCGGCCGAAACGCCGGCACACCGTTGCTGATGGCTTCGACCCCGGTCATCGCCGAACATCCCGACGAAAAGGCGCGCAGCAAAATAAACAAACTATAACCGGACGCAAACATGTGAGCCGTGGAAGCATGTTCGTGCATCGTAAACCCATGCCATCCTTCATGCCACAACTGCCACCCGCCGACAGCGATCATGACAAGAACGAAGCCAATGAACACATACGTCGGATAGGCGAAGACAGTCGCAGATTCGGTAATGCCCCGCAAATTGAGCACCATCAAAAGCAAGACAAGGGCGACAGCGAGCTCTACTTTCCATGGCAGCAACCCCGGAAACGCCGATGTCAGCGCAGCGACGCCGGAGCTGATGCTGACAGCGACCGTCAAGATATAATCGATCATAAGCGCTGCCCCGGCCACTAAACTAATGTTCGTCCCCAAATGGTCGCGGGCGACCACATACGCCCCGCCTCCAGACGGAAACGCGTAAATGATTTGCCGATACGACAAGGTCACTAACAAGAGCAATACTAAAATCGCCACCGCGATCGGCAGCGAATAGAAAAAGACGCTTGTCCCTAATAAAGCAAGCACAAGCAAAATTTCTTCCGTCGCGTAAGCCACCGATGACAGGGCATCGGAAGAAAAAACGGCCAATGCCTTCCACTTGGGCAATTTTTCATGTTTCAACTGTTTCGTTTCCATCGGTTTCCCGATCAACAAACGTTTTAACGAAGCCATGCTTCCGTTCCTCCCAAAAGCATAAGAGTTGACTCATTGATTCAAAAGAAAAAACCGCTGAGGACGCACTCAACGGCTACAAATGTTCTAAGGCCATACTTCGTCCCTCCCCAAAGCGCTTGCGAGGTTAGCTGTCGGGTTCGGGCTTGGAGAGATGCCCTTCCTGGTCGGATTCACCCCAAGACAGCAGACGCTGCCAAATCGGGTCCCCGGCTCCATGCCGGATTCAGCGCATCGTATCAAGTTATTCTTGCTTCCATATCTTACCCCTTTGCTTGTCCCTCCGCCAACCTTGAAAAAGGGGGAAAACAGCGAATTTCTGGGCTTTTGGGCTTATTTTTCCTTTATTATTTTCCCTTCGCTCACGCTCCCGACATTTTTCTGTTTTTCACTCATCCAATCATCATTTTCCCTTTCGGATAGCGGAATGGATCAGGCTGACGGCGCAGCGTGACCGCATAAGCGATCGTCAACGGGCCTACGCGGCCGGCAAACATCGTGAAAATAATGATCGCTTTTCCAAGCGGAGACAATTCAGGGGTTAATCCCATCGATAGTCCAACAGTCCCAAACGCCGATGTCGCTTCGAATAAAATCATTAAAAAGTCTTTTCCCTTTTCGGTAATCGTCAACACCATCGTCACAAGCATGACGACAAACAATCCGCTCATCGTCACGGTCAGCGACTTGTATACCGTATCGTAGACGATTCGTTTTCGGAACAAAACGACGTCTTCCTTCCCGCGGATTTGCGACCAAACCGCGCCGAGCAACGTCGTAAAGGTCGTTGTTTTGATTCCTCCGCCCGTCGAACCCGGGGAAGCGCCGACAAACATGAGAAACACGATCAAAAACAGCGTCGGTTGCGTCAAATCCGGGATGTTGAGCGTATTCGAGCCCGCCGTTCTCGGAGTGACCGCTTGGTAAAACGCGGACAAAAACTTGCCTGAGAGCGACAGCGGCCCCATCGTCTTCGGATTGTTCCACTCCAGCAGCAATATCAGCGCCATGCTGACAAACACCAGCCATGCCGTCGTGATGACCACCACCTTCGTATGAAGAGACAGCCGCCGTGTTTGCCGGTACTCATACACTTCATTCATGACAATAAATCCGATGCCGCCTAGTATAATTAAAATCGGCACGACAAGGCTCACGACCGGATCTTCCACATAGCCGGTCAAACTGCGAAACTCGCCCATCAAGTCAAAGCCGGCGTTGTTAAAGTTGGAAATCGCATGAAAGAACCCAAAGTAAACGGCTTTCCAAAACGGCATATCGAACGAGAAACGAATCGCCAACAGCAATCCGCCGATGCCCTCAATAACGACGGTAAAAACGAGAATGCGTTTCACGAGCCGAACAATCCCTTCGATGCTCAGCTGATTGAGCGCCTCTTGCAGCAACAACCGCTCTTTCAAGGAAATCCGCTTGCCAAGCAAAAAGGCAAACAACGTAGCAAATGTCATAAATCCAAGCCCGCCCACTTGGATGAGCGCTAAAATGACCAGCTGGCCGAACAACGTGAACGTCGTCCCCGTATCAACCACAACAAGTCCGGTCACGCACGTAGCAGACGTCGCCGTAAACAAGGCGTCTAAAAACGGAAGTCCTTTCCCGCCAACGGTCGCCGTCGGCAGCATCAACAAGAAAGTTCCAACCAAAATAATCAAGGCAAAGCCGGACACTAATACTTTCGGCGGATCGAAAAATTTACGGTTCGTATTCAAAGCCCCATCCCTTCCCCCTCGCTCACATAATCGCCTCTTTATAGTTGTGGATGATGCATAGAAAAAATATACCAAAAACAAGCTTGTTCGGGTACTCTAAACCATTTTCATCATAACATTCTTTCTGCATAATAAAATGGATAAAGGGCATGGCCACCGGCTTCAAGAATGTGGATGCATTGAAACCTTTTCCGTCTCCGTTCGTCTATATGAATGGCGAATGGCAGTCCGACTGAGACCACACAGGCATTGAAGCGCGGAAGGGGGCTTGCACCAGTCCCATCAAAACATTCCATTGACTTTTGGCAACAGACGTATTATGCTACTTGACATGGAGACGTTCCAATGTAAAATCATGTAAGAATAAAACGTTTGTTGCTGTGGGCAATGGCTGTTGATATAAACATAGAAGCATCGTTAAGAATACGAGGCAAAGGAGGAGAAGAGGACGTGAAGGCAATTTGGGAAAAATGGTTGAAAAAATGTCGTTCTCTCCCTAACCAATACATTGGCTTTTTTATTTTTGCCGTGCTCTTATTTTGGTTGAAGACGTACGCCGTCTATTTAGCGGAATTTAACCTTGGCATCAGCAACTCCATGCAGGAATTTTTATTGTTCATCAACCCGCTCAGTTCGGCGGTATTCTTCCTTGGGTTGGCGCTGTTGGCCAAGGAAACGCGTGTGTACAAATGGCTCATTATTATTAATTTCGTCTTATCGTTCGTTCTATACGCCAATATCGTTTATTATCGTTTTTTCAGCGATTTTATTACATTCCCGACGTTGACGCAAACGAAAAACTTCGGCGATCTCGGCAGAAGCATTTGGGAGTTGCTCCGCTGGTATGACGTGTTCTATTTCTTGGATACGATCATTTTGGCGGTGATCGTTTTCTCGAAGCGATTCTCGCTCCCGGAAGTGCAGGCCGGCCGATTCAAAAAAGGCGCCATTTTCGCTTCGGCCATTCTGATGTTCAGCATCAACTTGGCGCTCGCTGAGACCGACCGCCCGCAGCTCTTGACAAGAACGTTCGACCGCAACTATATCGTCAAATATTTAGGCGTGTACAACTATTTGATTTACGATGCGTTCCAAAGCATGAAATCATCGACGCAGCGGGCGTTTGCGAACAAAAGCGATATCACGACGGTACTGAACTATGTGCAGGCGACATATGCCAAACCGAACCCGAAATATTTCGGCGTGGCGAAAGGGAAAAACGTCATTTACATTCATTTAGAGTCGCTGCAAAACTTCGTGATTAACTATAAGTTGAACGGTGAAGAAGTCACCCCGTTCTTAAACTCGCTCACCCGCGATCCGAACACGTTCTATTTCGATAACTTCTTCCATCAAACAGGACAAGGGAAAACGTCGGATGCGGAGTTTATGCTCGAAAACTCGCTGTTTGGCTTGCCGCAAGGCGCTGTCTTTACGACGAAAGGACAAAACACGTATCAGGCGGCTCCGGCCATTTTGCACCAATACGGCTATACAAGCGCCGTCTTCCACGGCAACTACAAAACGTTCTGGAACCGCGATGAAATTTACAAGTCGTTCGGCTTTGACCATTTCTTTGACGCCAGCTACTACGATATGAACGACGAGGACGTCTTGAACTACGGTCTGAAAGATAAACCGTTCTTCCGGGAGTCAATCCCGCTGTTAGAAACCTTGAAAGAACCGTTCTATGTGAAATTTATTACGCTGTCGAACCACTTCCCGTACCCGATCAGCGAGGAAGATGCGACGATCCCGCCGGCGACGACAGGCGACGGCTCGGTCGACCGGTATTTCCAAACGGCACGCTATTTGGATGAAGCAGTGAAAGAGTTCTTTGACTACTTGAAAAAATCGGGTCTGTACGACCGCTCCGTCATCATCTTATATGGCGACCATTACGGCATTTCGGAAAACCATAACAAAGCCATGGCGCAAATTTTAGGAAAAGAAATTACGCCGTATGAACATGCGCAATTGCAGCGGGTGCCGCTATTCATCCACGTGCCGGGCATAAAAGGCGGCGTCATGCACGAGTTTGGCGGCCAAATCGATTTGTTGCCGACGGTCTTGCACCTGCTGGGCATTGATACAAAAAATTACGTCCATTTTGGAACAGATTTGCTGTCACCCGAACATCAAGAAATCGTTCCGTTCCGCAACGGCGACTTTGTCACGCCGAAGGTGACAGCGGTCAACGGCAAATACTATGACACGAAAACAGGTGAACCTCTTGAAAGCACGCCGGAAATTCAGCGGCTCGAACAAATTGTCCGCACCAAGCTTGACCTATCGGATAAAGTCGTCTACGGCGATTTGCTCCGGTTCTATACACCGAAAGGCTTCAAACCGGTCGATCCGTCAAAATATGACTACAATAACCGTGAAGAGGGAAGCGATCAATGATCGCCTCCCTCTTTTTTCTCAGCTCTGCAATAGCCGTTCGATAGCCCGCTGCGCATTGACATAGCCCGCTCCGTATATGTTCGGGTCGCGCCCTTTCCACAAATCGGCGCCGTCTTTCAGCGCCTGCTTGATTTCATCCGGCGTTGCATTGGGTTTGGCCTGAAGCATCAACGCGACAATGCCGGCGCAAATCGGCGTCGCCATCGACGTGCCGGACATCGATATATAATGGTCACCAACCCGGCTTTGCTTATTCATCTTGTCAAGAAATGAACGCGGGGCGCGAAGCGAGATAATGTTGACCCCGGGAACGACGAGATCCGGTTTTGTCACCCCGTACTCGGTCGGCCCTCGGCTCGAAAACGACGCCACCTCATCGTCGGCGCGCGTTGCCGCCGTATCGTGATCGTCAAGAGCACCCACGGTAATGATGCGGTCGCTAATGCCCGGACTGGCAATCGTGCCGTAACTCGGCCCTTCATTCCCTGCCGCCGCACAGACGACAATGCCCTGCTCCCACGCCCGCTCCGCGACTTGCACGAGTGGATCATCATTTTCTATCGGAAACGGCTGCGGTTCCCCTCCGAGCGATAAGGAAATAATATGGATTCGCTTGGTCGAGTTTTTCTTATTGTAATCCATGCACCATTCAATGCCGCGCATAATCGTTTCCAACGTCCCGCTCCCTGAACGATTAAGCACTTTAACACCGATGAGGTTTGCCTCATACGCCGGGCCGGCATACAGTCCAGCGGACATGCGCCCATTTCCCGCCGCATCGCCGGCGCAATGCGTACCGTGGCCGTTGTCATCATACGGGGTTGTGCGCCCATTGACAAAATCGACAAAGGCGGCAATCCTCCCCTCCAAGTCCGGGTGCGGGTAAATGCCTGTGTCGACAATGGCGATCGTCACTCCTTTTCCGCTTAACTCCGTTCCGTTGACAGCCACATGTTTAGCATTGGCCGATGGGACTGCATTGTTTAACAGCGCCTTGACCTGCCGATTGAGGTACACTTTTTTCACTTTCGGATGCTCGAGCAGCTGCTCAATCGCTGCCGGAGTCACCCGTGCGCTCCATAGCGGGACATGGCGGAAATGGTGATGCAGTTTCATGCGGAAATGATCCCGCTCCGCTTTGGCCAGCGCCTCAATGCCCTCTGTGCCTTCAACCTCGATCAAAACAGAAACGGTCCTCCATTTTCGCAACCACTGCTCCATCCAGCGGTGAAAAATGCACGGCATTCGTGTCATCGGCTTATACATATTCACAAGCGCATGACGAAGCGGACGGTCAAGCCGCGCTGCATGGCGGCGAGCGAGCTGCACGATCGAATAGGTGAACACATTCTTCCCCTCCTTGCGTGTTTCGCTATACTCATATGAGGGAAAGATCGCGAAAGAAGCGGCGAGCTCACCAAGACAAACAAACAAAAAGCTCGCCCAGCGAAAACTAGGCAAGCCTTTCTTATTTACATTCCAATCCGCTCCAACACAATGTATTTTGCTTTTCCTAAATAACGCTCCACTTGGCGCAACACATTTTCCTTCTCCGCAAATGCCCCGACTTGCGTTCCATCCACCGTCACACGAGTTAAAGAGAGGTTTGATTTTTTTGTCAGATCCAATGCCCGTGCAATTCCGTTTACGTGCCCACGGGCGACTGTTCGCAAAAATTGGGTGTCATTCAATTTTTCTGCATCCTCTTTTCGATCAATAAATCCGTTCTCCGTGAGCACCGCCGGCATCGCTGTTTCGCGCAGCACATGGAAGTTTGCTTTCTTTTTCCCGCGGTCGCGAAATCCTGTAGCTTTGACGACTTCTTCGTGAATGGCATCACGGATGCGGGCTGTTGCCGAATCGTCATCGAGCCGATTATAAATATAATCTTCATACCCCGTGCCGCCACCGGCATTCACGTGAATCGCGACGTATACATCCGCCCCCCATTGATTGGCCCGGTCCGTCCGCTCATCAAGTGACACCGTTTCATCTTTTGTCCGGCTCAACTGCACGAAAACTCCTTCATACTCATTTTGCAGCAGACGGTTGATTTCAAGAGCGATAAACAACGTAATGTCTTTTTCCAACAACCCGTTGCCGACCGCGCCGGTATCGTTCCCACCGTGACCTGGATCGAGAAAAATTTTAACCATCTTTCTTCTCCTTTCACATCCGGAATATGTCACTATTAGGATAAGCGCGGCACTCCAAAATGCCATAGATACTTCCCCAAGGCCAACAAATAAGGCGCAGTCAAAAAAACGACTGCACCTGACATTTCCGCTGATCGACTTGTTCGATATGATGAAAGCCCCCCACACAGCCGTACAAGAAAACATAGACCGCTGGGCATTATATAAATTGTCCACTCTGTTGGCTTCGACTGAACTTGTAAACAGCCAGAAGGAAAAAGGTCAGCGCAAAGGCGAGAAGAATCAACAGATGCCAATACAAACTTCCGAAAGAGCGCCCCTCCTGCAGCTTTACCAAACAATCGAGCGCCCACCGCTGCGGTATAAAATACGCCGCTTTTTGCAAAAATTCCGGCATCAGCTCAACAGGCCAGAAACAACCGGCCAGCATGCATGTCGGCACCGTGACTAAGGGCTGCAGCGCCCCGGCGGAAGCAGAGCTGTTCGCAAACATCACGGTAATCAAAGACAAGCCGATCGCGGATAAAGAGAAAAGCAGGAGCACTAGGGCCATTTGCCACATTGGAATATGAGGATCAATATGAAAGATGTTCTTCATGGCCACGATTGTTACGATGATTTGTGCCGCCATCATCAACAAATTCACCACGATATTCGATAACACATACGTTCTCGCCTGAATCGGCGTCGTCAATAAACGAGAATAGGTGCGCTCTTCTTTTTCTTTGATGATGATTTCCGTCAAATTTCCCGCTGACATCAACATAATCATGACCAAATACCCGATCGTTTGATACGTGACCCCTTTTTGTTTGGCTTTGTCGGACAACGAGTGAACAGACAAGCGGAACGGCGCTTGTTGATACCGTTCATACATCTTCCAAAAGAGATCGCGATCCCCATTGGCCAATCGCCCCAATGTCGCCAGATGATCGATGTATTCATGCAAATACGACTTGATGAACATCGTGATTTCCGCTCCCTTGAGCGAGACGAGTTGGATCAGCCGGGGCTGGCCGTGCTGAACGCTTTCGGAAAACCCTTGAGGGAAAATCAGCACGCCATCCACCTTTTGCGAGGTGATTTGGTCGTCCACCGCTGACAACTTTACGCTTTTCACGGATAGATGATCAATATTGTTCAGAAAACGGATCGCATCATCGGCAACCCGCCCATGATCCTCATTGACCACCCCGATGCGCACATCCTTGGCCGGGGAGCCTTCGTAAGCAAACAAGGACAACAGAATGGCGGCCAAAGGGGTGCCGAAATAGAGCAAAAAATTGATTTTCCGGCGAAACGTCCGCTTTAACGTATATTTCACCAACCAGATGACATCATTCACCTTATAATCCCTCCCGTCTCGCGACCGACACGACGGCCACCACTAAAAACAGCGCCGCTATCCCGATGTTCAGCAGCATAGTGGGAACAACCCTTGACAAATCGTTCGCATACACGATTTTGAAAATCGTGTCATTCATCCTAGAAAGCGGAGACAAATGGGCATACCATGCTGTTTCATCGATCGGAAAATAAGCGCCGCCGAAAAAGGAAGACAGCTGAATGATCACCATCGCAATCGTTCGCGCCGCTCCTTCCGTCTTTGCCATATAGCTCATCCCTAGACCAAAGCTGATAGCCAAGACCACCTCGGTCAACAGAAGCAGCCATACGAGGCTTACGTGATGCCCCCAATCGGCATGAAACACCCATTGGCTGAACAACATGACGACCGCAACACAAAGAAAATTCGCCGCGACGTTCCCGACCAGCTTTCCAATAAAAATCTCGCTTTTGCGAACAGGAGCAGCCAAAAGGCGGTCAGCCGTCTTCCGCGTCCGCTCCCCCCGCAGCAACGCACTGCCCGGCAATGCGCTGTACAACGCAATCATCGTCGTCATCGCCACCGCATAATAATCCATCGCTCCCGGTTTGCGCTTGGAATGCAGCGACCGTTCTTGAATATACTCATCATGCATACGTTGATTGGATGGAACAAAACCAGGATTCACCTCGGAAACGGCCATCGCCAGCTGATATCGGCCGACAAACGCGGCCATCATCCCCTCTACAATGCTTCCTTTGATCTTGTTGCGTTCATTGGTGTACAACTCCACTCCATGCGGGCCGATCTCCATGTATCCATCCGCTTTCCCTTCCTGCACCGCTTTTATTCCTTTTATATGGTCGGATGCCTCTTGAAAATCGATGTGGGCTTTCTTCGCTGCTTGGATCATCGTTTGAATATACGGCGACAACGTCCCTGCTTGTTGATCGTTGTACAAGACGTGTACATCACCGACAGAAATCGTCCAGTGAAACGCGTTGGAAAGGGCTGTTCCTAAGATGAACATCAGTACGATCGGAAACAGCAGCATAAAAAACAGCGTCCGGACATCACGAAAATCGCTTTTGATTTCCTTGGCTGCAATGCGAAAAATATTCAAAAAAAGCACCTCCTTCGCATGATGGCACTCCAAACCGCTAATCCCGCAAATTTCTCCCCGTCAGCGCCAGAAAGACCGTTTCCAAATTCGGTGATTTGTCTTCCAGCGAACGAATTTCGACGCCGTCATGGATCAGGCATTGCACAATTTCGTTTAAATTATTGACGCTGATATCGGAACTGATTTTGACCATATTGTCATCGCATTGCACCGCTTTTACTCCGTGGATGCTTTGCAGCTTCTCCTTATTGAGCCGATCCATCCCCCTGATTTCCAGCCAAATATCTTTTGTATCGGTGATCATCGCTTCCAGCTGCTCCTTTGTCCCCTCGGCGATGATCTTTCCATGATCAATGATGGCGATCCGTGTGCAAATCTCCTCCACTTCCTCCATATAGTGGCTTGTATAAATGATCGTACATCCCATCTCATTGAGCTTTTTGACCGAAGCCAAAATATCATTTCGCGACTGCGGATCGATGCCGACAGTTGGTTCATCCATAATGATGAGCTTCGGCCGATGGGCCAAAGCGCAGGCGATATTGAGCCTCCGCTTCATCCCTCCTGAAAAATGCTTCGGATAACTTTTGCGTTTATCGCTTAAACCGACAAACTCGAGCGCCTCTTCCACCCGCTGGCGCAGCTCCGCGCCGCGCAGTCCATACAACCCGGCAAAAAATTCAACATTCTCATACGCCGTCAAATGTTCATAGATGGCGATCTCTTGGGGAACAATGCCGATATGTCGTTTGGCAAACTGGCGATGCTTGGCGATGTCCTTGCCGAGAATCTTGATTTCTCCTGCATTCGGGCGCAGCAGCCCAGCAATCATATGGATGGTTGTGCTTTTTCCCGCCCCATTGGCTCCGAGGAAGCCAAAAATTTCCCCTTCAGCAACCGTAAGAGACATATGATCGACCGCGATGAAGTCACCAAACTTTTTCGTCACTTGTTTGATCTCTAACATGTTCATCGTTCCACCTTCTTTCCATGCTTGGTATTATGGATTATAGAAAAAAAGATGAACTCCTGTAAGTGCAGGAGTTCATCTCATTGACATGAGAAATTTCACGATTTACTTATGAATCGGAAGCAACGTCGTGACAGAGAAACCGTTCGTTCCATCGACAATGACCGTGCCGTGAACAGAGGCCGCCCGTTCCTCCATGCCGATGATCCCAAGTCCTTTCTTGATCTTGGCCGCACCTTTCCCGTTATCTTTCACTTCCACCTTGATGACTCGATTCAACACATGAATTTCAACGGCAATGGCCGTGGCCTCGGCGTATTTGCTTGCATTCGTCAACGCTTCGGCAATGTTCTCATAAATCACTTTCCATTGGATTGGGGTAATCACATCCAAATCCCCTTTGCATACGAGCGGAACCGGGAGATGATGTTGAGCTGAAAATTCCTCAATGAATAATTTCACCCGATTCAGCCCGATTTGCTCGAGCGGCGGCTTGATCTGTTTTAGTGTCATCCGGATTTGTTCCATGCCTTCTTTGGAAATATGGATGGCATTTTCCAACAGTTGTTTCGCCTTGTCGCAATCCCTATCCATCAACCGTTTGGCTGCCTCCATCTGAATGAGCGCTCCCGCAAGCGAGTGGCCGATTTGGTCATGAATGCGCTGCGACAGACGGTTCCGCTCTTCCAACTGCAGCGTATATTCCGACTGCTTCATGTATTGATGATATTCGCTCATTCTTCGTGCCAGCCGATACAAATCATGGCGCAGTTGATCGAGACGATCTTCTTGTTGTTCCAACCGCTCGATGTGCCGCTTGGCTGCCGTCACACTCGCAAGACTGAACAAGGCCACGAAACCGTATAATTTCGCCTCCGACGGGCGAAGCCAAATCATCGGCGTCAACAACACCCCCCCAATCCCCCAAACTCGATGGATATACAAAGAGGTCAACTCATACCCATTGAGAGGCAACAACAACGCCCACAACGGCTCAACCAAAACGGCGGCGAACACGAGGAGAACGACGGAGCCAAACGCCGCTCCCCTTTTCCACTTCTTATGCCGAACGATCAGGGCAAACAGCTGAAGACAAAAATAGATCAGAGAGACCAGAACAAAACCCGCTCCCGTTTGCTGTTTCGATGAAAGGTAATCGAAGGCCGCATAGCCCCATACAATCAACTTGTAAATGATTAGCAGCGATTCCATAACGTCCCCTCAGCCGACTTTTCCCGTCAAGTAATAAACGGCAATTTGTGTTCGATGCTGCAGTCCGGTTTTGTCCAAAATCGATGTGATGTAATTGGCCACCGTTCCTTCGGAGAGAAATAGCTGTTTGGCAATCTCTTTATTGGAAAGCCCCTTCGCAATGAGCGCCATAATGTCCAACTCTCGTTCCGTAAACAGGCTTTTATCGATTTTCGGCGCTGCTTCCGCTTCTTCTTTTAAGTTGGACTTAATTTTGTCCATCACTATCTCCTGCATCACCACTTGGCCGTGATACACCGCTTTGATCGCTTCGCGGATTCGTTCCGGGTCCGTATTTTTTAAAAAATATCCTTTTGCACCGTATTGAATGGCGTCTAGAATGTATTCATCATCATCAAATGTCGTCAAGATGAGCGGCTTTGTCTTCGTCTGCTCGCATAGGAGCTTTGTCGCTTCCACTCCATTCATGTTCGGCATGCGCACATCCAATAGCGCGACATCGACTTCATGACGCTGGCAATAGTCCACTGCCTCTTTCCCGTCGTTTACGGTCGCGGCGACGTCAAACTCGTCATACGTGCTTAAGATGATCCGCAGCCCTTCGCGGACAAAGGGATTGTCATCGGCGATGAGCACTTTTATGCGCGGAACATGGGACGAAGAGCTCTGTTCCATCGTTCCCCACTCCTTTTCATCATGACGCCTGCCCACTGCCTTGCGTGCATGATTTTCATGATTTACTTTCATTGTAATGAATAAGGGGGATTTCTTCCATTGTCATAAGGGAAATGAGCTAAATGACGATAAAGACAATGTTTATGGTAAAATGGAAAACAGAAGTCCATAACGAAAGGGAGGAATGGCCATGTCCCGCGCACAACAATGGGTGCAATATTTCCTTTCGCACCGCCGTGTCACGCTGGAACTGATCCACAAAATCGACGAGGCGCATTATGAGTACAAACCGACGCCGACCTCGATGACAGCGAAGCAGCTGGCGACGCATATGCTGTTTAGCTTTTACAATTTCGCCAACGCGGCGAAACACGGCGATCCATCGCTGTTCCGGCAAAAAATCGAGGAGCCGGAGACAAATTTGGCCAAGCTGGCGGAGGCGTATACGGAGAAAACGAAGCAGCTCATCGAATCGATGCGCGATGACGACTTCGACCGGACGCTTGATTTAACGTCGATTTTCGGCATTCAAATTCCAGCCAAGCAGTTTTTGCAAATGGCGATGGATCACGAAATTCATCATAAAGGCCAGCTGTTCGTCTACGTCCGCGGCATGGGGCATACGGACTTGCCGCTTTTTGTCAAACGCGGTTAAAACCTGAATCCGTGATAAAGACGCGTTCAAAGCTGCCAAGAAAACTTGATCAATCAACAAAATATTGCACTCGGGGTTCTTCACCTAATAGGTGAACATTCGAAATGGAGTCGAAGTCTCGACACGATTGGGTTTCCCAGCATTTTTGATGCACTTCTGTCACGGATTCAGGTTAAAACTAACGAAGGGGGATCCCAGACAGAAACGGGACACCCCTTTCTTATTTTTGTCTGCCAAACCTGAAAAAGAAATTCATTGCAAGGTATCTCACCCTGCTCCCTATACCCCCTTGATCAACTGCTCGATGATCGCTTGATTTTTCTCTTGAAACCTCTCATTATGGGAGGAGACCATCGCAAATCGTTCCGCTGATGGATCAATGAACCGCTTGGCGCTGTTGACTGCATTGGCCGCGTCTTGGAAAGCGCCGGCGATCAGATGGAGTTTGCCGTCATACTTTAAAATGTCGCCCGCCGCATACAGCCCCGGCACGGACGTCTCGCTGTTCGCATTGCCCGCGATATAGTAGTCATCCACCATTTTAATATGCAAATGGCTGTTTTTCAGAAGCGAAGTGTCAATTTCATAACCATGGCTGACGATCACCTCATCCACGGGCAGATGGACGACCTCACCAGTCGCATGGTTGGTCAGCTCGACCTGCTCAATGGCATGATGGCGGGCATCAGCAATCAGTTTCGTAATCGATGTATGAAAATAACAAACCGCTCCGCTGTGAAGCAGCTGTGAAACTGGCGCTTCATGGCCTTTGAACTCTTCGTTCCGATAGGTGACATAGACGGTTTTGGCGATCGGCACGAGTTCGTTTGCCCAATCGATCGCCGAATTGCCACCGCCGGAAATGATCACGGTTTTCCCTTTAAATCGCTGGAGCGATTTGACGGTATAATGCAAATTCGTCACCTCAAATGTTTCCGCTCCTTCGATGTCCAGCTTTTTCGGTTTGATGATGCCGCTTCCGACTGCTACAATGACCGTTTTGGACCAATGTTGCTCTCCTGAAGCGGTTTGCAGCAAAAATGTGCCGTCCGGTTGGCGTAGGATGGCCGTGACTTTTTCATTCAAAACGATTGTCGGGTCAAATAACAGCGCCTGCTTGATCAATTGGTTCATCAATTGTTCTCCTGTAATGGGCGCATGCCCTCCGACATCCCAAATAAACTTTTCCGGGTAGACATGCAACTTTCCGCCCAACTGCGGCTGGTACTCGATCAACTTCGTCTTCATTTGACGCAGCCCGCTGTAAAACGATGCATACAATCCCGCTGGTCCGCCGCCGATAATGGTGACATCGTACAAATCGGCCATCACTGTTCCCTCCGCATCTGATTTAAAAACGATTTTCATTATCATTAAATGTACCATACTTCCTAATCGGATGACAACTTCATCATCAAAGAGGGTGTCCCAAACGCAACGGGACACCCTTTCTTTCTTGCAAGAAGGCAGGAACAAATCACTTCGGCGACACGATCTATTGTAGTATCTCTCTCAAAGAGAGACGATCTTTTGAGACCGCCTCTACCCAACCATTCCATATCGATTCAATTGAATCGGCAATCATCGTCTCCACACGCCCGTCCCTCTTCACCGAGAAGCTGCAGCGGCCGCGATTGTTCTTCCTCCCATACCTTCTCTAGCGCCCGCCGGAACACGTCAACTGGCTGAGCCCCCGAAATCGCATACTTCCCATTGAAAACAAAAAACGGCACACCGCGGATGCCCAACGCCGCCGCTTCTTCTTCATCGCGGCGCACCTCTTCTGTGTAACGACTGCTTGCCAACACCTCCTCAGCTTCCACCCGGTCAAGCCCGGCCGCTTCGGCGAGCGCAAGCAACACATTGCGGTCGCTAATTAACTTCGACTCCGTGAAATACGCATAAAACAGTCGTTCCACCATGTCATTCAGCTTCCCTTTTTCCTTGGCGTATTGCGTCAAACGATGAGCATCAAACGTATTCGTCGGCTTCATCGTGTCAAAGCGGAACGACAAGCCGACCGCCTCCGCCTGCCGGCCGATATCAGCGTTCGCCCGCTTCGCTTCCTCGAGCGAAATGCCGTATTTGTTGGCGATGATTTCATGAATCGTCAACGGCGTCTCGTTTGGTGCGTTCGGATCAAGCTCAAAGCTGCGGAATACGATTTCAACGTTTTCCCGGTGCGGAAACTGCTCAAGCGCCTGTTCCAATCGGCGTTTGCCGATATAGCAAAACGGGCAGACAAAATCGGACCATACCTCAATTTTCATGGCCATCCTCCTCTACTTTTGACGCGCTTCCCCTCCATTGTAGCCCATCGATGGTCAAATGGCGAACGAAAGGCATGGGGGCGGACCCGCCCGCATACATTGTACTACCATGCTGTTTGGACAAGGAGGGATAAAGCCGATGCATTCCCAAGAATTCGGCGCTTTTCTGTTGCGGATCGTCACCGGATTCATCTTTTTCGCCCATGGCTGGGTGAAATGGCAGCAGGGGCTTGGGGCGGCGGCCGATTCGTTTGCGGCGATGGGACTTCCCGGCTGGCTCGCCTACATCGTGACGATGGTGGAGCTTGCCGGCGGCTGGGCGATGATGCTCGGTCTTGGCACACGCCTAATCGGGGCGGCGTTTGCCATTATCATGGTCGGAGCCATCGCCGCGGCGAAAGCCGACGCCGGTTTGCTTGGCAACGGCCGGGAAACGGGCTATGAATTCAATCTCGCCTTGCTTGCGATGTCCGTCTATTTGTGGCTGAACGGCAGCCGGCTTTGGTCGTTAGATGCAGTCATCGGACGGCCGCGCGGCTGAACAGCCGACACGAAAACAGGTGTCCCGCATATCGAGCAAGACACCTGTTTCTACCTGCTTCATCCTTTTTCCACTGTCAGCTTGACGACGCGTTCGCCAATGGCCCGAATCAGTTCAGGCGGCATCGGGAAGCTAACCGCAGCCGGATCGGAGGCAACCGCCGAGATGGTGGCGGCAAATTGCTCCGCCGTGATCGGATAGTCGGCAAAATCCTCTGGCAAACCGATGTCGTCGCGCAACTGGCGGATTTGTTCAATGGACTTCGCCAACAGCACATCGTCTCCTTGGCCGTGATCGTGAATGCCGAGTACTTCAGCGAGCTGCTTTGCTTTTGGCAAGTACAATTCCGGAATCGCTTCCATCACGACCGGCAGAAAGACAGCGTTCGCCAATCCGTGGGGAATGCGGAACATCGCGCCGTACGCATGGGCGAAATTGTGCACCGGAATGGCGTTTAACGCAAAGCTGAACGCGGTGATGCCGAGCAAGCTCGCCTGCAGCATCTCCAAGCGGGCACGGATGTTCCCGCCGTCGCGGACCGCTATCGGCAAGTAGTCGCGGATCAGGCGGATCGCCTGCAGGGCGCACGCATCGGTAATAGCGGTCGCCGTCGGCGAGGCGAGCGCTTCAATGGCATGAGTGAGCGCATCCATGCCGGTGAACGCCGTCACTTTCGGCGGCAGCCCGACTGTTAAATCCGGGTCCAAGACGGCGACATCGGCATTGATAAACGGATGGATGATGTTCGTTTTTAAGCGCAGCTCTTCATTATAGATGACCGCAATCGGCGACACTTCCGACCCCGTGCCGGCCGTCGTCGGGATGGCGATGTGCGGAATCGGCATGAATTGCGCCTTTGGAAACGACTCGTACAACAGCCCGCCGGGAATCGCCTCTTTAATGTCGCGCAACCCTTTGAAAAGGGCGTATTTCACCCCTTTCGCCGTATCGAGCACGCTGCCGCCGCCGACCGCCAGCAAGGCGTCCGCTCCAATCTCGCGCGCATAGCGCACCGCTTCATTGACGCATTCGCTTTCCGCATCCTGACGAATATCTAAAAAGATGCCGGCCAGCTCCGGTCCAACGCCGCGCGTTGTCAGCCGAAACAGCTCGGCCACTTTCTCCACGACACCAGCCTGCTCGAGTCCTCGGTCGGAAAGCAACAGCACCCGTTTCGCCCCCAGCCCGCGGAACAAGTCCGGCACGAGCGCGCGGGCGTTCGATCCGGTGTAAATGGCGGTGCGCAGCCAAAAGTTCGCTAACGTCGTCATGTTCCTTCATCCCCCTTTACTTTTTCATCATGGCGTGCAGGCGGGAAAACAGCACTTGATACCATTTCCGCTTCTCGAGCTCCGGCACCATCGATGTGTGTACATGCTTCAGCTGGGTGTAGGCATCAAGCGAATATTTCCCCATCTCTCGTCCGATGCCGCTTTGTTTGTAGCCGCCAAACGGTGCGTCATTGCGCAGCATATGCCAGTCATTGATCCAGACGACGCCAGCCTGCAGACGCCCGGCGATGGCATACGCCTTATTGACGTCGCGCGTCCAGACGCCGGCCGCCAGCCCGTAGATCGTATCGTTTGCCATCGCCACTGCCTCTTCCACGTCATGATAGCGGATAATCGACAGCACCGGGCCGAAAATCTCTTCTTGGGCGATTTTCATATCGTTTTTCACATTCGTGAAAATCGTCGGCGCGACAAAATGGCCGCCTTCACAGCCAGGCACGTCCACTTCATGGCCGCCGCAGACAACCGTCGCCCCTTCTTGCTTGCCGGCTTCAATATAGGAGAGCACCGTCTCTTTTTGCCGCTTGGAGATGACCGGGCCGACGTCGGTCGCCGGATCAAGCGGATGGCCGATTTGCAGCGTTTTGGTCAGGGCGACAAGCCGCTCGATGACCTCATCATGGAGCCGATCGGGCACAAACAGCCTCGTTCCCGATTCGCACAGCTGGCCGGAGTGCAAAAAGACGCCAAACAAGCTGCCGGGAACGGCAAGATCCAAATCGGCATCGTCGAGCAAAATGTTCGGCGACTTGCCGCCAAGTTCAAGCGTAACATTTTTCACCGTTTCCGCCGCCAGCGCCATAATGCGGCGTCCGACCTCGGTTGAACCGGTAAACGCCACCTTATCCACTTGCGGATGGCGGACAAGCGCCTCCCCGACGTCGGCGCCCGGACCGGCCACCACGTTGATGACCCCCGGCGGCACGAAGGACGAAATAATTTCCGCCAGCTTGAGCGTCGATAGCGGCGTGTAGCTCGCCGGTTTCACCACGATCGTATTGCCCGCCGCCAGCGCCGGCGCAATTTTCCATGATGCAATCATGAGCGGCAAGTTCCACGGCGTGATCGCCGCGCAAACCCCGATCGGCTCGCGCCAAACAAAATTGTGCGCTGGTCCGGGAAACGGCGGAATCGGCAGCGTTTCCGAAAACGGGTACTCTTGGACGATGTTCGCCATCGTTTGGAACAAGTCGACCGTCTGCAAAATATCGATCGAGCTGATGCGCCGAATCGTCCCTCCGCTTGAGACCGCTTCCAAATAGGCGAGCTCTTGGGCGTTGGCGGCAATGGCCTGGGCGATTGCATTCAGCACGCGCGCCCGTTCTTTCGGTTTCATCGCCTTCCAATCGGTCTCGTCAAACGCCTTGCGCGCTGCTTTCACCGCCCGGTCGACGTCGTCCGCCGCCGCCTTCGCAACGGTCGCCACCACCTCCCCGGTGGCCGGGTTGTATACATCAAACGTCTCCCCGCTGCTTGCCGGCTGCCATTGGCCGTCAATGAAGAGCGGAAAATGATGCACTTGCACGTCAATTGTCATGATGGCATCTCCTTTCCTTTTTTGTTACTCGTATAGAAACATCTATCGATCTCCATTGGCGCCGAACCGCCGGTCATCATTGGCGGTTGGCGTCTGCCTGTTCAACGTATAGAAAGCCGTTTTTCGGTTCAGCCTCCCCCTCACCCGACATGTTCGCTTTCTTCGATTCCAAACAGCTCGTCAAACGGTTTCTCCTGCGCTTTTTTCAACACTTCCATCCTCGCTGCCAGTTGGCGGGCGGTGAAATTCATGATGTCGGCATGATGGTCGGGGCCGAACATCGAATCTTGGGCCGCCGCCTCTTCGTTGAGCTTCACTGCAAGCGGGGCGAGCTCCTCCATTTTTTTCATCACCACTTGCAAAAGATGCGGATGTTCCCTAATGAGCCGCTGAAGCAGAAACGTACCATACGCGATATGACGGGATTCGTCCTTTTTCAAATAGCCGATCCCTTTCAACAGCCCAGGCATGACCCTCATTTGTTCGAGTGATTTATAAAAACCATAATAACCCGTTTCCGCCAACACCCCTTCGACAAACATGTTGTATACGACCGATGCCTCAGCAATCGCCTCGGGGGACGAGTCATGTTCAAGCCGTCCCATCGCCGACGGCAAAATGTCGTTGAAAATCATGTGATACGTTTCGGAATGGTAATGGGACAAATCTTCTTTGACGCCGAGCGCATTGAGCACGAGACGGAAAAACTCGGTATGTTTCGCCTCCTCGAACAAAAAGGTGGTTAAGTACATCTCCTCCTCGATCCGCCCCTCTTTGGCGACGACCATCAAAAGCGGCAACAAATCGCGCGTCACCGCCTCTTCGCCCGCCTGAAACTGGGCGATGAGCCTTAATATCCCCTCCTTCATCTGAACAGGGAGCGTCTCCCAATCTTTCACATCTTGCGTCAAGTCAATGTCCGCCGGATTCCACACCCCCAACCGCTTTGCCTTTTGGTAGAGCCGAAATGGGAACGAATCTTCCTGCAGCCCGCGGCTGCCCGTCGTCACCAACGGTTGAGTCCGCCGCACGGTCACCACTCCTTTGCTTTTTTTTGAATGCTGGCTGGATGTTGCACTTCTGGATGGATGGACTATGAGGACGATCAATCGATGTAAGGGCTTACAAATAGACTGTCGAAACAATCGGCAGGTTGCTGGCAAAGAGGCAGGTTGTACAAATGACCGAATCGTTGTGAATAGTCACTCATTTTCTCTCATTCTAGCAATCTTCCCTCCCTTCCGTCAACGAAAAGCGAGTGACATTTCTCGACAGGCATCAAGAGAGAGGGACAAGTCACCAACACGATCATATAAAAACACCGCCTGCTGTCAGCAGACGGCGTTTCGGTCAGACCCGCACTTTTCCGTATTCTTTCCGCAGTTCGCTCGCAATGATGTTGCGCTGGATTTCCGAGGTGCCTTCGTAAATTTTCGTAATGCGGGCATCGCGGAAGTAACGTTCGATCGGGTAGTCTTTCATGTAGCCGAGGCCGCCGTGGATTTGCACGGCCATGTCAGCGATTTTGTTGTACACCTCCGAACCGAACAGCTTCGCGATGGCTGCTTCTTTGACGACGCGCATTTTTTGGTCGACCATCCAGGCGACGCGGTAAACGGTTGAGCGCAGCACTTCGATCAACATGCTCATTTCCGCCAGCATATGCTGGATCGCTTGCTGCTCGATGATCGGCTTGCCGAACTGTTCGCGCTGTTCGGCGTATTCCATGCAGTATTCTAAGAGGCGGATGCACGAACCGAGGTTGCGGGCGGCGAGACCGGCGCGGCCGTTGGCGAGGATTTTGAGAGCGTTGACATATCCCTCGCCTTCTTTTCCGAGCACGTTTTCGACCGGCACTTCCAAGTTGTCAAAAAACAGCTCGGCTGAATGCGATCCGCGCAGCCCCATTTTCCGCTCCACTTTTCCGACGATAAAGCCAGGGAAATCTTTTTCCACAATAAACGAGGTAATGCCTTTCGGGCCTTTTGACGGATCGGTGACCGCCATCACCGTAAACACGTGGGCGTCGACAGCATTCGTAATGTAATGCTTCGAGCCGTTAATGATGTACCGGTCGCCTTTGCGGACAGCAGTCGTTTTGATCGCGGCGGCGTTTGAGCCCGCGCTCGGTTCGGTCAGAGCGAAGGCGCCGATCCATTCGCCTGTCGCCATTTTCGGCAAGTAGCGCTGCTTTTGTTCTTCCGTGCCGAGCTCGACAATGCCGACCGTGCCGATGCCTGTATGGGCGCCAATTAGCGTCGTATAGCCGTTATGCGTTTTGCCGAGTTCCTCGTAAATGGCGCATTTGCCGACCATCGACAGCCCAAGGCCGCCGTATTCTTCTGGGATGCTTAAGCCGAACAGCCCCATGGCTTTCGATTTTTCAATAATGTCTTCCGGAATGTGGTCGTTTTCTTCAATGTCCATGGCCACCGGTTCCACGACTTCTTTCACAAATTTACGGACATTTTCTTTTAAAAATTCAATCTCGGCTGGCAATGTAAAATCCATCCTCTTCCCCTCCCTGTGATTCGATTCCGTATTTTCGCGCCTTGCGCACAAGGGTCGACGCATCGACGCCTAACAGCTTGGCCGCACGCCGATACGTGCGCGCGCGACGGAGCGCCTCGATGATGAGCTGGCGCTCGACGTCCGCCACCGCTTGTTTGAGCGGGACGATCCCCCCGACTGACACCGGATTGGCGGCCGACAGCGGCTCGAGGTGAAGCCATTTCGTCACATGGTCTTCGTCAACGATCGGCGAGGCAGAGGTCACAAACATGCGCTCAATGGCGTTGACGAGCTCGCGGACGTTCCCCGGCCAATGGTAGTCCATCATCGCCGCCAGCGCCCTGTCAGTAAAGACAAGCGGTTTTTGATACTTTTCCGCAAACCGTTTTCGGTAATGGTCAACCAAGAGCGGGATGTCTTCTTTCCGGTCGCGCAGCGACGGAATGGCGATTGGCATGACGTTCAGCCGGTAAAACAAATCGGCGCGAAACCGCCCAGCGGCGACAAGCTCCTCAAGCGGCTTGTTCGTCGCGGCGATGACACGCACATCGATCCGCTTCGGTGCCTCCGCCCCCAACCTCATGATTTCCATCGACTGCAACACGCGAAGGAGCTTCACTTGCAAGTGAAGCGGAATTTCACTGATTTCATCGAGGAAAATCGTCCCGCCGTCGGCCTGCTCAAAGTAGCCTTTTTTTCCTTTTTTCGCCGCGCCGGTGAACGCGCCCGGCTCGTAGCCGAACAGCTCAGACTCCATCAACGTCTCCGGGATCGCCCCACAGTTCACTTTGACAAACGGTTTTTGGCTGCGGGCGCTCTGCCTCCAGATGAAGTTCGCCAGTTCTTCCTTGCCGGTGCCCGATTCTCCGGTCAAAAGCACGGTGACATCCACGGCTGCTGCCTGGCGGGCAATGGCGATCACGTGTGCCATCGCCGACGCCCGATAAATCAGCTCATCACCTTCCTGCCGGCTTAACGTATGAAGGAGCCGTTTCGTCTCCTCAAGTTCGGCGCGAAGCTGCTCCATCTCAGTCATGTCTTTGACATACACGACAACCCGCTCGCTCCGGCCGCCTTCCTCAATGATCGGCACCGCGGAGACGATCAACGCATTGCCGGTTTCTGGCCCTTGATGAAGCATTGAGCACGGCTGGCAGCGATCAAGCGCCTGGCGCACAACTTGGTCGAGCGGAGCGGGGATGCGCCCTTGTCCCGCATCTGGGAACAGGGCAGCCCATTTTTGATTTTGCCGGGTGATCGCCCCGCGGCGATTCGTGATGGCGATGCCGTCGCCCGCCCCATCCATCACCGTCTGCAGCTCGTTGGCAATGCGCTTCACCGTCTCAAGCTCGCTCGAGATGAATTCGATCTCAGAAATGTCTTGAAACACCCCGATGGCGCCGACGACCTTCCCACCGTCGATAATCGGCGACCGGTTCGTAATATAGACGCGCTTGCCGACGCGGTATTTTTCTGTACACCCTTGGCCGGTGCGCACCACATCGAGCAGGCCGGACGGCACGACAACATCCGTCAAAAACCGCCCGAGCGCCTCTTCCTTCGTCGTCCGCGCCATCCGTTCCGCGGCCGGATTGATCGAGGTAATGCGCCCTTTTGCATCGATCGACAAAATGCCGTTATGAGCGGCGTTGAACATGGCGTCCAACTGTTTTAAGCGAAGACGGGACGCCTTTGCATACGCCGCCAAATACTGCTCTTTTGTCAATAGACCGACCAGGCGGCCGCTCTCATCAACGACGGCGCGGAGCGGACTGCCGCCAAATTCGACCTCCTCAAGGCGCGCATGGGCTGGAAGCGGCTGCGGCAGCCGCATCACCTCACGCACCGTTTTGCGCCCCTGCACGAGGCCAAACAGCACGTCCTCGACCGCCACCACCCCGACCATCCCCCCTTCGCTGTCGCATGCGATGGCCCCGGCAAGCCCTTGTTCGGCCAACGTGCGGGCCGCCTGCTCAAGGGAATCGCTTTCCCAAACAGCAGCGGTTGTTTTCCACATGATGTCTTCTATCGTCATCCCCCTGTCTCCCCTTCACTTTGTTTTGAAAAGCAAACTGCGTGCCAACAAATTAATCGTCTTATTATTCAGAAAAGTACATCTCCATCATCCATCGTACCAAACCTTCCGTTGCAAAACAACAACAGTTTGTTGCAAAAAAACAACAACCATGCGGAATATGTTGCTTTTTTGCCATTCGGACCACTACGGTTGTTGCGGTTTCGCAACAACCATGGTGCAACAGGCTGCGCTTTCTAAGGATGCACCAACCGCAAATCCGTTCAAGCTGCGGGGTGAAACGCAGTAATATGCCTGTGAAATATAGTCCATGGCGCCTCAGCAATAGAGTTGCAGCGGCCGCACACCTTGTCCAGCCTGCTCTCCTTCTTTTTCCATCATAAAACTTGTTTTTTCGATGAGAAAATTCATTGTCTTTTTTAAGAATTTCGTTATAATAAAGTTTGTTAATGATAGTGATTTTCATTTTCTTAGTCCAAAAGGAGGTGCCGTGCTGCATGGTTCGTTTGTATGCCGAGCAATTGACCGTCCGCTACGATGACCGGACGATTTTCGAGCATTTGTCCGTCCGCATTCCCGACCGACAAATCACCGCCATCATCGGGCCGAACGGATGCGGGAAGTCCACATTGCTCAAAACGCTCACCCGCATCATTTCCCCGCAATCGGGCGCAGTCATTTTAGACGGCCAGGCGATTTCCCAGCAGCCGACAAAAGAATTGGCGAAAAAGATGGCCATTTTGCCGCAAATGCCAGAAGCGACAAGCGGACTGACCGTCGGCGAACTCGTCTCATACGGCCGCTTTCCGTATCAAAAAGGATTCGGACGGCTGACGAAGCGGGATTATGAAGCGATTGACTGGGCGCTTGACGTCACCAAAACGGCCGACTTAAAGCACCGGCCGGTTGATGCGCTCTCGGGCGGGCAGCGGCAGCGCGTCTGGATCGCCATGGCGCTCGCCCAAGAGACCGACATCATCTTTTTAGACGAACCGACGACGTATTTGGACATCGCCCATCAACTTGAGGTGCTCGAGCTGCTTGAACGGCTGAACAAAGAAGAGAAGCGGACGATCGTCATGGTGCTCCACGATATCAACCAAGCGGCGCGGTTCGCCGATTATATGATCGCAATGAAAGCAGGAGCGATCGTCAAGGCTGGGACGAGCGAAGAGGTCGTCTGCCGCGGCGTGCTCCGCGATGTGTTCGGCATTGACGCCGACATCGGCCGCGATCCGCGGACGAACAAACCGATTTGCTTCACTTATCAATTGCTCAAGGAGGCTTAATTCATCATGAGGAAAACATGGCTTTCTTTGCTGCTGGTGTTTGCGCTTGTGCTAAGCGCGTGCGGCAACACCAATAGCGGAAAAAAAGAGAACAACGCGGCATCATCCAAAAATGAAAAAGAAACGGTCACCTTTCAATCGGAAAACGGACCGGTCGAAATCCCCGCCCATCCGAAACGAATTGTCGCTCTATGGGGAGCTGCTTACATCGTGGCATTTGGAGTGCCGGTGGTCGGAGCGGATGCATGGTCCAAAGCGAGCCCCGTTCTGCAGGACAAGCTGAAAGATGCCGAAACGGTCAGCGAAGATGATATTGAAAAAATCATCTCATTAAAGCCGGACTTGATTGTCGGATTATCGACAACGAAAAATATCGACAAATTGAACAAAATCGCGCCGACGATCACCTTTACATATGAAAAATACAACTACCGCGATTTAATCTTGCAATACGCCAAGCTCGTCAATAAAGAAGACGAAGCGAAAAAATGGATAAACGATTTTCAACAGCGGGCGCAGGAAGCTGGAAAGCAAATTCGAGCGAAAATCGGCGAAAACACGACAGTGACCGTTGCCGAGAATTTCGGCAAACAGCTGTACGTTTATGGACAAAACTGGGGACGCGGCACGGAAATTTTATATCAAGAAATGAAACTGAAAATGCCGAAAGCGGTTGAAGAGCACGCGCTAAAACCAGGGTATTACGCCGTTTCGCTTGAAGCGCTGCCGCAATTTGTCGGCGACTATCTCATCTTCTGCAAGTACACGGAAGGCGACAGCGACACTTCTTTCATGGAAACGAACACATTCAAAAACATCCCTGCTGTCAAAAACGGCCGCATGTTTGTCGCGGATTCAAAAGCATTCTACTTTAACGACCCGATCACACTCGAGTACCAGCTCGATTTCTTTAAAAAGCACTTTTTAGGTCAATGACCTTGACGACGGGGCGTCCAACCATGGATGTCCCGTCTGTTTCGTATACACAAAAAGGAGGAGAGAGACGATGGAAGAGATGCGGCGCCCTTTGCCGTTTCGCTACACCTTTCCGCTATCCGTCCTCATCTTGGCCGCCGTTTGGTTCAGCTCCATGGCCATCGGCGTAGCGGACACCACTTGGCGCGACGTATGGCAAGCCCTGTTTTCCGATCAGGAGGGCAAGACGCTTGATCTCATCCGAGAATTGCGCATTCCGCGCGAGACAGCAGCAGCAGCTGTCGGCGCTGGCCTCGCCGTCGCCGGAGCGATTATGCAGGGGATGACGCGCAATCCGCTCGCCGATCCGGGGCTTCTCGGCCTCACCGCGGGAGCGAATGCGGCGCTGGCCGCCACCCTTGCCTTTTTCCCTTCAGCCGGCTATATCGCCATCACCTTCGCTTGCTTGGCCGGCTCTGCTGCAGGCGCGGGGATGGTCTTTGGCATCGGCGCCGCCCGCAAAGGAGGGTTTTCACCGCTTCGCATCGTCTTGGCCGGCTCGGCTGTTTCAGCGCTTTTGTTCGCCATCGCCGAAGGAATCGGGCTGTATTTCCACATTTCCAAAGACGTCTCGATGTGGACGTCAGGCGGAGTCGCCGGCGTCTCATGGAATCAACTAGGAATCATGATCCCTCTCGTTCTCGTCGGCTTAGGCATCGCCGTTGCGTTTTCACGCCAATTGACCATTTTGAGTCTAAGCGAAGATGTGGCTGTCGGGGTTGGGCAGAAAACATCGGTCGTCAAGGCTTGGTTGTTTTTCGTCGTGTTTTTGTTGACGGGAGCCTCGGTGGCCATTGCCGGCAACATCACCTTTATCGGCCTTATGATTCCCCACCTCGTAAGGGCGATCGCCGGCGCCGATTATCGCTTTATCATCCCTCTGTCCGCGGCCATCGGCGCTAGCGCCATGGTCATGGCTGACACGGCGGCGCGCACGATTTACGCGCCGTTTGAAACACCGGTAGCCGCCATCATCGCAGTCATCGGCCTGCCCTTTTTCCTATTCGTCGTGCGGAGAAAAGGGAGGGGATGGGAATGAGAACACGCATGACATCGGTGTTAGGATGGCTCGCTTTGCTCATTTTCGCCACGGTCGCGGCGGCGCTGGGCACAGGCGAAGCGCCGCTCTCGTATGACCGCATCATCCCGACGCTGATCGGCAACGGTTCGATGCAAGAAGAGTTCATTTTGTTTTCTCTTCGCTTGCCGCGCATCGTGATTACCTTGCTAGCCGGGATGGCGCTTGCTTTGTCGGGTGCGATTTTGCAAGGCATTACCCGCAATGACTTGGCCGACCCAGGCGTGCTCGGAATCAACGCTGGGGCTGGAGCGGGCGTGGCCCTATTCTTTTTATTTTTCCCGATCGACGCTGGCACCTTTGTGTACGCCATTCCGCTTGTTGCGTTCATAAGCGGCTTGTTGACGGCAGGCGTCATTTACACGATTTCCTACAATCGAACAGTAGGGCTCCAGCCTGTGTCATTTGTGCTCACAGGCGTCGGGGTGTCGATGGCGCTCTCCGGGCTGATGATCGTGCTCATTTCTTCGACGGATCGGACAAAAGTCGATTTTATTGCCAAATGGCTGGCGGGAAACATTTGGGGCGATGATTGGCCATTTATTTGGGCCATGCTGCCGTGGCTGGCGGCCGGCACATTGGCGGCATTGTATCGAGCCAAGAGTCTTAATATGTTACATTTGGGCGACCCCGTTTCAATCGGGGTCGGCGTCCACGTCCGCCGCGAGCGGCTCGTGCTGATGACTGCAGCCGTCGCCGTCGCTTCCACCGCCGTCTCTGTAACCGGAGGCATCTCCTTTATCGGCTTAATGGCGCCGCATATCGCCAAGCTGATCGTTGGCCCGCGCCATGAGCGGGTCATTCCGGCCTCCATGCTCATTGG
The DNA here is from genome assembly GCF_002217655.1 of Geobacillus thermocatenulatus. Classification (GTDB taxonomy): domain Bacteria; phylum Bacillota; class Bacilli; order Bacillales; family Anoxybacillaceae; genus Geobacillus; species Geobacillus thermocatenulatus. The sequence goes on from NZ_NEWK01000002.1 coordinate 1,692,343, forward strand.
CGGCTGGCTGCTGCTTGCGGCTGACACGATTGGGCGCAACGCCCTCGCCGAGCCGCTCCCCGCCGGGGTCATCGTCTCCTTGATCGGCGCCCCGTATTTCATTTACTTGTTGCTAAAACGCTGATCGATCCGCTTTCGGCCAGCGACGGCAGCGGTCATTTCATCATCACAGTTGACCACCAAGGCCGTAAGAAAAGCGCAAAGCGCCCCCTATCAGCGAAGATCGCACAAGCCCCACCGAGGAGGATGTCGCCGCCGCAGTGTGGGGCGGAGCGATTCGAGCCGATGGCGCTTGGAGCTAAACAGTGCTCCACCTAATCGAAACACTTTCTTACCTTCCAAAAAGGCGCCGGCATCAGGACATCCGGCGTCTTTTCCATAAGCGGACAGCGGCAACGGCGATGATCAGGCCGATGATGACATACACCACCTCGGCATACATTCCAATCACCTCGGACACTTTCCCCCACGACTGACCAAGCGCTGCGCCGATCGAAACGAGCGCCGTATTCCAAATCAATGTGCCGAGCACGGACAGCCAGACAAACAGCCCGATATTCATCTTCGCCATGCCCGCCGGAATGGAAATCAAGCTGCGTACAAGCGGAATCATGCGCCCGAAAAAAACGGCCCACACCCCGTAGCGCTGAAACGTCCGGTTCGCCTTGGCAATGTCTTCCGGCTTCACCCGCAGCCATCCCCCCCAACGGTCGACAATCCGCTCGAGCCGTTCAACCGACAACAGCCGGCCGATTCCGTACAGCACCAATGCCCCGGCAACCGAACCGGCGGTCGCCGCCGCAATGACGCCGGGCACCGTCAAAGACGTGTATGTCGTCATAAACCCGCCAAACGGCAAAATGACCTCCGACGGAATCGGTGGAAAAATGTTTTCCAGCGCGATGATCAGAAAAATGCCGATATAGCCGAATTGTTCCATTACATTCGTGATCCACGCCTGCATGGCGCCATTCTCTCCTTTCCACATGGCGCATTGTATGTACACATGCCTCTTTCCTCATCATGCTATGTATATGATATGGTAGTACAAAAAAAGATCCTTTGCAAAAAAAAGAAAAGCAGCTTGCTTTCGCTCTCCCTTCGATATCACCGGCTTCATCGGCCTCCCGCAAACAAAAAGCCGCCCACCCCCAAGCAGATGAGGATGGACGGCACGCCCCTAGGCACAATGTTTCCCATGATTAGACCCAGCCGCGGTAGCGAGCTGCTTCTGCTGTTTGGCGCAGCCCGATCATGTACGCCGCCATGCGCATATCCACACGGCGCGATTCCGCCAATTCATAGACGCGATGAAACGCGCTCGTCAATTTCTCTTTCAACTTCTCGACGACTTCCTCTTCCGTCCAATAATAGCCTTGGTTGTTTTGCACCCATTCAAAATAGGAAACCGTCACCCCGCCAGCACTCGCCAGCACATCCGGAACCAATAGCACGCCCCGCTCCGTCAAGATTTTGGTCGCTTCCAGCGTCGTTGGGCCGTTGGCCGCCTCGACCACAATTTTAGCCCGAATATTCGCGGCATTGTCACGCGTAATTTGATTCGCTACCGCGGCCGGAACTAAAATATCACACTCTTTTTCCAGCAGCTCTTGATTGGTGATGACATTCTCAAACAGCGTTGTCACCGTGCCAAAACTGTCGCGGCGATCCAACAAATACGGAATATCCAGTCCGTTCGGGTCATACAACGCGCCATACGCATCGGAAATGCCAATGACGCGAGCTCCAGCTTCATGCAAAAACTTGGCCAAAAAGCTTCCCGCATTGCCGAATCCTTGAATAATGACCCGCGCATCCCGCAACTCAATTCCCGCTTTTTTCGCTGCTTCTTCGATGCAAATCGTGACACCGAGCGCCGTTGCTTTTTCCCGGCCTTGGGAGCCGCCGAGCACAAGCGGCTTGCCGGTGATAAAGCCTGGGGAATCAAATTCGCGGATGCGGCTATATTCATCCATCATCCACGCCATAATTTGCGAGTTGGTAAACACGTCCGGGGCCGGGATATCTTTGGATGGCCCCACGATCTGGCTGATTGCCCGCACATAGCCCCGGCTGAGCCGCTCCAATTCCCCCATCGACATGTTCCGTGGATCGCAGACGATGCCGCCTTTGCCGCCGCCATACGGCAAACCGACAATGCCGGCTTTGATCGTCATCCACATCGACAGCGCCTTCACTTCTTCCTCGGTGACGTCCGGATGAAACCGAATGCCTCCCTTGGTCGGTCCTACAGCATCGCTATGCTGGGCGCGGTAGCCGGTAAATACTTTCACTGTTCCGTCATCCATGCGGACGGGAATCCTTACGGTGAGGACACGCAATGGTTCTTTGAGCAGCTCATACATCTCCTCGCCGTAGCCGAGTTTGGCCAGCGCCTCTTTGATCACGCGCTGGGTGGAGAGAAACATATTTTCTTCCATCGTCTCATTCGCCTCTTCGACTTGATTTATGGACGTGATAACACACGCTCAATGCGTTCAAACGCCCAGTCCAATTCCTCTTTCGTAATGATGAGCGGCGGTGCGAAGCGGATGACCGTCTCATGCGTTTCCTTGCAAAGCAATCCTTGCTCTTTCAGCGCCTCACAGTACGGACGCGCCGGCACATGCAGCTCGACGCCGATAAATAAGCCGCGGCCGCGGATTTCTTTAATGTCTTTGTTTTCGATTTGCTTTAACTTCGCCAAAAAATATTCGCCAAGCTCAAGCGAACGCTCTGCCAGCCGCTCTTCTTCGATCACCTCAAGCGCCGCGATCGACACCGCGCAAGCGAGCGGATTGCCGCCGAATGTCGATCCGTGCGAGCCGGGTTCAAACACCGACAAAATGTCGCGGTCGGCGACGACGCACGAAATCGGGAACACCCCGCCGCCCAATGCTTTCCCTAAAATATACATATCAGGCACAACATCTTCCCAGTCGCAAGCAAATAACTTCCCAGTCCGTCCCAAACCTGTTTGAATTTCATCCGCGATGAACAACACGTTGTTTTCTTTGCACACGTCATAGGCCGCTTTTAAAAAGCCTTGCGGCGGGATGCGGATGCCGGCTTCCCCTTGGATCGGTTCGACAAGAAACGCCGCCGTATTCGGTGTAATCGCTGCCTTGAGGGCCTCGATGTCGCCGTATGGGATGATTTTCACTCCCGGCAAAAGCGGACCAAAACCGCGTTTATAAGCCGGTTCGGACGACAACGACACCGCAGCGAGCGTCCGGCCGTGGAAGTTGCCTTCACAGACGATGATTTCCGCCTGATTGTCGGGGACGCCTTTCACGTCATACGCCCAGCGGCGCGCTGCCTTGAGCGCCGTTTCGACCGCCTCGGCGCCGGTGTTCATCGGCAGCACCATCTCCTTTTTCGTCAACTGGCACACCTTTTCATACCAAGGGCCGAGCTGGTCGTTATGAAAGGCGCGCGACGTGAGGGTGACGCGGTCAGCTTGCCGCTTTAACGCCTCCACAATTTTCGGATGCCGATGTCCTTGGTTGACGGCCGAATAAGCGCTTAACATGTCCATATAGCGATTGCCTTCCGGGTCTTTCACCCATACTCCTTCCGCTTCCGAAATGACAATCGGCAATGGGTGATAATTTCGCGCTCCGTATCGCTCCGTCTGTTCAATCAGCTGTTCGGACTTCGTAGCCATCATCAACCGCTCCCTTCCTTCTCTGCATTTCTTCGCTATAAAAGGGCGGACGACGCCGCCCTGTTTGGCTTAAAACATTTCCGACACCGTTTTGGCTTGCATATGGAGGATCAAATAGTCTGGACCGCCCGCTTTCGAGTCGGTGCCTGACATGTTAAAGCCGCCAAACGGCTGATACCCGACAATCGCCCCTGTGCAGCCGCGGTTGAAGTACAAATTGCCAACATGGAACTCGTGCCGCGCTTTTTCAAGATTCGCCCGATTGCGCGAAATGACGGCGCCCGTCAAACCGTATTCTGTGTTGTTCGCGATCTCCAGCGCATGGTCAAAGTCGCGCGCTTTCGCAAACGCCACGACCGGTCCGAAAATTTCTTCCTGCATGATGCGTGCGTTCGGGTCAACATCCGCAAACACGGTCGGCTGGATGAAGAACCCTTTCGAGTCGTCTCCTTCCCCGCCGGTCATGAGACGGCCTTCCTGCTTGCCGATTTCGATGTACTCCATAATTTTGTTGTACGCCCCTTGATCGATGACAGGTCCCATAAATGTCGCCTGCTCCGCCGGATCGCCGACGTTGAGCTGCTTCGTCAGCTCGACAACGCGATTCAACACTTGGTCATACACATCTTCGACGATAATGGCGCGCGAGCACGCCGAGCATTTTTGCCCAGAGTAGCCAAACGCCGACGCCACGATCGATTGCGCCGCCAGTTCAAGGTCGGCTTCTTTATCGACAATGATGCCGTCTTTGCCGCCCATTTCCGCGATGACGCGTTTCAGCCAAATTTGCCCCGGATGCACTTTCGCCGCCCGTTCATAAATGCGGATGCCGACATCCCGCGATCCAGTGAAGCTGATAAATCTTGTGCGCGGATGGTCGACGAGATAATCTCCGACTTCAGCCCCGCTGCCCGGAATATAGTTCAACACACCAGCCGGAAGGCCCGCTTCTTCCAACACTTCCACAAACTTATACGCCACGACCGGCGTCGCGCTCGCGGGTTTCAACAGCACCGTATTGCCGGTCACAAGCGAAGCGACCGTCGTCCCGGCCATAATGGCAAACGGGAAGTTCCACGGCGAAATGACAACCCCGACTCCAAGCGGAATGTAGAAAAACCGGTTCGTTTCCCCCGGACGGCTCTCAACCGGAATGCCGTCTTTCAGCTTCAGCATCTGCCGTCCGTAATATTCCATAAAGTCGATCGCTTCCGCCGTATCGGCGTCCGCTTCACGCCACGGTTTGCCTGCTTCTTTCACCAGCCAAGCGGAAAATTCATGCTTGCGCCGGCGCACGATCGCCGCCGCCCGGAACAAAATATCCGCCCGCGCTTCCGGGCTCGTCCGGCTCCAAGTGCGAAACGCCTCATCAGCGGTTTTCATCGCCCGCTCGGCCAGCTCCTTGTTCGCTTTCGCCACCCGGCCGATGACTTCCGCTTTGTTCGCCGGATTGATCGACGTGATTTTGTCTTCCGTCATCACTCGCTCACCGCCGATCACAAGCGGATAATCGCGCCCAAGTTCGGATTCCACTTTTTTGAGCGCCTCTAAAAACACCTCGCGGTTTGCTTCCACGGTAAAATCCGTGAGCGGTTCATGTCTGTACGGCTGCACCATTTCGTCATCCTCCTTGAAAAGGCAAAAAAATTTTTCATTATAAAACGGTTTCATAGTTATATTATGCAAATGATTATGGCATTTTTCAATTATTTTTACTTGGCGGCCTTGAACTCCCCTTTTTCTGCGGCTAGGGGCTGAACCCGTTTTTTCGCCACAAGGTGGTAGTACCCATAACACGCAAGCAAAAACGGGATGCCGCAGTAAAGAGCGATCCGTTGGTCTGGAATAAACGCCAGTCCGATGATCGTCGCCATATTCAACGCAAACGCCGCGAGCGGCACGAACGGGTACAATGGCGTGCGATATTTCAAATCGCGCACATCGCCGCCTTCACGCAAAAACGCTTTCCGTCCGAAATAGCTGGACAGCGCGATGGAAGCCCACACCGTGACGGCGCCAAATCCCGCGATCGCCGTCAGCCAGACGTACACCGTATCTTCGGCGTAAATGCTGCACAAAAGCGACAAGCAACCGATGGCAATGCTGGCGATAAGCGCATTGATCGGCACGCCGCGTTTCGATAATTTGCTGAAAAACGGACTGACCATGCCTTGGCGCGACATCGACCAGAGGACGCGCGACGTCGCGTATAAACCCGAGTTGGCCACCGACAGCACCGCGGTAATAATGACAAAGTTCATCATATCAGCTGCATACGGAATGCCAATGTTGTCAAATACCTCAACAAACGGGCTTTCCACAACGCCGGCTTTCTCCCACGGAAACAAGCCGGCCAGCACAAAAATGGCCAAAATGAAGAAAATCAAAATGCGCCATACAGTGTTGCGCAGCGCAACCGGCACCGTTTTTTCCGGCTCGCGGCTTTCCCCTGCCGCCACGCCGACCAATTCTGTCCCTTGAAACGAAAAGTTCACGAGGATCATCGTCGTAAAGATGGCCCAAAACCCGTTTGGAAACAATCCGCCATGATCAGTAAAATTCGAAAAAAACGGAGCGGGCTGCCCATTTTTCATCTGGATGACGCCAAACATCGCCGCCAGACCGAGAACAATAAAGGCGATGACCGTCAACACCTTGATGCTCGAAAACCAAAACTCCACCTCGCCAAATCCTTTGACAGACAACGCATTGATCAAAAACAACAACAAAGCAAAGACGGCGCAAAATATCCACGTCGGCACATCGGGAAACCACCGTTTCATGAGGATGCTGACGGTGAGAAGCTCGATGCCGACCGTCACCGACCAGTTCAGCCATGACAACCAGCCGATGCAATACCCTACCGCCGGCGAGATGAATTTTGTCGCATACGTCTGATACGACCCGGCATCGGGAATTCTTACGGCCAATTCTCCCAACGAAAGCATGGTCAAATACATGACCAATCCGCCAAAAAGATACGCAACGACGGCCCCGCCTGGCCCCGCCTCATGAATCGTATAACCCGATCCTAAAAACAAACCGGTGCCGATCACCCCACCAAGCGCAATCATAAATAAATGCCTGCTTTTTAGCTCTCGTTTCAGTTCTTGCACGGGTTGCATCCGAAAACTCTCCCCTCTCTATGATAGATTTCGCAACCGCTTACATTTTTATCAAACAAACAGAACCCCCTTTTATGCAAAATTATTTTTCATTTTTTCTTGTATCACAACTTTATTATGAAGTTGTTTTTTTCTATTTTCAATATATTTAGCAAACATTTTTTTTCACATCTTTCTTTCCCTTCCCGTCTCCCGTCCGCCTTATGCTATAATACAAAAAAGAGAGGTGCTGATCGTGAACCGCGATATGGAAACGCTTTTATCGATGTATGAGCAAATTCTCGAACTGATCGACCTTGGCGTCCATGCCGTCGATCAACACGGAAAAACCGTCATTTACAACCGAAAAATGCGGGACATCGAGGGCATGAACATCGAGGACGTGCTCGATAAAAACATTTTGGACGTCTTCCGCTTCAACCCGGAGCAGCCGAGCACGCTGCTGGAAGCGTTGCGCACCGGTGAAAGCATTCTGAACCAGCAGCAAACGTATTTCAATAACAAAGGGCAAGCCGTGACAACGGTCAATCAAACACACCCGCTGCATAAAGACGGGCGCATCATCGGCGCCGTGGAAATCGCCAAAGACATCACGAAATTCCGCAAGCTGATCCAAGAGCACCACCAACGCGGGGAAGCCGGCTGCACGTTTGCCGACGTCATCAGCCAAAGCGAAGCGATGCAAAAGGCCATCCGCCTTGCGCGTCATGCCGCCCGCTCCGAAGCGCCTGTGCTGCTCATTGGCGAGAAAGGAACGGGAAAAAACTTGCTCGCTTCCTGCATTCACCACGAAAGCGAACGACGGGCCAAGCCATTTTTTGCGCAAACGTGTTTGTCGCTTCCAGACGATTGGATGGAAACGATGCTGTTTGGCAGCGAAGAAGGCAGGGAAATCCAGCCCGGCTTGTTTGAACAAGCAGACGGTGGCACCGTGCTGCTTGACGATATTGACTCGTTAAGCCTGCCGCTTCAACAAAAACTCGCCCGTTTCCTGCAAGAAAAACAGTTTGTCCGGGCGCATGGCCAAGAACCGGTTCGTGCGGACGTTCGCCTCATCGCCTCGACAAGCGGTGACCCGATTGACGCAGTCCAAAGCGGAGAATTGATCAAATCGCTTTACTACCAAATTGCCGTCCACTGCATCGTCCTGCCGCCGTTGCGCGAACGGAAAGAGGATATTTTGCCGCTGGCCGTTCATTTCATCCATCAAGGCAACGAGCGCTACGGACTGCACGTCGAGGGGCTCGACGACGATGTGCAAGAGGCGTTTCTCCATTACCGTTGGCCCGGCAACGTGCGCGAGCTGGAGGCCGTCATGTTGGAAACGATGGCGACAATGGAACAAGGGGAGATCATCACCCTCGCCCATCTGCCTGCTCCTTTTCGGGCCAAGCTGGCGCCCGACGAAGCGAAAACGGACTTTTTGTTTGATACGGAAGACATGTTGCCGCTTGACAAATACATGGAAGAAGTCGAAATTTACTACATCCGCAAGGCGCTTCAGCACCACGGCTTCAATATCACGAAAACCGCCAAAGCGCTCGGCTTAAGCCGACAAAACTTGCAATACCGCATCCGCAAGTACCAAATTGACAAGGAATGGGGATAAGCTACAGTTGGCGATCGTACGGCCAAAAGGATAAGGGAGGCGCTGTGGATGATCGATGCTCATCTTCATCTTGACCAATACCGAGACATCGATGAACAAATCAACCGTTGGCAAGAAGCCGGCATCACCGGCGTCGTCGCCGTCTCCACCGATTTGCGCTCGAGCCACCGGACGCTCGAGTTGAAACGGCGATTCCCTTCCTTTGTCTACGCCGCCATCGGCTTTCATCCCGAACAGCCGCTGCCAAGCGAAAGCGATTGGAACGAATGGACAAAGCTCGTCAGGCAAGAGCGGCCGCTGCTCGCCGCCATCGGCGAAGTCGGGCTGCCATACTATTCAGCGGAAGCATGCGCCAAGCTGCCCGCCTATCAAGAGCGATTGGCGGAAGTGGCAGCCATCGCTGTCGAGGCCTCCTTGCCGCTCGCTCTTCACGCCGTCTACGACCGAGCGGAAACCGCCTTGGCCATCTTGCAGCAAGCCGGCGTCCGACACGCCCATTTCCACTGGCTGAAGGCCGAGCCTGCCGTGGTCAAACAAATCATTGAGTACGGTTGCTACATTTCCGTCACCCCAGAAGTGTGCTACCGCGAGCGCGACAAAAAGCTGTTGTCCCTCGTTCCACTTGAACAGCTGCTCCTCGAAACGGACGGCCCATGGCCGTTTGCCGGTCCGTTCCAAGGAAAATCGACGACGCCGTTATGGTTGTTTGACTCCGTCCGTGTCGTGGCGGCGCACTATGGCCAAGATATCGAACAAGTCAAAACCGTCATCACTGCGAATACGAAACAGCTTTACGGTGCGGCCTACCGTGTAGTATGATGAAACCAAGTCCAAATCCATACCGAAATGAGGGGAAATGATGGATCATCATGAGCAAGTGCGGCAACAGCTGATCAACAGCGTTTCTGAACTGTCGGACGAGCAGCTGAACACCCGGATGGCAGAGGGAAGTTGGACGATCGCCCAAGTGCTCGAACACCTGTACTTAATCGAAACATCGATCGCAGCCATGATCGCCCATACAGTAAAGCATGGCGAGAGCCAGCCGGTTGAGGAGAAGCCGATCCACCTGACCGTTGACCGTTCGAAAAAAGTGGAGGCGCCTGATTTCGCCCGTCCGAGCGACCGCTTTTTCTCATGGCACGAGCTGAAAGAAAAATTGCGCCAATCACGGCAGCGCCTGCGCCAAATCGTCGAGCAAACGCCCCTCCACGATTTGAAGATGAAGTCGTTCCCACATCCGATTTTTGGCCCTCTCAACTTGAATCAATGGGTGGAATTCGTCGGCTGGCATGAACAGCGCCATCTTGCCCAAATCGAAGAAATCAAGGCGCAACTCCCGTGAAAAGCGGGCGGCTCATCAAAGAAACAGCCGAGCAGCAACGGGCCCATTCCCAATTCTGCTCGGCTTACAACGGGTTGCTTGACCCCGCTTGCCGCAAAACCGTTTATTCATCACGGATGAGATCTCCCCTTCACCTGCTTTAACGTCGCCACGATGAGAAAACTGACAATAACGAGCAAACACCACGAACTCACCTTCCCAAGATGAACAAGGCTCCACGCCTTCGCCTGGTTCGGATATTGCCAAGCGCCAAAAAAGGTGGCGATGTTTTCCGCGATCCAGATGAAAAACCCAATCAACAAAAACGACAAAACAAGAGGCATCCGGTAGCGGATTCCCCCGACCTCATACGTCACCCACGACCGCCAAAAGACAACCATGACGAGGGCTGAGAGCCACCAACGAACGTCCAGCCAATAATGATGGGTGAAAAAATTCAGGTAAATCGCCGCTGCCAATGGAACAACCATCCAAAACGGCGGCCATCGCACGAGCTCCACCTTCAGCCGTCTCCACGCCTGGCAAAGATAGCTGGCGACGCTCGCATACATAAAGCCGCTGTATAGCGGCACACCAAAGATTTTCGTATGCCCCTCTTCCGGATACGACCACGACCCCATATGCACTTTAAACAGCTCGAGCGCCAGTCCAATGATGTGGAACAAAGTGATCACTTTGAGTTCATCCCGCGTTTCCAGACCTGACCGCACCATCCACCATTGCATGAGAAGGCAAATAACAAGCAGCCAATCATACCGCGGCAACAGCGGAAGCGGCGCGAGCTTTGTCAGCGCCAATGAGGCAAAAATGACAACCGGAAACACGCAAGATTGCGCCTGGGCCCAACCGAAGCGAACAAGCTGCACAAACGCTTTGATGAGCCGCGACGTTCTGCCAAACTGGCGCATTTGGACGATCATGAGGCCAAACGGTGGAGATTCGTTCACCGCTAGCTCTTGCTTTTCCCCTTTCAAGCCGTCTCCTCCCTGCTCATGGATTTGACTTCCCTTCATCACTTCGATACTCCAAAATGTCCCCGGGCTGGCAGTCGAGCGCCTTGCAGATGGCTTCCAATGTCGAAAAGCGGATGGCTTTGGCCTTCCCGTTTTTCAAGATCGACAAATTGGCCATCGTGATCCCCACTTTCTCAGACAGCTCCGTGACGCTCATCTTCCGCTTCGCCAACATGACATCAAGATTCACGATAATCGGCATACCATCCACCTCAAACGGTCAACTCATTTTCCTGTTTGATTTCAATCGCCTGCTGCAGCAGCTTTTGCAACACCGCGGCGAACACAGCGATGACAAGCGATGCAAACGGCACAATCAGACCGACGAAAATGACCCCCGGAGCGTCGTCTTTCTCGGCGAACAAGTAAAACAGCGGCAAAGCGAGCAAATGCAGCCCGCTGATGGCGACAGCGCAATGTTTGATCGTCTTTAACGCTTTCACCGACGCCTCGGAAAACGCGTCGTTGCGGTCAATATACACTAACAACCGAAACGCCTGGTACAACGCGAAATAAAACGGCAGCGCGGACGCCTCAAAGACAACATAAACAAAATACTGGATCCAAGGGAACGCCGGCACGAGCTTGACCGCCACCTTCGCAAGCGCAGGCACCAAAAATACGCACAATGCCAAAACCGGAAAACCGATCAACACTAAAGCCGCCTTCAAAAACAACGTTTCCCGTTTCATCGAAACACCTCACTTGGCTCGTTTCTCGACTTTATTGTAATGAATCATTTATCGTTTATCAATAAATAATGATTGATTTAAATGAATTTTTTTCTGTAAAACAAAAAAGAAAAGGCGCCCCACAAAGGAACGCCCGATGATCCATCCCGAGAAAGAGGACACTTTCAATGGTTAGATCAAGACCATTCGTTGATTATTCAACAAATTCTATGAAACTGTTGATGATCGATTCGATGTTTTCTTTTCTAGCATCGTCATCCTCGCAAAGGAACAAACCCTGCCAAAGATTCCCGATCATGAGGTCATATCGAAAACAACATCCGCCCGTTTAATCGGCTTTTCGGTTTCCAAATAATAGTCTTCTGCTTTCCAATATCGGTTGATGAACTTTCGGATGTTTTGTTTCACTTGATCGTTTTCACGGGCAAAGCGAATCTCCCGCGGACAATCCAAATAGACCACGAAGTCAAAAAACGGCCTCCATTCTTTCCTTTGCAGAAAAACACCTTCAATCATGATCATGTCCGAATCAGCGAGGTAAACCGTTCGCTTGGAGTGCGTATCGGTCTCATGATCATAAAACGGGAGGGTCAGCTGGTGGGAGGCTTGGAGTGGACGGAACAACTGATGCGTTAGCCACTCCACATCCCACTGTAAACGATAATATTCAAACCATTCCTCGTTTCCCGTATGATAACGTTTGGCTCGCTCGACAATATGATCGTCCAGGTGAAAAACGCACACGGAGATGCCTTGCTCCCGCAGCGTTTGACTCAGCTGATTGGCGAATGTCGTTTTGCCCGATCGGCTTAGCCCATCAATCCCGAGGACGAATCGGCCCGCTGTTTTGATCGCCAAAATGGTCTTGCATAAGAAGTCGATGCGACCATGCATCCCCGCCCCTTCTCTTCCCTTTCCAAACTTCCTTGCCCAATTTAGAATCTTTATGGCTTCCCCATCTTTTGCATTCCGAATCCATCAAAACATTTATTCGCGGTGCCAAGCGAACATTTCTTCTATTCTGTGTGTCAAACAAAAAGGTGTCCCACTTAAATGGAACACCTCTTCCTACATCTGATTCTACCGTCCTTATTTTCCCACCGCCATCCCCGCTTACTCCACCGTCACGCTCTTCGCCAAGTTGCGCGGTTTGTCGACGTCGCAGCCGCGGTGCAAGGCGGCATAGTAGGCGATCAGCTGCAACGGCACGACGGACACAAGCGGCGTAAGGTCCGGATGGACGGCCGGGATGATAAAGCGGTCGCCGTCGCCTTCCAGGCCGCGCATCGAGATGACGCACGGGTTCGCGCCGCGGGCGACGACTTCTTTTACGTTGCCGCGAATGCTCAAATTCACGTGCTCCTGAGTGGCAAGCGCAATCACCGGCGTGCCGTCCTCAATCAAGGCGATCGTGCCGTGTTTCAGCTCGCCGCCGGCGAACCCTTCCGCTTGAATGTACGAGATCTCCTTCAGCTTCAGCGCGCCTTCTAGGCAGACATAGTAGTCAACGGCGCGGCCGATGAAGAAGCAGTTGCGCGTCAGGGTCAAGTAGTCGCTCGCAATGTTCTCCATTTCCTCTTTCGCATCGCACAGCATTTCCATCACATTGGCGACGATGGCAAGCTCTTTCGTCAAGTCAAAGTCCAGCTCAAAGCCTTTCGCTTTCGCCGCGGCCGCCGCCAAAATCGCCAGCACCGCAATTTGCGCCGTATACGCCTTCGTCGAAGCTACCGCGATTTCCGGACCGGCATGCAACAGGAGCGTATAATCGGCTTCCCGCGACAGCGTCGACCCTGGGACGTTCGTGATCGTAATCGCTTTATGGCCGAGTTTGTTCGTTTGCACGAGCACGGCGCGGCTGTCGGCCGTTTCGCCGCTTTGCGAGATAAAGATGAAGAGCGGCTTTTCCGACAACAGCGGCATGTTGTACGAAAATTCGCTGGCGATATGCACTTCGACTGGAATTTTCGCCCACGACTCGATCAATTGCTTGCCGACGAGGCCTGCGTGGTAGCTCGTTCCGCACGCGACAATGTACAGGCGGTCGGCGTTCAGCACTTCGTTGATGATCGCTTGGTCAATGGCCAATTCACCATTGTCATCTTGGTATTTTTGAATGATGCGGCGGATGACGAACGGCTGCTCGTCAATTTCTTTCAGCATATAATGCGGATACGTTCCTTTTTCAATGTCGCTTGCATCGAGCTCGGCCGTAAACGGCTTCCGTTCGACTGTCTCACCGTTTAGCGTTTGAATCGTGACGTTCTCGCTCGTGACGATGACGAGCTCCCCATCCATCAGTTCGACGAATTGGTTCGTCACTTGAAGCATCGCCATCGCATCGCTCGCCACGACGTTAAACCCATCGCCCAAGCCGACGAGAAGCGGGCTTTTGTTTTTCGCCGCATAGATCGTGTTTTCGTCTTGTGCATCGATCATGGCGATGGCGTACGATCCTTTCAGCAGCGAGAGCGTTTTTCGGAACGCCTCTTCCGGTGCCAGTCCGTCGTTGACGAACTTCTCCACGAGCTGGACGATCACTTCCGTGTCCGTGTCGCTTTGGAATGTGACATCGGCCAAGTAGTCGCGCTTGACCATTTCATAGTTCTCAATGACGCCGTTATGCACGAGCGTAAACCGGCCTGAGGCGCTTTGGTGCGGGTGGGCGTTCACCCGGCTTGGCGCCCCGTGCGTCGCCCAACGCGTATGGCCGATGCCGACCGTCGCATTGACGTTCGGGTCGACGATGCGGCGCAAATCCGCGATCCGTCCTTTTTCCTTAAACACATGCACGCCGCTTTCGTTCAATACGGCGATCCCCGCCGAATCGTAGCCGCGATACTCGAGTTTTTCCAATCCGCGCAATAAAATTTCTTTCACATCTTGGTAACCGATATAGCCAACAATGCCGCACATGGCAAATGTTCCTCCTTTTCATCTTGGAGGCTGCCGCTAACGAGATCCTTCCATGTTCAGTTGTCAAAGAACAACGGGGCCTCGCCGTCAATGCGGCAGACTCCCCTTTCGATTTGCGCGATGACATCCTCCCCTTTGTGCAAAGGGTCGCCCCTTTGTTTTAAGAGAGGACTTGCGGCTGTCATCGCCCCAGCCGGGAGGCATCCGCCGAAAACCTCGATAAACCTCCTCCTCGTCAACTAAGCGTTCTTTCGTCCAACGCTTAGTCCAGGCGCTTTGTGATCGTTAAAACCGATGCAACAACCAACCGGTTTTTCTTTTTGAAACGTTCCATCCGCTGCAACAAACCGCCGTTTCTTCATCACCTGTTTCGCCCTGCCATCGCCTCCTTTCAAAAAAAGGCAACAACGTTAATATTACAGGACATTCCCAGCGGCGTCAACTATCTATATAAAATAACCTATGCATAAACGGAAGCGAACGTTCCGTCTATGCATAGGGTGGTTGTCCAAACAATCGATTATTCCACTCCCATTTCACGGCGGACGACATCAGCGATCCGCTCCACGTAGGCGCGGCACGCTTCTTCGGTCGGAGCCTCCGCCATAATGCGCACAAGCGGCTCAGTCCCCGATGGGCGGACAAGAACGCGGCCGTTGCCGTTCATCTCTGCTTCCACTTCGGCGATCACGTTTTTCACTTGCTCATTTTCCATCGCTTTTTCTTTCTCTTTCACCCGGACGTTCACTAAGAGCTGGGGGTATTTTTTCATTTCCCCCGCCAATTCGGAAAGCGGCTTGCCTTTGATTTTCATGATGTTGACAAGCTGAAGCGCCGTCAACATACCGTCCCCCGTCGTGTTGTAGTCGAGGAAGATGATGTGTCCAGACTGCTCGCCGCCAAGATTATAGCCATTCTTCTTCATTTCCTCGACGACATAGCGGTCGCCGACTGCTGTTTGCACGCTTTTTATCCCTTGAGCCTCCAACGCTTTGTAAAACCCGAGGTTGCTCATGACGGTCGAGACGACGGTTTGGTGCTTGAGGCGGCCGGTTTCTTTTAAATATTTGGCGCAAATGTACATAATTTGGTCGCCATCGACGATGTTGCCGTTCTCATCGACAGCGATGAGACGGTCGCCGTCGCCGTCAAAGGCGAGCCCGACATCGGCTCCTTTTTCTTTGACAAACGCCGCCAACGCTTCCGGATGGGTGGAACCGACCCCTTCGTTAATGTTGAGCCCGTTGGGCGACGCGCCCATTGTCACGACATCCGCATCCAAATCGGCAAATAAGTATGTCGCCAGCGATGACGTCGCCCCGTGCGCGCAGTCGAGGGCGATTTTCATCCCGGAAAAATCCTCTTCATCGATCGTTTGTTTTAAATACTGCAAGTACTTTTGCCCGCCTTCAAAATAGTCGTTGACTTGTCCAAGTCCAGCCCCGATCGGCCGCGGCAGCATATCTTCCGCGCTGTCGATCAGCGCCTCAATTTCCGCTTCCTGCTCATCCGACAGCTTGAACCCGTCCGGGCCGAAAAATTTAATGCCGTTATCTTGCACCGGGTTGTGGGAGGCGGAAATCATAATGCCGGCCTGTGCTCCAAGCGCCTTCGTCAAATAGGCGACGCCTGGCGTGGAAATAACGCCAAGGCGCATCACTTCCGCCCCGATCGACAAAAGCCCCGCGACAAGGGCCCCTTCCAGCATATGGCCGGAAATGCGGGTGTCGCGCCCAATCAGCACTTTCGGGCGCTCAGCGCTTTTGGTCAGCACGTATCCGCCGCAGCGGCCGATTTGAAACGCCAACTCTGGCGTCAATTCACGATTTGCGACTCCTCGTACACCATCAGTGCCAAAATATTTGCCCATTCGTTCACTCTCTCCTTACTATGCAGTTTATTGTGCAGCCGCTTTTTCGCTAATCTGGACCATCGCCGTTTCCACCGACGGCTGCCATTGGACTTGTTCAGGGTGGTTCCATTGAATGGGAACTTGATGTTCGCCGGTGTCAAGTCCACCGACATCGACATACAAACGAATATCGTCTTTTGTCAACCCGCGGACGACATCGGGCGGACCGACAAGGCGGACCGTAATTTTGCCTTCAAGCGGTTTGACAAACTCGGCTTTGTATGAATCCGGCAAGCCGATGACAGCGATCGGCACGTCTTTCCACGTTTGCGTGACATCTTTTTCCACATCAATATGCACCTTGATTTTGTCTGGGTTGACGCTTTTTGCGCCATTAGGAAGCGGAACGTCGAGCTCTACCGTCGCATCATCGGTCATGTCGTCCAAATCAACGGTCAATCCTTCCAGCTTGTCAATATGGTTCAGCACTTCCTTCGGTCCATAAATCGTCACCCGATCCGGCTCCGGCGTGATGCTGACAAGATGCACACCATCCGGCAGCTCTCCGGTTGTCTGCACTTGAACCGGCACCGTCTTGCTCGGGCTTTTCACCGGCACGGTTACTTCCACCGACGATGGCTCTGGCTCAATATCCAACTCATTTCCCCGTCGATCGTACACCCGAACACGCGCTTCTCTCGTCAGCGTTTCCGTCGCCCCATCTAAGTCGACGATGGCTTTGACAAAGGCAATCTCGTCGATGAGCTCCTTCGCCCCGGTAATCGTCACGGCATCTGGTTTCACAGTCGGTTCTCCAACGGAATAGCCATCCGGTATTTTGTTTCGATTGAAAAATTCAACACCGACCGGAAACCGTTTCGACACTTTTTCACGAATCGTCACTTTTGCCGAGGCAGGCTGAATCGTCACTTTCAACTTGTCAGAGATGTCTCTGTATTTGATCGGCACCGTGTATGTCCCTAACGGCAATTCCGTTAAATCGACATACACCTCGAAATTCCGCTGCAGAGCCGTCGGTTTGACAATGCTGGCCGGGCCTTGGAGCGTAACGTTCACGTATTTCGGGACGCCCGATACGACCAAGTTGTTTTCATCATAGTAAGCGACCACCGGAATATCGATCAACGTTTCCGTATCTTCCTGGCCAAACGTGTTGCGCGTCTCACCGGTTTTGGCCCCGACATTGGCCGACATATACAGCATAATCGCCAGCAATAAGGAGACAACGCGAATAAACCAAGGATGGTCCATCAACTTATCCATGTTTCTTCCCCCTCCACTGCCAACGGGAAGAAGCGGGCGCCTTCGTCGCTGGAACAAGTTCCCCCGTTAACAGCTCCCGAAACTCATCGATCGTTAAATCACGGTACAGCTCGCCGTTTTTCGTCAACGATACCGCTCCCGTCTCTTCCGACACGACGACGGTGACGCTGTCTGTCACTTCGCTGATGCCGAGCGCCGCCCGATGGCGTGTTCCGAGCTCTTTCGAAATAAACGGACTTTCCGATAATGGTAAATAACAGGCCGCCGCAGCGATTTGGTTTTTTTGAATAATGACCGCCCCGTCATGAAGCGGCGTGTTCGGAATGAAAATATTAATGAGCAGTTCCGACGACACATGAGCGTTTAACATAATGCCGGTTTCGATATAATCGTTCATTCCGGTTTCCCGCTCAATGGAAATCAGCGCGCCGATGCGTCGCTTCGCCATATACTCGGTCGCTTTGACAATGGCTTCCACCATTCGCATCCGCTCTTCATCTTCATTGACCGTATTGCGGGTGAACAGCCGTCCGCGGCCGAGCTGCTCCAGGGCGCGCCGCAATTCTGGTTGGAAAATGATGATGATCGCGAGAAATCCCCAAATGATCGCCTGATCCATCAGCCATTGCAACGTCGTCAATCCGAGGTAATTGCTCACGAAACGAACCAAAATAATTAAAAAAATGCCTTTTAACAACTGAATGGCCTTCGTCCCGCGAATCATCATAATCAACTTGTAAATCACATACCAAACGACAAGGATATCAACCACTTTTAACAAATATGACACGATGGGGAGCTCTCCGAAGGACATCTTCACACTTCCTTTATCTCTAATTCCAATCTGTTGATGGCCACGGAAAAAGCCATCGAACGATGGCTGCCATCATTCAATCGATTGGAGCGCACGATTGAACCTTTCTTTAATATTATACCAAATCCATTCAAACACTTGATTAATTTCCTCCACTTCCCCTGTCACTTGCCCGGCGGATGCCATATATTTCTTTCCATGGATCACCGTCACGTCCCCATCCACCGTTCCTTCAATCCGAATCGAGCCATTGCGGACGACAATATCCCCTTTGACCGTTTCTCCTTTCGGCACAATGACAGTATGATCGCGGATGATGACATGTTCATCAGCTGAGACGGAAAACGCGCCTCTTTCCCCCCATGAAGAAGCTAAGCTGCCGAAAGTGAGCGCGAAAAACAACGAGGCAGCCGTAAGCAGCGGATGACGATGCAGAAAACGGCGCAGCCGCGCGGTCTTTCTCTCTTTCGGCATCGCCTCCATCACCTTGGCTGCAAACGACGGCGGCGCCGCAACGTGGGCGGCATATTGGAGGAACGCAACCGTCTTTTTCAGCTCGTGAAAATGGGCAGCGCACGCAGCGCACGAACGCAAATGTTCTTTCAGCTGCTGCTCTCCTTCTGGCTGGAGATCTCCATCAAAATAGCTGTGCATGAGCAACACGATTTCTTTCGGACATTCCATAGTCTCCCACCCTCTTATAAATGACCCAATTGCCTGCGCAACGCTTCGCGGCCGCGATGCAGCCGCGTTTTCACCGTGCCGACTGGCAACCCTAAAATCTCACTGATTTCTTGCAACGACAAATCTTCCATATATTTCAACACGATCACGCTTCGATACTTTTCTGGCAACTGCTCAATCGCTTGCTGCACCGTCTCTTGCAGCTCCAGGCTTTCCACTGCCTCCTCCGGGGATGCTTCGCGGGAAGGAAGCTGAGCCTGCATCGTCAACCCGTCCGTGCCTCCGACCTCTTCATCTAAATACACGTCCGGCTTCCGTTTCCGCAATTTATCGATCGTCAAGTTTGTCGCGATTCGGTACAGCCAAGTGGAAAACTTCATTTCAGGATTGTACGTATCAATATGGATGTAGGCGCGGATAAACGCCTCCTGCGCCGCATCTTCCGCCTCATGCGGATTGCCAAGCATTCGATAGCAAAGACGGTAAATCTTGTCCTTATACAAATCGACAAGATCCGCGTATGCGTTTTGATCCCCTTTTTGGATCGCCTTAATTCTCTTTTTAATAAATAGATCCATAAAATACAATACCCCCGCCTCACGGCTTACCGTATATTACGGCGCTCGATCAAGAAAAGTTTCATGCAACATATTTATTGTATCATACAACGGAAAAAGAGGGGACGCCAAACAAATGGCAGCCCCTCTTTCACAAACAGCGGGAACAAATCATCATCATATCCGTGAATCCCACAACCAACCTTTGCCCACATGCAGTGAATTACCCGCCACCTGCGCTTCGCTTAGAGGTGGGACGCAAGCGACTTGCGCACATTCAACGAACGGTAAGAAACACACAAGAATCGTTTACGCCTCTCTTCATTCCAAACAAGTCCGTTCTAGCCATATCCAATCATATTTGTTGGTGAAAGCGAATCGATATTCCTCTCCCACTTGCTCCTGAAGCGATCGCTCTGCACATGTTTTCAAGCAGAAGACTTCTCTCAAAAAGGCGTTAAATGAGTTTTTCACCAAACAACGAACCCATCAGCGCTACCGCAACGGATGCTGTCTTGTTCCGCTCATCCAAGATTGGATTCACTTCGACAAATTCCGCTGAAGTGATGATTTGTGCTTCGGCCAGCATCTCCATCGCCAAATGGCTTTCGCGGTATGTCAATCCTCCAATGACAGGCGTTCCGACTCCTGGTGCGTCGCTTGGGTCAAGGCCATCCAAGTCAAGCGACAAATGAACGCCATCCGTTCGTTCTTTTAAATAGGCGATCGTTTCTTCCATCACCCTTGTCATTCCGAGCCGATCAACCTCATGCATCGTGTAAATTTTGATTCCTTTTTCGCGAATAAACTTCTTCTCCCCTTCATCAAGGGAACGGACGCCGATCAACACGACATGTTCCGGCTTGATTTTGGGGCTGTATCCGCCGATTTGCGTCAGCGCCGGATGGCCAAACCCTAGGCTCGCCGCCAGCGGCATGCCATGAATGTTTCCAGACGGCGACGTTGCCTCGGTGTTGACGTCGCCATGCGCGTCATACCAGATCACTCCAAGCCGCTCATAATGTTTCGCCACGCCGGCGAGCGTGCCAATGGCAATGCTATGGTCGCCGCCCAACACAAGCGGAAATCGCCCCCGCTGAACGACTTGGTCAACCGCCGCCGCAAGGTTCTCGTTCGCTTCCGCAACCGCTTTCAAATTGCGCAACCGTGAGTCTCCTTGCTCGTGCAACCGCTCTGCTTTTCCAATCGGAATATCTCCCAAATCTTCAATATCGTAATGAAGACGTTCCAGACGTTCGATGACGCCTGCATAACGCATCGCGCTCGGCCCCATATCAACGCCGCGGCGCGTTTGCCCTAAATCCATCGGAACCCCGATAATTGAAATTGGCTTCATGCTGTCCCCACTCCTTTCCGGTTCCTGTTACGTCTTTATTGTAGAGGAAAGAAAGGGGTTGACTCAACTTGACAAAATTTTGAATATTTATACCGGTATAACCAAAAAGAGCAGACTGCTTTTGGTTGTCAAGCAGTCTGCTCTTGATGGAGCCTATCGGGATCGAACCGATGACCTCCTGCGTGCAAAGCAGGCGCTCTCCCAGCTGAGCTAAGGCCCCGCCCCAAGCGGAAGACGGGACTCGAACCCGCGACCCCCACCTTGGCAAGGTGGTGTTCTACCACTGAACTACTTCCGCGCTATGGTGAGCCATGGAGGACTCGAACCTCCGACCCTCTGATTAAAAGTCAGATGCTCTACCTACTGAGCTAATGGCTCATGGTTGGGTATACACTCACAGTGAACGATGTCCCTTCCTCTACTAGCATATTCGAAGATGCAGGATGCGTCGGGACAACTCGAAGCAAACTCGGTGATGCAAAGCTCGTTGCTCTACCTACTGAGCGAATGGCTCATGAGTTGGATAACACTCTAAGCTTCATTTCACTCTACCTGCCTCTTCCTCTCCCAGCCGATTCAAAGATGCCAAGTGCGTCGAGGCAACTCGAAGCGAACTCGAAGATGTAGCGCTCGTTACTGAGCTAATGGCTCATGGTTGGGTATACACTCTAGGTACTACCTAGCTCTACCTGCCCCTTCCTCTGCCAGTCTGTTCAAGGAAGCGAGATGCGTCGGGGCAACTCGCAGTGAGCTCGAAGATGCAGCGCTCGTTACTGAGCGAATGGCTCATGAGCATTTTTATGTACAAAAAAAAGAATGGCTGGGCTAGCTGGATTCGAACCAGCGCATCACGGAGTCAAAGTCCGTTGCCTTACCGCTTGGCTATAGCCCAACGCGATGAGAAAGAAACGCTGTATTCAATTGCTATTATCTCTCAGCAATCAGGGAAGTATACACTTTTCATTTCGGCCAATCATCCTTGAAAGGACGACTGGCCGAAATGGAGTGACCCGTACGGGATTCGAACCCGTGTTACCGCCGTGAAAGGGCGGTGTCTTAACCACTTGACCAACGGGCCGAAAAATTAATGGAGCTTCCAACCGGGCTCGAACCGGTGACCTCTTCCTTACCATGGAAGTGCTCTACCTACTGAGCTATGGAAGCGTAAAAATGGCTCCGCAAGTAGGATTCGAACCTACGACCTACCGGTTAACAGCCGGTTGCTCTACCGCTGAGCTATTGCGGAATGATGAAGAAACTATATGTCATGCACATCTTCCCAATGTGCTCGTTGCCTCTTCCTCTGCTAGCTAATTCAAGGAAGCGAGATGCGTCGAGGCAATTTGAAATAAAATTCCAGCATGTTAAAAATCAGTGTCCCTTCCTCTGCCAGCCAGTTCATAAGGAGTCAGATGCGTCGGGACAACTCGAAGCAAATTCAACGATGCTAAAGCTCGTCGCTGAGCTATTGCGGAATAATGAAACATTGCCTAGCAACGACCTACTCTTGCAGGGGCGCTGGCCCCAACTACCATCGGCGCTGGAGGGCTTAACTTCCGTGTTCGGGATGGGAACGGGTGTTTCCCCTCCGCCATAGCCACTAGGCAATGGTGATCATCTTGGACTCCCTCTAGAAATGTTGATCTATCAAGGCTTTTCGGCCTCTCAGGGGTGTCCAAAAAATATTTTTCGACAAAATCCCTTACATCCTTTTTCAGTTTTGTGGATATCTTACAGACCTAGGGTGCGCTTCGCGGCCACGGCTGGTTATATTTTCCTGCCGTGGGGGGGAAGCATATTCGATGCACCCTTTGGATCTCCGCGTCGCTGATGAGGACGAACCCTCCCATGTCTCCGGGCGTCTTCGCGCCAACATTCCCTCGTTCGGTCTCGTCATCAGGCGGAGGCCGGCCAAGCTCCTTTAGGGACTCAAGGTCGAATGGATGAAATCACGCCAGCTTCTCCGGTGTCATCCTGTTGTCCAACGATTCTTCCGTTCGTGGGGGGAGGCCTCAGGCCGCCCGTTGCACCTGGGACAAGACGTCCTGTTTCATTCGCTCCGCGTCAAACGCTTGTTTCTTCGTGCAAATCGCAAACAGCACATTCAACAGCTTTCGGCACAAGGCGACGATGGACTGCTTTCCGGTCAGCGGGTTGACGGGCCGGGTCGTATAGTACTCGTGCAGTTCGCGGAACGCCTCATTGTGCCGGATCAGCGGAATCACCGCCCGAAACAGCACTGATCGCAGCCGTTTCCGTCCCCGCTTGGAGATGTGCTTTTGCCCTTTGCGCTGGCCGGAGGAGTTCTCCTTGAGCGTCAGGCCCGCCAACTTCACCAATTGACGCGGGTCCCGATAGTGGGCAAAACTGCCGATCTCCGCCAGCAGATCGATGATCGTGGCGTCTCCCAACCCGTCGACCGTTTTCAGCCATTGATACTCCATCGTTGTTTGAACCAATGCCTTCAACTCGGCGTCCAGTGCAGCGATCTCCGCCTCCAATTGGCGGTATCGGCGGACGAGCGCGGCGATCTCAAACCGGGCCATCGCTGTCCCTTCCGTCACCCCAATCGAGTCCTTCGCGGTGTTGATCAACGCCTGAATTTTGGCCTTCTGCGGGCATTTCATCCCTTCGCTTTGCCGGTACACCTCAAGAAGCTCCTCCACCGTCCGGCCGGCCATATCAGCCGGAAGCGGCGTCCACTCCAACACCTTGCCCACGTGTTACTCACCCGTCCGCCGCTGACCAAACGAGAGCAAGCTCCCGTTCGGTCCGCTCGACTTGCATGTATTAGGCACGCCGCCAGCGTTCGTCCTGAGCCAGGATCAAACTCTCCAAAAGAAAGTTGATTGGCTTTTCGGATTGTCTAGCTTCGGCCGCTATCGACTCGCGACGCTTCGTGTCCCGCTTTGGCGGGCTAAGCCCGCTCGCGGGCCTCTCAACGCGTTTCGCCGATAGGCAAGCGGCCTCAGCTTTTCTTTCGCGCTTCGTTTCGTTCAGTTTTCAAGGAACGAGACCTCTTCTTGAACTTGCTTCGTTGCAGTCTTGCGTCGAGAAATCCAGCTTCTCTGAGTTCACTTGCAAACGCAAGATTGTTGCTTACTCCTTTGCAACTTTGCGCCGAGGGACCCAATTCCCCCGAATTCACTAGAAGACACAGGCACAAAGTTGCTGCATTGAAACAACTTCTCTGCTGATTTGCAGTCTTGAACTGAAGAATAGTTGAAACTTCCTCTTGTAAACAGCTATTTTATACTAACATGCCTCTTTTTTCTTGTCAAGATCTTTTCGGTTGCTTTTCGTCACTCACCGCTATCGAACACTCTGTCGGATTAGCGACGATTTTTAATATACCACTTACCAATCAAAAACGCAATATCTTTTTTAAGGGAATTCCAGGAACCGACGCCAGACTGTTCCTTTAGGCTTCCTCCATCTCTTCGAGGGTAAGAGGACTGGCAAATAAGTTTCATAACCGCCATGGCTGCCCGCATAAGATGTTATGAGGACAACGATTTTACAATGCAAAAAAGGGGGCCGATGTCATGTTTTACGCGTTGAACGGACGGACGCTGAAAAAAGCTCTCATTATTATCTGCTCCGCCTTTTTCACCGCCGTCGTCTTGTACGCTTATGAAATGAACCGTCCCGTTTTTTCACTTCCTTCTGGGCCGAAGGCGGTATATAAAGTGGACAACGCCCGCAATGAGGTGGCGTTGACGTTCGATATCAGCTGGGGAGATGAGAATGCAGACAAAATTTTGGATGTCTTGAAGCAGCACAGGATTCAAAACGCAACCTTTTTCTTATCCGCCTCATGGGCCGAACGCCATCCAGCCGTGGTGAAGCGGATCAAAGAAGAGGGGCATGAGATTGGCAGTATGGGATATAACTTTGTCAACTATACGGAACTTGAGAACGCCAAAATCCGTCAAGATTTAATAATGGCGAAAAAAGTGTTTGACATGTTGGGAATGAAACAGGTTGAGCTGCTGCGCCCCCCTGGGGGGAACTTCAACAAAAATGTGTTAAAAGTTGCTCAGTCCCTCGGCTACACTGTCGTCCATTGGAGCATTGACTCGAAAGACTGGCTCAACCCTGGGACAGACCAAATTGTTGAGAACGTCACAAGGGACCTGGAACCGGGCGATATCGTGCTCCTTCACGCATCCGATTCGGCAAAACAGACAGCCAAAGCGCTGCCGAAAATTATCGCTTCCATGAAAGAAAACGGCTACAAAAACGTCAACCTCTCCGAGCTGTTGGCGAATGGCGAAGCCGAAAGCCGCGGGATCGAGTGACACGTTCCGACAACGGCCTGCGCCGGTGCGGTTGGATTGCGGCGGCAGACAAGCCGCTAATTGGAATGATTGGCTTTTGGCGAACACGCCGTTTTTTCGCGGCTGCCATAAGAAAACAGGCGGCGCCTTGCTTTCTTTATTGTTTCGCGCCGCCTGTCAATTTATGCAGTATAAGAAGCTGGTATGCATTGCATACTAATAAAGGAATCAACATCAAATACAGCCAATCACGGTCGTTGATGCGCAACAC
Organism: Geobacillus thermocatenulatus; assembly: GCF_002217655.1. Lineage (GTDB taxonomy): Bacteria > Bacillota > Bacilli > Bacillales > Anoxybacillaceae > Geobacillus > Geobacillus thermocatenulatus. The sequence continues at coordinate 1,717,809 of NZ_NEWK01000002.1, forward strand.
GGGAAACCATTCAATGACCGTAACGACGACCATAAAGAACAAAGCGGGAACGAACGCCCCTTTGTTCGTCTGTGCGCTCTTGACGTAGGCAACAACGAGACCAACCACCAAAATGAACAATGCGGTCAATAGATACGGAATGATTGAATCGCCCTTGTCCGCAAACGCCATGTAGCGGAAATACACTAAATCGAACAGCACGAACATGATCATAACAACCTGCACAGCGTTCCATAGCGAACGGAAGATGCCAAGCCCGAACCGGTGGACGGTTAAATAAGCAAAAAACCCCGCCTGACTGATGACACTGAAAATAAAGCCAACACCGATATGCCATAACAAAACAGCCATAAATTCGACCATTTCCAGGCGCAACAGCAAGCGCCCGAATTCTTCCCAGTTGAAAACAATGCCGACGGCCGCCGTGGCGATGCCGCCGATCAGCAGCGTCGATAAAAATAAACGCACCCATTTGCGGCTGTTCACAGCTTCATCCTCCATCATCTCAGCATAACCCTAACCCGCTTACCATTTTACCAGCGCCCTTGTGAAAAAGCCAGCTCCGATCTCCCCCATGTATATTTTTTTCGCCAACATTCATATTAAGGGTGAGGGATTTTTGCAGAAAGGAGCTCACTTTCATGAACAAATGCCTACCGCTCCTCTTGCTCAGTTTTCTCGTTCTTGGTTCCTGTGCCCCTCAAGAAACCAGCCCCCCTCCCCCGGATTATGACGAAACGAAAAAGATGGTTGTTGACATTTTAAAAACCGACGAGGGGAAAAAGGCGATTCAAGATATTATGTCGGAAGATCAGATGAAGCAGCAACTAGTCATAGATCAAAAAGCTGTAAAAGAAACACTGCAACAAATGCTGACATCCGATCAAGGAAAAAAGTTCTGGGAAAGTGCGTTAAAAGACCCGAAATTCGCTGAAAGTTTTGCCAAAGGGCTGCAAGCAGAACATGAAAAAATGATGAAGGCGCTCATGAAAGATCCCGATTACCAGGCGCTGATGATCGATATTTTAAAAGATCCAGAAATGGAAAAAGCCATGGTCGATGTCTTAAAAAGCAAAGAGTTCCGCCAGCATTTGCAAAAGGTGATCACGGAAACGTTGAACAGCCCGCTGTATCAGGCGAAAATTCAAGATATGTTGATGAAAGCAGCTGAAAAGGTTCAGCAAGGCGGAGAAAAACAAGACGAAGAAGGAGGGGAAGGGGGAGAGGGGGAAGAAAGCACCGGCAACCAACAAGGCGGAGGAGGTTAATCAAGCAAAAAAGCGTCCGTGCGCTGAAAACCGCCAACGCTCTAATCGGCGGTTTCTCGCCATCGGACGCTTTTTGTGACACCGATTACTATTTCGCAACGATTTTGCGGGCGATATCCATATAAATTTTCCCGATCGGATGATTTTCTGCGTAAACGGACGGAGCGAAGTCGTCGTCGTTCCAATCTGGCTGCTGAAGCGGCAGCTGCCCTAACAGCTCGGTTTGCAGCTCTTTGGCCAGCTTTTCTCCGCCGCCCTTGCCGAAGACATACTCCCGCTCCCCTGTTTTCCGGCTCTCGTAGTACGACATATTTTCGATCACGCCGATAATTTCATGTTCGGTGCGCAACGCCATTGCCCCAGCGCGGGCAGCGACAAACGCAGCGGTCGGATGCGGAGTCGTGACGATAATTTCTTTGCACGACGGCAAGAGCGTATGGACGTCCAAGGCGACGTCGCCCGTACCAGGCGGCAAGTCAAGCAGCAAGTAATCCAAGTCTCCCCATTCGACCTCTTTGAAAAAGTTGTTCAACATTTTCCCAAGCATCGGGCCGCGCCAAATGACCGGGGCGTTGTCCTCGACGAAAAAGGCCATCGAAATGACTTTTACGCCAAACCGTTCGACCGGGATGATTTTGTCGCCCCTCACCGTCGGGCGCTCGGTGATTCCCATCATGTCCGGAACGCTAAACCCATAAATGTCCGCGTCAATCAACCCGACTTTTTTGCCGAGCCGGGCGAGCGCGACCGCCAAATTGACGGAAACGGTCGACTTGCCGACGCCGCCTTTGCCGCTGGCAATGGCGATATACGTCGTTTTTTGCTTGTTTTCGCTATATTTCTCCACCACGTCGCGCGGCAGTTCCGCGAACCGCAGCCCGACCGTCGCAGCGCCCGCGTCTTTCAGCTGCTGGACGAGCGCCATTTGCACGCGAAGCTGCTCGGGCGTTCCGGTTTTGGCGAGCGCGATTTTCACGCTGACATGGTTTTTCTCTTCCTTAATTTTGATTTCTTGGATGGCATTCGTCTCTTTAAACGTTTTGTTTAAAAAGGGATCTTTCATCTTTTCAAGAATGGCGCGCACTTCAGTTTCCGTCAACATCGTATTCACCAACCCTTTTGCAAATCAATGGTCCTTTCTACGTGTTATCATACCATAAATCGGCAGACGGCCGCCATGTTTGACTTGCTCCCGCATGTCCCACGGTCGAAAAGGGGGAATTTCGAATTCCTTTTGGCGAAACAAGGCCAGTCGGCTGTCTGTCTCCTCTGTTCCGACCTTAAAAAATCCCCGCTACTCGCGAGGCGTATGTTCATTGGAAAAGTAGCGGAGCACTCCTTTATAAATCGAGGCGGCCAGCTTCGTTTGGTAGTGATCCGATACAAGCAGCTCTCGCTCATCGGGATTCGACAAAAACCCGACCTCGACAAGCGCACCGGGGATTTTGGCATGCTTGAGCAAATAAACGGTATCAATCATTTTGGCCAGCCGATGAGTATTCTCCAAATTGCGCCGCAATTCCGCTTGGATAAATCTTGCCAGCCGCTCGTTTTCGATGAAAGACCCGTAATAAAACGTCTGCGCCCCTTGCCAGCGCGGCGACGGGATGGCGTTGAGATGGATGCTGATGAAAAGATCGGCATTCGATCGGTTGACGAAAGCCGTTCGTTCGAGCAAATCCTCCGTTTTCCGCCGGCTGTAGCCGCGTGTGGACGGGCTGGCCAAGTCCCGATCTGTCTCGCGCGTCATTAGGACGAGCGCCCCCTGCTGTTGCAGATAATCGCGCAACTTTTTCGCTACGTTGAGCGCGATGTCCTTTTCCACCACCTCACCGCCGACGGCGCCGCCGTCCGGCCCACCATGGCCGGGATCCAATATAATGATTCTCCCTGATAATGGGAGATTCCACGGTTTGGTTGATGTCAAATCGGAAAAGAAAGACGGAAATAGCAAAGTGCTCATAAGGGCGACGGCAGCAAAAGCGACCAGCCACTTCCATTTTTCTCTCATTGTTTCTCCTCCCGCACGTTTCCCTTCTCTATCTTATATGGGACAAGGCGCGGGAATAGAACTCATTCAGCGAAGTTTTAGACGACGCCGTTTTTTGCCCCGCTCAAATCCTTCCGTCCACCAGTTGCCGATATATTGTTCACATGCGTCATACAGCGACTGGCTGAGGAAATCGTCGTCGATATGGCCCCAAAAGCAAAGAAAATCAAACAGCGTATCGATCAAATATTTTTCTTCTTGAGCACATCGACAGCGTACGCTGGCCGCCGGCTCCCCATAATAGCCAAATCGGCTGTAGCGAGCGCCGAGCAAATACGCTTCAATGGCCAGATCCATGCAGCCTTCCTCCACAACGGATGGGAACATCCGATACGCCGTATAAAACGGAGCAAAGTGCTCAAGCGCTTTGGTCCGTAACTTCTCAAGCGACAGTTCGCGCAACATGTTCCGTTCATAGCGAAGCTGCTTTTCCTGCCTTTTTTCCGCCAATGAAGTGATGACTGTCATCGTCTTTCACGCTCCTTTACGATGTAGTGTCTAACGATCGCTCACAATCATACGCGCGGGCGAAAGGCAGAAATAAGCAAAAAACCCAGCCAAATCGGCTGGGTTGGAACATCACGCGATTAACGTTTCGAGAATTGCGGAGCGCGGCGGGCGCCTTTGAGCCCGTATTTTTTGCGTTCTTTCACGCGGGCATCGCGCGTCAGCAAACCGGCCCGTTTCAGCACCGTGCGGAATTCCGGATCGACTTCCAGCAACGCACGGGCGATGCCATGGCGAATCGCACCGGCTTGGCCGGCAAATCCGCCGCCTTGGACGTTCACCAAAACGTCGTAGCTGCCAAGCGTTTCCGTCAGTACGAGCGGCTGTTTGACCATTTCGATGAGCGCTTCCGACGGAATGTACTCGCGAATGTCACGTTTATTCACAATGATGCGGCCATCGCCCGGGACAAGGCGGACACGGGCGACCGAGCTCTTGCGACGACCTGTGCCGTAATATTGTACTTGTGCCAAAATCATACCCTCCCTTATGATTATCCGCGAAGTTCATACACTTCTGGTTTTTGTGCTTGATGCGGATGTTCGCTTCCACGGTAAACGTGCAACTTTTTGAACATTTGCCGGCCAAGGCTGCCTTTTGGAAGCATGCCGCGCACCGCACGTTCGATCATTTGTTCCGGGTAGTTCGTACGCATTTCCAGCGCTGTTCTTACTTTTAAGCCACCCGGATATAAGCTGTGGCGATAGTACAGTTTTTTCGTCAACTTTTTCCCCGTCAGTTCGACTTTGTCCGCATTGATGACGATGACGTGATCTCCGCAGTCAACGTGCGGAGTGAACGTCGGTTTATGTTTGCCGCGCAACAGCGCCGCTACTTCGCTGGCTAAGCGGCCTAACGTCTTGCCAGCTGCGTCGACAACGTACCATTTACGCTCTACTTCATTCGGTTTCGCCATATAAGTCGTACGCAATGCAGTTCCCTCCTAAAATAAAAAAATGAACAAACAAATGGTCGTTTATTTCAACACGATTATGGTCCGGGGCTAATCGTGGAAAATACATGCCATATGATATAATAGCTTGCCGGCGCGCCAATGTCAAGAAGATGTTACACAAGGACTCGTTGCCTTAAAAAGCCGGGGAAAACCATCAGCCATCCGCCAATGATTGGACCAAACATTCATCCTCATAGTATACGCGCCATAAATACAGCCCTTCGGCCGGCGCGGTTGGACCCGCGAGGCGCCGATCTTTCGCCGCAAGCAGTGTCGAAATGTCGGCGGGAGAACGCTTCCTTTGGCCGATCTCCAACACCGTACCAACGATAATGCGCACCATGTTGTACAAAAAGCCGCTGCCGACAAACCGAAACTCGAGCATCGGGCCGTCGACCTTCACTTCAGCCCGATACATGGTGCGCACCCGGTCTTCGATCGACGTTTTGGCGGAACAAAAGCTTGTAAAATCGTGCGTTCCATGAAGCAAACGAAGCGCCTCGTTCATCGCGCTGATATGAAGCGAATATGGATGCCATGCACAATAATGGCGGCGAAACACGTCGCGCTCGGCAGCCGTCCATACTTTATAGCGGTATTCTTTCGCTTTCGCCGAAAAACGGGCGTGGAAATCTGCATCGGCCTCCTGTACAAAGCGAACGACGATATCATCCGGCAGCTGGGCGTTCAACGCCTTTTTCCACTGCTCCGAGGAAAGGGAAAGCGGCGTATCAAAGTGGATCACTTGGCCATAGGCATGAACGCCGGCATCCGTCCTTCCGGAAGCCGTTACACGCACTTTTGTCCCTTTATGCATCCGCCGAAGCACTTCCTCAAACTCGCCTTGCACCGTCCGCTTTCCCGGCTGGATTTGGTAGCCGGAAAAGTGGGTGCCGTCATAGGCAATGATGCATTTGATCCGTGTTGTCATGGCCTTCCTCCGCTATGAGCGTAATAGACAAAGCAATGCAAAAAGCAACGCCACGGCCGCTAAAAACACGGTGTCCACCGGCTTCCAAGCGAGCTGGCGGAATTTCGTCCGCCCTTCCCCGCCGCGGTAGCCGCGCGCCTCCATAGCTGTCGCCAGCTCATCGGCTCGTTTGAACGAGCTGATAAACAGAGGCACAAGCAGTGAGACAATGGCTTTCATCCGTTCGGAAAAACGGCCGCCAGAAAAATCAACGCCGCGGGCCGCCTGTGCTTTCATAATTTTTTCCGTCTCTTCCATCAATGTTGGAATGAATCGAAGCGAAATGGCCATCATCAAGGCGAGCTCATGGACAGGAACGCGCATCTTTTTGAGCGGCCCAAGCAAACTTTCGACGCCATCGGTCACTTCAATCGGCGTCGTCGTCAACGTCAACATCGTCGTCATCCATACAAGGAGCAAAAACCTTAGGGAAATAAAGGCCCCTTGCTTGATGCCGCCTTCATATACAGAGAGCGGACCGATTTGGCAGATGACGTCTCCTTCCTTCGTCATGAAGAGATGCAACAGCAATGTAAACAACACAACCCATAAAATCGGTTTCAAGCCGCGGGCAATGAACGAAAACGAGATGCGAGACAGCGCGGCAAAGGCAAACGCAAACAGCGACAGCAGTGCATAGGTCACCGCATTGTTTGCCAAAAAGACGATCAGGACGTAAGCAAACACGATCAATAGTTTGGCGCGCGGGTCTAAGCGATGAATGACGGAATGACCAGGCACATATTGGCCGATAATCAAATGATTCGTCATGGACGCTCACCTTTGACGAACAATTGCTCGATGGCTTCCGCTGTCTGTTCCAACGTCAAGCATGGCGACGGAATGACAACACCGAACCGCTTTTCAAGCTGCTGTTTCAATTTGACCGTTTCCGGCACGCTCAAACCGATGGCAGTCAATTTGTCAGCGTCTCGAAAGATCTCTTCCGGCGTTCCGTGGCCCCATACCGTTCCTTCATGCATGACGATGATTTCATCGGCGTACCGGGCGGCGTCCTCCATGCTGTGGGTGACGAGGACCGTCGTCAACTGCTTTTCCCGATGGAGGCGATAAAACATCTCCATCATCTCTTTGCGCCCGCGCGGATCAAGGCCTGCGGTCGGTTCATCGAGCACGAGCACTTCCGGCTCGAGCGCGAGCACGCCGGCGATGGCGACGCGCCGCATTTGCCCTCCGCTCAAATCAAACGGCGATCTCACCAATACGTCTTCACTCAATCCGACGAGCTTAATGAGCTCCCGCGCCTTCCGCTTCGCCTCGTCTTCCGGCACGCCAAAATTGAGCGGGCCAAAACAAATATCTTTCTCCACCGTTTCTTCAAACAACTGGTGCTCCGGGAACTGGAAGACGACCCCGACCTTTTTGCGCAGCGGTTTCAGCTGGTTTGGCCGCTTATGGCTCGTGATCGTCTCTTCGCCGATCTTCACCGCGCCGCTTGTCGGCTGCAGCAACCCGTTTAAATGCTGAAGGAGGGTCGATTTTCCTGAGCCCGTATGCCCAACCACGGCGACGTACGCCCCGCTTCGGATGGCGACATTGACATCATAGAGCGCCCGACGGGCAAGCGGTGAACGGGCGTTGTACACATGCTCTACTTTTTCGAATACAATGTCCATAGCTCCTCGACCAACTCCTCTGTCGTAAAATACCCAATCCGAAGCGGAATGCCTCGTTCCCGCAAACGGCTGCCCATTTTCACGGCAAACGGCAAATCAAGACCGATGCGTTCGAGCTTGCTTCCCAGCCGAAAGATTTGCTCCGGCGTCCCTTCTGCCATCACTTCGCCTTTGTTCATCACAATGAGGCGGTCCGCCTTCGCTGCCTCTTCCAAATCATGGGTAATGGACAAGACGGTAATGCGCTGCTGGCGGTTCAGGCGGCGCACCGTCTCCAGCACTTCTTCCCTTCCACGCGGGTCAAGCATCGATGTCGCTTCGTCCAAAATGATCATATCGGGGCGGAGCGCCAAAATGCCCGCGATGGCGACGCGCTGTTTTTGTCCCCCAGACAACCGATGCGGTTCATAATGGAGAAACGGCTCCATATGGACTTGGCGAATGGCCTCGCGAATGCGCTCGACCATTTCCAAGCGCGGAATGCCGTTGTTTTCGAGGGCAAAAGCGATGTCGTCTTCCACGGTCGCACCGACAAACTGGTTGTCCGGGTTCTGGAACACAAGGCCGACGCGGCGGCGCACTTCCCAAACGGTTGCGTCGTTCAAAAGGCGTCCAAACAAGCGAATGGCGCCCCGCTCGGGCCGAAGCAAGCCGATCAGCATCCGAGCGATGGTCGATTTGCCGGATCCGTTATGGCCGACGATCGCCAACCATTCCCCGCGCTCGGCCGTGAAGCTGACGTTTTGCACCGCATAGTCGGATTGATTTGGATAGCGAAAGGACACTCCCTCGATCGACAAGATTGGTTCGGCCATGATCGTTTCCCCTTGCTTCGCCGCGTTGTAAACGCAGCCTGCTAAATGATGGTAAACAAAAAAAGGGCATAGATCCAGTTCAAACGAAACTGTCTCGCCCTTGTTGAAATGAAACCGTTACACGAGTTCAATAATGACCATCGGCGCCCCGTCACCGCGGCGAGGACCAAGTTTCATAATGCGCGTATAGCCGCCTTGGCGATCTTGGTAGCGCGGCGCAATGTCACTAAACAGTTTTTGCAGTGCATCTTGGCCGGTTTCGCTGTTGGCGACCTCTTTGCGAATGAATGCCGCTGCTTGACGGCGGGCATGCAAATCGCCGCGTTTGCCGAGCGTAATCATTTTTTCCATGACCGAGCGCAGTTCTTTCGCCCGCGCTTCCGTCGTTTCAATGCGTTCGTTGATGATTAAGTCTGTTGCCAAGTCGCGAAGCAGTGCTTTTCGTTGCGAAGTCGTGCGTCCTAATTTTCTGTACGACATCAAATGTCCCTCCCTTTTAAAGTGATGTGTTCCTCATGGTGGTCATCATCAAAGCGATATGGTGAAAGTGTGCTTCCAGCTTGCCGACGGAGGACGGCGCTTAGTCGTCTTTACGCAGGCTGAGGCCAAGCTCAGCCAGTTTCGCTTTCACTTCCTCAAGCGACTTGCGGCCGAGGTTGCGCACTTTCATCATATCTTCTTCCGTTTTTTGCGTCAGTTCTTGAACGGTGTTGATGCCGGCCCGCTTCAAGCAATTGTAGGAACGAACCGAAAGATCGAGCTCCTCGATCGTCATTTCGAGCACTTTTTCTTTTTGATCGTCCTCTTTCTCGACCATGATCTCCGCATTTTGCGCTTCATCCGTCAAGCCGACAAAAATGTTCAAGTGCTCCGTTAAAATTTTCGCTCCAAGGGAAATGGCCTCTTTCGGCCCGATGCTTCCATCCGTCCACACATCAATGGTCAGCTTGTCATAGTCCGTCACTTGGCCGACCCTTGTATTCTCAACTTGATAAGAAACTCGGGAGACCGGCGTATAAATGGAATCGATCGGAATGACGCCGATGGGCTGGTCTTCGCGCTTATTCGCCTCAGCAGGAACATATCCGCGCCCTCGCTTGGCGGTCATGCGCATGCGCAGGCGGCCGCCTTCCGCCAGCGTCGCGATATGAAGATCCGGGTTTAAAATTTCGACATCGCTGTCGTGAGTAATATCGGCAGCCGTGACAACTCCTTCACCCTGCACATCAATCTCCAACGTTTTCTCTTCGTCTGAATAAATTTTCAACGCTAGTTTTTTGATATTCAAAATGATGGCTGTCACATCTTCCACGACGCCGTCAATCGTGGAAAACTCATGCAAGACGCCGTCGATTTGCACCGATGTTACAGCTGCACCAGGGAGTGAAGACAATAGGATACGACGCAAGGAGTTCCCTAAGGTTGTACCATATCCACGCTCAAGCGGTTCGACGACGAATTTGCCATATTTGGCATCTTCGCTCAGTTCGACCGTTTCAATTTTCGGCTTTTCAATTTCAATCATCGATTATTATACCCTCCTTCAAAACGTCGAGACCCCGATCAAACGGTACACGCCTACCAACATTCCCCCATGAATCTCTCTTTACGCTTGCCTGTCATGGTCTTTATCATATCCCATTATTGACAACGGCGCAAATTCTATACAGGGGCGTTATACGCGGCGACGTTTTGGCGGACGGCATCCATTGTGCGGGATTGGAGTGACGTCTTTGATCGCCGTGATTTCCAACCCGGCTGCTTGCAATGCACGGATCGCTGCCTCGCGGCCAGCCCCCGGACCTTTGACGTTCACTTCGACCGTTTTCATGCCATGCTCCATCGACGCTTTCGCTGCTGCTTCAGCCGCCATTTGCGCCGCAAACGGCGTTGATTTGCGCGAACCTTTGAACCCCAGCGAACCAGCGCTCGCCCAAGCAATGGCGTTGCCATGAACGTCCGTAATCGTCACGATCGTGTTGTTGAACGTTGAACGGATATGGGCGATGCCTGTATCAATATTTTTTCTTACCCGGCGTTTACGAGTGTTTGTTCTGCGTGCCATTCGTCAAATGACCTCCTTTGCATGATTATTTTTTCTTGTTCGCTACCGTGCGGCGCGGACCTTTGCGGGTGCGGGCATTGTTTTTCGTGTTTTGGCCGCGAACCGGCAATCCGCGGCGATGGCGAAGACCACGATAGCAGCCGATCTCCATCAAGCGTTTAATATTCAGCGATACTTCACGGCGCAAATCGCCTTCTACTTTTAAGCGGCCGACGATCTCACGAATGCGGCTAAGCTCTTCTTCCGTTAAGTCGCGGACGCGCGTGTCTTCCGATACGCCAGCTTCTTTTAAGATTTTTTGTGCTGTCGGTTTGCCGATCCCATAAATGTATGTTAACGAAATGACGACCCGTTTATCACGCGGAATATCGACACCTGCAATGCGTGCCATATGATACACCTCCTTAGAAATTACCCTTGGCGTTGTTTATGTTTCGGATTTTCGCAAATGATCATGACTTTGCCCCGTCTGCGAATAACTTTGCATTTTTCGCAAATCGGTTTGACAGATGGTCTTACTTTCATGTTGTTTACCTCCCTATTGAACGGAGTGCATTCCTTTTATTTATATCGATACGTGATCCGTCCACGCGTCAAATCATACGGCGACAGCTCCACCGTCACCCGGTCGCCAGGCAAAATGCGAATGAAATGCATGCGGATCTTGCCGGATACATGAGCCAACACTGTGTGCCCATTTTCTAATTCTACACGAAACATCGCATTTGGCAATGTTTCGATGACGGTGCCTTCCACTTCAATTACATCATCTTTCGCCATCGAGCGGCTCTCCCTCCTTCGAATGAGTAACATTGTGTTGCGCAAAACCGAACGTGATATCCATGATGATCGAGAAGACGTTTACCCCTTCCCACTTATGAAGTGGGAGATTCATTTCCACCATGTGTTAAAATTTCATAGCCATCTTCTGTAATGACAATCGTATGTTCGAAATGGGCGCACCGTTTTCCATCGGCCGTGACGACGGTCCAATCGTCGGCCAACGTTTTCACGTAACGGCTGCCAGCATTGACCATCGGTTCGATGCACAGCGCCATCCCTGGCCGCAAAATCGGTCCTTTGTTCGGTGGCCCATAATGTGGGATTTGCGGGTCTTCATGTAAGTGTTGACCAATTCCATGCCCGACATACTCGCGAACAACGGAAAAGTGATGCGCTTCGACATACGTTTGAATCGCATGGGAAATGTTCGTTAAACGAGCGCCCGGTTTTGCCTCGGCGAGCCCGACGTACAGTGATTGCTCTGTCACGTCAAGCAACCGTTTCGTCTCGGCGTCGATCTCCCCAACCGGATACGTCCAGGCGGAGTCGGCGTGATAGCCTTCATACTGCGCGCCGACATCGATCGTAATAATATCGCCTTCCCGCAATGCACGGCCGCTGGGAATCCCGTGCACAAGCTCTTCATTCACCGAGGCGCAAATGCTCCCTGGAAACCCTTGATACCCTTTAAACGACGGAATGGCGCCATGGGAACGAATCACTTCCTCCGCGATGGCGTCCAGTTCCTTTGTTGTGATCCCGGGACGAATGTGCTTTTGCAATTCTTTCAATGTAAGGGAAACGATTTTTCCCGCCTCGCGCATCAAAGCAATTTCCTGCGCGGTTTTGCAACGAATCATCGAGCAAGTCCCCCGAGCACTTCACAAATATCAGCAAACACCTTTTCCATTTCCTGTTCGCCGTTAATGTGGCGCAAATAGCCTTTTTGCTCGTAAAAGTCGAGGAGCGGCTTCATTTGTTTCCTATTCACCTCAAGCCGATTGGCCACCGTTGCTTCATTATCATCGGGGCGCTGGTACAGATCGCCACCACATTTATCGCATACGCCCGGTTTCGCCGGCGGATGAAAAACGAGATGGTACGTTGCTCCGCAGTTGCGGCAAATACGTCTGCCGGTCAGGCGCTCCATTAAGACCTCTTGGCGAACGTCGATATGGATGACATAGTCAAGCTTGCGCCCGATTTCCGAAAGCAACCTCTCAAGCGCTTCTGCTTGGGCGACCGTGCGCGGGAATCCATCGAGCAAAAAACCGTGTTGGCAATCGTCTTTGCTCAGCCGTTCTCGGACGATGCCGATCGTCACCTCATCCGGCACAAGGTCGCCGCGGTCCATATACTGCTTTGCCTGCAACCCTAACGGCGTCCCTTCTTTGATCGCCGCTCGAAACATATCTCCCGTTGAAATATGCGGAATTCCGTAAGCCTCGACAATTTTCCCGGCCTGCGTGCCTTTGCCGGCACCCGGCAGCCCCATCAGCACTAAATTCATCCTAACTCCCCCTATCGGCAAGGGACGTCCGTTCTTGCCTTCTTTATTTGATGAATCCACGGTAATGGCGTTTCACCAGCTGGCTCTCAAGCTGTTTCATCGTCTCAAGCGCCACGCCGACGACAATAAGCAAGCTCGTACCGCCGATTCGTGCGGAAGACGGCAAGTTGGCAAAGTTCACAAAGAACACCGGCAGCACAGCGACAACCGCCAAAAAGATTGATCCGACCAGCGTCAGCCGGTATAAAATTCTCGTCACGTACTCTTGTGTATTTTTCCCAGGGCGAATACCTGGGATGTAGCCGCCTTGTTTTTTCAAGTTGTCCGCCATCTGCTCCGGATTGACTTGAACAAACGCATAAAAGTACGTAAACGCGATGATGAGCACGACGTAAATGATCATCCCAACCGGGTGCGTATAATCAAACGTTCGGCGAATCCACAATGTTACATCATTCGTGCCAAAAAACGATGCAATGGTCGGTGGTGCAATCAAAAACGATACAGCGAAAATGACCGGAATGACTCCCGCTGGGTTCACTTTGAGCGGCAAATGAGTCGAGTGGCCGCCCACCGGGCTTCGGCCCTCAAGCCGCTTTGCGTATTGAATCGGAATTTTCCGGAACGCCTGCTGGATGTAAATGACACCAACGATGACGGCAACGACCGCCAACGCCACAAGCAGGAGCCGGACGATGCGCAAAAACACATCTTCCCCGACATTTTCAAACTGTTGGGCGTAAATTTGGTTCAAGACCGTCGGAATGCCTGAGACAATCCCGGCGAAAATAATGATCGAAATGCCATTGCCCACGCCTTTCGCGGTGATCTGTTCGCCGAGCCACATTAAAAATGCGGTGCCGGCGGTCAAGACAACCGCGATCAACAAATACGTGCCGATGCCCGGATTTCGAATGAGCATCCCGCCAGCCAAGTTGTTAAAGCCGTACGACATGCCGATGGCTTGGATAAATCCGAGCACGACCGTGAAATAGCGGGTAAACTGAGCTAATTTACGCCGCCCAACCTCTCCTTGCTTCGACCACTCCGTAAATTTGGGAACAACGTCCATTTGCAGCAGCTGGACGATAATCGATGCCGTGATATAGGGCATAACCCCCATGGCAAAAATCGAAAAGTTTCGCAGCGCCCCGCCGCCGAAAATGTTCAGGACGCCGAATGCATTCAATTCATCTTGCAGTTTTAACACATCCGCGTTCACGCCCGGAACAGGGATGAACGTTCCAATGCGGAACACGATCAACATAAGAAGAGTGAAAATAATTTTGTTTCGAATATCACTGACGCGCATAAAGTTGGAGATTGTCCGAAACATTAAATCACCTCAGTTTTACCGCCAGCCGCCTCAATGGCCTCTTTCGCCGATGCCGAGAACTTATGCGCTTTGACCGTCAGCTTTTTCTCGATTTGGCCTTTGCCCAAAATTTTCACACCCGATTTCAACTTGCTGATGACGCCCGTCTCAAGAAGCAATTCCGGCGTCACTTCCGTTCCGTCTTCAAAACGATTCAGTTTTTCCAGATTCACAACCGCATACTCTTTCCGATTGATGTTCGTAAATCCTCGTTTCGGCAAACGGCGGAACAGCGGAGTTTGACCGCCTTCAAACCCAAGACGAACTCCTCCACCTGAGCGAGCATTTTGACCTTTTTGACCGCGGCCGGACGTTTTGCCGTTGCCCGAACCGATCCCGCGGCCGACGCGCACAGCTTTCTTTCGGGATCCCGGCGCTGGTTGCAATTCATGAAGTTTCATGGCAAAGCACCTCCTTATGATTCATTATTCTTCAATTTCTTTGACTTTGACAAGGTGGGCCACTTTGTTGATCATCCCGCGGATCGCAGGATTGTCATTGTGGATGACCGTTTGGTGCATTTTTCGCAGGCCGAGCGTTCTGACGGTAACGCGTTGGTCTTCCGGACGGCCAATCACGCTGCGCGTGAGGGTAATCGCCAGTTTTTTTGCCATGATCGTTCCCTCCTTATCCTAACAGTTCCTCGACTGTTTTGCCGCGCAATCTCGCTACGTCTTCGGCGCGTTTTAATTGTTTCAGCCCATCAAACGTTGCGCGCACCATGTTGATTGGCGTGTTGGAACCGATCGATTTCGACAAGATGTCGCTGATGCCCGCCAGCTCTAATACAGCACGCGCCGGACCCCCAGCGATGACCCCGGTACCTTCGGAAGCGGGTTTCAAAATGATTTCCCCGGCACCGAAATGGCCGATGACTTCATGCGGAATCGTTGTGCCGACGATCGGCACTTCAATTAAGTTTTTCTTCGCATCTTCAATGGCTTTGCGGATCGCTTCTGGAACCTCTTGTGCTTTTCCGGTGCCAAATCCGACATGGCCGTTTTTATCGCCGACGACGACGAGAGCTGAAAAGCGCAGGCGACGTCCGCCTTTCACGACTTTTGCTACACGGTTGACCGCGACTACACGCTCTTCCAATTCAAGTTTGTTTGGATCGATACGACGCATCGTTGTCCCTCCTTTGTAATTAGAATTCCAAGCCGGCTTCGCGGGCGGCGTCTGCCAATGCTTTTACCCGTCCGTGATATAAATACCCGCCACGGTCGAACACGACTTTTTTAATGCCTTTTTCCAACGCACGTTTGGCGACAAGTTCGCCGACTTTTTTCGCTGCCTCAATGTTGTTCGTCGAATCTAAGCCAAACTCTTTATCCAACGTCGAGGCGCTGACGATCGTTGACGATTTTGTATCATCGATAATTTGCGCGTAAATATGTTTATTGGAACGGAACACGCTCAACCGCGGACGTTCAGCCGTGCCGAAGATTTTTTTGCGGATGCGCGCGTGTCTTTTCTTCCGAACCGCGTTTCGGTCCACTTTCGTGATCATCGAATGTCACTCCTTTCGCTTCGCTATGCCGCGTTATTTACCAGTTTTGCCTTCTTTCAAGCGCACCAATTCACCTTCGTAGCGGATGCCTTTGCCTTTATACGGCTCTGGCGGACGTACGGCGCGAATGTTGGCGGCCAGTTCGCCGACGCGCTGTTTGTCTGCCCCTTTGACGATGATTTTCGTTTGGGATGGCACTTCAATTTCAAGCCCTTCTTCCGGCTCAATTTCTACCGGATGAGAATAACCGACGCTCAATACAAGCTTTTTCCCTTGTTTCGACGCCCGGTACCCGACACCAACGAGTTCGAGCGCTTTTTCATAACCTTTCGAAACGCCTTCGACCATGTTGGCGAGCAAGCTGCGCGTCGTGCCATGGAGCGCACGATGATGTTTTTCATCGCTTGGACGCGTAACCGTGATGACATTGCCCTCCACCGTGATCGTCATATCTGGATGGAACGTGCGGGTCAGCTCCCCTTTCGGCCCTTTGACCGTAACCGTGTTGCCGTTGACCGTAACGGTGACACCGGCAGGAATTTCAATTGGTTTTTTGCCGACACGTGACATGTCAAAAACACCTCCATTCTTGAGCAGATAGATTACCAAACGTAGGCGATTACTTCGCCGCCCGTGCCTTTTTGCCGTGCTTCTTTGTCTGTTAAGATGCCCTGCGATGTCGAAAGAATCGCGATCCCTAAGCCGTTTAAGACGCGCGGCACTTCATGGGCTTTGACGTAAACGCGCAAGCCGGGTTTGCTGATGCGTTTCAGCCCGGTAATGACACGTTCGTTGTTCGGACCGTATTTCAAGAAGATGCGGAGAATGCCTTGTTTGTTGTCTTCGATATATTCATAATCACGAATAAACCCTTCGCGCTTTAAAATTTCCGCGATTTCCCGCTTGATTTTCGAAGCCGGGACTTCGAGCTTTTCGTGACGCACCATATTCGCATTGCGGATGCGAGTCAGCATATCAGCAATTGGATCTGTCATCACCATTATGTTTTACCTCCTTCCCAATCAATGGGTTGATTACCAGCTGGCTTTTTTGATGCCTGGAAGTTGACCTTTGTATGCGAGCTCACGGAAACAAATACGGCACAATTTGAATTTGCGATAGACCGAGTGCGGGCGGCCGCAGCGCTCGCAACGGGTGTACGCTCTCACTTTAAACTTCGGCGTCCGTTTTTGTTTCGCGATCATCGATTTTTTAGCCACGATTTCGCCTCCCTTGCGTTATGGGATCATTATTTTTGGAATGGCATGCCGAGCAACGCCAGCAGTTCACGAGCTTCTTCATCCGTGTTGGCCGTTGTGACGATCACGATGTCCATGCCGCGCACTTTGTTCACTTTATCGTAGTCAATCTCAGGGAAAATGAGCTGTTCTTTAATGCCGAGCGTATAGTTGCCGCGGCCGTCAAACGACTTTTTCGATACGCCGCGGAAGTCGCGCACGCGCGGAAGCGAGACCGAAATCAACTTATCGAGAAACTCATACATCCGTTCGCCGCGCAGCGTCACTTTCGCACCGATTGGCATCCCTTGGCGAAGACGGAAGCCGGCGATCGATTTTTTCGCACGCGTTACCACCGGACGCTGACCGGCGATCAGCGTCAGCTCTTCAACGGCGCTGTCTAATGCTTTCGGGTTTTGCACCGCATCGCCGACACCCATGTTGATGACAATTTTTTCGATTTTTGGCACTTGCATGATCGATTTATAGTTGAACTTGCTCATGAGAGCAGGTACGACTTCGTTTACATACTTCTCTTTCAGGCGGTTCATAAAAGTACCTCCCTTCCTGCGTCACGGTTATTTATCCAAAATCTCGCCGGATTTTTTCGCATAGCGCACTTTTTTGCCATCGACCATTTTGTAGCCGATGCGCGTCGGTTCACCCGTTTTCGGGTCGAGCGGCATGACTTTCGAAACGTGGATCGGCGCTTCTTTCTCAATGATGCCGCCTTGCGGGTTCGCTTGCGACGGTTTCGCATGCTTTTTCACAATATTGACGCCCTCGACGATGACGCGGTTTTTCTTCGGAAACGCCGCCAGAATGACGCCTTGCTTGCCTTTGTCTTTGCCGGAGATTACTTGCACTTTATCGCCTTTTTTTACATGCATCGCATTCGCACCTCCTTGAAACGCTGTTCCGTTCCATTAAATAACTTCCGGAGCTAAAGAAATGATTTTCATGAAGTCTTTATCGCGCAATTCACGGGCAACCGGTCCGAAAATCCGCGTGCCGCGCGGGCTTTTGTCATCGCGGATGATGACGCAGGCGTTTTCGTCAAAGCGGATGTACGAACCGTCCGGACGGCGCACCCCGCGTTTCGTACGAACAACAACTGCTTTCACGACTTGACCTTTTTTAACAACGCCACCTGGTGTCGCATCTTTGACCGTCGCCACAACGACGTCGCCGATGTTCGCATAGCGGCGACCCGAGCCTCCGAGCACTTTAATGACAAGCACTTCGCGTGCACCAGAGTTATCAGCTACTTTCAAGCGAGATTCTTGTTGAATCATCGACGAAACCTCCTTTCGGAATTATCTCTCCGAACTAAGTGAAGAACGATTACAGAACAACCGATTTTTCGATGACTTCCACTAAGCGGAAGCGTTTTGTGGCCGACAGCGGGCGAGTTTCCATAATTTTCACGATATCGCCGACTTTCGCGATGTTATGTTCATCATGCGCTTTATATTTTTTTGAATATTTCACGCGTTTGCCGTACAGCGGATGTTTTTTGTACGTTTCGACCAACACGGTGATCGTTTTGTCCATTTTGTCCGATACAACCCGCCCGACGTACACTTTGCGTTGATTGCGTTGGCTCATTCCACAAACCTCCTCTCAAACACATTATTTATTGGCAGCGAGCTCACGTTCGCGAATAATCGTTTTCATGCGGGCAATGTCTTTGCGCACTTGGCGGATGCGCGCTGTGTTTTCCAATTGACCTGTGGCCAGTTGGAAGCGAAGGTTGAACAATTCTTCCTTCAATGCCTTAATTTTTTGTTCGATCTCGGCAGTGGTCAACTCACGGATTTCTTTCGCTTTCATTACGCTTCACCACCAGTTTCTTCACGTTTTACAAATTTGCATTTGATCGGAAGTTTGTGAGAAGCGAGACGCAATGCTTCACGTGCCACTTCCTCAGAAACACCGCCCACTTCAAACATCACTTTGCCTGGTTTGACAACGGCGACCCAGCCTTCCGGCGCCCCTTTACCAGAACCCATCCGCACTTCAAGCGGTTTTGCCGTATACGGTTTGGAAGGGAAAATGCGGATCCATACTTTCCCGCCCCGTCTCATGTACCGGGTCATCGCCCGACGGGCTGCTTCGATTTGCCGGTTCGTAATCCAAGCTGATTCTAATGCTTGCAACCCAAATTCACCGAAATGAACTTCCGTGCCGCCTTTCGCCCGGCCTTTCATCCGTCCGCGATGTTCACGGCGATATTTGACGCGTTTTGGCATTAACATGATTATTTTCCTCCTTCCTCATCTTTTTTCTTGGTCGGAAGGACTTCTCCACGATAAATCCATACTTTCACGCCGATTTTTCCGTACGTCGTATCGGCTTCTGCCGTTCCATAGTCAATGTCAGCGCGCAGCGTATGGAGTGGAACCGTCCCTTCGCTGTAATGCTCCGAACGAGCGATGTCAGCCCCGCCCAAACGGCCGGATACCATCGTTTTGATCCCTTTCGCCCCAGCGCGCATCGCACGTTGGATCGCTTGTTTTTGCGCCCGGCGGAACGATACGCGGTTTTCAAGCTGACGAGCGATATTTTCAGCAACAAGACGTGCATCCAAGTCTGGTTTTTTGATTTCGACAATGTTGATATGGACGCGTTTACCGGTCAATTGCGCGAGCGCTTTACGGAGCGCTTCCACTTCCGAACCGCCTTTCCCGATGACCATGCCCGGTTTGGCGGTATGGATCGTTACGTTGACGCGGTTGGCTGCCCGTTCAATCTCCACGCGGGAGACGGCCGCGTCTTGCAGGCGTTTGTTAATGTATTCACGGATTTTCAAGTCTTCGTGCAACAGATCTGCATAGTCTTTTTCCGCATACCATCTCGATTCCCAGTCACGAATGATGCCGATGCGCAGACCGATCGGGTTGACCTTTTGACCCACGGATTATCCCTCCTTCTTTTCTGAAACGACGATCGTAATATGGCTTGTGCGTTTGTTAATGGCGCTTGCCCGTCCCATGGCACGCGGACGGAACCGTTTCAGCGTCGGGCCCTCGTCGACATACGCTTGAGTAATGACCAAGTTGTTGACGTCCATGTCATAGTTGTGTTCAGCGTTGGCAACTGCTGATTTCAACACTTTCTCAATGATCGGGGAAGCTGCTTTTGGTGTATGGCGCAAAATCGCGAACGCTTCGCCCACTTCCTTCCCGCGAATCAGGTCAATGACTAAGCGCGCTTTACGAGGAGCGATGCGAACGGTTCTGGCAACAGCTTTAGCTTGCATATCTAGAACCTCCTCTCATTACCGTTTCGTTTTCTTGTCATCGCCAGCATGGCCGCGGAACGTACGCGTCGGCGCAAATTCGCCGAGTTTGTGCCCGACCATGTCTTCCGTGATGTAGACCGGAACATGTTTGCGGCCATCGTACACCGCGATCGTATGCCCGACAAACTGCGGGAAGATCGTCGAACGGCGAGACCACGTTTTGATCACTTGTTTTTGCCCTGTTGCATTCAGTTTTTCGATTTTTTTCATCAAATGCTCATCGCAAAACGGACCTTTTTTCAAGCTGCGACCCATAAGTGAACCTCCCTTCTGAATTGCGCTCGTTCATTATTTCTTGCGGCGACGGATGATGAATTTATCCGATTTGTTTTTCTTTTTGCGTGTTTTGTATCCAAGAGTCGGTTTGCCCCATGGTGTCATCGGCGATTTGCGTCCGATTGGCGCTTTCCCTTCACCACCGCCGTGCGGATGGTCAACCGGGTTCATAACCGAACCGCGAACTGTCGGGCGAATCCCCAACCAGCGGGCGCGTCCTGCTTTCCCGATGTTGACGAGCTCGTGTTGCTCGTTGCCGACTTCACCAACCGTTGCACGGCATTTGCCTAAAATCATGCGCACTTCGCCGGAAGCCAAACGAACGATGACGTATTTTCCTTCTTTCCCAAGCACTTGCGCCGACGTACCAGCTGCACGCACCAATTGTCCGCCGCGGCCCGGTTTCAGCTCAATGTTGTGGACGAGCGTACCGACTGGGATGTTCTCAAGCGGAAGCGCATTGCCGATTTTAATGTCCGCATCCGGACCGGACATGATTTCCATGCCGACTTTCAAGTTTTTCGGCGCGATAATGTAGCGTTTTTCACCGTCTGCATAGTTGATAAGCGCGATATTGGCAGAACGGTTCGGATCGTATTCAATCGTAGCAACGCGTCCTGGAATTCCGTCTTTGTCGCGTTTAAAGTCGATAATCCGATATTGGCGTTTATGGCCGCCGCCTTGATGGCGCACCGTAATTTTCCCTTGATTGTTGCGGCCCGCCTTTTTCTTTAACGGAGCAAGCAGCGATTTTTCCGGCTGATCCGTCGTAATTTCCGAGAAATCAAGCACCGTCATGCCGCGACGGCCGTTCGATGTCGGTTTGTACTTTTTGATCGCCATCGGAATGTCCCTCCTTCATCGTTTATGTTACACTTCAAACAGTTCGATCTCTTTGCTGTCCGGCGTCAGCGTGACGATCGCTTTGCGGCGGCGGTTCGTATAGCCGCTGTAGCGGCCGACGCGTTTAAATTTCCCTTTATAGTTCATGATGTTCACTTTGGCTACTTTAACGCCAAAAATTTTCTCGACGGCGTCTTTCACTTCCGTCTTGTTCGCTTTGACGTCGACCTCAAACGTATATTTTTTTTGCCCGATCAAATTCATTGTATTTTCCGTGATGATGGGGCGCTTAATAATGTCGCGGGGGTCTTTCATTATGCAAGCACCTCCTCTACTTTCTCCACGGCCGCCTTCGTAATGACGAGTTTGTCATGGTTGAGCACATCGAGCACATTGATGCCGTTGGCTGCCACCACTTTGACGCCCGGAATGTTGCGCGCCGACAGATATACATTCTCATTCAGCTCGTCGGTCACAATGAGTGCTTTCCGATCCACCGAGAGATTGTTTAAAATTTTGACCATTTCCTTCGTCTTCGGTGCCTCAAGCGACAATTGATCCAATACAACGATGTCGTTTTCGAGCACTTTCGAAGACAATGCCGATTTGATCGCTAAACGGCGAACTTTTTTCGGAAGTTTGTAGCTGTAGCTGCGCGGAACTGGACCAAAGACCGTACCGCCGCCGCGCCATTGCGGAGCGCGAATCGAACCTTGACGGGCGCGTCCTGTCCCTTTTTGGCGCCATGGCTTGCGGCCGCCGCCGCTCACTTCAGCGCGGTTTTTCGTTTTATGCGTTCCTTGACGCATCGAGGCGCGTTGCATAATCACTGCTTCGAACAACACATGCTTATTTGGTTCAATTCCAAAAACGGCGTCGTTCAACTCGATTTCGCCGACCGTCTGACCGTTTTGGTTGTATAATGCTACTTTTGGCATTACGTAGTTCCTCCTTTCTTGGCCGGATGTTATTTCGCCTTCTTCGCCGCTTTCACGGCGCTTTTGACGATGACTAAGCCTTTTCTCGGACCCGGCACATTGCCTTTAATGAGCAACAAGTTGCGCTCCGGATCCACTTTCACGATTTTCAAGTTTTGGATCGTCACGCGCTCACCGCCCATGCGGCCCGGCAAGTTTTTCGTTTTGAAAACGCGGTTTGGCGCGATGGACCCCATCGAACCCGGACGGCGATGATAACGGGAACCGTGAGCCATTGGTCCGCGTGATTGACCGTGGCGTTTGATCGCCCCTTGGAAACCTTTCCCTTTCGAAATGCCCGTGACATCGACAATTTCGCCTTCGCTGAAAATGTCAACTTTCACTTCTTGGCCAACTTCATATTCATCGATGTTGGCGCCGCGGATTTCACGAATGAAGCGCTTAGGTGCCGTGTTCGCTTTGGCAGCATGGCCAATTTGCGGTTTATTGGCGCGTTTTTCGCTAATATCTTCAAAACCTAATTGGATCGCTTCGTAACCGTCGTTTTCGATCGTTTTCTTTTGCAGGACGACGTTCGGCGTCGCATGGATGACGGTTACCGGAATCAAATCGCCATTTTCCGCAAATATTTGCGTCATACCGATCTTTCTTCCTAAGATTCCTTTCGTCATGTGTCACACCTCCCAGTCGATCAAAGTTTAATTTCAATATCAACGCCCGACGGCAAATCGAGACGCATTAACGAATCAACCGTTTGCGGAGTCGGGTTGATGATGTCGATCAAACGTTTATGCGTCCGCATTTCGAATTGTTCACGGGAGTCTTTGTATTTATGAACGGCACGCAAGATCGTATACACCGTTCTTTCCGTCGGCAGCGGGATCGGCCCCGACACTTTTGCCCCGGAACGTTTTGCGGTTTCCACAATTTTCTCCGCCGATTGGTCTAAAATTCGATGATCGTAAGCTTTTAAACGAATGCGAATTTTTTCTTTTGCCATTTGGTTTCCCTCCTTCTTCGCCTATTTTGAAAATAGACTTCTCCACGGAAATTTCCTGCACACCGCCGTGGCAAAGCGGCCGGGTGTGTCAGCAACCTTCCGCTTCATCGCAGTCAAAGACCAACATTTGATATTATACTGGTATGTAAGCAAGATTGCAAGTGATTTCTTTGCTTTTCCCACACTTCTTCTATTATACATAGCCGCCATCCCGTTTTCAACACAGCCGCCAATCTGAAGGTCAAGATGGCATTAAAAAAAGGATGTCCATTGCTGGACACCCTTTTTTGCCGTGATTACTCGATGATTTCCGATACAGAGCCAGCGCCGACCGTACGGCCGCCTTCGCGGATCGAGAATTTCGTACCTTCTTCGATCGCGATCGGGGCGATCAGTTCCACCGTCATTTCAACGTTGTCGCCAGGCATAACCATTTCGACGCCTTCCGGAAGCGTGATGATGCCCGTTACGTCCGTCGTACGGAAGTAGAATTGCGGACGGTAGTTCGAGAAGAACGGAGTATGGCGTCCGCCTTCTTCTTTCGTCAGGACGTATACTTGCGCTTTGAATTTCGTGTGCGGCGTGATCGAACCAGGTTTCGCCAATACTTGGCCGCGCTCGACTTCATCACGAGATACGCCGCGGAGAAGCGCACCGATGTTGTCGCCGGCTTCCGCTTGATCGAGAAGTTTGCGGAACATTTCTACACCCGTAACGGTCGTCGTTTTCGGCTCATCCGACAAACCGATGATTTCAACCGGGTCGCCAACTTTCAACGTACCGCGTTCAACACGGCCTGTTGCAACCGTACCGCGGCCCGTGATCGAGAAGACGTCCTCGATTGGCATCATGAACGGTTTATCCACTTCACGTTGCGGCGTCGGGATGTATTCGTCAACCGCATTCATCAGTTCAATGATTTTTTCTTCCCATTGCGGGTCGCCTTCAAGCGCTTTTAATGCCGAACCTTTGATGACCGGCACTTCATCGCCTGGGAAGTCGTATTCAGAGAGAAGATCGCGAACTTCCATTTCAACAAGTTCAAGCAATTCTTCGTCGTCCACCATGTCGCATTTGTTCAAGAATACAACGATGTACGGAACACCGACTTGGCGGGAGAGAAGAATGTGTTCGCGCGTTTGCGGCATCGGACCGTCAGCCGCCGATACAACAAGGATCGCGCCGTCCATTTGCGCCGCGCCCGTGATCATGTTTTTGACGTAGTCAGCGTGGCCCGGGCAGTCAACGTGCGCATAGTGGCGAGCATCCGTTTCATACTCAACGTGCGCCGTCGAAATCGTAATCCCGCGTTCACGCTCTTCCGGAGCAGCGTCGATTTGGTCGTACGCTTTTGCTTCGGCTTTGCCTTGTTTCGCCAAAACCGTCGTGATCGCAGCTGTCAACGTCGTTTTCCCGTGGTCAACGTGGCCGATCGTGCCAATGTTGACGTGCGGTTTCGTGCGCTCAAATTTCGCTTTAGCCATGAGAGATATCCTCCTTAAAAGTAAGATATGAATTTATATGGTTGGGTAAGTATAGGATGCTTGGGAACAAAATGTTCCCAAGTCTTACTTACATAAGTATTTATAGCGAAACTAGCAAGAGAAATCAATTATTCGCCTTTATTTTTTTTGATAATTTCATCGGCGATGTTTTTCGGAACTTCTTCATAGTGGTCAAACACCATCGAGAACGTTCCGCGTCCTTGCGTGTTCGAACGGAGCGATGTCGCGTAACCGAACATTTCAGCCAACGGCACCATCGCCCGGACAACTTGGGCGTTGCCGCGCGCTTCCATCCCCTCGATGCGGCCGCGACGGGACGTGATGTCGCCCATGATGTCACCGAGGTACTCTTCAGGGATGACAACTTCGACTTTCATGATCGGTTCCAAAAGAACCGGATCGCACTTCGTCGCGGCATTTTTCAATGCCAAGGACGCAGCGATTTTGAATGCCATTTCGCTCGAGTCGACATCGTGGTACGATCCGTCGAACAGTTTCGCTTTAATGTCGACAACCGGATAGCCGGCTAAGACGCCGTTTTGCATCGCTTCTTCCAATCCAGCTTGGACGGCCGGCACATACTCTTTCGGAACAACCCCACCGACGATGGCGTTCTCGAATTCGAAGCCTTTGCCGCGCTCGTTCGGCGAAAACTCGATCCAAACGTGGCCGTATTGACCGCGGCCGCCGGATTGACGGATGAATTTGCCTTCGACTTGCGCCGATTTGCGGAACGTTTCGCGGTAGGCAACTTGCGGCGCCCCGACGTTCGCTTCGACTTTGAACTCACGGCGCATCCGGTCGACGATGATGTCAAGATGCAGCTCGCCCATTCCGGAGATGATCGTTTGTCCCGTTTCCGGGTCGGTGTGAGCGCGGAAAGTCGGGTCTTCTTCTTGTAATTTTTGCAACGCTTGACTCATTTTGTCTTGGTCAGCTTTCGACTTCGGCTCAATTGCCACTGAAATGACCGGTTCTGGGAATTGCATCGACTCTAAAATGACAGGATGCTTGTCATCACATAGAGTATCACCGGTCGTCGTATCTTTTAAACCTACCGCTGCGGCAATATCACCGGCATAGACTTTCGAAATTTCTTGACGGTGGTTTGCGTGCATTTGCAACAAGCGGCCGATTCGTTCACGCTTCCCTTTCGTCGTGTTCATCACATATGAACCGGAATCAAGTGTTCCAGAGTAGACGCGAATAAACGTCAATTTCCCGACATACGGGTCAGTCATGATTTTAAATGCCAAAGCGGCAAACGGAGCGTCATCGTTTGCTTCACGTGTCACCTCTTCTTCGGTATCCGGAACAACGCCGCGAATCGCCGGGATGTCAACCGGAGACGGCAAGTAGTCGACAACACCGTCAAGAAGCAGCTGAACACCTTTGTTTTTGAATGCCGAGCCGCAGAAGACTGGGAAGAATTCAACACTGATCGTCGCTTTGCGGATGGCAGCCTTCAGCTCTTCCGTCGAGATTTCTTCCCCTTCTAAATATTTCATCATTAATTCTTCGTCCAGCTCAGCGACCGCCTCAATCAGCTTGTTATGGTACTCTTCTGCCATCTCGCGGTATTCTTCCGGAATGTCAATGCGCTCAATGTTTTTGCCAAGCTCATCATGGTAATGGTACGCGCACATTTCGACCAAGTCAATAATGCCGGAGAATTGATCTTCAGCGCCGATCGGCAGTTGCACCGGATGGGCGTTCGCTTGCAGGCGGTCATGGAGCGTTTTCACCGAATACAAGAAATCGGCGCCGATTTTGTCCATTTTGTTGACGAACACGATCCGCGGGACGCCATATGTCGTCGCTTGGCGCCAAACGGTCTCCGTTTGCGGCTCAACACCCGATTGCGCGTCTAAGACCGTGATAGCCCCGTCCAATACGCGCAACGAACGCTCAACCTCGACCGTAAAGTCGACGTGCCCCGGCGTGTCGATGATATTGATGCGATGGCCTTTCCATTGCGCCGTTGTCGCCGCCGACGTGATCGTAATTCCGCGCTCTTGTTCTTGTTCCATCCAGTCCATCGTGGCCGCACCTTCATGCACTTCCCCGATTTTATGAACGCGACCGGTATAGAACAAGATCCGTTCCGTCGTCGTCGTTTTCCCGGCGTCAATGTGCGCCATAATCCCTATGTTGCGAGTTTTTTCCAAGGAGAACTCTCTTGCCATAGTGGTTATTTTCTCCTTCCTTCAAATATGAAATATAAGTAGATGGCGCCGCCATCGATGGCGCAATCCCCTTGTCTTTGAAGTTGTCCCACGCGCGACCGGAAAGGCCGCAATATATAGGAAGATAGGTGAATAGGCAACCGCAGTGCCTCCTCACCTATTTCCTTTAGGCGACGCTCCTTACCAGCGGTAATGGGCAAACGCGCGGTTCGCTTCAGCCATTTTATGCGTATCTTCGCGTTTTTTCACCGCTGCACCCGTGTTGTTGGCAGCGTCCATAATTTCATTTGCCAAGCGCTCTTCCATCGTTTTTTCGTTGCGAAGACGTGCATATTGCACGAGCCAGCGCAAACCGAGAGAAACGCGGCGGTCCGGACGAACCTCGACCGGAACTTGGTAGTTCGCCCCACCAACGCGGCGAGCGCGCACTTCCAACACCGGCATCACGTTTTTCAACGCTTGCTCAAACACTTCCATTGGATCTTTACCCGTGCGCTCACGGATCATATCAAACGCGGTGTAAAGAATTTTTTGCGCTTTTGATTTTTTGCCGTCGATCATAATTTTATTGATCAAACGGGTAACAAGCTTCGAATTGTAAATCGGATCCGGCAGTACGTCACGTTTAGCAACAGGGCCTCTACGTGGCATAGTGTTTCCTCCCTTCAGGAAAACATTCTCTTCATTTCATTATTTTTTCGCTGCTTTTGGTTTTTTCGCGCCGTATTTCGAACGACCTTGCATCCGGTTCGCTACGCCGGCAGCATCCAGCGCCCCACGGATGATATGGTAGCGTACCCCCGGCAAGTCTTTGACACGTCCGCCGCGGATGAGCACAACGCTGTGTTCTTGCAAGTTATGGCCGATCCCCGGAATGTACGCCGTAACTTCAATCCCATTTGTCAAGCGGACACGGGCGTATTTCCGCAACGCCGAGTTCGGTTTTTTCGGCGTCATCGTGCCGACACGCGTGCAAACGCCGCGTTTTTGCGGAGACGACACATTCGTTTGCTCTTTTTTGAAGCTGTTATACCCTTTGTTCAACGCAGGAGATTTCGATTTAACGACTTTTTTCTCGCGTCCTTTGCGGACCAATTGGTTGATTGTAGGCATGAAAAGATCCTCCTTTCGCATGTATCGTTTAAGCCCACATATCCAGGTGGTTCATCGTTTATGCAAATAAAGGTTTTAGGGGAGAAAGACAAAACGTTACCGAAGGATCGCCACCGCGGCCGCGCCGACTTGGATTTTGCACGCCTTGCCAAGCTTTTTCATCGAATCGACTTTTGTGACCGGCACGTTTGCCTCATTGGCGGCGGCGGTCACTTTTTCGATGATCGGCAAGTCGGCATCCTCCGCCACGATCACTTCCGCTGCTTTCCCTTCCTTTAAAGCCCTTATCGTTTGTTTGGTTCCAATGACAATTTTTCCAGCCTGTAATACTTTTTCATAAGACATGTAACATATCCTCCAAAGTACCAGGTTGTTGGAACACCTTTATTAGACTACCATTTTCTTTGTCGATTGTCAACTGGATTTTTCATTAGATGATGGCCGGCCAAGGAGCGCCTTAGCCGGCCACTTGGTTCGCGTTATTTGGACGACACCGTGTCGCCAGCCGTTTCCTTTTTGACGGCCGGCTTCACTTTCCGGTAGCGGGCCATACCGGTTCCAGCCGGGACGAGTTTGCCGATAATGACGTTTTCTTTTAAGCCAAGCAATTCATCACGTTTTCCTTTGATCGCTGCATCGGTCAAGACGCGCGTCGTTTCTTGGAACGAAGCAGCAGACAAGAATGAATCCGTCTCAAGCGACGCTTTCGTGATGCCGAGCAACACCTGGCGGGCCGTCGCCGGCCGTTTCCCTTCGCGAAGAGCTTTGGCGTTGACATCCGTAAACTGGTGGACATCCAAAAGCGTACCCGGCAGCACATCGGTGTCGCCGGCATCGATGACGCGCACTTTGCGCAGCATTTGCCGCACCATGACCTCGATATGCTTGTCGCTGATCTCCACCCCTTGCATCCGGTACACTTTTTGCACTTCGCGGAGCAAGTACTCTTGAACGGATGTAATATCGCGCACGCGCAACAACTGTTTCGGGTCGACCGAGCCTTCTGTCAGCTCTTGGCCTCGTTCGACGCGCTGACCTTCTTCGACTTTCAGCCGCGCGTTGTACGGCGCTACATATGTCCGCGTTTCAACCTCACCTTGCACGACAACTTCATATTGGTTGTCACGCGTTTTGTTAATCGAGATGACCGTGCCGTCAATTTCCGAAATGACCGCTTGCCCTTTCGGGTTGCGCGCTTCAAACAGCTCTTGCACCCGTGGCAAACCTTGAGTGATATCGTCGCCGGCGACGCCGCCTGTATGGAACGTCCGCATTGTCAGCTGCGTGCCCGGCTCGCCGATCGACTGAGCGGCGATAATGCCGACGGCTTCGCCAACTTCGACGTCCATGCCGGTCGCCATGTTGCGGCCGTAACATTTTTTGCAGACGCCATGGCGCGTGTTGCAGGCGAATACGGAGCGAATCCATACTTCCGTAATGCCGGCTTTCATGATCTCATTGGCGATATCTTCGGTGATCATCTCGTCTTTGCGGACGATCACTTCGCCCGTTTCCGGATGGCGCACCGTTTTGTGCGCATAGCGGCCGACAAGCCGCTCTTCCAACTTGACGACAACTTCCGTGCCATCCGTCAGCGCCCGCGCCAAAATGCCGCGGTCGGTGCCGCAATCTTCTTCGCGGACGATGACGTCTTGGGCCACGTCGACAAGGCGGCGCGTGAGATAGCCTGAGTCGGCCGTTTTGAGCGCCGTATCCGCCAATCCTTTTCGCGCGCCGTGCGTCGAGATAAAGTATTCCAATACCGTCAAGCCTTCGCGGAACGACGACTTGATCGGCAGCTCAATGATCCGGCCGGCCGGGTTGGCCATCAAACCACGCATCCCCGCAAGCTGCGTAAAGTTCGACGCGTTCCCGCGCGCTCCGGAATCGCTCATCATAAAGATCGGGTTGCGTTTATCAAGCGACTTCATCAACCGGTCTTGAATTTTGTCTTTCGCCGCGCTCCAGATGGAGATGACGCGCTCGTACCGCTCT
The DNA here is from genome assembly GCF_002217655.1 of Geobacillus thermocatenulatus. Taxonomy (GTDB): domain Bacteria; phylum Bacillota; class Bacilli; order Bacillales; family Anoxybacillaceae; genus Geobacillus; species Geobacillus thermocatenulatus. The sequence goes on from NZ_NEWK01000002.1 coordinate 1,747,652, forward strand.
TCGTCCGTAATTAAGCCGCGGCGGAACTGCTTCAAAACCGTATCGACTTTCGCTTGCGCTTCATCCAAAATTTCTTGTTTTTCCGGCAGGACGACGATATCGGCCACGCCGATCGTGATGCCGGCCTTCGTCGAATATTGGAAGCCAAGGTCTTTCATGCGGTCGAGCATCTTCGATGTTTCGGTGATTTTGAACCGTTTGAACACTTCAGCGATAATTTGCCCGAGCACTTTTTTCTTAAACGGCGGCACGAGTTCGCGCTTGCGAATTTCTTCGCGCACGTTGACCCCTTTGTCAAGGAAGTACTTGTCCGGCGTCCGCCCTTCAATGTTTTCCGTCGTCGGCTCGTTGATGTACGGGAACGAATTCGGCAAAATTTCGTTGAAAATGAGCTTTCCGACGGTCGTTAAGAGCAACTTGTTGTTTTGCTCTTCGGTAAACGTTTCGTTTTTCAGCGAACCGGCATGAATGGCGATGCGCGAATGGAGATGGACGTAGCCGTTATGGTAAGCAAGGAGCGCCTCGTCCGTGTCTTTGAACACCATGCCTTCGCCGATGGCTCCCTCGCGCTCCATCGTCAAGTAGTAGTTGCCCAACACCATGTCTTGTGATGGTGTCACGACCGGCTTCCCATCTTTCGGGTTCAAAATGTTTTGCGCCGCCAACATCAACAAGCGCGCTTCGGCTTGCGCCTCAGCTGACAGCGGCACGTGCACCGCCATTTGGTCGCCGTCAAAGTCAGCGTTGTACGCCGTGCAAACAAGCGGATGAAGACGGATCGCCCGCCCTTCCACAAGCGTTGGTTCAAACGCCTGAATGCCGAGACGGTGCAGCGTCGGAGCGCGGTTTAACAGCACCGGATGTTCTTTGATGACATCTTCAAGCACATCCCACACTTCCGGATGGACGCGCTCGATTTTCCGTTTCGCGCTTTTAATGTTATGCGCCAACCCCCGCTCCACAAGCTCCTTCATGACGAACGGCTTGAACAGCTCGAGCGCCATTTCTTTCGGCAACCCGCATTGATACATTTTTAAGTTTGGGCCGACGACGATGACGGAGCGGCCGGAATAATCAACGCGTTTGCCGAGCAAGTTTTGCCGGAAGCGCCCTTGCTTCCCTTTCAGCATATGAGAAAGCGATTTTAACGGACGGTTCCCCGGACCGGTCACCGGACGGCCGCGGCGGCCGTTATCGATCAAAGCATCAACCGCCTCTTGCAGCATCCGCTTCTCATTTTGGACGATAATGTTCGGCGCACCGAGATCAAGCAGCCGTTTCAGCCGGTTGTTACGGTTGATGACGCGGCGGTACAAATCGTTCAAATCCGATGTTGCAAACCGCCCGCCGTCAAGCTGAACCATCGGGCGCAACTCCGGCGGAATGACTGGCAGTACATCAAGCACCATCCATGCCGGATCGTTCCCTGAACTGCGGAACGCTTCAAGCACTTCAAGCCGCTTAATGATGCGGGCGCGCCGTTGCCCTTGCGCCGTTTTTAGCTCTTCTTTCAGCGCGGCCACCTCTTTATCCAAATCAATGTCTTGGAGCAGCTTTTTGATCGCCTCCGCCCCCATCGACGCTTGGAACGATTGACCGTACTTCTCGCGATAGGCGCGGTATTCCTTTTCCGACAACAGCTGCTTTTTCTCAAGCGGCGTATCACCCGGGTCGGTGACGACATAGGATGCAAAATAAATGACCTCTTCGAGTGCCCGCGGCGACATGTCAAGAACCAATCCCATCCGGCTCGGGATGCCTTTGAAATACCAGATGTGCGAAACCGGGGCAGCCAGCTCGATATGGCCCATCCGTTCGCGGCGGACTTTCGAGCGCGTCACTTCGACGCCGCAGCGATCGCAGACGACGCCTTTGTAGCGAACGCGTTTATATTTGCCGCAATGGCATTCCCAGTCTTTCGTCGGACCGAAAATGCGCTCGCAAAACAAGCCGTCTTTTTCCGGCTTTAACGTCCGATAGTTGATTGTCTCCGGCTTTTTGACTTCGCCATACGACCAAGAACGAATTTTCTCCGGGGAAGCGAGCCCAATTTTCATGTACTCAAACTTATTGACATCTAGCAAGGGGTATACCTCCCTTTTTGATCCGTCGGTTTTCCGTTCGCTCAAGCGGCCAATGGCGGGGAACAGCTCCCCGCCTGGCCGTTATGGCCGGTTTATTCTTTCGTCACCGCATCTTTCTCTTCGCCGGCTTCTTCCCGTTCGGCCGGTTTGACGTCCACCATGAGGGCATCCGGTGCATGGTCATCATCATCATCAAAGTTTTCCATGTTCACTTCTTGTTCATCGCTCGTCAAAATCGTGACATCCATGCCCAAGCTTTGCAGCTCCTTGATCAACACTTTAAACGACTCCGGCACACCCGGCTCCGGAATGTTTTCCCCTTTGACGATCGCCTCGTACGTTTTGACACGGCCGACGACATCGTCGGACTTGACGGTCAAAATTTCTTGAAGCGTGTATGCCGCCCCATACGCCTCAAGCGCCCATACTTCCATCTCACCAAAGCGCTGGCCGCCGAACTGCGCCTTGCCGCCAAGCGGCTGTTGAGTGACGAGTGAGTATGGGCCGGTGGAACGGGCATGAAGCTTGTCGTCGACCATGTGGGCGAGCTTGATCATGTACATGATCCCAACCGACACGCGGTTATCAAACGGTTCACCCGTCCGTCCGTCATACAGCACCGTTTTTGCATCGCGCGCTAGACCTGCCTCTTCGAGGATGTTCCAAACGTCTTCCCCCGTCGCCCCGTCAAAGACCGGGGAGGCGATGTGCAGGCCGAGTTTTTTCGCCGCCATGCCAAGGTGCAGCTCAAATACTTGCCCGATGTTCATCCGCGACGGAACGCCGAGCGGGTTTAACATGATATCAATCGGCGTGCCATCCGGCAGGAAGGGCATATCTTCCTCCGGCAAAATGCGGGAAATAACCCCTTTGTTTCCGTGGCGGCCTGCCATTTTGTCGCCCTCGGAAATTTTCCGCTTTTGCACAATATAGACGCGCACTAGTTGATTGACACCCGGCGGAAGCTCGTCGCCGTCTTCGCGGTTGAACACTTTCACGTCAAGGACGATGCCGCCGCCGCCGTGCGGGACGCGCAACGACGTATCACGCACCTCGCGCGTTTTTTCACCGAAGATCGCGTGCAAAAGCCGCTCTTCCGCCGTCAACTCGGTCATTCCTTTTGGCGTCACTTTGCCGACGAGCAAGTCGCCGTCTTTCACTTCTGCGCCGATGCGGACGATGCCGCGTTCATCCAAGTTTTTCAGCGCATCCTCGCCGACGTTTGGAATGTCGCGCGTAATTTCTTCCGGACCGAGTTTCGTATCGCGCGATTCGGCTTCATACTCTTCAATATGGATTGACGTATACACGTCTTCTTTGACGAGCCGTTCGCTCATGATGATCGCATCTTCGTAGTTGTAGCCGTCCCATGTCATAAAGGCAACAAGCACGTTGCGGCCAAGCGCCAATTCGCCTTTATCCATCGACGGGCCATCGGCCAAAATTTCGCCCTTCTCAACGATATCGCCTTTTTTCACGATCGGCCGCTGGTTGTAGCACGTGCCTTGGTTCGAACGAACGAATTTCAGCAACCGATATTTATCTAGATCACCCTTGACTTCTTTGCCGTCCACTTCAATCAGCCGACGCACCCAAATTTCCTTTGCTTCGACGCGCTCGACGATGCCGCGGTGCTTGCAAATGACCGCTGCGCCCGAGTCTTTCGCCGAAACATACTCCATCCCCGTGCCAACGATCGGCGCTTCCGGTTCCAACAGCGGCACGGCTTGCCGCTGCATGTTCGCTCCCATCAGCGCGCGGTTCGAGTCGTCGTTTTCCAAAAATGGGATGCACGCTGTCGCTGCCGAGACGACTTGCTTCGGCGAAACGTCCATGTAGTCGACGCGATCGCGCTTGACGACGATGTTCTCGCCGCGGAAACGGGCGACAACGTTTTCTTCAAGGAACGTGCCGTCCTCCGCAAGCGGTACGTTCGCCTGCGCTACAACGTAATTGTCCTCTTCATCGGCTGTCAAATAATCGATTTGGTCCGTCACCCGCCCTGTTTCCGGATCGACGCGCCGGTATGGCGTTTCAATAAAGCCGAACTTGTTCACTTTCGCGTAAGTGGACAGCGAGTTGATGAGTCCGATGTTCGGACCTTCCGGCGTTTCAATCGGACACATCCGCCCGTAGTGCGAATAGTGAACGTCGCGCACCTCAAATCCAGCACGCTCACGTGTCAATCCGCCAGGGCCAAGCGCGGACAGACGCCGCTTATGCGTCAGTTCGACCAATGGGTTCGTTTGATCCATGAACTGTGACAGCTGCGAGCTGCCGAAAAACTCTTTGATCGCCGCGATCACTGGGCGGATGTTGATCAGTTGCTGCGGCGTAATCGTGTTCGTATCTTGGATCGACATGCGCTCGCGCACGACGCGCTCCATGCGCGACAGGCCGATGCGGAATTGGTTTTGCAATAGTTCGCCGACCGAACGGAGGCGGCGGTTGCCTAAATGGTCGATGTCATCCGTATCGCCGACGCCGTGGAGCAAGTTGAAGAAATAGCTGATCGACGCAATGATGTCAGCCGGTGTAATATGTTTGACATCCTCGGCGATGAAGCCGTTGCCGATGACGTTGATTACTTTTTCGCCATCCGGGTCATTCGGGGCATAAATTTTGATCGTTTGCACCGAAATGTCCCCGTCCACCACCCCTTCGGCCGGGCGGTATGTCTGTAAGCCGACCCCTTTTTCCAAATACGGGAGCAGGCGATTCAGCGTTCGGCGGTCGATCATCGCTCCAGCTTCAGCGATGACTTCGCCCGTTTCCGGATCGACGATCGTTTCCGCCAGCCGCTGGTTGAACAAACGGTTTTTAATATGAAGTTTTTTGTTGATTTTATAGCGCCCGACGCTGGCCAGATCGTAGCGTTTCGGGTCAAAAAAGCGAGACGCAAGCAAGCTTTTCGCGTTCTCGAGCGTCGGCGGCTCGCCCGGACGGAGGCGCTCATATATTTCAATCAACGCCTTTTCCGTGCTGTCGGTATTATCTTTTTCGAGCGTATTGCGCAAGTATTCGTTGTCGCCGAGCAGATCGATGATTTCTTGGTCGGAGCTGAACCCAAGCGCACGGAGAAGCACCGTAACCGGCAGTTTACGGGTGCGGTCGATGCGAACGTAAACGACGTCTTTCGCATCGGTTTCATATTCAAGCCATGCGCCGCGGTTCGGAATCACTGTCGCCGAGTAGCCGCGTTTGCCGTTTTTATCAACTTTGTCGCTGTAATAGACGCTTGGCGAACGGACAAGCTGGGAAACGATGACGCGTTCCGCCCCGTTGATAATAAACGTTCCGGTTTCCGTCATGAGCGGAAAATCGCCCATAAACACGTCTTGTTCCTTCACTTCGCCCGTTTCTTTATTGATCAGGCGAACTTTGACGCGAAGCGGCGCCGCATATGTAACGTCGCGTTCTTTCGCCTCTTCGACCGTATATTTCGGTTCTCCTAAACTATAGTCGATAAATTCAAGCGAGAGATTGCCGGAAAAGTCTTCAATCGGGGAAATTTCCCTAAACATTTCCCGCAGCCCTTCATCGAGAAACCATTGGTAGGAGGACGTTTGAATTTCGATCAAGTTCGGCAATTCCAGCACTTCGCTGATGCGTGCATAGCTTCTGCGTTGGCGGTGTCGCCCGTATTGAACTAGTCGGCCTGTCAAGAGTGATTCACCCCTCAAATGTAGACATTAGTGAAAACCGGAACCGGAACAGCTCCATCATCCGCTCTGCTTAGCAATCAATGCCTTCAAGGCGGACTGGCCGCTCCGTCATTCCGGGGCAAAGCACTAGGCATGCATGCGGCCGGCCCCCGCCATCCGGGCGGAAACGGCTTCGTTGCGTGCACCGCCGTTTCATTTAGGGGATTTAACACGCTCCCGGCGCGAGGAAACCAGGCGTTGAGTTGAATGGAGAAAAAAAGAAAATGGTTTCTATTCCAATAGAAAACCATATGGTTCGTTGTTTATTGATTTTATCATTGTTTCCATTGCGTCCAAAATTATACGTCATCCCCTCTGCACGGGAAATGTGCATATTTAGCATTTTATAATGTTACCACAATAAAAAAACGGTGTCAACATTTTTTCGCCTTTATGATATAATATCCTTTTTTCTTCGCGACGACTTCTACAGCGGGAAAGCATTCGTTCAGCTTTTGCAAGGCCGATGGGGCGCCTTGCTTTTTTTGAATGACGACCCATAGCTCGCCATGATCGAGCAGATGATCGCGGCTTTGTTCAAAAATCGCGTAAACGACCCGTTTGCCAGCCCGGATCGGCGGATTGGTGACGACCGCTGCAAATCGCTGTTCTCCGACTTCCGAAAAAAGATCGCTTTTGTAAATCACCGCATTGTCAATCCCGTTTGCCTGCTTGTTTTCCTGCGCCAGTTCGAGCGCCCGCTCGTTGACATCAATCATGTGAACGCGCCGGTTTGGAAACGATTTGGCCAAGGCAAGCCCGATCGGCCCATATCCGCAGCCGACATCCAACCAATCCCCAGCCACTCCCGGCTCCTCGAACGTTTCAATTAACAGGCGTGTGCCAAAGTCGACTTCGCGTTTTGAAAACACTCCGCTGTCGGTCGTAAAGCGGAATTCATGCCCCCGCAACACGTACGTCCACGTTTGCGGGTTTCGCTCGGACTTCGGATTGACTGAGTAATAATGCTCGCTCATCATCATCCCCTCCTCCTTGTCGACAGGCTGCACGGCCTTCCGTTATATAGTGTAACAAAAAAGAGGCCGTCCCTTGCTTCGGGCAAGCCTCTTTTTTCAATGGCGCAGCCATTACTTGATTTCGACTTTCGCGCCAGCTTCTTCGAGTTTTGCTTTGATTTCTTCTGCTTCTTCTTTCGCAATGCCTTCTTTGATCGGCTTCGGGGTGTTGTCGACCAAGTCTTTCGCCTCTTTCAGGCCGAGGCCAGTGATTTCGCGAACGACTTTGATGACTTTGATTTTTTGCGCGCCGGCGTCGGCAAGAATGACGTCGAATTCCGTTTTTTCTGCCGCTGCTTCAGCGCCAGCTGCTGCGCCGCCCGCGACAACAACCGGAGCCGCAGCTGTTACGCCGAATTCTTCCTCGATCGCTTTCACCAATTCGTTTAATTCCAATACGGTCATATTTTTCACTGCTTCAATGATTTGTTCTTTCGTCATCACAACTTCCTCCTTTGTTTTCTGAATGATGGTTAAGCACATATCGATGCGCCATTACGCGCCTTGTTCCTCTTGCTTGTCAGCCACCGCTTTAATCGCAAGCGCAAAGTTGCGGATCGGGGCTTGAAGAACGCTAAGCAACATCGAAAGCAACCCTTCGCGGGACGGGAGTTTCGCCAACGCATCGATTTCTTCTTTGCTGGCGATGTTCCCTTCGATGACGCCGCCTTTGATTTCCAATGCTTCATGCGTTTTCGCAAACTCGCTTAAAATTTTTGCCGGCGCCACGACATCTTCATTGCTGAAGGCGATGGCATTTGGACCGGTGAACACTTCATCCAGTCCTTCCAAGCCGACTTCCGCGAGCGCCCGGCGGGTCAAGGTGTTTTTGTACACTTTAAACTCGACGCCTGCCTCGCGCAGCTGTTTGCGCAACTCGGTCATTTCCGCCACGTTCAAGCCGCGGTAATCAACGATGACGGTTGCCTTGCTGGCCCGGAATTTGTCTGCGATTTCCGCCACCACTTGTTTTTTCAGTTCAATCGCGCTCGACACGTCCTGCACCTCCTGTAAGAAAAATGAGAGAATACCACTTATACCGTCTGCTCAATAAAAAACCTCCATGCCGCGTAGACATGGAGGTGTCGTTCAACGCACCGCCGCTCGTCCCCGACGTAGGGCGCGCTGTTCTATCGTCCACATACCTCGGTAGGAAATTAAGCCTCAAACAGGCACCTACTGTCTACGGTACAAATGATATTCATTTGTTCAGCCAAATGGCATTTTAACAAACGGACAAACAAAAGTCAACGGTTATTGTGCAACCGCAACCGTGGACGGGTCAACCTTGATGCCAGGGCCCATTGTCGATGTAATCGTGACGTTTTTCACGTACGTCCCTTTTGCCGCCGCCGGTTTAGCTTTCAAAATGGCTTCATAGACGGCCGCGAAGTTTTCAGCCAATTTCTCGTTGTCAAACGATACTTTGCCGATCGGAACGTGGATGTTGCCCGCTTTGTCGACCCGGTATTCCACTTTACCAGCCTTGATTTCTTGCACCGCTTTTGCTACGTCAAACGTGACGGTTCCGGTTTTCGGGTTTGGCATTAACCCTTTCGGCCCTAAAATGCGGCCGAGTTTCCCGACTTCACCCATCATGTCCGGCGTAGCCACAACGACATCAAAGTCAAACCAACCTTGCTGGATTTTGTTGATATATTCTGTATCGCCGACATAGTCAGCGCCAGCTGCTTCTGCTTCTTTCGCTTTTTCCCCTTTCGCGAACACCAACACGCGCGCCACTTTCCCTGTGCCGTGCGGCAGGACGACAGCGCCGCGAATTTGTTGGTCCGCTTTTTTCGGGTCAACACCCAAGCGGAACGCCACTTCCACCGTGGCATCAAATTTCGCGATGTTCGTTTTTTTCACGAGCTCGATTGCTTCAGCAATCGGGTATGCTTTGGAGCGGTCAACGAGCTTCAATGCTTCTAAGTACTTCTTTCCTCTTTTCGGCATGTGAAAAATCCTCCTCGATTGTGGTTTTAGCGGAAAAAACCTCCCACATGGAACATTCTTCGCTTCTTTCGAAAGCGAAGAAGCGGCCGGATGCCCATTCATCAGGCCTGTCTTGCTGTTTTTATTCATGGAGAAAGAGGTTGCCGAATGACGCAACCCCCTTCACAAACGACGCACGGCTTTAGTCTTCAATCACGATGCCCATGCTGCGGGCCGTGCCTTCGATCATGCGCATGGCCGCCTCAATGCTCGCCGCATTCAAATCCGGCATTTTCAGCTCAGCGATCTCACGTACTTTGTCGCGTTTAATTGTCGCCACTTTGTTGCGGTTCGGTTCGCCGGAGCCCGATTCAATGCCTGCCGCTTTTTTCAGCAATACAGCGGCTGGCGGCGTTTTCGTGATGAATGTAAATGAACGGTCTTCAAAAACCGTAATTTCAACCGGAATGATCAACCCTGCTTGGTCCGCCGTGCGGGCATTAAACTCTTTGCAAAACGCCATAATATTGACACCGGCTTGACCCAACGCAGGACCTACTGGCGGCGCCGGATTCGCTTTCCCTGCAGGAATTTGCAGTTTGACGACCTTGATGACTTTTTTCGCCACGAGACACACCTCCTTAAGTCCGTGATGTGGTATTAGGGATTGCCCCTCCCACTCATCCGGCTCCGGTCTACTGAGCCGTTTTCCTATCTCCCGTTCAGTTGAGAGGATCAGCGTAAAACAAAACGGCTCCCTTATACAAAAGTGTATAAGTTCACCGCCATATGCCTCCGTTTAAGAGACATACTGACTTTAAAATAGTATCACTTTTCCCTATCAATTGCAAGTTCTTTATCCATTAGATTTTTTCTATTTGCGAAAACTCAAGCTCCACCCGTGTTTCGCGCCCAAACATATCGACAAGCAGCTTCACTTTATGTTTATCCGGGTCAATCGCTTCAATTTTCCCTGTAAAGTTCGCAAACGGACCTTCTTTGATCCGCACCGTTTCATTTACCTCATAGTCCACGTCAACCTCGGCAAGCGGCATGCCCATCCGCTTCAAGATCATTTTTACTTCTTCCTCCATAAGCGGCGTCGGTTTCGAACCAGCTCCGCTTGAGCCGACAAATCCCGTGACGCCCGGCGTGTTGCGCACGACATACCATGAGTCATCCGTCATGACCATCTCAACGAGCACATAGCCAGGGAACACTTTCTTTTTCGTCGTTTTCCGTTTTCCGTTTTTGACATCCGTTTCCGTCTCTTCCGGAACGACGACGCGAAAAATTTTATCTTGCATTCCCATCGATTCGACGCGTTTTTCCAAATTGGCTTTCACTTTGTTTTCATATCCCGAATATGTATGGACAACATACCAGTTTTTCTCCATCAACAAGCCTCCCCAAGGCGGTTTTCGTTTTGTTTTTTGCGCAAAACAAAAACCCGTTGCCGGGTTCCATACGCGCACGATTATCTTTCATTATAACATATCCTTCATCCGCTTATTCAAACACGAGGCGAATCAACTCAGAAATGCCCAGGTCCACAACGGCAAAAAAGACGGTGAAAAACGCCACCGTGGCCAACACGACCGCCGTGTAGTTCACCAACTCCTTCCGGTTTGGCCAACTCACTTTTTTCAGCTCGCGTACGACTTCTTTTAAAAAGTTGATTACTCGCTGCATCACTCGTACCTCCATCATCGTTCAAAACTATCTCCACCGTCTATTTCGTTTCACGATGGATCGTATGTTTGTTGCATGTTGAGCAAAACTTGTTGGCCATAAGGCGCTCACCAAGGCGACGTATTTGTTTTGCTGCCGTATAGTTTCGGCTTCCGCACTGCGCGCAAGCCAGCGTCACTTTTTGGCGCATCAGCATTCCACCGTTCCTGCGAGATGTCCATAAAAATTTATCATATTGGCTGTTTCGCTGTCAATGACGTCTTTTGATTCGGCGGCGCGATGCCTACAAACTGACCTCGCGGTATTCCAAATATTTCTCGAGCTTCCGCTTGACGCGCTGCAACGCGTTGTCGATCGACTTGACATGGCGGTTCAGCTCTTCGGAAATTTCTTGGTATGAGCGTCCATCCAAATACAAAGCGAGCACTTTCCGCTCGAGGTCGCTGAGCAGTTCCGCCATCTTTAGTTCAATATCGTCGACTTCCTCGCGGTTGACAATCAACTGTTCCGGGTCGGTCACCTGCGTGCCGGACAACACATCCATCAGCGTCCGGTCAGATTCATCGTCATAAATCGGCTTATCCAAGGAAACGTAAGAGTTGAGCGGAATATGCTTTTGGCGGGTCGCCGTTTTAATCGCGGTAATCATTTGCCTTGTGATGCAAAGTTCTGCAAACGCTTTAAATGAGGAAAGCTTGTCCCCCTTAAAATCACGGACGGCCTTATACAGACCGATCATTCCTTCCTGCACGATATCTTCACGATCAGCTCCGACTAAAAAATAGGAGCGAGCTTTGGCGCGCACAAAGTTTTGATATTTATGGATTAAAAAATCAAGTGCTTCCCCATCCCCTTCGTGAACGAGCGCAACAAGCTGCTCATCGTCCAGATGATGATAATCTTTCCCTTTCATTGCTTTCAAGCATTCCCCCACGCTGATCCCCCCGACCGCATCAATCGCTAACATGTATTATACAGGACAAATTTTTACAGCGTCAACCGCTCATTTTTCTCCTCTTCGCCATTTTTCAAAAATTTCAGCAATTCTATCATTTAGCGGAACTTTGGAGGTCGGAGTGCGCTGCCGCATCGCTTTTACTTTTTGGGAAATGTCCCGCTCAACCGTCTCGACTTCATCCAATAGCTCGCGCGCCGACTTGCGCAGGGCGCCTTGGCCGAACACCGTCCATTGTTCAGTGTAGTCGGAGGTAGCGACATACACTTTTGTGCGCGCATTCATCAATGTTTTCGTCAACCGTTCAATTCGCTCATCGGCCGTCTCATGTTCCTTTGTAAAAATGACATCGACGTCGTAATGTTTATACTTTTTCTCGTTTCCTTGCACGAGGTGGGCATCGAATACGATCACGACATGGTCCCCGGTGAATCCTTTGTAGTCAGCCATTTTTTCAATCAATAAATCCCTTGCCGCTGCCAGATCGCCCTCTTCTTTCAACCGGCGCAGCTCCGGCCACGCTCCGATGATGTTATAGCCGTCGACAATCAAAATGTTCATTCGCTACTCTCCCAACGGATACCGCTTCCGGTACACCTCGTACATGAGCAGGCTGGCGGCGACAGAGGCATTGAGTGAGGTGACATGGCCGCGCATCGGCAACCGGAACAAGAAATCGCACTTTTCAAGCACTAGGCGGCTGATCCCTTTTCCTTCGCTCCCGATGACGAGCGCCAACGGCATCGTGCCATCGAGCGAGCGGTAGTCGTCTTGAGCCGACGCATCCGTTCCGGCTACCCACACTCCGCGCTCTTTCAGCTCGTCAATCGTCCGCGCCAAGTTTGTCACACGCGCGACCGGAACGTGCTCAATCGCCCCGGTCGACGCCTTCGCCACCGTTTGGGTCAGCCCGACCGAACGCCGCTTCGGAATAATGAGGCCGTGCGCCCCGACCGCATCAGCGGTGCGCATGATGGCCCCTAAATTATGCGGATCCTCAAGCTCGTCCAAGATGAGAAAAAACGGCGCCTCGCCCCGCTCAGCGGCGCGAGCGAACAAGTCATCGATTTCATAGTAGCGGTAAGCCGCCGCCTGAGCGATCACCCCTTGATGAGCTCCTTCAGCCATCTGATCAAGCTTGCGCTTCGGGACATATTGGACGAGCACGCCCCGCCGCTTTGCCCATTCAAGCACAGGTTCGACGGCATGGCGCTGCGCCCCTTCCGCGATCCAAATTTTATGGATGTCGCGCCCGGCTTTGAGCGCTTCAATGACCGGATTTTTGCCGATAATGTAGTCCATCATTCCAACGCCCTTTCTTCCCTTTCAATAATGGCAAACGAACGGCCGATCAGCTCATCAACCCGCTTTTCATTATTCATCAAAAAATGATAGCCGATGAGCGCCTCAAAGGCCGTGCTATGCCGGTATGTTTGCACATCCGTATTTTTCGGGATTGTGCCTGATTTGGCATTGCGGCCGCGGCGGACGATGTCCTTTTCCTCCTCGGTCAGGACGCCCTCGTCAAGCAACGCCAAAATCACTTGCGCTTGCGCCCGCGCCGACACATAGCGGACCGCCCGCCGATGCAGCTCATGCGGCCGCACGCTGCCACCAGCAAGCAAATGGCGTCGCACATACACCTCGTACACGGCGTCGCCAATATAGGCAAGCGCCAGTCCATTTAACTGCTTCACATCGTTGACCGTTTCAAACTCCGCCATCATCGCGTGCTATCCCCGTTTCCATCTCGTTCCTTGCGGCGTGTCTTCCAAAATAATGTTTTTCGCTCTCAACTCGTCGCGAATGCGGTCGGCCAGAGCAAAATCGCGATTTTTCCGCGCTTCATTTCGCTTTTGGATCAACGCCTCGATTTCCTCATCAAGCAGCTCATCCTGCTTCAAGGTGAGTCCAAGTACGTCCGCCAGCTGTTCGAACTCGCGCAAAAACGCGTGAATGACCTTCTCGGATGTCGTTTTTTCCTGCAAGTACAAGTTGGCCTGCTTCGCCAGTTCAAACAATACGGCAATGCCGTTCGCCGTGTTGAAATCGTCGTCCATTTCACGGATGAACGAGGCGCGGATATCGGCAATGCGCGAAACCCATTCCTCGTCATTGTCCGTTAAGTTCGTGCTTGCCTGCAGGCGATGCTGCAAATTGCTGTACGCCGTCTTCAGGCGCTCGAGTCCGCGCCGCGCACTCTCAAGCAGTTCCTCGCTGTAGTTGATCGGATGGCGGTAATGCACCGACAGCATGAAAAAACGCAGCACTTGCGGGTCGATCTCCCGGATGATATCGTGAACGAGCACGAAATTGCCAAGCGACTTCGACATTTTTTCGTTGTTAATATTTAAATACCCATTGTGCAACCAATATTTTGCAAACGGTTTGCCGGTCAGCGCCTCCGACTGGGCGATTTCGTTTTCATGGTGCGGGAATGTCAAGTCCTGGCCGCCGGCGTGGATATCGATCGTATCGCCCAAATATTTGCGCGCCATCGCCGAACATTCGATATGCCAACCAGGCCGCCCTTTCCCCCATGGACTGTCCCAACAAATTTCTCCTTCCTTTGCTGCTTTCCAAAGGGCGAAATCAAGTGGATCGTCTTTTTTCTCCCCAATTTCGATGCGCGCCCCAGCTTGCAGCTCATCGATCGATTGATGAGACAGCTTGCCGTATTCGCGGAACTTGCGCGTCCGGTAATACACGTCGCCGTCGACTTCGTAGGCATATCCTTTGTCCATGAGCGCCTGAATGAATTCGATAATCGTATCAATGTTTTCGGTCACCCGCGGATGGATGTCCGCTTTTTTGCAGCCAAGCGCCTGAATGTCTTCAAAATACGCCTCAATAAACCGCTCAGCGATCGCCGGCACGCTCTCCCCGAGCTCGCGGGCCGCTTTGATCAACTTGTCATCGACGTCGGTAAAGTTCGATACATACGTCACATCATAGCCGCGGAACTCCAAATAGCGGCGGATCGTGTCAAAAACGATGGCGGCCCGAGCATTGCCGATGTGAATATAATTATAGACGGTCGGGCCGCACACATACATTTTCACTTTATTCGGCTCCAGCGGCTCAAACGGTTCTTTTTTTCGCGTCAGCGTATTATAAAGCCGGATGCTGCTCATACTCGTTCTTCCTTTCTTGTTGTTTCAATGCCTCAAGCTCGCTTTTCAGCCGGGCGATTTCCTCTTCAAGCTCCCGAAACCGGTCGGCGATCGGGTCAGGAAGGTCGGTATGGTTTAAATCTTTCTTCACTTTCACCCCGTCGCGCACAACGACGCGGCCCGGAATGCCAACGACGGTCGAATTGGGCGGCACATCTTTTAACACAACCGACCCGGCACCGATTTTCGAGTTTTCCCCGATCGTAATCGAACCGAGCACTTTCGCGCCGGCAGCGATCAAACAGTTGTCTTTGATCGTCGGGTGCCGCTTCCCTTTTTCTTTCCCTGTCCCGCCTAATGTGACCCCTTGATAGACGGTGACATTGTCGCCGATTTCGCACGTTTCGCCGATCACCACGCCCATGCCGTGGTCGATGAAAAAGCGGCGGCCGATTTTCGCGCCCGGATGGATTTCAATGCCAGTGAAAAAGCGGCTGATTTGCGAAATCAAGCGGGCAAGAAAGTAAAATTTCCGCTTGTAAAGCGCATGGGCAATCCGATGCGCCCAGATGGCATGCAGGCCGGAATACGTTAAAATGACTTCCAAATAGCTTCTCGCCGCCGGGTCTTGCTCAAAAATGACCTCAATATCCTCTTTTAACGTTTTAAACATCATGTCCTCCCTCCATCCCTCTAAGTTGTCTTGAATAAAAAAGCGTCCCTGTGCCGAAGACACAGAGACGCTTTTGGCGCGGTTCCACTCTGTTTAGCGAAACGGGGCTCCGTTTCGCTCACTCGATTCCGATAACGGAGATGCTCCGCTCCCCTCTACTGCAGAACGTCTCTGTTCCGGTTCGAAAGGAGACTCCGAGGCGCACTTCAGACAGCACCGAACATAAGCCGCTTCCAGCCCAGGCGGCTCTCTCTGGGATGCCGATGCTTCCTACTTCTCCTCGTCAACGCTTTTTCTTTATGCGCTTGTTCCATCGAAACTTTGTATTATTATACCACATCCATCATGCAAACGTGCATAGAGGCCGATTAAAATTTTTCTTGCAACACCCGCTCCAGCCGCTCGATCACTTTTTCTTTGCCGAGCAACTGAATGGCAAACGGCAGCTCCGGTCCGTGCGTTTGTCCCGTCACCGCCGCGCGGATCGGCATAAACAACTTTTTCCCTTTTTGCCCGGTCGCCTTTTGCACCGCTTTAATGGCCGCTTTAATCTCGTCTGCCGTAAACGGCTCAAGCTCACGCACGCTCTCAAGGAAGGTGGAAAGCACAGACGGCACTTGCTCTTCAGCAAGCACTTGACGCGCCTCGTCCTCGTAGTCGATTTCTTCTTTAAAGAACAACTCAGACAGCGGAACGATCTCCGCCCCGTAGCTCATTTGCTCTTGATACAAAGCAATTAAATCGCGCGCCCATTGCCGCTGTTCGTCCGTCATATCCGCCGGCAGGCGCCCGGCTTTCACTAAATGCGGCAAGGCCAGCTCGACAAGCCGGTCAAGATCAAGCTTTTTGATATATTGGTTGTTCATCCATGTCAGCTTTTTCGTATCAAACATGGACGGCGATTTTGACAGCCGAGAGACATCGAACATGCGGATCAGTTCGTCTTTCGTAAAAATTTCTTCCTCTCCTTCCGGCGACCAGCCTAAGAGGGCGAAAAAGTTGAACATCGCTTCCGGCAAATAGCCAAGTTCTTTGTATTGCGAGACGAACTGAATGATTGATTCATCGCGCTTAGACAGCTTTTTCCGCTGCTCGTTGACGATCAACGTCAAGTGCGCGAACTGCGGCGGCTCCCAGCCGAAGTACTCGTATACCATGAGCTGCTTCGGCGTATTGGACAAATGTTCCTCACCGCGAAACACATGGCTGATTTCCATTAAATGGTCGTCGATGACAACAGCGAAATTGTATGTCGGAATGCCATTCGCCTTGACAATCACCCAATCGCCGCCGACATCTTTCGATTCAAACACCACTTTGCCGCGCACTAAATCGTAAAACTCGTACGTTTTCCCTTCCGGCACCTTCAGGCGGATCGTATACGGCTTCCCTTGCGCCTCAAGCTCCGCGACCTGCTCCGGCGTCAAATGGCGGCATTTGCCGCTGTACTGCGGAGCGGCGATGCCGGCCGCCCGCTGCGCCTCCCGCTCGCGCTCGAGCTCTTCCGGCGTGCAAAAACATTTGTATGCATGCCCTTGCTCAAGCAATTCATTCACATATTTTCGGTAAATATCGAGCCGCTCCGTTTGCCGGTACGGCCCGTAGCCGCCATCTTGATCAATCGATTCATCATAATCAATGCCGAGCCATTTTAAGTTTTCGAGCTGCGACTTTTCGCCGCCTTCGACGTTCCGTTCAATATCCGTATCCTCGATGCGGACGATCATTTTTCCACCGTGATGGCGGGCAAACAAATAGTTAAACAGCGCGGTCCGCGCCCCGCCGATATGCAAATGGCCGGTTGGGCTCGGCGCATAGCGCACGCGCACCTCTTTTGCCATCATCCAAACCCTCCACTTCCATCAAAGCTTGTGCTATTATTGTACCGTTTATCGCGGCAAAGTTCAAAACAGACAGCTCTCGCCTAAGCCGCTCCACACCGCCGACGCCCCCCTTTACACCTCCTAGCCAGGACGGCAAACAAAGCGCTTATGTATGAAGGAACGAGGTCTTCCCAAATGATGTTGCCAAAGTCCGCTCCATTAGCTTTTTTGCAGCAAGACGACCGCCTGGGCGGCAATGCCTTCCCCTCGCCCAGTGAATCCAAGCTTCTCCGTCGTCGTTGCCTTCACATTGACTTGCGATCGCTCGGCTTCCAGCAACCGAGCGATCACCGTCCTCATTTCTTCAATATACGGCGCCATCTTCGGCTTTTGTGCGATGATCGTGCAGTCGGCGTTCACGAGCCTATACCCTTCCTGACGAGCAAGCGCCCATACGTGCGCCAACAGCTCAGCCGAGTCGGCATCTTTAAAGCGCGGATCTGTGTCCGGAAAATGCCGGCCGATATCGCCGGCGCCGATTGCCCCAAGGCATGCGTCCGCCACCGCATGAAGCAGCACGTCGGCATCTGAGTGGCCGAGCAGCCCCTTTTCATACGGAATGGTGACGCCGCCAATGATCAGCGGACGCCCTTCAACAAGCTGATGGACGTCAAACCCTTGTCCAATGCGAAACATCTCTCCACCCCCATCTATTCGGCCATCCGGCTTGCCAAAATCGCCTCAGCAAACAAAAGGTCCTCCGGCGTCGTCATCTTAATATTGCGATAATCCCCTTCAATGATCTTCACCGGCTTGCCGATTCGCTCCACAAGGCTGGCGTCATCCGTGCCGAGATAGCCAGCCTGTTTCGCCGCTTCGTGCGCTTCCATGATCAAAGACAGACGAAAAGCTTGTGGCGTCTGCACCGCCCACAAGCTGGAACGATCAATCGTCTGTTCGACAAACAAACCGTTCGCTTTTTTGATCGTATCTTTCACCCGCACTGCCGGGATCGCCGCCCCGTACTGAACAGCGGCGTTCACGAGCTCGTGCAAATGATGGACGCGGACAAACGGGCGGGCGCCGTCATGGATGAGAACAATCTCCTCCCCCGCGAGCGCCTGCAATCCGTTATAGACGCTATGCTGCCGCTCCTCGCCGCCGTCGGTAAGCGCGGCGACTTTTCGAATGCGAAAGCGGGCGAGCAGCTGCTCAAATCGGCTTCGCTCGGCTGGGTTGACGACGAGCACGATGCGGGTGCACCGCTCATCGCGCTCAAACACGTTCAGCGTCCGAACGATGAGCGGCTCACCGCCAAGCTCAAGGAATTGCTTGTTCATGCCGGCGTTCATCCGCTTTCCTCGCCCGGCCGCCAAGACAATCGCTTCGTAATTCATTGGCCGTTTCCCCTATTCGTTTTACAACACTTTTTGCAGCAATTTCAATTTGGCAAAAATCATTCTCCCTGCAGATGTTTGTAACACGCTGGTGACTAAAACGTCAACCCGTTTGCCAATATATTCTTTGCCATCTTCGACGACGATCATCGTCCCGTCGTCCAAATAGGCCACGCCTTGGTTATGCTCCTTCCCATCTTTAATGACGTGTACGTTCAGCTCCTCGCCTGGCAGCACGACCGGTTTGACGGCATTCGCTAAATCGTTGATATTCAAAACACGCACGTTTTGCAGCTCACATACTTTGTTTAAATTGAAATCGTTCGTCACCACAACGCCTTGCAGCTGCTTCGCCAGCTTGACAAGTTTGCTGTCGACTTCCTGGACATCGCTGAAATCTGCTTCATGGATTTCCACTTTCATCGCCATTTCTTTTTGGATGCGGTTCAAAATATCCAAGCCGCGGCGGCCGCGGTTCCGCTTCAGCACATCGGACGAATCAGCGATATGCTGCAATTCTTCGAGCACAAACCGCGGAATGACAAGCGGTCCTTCCAAAAACCCAGTTTGGCAAATGTCTGCGATCCGCCCGTCGATGATGACGCTTGTATCCAAAATTTTCACAGCACCGCCCTTTGACGGTTCGTTTTCCGCTTCTCCACCTTTTTTCTTCGCCATGCGGTTGGACAAGGAAAATAAGTTCATCAACTCATTCCGTTTCTTTAAACCGACTCGAAACCCTAAGTAGCCAAGCAACACCGTCAAAAAAATCGGCAACACCGTATTCAACACTTGAATGTGAAACGACTGCAACGGCATGACAACGAAAAACGCGATAATAAGACCGAAAATCAGCCCGAGACTGCCAAACAGCACGTCGGCGGCCGGCGCCTTCACGAGCGTTTCCTCCACCCAGCGAATCATGTCAACGACATAATCAACAAGCCAAAACGTCAACAAAAAGAAAACGACTGCCCCTAGCACCGCCAGCGTATAAGAATTATGGAGAAGCGGCATGCCGCTCACATTCATCAGCTTAAGCAAGTCAGGAAAAAACATGGCGCCTAACGTTCCACCCACGGCGAGGAAAAATAATTGCACAATGCGTTTGACCATCAGCCCATCTTCACCTCCCTATTTAACATTATAAACAGTTTCCCATGTTTGAAACCAATTGGAAGGCAATTTTTCATCGTTTTTGAACATTCGACATGTGCTTGTAACAATGGGTAGAACACATTTGCCAAACGTCGGGTTAGTTTAGGAGCTTTTATTATTTTTTACGTACATCAGGGCAAATCGGATTTGTTTAGGGGCCTCTACTTATTTTTTACGTACATCAACGCAAAAGGGTTCAATTTTTTCGGTTGTCTATGCCCCCGCTTGAGCGCTTAAAAAACGAGGAGGCGATTGGACTTTCACTCATACCTTTGGACGCAAAGAAATGGGCCGCGCAGATGGGGGAGCGTTTAACACATTGTATGCTCAAGCGCCTCGGCCACATGCGAAACACCGATCACTTGCACACCTTTTGGCGGCTGCCAGCCGGCTAAATTGTTTTTTGGCACAATGATGCGGGAAAAGCCTAATTTTACCGCCTC
This sequence comes from Geobacillus thermocatenulatus, assembly GCF_002217655.1. Taxonomy (GTDB): domain Bacteria; phylum Bacillota; class Bacilli; order Bacillales; family Anoxybacillaceae; genus Geobacillus; species Geobacillus thermocatenulatus. The sequence goes on from NZ_NEWK01000002.1 coordinate 1,767,645, forward strand.
CTGTACGCGCTGTTCGATGCGCGAGACGCGGCGCACCTCTCCAGTTAAGCCGACTTCGCCGATAATGACATCCGCCGGATTCGTCGGCCGATCGCGGAAACTTGAGGCGATGCTGACAGCGACCGCCAAATCAATGGCCGGCTCATCAAGCTTCACACCGCCCGCCACTTTCAAATAAGCATCTTGGTTTTGCAACAGCAGCCCAACCCGCTTTTCGAGCACGGCCATCAAAAGCGACACACGGTTATGGTCAAGGCCGGTCGCCATCCGTCTCGGGTTGCCGAAGCTCGTCGGCGAGACGAGCGCCTGGATTTCCACGAGCACCGGCCGCGTCCCTTCCATCGCTGCCACGACCGTCGAGCCAGCCGCTCCGCGCGACCGTTCTTCTAAAAACACTTCTGATGGGTTTTCCACTTCCTTCAGCCCAATGTCGCGCATCTCAAAAATGCCGATTTCGTTCGTTGAGCCAAAACGGTTTTTCACCGCTCGCAAAATGCGGTACGTATGATGCCGCTCCCCTTCAAAATAGAGAACGGTGTCCACCATATGTTCGAGCAGGCGCGGCCCGGCGATCGCCCCTTCCTTCGTCACATGACCGACGATAAAAATGGCAATGCCTTTTGTTTTCGCCAGCTTCATCAGCTCGGCCGTGCATTCGCGCACTTGGGCGACGCTGCCCGGTGCAGAGGAAATATCGGTGCGATACACCGTCTGAATCGAATCAATGATGACACAAGCAGGTTGAACCGTTTCAACCGCTGCCACAATGTATTCCAAATCTGCTTCCGCCAACACGTACAGCTGATGGCACTCCGCACGAAGGCGTCCAGCGCGCAACTTTACTTGTTTGACCGATTCCTCGCCGGAGACATACAGCACTTGATGCCCATCGGCGGCCAGCTGCGCTGATGTTTGCAAAAGCAACGTTGATTTGCCAATGCCAGGGTCGCCGCCGATCAAAACGAGCGAACCTTTGACGATTCCACCGCCCAACACGCGATCGAGCTCCGCGCTGTTCGTTTTCATGCGCGGCTCTTGCACCGCCTCCACGGCTGTAATCGGGACCGGTTTGGCCGAACCCGCCCGCTCCGAATGAAGAAATGCGCCGCGCACAGTCGGTTTCTCCTGCTCAATTTCCTCAACAAACGAATTCCATGTTTGGCATCCCGGACAGCGTCCAAGCCATTTGGCCGACTCATATCCACACTCTTGGCAAACGAACTTCGTTTTCTTCTTCGCCATCGATCTTAACCCTTTCTGTAACATTTTCCAACGAAAAAAGGCATGGGCAGGAAGCTGCCGCATGCCTTTTCTTCCCTCACACGACCGCCTGTTTTGACAATACGACAAACTCCCCGTCTTTGACATCCACAACGACTTTTTGCCCTTTGGCGATCGTGCCTTTTAACAATTCTTCGGACAAACGGTCTTCAACATGCTTTTGCAAGGCGCGGCGCAGCGGGCGGGCACCGTATTCTGGATCGAACCCTTCGGCGGCGATTTTCTCAATGGCGACCTCTGTCAGCTCAAGATCAATGTCTTGCTCTTTCAACCGCTTCACGAGCGTATCGGCCATCAATCGGACGATTTGTTTCAGATGGTCTTTTTCGAGCGAATGGAAGACGATGATTTCGTCGATCCGGTTTAAAAACTCTGGACGGAATGCTTTTTTCAGCTCATCCATCACTTTGCTTTTCATATCTTTGTATTGCTGGTTCCCATCTTGAATGTTGAAGCCAACGTACTTATTCCGTTTCAGCGCATCGGCGCCGACGTTGGACGTCATGATGATGATCGTGTTGCGGAAGTCGACCGTCCGCCCTTTCGAGTCAGTCAGCCGCCCATCTTCCAACACTTGCAGCAAAATATTGAACACGTCCGGATGCGCTTTTTCCATCTCATCTAACAAGACAACCGAATACGGCTTGCGGCGCACTTTTTCCGTCAGCTGGCCGCCTTCTTCATAACCGACATACCCCGGCGGCGACCCGATGAGCCGCGATGTCGAGTGTTTTTCCATATACTCGGACATATCGATGCGAATGAGGGCGTCTTCATCGCCAAACATCGCTTCTGCCAAGGCTCGAGCCAACTCTGTTTTCCCAACGCCGGTCGGACCAAGGAAAATGAACGAACCGATCGGGCGTTTCGGGTCTTTCAGGCCAGCACGGGCGCGGCGCACCGCTTTGGCGACCGCTTTGACCGCCTCGTCTTGGCCGACGACACGCGAATGCAAAATTTCTTCCAGCTTGAGCAGCCGCTCCGTTTCCGTCTCAGCGAGCTTCGATACCGGAATGCCGGTCCAACTCGAGACGACCGCGGCGATGTCTTCGACCGTCACTTCCAAATTTTCTTGGCCTTGTTTTTCTTTCCACGCACGTTTCGTTTCCTCCAGTTCTTCGCGCAGCCGCTGTTCCATATCGCGCAGCGACGCCGCTTTTTCAAATTCTTGGCTTTGCACGGCCGCGTCTTTTTCTTTCCGCACTTCCTCGAGCTTTTGTTCAAGTTCTTTCAATTTCGGCGGTGCGGTGAACGAACGAAGGCGCACTTTCGAGCAAGCCTCGTCGATCAAATCGATCGCCTTATCCGGCAAGAAACGGTCGGTAATGTAGCGGTCGGACAACTTGACAGCTTGCACGATCGCCTCGTCGGAAATCGAAACGCGGTGATGCGCTTCATACCGATCGCGCAACCCTTTTAAAATTTGGATCGATTCTTCCACTGTCGGTTCATCAACGTAAATCGGCTGAAAGCGGCGTTCAAGCGCGGCGTCTTTTTCAATATATTTCCGGTATTCATCGAGCGTTGTCGCGCCGATGCATTGAAGCTCCCCGCGCGCCAACGCCGGTTTCAAAATGTTCGACGCGTCGATCGCTCCTTCTGCCCCACCGGCGCCAATTAATGTATGCAGCTCATCGATGAACAAGATGATGTTGCCCGCTTGACGAATTTCATCCATCACTTTTTTCAGCCGGTCTTCAAATTCCCCCCGGTATTTCGTTCCGGCGACGACCGTCCCCATATCGAGCGTCATGACCCGCTTGTCGCGCAGCGTTTCCGGCACTTCGTTATTGACGATTTGTTGGGCTAACCCTTCAGCAATGGCCGTTTTCCCAACGCCCGGCTCGCCGATCAACACCGGATTATTTTTCGTCCGCCGGCTTAATACTTCAATGACGCGCTGAATTTCTTTACTGCGGCCGATGACCGGGTCCAGCCGCCCTTCGCGGGCAATCGCTGTCAAATCGCGGGCGAGGCTGTCAAGCGTCGGAGTGCTCACATGCGACGCGCCGCCGCCATGGCCTGACATCGACTCATTGCTGCCGAGCAGCTGCAACACTTGCTGGCGCGCTTTGTTCAAGCTTACTCCCAAGTTGTTCAGCACGCGGGCGGCCACCCCTTCGCCTTCGCGGATCAACCCAAGCAAAATATGTTCTGTGCCGACGTATGAATGGCCGAGCTTCCGCGCTTCATCCATCGACAGCTCAATTACTTTTTTCGCCCGCGGTGTATAGTGGATCGTATGCGACACTTCACTGCCACGGCCGATGAGCGATTCGACTTCTTTTTGAATTTTATCTGGGCCGAGCCCAAGCGCCATGAGCGCCTTAGCCGCGATCCCCTCGCCCTCACGAATGAGGCCAAGCAAAATATGTTCTGTGCCGATATTGTTATGGCCAAGGCGAATGGCTTCTTCCTGCGCCAGCGCCAGCACTTTTTGCGCCCGTTCCGTAAATCTGCCAAACATCATCGTTCATCACCCTCCATCTTTCTTCGTTCCTCCATCTTTAAACGCTCCCGGATCAGCGCCGCGCGGCGGACGTCCCGTTCTTCAGGGCGAAGCGCCCCGCCGGCATATTGCTGCAAAAATCCCGGCTGCGTCAAAATCATCAGCTCATTTAAAATGTTGCGCGAGATGTTCTTGATATATCCTAGATCAATCCCTAAGCGAACATCGGACAGACATTGCGCCGCTTCTTTTGATTCGATGACGCGGCAGTTGGCCAGTATGCCGTATGAACGGAACACCTTGTCTTCTAATTGTATGCCCAAAGTTTTCACTAATGCCTGACGAGCCGCTCTTTCTTGGGCGATCAGCTGCTGAACGATCGTATGCAAATCAGCAACAATGTCTTCCTCCGATTTCCCAAGCGTGATCTGGTTGGAAATTTGGAATATATTCCCCAACGCTTCACTCCCTTCACCGTATGTTCCACGGACAACAAGCCCAAGCTGGTTGATGGCAGGAATAATACGGTTAATTTGCTGCGTCAGCACAAGCGCCGGAAGATGCATCATCACCGAAGCCCGTAATCCCGTCCCGACATTGGTCGGGCAGCTCGTTAAATAACCAAGCCGCTCGTCAAAGGCATAGTTGACATACCCTTCAATCCAATCGTCCAATTCGCTCGCCGCCTCGAGAGCCTCAGCAAGCTGCAACCCCGGGAATAGGCATTGGATGCGGATATGATCCTCCTCGTTGATCATGATGCTGATTTCTTCATTTTCCGAAAGCAGACAAGCGCCAAACGGCGAATCTTCAGCCAGATGCGGACTAATTAAGTGTTTTTCTACCAATACCCGTTTTTCAATCGGTTGAAGCTCCGACATTTTCAACAACTCGAAGCGGCCTGCCCCTCCGTAAGAACGATGAGCGAACGTCCGTTCAAACAACGCGACGATTTGCATCGCTTCTTCACTGCTAAACAGCGTTGGAAAACGAAAGTCAACGATGTTGCGCGCCAGTCGGATGCGACTGCTTAAGACGATGTCCGAATCCGGCCCCTCTTGGCTCATCCACGCGCTGACCGCCGTATTGAAAAACTTCTCGAACGACATACCGCTTACATATCCCCCTCTCCGCGTCGACGCAGTTCATCCTCCAACGAGCGGATTTGGTCGCGCACCTCGGCCGCTCGCTCGAATTCCTCACGAGCGACGAGCTCCTGAAGCTTTTGTTTCAACATAGCAAGTTGCTTGCGCAAATGGAGAACGCCGCCTTTTCGCTTCGGAATTTTTCCTGAATGAGCGGTATTGCCGCTATGGAGCCGTTTCAAAATCGGCGGCAAGTAGCGTGCAAACGTCCGGTAGCAGTTAGCGCAGCCGAACCGCCCGATTTGTGTGAATTGATGGTATGTCATTTGGCACGTCTCACATTGAAGTACATCCGGGTTCGGAAACGCGTTCGCCGTCATCTCTTTCATCGGCGCTTGAAAGTTAAGAAGCCCCGCCAACAAGTTGTTGAGTGAAAAATCATCATTGCCGTAGAACGTAAACATATGGCCATGCTCTCTGGCGCATTGCTCGCAAAGATGGAACTCCGTTTTCTCTCCATTTACAATTTTTGTAAAGTGCATCGTGGCCGGCCGCTGCTTGCATTCTTGGCAAATCAATGCCTCCCCCTCCCCCTATTTGTATTTCAGCGACGTCAGCATCGCTTTTAACATGCGGGCCCGCAGTTCGTCCCGCTCGGGCAAATCGATATATAAAACAGAACGATCCATAGCGCTTAACATAATGTTCGCTTCCCGCTCCGAAATTACCTTTTCTTCAACGAGACGTTTTACCACATCTTCGGCATTCGATTGGCTGATGCGGTGGCCGATAAGCTCGAGCAGCTGGTCAATAAGCTGCGCTTCACTCTTTGTCTTCACTTTCATAATGCGGATATACCCACCGCCACCGCGCTTGCTTTCGACGATGTACCCTCTTTCAAGGGTAAACCTCGTATTGATGACATAGTTGATCTGAGACGGAACACATTGGAACTTATTAGCGATTTCGCTTCGCTTAATTTCAACGATATCTTGGTCGCTCATATTGAGCACTTGCTTTAAATATTGCTCAATGATGTCGGAAATGTTCGGCACTCTACCTACCACCTTCCTTACAACCAAGCTGCCTGGCGATGGGCCGTCCGCTGACAAGGACACCCCACTGCCTATTTGTTGACTTTGACTATATTTGACCTTACTCTTACTATACAATGTATTACGGAAAATTTCAAGAGTGACCAAAGAAGGAAAACTAACTATAGAATATCCGTTTTTTTTGGACAATAAAACGTCAAGCAAATAAATGAAAAAGCACGTCTTTCCTTTTCTTAGAAGAAAAGACGTGCTTTCCATTTTGCCTAGCAGCGACCTACTCTTGCAGGGGCGCTGGCCCCAACTACCATCGGCGCTGGAGGGCTTAACTTCCGTGTTCGGGATGGGAACGGGTGTTTCCCCTCCGCCATAGCCACTAGGCAAACGATTCAGTTTTGACATCATTTATTATACTTGGAAAACAAACAATGTCAAGAAGGAAATTCATTCCTTCAAAACTAGATAACCGTTGGAAGAAGCCGCGGCGCTTCCGCTTTTCGCTGTCTAGTTCCGGCCGCCATCGGCTCGCGACGCTTCGGTCCTGCTGCGGCGGGCTAAGCCCGCTCGCAGGCCTCCAGCGCGTTTCGCCGATCAGCGGGCGGCCTCCACTTTTCTGCTGTCCAGCTCCGGCTCGCCGCCGCTCGGGGTCAAATCACCTTCCCCCTCGGGGTGCCAGCACCCCTCGAGGTGAAGAACATTTGGCCTCGAGAGCTAAACACGGCGCTTCCACTTTTCTAGGTTAAGCCCTCGATCGATTAGTATCCGTCAGCTCCACGTGTCGCCACGCTTCCACCTCGGACCTATCGACCTCGTCATCTTCGAGGGATCTTACCCGCCTAACGCGGCGGTCCGCTCGACTTGCATGTATTAGGCACGCCGCCAGCGTTCGTCCTGAGCCAGGATCAAACTCTCCAAAAGAAAGTTGATTGGCTTTTCGGATTGTCTAGCTTCGGCCGCTATCGGCTCGCGACGCTTCGTGTCCCGCTTTGGCGGGCTAAGCCCGCTCGCGGGCCTCTCAGCGCGTTTCGCCGATAGGCAAGCGACCTCAGCTTTTCTTTCGCGCTTCGTTTCGTTCAGTTTTCAAGGAACGACGATGGAGCCTATCGGGATCGAACCGATGACCTCCTGCGTGCAAAGCAGGCGCTCTCCCAGCTGAGCTAAGGCCCCATATATCCGCTATCGGGAAGACAGGATTTGAACCTGCGACCCCATGGTCCCAAACCATGTGCTCTGCCAAACTGAGCTACTTCCCGCCAACGCGCTCGAGAGGATTCGAACCCCTAACCTTCTGATCCGTAGTCAGATGCTCTATCCAATTGAGCTACGAGCGCAAGTGCCGAGGGCCGGACTCGAACCGGCACGGTAGTGACCTACCCCAGGATTTTAAGTCCTGTGCGTCTGCCAATTCCGCCACCCCGGCTAAATGAGCAAATAAATGGAGCGGAAGACGGGACTCGAACCCGCGACCCCCACCTTGGCAAGGTGGTGTTCTACCACTGAACTACTTCCGCTCGAATCAACATGCGGGTGAAGGGACTCGAACCCCCACGCCCGTAAAGGGCACTAGACCCTGAATCTAGCGCGTCTGCCAATTCCGCCACACCCGCAAATCAATTGTGGTGAGCCATGGAGGACTCGAACCTCCGACCCTCTGATTAAAAGTCAGATGCTCTACCTACTGAGCTAATGGCTCATGGTTGGGTATACACTCACAGTGAACGATGTCCCTTCCTCTACTAGCATATTCGAAGATGCAGGATGCGTCGGGACAACTCGAAGCAAACTCGGTGATGCAAAGCTCGTTGCTCTACCTACTGAGCTAATGGCTCATGGTTGGGTATACACTCTAGGTACTACCTAGCTCTACCTGCCCCTTCCTCTGCCAGTCTGTTCAAGGAAGCGAGATGCGTCGGGGCAACTCGCAGTGAACTCGAAGATGCAGCGCTCGTTACTGAGCTAATGGCTCATAATAGGTGATGGTGGAGGATGACGGGATCGAACCGCCGACCCCTTGCTTGTAAGGCAAGTGCTCTCCCAGCTGAGCTAATCCTCCACAGGATTGCCTAGCGACGACCTACTCTTGCAGGGGCGCTGGCCCCAACTACCATCGGCGCTGGAGGGCTTAACTTCCGTGTTCGGGATGGGAACGGGTGTTTCCCCTCCGCTATCATCACTAGACAATCAACAGACAAGTTATATTATAATTAAATTTATTTATTTGTCAATAGGTCTTTGTTTTTGATTAGTGCTGTCATTTCAACGTGCTATCATAATATAACACGTTGGGAGTGGTTTGTCAACTTGACTTCCTGTGTTTGTTTTTCAACAAAACAACGACGACTATTTTTACATAAATGAAAAGCCCCCTGCTTGTCTTTGCAGGGAGCGATCAAATTTATTTATGACGCATTTGCGGGAAAAGCAACACGTCGCGGATCGACGGCGAGTTCGTCAGCAGCATGACCAGACGGTCGACGCCGATGCCAAGCCCGCCTGTTGGCGGCATGCCGTACTCGAGCGCTTCAAGGAAGTCTTCGTCCATTTCATGTGCTTCATCGTTTCCTTGTTCACGCTCTTTCAGCTGCGCCTCAAAGCGTTGGCGCTGATCGATCGGATCATTCAATTCGGTAAAGGCGTTTGCATGTTCGCGCCCGACGATAAATAGTTCAAATCGGTCGGTAAAACGCGGGTCGTCCGGATTTTTCTTGGCCAACGGTGAAATTTCAACCGGATGGCCATAAATGAACGTCGGCTGAATGAGGTGAGACTCGACTTTTTGTTCAAAAAATTCGTTGACAATATGGCCAAACGTCATATGTGGAGCAACTTCCACTCCATGTTCTTTCGCCAGCTCCCGCGCCTCTTCGTCGCTCATCTGCTGCCAGAAGTCGACGCCGACATATTCCTTGATCGCATCGACCATATGGAGGCGCCGCCACTCGGGCGTTAAGTCGACGACATGCTCGCCGTATTGAATTTTCGTCGTTCCAAGCACTTCAGTGGCAATGTGGGCGATCAAGTTTTCCGTTAGTTCCATGATGTCGCGAAAATCGGCGTACGCCTCGTACAATTCGAGCATCGTAAACTCCGGATTATGGCGGGTGGAAATGCCTTCGTTCCGGAAAACGCGGCCGATTTCATACACTTTTTCCAAACCGCCGACGATGAGCCGTTTTAAATGGAGCTCGATGGCGATTCGCATATAAAGGGTCATATCCAATGCGTTATGATGCGTAATGAACGGGCGCGCCGCAGCGCCGCCAGCAACGGCGTGCATCATCGGCGTTTCAACTTCCAAATAGCCATGGCTGTCGAGATACCGCCGCATCGATTGGATGATGAAACTGCGGGTGATGAACGTCTTTTTGCTCTCCGGATTCATAATTAAATCGAGATAACGCTGGCGATAGCGTTGCTCTATGTCTTTCAAACCATGGTATTTTTCCGGCAGCGGACGCAGCGATTTCGTCAAAAATTCGTACGACGACACTTTGATGGAAAGTTCACCAACTTTTGTTTTAAACATTGTGCCGCGCACGCCGACGATATCGCCAAGGTCAGAGATTTTAAACAGTTCGTACTGCTGTTCGCCAACATCGTCTTGACGGACGTAAATTTGAATCTGCCCGGTGACATCCTGGATATGGGCGAACCCCGCTTTTCCTTTGCCGCGCTTTGTCATGATGCGGCCGGCGACGGCGACTTCAATTTGCTTTTCTTCAAGTTCCTCTTTCGACAAATCGCCGTACAGTTCGAACAGTTCTTGCGCTTTATGAGTGCGCTCGAACCGTTTGCCAAACGGGTCGACACCCAATTCCTCAATTTTTTTCAGCTTTTCCCTGCGGACGCGCAGTTGGTCGTTCAATTCTTCATGACTCATACCTCATTCACTCCATTTAGCGATTTTTTACGAAAAATACTGCCAGCGCTCGCTGGCAGTCCTCCGCTGCATGAACGTCATCTCCGTTGTTTAAACGGCTTCGGCGTTCGCCGCTGCTTGGACTTCCGCTTCCTCCGCCACGCGAAGCAACAGTGCGGCCAGTTCGTCCCGCGTTTCACATTCATTGATGGCGTTGCGGATTTTCGCTGCGCCGCGAATGCCTTTTAAATACCAAGCAGCGTGTTTACGCATTTCTTTGACGGCGATATACTCGCCTTTTAAGGCAATTAATCGGTCTAAATGCAGCAGGCAGACATCGATTTTTTCCCTCGGCGTCGGTTCCGGGATGAGCTCTCCAGTTTCTAAATAACGGACAGTGCGATAGATCATCCAAGGGTTTCCAAGAGCCGCCCGTCCGATCATGACGCCGTCGACCCCTGTTTCTTCAAGCATCCGCTTTGCATCTTGAGGCGTTTTGACATCTCCGTTGCCGATAACCGGGATGTTGACGGCTTCTTTCACTTGCTTGATGATGTTCCAGTCCGCTTTTCCTTCATACATTTGCACCCTTGTCCGTCCGTGGACGGCGACGGCCTTCCCGCCGGCGCGCTCAACGGCTTGAGCGTTTTCGACGGCGTAAATGTGCTTTTCATCCCAACCGATCCGCATTTTCACCGTGACCGGTTTTTCAACGGCATCGACGATCGCGGCAACGACATCATAGATTTTATTCGGGTCAAGCAGCCACTTCGCTCCAGCGTCGCAATTCGTAATTTTCGGCACTGGGCAACCCATGTTGATGTCGATGATATCTGCATTCGTATTTTTATCAACAAATTTCGCTGCTTTGACGAGCGTTTCTTTCTCGCCGCCGAAAATTTGCAAGCTGATCGGCTTTTCCCGTTCATCAATATATAACATGTTTAACGTCTTTTCGTTGTTGTATACGATTCCTTTGTCGCTTACCATCTCGGCGCATACAAGCCCGGCGCCGAATTCTTTGACGGTCAGGCGGAACGCGGAGTTGCATACGCCTGCCATCGGAGCAAGCACGACGCGGTTTTTAATTTCGACATCGCCAATGCGAAACATCGCAGATGCCTCCTTTCTACTTGTTCGATTCGAGTTTCGGCGGCGCCAGTTCTTCCACCGATATATTCAGCCGTTCGGCGATTTGTCCAACGAGCGAATCGGACGGCATCCGGTTTCCCCGTTCAATTTCACCAAGGATCGATACGGAAATGCCTAGTTCTTTCGCCAGTCTTTCTTGCGTATATCCTTTCAACTTTCGAAAAGCGCGAATACGTCTTCCCCATCTTTCCGCTTCCATACATGAACTCCTTTTTTGTCAGGTAGTCGGCCAATGATGTCGATTAACGGCTCAGAAAGGTTCGGTATTGCCACGTGGGAGTTGACTTCAAACAACGGGATGAGCACGAACGCCCGCTCCGCCATGCGCGGATGCGGGATCGTCAGCTGCTCTGTTTCAATATTTTCATGATTATACAGCAAAATGTCAAGGTCTAACGTCCGTGGTCCCCAGCGAATTTCCCTTTTTCTTCCAAGACGTCGTTCGATTTGCTGGGTCACGTCAAGCAAGGCAAACGGCGACAACGTCGTTGCCACCTCGATCACCATGTTTAAAAACTTGCCTTGGTTGACATAACCGACCGGATCGGTTTCATAAATCGATGAGCTCGATGTGATCAAAATTTCCTGATGATGATGAAGCGCTTCAATGGCAGAACGCAAATAGAAAACACGATCTCCGAGATTGGAGCCTAAAGCGAGATATGCGATGTTTTCCATTTAACGACCCCTATCAATTTCGACTGCGACATGTTGATAATGGCCGCGAATCGGCGGATTCGGCTTCGTCACTTTGACAATGCAGCGCTCGACAACAGGAAAGGCAGCGAGCAAGTCGGCGGCGATCGCTTCAGCGACCGCCTCGATCAAGGCGAACGTCCGCTCCTCAACGATCGCCCGGCAGCGCTCGTACACATCGGCGTAGTTGACGGTATACTCAAGACAATCGCTCCGCCCGGCGGGCTGCAAGTCGAGCTCCAACGTCACATCGACCAAAAATCGCTGGCCGAGGATGTTTTCTTCGCGAAACACCCCGTGGTAGCCGTAAAACTCCATGCCTTGCACATACATTTTATCGATGACCGCTCTCTCCCTTCCCAAGCATAGCATCCATCATTTTGGCCATGCGGGCGATCGGCAATACATCATGGACTCGGACGATGTGCACCCCTTTCATGATGCCGAGACAAACGGTCGCTCCTGTTCCTTCGACCCGCTCCTCGACAGGCACGCCGAGCACATGGCCGATAAATCGTTTGCGCGACGTGCCAAGCAAAAGCGGATAGCCGAGAGCGGCAAATTCATCAAGGCGCCGCATCACCTCCAAGTTATGCTCGACCGTCTTGGCGAAGCCGATCCCTGGATCTAAAATAATGTTCTCATCTTTCACACCCGCCTCTTTGACAATGCGAATGCTTTCTTTCAAATCGGCGATCATGTCGGAAATCAAATCGCGATAGGCCATATCGCGGCGGTTGTGCATTAAAATGATCGGCGCGCCATACGCGGCGGCGACGCGGGCCATATCAAGATCCGCCTTGGCTCCCCAAACGTCGTTGATGATGTGCGCCCCGGCTTCCATGGCTTGCCGCGCCACTTCCGCTTTGTACGTGTCAATGGAGATCGGTACACTCACCGCCTTAGCAATCGCTTTTACCGCCGGAATGACGCGGCGCAACTCTTCATCAAGCGGCACTGGATCCGCCCCCGGACGAGTTGATTCACCGCCGATATCGATGATGTCCGCTCCTTCCGCCACGAGCCGCTTCGCGTGCTTGACCGCGTTTTCCACGTCGTAAAACCGGCCGCCGTCGGAAAACGAATCGGGCGTGACGTTGACAATGCCCATGATCAACGTTTTTTTGTTTAAGTCAAGCTCATGCCCGCGGCATTGAAGCCGAAGAGGGCGCATCGATGTTGTCATCAGTCGTTCATCCTTTCTGCCAATTCGTTCCTCGTCCATAACCGATGGGTCAAGCGTCGGTAATGGTGCTGCAAGGCCTGGACCACCGAACCATTTTTTCCTTGGTAAACGCAATGGCCAATGCGGCAAAGGGGTACAATTTCCTGCACAGAGTTGGTGATAAATGCTTCATCAGCCTGCAACAAATGGGACAGCGGATATACCCCTTCTTCAACTGGGATGCGCAACTGCTTGAGCAAAGCCATGATGAATTGTCTTGTGATGCCGTTTAATATGCCGACAGCCGGCGCTGGCGTGTAGACGATGCCGTCTTTCACCCAAAAAATATTGGAAACGATCCCCTCCGCTACCGCACCATCTGAATTCAAAAAAATTCCTTCCGCATGAGGTCGATGTCCGAGCTCCCATTTCCCGATCATATTGTTTAAATAATGGTGCGACTTTAGTCGCTCATTGCCTTCCGGGCTGTTTCGCCTTGCCGCGAGCACCACCCCTTCTTTTCCTTCCGAAGGGACGGGCGGCGGAAGCGGCTTCATATAGACGATGACGGTCGGGTTTCGGTAACGTTCGATCGGCAAGCCGAGATCGCCGACCCCGGCCGATACATTGAAGCGCACATAAGCGTCGCGCAAGCCATTGGCCTCGAGCAACTGCTCGATGATCGCCACCGCTTCGGCGCGGCCGAACTGTCTTTCGATGTGAAGCTCAGACAGCCCTTTGTTCAATCGGGCCAAATGATCGTCAAGCAAAAAAGGGTGGCCGCTATACGTGCGGAATGTTTCAAATAAGCCGAGCCCATATAAAAAGCCGTGATCAAACGCTGATAACCGCGCTTCTTCGCGTGGAACGACCGCGCCGTTGATATACACGTACATGACTGTCACGCCTTTTTATATGTGTCGATAAAATTTTTCAACAGCTGCATCCCATGGCTTGTCATAATCGATTCCGGGTGAAACTGCACGCCTTCCACCGGCAGCGTTTTATGGCGAATCGCCATCACTTCATCCTCTTTCGTCCAAGCCGATACGACGAAACAGTCCGGAAGCGTCTCTTTCTCAACGATAAGGGAATGGTAGCGCATTGCCGTAAACGGGTTCGGCACGCCGCGGAAAATCGTCTCTCCATCATGGTAGATGGACGATGTTTTCCCGTGCATCAGCCTCGGGGCGCGGACAACACGGCCGCCGAACGCCTGGGCGATGGCTTGATGCCCGAGGCAGACGCCGAAAATCGGAATTTGGCCGGCAAAGCGATCGATGACTTCCAGGCTGACCCCTGCCTCATTCGGCGTGCACGGACCGGGGGAAATCATAATAAAATCAGGGCGGAGCCGTTCCATTTCCGCTATCGTAATGTCATCATTCCGCTTAACGATCAACTCTTCGCCCAACACACCCAAATATTGCACCAAATTGTACGTAAATGAATCATAGTTATCAATCATGACGATCATCATTCTCACCTCATGCTCGGAAATAATGCCTCTGCTTCGCTCAACTCTTTTGCTTTCCAAAGGGCAGCCGCTTTCTTTAAACATTCCTTGTACTCATGCTCTGGGTTGGAATCGATGACGATGCCCGCTCCTGCCTGTACATGCGCCAATCCGTCTTTGACGACCATCGTTCGAATGGCGATGTTCAGCTCCATGTTTCCTTGAAAATCGATCCAACCGATCGAGCCCGTGTACAAGCCGCGGCGGACCGGTTCCAACTCTTCAATAATTTCCATTGTTCGCACTTTCGGAGCGCCGGTGATCGTCCCGCCGGGAAACATGGCGCGAATGACGGAAAACGCATCGTGCTCCGTCGTCATGGTGCCGGATACGTGAGAAACGATATGCATCACATGAGAATACTTTTCGACGGTCATCCATTCGTCAACTCGAACCGTCCCGTATGCACAGACGCGCCCAAGGTCATTCCGTTCAAGATCAACGAGCATGGCGTGCTCGGCCCGCTCCTTTTCACTCGCAAGCAACTTGCGAGCAATTTGTCCATCCTCTGCCGCCGTCCGACCGCGCGAACGTGTGCCGGCAATCGGCCGCGTCTCAAGACGCCATCCCCGCTTGCGGACGAGCAACTCCGGCGAGCCGCTGACGACTTGAAATTCCGGGGTATGCAAATACGCCATGTAAGGGGACGGATTCAGCACCCGCAACTGCTTGTAGACGGCAAATGGATGCGTCACCAGCGGCTGCGACTGACGCACCGATAAGTTGACTTGAAACACATCGCCCGCCGCAATATAGCGTTGCACGCGGCGAACCGCATCCATAAACCTCTCTTTTGTCATTGAAACAGACGGCGCAGCTGTCGAGGCAGCAAGCGGCCAGACCAGCGCTTCATTCCGATCCTCAAGCCACATCCGTGCATGCCGCGCAAGCCGCCGGTTTGCTTCGCTTTCCTCCCCTTCATTCGCGTAGGCAAGCAAATGAAGCTGTTCAGTTTGGTGATCATAAATCGCTACGTCGTCAAAGAGGAAAAAATACATGAGCGGCAGCCGCAAATCATCTTGGGCAAGCATCGGAAGCCGTTCCAGATAGCGAACCGCATCATAGCTAATGAAACCGATCAGCCCGCCTTGGCAAGGCAACGACTCCCCCTCATCCGGCACGGCGAAACACCGAAGCCATTGCCGGAGCCCTTCGAGCGGCGAGCCATCCAGCACCGTTTCAACCCCGCGCTGCTTGATGATGAGCCGCCGCTCTTCAGCGCGGATCACTCCGATCGGGTCAAGGCCGATAATGCTGTACCTTCCCCCTTGGCCGCTCTCAAGCAACACATGATGAGGCCGGCTATAGGCCAGCTGTTCGTACTGGCGGAACCAATCCCGTCCGCGATAATCGATAGTTCGTTTCAGTCGTCTGCGCCGCTGTTCCATCCTCGTCAGCTCCTTACGATGTCCATCGTTACTTTTATTGTACAATGATTGTCCGTCTGGGTCACCATCCTCGTAAAAAAATTCGACAGGGTTGCCCCTGCCGAAAAAGTCTGCTTAGTCTTCAAATTGGTAAAGAGGCGTGCTCAAATAACGTTCGCCGTTGCTCGGGATGATGGCGAGCACTTTTTTCCCTTTGCCGAGCTCTTTCGCCACTTTCAATGCCGCATGAATCGCAGCGCCGGACGAAATGCCGCCGAGAATGCCTTCCTCGCGAGCCGCGCGGCGGGCGGCCGCAAACGCTTCTTCCGTCGTTACCGTAATAACCCCATCGTAAATGCTCGTATCCAAAATATCTGGAACAAAGCCAGCGCCGATCCCTTGGATTTTGTGCGGGCCCGGTTTTCCTCCCGACAAGACTGGGGAATCGGCCGGTTCAACGGCGTAAATTTTAATGTTTGGGTAAGCTTCGCGCAACACTTGGCCTGCTCCGGTGATCGTTCCGCCCGTGCCAACGCCGGCAACAAACGCATCAAGCTGGTCGCCCATTTGCTCCACGATCTCTTTCCCGGTCGTCAAGCGATGGATTTCCGGGTTCGCCTCGTTTTTAAATTGCTGCGGCATAAAGTAGCCGTGCTCGCGGACGAGCTCTTCCGCCTTTGCAATTGCTCCGCGCATCCCTTGTGCACCCGGTGTGAGCACAAGCTCGGCTCCATACGCCCGCAGCAGGTTGCGGCGCTCCAAGCTCATCGTATCCGGCATGACCAATACAGCCTTATATCCTTTCGCCGCCGCGACCATCGCCAATCCGATCCCAGTGTTGCCGCTTGTCGGCTCAACGATCGTGTCGCCCGGCTTCAGCTTGCCCGCTTTTTCCGCCGCTTCAATCATCGCCAACGCAATCCGGTCTTTGACGCTGCTGCCCGGGTTCATAAATTCCAGTTTCAAATACACATCCGCGCTGTCTTCATCAACGATGCGGTTCAGTTTCACGGCCGGCGTATCGCCGATCAATTCGGTTATCGAGTTGACTGTGCGTGCCATTGTTCCACCTCTAATCCCCATTAATTTTATCGACTTTGTCTCCAATGTATCAACTATTGGCGTAATTGTCAATCATTTTACTGTTTTCATTCTTTTTTTGCGAGTTGTTTCAACTGTTCCAGCTCCGCTTTGTCGAAATGGTACGTTTCATTGCAAAAATGGCACGAAGCTTCCGCCTGCCCTTCTTTGTCGATGATGTCTTGGATTTCCTCAGGTCCTAGGCTGATAAGGGCATCAGCGATCCGCTCGCGCGAACAGCGGCAGACGAATGACACCGGCATCGTCTCGAGCACACGGACGCCTCCATCTCCCAACAGTTGTTCGAGCAGCTGTTCCGGACTGAGCCCTCTTTCGATCATGCGCGACACGGGCGGAATTTGTTTCAGCCGCTCTTCAATGCGAGTGATCGTGTTCTCCTCCGTCCCGGGCATCAACTGGATCATAAATCCTCCGGCGGCTCGGATGGTATGGTCGGGATTGACGAGCACCCCGACGCCAACCGATGACGGAATTTGTTCGGACGAAGCAAAATAATACGTAAAATCATCGCCAAGCTCCCCGGAGATAAGCGGCACTTGTCCGGTGAAAAAGTCGCGCAGCCCAAGATCCTTCACAACCGTCAACATCCCATTTTTGCCGACCGCCCGTGCCACATCAAGTTTCCCGTGCTCGTTCAGCTCAAAATGCACATGCGGATTCGTTACATAGCCACGCACTTCCCCTCTGGCGTTGCTGTCGACCAAAATGACGCCGATCGGGCCGCCGCCGTCAATTTTAATCGTCAACGTTTCCTCGCCTTTCAGCATCGCTCCCATCATAACACCGGCGGTCAACGCTCGACCAAGGGCCGCTGAGGCGGTCGGCCATGTTTGGTGGCGGCGTTGCGCCTCGGCGACCGTTTCCGTCGTTCTTGTGGCATACGCTCTCACTTGTCCATTGTAAGCGAGTGCTTTGACTAAGTAGTCTCCCATCTTCATCAAGCCTTTCATCCTTTTTTCTCGGTGTTTTTCTCGTACAACAATTTTAAGCCCGTCAGCGTCAAAAACGGATCCACGACATCGATGATGTCCGATTCGCTGGCAATGAGCGGAGCCAAACCGCCAGTCGCAATCACCTTCGGCGGGATTTTGCTTTTCGCCTTCATTCGCGACACGATGCCTTCCACTTGTCCGACATAACCGTATAAAATACCGGCTTGCATGGCGCTGACCGTATTTTTGCCGATGATATCATCCGGGCGGGCGATTTCAATGCGCGGCAATTTCGCCGCCCGCGCAAACAGAGCCTCTGTCGAGATCATAATTCCCGGGGCAATGGCCCCTCCCATATATTGTTTATGTTCATTAATATAACAATACGTCGTCGCCGTGCCAAAATCGACGATAATCAGCGGACTGCCGTACAAATGGATGCCGGCAACCGCGTTGACAATCCGGTCGGCGCCCACCTCACGCGGATTGTCATATTTGATGTCGAGCCCGGTTTTAATGCCCGGACCGACGATGAGCGGTTTGATATGGAAATATTTTAGACACATGCGTTCAAGAGCAAACATAATCGGCGGCACGACCGAGGAAATGATGATGCCTCGAATGTCGGAAAACTGCAAGCCGACATGGTTCAAGAGCGCTTTGATCATCATGCCGTATTCGTCTTCCGTTTTCGAGCGGCTTGTTTCAATGCGCCAATGATGTTTCAGTTCGTCCCCGTCATACACCCCTAACACCGTGTTTGTATTGCCGACGTCCAATACAAAAATCATCGCTTCATTCCTCGCTTTTCCTCGATAAATTCCCATTCTTTATCATATCATACTTACGGGAAAAAAACTGTCCTTCTTTCCCTGGGCCGCCGGCAAAAAAAAGATGCCTCCGAACAGAGACATCGATTACTCCTCTTTCTTTTGGATGTTGATCTTCACATCGCCGTCGCTTTTGCCGGCCTCCTCGCGCCCGTTCCGGTCTTTGGGCAGCGTGCCATGTTCGAACAAATGTTTAATTTGCTCCGCATCGAGCGTCTCGACTTCTAACAGCGTGTTGGCGATCAAATCCAATTTGTCGCGATGTTGGGTCAAAATTTGTTTCGCTTTTTCATAGCACTCTTTAATGATGCGCTGAATCTCTAAGTCAATTTCATAGGCGATTTTGTCGCTGTAGTTTTGCTCGTTGTGCAAGTCACGTCCTAAAAACACTTGCCCGCTCGGTTGGCCGAATTGAAGCGGACCAAGCTTTTCGCTCATGCCAAACTCCGTCACCATCCGGCGCGCGATGTTTGTCGCCCGCTGAAAATCGTTATGAGCCCCTGTACTCACTTCATTGAACACGATTTCCTCGGCGACGCGCCCGCCGAGCAGTCCGGTGATTTTATCCATCAGTTCGGCTTTCGTCATAAAGTAGCGGTCTTCTTTCGGCAGCATGACCGCATAGCCTCCGGCTTGGCCGCGCGGCACAATCGTCACTTTATGCACCATTTCCGCATCGGCGAGCACCATGCCGATGACCGTATGCCCCGCCTCATGGAACGCCACAATGCGCCGCTCTTTTTCCGAGATGACGCGGCTTTTTTTCGCCGGTCCGGCAATCACCCGGTCCGTCGCCTCATCGATGTCGCTCATATCAATTTTCTTTTTGTTGCGGCGCGCTGCAACGAGCGCCGCCTCATTCAGCAAGTTTTCCAAGTCGGCGCCGGAAAATCCAGGCGTCCGCATCGCGATCGTCTTCAAGTCAACCGATTCATCGAGCGGCTTGTTGCGGGCATGCACGCGCAACACCGCTTCGCGCCCTTTGACGTCCGGGCGGTCGACGGTAATCTGCCGGTCGAAGCGACCCGGGCGCAACAGCGCCGGGTCTAAAATGTCCGGCCGGTTGGTGGCCGCGATAATAATGATCCCTTCGTTGCCGTTAAAGCCGTCCATTTCGACAAGCAGTTGGTTGAGCGTCTGCTCACGCTCGTCATGGCCGCCGCCAAGGCCGGCGCCGCGCTGGCGGCCGACGGCGTCGATCTCATCAATGAAGATGATGCACGGGGCATTTTTTTTCGCCGTCTCAAACAAGTCGCGCACCCGCGATGCCCCGACCCCGACGAACATTTCCACGAAATCCGACCCGCTGATCGAGAAAAACGGCACGCCCGCTTCTCCGGCAACCGCGCGCGCCAACAGCGTTTTCCCGGTTCCGGGCGGCCCAACGAGCAATACCCCTTTCGGAATGCGGGCGCCAAGTTCCGCAAACTTGCGCGGATCTTTTAAAAACTCGACGATTTCCACCAACTCTTCCTTTTCCTCATCTGCCCCAGCGACATCGCGGAAGCGGACTTTCCGCTTGTCATCCGTATACAGCCGCGCCCGGCTTTTGCCGAAATTCATCACCCGGCTGCCGCCGCCCTGTGCCTGGTTCAAAAGGAAGAAGAACAAAATAAAAATAATCACAAACGGGATGATGGAAGTGAAAAACGTCACCCATCCGCTCGTTTCGTCCGCTGGCACGACTTCCACCCGCGTCCGCGCCGCTGCCGCATCGATGCGGTCAAGCACTTTGTCACTGTTCATGACGTAGGTGGAAAAGTACTGCCCTTCGCTATATGTTTTCAACTGGCCTTTGATTTCATATACGCCGCGCTCCGGCTTAATGGAAAACGACTTGACATCCCCGTTTTCCAGATGAGTGATGAACGCATCGTACGTCATCGGCTCCGTTCGCTGGTTCGTGCCGTTAAAAAAGCTGACGACGCCGATCACGACGAGGAAAATCAGCAAATAAAAGATGGTATTGCGGAAAATCCGGTTCATTTCTTGCCTCCTCCCATATGAAACACACTATACTCAATACTATCATAGAAATTTGTTTCAATACAAACAATTCGGCCGTCGCCCAGCAACCGTTCTACTTTTGGTACACTTCCGGCTTTAAGACGCCGATAAACGGGAGGTTGCGGTATTTTTCCGCGTAATCGAGCCCATAGCCGACGACGAATTCATCCGGGACGGTAAATCCGGTGTAATCGGCTTGAATGTCCGCCTTCCGTCCAGACGGCTTGTCAAGAAGCGTGACGATTTTGATCGAATTCGCCTTCCGGTAGCGAAACAAGTCGACCAAATAGCTGAGCGTCAGCCCACTGTCAATAATATCCTCAATGATCAAAATATCCCGTCCTTCGACGGAGGTGTTCAAGTCTTTGACGATTTTCACTTCGCCGGATGAAACGGTCGCATTGCCATAGCTTGATACGTCCATAAAATCCATTTCTAAATATGTATCAATATGTTTGAGCAAGTCGGCCATAAACGGCATCGCCCCTTTGAGGACGCCGACAGCGAGCGGAAAACGGCCTTCATATTCTTTCGTTAACAAACCGCCGAGTTCTTTGACTTTTGCCTGAATTTCCTCTTCTGTGATCAACACTTTTTGAATATCGTCTTTCATCCCCATCTTTTTTCCTCCTAGCTGTTCATCGCCTGATAGTGCAGCAAAATATAGCGAGCTTGCCCACGGTGTTGCGCTTCCAAAGCCGATTTTTTCAAGCCAGGCACCCAAAGGATGCGACCGTCGGCATCTTCGACAATCGGCCAGCGATCCCTTTCCATCCGCGGAATTTTTGCTTCAATGAAAATTTCTTTCAATTTTTTCGTGCCTCCCGTCCCCTTGAGCACCATCCGGTCGCCGCGCCGACGCGTCCGCACGCGAAGCGGCAAGGAGACGGAAGCAGGATCCACGACGAACCAATCATTCCCGGCCTGCTTTCTTGGATAGTGTTCCCCAAATTCACTGATGATTGCATAGCCATTTGGGAGGGGCAATAGCGCCGGAACCGGCAGTTCAAACCAATAGCCTTTCTCGCCGCTTTCTGCGTCAAACGTAAACAAACAGCGGTCGTACGAGCGAATCACTTTGAGCCCTTTTGGTAAATCGATCATTCCGGAAGGGCGGCCGCGCTCACAAAGCATCAGTATATGGCCGATATGTACGGAAGTCAATGTCGGCGGAATGCCGCCATAAAGACGGAGAAGCAACAGCTGCAGCACCCGGCGCTGCAGCGGTCGCGGCAGCGCCAAAAAAGGTCCGATGGAAAGCGCCGCATCGCGATGTTGTTTTTCCATTACTTTATTCAGCGCGTCCGCGGCTAATTCCTCCAAAAATTGCTCATCTTCCGCCATCATTTCGCTGTATTGCTGAAACCGCTCGTGCAAGCGCGGATTTTCCTGCCGCAGCAACGGGACAATATGATGGCGGAACCGGTTGCGCGTATAATCGTCTTTTTCATTGCTCGGATCGCGGCGTGGAGACAGCCCCATCTGCCGGCAATACGCTTCAATCTCCGCCCGGCTGACAGCCAAAAACGGACGGATGAGATAGCCGACGTGAAACGGCCGTTTGACGGGGATACCAGCGTATCCTTTGCTTGTGCTGCCGCGCACAAGCCGCATTAAAATCGTCTCGACTTGATCGTCGCCATGATGGCCTACGGCGACGTACCCCGCTTGATGCTTTTCCATCAGTTCGGCAAAAAAGCGGTAGCGGCAGATCCGCGCCGCCTCTTGGGCGCCGAGACCTGCGCTGCGCTGAAAGGACGGGACGTCGATTTGCGCAGTCTCACATAAAATACGGCGCTCCACGCAAAAACGTTTCACAAACTCCATCTCTTCTTCTGACTCCCGCCCACGAAACATATGGTCAACATGGGCCGCTATGACCTGAAGCTTCCATTCGTCGCGCAGCGACAAAAAAACGTGCAGCAACGCAAGCGAATCCGGGCCTCCCGAGACGCCAACGATGACGGCCGCTCCTTCTGAAAGCAGTTGATGCCTGTGGATAAAGGCGCGCACTTTGTCGATCATCCAAGCCAACCTCTTTGCATTTCTTTCAGCTTCATCGTAACACGTCCGCCCTGTTTTCTCAAAACAATTACATCGCCAGCTGCCAATATATATAAAAGGCATAGGCGCCCAGCAATGCAGCGGCGATGACCACCGTTTCGACAATCCCTCTCGCTTGGCGGCGCCGTTTCACCTGCCGCCCCGACCGACGGCTTGGCACTGCCTTTCTTTCGTTTTCCGCCGATGTATGGCAGGAAGAGGCGGCCAATAAGTCGCGACGCATATCGGCCGCCTTTCGATATCGGCCGTCAAGCGCCTTTTGAAGCACCTCCTTGTATCGGGTTAAAAAGCGGTCCGTTTCGATGATGGACAACAGCTGCGCCCGACCGTCACCCTTTTTCTCAATCGGCCCCGGGCAGCAAGAAGAAATCATCACCATCGCCGCCGCAAACAAGTCGTAAGATGGCTCCGCTTTGCGCGATCCAAGCCCCCAATAGCCGCGGTCATACAGCTCAGTAAACTCTTTTACCGCCCTTCCTTGCAGCGTCGCCCCGCCCACATCAAGCAACCGAACCGACGGCGGCGACCCGGTAACGATCAAATTGTCCGGCTTTAAATCCCCAAATACCCATCCTTCTTGATGAAGCCGATCAAGCACCGACAACAGTTGCATTACGAGCACGGGCGCCCATTCTTTTCCACGGCGGCGGATGAAAGCAGCGAAATTCTCCCCTTCAATATACTCCATCACATAAAACGGGATCGTCTCCCGCGCAAACGGGCTTTGCCAGTCATCGGCTTCCAGCAAAGAAGGCCCGAGGGCGGCTCCCTGGACCTTAGCAAAACGGCGCAATATATTCATTTCCGATGCCAATGACGCATAGTCATCGCTCAACTTGACGGCGACGCGAGTCCGGCCGTTCTCCGCCAAATAGACGACGCCGTTCGCTCCGTTGCCAAGCCGCCGCAGCAGCCGGTAGGAACGGCCGTGCCATTTCCCAGTGATGACCGTACCAGGCGGCAAATTACAAAGACGATTCTTCGATGTATGGCTCATCGCCATCGCCGATCCAGCTCCTTAACGACCGTTTACGCTCAAAATAGGCGATTGCCTCACGCAACGCTGGTCCGGTCGGCGTCAGCCCGCCCGACGCCAATTTCGGAAAGATGGTGGACAACTCTTCAATCCTTGGCGTCCAGTCGATCATTTTTTCGGCGTGCGCCCGTTTTCCCGGGAAGATGAACACCGAAAAGCGGTTTTCGCCCATGCGCGCATTTAAGCTGAGCGATAAATCGAGGAGCGCCTCTTTGACGGTTGGCAATTTTGTTTTCATGCTCCCGCTCGTATCGATCAAAATGAGCACATCAAGGGCCACCGTTTCCCCAAGTTCATCGACGACTTCCATCACTTGGCCGCGCTTGTCCGGCGGCAAGTCCTCAAGCGAAACGTCAGAACCAAAGATTTGTTTCAACTCTCGATTGACGAGCCCTTGCAACGTCTGAGTCATCGCTTGGCGCGTCACCATTTGCACCGTTTGCGACAGCTGTTTTGCGTACACGACTTGGCTCATCCCGCCGCCAGCCGCGGCGATCGCTTCAATTTCCCGCCGTCCGTTTTCATCCATCGCACCTCGGTCCAAGATGCCGATCACGTTCACCGTAATGCCTTGCTCACGGGCTAGCGCCGCCATGGCGGCTGGATCCTCACCATGGTTGGAGCAGCCATCGGTAATGAGCAAAATTTGCCGCAACGTTCCCTTTCGCACGTTCGTTCCCCTCCTTGGCGAATGTATTATCATCATCGCCGCAGGGGAACGTTTTTATACGCTAGCTATTGCGCCTTTTTCATATACATGTATGCCGGAATCGTCGCCCATTTCGGCGTATTGTGCCGAACTTTGGCGACAACGACGGTCATATCGTCTTCAATCTCGCCGCCGCATTGGCGGATCACTTCTTCCATGATCAAATCGGCGACTTCCTGCGGGTCGTTCGTCTTTAATTCTTGAATTTTCCGCTTCATCCAAACATCATGGTTTTCAACGTTCATCGGCCCTTCAAACACACCATCGCTCATCATAATGAGCAAGTCGCCCGATTTCAGCTGCTCGGTGACAACGTCAAATTCGACTTCTTTAATGATGCCCATCGGCAAGTTGCTCGCTTCCACTTTCATCACCTTGTCACCGCGCTTAATAAAGCTTGGCGTCGATCCGATTTTCAAAAACTTCGTCGCCGCGTTTTGCAAGTCGATGATGGCCAAATCCAGTGTCGCATACATGTCTTCTGTCGTCCGCAATGCCAAAATCGAATTGATCGATTTGATGGCAATCGACTCGTCCATTCCCGTCTGCAAAATCTTTTGCAACAGGCGCAGCGTCTCGCGGCTTTCGTCATGCGCCCGCTCCCCATTGCCCATGCCATCGCTGATGGCAACGGCGTACTTGCCGGTAGCAAGTTCAATCGTTGCATAACTGTCGCCAGAAATGAACCCCCCTCCTTTGGCGGCAAACGCGACGCCCGTTTCGACGACGAACGCTTTCGTGGAGCCGAAGGCGACGCGGCAGTAGCCGTTCGGGTAGGCGGCGCATTCTTCGCGCTTGACAACGATCGTCTCTCCTAAAATATCTGACAGCATCGGCGCGATCAGTTTTTCGCACTCACCCCGCCCTTCGCAGTAAGGAATGCTCATTTCAATATCGATATTTCCTTTTTCCAAACTGTAAATGTCGACATGGCCCACTTCGATGCCAAACTCTTGCAGCGCACGGTAAATTTGTTCTTCCTGCAAATAATGGTTTTCCTGTTCTTTCTGCATTTCTTTGGCGAAATCGTCCATCACTTGGGAAACGCCCAACAGCTGTTCAGCGACAAGCTTCCGGCTTTCGTGGATTTGCCGTTTGAGCTTGCGGTTTGCTTGATAAGCGACCATCTCTTTTTCAATCGCGTCGACGACTTTGCCGGCCTTGACGCAATACCGCTCCCACTCGCGCAGCAACTGATGGTTTTGCGACAATGTTTTTTCGTCCGCCTCGCCCATCATTTGCTTCATGTACGCATAGGTGGTACGAAAGTTGTCCGCCCAGCATTGCGTCTTCTTAAAGCACGTTTGGCACGTTTTTTCCGTGATGTCGCTCAAAAAATAGTCGACTTCACGGTCGCTGTATTCATTGGCATCCGGAAGCGGTTCGGGCGAAAAGCTTTCCGCCAGCGCCTGAAAGACGTTGGAAAACTGCGAGACGCGTTGCACCGTCATATCGCGGATTTTCCGGACGTATTGTTGTTGCTCATGGATATATTCTGCCGTGCCGGGAATGTATTTGGCGATTTTCTCCGTCAGTGAACGGGATGTACCAAAAAACAGCATCATAGCGATGCTGGATTCAAGCAGCGTCGGCACAAGCTCACTCTTCCCTTCGCCGTATAAACCAAGCAACAGCGTCGCGACGAGGAGGCCGAACGCCACCCCAAGTTTTTTCCCTTCCCTCAGCAACCCGCCAAGCAGCCCGGCGAAAGCAAGCAAACTCATTTCCGACAAGTTGCCGACATTTGCCAAACTCAGTACAAGCCCGGTGACAACGCCGACGGTGGAGCCGGTCGCCGCCCCGGCGACAAACGCGAACAACAAAACGAGGTAGCGCGACATCACATGCTCAAGCGACAAACCGTACACAGCCCAGCCGATCATCCCGGTCAACATCGAGGCGAGCAAAATGATCAACGAAATGATCTCTTCCGCTCGCAACGCATGTTTATGCTTCTGCACGGTCAACAACGGGATGCTTTGCATAAAAATCAAGGTCAATACAAGCGACAGCCCGGCTTCGACGACCGCCATGGCGGCGCCGTAGACCGATCGCTCTCCGAGCCAATAATAGGAGATCAGCCATTTGGCGGAAAGAGACAGCACAAACACAACCAATGGAACGATTTTCAGTGACTCACTGATCACCCTCCGCACCCATCCGTAAATAAAGAGAAAGCCAAAAATGGAAACGCCGACAAACAGCGCCACATCAAGCGACAGCGTCAAAGCACCGGCCAACAGCGAGATCAACGCAAAAGCGGCCTTATCGCGGCGCAGCATATAGACCGAAACGAAAAATGGCAAAGCGAACGGGGTCAGCTTCGATAAAATCAATGCTCGTCCAAGCAAAAAGCCGACAAGAAGAAGCAAAAAGCCTTGATGGATGAACAGATGACCAAGGCGCAGCTTCACATGGCGCATCCAGCGCGACACCGTTGCTTGCGTGTCATGAATCGGCACTTCCGAAATGCTGCGGCGCACCGTCCCTCTTTCTACTCTTTCCATTCCCGATCCTCTCCTTTACCTTTCTATTACCCCCTATTATATCGCTCGAATTGTCAGAAATTTGTCAAAACCACAGAGAAAAATCAAAAATCGTTCGACGTTTTCCACGGCAAAACGCGGTCAACGGGCTTGTTCCGACAGAAAGAGACAAAAAAGAAAAACGAGCACGTCGCTTGATGGCGCATGCTCGTTTGCGATGACCCGTACGGGATTCGAACCCGTGTTACCGCCGTGAAAGGGCGGTGTCTTAACCACTTGACCAACGGGCCATGTTTGATTGTTGGTGGCGGTGGAGGGGATCGAACCCCCGACCTCACGGGTATGAACCGTACGCTCTAGCCAGCTGAGCTACACCGCCGTGTGACAACAGTTTATATCATAACGGAGGAGATGACGATTGTCAATACATATAGGCGGAAAATGCAGAGGGGAAATATATCCTCTTATTCCATACAGAAACAAAAAAGCATCCATCGCGACGGATGCTTGTTTTCTCATTTGTCATCCTTCAAACAATCTTTCAGCAGCAAGTTACCCTCGTCTCGCTCCACGACCTCCCCGCTTCGACTCCGTATGACGGCGCAGCGATGCCAATCGGTCTTCACTCTCTTTTAAAAATCGGCTGATTTTTTGTTCTAAGCTGTCCGCCGCGGAGCGGTCGTTTGTCCGATGGCGCGGCCGCTGCGAAGAAGGCGTGTCTTTTGCTTTGCGAATGGACAGGCCGATTTTTCCATCTTGACCGACGTTGATGACTTTGACATACACCATATCGCCGACTTTCAGATGATCGTGGATGTCTTTGACATAGTTATCGGCTACCTCGCTAATATGAACGAGTCCTGTGACCCCCTCCGGCAGCTCCACAAACGCCCCAAATTTCGTAATGCCCGTGACCTTGCCTTGTAACTTGCTGCCTACTTCAATCGACATAAAAAAAGTGCTCCTCCTTAAAACGCTTTAAAGATGGTGTTTTTTTTATTATAGCGAATGAAAAAAATGCGTGTCAATATGACGAATGCCCATAGAAAACGGGCATTCGCAGGCAAAATTATTTTTCCGGCAAGACGAAAATAATTTCTCCATCTTTCGATAAGTAATATTTTTTCCGCGCCAGCTCGGCGATATAGTCATCATCATGCAACTTTTTTATTTCCTCTTTCAGTTGCTTTTCCTTCCGTTCAAGCTCCACAAGCTGCTCTTTCAGCTTTTGCTGTTCCGCCGTTTTGGCATCGATCGCCTTCGCTTGCGAGTGCAAGGTGTAGACAAGAGCGGAGGCGAACATCGCAAACAACAACGACCAGACAACCAAACGGACAGCGACAGCCCGCCGTCTTCTCGCCGCCTTCTGCTTTTTCTCTTCATGCTCAGCTATGTACGTCGACGACAGCTTCGTCACATTCGTTCTCCGGGGCACGTTCATCGCGTTTACACCTCTTTTACTCGCGCCATTTCGCAAACCACATGCTTATTTTCTCTTTTGTATTCTTGATTTGTCCAGCAAATCCTTTTACACGTCGAAAAAATTTTTCCATCCCGGCTCGTCTTGGCGGCGGCACCCGCCGCCAAATCATGATGCCCGTCCAACGCAGCGGAGCAAGCAAAAGGCGGATCATCTTCCAAACAGAAAGCAGCACAAACCGAACGATCCACAACAAAAGCCGCCAAACGATCAATAGAAGTGCCAGCGCCATTTGCCCAAGGAGGATGAGCGGGCGCATGACCATGAGGCGGAACAGCTGAACGAGCGTCTGTCCGAGTCTTACCGCCAGCCCAATGAACCACTCGAGCACTCGAATATAAAAGGAGCGGAGCAAGCTTTGATAAGCGGCATATCCGCATAAAAGCGCGAGAAACAAATAAAAGCGAAGCTCGCCTTCATTGACGAAAAGAAGCACATCAAACACGATGAGCGCCTGCACCGCCCAAAACAGCACGTCATTCACAAAGACGAGCCAGTGCGCCCGCTCATGCCGTTTCAACATCCGGCTGTACGTATCCCACGCCAGGCCAAGCCAGCCGCCCATGCCAATCATCGCCAGCATGGTGTACAGCTGTATGCTGACATTCATTTGAACAACTTGCTAAAGAATCCTTTAGCCTTCTCCTGATGGTCATCTAAATAAACGAGGTCGAAAATGCGCCCTTTAATCGAAACAACGCCTTTGTCGACATCTAAGTTTTTCATCTGCAAGTTTTGCCCGCGGATGGCCAAAAAGCCCATGACCGTCTCAAGCAAAAACTCCTCGTTGTCAAAACTCTCGACTTGTTTCACCCCGGTGATGTCAAGAAGGCGCCGGCCGCGCATGATCACATCATGTTCCTGGACCGGACCTTTGTTCGTGCTTCCGCCAAATTCATCGTGTCGACTCATGTTCATCCCCCGCATTTCCATTTAGTATCGAAAGCCGGCAAGGCCAACCGCCTTTTCTCATCCGTTGTTTGTACCATATGTATGTCAGCGGGGGATGGTTTAGAACAAGCCTGCAGGACAAATTAGACGTCGTCTTGTTCCGGCGCCGGGGTGGTCCGTTCTTCGCGGATCAATTCGTACAGCCCGGTTGCCTCCTCTTTTTTCGTTGTTTCTTTTAGATCCGTCACTTTTACCGTTACCCGCTTTTGCCCAAATTGAATCGTCAATTCATCGCCGACTTTCACATCGGAGCTTGCTTTGGCGACATGGCCGTTGATCCACACTCTCCCTTGATCGGCGATTTCCTTCGCCAACGTGCGGCGTTTGATGAGGCGGGACACTTTTAAAAATTTATCAAGACGCATGGCATGATCCCCCTTACCGTTCGTTTTCTTTGGCTTCTTCCCAAAAACGATCGAGTTCGGCAAGCGAAAACGAGGTGATCGACCGGCCGCTTTTTCGCACTTGTTCCTCGATATAAGCGAAACGGCGGGCAAATTTGTCGTTGGCCATTTGCAACGCTTCTTCCGGTTGAATCCCGTAATAACGGGCAAGGTTGATGAGCGCGAACAATAGATCGCCAAACTCGCCGACAAGCCGATCGCGACGGCCGCCGGACGTTTCGGCTCGAAACTCGGCCATTTCTTCTTCGACTTTTTGCCATATCGGCGCGGCATCATCCCAGTCAAACCCGACTTTCGCCGCTCGTTTCTGCAGCTCGTACGCCCGCATCGTCCCTGGCAGACTTTTCGGAATGTCGGCAAGAATCGATTCCGAAAGCCCGCCTCCTTTTTCTTTCTCCTTGATCTTCTCCCAGTTGGCAACGACTTGTTCGGCCGTCTCGGCCGTGACATCACCAAACACATGCGGGTGGCGTCGGATCATTTTCGCCGTCAGCGTGCGGATGACGTCGTCGATCGAAAACAACCCTCGGTCGGCGCCGATTTGCGCATGGAGCATCACTTGCAGCAGTACGTCGCCGAGCTCCTCGACCATATGATCATCGTCACCCTCGTCAATCGCCTCGAGCAGCTCATACGCCTCCTCAAGCAAATAGCGCTTCAGCGACGCATGCGTCTGCTTCCGATCCCATGGGCAGCCGTTCGGCCCTCTCAGCGTGGCGATGACGCGACGCAGCGTCTCAAACCGGTGGTAAAGCAACGGCTCGTCCTTCACCGGCGGCACGTAGACGCTTGTCAAGTTGTCAAGCCCCGTCTCGCGGTCCAACTCATAAAGCGGCACGCGCTTTACTTGCTCGTCCTTCGTGCCTGCCGCGGTGACAATGTAGATTGGGTAATCGTCGGGAAGCTGCTCCATCAAAGAAAGCTTCACGTTCGAGGCCACAAACGAATCGTACACTTGACAAAAAACAGCATGCAGTGAAGGCGACCATTCTTCTCCTCGAAAAGTCGTCGCATCAAGCAACTGAAACCCTTCAATGGGATCGATGCGCACCGCCGTAAACAGCGCATCCAAAAAGCTTTGACCACCTTCGATCACGATTCGGCAGACGCCGCGCCGCTCAGCTTCGAAAAGAAGCTGCACCGTCCGCTCGGCAACAAGCGGATGGCCGGGAACAGCGTAAAACACATCGCCGCGCTTCGCTTGTTCCGTCAATCGATCGACGATGTCAGCGTACACATCAGCAAACTGCTCGTGTTTTTCATACACTTCATCAAATGACGTAAACGCAATCCCTTCCTCCACAAGCCATTTGACCACCGGGTGTTCTTTCGTCCGCAAAAAGAGCGGATGCGCCCGCTTTAGCTTTCGGTACACACCGATCGGCAGCTGTTTTACATCTCCGGCGCCGAGGCCGAACACATAAATCGTATTCATCGCCGATCACCTGCCTCCTAATCGTAAACGGAATTTATTAGCCAATGGGAAAGCTGCCAACTCCTGTTCAGAAAAAACATGTCCTTTCACAATACACGCAAGGTAAACGACAGCACCGATGGCAACGCCGCCAAGCGCCTCGGCAGCCGCCCATAGCCGCCCCTCGCTCGAGCTGTCCATCAGCCACCTATACCCATGCAAGACGACAGCCATCATAGCGGCCGCTTTCACGGTTGGGTACATGTATTTCCGGCCCGCCATCCAATATTCTCGCGGCAAAAAGGCGCATAAAAAGCCGGCCATAAGCGCATAAGCACCCGTCGTCGCCGCGGCGGCGCCAAGCGCTCCAAACCGCGGAGCAAGCCAATGCATAAGCGCGGCCTTCCCCGCCACTGCCAACGCCACGCCGGCAGCGGCCGTCCATTCCCTCCCCATTCCTTGCAATAATGCAGAGGCGGTCAACGCGATCGTCGTAAAAAAGACAGAGGAGGACAAGACGGCGAGAACCGACGAACCGTAGTCATTCTCGAACAACATCGCATTGATCGGTCGAATGAGGCAAATGAGCCCTAACGAAGCACCAAGCCCGATGACAACGGCAAGCCGGATGGACAGCGCTCCATAGGCGAAAACGGCACCTTGGCGGCGCTCTCCAGAAAGAAGGGGAACAAGCGCCAATGAAAACGACGTGCCGACGACCGTGCCGAGCTGAATGAGCGGCTGACCGCGGTCGTACACTCCTTTTAGCCGCTGCACCTCATCGAGCCTTGCCCCCGCTTCCTGTAGAAGCGGAACGAATAAAAAGGAATCGACGAGTGGAATCAGCGTCAACGCCATATTCGTCAAGCAAATGACCGTCCCCGCCGTCAATAAACGCCGGCCCACCTGTCGATCCCAAGCTGGCGGCGTGCGGCCCGCCGTTTTTAGCCGCCGACGCCGGGACAGGAAGAAAAGCAAAATGAAAAGCGCCGCCGTCATGCCTACTAGCGTCCCTGCGACCGCTGCCATGCCGCAAGCATAGACGTCGGCGCCGCGCTGCACCGCTCCATACGACAGCCCTAAAATCGCCGTCACCCGGACGAATTGCTCGCCAACTTGGGACGCCGCCGTCGGCGTCATATCATGCCGCCCTTGGAAATAGCCACGCAACAACGCGATGGGCGGAAACAGCAAAAACGAAAATGAAAGCAAGCGAACGAGCGGCGTAAGCCGTCCATCGCCCATCGCCGAGGCCATCACCCCCGCCCCTAGATACAGCGAAGCAAACAGGATGACGCCAAGGACGCTTAACACCAACAAGGCGACGCGCACACTAGCGGCAGCGCCCGCTTCATCCTGTCCCGCCAACCGCTCGGCGACAAGCTTCGAGACGGCAACCGGGTAGCCGGTCAACGAGAGTGCGACGACGATGCCATAAATCGGGTACACTTGTTGGTAAATATAAAAACCAATGTCCCCGACCATATTTTGATACGGAACACGGTACAAAGCGCTTAATAGTTTTGCGGCCAAAGCGGCGGCCGTTAAGATCGCCGCCCCTTTCCATACGTTTCCCATCCAGTTTCTCCCCTCGCATAGACAACCCACTCAACCTAGACGCCGGAGGGCGATAGAAGCCGCCAAGCGCCATGATGGCTACGCTCGATATTATAGCGCAACTTCCGCCTGTTGAACAAAGGTGATGGTCAACTCGCACGGCTTCATGCGCTGTTCCGCAAGCCAGGCGGACGAAAAAAGCAGGATGTGGAAGCGATTCCGGGATTCAAGGCATCTCGCCCCCATTTGCCGGGCGGAAAAAAGGCAGCCTGTGAAGCTGCCTTGTTGTTTCGCCTATTGTTCCATTTGTCGAGCCAAAAAGCTGGCGGCTGTTTCTACTGCTTTATGCTCCACTTCGCCAAGCGTTTTCTCACGCGATAAAATGATGACGGCTCCGATCGGATCGCCGTTGGCGACAATCGGGCCGATCGTATACGACTTCAACGTTTCCGTCATCCCGTCAACGAGCTCGACTTCCCCTTCCTCCGTATGGAGGATGGAATTGCGGTCTTCCATGGCTTTTTCCACCAACGGGCTGACGCTTTTGTTCATATACTCTTTTTTCGAAACGCCGGCGACAGCGATGTATACATCGCGGTCGCAAATGAGCACAGGCTGGCCGAGGCTGTCAAACAGCGCTTCGGCGTACTCTTTGGCAAAGTCGCCTAATTCACTGATCGGCGAATATTTTTTCAAAATGACTTCTCCATCGCGGTCAACAAATATTTCGAGCGGATCTCCTTCGCGAATGCGCAACGTTCTGCGAATTTCCTTCGGAATGACAACCCTTCCCAAATCATCAATGCGACGAACAATACCGGTTGCTTTCATGCCTTGTATACCCTCACTTTCATCTAGGATTTGAAGGATACTCCGATGAACCCTTGCAATGGGGAATTCACCATTGTTGTCATTAGTATCCTTCACAATCCACGTTCTATACGTGATGAAAGTGATTTTGGCCATTTTAGATAAAATTGCCCATCCTTCATTATCGCCACATGCAAGAAACGATAAACATCATAAAACTTTTTCTTGATTATGCCGTCACCGACTTCTCTTTTTCCACCCCGGACAGCCGCCGCAGCGTCTCTTCTAAAATCATCAGCCACTCGTGCGGCTTCATTTCCTTGATATAGAGCACAATTTTCAACTTCGCTCCGTCCATGCCAAACCCGAATAAGCGGCCATGCCGGCGTCCAATGTCAGATAGACGCTGGATTTCCACCGTTTTCGATGCCGGTTCAGTAAACAAGATGTCAATTTGCTGCTTATGTTGCTTCATCGATTCGACGCCAAGCTGCTTGGCCAACACCTTCAACTCCGCAATTTGGAACAAATACGCAACTTCATCTGGATAATCGCCGAAGCGGTCGACCATTTCCTCACGCAGCTCCTCAATGTCTTCGAGCGTCTCCACTGCCTTAAATCGCTTGTACATCTCGATCTTTTGCAATTCGTCTGCAATGTATGTGCTCGGAATATAGGCGTCGACTTCGACATCGATGACGACATCCGGCTGCTCTTCTTCCCGCTTGATGCCGCGCCGTTTCTCGATGGCTTCTTTCAACATTTGCGAATACAAATCGAATCCGACCGAGTCGATAAAGCCGTGCTGTTCGGCACCGAGAATGTTGCCTGCTCCGCGGATCGACAAATCGCGCATGGCAATTTTAAAACCAGAACCGAGCTCGGTAAACTCTTTAATGGCTTGCAGCCGCTTTTCTGCCGCTTCATTGAGCACTTTATCTTTCCGATAGGTGAAATACGCATAAGCGACGCGGTTGGAGCGGCCGACGCGCCCGCGCAGCTGGTACAGCTGCGACAATCCCATCCGGTCGGCGTCATAGACGATGAGCGTGTTGACATTCGGAATATCGATGCCCGTTTCAATGATCGTCGTCGTCACCAGCACATCGTATTGCCCTTCCAAAAACGCCAAAATCGTCGATTCGAGCTCCGTTTCCGACATGCGGCCATGCACGTAAGTGACGCGCGCTTCCGGGACAAGCTGTGCGATTTCTTCCGCTTTCAAATCGATGTCTTCAATATGGTTGTAAAGGAAAAACACCTGCCCGTCGCGGGCGAGCTCACGTTCAATCGCCTCTTTGACGAGTTCGGGCGTATATTCCATGACATACGTTTGCACCGGGAATCGGTTTTCAGGCGGCGTCTCGATGATCGACAAATCGCGCACGCCGATCATCGACATATGCAACGTACGCGGAATCGGCGTCGCCGTTAAGGTGAGCACGTCGATGTTCGCCTTCAGCTGCTTGATTTTTTCTTTATGCGCCACGCCAAACCGTTGCTCCTCGTCGATAATGAGCAAGCCTAAATCTTTAAACTTCACGTCTTTCGACAGCAGCCGATGCGTGCCGATGACCATATCGATCGTACCGTCCTTCAACCCTTTGATTGTCTCGGCTTGCTGTTTTTTCGTGCGAAATCGGTTTAACAGACCAACCTTGATCGGAAACCCTTGAAACCGTTCGCGCACCGTTTCGTAATGCTGTTGGGCTAGGATCGTCGTCGGCACAAGAAAGGCCACTTGTTTGCCGTCCATAATGGCTTTAAACGCCGCCCGCAACGCCACTTCCGTCTTCCCGTAGCCGACATCGCCGCAAAGGAGGCGGTCCATCGGTTTGTCGCTCTCCATATCACGCTTAATTTCCTCAATCGACCGAAGTTGATCTTCCGTCTCTTGATACGGAAACGCCGCTTCAAATTCGCGCTGCATCTCGGTGTCCGGCGAAAACGCATATCCTTTGCTTGCCTCACGCTCGGCGTACAGCTTGATTAAATCTTCAGCAATATCCTGGACGGATGATTCCACTTTCCTTTTGACCTTTTTCCATTCCGAACCGCCGAGCTTGTAAATTTTTGGCTCTTTCCCTTCCGAACCGACGTATTTTTGCACTTGATCGATTTGGTCGACCGGAACATACAGCGTATCGCCGCCTTGGTACTGGATATGAATATAGTCTTTATGCACCCCGTTGATTTCTAACGTCTCGATGCCTAAATATTTCCCGATGCCATGGTTCACATGGACGACGTAGTCGCCGACTTGCAATTCGGCGTAGCTTTTGATCCGCTCGGCGTTGGACAGCTTTTGCCGACGCATCGGGCGTTTGATCCGTTTTTTGAACAGCTCTTCTTCTGTGATGACGGCAATTTTTTGCAACGGCAATTCAAACCCGGTATTTAAATCTCCTTCAAGGAGCTGGCATTTGCCATGCAGCAAAGCCGCATCGCGTCCAAGCGGCAACGCGTCAATCTCATAATCTTGAAGCAATGATTGCAACTTTTTCACCTGGGCGGCATTTGGCGCCAAAAACACGACCGCATAGTTTGCCTTTGTCCATCGCTCGACTTCGGATTGAAGAAGCGCCATTTGCCCATGGAAGTTTTGCATCTGTTTGCACGTAATATTGACGACGTTTTGTGGGTGGGCATACGGAACATGGCGCAAAAACAACGATAAGTATACCCGCTGGAATCGATGTTTTTGCAATAATTCAGAAAACGAATGCGAAAGCGGCACACCATGAATCATTTTCCCGCCGTCAAGCAAACTCGTATACCATTCCGCCTCTTCGCGGTCCAACCGTTCCGCCGCCTCTTGCAGCCGGCTCATTTCATCCATGAGCAGCACGCCGTCTTCTGGCAGGTAATCTAGCAAACTCGCAACCTTTTCATAAAAAAGGGACATATATTTATATTGTTGCTCCATTTCCTGCCCCTCGCGCAATTGCTCAAGTTCAGCGTGAATATGTTCATACATCCGCTGTTTGGCGGCCTCATCTTTCATCGTCTCCAAACTCGACGCAAGCCCCGCTTCAATCCGCTCGATTCCTCGACGCCGCGTCTCGCCATCGAGAATGATTTCATCGGCCGGCCCGATCATGATGCGCTCGATTTGCTCTTGCGAACGTTGGTCGTCAGGGGTGAACGTCCGAATCGATTCGATTTCCGTATCAAACAGCTCGATGCGGTACGGAAGTTCAGCAGTCAATGGATAAATGTCGATGATGCCGCCGCGAACGCTGAACTCTCCGGGGGCGGAAACGGTGCCGACCCGCTTGTACCCCATTTGCACAAACTTCTGTTTACAACGTTCTACATCGAACTCTTGTCCAACGGAGAAGGTGAACAAATATTGCTTCCAAAGCGACGGGGGCGGCAACAAACGCCGCAAGCCGGCGACCGGGCAGACGACGACTCCTTTTCCGCCTTGCACCCAATGGTTCATAATCTCTAGGCGCTGCGCCTTCAGCTCCGGGCTGGCGACCGCCATCTCAGCGGCGATCACTTCGTTCACCGAGTAAAGGAATACGTCTTCCGGGCCGAGCAATGAAACGAGATCATCATACATTTTTTGCGCCTGAAACAAATTGTGAGAGACGACTAACAGCGGCCGGCCTGTCTCCTTGTAAAGCGTGGAAATAAAAACAGACCGGGCCGATCCGGACAGCCCGGCGACAAGCTGTTCCTTCAAACGGACATGGAGCCCTTCGATGATCGTACGGACATCTTGGTTTTCAGCTAAATAGCGATGCAACGAAAGCACCCCTATTCTCCCTCCTCTCAACGCCAGTTTCTTTCCATTTCACGATTCTTTCGCAAACGCAAAAACGCTTTGGTCGCCCAAAGCCGCCCTTAATGGATGAATTTTTCGTATTGATGCCATTCCGGGTTTCGCGCCAGCGCCTCTTGACAGTCTTCACAAATCGTTTTCACATGAATGTCGCCGTTTGGTTCATACGAAATCATCTCGAGCCGTTCCTCTTCCGTTAAGTGGTGGAATCCCAGTTTCTCGCTGTATATCGGCATTTGCTCAATCGTTCCGACTTTTGCACCGCAATGGCGGCAATAGTAATGCAGCGCCATTCAAGCCAACCTCCTTACTGGGCACCTGCTGTTCCGTCCATAAGGCAGGAAAAGCCGACGCTTCGGCAGCCTCCCGTACTCACATTGTGCACCAGTTCAGAGGAAAATATTCACTCGTTAAAATCATTCATTACTTGAATAAATGGCGCCTTCACCGCCTGTTCACACGCATCGGCCGCCCGCAGCACCGCTTTGTCCACCGCCAATTTTTCCTCTTCTGTCAATCGGCCTAGCACGTAGTCCGTGACCGGCTGACCGCCGGCCGGCCGGCCGATGCCGATGCGGATGCGCTTAAACTGCTCGGTGCCAAGGTGATGAATGAGCGATTTGACGCCGTTATGGCCGCCGGAACTCCCCTTTAAGCGAAGGCGGATTTTCCCTGGCGGGAGATCGAGGTCATCGTAAATGACGATGACATCATCGATGGCAATGTCGTAGTAATCCATAAGTGGGCGAACACATTCTCCTGATAAATTCATATATGTCAACGGCTTGCATAATGCTACTTTTTCGCCAGAAACGGACGCCGTTCCGAACAAGCCGCGAAATTTAGCGGTTTTTAACGATACATCCCAGCGCTTCGCCAGCTCATCGATGACCCAAAAGCCGACATTGTGCCTTGTTTGCTCATACTCCTTGCCCGGATTGCCGAGCCCGACAAACAGCTTCAATCCTCGCGCTCCTCTCTTTGCATGATACTACAAAAGACGTAACCGAAACGGTTACGTCTGTCACTCTTCTGGCGTCGTTTCTCTTCCTTCCGCAGCGTCAGGCTGTCCTGCCTCTTGCTGTTCGCCGCT
Source organism: Geobacillus thermocatenulatus (assembly GCF_002217655.1). GTDB lineage: Bacteria > Bacillota > Bacilli > Bacillales > Anoxybacillaceae > Geobacillus > Geobacillus thermocatenulatus. Next base: position 1,805,931 of record NZ_NEWK01000002.1, read on the forward strand.
ATTGATTTCTTCCTCTTGTTGCGGCGGCAAGATCGTGGCGATCACCTCGGAAGGTTCATGATTGATTTCAAATTTGCCGTCCGTTTTCACATCGCCCACGGTGACGGTATCGCCCACTTGCAGGCCGGAAATGTCCACTTCAATCACTGGCGGGATGTTCGCCGGCAAGACGCGGATCGACAGCTCATGCAAGTTTTGCTGCAGCACGCCGCCGTCTTTCACGCCAGGCGCTTCCCCCACCAAGCGGACTTCCACATCAATATCAACCTCCGTTGACATGTCAACCGCTTGAAAATCAGCGTGAAGAGGATGACCGCGCAACGGGTCGCGTTGCAGTTCGCGCAACAACACGGAATGTTCCTCACCACCGACTTTCAGCGTCAGCAAACTTGTGCGCCCGCCTTCACGAAGCGCTTTCTCCAGCTCTGCAGTGCTGACGAAAATCATTTTGTTTTCGACTTTTTTGCCGTACAAAATCGCTGGAATGCCGCCTTGTGAACGAATGCGGTGCAATGTTGAACGTTTTTTGTCTGCGCGTTCCTTCGCTTCCAACACAATCGCCATGTTTCCTCACCTTCCTGAATTAGAATCTATTGTCTACTTTATCCTAAAACAAGAAGGGCTAAACATGTTTTCCTGCGTTAGTCGAACAGGACGCTGACAGACTTCATTTCATACACGCGGCTAATGGCCTCGGCAATGAGCGGCGCCACCGACAGCTCTACAATTTTATCAATTTTTTTCTCTTCTGGCAAGGCAATTGAATTGGTGACGACAAGCTCCTTGATTCTGGAATTTTGGATGCGCTCAATCGCCGGACCGGACAGCACCGGATGGGTGCAACATGCATACACTTCTTTCGCCCCATTCTCGGCGAGGGCGTTGGCTGCAAGGGTAATCGTGCCGGCCGTATCGATAATGTCATCAATCAAAATAGCCGTTTTCCCCGCCACTTGCCCGACAATGTTCATCACTTCCGCCACGTTCGGCTTCGGCCGGCGCTTATCAATAATGGCGATCGGCGCTTTCAAACGGTCAGCGAGCTTGCGCGCCCTTGTGACACCGCCATGGTCCGGAGAGACGACGACAATATCCTCCAATTGTTTGCTTTTGAAATAATCCGCCAAAATGGGCACACCCATCAAATGATCGATTGGAATATCGAAAAATCCTTGAATTTGAGGGGCATGCAAATCAAGCGTGATGACGCGCGACGCCCCGGCCGTCTCGAGCAAGTTGGCGACCAGCTTCGCTGTAATCGGTTCGCGCGAACGCGCTTTCCGGTCTTGACGGGCATAGCCGTAATACGGCATCACGATATTGATCGTGCGGGCCGAGGCGCGCTTTAACGCGTCGATCATGATAAGCAGCTCCATCAAATGCTCATTGACCGGCACGCTCGTCGATTGAATGACGAACACATCGTCGCCGCGGATGCTTTCTTCAATGTTGATTTGAATTTCCCCGTCGCTGAAACGGGAAACGGAACATTTGCCGAGCTCGATTCCCATGACTTCTGCAATTTCCTTCGCCAACTTCATGTTCGAGTTCAGAGCGAACAATTTTAATTGATGCTGACAGTCAGACATGATAGACCTCCGCTAAGATTTTTTCTTGCCTGGCAGGCGATCAACATAATGTTCTTTATTGACTTGCCGGGCGCGGGCAATGGCAAGTGCGCGGCCGGGAACATCGTCTGTAATCGTCGATCCCGCGGCGACGTAAGCGCCTTGACCGACCGTAACAGGGGCGATCAAATTGACGTTGCAGCCGATAAACGCTCCGTCCTCAATTTTTGTCAAATGTTTGTGCACCCCATCATAGTTGACCGTGATGGATCCGCAGCCAAGATTAACATCGGCGCCGACTTCAGCATCGCCGATATAACTCAAGTGCGACGCCTTGCTTCCTTTGCCAAACGTCGATTTTTTCACCTCGACGAAATTGCCGATCCGCACCTCATCGTCGATTTTTGACAGCGGACGAATATGGGCGAACGGGCCGATCGTCACATCCGACCCAATCTCGCTGTCATGGGCGACCGAATGGCGAATCGATGTGCGATGGCCGATATAGCAATTTTTAATTTCCGAATGGGGCCCAATGACGCAATCCTCACCGATCACTGTCTCGCCTTCAATCACCGTGCCGGGGTAAATGACTGTGTCACGCCCAATCACCGCCTCGGCGGAAAGGTAAGTGGAAGCTGGATCGATGATCGTGACTCCGTTTTTCATATGTTGACGGCAAATGCGAGCACGCATGATCCGCTCCGCTTCAGCGAGAGCGATGCGGTCGTTTACACCGATCGTTTCTTCAAACGAAGGCGCCTGATAGGCGGATACAACGCCGCCATCCGCTTTGATAATCTCAATCACATCGGTTAAATAATATTCGCCTTGGGCATTGTGGTTGGTCACTTTTGTAAGCGCTTGAAACAATGTCTGGTTGTCAAAACAATACGTTCCTGTGTTAATCTCGCGAATGGTCCGCTCTTGCTCACTCGCATCCTTATGTTCGACAATTTTCTCGACATGGCCAGCCTCGTTGCGGACAATGCGGCCATATCCGGACGGATCATCAGCGATGGCCGTCAACACGGTCGCCTTCGCCTTGGCGGCCATATGATGCTCGATGAGCATCTCCATCGTCTCAGCGGTGATGAGCGGCGTATCCCCACAGACGACAATCGTCACTCCTTCAAGACCGCGCAAATGCGGAGCCGCCTGCATGACTGCATGCGCCGTCCCGAGTTGCTCCTCCTGCAGGGCATATTCACACTGGGAGCCGAGCTGTTCTTTCACTTGTTCCGCTCCAAATCCCACTACCGCAATCGTTTTTTCCACCCCAAGCTTTGACACTTGGTCGATGACGTGCTGAACCATTGGCTTGCCGCAAACGGGATGAAGCACTTTATACCGCTTCGATTTCATCCTCGTCCCTTGTCCGGCCGCCAAAATGACCGCATATCGTTTCATGTGAAAGGCCTCCAATTACCCTTTTATCCATAATTGAATATATATGAATCAGTGGCACTTTTCAAGGAAACAATGCGGCTTTCAAAAAAATAGAGAGCTTGGTGAATTTCACCGAAGCTCCCTTTCATATGTTTACGAAGCGCCAGCTTCTTCAAGTTCTTCTTCCAACTTCCCGAGGCGGTGATATTCAGCGAGGATCGCCTCCTGGATTTTCCCGCGCGTGGCGGAATTGATCGGATGAGCGATATCACGGAACTCCCCATCTGGTGTGCGCTTGCTCGGCATCGCGACAAACAGCCCATTGTTTCCGTCGATGACGCGGATGTCATGGACGACAAACTCGTTGTCCAACGTAATGGAGGCGATCGCTTTCATCCGTCCTTCGGTATTGACGCGGCGTAATCTTACGTCTGTCACTTCCATTTTGCTCACCACCTTTTCCCCTATATGAGACTCGATGTAATGAATTCCACGTGTTCGAGTCATTTCCTTCTTTTTTTCGAAAAATTTTTTATAAATTTTTATGTAGGGAAAAAGTGGCGCTAATCATTACGGAACAAGGGCAACGACTTCAATTTCGACAAGGACGTCTTTCGGCAGCCGGACTACTTCCACGCATGAGCGCGCCGGCTTATGGTTTGGGAAGTATTGGCTGTACACTTCATTCATCGCCGCAAAATCATCCATATTTTTTAAAAATACGGTCGTTTTCACCACTGTATCGAGCGAAGCTCCGGCCGCTTCCAATACGGCTTTCAAGTTTTGGAACACTTGATGCGTCTGCGCCTGAATGTCGCCTTTCACCAGTTCCCCTTCTGGGGTGAGCGGGATTTGCCCCGAGCTGTAAAACATGTTGTTGACGATGATGCCTTGCGAATACGGGCCGATCGCTTGCGGCGCCTTCGTTGTCTCTACTTTTCTCATGAGCCAGTCTCCTTTCTTGATTTTTATGTCAAGCAGCAAGCTGCTACAAAAACGCTTTGTAATTGCCTTCCTTAACAGAGATCCTCTTTTCTTTTACATCCACCTCGGACAGTTTGACGAGCGAAATGTATTCATCGACCAATCGTTCTTTTGCCTCTTCCGACTCCACAAGCACGCCAATGCCGGAGACATTGCCGTTAAACTCCTGAAGCAAACTGATCATGCCGTTGATTGTACCCCCCGCCTTCATAAAATCGTCGACGATGAGCACATTCGCTCCTTCCGCTAAGCTGCGCTTCGATAGGACCATCGTTTGGATGCGTCTGGACGAGCCGGATACGTAATTGATGCTTACCATCGGTCCTTCTGTCACTTTATTGTCATGGCGGACAATGACAACAGGCACATACAAAAAGTTGGCGATGGCATACGCGAACGGAATCCCATTGGTGGCGATCGTCATGACGACATCCACCGGACGGTCGGCAAACATCGACGCATAAAGGCGGCCGATTTTGTTCATAATGCGGGGATCGCCAAGAATGTCGGTCATATACAAGTATCCGCCGGGAAGAAGCCGATCTGGGCGCGACAGTTGTTCACACAAATACGCAACCACTTCTTCCGCTTCCTCAGCATCCATTTTTGGAATGTATTGCACGCCGCCGGCAGCGCCGGGCAGCGTCCGAACGGTTCCGATTCCTTGCTGTTCGAACGTCTGCTTAATGATGGCCAAATCTTCGCTGATCGACGATTTGGCCGATTCGTACCGCTCCGCAAAAAATGTCAGCGGAATGAGCTGATGTGGCCGTTCAAGAAGATAATGCGTCATATCCACTAAACGGCCGCTTCGCCTTAGCTTCATAGCCGACCTCCTGAAACCGAATATTATAAATATATTCTAACAAAAATGTACGTGTTTAATCAAGAGAATGCCGTTCTCCTAACATTCTCACCGCAAACACTTGGTCACAAAAGCCGCGCAACCCATTGTATACCCGCTGCATTCTGGAATCGTGCTCGATCAGTCCAAACACGGTCGGCCCGCTGCCGCTCATCAACACCGCATCAGCGCCAAACCGCTTCATTTGTTCTTTAATATGCGCGACTTCCGGATATTTTTTCAACGTCACTTCCTCAAGAACATTGCCGACCAACCGGCAGATCGCCGCATAATCTTGCTGCTCGATCGCTCTCACCATCGCATCGACGTCCGGATGGCTGACACGATCAAGTTCCAAGTTTCGGTACACTTCCGCCGTCGATACACCGATCGGGGGCTTGGCCAGCACAACCCAGCACGGCGGCGGTGAAGCGATCGGAGTGATGATTTCCCCGCGCCCCGTCGCCAAGGCGGTTCCGCCGTAGACGCAAAAAGCGACATCCGAGCCGATTTTCGCCCCGAGCTCTGCCAGTTCATCCACCGTTAATCCGAGTTGCCAAAGCTTGTTCAACCCGCGCAGCGTCGCCGCGGCATCGCTGCTTCCTCCCGCCAATCCGGCGGCCACCGGAATATGCTTCGTAATCGAAATGGCCACCCCTTGGCGGATCGAAAACGTCTCTTTAAGAAGCTTCGCCGCCTGATACGCCAAGTTGCGGCAATCATCCGGCACAAAGCGGTTTTGCGAAACGATGCGGACCGCATCTTCCTCTGGAAGCGCGACAAGCTCAATGCGATCGGCCAAATCGATCGTCGTCATCACCATTTTCACTTCATGGTAACCATCCGGGCGCTTATAAAGAACGTCGAGTGACAAATTGATTTTCGCCGGCGCTTTTATCGACAACCTCACTCATCCTCACCTACTTCCACGCGCAATCATGAATAAGCGGATCGGCATCCATCGGCTGCTTTCCGTTTCCGCTGTCTTTGCCCCGTCTCATCCGCCTTTCTTTCGTCAACCCATTTTATCATATTACCATGTTCTGGCGACGACGCCAAACAATATATGTATGCAAAAAAGGGCGCCCCGTTCGGGACACCCTCGCCGCAACACGCCCCGCTGCCGACGCTATTCCGTTGTTCCGGCCAGCTGCCGCTCTGCCCGTTCAATCGCCAATCTGACCATGTTTCCTGCGTCTTTCGCGCGGATGGCGCCCCATCCCTCACGTTGCACGACATCGTAAAAGCCCAACTCTTTCGCCAGCTCTTCTTTCAAGCGTTGCGACATCATCCCGCGGCGTCGACCCAATGTCAGCAACCCCTTTCCATGTTCATTGGCGCTATGGCATGAAACGTTTGGCAACCCGCCGGCGCATCAACAAGCCGGCTTTGCATTTGGCCGGGCAAAAGGCGGCTGCGGCAGTTTTAGTATGAAATAAAAAAGGGGGTTTTATCATAGTTCCGAAAGAAAACTCCCTCTTCAAACAAAGCGAAGTGGGAGTCGTTCACGTCACCTATTTATGACAAAACAAAAAGCAAAAAAGCAGCAAACAAATCTGTCTACTGCCCCCCTGCTTGCTCATCATCCCAAAACGTCAACTTTACCGTCTCTGTCAATACATCGGCGTAGCTGAACGATACGCGTTCAAACGAATTCTCTTTTTGATCCAGCTCAATGACAAATACGGATGGATATGTTTCCGCCAAAATACCACAACGCTCAATCATTTTTCTGCGTCCGCCGTTGGCCCGCAGCGTCAACCGTTTCCCGATATTGGAATCCAGCGTTTTTTTAATATCGGATAAAGTCTTTGGCATTCATCATCCACCTCACTATTCGTAATTATAACAAAGATGACGTCTAAAGTCAAAAAATAAAAATTATATCAGGGCATTTTTATTTCTGTCAATGTATATTTTTCTACAATATCCTTCTTTTTATGTGTGATGTGGAACTTTTTTGTAAAAAAATGCGACGGACGTATAGAAAAAACCGCCCATCAACTGCGGCGGTTTTCCTCCCGATCCTCAATGAGGCGAAACGGCATCCCGGTGCGGAGCACGCCTTTCGTTTCCACCCCACCAAGCCCCTTTTCCCCGGTTAACGTGTTGCGCAACACATCCCATACGTCGACCGTTTCGGTGAACGGGGTGAAGCTGAGGCGCGAAACGATATAGACGGGGTCCAAAGCATGAATGTTCACCCGCGCTGGTGAACTGGCAAAATTCGCCCCAGCGCGGATGAGCGACTCAAAGTGCGACTGGCAGGCGCCGGCGAAAATGATCAGTTGGTCCAAATGGGGCACTTTTTTGCGCGCCTCTTTCACCGTTTGCACAAAATGGCGCGAATGTCGGTACGCTTTTAACTCATGCACCTTTCCTTTTGACTTCGAATACGAATCATGCCCGGTGATGACTAAAATATCAGGGCGAAACTGCTCGATCCAGTAGCCAACTTTTTCCGGCATTTCGCTTTCCTCGCAGTAAATGCCGTGCACCGGCACGCCGATCCGCTCATACAAATCCATACATTTGCGCAAATATAACGGGTCGCCATCCAAATGGAGGACGCGCCCCGGAATTTGAAAAAAATCTTTCTCCACCCGGTATCCGCCGGTCGCCCGATATTCGACTTTTTGCTTGATCGCCTGATAATCTTGGCGAAAAAGCCGATACGATTGTTCGATCAGCTCGATTTCCCGCTTTTTCCGTTCCTGTTGCTCCTGCTCATCGATGACGACTAAATCGCTGCACGGAGCGTCCGCGACGAGGCGCACATCTTCACCATACAAAATCGCTTCCCACTCGCCGTTTTTTTCTTTCATATCAATCACTCGGAACAATACATCACATTGGTAAGACTTGCGGGCGACAATATCGCCGATTTTAATGACGTCCATCACCGCTCACTCCATTGCATAATCGTTGTCATCCATACGATATGCACGTGCGGACAATAGGTGATAGACGCCTGTTTGGACGGCTTTGGTTGACGAAAAGACCGCTGCCCCCCAAAGGAGCGCTTTCTTTACGACTCCTTCATTTGCCGAAAAGCGGTGCCAACGCGTTGCTTAATGAAGCAAACTCAGCGATGTCAAGCGTCTCTCCGCGGCGGCGCGGGTCAATGCCCAAAGCAACGAGCACTCGTTCAATTTGCTCTTTGTTCTCTTTTCCTCCCGGCAAATTGTTTGTTAAGTTGTTGAACAGCGTTTTGCGGCGCTGGGCGAAGCTTGCCCGCACCACTTGGAAAAACACGCCCTCATCGTCGACAACAACAGGCGGATGCTGCCGCTTTACGAGCCGGATGACAGCAGAATCAACGTTCGGCTGCGGCATAAAGACGGTGCGCGGCACCGTCATGACGACTTCCGCTTCGGTATAATACTGCACAGCGATCGTTAGCGAGCCGTAATCTTTCGTCCCTGGCTTAGCGGCAAGACGGTCGGCGACTTCTTTTTGCAGCATGACGACCATGCCGCGGATCGGCAACCGCTCGGTAAGCAGCTTCATAATGATCGGTGTCGTCACATAATAAGGTAAGTTGGCGACGACCATCCGGTCGCTTACATCAGCCAATTCCTCAGCGATGACGGCATGCAAGTCGGCCTTTAATACATCTTGGTGAAAGATGCGCACATTGTCATAAGGAGACAGCGTGTCGGCCAAAATGGGCAACAGTCGGCCGTCGATTTCAAAGGCGACGACTTTTTTCGCCCGCCGCGCCAATTGTTCCGTCAACGCTCCGATGCCCGGTCCGATTTCAATCGCTCCTGTATCAGGGGAGATGTCGGCAACATCCACGATTTTCCGCAAAATGTTCGCATCGATCAAAAAGTTTTGCCCGAGGCTCTTTTTAAACGAAAAGCCATATCGCTCCAAAATTTCTTTCGTCCGCCCCGGTGTTGCAATATCTTTATACATCGTCCGCCTCCTCCTGCATCACGTGCGCTAACGCAGCATAAAAAGCATCACGGGAAATGCGGAACACTTGCAGCCGCTTATGAAACTGCCGACCGTTCGCATAGCCGATTTTCAGCTCCTCGCCGAGACGCTGCCGCCGCCGGCGCGCCATCGCGCCGCCGATCAACCCAGCCTCGATCAGTTCAGCAAACGTAATTTCTTCCTTCCAATCCGACGCCTCTTCATACACGCTGGCGAGCGCTCGACGGATTTCGTCAGGAGACGCGTGCTCAACCCCGATGCCCTTGCCGTTTTTCGCTTTGGCCGCCTCGCGCGGCAAAAAGGCATGCTTGCACCCCGGCACCTGTTCGGCAATCGTGCGGCGAATTTTTTCGCCGGGAAAATCGGGATCGGTAAAAATGATCACACCGCGGCGCTCTTTCGCCAGCTTGATCCGCTCAATGACATCCGCGCCCACTGCTGCTCCGTTTGTCTCGATTGTATCGGCATCAACGGCGCGCCGGATCGCCGCCGTATCATCTTTTCCTTCCACAACGATCACTTCTTTGATCTTCATCCTCCCATTGCAGAAACAACGGAATCGTCCCTTTTTCCTATTTCTGCAATGCCTCCTTTCCGGTAAAATCAAAAGTAAGGCGAATCATCGCCGAAAGCCGTTTCATTCCCTTATTATTGTTTGAATTTCGCTGAAACTTTTTTTCGTTTGCATCGTCTAATTTGGCAGAAGCGGCGCGCATTGTTTCGGCACAATGCCATTATAGCGAAAAAAAGCAGAGGGAAAAAACCCTCCGCTTCGTTCTCCCATCGCATCTCTATGGCAATACCCGTATTTTCACGCGCTTTCTGCCCCAACGAAACGCATCCGACCGTTCCGGGAAAAACACATCAATTTGATATCCGCGGATGCCTGAGCCGGTGTCAGCGGCAATGGCATATCCGTATCCTTCCACATACACTCTCGACCCAAGGGGGATGATGGACGGGTCGACCGCAATCACTTTAGCGGAAGGATTTTTGCGCAAGTTGATGCCCGTGCTTGTTATGCCTGAACAGCCTGCACAATAGGCCGTGTAGGCGGTGGCGGTGACGTAAAATTCCTTCGCGGCATGGTCCGAGCCGCGCGAGGACGGGCGGTCGGGCGCGGCAGCTAGGCGCACCATTTTCGTGCCGATGGCGACAATGCGCGCCTTGCTTTCTTTTAGCGTTTTCGCAGCGATTAGTTTGCGCGCCGTTTCTTTGCCGTTTTCCAATGTCACCTCATACGTTTTTTGAACCGTCCCTTTTTCTCCAGGCTGAATGACGCGCCGCTCTCCTTTCGGCAATGAGTCATCCCGTTTTGTCACCACGGCAAAGTCGACGGGTTCTTCCACTACATCGGTGACTTTTTTTACTCGGATCACGCGAATGGTCATCTGTTCTTTGACCGTTTCATGCAAGGAGGGCTCTATCCGATCGAGTTGACCTAGCTGAATCCCTTGCTGCTTCAAAAAGTCAGCGACCGTAGTCGAAGTTGTCCATACCTGCTGTTGTTTACCGCCGACATTGATGTGGACTGGAAACGCCTTTTCAACGCCGATGTCCATGCCTTTTTGAATTTTCGTCGAAAGCGCCGGCGCCACTTTGTCATACGCCCCGACCGCCACGTGCTGCGAACGGAGCAGCTCCGCGACCGTATCGGCTGTCGTCCATATCTTTTTCTTTTTTCCATTGACTGTCAGCGTCACTTCTTTGCTTGCTTCCCAAACAATATGGAGATCGTCGGTGATCGGCGAATGCAAGGACGGATAAACATAATCTTCTTTGCGCGGCTGAATGTTTTGCTCCGCAAGCAGCTCTTTCACCGTTTTCGCATGAGTGCGAATTTCTTGTTTGTTTCCGTTTTTGATCAGCGTCACATCGTCTTTGGCCATCTCATATCCAGCAACCCCTGTCGTCGCGGAGATGGCGAGAAACCCGCCCGCTGTGACGGTCACGTTTTTCCTCCATAAGTCCAGCCATTTCCTCCCATTCGGCAACATTAGATGAACGCCTCCTTTTTCTACGGAATTCCCCTCTCCCTTTAACATGTACGCACGAGCATACTCTATTATGCAGAAAATTCAGTGAAAAAGGAAGGAAGACTTGTCGACACGCGGTTGGCTCATATCGGCTGAATTTGTAGAATTTTATCGTCTTCGCCGCACCTTCGACAAGCTTCCCCGCTGTTCGACGCCTAATTTTAGCGGTCGATGGCGAACAATTTTTTGGCATTTTCCGCCGTTGTTTCCGCTACTTCGGCAAAAGAAATGTTTTTGATCTGTGCGATCGCTTCGGCAACGTATTTGACATAGCTCGGCTCGTTTCGTTTGCCGCGGAAAGGGTGAGGCGTTAAATATGGACAGTCGGTTTCGATCAATAAATGGCTGAGCGGAATCTCCTTCGCCACTTCCTTCGGTTTTTTCGCATTTTTAAACGTGACCGGTCCGCCAAGGGAAATGAGAAAATTCATGTCCATGCACTGTTTGGCCACCTCGACGCTGCCGCTGAAACAATGCATAATCCCGCCGACTTCGGCGGCGTTTTCCTCTTGCAAAATGTTTAAAATATCCGCCGTCGCCTCACGGTTATGAATAATGATCGGCAACTTCACCTTTTTCGCCAGCCGAATTTGCTGCCGGAACACCTCTTGTTGCACGTCTTTCGGCGATTTATCCCAATGGTAGTCAAGCCCCATCTCGCCGAGCGCCACGACTTTCGGGTGAGCGGCGAGCTGTTCAATCATCTGCAAATCATCGTCCGTCATCTCGATCGCATCAACCGGATGCCAGCCAACCGCCGCATAAATAAACGGATACCGCTCGGCCAGCTTGATCGCCCGATCGATCGTCGGACGGTCAAACCCGACGACGACAATGTGTGAAACCCCTTCATCGCGGGCGCGTTCAATGACTTGTTCCAAATCTTCTTCGTATTGGACTGCATTCAAATGCGCGTGCGTATCAAACAGCATACGAATGCCCTCTTTTCCACCTTGATGTTAAGTGTAGCATAGAAATTGGTTACATACGTCACATTTCGTTAACATTTCCATTACAAAATAGCGACAAGGAGGTGTCAAGCGCAACACCCCCTGCCAAGCAAACCGTTATTTGATTTTCGTTCCATTCGGCACGTGTTGATCAACCGTCGCCAGCGAAAACTCCCCGCCGCTGCCTCCGGCTAGAATCATGCCTTCCGACCATTCGCCGCGAAGCTTGGCTGGTTTTAAATTGGCGACGCAAATGACTTTTTTGCCGACGAGTTCTTCTGGTTTGTAAAACTCAGCAATGCCGGAGATCACTTGCCGCTTCTCGCCGCCAAGGTCAAGCTGAAGCTTCAACAGCTTATCGGCGTTTTTCATACGTTCGGCATGGATGACTTCAGCGACGCGCAAATCGACTTTGGCGAACTCATCAATCGAAATTTCCGCCGCCTCCGTTGCTTTTTTTTCCTCTTTTACCGGTTCGGCGGCCGGTTTGCCCCCTTGCATATGCGCCTTAATGTACTCCACTTCCGCTTCGATGTCGAGGCGCGGGAAGAGCGGTTCTCCCTTTTGCACTTTTGTCCCTTCCGGAATGAGGCCGAAATCGTACAAGCTGTCCCATTCTTTTAATGAATGATCCGTGATGCCGAGCTGAGCGAACATGCGCTCCGGCGTGCGCGTCAAAAACGGCTGGAGCAGAACCGCGGTATGGCGAAGCGATTCAGCCAAGTGGGTCATGACGGCAGCAAGCTCATCCCGTTTCTGTTCGTCTTTCGCCAATACCCATGGCTGCGTTTCATCGATGTATTTGTTCGTCCGGCTAATCAACTGCCAAACAGCGGCGAGCGCGACGGAAAACTCCATTCCCTCCATCGCCTCTTCATATTGACGCACCACTTCGCGCGCCGTTTGCGCCAACTCTTGGTCAAACGGTGTTTTCGGCCCGCGGTATGGCGGAATAACGCCGTCGAAATATTTCTCGATCATCGCCACGGTACGGTGCAACAAGTTGCCTAAGTCGTTGGCCAAGTCATAGTTGATGCGCTCAATAAATCCTTCCGGCGTAAACACGCCATCAGCGCCGAACGGCACTTCCCGCAGCAAATAATAGCGGAGCGCATCAAGCCCATACCGGTCGATGAGCGTCACTGGGTCGACGACATTTCCTTTCGATTTGGACATTTTTCCATCCTTCATCAGCAACCAGCCATGGCCGAATACTTTTTTCGGCAACGGCAAGCCGAGCGCCATCAACATAATCGGCCAATAAATCGTATGGAAACGGACGATTTCTTTGCCGACCAAATGGACGTCCGCCGGCCAATATTTGCGGAACTTTTCATCGTTGTCCGTGCCGTAGCCGAGCGCTGTGATATAGTTGGCAAGCGCGTCGATCCAGACATAGATGACATGCTTCGGATTGCCTGGCACTTTAATGCCCCAATCGAACGTCGTCCGGGACACAGCCAAATCCTCAAGCCCCGGCTTAATGAAGTTGTTGATCATCTCATTTTTCCGCGATTCCGGTTGGATAAAATCGGGATTTTCTTCGTAATATTGCAACAAGCGGTCGACATATTTGCTCATCCGGAAGAAATAGGACTCTTCTTTCACTTTCTCAACAGGCCGGCCGCAGTCCGGACAGTTGCCGTCCACAAGCTGCCGCTCTGTGTAAAACGATTCGCACGGCGTACAATACCAGCCTTCATATTCGCCCAAATAAATATCGCCTTGTTCGACAAGACGGGTGAAAATTTGTTCGACGACTTTTTTATGCCGCTCCTGCGTTGTGCGAATAAAATCGTCGTAGGAAATGTCGAGCTTCTTCCATAGCTCCTGAATGCCAGCGACGATCTCATCGACGTATTGCTGCGGCGTGACTCCTTTTTCTTCCGCCTTGCGCTGAATTTTTTGCCCATGCTCATCGGTGCCGGTCAAATACATGACATCGTAGCCGCGCATCCGTTTATAGCGAGCCATGGCGTCCCCCGCCACCGTTGTGTAAGCATGACCGATATGCAGGCGGTCGCTCGGGTAATAAATCGGCGTCGTCAAATAAAACGTTTTTTTCTCCATCGGTTAGGCCCTCCCTCGTACTGTTGAGCATAAAAGCCCCCGTCCGGCGACGAGAGCGGCGTTACTTCTATTTTACATAATTTTTTCATTCTACAAAAACATCTATTTCTCGTGGGCTGAAAAAATATACCCAAACCGGCAAAAATACGGCCGCGTTTTCAACCATCGCTGCGAATTTGTTATACAAGGATAGAGTTTAGATGGGCAAATTCATTCGTTTTCCCCTTTCTTTCTAAACAAACTTTTTTTTGAAATAACAATATACATTTTTTTAAAATTTTACATATTAAAGGATTGACGCTTAATGGAAACACTGATATGATTAGGTTGTAGGAAATTTGTCGAATATTGACGAATAAACAACAAAAACTTTTTTGCGGAGAGGAGAATCGACGATGAAATCGACAGGGATCGTGCGTAAAGTCGATGAGTTAGGCCGCGTCGTCATTCCAATTGAGCTGCGACGTACGCTGGATATTAACGAAAAAGATGCGTTGGAAATTTATGTTGACGATGATCGCATCATTTTGAAAAAGTATAAGCCGAACATGACGTGTGTCGTCACCGGCGAAGTGTCGGACGACAACTTCAAACTGGCCGGCGGCAAAATCATTTTAAGCCGCGAAGGCGCGGAAATTTTGCTGCAGGAGATCCAACAGCATCTAGAAGCAGCAACAGACAAAGAAAAAGAATAAAAAAGTTTCTCTGGCTTCAGAGAAACTCTTTTTTTTCTTCTTCTTGCTGTTGATGATACTGTCGATAAACGTCGCGTTTCGACATATTTCGATCACTGGCCGCCTGTTTCACCGCCTCCTTGACGGAAAGGCTGTGCTCGCGAATATAATAATCGACATGTTCGACAAGCGAAAGCGGCTGCCACCATTCCTCTCCCTCTTGCTCCTGTTTATTCCCGTCTCGCGCCCCTTCGACAATGAGGCAAAATTCGCCGCGGATGTCATGTTCTTCCGCCCAGGCGACCGCATCGCTTAAATCGCCGCGGATGAACTCCTCAAACCGTTTCGTCAACTCGCGGCCAAGAGCGATGCGCCGATTGCCGAATATATCATACATAAGAGCGAGCGTTTCTTTCAAGCGGTGGGGCGCCTCATAAAAAATTAACGTCTCCGCCGCTGTTTTTAATGACAGCAGCTGCTCTTTTTTCTCTTTTTTCACCCGTTTCAAAAAGCCGACAAACAAAAAGCGGTCCGTGGGCAGCCCGGAGGCGACAAGCGCTGTCAATGCCGCGTTCGCTCCAGGAAGAGGGACGACGCGGCAGCGCTCAGCAAGCGCCGCAGCAATAAGCTCATAGCCCGGATCGGAAATGCCGGGCATCCCGGCGTCGCTCACCAATGCCACCGTTTTTCCTTCCTTCAGCCATTCGACAAGCTGCCGGCCGCTCGCGTATTTATTATGCTCATGGTAGCTGACGAGCGGCGTATGAATGCCGAAATGAGCGAGCAGCTTTTTCGTCTGCCTTGTGTCCTCGGCGGCGATGACATCAGCTTCCTGAAGCGTCCTAACCGCACGAAACGTCATATCCTCCAAATTGCCGATCGGCGTCGGCACGATGTACAGCGTCCCTTGCTCCGTTTGTTCGGTAAAACTTTTTTGCTGCCAAAGCATCCTTGTTCCGCCCCTTTAAGATGAAATAATGCCATATAAGATCCGCTTCGTCTCCTCGGTACATTCGTTATTCTCATCATACACGACAAGCGGAGGCAACACTTTTAAGTCCGGGCCTGCATCTTTTGTCCCTTCAATTAAAATCATATTCGCCTCTTTGCCCTCTTTCGGGTACACAAAGCGGAGCCGTTTCGGCTCAAGACGGTATTGGCGCATGAGCGTCACAAGGTCAAGCAGCCGCCCGGGCCGGTGGACGAACGCCGCCTTCCCTCCTTGCTTCAACAGCTGGCTGCTGACTCGAATCACATCCTCTAGGGTGCAATAAATTTCATGGCGGGCGATGGCGATATGTTCATTTTTGCTCAGTTCGTCTTTGCCGACTGCCGGAAAATACGGGGGGTTGCACGTGACGACATCGTACCGGCTGTAACCGATCCGTTGCGGCGCTTCTTTAATGTCGCCGTGTATGATCTCGATTTGTCCTTCAAGCCCGTTGTATTGCACGCTTCGCCTCGCCATGTCGCAAAGCCGTTCTTGAATTTCGATGCCGATGATCGTCCCTTTTGTTCGCCGGCTCAACAAGAGGGGAATCACCCCGTTGCCCGTGCACAAATCAACAATCTGCCCCTTTTGAATCGGCATATAGGCAAAATGAGCAAGGAGCACGGCATCAAGGGAAAACGAAAATACAGATGGACTTTGAATGATGCGGAGCTCTTCGTTAAACAAATAATCGAGCCGTTCATCCTCGTACAATTCCACCATAACGCACGATCCTCCATTGAAAAAAATAACCTTTCCGAAACGGAAAGGGTGGCGCTGCCTTTAGGTTTTGTTCAAAAACGACAAGCAAAACAAACAATCGCCCTCGGTGCGAATGCTTCCGTAATGGATGTGACAAATATGAAACCCTTCTTGGTAAAGGCGGGCTAAATTGTCATACCCTTCGCCAATGTCGATGAGTTTTTTGCCATGTTTGTCCCCTTTTCGTTTGCCTTCTTCCCATGCTTCTGACAATTGTTCAAGCCGACGGCGCAAATGAGCATTTTCGATTTGCAGCTGGTGATTCTCTTCTAACAGCTCCGTTACGCGCTGTTTCAGCTGCACCAGCTCGCGGTAAAAATAACTAAGTTGCTCTTCCATATTGGCCACTGATCGAAACACTTCTTTTTTATCTACTTTTTCCACTGGCCCCACCCCAAATTAATCTGCGACGCGAATGGACAACGTCCCGTTTTTCATCAGCTCATCGAGTGTATATTCGACGACCCGTCCGAATTCTGGAAGCTCGATTTGCAGCACCCGCTCTAAAATGTTCAAGCCGACGACTTTGCCGAAGCCGTGCGGTGTTTCGACATATTCCCCTAAATCCGGGAGTTGTTCTTTCGCCGTCTCATACTCTTCGTTTTCATATTTCAGGCAACACATCAGCCGGCCGCACAACCCGGAAATTTTCGTTGGATTGAGCGACAAGTTTTGATCTTTCGCCATTTTGATCGACACCGGTTCAAAATCGCCTAAAAACGTCGAACAACAAAGCATGCGGCCGCACGGCCCGATGCCGCCAAGCATTTTCGCCTCGTCGCGCACCCCAATTTGCCGCAGCTCAATGCGCGTGCGGAAAATCGACGCTAAGTCCTTCACAAGCTCGCGGAAATCGACGCGCCCATCGGCAGTGAAATAAAAGATCACTTTATTGCGGTCAAACGTATATTCCACATCGACGAGCTTCATTTCCAGCCCGTGCTCCTCCACTTTGCGCAAGCAAATGTCATACGCCTCGCGCGCCGCCTTTTTGTTTTCTTCTACAACCCATTTATCTTTCTCATTCGCCACGCGGATCACTTTTTTGAGCGGCAGCACGATGTCGTTTTCGTCGACTTGTTTATTGGCGATGACGACTTTTCCGTACTCAATGCCTCGGACCGTCTCGACAATGACGAATTCGCCGACGGGAATCACGGCATCGCCAGGGTCAAAATAATAAATTTTCCCTGCTTTTTTAAAACGGACGCCGACTACCGTATACAACGGCTCTCCCTCCTTTACCGCTTCAATTGAAGAACGAGTTGCTCAACAAGCAACGCCGTGCTCATATTCGTTGTATGGAAACGCGTTTTCGCTTGTAAAATCGCTTCCATGCCAGCCACAATCCGCCGCTGCGGGCAAGCAAGCGCCCATCGTTGCAGGCGGTCCAGCTGATCGCGGTATAACACGCCGTCCATCTGCCCGGTTTGAATATGCAACAAATCGCGGTATAAATATAAAAGCAAATCAAGTCCAAGGTCAAGCTGATGGCTTTCCAAAAAATGCGGAAACAAGCGGTCGTGGATGAAAAACAAAAGTTGCAGCTCCGGCTTGCCCAGCATCTCATACCATTGTAGCACTAATGTTCGCGCCTCGGCAAACCAACGATCTTTGGCAAGCGCCAGTGCTTCCTCGAAGCTGTTTGTCAAATGGGCAGCCAACAGCGCCAACGGCAACGGCACGTGCTCCTCGACAAGTTCCTGGGCGAGCTCTGCCGGCGGCAACGGCCGGAACGAAAGCACTTGACAGCGGGAAACGATCGTCCCTAGCAGGCGGTGGTATTGCTCAGTCAGCAATACCGCCACCGTCCCCGGATGCGGCTCTTCCAAAAATTTCAGAAGGCTGTTGGCAGCGCTTGTCGTCATTTGATCGGCGTGCTCCACGATGTACATTTTTTTATCCGACTCGACCGCTGTTTTCGAGAACTCTTGCTGCAGCCATTCGATTTGTTCCTTTTTGATTGATCCTCCATCTGGGCCGATCATCCGGACGTCAGGGTGGTTGCCGGAGTCGATGCGCCGGCAGTTGCGGCACTCTAGACAAGGGGAAACTCCGATTGGGGACAGACAAAACAAACATTTCGCCAACAACAAACTGGCCGCTTTTTTGCCCGTCCCCCGCTGGCCCTCAAACAAGTACGCATGAGAAATCCGCCCTTTTTCCAAGCCGCTTTGCAGCATTTTCGCCACCACCGGCTGGCGTTTCGCTAGCTGTTCCCATCGCATCGCCATCACTCTTCCTTGATTTCTTATTTCTATTCTATCATGTCCGCTAGGAATCATCACGGTCGGATTCATGGAAATGGCGCTGTCATCTTCCTTTCAAGCGGGAAAGCACCGCTGCTGTTGTTTCGGCGAATACATCATCAAGCGGACGGTTCGCGTCGATGACGACAATGCGGTCGGCAAACCGTCTGGCGAGTTCCTGATACCCTTCTCGCACCTTCTCATGAAAAGACAACGTTTCAAGGTCAAGCCGATTCACTTCCCGGCCGCGGTTTCGCCGGATTCGTTCAAGCCCAATTTGCGGATCGATATCAAAATAAATCGTCAGCGACGGCATATACCCATCAATAGCGAACTCATTAATTTTCCATACTTCTTCAATGCCAAGCCCGCGGGCAAATCCTTGGTAGGCGAGGGAGCTGTCAACAAACCGGTCGCAAAGGACGACGCACCCAGCCTCAAGCGCCGGCACGATTTTCTCAAGCAAATGCTGCCGGCGCGCCGCCGCATATAAAAGCGCCTCCGTCCGCCCGTCCATTTCCGTATAATCACGGTTTAAAATGATGGAGCGAATCGCCTCGGCAATGCGCACCCCGCCCGGTTCCCTCGTCGCCACGACGTCAATCCCCCGCTCACGCAACAACGACTCCAATTTGCTGATCATCGTCGTTTTGCCGGCTCCTTCCGGCCCTTCAAACGAAAAAAAGCATCCGTTCATCACTCGCGGCATCCTTTCCATCCTTCCTATTCGTATACAACCAGCTGACCATCTTTCAGCCGGCTTCCGCCTTGTATGTGCGCCCGCTGACAAAGAAGCTGGCGGATCTGTTCAATATGGCCGCGGCCGATCCGTTCTCCGACCCACACGAGCGGCACCCCAGGCGGATATGGAATGACCGTTTCCGCTGCTATATGTCCTTCAGCTTCCTCGAGCGCCACAGCTTTTGTCCGCAAATGGCGAAGCTCATTATACGGGACTAAAACCGATAGCGGCGGTCCGAGAAAAGGCGAAGCGTCACACACCGGCGCCTCGCCATCTGGCAAATCGCGCCACGCTCGTTTGATTTTCTCCGCTGCTTCCTGAAGCCGCCCAGTTACCGCCAGCGGGCAAACGAAAAGCACATTCATTTGATCAGCAAGCTCGACAAACACCCCTTCGCGCTCAAGCCGACGCTGAAGTTCATACCCGGTCAAGGAACAGCGCGTCTGCACCGTTACTTTCAGCGGGTCGGTCTGTACGCCAAAATGGCGGGAACAAACGACTGCCACCCCGTCAATATCGGCCAAGGCTGCTTTAAACTTCTCAATTTCTGCCACAATCGCCGCCGTATCGCTTTTTGAAAGCTGGGCGACATAACTCCGCGCCAAATCGAGCGACGCCATAATCGGGTAAGACGGGCTGCTTGACTGAAACAACTGCAAAAAATATTTCAACCGCTCAAGATCAACCAGCTCGCTGTTTACATGCAAAAACGCTCCCATCGTCATCGCCGGCAACGTTTTATGCGCCGACTGTACGACGACATCAGCGCCATAGCCAAGCGCCGATGTCGGAAAAGGGGGGCCGGCAACGAAATGAGCGCCATGCGCCTCATCAACCAGCACCGGAATGCCATGTTCATGAACGAGACGGACGATTTCTGTCAAATCGGCGGCCATTCCATAATAATTTGGGTTCGTCAATACAACCGAAGCAACATCATCATAAAGCGCCAATGCCTCTTTGACCGCTTCAGGACGAATGTGCGACGCGACACACACATCACGGTCAAACTCGGGAGCAAGTAGAACAGGAGTGGCCCCCATGAGTT
The DNA here is from genome assembly GCF_002217655.1 of Geobacillus thermocatenulatus. Lineage (GTDB taxonomy): Bacteria > Bacillota > Bacilli > Bacillales > Anoxybacillaceae > Geobacillus > Geobacillus thermocatenulatus. The sequence goes on from NZ_NEWK01000002.1 coordinate 1,826,180, forward strand.
GCAATGCATGCATCACCGATTTATGGCAATTGCGTTGTACAATTACTTTCTTCCTCTTTCCATCACACACGGCGGCGATCATGGCCAAATTCCCTGCCGTCGAACCGTTCACAAGGAAAAACGTCTCCCTAACGCCATACAGCTCAGCCGCCAGCGCCTGCGCCTCGGCAATCACCGACTCAGGATGATGCAAGTCATCCAAGCCGGAAATTTCCGTCGCATCCAACGCCAACAGCGGCGCAAACATATCTCGCCCTCGTTTTGAAAACAAAGCGCCGTATTTATGTCCCGGCACGTGAAACGAAACCGGGCGGCGCGCCCAATGGTGCGCGAGAGCGTCATATAAAGGAGTTTTCGTTTGATCCATCATCATCCTCTTTCCTTGCTGTCTGTCCCAGAACGGCCATCATCCGGGCAGACTGCCGAAATGCATGGGATATGCAGGAGAAACATCAAACATATAGTATCACAAACGCCCGAAAAAACGCACGAGTCGCGTCAAACGCAAATAAAAACAGGCCCAAATGCAGGCCCTGATTACGAGTGAATTTTCGATGTAAACATTTTGCGCAGCTGCCGCACATAAAACGAGTAGTCCGGGTCGTCCGTATTCGTTTGCACAATCGCCTGGTTGCAGTCCAAACAAAGAAAATGGCCAAACAGGAAAATACCTTCCTTTTTTTCCTGTTCACAAACGATGCATGCATGTTCGCGTTGATTCCGGTCTGCTATTGATGTCCTCACGCTCTCCACCTCCCATCCTCTATGTTTCCCACATTGCTAACATTCTATACTAGTAGATGAAAGGAAGAGAGACATTGAGCGGGTCCTTATCGTTTTTTCCTCAAAAAACGAAAGCAGCCAATTGCACAAATGCAACTGGCTGCTCGTTTATTGCCTAGCAGCGACCTACTCTTGCAGGGGCGCTGGCCCCAACTACCATCGGCGCTGGAGGGCTTAACTTCCGTGTTCGGGATGGGAACGGGTGTTTCCCCTCCGCCATAGCCACTAGGCAAGCGATTCAGTTTTGACATCATTTATTATACTTGGAAAACAAACAATGTCAAGAAGGAAATTCATTCCTTCAAAACTAGATAACCGTTGGAAGAAGCCGCGGCGCTTCCACTTTTCTAGGTTAAGCCCTCGATCGATTAGTATCCGTCAGCTCCACGTGTCGCCACGCTTCCACCTCGGACCTATCGACCTCGTCATCTTCGAGGGATCTTACCCGCCTAACGCGGTTGCCCACGTGTTACTCACCCGTCCGCCGCTGACCAAACGAGAGCAAGCTCCCGTTCGGTCCGCTCGACTTGCATGTATTAGGCACGCCGCCAGCGTTCGTCCTGAGCCAGGATCAAACTCTCCAAAAGAAAGTTGATTGGCTTTTCGGATTGTCTAGCTTCGGCCGCTATCGGCTCGCGACGCTTCGTGTCCCGCTTTGGCGGGCTAAGCCCGCTCGCGGGCCTCTCAGCGCGTTTCGCCGATAGGCAAGCGGCCTCTGCTTTTCGAATTGTCCAGCTTCGGTCCGCCGCCGCTCGGGGTCAAATCACCTCCCCCCTCGGGGTGCAAGCACCCCTGCGGGTGAAGAACATTTGCCCGTCGCGATCGCCAGGATGGCGATATTTCACCGTTGCCCGCAGGACGCGGGCTGCTGTTAGGCGAAATATCGGACCTCCGCTTTTCTTATGACGCTTGCGTTTTGTTTAGTTTTCAAGGAACTTGTTTATCTTGCACACTTTTATTATTATACATATCATTTAATTTGTTGTCAACATATCTTTCATGAACAGCGACATTGATTAATATAATGCATTGTCATATAAAAGTCAATAACTTTTAAACAAAAAAAATAAAAGGCATCTTGAATAATGATGCCTACAAAATATATCGGTCAATCACGATTAACGCTGCCGCTCCAGGGAGGCCAAGAAATCCGCAAACGATTGAGGTAACGAGGTTAATCGGAATATGGATGTTAAAATGCCCGCCGATGGCGTTGATGACAAACAGCGCGAGCGCCCCGACGATCAGGCGGATAGCAGCGTAGCCAATCAGACGAAGCGCTTTGAGACGGGCGCCGACGATAAGCAAAACGGCGATAAGCGCTAGCAACACGGTAATGACGACGTTCGGCTCCAACGTTTGAACCCCCTTTTTGCACGCTTGTACTACCAACGTATGAGAAACAGGGGAAAAAAGAACAAAAAAATAAGGAAGTTAACGCACTTCCTTAAGTGTGATGCGGCGGTGCTTCGCTTCACGGAGGAGAAAAAAATATTTGGCCTCAGCGAGTTGCAATGCGCTCAGCACCTCCGGAGACGGATCGACGCTTTTTTCGATGAGTTGTTTCTGCTCAAGCCATTCCGTTCTAGCCTTTTGTAGTTCAGCCATTAACTTCTCATCAAATTGTCTTTTTAGTTTCCCCTTTCGCCGCCATAACAAACCGATCCCCACCTTCTTTCTCTCTATAGCTCACGGCGCCCTTCCAACGCTTTTGATAACGTCACTTCGTCCGCATACTCCAAGTCGCCGCCGACCGGCAAGCCATGGGCGATGCGGGTGACTTTGATTCCTGTCGGCTTCAACAGGCGGGAGATGTACATCGCCGTTGCCTCTCCCTCGATGTTCGGGTCGGTCGCTAAAATCACCTCTTGGACCGTCTCATCCTGCAATCGCGTGAGCAGCTCGGCGATTTTAATATCTTCCGGTCCGATGCCTTCCATCGGCGAGATGGCCCCGTGCAACACGTGGTACAGGCCATTGTATTCTTTCATCCTCTCCATGGCGATGACATCTTTCGGATCCTGAACAACGCAAATCGTCGTCCGATCGCGCCGCTCGTCTTTGCAGATGTAGCAAGGGTCTGTATCTGTAATATGTCCGCAAATCGTGCAATAATGAATATGCCGCTTGACATCAACGAGCGCTTTGGCAAACCCAAGCACGGTGTCTTCTTTCATCGCCAGCACATGAAATGCAAGGCGGGCAGCCGTTTTCGGGCCGATGCCGGGCAGTTTCATAAAACTGTCAATCAACTTCGATAGCGGTTCTGGATAATGCATACGCCCCCCCTAGAACAACCCTGGAATGTTAAGTCCTTTTGTAAACTGCCCCATCATTTCATTAGCCAACTCATCCGCTTTTTTCAACGCATCGTTTGTCGCTGCCAAAATCAAATCTTGCAGCATTTCAATATCGTCTGGGTCGACGACTTCCTCTTTAATTTTTACTTCCAAAATTTGTTTATGACCGTTAGCGACAACGGTCACCATACCTCCGCCCGCCGTGCCTTCCACCGTTTTTTCCGCCAACTCTTCCTGCGCTTTTTGCATTTCTTTTTGCATTTTTTGCATTTGTTTTAACATTTTTTGCATATTGCCCATTCCGCCACGCATCATCTTGGCATCCTCCTTGAAACGGTTTATTCTTTAATTTCGATCAGCTCTTCGCCAAACAGCCGCTTCGCTTCGGCGATTAACGGATCTTCTTCGCTTTTTTCCACTATGGCGTCCTTATTGCGGATGAACTCTTCTCTTATTTTTCCCCATTCTCCCTCCGGAATGGCTACCATTTCAAAGCGGCGGTTTGTCAGCTCAAACAAAATCGCTTCGACGTTTTCTTTGACCGAACTTGTGGGATCGGTCGCCATTTTGCAGTGGATTTCGTATTTGAATTTTAACACAAACGCTGAGGCGCTCGCTGCAACCGGCTCGCTCTCTTGCAGCAAGGCAGCGTGCGACACTTTATGCTGCCGTTTCAACGTGTCGAGCACATCCGCCCAGCATCCTTTCACCAAAGCTAAATCTTCATGCGTCGCCTGTTTCAACAGCTCGTAAATGCGGCCAACCGGGGCTTTATATCCCCCCGTTTTCGTCGGTTTGGACAATTTTTTCACCGGCGCGGCGGTCGACGGAGGGGCAGGCGGTTGTTCCCTCAGGCGCCGCAATTCCGCCTCCAGCGTTTCAATCCGCTTTATCAACGGTTCCAACTCGGAAGCCGACAGCGACGGAGCGGCGGCTGATGGATGGCAAAGCTTTACAAGCGCCACTTCCAACAGAAGGCGCGGGTGGTTTGTCCACTTCATCTCTTGCTGGCTTTTGTTCAGCAACTCGATGGCCTCGTATAAATTGGAAACCGGAATCATTTCCGACAGTGAAGTGAACGCTTCGTCAACGACAGCAATTTGAATCGCTCCCTCCACATCGGGAGCGGTTTTGTACAGCAATAAATCGCGATAGTACAAAATCAAGTCTTCAACCAAACGATGCGGATCTTTCCCTTGCGCCATCATCGTTTCCAACTGCTGAAGAACCGCCGCTGTATCTTTGCGGTGGATGGCTTCGATGAAGCTCGATAAGGCGGCAAATGATGCAGCCCCGGTCATCGCCAGCACGTCGTCGAGCCGAAGTTTCCCGTCGCTGAACGAAATGGCTTGATCAAGCAAGCTGAGCGCATCGCGCATCCCCCCGTCTGCAGCACGGGCGATGGCGGACAATGCCTCATCGGACGCCTCGACACCTTGGGCGCTTGCGACATACTTTAGCCGTGAAACGATCGCCGGAAGCGGGATGCGGCGAAAATCAAACCGTTGGCAGCGGGAAATGATCGTCGCCGGAATTTTGTGCGGCTCGGTCGTGGCCAAAATGAAAATGACGTGTTTCGGCGGCTCCTCCAACGTTTTCAACAGCGCGTTAAACGCACCGATCGACAGCATATGCACCTCGTCGATGATATACACTTTGTAGCGGGCCGACGTCGGCGCAAATTTCACCTTCTCACGGATATCACGAATTTCATCGACGCGGTTGTTGGAAGCAGCGTCAATTTCCAGCACATCGGGAACCGTTCCATTCGTAATGCCGAGGCAAGCTGGACACTCATTGCATGGCTCCGCCGCTGGCGCCTGTTCACAGTTGACCGCCTTGGCGAAAATTTTCGCTGCGCTCGTTTTTCCTGTACCGCGCGGGCCGGAAAATAAGTAAGCGTGCGATATTTTATGTTGAAGCAGGGCGCTTTGCAACGTCTTGGTCACGTGTTCTTGGCCGACCATGTCCGCAAAGCGCTGCGGCCGAAACACGCGATATAACGCTTGGTATGCCACGGAAAACGGCCCTCCTCTTTCTCTCGTCCTATCTATTATATAACTTCCTATTGCAATTTGAAATAACAAAAAACCCACTCGCCATGAGTGGGTTTTGTTCCCTATCGCTATGTAAGGCCGTGCACCTTCTGTCGATTAGCTGCCCCGAGCGTTGCTCAAGCAGTTAGCTCAGCCCAGGCGCCCCCGCGGCACATGGGAGCATCCGCTTACTGCTGCTTCCTTCCGGACCTGACAGGGTTCACGGAATCCCATTGCGCGGGACCCAGACGTCAACACCACTTGCTTGAGACAGGCCTCGCAACAGACTAACCTCGAGAAGGAATTCAGCCTCGCTAGAGCGGATTGCGAGTACAGGGCACCGCTACCTCCCCGCTTAGCACGGCACTATCAGTATAGCTCGTTAGCGGAAAAAATGCAATGTCAATCGACGGAATTTTCATTGGCACTCCCGCCAACATTTCTCTTTTGTTCGCGCAATCGTCGAAAAAATTGGCTCAACAGCGAACCGCACTCATCAGCAAGCACTCCGCTTACCACCTCAACCTGATGGTTAAATCGGCTTTCCTGCAATAAGTTCATCAATGTCCCAGCGCACCCTCCCTTTGGGTCAAACGCGCCAAACACGACTCGTTCGATGCGGGAAAGAACAATGGCGCCTGCGCACATGGCGCACGGCTCAAGCGTTACGTACAACGTCGCCCGCTCAAGCCGCCATGAACCAGTTTCCCGGCATGCTTCATCGATTGCCAAAATTTCTGCATGAGCGATGGCGCGTTGTTCAGTTTCCCGCAAATTATGGGCGCGGGCGATAATGCGGCCGTCTTGAACGATGACAGCGCCGATCGGCACCTCGCCGATCTGCTCCGCTTTTTTTGCTTCTTCCATTGCCAATCGCATGTAGTACTCGTCGGTGTTCATCGTATACCCCTTCACACAACGGTCATTTCTCCTTTCTTTTCATCATAGAATATGGAGAATAAAGACGCAACTAGGAGGTCAAGTATGCAAATCCACGTAGTGCAGAGTGGACAAACGTTAAGTGGGATCGCCGAGGCATACGGGACCACGGCGGAAGAAATTGTCCGGGCCAACAAGCTTCCAAACCCTGATAAGCTCGTTGTCGGCCAGGCGCTCGTGATCCCGATCGTCGGTCGTTTTTACTGGGTGCAGCGCGGCGACACGTTATGGTCGATTGCACGCCGATTTTCGATTCCGATGCAGCGGCTTGCCGAAGTGAATCGCCTCTCCTTAAACGCTCCGCTTAAGGTCGGACAGCGGCTTTATATACCGCCCGGCGCCAAGCGAAGAGCGGAGTTTAACGCCTATATTGAACCGCGCGGCGCGACTGTCAGCCCAGCGCTGGAGGCGAGCGCTCGCGAAGCCGCTCCGTATTTGACTTATTTGAGTCCTTTTTATTTTGCGATCCGACGCGACGCGACATTGCAAGAGCCGCCGCTTGACGACTTTCCGGATATTGCCCGCGTCAACCGCGTCACGCTCGTTATGGTTGTCGCCAACATTGAAAACGGGCAGTTCAGCGACGAGCTCGGCGCGCTTATGTTAACAAACGAAACGCTGCAAAATCGTCTGCTCGACAACATTGTCGTGACCGCTAGACGGTATGGCTTCCGCGACATCCATTTTGATTTTGAATATTTGCGCCCGGAAGACCGTGAGGCGTATAATGCGTTTTTGCGCAAAGCGAAACGGCGGTTTGAACGGGAAGGATGGATGATGTCGACCGCCTTGGCGCCGAAAACGAGCGCGACCCAGCGCGGACGTTGGTACGAAGCACACGACTACCGAGCCCATGGACAAATTGTCGACTTTGTCGTGATCATGACGTATGAATGGGGCTACAGCGGCGGGCCGCCGATGCCGGTGTCCCCGCTCGGTCCGGTCCGCCGCGTTCTCGAGTACGCCATCTCTGAAATGCCAGCCGGAAAAATTTTGATGGGGCAAAACTTGTATGGCTACGACTGGACGCTGCCATATGTACCCGGCGGCCCGTACGCCCAGGCCATCAGCCCGCAGCAAGCCATCGCCCTCGCCGCAAAGTATAACGTTGCCATCGAATACGATACGGAGGCACAAGCACCGCATTTTCGCTATCGCGACGAAAACGGACGCGAGCATGAAGTATGGTTTGAGGACGCCCGCTCCATTCAAGCAAAATTGAATCTCGTGAAGGAACTTGGTTTGCGCGGGGTCAGCTATTGGAAACTTGGCATTGATTTTCCACAAAACTGGCTGCTGATCGCTGATCAATTTACTGTTGTAAAAAAATAAAGGCATAAAAAACCCGCCGTTGACCGGCGGGTTTTTTTATGATGGGAAACGGCTTTCGGCGGTCAGCCGTTTCAGATGACAATCTCCTCTTATGCGCGTCAGTCCTCTTCATCATCGTCTTGGCCAAGAACAAGATTTCTTGTTCCTCATTGCCAACGTCATTCACTATAACACGGCAGTCGGGAAAAGTCAACCAACGATTTGCCTCAAGCACCTTTTTTCAGCGAATGACGTCCCGATTCCCCATGTAAGGACGAAGCGCTTCCGGAACGATGACCGAGCCGTCTTCTTGCTGGTAGTTTTCCAAAATGGCGGCGACCGTCCGCCCAATGGCTAGCCCCGAACCATTTAATGTATGCACGTACTCCGGTTTCGCTTTTGGATCGCGACGGAAGCGGATGTTGGCACGGCGCGCTTGAAACGCCTCAAAGTTGCTGCATGACGAAATTTCCCGGTACGTTCCGTAACTTGGCAGCCAAACTTCAATATCGTACGTTTTCGCCGCCGAGAATCCAAGGTCTCCGGTGCACAAGGCGACAACGCGGTACGGAAGACCGAGCCGCTGTAAAATCGTCTCTGCCTGGCGCGTCAATTTTTCCAGTTCATCGTACGAATCTTCCGGTTTGACAAACTTGACAAGCTCCACTTTGTTGAACTGGTGCTGGCGGATCAGCCCTCTCGTGTCGCGGCCGGCCGACCCGGCTTCCGCGCGGAAGCAGGCGCTGTAGGCCGCATAGTAAAGCGGCAAATCATCTGCGACCAAAATTTCGTCGCGGTGCAGGTTCGTCACCGGCACCTCAGCGGTCGGAATGAGGAAATAATCTTCGCTGTCCAAATGGAACGCATCCTCGGCAAATTTCGGCAACTGTCCGGTTCCGATCATGCTCGCCCGGTTCACTAAATATGGAGGCAACACTTCTTCATAACCGAATTCATCGAGATGGATGTCAAGCATAAAGTTGATGAGCGCCCGCTCAAGCCGCGCTCCTAACCCTTTATAAAAGACAAATCGGCTTCCCGCCACTTTGGCGGCTCGCTCAAAGTCGAGCAAACCGAGCCGATCGGCGATTTCCCAATGCGGCTTCGGCTCAAAGGAAAACGAACGCGGCTCCCCCCATCTCCGCACTTCGACATTGTCCTCTTCCGACTGGCCGATCGGCACGGATTCATGCGGAATATTTGGAATCGATAACAACAGGGCGTTGAGTTCCTCTTCCAATTGGCGAACGCGCTCGTCCATTTGCTTAATGCGGTCGCCGACTTGGCGCATTTGGGCAATCAGCGGCTCAGCATCCTTTTTCTCGCGCTTGAGGACAGCGATTTGCTGCGACACATCGTTGCGTTTGCTTTTTAGTTCTTCCACCTCAGCAATCAAGCGGCGGCGTTCTTTGTCCAGCTGTTCAAACCGGTCGATGTTCGCCAAATCTCCGCCGCGCTGCATTAGTTTTTCTTTCACTTCTTCAAACTGGGTGCGCAATATTTTCACATCCAGCATGTCTTTTACCTCCTTTTCCATTCAATATTATACATAAAAAAGCCCCCGTCCCAAAAAAGGGACGGGAGCGATCCCGCGGTGCCCCCCTTATTGAAGGCTTGCTATGCCTTCCTCTTTTGCCGTTAACGGCGGCGGCCGAAAACGCCTACTGGCCCTTTGGGCGTTCAACGTTTTGCTCGAGGATGGATTCACAAGCTCTTCCTTGCCGGTTCGCACCACCCACCGGCTCTCTGAAAGGAAGGGGGCCTGCTACTTGTTCCTCTCATCGCTTTTGTCCTGATGATGAAATGTTCGAGACGGTTTTCGCTTCCTTGACCATATTTAAGAAATATTGCATAAACCGATGGTCATCGGTCAGCTCTGGATGGAACGAGCAGCCGAGAAACTGGCCTTGCCGGGCCGCGACAATGCGGTCGTTGTATGTCGCCAAGACATCGACCTCGTCGCCGACCTCGACAATGTGCGGAGCACGGATGAAGACGCCGACAAACCCGTCGCCAACACCCTTAATCGACAGCTCCGCCTCAAAGCTTTCCCGCTGCCGCCCAAACGAGTTCCGCTCGACCGTAATATCCATTAAGCCTAAGTGCGGCTCGTCATACCCGACGATTCGTTTCGCCAGCAAAATGAGCCCGGCGCATGTCCCAAACATCGGCTTGCCATCAGCGGCAAATTGCTTCAGTGGCTCCATCAATCCGTACCGGTCCATGAGGCGCCGCATCGTTGTGCTTTCGCCGCCCGGGAGCACGAGTCCGTCGAGTCCTGAAAGCTGCTCCGGCTTCTTCACGACGACCGCCTCGGCGCCGCACGCCTCAATGGCGCGAACATGTTCCTGCACAGCTCCTTGCAGTCCAAGTACACCTATTTTCATCGTTGCTTTGCTCCTTTATTTCGCTTACCAGCCGCGTTCTTGCATCCGGTGCTCCGGCAACAATGTCGCGATATCGATGCCGCGCATCGCGCCGCCCAATCCTTTCGACAAATGTGCGATCAATTCATAGTCTTCGTAATGAGTCGTCGCCTCTACGATCGCGCGCGCGTATTTTTCCGGATTTTCCGATTTGAAAATGCCCGATCCAACGAAGACGCCGTCCGCGCCCAGATGCATCATCAAAGCTGCGTCAGCCGGTGTCGCGACACCGCCGGCAGCGAAGTTGACAACCGGCAGGCGGCCAAGCCGCTTGATCTCGCGCAGCACCTCAACCGGAGCCCCAAGTTGTTTCGCCTCAGCGACAAGCTCATCTTCGCTCATGTTGACGACTTTGCGAATTTGCGCGTTCACTTTGCGCATATGGCGCACGGCCTCAACAATGTTGCCTGTCCCCGGCTCTCCTTTGGTCCGCAACATCGATGCCCCTTCTGCAATGCGGCGCGCCGCTTCCCCTAAATCGCGGCAACCGCACACAAATGGAACGGTAAACTGCCGTTTGTCAATATGGAATTCCTCATCAGCCGGCGTTAATACTTCGCTTTCGTCAATGTAGTCGACGCCAAGCGCTTCTAAGACACGCGCCTCAACATAGTGGCCGATCCGCACTTTCGCCATGACTGGGATCGAAACGGCGTTCATCACTTCTTCGATCACCGTCGGGTCGGCCATGCGTGCGACACCGCCAGCGGCGCGAATGTCCGCCGGGACGCGCTCGAGCGCCATAACCGCGACAGCCCCTGCCGCTTCAGCGATTTTCGCCTGTTCTGCGTTCACGACGTCCATGATGACGCCGCCTTTTTGCATTTCCGCCATGCCGCGTTTGACGCGGTCCGTACCTGTCAATGCCAACGTTGATTCCCCCTATTCCTAATCCTTATGCTTTGCGAGGCATGCAAAAGGACGACTCCACTGTTTTATTTTACCTCAATTTTTACAAAAATCACAATGGAAAAAAGCTCCCCATCAAGGGGAGTCGATTTTACAGCCAGCCTTTCACTGTTTTGGCGACGCTTGTCCATAAATCAACAAACAGTCCGCCGACCGCGCGCATCGAAAGAACAAACCAATTGGCTTTTTCGACTTCAGCTGTTGTGACAAGCGGCACACGGATGTTTTTTTGCATGTCTGGACTTAAGAAGGCAAGGGAGTCGTCCCCTTTATATTCGAGCGTCATATATCCAACCGTTTCCCCTTTTTTCAAAGGGGCGACTAGCTTTCCTTCTTTTGTCATTTTTTTCTTGTCCAACACATATACAGGTTTGTATTGTTTTTCCTCGCCGTTTTTCACAAGCAGATCCAGATTCTTTCCTGTCGCGACACGAACCTCTTTTTCTTTCCCTTTCACGACCGGAAGTGTTTCTTTTCCTTTCAGCTGGTACCCTTTTGGATAAAGCGTCTCGAGGGAGTATTGGTTGAATCCGTAGTTAAATAGTTTTTCTGTCTCTTTAAAGCGCGCCTCTTTTGTTGTTTTCCCACTCGCATCTTTCGCGTTCATGACAACCGAAATCAAGCGGACGCCGTTTCGTTTCGCCGTCCCGGTGAAACAGTTGCCGGCAAATTCCGTATAGCCGGTTTTCAACCCGTCTACACCTTCGTATCCGTACACAAGCCCAGGCAGCATCCAATTCCAGTTGTCCATTTTGATTTCATCTTTTGTTCCTTCCCGGAATACTTTATGAGGAATGCTCGCTGTTTTCAGCACTTCGGGATGATCTTTCAGCAACCGGTAAGCAAGCATCGCCATCGCACGTGCGGACATGACGTTTTCCTCATTTGTGCTTGTCCCTTCTGGATGGAATCCTTTTAAATCCTTATTGCTCAACCCTGTGGCATTGACAAACTTATAATCTTTCAGCCCAAGCTCTTTCGCTTTGTCGTTCATCATTTTCACAAAATTTTTCTCCGATCCAGCGATGATCTCAGCAATCGCGACCGTTGCCCCGTTCGCCGAATAAATGGCCATTGCCTCGTACAGCTCACGCACCGTATACTTGCCATCTTTTCGCAACGGGACATTGGACAGCGCCCGGTCTTGCGACAGCCGGTACACGTAATCGCTTGGCGTGTACATTTGATCCCATTTGACGCGCTTCGCCTTAATGGCGTCAAGAAGCAAATACTCGGTCATCATTTTCGTCATGCTGGCAATCCCAAGCACCGTATCGATATTTTTTTCATACAAAATTCTTCCCGTTTGTGCATCCACTAAAATCGCAGCGTCCGCCCGGATGTCAAGCGGGGCGCTTTCCGCCTTCACCGTCTGTTGAAACGGACCAAACGTGAAACAAAGGCAAATCGACAGCAACCAAAACAACCAGTTTTGTTTTCTCCTCCTCACAATGACACCCTCCTCACACAACCGTTATTGTAACATACCGTCGGCCAAAAAAATAGACGGAGGACATGTCTCCGTCAAAGTTGAGCCGATCGGCGCAACTCCGATCAAAAAGCAGAGTAGTTCGGCGCTTCTTTCGTAATTTGCACGTCATGCGGATGGCTTTCACGGAGCCCCGCGCTCGTCATGCGGATAAACTGCGTTTTTTCGCGCAGCTCTTCCAAATTGCGGGTTCCACAATAGCCCATGCCGGCGCGCAAGCCACCGACAAGCTGATAAATCGTGTCAGCAAGCGGCCCTTTGTATGGAACGCGTCCCTCGATGCCTTCCGGAACAAACTTTTTCGCATCTTCTTGAAAATAGCGGTCTTTGCTGCCGCGCTCCATGGCTGCGACCGATCCCATGCCCCGGTACACCTTGAAGCGGCGGCCTTGGTAAATTTCCGTCTCACCTGGGCTTTCGGAAACACCAGCAAGCAAGCTGCCGAGCATCACCGCATGCGCCCCAGCCGCGATCGCCTTCACAATGTCACCGGAATATTTGATCCCGCCGTCAGCGATGATCGGGACGCCATGTTTGCGCGCCTCAGTCGCACAGTCGTAGATCGCCGTAATTTGCGGCACACCAACCCCGGCGACAACCCGGGTCGTGCAGATGGACCCCGGACCGATTCCGACTTTAATAATGTTCGCCCCAGCCTCAATCAAGTCGCGCGTCCCTTCAGCTGTCGCGACATTGCCGGCGATGATGTTCAAGTCCGGGTATTGGTGTCGGATGTTGGCCACCGTCTCTAGGACGCCTTTCGAATGGCCGTGCGCCGTGTCAACGACAATGACATCAACCCCTGCCTCAACAAGCTTTTTGACGCGAATCATCGTGTCCGCCGTCACCCCGACGGCCGCCCCGACAATCAGCCTCCCTTTCGCATCTTTCGCCGAATTCGGGAACTCAATGACCTTTTCAATATCCTTGATCGTAATTAATCCCTTCAGCACACCGTTTTCATCAACAAGAGGCAGTTTTTCGACCTTGTGTCGCTGCAAAATTTTCTCTGCTTCCTCCAACGTTGTCCCCACCGGAGCAGTGATCAAGTTTTCCTTCGTCATTACCTCGGAAATTTTAATCGAATAGTCTTGAATGAAACGCAAGTCACGGTTCGTAATAATGCCGACCAATTTTTGCTCCTCGGGGTTGTTGACGATCGGCACCCCCGAAATCCGATATTTACTCATTAAGTGTTCTGCATCATACACTTGATGATCCGGCGTTAGGAAAAACGGGTCCGTAATGACGCCTCGTTCCGACCGTTTCACCTTGTCGACCTGCTCGGCCTGCTGTTCGATCGACATATTTTTGTGAATGATGCCAAGGCCTCCCTGACGCGCCATCGCAATTGCCATCTCCGCTTCGGTGACCGTATCCATCCCGGCGCTGAGAATCGGGATGTTCAACTGCAGCGTATCGCTCAACTTCGTGGTTACATCAACATCGCGCGGCAATACATCCGACTTCGCTGGGATGAGAAGAACATCATCAAACGTCAATCCTTCCTTGGCGAATTTCGCTTCCCACATGTTTTCTCCCCCTTGTCCGGAAATATTATTAGTAGCTTAACAACTGGTTAAACTACTGTCAAGGAATCAAGAAAATGTCCAACTTTTCAGTTATTTCAAGACAATTCTTATGTAAGGGGGGTAAAAATGTTCGGAAATCACGGTCAACTGTTTCGCCTTTCTGTTTTCCGCTCGGCCGATACTGCGCAACAATTTTTGCGGCAATGCTATCAACAGCTGCAGCGGGATGACGCCGTCCAACGTAGTTATGCAAACTGTTACCCATTTTTATATTATCTGGAACACGGGCAAAACTTTTACGCCGCTGCCCAGCAGGCGCCGCTGTCCATCAAGCCGGTTCTCTTGTTTTACGGCATGGTGCAGCTCTTAAAAGCATGCCTGCTCACTGTCGACCCTGACTACCCGGAATCAACATCGGTCTTGGCCCATGGTGTATCAGCAAGAAAACGAAAAAAACAGGGCTACGAATTTTTAGATGATGAAGTAAAAATACAAAAAAACGGTTTATTCGCACATTTTTCTGAAAAAATGTTTCATGTGAAACAAGAAGCTGGGGAAAAATTTCGCATGGGCGCGCTGTTGCAACGAATTGGCGAGTTGCATGAAACGTTTTTTCTTCTAAGCGGGCGAAAAAAACCGTTATCCTTGCCTGTTGTACATACTGCTTCGCCGCCGATGCTCGCCATCCCAAAAGTGATTTTGGATCACTACCATATGTCGTTGTCCCGCTTTGTCCAATATCTCTGTGAAGAAGGACAAGGAAAGCGGCTTTCGTTCGCCAAAGAAGAAGGAGAATTTCTGTATTTTCATATAGAATCGCCGCTGTCGCCGGCCGGAGAAGGTCCGTTTTTATTCCATCTTGACGGTACACTCCGAATTCCAGTCAAGAAAGAGAAAACATTCTCGCTTCCAGAAATACACGCCCATTACTTGTTGCTGTATAACTTGAGCATGATTTCGCGCTATGAGACGGAATGGTGGAGCGAGCTTCTCCATTCTTACTCAAGCAAGGCATACACGTTTATTCTTGAGTTTCTCTCCGTGTCGGCGGAAAAAGTGCCGTTGCTGCTTCATGAATACTTAATGCGGAAATTTTTGGGTTGAATCAAATCAAAAATCCCCTGCTGTATATACAGCAGGGGATTTTCGCCTAGCAGCGACCTACTCTTGCAGGGGCGCTGGCCCCAACTACCATCGGCGCTGGAGGGCTTAACTTCCGTGTTCGGGATGGGAACGGGTGTTTCCCCTCCGCCATAGCCACTAGGCAAACGATTCAGTTTTGACATCATTTATTATACTTGGAAAACAAACAATGTCAAGAAGGAAATTCATTCCTTCAAAACTAGATAACCGTTGGAAGAAGCCGCGGCGCTTCCACTTTTTCGCGGTGTCTAGTTCCAGCCGCCATCGGCTCGCGACGCTTCGGTCCTGCTGCGGCGGGCTAAGCCCGCTCGCAGGCCCTCCAGCGCGTTTCGCCGATCAGCGGGCGGCCTCCACTTTTCGTACTGTCCAGTTCCAGCGCCTAGCTCTCTTCTGCCAAATAACCTTCCCCCTCGGGGTGCCAGCACCCCTCGAGGTGAAGAACATTTGGCCTCGAGAGCTAAACGCGGCGCTTCCACTTTTCTAGGTTAAGCCCTCGATCGATTAGTATCCGTCAGCTCCACGTGTCGCCACGCTTCCACCTCGGACCTATCGACCTCGTCATCTTCGAGGGATCTTACCCGCCTAACGCGGTGGGAAATCTC